>NZ_CM149982.1:0-3815000 GCF_056312175.1 Stappia sp. ABD4_338 | reverse complement strand
CAACGTCCGGGACAGTGTGTGGCGGGTAGTTTGACTGGGGCGGTCGCCTCCCAAATGGTAACGGAGGCGCGCGATGGTGGGCTCAGAACGGTCGGAAATCGTTCGTCGAGTGCAATGGCATAAGCCCGCCTGACTGCGAGACTGACAAGTCGAGCAGAGACGAAAGTCGGTCATAGTGATCCGGTGGTCCCTCGTGGAAGGGCCATCGCTCAACGGATAAAAGGTACGCCGGGGATAACAGGCTGATGATTCCCAAGAGTCCATATCGACGGAATCGTTTGGCACCTCGATGTCGGCTCATCACATCCTGGGGCTGGAGCAGGTCCCAAGGGTTCGGCTGTTCGCCGATTAAAGTGGTACGTGAGCTGGGTTCAGAACGTCGCGAGACAGTTCGGTCCCTATCTGCCGTGGGTGTAGGAGAATTGAGAGGATCTGTCCCTAGTACGAGAGGACCGGGATGGACGCACCTCTGGTGGACCTGTTGTCGCGCCAGCGGCATAGCAGGGTAGCTATGTGCGGAACGGATAACCGCTGAAGGCATCTAAGCGGGAAACCGGCCTCGAAACCAGTTCTCCCTATCAGAGCCGTGGAAGACCACCACGTCGATAGGCCGGGTGTGGAAGTGCGGCAACGCATGAAGCTTACCGGTACTAATAGCTCGATCGGCTTGATCACTCTCATTAATCAATGCCCATCCCTCCCAAACAGGGAGAAATACAAGACCAATCACGAAAACAATCTGTGTTACGCCGGCCTGGTGGCCATTGCGGGGACCCAAACACCCGATCCCATCCCGAACTCGGAAGTGAAACGCCCCAGCGCCAATGGTACTCCGTCTCAAGACGTGGGAGAGTAGGTCGCCGCCAGGCCCGCATAACACAGATAAAAACAAATCAACTCTCTACGATGAAAATGCCACCTTGACGCGGGGTGGAGCAGCCCGGTAGCTCGTCAGGCTCATAACCTGAAGGTCGTAGGTTCAAATCCTACCCCCGCAACCAAATATGACGCAGAAATTACAGAGAAAACAAGAAAGCCCCGCGCCGCAAGGTCGGGGCTTTCTTGCGTTTTGGCACAAATTTGGCGCACTCAGCGGCAACGCTTGTTATGCTGTGCCAACTGCAATCGTCTGCCCTTTGAGGTAGACAGGAAGCTCAGGCTTCCTCGGCCGTCGCGTCACTCACAAAGCGCCAGCTCTTGGCGCTATGCGCTGAGCCGGTCGAACTCACTACCGGTCTTCTCGAGCACGGTCGTATTCGGGTTGCGCTTGCCGTGTGCGCTCGTCATGTAGCGATCGCTGGCTGCGTTACGACAATGGCCGCCGGATTTCCCCTTTGCCGGGGGCCAATTCTCCTGTCTAGCGGTCCGCCGCTCGCACTTAGCAGTTCGGCAGGTTGTCGAGGTTGTTCTTCGAGGTCTTGTCCGCGGTCGTCCGAAGGTACTTCTTGCCGCCCTCATTGACGACATGAACATCCGTGCGGTGCCCGGTCTGGTCCACATAGTAGCTGTGCGTCTTGTTCTCGATATCGCGGATTGCGTCTGCCTTAGGCCGCGGGGACCAGTACTCGCTGCTGTTGCAGAGCTTGGTGATGTCGCCGTCGTCGTCCTTGCCCGAGGCTGTAACTCGCCGATCAACCATCCGATAGGCTCCTTCTACATATCGTTCCGGATTCGATAACGTATACTATATAGCAGATTTTTTGTTGGAACAAAAAAAGAACAATCTTGAGGTTAATGCGGGCCGTGCAGCTCGATTTCATAGTGTAGGTCTGACGTGTCTCCCTGAGATGTCGCCTGAGGTGTTGTGTCGGAGGCACGGCATTTCAGATGCGACTTTTTACACCTGGGGCAAGACGTATGGCGGAATGGACGTGTCAGACGCCAAGGGGCTGAAGGCGCTTGAGGAAGAGAAAGCGAAGCAGAAGAAGCTTCTGGCGGGGCAGATGATGGATGTCTCGATACTCCGGGAGATGCTGACAAAAAACTTCTGACGCCCGATTCAAGGAGGAAAGCCGTGAGTTGGGCGATCGAGATGAAGGACTATTCGCAGCGCTGCGCCTGTGCCCTGGTTGGCATTGCGCCGCACGTCTTACGTTGCCAGTCGAGCAGGCTGAACGATGCCGGCCTGCGGCAGCGCGTGCGGGAGCTGTCGTCGGGACGGCGGCGGTTCGGCTGTCGTCGCCTGCACCTGCTGCTGAGGCGCGAAGGCGCAGATATGTCCTGCAACCCGAAGCGCAGGCACATCAGGAACGGGATGCCGTCGCCCGTCGAGTACGAAAGGCAGCCGGCGACGAGAACTGAGGGCGTCTAGAAAACCCGGGTCTGCTCAGACAGCTACCAGGCATTCCCGGCTGAAACCATCAATGATCCACACAGTTCGGAGGTGCCGCCCATCGCCGCGGCGGTCCGTCGCGTTGCCGAGCGGGCTTGACACCGGTCACCGCTTCTATGAGCCGAATGCTTCCAACCGTTTGCCGCGGACGAAGTCGGAGGGCGTCATGCCGTATTCGCGCAGGAACAGCTGCGAGAAGCGACTGGGGTTTGCATAGCCGACCGCCAGCGCCGTCTCGGTCACCGTCGCTCCGTCGCGCGCCAGCAGCATGCGCGCCTCCTCCATCCGCGACTTCTGCAGGAAGCTGTAGACCGGCAGGCCGAACTGCTGGCGGAAGCCGTCCTTCAGCCGCTTCTCGCTAAGACCGACGCAGGTAGCGAGGTCGTGGATCGTCCAGCTGCGATCGAGCTGGCGCAGGAGCGTGTTCTTCGCCTCGTTGAGCTTGCGCGAGTCGCGCAGGATCTTGGTCTTCTGGCAGAACAGCGGCTCGCGCATCATCGAGATCGCCGCGGTGAGCAGGTCGAGACAGCGCGCCTCGATGGCCAGGTCCTCGCAGCCGCGGTCGAGCCCGCTGGCGACCAGCCCGGCGGCCAGCGCGTCGATCATCTCTGTCGCCGGAAATCGCCCGATCCAGAACGAGCCGGTGGCTGCGACGGTTAGCGGATGTCCGCCGAGCGCCTGCTCGAACAGTGCCATGGCGTCGAGCCGCCGCAGGAACGCTTCACTGACCCGGATCTCGATGCCGCGGAACCGTGTGTCCGCCGGCACGTCGTAGATCCCGCAGATCGGTGTCCTGGAGAAGACCATCAGTGCCGAGCGCGGATCGTAATCCAGCCGCACCGGGCGGGGATCGCCGTCCAGTGCCTTCAGAATGCTGCTGCCGGTCGCGTGCTGCAGGATCACGATGGTCAGGCCCGGCGCCATGTTGGCCGTGCGGCGGACCCTGTCCTGCAACTGCAAGTCATAGACGGACAGTTCCAGCCCGAAGCGGATGCCGAAGCGGCGGAACTCTCCGTCGACCGCGGTTTCCGTCAGGCCATTGTGGCTTGGCTGCCGTGTGGCGAGATCGAGCTCGCTGGCAGCCTGGCTCAAAGGGCGCTCTTCGATGTTCAGAGCCATTGAACCTCTCCCCGGGGCTGTGCACTAGAAAAGTGCCTAGGGCGACGAGTGCACGCGAAAATAAGTATCCGATTGGGGCCTTGGCGGCCCGTATCGGGGTGGCAGGCACACCGATGATCTCTAATTCTTGACTGAAAAAGTCAATATTTAATCGCGCTCCCCCGAACCCCGCTTTGTCCTCGATTTTCCGCGTAAGCTTCGAGGAAACAGCGGGTTATCGCACTGCGCAGGTTAGCTGGAGTTCCTGCATGTCCGTTGTCTCGTCTCAGATTCCTGCCGTCGAAACGCTGGTCGATGCCGTCGACCACTGGGCCGGAGAGCGCGGGGCGCAGATCGCCCTCGACTACCGCGCCTGTGCCGGCGCCGAGCCCGTCACGCTCACCTATGCGCAGCTCTCGGCGAGCGCCCGCGCGTTGGCCGAGCGTCTTTCGGCAAAGGGCAGCCGCGGCGACCGGGTGCTGATCCTGCTGCCGTCGGGCATCGACTATGTGGTCGCCCTGCTAGGGTGCATGCAGGCCGGCTTCATCGGCGTTCCGGTCAACCTGCCCGGCCCCTCGAGAGTCCGCCGCGTGCTCGGCAAGGTCGGCCCCATCGCGGCCGACTGCACCCCCTGCTTCATCGTCACGACCGAGGAGATCCGCCGCCAGTCGCAGGCCGATCTGGAGGCCTTCGCACAGGAGGCTGGCGCCAGGGTCCTGATCCTTGATCCGCCGTGTGACCGGTGCCCCTGGGAGGGCGCGCCCCTTCGCGGCACCGACACAGCCTTCCTGCAATACACCTCTGGCTCGACAGGAGAGCCCAAGGGGGTGGTCAACGGCCATGCGCCCTTGATGCGCAACCTACGTTTCATCTCCCGCCTGCTGGCACCGAAGGAGCAGCCGGTGGTCGTCAGCTGGCTCCCGCTCTATCATGACATGGGCCTGATCATGGGCGTGTTCGCGCCGTTGGTGGCGGGCGGCAAGGCGATCATCCTGTCGCCGACCTCTTTCGTCGCCGATCCGCTGTCCTGGCTGGAAGTCGCCTCCACGGAAGGCGCCGGCATGATGCCGTGCCCGGCCTTCGCCATGGATGCCTGCGTCGAGAACTACGATGCCGCGCGCTGCGCAAGCCTCGACCTCGACCGGGTGGAGAGCTTCATTCCCGCTGCCGAGCCGGTGCTGCTGCGACAGGTGGCGGCCTTTTGCGAGACATTTGCTCCCCATGGGCTGAGGCCGGCGGCGATCCGCCCGGCCTACGGGCTCGCCGAGGCGACGCTGCTGGTGACCACCGGGCTTGAGCCCGACGGCCCGCGCCTGCTTGCCGTCGATGCCGTCGCCCTGGAGGAGGGGCGGGCTGTTCCGGTTTCCGAAAGCGCGTCCGGGTCGCGCACCTATGTCTCCAACGGTGCGGAGACCGACGGCCAGGATGTGCGGATCGTCGACCCGCAAACGCTCCAGACCTTGCCCGAGGGGCAGGTCGGCGAGATCTGGGTCGGCGGCGACGAGATCGCCTGGGGCTATTGGGGCAACGAGGCGGCGAGCGCGGCGACCTTCCGCGCCGTTCCCGTCGGCGACGTGGCGGAGGTTGTGCGGGGGAGCCAGTTCCTGCGCACCGGCGATCTAGGCTTCCTGCAGGACGGCCATCTCTATGTGACCGGCCGCTTGAAGGACATGATGATCCTACGCGGCCAGTGCCACTATCCCAACGACCTGGAAGCGAGCCTCGTCGGCGCGCATCCGGCCATCGTCGGCGGAGCGGCGGCGGCCTTCACCATCCAGGACGAGCGCGGGAGCGAGGCCGTCGTGCTGGTGCAGGAGGTGCGTCGCGACAGCGCCCTCGACGCCGGAGAGGTCGAAAGCGCCATTCGAGAGGTGATCGCCCGCGAGCACGGCCTCGCACTCGTCGATGTCGCGCTCATCCGCAAGGGCACATTGAAGCGCACCACCAGCGGCAAGGTCCGGCGGGCGGAAATGCGCCGCGCCTATCTTGCCGGAGAACTCGTGCCGGCGGTCCGGGAGCCCGCCGCCGAGCCGGCCCCGCAGCCAGCGGCAGCGGGCGCCGACCACCGCGCGCTGGTGGCGGAGATCGCCGCTGCGGCGCTCGGCCTCGGCTCTTCCCGCTCCATCGACCCGCAGGCCAGCCTCTTTGCACTCGGTTTCGATTCCCTTGCCGCGACGCAGGCTATCGCTGCCCTCGAGGCCCGGCTCGGCCGGCGATTGCCGGAAGGCCTGATCTTCGATCACCCGACGGTCGCAGCCCTGGCCGACTGGCTGGCCCGCTCGGGTCCGGCGGAGAGCGAGGCGGGCGGCAGCGGTCCTGTCGCCGCTTCCGCCACCGATGCAGACAGGCCGCGCGCCGAGCCGCTGGCGATCGTCGGACTTTCCTGCCTGTTTCCAGGGGGCGACGAGGACTTCGACGATCCTGCCCGCTTCTGGTCCTTCCTCATGGAGGGCGGCGATGCGGTGCGTCCGCTGAGCCCAGTGCGCTTCGCGCCGGAACCTGAGATCCCCGGCTTCGGCGCCTGCCTCACGCGCGTCGACGGTTTCGATGCCGCCTTCTTCGGCATGGGCGCACGTGAGGCGATCAACACCGATCCGCAGCAGCGCCTGCTGATGGAGGCCGCATGGCACGCGCTGGAGGATGCCGGGATTCCGCCTTCCAGCCTTGCCGGCACGGATACCGGCGTCTTCATCGGCATCGGCACCGGCGACTACGGCCACATTCCCTTCGCGACCGGCGACCGCTCCCATCTCGATCCCTATTACGGCACCGGCACCGCCTTTGCCGCCGCCGCTGGCCGGCTCTCCTTCTTCTTCGACTGGCACGGGCCGAGCCTTGCGGTCGACACGGCCTGCTCCGCCTCGCACGCGGCCGTTCACAGCGCCTGCCAGGCGCTGCGCCTCGGCGAATGCGGGGTGGCGCTGGCCGGCGGCGTGAAGCTGCAGATGCTGACCGAGATCGACCTGGTGCTGGCGCGCGCCGGCATGCTGGCCGCCGACGGTCGATGCAAGACCTTCGATACCTCGGCGGACGGCTATGTGCGCGGCGAGGGGCTCGGCGTGCTGGTGCTCAAGCGCCTGTCCGATGCGCTGCGCGACGGCGATCCGGTCCGTGCCGTCATTCTTGAGAGCGTCCTGGCGCAGGATGGTGCCAGCGCCGGCCTGTCGGCACCCAACGCCGCCGCACAGCGCCGGATGATCGACTCCGCCCTGACGCGCGCCGGCCTGACGCCGGGCGATATCGACTACCTGGAGCTGCACGGCACCGGCACCCGGCTGGGCGACCCCATCGAGTATCGCGCCGTGCGCGACGTCTTCGCTGGCCGGCCTGCGGACGACCCGCTCTATCTCGGCTCGGTGAAGACCAATATCGGCCACCTGGAAGCCGGCGCCGGCATCGCCGGCCTGATCAAGGCGGTGCTCGCGGTGGAAGCGGGACAGGTGCCGCCGCATCTCCATCTGAATGAGATCAATCCGGAGATTGGCCTGGGCGACATCCCGGCCGTGGTGCCCGATCACGCCACCGACTGGCCGCGCCGGGGGGGCGCTCGGCGTGCGGGCGTCACCTCCTTCGGTTTTGCCGGCACCATCGGCCATATCCTGCTGGAACAGGCGCCAGAACAGGAGCCGGATCGGGCAAGCGGACAGGTCGCCGAGGCCGGTTCCGCGGTGGATGGTCCGCAGCCGCCGCTGCTCCTTGCCTTCTCTGCCCGTAGCCGCGAGGCCGCCGGAGAGCTGTGCCGTGCTTGGGCGGCGCGCCTGTCGGAGCCGGGCATCGACGCCCGCGCGCTGGTCAATGCGGCCGCTCACCGCCGCGATCACGAGGCCGGCCACCGCGTCGCGGTCGCGGCTGCCGATGCCACTGGGCTCGTTGCCGAGCTGGAACGTGCGGTCTGCGAGGATCGCTCTGCCGCGCCTGCCCGCATCGCCTTCCTGTTCACCGGGCAGGGCGCGCAATATCCGACCATGTGCCGGGAGCTCTACGACAGCGAGCCGGTCTTCCGCGAGGCCTTCGACCGCGCCGACGCTGCCCTGCAGCCGCATCTCGGCCGGTCCGCCCGCGATCTCGTTTTCAGTGCGGGTGAAGAGGAACTGCGGCGCACGGAATTCGCCCAGCCGGCACTGTTCGCCGTCCAGTTCGCGCTGGCCCGCCTGTGGCGCGCCTTCGGCATCGAGCCGGCTGCCGTCATCGGCCATTCCATCGGCGAGTTCGCTGCCTTCGTTCATGCGGGCATGCTGGATCTCGACGATGCGGCCCGTATCATCACCCGTCGCGGTCGGTTGATGCAGGAGCTGCCGGAGGCCGGCGCGATGCTTGCCGTGCGCCTGCCGCAGGACGAGGCCGAAGCGCTGGCCGCAGAGCACGGCCTGTCGCTCGCCGCTGTCAATTCTTCCGCCGATGCGGTGCTTGCCGGCAGCGAGGACAAGGTGGACCGGCTCGCCGCCATACTGGAGGGGCGGGGCGTCAGCGCTCGTCGCCTGCATGTCTCTCACGCCTTTCACTCGGCTCTGATGGAGCCGATGCTGGCCCCCTTTGCCGAGGTGACCGGGGATATCGTTCCCGGCGACCCGCGCCTTCGGGTTTTCTCCACCGTCACCGGGGTGGAGCTGGAGCAGGCGCCCGCCGACGACTACTGGGGCACCCAGGCCCGCCGCACCGTTCGCTATGCCGAGGCGCTCGAGTGCGCCTTCGAAGCCGGTTTCGACACTTTCGTTGAGATCGGCCCTCGGCCGGTGCTTACCATGCTGTCGCAGCGTGAGGCCCAGCACCATGATCTGACCGGCGCGCTGTTCCTGGCGAGCGCCGCGCCGGACGATGCCGGCGCCCTGACGTTGCGCCGCAGCCTTGCCGCGCTTTACCGGCGCGGCGTCGACGCCAACCGTGCAGCCGTCTTCCGTGGCCCGAGTGCCAACCCCTCCCGGCTGCCGCTCTATCCCTTCGTGCACAAGTCCTACTGGCTCGACTATGGCGCCTCCGAGCCGACCCGGGCTGCCCTGCCGGCGCCCGGTCGCGACTGCTCCGGCGTGCTACCGCTTTACCGGGTCGAGTGGGAGCAGGTCGAGCTGCCCGTGGCGGCTCCCGCCGTCGCATCTGCCCCCGCCGCGCGGCTGCTTGCCGTCGGTGGGTCGCCGGATCTTGTCCGGGTCCTTCGCGCGGCCGCATCGGGGCGGGAGATAGCCACTTGCGCCTCCGACGGCGAATTCCTCGGAAATCCCGAACAGCTGATCGTCTGGCTGGATGGGTTCGAGGTCGGAGGAGAGGGCGCCGATCCTGTCAGCTGCGTATCGAATTTATGGAAGTTGATACGGCTTTCTCAAAATTTGCAGTCGTTTTCGCAGAAATTTCGCATCCTTCTCCCAACCAGGGCTGCGCAGGGCGAAAACGGCACGGATGAGCCATTTCAAGCCGCGTTCTGGGGTGCCGCACGCTCGCTTTCGATCGAATGTCCGGACCTGCAGATCCTGCTCGTCGACATCGCTCCGGACTGCGATCCTGCAAGGATGTTCACGGAACTCCTGCCGCGGCTGGAGGCCGTTTTCGAAGAGCAGGACATGCTGCAGGCCCGTGCCGACGGCTGGTTCTCGCCGCGCATAGCCGCATTGGAAGCTCCGGCTCCGGAGGAGGCCGCAAGCCTGCCGGTCGACGGGGCATATCTCGTATGCGGTGGAGCCGGTGCGACCGGTGCGCATGTGGTCGAATGGCTGGCTGCAAAGGGCGTCCGGCATATCGTCGTCACTGCCCGCAGCGCGCCCGGAGCAAGGGCCCGCGCCGCCCATAAGCGGCTCCGGCTCGCCGGCGTCGACATTCGCCATGTCGAGGCGGATGTCGCCGACGAGGCGGCGATGGCCACCGTCCTGGCTGGTATCGATGCGCAGAACGTGCCGCTGCGCGGCGTCTTCCATTGTGCCGGTATCGGTCTCTTCGACACGCTGGAGGAGCTGGGGGAGGAGAATTTCTCGGCCGTGCTGCGCTCCAAGATGCAGGGCTCGGCAGTGCTCCACCGCCTGACGGAGCACCGCACCGACCTTGCGGTCTTCGTGCTGTTTTCCTCCATCTCCGGCGTGTGGGGATCGCGCCTGCAGATCCACTATGGCGCCGCCAATGCCTATCAGGACGCGCTCGTACGCTCGCGTCGCGCCCGTGGTCTGCCGGGGTTATCCATCGCCTGGGGGCCGTGGGGTGGCAAGGGCGGGCTTTCTGATCTGGAGGATAACCTTCTCGACCTGCTGCGCCGCGCTCGCATCCACAAGTTCGAGCCGGCGCGTGGCATCGCCACGCTGGACCGGCTCGTCACGGGACCTGGCGGCAATGTTGTCGCCGTCGACGTGGAGTGGCCGGCCTTCGCGCCGCTCTATCGCGCCTTCGGGCGCAGCGATCTGCTGGCGCGCGTCGCGCCGGTGCTTGCGGGGCCGGTGGAGGGCGAGCATCCGGACTGGTCTCGCCTGTCGGAAGACGAGCGTCGCCAGACGGTTGGCGCTTTCGTCGACGCGGCGCTGCGCGAGGTGCTGAAGGTCGATGCCGGGGTTCTGACCGATGAGGCGGACCTCATCGGCCTCGGCCTCGATTCCATTCTGGTGATGGACCTCGCCCGGATCGTCACCCGCGATCTCGGTCTTGCCTGCCCCTTGAGGGCGATCTTCGAGAACGCAACGCCCGGCCGGCTGCGCGCCCATCTGGTCGAACTCGCCGGCGAAGCGGAGCCGGCTTCAGGCGGCGGGGACAAATCGCCGGGCGGTAGCGGGCAGGGCCTGATCCTCGCCGATCCCAATGCCCGCCACGAGCCGTTCCCCCTTACCGAACTGCAATACGCCTATTGGGTCGGCCGCGATCCGCGACATGTCCTCGGGGGCATCGCCTGCCACGCGTATCTGGAAACCGAGCCGGATACCCCCTTCGACATCGCCCGGCTGGAGGAGGCATGGAACCTCCTGATCGCCCGCCACGACGCGCTGCGGCTGGTCGTGGACGACACGGGCCATCAGCGCATCCTCGCCGAGGTTCCACGCTATCACATTGAGGTAACAGATCTTTCCGATGTGGATCCGGACCGCATCGCCTATCATCTGCTGGAGATGCGCCAGACCCTGTCGCATCAGGTGCTCGACCCCTCGACCTGGCCGATGTTCGATATCCGCCTGACGCGTATGCCCGGCGGCCGCGACCGCCTGCACATTTCCATCGATATGCTTATCAATGATGCGATGAGCAGCCAGATCCTCTGGCATGAATGGCAGGCGCTCTACCTTTCCGGCACGGCCGAGGCCGCCGGCCTGTCGCCCTTCACCATCTCCTTCCGCGACTATGTTCTGGCCAAATCGGCCCCGGATGCGGAGCGCAAACGGCGCCAGGAGATCGACCGCGCCTACTGGATGGCGCAGCTCGACGAGCTGCCACAAGGGCCGCAACTTCCCTTGGCGCGGGCGCCGGATCATATTGGTGCACCTCACTTCTCGCGGCTGCAGGCCGGTCTCGACGCGCCTCGCTGGGAGGCGCTGAAGGCGCAGGCCCGCGCGGTCGGGGTGACCCCGGCCGGCCTTCTCGTCGGTGTCTTCGGTGAGGTGCTCGCCGCCTGGAGCGATCAGGCGCGCTTCTCGCTCAACCTGACGATCTTCGACCGCCTCTCCCTGCACGAGGACGTGTCCCGGCTGGTCGGCGACTTCACCTGCCTGACCCTGCTTCCGCTCGACTTCGGCACGGCCATGCCGCTCGGCGAGCGCCTGCGCGAGGTGCAGGGACGCATGTTCGAGGCATTGGAACATCGGACCTTCAGCGCGGTCGATGTGCTGCGCGAGTTGAACCGGGGTGGCTCCGGCCGGCAGTTCGCGGCGCCCGTGGTTTTCACCAGCCAGCTCGGTATGCAGGACCCCACCAAGGGGACATCCGAGGGAGACGTGCTCGGCCGACTTGTCCACGGCATCACGCAGACGCCGCAGGTCTGGCTCGATCACCAGGCGGGCGAACAGGATGGCGGGCTCGTCTACAATTGGGATGTGGTGGACGGGCTGTTCCCGGCGGGACTCGTCGAGGGGATGTTCACGGCCTATGGGGCGGTGCTGGAGCAGCTTGCCGACGAGGCGGCGGCATGGCGCGAGCCGGTTGGCGACCTCAGGCCCGAGGGTCAGAGAAAGGTGCGTCGCGCCGTCAACGAGACAGCACGCGAGCTGTCGCTCGATATGCTCGATGCGCCGTTCTTCCGCAACGCGCAGGCCAGGCCGCAAGCTTTGGCGCTGACTTCCGGAGGAAGGAGCTACTCCTACGGTGAACTGGCCGGCTGGGTCCGGCGCCTTGCCGGAGCGCTCCGTCAGGCCGGCGTCCGTCACGGCGAGCGTGTCGCGGTGCTGATGGAAAAGGGGGCCGAGCAGTCCGCCGCGTGCCTCGCCATCCTCTCCCAGGGCGGCGTGTATGTCCCCGTCGATCCGGCGATGCCCTCGCAGCGCTTTGCCAGCATCGTCGAGACGAGCGGTATTCGGCTTGGGCTGACGCAGGCGCGGCTGATCGATGGACTGCCGGAATTTTCCGGAAAACTCATCCCCGCTGACGAGGAGGCCTGCACAGACTTCGAGGAAGCGGATCCGGCGACGGGGCGTGCGCTCTCCGACGAGGCCTATGTCATCTACACCTCCGGCTCGACCGGAACGCCGAAGGGCGTGCTGATCGACCATCACGGGGCCTCCAACACGGTCCTCGATATCAACGCCCGCTTCGGCGTCGATGAACACGACCGCATCTTCGGCTTCTCGTCGCTCGGCTTCGACCTCTCCGTCTACGATCTCTTCGGTACGTTTGCGGCCGGGGCGGCGCTTGTCCTGCCCGACCCGGAGGGAACGCACGATCCCTCGCACTGGACGGAGTTGATCGCCCGCCACGGCGTCACCGTGTGGAACTCCGTCCCGGCGGTCTGCGACCTGCTGCTCGGCGAAACGGAGGCCGACCTTTCCAGCCTGCGCCTCGTTCTTCTGTCGGGCGACTGGGTGCCGCTGAAACTGCCGGCGATCCTGCGCGAGCGGGTGCCGGGCGCACGGCTTATCGCCATGGGCGGAGCCACCGAGGCCTCGATCTGGTCCAACTGGTTCGACGTGGAGGAGGTGCGTCCCGGCTGGACGTCGATCCCGTACGGCACACCGCTGTCCAACCAGAGCTACCGGGTGCTCGACACGCGCCTGCGCGACCGCCCCGACTGGGTGATCGGCGACCTGCATATAGGGGGCGTCGGTCTTGCGCTCGGCTATGAGGGGGACAGGGAGCGGACCGAAGCGGCGTTCATCACCCATCCCGATGGGGAACGGCTCTATCGGACCGGGGATATGGCGCGCTACTGGCCGGACGGGATCATAGAGTTCTTGGGCCGCCGCGATACCCAGGTGAAAATCGCTGGTCATCGCATCGAACTCGGGGACATCGAGGCCGCGCTTGCCGGTCATGCGGGGATAAGGGACGCAGTGGTCGATGTCGTGGGCTCGCAGGAGCGCGGGCGACGGCTGGTTGCCTGGCTGCGGCTCGAAGGCACCCATCCCGACTTCCACGAAGACCTTGCCGCCGATCCGGCGGAGGCTGCAGCCATTGCCGCGTCCCTTAGGAACAACATTGAGGGCGGGATCACTTCCGCGGCCTTGCCGGAGAGCCGTGCCGGTGCCTATGCGGCCTGGCAGGCCGAGCTGGCGGCTCGCATGCTCGTGGATCTCTTCACCGAAGCGGGGCTGCTGGGTGAGGGGGATAAGTCCTTCGGTACGCAGGACGCGGAGACCGCGCTTGGACTTGCGGCGGACTTCCGGACGCTGCTCCCGCGCTGGCTCGCGCATCTGGAGCGGCAAGGCGTGCTGAGGCGTGAGGGCGAGCGGTTCGCGGCCCATGCGCTGCCGCCGTCCTGGGGCGACCTGGAGCACCGGGCGGGCGAGGTGGAAATTGCCTCCGGTCTCCTTGCCCGCGTCGAGGGAGTGATGCCGGAACTCGCAGCCGTGCTGCGCGGCGAGATGGATCCGCTGGAACTCTTTTACGCGGACGGGGCGGACCTCAGTCCCGAGCGTCTGGCCCGGATGCATCCTTGTGCGGTCGATGCTCATCGCCGCATCGGTGAAACGCTCGCGGCCATGGCCAAGGCCGCCGGTCGCCCCCTGCGCGTTCTGGAGGTCGGCGCGCGTGCCGGCGTTGCCGCTCGCGACTGGCTGACGGGACTGGTAGAGGCGGCGGGGGAGGTGCCTGCGCACACGCTTGTCGATCTCGTGCTGGCCGACCCTTCGCCCTTGCTGCTGACCGAAGCTGCGCGCGACCTGCCGGGCGGGCTCCAGGTGGCGACCGTGGTGTTCGATCCCGAAGGCATCATGCCGGTGGATCTCGAATCCAACCGCTTCGATGTCGTGCTTGCCTTCAACGCCCTGCACCGGGCGCGTGATGTCGACACCGTGCTGGCTGTCGTCCGCTCGCTGCTGAAACCGGCGGGGCACCTTTTGGCCGTGGAACTGACCGTCAACGGGCCGATGATCGACCTCACTGCCGGTTTGATCGAGCGTGGTTTCGCCGGGTTGGCGGATGGACGCAAGCGGAGCGGCCTACCGTTGATGGCCGCCCCGGCCTGGACACAGTGCCTTGAGGACGTCGGCTTCGACGCGGCGACGGCTCTCGATCCTGCCGAGAACGGCGATCTCGCCGTTCTGGTCGCCCGCAACGCTGATCCGGCGGTGCACTTCCGCCCCGAACGGGTGATCCGTTATCTCGAAGGGTTGCTGCCGGCCTATATGGTTCCGCGCCAGGTTGTGCCGCTGGCGGCGCTGCCGCTGTCGGCCAACGGCAAGGTGGACCGCAAGCGTCTGCCGCTGCCGGGGGAGGTCGCCCCCGGGCAACAGGCGCTCGCCGCCCCACGCAGCGAGAGCGAACGCAGGCTTGCCGCGATCTGGAGCGAGCTTCTCGGACATCAGGTTGGGCGGGATGCGAACTTCTTCGCAGCCGGCGGCGACAGCCTGATCGCCGTGCGGATGGCCGAACGCATTCGCGCCGTCTTCGGACAGAAGGTGAAGCTGCGCACCATCTTCGCGATGGAGGACCTTGCCGAGCTTGCCACTCATCTCGACGGGTTCGGCGCTGCTGCGCCGGATCTGCCGGACGATGCGCCGGTGCCGCTCGTCGTCGACCCGCATGCGCAGTTCGAGCCGTTCCCGCTGACCGATGTGCAGCAGGCCTATTTCATCGGCCGCCAGCCCGTGTTCCCGCTGGGTGGCGTGTCGACCCACATCTTCGCGGAAATCGAGGTGAGCGATCTGTCCGCAGAGGCGCTGGGCTGGGCATGGAACCGGCTGGTGCAGCGGCACGGCATGTTGCGGGCGGTGATCGACGAGGAGGGCAACCAGCGGATCCTGCCTCAGGTTCCGGTCTTCTCGGCCATGACGGCGGACCTGACGGAAGGTGACGAGGCAGCACTCGAGCACTGGCTGGAGCGGCAGCGCCGGGAGATGAGCCACCGGGTCTACGACACGGCACAATGGCCGCTGTTCGATGTGCGGATGGCCAAGCATGGCGGCGGCGTCAGGCTGTTGGTCAGCCTCGACAATCTCGTCTGTGACGGGCGCAGCATGGTCATGATCCTGTCCGAATGGGCAGCGCTTGCGCGCGACCGCGCGACCGTCCTGCCGCCGCTGGAACTCTCCTTCCGTGATGTGGTGCTGCACTGGGAGCGCGAGGAAAGCTCACCCGCTCATGCGGCAAGCCTTGAGCACTGGTTTGCCCGCCTGCCGGACTTGCCACCGGCGCCGAGCCTGCCCCTGCAGCGCAAGCCCGAGGAGTTGACGCCGCCGCGCTTTGCACGTCTTGCCGGAATGCTCTCCCATGACGAATGGGCAGCCTTCCGTGCCAATGCGGCGGCAACCGGCCTGTCTCCCAACGCGGCGCTTCTCTCCGCCTATGCGGCGAGCCTTCGCAGCGGCGGCGGCGGTGACCGCTTCAGCCTCAACCTGACGCTGTTCCGCCGCGACCCCATCCATCCGCAGATCGACCTGCTGGTCGGCGATTTCACCTCGCTGCTGCTCGTCCCGTTCGAGGCGCAGGCGGGAGAGGACTTCGCCGCTGCCGCGCGCCGCCTGCAGGACCGTCTGATGGAGGACCTCGAGCATGCCCGCGTTTCGGCGGTGCGCGTGATGCGCGAGGCTGCAAGGCGCGGCACGGATGCGCAGGCCCTCGCCATTCCGGTGGTGTTCACCAGCGGCGTCGGTGTCGACAACACGGCGTCCGACGGCAGCACGGCGGACTGGCTGGGGCGCTTCACCGGCGGCATCACCCAGACGCCGCAGGTGTGGATCGACCACCAGGTCGTCGACCGCGACGGCGAACTCGCCTTCAACTGGGACCATGTCGAGGGCCTGTTCGATACCGAGTGGATCGAAGGCGTCTTCAACACCTATTGCCGGATGCTGGCCGATCTCGCCGCCGACCCGGGCGCCTGGCACGCCTTGTTGCCTGCCGTCGATCCTGTCGCTGTCGATGCCTTGCAGCACGCAGCCGAGGAAGAGCCGGAGGCAGAACCGGCCGTTGCAGTCGACGCGCCTGTCGACGGCGAGATTGCCGACCTGATAACCGATCTGCTGGCGCAGGAACTGGGCATTGGCGCACCGGATCGGGAGGCGAGCTTCTTCGAGCTGGGGGCCACCTCGCTGACCTTGCTGCGGCTGCACCAGAAGCTGCGCAAGGCGATAGGGCGCAATTTCCCCGTGGTTGCCATGTTCGCCCATCCTTGCATTCAGGCGCTCGCCGGTCACCTCGGAGCGTCGGAGCCGGCTCTTGCCGGCGAGGCCGGCCGTGCGGGCTCGCGCCGGGCGGCGGGCCGGGCCAATGCCGAGCGTCGGCGCCGGGTGCGCGAGCTGTGAACCGTCAAATCCCTTCACTTCATTCAGGACGCCCCATGCGCGCTTTCGACATGAGCCTCTTCACCGAGATCTATCAGGACGTGGAACCGGTCGCGATCATCGGGGCGGGATGCCGCTTCATGGATGCGGCGGATCCCTTCACCTTCTGGCGACGTCTTGCCGATGGCGAGGAACTGTCCCGCCGGATGACCACGCAGGACCTCGCCGCCGCCGGTCTGGATCCCGCGCTGCTGGAACGGGACGACTTCGTTCCCGTCGCCAGCGTTGTCGAGGAGGCCGAGCATTTCGATACCGGGTTGTTCGGCTACTCGCCGGCGGAGGCCGCGACCATCGACCCGCAGCAGCGACTGTTCCTTGCCTGCTCGCGCGAGGCGCTGGACATGGCGGGGCTGGCCGAGAGCGTGGCCGGCATGCGGGTCGGCGTCTTCGGCGCCGCGCGCATGAGCACCTTCTCGATGCCGCAGCCCGAGGACGTGCTGTCGGCCGGCCAGTCGCGGACCTTTCAGCGGCTGATCGGCAACGACAAGGACTATCTGGCGACGCGCACCGCCTACAAGCTGGGTCTGACGGGACCGGCGATGACGGTGCAGACTGCGTGCTCCAGTTCGCTGGTTGCCGTCCACGTCGCCTGCGAACAACTGCGCAGCGGCGAATGCGATCTCGCGCTGGCCGGCGGGGCGGCGCTGACCTTTCCGATGGCCGCCGGCTATTTCCACCAGCCGGGCATGATCTTCTCGCCCGACGGGACCTGTCGGCCCTTCGATGCGGAGGCCTCCGGCACCTTCATCGGCAACGGTGTCGGCGTCGTTCTGCTGAAGCCGCTACGCCGGGCGCTGGAGGACGGCGACGGTATTCTCGCCGTCATTCGCGGATCGGCGGTCAACAACGACGGCACCGACAAGGCCGGTTTCACCGCGCCTTCGCTTGCCGGGCAGAAGGCGGTGATCGAGGAGGCGATGGCGCTGGCCGGCGTCACCTCGGACCGCATCGGCATGGTGGAGACGCACGGGACCGCCACGCCGCTGGGAGATCCCATCGAGCTCAATGCGCTGGCCGAGGCCTTCGGCCGCGACACGCCGCGCCGTCACCCCTGTGCGCTCGGCGCCCTGAAGGCGAATACCGGCCATCTCGACACTGCCGCCGGGATCGGTGCGCTGATCAAGGCGGCGTTCAGTGTGCGCACCGGCCTGATCGCTCCCTGTTTGCATTTTCACCAGCCGAACCCGGCGCTGGAGATCGATGCGACGCCCTTCATCGTTCCGCAGACGCTGCAGGCCTGGCCGGATGGACCGCGGATTGCCGGTGTCAGCTCCTTCGGCATCGGCGGCACCAATTGCCACGTGATCGTGGAGGACCTGCCGGAGCCGCTGAAGCCGGCACGGCACAAGACCGGGGGGCCCTTGCGGTTGGCCTTGTCGGCGCCGGACCTGCCGGCGCTCCGGGTCCTGTCGCAGGCCCATGCCGACCTGCTTCTGGAAGGCGCCTACGAGGGCGAGCTGTCGCGATACTGCGAAACGCTGGTGCGTCAGCACGGAGGCGCCAGCGGCGCGCGGCTGGAGGTCGGCGGTGATAGCGGACTGGAGCTTGCCCGCACGCTGTCGCTGTTCGCCAGGACCGGCGGCGAGGACGCAGCTTTCGTGCGCGATGAAGCGGCACCGGCTCTGCGCTGGCGTGCCGGCGTGGCGGAGACGGAGGCTGAGCTGCCCGCTGGTCCTGCGGGACCGCGCGTCGTCGCCCCCGTTGCTCCGCGCGTCGGTGGGCGCATCGCCCGGCCAGGTGCGCGCGCGGGGGAAGACGACGGCTGGGGTGAGATGGTGGCCAGTCTCCAGGAGGCCTCGCGCCTGCGTGCGGCCGAGCACGACTGGTCGTCGCTCAACGCGGAAGGGGCGGCCGTCGCCCGTCTGCATGCCATCTACGTGGCCCATGCCTTCGACAGGCTCGGCGTCTTTGCGGACGGCGCCTGGCGCACGGTGGAGGAAGCGATGGCGGCGGGCGGGATTCTCCCGCACTACGCCCAGCTCACCGCTCGCCTGCTGCGCGATCTCGTCGACGAGGACGTGCTTCGCCGCGACGGAGACAGGTTCGGAGCGCTTCAGGTGACGCCTATGGGCGAGGCGGAGCCGCTGCTCACGGACATGGCCGGGCGCGGCTATCGCCGCCTGACGGGCATGGTCGCCCGCGTCGGCCCGCAGCTTGCGGAAATGCTGACCGGCGCAGTCGACGCGGTATCGCTGGTGTTTCCCTCCGCCGCCATGGACGACGTGGAGGACATGTACGAGCGCCAGCGCGACAGCGTCTTCCTCAACGATCTCGCCGCGGACGCGGTCGCGGCGCTCGTCGAGGAGCTACCGGCCGACAAGCCCCTGCGTGTGCTGGAGATCGGGGCAGGAACCGGCGGCACCACGTCCGCGCTGCTGCCGGTCCTGCCGGCACGGCGGACCCGCTACACCTTCACGGATATCGGGCCGCTGTTCCTGCGCAAGGCGCGCGACAAGTTCGCCGCCTTTCCGTTCCTCGACTTCGCGACGCTGGACATCGAGAAGGATCTTGTCGCCCAGGGCTTCGAGCCGGGCGGTTACGATCTCGTGGTGGCGGCCAACGTGCTGCATAACGGCCGCGACCTGACACGGGTTCTCGCCGATGTGCGGGGCCTTCTGGCGCCCGGCGGCGTCCTGCTGATGCGGGAGATTTCGCAGTCAAAGCCCTTGTTCGACTTCGTTTTCGGACCGCTTGTTCCGGTGCTCGACGACATCGAGGCGCGTGGCGGCGAACTGTTCCCCTCGCTTGCCCGCTGGGGAGCCTTCCTCACGGGAGCCGGGTGGTCCGACTGGTCGTCCTTCCCGCCGGAAGGGCAGAAGGACGGCGCCATTGGCGAGACGATCCTGCTTGCCCGCAACGGACCGGCCGCCACAGGGCGGGCAGTCGCGACCTCCGCGCAGCGGTTGCAGCGCGGTTCCTTCGGCGATGCGGTGGACCTTCTTGCCGGCCTTGCCTCACGCGGCGGCGAGGGGTTCTGGCGGTTCGCGGGCGTTCAGCTTGCCCCGGCCGCAACGGCGCAGGCCGCGTGCTGGATCACTGCCTCACATGAACTCGCCCTTGCTACGGAAGAGGGGGAGCACCTGATCTCGGCAAGGCCTGTTCCGTTTGTCGGTGCTGCGCTGCCGCCCCTGCGCGGCAAGAACGCGACCACCGTCGTCGGGTCGCTTGTCGAGGCCTTGCGTCCGGCATTGGCCGGGTTCGACGGGCAGGGACCGCTTGTCGCCGATGCGGTGAGTGGCACCGGCACCGAGGTCTCGGACGGCCGGCTGTCCGTCCGGACCCGCGAGGATGGCGGGCTGGACATTGCCGTCTTCGACAAAACGGACTGGCCGGTCCTGTGGATCGACAATCTCCGCAGCGCCCGGCCGGCTGCCGCCGCGACACGCCCCCAGCTCTGCCATTGGCGCTGGGAGGCTGCCAACTCCCGCCCGTCCGCGGGGTATGTCGCGGCAGTGATATCATTCGAAACCGGGCTTTCGCTGCCGCCCGATGTTGGCAGCGGTGATACCTGTCTTGTCGATCTCACAAAGGCCGACGAGGCGTGGTCGCTTTCAGGTCTCTCTGCCGCTCTGGCTGCGCTGTTGCCTGCGGCGGCGAAAGCCGGCTGCCGGGTCGTGCTGCTGACGCGCGGCGCGTTGGCCGCCGTGCCCTGGGACCGGCCTGCCGCGCCACTGATGGCCGGTCTTGCCGGTCTCGTGCGGGTGGCGGCCCAGGAATTTCCGGACCTCGTGCTCCGGCTCGTCGATGACGACGGCAGCCATGGCGAGGACGCGCTGCATCGGGCATGCCTTGTCGAGGACGGCGAGGCGGTCGTCGCATTGCGTCGGGGGCGGCGGTTCGTGCCGCGCCTCGTGGCGCAGGAGGTCGCTCCTTCCTCGTTCGGTGTGGAGGCCGACGGCCTCCATCTTCTGCTCGGCGGATTGTCGCCTATGGGCCTTGCAACAGCCGAATGGCTTGCCGGAAAGGGTGCGCGCAGCATCCGCATCGCCGCTCGTCGCACCCCGTCGGACGCCGAGGCAGCCCGGATCGCCGCGCTGACTGCTGCCGGAGTCAGGGTGACCGTGGACAGTGATGTCGATCTGACGGACGAGAACGATCTCGACCATCTGTTCGCCGGCATCGAAGGGCGGGGCCTTGCCTCGCTCTTCCACTTTGCCGGGCATCTGGAGGACAGGCCGCTCGCCTCCCTGGAGGTTGCCGCACTGGAACGGGTGCTGGCGCCCAAGCTGCTGCCGGCCGAAGTCCTGTGCCGACATATCGCCCGGTTGGCGCCCCGGCATGTGGTTTTCGCCTCATCGGCCGCAACCGTGTTCGGCCCGGCGGGCCAGGGCGCGCATGCCATTGCCAATGCTGCTCTGGAAGGACTTGCAACCGCGCTGCGCGCGGATGGCATTGCCGCGACCGCGCTTGCATGGGGCTTCTGGGACGACGGGCGCGCGGAGCGGGTGCGGCTGGCGCAGGACCTTGCCGGCCGGGGCATGCTGACTCTTGTGCCGGATGAGGCGCTGTCGCTGATGGAAGCGGCGCTGGACCTCGGCCACGCGGTGGCAAGCCCGCTGCATGTCGATTGGCAGGCTCTGACGAATGCTGCGGGCGGGCGACTGCCGCCGGCCCTGTCGCGAATGGCGCCGGCCGCACCGGCTCGCGAACCGGCACTCGCGCATGGGGATGCTGTCGAACCTCGCGGCATCGAGACCTGGCTTGTCGAGCGGCTGGCGAGCCTGCTCGCTCTTCCGCGCGAGCGGATCGACATGCAGGCAAGCCTGCTGTCGCTGGGGATCGATTCCCTGATGATGCTGGAACTCGCGCAGGCGGTGAAGGGCGAACTCGGGCTCGAGCTCTCGGCAACTTTCGCCTTGCAGGACCAGACGCCGGCCTCGCTTGCCCGGCACCTCGGCGAGGCCGGCGGCCAGCTCCCGCCGAAGGAGGCAGGGGCGGACCTTGCGACCGTCGTTGCGGCGCTGATTGCCGACCTTCTTTCCCTGCCTGCGGATGTGGTGCACCCCGAGAGCCGGCTGATCGACCTGGGGCTCGACTCCCTGCTGTTTCTCGACCTTTCCGAAAGGCTCGCCGCCGAGACCGGGCTGCGGCTGTCGAGCGAGACGGCCATGCGCTTCGACACCGTGGCTGCACTGGTTGAGGGGATCCGCTCGCAAGGCGGTTCGCGGGAGGACATGGAGGCGGGATCTCTGCGTGCGGCGCTCGTGGAACTGTCCGCCAGCCGCGAAGGGCTTGTCCTCGCGAATGGCGATCTTGCGCCGGTGCCAGCGCGCCCGGGCATGAGCTGGCCGCTTTCGCCGCTGCAGCGGGCGTGGTGGCTGGGCCGGCGGAGCGATGTGCCGCTCGGCTCTACGGCCCGGCACATGTATGTGGAATACGACAAGAAGGCGGTGAGCTTTGACCTCGACGCCTTCGAGCGGGCCTGGGCCCGTTTCGTCCACCGCCACCCGGCCCTGCACATGTCCATCAATCGCGAAGGCAGGGCGGTGCTTGCCGAGGTTGGGCCGGTTCCTCCGATCGTCCGCGAGGATCTTTCCGACCTGCCCGACGCGGAGAGCGAGGAGCGGCTCGCCGAAACCCGCCGGCGCATGAGCGCACAGGCGTTCGACCTTTCCGCCTGGCCGTTCTTCGAATGGCGCGCGTCGCTGCTGCCGGAGGGCCGCATTCGACTGCATTTCGACATCGACACGACCTTCCTCGATATCGAGAGCTTCCAGGTGATGCTGCGTGAACTGGGACGGTATGTGGCCGATCCCGGCCGGCCGTTGCCGCAGCTGAGCTTTTCGGCCACCGACTACATGCGCGGGATGGCGCTGCTGCGCGAGACGAAAACCGCTGTCGTGGCGCGCAAGGCAGCCGGCGAGCGCCTTGCCGCCTTGCCGCCGGCGCCCGACCTGCCGCTTGCGACGCTGCCCGAAACGCTGCCGGCGCGTTTTGCCATCGAGCGGCGGGCGCTTGACCGCGCCTCCTGGCTTTCTGTCCGGGATGCGGCGGCCGACCGAGGTGTGTCCGGCACGGCGCTGGTGCTTGCGGCCTTCGCCGCCGGTTTGCGCGGATGGTCGGCGGATACGCAGCGGTTCTCCTTGCAACTCGCCTATCCCGACCGCAAGCCGCTGCATGCGGAAGCCATGAACATCGCCTGCGAGGCGAGCGCGGCGATGGCGGTGCCGTTCGACTTCTCCAGGGTGACGACCTTCGGTGAGTTCATGCAGCGCACCGAGGGCGCGATCCGCGAGAACCTCTCGCCGCTGCTGTGCGGAGGGCTCGCGGATGACACTGCGGCGGATCTTCCGACGCTGGTGTTCCCGGTGGCGATGACGTCGCTGCTCGGCGTGCGGCAGGCCTATGCGCTACCGGAAAGCGCCGATCCGCTGCTCGGCATGCCGACCTATGAATACGCGGCCCAGCCGCAGGTCGCGCTGCATTTGCAGGTGCTGGAGGAAGAGCGCGAACTGCTGTGCAACATCGACGAGATCGCCGGCCTGTTCCCGCAAGGGCTCGCAGCATCCGTCTTCGATACGGTGATGGCGATCCTCTCGAAAGGCGAGACGGCATGGTCGTTGCCGCTGGAGGAGCTCGCCCGCTCCGGTGCGCCAGCGGAGCACGAAGCCAGCTTGCGCGTCTGGCTCGGAGGCCTCGGCCATGGCGGGTGAGGCGCTGAACGTCGTCGTCTGCGGCACCTGCTTCGGCGAGCACTATCTTGCCGCCATCGCACGGCTTGGCGGGGATGTCCGCCTGGCCGGCATCCTGGCGCGCGGCGGTGCGCGCTCGCGTGCGCTCTCCGCTCATCTGGACGTTCCGCTCTACCGGGACGTTGCGGATCTGCCGGCGGATATCGACGTGGCCTGCGTGGTGGTCCGTACCACGTTGTTCGGCGGCGACGGCAGTCGCCTTGCCGAGGCATTGCTGAAGCGTGGCATTCACGTGCTTCAGGAGCACCCTGTCCATCCGGGAGAGGTTGCCTCGCTGCGACGGCATGCGGAAGCCGCGGGCGTGCGCTATCACGTCAACAGCTTCTACCCGCATCTGCCGGCATTCCGACACTTCATCGCCTATGCGAGTGCGGCGGGCGAACGGGCGCCGGCCGCCTTTGCGGAAGTCACCACCAGCCCGCAGCTGCTTTATTCGGCGCTCGACAGCCTGGGGCGCAGCCTCGGCTCGCTGGCCGGGCTCGAATGCGTCGGGCCTCTGGTTCCCCCGTCCGAGGCGTTGCCGTTCCACGCCTTCCAGGGGCGGGTCGGTGGCGTTCCCTTCTCCTTGATGCTGCAGTCTTGGCTCGACCCGTCCGACCCGGATCACCATTCACTGGTCATGCATCGCATGGCGGTCGGCTGGCCGGAGGGGGCCGTCAATCTGGTCAACAGTTTCGGCCCCGTCGTGTGGAGCCACTCGCTCTATGCGCCCGATTACCGGCAGGACGGGGAGGCGAGCTCCTATCTGCTGTCTCCGGAGCGCCATGCCGGTTGCCGTCACTTCACGCAGCCGAGCGCCCATGTGCTGGGCGCGCCCTCCGGCGCGCCGTTCTGGGACGTGGTGCATGCTGAATTTCCCGAGGCCATCGGCCATGCGCTTGCCGAGCTGCGCCGTGCCATCGAAACGCCGGGCAGCGTGCGCTGGCAGTCGGACGCCTATCTCGCCGATCTCGGCAAGGCCTGGCTGGCCGTGCTGCGCCAGGCCGGCCCCCCGCATGAACGCGCCATGCCGGTGCCGCCGCCGCCCTATCCCGATCCTGTAGAATTCGCAAGGACATTCACCGATGCCGACTGAACCGTTCGCAGAACGAACCCGCAGCGCATATGCAGCCCTCGATGAGGCATTTGTGAAAGCCGGACTCGACGGGCACGCGCATTTCCTCAACTGGGGCTACGAGCCCGTTCCCGGCCTTGCCGACAATGCCTTACCCGGCCTCGTGCGGCCCGGTTCCAACGAGACCAGCGAGCGGTTGGTCGCCGAGCTCGTGGGCCCCGTCTCGCTCGACAATCTGAGGATGGCGGACATCGGCTGTGGTCGCGGCGGCGCGCTGGACGTCGTCCTGCGCCGGTTTCACCCGCTATCGGCAACGGGTCTGGATCTCAGTGCCGACAACATCGCCGGGGCTCGCCGTCTGCTTGCCGGGCGGCGGGTGCGCCTGCAGGTGGCCGATGCCTGCGCCGTGCCGCTTGCCGATGCGAGCCAGGACATTGTCCTCAACCTGGAATCCTCCGGTGCCTATCCGGACATGGGCGCCTTCCTGCGACATGTCCGCCGCGTTCTGGTGCCCGGAGGACTTTTTCTGCATGGCGATCTCTGGCCTGCGGAGCTCGTCGATCCGCTCCTCGAGACGATGGCGGAGATGGGCTTCGCCCTGGAGAGCCTGCGCGACGTGACGCGGCAGGTCTGCCGCGCACGCGACCGGATGCCCGCCGGGTTGATGGCGCGCCTTGCCGGCAGCAGGGGAGCAGCAGAGGTCCAGGATTATTTCGCAGCTCCCGGATCGGCCATGTACGACTGCCTCGATCGCGGCTCCATCTCCTATCTGCTCTGCCGCTGGCGGCGCGGCGAGGATCGGGTCGGAAGCGCGGATACCGCTGTGCTCCAGGAACGCGCGGCTCGGATCGAGGAACTGCTGGATGAGGCGCGCATATCGCTCGCCGAGCGCTCCGAGTGGTTTCCCTTCGGCGGGCCGAGACGTGGCGCCGACGTCAACATCCTGGCCTTTCCGCATGCGGTGGCCGGTGCCTCGGCCTTCAAGGACTGGCAGGCCCAGTTTCCGCGCGACTGGCAGGTGTCGCCGGTTCAGCTTCCCGGCCGCGAGGGACGGATTGCCGAGCCGCCCTTCACCACGCTGTCGGCGGCCGTCGAGGCGCTGATGCCGAAGGTGAGGCCCTATCGCGATACGCCGCTTGTCCTCGTGGGCTGGAGCCTTGGCAGCAAGATCGCCTTCGAGCTGGCGCGCAGGCTGGAACACGACGACATCTGCCAGCCGTTGCTGGTGGTGGCGGGTGTATGTCCCGGCCCGCACCAGCCCTTGCCGGATCTCCGCAGCTTCTTCGGGGAGGACGGCATGGAAACGCGGCTGCGGCTGCTTGGTGGCACACCGGAAAACATCCTGTCGAGCGGCGAGATGCTGTCGGCGCTGCAGACGACGATGGAAGGCGATACGGCCATGGCCGCCAGCTATCGCAGCGAGGCGACGATCCGCGCGCCGATGCTGGCGCTTTCCGCCACCCGCGACGATCTGGTTTCGCAGGAGGCAGTGGAAAGCTGGCGGCCGCGCACCGCTGGAGGCTTCATCCATCGTCGGCTTGAGGGCGGCCACTTCATGGCGCGAGACGATGCGGCCGCCGTCGCGGATGCGGTGCGTGAGGCGGTAGCCGCGCGTCTCAACCAAGACCTTCGGCCGGTGGAGGTCGCATGATGAACGCTCCCCATCGTATAGCTCCGGCGTGGTTTCCCTTCGGCCTGCCGGACGGGCGAGGAAGAGCGGTGCTCTTTGCCTTCCACCATGCCGGTGGAGCCGCGGCCTTCTTTCATGGCTGGCGGGATCATCCGCTGCTTGCCGATGTCGACGTCTGCCCGGTCGAGTTGCCCGGTCGCGGCCGCCGTTTCGCGGAAGCCGCGATCATTGGCGTCGACGGGTTGCTGGCAGGTCTCGTACCCGCCTTGTGCAGTGCCGTTCCGGCCGGGCGCCCCGTGATCCTTTTCGGGCACAGCCTCGGCGCCCTCATCGCCTTCGAGGCGGGGCTGGCGCTGCAGGCGCGGGGCCTGCCTCCATCGGCTCTCATTGCCTCGGCCCGCCGGGCGCCGCAGTTGCCGACGCCGCGTCCGTGGCGCCACTCGATGTCCGACATGATGCTGGTCAGCGAGTTGCACCGGCTGGGTGGCACCAGCGACGAAGTGCTGGAAAGCGAGGAACTTCTGGAGCTTTTCCTGCCGGCGATCCGGGCGGACTTCGCACTGACCGAAACCTATGCACTGCGGGCGGGCTCGCGGATCGGCTGCCCCGTTCTGGCCCTGCGCGGTGAGGGTGATCCGGAAGTGTCGGCGGCCGATGTCGATGCCTGGGAAGAGGTCTGCGGATCTCGGTTTGCACGAGCGGATCTGCCGGGCGATCACTTCTATCTCTCCGAACCATCGGTGCTTGCAGACGTCCTAACGCGGCTGCGCCGCCATGCGGGATTGGCGTGACATGCGGGCAACGGTTCGCAGGAGGGGACATGAAAGGCCCCGATCAGGGCTGAAGTGGGCACGATCCGGGTGGCAGACCTTTCGAGGGGTGATTAAGGCCGGAATGTGATCGGGGTAAGCATTTCATGACATCGCATTCGGGCGCGTCACGCGCTTTCACCTTCAGGGTCCTCAGCCTGTTCATTGGGCTCTACGCGGCGCAGGCCATCACCGGCAGCCTCGTGCAGACAGGTCTCCCGACCGTGCTGCGGGAGGAGGGGATGGGGCTCGACAGCATCGGCCTGCTATCGCTTTTGTTCCTGCCCTGGGCTTTGAAGTTCCTGTGGGCGCCGCTGGTCGACGGTGTCTGTGTCGTCCGCTTCGGCCGCCGCCGCTCCTGGCTGTTGCTGTGCCAGTCTCTGATCGTCGGAAGTTTCCTCGTCCTGTCGCAGGTATCCCCGGCCGATCATTTCGAACTGATGCTCTGCATGTTGCTGGCGGTCGCCGTCTTCGCCGCGACCCAGGACATCGCCACCGACGCGCTGGCCGTGGAGGTGGTCGAGGAAAACCGCCGGGCCACCGTCAGCAGCGCAGGTGTCTTCGGCGGATATGTCGGGTTCCTGCTTGGCGTCGGGGCGTGGTTGCCCGTCTATGCCGCCTTCGGCTGGCAAGCTTCGATGCTGTTCATGGCAGGCGTCGTCGCAGTGCTGACGATCCCGGCCGTCGCCGCGCGCGGGATTGAGCATAGTGCGCCCGCGCCCGTTGCGGCGGGGCTGTTGCGCCCGAGCCTTTCGACGTCGTTCCGCAGATCCGAGTATCGCCGCGGCCTCGGCTTCATGCTGGTCTACCAGTCGGGCCTGCGTCTCGGCATTGCGCTGATCGGACCGTTTCTCGTCGATACCGGGCTGACGCTCGCCGACATCGGCTGGCTCAAGGGGGCGGGCGGAGCAACCGCTGGGCTTGCCGCTGCGCTGGCGATGATGGCCGTCCTGCGGCGTCCCTCTGGGCGTGCCCTGATGCTCGCCGCCCTCGCCAACGCGATCCTGTTCCTTGTGCTTGCCGCCGTCTGGGCCGACCTGCTCTCCCGCGATCTCGTGGTGCCGCTGATCCTGGCCCAGTCCGCGGCTGCGGCCACGTCGATGATCGCACTCTACGCGGTGATGATCGGCTGGTGCTCGCCGCGTCAGGCCGGCACCGACTTCGCCCTTTTGCAGAGCGCCGATGCGGTGTTGGCCATCGCCTTCGGCATTGCCGCCGGCTTCATCGGGCAGGCGTTCGGACATGCCGCCGTCTTTGCCCTTGCCGCTCTTCTGCTCGTCGCCGGCGCCGCTCTCGCCCGCCGCCTCTCGATTGCTTCGGAACTGCCTCTGTCTGTCGATGGGGCGTTGGAAATACAAGGAAATAGACAATGAGAAGCCATGCTCTGCTGGGTGTTTCCCTCGTCGCGATGACCGCCGTGCTGCGACCTTTCCCTTCGCATGCGCAGGACGTGGAAGCGTCCGAGGAGCCGATCGTGCTTCCGCGCATTGTCGTCTCGGCCACAAAACGCCTGCAGGATGCGTTCGAGGCGATCGGCGAGGTCGCGACCGTTGAGGCGGACGAGCTGGAAGAGCGCGGCTTTTCCACAATCGACAGCATCGACCGGGTGTTCCCGGACGTGCTGATCCGCCAGCGCTCAAGCCGCGCCTATTCCGGCATCACCGTGCGCGGCCAGTCGTCGGTCGACTTCTACAACCCGACCACACAGCTCTATGTTGACGGTCTGCCCCAGGATCAGGCGCTGTTCAGCCAGCTTCTGCCGCAGACGCTGGAGCGGGTCGAACTGCTGTACGGTCCGCAAGGAACACTCTACGGCCGCAACGCCATCGGCGGCGTGATCAACGTCGTCACCCGCAAGCCGGAGAACGAGTATTTCCTCAGTCCCGTCCTCGACGTGAACAGCCTCGGCGTTCTCGGCGGCGTGGCCTTTGGCGGTGCGCTGGTCGAGGATGTCCTTTACGGCGATGCGTGGTTCAGCGCCGAGCGTGAGGACGGCGAGATGCGCGACATGGTCACCAATGAGCGCACTGGCGACAGCGAGACGCTGGCTGGCCAGGCCCGCCTGCGCTACGCGCCTGTCGGCAGCCCTCTCGACGTCATGTTCTCCTATGGTCGGAACCAGCGCGAGTCCGATGAGGAGCGCTTCGTCATGCAGTCGATGCTGGACAGCCGCATCTCCCTGCCCGTGCCCTCGCACTACGACCTGACGATCGACAGCTATGGTCTGACCGCCTCCTACGATCTCGGCCCGGCGACGATCACATCGCTGACCGGGTACCAGGACCGCTCGCTGCTGCGCACCATCTTCGGCTCCTACACGCCCGAATGGCAGAAGACGTTTAACCAGGAACTGCGCATCGCCTCCAATCCGCAGGAGGGGGCGATGTTCGACTATGTTGGTGGTCTCTATTTCCAGGATCTGGATTTCCGGCGCGAAGTTCCGGCCGCAACCCTGACCTCGCATCAGGAAATCCGCTCCTACGCAGCCTTTGGCGAAGTCACCTGGCATGCGACGGAGCGGATCGATCTGACCGGTGGTCTGCGGTTCGACTACGAGGAGGTCGACGCCGCGACGGCCCTTGCCGGCGTGCGCCAGACGAACAGTGCCGATTTCTCCGCGCTCTCACCCAAGGTGGGCGCCAGCTACAAGGTCACCGACGATGTGCTCGTCTATGCGCTGTTCAGCACCGGCTTCAAGGCCGGTGGCTTCACACGCGCGGTTACCCCGACCAATATCGGCTTCTCCTACCAGCCTCAGCACAGCTACAACTATGAGGCTGGCATCAAGGCGAGCCTGTTCGACAACACGCTGGAAATCGGCTCTTCCGTTTATTTCACGAAGACGGATGACTACCAACTTTCGGTCGGACCGGTGACCGGCCAGTACCTGCAGAACGTCGGCGAGGTTGAGAGCAAGGGTATCAGCCTGATAGCCCGCTGGCAGCCGGTCGACCCCCTCATGCTTTCCGGCGGCATCGCTTTCAACGACAGCTATTTCAGCAGCTATAACAATCCCGCCAATCCCGGCGTCGACCTGACCGGAAACAAGGTTCCCTACGCTCCGGATGTCACGGCCAACCTGACCGCGGCCTATACATTCGGCTTGCCGGGCGAATTCGGCGATCTGATCGCGCGCGCCGGCGTCACCTATGTCGGCAAGACCTGGTTCGACGAGGCCAACACGGTGGGGCAGGGCGCCTATGCGCTGTTCGACGCGGGCCTGTCGTGGAAGCATGGCGAGCATGTCGTTGCGGACCTCTACGTCGACAACATCACCGACGAGACCTACGCGGTCTACGGCTTCGACTCCGCCGGCGCCGGCTTCGGCAATGTCTACCAGCTCGGCCAGGGGCGCAAGATCGGCGGCCGCCTCAAGATCACGTTCTGAGGCGGACGGCATGCGGATTCTGATCTCAGGAGCCGGCCCGGCCGGCCTGGCGCTGGCCAACTGTCTGCTCGATGTGGGTCTGACGCCGGTGATGGTGGAGAGGGCGCCGGCCCTGCGCGCCGCTGGCTACGCGGTCGGTCTGCATCTCGGCGGCTGGGAGGTCGCCGAGCGGCTCGGCCTGATCGGCGCATTGAAGGCGCGGGCGATCTCGATCCAGCGGGCCGATTATCGCGACGCGCAGGGTCGCAGGTTGTTCTCCTACAACTATCGGCACCTGGCGGCGGCCTGCGGCGACCGCATGCTGGTGATCATGCGCGATGCGTTACAGGAGGTTCTGGTCGAGCGGTTGGCTGGACGGGCGCCGATCCGGTACGGGACGACCATCACCGCCCTTGCCGATGAGGGCGAGGCGGTGGAGGTCGAACTCTCGGATGGGGCACGCGAGCGCTTCGATCTGGTGGTCGCGGCCGATGGTTATCGCAGCGGCGTGCGGGAGCTGCATTTCGGCCCGCATTCGGCGTTTCTGAAACCACTCGGCTATCGCAGCGCCGCCTGGCGCATGCCATCCTCGCGGGAGATGGACTGCGACTATGCAGCCTTCATGGATATCGACCTGCAGGCGGGCCTTTACCGGGTCGGCGACGGCACGATCTCGACCCTGTTCTGCTGGCGGGACGACGATACGTCCCGAGTGCCGCCGGAAATGCGTCTGGCGCAGATCGCAGGCCGTTTTTCGGACTGGCCGACGCTGATAGCGGACACGTTCCGCCACGGTGTCGACTGGACGAACGGCTTTTTCGACACGATCTGCCAGGTGAACGCACCGGAATGGTCGCGCGGCCGGGTGGTGCTTGTCGGCGACGCCGCGCATTGCATGACGTTCCTGTCGGGGCAGGGCACGTCCACTGCCGTCGTGGGCGCCCATGTGTTGGCGAGTGAGTTGGCTTCGCGCCCGTTGAAGGACGCTCTTGCAGCCTATGAGGCGCGGTTGCGGCCGAAAGTAAGCCGGTTGATGAAGCAGTCGGAACAGATCGGCGGGCACTATGTTCCGCGCAGCCGCCTGGGCCTTGCCGTCCAGTCCTGGATCATCCCGGCCCTCATGCGCCCTCCATTGGTGCGTCTGATGGCCCGCAAGATGGAGGCATCCTCGCTCTCGATTGCGTGAGGACCTGCCCGAACGTGTTCGGCTGCCAGCAACGCCTTGCGACCTTCGGCAAGAGTGGAATCGATCCACTACATGCTGGTAGCGCGACCTGCGCGCTGCCAGCGTAGCTATCTCTCCCCTGATGCCTTGGTGGAGCATGTCCGCCTTGACCTCCTTGAAGGTGCTTGGTTTGACCAGTCCGCCTGGCTGGCGATGACGCGTCAGCACCCAACGCAAGGACTTGAGGTCGTGATGCGAGAAGGGGTTGAGCTATCCGGCCGCCAGGTTCGCGGTTTGCGGGCTGGTGGGCGCCACATGCATGCCGAGCCGTTCAAGCAGGTCGCGGTCCCTCCATGCAGCCGGATTGCCGGTGGTCAGCAGCTGGTCTCCGACGAAGATGGAATTTGCCCCGGCAAGGAAGCAGAGCGCCTGCAATTCATCACTCATTTCCGTGCGACCGGCTGACAGGCGCACAACCGAGGCAGGCATCAGGATTCGAGCCAGAGCCACGAGGCGGACGAGCGCGAAAGGGTCGACCGGCCTCGCGGTTTTCTGCACAGGCACGCCGTCGATTTCGTTCCACAGGTTGACCGGTACGCTGTCCGGATGCGCAGGCAGGGTGGCGAGCGTCACCAGCATCGCGATCCGGTCCTCTTCCGTCTCGCCCATGCCGACGATACCGCCACAACAGACCCTGATGCCGCCCTTGCGGACATGATCGACGGTCTCCAGCCGGTCTTCCATCGTCCGCGTGGAGGCGATCTTCCGGTAGTGATCCGGTGAGGTATCGATATTGTGGTTGTAGAAATCGAGCCCGGCTTCCTTCAGTCGCGCCACCTGGGCGGGCTTCAGCATGCCGAGCGTCATGCAGGTTTCGAGTCCGAGCTCCGAAACGCCCTGAACCATGTCGCAGAGCTTGTCCATGTCGCGGTCCTTGGGGCTGCGCCACGCCGCCCCCATGCAAAAGCGCTGCGCGCCCGCGTTCCTGGCCCGCCGGGCGACCGCCAGAACCGCGTCGGTTTCCATCAGCTTCGTCGCTTTCACCCCGGTTTCGTGGTGGGCCGATTGCGAGCAGTAGCCGCAATCCTCGGGGCAACCGCCGGTCTTGATGCTGAGCAGGCTCGCCGTCTCGATCGCGGCCGGATCGAAATGGGCCCGGTGCAGGGTTTGAGCGCGGTGGATCAGGTCCGGAAAGGGCAGTGCATGGATCGCCCGTGCCTCTTCCATGGTCCAGTCGGTTCTGATCTTCGCGCCAGTCATGCCGCGTGGCCCTTCATGCGGCCGAGGCCGGTGATCAGAGCGACTGCCAGCGCGATCTTGATCAGGTCGCCGAGGATGAACGGGGCGAAGCCGGCGGCAATCAGGCCGGAGGCCGGCACGAACAGCGTAAGCCATGCCAGACCGAAGGCATAGACCACGGCAAGGCCGGTCAGCATCGCCAGCACCAGCCCCGCAGGGCCGCGACCGTGGGCCAGCCGTCCGATCACGAGGGTCGATAGCAGGTAGCCCAGCAGATAGCCGCCGGTCGGTCCAACCATGTAGGCGAGCCCGATCCCGCGCTCCGGCGAGCCGGAAAACACCGGCAGGCCCATTGCTCCGGCGCCGAGATAGGTGGCCATGGCCGCAAAGCCGAGCCGGGGGCCAAGTACTGCCGCCAGGAAAACCACGGCAAGCGTATGCAGCGTCATCGGTACGGGCCAGAACGGGATCTGCACCTTGGCGCCGATCGCGATCAGAGCCGCGCCGCAAAGTGTGATGAGAACGCCGCGCCAGAGTGATGGCGAGCGAGTCAAAGAGGGGGCGAACATTGCCATGAGGCCATTCTCCGATGATAGATTTCAATTCTATCTATCATTCAGGAGCTGGCTTTGAGCGATCAATATGGATTATAGATAATCATCCAGAAATTTCGTAAGTCTCTCTAAGGTCGACATTTTTTGATGCCGGTTTGCGTTTGCCGATCCAGCCGACGTGGCGTGCCAGCGTCGCGCAGGCAAACTCCGTCTGGCCTTTCCGGAGGGCGTCCAGAATGGCGCGGTGATCGTGGTCGGTGCGTGTTTCCCAATCGCTGCGCCATGCCGCGAACAGGAAGCGTGCGCTGGCTGCCTGAAGGTCATCGATCGTGCGCAGCAGCCGCGGCATGTGGCAGGGTGCGAGGATCAGATTGTGAAATTTGCGGTTCGCGGCTTCCCAGTCACGGACGTTGCCGGCGCGATCTCCATGCCGGGTAACTTCTTCTGCTTTTGCTAGAATTTCCCGCGTCAGGTTCGGTGCGGCGTGGCGCAGGGCAAGTGATTCGAGGCTTGCCCGCATCTCCGCAACTTCGTGCAGTTCGGCGACGTCGAACTCGGTCACGCGGAACCCGCGCCAGGGTTCGTTCTCCGCCAGCCCCTGCTTTTGCAGGGTACGGAAAGCCTCGCGCACCGGTACGTGACTGGTTCCGAACTCCGTCGCGATATGGTCCTGCCGCAACCGCACGCCGGGCTGTATCTCTCCCGATATGATCCGGTCCGCCAGAATGCGCGCGATCCGGTCGGAGATGGGGGAATCTGCTGCTTTCACCATGAATTATAGATAATCGATGTGGCGCATGACGTCGACTTCAATAGCGCTCCTGCGCTCCGCGGAAGGGTAGTACTCGCTGGAGGCGCTCGAAATTTCCGGTGGCAGGTGCTGGCGCGGAACACTGGCCCGGACGAACCGAGGTCCGTGGAAAGGGGGGCACCTCAATGGTTGAGTGGCCGGCGTTTCCATCAGGCGCGGCAAGATGCCGTTGGCGAGGCAGTCTCGGCCCGCGTCCGGGGGAGCGTTGCCTGTATTTCGGTGACCTGCCGGATGTGCAGGCGAAAGAAGCCTGTCACCCCGTCTCCCGGATCCGGTAGGTGCAGCGACGCCCGCCCTTCACGATATGCTCCATGCGCTCGACACGGGTGCCCGCGCCAAGAATATTCTCGAAAATCGCCTTCTCCGCACGGCAAAAGCCCTGACAGAAGGTCGCGGCGGCACAGATCGGGCAATGGTTCTCGATCAGCAGCATACCGCCTTCCTGGTCTTCTTCCGCCGCTGCCATGTAGCCTTCCGCGGAGCGCAGCTCCGCGAGCTTGATCACGCGTTCCCGCAGGCTTCCGCATCCTGCCATGGCCACTTCGTACTGGGCTTGCGTACTCGCTTCGCGCGCTCCGATCACGGTGTCGAGCGCTTCCTGCCCCAGCACGTCGCGGACGCTCCTCAGAAGGTCCACGGTGAGTGCGGCGTGGCTGTCGGGAAAGCGCGCCTGCCCCTTCTCGGTCAGGTGCCAGTAGGTCGCGGGCCGCCCGCGTCCGGCCGATCGCCGCTCCTCGTCAACAAGGCCATCCTCGGACAGCTTCACGAGCTGTTGCCTCGCGGCTTCACCCGTTATGCCGAGTTTCTGGCCGGTCTGGGCCGAGGTCAGGGCGCCCTGCATCTTCAATGTCATGAGGATGCGGTCGGCGGGAGCGCGCGGGGACCATCCATAAATTTCCAAGTTGTCGCTTGACATATTTTCACAAGTGTTTTTCAAAGGTCTGACTTGATTTAATAGCCGATCGCGCTCTCGCGCGCAAGCTTCGGCCCTGACAAGGAGACAGATCATGGCCTTTGAACTGCCCGCCCTGAACTATTCCCATGATGCCCTGGCGGCTCTTGGCATGAGCCAGGAGACGCTGGAACTGCATCATGACAAGCACCATCAGGCCTATGTCACCGCGCTGAACGGTTTCGTGGAGAAGACGCCGGACCTGCAGGGCAAGACCCTGGAGGAGATCGTGACCGGAACGTATGGCGATGCCGACCGCGCGGGGATCTTCAATCAGGCCGGCCAGCACTGGAACCACATCCATTTCTGGAATGCCCTGTCGCCTGAGGGCGGTCGCATTCCCGGAGCGCTCGAAGCCCGCCTGATCGCTGACTTCGGTTCGGTCGAGGCGTTCAAGACGGCGTTCAAGACGGCGGCGACCAGTCAGTTCGGTTCGGGATGGGCCTGGCTGATCCAGACCGCTGACGGCAAGCTTGCCGTGACCAAGACACCGAACGGGGTGAACCCGCTGGCGACCGGCGAGGGCACGGCGCTGCTCGGCCTCGACGTCTGGGAGCACAGCTACTACGTCGATTTCCGCAACCGGCGCCCGGACTATGTGACCAATTTTCTCGACCGGCTGGCGAACTACGAATTCGCCGAGGCGAATCTCGTCTGATTGAGGCTTTCGGATCCCGCCACGTCGCAGCCTTCTGCCGTGGCGGGACCGTTTTTCTACATCCCGCCAGGCCCCCTTCATGACCTATGTCGTTACCGAGAACTGCATCGCCTGCAAATACATGGACTGTGTCGAGGTCTGCCCCGTGGAGTGCTTCTACGAGGGCGAGAACACGCTGGTAATTCATCCGGACGAGTGTATCGACTGCGGCGTCTGCGAACCCGAATGTCCTGCCGACGCGATCCGTCCGGACACGGAGCCGGACATGGAGCGCTGGGTCGAGTTCAACCGGAAATATGCCGATCTCTGGCCCGTTGCCACGGAGCGCGGTGAGCCGCCCGCCAATGCGGACGAGATGGACGGCGTCCCGAACAAGTTGCAGACGCTGTTCTCACCCAGACCCGGGGGCGGCTCATGACGGTCGATGATCGGCATTCGGCCATGGCGGGCATCCTGACGCTCGCCGAGACCTCGGACGGCAAGCCTCTGCAGCAGAACTTTCGGGATGCCATGGCGTCGCTCGCCGCGACAGCCTGTCTTGTGGCGGCCGGACGTGGCACCGATCGCCTCGGTCGCACGGTGACAGCCGCCTTTTCCTTGAGCGTGGATCCGCCCGCGCTCCTTGTTTCCATTGCTGCCGGTTCGGCACTCGCGCACCGAATCCAGGAAACGGGCGGTTTCTCCTTCGCGATGCTGTCAGAAACACAGCGCGACATCTGCGACGCCTTTGCCGGCAAGGAGGTTGCCGCCCGCCGGTTCGACCATGGCTCATGGTGCGAATGGCCTTCGGGGCAGCCCCGCCTTTCAGGCGCCGTTGCGGTCATGGATTGCGTGGTGCTTGGAGAAATGGAAGTGGCTGGACACATCCTTTTCGCCGGCGGTCCGCGGGAGATCGATCTTGGCGAGGGGCTCCAGCCGCTCGTCTGGCATTCCCGCCGATATCATGCGGTCTGCCCGCTGTGAGATCGGGCGCGCGCTTTGATCAGGCGGAGCCCGGGCGGAGCAAGTCGGGGCAATCAAGACAGCACATCGGAAGATCGCCCGGCCCCTGCCGGAATGGTGCCAAACCGTAAGGACAAGACATGAAGAAACTCCCCTGGCGCGACATCTATGCCTGGCTTCTGGCCGCCTTCTTCGTTCTGGGGGGAGGCATGAACTTGCTGGCATCCCCGGAAATCCTCGCCGACTACCGGCGTTGGGGCTACCCGGACTGGTTTCACTATGTGACCGGCGTCATGGAATGGACGGCGGCGGTGCTGATCGCGATACCGGCGACCCGCCTCGCGGGCAGCGTATTCGCCTGCGCGATCATGGCCGCCGCAGCCGGAACCGTCGCGTTGAATGGAGAATTCTCCCACGCCATCCCGCCGCTGACCGTTCTGGCTCTGCTTGGCGTGAACGTATGGCTGACCTGGAGCAAGGGCGCAGCTCCGGGTGGGGAGCGGAATTCCTTGTAATTTTCCGATGCGGTCATTCCGGCGGGCGTTCGGGCGCGCGGCTTTTTCAAAGCATTTTCTTGACATATTCTCCAAAATATTTTTCAAAGCGATAACTTTGAAAAATGCCGGGCCGTCAAACCCTCCCATGCGGCCCGGCAAGGAGACCCATCATGTCGTTCATTCGCGCGCTGCTTGACAGTGCCACGCAGTACGCCCGTCACCGGGCGGTGTTCCATCCGTTTGAGAGGCCTGCGAGGGTGGCTTTTGCCGCCCTGGTCGTGGTCTCCTCCCTCCTCCCCGTTGCCGCCATCGCTCAGGGATATCCGCCGAGTTCTGTCGGTGTGGTCGTCGTCGAGCCGCAGGCCGTCGCCATTACCTCTGAACTTCCGGGCCGGATCAGCGCCACGCGGGTCGCCGAAGTCCGGCCTCGCGTCGGCGGCATCATCGAAACCCGTGTTTTCGAGCAGGGCAGTCTCGTGTCCGAGGGAGACGTCCTGTTTCGCCTCGACCGTGCCACCTATGAGGTCGCGCTCGAGGCGGCCCGGGCCGCGGTGGCTCGCGCCGAAGCGGTTCTGACGGACTCGCGCCAGATAGAACAGCGGACCGTTTCCCTGAGCCAGCGAAAGGTCGCCAGTCAGGCTGCGCTTGACTCGGCGGTTGCCGCCCGGCTCCAGGCCGAGGCAAGCCTTGCCGAGGCACGCGCCCGGTTGCGCGCGGCCGAGGTCAATCTCGGCTACACCGAAATCAAGGCGCCGATCTCCGGCCGCACGGGGCGGGCCCTGACCACCGAGGGCGCGCTTGTGTCCGCGCAAGGGGAGATCCTGACCACCATCCAGCAGCTCGACACCGTTTATGCGGATATGCAGCAACCGGTCTCGGAACTTCTTCGGTTGCGCCGTGCACTCGCGGCCGGCGACTTGAAGGAGATCGAGCCGGGGACCGCCGAGGTTGAGCTCTATGTCGATGACGGCACGCTCTATCCCCACCCGGGGCGGCTTCTGTTCGCCGAAGTCACGGTCGAGAGATCGAGCGGCCAGGTCACGCTTCGGGCCGAGTTCCCGAACCCTGACGGCACCCTGCTGCCCGGCATGTATGTGCGCGTTTCCGTCGAGCAGGCCCGGCGCGAGGATGCGATCCTCGTTCCGGCGCAGTCGGTTCGTCGCGATGCGTCCGGCACGGCGCAGGTCTTCGTCGTCGGAGACGGTTCGGCGGTTGAAGTGCGTACGGTGACGCTTGGAAGGTCCGTCGGCAATCATGTAATCGTCGAAAGCGGTCTGCAGGCGGACGACCTGGTCATCGTCGACGGTTTTCAGAAAATCGGGCCCGGTGCCCCCGTCGCACCGGTCTGCTGGACAGACCCCGCCGCCGGGGAGAATGCCACCTCGCCCGACGCCTGTACCCGGCGTCTTGGCCGGTTGGCCTCCATCGCTGCAAAGTGAGGCCCGGTCATGGCAAGGTTCTTTATCGACAACCCGGTTCTCGCCTGGGTCATCGCCATTTTCATCACCATCGCCGGGGTGTTGTCGCTGCCGTCTCTGCCGGTCGCGCAATACCCGGACGTCGCGCCGCCTCAGGTGACGATCTCGACCCGCTTTGCCGGGTCATCGCCTGAAGATCTCTACTTGCAGGTCACGCAGCCGATCGAAGAAGAGCTGAACGGCATCCCCGGGCTGCTCTATTTCGAATCCACGTCGGACACGACCGGGTCGGTTACCATCACCGTGACCTTCGCCTCGGGCACCGCGATCGCGCAGGCCGTCGTGGAGACCCAGAACCGCTTGCGCCGTGTCGAGGCATCGTTGCCGCCGCAGGTGCGGCAGGAAGGGCTGCTCGTCGAGGAAGCCGGCACGAGCTATCTTCTGTTTGTTTCGCTGAACGCCGACCCCGAAGTCGGCATGGACACGATCGCGCTCGCCGATTTCGCCACGCGAAGCGTGCTGAATGAGATCCGCCGGGTTCCCGGAGTCGGCAAGGCACAGCTTTTCTCGGCTGAGCGGGCCATGCGGATCTGGATAGATCCGGCCAAGCTGGTGGGTCTCGATCTTTCGGTGACGGACATCACGGCCGCCATCTCCGAGCAGAACGCCCAGGTCGCGGCCGGCTCGGTGGGTGTCGATCCCGCGCCGGAGGGGCAGCAGGTACAGGCCACGCTGCTCGTAACCGGACAGTTGCGCACGCCCGAGGAGTTCGGGCAGATCGTGCTTCGTGCCCGGGACGACGGCGCGCTCGTACGGTTGTCCGACGTTGCGCGGATCGAGGTGGACGCGGAGTTCTATTCGTTCAAGTCCTACCTCAACGGACAGGATGCCGCGCAGATCGGCATCCAGCTTTCGCCGACCGGCAACGCCCTCGACACCGCACAGGGCATCCGCGATCTCCTGGAAGAGCTCCAGCCATCCTTCCCGAAGGGCGTGCACTACGCCATTCCGTACGACACCACGCCATTTGTTTCGGCGTCGATCGAAAAGGTTCTGCACACCCTGCTCGAGGCGGTGGCGCTGGTCTTCGTCGTGATGCTGATCTTCCTGCAGAGCTTCCGCTACACCGTGATTCCGATGCTGGTGGTGCCCATCGCGCTGGCTGGAACGCTTGCGGTGATGCTCGCGGCGGGCTTCTCGATCAACGTGCTGACCATGTTCGCGATGATCCTTGCGATCGGCATCCTGGTGGATGACGCCATTGTCGTCGTCGAGAATGTCGAACGGATCATGTCGGAAGAGGGGGTGTCGCCGCGCGAGGCCTCGAAAAAGGCCATGGGCCAGATTTCGGGCGCCATCGTCGGCATCACGCTGGCGCTGATGGCGGTCTTCGTGCCGCTGGCCTTCTTTCCCGGGTCGGTCGGGATCATCTACCAGCAGTTTTCGCTGACCATGGTGGTCTCGATCTTCTTTTCGGCGTTTCTGGCGCTTTCGCTCACGCCGGCCCTGTGCGCGACCTTCCTGAAGCCGATTCCAAAGGGGCACGCACATGCCAAGAAGGGTCCCGCCGGCTGGTTCAACCGCAACTTCGATCGTGCTTCGAAGGGATACTCGGGTCTGGTCGGTGGGCTGACACGCCGCGCCGGGCGGATGATGGTGATCTATCTGGCGCTGGTGGCCGGTCTTGGCTGGTTCTATGTCCGGATCCCCTCGGCCTTCCTCCCGCAGGAGGACCAGGGCTATCTGATTGCCAGCCTGCAATCGCCGCCCGAAGCGACCTCGTTCCGGATGCGGGAAGTCACCAAGGCGGCGGAAGGATTCGCCCTCGCGAGCGAGGGCGTCCAGGACGTGGTCACGGTGCAGGGCTTCTCTTTCTCTGGTCAGGGGCCGAACTCGGCGATCAGCTTCGTGACCCTGAAGGACTGGGCGGAGCGCGAGCGTCCCGATCTCAGTGCCGGCGCATTGGCCGGAAAGCTGTCGGGCATGCTGTTCTCCATTCGTGACAGCTTCGCCTTCGCGATATCACCGCCGCCCATTCCAGGGCTGGGAAACGGCTCCGGCTTTTCCTTCCGGCTTCAGGACCGCGCCAATCAGGGCAACGCGGCGCTTCAGGCGGCGGCCGGGCAGATCATGGCCGGCGGCGCGGAAAGCCCGATCCTCGGCCAAATGTATATCGAGGGCCTGCAGCCCGGTCCGCAGCTCAACCTTCGGGTGGACCGGGAAAAGGCCAATGCGTTTGGTGTGACGTTCGGGGAGATCAACCGCACGATCTCCGTCGCACTCGGGTCGGGTTACATGAATGACTTCCCGAATGCGGGCCGGATGCAGAGTGCCATTGTCCAGGCCGAAGGCTATGCCCGGGCGAACATCGATGAGGTGATGAAACTGAACGTGCGCAACGTTCAGGGAGGCATGGTGCCGCTTTCTTCCTTCGCCACGGCGGAGTGGGGGTTCGGTCCCGCACAGATCGTCGGCTACAACGGGTATCCGTCGATCCGTATCAACGGCGAGGCCGCCGCGGGGTATTCCTCGGGCGAGGCCCTGGCCGAGATGGAGCGTCTTGCCGCGGGCTTGCCGCAGGGCTTTGCCTTCGAGTGGACCGGACAGTCGCTGCAGGAAGTCGAGAGCGGCAGTCAGGCACCGATCCTGATCGGCCTGTCGGTTCTCTTCGTCTTCCTGTGCCTGGCCGGGCTCTACGGCAGCTGGTCGATACCCTTGTCGGTCATGCTGATCGTCCCTATGGGCGCCATCGGCACGGTTGCCGCCGTGACCCTGACCGGGTTGCAGAACGATGTGTTCTTCACCGTCGGTCTCATCACGATCGTCGGCCTCTCGGCAAAGAACGCCATCCTGATCGTCGAGGTGGCGAAGGAGCTGATAGCCGAGGGCAGGGATCTCATCGAGGCGACGTCCGAGGCCTGCCGCCTGCGGTTCCGGCCGATCCTGATGACCTCGCTGGCCTTCACCATGGGCGTGTTGCCGATGGCCGTTGCCAAGGGACCGTCGGCTGCCAGTCAGAATGCCATCGGCATCAACGTGGTGGGCGGGATGATCTCCGCGACGGTGCTCGGCCTGCTGTTCGCGCCTGTGTTCTTCGTGTTCGTGATGAAGCTGACGGGGACGCACAGGCGGTTGCAGGGACACGCGACCGGTGACGAGGGGACGGCCTCGGCCACGCAGCCCGCCGAATAGGTCCCGCCGCTCAAACCGAGCAGGATGCCCGCCCGGACGCCACTCGACCTGTCGGCGCCCGGGCCAGGGCCATCGGTCGCGACCGGTCTTCCGGCCGGAAGACGATCCGGGAGTGTTCGGGGCAGATGAAACACGTCAGGCGCTTCCGGTCCCGGAAGCGCCTGACGTCATGTTCGAGGTCCTGTTTTGGCGTCGCCGCTAGTTCATGAAGCGCGGCAGCCAGAGAACGATCTCGGGCCAGACCGTGATCAGGGCGAGCATTCCCATCAGCAGCAGGAAGAACGGGAAGGTCGCTTTCGCCACCGTCAGGATGTTCGCGCCTGTCACGCTTTGCATCACGAACAGGTTGAACCCAACGGGAGGCGTTATCTGTGCCGCTTCGATGAGGACCGTGATGAAGATGCCGAACCACACCAGGTCGACGCCCGCCGACTGCACCATCGGCAGCATCACCGAGGAGGTGAGAACGATGATCGAGATGCCTTCCAGGAAGCAGCCGAGCACGAGAATCAGCACGGCCAGGACGGCGAGCAGCGCGTAGGGCGACAGGTTCAGCGTGTCGACCCAGGTCGCGAGCTGTCTCGGCAGGTCGACGAAGGCGACGGCGATCGACAGGCAGGCCGCGCAGGCGATGATGAAGGAGATCATGCAGGAGGTGCGAACCGCCGCCATGACGCCGTCCATGAAGCTCTCGAAGGTTAGCGATCTGCTCATCGCAGAGAGACCGAGCGCGCCGAGAACGCCGACGACGGCTGCTTCCGTCGGAGTGGCGTAGCCGCCGTAGATCGAACCGATCACCAGCGCGATCAGGGCGACGGTCGGGCCAAGGCTGCGAATGGCGGCGATGCGCTCCCGCCAGGAGATCCGCCCTTCCCGATTTGGCATGGAGCCCTTGTTGAGCAGGCTCCAGATCGCCGTGTAGCCCATGAACAGCGTCACGAGAAGAAGGCCCGGCACCACGCCCGCGATGAACAGCCGTCCGATGGATTGCTCGGCCGTCACCCCGTAGACGATCATGATGATCGAGGGGGGGATCAGCAGTCCGAGCGTTCCCGAGCCCGCGAGCGTGCCGATGGTCATCTTGACCGGATAGTCGCGCTTGCCGAGTTCGGGCACCGTCATCCGGCCGATGGTGGCGCAGGTGACCGCCGACGACCCGGTGATGGCCGCCAGAACGCCACACCCCAGGATGTTGACATGGAGCAGTCCTCCGGGAAGGCGCCCGACCAGGGGCGACAGTCCGCGGAACATGTCGGACGAGAGGTTCGAGCGGAACAGGATTTCACCCATCCACACGAACAGGGGCAGTGATGTCAGGGCCCAGCCCCAGCTGTTGTCCCAGAGCGTCGAGGCGATCAGGGAGCCGGTCGGTGCCGAGGTGAAGATGCCCATCATCAGCATGCCGACGGCGAGCAGTGTGACGGAGACCCACACGCCGACGGCGAGAAATCCGAAGATCAGGACGATCAGGACGATCGCGGAGATGAATGTCATGTCCATGGTGCGTCCTCAGTCCGCGTGGGTGTCTTCGGGATGCTCGTCGGCGGCGTAGCTGGGGACGCCGCCGAGGAGGATCGTGACGAGATCGTCGAGAATGGCGACGGCGAAGAGGGTCACGCCGATCGAGACGCCAAGCTGGGGAATCCAGAAGGGCATGGCGAGAAGGCCGGGGCTGACGTCGTGATACTCGTAGGACTGCAGCGTCAGCTCGATGACGTGCCATGCCAGAAAGCTGATCGTCGCGCCGCCGATGAGGCAGTTGAGGATCTCGAAGACCCGCTTCGGGCCCCTGGGGAGCAGCCGGACCAGCAGTGTGATCCTGACGTGGCTGCCTTTTCGGAACGTGTGGGCCAGGCCGAAAAAGGTGGAGGCGGCCAGGCAAAGCCCGGCCGCCTCCGTGGAATCGACCGTGACCGACATCCACCGGGCGACGACCTGAACGATGATCGTGACGCCGATGCCGACCAGGAACAGGGCCGCGGCATAGCCGGATGCCGAATAAAGACCGTCCAACACGCGTCGGATCATGGTCGGTTCCTCCGGGTTTGGTGGTTGCGGCTTACTTCAGCGATGCCTGGTAGGCCTCGTAGACGGCCTTTTCCTCGTCGCTGGCGCGGGTCATCCAGTCCGCGACCATCGCCTTGCCGATCTCGTCGATCCGGTCGAGGATGTCCTGCGGCGCCTGGTTGATGGTCATGCCGTGCTCCTTGAGCACCTGCTCGCGCTCGTCGCTGGCTGCCTTGGCCATTTCCCAGCCACGGGCCGTCGCCTTTTCGCCTTCCTCGATCACGATCTGGCGAACGTTCTCGGGAAGCGCGCGCAGGGCGCGCTGGTTGACGATGATGGCGTTCTTGTTGTGCATCGTGCCGGTGTAGGTGAAGACGTCGAGATAGTCCCAGACCTGCACGTCGGTGCCCGACTGCGCGCTGGTCCAAAGCGCATCGATCATGCCCGTGGCGAAGGCCTGCGGCACTTCGGCGAACGGCAGGATGATCGCGATCGCGCCCAGTTCCTTGCCCATGATCTGGGTCTGCTGGGAGTAGATGCGCAGGCGCACGTCCTTGATGTCGTCGAGCGAGGTGATCGGCTCCTTGGTGAAGAAGCCCTGGCCGGGCCACGCCACATAGGTGAGCACCTGCATGCCGTACCGGCCGAACCACTTGTCGTAGAAGGGTTTCTGGGCCTCCATCAGCTTCCAGGATTTTTCGAAGGTCGGCACCACGCCCGGGATGTTGTCGAGGTTGAACATCTCCTGCTCGTTGCCGTAGACGCCCATGCGGATCTCACCGATCGGCACCTGTCCGGACTGCACCGCCCGCTTGATGTTGTCGAGCTTGATCAGGCTGTCGTTGGAACGCAGATCGATCTTCAGTTCGCCATTGGTCCGCTCTTCCACGGCCTCGATGAACTTGCGGATGTTCTGGGTGAAGAAGCTGCTCTCCGGATAGCCCGAGGCCATCGTCCACTCGGTGGCGGCGAACGCTGAACCGGCAGACGCGACCGTGGCCGTCGCCAGGGCGCACACGCGAAGTAGAGACTTCAGGGACATTCTCGTTCTCCATCTGTTGGGGTGACTGGCGCCATGGAGCAGGTCGTGCCCAGCGCACGGGCAATTGGCTTGCCTCTCGCTTTACGTCTGTAGACTGTCATATGTTGTCATATGTGTCAAAACCGTAAAGCCCGGTTTCTCGAAAACTTGCATTTTTTATCGAGGGTGGCCGGAGAAAGGGCCTGCGCCGGCGGGAGCGCTGAGGAAAGAGAAAAGAGAAGTCAAATCATTGAAATAATAAACGACTGCCTCGCCAGGCATGCTGGCGAGGCAGTTGCATGCTGCCGACGCGCCTCATCCGGCGGCGCGGGGGGCTTGCGGTCAGGCCGCCGACTGGCGGTAGCGCATGAGACTGCCGGACAGGTGCCTGCGCATGGCATCGCGCGCGGCGGCCGCATCCTGCTTTTCAATGGCCTCGAGAATGGCGCCGTGCTCTTCCTGCAGCTTGTCGTTATAGGCGCCGGACTGAACCTTGGCGCCGATGGCGTTGATGCGCAGGCGGGGGATGATCTGCGGCCCGAGGAAGGTCAGGAACTTCTCGAAATAGGGATTGTTCGTCGCCCGCGCGATGGCGAGGTGGAAGTCGAAATCCATCGGCCCGCTCTGGCCGTTGCCCTCCGCCCGGATCCGTTCCAGCGCTTCCCTGATCTGGTCGAGCTGCGCGTCGCTGCGCCGTTCCGCGGCCATGGCGGCCGCCTCGAGTTCAACGCTCAGACGCAGCTCCAGGATCTGCAGGATGTCCTGAACGGCATCGTCGGGAATGGGCGAGATCTCGAAGGGGAGCAGTCGCGGTGCGTCATCGACGAAGACGCCGATGCCCTGCCGCGACTTCAGGACACCGTCGGCCCGCAGGGACGCGACCGCCTCTCGGACCACGGTCCGGCTCACGCCGAACTCCGCGCACAGGTCGCTTTCGGAGGGAATGCGCTGGCCCGGAAGATAGACCTTGTCGTCGATCTTCTGCAGCAATTGCTTCTTGAGCTGCGATGAAAGGCTTTCCCGTCTCCCGAGCATTCTTGTTCCTTCTGGCGTCTCTGACCACATGTTGGGCATCATATAACAGACCACATGGTCATACCAGCGATTGCAGGCTGTTCGCGGGCGTTTGCTCAGGTTTTGACGAGCAGGATCGCCTCGACCTCGACCGTCATGTCGTGGGGAAGGGATCCGACGCCGACAGCGCTGCGCGCGTGTCGACCGGCCTCTCCAAGCACATGCAGGAACAGCTCCGAACAGCCGTCGATCACCTTGGGATGCTCGCGGTAGCCCGGCACCGCATTCACCATGCCGAGCAGTTTCACCACGGCCTGCACGCGACCGAGATCGCCGAGTTCGGCATGGGCGGCGGCGAGAAGCTGCAGGCCGGCGGAGCGGGCGTGGACATGCGCCTTCTCGCTCGTGACCGTTTCGCCCACGCGACCCGAGGCGACCGTGCCGTCCGCATGGGCACCACCGCGCCCGGACAGGAAGAGAAGGTTGCCGGCAAGGCGCCCGGGAACATAAGCCCCCGCGGCCTTGCGGACGGGCGGGAGCTCGAGCCCGAGCTCCCGGAGTCTGTCGTAAGGGGTCATCGGCCGTCCTCCAGGGTGGTGACCGCGTCCGCGATGCGGCTGCAGGCCGAGGCAAGCAGCAGTCGGGCTGCCGCGAAGGACAGGCGGAAGCAGGGGGACAGCCCGAAGGCGGCTCCGGGAACGGTCGCGACGCCCGCTGCCTCCAGCAGGTATTCGGCCACCTCCGCGTCGTTTGACAGGACCGTGCCCTTGCCGGTGCGCTTGCCGATGAGGCCCTTGCATTCGACGAAGGCGTAGAACGCGCCCTCGGGCTTGCGCAGCCGCAGCCCCTCGACCCCCGAGAGCCCCTCGAGCACCAGGTCGCGGCGCGCGGTGTACTCCTTGCCGGCGGTCGCAATGAAGTCCTGCGGGCCGGTCAGTGCGGCAACGGCGGCCGCCTGGGAGATCGAGCAGGGGTTCGATGTGCTCTGCGACTGGATCTTGGCCATGACCTTGATGAGGTCCGCCGGCCCGGCCGCGTAGCCGATCCGCCAACCGGTCATCGCATATGCCTTCGACACCCCGTTGACGATCACGGTGCGCTCGCGCAGATGCGGGCACGCCGTAAGGAACGACGGAGCCTCGGCGCCGTCGTGCCGGATGTGTTCGTAGATCTCGTCGGAGAGGATCAGGACCCTGGGATACCTGACCAGCACCTCGCCCAGAGCCTCCAGTTCGGCCCGTGTATAGGCCGCGCCGGAGGGGTTGCCGGGCGAGTTGAGGAACAGCCAGCGGGTTGCCGGGCTGAGCGACGTCTCGAGTTTCTCGGGCGTCAGCTTGAACCCGTCCTCGATCGGGCATTCCACCACGCTGGGCATGGCGCCCAGGAGAAGTGCCATGTCCGTGTAGGATACCCAGTAGGGGGCGGGAACGAGGATCTCGTCGCCGGGTTCGAGCGTTGCCATCAGGGCGTTGAAGATGACCTGCTTGGCGCCGTTGCCGGCCGAGATTTCCTGACGGGTGAATGTCAGGCCGTTCTCGCGCTCGAACTTCCCGATGATCGCGTCCTTGAGCTCCGGGGTGCCGTCGGCTGCGGTGTAGTGGGTCTGGCCCGCCCGCATCGCCGCTGCCGCCGCATCCAGAACATGTGGCGGCGTGTCGAAGTCCGGCTCACCGACGCTGAGGTCGATGATGTCGGCGCCTCCGGCACGCAGCTCGCGTGCGCGGACCGAAACGGCCATGGCCGGGGAGAGCTTGATGCGCCTTGCGCGTTCGGCTTCATAGTTCATGGCATGACCTTTCCAGAGCCTGTCCGTGCCGTCCGGGTCATTTGTCCGCCACGTATTCGAAGGCGACGTCGCGCCTGGCCGCGTCCGGGGCACGCCTTTCCGGTGCGCCGAAGCCGCCACCGCCGGGCAGGCTCAGGACAAGGCGACGCTCGGCCGGGACATGCTGGCGTCCCTTCGAGGCCAGCCGTGTTCCGTCATCCAGCGTGACCGAGCCCGGCGCGCCGTCATGACCGCCGTCGCGGCCGCGTGCGGGGTGGTCGATGCGGTCGAACATGGCGTTGAAGTGGAACTCGTGTCCCTCGGCCGCGCTGATCTCGACGACCTGTCCCAGGCCGCCGCGATACTGGCCCGCGCCGCCGGAACCGTCGCGCAGTTCCTTGCGCCAGAAGATGACCGGACCGACGTGTTCCGTCGCCTCGATCGACATGGAGTGCACACCGCTGGGGAACGCGGTCGCGCTGAGGCCGTCGAGGCTTGCCCGCGCGCCGGCGCCGCCGCTGTTGAAGAGCAGGACCTCGGCCCGCCGGCCGCCGTCGGCCGGCGCCTTGTCGCCCTGCAGGGGGCGAACGCTGACATGCAGGTTCCACAGCGCTCCCGATCCTTCCGCCGGCACGCGGCCCGGCAGCATCTTGTGCACCGCGCCGAGCACCGCGTCGGGGATGAAGTGGCCGAGCACATGGCGCACGGCCACCGGAGCCGGGCGCTGGGCATTGAGGATGCAGCCCTTTGGCGCCTCGAAGAGGAACGGGGCAAGCGAGCCGTGGTTGTTGGGGATGTCGGGGGCCAGAGCGCACTTCAGCCCGTAGCAGGCATAGGCCTTGGAATAGATCATCGGGACGTTGATCCCCAGCGGGCTGGGGCCGGACGTGCCGTCGAAGTCGGCGAGGATGTGATCGTCGCGGACGTCGATGCGAACCGCGATGTCGACCGGGCTGCCGTATCCGTCGACACGCATCACGTTGTCGTAGGATCCCTTGGGCAAGGCCGCGATGCGTTCCAGCGTCGCCTTGTAGCTGCGGTCGAACACGAACTCGCCGAGCGCTTCCAGATCGCTCAGGTCGAACTCGTCCATCATGTCCATGAGGCGGCGATGGCCTGTTTCGTTGCAGGCGGCGAGGGAGAAGATGTCGCCGACGACCTGGTCCGCCTCGCGCACGTTGTTGCGCAGGATGTTGACCAGGTCGCGGTTGACGTGGCCGCGCTCCACGAACTTCATGATCGGGATGAAGATGCCTTCCTCGTAGACCTCGTTGGCGTCGGGCCCGAAGCCCCGGCCGCCCACGTCCACCACATGGGCCGTGCAGGCGAAGAAGCCGACAAGCGAGCCGTTGCGGAACGAGGGGGTCACCATCGTGATGTCGAGAAGGTGGCCGGTGCCCTTCCACGGGTCGTTGGTGATGTAGACGTCGCCTTCGAAGATGTTCTCGCGGCCGATGTCATTGACGAAATGGCCGACCGCCTCGGCCATCGCGTTCACGTGGCCGGGGGTGCCGGTGACCGCCTGGGCGATCATCTTGCCGCCCCGGTTGAAGACGCCGGCGGAAAGGTCGCCCGATTCACGGACACTGGTGCTGAAGGCCGTCCGGATGAGGGTGACGGCCTGTTCCTCGACCACCGAGATGAGGCGGTTCCACATGACCTGCATGCGGACGTCGGAGAGCGAATTCGCGGTCATTGCTCTTGTTCCCTTCACGCTTTCGACCGGACGAGCAGACATCCGTCCGCCTGGAAGATCGCTTCCTGTCCATCGGTGATGATCGTCGTGGTTTCGTTTTCGGTGATGACGGCCGGGCCGGGGACGCAGTCGCCCGCCTTGAGGTCGGCGCGTGCCACCACGTTCGAGGTGACGAAGCCCGCGGCCTTTGCCTCGAACATCTGCCGGGTGACGGCGGGCTCGAGCCTGCGCTCGGCCTCGACCCGCTCGACGCGCGGCGCCGGATAGGCCTCGGAGCTTGCACGCAGCGACCAGCTCACGATCTCGATGTCCAGCTTGTCGATCAGGCGGCCGAAGAGCTGCTCGTAAACCTCCTCGAAGCCCTTGCGGAAGACGTCGACCTCGCTGCCGGCGTAGTCGCGGACCTCCACGGTGACCGGAACCTCCCAGCCCTGGCCGGAGTAGCGCATGTAGGCGGTGCACTCGAGGGTGGGGACCGCGTCGGGCGCGCCGGAGCGCACGAAGGAGGTCGCCTCGTCGGCGAGTTCCTTCAGGACCGAATTCACCTTGCCGGCGTCGAAGGCGCTCAGGCGCAGGAAGGCGCTGCGCACGGACTCGAAGCCGAAGGGTGCGCGCAGGAAGCCGATGGCCGAGCCGACACCGGCTCCGGGGGGGACGAGCAGCTCGTCGATGCCGAGTTTTTCGCAGAGCCGGCCGGCGTGCAGCGGCGCGGCGCCGCCGAAGGCGATCATCGTGTAGTCGGCGAGCTCCATGCCGTTCTCGACCGCGTGCATGCGGGCGGCGTTGCTCATGTTCTCGTCGACCACTTCGCAAAGCCCGAAGGCCGCCGTGGCGCCGTCGAGGTCGAGGGGGCGCGCGAGGTCGTTCTCGATCGCGCCCGTCGCCGCCTCGACGTCGAGGGTCATCGAACCGCCGGCAAACCCGTCCGCCGCGAGCTTTCCAAGCAGCAGGTCGGCGTCGGTGACCGTCGGGTTGCTGCCGCCGCGTCCGTAACATGCGGGGCCGGGCTCGGAGCCGGCGCTGTGCGGGCCGACGCGGATCTGGCGCATGGCGTCCACGGTGGCGATGGAGCCACCGCCCGCGCCGATCTCGACCATCTCGATGACCGGGATGGAGATCGGCATCCCGCTTCCCTTCTTGAAGCGGTAGGTGCGCGCCACCTCGAAGGTCTTGGCGGTCTTGGGCACCTGGTTGTCGATCAGGCAGATCTTCGCGGTAGTGCCGCCCATGTCGTAGGACAGAACCCGCTCGATCCCGTGCTGCTTGGCGATGTGGGCGGCGAAGATGGCGCCGCCGGCCGGGCCGGACTCGAGCAGGCGAACGGGAAACTCGATGGCGCTCTCGACGCTGATGATGCCGCCGCCCGAGTGGATCATGAAGACCGGGCAGGTGGTTCCCGCCTCCTTGAGACTGTCCGTGAGGCGACGCAGGTAGGACGCCATGAGCGGCTTCACATAGGCGTTGGCGCAGACCGTGTTGAAGCGCTGGAACTCGCGCATCTGCGGCGAGACCTCACAGGAGATGGAGACGAAAAGGTCGGGCTTGCGGGCCAGCAGCGCATCGCGGACGCGCCGCTCGTGCGCACCGTTGACGTAGGAGTGGATCAGGCCGATCGCGATGCTCTCGAAGCCGGCCCCGATGATCCGGTCGACCAGGGCGTCGAGCTCCTTGTCGTCGATCTCCTTGAGGATCTCGCCATGAGCGTCGATGCGCTCGTCGAGGACGAAACGCTCGTCGCGCGGAACCAGCGGGGCCGGGAGCACGATGTCGAGGTCGTACTGCTCGAACCGGTTCTCGGTCCGCATCTCGATGACGTCCCTGAAGCCCTTCGTCGTGATGAGGGCCGTGCGGGCGCCGCGCCGCTCGATCAGCGCGTTGGTGGCAAGCGTGGTGCCGTGAATGAGCGTGTCGATTTCGGAGAGCGCCACGCCGGCGCGGTCGGCGACGAGCCGGACACCGTCCACGATACCCTGTTCGGGCGCCGTGTAGTTGGTGAGCACCTTCGCGGAATGCATGGTCTCGCCAACTTCCATAGCAACGTCGGTGAAGGTTCCGCCGATGTCGGCCCCCACCCTGATCTGCTTGCCGTCCTTCGTCATGTTCGCCGGATCTCCCGCTTGCCTACGCCATCGCCGGTCCCGTTCGGGACCGGCCACTATGTCAGTTGTATGACAACATACTAGAGAGGAATGTCAAGAAGTATGATGTCCGATTCCTTCCCGGATCAGTTCGCCGCCCGCGCGTCCTGCGGAAGCAGGTCCTCGGGCATGTTCTGATAGCAGACGGGCCGCAGGAAACGCCTGATGGCCAGTGAGCCGACGCTGGTCGCGCCGAAGTTCGTGGAGGCCGGATAGGGGCCGCCATGGACCATCGCGTCGCAGACTTCCACCCCGGTCGGATAGCCGTTGACCAGCAGGCGCCCGGCCTTGCGCTCCAGGACCGGGACCAGGTCCTTCGCCTGCTCATGATCGCCCGCGTCGAGTTGCAGCGTGCAGGTCAGCTGGCCGCGCAGCCCTTCCGCCACAGCTTTCATCTCGTCCCGGGACGAGACCGTGACGACCAGTCCGAGCGGGCCGAACACCTCTTCCGCGAGATGCGGGTCGGCCAGGAACCGTCCGGCTTCCGTCCTGAGCAGGGCCGGGGCGGCCTCGCGGGCCTCGTTTGCGTCGGCGCGGCAGACAACCTTGCCGCCGGCGGCGGAGAGGTCGTCCACGCCCTTCCTGAAGGACGCGGCAATGTCCGCCGTCAGCATGGCCTGCGGTGCCACCTGCGACAGGGCTTCGGCGGCTTCGGCGATGAATGTCTCCGCGGCCGCGCCTTCCTGAAGCACGAGGACGCCGGGATTGGTGCAGAACTGCCCGACACCCATCACGAGCGATGCCGCCCAGTCATGGGCGATGGCGCTTCCGCGTGCGTGTTGCGCATTCTCGAGCACGAAAACGGGATTGACCGAACCGAGCTCGCCGAAGAAGGGGATGGGGGTCTCGCGCGCGGCGCAAAGGTCGAACAGCGCGCGCCCGCCGCGCAGACTTCCGGTGAAGCCGATCGCCTGCACGAGCGGGTGGGTGACGAGCGCCTCGCCGGCGGCGCGGTCCGAGCTCTGGATGAAGCTGAAGACACCGTCCGGCAGGCCGCATGCGGCGCGGGCCTCGTTGATGGCCTCGGCCACCAGTTCTCCGGTCGCGGGATGGGCCGGGTGTCCTTTCACGACAACCGGGCAACCGGCGGCCAGGGCCGAGGCGGTGTCGCCGCCGGCCACGGAAAAGGCGAGCGGGAAGTTCGACGCGCCGAAGACACCGACGGGGCCGAGCGGACGCATGCAAAGTCTGAGTTCGGGGCGCGGCGGCGTCCGCTCCGGAAGGGCCTCGTCCCGGCGCAGGTCGAGATAGGCACCGTCCCTGATGTGGGCCGCGAACATGCGCAGCTGTCCGGTCGTGCGGCCGCGCTCGCCCTCGACCCGGGCCTGCGGCAGGCCGGTCTCGCTCATGACAGTGGGCGTCAGATCGCCGGCGCGTGCCTCGATCGCGTCCGCGATGGCTTCCAGAAAGGCGGCGCGCTGCTCGCGGCTGGACTGCCCGTAGCTTGCAAAGGCGGCTTCGGCGGCGCGCACGGCACTGTCGACCTCGTCCGCGCCCCCGTTGCAGAAGGAGTGGGCCGGTCCGGTCACGGGCCTGCTGTCGAATTGCTGGCTGCTGGCGGTTCGGCGGCCTGCGACAAGATGCTGGCCATGCGGACGATACGTCATTTCAGGCGCTCCCTCGGAGTGGGTTGGATCGCGATATGGGCAAACCCAACATAAAATAAGACATCATACAACTGTTGACTTTCATGTGACGGCGAGTAGAACCTGATTGAACAGACAATTCAATGAGGAGCGCATCCATGGACCCGATCGAACTCAAGGAAAGGCTCGCATCGAGCCTTCTGTCATTCCCTGTCACGCATTTTGGGGCCGAGGGCGGTTTCAACGCCGAGAGCTACCGCAGGCATGTCGAATGGCTGTCGGGTTTCGACGCGGCCGGCCTCTTCGCGGCGGGCGGAACGGGCGAGTTCTTCTCGCTCGCGCCGAGTGAGATCCCGGCCGTTGTTCGCGCTGCCAAGGAAGCCGCCGGCAACACGCCGATCGTCGCCGGTTGCGGTTATGGCACCGCCCTTGCCGTCTCGATCGCGAAGGAGGCCGAGGCCGCCGGCGCGGACGGGCTTCTGCTGTTGCCGCAGTATCTGGTCGACGCCTCCCAGGAGGGGCTTTATGCGCATGCCAAGGCCGTCTGCGACGCCGTTTCGATCGGCGTCATGATCTACAACCGCGACAATGCGGTCTACAAGGCGGACACGGTCGCACGCCTGTGCGAGGCCTGTCCGAACCTGATCGGCTTCAAGGACGGAAGCGGCGAGATGGGACTGGTGCGCGAGGTGACCGCGACCATGGGCGATCGCCTCACCTATCTCGGCGGCATGCCGACGGCGGAGCTCTTCGCCGAGGCCTATCTCGCGGCCGGTTTCACGACCTATTCCTCCGCCGTCTTCAACTTCGTTCCCGGCATGGCCGTCGAGTTCTACAAGGCCCTGCGCGCCGGCGACACGGCCACCTGCGAAACGCTCCTGAAGGGCTTCTTCTTTCCCTTCATGAAGCTGCGTGAGCGCGCTCCGGGCTATGCCGTGTCGCTGATCAAGGCCGGTGTGCGCCTCAAGGGCTTCGATGCCGGTGGCGTCCGCACGCCGCTGACCGATCCCACGGCCGAGGAAGAGCGCATGCTGGGGGAACTGATCTCCTTTGCCGAGGCACGTGCAAGCTGATCCTCCCCCTCAGATCGGCATGCCGAAGGCTCGCGGGATACCGAACGCCCGCGAGCCTTTTTTCTTGCCCGTCGGCCGTCCCGCCGCCACGGGCGCCTTCGGCAAGCCGCATCACGGAATGAGCGTGGCGGCCTGCCTGCTTTCCCTCATCATCAGCAGTGCGCCGGCGAGAAAGCCCACCGCCCCGAGGCAGAGCAGCACGTTCGCGGATGTCGCGATCCAGGCGGGCTCCGGTCCGCGCGGTATGTAGGCCAGAATGCCGGCGCCCATGAAGAAGATGCAGCCGAGCAGGTTCGCCGTCACGATCTGCCAGTCGAGGTCGGCCGGCTTCCAGGACCACCAGCCGTGGCCCGCTTCCATGAAGGCCAGATAGCCTGACACGAGAAAAAGCACCGAGCCGACGAGGCCGGGAAGCCAGATCGTCAGATCGGCGAGATACCATTGTGCCGGCGGATCGATCGCGTCGAACGTGTTGAAGTTGAACATCACCGTTCCGGCGAACTGGGTGATCGTGCTGAGCCAGCCGACGTCGGACGGTTTCCAGCCGATGAGGCGAAGGCGCGTTCGTGTTTCGGGAGGCCCGCCGGTCATCTCGCCGGCATTGGCCGCCTGCAGGTTCTGCATGAAGCCGGCCGTGGTGAAGAAGATCGAGCCGGCGAAGAAGACGAGGGCGATTTCCCGGGTCGTCAGGGGGCTGTCCACGATGGACAGCAGGCTTGCGACAATGAAGTGCAGCGAGCCCACGGCGAACAGAAGGCCGTTCCACCAGTTGTAGGCGGGCCGGTGCCAGAAGGGGATGCCCTTCTGGCGCGCGGAGCGCTGCAGGCCCTTGCGATGCTGTCGCGCCCGCAGCACGATCCTGTGCCCGTCGCGCAGGAGGCAGCGCATCGTGATGAAGGGCCTTGGGCCTCTGGTGTGCATTCTCGTATCCGTGTTCCCGCCGAAGGCGGATGTCGCCCGCCTTCGGGGTCGTTTGTCACCGTGGACGGCGTGGTCAGTGGTGGAAACCCGAGGCGTCGTCCTCGCCGAGCGGTGTCTTGCGCGGGTGGGCATCCACATGGGCCAGCGCGGAGCGGATATCCTCCAGCAGCATTGCGCAAAGGTCCCGGCTGACGCCGTTGCGCACGAGAATGCGCTGGACCGCCTGGTCCTCGCAATGCGTCGGCAGGGTGTAGGCGGGCACCTGCCAGCCGCGCACACGCAGCCGATCGGCGAGGTCGAACAGGGTGAACCCGGTCTCGAGCCCCTCCTTCAGCTTCCATGATACGGCCGGAATGCCCCGGCTCCGGTCTCCGTCGAAGACGATCTCGAAGGGGCCCATGGCTGCGAGTTCACGCGCAAGATACGCGGCGCTGTCGTAGCAGGCTCCGTGGACCTTGGCGTAGCCCTCCCGGCCGAGACGCAGGAAGTTGTAGTACTGGCAGACGATCTGCCCGCCCGGGCGGGAGAAGTTGAGGGCGATGTCCTTCATGTCGCCGCCCAGATAGTTCACCCAGAAAACCATCTCCTCGGGCAGGTCGCTCTCCTCGCGCCACATGACCCAGCCCACGCCGAGCGGGGCGAGGCCGAACTTGTGTCCCGACGCATTGATCGAGCGCACGCGCGGCAGCCGGAAGTCCCATTCCAGTTCGGGCGCGCAGAAGGGGGCGAGAAATCCGCCGCTGGCGCCATCCACGTGGATGGGAATGTCGAGGCCGGTCTCGCGTTCCAGCGCGTCGAGTGCGTCGCTGACCGCCTTCACCGGCTCGAACTCGCCGGTAAAGGTCACGCCGAGTGTCGGCACCACGCCGATCGTGTTCTCGTCGCACAGCTTCAGCACCTCCTCGGGCGTCATCAGCAGGCGGCCGTTCTCCATGGGGATCTCGCGGTGCTCCACGTCCCAGTACCGGGTGAACTTGTGCCAGCACACCTGCACGGGGCCGGTGACGAGGTTGGGCTTGTCGGTCGGCTTGCCCTGCGCCTTGCGCCGTGCCTCCCAGCGCCGCTTCATGGCCAGGCCGCCAAGCATGGCCGCTTCGCTCGAGCCGGTGGTCGAACAGCCGGTCGCCGGGCCCTCCGGCGCGTTCCAGAGATCGGCGAGCATCCGTACGCAGCGTGCCTCGATCTCGGCGGTCTGCGGATATTCGTCCTTGTCGATCATGTTCTTGTCGATGCAGGCATCCATCAGGTCGTGGATTTCCGGCTCTTCCCAGGTCTGGCAGAAGGTGGCCAGGTTCTGGCGGGAATTTCCGTCCAGCATCAGTTCGTCGCGCACCGCCATGTAGATCCGGCGCGGGTTCTCCTCGCGGCCTGGGAAATGCGACTTCGGCAGCGCGCTCGCCAATTCCCTCGCACCGTAGATCTCGTCATCGGGCTTGTCGGTCTTGCGGCTCATCGGAAGGCTCCGTTTTAAGTGCGGAAAGAGGATTTGCTCTGTGGTGCCTCAGGCCGGGCGGGCCTGCCTGAGAGCATCTGTCGCGTCGCCCGAAAGGGTGTCGAGGCGCTCCAGCGGCAGGACCAGCGGCGTGGTCGTGTCCGCGAGGTCGCGGAGATCGAAGCTGGTGTAGTTGAGGCTTCGGTAGGTGCGCAGGTGAAAGCGCCTGCGATCGAGATCCGAAAGGTTGGTCCAGCAGGTGTATTCAGTCGCCGGGCCGTCGCCCGCTCTGTCGGAAAGTCCCGCGACCTCCAGATGACCGGCGCCGGCACCGGCGGGTGTCACCGAGGCCCCGCGTGGTCGGTCGAAGGTGTTCATCACGTGGGAAAGCGTGAGCACCGCCATGTCCGGCGTCGCCGCCTTCTCGGTGAACTGGGCGTAGTAGGCCGCGCGCACGAAGCGGCCGACCGAAGTGCTTGAGGACGGCAGGCCGGCCGTGGCGATACCGGAGTCCGGCTGAACGGCCTTGTAGCCGCCGAAGGTCGCGCTGGAGGCGTCCACATTGGTGAGGAAGGTGTAGTTGTTCAGGTTGGTGAGATGCCAGGGGAAGTCGGGGCCATTGGTCATCACCCCGACCGGGTTGTCATGGAGCGACATCCTGCCGTTGTTGAACTCGATCACGAGCGAGGCGCCGCCCGCGTCGTGCGCCACATAGTGGAAGGGGGACTCGACCCCGCCGAGCAGGGCGAGCGCCTCGAGCAGCACGGGCTGCTCCTGGAGCGCGGCCTTCACCTCCGCAACGCTTGCGAACAGGCCGAGCGTCCAGGATCCGAGATCGGAGGCGGAGAGCACGGCCTGCGTCGCCGCGATCGCCTGCCGGGGGCCTCCGGCTGCCGGATAGGACAGCAGGCTGAAGGTCAGGCCCTGGTCGTTCAGTCCCTCGACGACCTTGAAGTCCGACAGCCCGAGCGGTGCGTCGGGTGTCGGCATGCGTCCCGGCATGGTCACGGCCAGGAAGGCGTGCCGGCTGGTGTAGTCCAGCGTCGCGTGGCCCTCGGCTCTCGAGGAGAAGGTCTGGCCCGCCGGACAATAGGCGAGCTGGTACGGCAGGTCGGACGTCAGCTCCAGTGTCCGGCCGAAGTAGGCCCTGTCCGCGGCATCGCGGTAGACGAGTGAAGTGCACATGCGCTCGGGGTCCCTTGCAGGCTGCGTTCGTTGGATGACGGATCGTCGCTGGTGGCGTCTCTCGTCAGGGGTTGAGGCCGAAGTACTCCGTCGCGATTTCCCGGACGGTCCCGTCCTCGCGCGCGCCGACGATCTCGATGGTCATGGGCTTGCGGATCGGGCTTCCCGGCGGCAGGCCGAACCCGTATTTGTCGGGGTTGAAGATCGCCCCGACCACCTGCAGCGGCATGTCGGGGTTCACGTGTGCGTGGTATTCGAGCACGGGCTTGTCGCCGATGACGGCCTGGACATCTCCCTCCACCAGGGCCCGGGCGGATTGGTTGATGTTCGGATAGGCGATGACGGTGAGACCGGCTGCTTGCGCGTAGTCTTCCGCCGTGCTGCCCTCCGTGACGCCGATCGTGAGGCCGGGCAGGTCGGCGACGCTGCGGATTTGCCCCTTGAAGGCCAGTGTCGTCATCACGCTCGTGACCGAGGAGGTGACGAAGGCCACGACCACGACGCCGAAGACCAGCCACAGGCCCTGCCAGACGCGGCCCATCCAGCCGAACAGGTTCTTCCTGCTGGGCGGTTTGCCGGACATCGCGATGGTCATCACCAGGTAGAAGCTCTCGGCGAGGCCGTCGCGCCAGCGTTTCGGGAAGTTCTTGTCGAAACGCCGGTCGAAGATCGTGAAGCCGATGGATGCCACGATGATGATGAGCGCGAGCCAGCCGTAGGCCGCTATGAAACCGGAATCATAGAGCCCCTCGATCAGGTTCCAGAAGCTGGTGCCGCCGTTCTCGTTGACCATGATCCGAAGTCCGGAGTCGAACCAGGGCTGGGTGAATTCGATCCGGGTCGCGCGGGCCTCGGTGATCGTCAGGTTGGTCACGGCGACATCGATCTGCGACGCGGCGGCGGCATCGATCATCTGGCGGACCGTGTCGAACTCCTTGTAGGAATAGGTGAGATTGAGTTCGCCGGCGATGAACTCCCACAGCCGGATCGCCATGCCCGTATACCCTTCCTCCTGCTTGATCACGAAGGGAGGGCTTTCATGGACACCGATGACCAGCCCTGTGGCCTCGGTCTGCTCCCGCGCCTCCTGGGCGAGGAGCGGCGTTCCGGCGATTGAGAGGAAAAGGGCGAGGACGAGTGTCGCGAGGGTGCGCGACCGGTTTGAGATCTGATCCATCTGAGGGTCCCTTCCGGCTCGGGTCAGAAGCGATAGGTCAGGCCGAGCACGGGGCCGCCCAGTTCAGTGTCGAACACGTGGCCGCCCTTCCTGTAGTCGGTCTTGAGATACTTGTAGCCGGCGGACACCGAGAGGCTGTCGCTCAGCGTGTAATTGGCGGTGGCAAGGGCGGAGAACGTCGAGCGCGCTCCCGCGCCGAACCCGCCCGCGTCGGCCTGTGCCTGCAGTGACAGCTTGTCGCCGAGGCGCAGGAACGCGCGGGCGCCGATCACGGGATCCACCCAGCCGAAGTTCTCGCCATAGGATCCGCTGGCCGGACCGGCCTGGATGTCGAATGTGTTGGAGATCCACCAGATGCGCGCGCCGCCGAGAACGTCGAGGGTAAAGCGATCCTGGCTGACGACACGGTAACCGGCCTGCAGGGTCGAGGTGAACTGGCGGGTGTCGGTGGAGGCATCGACGAAGCCGACGAAGGGCACGCCGCTCACCCGCTTGCTGTCCGTCGTCGACACATACATCAGGTCGCCGGAAAACACGTAGCGGCCGCGTCTCGCCCAGATATTGACGAACCCGCCGAAATCGAGATCGCCGAGAACGTCGCCGAAACTCTTCTCGACATGGATGGGCGGCAGGCGCCGCACCGGGGCGACCTCGCCCGAAAGCCCGGTTGCCCAGAGATAGGGAGTGACCTGGATGGCCCAGTCGCGTGTCTGTCCGGCCTGCGCGGTACCGGTCTCCCCGGCCAGCGCCGCCGGTGCCCATGCCAGCGCGGATGCAAGCGCCAGGGCGGCCATGAAACGCGCCACGGTCAGCCCTCCAGCGTGTTCTTGTGGATCCGTCCGTCCTTGACGATAAGCTTCATGTGCGTTTCCGGATCCGCGATCAGGTCGATGGTTTCAAGCGGGTTTCCGTCGAGGACGACGATGTCCGCCAGTGCGCCGGCCTCGATGACGCCAAGCGGCCCCTCATAGGGGCTGCGCGGGCCGGACAGGCCAAGAAGCTCCGCGTTGCCGCCGGTCAGAAGTCGCAGGACCCTGGCATTGTCGTACCAGCGCGCGAACTTGGCGAGCTGCCGTCCCTGGGTGGCGGTCGCCCTGGGATTGAACAGGATGTCCGTTCCAAGCGCCAGATTGACCTTGTGCTTTTCGGCCAGTTCGAGAGCCCTGACCGTGCCTTGCGCGATCAGCTTCTGCTGCTCGATCTGCGTCGGGTTCGTGTAGACGTTGGCGTCCTCATCGGCGAGGAACGGCTGGATCGACCACCATGCGCCCGCATCCGCCATCATGCGCACGGTCTCCTCGTCGGCGAGCTGTCCGTGTTCGATGGACCGCACGCCGCATTTCAGGGCGCGCTGTATGCCCTGCGATGTGTAGACGTGGGCGCAGACATAGGTATGCCAGTCCCGGGCAGCCTCCACCGCCGCACGCGTTTCCTCTTCCGAAAACTGGAGGCTGTCGACAGGGTCATGACTGGAGGCGACGCCGCCGCCCGACATGATCTTGATCTGGCTCGCGCCCAGCATGAGCTGCTCCCGCACCCGGCGGCGCACTTCCGGCACGCCGTCCGCGATTGCCGAGATGCCTGCCTCCTCCGCGTGGCTCAGGTTGGTCTGCGGCGAGCGGGGCACTTCGTAGCGCTGGCGGAAGTCGCCATGCCCGGAGGTCTGCGACACCATGGCGCCGGAGGGGTAGATACGGGGGCCGGGAGTGCGTGCCTCGTCGATGGCGCGCTTGAGCGAGAAGGCGGGGCCACCCACGTCACGCACGGTCGTGAACCCGCGCAGCACGGTACGCTCGGCTTCCTGTGCCGCCACGAGGTGCACATAGGGAACGTCGGCGGTCAGCGCCGCGACTTGCGAAATGCCGGCAAGAAGCGCGTGCCAGTGCGCGTCGATCAGGCCCGGCATCAAAGTGCCGCCCTTGCAATCGATGATAGCGGCATCGCTGACGGCCTCCCCGGCGCGGGGCAGCGCGACGATCCGGTTGGCCTCCAGCAGCACGTCCCGGCCTTCGATCAGCTTCGGCGAATGCCCGTCGAAGATCCTGACGTTGCGCAGCAGAAGCCTGTCAGCGGCCGGCTGCGCGAAAAGCGGCGAGGTGCCGGCGAGAACGGGAGCGGCGAGGGTGGCCGCGATCCCGCGCAACACCGAGCGCCGCGACATGCCCGCCTCGACGCGTGCGAGGGCCTGCATGGCCTGGGGTGTGTGACAGGCGCAGCCGAACCCGTGCGCCAGACCCTGATATTTCTTTCCAAGGCGAAAGACCATGATGCGCGCACTCCGCTCGGTGATCGACCGGATGGTCCTGCCAGGACAATCCGCTCCGACGAATCCCTTTGCGCACAGGGTATTGGCCCAATCCTTGAGTGACCAGACCTAACTCGCTTTCTGGTTGATGCGCGTGCGGGACAGGTGGGCGGGGTCAGTCGGCCCTTCCGCGAAGCCCGCCGGTTGCCGGTGTGTTGCGGGAGGCGAACTGCATCAGCCGGCGGAACTTGGGGCACTCCAGGTGATCGTCCTTGGGACAGTCGGCGACGTGACGCAGGGCGTCGCGCAGGCGGGTCAGGCCCCGGATCTGTTCGTCGAGCGCATCGGCGCGCAGATGCAGTTCGGCGCGCGGAACCCTGGGTGACCCGTCTCCGGCGAACATCGCCTTGATGTCGGCAAGCGAGAAGCCGGCGAGCTTGCCGAGAGAGATCAGGGCGAGCTGGGTCACGGCAGGCGCGTCGAACTGGCGTCGCAGGCCGTGCCGCGCCACCGAGCGGATGAGACCGATTTCCTCGTAGTAGCGCAGCGTCGAGGCGGGCAGGCCGCTGAGTTGTGACAGTGCGCCGATGTCGATGAGTTTCATGCTTGACCTCAAGTCGACTTGAAGTGGCAGATGTAGCGCCACTTCACTTCGATCACAAGGGTGGCACTCATGAGCGACACGACATCGGACCGGCCTTCCGTCCCCGTTCTTGCGGCACTTGCCGCGGCGACGCTCACCGCGTCGATGGGCATCAGCATCGCATCGGTTCTTCTTCCCGCGCTCACGCGCGGCTTCTCGGCCACGATCACCGGCGTTCAGTGGGTCGTGCTGGCCTATCTGCTGGCGGTGACGGTCACCATCGTGAGCGCGGGGCGGCTGGGGGACCTCTTCGGCCATCGCCGGGTCCTGATCGCCGGTCTTCTGGCGTTCATCGCGGCATCGGGCGTGTGCGCCATGGCTCCGAGCCTCGAGGTGCTCGTCGCGGGCCGTGCCGTGCAGGGTGCTGGCGGCGCCATCCTCATCGCCCTTCCCATGTCGATCGCGCGCGACCGGGTCGCGACGGAGCGGCTCGGCATGGCGATGGGCGTGCTCGGTACGATGTCGGCGACAGGAACGGCGCTGGGCCCCTCGCTCGGCGGAGCGATGCTCGCCTGGGCAGACTGGCGGGCGGCCTTCTGGCTTCTTGCCGGTTTCGCGCTTTTTACCCTTGTGTTGGCCGTTGCCTTCCTTGGGCGCGGCGCATCGCGCCGGCGCGCCTCGGCGCGCGATCTGGATGCTCCGGGAACCGTGCTGCTCGTCATTGCGCTGGCCGCCTATGCGCTTGCGGCCGAAGGCGGGGCGCCGGAGGTGCCGTTCGGCACGGGCACGCTCGTCGTGGGGGCCATGGTCGCCTTCGTCCTGTTCGTGCTGGTCGAGAGCCGCTCCGCCGCGCCGCTGGTGCCGATGCGGCTTCTGCGTGACCGCCGCACCGGCGCGGGTTTCGCGATGAACCTCCTGGTGGGAACGGTGATGATGTCCACGCTGGTCGTCGCGCCCTTCTATCTGGCGTTCTCGCTCGGACTGGACGAGGCGATGATCGGCCTTGTCATGTCCGTGGGGCCGGTCGTCGCCGCGCTTTCCGGCATTCCGGCGGGGCGTCTGACCGACCGGCTGGGCAGTGCGCGCGTCATGGTTCTCGGGCTGGTGCAGGCCATGGCCGGCCTGCTCTGCCTGGCGTTCCTGCCGAGGGTCTTCGGCGTACCGGGCTACATCGTCGCGCTGATCGTGCTGACCCCGGCCTTTCAGCTTTTCCTTGCGGCCAACAACACCGCCGTGCTCCTGGACGCCCCTGTCGAGCAGCGCGGACGTCTTTCCGGCCTGCTGGGCGTGTCGCGGAACCTCGGGTTGATGACCGGCGCCTCGGCCATGCCGGGCGTGTTCGTCGCGGTGCTGGGAACGGGAAACGCGGCCGAAGCCTCCACGGCGGAGGTGGCCCACGCCTTTTCCATGACCTTCGCCCTGGCCGCCGGACTGGCGCTGGTCACGCTTGCACTGGCTCTCTTCAGCCATGCGGGGCGGCTCTCCCGTGCCTCTTGAGAGCGTGCGGGGCGGTCCCGCTCCGGTCGGGCGACATGCGGGAGGCTGTTGAGAAGTCCACTACATGTTGACACCAGGGCGGTGCGGGTGCCTACATCGTGTTGTCTTGGTGTCCGCGATTCGTCGCGGCTGAAAAGGGAAGCCGGTGGGAAACCGGCACTGCCCCCGCAACTGTGAGCGGCAAGCCAAGGTCCGATGAGCCACTGGCGCGCAAGCGCCGGGAAGGTGGACCGAGGTGCTCGAGCCGCAAGTCAGGAGACCTGCCAGGACCTTGAGAGCGAACCCGGTCGGTGGGCCCGGAGGCGTCGTACGGTCGCGGTGTGTCCGCGCGCGTTCGCGTCCCCTTGTGCATCGGCCACGTCTTGGCAGAGATCCGGGGACACCTGATGAGCATCACCGTCTATTCCAAACCCGCCTGTGTTCAGTGCACCGCCACGACCCGCGCGCTTGCCGCGAAGGGGCTTTCCTACGAACTCGTCGACCTGACGCTCGACGAGGCGGCCATGGAGCGCGTGACCGGGCTCGGCTACCGCCAGGTGCCGGTCGTGATGGCCGGTGACGACCACTGGGCGGGCTTTCGTCCCGACAAGATCGCCGCGCTGCGCTGAGGCGGGACATGGGCGGGCTGGTCTTCTTTTCCTCGCGCTCCGGCAACACGGCGCGTTTCGTGGAAAGGCTCGGGATCGACGCGGAGCGGATCCCGATTGCCTCGTCCGCCCCCGTGCCCGCGCCGGCGCGGCCCTTCGTGCTGGTCACGCCCACCTTTGCCGATGGCACGGGGCGCGGTGCAGTGCCCAGGCAGGTGATCCGCTTCCTCAACAACCCCGACACGCGCGGCAGGCTTCGTGGCGTCATCGCCTCGGGCAACCGCAACTTCGGAGCGCTCTTCGCCCTGGCCGGTGACGTGATCGCGGAGAAATGCGGCGTGCCGCTGCTCTACCGCTTCGAGCTTGCCGGAACGACGAGCGATATCGCACGTGTCAGTGAAGGACTGGACAGGTTTTGGAAAACGCAACTCTCGAGCGCGACGTGAGCGAAGCGCCTCCGGCGCAGGCCGTTCCCACGGAATGGCAGGGGCTGGACTATCACGCCCTCAACGCCATGCTGAACCTCTATGACGATGCCGGGCGGATCCGTTTCGATGCCGACCGCATGGCCGCGCGCCAGTATTTTCTCCAGCACGTGAACCAGAACACGGTCTTCTTCCATTCGCTGGAGGAAAAGCTGCGGTACCTGGTGGAGGAGGGCTACTACGAGGCCGCCGTGCTTGATCTGTACGACCGGGCCTTCATCCTGGGGCTGTGGGAGGCGGCCTACAAGGTGAAATTCCGTTTCCCCACCTTCCTCGGCGCCTTCAAGTACTACACCAGCTACACCCTCAAGACGCGTGACGGGAAGCGCTACCTGGAGCGCTTCGAGGACCGGGTCGTCATGGTGGCGCTCACCCTCGCGCGCGGCGACGAGGCATTCGCGTCGCGGCTGATGCACGAGATCCTCGCCGGGCGCTTCCAGCCCGCGACGCCCACCTTCCTCAACGCGGGCAAGGCACAGCGCGGCGAGTTGATCTCCTGTTTCCTGCTGCGCATCGAGGACAACATGGAGTCCATCGGGCGCGCCATCAATTCCGCGCTCCAGCTCAGCAAGCGCGGCGGCGGCGTGGCCCTGATGCTCACCAACATTCGCGAGCACGGCGCGGCGATCAAGGGCATCGAGAACCAGTCCTCCGGCGTCATCCCGGTGATGAAGCTTCTGGAGGACAGCTTCTCCTACGCCAACCAGCTCGGCGCGCGTCAGGGCGCGGGCGCGGTCTACCTGCACGCCCATCATCCCGACATCCTGCGCTTTCTCGACACCAAGCGGGAGAACGCGGACGAGAAGATCCGCATCAAGACGCTCTCGCTCGGCGTCGTCATCCCCGACATTACCTTCGAGCTGGCGAAGAAGAACGAGGACATGTACCTGTTTTCGCCGCACGACGTGGAGCGTGTCTACGGGGTGCCGTTCTCGGAAATTTCCGTCTCCGAGAAGTATCACGAGATGGTCGACAACCCGAGGATCCGCAAGAAGAAGATCAACGCGCGGCAGTTCTTCCAGACACTGGCCGAGATCCAGTTCGAGAGCGGCTATCCCTACATCATGTTCGAGGACACGGTGAACCGCGCCAACCCGGTCGCGGGCCGTATCACCATGTCGAACCTGTGCTCGGAGATCCTGCAGGTGAACGAGGCGTCGAGGTTCAACGACGACCTCTCCTACGCTCACCTGGGCACCGACATCTCGTGCAATCTCGGCTCGCTGAACATCGCCAGGGCCATGGACGGCGGCGATCTCGGCGCCACGGTCGACACGGCGGTACGGGCGCTTAACGCCGTGTCGGAGATGTCGGCGATCGACTCCGTTCCCTCGATCCGGCGCGGCAACGACGAGAGCCATGCCATCGGTCTCGGGCAGATGAACCTGCACGGGTTCCTGGCCCGCGAGCACATCCACTACGGATCGCGCGAGGGGATCGACTTCACCAGCGTCTATTTCGCTGCCGTGCTCTACCACTGCCTGCGGGCCTCGAACGTGCTGGCCCGCGAGCGCGGGCGCAGTTTCGTCGGCTTCGAGCGGTCGAAATACGCCGACGGAACCTTCTTCGACACATATCTGGAGCGGGACTGGCTGCCCGAAACCGACACGGTGAAGGAGCTTTTCGGGCGTTTCGGCATCGAGGTGCCGGTCCGCGAGGACTGGGCGGCCCTGAAGCAGGCGGTGATGGCCGACGGGCTCTACAACCGCAATCTCCAGGCGGTGCCGCCGACCGGGTCGATCAGCTACATCAACAATGCCACGTCCTCGATCCATCCGATCACCTCGAAGATCGAGATCCGCAAGGAAGGCAAGATCGGCCGCGTCTACTATCCCGCGCCCTACATGACGAACGACAATCTCGAGTACTACCGGGATGCCTACGAGATCGGCGCCGAGGCGATCATCGACACCTACGCCGCCGCCACCCGGCATGTGGACCAGGGCCTGTCCCTGACGCTGTTCTTCAAGGACACGGCCACGACGCGAGACATCAACCGGGCCCAGATCCACGCCTGGAAGGCCGGCATCAAGACCATCTACTACATTCGCCTGCGCCAGATGGCCCTCGAGGGGACCGAGGTGCAGGGGTGCGTTTCCTGCTCGCTGTGAGGCTTTGATGAACGACATGTCCGTGTTGCGCCAATCTCCCGTGCGTGATGTGCCGCGCGCCATCAACTGGAACCGGCTGCAGGACGAGAAGGATCTGGAGATCTGGAACCGTCTGACCGTGAATTTCTGGCTGCCGGAAAAGGTGCCGCTGTCGAACGACATCCAGTCGTGGTCGCAGCTCACCGACGAGGAACGCCAGCTCACCATCCGCGTCTTCACCGGCCTGACCCTTCTGGACACGATTCAGAACGCGGTCGGTGCGCCGGCGCTGATGGGCGACGCGGTGACGCCGCACGAGGAGGCGGTGCTCAGCAATGTCGCCTTCATGGAGGCGGTGCACGCGCGCAGCTACTCCTCGATCTTCTCCACCCTGTGTTCCACCCGGGAGGTGGACGAGGCGTTCCGCTGGTCGGAGGAGAATGCCCATCTGCAGCAGAAGTCGCGGCTGATCCTCGACGAGTACGATGCGGGCGCGTCGCCGCTGCGCAGGAAGGTCGCCAGCGTGTTCCTGGAATCCTTCCTCTTCTATTCCGGCTTCTATCTGCCCATGCACTGGTCGAGCCGGGCGCGGCTCACCAATACGGCGGACCTTATCCGGCTCATCATCCGCGACGAGGCCGTGCACGGCTACTACATCGGCTACAAGTTCCAGCGCGCGATGGAGCGCGCGGGCGAGGCGGAACGGCAGGAGATCAAGGACTTCGCCTTCGCGCTTCTGTTCGACCTGTACGGGATCGAGAGCCGTTACACCGAAAGTCTCTACGATCCGCTGGGGTTGAGCGAGGACGTGAAGCAGTTCCTGCACTACAACGCCAACAAGGCGCTTCAGAACCTCGGCTTCGAGCAGCTTTTTCCCGACGAGGTCTGCCGGGTGAATCCCGCGATCATGGCGGCGCTTTCGCCCAACGCGGACGAGAACCACGACTTCTTTTCCGGTTCGGGCTCGTCCTATGTGATCGGCAAGGCCGTGGCGACGCGGGACGAGGACTGGGACTTCTGAGGCGTGCCCGTCCGCAGTCCCGCGCCGACCCGGTTCAGGCTTCCACCTCGACCTGTCCGATGGGGTGGGAGCAGCAGGCGAGCACGTAGCCCGCTTCCACGTCCTCGTCGGTGATGCCGCCGTTGTGGACCATGTGCACCTGGCCGGAAATTTTGCGGATCTTGCAGGTTCCGCAGACGCCGAAGGTGCAGCCCGAGGGAATGTTGAGCCCGGCGTTGCGGGCGGTGGCGAGAATGGTGTCGGTCTCGGCACAGGGCTGCGTCACCCCCGACAGCGCGAAGGCGACCTCCGCCATCGCGGCCGCGTCCGGAACGACGTCGCCCTCGACCGGGTCCTCCGCCGCCTCCGGCACCGGCGCATGGAAGCTCTCCTGATGGTAGCGGGACATGTCGAAGCCGAGGCCCGTCAATGCCTCGCGCACCGCCTGCATGAAGGGTTCGGGGCCGCAGCAGAACACCTCGCGCTCCAGGTAGTCCTGTGCCATCAGGCCCAGCATGAGCTGGTTGAACGTGCCCTGGTACCCTGTCCAGGGCAGGAAGCGGTCGGTCTCCTCGACGACGAATTTCAGGTCGATCTCGGGGAAGCGGCTCGCCATGTGCTCCAGGCGCTGGCGGAAGATGATCTCCGAGGGACGCCTGGCGCAGTTGACGAAGACGACGTCGGCGGGGCGCCCGAGGTCGAACATCCACGTGGTCATCGACATCATCGGCGTGATGCCGGAGCCCGCGGAGATGAACAGGTACTTGTCCGCCGGATGGAGCTGGCTGGAGAAGGAGCCGGCCGGCGCGCTTGCCCGGATCCTGACGCCCGGACGCAGATTGTCCAGCATCCATCGGGTGCCGAGGCTTCCCTCCTGCGCCTTGACCGTGACCGAGATCGACATCGGTCGCGAGGGCGAGGAGGAGATGGTGTAGGTGCGGTAGAGCGGACCGCCCGGCACCGGCAGCTCCAGTGTCAGGAACTGGCCCGGCACATAGGAGAACACCGCCCCCGAGGGGGACTGGAAGCAGAAGCTTGCAACGTTCGGCGCCTCGGGAATGACCGAGACGCACTCGAGCTCCTCGCTTCCGTCCCACACGACGACCGGATGCGAGATCTGCGGGTGGGGCATTCTCATTCGGCGGCCTCCCGGAGCGGGGCGAGACGGCTTGCAAGGGTGGCGCAGTACCAGTCCACGAACTGGTCGACACCGCTTTCCTGGACCGGCGAATAGGGGCCGGGAGCGTAGGCGGGCGAATTGATGCCGACCTGGTTGTCCTCGACCACGCGACGGTCCTCGTCGTTGGTCGCCTCCCAGACCTCGGTGAGCGTCTTCAGGTCGTAGTCCACTCCCTCGACGGCGTCCTTGTTGACGAGCCAGGTCGTCTGGACCTCGGTCTGCTGCGGGCCGATCGGCGTCACGCGGAAGGTGATCGAGTGATCGGGCAGGAAGTGGTTCCAGGTCGTGGGATAATGGAACTTCAGCAGCGCCCCCGCATCGGGCAGCGGCACCCGGCCGAGCGGCCGCCCGACGGCCGCGTTGCCGGTCATCGTGTAGCTTCTCGCGCCGGTCTTAAGCGGCATGCGGGCGAGGCGGTACTGGCCGCTGTCGGCGAGATGGAAGCGCGAGGGAAGTCCGGCCGCCTCGCAGCGCGAGACATGCGCCTGCAGGTGAGGCGGCGTCTCGCCGTTCTCCATGCCCGTCACGGCCGGGTCGTCGGGAAAGCTGCGGCAAAGGGCGGGGTGGTTTCCCCCGCAATGGTAGCACTCGCGGTTGTTCTCCCACACGAGCTTCCAGTTGCCGTTCTCGATGATCGTGGACTGGTGCGCGATGCGCGCGTTGCCCAGGTCATGCGGAGCCAGATAGGGGCCGGCCTGCGTGGCGAAAGTGTCGAAGTCCGGCGCCTCGTCGGCCAGGCAGATGTAGACGAGGCCCGCCAGTTCCCGACAGTGCACCGGCTTCAGCCCGTGGGCCGAGGCATCGAAGTCCGGACCCATGTCTCGGGCCCAGAGAAGCCGACCGTCGAGCTCGTAGGTCCACTGGTGGTAGGGACAGACCAGCTTGGGCACATGCCCGGAGGCAGCCTTGCAGATGACCGAGCCGCGATGTCGGCAGGTGTTGTGGAACGCACGGATCGCGCCGTCGGATCCGCGCACGATCACCAGCGGAAACGCCCCGACGCGGTGGGTGACATAGCTGCCGGGCTTGGGCAGCGCGCAGGCCGGCGTGGCGTAGAGCCAGTCGCGGTAGAAGATGTGCTCGAGGTCCAGCGCGAGGATGGCGGGATCCGCGTAGAAGGCCTGTTCAAGCGAGTGATGCGGCACCCGCCGGGCCAGAAGGTCGTATGCCTTGGCGTCTGCGTTCATCATGCAGGTCTCACCTTGCCGGAATGCGCCGGCGATAACATGAAGCGGATGCGCGGGAGGGGATCGGCGCGGTGCCCGGGAGCGGCACGGCACGAGATCGCCCCCACCGCCACCCGCGGCTTGACGTCATGTCGGGCTGGTTTCCGGACTTGGAACATCTGGCTTTCGCCGCTTCCCCGACGCCTTCCCGGAGGCTCCTCCCCGGTGGCCTGTGTCGCGGTCTTGTCCGTTCCTTACCGTTGCGGGGGCAGTGCCGGTTTCTCACCGGCTTCCCAATTCTCGACCGCCTGCATGTGCCCGCGGCCGCACCTGACATGTCGCGACAGAATAGCTTCGCCATGGCCCTTCGATGCCTTGGATGCGACAATCGCTTGTTCGAAACGGACCTCCCGGCGGCGCGTGCGACATTCTCGCGCGGCTCCGGCATGCCGGTGGCGAAGGCGCTTGACCTTCCCGGAAGGGGAAGCCCCACCCTGGGCGCGATGAACTGGCGTGGGGCCGCTCCGTCGCGGACCGGATCACGGGATGGCGCAATGACGATGAAGGCTGTCGGATGGAGTGTCGCGGTCGTGGCGGTGATCGTCGCCGGCTGGCTGATGCTCCGCCCCGGGGCGCCGGGGGCGACCGCGCCAAAGGCCGGGTTGCACGTTCCCCGGCTTTCGGGCGCCGCCCTTGAGGGGAAACGGCTTTTCGCCGCGAACTGTGCATCGTGTCACGGGGAAAACGCTGGCGGAACGGACATCGGACCCTCGCTCGTTCAGCGGATTTACGCGCCCGCCCATCATGCCGATCTCGCCTTCCGGCTTGCGGTTCGCAACGGGGTGCGCGCCCATCACTGGACGTTCGGGAACATGCCCCCGGTCGAGGGCGTCGGCACGCGGGACGTCGACAGGATCACGGCCTATGTGCGCAGCATCCAGCGCGCCAACGGCATCGAGTGACACGATCGGCGGATCTGCCCGCCGTGTCGCGATCCCCGGCCCCTTCCGGGGCAGGCAGAAGGAGAAAACGCCATGATGCAAGACATGTACGGTTCGCACGGCTGGGGCTTCGGCGGCTGGCCCATGCTCCTAGGCCTTGTCCTGGTCGTCCTGATCGTGCTCGCGCTCATAAAATACCTGAGGAGCTGACCGGGCCGGATCTCAGGTGGCGGATGGCGTCGCGATCCTGGCCGGTCGGGGAGCGCCGCTGCGCAGGGCGCGGGCGAAGGCGCAGATATCCGGTGCCGCGAGAGGGGGCGACACGCCCGGCCCCTCCGCAAGGGCGCAAGCTGCGTCGCGGGCCATGTCCAGGTCGGCATCGGTTGCCACACCTTCGATCAGCGTTCTGGCGCCCAGTGTCTCGGCCATGTTCGCAAGTGCCGCCACGTCGGCGCGACAGTCGCTTGGCACGCTCTCGCACAGGAGCGTCTTGTTGATCGTGAGCACTTGCGGGCGCAGCCGTGCGAGCAGCGTCAGCACCGCGTTCCCCTTGCCGAAGGTGCTGAGTGCGAGGCGCACGCCATGTTCCGAAAGGCGCGAGAGCGTCGCGATGACGTCCTCGCTCTGGGACAGGGCGGCTTCGTCCGCGACCTCGATTTCCAGCGCTTCCGGCGGGAGGCCGGAGCGGGTCAGCAGGCGGTCGATCTCCTCCACCAGCGTTGCATCCCGCAGCGAACAGGCTGACAGGCCGACCACCACATACGTCTGCTCGGGGATCGACGCACGCCAGCGGGCCACCGTTTCGCAGGCCGTCGCCAGAAGGAAGCTGTCGAACGCGCGCGCCTGACCGTGTTCACGCGCGCCGGCCATGAAGTCCTCGGCCGCAAGTGTCGCGGACAGGCCCGGATGTGCCCAGCGAAGGTGTGCCCGCGCACCGACCAGTGCCCTTCGGTTGATGCAGATGCGCGGTTCATAGGTGACGAAGAGTTCCTGGCGCGGCAGGGCGGCGGGCAGTCCCGAGGTGATTTCCTGAAGGAGCCGCTGCCGGTCCAGCATCTCCTCGCGAAAGAAGACATGCGCGCCGCGCTGGCGTGCCTTGGCTTCATACAGGGCGGCATCGGCGCAGGTCAGGGCCTCGTCGATGGTGGCGCCGTCGTCGGGCCAGACCGCGACGCCGCAACTCATCGCGATGGGCAACCGTGCGTCCGAGGGGCCGTTGACCTGCGAGGGTGTGTTTGCGCGCGTGGAAAGCCGTTCGTCGATTTCGCGGAGCGACAGGTCGCTCAGCGGCACGGCGACCACGAACTCGTCGCCGCCCCAGCGGGCGATCAGTCCCGCGTCGGGAAAGTCGGCAAGCAGGCTCCGCGCCGCCGCCTTGAGCATCGCATCGCCCGTCGCGTGGCCGAACTGGTCGTTGACCGCCTTGAAATGGTCGATGTCGAAGACCAGGAGCGCGTGGCGTCGTCGGGCGTTCTCGTCCCGTGCCTCGCGTTCCGTCGCCCAGTCGGTGAAGCCGCGTCGGTTCGTGAGGCCGGTCAGACTGTCGCGGGCACTGGCCGCGCGCAGGTCGTCCATCATCCGGCGGTTGCGGAAGAACAGCGACAGGGACAGGATGCTGAGAATGAGCATCAGCGTGATGCTCGTGATGATCTCGGTCCAGGCGCCGGTCGCGCGCCGGGCATGCTCCCTCAGAACCGAGTCGATGCGCGCCTCCACCTCCCGGGTGTAGTCGCCGGTCAGGCGCAGCACCTTGCTGCTGATGTCGTTCAGTTCGGAAAGCGAGCGGTCGTTGAGCGGGGGGCCGGCGCGCGCGAGGGCGTCGAGGCCTGCCATCAGTTCGACCGAGAGGCGTTTGAGCTCGGTGCTGTCATCGGCGAAGGGGCCCTGGCTCAGGCCCGAGAGCATCTGCAGCCGGACATAGAAATGATCCGCCGCGTCGGCCAGCATCGTGTGGGCCGCCGGTGTGAACGGATTGATCTGCAGTGTGGCCAGCAGCGTGTCGAGCGAGGCAAGCTCGGCGTAGGTGTAGCGCATGTGGCGGATCACGTGCTGGCCCGCGTCCGGCTCGGGCTCGCGCAGCGTCGAGATGCCGCGCGCCGCGATCAGGCACGCGAGCACGCCCGCGGCCAGCAACAGAAGGCTCAGCGTACGGGGCGTACGCGGAAGAAGAGGCCGGAGAAGGAGCAGGGCACGCCTCATGGCCTTACCATTCGATCTCCGCGATCATCCAGACGCTGCGATCCACATAGGTGCGATTGGCAAGCTCGGGGTAGAGGGTGGCGGGATAGAGAATGCGCGCCGGCCCCCGCTGGCGCACGGTGAGCCTGTGCCCGCTGCAGCGCGTGGCAACGAGAATGGGCCAGGTTTTCCAGTCCTTGCGCGGAATGTCCGCCGCATAGCCGTCGGATGCGCGAACCGTGATCCGGTCGGTCTTCGTCGCGCCGATGGCGTCGACGACGTCGCTCAGAAGCGCGCCCTGACAGGTCGCGACCGGCTCGTCGGGAGACACGCGGCCGGTCAGTTCGGATTGCGGCAGGGTTTCGATGGCGGCGATGGAAATCGTGCGGACCCGTCCGGCATTGCGCAACTGGATGGCGTGATTGCCGCTGCCGTTTGCGAGCGAGGATTGCGCGAGGGTCGGTCCAGTCGATCCGGAGACAATGCCAGCGGCGATCAGGCATATCGAAAGAGAAAGCCTCAGGAGACCGGTTCGCGGCATGGTTGTTCTCCCGTCAAGGAAACGACCTTTGGGGTGGTTTCTTGTTGATGTCTTGTGGCGACGTGACCGCGTGCCAATACCACCTTCATCAATCGGCGCTCCGGATGAAGATCCCATTAATTCAGTGAAAGATGCAAGAAGCGGGACATCACGGATGCCGCAGCGTCAGGGCTATGTGGCACGCCCGGGCGCGCCCGCGGCCGATCTGAAGGCCCGTGCAGGCGTTTCGCCCGGGCCGGCAAACTGGCTATGGTGTGGCGAAACGGGAGGATGATTCATGTTGCCTGAAGGAATGGATGGCGCCCGGCTGGTCGGCCGCGTCTGGCGCCCGGATCTTGGTGCGCCCTCGGTGGTGATCCTGCGCGGCGAGACCGTCATCGACGTGACCGGGTCGCTTGTCAGCGTCTCGGATTTTCTCGAGGACGAAAATCCGGCCGCGCGCTTCGACGCGCTTCAGGGCGAGGAGATCGGCAGCGTTCACGACCTGGTGCTCGACCCCGAGCGGATGGGGTATGACACGGACCGTCCCTGCCTGCTGGCTCCGATCGATTTCCAGGCGGTGAAGGCCTGCGGGGTCACCTTCGCGCGCAGCATGGTGGAGCGGGTGATCGACGAGCGCACGGCCGGTGACCCGGAGCGCGCCGACGCGATCCGGACCCGCATCGGCGACCTCATCGGCGGCAGCCTTGCGAATATCGAGGCGGGGTCCGCGCATGCGGCGGAGGTCAAGGCCGCGCTGCAGGCGGAAGGGCTGTGGTCGCAGTATCTCGAGGTGGGCATCGGCCCGGACGCGGAAGTCTTCACCAAGGCGCCGGTGCTCTCGTCCGTGGGGCACGGCGCCGAGGTCGGGCTGAACCCGATCTCGGCCTGGAACAATCCCGAGCCGGAAGTGGTGCTCGCCGTCGACAGTCGCGGCAACATCCGGGGCGCGACGCTCGGCAACGACGTCAATCTTCGCGATGTGGAGGGGCGCTCGGCGCTGCTGCTCGGCAAGGCCAAGGACAACAACGCCTCGTGTTCCATCGGTCCCTTCATCCGCCTTTTCGACGAGCGGTTCACCCTTGCGGACATCGAGACGGCGACCATCACGCTGAAGGTGCGCGGGCGGGACGGCTTCGTTCTGGAAGGGCATTCCGACATGTCCGAGATCAGCCGCGCGCCGGCGGAACTCGTACGCCAGACCCTGAACGCCAATCACCAGTATCCGGACGGCTTCGTGCTGTTCCTCGGCACCATGTTCGCCCCGCGCGAGGACCGTGCCGACCCCGGCTCCGGCTTCACCCACAAGCCGGGGGACGTGGTGGAGATCGCCACGCCTTTGCTGGGCTCGCTGGCGAACACGGTCACCACGTCGGACAAGGCGCGTCCGTGGACCTACGGCTTGCGCCGCGCCATGCGGGATCTGGCAGCGCGCGGATTGCTGTAAGGGGATCGCGGACTATCGCTTCCGTCCGTAGGCGGCCATGAACACGTCCACCGCGGACGCGATGTTCGCCTCGATCTCCTCTTGCGGAACGGTGGTGCCGGGCATGAAGAGTGCCCGGCGCAGAATGCCCGATCCGCACAGGTCGATGAAGTGGGACGCCGCCGCCAGCGGATCCTTGCAGGCCAGGTCGCCCTGGGCGACGCGCTGCTCGAACACCCTGGCAAGGCGCTCGCGCCCGCGCCGCGGGCCCGCCTCGTAGAGCAGGGCGCCGAATTCGGGAAAGGTCTCCGTCGCGCCGATCACCATGCGCAGGGTCGAAAGGCGCTCGGGGCGCAGCATCTTCTTCAGGAACCGGCGCCCGATGGCGGAAAGCTGCTCGCGCACGTCGCCTTCGGTGTTCTCGCACTCCAGCAGCGTCTCGGCCTGATCGAGACGCTCTTCCAGGATCAGCGCGCGAAAGAGCGCGGCCTTGTTCTCGAAATAGACATAGAGCGTGCCCTTGGAGACCCCGGCGGTTTTCGCGACCTGGTCCATGGAGGCACCGTCGTAGCCGCGCGCGCGAAACACCGAGCGAGCGCCTTCCAGGATCTGGCGCCGCTTGGCCGTGTCTTGCGTGGGGCGGGAATCGCCTGCCGTATCCGGCAGCTCCCCGACCTTCGCTTCGCTCATTCTCGTCCACTCCGCTTGCCTGTTCGAGGGAGGCGCCCGAAGCCGGTGCCCGGACGCCCTTCGTGCGATCTTCGCGGTCTTAATGCGGGCATCTTGCGGGCAAAGGCAATGCCCGCGCCGGCCTGCTGTTATGTTCCGCCGCGTTTTCCGGCCGCCATGGCTCTTGCGTGACGCCCCTGTCCTCCCCTATATAGGGATTGACTGAACGGTTCGGTCAATATGGAAAGATGCGGATGCCTCCCCTTCCCGGAGCGTCGTGTCGGATCGCCGTTCGGCCAGCATGGATTTCACACCGCGTTTCCCCGCGAGCGGCTCCGGTGGCGGACTTTCCGCCCCGGAGCAGGCACCGGCGGCGACGTGACGGGTTCGGGCGCATTGCGGTCCGGGCTGTCCGCCCGCGCATGGCACGGGTGGCAGGACGAGGTACCTTGAACGTGACGACAACAAAGATGAAGGCCGGTGCCACGCCGGCACGGGCGGATGCCGCTTCCCTCGGGGGCGATCGTGACACCGACGGCGTCGTGACCGCGCTGCATCCCTCCGCGCGCAGTGAAAGCCCGCTGACGGAGAGCGACCGCAAGCCGTCCCAGGCACCGCGCGCTCCGGCGCCCGAGGGCACCGAAGACGTTTCGGGCAAGACCGGAGGGGGCGACGGCGGCAATGGTGGTGGCGCCCCGGCAGGGCCTGTAAAGAAAAACGGCAAGGCGAAGCGGGTGCTTCTCGCGGTCGTCCTGCTCGGGCTCGTGGCGGGCGGCTATGAGGGCTATCACTGGTGGACCCATGGCCGGTTCGTCGAGAGCACGGACGATGCCTATGTGGACGCCGACATCACGGTGATCCTGTCCAAGGTGTCCGGCTATGTCGCCTCGCTCGAGACGGGCGACAACGTCGAGGTGAAGGCCGGCGACGTGCTTTTCACCATCGATGACGGCGACTATCGTCTCGCCGTGCAGTCGGCACGCGACAGTGTCGCCTCCGCGAAGGCGGCGGTGGAGCGCATCGGCGAGCAGATCGTGGCCGGGCAGGCGTCCGTTCGCGAGGCGGAGGCGGGAGTCGCGGCCGCGAAGGCGCAGCGCGAGGACGCGACCCTCAGCCGTGACCGTCTGGCGAAGCTGACCACCAACAAGGTGGTGAGCCAGTCGCAGCTCGACACCGCCCGCACCGAGCTTCTCGCCGCCCAGGCGAACGTGGACAAGGCCGCCGCCTCCGTCGATCTCGCGAAGGCCAATGTCGCGGTTCTGCAGGCGCAGAAGAAGGAGGCGGAACAGAGCGTGCGCGCCGCCGAAACCGCACTGCAGAAGGCGGAGCGCGATCTCGCCTTCACCAAGGTCCGCGCCCCGGTTTCGGGCATGGTCGGCAACCGTGCCGCGCAGGTCGGGTCCTTCGTGCAGGCGGGCAGCCGCATGGCCGCCGTCGTGCCGCTGACCTCCGCCTATCTGGAGGCCAACTTCAAGGAAACCCAGCTCGGGCGTATCTCGACCGGTGCGCGGGTGAGTTTCACCGTCGACGCCTATCCGGACGTGACCATGCACGGCCGCGTGGAAAGCATTTCGCCCGCCACCGGCGCGGTCTTCTCCCTGCTTCCGCCGGAAAACGCCACCGGCAACTTCACCAAGGTCGTGCAGCGCGTGCCGGTGAAGATCGCCGTGGACAAGGATGATGCCGCCGCGCACCCGCTTCGCGCGGGCATGTCCGTGGTGGTCGAGGTCGACACCCGCACGGGCGGGACCGGCACGGACGCCGCACACAACTGAGGACGCCTCCCATGGCGAGCGCAGACAGCACCGCGGGCCCGGCCGCCGAGCCGGGCCTTGACGGTCGCAAGCTGTTCACCTTCCTGTGCATGGTGTTCGGCATGTTCATGGCGATCCTGGACATCCAGATCGTCTCCGCCTCCCTGCCCGAGATCCAGGCGGGGCTTGGCGCCTCGCGCGATGACGTGGCCTGGGTCCAGACGGCCTATCTGATCGCCGAGGTGATCATGATTCCGCTGTCGGGCTATCTCTCGCGCATGTTGTCGACGCGCTGGATGTTCGCCATGTCGGCGGCCGGCTTCACCCTGATGAGCCTGATGTGCGCCACGGCCACGACCATCAACGAGATGATCGTCTGGCGCGCGCTGCAGGGGTTCATCGGCGGCGGCATGATCCCCACCGTCTTCGCCTCAGCCTACATCATCTTCCCGCGCGAGAAGTTTTCCATCGTTTCGCCGATGATCGGCCTCGTGGCGACGCTCGCCCCCACCATCGGGCCGACGCTGGGCGGCTACCTGACCGAGTTCGGCTCCTGGCACTGGCTGTTCCTGATCAACGTGGTGCCGGGCATTCTGGTCACCATCGCGGCCGTTACCCTGATCGACTTCGACGAGCCGGACTGGTCGCTGTTCGATCATTTCGACTGGGTCGGCTTCGCCGCCATGGCCATCTTCCTGGGGTCGCTGGAGTTCGTCCTGGAGGAGGGACAGAAGGACGACTGGTTCCAGAGCGAGGAGATCGTGCTCTTCACCGCGCTGACCCTTGGCGGAGCGGCGGTGTTCTTCTGGCGGGCCTTCACCGCGCGCGAACCGGTGGTGGACCTGCGCGCCTTCTCCGACAAGAACTTCACTATGGGCTGCATCTTCAGCTTCACCATGGGCATCGGCCTCTACGGGCTGACCTATCTCTATCCGATCTACCTGAGTTCGGTGCGCGGCTACAATTCGCTGCAGATCGGCGAGACCATGTTCGTCACGGGCGCGGCCATGTTCCTGACGGCGCCGGTCGCCGGCCGGCTGATGAGCCTGCTCGATCCGCGCGTGATGATGGGCATCGGCTTCGGCGGCTTCGCGCTGGGCACCTGGATGGTGACCGGCCTGACGCACGACTGGGATTTCTGGGAGCTGTTCGTGCCGCAGATCCTGCGCGGCTGTTCCCTGATGATCTGCATGGTGCCGATCAACAACATCGCGCTGGGCATGTTGCCGCCCTCGATGATCAAGAACGCCTCGGGCCTGTTTAACCTGACGCGGAACCTGGGCGGTGCCGTCGGCCTGGCCATCATCGGCACGCTGCTGACCAACCGGCAGGATTTCCACTATGCCCGGCTCGGCGAAAGCCTCAATTGGTCGCGCCCCATCGTCAACGAGACGCTCGAGATGATGACCCGCGCCTATTCCGAGCTTGGCGACGCGGCAAGCCTGGCCGGACTGAAGGCCCTGTCGAACATGACCACCCGCGAGGCCTTCGTGATGGCCTTCGCCGACGTGTTCTTCCTGCTGACGTTCCTTTTCGTCGCGCTTCTGGCCGCGCTTTTCCTGGTGGACAAGCCAAAGCCCGGCGGCGGTGGCGGTGGCGGGCACTGAGCCCGCCCCGTAACCGCCCCTGACGTCAGTCGCCGCCGACGTTTTCCGCGATGCGCCGCGCGCAGTCGCATGACGCCTCCGCCGCGCGGTCGATGTCGAGATCCTGCAGGGCCACGACGCCGACACAGGCCTCCAGATGCAGGTCCGCGCCCTGTGGCGCGCGGATCGGCGCGGCGACACCCACCGCGCCCGCCTGAAGTTCGCCGCGGGTGACCGCGTAGCCGTCCCGCCGCACGGTCTTCAGCGCGTCCGTGTCCTCGTCCTGTTCCTGTCTCAGCGCGGCGATCGCCAGCCCGGCGGCCCCGCGTGACAGCGGATGGCGGCTGCCGACCCGGTAGGACACGCCGAGCAGCATCCCTTCGGGCTCCGCGACCTGAACGGCCACGCATTCGGACCCGTGTCCGACACAGAAGAAGGCGGTCGCCCCGGTGCGTTCGGCAAGGTCCTGCAGGTGCGGGCGGACCCTGGCGCGCAATTGCGGCTCGACGCGCGAGGCAAGCGCGACGATGCCGCCCCCGAGCGATATCCTGCCGGCACGGGAGCGCGACACGAGCAGGTGCTCCTCCAGCGTCGACACCAGGCGATAGGCGATTGCCCGATGGACGCCGAGCGCCTCGGAGATTTCGGCAATCGTCAGCCCTTCTTCCTTCTCGGCGACGATTTCCAGAACGCGCAACCCGCGCGAGAGGGTCTGCAGGCTCATGCGCGCAGGTCCCCCGTGCCGCCGGTCGCGTCCGTTTCGTGCCTTCCGGTCATTTGGTGCCTGTCCTCCCGCGTGTTCCCGTCAGACCCTGGCGCACCGTCGGCTCGTCAGAGTTGACAGGGCATCTCCGTCTCGGTAGTTTTTCATATATAGAACACACTGTGCGATATTAGTAAATTACCAAAAGGAGGCCGGAGCGCGCCGGTCGATTTCCGCAAGGGCTGCGGACGTGGCGCGACAATTGGGCCATCGGGTGGAAACAGCGCGCCGCCGTCGTTTTGCGACAGGGCGCGGAGGGAGATGGGAGGACGCTCATGACGTCCAGCATGGCGGCGCCGGATGCGGCGACGGCCCGAGTCCGTATGGACGAGGCGCTGATGGAAGAGGCCCTGGCACAGGGCTGTCCGGTGGCGCGCGCGGCGCGTGCGGGCGGATGCCCGATGGGCGATCTTGCCGCCCGGACCTCCGGGTTCGACCCCTTCGGCGAGGACTACCAGCTCGATCCGGCCGAGGCGCTGCGCTTTTCCCGCGAGCAGGCGCCGGTTTTCTACGCGCCGAAGCTCGGCTACTGGGTCGTCAGCCGCTACGAGGACATCAAGGCGGTCTTCCGCGACAACATCACCTTCTCGCCGTCGGTTGCGCTTGAGAAGATCACGCCGGTCTCCGACGAGGCGATCGCGGTTCTCAAGCGCTACGACTATGCCATGAACCGCACGCTGGTGAACGAGGACGAGCCGCAGCACACGGAGCGCCGTCGCGCGCTCATGTCCCACTTCGAGCCGGAGGCGCTCGCCCATCACGAGGCGATGGTGCGCCGGCTGACGCGCGAGTATGTCGACCGGTTCATCGCGCGGGGCGAGGCGGATTTGGTCGAGGAGATGCTCTGGGAGCTGCCGCTCACGGTGGCGCTGCACTTCCTCGGCGTTCCGGAAGAGGACATGGACCGGCTGCGCGACTTCTCCGTCGCCCATACGGTCAATACCTGGGGACGACCGACCCGCGAGGAGCAGGTGGCGGTCGCCGAGGGTGTCGGCCAGTTCTGGGCCTACGCGGGCAAGGTGCTGGAGCGCATGCGCGCCAACCCGGACGCCGACGGCTGGATGCCCTATGCGATCCGCCGGCAGAAGGACCTGCCGGACGTCGTCACCGACAGCTATCTCCACTCCATGATGATGGCGATCATCGTCGCCGCCCACGAGACGACGGCCCATGCCTCGGCGAACATGTTCCGTCGCCTGCTGGAAAACCGCCATCTGTGGGAGGAGATCTGCGCCGACCCGTCGCTGATCCCCAACGCGGTCGAGGAGTGCCTGCGCCATTCCGGTTCCGTCGTGGCATGGCGGCGCATCACCACCGCGCCGACGGAGATCGGCGGTGTCGAGGTGCCGGAGGGCGCGCGCCTGCTGGTGGTCACGGCCTCGGCCAACCACGACCCGGCCCATTTCGAGAACCCGGACGACATCGATCTCTACCGCCACAACACCGCCGACCACCTGACCTTCGGCTATGGCAGCCACCAGTGCATGGGCAAGAACCTCGCGCGCATGGAGATGCGCATCTTCCTCGAGGAGTTCACCCGCCGCCTGCCGCACATGAAGCTGGCGAAGCAGGAGTTCACCTTCCTGGCGAACACCTCCTTCCGCGGTCCCGAGCATCTTCTGGTCACCTGGGATCCGGCGCTCAACCCGGAGGCGCGGGACGAGGCGGCGCTGGAGCCGCGCGCGGAGTTCCCCGTCGGGGCGCCCAACGTCAAGGATCTCGCCCGCACCCTGCGGCTTGCGGACAGGCGCGAGATCGCCAGGGGCATCGTCGCCCTGCGGCTCGAGGATCCTCATGGCCGGCCGCTGCCCGAGTGGAGCGCCGGCGCCCATGTCGATCTCCTGTTCGAGGATTTCGAGAACAGCTATTCCCTGTGCGGCGACCCGTCGGACAGGAGCTGTCTCGAGGTCGCGGTGCTGCGCGAGGACGAGGGGCGCGGCGGTTCGGTCGCGATCCATGAGCGGCTTTCCGCCGGCGACACGGTTCGCGTTCGGGGCCCCAAGACCCATTTCCGTCTCGACGAGGGCGCGCCGCGCTACGTTCTGATCGCCGGCGGCATCGGCATCACGCCGATCCTGGCCATGGCCGACCGGCTGAAGCGGCTCGGCAAGCCCTACGAACTGCACTACGCCGGGCGCTCGCGCGCGACCATGGCCTTCCTGGACCGCATCGGGGCGGACCACGGCGAGGCCCTGCGGCTCTATCCCGGCGACGAGGGCGGGAGGCTGGACCTCGCGGCGCTGCGCGAGGTGGTTGCCGTTTCGCCCGCCGGGGTCTATGCCTGCGGTCCGGAGCGGCTGCTCGCCGCGCTGGACGTGATTGCCGAAGGCTGGCCCGAGGGCACGCTCAAGGTCGAGCACTTCCATGCCGGTTCCGCCGCGCCCGATCCGGAGCGCGACCGGCCTTTCGAGGTCGATCTCGCCGATTCCGGCTTCTCGGTCACGGTTCCGTCCGACCGCACGCTTCTGCAGGCGCTGCGCGAGGCCGGCATCGATGTCCCCAGCGACTGCGAGGAGGGGCTTTGCGGCACCTGCGAGGTCGCGGTCATGTCGGGAGAGGTCGATCATCGCGACAAGGTTCTGAGCAAGGCCGAGCGCGAGGAAGGAAAACGCATGATGGCATGCTGCTCGCGTGCCACGGGGAGGATCGGGCTGGCGCTTTGAGCCGGTTCGCAAGTCGCGCCGCCGTGCTGACCGGTGGCGCCAAGGAGGGAGTGAAACGCACATGACGACGAAATCCGTTCTCGCCGGGGTGGCGCTGGCCGCGCTCACGGCCACCGCGGCGCTGCCGGCCTCGGCGCAGGAAATCACGCTGAAGCTCAGCCATTTCCTGCCGCCGGTCCATGGCATCCACACAGACTTCATCGAGCCCTGGGCGAAGGACGTCGAGGCCTGCACCGATGGCCAGGTCAAGATCCAGGTCTTCCCGGGCGGCACGCAGCTTGGCAACGTCGCCAAGCAGCAGGAGCAGGTGCTCGCCGGCGTGGTCGACATCGCCCACGGCCTCACGGGCCTGCCGCGCGGCCGGTTTCCGCGCACCTCGATCATCGACATCCCGTTCCTGACCGGTGATGCGGGCGTGGCCAGCCAGACGCTCTGGGCCATGTTCCCCGACCACCTGTCGCAGGAGTACAAGGGCCTCAAGGTGCTTGCGCTTCATGCCCACAACGGCGGCCTGATCCACACGTCGGAGAAGAAGGTCACCTCCATGGAGGACATGCAGGGCCTGCGCATCCGCACGCCGAGCCCGGCCGTGTCCGCCATGCTCGAGGAGCTTGGCGCCATTCCGCAGGGCATGCCTCCCGGGCAGGTCTACGAGGGCCTGCAGAAGGGCGTGATCGACGGCACCGTGTTCCCGTGGGATCCGGTCAACTCGTTCAAGCTCTCCGAGGTGCTGAACTACGATCTCGACGCCGGCGTCTACACGGTCTCGTTCTTCTTCGTGATGAACCAGAACAAGTACGACAGCCTGCCCGAGAACGTGCGCGCCTGCATCGACAAGTATTCCGGCGACGGCCTCGTGGCCAAGTTCGGCGACTGGTGGGATGCCTGGGACGCGCCGGGCAAGGCGGCCGCCGAGGCCAAGGGCAACGAGATCACGGTTCTCTCCGACGAGGAGCGCGCGCGCTGGCGCGAGGCGCTGCAGCCCATGATCGCCTCCTATCTCGAGACGCTGAAGAGCGAGGGCGTCGAGGATCCGGAAGGCCTCTACAAGACGGCACAGGACTATGTCGCCCAGTTCTCCAAGTAAGAACGGGCCGGAAACGGACGAGCGGGCCGGGGGCGCGAAAGCGGCCCCGGCTCGCGGCCGTCTCGGGCTTGCCGCCGAGTGGCTCTTCCGCGCCTGCGCCATGTTCGGCATGGCCTGCCTGTTCGGCGCCGGGGGCGTCACCGTCGTCGATATCGTGCTGCGTGCCTTCGGCAGCGCCATCTTCGGTGCCGTCGACATCGTCCAGCTCCTGATCATGGCGACCGCCTTCTCGGCGATCCCCTACGCCTTCTTCCGTGACGGTCACGTGAGCGTCGACATCCTCACCCAGTCCTTCCCGCCCGCCGTCCAGGCGGTCATGCGGGCGGTGACCGCGCTCGCCTCGGCCGTGGTGATGGTGCTGATCCTCTACTACGGCTGGGAAGCGGCCAAGCTGCAGATGATGTTCGGCGACAAGTCGCAGAACATCGGCATTCCCATGGTCTGGTACTGGCTCGCGCTGGTGATCGGCTCCGGCCTGTCCGTGCTCGCCTGCCTCGTCACCGCCCTGACCGCCCTTCTTTCCCTTCGCGCAAGTCCGGGGGCAAATTCCTGATGTCCGCACCGATCGTGGGCCTTCTCGGCTTTGCCGCGACGCTCGTCCTCATCCTGCTGCGCGTTCCCGTCGCGATCGCCATGGCGATCACCGGCATCGCCGGTTTCTGGGTGCTCAACGGCTGGATGGGCGTCGGCTTCATCTTGGGGTCCGGCCCCTTCGAGGCCGTGTTCCCCTATTCGCTGTCGGTCGTACCGCTGTTCATCCTCATGGGTGTCTTCGCGGCGCAGGCGGGGCTGTCGCGCTCGCTCTACGACGCGGTGAACGCTTTCACCGGTCATTTCCGTGGCGGCCTCGCCATGGCCACCGTCGGTGCCTGTGCGCTCTTCGGCGCCGTGTGCGGCTCGTCGCTGGCCACCAGCGCCACCATGTGCCAGGTCGCGCTGCCCGAAATGCGCCGCCACGGCTACGACGACCGGCTCGCCACCGCCTCCATCGCCGCAGGCGGCACGCTGGGCGTGCTCATTCCCCCCTCGGTGATCCTGGTGCTCTATGGTCTGCTGACCGAAACCTCGATCGGCCAGCTCTTCGTCGCGGCGCTGCTGCCCGGCCTGCTGGCGACCTTGCTCTACATGGGCGCGGTCTGGGTGCAGGTCCGCCGCCGTCCGGAGCTCGGACCGGCAAGCGAGCGTCACACCTGGGGCGAGCGCATCGTGGTTCTCGGCCGCGTGTGGAAGGTGCTGCTGCTGTTCCTCGTGGTGATCGGCGGCATGTACCAGGGGTGGTTCTCGCCCACGGAAGCGGCGGCCGTCGGCGCGCTGGGCGCGTTCTTCATCGCGCTCCTGTCCGGCCGTCTCACCCGGTCCGTCTTCATGGACAGCATCAGCCAGACTGCGCAGACCAGCGGCATGATCTTCATGATCCTGATCGGCGCGAGCCTGTTCAACTACTTCATCGAGACGTCGAACCTGCCGACCTTCCTGGTCTCGACCATCAACGATGCCGGGCTCGCACCCTACACGGTGCTGTTCCTCGTCATCCTGTTCTACATCGGGCTGGGGTGCGTCATGGACGCGCTCTCCATGGTGCTGCTGACCATTCCCTTCATCTTTCCGATGGTCGCGGCGCTCGATTTCAATCCGGTGTGGTTCGGCATCATCGTCGTGACTGTGGCCGAGATCGGCCTCATCACGCCGCCGGTGGGGATGAACCTCTTCGTCATCCAGGCGGCGGCGAGCGACGTGCGCCAGGCCACGATCTTCAAGGGCATAGGTCCCTTCCTCGTCGCCGATGTGGTGCGCGTGTCGATCCTCGTCGCGATTCCCGCGATCTCGCTCTGGCTTCCGAGCCTGATGTACTGATCGGGGCGGAGGGCGCGGCGACAGGGCCGCACCCTCCGCAATCCTGACGGGAATTGGATTGAAATTACGCAACGTATAGTATCCCCCGCGAGGGGGGCCCGATCCCCCGTCCCGAGCGGGGGAGGCGGACGTGAGCGGGATTGTCGGCTGGATCGATTTCGACCGTGAACTCGCCGCGCGTGGCGGTCTCCTGCGTGCCATGACCGAGTGTCTTGCCGCGCGCGGTCCGGACGGTGGCGGTATCTGGCTGTCCGCCCATGCCGCGTTCGGCCTGCGCCGGCTCGACCATGGCGGGCCGGGTGCCACGGGCCTGCGCCCCCTCGTGCTCCAGGTTCCCGCCGGCGAGGTCGCCTGTCTCATGGCCGGCGGTTTCGACAATCGCGACGAGCTCGCCGCCGACCTCGAAAGCCGGGGCGCCGCGCTTCCCGGTCACCCATGGCCGCCTCACGACGACACGGCGCTCGCCCTTGCCGCGTTTCTCGCCTTCGGCGCCGAGGCGGCGGAACGTCTCGACGGCGCCTTCGCGCTTGCGGTCTGGGACGGGCCGTCGCGCACGCTGCATCTGGCGCGGGACCGCTTTGGCGTGCGCCCGCTGTACTATCACGCCCATGAGGGCGGGCTTGTCTTCGCCTCCAAGCCGGCTGCCATCCTGGCCAACCCGCTGTTTCGGCCGCGCCTCGATCCTGACCGGTTGCCGGTGGCGCTGCAGCCGCGTCTGGCGTTGCCCGGCGAGACGCCGCTCACCGGCCTTTTCGAGGTGCCGCCGGCCCATGTGGTGTCGCTGTCGCCCCGGGGGCTGACGCGGCGGCGCTACTGGCGGCTTGAAAGCCGGCCGCACCGGCATGGTTTTGCCGACACCGCCGCCCATGTCCGCCACCTGCTCGAGCGTGCCGTTGCATGCCAGGCGCCGGGTGACCAGCCGCTTGCCGCGATGCTCTCGGGCGGAATCGATTCGACCTCCGTCGCCGCGCTTGCGGCGGCGCGCCGTGACGAGGGCATGTCGCCGCTCGCCACCTTCTGCCTGCGTTTCGCCGACGACGACCGGCATTTCGCGGGCTCCGAACTGCGGCCCGACATCGACGCGCCCTTCGCCGAACTGGCCGCCCGGCACATGGGCAGCGACCATGCGACCCTCACGCTTGGACCGGACGATCTCGCAGCCGCGCTGCCGCTCACCCGCGCCGCCCGCGACCTTCCCGCCTGGGGCCAGTTCGACGCATCCATGGCGTGTCTTTTCGCGCGGATGCGCCGTCATGCGCGGATCGGGCTTTCGGGGGAGGCGGCCGACGAGATCTTCGGCGGCTATCCGCATTTCTTCAAGGACGAGGTGCTGGCGCGGCCGGGCTTTCCCTGGGCCGGGGACGGGGTGCGGCTCGCCGACTATCTGGCGCCGGACCTGCTGGCGCGTTGCGATCCGCGCGGGCAGGAGGCGGAGCGCTGCGCGGTGCTCCTGCGAGAGGTTCCCCGGCTGGAGAGCGACACGCCGCGCGAGGCGCGCCTGCGCGAGGTGCTCTGGCTCGGCATGGCCGGCCCGCTGTCCGTGATCATCGACCGCAAGGACCGCATGTCCACGGCGCAGGGGATCGAACTGCGGATGCCGTTCCTCGACCACCATCTGGTCGAGTACGTGTGGAACGTTCCCTGGGAGATGAAGACGCAAGGTGGCGTCAAGGGGCTGCTCAAGGCGGCGATGGCGGATGTCCTGCCGCCGGAAACCTTGTCGCGGCGCAAGAGCGCCTACCCGCACGTACAGCATCCCGACTACGATGCGGCCCTCATCGCCGCCGCCCGCCGGCTTGCCGCCGACGAGACCTCTCCCGTCGCGGCGCTGTTCGACCGGCCCCGCCTTGGGGCGCTGGTGGAGGAGATCGCGGCCGGCAGCGACGCACGGCTTGCCGGCACCATGCTGCCCGGCGGCGCGAGCTTGCCGCACATGCTGATTCAACTTGTGGAACTCGACGAATGGGTGAAAACCTGCGGCGTGGAAGTTGGGACCGCGTGAGGCGCCCGCCACCGCGTCGGGAGGATCAGGCATGACAGGTTCGCGGCTCCCCGCGGTGTCCCCCGGTGGCGACATGGCGCTCCCGCCGGGGCTTGTCCTGCGTGCTGCCGGTGCCGGTGACGCCGAAGTGCTTGCCGCGCTCGTGCGTGACGCCTTTTCCGATCACGTCGGCCTCGTTGAGCCGCCGCCCTCGGCGGTCGGGGAAACCGGTGCGCGCATCGAGGCGCATCTGGCCTCCGGCGGACAGGCGCTGATGATCGTTGCTCGCGACGACCCGGCGACGCCGCTTGCCGCCTGTCTCTTTCATGGCATCGAAAACGGATTGCATATCGCCCGGCTGGCCGTGTCGCGCACGGCAAGGCGCCGGGGGCTGGCGCTTGCCCTGCTCGGCGCCGTCGAGGCGCGCGCGCGAAAAGAGGGGCTTGGCCGGCTCGTGCTGCAGACGCGTCTCGCCCTTGTCTCCAACCGGGCGCTGTTTGCCCGCGCGGGCTACCGCGAGGCGTCGTTCCACGCCCATCCGGGGTTTGACGCGCCGACCTTCGTCGAGCTGGAAAAGTCACTTGGGGCGCCTCGCTGAGGCGAGTGGCCAGGGCCAGGGGCAGGGCGCGCGGGCCGGTCAGGAAGGGGACTTCGGCTTGCGCCGGGCGATGATCTCGGCGATGCGCTGCGTGTCCTCCGCCTGCAGGTGCCGCCCTGAGTCCAGAAGCTCGCTTGTGTATTCCTCGTAGGTGAGCCCGAGACGCTCCGCTTTCCTGATGCGGAACAGCGCGACGTCGCGCGAGACCGGGGCGAAGGCCTTCTTGCGAGCCGTGCGCCAGGCCACATAGGTGCGGATCGGTCCGGTGCCCCAGGCGGGCACATGCGGCTCCTCGTCCAGCGGCGGTCCGCCGTTGTGCCCGATCTCGGCCACCGCCGGCGGCGGGACGGCCCGCCTGGCGCGGGGGCGAATGACACGTCGGCGCGGGGGCGGTTCGCTCAAGGCTGTCTGATCCCGTCAGATCGGCGGTTGCTTGGGTAGAGGCGCGACTGTCTTCTTCCAGGAGAACGCGCATTGCAAGGAATGCGAGGGATTATATTTGCCAGCTGACTCCGAAACAACCATTCCGTGTGGTTTTCCGTCCGTCCGTGACCGTCGGGACTTGAAACGGGGGAGCTGGCGGCCGAGCCTCCAACCACCTTGGAGGTGTGTATATTAGTAATATATATCAATTAGATAGAATATATTATGGGCGCGCGGGCCTTGCGGCGATCTCGGGCGCACCCTGAGAATGACGTAGGGTAAGTATTTTCTTGACTCTCTATATTTTGCGTTGCAGTGTTGAGTTATACACGCATTGAGGGTTGCTGAGGTCTGGAGGCCGGGCATCGTGCGGACGCAGGTCCGCGCGGGCCGTCGACGACGGCTGGTCATGTGAGGGGCGTGGGCCGGGGAGGGACGGATGGTCGAGCTTGTTCCGCTTGCCGAGCGCATCGGCACGGAGGTCCGGGGCATCGATGTGACCCGCCCCATCCCCGACGCGGTTTTCGAGCGCATCTACAAGGCGTGGCTCGACAGCACGATCCTGCTGATCCGGGAGCAGGAAATGACCCCGGACCAGCATGTGGACTTCACGCGCCGCTTCGGCGAGGTGGTGAGCTACACCCGTCGGGAATTTGCCGAGGGCGGCCGGCCCGAGATTCTGGTCCTGTCCAACCGGACGGAGGAAGGGCGCCCGGTCGGTTCCCCGGTCAGCGGCCGGGTCTGGCACACCGACGGGCACTACCTTCCCGCTCCCCCGGCCGGCTCCATGCTTCATGCCATCGAGGTGCCGCCGGAGGGCGGCGACACGCTGTTCGCCAACATGTTCGCCGCCTGGGAGGCTCTCCCCGCTCGGGTGAAGGAGCGGATCGAGGGGCGCGAGGTGGTGATCTCACGCGTTCGCTCGCGGCCCTACAACTATCCCGACCGCCCGCCGCCCACCGAGGCGCAGCGCGCCGAATGGCGGGACCAGCCCCAGCCCATGGTGCTTGCCCATCCGGAAACCGGGCGCAAGGCGCTCTACGTGGGCGGCAGCGTGCCCTGGCACGTGGTGGGCATGGATGAGGCGGAAAGCGCGCCGCTGGTCACCTTCCTGCAGGAGTTTTCGGTGCTGCCGCGCTTCACCTACCGCCATCGCTGGCGGGCCGGCGACATCATCCTGTGGGACAACCGCAGCGCCATGCACCGCGCGACCCCCTATGACATGGACCGGTATCACCGGCACATGCATCGCACCACGCTCGCCGCGCGCCACTAGCGCCCGCCCGCGTGACACGGTCAGGAGATGCCATGACCCGTGACGGCAGCAGCATCGCACCGGAGACCGAGGGGCCGGCGGGCTCTGTGGATGTGCTCGTGGTCGGTGGCGGCGCGGCGGGGCTTCTGCTCGCCCTCCGGTTGAGCGAGGACGCGGACCGCCGGGTCGTGGTGCTCGAGGCCGGGCGCCGACGCCGCTCTCCGCTGCTCACGATTCCGGCCGGCGAGACGCTGCTGCTCGGCAACCCCGACTACGACTGGCGGTTCGCGACCGAACCCGACGCGACCCTTGACGGTCGCTCGCTGTCGATCCCGCGCGGACGCCTCGTGGGCGGCTCGGCGGCGATCAACGGCATGATCTTCGTGCGCGGCCAGCGCGACGACTTCGACCGCTGGGCGGCCATGGGCTGCGAGGGCTGGTCCTGGGAGGATGTGCTGCCGTATTTCCGGGCGCTGGAGGACTGGCAGGGCGCGGCGGATGGCGATGGCGCGCAGGCAACGCGCGGCGCTGGCGGGCCGATCCGCGTCGAGCTTCCCCGTGATCACGAGCCGCTGGCCGGACTGTTCCTGGAGGCCGCGCGCCAGGCCGGCTATCCGCTCGATCCCGACTACAACTCCGGCACGCCGGACGGCTTCGCCCTCTCGCAGGTCTCGGCGCGCGCGGGCCGGCGGTCGAGCGTCGCCGGCGAAACCCTGAGGCGGCTGCGTGCCCGCGAGAATGTCGAGATCGTCGAGAGGGCCACGGCCACGGGTCTGGTGCTTCGGGGACGCCGATGCCTGGGCGTCTCCTGGCGGCGCGACGGGGCGGAGACGACGACGCTCGCCCGCGAGACCGTGCTGGCCGCCGGCACCATCGGCTCGCCGCATCTCCTGCAGCTCTCGGGCATCGGCGAGCCGGAGGCCCTGGCGCGGGCCGGGATCGTCTGCCGGCACGCGCTATCAGGTGTCGGCGCGGGGTTTCGCGATCATCTGGCCGCGCGGTTGCGCTGGCGTGTCAGGCTGCCGGCCGGCGTGCGTGCGCTGACTTTCAACGAGCGCACGCGCGGTGTCTCCTTCCTGAGCGAGATCGCCCGCTACATGCTGGTCCGCCGGGGCGTTCTCGCCTCCCCGATCGCCACATGCGTCGGTTTCGCGCGCTCCGACCCGCGCGAGCCCGTCCCGGACCTCCAGTTCCATTTCGCGCCGGCGAGCTATCCCGTTTCCGCCGCGCCGACACGCCGGCTCGATCCCCTGCCCGGCATGACCATCGGCGTCTACCCGATGCGCCCGGAGGCGGAAGGCCGCGTGCACGCGGTCTCATCCGATCCACTCGCGCCGCCTGCCATCGAGACCGCATTCCTCGCCCCCGAAGCGGACCGGCGGAGGCTCATTGCCGGCATGCGCATCGCGCGGCGCATCGTCGCCCAGCCGGCTTTCGATCCCGTGCGCGGCGAGGAACTGGTTCCCGGTTCCGTGCATGAGGACGACGCGGCCCTGCTCGATCACCTGCGCGCGGGAGCGGACACCTCCTATCATCCGGTCGGCACCTGCCGGATGGGCACGGGCGCGGATGCCGTCGTCGATCCCGCGCTGCGGGTCCACGGGCTCGAGGGCCTGCGGGTTGCGGATGCCTCGATCATGCCGACCCATGTCTCCGGCAACACCCAGGCGGCGACGATGATGATCGCGGAAAAGGCTGCCGCCCTCCTGCGGGCGGGGGAGTGCGGGGCGGACGAACGGGAGACCGTCCAGGAGCTGCGTGTCTGCCCGGGCGACCCTCGGGCGCGGGACGTCGCCGCGCTGCTGTCCGCCTCGGAGGAGCATGCCCACGCGCTTTATCCGGCGGATGGCGTCCACCTTCTCGATCGGGCGGAGCTGACGCGCTCCGGCGTTGCCTTTCTCGTGGTCCGGCGTGGCGCGGGGAAGGCGCTCGGCTGCGCCGCCCTGGTGGAGGAGGGCGATGGCCACGGCGAGATCAAGCGCATGTTCGTGGCACCTTCCGCCCGGCGGACGGGGGTGGCACGCGCGCTTCTCGCTGCGCTCGAAAGCGAGGCCCGTCGCAGGGAACTTCACGTCCTGCGCCTTGAAACCGGGCCGGCCCAGCCGGAAGCGCTGGCGCTCTATAGGGCTGCCGGCTTCCGCGATCGCGGGCCCTTCGGCAGCTACCGCGCCCACCCGGCGAGCCTGTTTCTGGAAAAACGGCTCGCGCATCCGGACACCACTCATCCCCTTGTCCCTCATCACGGAGCCCGGATCATGTCCGACCGTTTCGATCATGACGCCAATCTCGCGCGCGCCGGATCCTGGCGCGCCCACCGAAGCCCTTTCTGGCCTCCGGCGGAGGGCTACCGGCTCGCCTGCCTGGACATCGGCGCGGCCGGGCCGGATCTCGGCGGGGAGGCGGCGGCCCTGTTCGAACGCCTGCGCGCCTTGATCGAGGCGGAATGGCAGGCGGAAAAGGCGGTCCGCCCGGACACACGCACGGCCTTCCACGCGCCCGGCCCCATCGCCGACACGCTTGCTGCCCTTGCCGATCTTCTGCCGCGTGAGGAGGACCGGCTCGCCGCCCGCCTGCGCGCCGCCGCCATTCGCGATGGCTACACGGACGAGACGCTGGAAAAGCTCGCGGCCACCGACGAGGAGGTGACGCTGGTCGCGGGGCGCATCTCCACCTGGTACGGCAAGGAAACCGGTGGCCTCGCCACGGCCTTCGCCTGCCGGCGCGACGCGGGGCTTCTCGCCACGGTGGAGGCGGCGTGCGACCGGCTCGGCGATGTCGCGGCACGCCTGCGGGACCTGCATGCCCACCTGCGTCTCGGCGCGCTGCCGGCCTTCGTTCCCGCCGATCTCTTCTTCATGGCCGGGGAGGGCAATCGCCACCCCAAGCATGTCGCCTACTTCCTGCCCGAGGACGAGGGCGTCAAGCATTCGCCCTTCAAGAAGACCTGCTACTTCGCCAACACCCATCGCGGGCTCGTGGGTGCGCTCGGACTGCCGCTCGCCCGCGAGATCCTGGATCTCGGCCGCCCCCTGCCCGTGGATGTTGCCGGCTTCGGCGTGTTGCCGGTGCTCGGCGTCCATGCCCATGAGGCGGGGCATTTCGTCCATCGCGAAGGGGCCGGCTTCAAGGCGCTGAACGCCGCCGACCGCTGGGCTTCCGTCACGCTGCAGGAGGTTGCCGCCGACACCTTCGCCCTCGTCGCGCTTGCCGATGTCCTGGCGCCGGCCGCCGGTCATCCGGCGGAGGAGGCCGTCGCCTACCATCTCGTCGAATGCCTGCGCTACGTGGATCGCGGCCTCGGCCTCTTCCCCGACGGCGACGGCATGTATCTGCAGCTTTCCTATCTCGTCTCGCTCGGAGCGCTGGAACTCGTTCCAGGTGGCGAGGGGACGCCGCCGCGCCTTTGCGGCGATCCCGAGGTGGTTCTTGCCGGCTTCCGCTCGCTTGCGCGTGTGCTGGCCGACACGTTGCTCGCCGGCGACGTGGAGCGCTCCCTCGCCCTGTACCGCGATTTCGGTCCGGCCGGCCAGGCACGGCATCTCGCCCCGCTCGTCGCCCATCTGTCCACGCGACCCGGCGCGTCGCTCGAGTACCTGCAGGAGCCCGCCGGCGCGGTGTCGTCCGCCGTTGCGCTTGCAAGCTAGCCGATCCCTGGAACCCAAGGAGAGTGATGATGGCCCAGATTCTCGGAAAACCGCATCCGGCCGCCGGTCCCGCCGGAGGCCTGTCGGGCCTCGCCGGGCTCGACCGGGTCCATGCCTACTACTGCGATCCGCGCCAGACCGGCGGCAAGGACACCCGCACCATCTACGAGATCTGGGAGGCGGGCGAGGCGTTCGACGATTCCGTCACCCCTTCCACCTACTGCCCGGACTACCGGGCCCATGTGGTGCTCAAGATCCTTTCGCTCACCGCGAAGGGCGCGCGGATCTTCTCCATCGGCTGCGGCAATGCCTTCGTCGAGGCGGATCTCGTGCGCGAAGGGCGCTACGTGCAGGCGATCGACTGCAATCCCGAAGCGGTGGACCTTGCGGCGCGCAAGGACGTGGAGGCCTTCGTCTCCGATTTCCATTCGCTTCCCGATGGCTATCTCGCCGCCTTCGACGTGATCTATGCCGACGGGCTGCTCGGCCATCTCTACCGGGAAGGGACGGGTCTTTCCGCCTTCTACGACACGCTGGCCCGCCTCGCCCCGAAGCCCGGTGCCTTCCTGGTCTTCTCCAATGACGCCCCGCTGGCGCGCGGACTGCGGGTCGAGCCGCACAAGCGGGTGGAGGACTTCTGGATGCTGTCGCGGGAGGAACTGCGCGAGGGCGTTGCCGCCGACGGCTACCTTCCGGTGGAGGACTATCACTTTCCCTATGTCCGTCCGGTGAGCGGCCTGCGCAACCGCACGCTCTGCATCGCCTGCGTGCCCGGAGGCGGTGTGCGGCGGGCGGCGGGCTGATGCCCGCCTCGCCAGCCTTCCTGGAGCGCCTGGCACGTGTCGTGCCGGACCTTGCGCGCGGTTACGGCACGCCGTTCCATGTCTATGACGCCGCCGGCATCCTCGCCTCGCACCGGGCCATCGTCTCCGCCTTCGGGGACTGGCCCGCGCGGCAGCATTTCGCGGTCAAGGCGCTGCCCAATCCGGCGGTGCTGAAGCTGCTTGCGGAGGCGGGCAGCGGGCTCGACTGCTCCTCGCCCGCGGAGCTGCTGCTGGCCGACGCGGCAGGCGTTACGGGGCGGGACATCGTCTTCACCTCCAACAACACGACACGGGCCGAATACGAGATGGCGCTGGCGCGCGGTTGTCTCGTCACCTTCGACGATGTCGCCCACATGGACCGCGCGCAAAGGCTGCCCGGGACGGTGGCCTTCCGGGTCGCGCCGCACACGGGCGGTGCTTCCTCGGCGCTCATGGGAGCGGCCGGCGCGTCGAAGTTCGGCGTTCCGCGCGAGCGTCTGGCGGAGGCCTATGCGCGGGCCCGGGCGCGCGGCGCCCGCTCTTTCGGCATCCACGGCATGACCTGCGCCAATGAACTCGACCTCGCCCGCGCGCTTCAGGCGGCCCGCGACCTCGTCGCGACCGCGCTTGAGGTGGAACGGGAGGCGGGTATCACCTTCGACTACGTCAACGTCGGCGGCGGGCTTGGCATTCCCTACAGGCCCGGCGAGGTGCCCTTCGACCTTGCCGGCTGGGCGGCCGGACTGGTCGGCCTGCTGCGTGAGGCGTTCGGGGGGCGCCAGGTGCGGCTGGTGACGGAACTCGGCCGCATCGTGACGGGCCCGCACGGCGTTCTGGTGACCACGGTCGTCAACCGGCTCGACAAGGGGCGGGCCATCGTCGGGCTGGATGCCTCCATGTCGGCGCTCATGCGCCCGGGCTTTTATGAAAGCGCCTGGCATCACGTGACGCTGCCGTTTGCCGGGAAGGAGCGGCCGCGCGTCCTCGCCGACGTCGTGGGCTCGCTGTGCGAGAATGTCGACCGTTTCGCCGTGGCGCGCGAGATGCCGGACCCGCGCGAGGGCGAGATCGTCTATATCCACGATACCGGAGCCCACGGGGCCGCCATGGGCTTCACCTACAACGGTCGCCTGCGCCCGGCCGAACTCCTGCTCATGCCCGACGACGGCGTGCTGGAAATCCGTCGCGCGGAGACCTTTTCCGACTATGTGGCGACCGTGGTCGAAGGGGGCCGCCCGCTCGAGTTCACGCGCCACGCGGCCGAGTGACAAGGGAACATATGGCAGAACTTCAGAATCCGAAGTCTCTTTACGTCATATGCTTGGGAATCTTGAAAATCCGGGCGTGATTTGCTATATAAAATCCATAAGGATACCGGATCGACTGAAAGGGTCCTGCCGCTGCTGTCAGCAGTCCAACCGGGATGGTGGATAAGGCGAAAGCCGAAGAGATGTCGAGATTGCCAAGGGACCGCTCGAAAGGGCTGTCCCTTTGGTTTTTCTGCGGCCTGCTTTTCGCGGTCCGCGCCGGAAAACTCTAGCGGAATTTCAGTCTGGTGCCTTTGAGCGCGGCGTCGATTGCCGCGGCTGCCTTGACTCTCATGCCCTTGCTCGGTTGCGGAGCGTGATACGCACTTTCGACCCGCATGACGAGGCTGTGCCGCGCTCCGTCGATCTTTCCACGGTCTTTCCGAAGGGTGAAAAAGGCGGTGTAGGCTCGTCCCTCCACGATGGTTGTGGCGTTGTAGAGACCATAGTTCCGGTCGGATGGCGTCCAGTAGAGGTGATGACTTGCAAGCCCGGAAAGAAAGTCCGGAAGATGCCGTGAGTTGGCGAACCGCCCGATGTCGAACACGCGAGGGGCATTGCCATCCATGATCAGCATGACGTCACCAGGGTCGCTGGTCGGATCGTGCCGTCTGCTCCAGCAATGGGACGAGTAGATAATCTTGATGCCGATCGTATCACCACGAGGCAGTTTGAGCCTGATCACGTGCGGAACGAGATGAGGAACAGAGACTTTCTGGTCATCGATGCGGTCAATGGCAATGGAGAAACCGTCCGGCGTCTTTAGCGAGCCGTCGGCCTCAAGTATGAAACGTTGCACTTTCAAAACCGATTTGGCTGCCGGGCCGCTGCTGCCAACGGGCCGCAGGTTGTACAATCCAGCCATCTAACCACAGGTCGCCGGCGACTGGGAACCATCCGGCGCCCCCGGTCCCTTGCCGTCCTTCACGCGACCGCTTGACGGGGAATCCCTTCGCTCCTATCGTTCCGCCCATTCGTTGGGGTGCCCTACCGGCTGAGAGGCGCGTTCGCGCCAACCCACTGAACCTGATCCGGGTCGTGCCGGCGTAGGGAACGAATGACCGCACCGGAGCGCAAGTCCGGTGCAGGCCCCGCGAGAGGCGGCCAGGCCATCCGCTTTCCCTCACATCGCCCCATGCGCCCGGATCCCTGACCACAGGGGCGGATCTTCGTGATCGCCCGACAGAACCGGGATCCGACATGCGCGCGAAGCCGCATCACGGCGAAACCTCCCTCCGCTCCGGCGCCGCCGCGCCGGCGATCGCCCTGACGATCGCCGGCTCCGACAGCTCCGGCGGAGCCGGCACACAGGCCGATCTCAAGACGTTTTCCGCGCTCGGCGTCTATGGCGCCAGCGTGATCGTGGCCCTCACGGCGCAGAACACGCGCGCCGTCACCGCCATTCACGACGTGCCGCTGGATGTCGTGGAGGCGCAGACCGCAGCCGTTCTCGACGATCTGGACGTGGGCGCGATCAAGATCGGCATGTTGTCCTCGCCGGACATCGTGCACACCGTCGCAAAGGCGCTTGAGGGATACGACGGGCCGGTCGTGCTCGATCCGGTGATCGTGTCGAAGTCCGGCGCCAAGCTCCTGCGGGACGAGGCCATCGACGCGCTCGTCTCGACGCTTCTCCCCCGTGCGACGCTGATCACGCCGAACCTTCCCGAGGCCGGTGCGCTGCTTGGCGAACCGGCGGCCCGCGACGACGAGGAAGCCCGCGCGCAGGGCGAGCGCCTCGCCCGTCTCGGTCCGGCAGTTCTCATGAAGGGCGGTCACGCGGAGGGGGCGCTCTGCACGGATCTCCTCGTCCTGCCCGGCGGCGGTCTGTCACGCTTTACCGCCCCGCGCATCGACACGCCCAACACGCATGGCACCGGCTGCTCGCTGTCCTCCGCCATTGCCGCCGGCCTTGCGAAGGGGCTGGAGATGGAGGACGCCGTTCGCGCCGCACATGACTGGCTGCAGGGCGCGATCAGGGCGTCCGACCGGCTCAAGGTCGGCTCGGGTCACGGTCCCGTGCACCATTTCCATCAGCTCTGGTCGGACCAGGAACCCCGGAACGAGGTGACGTCATGACCCGGCAAACTATTGAAACCGTTTCGGTGGTGGGCGGCGGCGTCGTCGGGCTTTGCGTCGCCGTCGCGGCGGTTGAACGCGGACTGAAGGTGACGCTTTTCGAGCGTGCGGAGGAGCCTGGCCCGGCGTCCTGTTCCTGGTGGGCCGGGGGGATGCTCGCCCCCTGGTGCGAGGGCGAAAGCGCGGAAGAACCGGTGGTTCGCCTCGGCGCGCAGGCGCTTTCCTGGTGGGGGGAGCGTGTCGAGGGCGTCGAGTTCAACGGCTCGCTCGTCGTGGCGCAGGCCCGCGACACCGGCGAGCTGCGGCGCTTCGCGCGCCTGACCAGTGATTTCGAGACGATCCAGGCCGAACGGATCGACGAACTGGAGCCCGATCTTGCGGGGCGTTTCCGCGAAGCTCTCTATTTTGCCGGCGAAGGACATCTGTCTCCCCGCCGCGCGCTTGTGTCCCTGGTTGCGCGCCTGAAGGCGCTTGGCGCCGATCTGCGCTTCGGCCAGGAGATGCGCCCCGAGGATGCGCCGGGCGATGCGGTTGTCGACTGTCGCGGGCTCGGCGCCAGGGACGCGCTTCAGGGGCTGCGCGGGGTCAAGGGCGAGATGCTGATGCTCCGTTGCGCGGACGTATCCCTTTCGCGCCCCGTGCGCCTGCTTCATCCCCGCATTCCGCTTTACGTGGTGCCGCGCGGCGAGGGGGTCTTCATGGTCGGGGCGACCATGATCGAGAGCGATGAACGCAACCGTATCTCCGCGCGGGCGATGATGGAGCTTCTCGGCTCCGCCTATCAGCTTCACCCGGCCTTCGCGGAGGCGGAAATCCTCGAGATCGGCGTCGATGTGCGCCCGGCCTTTGCCGACAACCTGCCCCGTCTCGTTCCCGATGGCCGCGTGTTGCGCGCCAACGGCACCTATCGCCACGGCTTCCTGCTGGCGCCCGCGCTGGGCGAGCAGGCGGCCGGCCTGCTTCTCGACCCTGCGTCAAACCCGGAGTTTCTTCATGGCCATTCACGTCAACGGCGCGCCGGCTGACGTCGCGCCCGGTCCGCTCACCGCGCTTCTCCAGGCGCTCGACTATGGCGACATGATCGTCGCCACGGCCGTGAACGGCGAGTTCGTGCCGACCGAGGAGCGCGACACCACCGAGGTTCGCGACGGTGACCGCGTCGAGATCCTCGCCCCCATGCAGGGAGGCTGACCCCATGCTCGATCTGTACGGAACCGGTGTCGAGAGCAGGCTTCTGCTCGGCACCGCGCTCTATCCCTCGCCCGCGATCATGGCCGACGCCATCCGCGCCGCGCGCTGCGACATCGTCACCGTATCGCTGCGCCGGGAAAGCGGTTCGGCGCGCGCGGGCCAGGATTTCTGGTCCTTCATCCGCGATCTCGGATTGAAGGTGCTGCCCAACACCGCCGGCTGCCACACCGTCAAGGAGGCGGTGACGACGGCCCACATGGCCCGCGAAATCTTCGGCACACCCTGGGTGAAGCTCGAGGTCGTGACCGATGCCGAGACCCTGTCGCCGGACGGCGTGGCGCTCATCGAGGCGACCCGCATCCTCACCGGCGAGGGGTTCGAGGTCTTCCCCTATTGCACGGAGGATCTTTCGCTGGCCAGACGCCTGCTCGAGGCCGGCTGCCGGGTGCTTATGCCCTGGGGCGCGCCCATCGGCTCGGCGCGCGGGCTCAACAACACCTACGGCCTGCGCACCCTTCGCGCGCATTTCCCCGATGTGCCGCTCATCGTGGATGCCGGTCTGGGTGTCCCCTCTCACGCGGCCGCGGCCATGGAACTCGGCTTCGACGCCGTGCTGCTCAACACGGCGGTCGCCAAGGCCGGTGATCCGGCCTCGATGGCGCAGGCCTTTGCCGGTGCCATCGAGGCCGGCCGTCTCGCCTTCGACGCGATTCCGATGGAGCCGCGCGACATGGCCGCACCGTCCACCCCGGTTCTTGGAAAGGCGGTGTTTGAATGAGCGCGTTCCCGCTTGATCCCTTCTACCCGATCGTCGACAGCGCCGACTGGGTCGAGCGGCTGGTGCCGCTCGGTGTGCGTCTCATCCAGCTCCGCGTCAAGGAGATGGACGGGGCCGGCCTTCGTGACGAGATCGCCCGCGCCGAGCGCTTCTCGAAGGCACATGACTGCCTGCTGGTGGTCAACGATCACTGGCGGCAGGCCATCGATCTCGGCTGCCGCTTCGTGCATCTCGGCCAGGAGGACCTTGCCGAGGCCGATGTCGGAGCGATCCGCGAGGCCGGCCTCGGGCTCGGCCTGTCGAGCCACGACCACGAGGAACTCGACACGGCCATCGCCGCGCGCCCCGACTACATCGCGCTCGGCCCGGTTTATCCCACCATCCTGAAGAAGATGAAGTGGGCACCGCAGGGGCTGGAGCGCATCGGCGAGTGGAAACGCCTGATCGGGGATATCCCGCTCGTCGCCATCGGCGGCATGAGCGTCGAGCGCGCGCCCGGTGCCTTCGATCACGGCGCCGACATCGTCTCCGTGGTGACCGACATCACGCTCAACACGGACCCCGAGACGCGCACCCGGGACTGGATCGCGGTGACCCGCGGGCGCGGGGCCGATCGAGGCAATTCCGCGCAATCCTGACTCAATTTTTCGAACTTTCCTGCCGGAAATTGCCTGGAATTGACAGGCTCCGGCAATCCGCTTCACAGGGAGGGAACACCCATGCGTCGCCTTGCAGGACTGGCCGGAACGGCCCTGGCCTTCGCACTTCTCACGAGCCTGTCGGCCTCCGCCGCCGACAGGATGAGCCTGCTGCTCGACTGGTACGTCAACCCGGATCACGGCCCGATCATCGTTGCCAAGGAACTCGGCTATTTCGATGAGGCCGGCCTCGATGTCGAGATCGTCGCGCCCGCCGATCCGTCCGCGCCGCCCAAGCTGGTCGCCGCCGGAAAGGCCGATCTTGCCATCTCCTATCAGCCGCAGATCCATCTCCAGATCGCCGAAGGACTGCCGCTGAAGCGGGTCGGAACGCTTATCGCGTCGCCGCTTAACTGCCTGATGGTAAAGGACGATGGTCCGATCAGGGCGCTCTCCGACCTCAAGGGCCGCAAGATCGGCTACTCGGTCTCCGGTGTCGAGACCGCGCAGGTGCGCGCGCTTCTTGCCCGTGCCGGTCTCTCCGCCGACGAGGTCGAGATGGTCAACGTCAACTGGTCGCTCGCGCCCTCCGTCATGTCCGGACAGGTCGACGCGGTCATCGGCGCCTATCGCAATGTCGAGCTGATCCAGATGGAACTGGAGGGTGTGAAGGGACGCTGCTTCTTCATCGAGGAGCAGGGTGTCCCCCCCTATGACGAACTGATCTACGTGGCCAATCCGGACACCATGGACGCGGACAAGGTCCGCCGGTTCCTCGATGCGACCGAGCGCGCGACCCAGTACATCATGAACCATCCCGACAAGAGCTTCGAGATCTATGCGGGCTACGCGCCGGAGCTCGACGACGAACTCAACAAACGCTCCTTCGCGGAGACGATCCGCCGGTTCGCGCTGCGCCCCGCCGCGCTCGACGAGGGCCGTTATGCCCGGTTCGAGACCTTTCTGAAGGAGAACGACCTGATCGAGACCGAGCGTCCGGTCTCCGATATCGCCATCGACATCACCGCGCGCTGACGCCGTCGAGCGAACCGACGAGAGGAGGGAAAACGATGACGATGACGGATCGCCAGAGCGTTGAAACCGCGACGGGTTTCGGCTCACCCCTGTTTGACAGGCTCAAGGCGGAGGCCGGCCCGGCCTGGGAGGCATACACACGCCATGCCTTCGTGTCGGGTCTGTCCGACGGAAGCCTGCCCCGGGAGAATTTCCTGCACTATCTCGTGCAGGATTATGTCTTCCTGCATCACTACGCCCGTGCCTGGGCGCTCGCGGTGGTGAAATCGGAAACTCCGGCCGAGGCGCGTTTTGCCGCCGGCACGGTCGATGCGCTTCTGAACACCGAACTGCAGCTTCACGTCGGTGTCTGCGCCGAGGCCGGCATCAGCGAGCGGGCGCTCGAACAGGCCGCCGAGGAGCGGGAGAATCTCGCCTACACCCGCTATGTGATCGAGTCGGGGCTGACCGGAGATTTCCTCGACCTGGTGGCGGCGCTTGCGCCATGCGCGCTTGGTTACGGCGAGATCGGGCTGCGCCTGGCTCGCGAAGCGTCGCCCGACACGCCCTACCGGGCCTGGATCGACACCTACTCGAGCCCGGACTACATCGATGTCTGCCACCGGGTGGCGAGCCTTCTCGAGCAGGCCGCCGCCGACCGGCTCGGCGCGGAGCCTGCGTCCGTGCCGCGCTGGCGACATCTCTCGCGCCGGTTCAGGACCGCGACCGAGCTGGAAATCGGCTTTTGGGACATGGGCTTGCGCGGCGGAGCGGTGCCGGAGCCCGACGCGTGACCCATCCGCCACAGATCCGGCTTGCCGGCGATTTCGATCATGCCGGCCGGCCGCTCTTTTCCGGCTTGGATCTGACGCTCGGCGCCGGCCGCTGGACCTGCCTCCTAGGGCCGTCCGGCGTCGGCAAGTCGACCGTCCTGCGCCTGCTGGCCGGGCTCGACACCGGTGGCCGCTTCTCCGGAACCATCGTGGCGGATGACGGCGAGCGGGTCGAAACCCGCGTCGCCTTCATGGCGCAGACGGACCTGCTGGCCCCCTGGCTCGACGTTACCGGAAACGTCACGCTCGGCGCCAGGCTCAGGGGGGAGCGGGCCGACATGGCACGCGCCCGCGCGCTGATCGAACGGGTCGGGTTGAGCGAGCACGCCCACAAGCGCCCGGCAAGCCTCTCGGGGGGGATGCGTCAGCGCGTGGCTCTGGCCCGGGTGCTGATGGAGGACCGTCCGGTGGTGCTGCTGGATGAACCTTTCGCGGCACTCGATGCCCGCACGCGCGCCGAGATGCAGGAGCTTGCCTTCGAGACGCTGAAAGGGCGCACGGTGTTGCTCGTGACCCATGATCCGGCCGAGGCCGTGCGTCTCGGTCATGCGATTTTCATCCTTTCGGAACAGGGGCTTGATGAGGTCGCGGCACCCGGCCTGCCGCCCATCCGCGCGGTCGACGCGCCCGAGACCATCGACATGCAGGTCCGTCTGTTCCGTGCGTTGAAAGGGGAGCCCGCATGAGCGCCCGCGACGATTTTTCCCCGCGCGGCGTCCGCGCTCGCGTGGGCGATGCCGTGATTGCCGCCATCGTGGTGCTGGCCCTGTGGCAGGGGATTGTCTGGGTGACGCAGGTGCCTGCCTTCATCCTGCCCGGTCCCTTGCGTGTGGCAGAAACCCTTGTCGCGAATGCCGGTCTCATTGCCGATCACGCGACCGTCACCATCGCCGAAGTGCTGATCGGCCTGGTGGTGGGGGCCGGGCTGGGAGCCGCGACCGCGCTGCACCTCATGGTGTCGCCGACGGCCCGGCGCATCGCGCTGCCGATCATGGTCTTCAGCCAGGCGGTGCCGGTTTTCGCCCTCGCGCCGATCCTGACGCTGTGGCTCGGCTATGGCATGGCGTCCAAGATCGCCATGGCGCTCCTGATTATCTACTTCCCCGTGGTCTCGACCTTCTACGACGGGCTGCGACGCACCGATGCGGGCCTGCTGGACCTGGCCCGCACCATGGGGGCGACGCCTTCCAGAACATTGATCCACTTACGGTTTCCGGCAGCGCTTCCGGCTTTCGGCTCGGGCCTCCGGCTGGCGGCGGTCTATGCGCCCATCGGTGCCGTGATCGGCGAATGGGTCGGCGCGTCGAAGGGGCTCGGCTACCTGATGCTTCTCGCCAACGGCCGCGCCAAGACGGATCTGATGTTCGCCAGTCTCTTCGTGCTGGCGCTTTTCGCCGTGGTTCTCTACGCGGCGGTTTCGGCCGTGACACGGCGCATGACGTCCTGGTCGCGGGAAAGCACCGACACCATGTGAGTGGCCGCGATGCGAGCGGTCGCGCTCAGCCGGCGAGGTCGAAGGGCCGGGCGAGCAGGACGCCCGTGCCCGCGCCAAGGGTCACGCCGATGCCATCGCCGCGGGGGCCGACCCGGTTCGAGAGCGTCAGCGAATGGCCCATCGGCACGAAATGGCGGGTGAGCGGCCATTGCACGCCCTCAAGCGTGAGCTCCTCGAGATCGCTCAGCGCCAGCACGGAAAACAGCGATCCTTCGGGAAGGTCGAGCGTCTGGCCGCCCGGCAGGACCGGCCAGGCCTCCTCGTGTCCGCTGGTCATGAGCACGGGCACCGCGTGACGCCGCGCGGCGGCGACGCCGAGCAGCAGGTTCTGGAGCGCGTGGTCGGAACGTTCGCCGCCAAGCGCGCCGGCGAAGACGAGCCGGTCGGCGCCGCGTTCCAGCGCGGCCTCGATGGCCAGTTCGCCGTCCGTCATGTCCTTGGCAACCGGATGCTCCACCCGTTCGACCCCGGAAAACCGCGCTTTCAGCGCCGTGTCAGAGGAATCGAAGTCGCCGACCCAGAGTTCGGGAACGAGACCGAGCGTGGCCGCGTGGCGCATTCCCCCATCGGCGGCGATGACGCGCGCGCCCTCGATCTGGGCAGCAAGGCGCGGCCCTGGCGAAAGCTCGCCTCCGAGCAGGATCAGGAAGGGTGTCGCCGCCGGCATGGAAGCCTCCCGGTTCGTTGCCTCTTGTGAGGAATGCCTGCAATCGGGGTCGCACGTCGGCCCTTGTCACGCAAGCCGGTTTGCCGCCACTCTGACGCGAAAGGGAGGACGACAAACATGAATCTGTCTCGAATGCTCGCGGCTCGTGCCGCCGAGGGGCGTCCCGTGCGGGTCGCGCTGATCGGCGCCGGCAAGTTCGGTTCCATGTATCTGACCCAGGCCCGGCTCACGACCGGCGTGCAGGTGGCGGCCATCGTCGATCTCGATCCGGCCCGTGCCCGGCGCACCCTGGCCACCTGTGGCTGGCCGGAAGAGCAGTCGGCGGCGGAAAGCCTTGACGATGCAATGGCGTCGGGTGCGACCCATGTGACGGATGATCTCGCCCGCGTGCTTTCCGATGCCCGCATCGAGGTGGTGATCGAGGCGACCGGCGATCCGGCGGTCGGCATTCGCCATGCGCTTGCCGCGATCGAGGCCGGAAAGCATCTGGTGATGGTCAATGTGGAGGCGGACGTGCTGGCCGGTCCGCTGCTTGCCCGCCGTGCCGAAAGTGCCGGTCTCGTCTATTCGCTCGCCTGGGGCGACCAGCCGGCGCTGATCTGCGAGCACGTCGATTGGGCGCGCGCCTGCGGCTTCCACGTCGTGTGCGCCGGCAAGGGGACGCGCTACCTGCCGGCCTACCACCAGCTCACGCCGGACACCGTCTGGGACGTGCTGGTTCAGTATCTGCACATCACCGACTGCAGCCTCATCAACCCGAAGATGTTCAACTCCTTCCTGGATGGTACCAAGTCGGGAATCGAGATGGCGGCCGTGTGCAATGCCACCGGGCTGGTGTCCCAGCCGGACGGTCTCACCTTCCCGCCCGCGAGCCGCTTCGAGCTGTCCAGCGTGTTGCGTCCGAAGGCGTTCGGCGGGTCGCTGGAAACGACCGGCACCACGGAAGTCGTCTCCTCGCTGACCCGCGCGGGCGAGGATATCCCCCATCACCTTGCCATGGGCACCTATGTGGTGATCGAGGGCGAGACGGACTATGCCCGCCGCTGCTTCCAGGAATACCACATGCTGGAGGATGACAGCGGGCGCTTCGCCGCCCTGTACCGTCCCACGCATATGATCGGGATGGAACTGGGCGTTTCGGTTGCTTCCGTGGCGCTCAGGCGCGAGCCGACCGGGTCGCCGGCCGGCTTTGTCGCCGACGTGGTGGCGACCGCCAAGCGCGACCTGAAGGCCGGAGAGATGCTCGACGGCGAGGGCGGTGCGACGGTCTGGGGCAAGCAGCAGCCGGCGGCCAGCTCGCTTGCCGGCAACCGGCTGCCGCTCGGCCTCGCCGCGCATGTGAAGCTGGTGCGCGACGTCGCCGAGGGCGCGATGCTGACCTGGGACGACGTGGCGATCGACACGACCGATACCGCGGTCCGCTTCCGCCGCGAGATGGAGGAAACCTTCGCGCCCGCCTGACACGGCCCCGGCTTCCCGCCCGCGGGATCACCGCGTTCCGGCACGCCGGGATTCCGCAGGCGGGAGCGCTTCCGGGCAACTTGCGCTTTTGCATACCTTGTGGCGCATGATGCCGCTCGACGAAAAGCGATGCAAAAAAAGCGAAAACCTGTGTTGCGCTTGGGGAAAAATGCGGACACTATACCTTAATGGATACATTAAGGAGGGAGGACCTTAATGGCCCCTGTTATGTTTCGCGATGTCCGCAAGGCGTTTGGTCAGGTCGAAGTCCTGCATGGCGTAACGGTGGACATCGAGGAGGGGCAGTTCGTCGTTCTTGTCGGGCCTTCGGGCTGCGGAAAGTCGACGTTATTGCGAATGTTGGCCGGACTCGAACACATCACCTCGGGCGAGATCCTGATTGGTGACAAGACCGTCAATCACCTGCCGCCCAAGGACCGGGACATCGCCATGGTGTTCCAGAACTACGCGCTCTACCCGCATTTGTCGGTCGCCGAGAACATGGGCTTCTCGCTCATGCTCAAGGGGGCGTCGAAATCCGAGATCGCGGCAAAGGTCAGTCCCGCCGCGGAGATTCTCGGGCTGACGCACCTGCTCGAGCGGTATCCGCGACAACTGTCGGGCGGACAGCGCCAGCGTGTGGCCATGGGCCGCGCCATCGTGCGCGATCCGCAGGTGTTCCTGTTCGATGAGCCCCTGTCCAATCTTGACGCGAAGCTGCGCGTGTCGATGCGCACGGAAATCAAGAACCTGCACCAGCGGCTTCAGACCACGACCGTCTACGTAACCCACGACCAGATCGAGGCCATGACCATGGCCGATAAGATCGTGGTGATGCACGACGGGATCGTGGAGCAGGTGGGCGCCCCGCTCGATCTGTACGACAAGCCCGAAAACCTGTTCGTCGCAGGCTTCATCGGGTCGCCGGCCATGAACATGGTCCACGGCGAACTCGATGCGGATGCGCCGGGAACCTTCGTCACCAGCGGGGGGACGCGCATTTCGGTCGCCAACCCCGGCAGTGCGACGCCGGGACAGAAGCTCGTCTGTGGCATTCGCCCCGAGGCGATCCATCTTGGCGGCGACGTGGCGCTGAAGGTCGAGGTCGTCGAGCCCACCGGCTCGGAGACCCATGTGGTTTCGCTTCTCGACGGCAAGGAGATGACCTGCGTCTTTCGCGAGCGCATCTCCGCCACGCCCGGTGAGGAGATCCACGTCTCGATCGACCCGCAGGCCGTGCACCTGTTTGATGCCGAGGGCGGCAAGCGCTTGTCGGTCTAAGGGTTTCCCGCGCGTTTGGGAGGACGCGCGGGCAAGGCGGGCCCCGAATTTGCGGGGACCCGTCACCCAGGCGGCGAAAGACCGCCGGCGCGGCCATGCCGACCGCGCCCCAGTTCAGGAGGAGACAATTGCAATGACCAATGATCCCAAGATCTTCGACCCGAGGCGGGGCTTCTCGCTCGACCGCCGCACGTTCCTGTCCGGATCGGCGGCCGTGGCGCTGGGCGGTGCCCTTGCCGGTCCGTTCGCCAGCCGCAAGGCCATGGCGCAGGCGGCGGCCGCCACCTTCCAGCCCGAGGAGGGCGCATCGCTGCGCCTGCTGCGCTGGGTGCCGTTCGTGAAGGGCGAGGAGGACGCCTGGAACGCCAACACCGCCGCCTTCACAGAGGCGACCGGCGTCGATGTGCGCATCGATCAGGAGAGCTGGGAGGACGTGCGTCCCAAGGCGGCCGTGGCGGCGAACGTGGGTTCGGGCCCCGACATCGTCATGACCTGGTTCGACGATCCGTTCCAGTATCCCGACAAGCTTGTGGACGTGACCGACCTCGCCACCGCACTGGGCAACCAGTATGGCGGCTGGTACGAGGGCCTGGAAGGCTATGCCCGCCAGGGCGACACCTTCATCGCGCTGCCGCTTTGCGCCATCGCCAATGCGATCTGCTACCGCGACAGCCACATGAAGGCGGCCGGCTTCGACGAGTTCCCCAAGGACACGGCCGGTTTCCTGGAGCTCTGCAAGGCGCTCAAGGCGAAGGGAACGCCCGCGGGCTTCCCGCACGGCAAGGCGGTCGGCGACGGCAACAACTATGCCCACTGGCTGCTGTGGAGCCATGGCGGCATGACCGTCGACGAGAACGGCAAGGTGGCGATCAACTCGCCCGAGACGAAGGCCGCGATCGAATACGCCATCGAGCTCTACAAGACCTTCATTCCTGGAACGGAGAGCTGGCTCGACATCAACAACAACCGCGCGTTCCTGGCAGGTCAGGTCTCGCTGACGGCGAACGGCGTCTCGCTCTACTACGCTGCGGCCAATGACCCGGCGCTCAAGGAGATCGCCGAGGATATCCGCACCACGAACCTTCCGATCGGTCCGGTCGGCAAGTCCGTGGAGCTGCACCAGACGACGACGCTGTCGATCTTCAAGCATTCGCAGTATCCGAATGCCGCCAAGGCCTACCTGAACTTCATGTATCAGGCGGAGCAGATGAACAAGTGGCTGGAAGGCGCCAGCGCCTACTGCTGCCAGCCGCTCAAGGCCTTCGCGGACAATCCCGTGTGGACCTCGAATCCGGCTCATGCCGCCTATGCCAACGCGTCCGCGACCCTGCGGCCGAACGGTTATGCCGGCCCGCTCGGCCCGGCATCGGCCGGCGTCATGGCCGACTACGTGGTGGTCGACATGTTCGCCGAGGCCGTCACCGGGCAGCGCACGCCGGAAGAGGCCATCGCCAACGCGGAGCGGCGCATCGCCCGCTACTACCGCTAAGGCCGGATCCAGACAACGCCGTGCCGGGCGCGCAGCCCGGCACGGCGTATCGCCCGGACGCCATGCCGCGCGGCCACGTGCCGGCGGTTTCGCGCGGGCAGGCTCTCCATCGTTTCGCGTGAGGAAAGGGCGTTCCCCTCATGGCCACCACGCCGCTTGCAGATACGTCGCCGTCCGGCCCCCGTTCGCCGATCAGGCGGTTCTTCGAAAGCCGCAACGGCCTCGGCCTGTTGTTCATGCTGCCGGCAGCGATCGTCCTGCTGTGCTTCCTGACCTACCCGCTGGGCCTTGGTGTTTGGCTCGGCTTCACCGATACGCGCATCGGGCGCGAGGGTGTCTTCATCGGCCTCGAGAACTACGAGTGGCTGTTCGATGACCCGATCTTCTGGCTGTCGGTGTTCAACACCATGCTCTACACGGTCGTGGCCTCGATCCTGAAGTTCGCGCTCGGCCTCTGGCTGGCGCTGATCCTCAACAACCACCTGCCGTTCAAGACCTTCTTCCGCGCCGTTCTGCTGTTGCCCTGGGTGGTGCCGACGGTGCTTTCGGCGATGGCGTTCTGGTGGATCTACGACAGCCAGTTCTCGATCATTTCCTATGTGCTGATGGAGCTTGGCTGGATCTCGCAGCCGATCAACTTCCTCGGCGATCCGACCAACGCGCGCGCCTCGGTGATCGCGGCCAACGTCTGGCGTGGCATCCCCTTCGTGGCGATCTCGCTGCTGGCCGGACTGCAGACGATCCCGCAGTCGCTGAACGAGGCTGCGGCCCTGGACGGGGCGACGTCCTGGCAGCGGTTCAGAAAGATCACGCTGCCGCTGCTCTCCCCGATCATCGCGGTGGTGATGACCTTCTCGGTGTTGTTCACCTTCACCGACTTCCAGCTCATCTACGTGCTGACGCGCGGCGGGCCGGTCAACGCGACCCATCTCATGGCGACGCTCTCGTTCCAGCGCGCGATTCCCGGTGGTCAGCTCGGCGAGGGTGCGGCCATCGCGGTTGCCATGATCCCCTTCCTGCTGGCGGCCATCATGTTCAGCTATCTCGGGCTGCAGCGGCGCAAGTGGCAGCAGGGCAGCGGCGACTGACGCGCGACAGGAGGAGCCTTCAATCATGACCGATCAGACCGCCGCCCCGCAGCGAAGCGTTGCCGCCGACAATGTCGAGGGCATGGACCAGTTCAACACGCTGCCGCGCCGCATCATCGTCATCTATCTGCCGCTGGCGTGCTTTGTTTTCGTGATGCTTTTCCCGTTCTACTGGATGGCGATCACGGCGGTGAAGCCGAACTTCCAGCTCACCGACTACGAGAACTACAGCCCCTTCTGGGTGGTGGAGCCGACGCTGAGGCACATCAAGTACCTGCTCTTCGAGACGTCCTATCCCGGCTGGCTGTGGAACACGATGCTGGTTTCGGTTGCCTCGACCGTCATCTCGCTCTTCGCATCGGTCCTGGCGGCCTATGCCATCGAACGGGTGCGCTTCACGGGCGCGCGCGTCACCGGACTGATGATCTTCCTGGCCTATCTCGTGCCGCCGTCGATCCTGTTCATTCCTCTGGCGTTCATCGTCTTCAACGTCGGCATCTTCGACAGCAAGCTGGCGCTGATCCTGACCTATCCGACGTTCCTCATTCCCTTCTGCACCTGGCTGCTGATGGGCTACTTCCGCACCATCCCCTTCGAGCTGGAGGAAAGCGCGCTGGTCGACGGGGCGAACCGCTGGCAGATCCTGACGAAGGTGGTGCTGCCGCTCGCGGTGCCGGGCCTGATCTCGGCCGGCATCTTTGCCTTCACCCTGTCGTGGAACGAGTTCATCTACGCGCTCACGTTCATTTCCTCCTCGGAGAACAAGACGGTGCCCGTGGGCGTCCTGACGGAACTGGTGCGTGGCGACATCTACGAGTGGGGCGCACTCATGTCGGGCGCCCTGCTCGGGTCGCTGCCGGTGGTGATCCTCTATTCCTTCTTCGTCGACTACTACGTCTCGTCCATGACCGGCGCGGTGAAGGAGTAACCCGGCTGGTCGCCCCTTTCACGAAAGGGCGGCGAGGACCGGAACGAACGCCTTTGGGAAGGGCGGCGGGGTGACCCGCCGCCCTTTTCGTACGCGTGCCCCGTGAGCGCGGGTGCCGGCCTCTCACGAAGACGAAGCGAGGGCCGGGCTCTGGCGTGAGGCTGCCGGCAAACAGAGTGAAGAGGCATGACGGGCACATCCGGGCGGGACACCAGTGCGCCACCGGTGCGGGCGGCTCCGGCCCCGCATCATCGTGCTTCGGTTCCACCGGCACGCAACGGCGTGCAAAAAAACGGCCCGCGGGACACGCCGGCGGGCCGCAAGTCAGGGGCAGGTCGAACCGGAAAGCCCCGAAAGAACCACAGATCAGGTCACGCGCCCTGTGTCCCGGCGCGCGCCTTGCGTCTTGCGATCAGCCCCATGACGAGGGGTAGGCACCACACGGCGATGGTGAAGAGCCCGAGGCCGCAGGCGATGGGGCGTTCGAAGAAGGCCAGCAGGTTGCCGTCGGACTTGATCATCGAGGTGATGAAGTTCTGCTCCAGCATCGGACCGAGAACGAGGCCCAGGATCGCCGGGGCGATGGGAATGTCGTTCTCTTCCATGATGAAGCCGAGCACGCCGAAGATGAGCATCAGCAGCACGCCGAAGATGGAGTTGTTGATCGCGAAGGAGCCGACGATGCAGAAGATCAGGATGATCGGCATCAGCACCCTGTTGGGGATGGAGAGCAGGGTGCTGGCGCCCTTGATGGCGATGCATCCGAGCGGGATCATGATCAGGTTCGCCAGGAAGAACACGACGAACACGGCGTAGATCATCTGCGGGTCGTTGATGAAGACCATCGGCCCCGGGTTGATGCCCTTGATGTAGAGCACGCCGATCACGATGGCGGTGATGCTGTCGCCGGGAATGCCGAAGACGAGCGCCGGGATCCAGGCGCCGCTCACCGCGCCATTGTTGGAGGCGCCGGCCTCCACCAGCCCCTCGACATGACCCTTGCCGTATTTCTCGGGCGTCCTGGAGAACTTCTTCGAGACGGCATAGGAGATCCATGCGGCGATGTCGGCCCCGGCGCCCGGCAGCGCGCCGATGGCCGTGCCCGTCAGACTGCCGCGCAGGGCCTGCACCGGATAACGCACGAGATTGCGGAACTGGCTGACGAGAATGCCGTCGCTCATGCGGTTTTCCAGGCGCGGACGGTCCGTGCGGTTCACAACCGCACGGAAGATCTCGGACACGGCAAAAAGCCCGATCATGGCCGGAATGAACTGGATGCCGGCCAGAAGCTCGATGTTGCCGAAGGTGTAGCGGGGCTGACCGGCCGGGTTGTCGATGCCGATCGTTGCCGCGAAAAGCCCGATGACGAGCGAGATCAGCCCCTTGGGGACGGAGCCGGGCGAGATGAAGATGGCGCAGGAAAGCCCCAGCACGACGAGCCAGAAATACTCGTAGGAGGAGAATTTCAGCGCGATCTCGGCAAGGGCTGGCGACGCGGTCACGAGCACGATGGTGCCGACGATGCCGCCAAGGGCGGAGAAGAACAGTCCGGCGCCGAGTCCGTCCTGGGCGCGGCCCATTTGGGTGAGCCTGTAGGATTCCTCCACATAGGCCGCACTCGCCGGCGTGCCGGGCATCCTGAGCAGGGCGCCCGGAATGTCGCCGGCGAAGATCGCCATGGCCGTTGCCGTGACGATGGAGGCGATGGCGGGCACCGGATCCATGAAGAAGGTGACGGGAACCAGAAGGGCCGTCGCCATGGTGGCGGAAAGCCCCGGAATCGCGCCGACGAACATTCCGAAACAGGCCGAGCCGAGAATGACGGCGAGCACGTGCGGCTGGAAGACAAGCTCGAGAGCCTGGGCGAAGACCATCATCGCGGGAACCTCACCACTGGAAACCGAGGATGCTTGCGGGCGGAAGCGGAACGAGCAAAAGCCCGCCGAAGGCCTCCTGGATGACCACGGCCGCGATGATGGCCGCCGGCACGGAGACGATCAGCCTGGCGCCGAGGGTCAGCATGAGCGTCACCATGACGATGAGGGCCATGGGCACGAAGCCGATATTGTCCGAAAACACGATGTAGGCGACGACGAGGGCCACGGTCAGCGCGAGGCTTGCAAGCGAGCGGGGCGAGTGCGCCCAGTCGGCAAGGGACAGGCGCGGCACGCGCTCGGCGCGCATCACCGCGCGTGCGGAGAGAAACAGGCCGACGCCGATGGCCAGAAAGGCGATTGCTCTCGGCATGGTCTCGGCGCCATAGGCCTGGCCGGGGATCGGGGTGAAGTCGAGCGCGGAGACGTAGATCCCCACGCCCCCGGCAATGACAAGAAGCCCGAGAAGCAGGTCGTTGAATTTCATGGGGCGGATCCATCGGTTGCGAGGCACGGCGAGCCGCCGGACATCCGGCGGCCCTGCTCCTTGCGCGCCGGCGGTCGCCGGCCGCGTGTCCGCAGGGCGCGGAACCTCCCCGCCCTGCGGATGGCCTCGCGGGCCTACTGCTTGGCGAGACCCGCCTCTTTCATCACCATGCCGAGGTTCTCGTCGTCCTGGGCGATGACCTTGGTGGCCTCCTCGGACCCGGCCCACCGCATGCCGAAGCCGCGGCCGGTCATGAAGTCGCGATATTCCTCGCTGTTGTAGGCCTTCTCGACCGCCGCCTCGAGCTTGGAGTGGACGTCCTCCGGCAGGCCCTTGGGCGCGACGATGGCGCGCCACACGGCCAGCGTCCAGTCGGAGCCGGTTGCCTCCTTCAGCGTGGGGACGTCGGGGAACATGGCCTGGCGCTCGGCCGACATGGACGCGAGCGGACGCACCTTGCCCGCCTCGATCATCGAACGTCCCTCGGCAAGGGAGGAGGGAACCATGTCGACACCGCCGGCGACCATGTCGGTGATGCCCGCGGCCGCACCCTGGCTCGGCACGAAGGTCACCTGGTCGGCTGCGAGGTCTTCCGACAGCATCCAGCCGGCAAGGCCAAGGTGCCAGATGCCGCCCTGGCCGGTTCCCGATGCCTTGAACTGGCCCTTGGGAGCTTCCTTGATCGCGGCGAGCAGGCTGGCCGCGTCCTTGTACTCGGAATCGGCGGAGACCATGAGGCCCGCCGGGTCGGCGTTCACCATGGCGAGGATGTCGAAGTCCTTGTAGGTGAGGTCGGTCAGGCCCTGCCAGTGCATCATGTCGATCTCGATCGTCATGACGCCGAGCGTGTAGCCGTCCGGCTTGGCGGTCGCGATGGCGCTGTGGCCGACAACGCCCGACCCGCCGGTGCGGTTGACCACGTTGACCGGAACGCCGAGCTCCTCCTGCAGGATCGAGGCGAAGACGCGGCCGACCGCGTCGGTGCCGCCGCCCGCGCCCCACGGCACGATCATCTGGATCGGGCGGGCCGGGTAGTCGGACTGCGCCATGGCCGGAACGGAGGCGGCGAATGTCGCGCCGACGGCAAGTGCCGCCACGGCGCCCAGGAATTTGCGTTTGTTCATGGTTTCCTCCCAATGGATTGTGTCGCGGTCCTCGCGGATCGCCATGTCGGGAAGGGCGGGGCGCCCGGATGCAGATCCCCGGCCTCGCCGTCCCCGCGCATCCGTCCTGTCCTCCCAGGCAGGACGGGCGCGTTCCTCTCGCATGTCGTTTCCAGACATGCTCCCCGGGCCGCCGTCGGGCCGTCCGGGGTGGTGTTCCTGCAGGCGCCGCAACAGCCGCGCCCGAGCCTTTCGTGCCTCTGAGCCCTTTGCGCCAATGTATACCTAGGTGCCGGAAACACGACGGCCCGGCCGGGGTGCCGACCGGGCCGCGAGGCGTGTTGTCAGGGCTTCGCCGCGACGACCGTCTGGCGCTGGCTGCCGAGTCCTTCGATGGCGAGCTCCATCACGTCGCCCTCCTTCAGGTACTGCGGCGGCTTCATGCCCATGCCGACGCCCGGAGGCGTGCCGGTGGAGATGACGTCCCCCGGCATCAGCGTCATGAACTGCGACAGATAGGAGATCACGTGCGGCACGTTGAAGATCAGCGTGTTGGTATTGCCGGTCTGGCGCCGCTCGCCGTTGACGTCGAGCGTCATGTCGAGGTTGTGCGGGTCGGACAGCTCGTCACGGGTCACGAGCCAGGGGCCGAGCGGGCCGAACGTGTCGTGGCTCTTGCCCTTGGTCCACTGGCCGGAACGCTTGGTCTGGAAATCGCGCTCCGACACGTCGTTCATGATCGAGAAGCCGGCCACGTGATCGAGGGCGTCAGCCTCGCTCACGTATTTGGCGCGCTTTCCGATCACGATCGCCAGTTCGACCTCCCAGTCGAGCGCCTTGGACCCGCGCGGCATCTCCACATCGTCGTTCGGGCCGCACAGGGCGTTGATCGCCTTGGCGAAGATGATCGGCTCCTCCGGCGGCTCCGCGCCGGTCTCGGCCGCGTGGTCGGAATAGTTGAGGCCGATGCAGATGATCTTCTGCGTTCCGCCGACGCACGGGCCGAGGCGCGGGTTGCCCTCGACCGCCGGCAGGCTCGCGGGATCGAGCGCGGCGATCCGCGCCAGCCCCTCGGCCGAAAGCACGTCGCCGGAAAGGTCGGCGACGGTGCCCGAGAGATCGCGGATCGACCCGTCGGCGGCGAGCAAGCCCGGCTTTTCCTGCCCTGCCGGGCCGTAACGCAACAATTTCATGTCTCTTGTCCTGTGTGGTGAGAGAAGATCAGTAGACGGCGCGTCCGCCGGAAAGGTCGAACACGGCGCCGGTCGAGAAGGAGCAGTCCTGCGACGAGAGCCAGGCGATCATCGCGGCCGCCTCGTCCGGTTCCAGGAACCGCTCCATGGGGATCTTCGACAGCATGTAGTCGATATGCGCCTGTGTCATCTGGTCGAAGATCGGCGTGCGCGCGGCCGCCGGGGTCACGCAGTTGACCAGAATGCCCGCCTTGGCAAGCTCCTTGCCGAGAGACTTGGTCAGAGCGATCAGCCCGGCCTTGCTCGCCGAATAGTGGGAGGCATTGGGATTGCCCTCCTTGCCGGCGATCGAGGCGACATTGACGATCCGCCCGTAGCCGCGCTTCATCATGCCCGGAACGACCGCACGGCAGGTGATGTAGGGGGCGACCAGGTTGACGTCGATCGTCCGGCGCCAGACGTCGGGCTCGAGTTCCCAGGTCACGGCATTGCCGCCGGTGATGCCGGCGTTATTGACCAGAATGTCGAGGGCGCCGGCCGCCTCGGTTGCCTCGGCCACGGCCGTCTCGTCGGTCAGTTCCACGATCCGGCCGCTTGCCTTGCCGGGCGCGATTCCCTCCAGCTCGGCCACCGCCTTGTCCATGGCGGCCTGGTTCACGTCCCAGACGACCACCTCGGCCCCGCTTTCGAGAAAGCGGCGCGCGACCGCGAGCCCGATGCCCTGGGCCGCTCCGGTGACGACGGCCCTGCGGCCCTCGAGATCGATCCTGTTCATTGAAACGCCTTCCTCCCTCGGCGTGAGATTTGACTGCTCCGACACTACGCTCAAGGTATACATTGTGAAAGGGGGCAATTGGCGTTTTTGCACTCACACGGGTCGTCCGACCCGTTCCTCAGACGCCGGACGGCAGTCCGCCGGGGCCGCTGAGCAGCGATACCAGCAGCGCGTCGGCCCGGTCGCGGTGGCGCTGGTGCAGCCGGGTTGCCTCCGTCACGTCGCCGGCGCGGATCGCGGCCAGGATCTCCCGGTGCTCGGCATCCGACTGGACGGGAAGCGGGCGCAGTTTCTCGATCGCCTTGCGTGCCCTGTACTGCATGTCCCAGAGCTGGCGGAGCATTCCCGTCAGGCGCGGATTTCCGCAAAGCGCGACCAGTTCGGAGTGGAACAGGTCGTCCAGTTCCGACCACTGGGCGATGTCGACGCGCTTCGTCGCCCGTTCCATCTGGGTCAGGATCGCGTCGAGGCGCTCGTGGTCCTCGTCGGAGATGCCCCGGCGTGCGGTGAGCTGGGCGGCCTTGACCTCAAGGGTCGAGAAAACCTGATAGATCTGCTCGATCTCTTCCAGCGACAGTGCCTTGACGGTGATGCCGTGGCGCGGCCGGACCTCGACCAGCCCCTCCTCCTCGAGCCGGATCAACGCCTCGCGCACCGGCGTCCGGCTGAGCGACAGCAGGCTGGCGACCTCGGTCTCGAGAAGCGTGGTGCCGGGCGGCAGCCGGCCCTCGAGAATACGGAAGCGGAGCTCGTGATAGGCGCGTTCGCGCGCCGGCATCTTCGCGATTCCCTGCAGCGTCGGGCGGGCACGCACGCCGCCGGTGAGATCGAGCGTGCGCACGAGGTCCCGACGCGGAGCCCTCCTGCGCGAGGGGGCAGAGGGACCCCCTGCCTCGTCCTTGTCCGTGCCGCTCTTGCCCTTCGTCACCCGAGCCCCCGATCTGCCGCGTGACGTGCGCGCGTGCCGCGTCCGTCACTCCACTCCGTTGAGCCTGCCGATGATCGCCGCGATCTCCGGCAGGTAGTCGTCGCCATGTCCCAGCGCTTCGGCGGTGGCGTACCCGTTCTTGACCGCCGAGGAAAGGTAGGAGGCGATACCGCTTTCGTTGGCAAGGCTTGCGACATAGCGCATGTCCTTGTGCGCGTTGCGCAAGGCGAAGCGGTGAGCGTTCTTGTCGCCGTCGGCCACATACCGCATGAAAGTCTGGAAGAAACCGCAGTCCATGCGGCCCCCGCTGATGACGTCGCGAACGGTGGCCGCGTCGATGCCGTTGCGGGCGCCGATCGCCAGCGTCTCCGCGTAGAGCGCGCCGTATCCGAGCGACAGGAAGTTGTTGAGAAGCTTCATGGTGTGCCCGGCGCCGAGTTCTCCGACCCGAAGGACCTTCGTCGCGAAGCAGGAGAGCAGCGGCTCGATACGTGAAAACAGCGCCTCGTCCGCGCCGGCCATCACGTCGAGAGCCCCTTCCCAGGCCTCCTTCGGCGTGCGCGACAAGGGCGCGTCCGCCATCTCGCCGCCGGCCTCGGCGACCCGGGCGGCCAGCGCGCGGGTCGAGACCGGATTGGAGGTGCTGCAGTCGACGATGATCTTGCCGGAAACGCCCGCCTGAAGAATCTCGCCGACGATACGCTCGACTTCCGGACTGCCCGGCAAGCAGAGAAAGATGACCTCGCTGCGCCGGGTCAGGTCGGCGACGTCGGCCGCCTCCACCGCGCCGCGCCCGACGAGATCCTCCACCGGGGCCCGGTTGCGATTGCCGATGATGGTGAGGGGATGCCCCTTTTCCACCAGGTTCTTCGCCATGCCGTGTCCCATCAGTCCGACGCCGATGAAGCCGACCGCCGCCTTGTTCCCCTGTTCGCTCATCTGTCGAAGGCCCTCCCAAGCCGTCTTGTCCGGTAAAGGCGCGCCGCCCGGTGCGGCGCGCCTTTTTCCTGGTTATCCGCTCTGCTCAGCCGCCCGCCTTCTCGCCGGCGATATGGGCGCGGATGATGCTGTCGAAGTCCGCGTCGGCCTTGAAGCCCACCGACACCGCGCGCTCCGCGTTGAAGTCGCGCGGCCAGCCTTCGACGATCTTCTCGATCTGCGGATCGCGCTCGCGGCGGATCAGCTTGACGACCTCGGGTCCGGCCACCCGCTCGAGCGCCTCGATCATTCCGGCGACGGTGACGGAGAGCCCCGGCATGGTGAGCGCGCGGCGCGCGCCGAGAACCGACGTGTCCATCGACCCCGCGTGCAGCAGGAAGCCGACCGCGGCGGCGGGACTTGCCACCCAGTGCTGGACGTCGTCCTCGACCGGCAGCACCGCCTCGATGCCGGCCAGCGGCTCACGGATGATGCCGGAGAAGAAGCCCGACGCGGCCTTGTTCGGCTTGCCCGGCCGCACCACGATGGTTGGCAGACGGATCGAGATGCCGTCGATGAAGCCCTTGCGGCTGTAGTCGGAGACCATCAGCTCGCCCATGGCCTTCTGGGCGCCGTAGCTGGTGAGTGGCGCGGAAAGGAACTCGTCGCCGATCTTCTCCGGGAAGGGGGCCCCGAACACGGCGATCGACGAGGTGAAGACGACGCGCGGCGCGTAGTCCGGCCCATGGGCGCGGATCGCTTCGAGAAGGTAGCGTGTGCCATCCAGGTTGATGGCGTAGCCCTTCTCGAACTCGACTTCCGCTTCGCCCGAGACGATCGCCGCGAGATGGAAGATCACGTCCGGTTTGCTCGCCACCAGCGCCTTGACGTCGGCCTCGCTGGCCACGTTTGCCGTGCCGAGTTCCAACGACGGGCCGCCGTCGCGGGCCGTGAGCCCCGGACTGACGACGTCGACGGCGTGCAGGGTCGAGATGGTCTTGCCGCCGAGCGAGCCCTCGGCGATGAGATGTTCCGCAAGCTTGCGGCCGACCATTCCGGCCGCTCCGATAATCAGGATGCGCATGGGCGCTCCGGTCCTCCCGTTGAAAGCCCGCCGGGGCGGGCCGCGTGTCCGGCGGACCAGGGTCCGCCGGGGTTCATGCAGATATCAGTGGTTGTCACGCGGGACGGGAGGAATCGACCCGTCCGCGCTGCCTTGTGCAAGTCTCTGGTACTTCACCGCGGGCTCGAGGACCATGCCGGTTTCCATCTGCCCGACGACGGCGCGCTGGATCTCCTGCCACGGGGTCTGGTGCGGCGGATAGGCATAGCCGCCCGCGGCCTCGAGCGCCTCGCGCCGCGTGGCGAGTTCCTCGTCCGGGATCAGGATGTTCGCGGTGCCCTTGTTGAGGTCGATCCTGACCCGGTCGCCGGTCCGCAGCAGGGCGAGCCCGCCGCCGGCCGCGGCTTCCGGCGATGCGTTGAGGATCGAGGGCGAACCGGACGTGCCGGACTGGCGTCCGTCGCCGATGCAGGGCAGCGCCGTGATGCCGCGCTTGATGAGGTAGTCGGGCGCGCGCATGTTCACCACCTCGGCGGCGCCCGGATAGCCGATCGGGCCGGCGCCGCGCATGAACAGCATGGTGGTCTCGTCGATCTCCAGCGCGGGATCGTCGATGCGCGCGTGATAGTCCTCCGGCCCGTCGAAGACGACCGCCTTGCCCTCGAAGGCCATCGGGTCGTCCGGGTTTTCCAGGTAGCGATTGCGGAACTCGTCGGTGACGACCGAGAGCTTCATGATCGCGGATGAGAACAGGTTGCCTTTCAGCACGCGGAATCCGGCGGCCTTCTTCAGCGGCTTGTCGTAGGTCCGGATGACGTTGGCGTCGAGAATCTCCGCGTCGCGGCAGTTGTCTCCGATGGTTTGCCCGTTCGCCGTCATGGCGTTCTCGTTGATGAGTCCCTGCTCCATGAGCTGGCGCACAACGGCGGGAACGCCGCCGGCGCGGTAGAAGTCCTCGCCGAGATACTCGCCCGCCGGCTGCATGTTGAGCAGAAGCGGGATTTCCTCGCCATAGGCCTGCCAGTCGTCGATCGAGAGGTCCACGCCGAGATGGCGGGCAAGACCGTTGAGGTGGATCGGGGCATTGGTCGAGCCGCCGATGGCGGAGTTGACCCGGATCGCGTTGATGAACGAGTCCCGCGTCATGATGTCGGAGGGCTTGAGATCCTCGTGCACCATCTCGACGATCCGGCGTCCGGTGCGCCACGCCATTTCCTGGCGGTCGCGGTACGGGGCGGGGATGGCCGCCCCGCCGGGCAGCTCCATGCCGAGAACCTCGGTCAGGGAGTTCATGGTCGAGGCCGTGCCCATGGTGTTGCAGAAGCCGGTCGAAGGCGCGGAGGACGCGACGAGCGCGACGAAACCCTCGTAGTCGATCTCGCCGGCGGCCATCATCTCGCGGGCCTTCCACACGATGGTGCCCGAACCGGTGCGCTGGCCGCGGAACCATCCGTTCAGCATCGGGCCGACGGACAGTGCGATGGCCGGCATGTTGACCGTCGCGGCCGCCATGAGACAGGCCGGCGCGGTCTTGTCGCAGCCCACCGTCAGCACGACACCGTCCAGCGGATAGCCGTAAAGCACCTCGACAAGGCTCAGATAGGCCAGGTTGCGGTCGAGGGCGGCCGTCGGGCGCTTGCCCGTCTCCTGGATCGGATGGACCGGAAACTCGATCGCGATGCCGCCCGCCTCGCGGATGCCGTCACGCAAGCGCTTGGCAAGCTCCAGATGATGACGGTTGCAGGGTGACAGGTCGGAACCGGTCTGGGCGATGCCGATGATCGGCTTGCCCGATTGCAGCTCTTCCTGGCTGAGACCGTAGTTCAGGTAGCGCTCCAGATAGAGCGCGGTCATGTCGGGATTGTCGGGATTGTCGAACCATGCGCGTGAACGCAGGCCCGGCTTGCTCGGCTTGGTGCTCATGGGATCTCCGCCAGTTCGGCTGCGGATGGGGTCCATCCGTCGCTGAGCATCAATGTATACAAAAGAATTCGGTCTGAAAACGCCTGTTGCACGGAAAAAGGGCAAGGGGGCCGGCTGGTGAAGGCCGGGCGCGGTTGGTGCAAACCCGGCTTTCGAGTGGGGTCGCCGGCGCGAATTGCATCTTGCGCAGCGGAAGGTTGCTCCGGTCCGGGCAGCGTCATGCGCTGTCTGTGGATACGTTGTTAAGGTAGCTCCGGGTGTGGAGAGGACTTTGCGTTGGCGGCCATGCAGCCGCCGGGGCGTGACCAAGTCGGGAGCGCCGAATGTGCATCCTGTCTAGCGGCTCTTGGTGAAAATGGCGAGGGTGCTTGCATCGATCCGCGCGATGTCCTCGTACAACGCGCGGAATGTGCCGGCTACCAGCCGCCGGTTTCGATCCAGGCTTCCATCATCGCCATGCGGTCGGCGCCCCAGAACGGCTCGCCGTCGACGATGAAGAAGGGCGAGCCGAAGATGCCCCGGGCGACGGCTCCTTCTGAGATTGCCTTCACCCGCGCCTTCAGGGCGGGCTCATCGAGGGCGGCGCGCAACCGCTTCTGGTCGATCCCGAAGCCCGCGCCGAGCCCCGCCGCCTGGTCGGCGTCGGACGTGTCGAGGTCGCCGCTCTGGTAGACGCGCCGAAACACCTCGCGCGCAAAGGCGCGCGCCTGGTCGGGATCCGCATCTTCCAGCGTGTAGTAGGCGCGGGTCGCGGCAAGCGCGATGGCGGGGTGTCCGGGAGGTGGCGAGAAGGCGATGCCACGGGCGCGGGCGAGCCGGGCCCAGTCGCGGGCGGCGTAGTCCTTCTTAAGGGGCGTGGAGGAAAGGCCCTGTGCGCCGGTCTGGCGAAACGCGGTGCCAAGCAGAAAGGGGCGCCAAAGAACCGACCGGTCGCACCGTGCCGCGAGCGCGTCGATCTCCATCGCCGCGAAATAGGCATAGGACGAACCGAAGTCGAACCAGAACTCGATTGCGCCGCCGGCGTGCTCTTCCGCATTCCCATTTTCATTTCCCTGCGGCAAGATTGTCCTCCATGGGGCGTAAATGCGATCCCGTCGAGTTTCGCCGAACCAGCCTGGGGTGCAAGGGAGACGACGCGCAACGGAGCTTGTCTCACGAAGGCCTGAGCGAAATGGCTTCATGTGACGTGATGTTTTGTATTTAAGTATTGATATTTCAGATATCATCATGTACGATTTTCATATCTTAATTAATGCTTGAAAGTTGACTTGAGCAAGCTCGTCCGCTAGCCGATTGAGAGTTGGCCGGGAGTTCGCGCAGGCCCGGTTCGAGGAACAGGACACATGATTACCGCTGCCCAGATGAGGGCTGCCAGGGCTCTGCTCGGCATTGATCAAAAGACGCTTGCCGAGCGGGCGGGCGTTTCGGTGCCGACGATCCAGCGCATGGAATCGAGCCAGGGCCAGGTGCGCGGCGTGGTCGATACGCTCGCCCGCGTCGTCGAGGCCTTGAACCGCTCGGGCGTGGAACTGATCGGCGACAATGCCGCGAGCCTGTCGGGTGGCCGCGGGGTGCGCCTGATCGAGGCGGCGCCCGCAAGGCCCTCGCCTCCGAACCCCTTCGCGCCGCGCATGGTTGGTGGCGATCCGGAACCCGGAGCCGCCAACGACTGACATGCGGACGGGTTTCGTGTCCCTGTCCGGGCGCCTGTGGCCAGCCTCCGCACGCGGGTCTTCATCCGGGACCGGCGCCCTTGCGTGCGGACCGGAATGACGTTCGGCACGGTCCTGGACATATCGCGACCCGGGGAAGCCGAGAGGCTTCCGGAAAAAGGGACCCCATGAGCCTTCCTTCCTCCTCCGCCCGGACAGCCTCTGGCGATGATGCAAGCTTCGCCGCGCTGTTTACTCCCAAGTTCATCACCGTCCTTCGCGAGGGCTACAGCGGAGCGCATCTGCGGGCCGACGCGCTCGCCGGACTGACGGTCGCGATCGTCGCACTGCCGCTGTCCATGGCGATTGCCATCGCGTCCGGCGCGACTCCCGCGCAGGGTCTCTATACGGCGATCGTTGGAGGCTTCTTCGTCTCGCTGCTCGGTGGCAGCCGGTTCCAGATCGGCGGCCCGGCCGGGGCCTTCATCGTTCTGGTCGCGGCAACCGTCCAGCAGCACGGCATGGACGGCCTGATCCTCGCGACCTTCCTCTCGGGTCTTATGCTCGTCGCGGTCGGATTCCTGAGGCTTGGAACCTATGTGAAGTTCATTCCCTATCCGGTCACGGTCGGCTTCACCGCGGGCATTGCCGTGATCATTTTCGCAAGCCAGCTTAAGGAACTCCTCGGCCTGACGCTCGATGGACCCGAGCCCGGCCCGCTTCTGGAAAAGCTCCCTGTCCTGCTGGACGCCCTGCCGGGCGCAAGCCCGGCCAGCATGGGGCTCGCGGCGGCGACGGTCCTGGTCATCCTGGTGCTCAAGCGCTGGCGGCCGCACTGGCCGGGCCTTCTCCTGGCCGTGGTCGGCGCGGGTGTCGTCGCCTATGGCCTCGACCTTCCCGTGGCGACGATCGGCACGCGGTTCGGCGGTATCCCGTCCGGCATCCCTCTGCCGGCGCTTCCGGACTTCTCCTGGTCGAAGGTGGTGGACGTTTTGCCCAGTGCCGCGAGCTTTGCGCTCCTCGGTTCGATCGAGTCGCTTCTCTCGGCCGTCGTGGCCGATGGCATGACGGGGCGCCGCCACCGCTCCAACTGCGAACTCGTCGGCCAGGGCGTGGCCAATGCGGCGTCGGCGTTGTTCGGCGGCTTTTGCGTCACCGGCACCATCGCGCGTACCGCGACAAACGTGCGCTCCGGGGCGCATGGGCCGGTCGCGGGCATCCTGCATTCCCTGTTCCTGCTGGCTTTTATCGCGGTGGCCGCGCCACTGGCCAGCTACGTGCCGCTCGCCTGTCTCGCCGGCGTGCTTGCGGTGGTCGCCTGGAACATGATCGAACGCCATGCCATCCGCACGCTTGTCGCGAGTTCGCGTGGCGAGACGCTGGTGCTTCTCGTCACCTTCGGCCTGACGGTTTTCCGTGATCTGACCGAGGCCATCGTGGTCGGCTTTGCGCTGGGCTCCGTGCTCTTCATCCACCGCATGTCGCAGGCGGTCGCGGTGGAGCGCCACGCGCCCTTCGTGGCAGAGGACAGGGCGGATGACGCGGGCGACGCCCGTGCGCCCTACGACGAGGCGGAAACAGCGGATCCGGACATCGTGGTCTACCGCATCACCGGAGCCTTCTTCTTCGGGGCGGCGGCGTCCATCGGGGCGGTGCTTGAGCGTATCGCCGACACCCACCGTGTTCTGGTCCTGGACCTGTCCGCCGTTCCCTTTCTCGACGCGACGGGCGCGAACACCATCCGGGGGCTTGCCGACAAGGCGGTGCGTCGCGGTGTGGTCGTCGTGCTGTGCGGGGCCGGGGCAACCGTGCGCCGCGACCTTGCGGCCCACGGCGTCGCACCGCCGCGCGTGAGCTTTTCCGACAATGTCGCGGATGGCATCGCGGCGGCCCGCGAGAGTCTCGCCTAGGAAGTCATCTCCGGTTCGGCGAGCCAGACATCGCCTGGTGCCACGGCAACGGATTTCAGGATCGCGTGGCACGAAAGGCCGGGGGCAAGGGCCAGTGCATCGGCCGAGCGGCGGGTGACGCGCGCCATCAGGTGATCCTGCGCGCAGGCCAGACGAACGACGACGCCCGGGCCCTCGCCCCGCTTCAGGTCGGTGATCGTCACGGGCAGGATGTTGAGCGCCGAAAGCCCGCTGGGCGCCTCGCGCGCCAGGATCACGTCGTGGGCCTGGATGCGCACGCGCACACCCGTTCCCACCGGCGCCTCGATCCTGGGCAGCAGCAGTCGGCCGCCGGTGAGACGCACTTCACTCAACCCGTCGGAGTGCTGGGCGACGATCGTCCCGGCGACCACGGCACCCGCGTCGCGAACACCGAGCGAGGGAACGGCCCGGGGATCCGTGAGGACATCGCCGGGTGACCCGCTGCGCACGACATGGCCGCCGTCGACAACCACCACGGTTGTCGCGAGGCGGGCGACCTCCGCCACCGAATGGCTGACATAGAGGATCGGAACCCGTGCCTCGCGCGTCGTGCGGTCGAGAAACGGCAGGATTTCCTCCTTGCGCGCCTCGTCGAGCGCGGCAAGCGGCTCGTCCATCAACAGCATGTCGGGAGCGCTGAGCAGCGCCCGGCCAATCGCGACACGCTGCTTTTCCCCGCCCGACAACGTCATCGGGCGCCGGTCCAGCAGGTGGGAAATGCCGAGCATTTCCACGACGCGGGAAAAGCCGCCGGCGGCATCCTGTGGCCGGCGCCCCGCGCGCGCCGCGAACCAGCGCCCGTAGGTGAGATTCTGGCGCACGTCGAGATGGGGGAACAGGCGCCCATCCTGGAACACGTAGCCGATGCGGCGGCGGTGCGGGGCCAGCATCACCCGGCTCCGGCTGTCGAACAGCGTTTTCCCCGAAACCCGGACGTGGCCCTCTTCCGGCTTCAAGAGGCCGGCGAGGGCGTTGACCAGCGTGGTCTTGCCCGAGCCGGAACGCCCGAACAGCGCCGTCACGCCATCCGGCGCGGTGAAGCTCATGTCGAGGGCGAAGCCCGGAAACCGGTGGCGCACGGCGATGTCGAGCGCTGGCGGGGTCTGCGAAACGCTCATGAGCCGCGGATCCGGCGCGCCACGGCCCGTGCCATCCACTCGGAGGCGAGCAGGGCGGTCATCGCGATGAGGATGGAGACGATCACGAGGCGCGCGGCGGGACCCTCGCCGCCGGGAACCTGCAGGAAGGCATAGATCGCCGAAGGCAGCGTCTGGGTTTCGCCGGGAATGTTCGACACGAAAGTGATCGTTGCACCGAACTCGCCCATCGCCTTTGCAAAGGCGACAATGGCACCGGCGATCACGCCGGGCAGGATCAGCGGCAGCGTGACGGAAAGAAACACGAGGATGCGCGAGGCACCGAGCGTCGAGGCGGCTTCCTCCAGCTTCGGATCGACCGCCTCCACGGCAAGGCGGATGGCGCGCACCATGAGCGGAAAGGCCATGATGCCGGCGGCAAGGGCCGCGCCGGTCCAGCGGAACGCGAAGACGATGCCGAAGGTCTCAGCCAGAAAGGCTCCGACGGGACCACGGCGCCCGAAGGTGAGCAGAAGGAGATACCCGGTGACGACCGGGGGAAGGATCAGCGGCAGGTGCACCAGTCCGTTGAGGATCTGCAGCCCCGGCATGCGCGAGCGGGCGAGCACGACGGCAACGCCGATGGCAAGCGGCAGGCTCACCAGCGTGGCCCAGAACGACACGCGCAGCGACAGCAGCACCGCGTTCCACTCGTCCGGGCCAAGCCATGTCATTGGTCTTTCGTCGCCTCGCCTTCAGCGCGATCAGTCCAGAATGACGAAACCCTGCCGCTCGAAGGCGGCGCGGGCCGTATCGCCGCTCAGAAAATCGAGCGCACGCTCCGCCGCAACCGAGGTTGCGGAGCCCGTCAGGGCCGCAGGATAGACGATCGGGGGGTGGCTGTCGGCGGGAAATGTTCCAACCACGGAGACGTCGTCTTCTGCCGAGGCATCCGTGGCATAGACAATGCCGTAGGGCGCTTCGCCGGTCGCGACCAGGGCAAGTGCCGCGCGAACGTTGTCCGCCTGGGCGACCTTCGCGGAAACGCTGTCCCAAAGACCCAGCGAAACGAGAGAGGCCTTGCCGTAGATCCCGGCGGGCACGGCCTCGACAAGCGCCATGGCGAGCCGTCCGGACCCGGAGGGATCTTCCGCGAGGAGACCGGCGAGGTCGAGATCCGGACCGATGGTGACCTTCTCCGCGTCCTTGCCATGGGCAACGAGAACGATCGAGTTGGCGAGAAGATCGCGCCGGGTGTCGGAGCGGATCAGGCCATCCCGCTCGAGCGTGTCCATCCATGAGGTGTTGGCGGAGATGAAGAGGTCGGCGGGGGCCCCCGCCTGGATTTGCCTTGCGAGCGCGGAACTGCCGGCCAGCGACACGACAAGCCTGTCTCCCGTCTCGGCGGCGAAGGCCGGCGCGATCTCGTCCATCGCCGTCTTGAGGCTCGCGGCGGCGAAGACGGTCACCTCCTCCGCATGCGCCACATTCGCGCCGGCCGGAACGACAACGGCAAGCGAGAGGGCTACGGCAAGACGGCGCAAACGGGTGAGGGCAAGTCTGGGAAACATGGCGGGACCTTCCGGATCGGCGATGGCCGCGGGGCGGACACCTGAGGGATTCGATATGTCTGCGTGGAAATATCGCCTCCGCACGCCCTGCGTGCAACCGTTATTTCCATTTGGATATATCGAGGGATGTCGATCCGGTCTCAGGTATCGTGGTCGGCTGACGGTCCGGCGAGTGCGCGCAGGCTTGCGATCTCCTCCGCTCCGGCGGCGCATGCCTTCGCCTCCAGACTGCGATAGAGCTCGCGAACCCGTTCTCCGGTCTCGGTCAGCCGGGCGCCGCCGCCTGCCGCTCCCCCGCGCGAACTGCTCACGAGAGGACTGGAGAACTGGGTGTTGAGAGCGTCCACCAGCGTCCAGGCGCGCTTGTAGCTCATGCCCATGCGGCGTCCCGCGGCGGCGATCGATCCGGTTTCGGCGATGCCGTCGAGCAGGTCCGCCTTGCCGGGACCGAAGGCGGCGTCCGGCTCGAAGACGAGCCTCAGGCGCACGCCGATCATCGTGTTCGCGCTTGTCATGAAGGTTTGGTAGCGCCGGTCGCCTCTCCTGTCACCTTTTCCCTCAGGGGGTGGCAGGGTCACGGAAAGAGGCCGGCAGCCCGGGGGGAGAGGCTGCCGGCCTGGCGCGTGTGCGCGGTCGCTGGGAGAGGGGAGCTTGCAGGCCCGGCGAGGGCGCGCCGCGCGGGAGGATCAGGGAAGCGCCTTCAGCGTGAGCGACGTGACGCCGAGCGTCAGGTTGGTGCCCGTCTGCGATTCCACGCTCAGCGGGTTCAGCGCGATGGACTTGTCGAGGCCACCCAGAAGCGCGTTGGCCTTGAGGCCGGCCCCGAGGCTGGCGCCGGCCGTAACTCCGGCATAGGTGCCTTCAAGGGCTCCCGGGGCGGTGTCGGCGGCCGGAGCGAGAACGCCCCAGACGAGCGTTCCGCTGCCCAGCGTTCCGATGTCGAGGCCATACTCGCTGCTCTTGCCGCGATAGACCGTCGGCGGGCCGCCCCGCGCCGGCTGGAAGGTGCAGCTCAGGGAATTCGTGGAACCGACGATGAAGCTCGACTCGTCCTGCACGGCACAGGTCAGCTTGCCGATCTCGACGCCCGGCGTCGAGTTCTGGGCGACGGCGAACGGTGCCGACGCGACAAGGGCGAGAAGGGCTGTTCCTGCGATGGAAACGGTGCGGCGCATGAAATCCTCCGCTACTGGCGGCCGCAGGAAGCAGCGGCCGCGTCATGGGTTCGCACAGTCAACGCGCCTGCCCGGATTTGGTTGCAACGAAGAAGTCGGCAGGCGGATTCTTTTTTCGGACGTCGCGCGTCAGGGATAGAAGCGGTCTGTCGCCCAGGAGCCCTCCGGCTGTGCACGACGGAAGATGTGCCGGTCGTGCAGGCGGAACGGGCGGTCCATCCAGAACTCGATGTAGACCGGCCTGATGCGATAGCCGGTCCAGTGCGGCGGGCGCGGCACTTCGCCGAACCCGAAGCGCGCGGCCTCGCGGGCCACCGCCTTTTCCAGCGCGAAGCGGCTCTCGAGCGGGCGGGACTGCTGGCTTGCCCAGGCCCCGATGCGGCTGTCACGCGGACGCGATGCGAAATAGGCATCCGCTTCCGCCTCGCTGACGAACTCGACCGGCCCCCGGAACCGGACCTGACGACGCAGGGACTTCCAGTGCAGAACGCCCGCGGCCTGCATGTTCTCGGACAGTTCGCCGCCCTTCTGCGACTGGGTGTTGGTGTAGAAGACGAAGCCGCGCTCGTCGTATTCCTTCATCAGCACCATGCGCACGTCGGGAAGGCCGTCGCTTCCCGACGTGGCGATCGCCATGGCGTTTGGGTCGTTCGGCTCCTTCTTCTGCGCGAGCGCGAGCCATTCACCGAAAATCGCGAAGGGGTCGCCGGCGGCGACCCGTGCCTCGAGGTCCTCGGGGCTGTCGGTGGCGGAAGGTCCTGTGTCGACGGTCATCTCTGCCTCGTGGAATCGTGAGACGTCCGGCGGGTGCCGGAGTGGAAGGGGTGCCGCAGGTTATACCGCGACCGCCCGCCGTTTCCATCCGTCGATGCGCCTTGCCGCGCGCGCTCAGCGCAGCAGCAGCACCGGGACCTTGCAGGAGCGCACCATTTCCGTCGTGGTCGAGCCGATGATCAGCGAGCGGATACGCGAGTGCCCGTAGGCGCCCATGACCAGAAGGTCGATACCCTCGTCCTCGACGACACGGGCAATCGCGGTTTCCGGCTGACCTGCCACCACATCGACGCGCGGTGTGTGACCGCCCGCGGCCAGCGTCTCCGCCGCGCGCTGCAGGCGCGCGCGCGTCTCGCCGGTGTCGGCGCCAACCGTGAGGAGGTGGATCTCGAGGCCGGCAAAGACCTTGCTGCGGGCCGCGTGGTCCACCGCCTTGAGGCTGCTGGGGCCACCGTCGAAGGCGATCAGCACGCGCTTGATCGGGCGGAACGCCCGCGCCGCCACATACACGGGCTTGCGCGCCGCGCGCACCACGCGTTCCAGGTTCGATCCCAGATGCATACGGGCGAAGTCGGCCGCCTCGCCGCGTTTGCCCAGAACGACCGCTTCCGCGTCCGCCTCGCTCTCCTCGAGCGTGTCGACGATATCCCCGGTGCGCAGCTTGGTGGACACGTCGCGCGCGCCCGCCTCCGCGAGCCGGGCTCCGGCGTCTTCCAGGATTGCGCGGCCGCGTGTGGTGGCAACCTTGGCCATCTGCTCGTCGAGCTCGGAAAGCTCCTTCAGCAGCGTCGTGCGCGCTCCAAGGGCGATGCTGCCGGAGAGATTGGCGGCCCCGCCCTCGGCCTGTCTGCGGCCAATGACGTGCAGCAGCTCGATGGCCGCCTCCTCGCGTTCCGCGATCCAGGCGGCGAGGTCGCACACGCTGTGCGAATAGAGCGATCCGTCCACGAGGGCGACGAGTTTGCGCATGATCTGTCCTTTCCCGGCCGCAGTCGGATCAGTGGCCCATCAGGCGCTCAAGCGCGCCCGGCTTGTCGTGGATGGCGAGCTTGTCGACGATGGTCTCGCTGGCACTGTTGAAACCGACGATCTCCACATTCGCGCCCTCGCGGCGGAATTTGAGCACCACGGTGTCCAGGGCCGCAACCGCCGAAATATCCCACACGTGGGCGCGGCTGACGTCGATAGTCACATTGTCCAGCACTTCCTTGAAATCGAAGGAGGAGAGGAACGCTTCCGCCGAGGCGAAGAACACCTGGCCCTCCACCCGGTAGATCCGCAGCCGCCCGTCGGCGGACAGCTCGGAGGTCACGCGGAAGATCTGGGCGATCTTGGCGGCGAAGAAGATGCCCGACAGCAGCACGCCGATCAGCACGCCGATGGCCAGGTTGTGCGTGGCAAGCACGCCGGCGACGGTGGCGAGCATCACAACGGAGGAAGAGCGCGGGTGATCCCTCAGGGACTTGATCGAGGACCAGCTGAACGTGCCGATGGACACCATGATCATGATCGCGACCAGGGCGGGCATGGGAATGCGGGCGACCCAGTCGCCGAGCGCGACGATCAGGACGAGCAGGATCGCGCCGGCGGCAAAGGTCGAAAGCCGCCCGCGTCCGCCGGATTTCACGTTGATCATCGACTGGCCGATCATCGCGCAGCCGGCCATGCCGCCGATGAAGCCGGAGGCGATGTTCGCGACGCCCTGGCCGACGCACTCCTGGTTCTTGTCGCTGGGGGTGTCGGTGAGGTCGTCGACGATCGCCGCCGTCATCAGCGATTCCAGCAGGCCGACCGTCGCCACCGCCGCCGAATAGGGAAAGATGATCGTCAGCGTCTCGAGGTTCAGCGGAATGTCGGGGATCAGGAATACCGGCAGCGTGTCCGGCAGTTCGCCCATGTCGCCCACGGTGCGCACGTCGATGCCGAGCGCGAGCGTGACGGCCGTCAGCACCAGGATGCAGATAAGCGGCGAGGGCACCGCGGTGGTGAGCCGCGGGAAGAGGTAGATGATGGCGAGGCCGGCGGCGACCATGACGTAGGTCACCGGCGGAACGTCGATGAGTTCGGGCAACTGCGCCATGAAGATCAGAATGGCGAGAGCGTTGACGAAGCCGGTCATCACCGAGCGGGACACGAAGCGCATGAGCGCGCCCAGCCGCGCGTAGCCGGCACCGATCTGCAGGATACCCGCGAGCACGCTGGCGGCCAGAAGGTACTGGAGGCCGTGATCGCGCACCAGCGTGACCATCAGAACGGCGGTCGCGGCGGTCGCGGCGGAGATCATGCCCGGCCGGCCGCCGACGAAAGCCGTCACGACGGCGATGCAGAACGACGCGTAGAGCCCGACCTTCGGGTCGACCCCGGCGATGATCGAAAAGGCGATGGCCTCGGGAATGAGGGCGAGGGCGACGACGAGGCCGGCGAGCACGTCGCGGCGGACGTTGCCGGTCCACTCGGCGCGATAGGCGGACATTCTGAACATGGGGATCGTGCGGGCTCTTTGTGGTCTTGGGGTCTGGCCGCTCTGGGCTCGTGCGGTCGGGGCCGGAACCGCCGCGCCGGAAGGCGCGACCTGACCGGCCTCGGGCGGGCGCAGGCGATGGCCAGGGACCGCGCGACCGCAGGGAATTGCGGGCTTCGATAGCCCTATTCCTGCTGCAATGCAATATCGCGGGGGCGTTCGACCGGGACATGCCGTCGCCTGCCAGCCTTGCGGCGCGCGACGGCCCCACTTATATACCGATCACGTCAAGTCGCCGGGTCGTCTCGCGATGCGGCCGTGCCAGCCGCGGCGGACCCCGACACTCTCAGGACGTTTCGAGAATAGGAGCCGGTCCGATGCCTCAACGGGTCCGACCGGTTTGCTGGAAAGGAAGGACAAAATGGCAAAGGTCATCGGTATCGACCTCGGCACGACGAATTCGTGCATCGCCGTCATGGACGGCAAGAACCCCAAGGTTGTCGAGAATTCAGAGGGCGCGCGCACCACGCCCTCGATGGTCGCCTTCAACGACGACGGCGAGCGGCTCGTCGGCCAGCCGGCCAAGCGCCAGGCGGTGACGAACCCGACCGGAACCCTCTTCGCGGTGAAGCGCCTCATCGGCCGCCGCTACGAGGACCCGACGGTCGCCAAGGACAAGGATCTGGTGCCCTACTCGATCGTCAAGGCCGACAATGGCGACGCCTGGGTCGAGGCGGAAGGCGAGAAGTACTCGCCCTCGCAGGTCTCCGCGTTCATCCTGCAGAAGATGAAGGAGACGGCGGAGAGCTATCTCGGCGAGAAGGTTGAGCAGGCCGTCATCACGGTTCCCGCCTACTTCAACGACGCCCAGCGTCAGGCCACCAAGGATGCCGGCAAGATCGCCGGTCTCGAGGTGCTGCGTATCATCAACGAGCCGACCGCGGCTGCGCTCGCCTACGGCCTCGACAAGAACGACGGCAAGACCATCGCCGTTTACGACCTTGGCGGCGGCACCTTCGACGTGTCGATCCTGGAGATCGGCGACGGCGTCTTCGAGGTGAAGTCGACCAATGGCGACACGTTCCTCGGCGGCGAGGACTTCGACATGCGCCTGGTGGATTACCTGGCGGCCGAGTTCAAGAAGGATCAGGGCATCGACCTGAAGGGTGACAAGCTTGCCCTGCAGCGCCTCAAGGAAGCGGCCGAGAAGGCGAAGATCGAGCTGTCGTCCTCGTCGCAGACCGAGATCAACCTGCCCTTCATCACCGCCGACGCCTCCGGGCCGAAGCACATGACGATGAAGCTGACCCGCGCCAAGTTCGAGAGCCTGGTCGAGGATCTCGTCAACCGCACCATCGAGCCGTGCAAGGCGGCCCTCAAGGATGCGGGCATCGCGGCCGGCCAGGTGGACGAGGTTGTTCTCGTCGGCGGCATGACCCGTATGCCGAAGATCCAGGAGGTGGTCTCCACCTTCTTCGGCAAGGAGCCGCACAAGGGCGTGAACCCGGACGAGGTCGTGGCCATGGGCGCGGCGATCCAGGCCGGCGTGCTGCAGGGTGACGTGAAGGACGTCCTGCTGCTCGACGTCACGCCGCTGTCGCTGGGCATCGAGACGCTGGGTGGCGTGTTCACCCGTCTGATCGACCGCAACACGACGATCCCGACGAAGAAGAGCCAGACCTTCTCCACCGCCGAGGATAACCAGACCGCGGTGACGATCCGCGTGTTCCAGGGCGAGCGCGAGATGGCGGCCGACAACAAGATGCTTGGCCAGTTCGATCTCGTCGGCATCCCGCCGGCACCGCGCGGCGTGCCGCAGGTCGAGGTGACCTTCGACATCGACGCCAACGGCATCGTCAACGTGTCGGCCAAGGACAAGGGCACGGGCAAGGAGCAGCAGATCCGCATCCAGGCCTCTGGCGGTCTGTCCGACGCCGACATCGAGAAGATGGTCAAGGACGCTGAAGCCCACGCGGACGACGACAAGAAGCGCAAGGAGCTTGTCGAGGCCCGCAACCAGGGTGAGGCGCTTGTCCATTCGACCGAGAAGTCGCTGAGCGACTACGGCGACAAGGTCTCGGCCGAGGACAAGGGAGCCATCGAGCAGGCGCTCGAGGCGCTCAAGTCCGCGCTCGGAACCGAGGACCTCGAGGACATCAAGGCCAAGACGCAGGCTCTGGCCGAGATCTCCATGAAGCTCGGCGAGGCCATGTACAAGGCCGCCCAGTCCGAGGAGGAAGGCGCGGCGTCGGAGGAGGGCGAGCAGCCCAAGGCCGATGACGATGTGGTCGATGCCGACTTCGAGGAAGTCCGCGACGACGACGACAACGACAAGAAGTCGGCCTGACGCGAATGAACGAAGGGCCGCGGTCTGACCCGGAAACGGGCAGGGCCGCGGCCCTTCTCGCGTCTGCCGGAGGGGCGGGCACGTCCGGGCGCGGCCATCGCGCCTGCGGGGTGCCGCCGCGACGCGTCGCCAGGAAACGGTGGCGCGCCTTTGGCGGGGCGGCGGAGACGTCCGGGAAGGCATGACGGCACGCACGATACGACGACGCCGGGCGCTCGGCGCCGTATCGGGGCCGGGCATGTCGCGCATCATGCGATATGCCGCATGAGGGTGCGCTTCTGGCCGGACACGGGACAAGACGCCGGGGGCAGGACGGTGAGCACGCCGCCCGCAGGCGAAAGGTGATGGGCGGTTCCATGGAAAAGCGCGACTTTTACGAAGTGCTCGGCGTCTCGCGGGACGCGGACGAAAAGGAACTCAAGAGCGCCTACCGCAAGCTCGCGATGAAGTACCACCCGGATCGCAATCCGGGCGACGGGGACGCGGAGACCCGCTTCAAGGAAGTCAGCGAAGCCTATGACACGCTGAAGGACGGGCAGAAGCGCGCGGCCTACGACCGCTTCGGTCATGCGGCCTTCGAGAACGGCGGCATGGGCGCGCGCGGCGGCGGTCATCCGGGGGATTTCGCCTCCGCCATGTCCGACATCTTCGACGAGTTCTTCGGCATGGGCGGCGGGCGCAGGTCGGGCGGCCGCGACCGGGGCGCCGATCTTCGCTACAATCTCGAAATCTCGCTTGAGGAAGCCTACACGGGCAAGACCGTCGAGATCGTGGTTCCGACCTCGGTGTCCTGCGAGGCCTGCTCGGGCTCGGGAGCCAAGCCCGGCACATCGCCCACCACCTGTCGCACCTGCGGTGGCTCGGGACGTGTGCGTGCCGCACAGGGGTTCTTCACGCTCGAGCGCACCTGCGCGGCCTGTCAGGGGCGTGGCGAGGTCATCAGCGATCCTTGCGAGAGCTGTTCGGGAACCGGCCGCAAGACCATCAATCGCACCCTGTCGGTGAACATTCCCGCAGGCATCGAGGACGGCACCCGCATCCGCCTCGGCGGTGAGGGGGAGGCGGGACTGCGCGGCGGTCCCTCCGGCGACCTTTACATCTTCCTGTCGATCCGGCCTCACGCCTTCTTCCAGCGCGATGGCGCCGATCTCTACTGTCGCGTGCCGATCTCGATGACCACGGCGGCGCTTGGTGGGCAGTTCGAGGTGCCGTCTCTCGGGGGCGAGATGACGCGGGTCAAGGTTCCCGAGGGTACGCAGGCCGGAAAGCAGTTCCGTCTGCGCGGCAAGGGCATGCCGGTGATGCGCTCGCAGCATCACGGAGACATCTACATCCAGGTGACCGTCGAGACCCCCACGAACCTGACCAAGCGCCAGCGTGAGCTTCTGGCCGAGTTCGAGGGCGAATCCTCCAAGGAAACCCACCCGGAGTCACACGGGTTCTTTTCCAAGGTGAAGGATTTTATCGATAATCTGGGACAGGGCTGAGGCTGTCGCCTTGAATTCGCCATGCCGGGCATCAAGTCTGGACGAAACCGGAAAAGGGGCATGTGCCCATGCTTGATATGTCGGCGCGCAAGGTGAAGGGTTTCAAGGAGAAGCTCGCGGACGAGGTGCGCTTCATCCGAAACTGGGCGGAAAATCCGCTGACCACCGGTGCCGTAAGCCCCTCCGGACCCGATCTCACCCGACGTATGGCGAGTTATCTCGAGCCCGAGCGTCCGGGGAAGATTCTGGAGATCGGCCCCGGCACGGGTGTCGTCACCCGCGCCATCCTCGAACGAGACATCGCGCCGGCTCGTGTCGTGGCGCTGGAGTACAACGACAGCTTCTGTCAGCTCCTGCGACGTCGCTATCCCGACATGCAGATCGTGTGCGGCGATGCCTACAAGCTGCGTGACACCCTGGCCGACATGCCCGACGCGTCCCTGTCGGGCATCGTGTCCTCGATGCCGCTGTTTTCGCGACCGAAGGAGGAACGTCGCGCACTGCTGATGCAGGCGTTCGAACTGTTGCCTGCGGGCGCCCCCTTCATCCAGTTTTCCTACGCGCTGGTTCCCCCGATCCCGCCGGAGCCCGACCTGTTCACCGTGCAGCGTTCGGGATGGATCCTGAAGAACCTGCCGCCCGCGCGGGTCTGGGTGTACCGCCGGTGCGGCTGAGCCGGCATCTCACGCACCTCACCCGGGCAGAACCGTCGAGCGCTTGATTTCGCCGAAGGCGAAGCTTGAATCGAGCGAGGCGATGCCCGGCAGCTTGTGCACCCGCCTGCGCATGAATGTCTCGTAGTCGGCCAGCGATGCGACCACCACCTTGAGCAGGTAGTCCCGGTCGCCGGCCAGCAGATAGCATTCCATGATCTCGTCGATACGTGCCACCGCCTGTTCGAAGGCGGCGACGATCTCCTCCGTGTGCGGACTGAGCTTCACCTGCAGGAAGACCGTCACGGGCAGCCCGTAGGCCTCGTGGTCCACGATCGCCGCGTAGCCGGAAATCACGCCCGTGCTTTCCAGGTTTCGCACGCGTCTCAGGCAGGGCGAGGGGGAAAGCCCCACCTTCTCGGACAGCTCCTGGATTGTCTGGCGCCCGTCGGCTTGCAGTGCGCGCAGGATTTTGCGGTCGAGATCGTCCATCGTTCGGCCTGCTTCTGGCAGTATCTGCCAATATTGAGGTTATACGAGCCGATTTTTGCCGAAAACCTGCGTTTGGACAATCCTATCCTGCGCGTGAAGAGGGCGTATTCGCCCCGGACCGCATCTGGAGGACATCATGATTCGCAATCGTGCCGCAGGCTTCGCCACCCGCGCCATTCATCATGGCTATGACCCGCTTGCCAACGAGGGCGCGCTGACGCCGCCCGTGCACATGACCTCCACCTTCGTCTTCGAGACTGCCGGGGCGGGTGGGGAGATGTTCGCCGGCGATCGCGCCGGGCACGTCTACAGCCGTATCTCGAATCCGACGGTGGAACTTCTCGAGGCGCGCATGGCCGCGCTCGAGGAAGGGGAGGCGGCCCTGGGGTTCGCCTCGGGCATGGGGGCGATCACGGCGGTGCTGTGGACGTTTCTCTCGCCCGGCGACGAGATCCTCGTCGACGAGACGCTGTACGGCTGCACCTTCGCCTTCTTCCATCACGGGCTGGCACGTTTCGGCGTGACGGTAACCCACGTGGACATGCGCGATCCGGCAAATGTGAAAGCCGGGATCACGGAGAAGACCCGGGTCGTCTATTTCGAGACGCCGGCAAATCCCAACATGCGTCTCGTCGACATCGAGGCGGTTGCCGCAATCGCCCGCAAGGCCGGTGTACGCACGGTGGTCGACAACACCTACGCGACACCGGTTCTGACGCGGCCCCTCGCGCTCGGCGCGGATATCGTCGTCCACTCGGCGACGAAGTACCTCGGCGGCCATGGCGATCTGGTCGCCGGCATTGCCGTGGGTTCTGGCGCGGACATGCAGGCGGTGCGACTTGTCGGGCTGAAGGACATGACGGGCGCCGTCATGGCCCCGCTGACCGCTCACCTCGTGCTGCGCGGGCTGAAGACGCTGGAACTGCGCATGGAGCGGCATTGCGCCAGCGCGGGGGCCATCGCGGAACAGCTTGAGGCCCATCCCGCCGTCGCGACCGTTCACTATCCCGGCCTCGCGTCCTTTCCCCAGCATGACCTGGCAGCGCGTCAGATGCCGGGCTTCGGCGGGATGATCGCCTTCGAGCTCGCGGGGGGGAGAAAAGCCGGAATTGCGTTCCTCGACGGTCTCGATCTCGTCGCGCGTGCCGTCAGCCTTGGCGATGCCGAGACGCTGGCACAGCATCCGGCGAGCATGACCCATTCCACCTACACGGCGGAGGAAAGGGCACGTCACGGCATTTCCAACGGGCTGGTGCGTCTGTCCGTCGGTCTCGAGAGCCTTCAGGACATTTCGGACGATATCGCGGGCGCCCTGGATCGTCTTGCGCGTCGCGCTGCCTGACGTTTGCGTCGGGTGGTATTTTTCGCGAGAGTTGCGCGAACGGGGAGAAAAATTCCGGGATCTGTATTCCCGCCCTCCTGAAATCGACCAAATATTGCCCGGATGCGCCCGTTAGGGTCGGGCGCATCCGCAACTATCGGGAGGAAATGGCAGTGTCCATGGACGCAGCGCGCAAGGCCCAGCTCAAGGCCGTCGAGAAGAAGTTGCTCTGGCTTGCCTGCTGGACGGTCCACAATGCCAATCATCTGCGTGAAAAGGCGGATGCGTTGAAGGTCGGCGGCCATCAGGCCTCCTGTGCCTCGATGGTCTCGATCATGACCGCGCTCTACTATGCCACGCTGCGTCCGCAGGACCGCGTGGCGGTCAAGCCGCATGCCTCGCCGCTGTTTCATGCCATGCAGTATCTCGCGGGCCTCCAGACCCGGGAGAAGCTTGAGGCGTTCCGCGCCTATGGCGGTGCGCAGTCCTATCCCAGCCGTACCAAGGACATCGACGACGTGGACTTCTCCACCGGTTCGGTGGGGCTCGGGGTCGCGATCACGGCCTTCTCGTCCATGGTGCAGGATTATATTTCCGCGCACAGCTTCAATCCCGATCTCGCCGAGGGACGCATGGTGGCGCTGGTCGGTGATGCCGAGCTCGACGAGGGCAATGTCTACGAGGCGCTTCAGGAAGGCTGGAAGCACGATCTGCGCAACACCTGGTGGGTGATCGACTACAACCGCCAAAGCCTCGACGGCGTCGTCCGCGAGGGGCTGGCCGGGCGTATCGAGGCGATCTTCGGCGCCTTCGGCTGGGATGTGGTGCGCATCAAGCACGGCGCGCTGCAGCGCGAGGCCTTTGCCGAGCCGGGTGGCGAACGGCTGCGCGAGTGGATCGACACCTGCCCCAATGCGCTCTATTCCGCCCTGACATTCCAGGGCGGTGCCGCGTGGCGCAAGCGCCTGCAGGACGACATCGGCGACCAGGGGGACGTCAGCGCATTGATCGGGCGCCGGTCCGATGAGCAGTTGCAGGAGCTCATGACCAATCTCGGCGGCCATTGCGTCGAGACGCTGAGCGAGGTTTTCGCCGAACAGGCCCTGCATGATCGTCCGGTGGCCTTCGTGGCCTACACGATCAAGGGCTGGAACACGCCGCTCGCGGGCCACAAGGACAACCACGCGGGCCTGATGACCCCGACGCAGATGGATGGCTTCCGCAAGGCCATGGGCGTGCGTGAGGGGCATGAGTGGGACCCGGCGGAAGGTCTCGACATCGGTGAGGCGGAGTTCTCGCGCTTCATATCGCAGACGCCCTTCTTCGCCGCGGGCGCGCGCCGGCACAGCGCGGCCCGGATCCCGGCGCCGGGAGCGATTTTCCTCGACGACAAGGTGCTGTCCACCCAGGCCGGTTTCGGCAAGATTCTCGACCACCTGGCGAAGTCCGACGATCCCCTGGCCGAGCGCATCGTCACCACCTCGCCGGACGTGACGGTGTCCACCAATCTCGGCCCCTGGGTTAACCGGCGCGGCCTGTTCGCCCGCGACGCGGTCGCCGACACCTTCCGAGACGAGCGCATTCCCTCGACGCAGAAGTGGGGTTTCTCTCCGGAAGGCCAGCACATCGAACTCGGCATCGCGGAGATGAACCTGTTCCTGCTGCTGGGAGCGGCGGGCCTGTCGCATTCGCTGTTCGGCGAGCGGCTGATCCCGATCGGCACGCTTTACGACCCCTTCATTTCGCGCGGCCTCGATGCACTGAACTATGCCTGCTACCAGGACGCCCGTTTCATGGTGGTGGGGACGCCGTCCGGTGTGACGCTCGCTCCCGAAGGCGGGGCCCACCAGTCGGTCGGCACGCCGCTCATCGGCATGAGCCAGGACGGTCTCGCCTCCTTCGAGCCGTGCTGGCTGGACGAGCTTTCGGTCATCATGGATTGGAGCTTCGACTACCTTCAGCGTGACGGGGATGCCGTTCATGACGAGCGCACCTGGCTGCGCGACGAGACCGGCGGTTCGGTCTATCTGCGCCTGTCGACACGGGCGATCGAGCAGCCGATGCGCCGCGAGGACGAGGCGTTTCGCCGGGGGGTCATCGACGGCGCCTATTGGCTGCGCGAACCGGGTCCGAACTGCGAGGTCGTGATCGCCTACCAGGGCGTGGTCGGACCGGAGGCCATCGAGGCGGCGGGCCGTATCGGCGGGGACCGGCGCGACATCGGCGTTCTCGCCGTGACGTCCGCCGATCGCCTGAACGCCGGATGGCACGCGGCCATGCGGATGCGCAAGCGCGGCGCGCGCGGTGCCATGAGCCATATCGAGCGGCTGCTGTCCGGGCTTCCCGCCCACTGCACGCTCATCACCGTGCTGGACGGCCACCCGGCGACGCTTGGCTGGCTCGGTTCCGTGTGCGGCCATCGCACGGCGGCGCTTGGCGTCGAGCATTTCGGACAGACCGGCACGATTGCCGACCTGCACCATCATTTCGGGATCGATTCCGATGCCATCGTCGCGGCGGCGTCGGAGCTGGCGCCGGGCCGCCCGGTCCGTCTGGTGAATCCGATCTGACGCGGGCACGCGAGCGCGTCCGGGCAGGGGCCGTTCAGGCGAGCCCCAGTTCGGCGCGCCTGGCCCGCGTGAGCCGGCTCGCCACAAGCCGGTGCGCCTCGGCGATATGGACGGCGAGATCCTCCTCGTCGAGCGTCGAGGCGTCTCGGACCTGCACCCAGGATGCCCGCGCCAGATAGGGGGCGGGCACCACTCCGGGCAGGTCGGTCAGGATGCGGAAGCTGAGTTCGGAGCACTTGAACGATACGGCATCGCGCTGACCCTCGCCCCAGTTCGAGCAGATCGCGAAGATCTTGCCGCCAACCTTCCATACCGATGCCCCGCCCCATTGCACCACATGGGTGGTGGAGGTGAGTTCCGCGCAAATCTTGTCGAACTTCTCTCTGGTCATTGCGTTCCGTACGTGCTGGGCTTTCTGCCGGGCCGCACCCTCCTCGCGTCCGGCAGTTTCCGGCGCAGGTGCAACGTCAAGAAAGGAACGCCATGAAAGACGTTCGGATTCTCGTTCTCTCCGGTTCGATTCGCGCCGGGTCCTACAACACCCAGCTTGCCGGCCTGGTGGCCAAGCATGCGGCGCTTGCCGATGCCAGGGTGACCCAGATTTCCCTCGCCGATTATCCCATGCCGATTTTCGACCAGGATCTGGAAAAGGAAAAGGGCCTTCCCGAGGCCGCCCGCAAGCTCAAGGCCCAGTTCCAGCGCCACAACGGCGTCTTCATCGCCTCGCCGGAATACAACACCGCCGTGACGCCGCTGCTGAAGAACACGCTCGACTGGGTGTCGCGTCAGTCGGAGCAGGGCGAGGCGCCGGCCTCCGCCTTCAAGGACAGGGTTTTCGCGCTTGGCGCGGCATCTCCTGGCGCGCTTGGCGGGATGCGGGGGCTGATGGGCTTGCGCACGATCATGGAAATCGGCCTTGGCGCGCTCGTCATCCCCGACATGATCACCGTGCCCGCGGCCGGGTCGGCCTTTGACGAGCACGGCGAACTCACCAACGAGCGTGCCTCGAAGATGCTGCAGACGATGGTGCGCCGGCTGATCGACGAAATTCGCCTGCGGGACTGAAGGCGCGACATCCCGGCTGTTTGCATTCGCCGCCATGCCCCTTACATAGGCCCTCTGGAGATGCCGGCGCGTTCCCCGCGCCGGTCGCTACGAGAAACGAGGCGAGGATGCACGCGCAGGACGACCCCACCGGCTGGCACGGAACCACCATCCTGAGCGTCCGCAAGGGCGGCAAGGTGGTGATCGCCGGCGACGGGCAGGTTTCGCTCGGCCAGACGGTTATCAAGAGCACGGCACGCAAGGTGCGCCCGCTGGCGAAAGGCGACGTCATCGCCGGCTTCGCGGGCGCGACCGCCGATGCCTTTACCCTGTTCGAGCGCCTTGAAGCCAAGCTCGAGCAGTATCCGGGCCAGCTCATGCGTGCCTGCGTGGAACTGGCCAAGGACTGGCGCACGGACCGTTACCTGCGCCGGCTCGAGGCGATGATGCTGGTCGCCGACAAGTCCGTTTCCCTGGTGCTGACGGGAACCGGTGACGTTCTGGAGCCGGAAGGCGGTGTCATGGGCATCGGCTCGGGTGGCAACTACGCGCTGTCGGCCGCGCGCGCGCTCGCCGACACGGAGCTTTCCGCCGAGGAGATTGCCCGCAAGGCGATGGCGATCGCCGCCGACATTTGCGTCTATACGAACGGGAACCTGACGGTCGAGACGCTTGATGCCGACTGAGGCCATCCTTTCACGCGATGTTGCGCCGCTTGACCGGACGCGGCTCGCGCGGGCCGTGGATGCGGGTATCCTGTCCGCTGGTCAGGCCGAGGAACTGGCAGTCTTCTGGGAGGCGCCCGACAACGCGGGCGCTGCGGCGGCGGAACACCACGCCGTTGACACCTTGCGCCATGTGGACGCCGAGGAAGTGCGGTTCGCGCGTGGCTTCCACGACATTTTCATCACCATCGGCATCCTGGTGCTCCTGTTCGGACTTGGCGCGGCATTGCGGGGGGCGGATCCCTTCTGGTTCGCCGCCGGAACGATCGCGGCCGCGATCTGGGTGCTGTCGGAGGTGTTCGCGCGGCGGATGCGGTTGGCGCTGCCGTCCTTCGTCCTTTCCGTGACATTCGCCCCGACGTTTCTCTTTGCAGCCATCGGGCTTGCAAGCGGGGCGCCCGGGCTTGGAGGAGCGCTTTCACAGGAGCCGGCATCGCCGCTCATGCTGGTGCCTGCGTTCGTGGGCTTTGCCGGCGGTGCCCTGCACTACTGGCGTTTCCGCGTTCCAGTGGGGACGGCCGTCGTGGCCGGAACGCTGGTGTTTCTGGCTGCCGTCTTCGTCGAGGCGGCCCTGCCGGGAGTTTTTCACAGCAACCCGGTCTGGTTCTGGCTTGGCGGTGGCTTGGCCTGCTTTGCGCTGGCCATGTACTACGACGCGCGCGACAGGGAGCGCGTGACGGTTGCCAGCGACAAGGCGTTCTGGCTGCATCTTCTGGCTGCGCCGATGATCGTCCATTCGCTGATGAGCCTGATGCCGGCGAACACCACCGTGTTGTCGGCGGGCCTGATGATCGCCGGTTTTCTCGTGCTGGCGCTGGTGGCGCTCGTCGTCGACCGGCGCGCGCTGCTCGTCTCCGGACTGGGCTATTTCGGATATGCGGTCGGCCGTCTTCTGGCGGAGACAGCGGCGTCCGAAGAGACCGTTCTGGCTCTTACCATGGTGCTGCTCGGCGGCTTCATTCTCGTTCTCGGATCCGCTTGGTCGCATGTGCGCCGGCGGATCGCACGACCGTTCGCGATCGGGCCGGTGGCCCGCTGCGTTCCGGCATTCGATTAGCTTCATCGAGGGAAAGACACGCTCATGACCACACTCTCTCCCCGCGAGATCGTCTCTGAACTGGACCGGCACATCATCGGCCAGAAGGACGCCAAGCGCGCCGTCGCCATCGCGCTGCGCAACCGCTGGCGCCGCCAGCAGCTCGATGAAGGGCTGCGCGAGGAGGTGATGCCGAAGAACATCCTCATGATCGGACCGACCGGCGTGGGCAAGACCGAGATTTCACGCCGTCTGGCGAAACTGGCCAATGCGCCCTTCGTCAAGGTCGAGGCGACCAAGTTCACGGAAGTCGGCTATGTCGGCCGCGATGTGGACCAGATCGTCCGCGATCTCGTCGAGGCCGGCATTGCACTGGTGCGCACGGCCAAGCGCAAGTCGGTGGAGGCCAAGGCGCACCTTCAGGCCGAGGAGCGGGTTCTCGACGCACTCGTGGGCAAGAATGCCAGCCCTTCGACCCGCGACAGTTTCCGCACGAAGCTGCGTGCGGGCGAACTGGACGACCGCGAGATCGAGATCCAGGTGAAGGCGCAGCCGCAGATGCCGGGCTTCGAGATCCCGGGCATGCCGGGCGGCAGCGTCGGTGTGATGAATCTCTCCGACATGCTGGGCAAGGCGCTGGGCGGACAGACCAAGCCGCGCCGCATCAGCGTGAGCGAAAGCTATCAGGTCCTCATCGAGCAGGAGGCGGATGCCCTTCTCGACGAGGACAAGGTGATCGAGGAAGCCATCCATCTGGTGGAGAACTCCGGCATCGTCTTCCTGGACGAGGTCGACAAGATCTGCGCGCGGGGCGAACGCTCCGGCGGGGACGTCTCGCGCGAGGGCGTGCAGCGTGACCTGCTGCCGCTGATCGAGGGGACGGTCGTTTCGACCAAGCACGGACCGGTCAAAACCGACCACGTGCTCTTCATCGCCTCGGGCGCCTTCCACGTCGCCAAGCCCTCCGATCTCCTGCCGGAGCTCCAGGGGCGCCTTCCGATCCGTGTCGAACTGAAGGCGCTTACCAGGGACGATTTCCGCGCCATCCTCACCGATACGGAAGCGAGCCTCATCAAGCAGTATGTGGCGCTGATGAAGACGGAAGGGGTGGAACTTACGTTCACCGAGGACGCGATCGAGGAACTCGCCACCATCGCCGTCGATCTTAATTCGACGGTGGAGAACATCGGTGCCCGCCGCCTGCAGACGGTGATGGAACGCGTTCTCGACGAGATTTCCTACACCGCTCCGGATCTCGGCGAGAAAGCGGTGGTGATCGATGGCGCCTATGTGCGCGAGAACATCGGCGAACTCGCGAAGAATATCGATCTGTCGCGTTTCATTCTCTAGGGAGGCGGTGCCTCCCGCCCCGTGCGATGCCGCTTGCAGCACTGCCGGGGCGGTGGCAGCATTGATCCATGGTAGCTATCCGAAAGAGCTTCGAGGACGGTCACAAGCGAAAGTTCCTCGTCGTCGTCGACGACACGAGCGAATGCGACCGCGCCATTTTCTACGCAGCCAAACGTGCCGAGCGCACGGGTGGAACGGTGGTCTTGCTCTATGTCGTCGCGCCCGGCGACTTCCAGCACTGGATAGGCGTCGAGGACATCATGCGCGCCGAGGCGCATGAGGAAGCCTCGACGCATCTCTCGCGCGCAGCGGACAGGGTGCGCGCGGTCGCGCGTACCGAGCCCGAGCAGACCGTGCGGGAGGGAAATCGCTCGGAGGAAATCCTCGCCCTCATCGAGGAAGACGCCGACATCGCCATCCTCGTGCTGGCCGCCGGCAGCGACACGGAGGGGCCGGGGCCCCTCGTGACCGCGATCGCCGGCAAGGGCGCCGGCAGTTTCCCGATCCCCGTGACCATCGTGCCCGGCACGCTCGACGACGAATCGATCGCCGCCCTGGCCTGACCCCTCCATCGTTCCCGCGGGCGGCGCCTTCCCTGCGGAAATCTTCAGTCTGGAATAATTCCAATCTGGTCTCGGAGGCCCGAGAGCCCTATAATGGGGCCAACAAGCGACCGCAACGCGGGGCATCCGCGTTCGCTTCCCTTAGGCGCTCGGCTCAAACCTGGGCCGAGCCTGCCGCGAACGACGACGGCGGATGCCGTCAACGAGGATGACGATCATGTTCATTCAGACAGAAGCCACGCCGAATCCGGCGACGCTGAAGTTCCTTCCCGGGCGCATCGTGCTGTCCGAGGGGACGATGGATTTCCGCAAGGCGGAGGATGCCAGCACATCGCCGCTTGCCGAGAAGCTCTTCTCCGTCGAGGGGATCGAGGGCATCTTCTTCGGCCACGACTTCATTTCCGTCACCAAGGGCGACGTGGACTGGCAGCATATCAAGCCGGCCGTGCTCGGCGCGATCATGGAACACTTCATGTCCGGCCAGCCGGTCATGGCAACGGCGGGCGGCGAGACCGGTGACGAGGAGTTCTTCGAGGATGCCGACGGCGAGACCGTCGAGACCATCAAGGAGCTGATCGAGACGCGCGTGCGCCCGGCGGTTGCCCAGGATGGCGGCGACATCACCTTCCGCGGGTTCCGCGACGGGGTCGTCTATCTGTCCATGCGCGGGGCCTGCTCGGGGTGCCCCTCGTCCACGGCGACGCTGAAGCACGGTATCCAGAACCTCCTGCGCCATTTCGTGCCCGAGGTGGAGGAAGTCCGCGCGATGTAAGCGTGACGAGGTTGCTCATCGCGACAAGGCCCGGCCCGTGAGCCGGGCCTTTTTCGTTCCGCCGCCCGGTGGACGCGAACGGTTTCGCCTTGCCGTGCGGTGCCGGCTCGATTAAGGGCAGGTTTCTCCCGTTGGGCCCGCGTGGCCGCCACCTCTGGTCATTTGGTCTCATCGACGGCCGTGCCGCGAACTGGTTTTCTTCTCTCATGCGCCTGCTAGCCATAGATACCGCCTTGGAGGCCTGTTCCGTTGCCGTTCTGGATGGCGAGGGAGAGGCCGCGCGCCTTACGTGCGCGAGCGAGCTGCTCGGGCGTGGTCATGCCGAGCGGCTGATGGGGATGATCGGCGAGGTGATGGCCGAGGCCGGAACCGTGTTCTCCTCCCTCGACCGGATCGTCGTCACTACCGGTCCGGGCAGCTTCACCGGGCTTCGCGTCGGGCTCTCCGCCGCGCGCGGGATTGCGCTTGTAGTCCGCGCGCCGGCTGTCGGTGTCACCACGCTCGCGGCCATGGCCGAACAGGCCCGCACCCTTGAGACGCTGTCCGCGAACCAGTCTCTGCATGTCGTCCTGGCCGCGAAGGGCGGCGAGGTCTATGCGCAGTCGTTCTCGGGCGACGGCCAGCCCCTGGCGGCTCCCGGCGTGGAAACGGCGGCGGGGCTTGCCGCGCGGCTTGCGCCTGGAGACCGGATCTTCGGCAGCGGCGCGACCGCGGTTCTTGCCTGCGCCGATCCGGCGAATCCGCCTATCGTGCTCGGAGAGACGGGGTATCCCGATATAGCTGCGGTTGCCCGCCTCGGCGCGCGCGCGGACAGCGACACGGCCCGGCCCGAGCCGGTCTACCTGCGTCCGCCCGATGCCCGTCCCGCCGTTCGCGACGAGAGGCTGCTGGCATGATCCCGTGGTGGTTTTCCACGCCCGAGCCGGTGATCGAGGAAGCCGTTTCGGACGACTTCGACGCGCTTGCCGACCTGCATGAGCGCGCCTTTCCCATCGGCTGGTCGGCGGACGAGATTTCGCGGCTGGCGGCACAGCCGGGCGTAACCGTTCTCAAGGCACGACGTGCGAGCTACTTCGGGACACGTGCGCCGCTCGGCTTCGTCATCGTGCGGGTGGCGGCCGACGAGGGGGAGATCCTCACCATTGCCGTGGAGCCGCGCCAGCGCGGCCGGGGGATCGGCGGCCGGCTCATGCGGGCCGTGCTGCATCGCCTGTATGGCGAGCGGGTCGCCTCGCTCTTTCTCGAGGTGGACGCAGCGAACGACGCGGCCCTTGCTCTCTATCGCCGTCTCGGATTTCGCAAGGTCGGCGAACGCAAGGCCTATTACCAGGCAAGCGAAGGGGATGGCGGCGCGCTTGTCATGCGTGTCGATCTGGCGTATCGGCTTGGCTGACAACCGCCCGAACCGCCGCGTGGCGCGGGCCGTCCGGTGTCCTTGCGGCGTGCCGGGCCGCCTCGTCGAGGTGTCAAGAGGAGGACAGGCGCGATGACCGACACCGGCTCTCCCCGGCAGCGCGAGCGCGCGACGGGCGGAACGTCGTCGCTCGAGGAACAGTGCATTGCCAAGGGCATGCGCATGACCGAGCAGCGCCGCATCATCGCCGGCGTGATCGAGGGTGCGAGCGACCATCCGGACGTCGAGGAACTCTACCGCCGGGCGGTCGAGCAGGATCCGCGCATCTCCATTTCCACCGTCTATCGCACCGTGAAGCTCTTCGAGGATGCCGGCATCATCGAGCGTCACGATTTTCGCGATGGCCGGGCCCGCTACGAGACCGTTCCGGACGAGCATCACGACCATCTCATCGACCTGAAGAGCGGGCGTGTGATCGAGTTCCGAAACGAGGAGATCGAGCGGCTTCAGGAGGCGATCGCGCGCAAGCTCGGCTTCCGCCTCGTCGACCACCGGCTCGAGCTTTACGGCGTGCCCCTGTCTCCCCCGGACAGGGAGTAGGCAATGCCCGGCGCGGTGTCCCGGGTCCGCGCGACCCTGGTTCTGGGTGCTCTGACGGTGGTGACCCTGCCCCTTATTCCCGTTCAGTGGCTTGCCATGAAGACGGGCGGGCCTGTGCGCCGCTACCTGCCGGTCGTATGGCATCGCATTGCCTGCGCGCTGGTCGGCATTCGCGTGCGCGAGGTTGGCCGGCAGGCCGCCGGGCGGCCCTTGCTCATCACCGCCAACCATGTCTCGTGGATGGACATCACGGTGCTCGGCAGTCGTGCCCCGCTGTCTTTCGTCGCCAAGTCCGAGGTGGCGAACTGGCCGGTTTTCGGTCTTTTCGCCAAGCTGCAGCGCTCCGTCTTCGTCGATCGGCAGCGCCGCAGCGCAACCGCGCGCACCGCCGAGGAACTGGGCGGGCGCCTTGCCGGCGGCGATGCCATGGTGCTCTTCGCGGAAGGAACCTCGAACAGCGGCAACGAGGTGCTTCCCTTCCGCTCCGCCCTCATCGGCGCCGCCCGTCATGCGGTTGCCGGAGAGACGGGCGAGATGTGGATCCAGCCGCTTGCAATCGCCTACACCCACTTGCACGGCCTGCCCATGGGCCGGCAGTTCCGTCCGCATGTGGCCTGGTACGGCGACATGGAAATGGTCCCGCATTTCATGAATGTGGTACGTCAGGGTGGTGTCGATGTGACCGTGGTCTGGGGCGAACCCGTCCGGGTTAAGGCAAGTGCCGACCGCAAGGCGCTTACGCGTCTTCTCGAGGAAAGCGTCCGCTCCATGGCGGCCGAGGCGGTGACGGGGCGTGACCGGATGCCACCCGTCGAGGCGCTTGCGCCGTCCGGAGCCGAGTCTGAAGATACGGCTGGCGTGTCCGATGGCGAAGAGGACGCGGCAGATCCGCAACGCACTGAGCGGGAATCGCCTGACGGCGGTGCGCCTGCTATTCTCAAGAGCGCCGAAATCCGCTAAGGCGGGCGCTGATTTTCAGGACAGGCCGGGCGACAGTGACAGGTTGCCGCCGTCCGTGGACGCGCCGTGATCGGCGCGAGGCTCACCGAACAGGCCGCGGGCAGGATGCCCGCCCGGAGACACGATGACCGAGAACTCCCGCAGTGCCGATCACGCCGGCGACAGCCAGGCCGGCAGCGCTTCCGCCAGTGTTCCGGAAGGGACGAACGCCCGTCGGGTGTTCGTCAAGACCTACGGCTGCCAGATGAACGTCTACGACAGCGAGCGCATGGCCGATGCGCTGGCGCCGGAAGGCTATGAGACGACCCAGGCGGTCGAGGACGCCGACCTGATCATCCTCAACACCTGCCACATTCGCGAGAAGGCGGCGGAGAAGATCTATTCCGAACTCGGGCGGCTGCGGAAGCTCAAGGACGCCCGGGCCGAGGCCGGCAAGGCGACCATGATCGGTGTCGCGGGCTGTGTCGCCCAAGCGGAGGGACAGGAAATCTCGCGCCGCGCGCCCGTGGTCGATCTCGTGTTCGGCCCGCAGACCTATCACCGGCTGCCGGAACTTCTGGCGCGTGCCGGCACGGGCGAGGCGGTGGTCGAGACCGAGTTCGAGATCGAGGAGAAGTTCCGCCATCTGGCGAAGCCGGCCGCCGCGCGCGACGGCAAGCGCGCCCTGACCGCCTTTCTCACGGTTCAGGAAGGGTGCGACAAGTTCTGTACCTTCTGCGTCGTGCCCTACACCCGTGGCGCGGAAGTGTCGCGCTCCGTGGAGCAGATCGTCGGCGAGGCGGAGCGACTGGCGTCGCGGGGCGTGCGCGAGGTGACGCTGCTCGGCCAGAACGTGAACGCCTGGCACGGCGAAGGCGCCGACGGACGAACCTGGGGGCTCGGTGAGCTTCTGCGCCGACTCGCGGAGATCGAGGGGCTGGACCGGCTGCGCTACACCACCAGCCATCCGCGTGACATGGATGCGGAGCTGATCGAGGCGCACCGGGACCTGCCGCAGCTCATGCCCTATCTGCACCTGCCCGTGCAGTCCGGGTCCGACAGGATCCTCAAGGCCATGAACCGCAAGCACACGCGCGAGGCCTACTTCCGCCTCATCGACCGCATTCGCGAGGCCCGTCCCGACATGGCCCTTTCAGGGGATTTCATTGTCGGCTTTCCGGGTGAGACGGACGCCGATTTCCGTGACACCATGGATCTGGTGGAGCGGGTCGGTTACGCCTCGGCGTTCAGTTTCAAATACAGCCCGCGCCCGGGCACGCCCGGTGCGAAGCTTCCCGACCAGGTGCCGGACGACGTGATGACCGCGCGTCTGCACGAGCTTCAGGACCTGATCACGCGCCAGCAAAAGGCGTTCAACGCGTCGCTGGTCGGAAGTGTCTGCGAAGTGCTGTTCGAGAAACCCGGCCGCAATCCGGGCCAGATCGCGGGCCGTTCGCCCTTCCTGCAGCCTGTGCAGGTGGAGGCGCCGGAAAGCCTGATCGGAGAGATTGCGACGGTGGAAATCACCGGTACGGGCTCGAATTCCCTGTTCGCGCGCCTTGCGACAGGGCACAATGTGAAAGTCGCAACCTCGGCCTCGGCGTAAGGTGGATCGACGCGGCGGGGCGTCAGGAGACAGGATGTCAGGAGAAGCCGCTTGACCGGCGACAGCCGGACCCCACGGGGCGGCAACCGCGATGCGGTTCCCGCTTCCGACATGACCCACGTGGTTCTGGCCTTTGACGACAATCGCCTCGTGGGCGATCTTTTCGGCCAGTTCGACCAGAACCTTGCCCTCATCGAGCAGCGCCTTGGTGTCGACGCGGTCGCGCGCGGCAACCAGGTCATCATCAAGGGCCGGCATTCAGGGTGCGATCAGGCACGCCGCGCGCTGGAAGCCCTTTACGCACGCCTTCAGCAGGGACACGAATTGCATCCAGGCGATATCGACGGGGCATTGCGCATGGCTGCGGCCGAGGACGCGCAGCTGGACCTTCCCAGTCTCGAGCGCAAGTCGCACCTTGCCTTCGCGCAGGTCTCCACGCGCCGCAAGACGGTTCTTGCCCGCACGCCGGCGCAGGACGCCTACATCCGTGCCATGGACCGCTGCGACCTGACCTTCGGTGTCGGTCCGGCGGGAACCGGCAAGACGTTCCTGGCGGTGGCCTATGCGGCGGCGCTGCTGGAGCGTGGCGATGTGGCACGGCTCATCCTTTCGCGACCCGCGGTGGAAGCGGGCGAGCGGCTCGGCTTCCTGCCCGGCGACCTGAAGGAGAAGGTCGACCCCTATCTGCGTCCGCTCTACGACGCGCTTTACGAGATGATGCCGGCGGAGAAGGTCGAGCGTGGCCTGCAGTCGGGAATGATCGAGGTGGCCCCGCTCGCCTTCATGCGCGGGCGCACACTGTCCAACGCGGTTGTGATCCTCGATGAGGCGCAGAACACGACCTCCATGCAGATGAAGATGTTCCTGACGCGTCTGGGCGAGGACTCGCGCATGATCGTCACCGGCGATCCGAGCCAGATCGACCTCCCGCCCGGCCAGGTGTCCGGCCTGCGCGAGGCGCTTGATCTGCTTGAGGAGGTCGAGGGGGTCGCGACGGTGCGGTTCACCGAGGTCGACGTGGTGCGCCACGAACTCGTCGCGCGTATCGTGCGGGCCTATGACGAGGCTGGCCGCGAGGCGAGCGCCCGGGCGGAAGAAGCCGCGGCACGGGCCGAACAGTCCGCCCGCAACGCCCGACGGTCGCGCGAGACCGCGTCGTGAGCACGCAGTCCGACGAGGCGTTGATCCTGCCCGAGATCGACCTCTCGATCGAGGCGGACGGATGGGGCGACGAGGACGCACTCGAGGCGCTTGTCGCCCGCGCCGTCGAGGCCGCCTGCCGGTTCGCCCGGCCGCGTATCCTGGAAGGTTCCGAGCTTTCGGTGGTCCTGGCCGACGATACCCGTGTGCGTGAGCTCAATCGCGACTGGCGCGGCAAGGATGCGCCGACGAACGTCCTCTCGTTTCCCGGTGGCGACGAGGATGAGCCGCCGTATGGGCCCCTGCTCGGAGACCTGATCCTGGCGCGCGAGACGGTTGAGCGGGAGGCCGGGGAACTGGATATTCCCCTTTTCGACCATCTCATGCATCTTGTCGTGCACGGGTTCCTTCACCTTTTCGGCTACGATCACCATATGGACGCGGAAGCCGAGGAGATGGAAGATCTGGAACGGCGGATCCTTGCAAGCCTTGGCATTGCGGATCCGTACCTCGATCCGCCCGGCAGCGACGACGACATGGAGAGCAATGTCTCCGGCCCGGCCGGGTGACGACGAACCGAGATGATGAATTCCGAGGCCCGAAGTCCCGAGCAGCCCGCCGCACGCAACGCCGGCGGCGAGGCCAGAGCGTCCCAGGACGGAGCGTCAGACCCGTCCAGTCCCGCCCCGTCCGCGCCGGAGGCGCAACGTATGGTCACCGCGCCCCCGCAGCCCGGGCCGGCGCATGGTGCGGCACTTCGGCTTGCCGGAACCGGCGCCCGTGCCCTGGATTTCCTGCGCGGGGTCATGTCGCTCCGGCGGAACGGCCCCGGGTCGCTGAGGCAGAACCTCCAGGAGGAGCTGGCCCGCGAGACAGGGTCCAACGCAAGCTTCACGCCCGAGGAACGGGTTCTCCTGTCCAACATCCTGCGGCTGCGGGAATTGCGCGTCGACGACGTGATGGTGCCGCGCGCCGACATCGACGCGGTCGAGGACACGGTGTCGCTCGGCCGGCTGATGGAAGTGTTCCGCGAATCCGGCCACTCGCGGATGCCCGTCTACCGCGACGGGCTCGACGACCCGCGGGGCATGGTGCACATCAAGGATCTGATGGCGCATATCTGTGCCCGCTCGACGCCGGGGTGCGAACCGGCGACGTCCAATGCGGAGCAGGATCTCGATCTTTCACAGGTCGACCTTTCCGTGCCGCTGAGCGAAACCGGTCTCATCCGCGCGGTGCTGTTCGTCCCTCCGTCGATGCCAGCCACGGATCTCATGACCCGGATGCAGGCCGACCGTGTCCAGATGGCGCTTGTGATCGACGAATACGGTGGCACCGAAGGTCTCGTGTCGCTGGAGGACATCGTCGAGACGGTCTTCGGCGACATCGAGGACGAGCATGACGAGGACGAGGAGGCGATGATCGCCCACACCGGCGACGGTGTGTGGACAGCCGATCCGCGCGTTCCCATCGAAGAGGTGGAAGAAGCCATCGGCACGGATTTTCAACTCGGGGACCTTGCCGAGGAAGTGGATACGCTGGGCGGTCTGGTGTTCTCGCTGGTGGGACGTGTGCCCGTGCGCGGCGAGCTCATCACCGTGCGCGAGCTCCCCGGTTACGAGTTCGAGATCCTCGACGCCGATCCCCGGCGGATCAAGCGCTTGCGCATCCGTGCCAAGCGCGCCGCAGAGGCGCGTGCGGCCGATGCCCGGCGTCGTATCCGCCGTCCCGATCCCGCGGTCTGACGGCGCGGTTTTTCGTCGCCTTGCCCGGCAAGTTCGCCGCTGCGCTTGACCGCGCGGCGACGGCGGGGGAATCGTCACGGCAAGAGACTGATTCGCCGGAGCCGCTCCGGCGGGCCGGTCTTCGAACCTCTTGCGATCGGGAGTGTCCGCCGTGCTGCGTCTGGCGCAGGTCTTTCTTCTCGCGGACGGCTGGCGCCGTCTCGCGCTTGCCGCCCTTCTGGGGGCCATTGCCGCACTGTCACTGCCGCCGGTCGGCGCCTTTCCCGTGCTGGCGCTCTCGTTCCCCGGGCTTGTATGGCTGCTCGATGGCGCGATCCCGGATCGCTCGCGCCTGCGTGCCCGGCTCGCGCCCTCCTTCGGCATCGGGTGGGCCTTCGGCTTCGGCTTTCATCTGGCGGGACTTTGGTGGATCGGCCGCGCCTTCCTCGTTGAAGCGGATCAATTCGCCGCGCTGATGCCGCTTGCCGTGCTGGTGCTGCCCGCCGGCCTTGCACTCTTCACCGGCCTCGCGGTTGCCGTCGCCGGCATGTTCTGGCGGGACGGATGGGACCGGTTGCTTGCCCTGGCCCTTGCCCTGACGCTCGGTGACTGGCTGCGCGGCAATGTCCTGACCGGCTTTCCCTGGAACGTGTGGGCCCATGCTTTCGCGGACAGTGCCCTCTTGTCCCAGCCGGTTGCCTTTCTCGGCCTGTACGGACTGACCTTCCTCGTTGCCTTTGCCTTCTGTGCCCTTGCCGGATTTGCCGACGGCACGCGTGGCGGACGGCGGGTCGCGGTCGTGGCGATCGGGCTACTGCTCGTGGCGGAAGGCGCCGGAGCGGCACGCATGGGCCTTGCGCCCGACATCGCCCCGCAGGATGTCGCGTTGCGTCTCGTCCAGCCCTCGATCCCACAGGAGGAGAAGTGGCTGCCGGAAAACCGCAGCAAGGTCTTTTCCACCTATCTGGAGATGAGCAAGGCCCCCTGGCGGGACGAAGCCGGGTCCGGCGACAGCGGCGGATTGCCGCGGATCGTCGTCTGGCCGGAGTCGGCCATCCCCTTTCTCCTCACCGAGACGCCGGACGCGCTTGCCGCCATCGCGGCATTGCTTGGTCCGCGCGATACGCTTGTGACCGGAGCGGTGCGTGCCGACACGGAAGAGGGTGGTCGGGTTTTCTACAACAGCGTGTATGCCATCGGAGGCGACGGCGAGATCCGCGACGCCTACGACAAGGTCCGCCTTGTACCCTTCGGCGAGTACCTGCCGCTCGAGAGCTGGCTGGAGCGCTTGGGGCTGACCAAGATCGTTCCCCTGCCGGGCGTGTTCCGCGCGGGTTTTCGCGCTCGCCTGCTGGACCCGGTCGAGGGGCCGGCCTTTCTGCCAATGATCTGCTACGAGGCCATCTTTCCCGGCGCTGCGGAGGTGGAAGGCGCACGGCCGGGCTTCCTGCTCAACGTGACGAATGACGCCTGGTTCGGGGCGACCTCCGGCCCCTATCAGCATTTTGCCCTCGCGAGGCTGCGTGCAATCGAGCAGGGCCTTCCACTCGTCAGAGTCGCAAACACCGGCATCTCGGCGGTCTTCGATCCCTTTGGCCGTGTGGTTGCCGAACGCGGACTTGGTGTGGTCGATCACATGGATTTGCGCCTTCCCGGCACGATACAGCAGGGAATATCCCGCGACCTGCGGGAGTGGGCATTGTTAATTATCCTGATTCTTTCGCTTGGCGTCATGGTCGTGACGCGTTACGTAGGGGATGCGCGTAATGATTGACGAGTCGCAACGCGGCACGGCATCATAACAACCGAAACTGTCGGGATCGTAGATTGGGTTGTAGTCCTGTGATGCGATCTGATGTGACTGCGTAGTTGAACCGTTGTTTGGGGTGAGCGACGAGTAAACGCCACTTGGGCGCAGTTTCTTCAAAACAATAAGAATGTTGGTCACAGCAATAGAACGAACCGGAAAGAAGACAATAATGAGCAGTAAGAAAGCACCGAACCCCATCGACGTGCATGTTGGCAGCCGTGTCCGTCTTCGTCGCATGATGCTTGGAATGAGTCAGGAAAAGCTTGGTGAAGCGCTTGGTATCACATTCCAGCAGATTCAGAAGTACGAAAAAGGTACGAACCGCATCGGCGCCAGCCGTCTGCAGCACATCGCAACGGTTCTGAAGGTTCCGGTTGCGTTCTTTTTCGAGGATGCGCCCGGCACTCCCGACGAGGCCGCGGGCTTCGGCGAGGCAAAGCCTGCCTCCTATGTGGTTGACTTCCTTTCCTCTTCGGAAGGCCTGTCCCTGAACAAGGCTTTTGTGCGGATCGAGGACCCCAAGGTCCGCCGTCGTGTCGTGGATCTCGTTCGTGCACTCGCGGGCGAGGAGGTCTGAGACATCCCTGACGTTTGATGATGACGGCGCTTGCGACGGGGGCTGCCGGTCGCTTCGCCAGGTTGCCGGGCCGCCAGTCGGCCCGGCAACACGCCCGATACGCCAAATCGGCCGACCTCGCCCTCTGGCTCTCGTGACCCATCCGTGAAACTGGTGAACGAACGCGCATCCCGTGGTTTGTGCGGGGTCTTGCGGTTCGCCGCACTAGGTCGCCCGGCCCGAGTGCGATACAGCTTGTTCGACTGAGAGGCCCCTTCGCCTTGACGAAAGCGCGCCTTCGCTGGCATGTGTCGAGCCGGATGCCCGGATGATCCTGGTATCCCGCTCGAATGCTTCCCAGAAGGACGGTTGAACGTGGCTCGTCAAAATTATCTCTTCACTTCCGAATCCGTATCGGAAGGCCATCCCGACAAGGTTTGCGACCGGATCTCCGACACGGTCGTCGACGCGTTTCTTTCCGAGATGCCCGAGGCCCGCGTGGCCTGTGAAACGCTCGCGACGACGAACCGGGTCGTGATTGCCGGCGAAACCCGCGGGCCGGCCGAGATCACCCATGAGTACATCGCGCATCTGGCGCGCATGGCGATCAAGGATATCGGATACGAGCAGGAAGGCTTCCACTGGGAGCACTGCGACGTGAAGGTGCACCTTCATGCCCAGTCGGCGCATATCGCCCAGGGCGTGGATGCCGCCGACAACAAGGACGAGGGTGCTGGCGACCAGGGCATCATGTTCGGCTACGCCTGCCGCGAGACGCCGGAGTTGATGCCGGCCCCGATCTACTACTCGCACAAGATTCTTCAGCTTCTGGCCGAGGCGCGCAAGTCCGGCAAGGAGCCGGTGCTCGGCCCGGACGCCAAGAGCCAGGTTACCGTGCGCTACGAGAACGGAATGCCGGTCGGCATCACCTCGATCGTTCTCTCCACCCAGCATCTCGATGGCACGCTGTCTTCGGACGACGTGCGCAAGATCGTCGAGCCCTACATCCGCACGGCCATTCCCGGCGGCTGGATCAGTGACGAGACCGTCTGGCACGTCAATCCGACGGGTGCCTTCGTCATCGGCGGCCCCGATGGCGATGCGGGCCTCACGGGGCGCAAGATCATCGTCGATACCTATGGTGGTGCCGCCCCGCATGGCGGCGGAGCCTTCTCGGGCAAGGACCCGACGAAGGTCGACCGTTCGGCTGCCTACGCGGCGCGCTACCTCGCCAAGAACGTCGTCGCCGCCAACCTGGCCGACCGTTGCACCATCCAGCTCTCCTACGCCATCGGTGTTGCCGAGCCGCTGTCGGTCTACGTCGACCTGCATGGCACCGGGAATGTGGCCGAGGAAAAGGTGGAGAAGGCAGCGCGGGAGGTCATGAGCCTGACGCCGCGCGGCATCCGCCAGCACCTGGGCCTCAACCGCCCGATCTATGCCCGTACGGCTGCCTACGGCCACTTCGGTCGCGAGCCGGAGGCGGACGGCGGCTTCTCCTGGGAGAAGATCGACCTGGTGCACGCGCTGCGCGACGCCATTTCCTGATCCCTGCCGGACAGGACCGGGACGTTCCTCGCCCGGCGCATCCTCACGATGCGCCGGGCGTTGCCATTGTGACGCATCAGCAACGGAACGATGCACATGAGTGACCACCCGCGCGGCTCGTTTTTCGGCCGCCGTGTCGGCAAACCCCTGCGGGAGCAGCGAAGGGCACGCTTCGAGGCGGCGATCGGCCGGCTCAAGGTCGATCTCTCGCGCCCCGCGCCTTCTGATCTGCGCGAGCTCTTCGATGCACCGGTGACCTCTGTCTGGCTCGAGATCGGCTTTGGCGGCGGCGAGCATCTGATGCATGAGGCCCGGAGACTGGACGACACAGGCTTCATCGGCGTCGAGCCGTTCGTGAATTCGCTCGCCAAGACGGTCGTGGACGTGGACGAGGCCGGACTCGGCAACGTGCGTCTCTACGATGACGATGCCGTGCCGCTTCTCGACTGGCTGCCCGAGGCCTCGCTCGACGGTATCTATCAGCTTTATCCCGATCCCTGGCCCAAGCGCCGCCACTGGAAGCGGCGTTTCGTCAGCCAGTCGAACATCGATCGTTTCGCAAGGGTGCTGAAGCCTGGTGCCTGCTACCGCTTTGCCAGCGACATCGACACCTATGTCGAATGGACGCTCGCGCATTTCGCCCGCCGCCCGGATTTCGGCTGGACGGCGGAGCGGGCGGCGGACTGGCGCGAGCCCTGGCAACCGTGGTCGGGAACCCGCTACGAGGACAAGGCGTTTCGTGAGGGCCGGTGCGGTCACTACCTGGAGTTCCGACGCCGCTGAGGCATGCGGAAGCCGAATCTTCTTGCTTTGCGCGGGCTGATCGCTATATTTCCGACTATTCAATCTCTATGGCTCGCGTGAGCAGCATGAGAGTGGGCCCCACGGGACCCGCTCTTTTTGTTTTGGCCCCGCGAGCAGGCACAAAGAGGACACGGTGCAGGAACGCGACACGCGCATCGTTCGCGAAAACGGTCTTGAGGCGCGCATCGCCGACATGCTCGAGCCGGCGATCGTCGATCTCGGCTTCCGTCTTGTGCGCGTGAAGCTGTCCGGCATGGACGGCATGACGCTGCAGATCATGGCGGAGCGACCGGACGGCACGATGACCGTCGACGACTGCGAGGCGGTCAGCCGCGCGGTGACCCCGATCCTCGATGTGGAGGATCCGATCAACCAGGAATACAATCTGGAGATCTCTTCGCCGGGCGTGGATCGTCCTCTGGTGCGGCCCGAAGACTTCGCGCGCTGGCGCGGTCACATGGTCAAGCTGGAGCTGGCCGTTCCGCGCGATGGCCGGAAGCGGTTTCGCGGCGAGATCCGCGGCGTGAAGGACGGCGATCTGGTGCTGCGTCTCGAGGATCTGCCCGATGATGGCGATCCGGACATCCATCTTGCCTTCGCCGACATGGCGGAGGCGCGTCTGGTCATGACCGACGCGCTGGTGGAGGCCGCTCTCAAGGCCGAGAAGGCAGCCCGTCGCAAGGCGAAGAAGGCGAATGGCGCCCGCGCCACGACATCCGCAGAGGATGCGGGCGGCGAGGAATAATCGCCCGTCGGGCGTGACAATGACATCATGGCGCCGGCGTGAGCCGGCCGCAGCCAGGAGGACGCGCCGCACGGACGGCGCCCAAGGAGTGGACCGAGATGGCAATCAGTGCGAACCGGCTCGAGCTTCTGCAGATCGCGGACGCTGTCGCGCGTGAGAAGACGATCGACAGGGGCATCGTCATCGCGGCGATGGAGGATGCGATCCAGAAGGCGGCGCGCTCGCGCTACGGATCGGAGACCGAGGTGCGCGCCGAGATCAATCCGCGCACCGGCGAGATCAAGCTCCAGCGCCTGCTGCTCGTGGTCGAGCACATGGAGAACCCCGCGACCGAGATCGAGAAGCAGGATGCGCTTGCCCGCAATCCGGCTGCGCAGATCGGCGATTTCATAGCCGAGCCGCTGCCGCCGCTCGACTTTGGCCGCATTGCCGCGCAGTCCGCCAAGCAGGTCATCGTGCAGAAGGTGCGTGAGGCCGAGCGCGACCGCCAGTACGACGAGTTCAAGGACCGCATCGGCGAGGTCGTCAACGGCGTCGTCAAGCGTGTCGAATATGGCAACGTCATCGTCGACCTCGGTCGTGGCGAGGCGATCGTGCGCCGCGACGAACTGATCCCGCGCGAGCAGTTCCGGACCGGTGACCGCATTCGCGCCTACATTTACGACGTGCGCCGCGAACAGCGCGGTCCGCAGATCTTCCTGTCGCGCACCCATCCGCAGTTCATGGCGAAGCTCTTCGCCCAGGAAGTGCCGGAGATCTACGACAACGTCATCGAGATCCGTGCGGTTGCCCGCGATCCGGGCTCGCGCGCCAAGATCGCGGTCATCTCCAAGGACAGCTCGATCGATCCCGTCGGCGCCTGCGTCGGTATGCGCGGCAGCCGCGTCCAGGCGGTCGTTGGCGAGCTTCAGGGCGAGAAGATCGACATCATTCCCTGGAGCCCGGACGAGGCGACCTTCATCGTTAACGCGCTGCAGCCGGCGGAAGTCGCCAAGGTCGTGGTCGACGAGGATGCGGAGCGCATCGAGGTGGTCGTCCCCGACGAGCAGCTCTCGCTCGCGATCGGTCGTCGCGGCCAGAACGTGCGTCTCGCGTCCCAGCTCACGGGCTGGGCCATCGACATCATGACCGAGCATGACGAGTCCGAGCGCCGGCAGAAGGAATTCGCCGAGCGGACCCAGCTTTTCATGGATGCGCTCAATGTCGACGAGGTCGTCGGACAGCTTCTGGCGTCCGAAGGATTTGCCTCCGTCGAGGAAGTGGCGTATGTCGAACGCGACGAGGTGGCTTCCATCGAGGGCTTCGACGAGGAAACCGCCGACGAGATCCAGGCGCGCGCCCGCGAGTACCTCGAGGAAGTCGAGGCGAAGCTCGACGAGGAGCGCCGTGAACTGGGCGTTTCCGACGACCTGCGCGCGATCCCCGGCATCACCACCGCCATGCTCGTGGCGTTGGGCAAGGACGAGGTGTTCTCCGTCGAGGATCTTGCCGGTTGCGCGACCGACGACCTGACCGGCTGGACCGAGCGTGCCAATGGCGAGGTCGTGCGTCATCCCGGTGCGCTGAGCGACTTTGATTTCTCCCGTGCCGATGCGGAGGCCGCCATCATGGCCGCGCGCGTCGCGGCGGGCTGGATCAGCGCCGAGGAGCTCGAGGCTGACGAGGCCGGGGAAGCCGAGGAGGACGGCGAAGAGGCCGGTGAGGAAGAAACCGGCGTCGTCACGACCGGCGTCGTCCACGAGGTCTGACGGTTTCCGCCGCTGCGGCGGGTCCGTGCGGCCAGGGGTAACAATCTGGCGGGATCGTTTCGGGCGGGTGTCCGGGCGGTTCCGTCGCAAGGTGGCGCTGTGCCGAGACGAAACGACCCGTTGGAACGTAGCTGTGCCCTGACGCGGACCGTGCGGCCGGTGGCCGACCTGATCCGCTTCGTGGCCGGGCCGGACAACGTGATCGTTCCCGATCTGCGCCGGAGGCTTCCGGGCCGTGGCGTCTGGGTGACGGCGGATCGTGAAAGCGTTGCCGCCGCCCAGAAGAAGAAGGTTTTCGCTCGCGCCCTCAAGGATGGCGGTGTGCGGGTGGAGGGGGATCTGGCCGAGCAGGTCGAGGCCCTCCTGGAGCGTGCCGCGCTCGATGCGATGTCATTCGCGCGCAAGGCCGGCGAGATCGTCAGCGGTTTCGCCAAGGTCGAGGCGGCGGTACGCAGTGACGATGTTGTGGCGCTTGTCCATGCCAGCGATGGCGGCGAGGACGGTGCGGGAAAGCTCGCCGCGATCGCGCGGGCACGATTTGCCGACACCGGCGGATGCCGGATGATCGGTTGTTTTGAATCGACTCAATTGGATTTGGCATTGGGTCGGTCAAATGTGATACATGCTGCACTGCTTGCAGGCCGAGCGAGCGAAAACGCGCTTGCCCGGATCGCGGATCTGGAGCGGTTCCGGGCCGGTTTTCCGGCCAGCTTCCTTGAGGCGTCAGATAGCGGTGTAAGCGATGCGGTGATCCAGGACTGAAGGCGATATGAGCGAAACGAAAAATCCCGGCGACAAGACGATCAGCATGGAGCGCAAGACACTGGGCCTGAAACGCTCCGGCGTTGAACAGGGCACGGTCCGTCAGAGCTTCTCCCATGGGCGCTCCAAGGCGGTCGTGGTCGAGAAGAAGAAGCGCCGTGTCGTCCTGCCGGGCGAAGGCGGGAAGACCGAGGCCGAAGCGCCGCAGCCCCAGCCGCAGCAGCCCTCCGCCGCGTCCCGCGAACGCCGTCAGGCCGACGCGGCTCCGGCGCGCCAGGCCGCGTCCGGCCAGCGTCCGCGCGGCAACATCCTGCGCACCTTGACCGAGGACGAGGCGGCGGCCCGCCAGGCGGCCCTGCGCGAGGCGCAGGTTCGTGAGGTCGAGGACCAGAAGCGCCGCGCCGAGGAAGAGGCCCGTCGCCGCGAGGAAGAGGCACGTCGCAAGGCCGAGGAGGCCGAGCGCGCCCGCATCGAGGCGGAAGAGGCCGAGCGTCGCGCTGCCGAGGAAGCTGCCCGCAAGGCGGCCGAGCCGGAAGAGGTGCGCGAAAAGGTTTCCACTTCCGATGCCGCCGCCGCGATGGCGGCCGCCGTCGGCGAGGAGGCGCCCGCCGCCTCCGCGGCACCCGCCCAGGCTCCGGCCGCGGCGGCCCCGGCTGCCCGTCCCGCCGCCGCGCGCCCCGCTGCTTCTGCGCCGGCGTCCCGTGGCGCCGAGGACCGCAAGCCCGCGGCTGCCAAGCCGGCCAAGCGCGGTGGTGGCAAGGCAACGCCCGAGCGCACCCCGTCGCGTGGTGCCGGTGACGATCGCCGTCGTTCGAAGCTGACGATTTCCTCCGCCACCGGTGACCAGGAGGGGCGCAGCCGTTCGCTCGCCTCGCTTCGCCGCCGTCGCGAGAAGGAGCGCCGTGCCGGCCAGCAGGTCGTTCGCGAGAAGATTTCCCGCGAGGTCGTTCTGCCCGAGGCGATCACGATCCAGGAGCTCGCCAACCGCATGGCCGAGCGCGCGGTCGACGTGATCAAGCTTCTGATGAAGCAGGGGCAGATGCTCAAGATCAACGACGTGATCGACGCCGATACGGCGGAGCTGATCGCCGAGGAGATGGGCCACACGGTCAAGCGCGTCTCGGAAGCGGACGTCGAGGACGGTCTGTTCTCGCAGGCCGATCCCGATGACAAGCTGGAGCCGCGCGCGCCGGTCGTGACCATCATGGGGCACGTCGATCACGGCAAGACCTCGCTCCTCGACGCTCTGCGCCGGTCGAACGTGGTGCAGGGCGAGGCCGGTGGCATCACCCAGCACATCGGCGCCTACCAGGTCGAGCGCAACGGTCACAAGATCACCTTCATCGACACGCCCGGTCACGCGGCCTTCACCCAGATGCGCGCCCGTGGCGCCAAGGCGACGGACGTCGTCATCCTGGTGGTGGCGGCCGACGATGGCGTCATGCCGCAGACCAAGGAGGCGATCAGCCACGCCAAGGCTGCCGGTGTTCCGATCATCGTGGCGATCAACAAGATCGACAAGGAAGGCGCGGACCCCACCCGGGTGCGCACGGAACTCCTGAGCGACGAGATCGTGGTCGAGTCCATGGGCGGCGACACCCTCGAGGTCGAGGTTTCGGCCCTCAAGGGCACCAATCTCGACAAGCTGCTCGAGGCGATCCTCCTGCAGTCCGAAGTTCTGGAGCTCAAGGCCAATCCCGACCGCACGGCGGAAGGCATCGTCATCGAGGCGCAGCTCGACAAGGGACGTGGTCCGGTTGCGACCGTGCTCGTTCAGAAGGGCACCCTCAAGGTCGGCGACATTCTCGTCGCCGGGTCCGAGTGGGGCCGCGTGCGCGCCATGCTTGACGAGAACAACCGTCAGGAAAAGGAAGCCGGCCCGTCCAAGCCGGTCGAGGTTCTCGGCTTCAACGGCACGCCGGAAGCCGGCGACATGGTCGCCGTGGTCGAGAACGAGGCCCGCGCCCGCGAGATCGTCGAGTACCGCCAGCGCGTGAAGCGCGAGAAGACCAGCGTGCGCGAGCTTGGTGCCCGCGGCTCTCTCGAGCAGATGATGAACCGTCTGCAGGAGGCCGGTCACAAGGAGTTCCCGCTCCTGATCAAGGCCGACGTGCAGGGCTCGTCGGAGGCCATCGTCGGCGCGCTCGACGCGCTCGGCACGGACGAGGTCAAGGCGCGTGTCATCCATTCGGGTGTCGGTGGCATCACCGAGAGCGACGTGACGCTCGCCACCGCCTCGGACGCGCAGATCATCGGTTTCAATGTCCGCGCCAACAAGCAGGCGCGCGAGGCCGCGGATCGCGAGGGTCTGGAGATCCGCTACTACAACGTCATCTACGATCTGGTCGATGACGTGAAGGCGGCCATGTCCGGCATGCTTTCGCCCGAGCGTCGCGAGACCTTCCTCGGCAACGCGGAAGTGCGCGAGATCTTCAACATCACCAAGGTCGGCAAGGTCGCCGGCTGCCTCGTCACCGAGGGCATTGTCGAGCGTGGCGCGGAAGTCCGCCTCATTCGCGACAATGTGGTGATTCACGAAGGCAAGCTCGGCACGCTCAAGCGCTTCAAGGACGAGGTCAAGGAAGTGCAGTCGGGCCAGGAGTGCGGCATGAACTTCGTTGGCTACCAGGACATGCGTCCCGGCGACGTCATCGAGTGCTTCCGGGTCGAGGAAGTGGCCCGCACGCTGTAATCCGCGCGGCCGGATACCGCATCGGCGCCGGCGGGAGGTTCCCGCCGGCTTTGCCGTTTCCGCCTCGGCCTGCAAGGCCCGGCGCGCGGCGACCGGCCCTCGTGTTTGGAATTGACCCATGGCTCCATCGAACCGGACTCCCGCCGGAATGCCCTCGCAGCGGCAGCTGCGTGTGGGCGAACTCGTGCGCAAGGACGTCTCCGACATTCTCTCGCGCGGCACCCTGGCCGACCCGTCGCTCGATGGCGTGATCATCTCCGTGCCGGAAGTGCGCATGACGCCTGACCTGCGCGTGGCCACCTGCCTCGTCATGCCGCTTGGCGGTCGCGACGGCGACAAGGTCGTAGAGGGACTCAACCGCTCGGCCCGCGTCATTCGCCGGGAACTTGCCCGCCGGCTGACCATGAAGTTCATGCCGGATCTGCGCTTCGTGCTCGACACAAGGTTCGACGACGACGACCGGATCACGACGCTGCTCAACAGCGACGACGTGCGGCGCGACCTCGATGACGAGGATGGCGACGACGATGCGCACACGGACGGCGGACGCGACTGACATGGCGCGGCGCAAGAAGGCGAACCGCAACCGCATCGACGGTTGGCTGGTGCTCGACAAGCCTGTCGGGCTGACCTCGAACGAGGCCTTGACCCGGCTCAAGAAGATCTTTCACCCCGAGAAGGTCGGCCATGCCGGCACTCTGGATCCGCTCGCGTCCGGCTGCCTGCCGATCGCTTTCGGGGAGGCGACCAAGACGGTCTCTTTCGCCATGGACGGTCGAAAGGTCTACCGCTTCACCGTGCGATGGGGTGAGGCGACGGCGAGCGATGACACAGAGGGCGAGGTGACGGCCACCTCCGACGTGAGGCCCTCGCGGGACAGCATTCTCGCCATTCTGCCCGAATTCACCGGAACGATCCTCCAGGTTCCGCCGAAGTTCTCGGCGATCAAGGTCGAGGGCGCGCGCGCCTACGACCTTGCCCGCGAGGGCGAGGAGGTGGAGCTGGACGCCCGCGAGATCGACGTGCACCGGCTCGATCTCGTCGAGTGTCCCGACGCCGACCATGCCGTGTTCGAGGCCGAATGCGGCAAGGGCACCTATGTGCGTGCGCTTGCCCGCGACCTGGGGCTGCGGCTCGGGACGCTCGGACATGTCACGCACCTGCGTCGGCTGCTGGTCGGTCCCTTCGCGGAAGAGGACATGATTCCGCTGGAAACTCTGGAGGACTTGGGGCAATGTGCGCCCGGCGCGGGCCTCGGCGAGGTCCACGCACCCTTCATCATGCCTGTTCAGACCGCGCTGGACGACATCCCGGCGCTGGCCGTGAGCAGGCAGGATGCGGCCCGACTCCGACAGGGGCAGGGCGTTTTGCTGCGCGGGCGCGATGCGCCCGCCTTCACCGGACCGGTATGTGTCACGGCTCAGGGAGAGCTCGTGGCACTCGGCGAGGTGGAGCGCGGGGAGTTGCTGCCGCGGCGCGTTTTTCATCTCGCGGACCGGTGACGGGCGCGAAACCACGGAAAGGACTTACCGATGTCGATCACTGCCGAGCGCAAGGCGGAACTGATCAAGGAATACGCGACCAAGGAAGGTGACACGGGGTCTGCCGACGTGCAGGTCGCGATCCTGACCGAGCGTATCACCAACCTCACCGAGCACTTCAAGACCCACGGCAAGGACAACCACTCCCGCCGCGGCCTTCTGAAGCTCGTGAGCCAGCGCCGTTCGCTTCTCGACTACCTCAAGAAGACCGACCAGGGCCGTTACCAGGACCTGATCAAGCGTCTGGGTCTGCGCCGCTAAGCGGTCAGGAAAACGCGGTGCCCACGGGTGCCGCGTTTTTGACATGGATTGCCCGCGTATCAGCCCGCCGAACCGGCGGTATGGCACGTGGAAGGGGCGACGACAGGCTGCCGGCCGGTCGGCCCGCCCCGAGAGGTCGCGCGGGATGCGCGGCCCGACCGACGGTCATGGGGCAGGATAGCAGGAGGCTTGCCGGAACCGCGCGCCGGTTTCCCCGAGCCTCCCGGTGTCTTGCCCGTGGCGCGTCACTCGCATGGCGACGGATCGGCCTTCCGGGCCGCCGTCGTCCCATGGGATCGGTCCGGGATGCCGCCAGTGCGGCGCCCGGGCAATCGAAGTTAGGAAATGACATGTTCGACATTCATCGCGTGGAAGTGGACTGGGGCGGACGCCCGCTGACCCTGGAGACGGGCAAGATCGCCCGCCAGGCCGATGGCGCCGTGCTGGCCACCTACGGCGAGACCAAGGTTCTCGCCACCGTGGTCGCGGCCAAGGAGCCCAAGCCCGGCCAGGACTTCTTCCCGCTCACGGTCAACTACCAGGAAAAGGCCTTCGCGGCCGGCAAGATTCCTGGCGGCTTCTTCAAGCGCGAGGGCCGTCCCTCGGAGCACGAGACGCTGACCTCGCGTCTCATCGACCGCCCGATCCGTCCGCTCTTCGTCGATGGGTTCAAGTGCGACACCCAGGTCATCATCACGGTGCTCTCCCATGACCTGGAGAACGCGCCGGATATTCTGGCCATGGTCGCGGCCTCCGCGGCGCTCACGATCTCCGGCATTCCGTTCATGGGGCCGATCGGTGGTGCCCGTGTCGGCTACATCAACGGCGAATACGTCCTGAACCCGCTTCTCGACGACATGCCGGAGTCCGCGCTCGACCTGATCGTCGCCGGCACGGGTGAGGCCGTTCTCATGGTGGAGTCGGAGGCCAAGGAGCTTCCCGAGGACATCATGCTTGGCGCCGTCATGTTCGGCTTCAAGGGCTTCCAGCCGGTCATCGACGCCATCGTGAAGCTGGCCGAGACGGCCGCCCGCGAGCCGCGCGAGCTGAACCTGCCGGATCATTCGGCTCTTGCCGCCCGCGTGAAGGAGCTGGCCGCCGACGAGCTGACCGCCGCCTACGCGATCCGCGAGAAGACCGAGCGCCGCAACGCCATCGATGCGGTCAAGGCGAAGGTCGCCGAGACGCTGACCGCCGAGGCCGGCGACGCGGGGCTCGACAAGGTCGTCTTCGGCGATCTCTTCAAGAAGGCCGAGGCGTCCATCGTCCGTGGCGCGATCCTGGACAAGGGTGAGCGCATCGACGGCCGCGACCTGCAGACCGTGCGTCCGATCGTCTCCGAGGCCGGCATCCTGCCGCGTGCCCATGGCTCCGCCCTGTTCACCCGCGGCGAAACCCAGGCGCTCGTGGTTGCCACGCTCGGCACCAACGACGACGAGCAGTTCGTGGATGCCCTGGAGGGGACCTACAAGTCCACCTTCATGCTGCACTACAACTTCCCGCCCTACTCCGTCGGCGAGACCGGCCGCATGGGTTCGCCCGGCCGCCGCGAGATCGGCCACGGCAAGCTCGCATGGCGCGCCGTGCACCCGCTGCTGCCGGTGCATCACGAGTTCCCCTACACCCTGCGTGTCGTCTCGGAAGTCACCGAGTCGAACGGCTCCTCGTCGATGGCCACCGTCTGCGGCACCTCGCTTGCCCTGATGGACGCCGGCGTTCCGCTGAAGGCTCCGGTTGCCGGCATCGCCATGGGTCTCATCAAGGAAGGCGACAAGTTCGCCGTCCTGTCCGACATTCTCGGCGACGAGGACCACCTCGGCGACATGGACTTCAAGGTGGCCGGCACGGGCGAGGGCGTGACCTCGCTGCAGATGGACATCAAGATCGACGGCATCACCGAGGAGATCATGAAGGTCGCGCTCGCCCAGGCGCGTGACGGCCGCATTCATATCCTCGGCGAGATGTCGAGCGCCCTGTCCGAGGCGCGTGCCGAGCTCGGCGAGTACGCCCCGCGCATCGAGGTTCTCAAGATTCCGGTCGACAAGATCCGCGAAGTGATCGGTTCGGGCGGCAAGGTGATCCGCGAGATCGTCGAGAAGACCGGCGCCAAGGTCAACATCGAGGACGACGGTACGGTGAAGGTTGCCTCCTCGGACGGCAAGGCCATCCAGGCAGCGATCAACTGGATCAACTCGATCGCGGCCGAGCCCGAGGTCGGCGTGATCTACGAGGGCCGCGTCGTGAAGACCGTGGACTTCGGTGCCTTCGTCAACTTCTTCGGCGCCAAGGACGGTCTGGTCCACATTTCCCAGCTCGCCCCGCAGAAGGTTGCCAAGACCACGGACGTGGTCAAGGAAGGCGACAAGGTCTGGGTCAAGCTCATGGGCTTTGACGAGCGCGGCAAGGTCCGCCTGTCGATGAAGGTCGTCGATCAGGAGACCGGCAAGGAGATCCAGGCCGACGCCTGATCCCTGCTTCCGCGGAACGAATTCCCGCCGGCCCGAGGGTCGCGGGAGGAAAGGGCCGGCGCAGCGCGCCGGCCCTTTTGCATTTCCGTATTGCGGGTTCGGGGCGGGGTCAGGCCGAGCGCGTGTGCGTGGAGCTTCCCGTCGCGCGGTTCCGGAGGAAGCCGCGGAAGGCGTCGGCTGTCATCGGCCGACCGAGATGGAAACCCTGGATCAGGTGGCAGCCGAGGTTCAGGAGCACGTCGCACTGTCCTGATGTCTCCGCCCCTTCGGCGATGACCTCAAGGCCGAGGCTGTCGGCCATGCCCACGATCGCCTGGGCGAGCGAGCGGGCCTCGGCGTCTTCTTCCAGGTCCCGCACGAAGGACCTGTCGATCTTCAGAATGTCGATCGGAAAGCGGCGCAGGTTACTCAGCGAGGAGTATCCGGTACCGAAATCGTCCAGCGAGAGCTTCACGCCAAGGGCGCGGATCGCCTGCAGCAAGGCGACCGGGTCGCTGGTCGTCTCGTCGAACATCACGCTTTCGGTGATTTCCAGATGCAGGCGCGCAGGGTCGAGACCGGTGGTGGAGAGCGTGTCGCGCACGAGTTCGATGAAGCGCTCGTCCCGGCATTGCCGCGCGGAAACGTTGACGGAGATCATCGGCAGGTCGATGCCCTCTCCAAGGCAGTCCTGAACGAAGCGGCAGGCCTCCTCCAGGACAAACGCACCGAGCGGGACGATCAGCCCGGTCGCCTCCGCAACCGGTATGAAATCGCGCGGTGCGATGGGGCCTCGGACCGGGTCCGTCCAGCGCACGAGGGCTTCGCAGCCCGCCACCACATTGCCCTTCCGGTCGATGATCGGCTGGAAGTTCAGGTGCAGTTCGCGACGTTCCAGGGCACGGCGAAGCGCATGCTCCGTCTCCATCGCCTGGGCTGCCTGCTCGTTCATGTGGGCGGAGAAGAAGCGGGCCGCGTTCCCGCCGTCCGCCTTCGCATGATACATGGCGGTATCGGCCTGGCGCAGCAGCATTTCCACTTCGAGCCCGTCGGCGGGAAACACCGTGATGCCGATGCTGGCAGTGGAAAAGACCTCCGTTCCGTCGCCGACCACCAGCGGCCGGGCCAGCTCTTCCAGAACACGTGTCGCCGCTTCTTCTATTTCCAGCAGCGAGCCCGCTTCGGGCAGGATCATGGCAAACTCGTCACCGCCCAGGCGCGCGACCGTGCCACGATCGCCGAGCGCCTGGGAAATCCGCTTTGCGGCCGCGACGATAAGCTCGTCACCGGTGCTGTGACCAAGCGTGTCGTTGATGTTCTTGAAACGGTCGAGGTCGAGGAACAGCAGCGCGACCTGGTGGTGGTCCCATTCGGCGCGCGCGAGGTCCTGGATCAGCCGGTCACGGAAAAGGTGCCGGTTGGGCAGGCCCGTCAGGGCATCGTAGTTGGCCTGACGCACGATCAGCTCTTCCTGGCGTTTGCGTTCCGAGATGTCGGCGATGGTGATGTAGAAAGCGTCGCTGCCGTTCCAGCGCGTCTCGCGCACATAGATTTCGACCCAGTACCGCTGGCCGTCCTTGCCGATGGCGCGCGCCTCGTAGACGTTCTGGGCACTTGTGCCGGCACTGCGGGCGCGCGTGTAGAAATTGAGGCGTTCGTGTTCCTCCGGCGCAAAGAGGTCGACGACCCGCATTCCGATCACGGTGGCATGATCGGTCCTGTCGTATCCCAGGATCTTCAGGAGGGCATCGTTCACGTAGAGGATGCGGTCGTTGGCGTGAATGGAGACCCCGTGCAGGGAGCCGTCGATCAGCGCACGAAACTGGGCGTCGGTATCACGCAACTCGGTAAAGGCGTCCTGCAGGGCCGTGCCGAGCGCGTTGAATTCCTTTATGCGTCCGGGGTCATAGGCCACGTCCGTGGTGTCGTTGCGGATCTTCTGGGCATAGGAGACCAGGCGGCTGAGGGCGGGCATGGTGACCCGGTGAAGTGTAAAGGCCGCGACCAGCGAGCCCGCCACGACATACAGGAGAAACGGCGCGAAGAGGTCGCGGTAGGTCGCCTGCACGTTCTTGAGCGTTTCGCTCGGGCGCACGGAAATGACGTATGTCGCGGACATGGCATCGCCGGCGGCAAGCCTGCTGCGGACATAGAGCCTGTCACCCTGAATCAGGTGATTGGAGCGGGCGAGGTCGCGCCGGACGGTTTCTGGAAGGTTTTCGGCCTCGTCATCCCCGCCGATGCGGGCGATCACAGTGCCGTTTTGAATCAGCATGACATCGGATGAATCGAGTGCGCGTGCCAGTGCGGCCATGAACGGAAGACTGTCGTTGAACACGTAGCCGCCGACGATGCGGCCCAATGCGCGCCCGTCCTCGGGACGCACCACCGGCAGGGCGACCGCCGCCAGGAGGATCGGCTGACCGTCGCGTTGGACGATGCGGAACTGCCAGATCCCGTCCGCCAGACGCTGGCGGAAGTCGGCGGGCAACAGCTCGTCCGTCCTGAAGATCGAGTAGCTTGCGTTCGCCCAGTCCGGGGCGCCATGGCGGTCGACGACCAGGATCTCGAACTGGGAGCCCATGCGTCGCAGGGTCGCGCGTTCCAGCACGTCGGTTGCGGCGGCCAGGTCATCGACCTCAAGCGCATCGCGCAGCTGGTTTTCGACGGCAAGCGTGCGCAGGAAGGCGTCGAGCTGGCTCAGGCGCTGCTCGAAGACCAGCCGCACAAGGGCTTCCTCGCTGCGCGCGAACCGCTCCACCTCCCGGTCGGCGATGGACAGGCTGCCGACGTAGCTGATCCAGAACAGAAGCGCCGAGGTGATGAGGAGCGCGGCGGCGAACAGGCCGAGCACAAATCGCGTATAGCTGAAGGCGCGCACCTGGGGCTTGGTCATCGCGAGTAGCGGAACGCCCTCCGCTTCAAGGCCGCGATCTGCTTGCGGGTGGCGGTCCGGTCAAGCAGCACGGAATGCGCCGCGAAGACCTGCGGCACATCCTCGGCACGGCCGGCCAGATCCAGCGCTATCGCCTCGGCAATGGCGATCCCCGTTTCGTCCGACATGGGCATCAGTGTCGCGTCGAGCCGCCCCTTCCGCAGGCGTTCCAGTTCCTCCGGCGTTGCTCCCCATCCATTGGTCGAGACCCTCTCTGTGAGCCCGAGTTCCGCTATCGCGTCGTCGACACCGAGCGCGATTTCGCTCGAGGTCGAGAAGATGAAGGTGATCTCGCTGTCGCGCGAGAGCAGATCGATGGCCGCGCGACGGGCGCGGTTCCTGTCCGAGCCCACATAGTATCGTGCTGCCAGGACCTTTTCGCTCTCGCCTGCCAGTGCAAGCCGGATGAGTTCGCCCTGGGTCCGGTGCATCGCGTTCTGTCCCGCGTAGAAGATCGCGTAGCGCTCGGGGCCGGGCCTGTTGCTGAGGAAGTTCCGGACGAGCAGCCGGCTGGACCGGGCGTCGTTGAACCCGACATAGAAGAAGGGCTGTGTTTCCCCCCAGGTTCTGACCGGTGTCGTGAGACCGTCGAGGATGACCTTCGGGCGCTTCCGGGAAATGAGGCGCTCGATGACCTGGCGGTGGCGGAAGGATTCCACCGTGAAGACGAGATAGTCGGGATCGGTTTCGACCGCGGCCGCGATCTGTTCGGCCTGGGTGCGAAGTTCCGTGCCTGGATGGGAAAGATAGGCCTTGATCTCGACGTCGACGCCAAGGCGTTCCAGGCGCTGCCGGATCGTCGATCGGGTCCGACGCCAGGAACTCGATGTCTGCAGGACGGGGTACACGAGAGCGATGCGCACGCTTCCGCCGGCCGGGCCCGGCGGTGCGGGCGGTGTTGCCACGCGGGCCGCGAAGCGCTCGCTGCGGTCCTGTTCGCCGGGGTGACGGGCGACATATTCGGAAAGGGACCAGAATTCGTCGAGAGAAACCGAGGCCGACACGGGGGCGGATGACCCGTCTTCCGCCCGAGCCCGTTCCGGCCCGCCGCCTGGCCCCGGACCAAGGGCAAGCATCGCAACCAGAAGCACTCCAGCCGTGCTGCGGGCCAGTTGGCGCAAGCTGCTCCCCCGTCATGATCGCCACCTGGCGATTGTGACCGAGCGAATCGGTTGTTACAAGCCGCTTGCGGTCACCCGGCCGTTGCCTGTGGCGGCGTTGCGCCTGCCGGTCAACCTGCTATACCGCGCAATGAGATGGACAGGCTGGACAGGAAAGCGGAGAGAGCAATGTCGGCAATGCGTCTTGCCGTAGTGGGGGCCGCGGGCCGCATGGGCGGTGCGCTTGTGCGTGCGATCGCCGACATGGACGGCGTCGAGCTTGCGGGCGCCGTCGAGCGTGAGGGCGCGCCGGCGCTGGGTCAGGATGCGGGCGTGCTTGCGGGACTGCAGCCGCTCGGCGTGCAGGTCACGGATGATCCCCTGCCGGTCTTTTCGGCCTGTGACGGCGTGCTCGACTTCACTGCGCCGGCCGCGACCCGTGCCTTTGCCGAACTCGCCGCCCAGGCGCGCATCGTGCATGTGATCGGAACCACGGGCATGAGCGACGAGGATGTCGAGGCGATCCGTCCGGCTGCCCGCCATGCCCGGCTGGTCAAGTCCGGCAACATGAGCCTTGGCGTCAACCTGCTCGCCGCTCTCGTGCGCCGTGCGGCGGCGGCCCTCGACGAGGATTTCGATATCGAGGTGCTTGAGATGCACCACCGGAACAAGGTCGATGCGCCGTCCGGTACCGCGCTGCTGCTCGGCGAGGCGGCGGCGGAAGGGCGCGAGATCGATCTTGCCTCCCGTTCGGTGCGCCAGCGTGACGGCATAACGGGCCCGCGCCCGCGTGGCGATATCGGCTTCGCGACCCTGCGTGGCGGCACGGTGATCGGTGATCACAGCGTGCTGTTCTCTGGGCCGCTCGAGACGATCACTCTCTCCCATCACGCCCAGGACCGGCAGATCTTCGCGCGTGGCGCGGTAAAGGCCGCGCTTTGGGCGCGCGACCGCAAGCCCGGCCTGTACTCGATGGACGACGTTCTCGGGCTGGCCGACTGAGCCCGACCGATCACACAGCTCCGGCGCCGCCTCGGCGCCCCTCAACTGGAGACCTCGCGTCATGGAACATCTCTTGGTGCTCGTTCGCCACGGGCAGAGCGACTGGAACCTGAAGAACCTGTTCACCGGCTGGAAGGACCCGGATCTGACGGAGAAGGGCATCGAGGAGGCGAAGACCGCCGGTGCCAAGCTGCGGGATCTCAAGCTTGCCTTCGACCTTGCCTATACGTCCGACCTGACCCGTGCCCAGCACACGCTGAAGCTCATTCTCGACGAGCTTGGCCAGCAGGGTCTGGAAACCGTGCGGGACCAGGCCCTGAACGAGCGCGACTACGGCGATCTCACGGGCATGAACAAGGACGAGGCGCGCGAGAAGTTCGGCGAGGAGCAGGTGCACGTCTGGCGCCGGTCCTTCGACGTGCCGCCTCCCGGAGGCGAGAGCCTGAAGATGACGGCTGAGCGGGTGCTGCCCTACTACCGCGAGCAGATCCTGCCGCAGGTCCTGTCCGGCAAGCGCGTCATCGTCGCGGCGCACGGCAATTCCCTGCGCTCGCTGGTGATGGAACTCGAGGGCCTGACGCCCGACGAGATCCTCAAGCGCGAGCTGGCGACGGGCGTTCCGATCGTCTATCGCCTCAACGAGGACGGCACCGTGTCCTCGGTGCAGGATCTGGCGGACTGATTCGCGCTTCACCCGATCCGACAAACGAAAAGGCGCCGGCGGAAACCCGCCGGCGCCTTTCTTGAATGCCCTGTCTTGAATGCCCTGTAGCCGCAGGTACTCAGAGGCTGAAGCCTTCCTCCGCGGCCACCTGCGCCAGCGGACGCTCTGGGCGGGCACCGACGTGGCGGATCACGTTGGAGGCGCACAGGCAGCCGAGTTCGGCGGACATGGCCAGGTCGTAGTCGCGCGCCTGGGCAAACAGGAAACCGGCCGCGAACAGGTCGCCCGCGCCGGTCAGGTCGACGACATCGGTGATCTCCTGGGCCGGCACATGCACGGTCTCCTCGCGCGAGACGGCCATGGCCCCCTCTGCACCGAGCGTCAGCGCGGTGAGCGCGCAGTCCTCGCGCACGGCGGAGATCGCGCTGTCCAGGTCGGAGGTTTCGTAGAGGGCCTTCAACTCGTGCTCGTTGGCGAAGAGGAGGTCCACCGTGCCGTTGCGCAACAGCTCCAGGAACTCGTCGCGATAGCGGTCGACACAGAAGCTGTCGGAGAGTGTCAGGCTGACCTTGCGCTTTGCGGCGTGTGCGATCTCGGCCGCCTTGAGGAAGGCGCGCTTGGCCGCGGGCGGATCCCACAGGTAGCCTTCCATGTAGGTGATTGCCGAGGCACCGACGACCTGCGGATCGATATCCGCCTCGCTCAGCTCGACGCAGGCGCCCAGGTAGGTGTTCATGGTCCGCTCGCCGTCCGGCGTGATGAGGATCATCGAGCGGGCGGTCGGCAGTCCGTCCACAAGGTCCGGCGTTTCGAAATGAACGCCCGTGCCGCGCATGTCATGGCGGTAGGACGTGCCGATCTCGTCGCGCGCGACCTTGCCGAAATAGGCGGCCTTGCCGCCGAGCGAGGCAAGGCCCGCAGCGGTGTTGCCGGCGCTGCCACCGGAAATGCGGGTCGTCTGGCCCATCTGTTCGTAGAGGCGCACCGCCTCTTCCGTGTCGATCAGGCGCATCGAGGCCTTCACGAGGTTCTGCTGGACGAGAAAGTCTTCCTCCACGTGGGCGAAGACGTCGCAGATGGCGTTGCCGATGCAGAGCGCGTCGAAGGTCGTTTCGGTCATCGGAAGGCGGAGTCCTTTCTGGTGTGATGCGCGTGGCCGTGCTTGCGGGTCAGATGCCAGGGGTCGGGCGCAGGGCGCGGTTGGCCTCGGGCTCGCGGATCTTGTCGCGGAACGGGGCGGCGGGATAGACGCCCAGAAGTTTCAGTTCGGCGCAGAAGAACTCCAGTTCCTCGAGCGCCAGGGCGACCGACCGGTCGTCCGGATGGCCCTCCACGTCGGCGTAGAACATGGAGGCGAAGAACTGCCCCTCGAGCTGGTAGGATTCCAGCTTCGTCATGTTGACGCCGTTGGTGGCGAAGCCGCCGAGTGCCTTGAAAAGCGCGGCGGGCACGTTGCGGACCCGGAAGATGAACGTGGTGATGATCGGCTGGCCGTTGTTGCGCGCGCGCACCGGCTCCCGGGAGAGGATGAGGAAGCGCGTGGTGTTGTGGGCCGCGTCCTCCACGTCCCGGCGCAGTATCTCCAGGCCATAGGCCTCGGCCGCCATCTCCGGCGCCAGCGCGGCGGCGGTGATGTCGCCGCGTTCCGCGATCTGGCGCGCGGAGCCCGCCGTGTCGGCCCCGATGATCGCGGCCAGGCCCAGGTCCCGGATGATCTTTCGGCACTGGCCGAGGGCCATGATGTGGCTCTGCACGCTCTTGAGGTCCTCGACCCGCGCGCCCGGCAGCCCCATGAGCTGGAAGCGGATCGGCAGGAAGTATTCGCCGATGATGTTGAGCGTGGAACGCGGAAGCAGGTGATGGATGTCCGCGACCCGGCCCGCGACCGAGTTCTCCACAGGGATCATGCCGAGATCCGCCTCGCCGTTTTCCAGGGCGGTGAAGCAGTCCTCGAATGTCGCGCAGGGGACGGCCTCGTAGTCGGGAAAGGCATCGCGGCAGGCCATGTGCGAGTTGGCGCCGTGTTCGCCCTGGAAGACGATCTTCTTGTGTGTCGACATGAGAGAAAACCAGCCTGCTTGTCAGGAGTTGGGAGCGGTTGCGGGATGGCCGAGCATGGCGCGCACGGCCTCGAGGTCGGCCTGCGTGTTGACGTCCATCGGACGTGAGCCGACCAGGCTTACGTCGATGCGCATTCCCGCCTCGAGCGCGCGCAACTGTTCCAGGTTCTCGCGCATTTCAAGCGGCGAGGGCGGCAGGGCCACGAACCGGGCGAGCGCCGCGCGGCGATAGGCATAGAGTCCGATGTGCTGGTAGAGCGCGCCGGGGCCGTGCGGAGCGGTCGCACGCGTGAAATAGAGGGCCCGCAGCCGGTTTTTCGCGACCGGCGTGCCGATGGTCTTGACCATGCCCGGATCGGTTCGCCCTTCCTCGGTGACGATTTCCGTCGCGATGGTTCCGATGTCCACCGCCGGGTCATCGAGCGGAGCGAAAGCGGCTCGGATCGCGGCCGGATCGATCAGCGGCACGTCGCCCTGCAGGTTCAGGACCACGTCGAACGCGCCGTCGGGGTCCACTTCGCGCGCGGCCGCCTCGACGCGGTCGGAACCCGAGGGCAGGTCCGGATCTGTCAGCACCGCGCGCCCGCCGGCAGCCGTTACGGCATCGCGGATGAGCGGGTCGTCGCAAGCCACCACCACCGGGCCGATGTCGGCCGCCAGCCCCTGGTCGACCACATGGGCGATCATGGGACGTCCGGCAATGTCGGCGAGCGGCTTGTCGGGAAGGCGTGTCGATGCGCGGCGGGCGGGAATGATGACGAGTGCGCGGGTCACGAACGGGCCTTTTCTGGCGCGCGTGCCGGTCTGCATCCGTCCCTGCGCGGTGCGGGCAGGACCGGCTGAAAGGCGGGCAACATGCCCGTCTTTGCGCGTGCGATCATTTGTAACATCGAGAGCCCTTTTAAACCTATGGACACGAGCGTCAAAAACTTTGTAGGTTCCGGCGACTTTTCACCACGCGCTGCGATGCACGGGGGCATGTTGCCATGGCCACCGCGCGGGAGACGACACGCGAGAGACTCTTAAGGTGGAGCCAGCGGGAATGAATTCTGCCAAGCTAAACACGATCGCCGGCGCGGTCCTCTTTGTCCTCGTCCTGACGATGGGCCTGGGCTTCCTGTCCGACATCATCTTCTCCAGCCACGCGCCGGAGAAGCCGGGCTACGAGATCGTCGTGGCAGAGAATGACGGTGGCGAAGCCACCGAGGCGCCCGAGGAGCCGCAGGTCGAGCCGATCGCCGTTCGTCTCGCCAGCGCGTCCGCCGAGGACGGCGAGAAGCTGACGCGTGCCTGCGCCAGCTGCCATGACTTCTCTTCCGCCAGCACCAACAAGGTCGGCCCCGGCCTTTGGGAAGTCGTCGGCCGCAAGCCGGGTTCGCATGCCGACTTCCGCTATTCCGGCGACATGGTTGCCTACGGCGACGAGGTTGGCGAGTGGACCTACGAGGAGCTCGATCATTTCCTCGAGAAGCCGAAGAACGTCGTCTCCGGCACGATCATGAGCTATGCGGGCATGCGCAAGCCTGGCGACCGCGCCAATCTGATTGCCTACCTGCGCACGCTTTCCGACAATCCGAAGCCGCTGCCCGAGCCCGAGGCTCCCGCTGCTGAGGAGGCACCCGCCGCCGAAGAGGCTCCCGCCACCGAGGAAGCCCCGGCGGCTGAAGAGGCCCCGGCTGCTGAAGAGGCCCCGGCTGCTGAGGAGGCGCCCGCCGCTGTTGAAGAGACGCCGGCAGAGACCGAGACCGCTCCGGCCCAGTAAGCCGGAAGCGTCTCGCGATTTTCGACAGGTTGAAAAAGGCCGGGCAATTTGCCCGGCCTTTTTCATGTTTGCGGGCGCGTTCCCCGGTTTTGCCTCGCAAGGCAGGCGCAACGCACCCCGGAATGCTCGTTTGGACCGCATCCGATGAATTGCGTAAACGTAGCGGAAAGCAAAGGCTGCTAGCTTCCTTCCGCAACGTCTCCGGGGAGGAGGTCGGTTCCGTGTTTTCAGGCGGTTCCGGCATCGTGCTCCGGGGTGTTTTGACCGGGCGTCGGGGGACGCTTGTCGCTGAGATTCTGAAATCGGGGGGACGTTTGAAACCTGGGATCTGGATCAGGAGGGCGGGACGCAGGATCCGGCCGCTCCTGGCCATGCTGAGCGTGGGCATCCTGATGGCCACCCTGGGAGTCTCGCTCACCGGCTATGTGGGCGGGCTTATTGCCGACTCCCATCGCGAGCGGATGCAGCACGACACGATGTCGCGTCTGTCCGAACTGCGTGCCCGTCTGGAGTCCGAACTGCGCCAGGCGGTCTCGCTCGCCCAGGGTGTTGCGAGTTTCGCGGCACTGAGCGAAAGCCTCACGCCGCGCGAATTCCGGGGCTTCGCGGAACAGATGGCGGCGCTGGATCCGCATGTCGTCCGGGTGACGCTGGCTCCGGACCGCACCGTGCGCTTCGTCTATCCTTTGTACGGAAACCTCTCCCAACTCGGACACGACCACCACGCCGACGAACGCGAGCGCGAGGCGGTGATGCGCGCGCGCCGAACACGTTCCGCCGTGGTTTTCGGACCGGAACACGACGCGGCCGGAAACCGGACCATGATTGCGCTTGCACCTGTCATGCGACCCGTTTCCGACGGAAGCGCCCATGAAACCCTCGTGGTGCGCGGTGTCGCGGCCGTGACGATCGATCTCGATGCACTGCTTTTGTCCGCGGGCCTGACGGAGACCGATCCCGCCTATCGTTTCGCCTTGCAGGAGCAGGGACGGACAGGCGGGGCCGGACAGGTGCTCTTCGGTGACCCCGTCCTTTTCGCCTCGGACGCCGTACGCCTGCCCGTGATGCTGACGGCCGGACGCTGGAACCTTGCCGGGGCTTCCCGGGCAGAGGCGTGTTGTGCCGATACCGAGGGCACGGTGGCACGCGTCATCGGCTACGGCGTGACCCTTCTCCTGGTAACGCTGGCGGTTTTGGCGATCCATTTCCAGATGCGTGCCCGGGACATGGCCGTGCATGACCCCCTGACGGGCCTGCCCAACAGGCGTCTTCTTGAAAGCCGGCTGCGCCGGCTCGCGGCCCGTCCGGGCCCGCGCCGGCGAGGGTTCGAGGTCTTCTTCATCGACCTGAACGGCTTCAAGCCGGTCAACGACACCCATGGTCATGCCGCCGGCGACATGATCCTCTGCGCGATCGGCGAGCGGTTGCGCGATCACACCAGACATTCGGACACGGTCGCGCGGGTTGGCGGGGACGAGTTCGTCGTGGTCGTGCCCTGCCGTGGCGAGGGGGACACCAGGCCCATGATCACCGCGCGCCTGCATGCCGCGCTCGCGGAACCGTTCGAGGTCGAGGGCTCTCTCGTTCACGTGAGAGCGAGTGTGGGCTCGGCGCGCTTCCCGGACGACACGGTCTCCGTGGGCGAGCTCCTGGAACTGGCCGACCGGCGCATGTATGCCGAAAAGCTCGCGGCCGCCTGATCCGTGGACGTGGTCGGAAGCGGTTCTCGACCCAGCGTCGTTTCGATTAAACTTTGGTCATGAATTGTTTCTGCGCTGTTGAAGCGGCCATGAAATCCCTACACTCGTGGGTGAAAGAAAGTGCGCGCGGCCTTTCGCCCGTGACGTGCCGGGCAGCCTCGATGAGGCGGCTCTCCGGGCCGGAATGCGCGCACCCATCATGACCAGACGGGGAACCGACATCGCCATGACCAGTGCCATGACATCTGTCACGCCGCCGCCTGCAGGGCGCGTTCGCGCCGGCCGACTCCGGCGCGCGGCACTTGCGCCTTTCGCTCTTGCCGCCGTCGTGCTGGCCTCGAGCCTCCTTGCAGGGCCCGTCGCTGCCCAGCAGAGCGAGCCGGCCTGGCGTTCTGGCACCGCCCTGACGGGCGAGCCGAAGTATGCCGAGGGCTTCTCCAATTTCGACTACGTGAACCCCGATGCGCCCAAGGGCGGAACGGTGCGGCTCGCGGAGTCCACCGGCTTCGATACGCTCAACCCCATCCTGTCGAAGGGCAATCCCGCTCCGGGCCTGGGGCTCATGTATGATTCGCTTTTCGAGCCCGCGCTGGACGAGATGGACATCAGCGCCGAATACGGCCTTGTCGCTAATGCGATGCGCTATCCCGACGACTATGCGTGGGTCGAGTACCGGCTGGATCCGCGCGGGCGCTGGCACGATGGCGAGCCGATCACCACGGAGGACGTGGTCTGGAGCTTCCGCAAGCTCATAGACCTCAATCCGAGCCAGGGCTTCTACTATCGCCACGTGGAGAACGTGGAGGCGGTGGGTGACGACGTCGTGCGGTTCACCTTCGATGCGCCGGGAAACCGGGAGCTTCCGAAGATCGTCGGACAGATCCCCATCCTGCCGAAGCACTGGTGGGAGGGGAAGGCACCCGACGGCACCCAGCGCGACATCTCGCGCGGCACCCTGGAGCCGCCCCTGGGCTCCGGCCCCTATCGCGTTTCCTCAATCGAGCCCGGACGCTACATCGTGTACGAGCGGGTGAAGGACTACTGGGCCAAGGATCACCCGGTGCGCAAGGGCACCTACAACTTCGACCAGGTGCGCTACGACGTCTTCCTCGACTCCGCCGTGGAAATGGAGGCCTTCAAGGGCGACCAGTACGACTTCCGCGAGGAGCTGGCCGCCAGCGTCTGGGCCAAGGCCTACGACTTCCCGGCGGTGCGTGACGGGCGCGTGGTTCTGGAGGAGTTCGTCAATCGCGCCAGCGGACGGATGCAGGCCTATGTGCCCAACCTGCGCCGCGAGAAATTCCAGGATCCGAGGGTCCGCGAGGCCCTGAACTACGCGTTTGATTTCGAGACCACCAACGAAGTGGTCTCCGCCGGACTTCACAAGCGCATCGACTCCTACTTTGCCGGCACGGAACTCGCCTCCAGCGGGTTGCCGCGGGGCAAGGAGCTGGAGATCCTGGAGACCGTGCGTGACGAGGTGCCGCCGGAGGTCTTCACGAGGCCGTACGAGAATCCCGTGGGCGGAAATCCGAAGAACGTGCGCGCCAATCTGCGCGAGGCGGTGAAGCTGTTCCGCGAGGCGGGCTACGGGCTCAGGAACGGCACCATGGTCAACGAGAAGACCGGGGAGCCCTTCACCATCGAGTTCCTCTATTTCGACCGGTCCTCCGAGCGCGGCCTGCTGCCCTATACCCGGAACCTGGAGAACATCGGCATCAAGTCGGTTCTCAGGCTGGTGGACGTGCCGCAGTACATCAACCGGATCAACAGCCGTGATTTCGACATGGCGACCCTTGTCTGGGGGCAGTCGCTCTCGCCGGGCAACGAGCAGCGTGATTTCTGGGGCTCGGAAGCCGCCGACCGGCCGCAGTCCCGCAATTACGCCGGCATCAAGAACCCGGCCGTGGACAAGCTGATCGAGCGCGTCATCTACGCCAAGGATCGCGAGGAACTGGTCGCCGCCACGCATGCCCTTGACCGGGTGCTCCTGTGGAACCACTACGTGGTGCCGCAATTCTATTCCGACGTCGACCGCACCGCGCGCTGGGATCGTTTCGGGCATCCGGAGAACCTGCCGGAGTTCAGTCACGGGTTTCCCTCCATCTGGTGGTGGGACAAGGAGCGGGCGGCCCGCGTCGCCGCGAAGGGATGAGCATGACGTTCGACAAGACCGCACCCGATCGCCGCTCGGTTCTGCTCGGATCGGCGGCGCTCGCCGCAGGCCTTTTCGCGCCACGTCATGTCGGCGCGGCGCCCGGTGAGGTGCAGGCCGCCGTCCCTGTCGCCGATGCGCAGGACCTGCACGGGCTTTCCGTCTTCGGTGACCTGAAGTACGCGAAGGGCTTTCAGGCGTTCTCCTATGTGGAGCGCACCGCACTCAAGGGCGGACGGTTCGCCTTTTCCGCTCCCTCCTGGGCGTTCAATCAGAACCCGCAGACCTTCAACAGCTTCAACACATTCATCCTCAAGGGGGATGCGCCGCCGCGCATGGAGCTGTGCTTTGCATCGCTCATGGTGCGCGCGCTCGACGAGCCCGACGCCATGTACGGACTCGTCGCCGAGAGCGTTTCGGTCTCGGACGGGGGCAACACCTATTCCTTCCGGCTTCGGCCCGAGGCGCGCTTTCATGACGAGAGCCGGCTGACCTCGGAGGATGTCGCCTTCTCGCTGACCACGCTGAAGGACAAGGGACATCCGGCGCTTCGCCAGGCCCTGCGCGAGGTGGAGAGCGTGGAGGCTCCGGACCCGCTGACGGTTGTCGTGCGGTTCACCGGCCGCCAGTCGCGCAAGGCGCCGCTGACCGTCGCCGGCGTGCCCATCCTGTCGAAGGCCTATTACACACGTTACGACTTCGGCCAAACGACGCTCACGCCGCCGCTCGGGTCCGGCCCCTACAAGGTCGGCCGTCACGAGGTGGGACGCTATGTGGAGTATGAGCGCGTCAAGACGTGGTGGGCGGCGGATCTGCCCGTGTCACGCGGACAGTTCAACTTCGACGTGATCCGGCTGGAATTCTTCCGCGACCGCCAGGTCGATTTCGAGGCCTTCAAGAAGGGCGTCACGACCTACCGCGAGGAGTTCACCTCGCGCACCTGGGCGACCGAGTACAACTTTCCGGCTGTCGAGGATGGCCGCGTCAAGCGCGAGGAGATCCCCGACGGGCGGCCCTCCGGCGCACAGGGATGGTTCTTCAACACGCGGCGTGAGAAGTTCTCCAACCCGCTGATCCGGCAGGCGCTGGGCTACTGTTTCGATTTCGAATGGTCGAACCAGGCGTTGTTCTACGGTGCCTATTCGCGCACCCAGTCCATCTTCCAGAACTCGCCGATGATGGCGGAAGGGATGCCCTCGGACGCTCAGCTCGCCTTGCTGGAGCCGTTCCGCGCGCGCCTGTCGCCGGCCGTCTTCGGTCCCGCGATCACGGCTCCCGTGTCGGACGGTTCGGGGCAGGACCGCCGGATGCTGCGCGAGGCGGACCGCCTGCTGCGCGAGGCCGGTTGCACCCGCAAGGACGGGGTGATGCTGCTGCCCTCCGGGGAGCCGCTTGTGTTCGAGATCCTCTCCAACACGACGAGTTTCGAGCGTGTGGTGCTGCCGATGGTCACCAACCTCGAGCGGCTCGGCATCAAGGCGACATACCGCGTCGTCGATCCCGCCCAGTACCAGCTCCGCATCAACACCTTCGATTTCGACATCGTCGGGCGCCGCTTCGCGCTGTCTCCGACGCTGGGAGAGGAAATGCGGGACCTGCTGGGCTCCGTGGCCGCAAGGACGGAAGGCTCGGGCAATCTGGCCGGCATCACGGATCCCGTGGTCGATGCCCTGGTGGAAAAGGCTCTCAACGCCACCACGCGCGAGGACATGACCGTTGCCGCGAAGGCTCTCGACCGGGTGCTACGGGCCGGGCACTACTGGATCCCGCAGTGGTACAAGGCGGTGCACACCGTCGCCGTGTGGGACCGCTTCGGCCGGCCGGCGAGCCCGCCGACCTACGACTTCGTTCCCGAGACCCACTGGTGGTCGGATCCGGCCCGCGCGGCCGCGGCGGGACTCGAGTGATCCGGCGCAGGGACGCAACCCGGGGGCTTCCGCGCCCGAACGACAACAACGGGGACAACTGACGCGATGGGTGCCTATATCCTCAGGCGGCTGCTGCTGATCGTGCCGACGCTGATCGGCATCATGGCGATCAATTTCGTCATCATCCAGTTCGCGCCGGGCGGACCGGTGGAGCGGGTGATCGCCCAGCTTCAGGGGACCGATGTTTCCGCCACCTCGCGCATTTCCGGTGGCGGCGGTGATTTCGGCGGCTCGGGCGGCGGCGCGCAGGCCGGCGGCGACACGTCCGTCACCTCCAAGTATCGCGGCGCGCAGGGGCTCGACCCGGAGTTCGTGAAGGATCTGGAGAAGCAGTTCGGCTTCGACAAGCCGCCGCTCGAGCGCTTTCTCGGCATGTTGTGGGACTATGCGCGCTTCGACTTCGGCGACAGCTACTTTCGCGACATCGGCGTGCTCGACCTGATCCTGGAGAAGATGCCGGTCTCCATTTCGCTCGGCCTCTGGATGACGCTGATCTCCTACGCGATCTCGATTCCGCTCGGCATTCGCAAGGCGGTGAGCGATGGCAGCCGTTTCGACGTGTGGACCTCGGCGGTCATCGTCGTTGGCTATGCGATCCCGGGGTTCCTCTTCGCCGTGCTGCTGATCGTCCTGTTCGCGGGCGGATCGTTCCTCGACTGGTTTCCCCTGCGCGGCCTCGTGTCGGACAACTGGGAAGAGCTGTCCTGGCCGGCGCTGATCCTCGACTACTTCTGGCACCTTGCCCTGCCGCTGACCGCCATGGTGCTGTCGGCCTTCGCGACGGTGACGCTGCTGACCAAGAACTCGTTCCTGGACGAGATCCGCAAGCAGTATGTCCAGACGGCGCGAGCCAAGGGGCTGGGCGAGCGGCAGGTGCTTTACGGGCACGTGTTCCGCAATGCCATGCTGATCGTCATCGCGGGCTTTCCCGGGGCGTTCATCTCCTCCTTCTTCGCCGGCTCGCTCCTCATCGAGACGATCTTCTCCCTCGACGGGCTCGGGCTTCTGGGCTTCGAGGCGGTCATCAACCGTGACTACGCGGTCGTTTTCGCCACTCTCTACATCTTCTCGCTCATGGGACTGCTCGTGAACCTGATCTCCGACCTCACCTACACCTGGATCGATCCCCGGATCGACTTCGAGAGCCGGGAGGTGTGAGCATGGACCACCGCAGCAGCGAGACGGGAGAGACGACCGCAAGCGGTGCCGCCGGTCCCGCGGTGTCCCCGCGTCCGTCCGGATGGCTGTCGCCCATCAACCGGCGCCGGCTCGACAACTTCCGCGCCAACAGGCGCGGCAACTGGTCGCTCTGGATCTTTCTGGTTCTTTTCGGCCTGTCGCTCTTTTCCGAGTTCCTGGTCAACGACCGCCCGATCCTCGTGTCCTACAAGGGCGAGATCCTGGCGCCGGTCTTCGTCGACTATCCGGAGGAGAAATTCGGCGGCTTCCTGGCCGTGACCGACTACCGCGACCCCTTCATCCAGGAAGAGATCGCGGACAACGGCTGGATGCTCTGGCCGCCGATCCGCTATTCCTATCGCACGGTCAACAACGAGATCCCGGTTCCGGCGCCCGCCCCGCCCTCATGGATGCTCGACAAGGAGCAGCGCTGCGTGCGCTATCCGGAAGGGACGGCCGATCCCAACTGCGTCATGGGCAACTGGAACTGGCTCGGCACCGACGACCAGGGCCGCGACGTGGTCGCCCGTCTCGTCTACGGGTTCCGCATCTCGGTCCTCTTCGGCCTGGCCCTGACCATCGCCTCGTCCTTCATCGGCGTCGCGGCGGGAGCGGTGCAGGGCTATTACGGCGGCTGGACGGACCTTCTCTTCCAGCGCTTCATCGAGATATGGACGGCGATTCCCACGCTCTACCTGATCCTGATCGTGTCCTCGGTGCTGATCCCCGGTTTCTGGACGCTGTTCACGATCCTGCTGGCCTTTTCCTGGGTCGCGCTGGTCGGCGTGGTCCGGGCGGAATTCCTGCGCGCGCGCAATTTCGAGTATGTCACCGCGGCGCGTGCGCTGGGCGTGGGCAACGGCACCATCATGCGCCGGCACCTGCTGCCAAACGCCATGGTCGCCACGCTGACCTTCCTGCCCTTCATCCTCAACGGCTCGATCTCGACGCTGACCGCGCTCGATTTCCTTGGCTTCGGCCTGCCGCCGGGCTCGCCGTCGCTGGGTGAGCTTCTCGCCCAGGGCAAGAACAACCTGCAGGCGCCCTGGCTCGGCATCACCGGCTTCCTGGTAATCTCGATCATGCTGAGCCTTCTCATCTTCATCGGCGAGGCGGTGCGCGACGCCTTCGACCCGCGCAAGAGCTTCACGTGAGGCAGATCATGAGCGAGACCAGCCCCCTTCTGTCCGTGCGCGATCTCTCCGTCGCCTTCACCCAGAACGGCGCCACGACCACGGCCGTCGACCGCATCTCCTTCGACATCGCGCCCGGCGAGACGGTGGCGATCGTGGGCGAGAGCGGCTCGGGCAAGTCCGTGTCCGCGCTGTCGGCGGTGCGCCTGCTGCCCTATCCGGCGGCCTCCCATCCCTCCGGCGAGATCCTGTTCAAGGGTGTCGACGTGATGCGCATGGACGACGCGGCGCTTCGCAAGATCCGCGGCAACGAGATCTCGATGATCTTCCAGGAGCCGATGACCTCGCTCAATCCGCTGCACACGGTGGAAAAGCAGATCGCCGAGATCCTGAAGATCCATCGCGGCATGGGTGAGCAGGCCGCGCGCGCAAGGGTGCTCGACCTGCTTGGCAAGGTCGGCATCCGCGATCCCGAGACCCGGCTGCAGAGCTACCCGCACCAGCTTTCCGGCGGGCAGCGCCAGCGCGTGATGATCGCCATGGCGCTGGCCAACGAGCCGGACCTGCTGATCGCCGACGAGCCGACCACCGCGCTCGACGTGACCGTGCAGGCGCAGATCCTCAAGTTGCTGAAGGATCTCCAGCGCGACACGGGCATGGCGATGCTGTTCATCACCCATGACCTGGGCATCGTGCGCAAGATCGCCGACCGGGTCTGCGTGATGACGAAAGGCAGGATCGTCGAGGAAGGGCCGGTCGAGCGCATCTTCACCGCGCCGGAACATCCCTACACGCAGCATCTCCTCGCCGCCGAGCCCAAGGGCCGCCCGCCGGTGACCGACGAGGAGAGCCCCGTCGTCGTCGCGGCCGAGGACGTGAAGGTGTGGTTCCCGGTCAAGCGCGGCTTCCTGCGCCGTACGGTGGACCACATCAAGGCGGTGGACGGCATCGACGTCACGGTGCGCGAGGGCCAGACGCTCGGCATCGTCGGCGAGAGCGGATCCGGCAAGACGACCCTGGGCCTCGCCCTGCTGCGCATGATCCAGTCGACCGGACGCATCCGCTTCGGCACGCACGAGATCGACACGCTGTCCTGGAAGGACATGCGCGCGCTGAGGCGTGACATGCAGGTCGTTTTCCAGGATCCCTTCGGCTCGCTCAGTCCGCGCATGTCGGTCGCCGACATCGTCGGCGAGGGGCTTGAGGTGCACTACCGCGATCTCACCCCGTCACAGCGCGATGAGCGCGTCGCCGCCGCCCTGCAGGAGGTGGGACTCGATGCGGACACCCGCTTCCGCTATCCGCACGAGTTCTCCGGCGGGCAGCGCCAGCGCATTTCCATCGCGCGTGCCATGGTCCTGCAGCCGAAGTTCGTCATGCTGGACGAGCCGACCTCGGCGCTGGACATGAGCGTCCAGGCGCAGGTGGTCGATCTCCTGCGCGACCTGCAGAAGCGGCACGGGCTGGCGTATCTGTTCATCTCGCACGACCTCAAGGTGGTGCGTGCGCTGGCCAACGAGGTGGTGGTCATGCGTGCGGGCAAGGTGGTCGAGGCCGGCCCGGCGGCGGAAATCTTCGATGCGCCGAGGACCGACTACACAAGGGCACTCATGGCGGCGGCCTTCCGCCTCGAGACCGTCGGCGCGGGCATCGTCAGCGAGTAGGGGGGGCATTCCCTGCAGTCATTCCCTGGTGCGGGCTCAGTCTGTTCCACCGGCTGGCCGAATGGCGGCAATGCCTCGATTTGGTGTTGAAAGCTGGATATCCAGCGGCTTTAATCCCGCCGGTTGCAATTTGCATCTTTGGGGGGAATTCGATGCTTTTTCCGGGTCGTATGCTGGCCGCCGCCTTTCTGCTGGCGTCCGTGGTGTCGGGGTCGGCCTTGGCCGCCGATCAGATGCTCGACGGCAAACAGGCAAAAGCCTATCTCACAGGCAAGCGGTTTACCTCGGAGATCTGGCGCCGTTCCGGCGTCGTGTTTCTCAAGAACGGGAAATTCCGTTTCGGTACGCGCCCGGCTTGCGGCAAGAGCGATCCGCACAGCTACACGATCGATCGCCATGGCCTGGTGACGATCGAGTACCGGTCCTGTGAGGGCCGGAAGAAGCACACCGACTGGTTCTACGTCATCAAGAGCGGCCGTTCCTACATGTTGAGGGCGGCAAGTGCCGGTTTCACTCTTCACCTTCGTCAGCGCTGAGCAAAGCCGACGATTCCAGGGCGCTGATGGCGGCAGCCTGCATGACGGGCAAAAGAAAAGGTCCGCAGTGTGCTGCGGACCTTTGTGCGTTCCGGAAGGCTCCTGGAAGCGCTCAGCTCACTTGGTGTCGATCACCTTGCACTTGCCGCCGCCATGCTTCTTGACCTGCGCGGCACAGTAGCCAAGCGCCTGCTTGCGGGAAATGTCCTTCGACAGTTGACCCCAGGCGGCTCCGCAGCGCTGGCCGTCGGCGCTGACGGCGAAGGACTTGGGCGAGCGCTCGCGCGCATATCGGCCGTCGAAGAAATTGCGGCATTAGTCGCGCTTGACGCTTGCAGGGGCAGCCTCGGCCGGAGCGATTGCAAGCGGAGAGAGGGATGCGACGGCGAGCGCGCCGCAAAGCAGGAGATCAAAAGCTTTCACTGTGAACCTCTTCACGAATATGAAATTGCACGATCCAGCCTAGCGCGCCTGCGGCGGTGCGCAAGCTTGCCGTGCAAGGGCGGCGGCTTCCACCTCATGCCCCGCTATCCACCTACTCCAGCCAGCAGGTTGCTTTCCGGCCCGCCTTCTCCTGCTCGAGCCCGAGGGTGCGGCGGGTCTTGAAGCCGATGAGCCCGTCGGCGCCGCCGACGTCGTGCCCCTTCTTTTCCAGTTTCAGCTGAAGGTCGCGCACGGCCGCGCGCGTGCGCGTCGGGGCCTTCTTCCAGCCCTGGATGAAGCCGGTGTCCATGCCGTAGCGATCCGCCAGATGGCCGACGAACAGCGCGTAGGCGTCGGACTCATTGTAGGCCTTCAGCACGTAGAAATTGTCCGTGGCGATGAAGGCCGGGCCCAGCCGTCCGGCCGGCATCAGCAGGAAGCCCGGCTGAGGTAGTTCGTGTTTCGGGAAGGGGCGCGAGCGGGCGCGGCGGACACCTTCCGCGACCCAGGCCGACACCGGCTGTCCCTGGTCTGGCCCTTCACGGGTGCAGGAAACCGAGTCCGGGATCACGGCCTCATAGCCCCAGTCGCGTCCCTTCACCCAGCCATGCCATGCAAGGTAGTTGGCGATGGAGGCGAGTGTGTCGGGCACCGAACGCCATATGTCGCGTCTGCCGTCGCCGTCGAAGTCCACCGCCAGCCGGAGGTAGCTTGAGGGCATGAACTGCGGCTGGCCGAGCGCACCGCCCCAGGAGCTTCTCAGCCGCTGTCGCGAGATGTGGCCTTCCGCCAGGATCTGCAGCGCGGCGACTGTTTCGCCGGCAAAGTAGTCACGCTGGTCGCCCATGAAGGCCCGTGTAGCCAGGGTCCTCAGCGCGTCGTGCGGGATCCGTGCCGCGCCATATCCCGATTCCCTTGCCCAGATCGCAAGCACGATGCGGCCCGGCACGCCGTAGCGGCGCTCGATCCGCAACAGGAGCGAGGCGTGGGTCTTGGCGAGCTTGCGGCCGCGCGCCACATGGGCCTTGAACGCGCTTGCCTTGAAGTAGCCCGCGGGCGCGCGGAACTCCGCCTGGTAGTTCACGGCGGCGGGGCGCTCGGGGCCGTCCGGGTCGCCAAGGCCGGGCAGCCGGGTGTCCGGTGTCAGCCGGTGGAGTTCACGGGTGAGAACGGCCTCGGGCACGCCAGCCTTGCGTGCCGCCGGCTTGATGGTCGTTTCCAGAAACGCGCCGAACTTCGCATTGAGGTCCTGTTGCGCCGCGAGCGGAGCGGCACCTGCCGCGACAAGCAGCATTGCGAGAGCGAGACGGGTCAGGGCGCGGCGCATGGCATCTCCTGGCGGTTCGGCACCGGTGTGTCACACCCTAGCATCCCGGGAGGCCGCCGCATAAGGGCCGCAAGGGAGGGGCGGTGCCTCAGAAGGAGGTGCGGGCCTTGAGCGCCTGGGCGAGCGTGCCCTCGTCGAGATAGTCGAGCTCGCCGCCGACCGGCACGCCGTGGGCCAGCCGGGTCACCTTGACGTCCATCCCGCGCAGGCGGTCGGTGATGAAATGGGCGGTCGTCTGGCCTTCCACGGTGGCGTTGACCGCCAGAACCACTTCTGTCACGCCGCCCTGCGACACACGTTCCACGAGCTTGTCGATGGTGAGGTCGTCCGGCCCCACGCCATCGAGCGGCGACAGCGTTCCGCCAAGCACGTGATAGCGGCAGTTGAGGGCTCCGGCCCGCTCCAGCGCCCAGAGATCCGCCACGTCCTCCACCACGACCACGGTGTGGTCGTCACGGCGCGGGTCGGCGCAGATCGTGCAGGGATCGCAGGTGTCCACCGTGCCGCATGTCGAACAGACGGTCACGCGCTCCACCGCGACGCCCATGGCCTGGGCGAGCGGAATCAGGAGCTGGTCCTTCTTCTTGATGAGATGAAGGGCGGCCCTCCGCGCCGAGCGGGGGCCGAGCCCCGGCAGCCTGGCGAGAAGCTGGATCAGCTTCTCGACCTCGGCGCCGGCAACCGCGCGATTGGCCATGAAATCCTCAGAACGGCATCTTGAAGCCGGGGGGCAGGCCGAGGCCGCCCATCATCTCCTGCGTCTTTTCCTGCAGCAGCGCCTCGGCCTTGGTCTTGGCGTCCTGATGCGCCGCGAGGATCAGGTCCTCGAGGATCTCCACCTCGTCCGCCTTGGCGAGCGAGGGATCGATCCGCAGCCCCTTCATCTCGCCCTTGCCGGAGAGCGTGACGCTGACCATGCCGCCGCCGGCGCTGCCTTCCACTGTGAGGTCGGCGATCTCTTCCTGCAGCGAGCCCATGCGCTCCTGCATCTGCTTCGCCTGCTTCATCATCTTCATGATGTCCATCGGACGTCTCCATGCTGGCCGTCTGGCCGTGTCGGACCGTTAGGCGCGCCGTCGGCGAACCATGCGGCGCGGCCGTTTTCAGAAATCGGGGTCGATGTCGTCCTCGCCGGGGTCCGTGTCAAGACCGGGAGCGTCCAGACCGGCGGCCTCGTCCTCAAGGGCGGCAACGCGCACGTCGACCACCTTGGCACCGGGAAAGGCCGACAGAAGCGCGGCGACGGCAGGCTCGGCCTTGGCATCGGACACCATCTGGTGGCGGTTCGCCTCGCGCTCCTCGTGAAGCGTCGGGCGTCCCTGCGTGCGCGATACGCTGACGATCCAGCGCATTCCCGTCCACTCGCCGAGCTTGCGTCCCAGCCGTCCGGCGAGATCCTGATCCGCGCCGTTGGCGGGCTGGAACTCGATGCGCCCCGGCTCGAAGTTAACGAGACGCATGTGCCGCTCGATATCGACCTTGAGGCGGATATCGCGCTTTTCCGCAGCCAGGGCCGCGCAGTCGGCAAGGGATGCGAGGCGCACCGCCGGCTCGGGCACATTGTCCGCCACCTGCGGCCGTTCTTCCTCATCGGGCCGTGCGGCGCGCGCAACGGCGGCGTCGCGTCCGCCCACGACCTGCAGGCGCGCGCCGGACCCCGGCTGCTCCTGGTAGGAGACCGGCGATGCCGACGAGACGGAAGACGGAGGGGAGGCGGCATTGCCGATGCGCGACGCACCGGCCTGCATGGTCTCGCCGCCGCCGGGATGGGAGGTGTGGGAAACGCCCGTGTCCCTTTGCGGCGCGTGGCCCTGAGCTTGCGCCCCGGCGGGTGCGGTGCTCCCGGCGGGAGCGGGGCTGCCTGCGGGCAGTTGTGCGGCAAGCGTGGAGGCTCCGCCGCCCCGCAGGAGCTTCAGCGCTTCCTCCGGGTCCGGCAGGTCGGCGGCATAGGCGATGCGCACCAGAACCATGTCGGCCGCAAGCTGTGGCTTGGGGGCGGCCTGCACCTCGGCAATGCCCTTCAGCAGCATCTGCCAGGTGCGTGACAGCAGCCGCATGGAAAGCCTGTCGGCCAGCTCCCGCCCGCGCCGACGCTCGCTCTCGCTCACCGAGGCTTCGTCGCCGGCTGCCGGCAGGATCTTGAGCCGGGTTACCAGATGGGTGAATTCGGCAAGGTCCGAGAGCACCACGACGGGATCCGCGCCCACGTCATACTGGTCGCGGAACTCGGACATGGCTCCGGCGGCGTCGCCCGCCATGAGCTTCTCGAACAGGTCGATGATCCGTGCCCGGTCGGCGAGACCGAGCATGTTGCGCACGGTGTCCGCGTCGATCCGGGTGTGGCCGGCACCGGTGCCATGGGCAATCGCCTGATCGAGCAGCGACAGGGAATCGCGCGCCGAGCCGTCGCCCGCGCGGGCGACCAGTGCCAGGGCCTCGTCGGAGATGTCGATCCCTTCCGCCTCCGAGATGCGGCGCAGCAACCCGACCAGCTTTTCCGCGTCGATGCGGCGCAGGTCGAAGCGTTGGCAGCGCGACAGCACCGTTACCGGCACCTTGCGGATCTCGGTGGTGGCGAAGATGAACTTCACATGCTCCGGCGGCTCCTCGAGCGTCTTCAGAAGTCCGTTGAAGGCGGACTTCGAGAGCATGTGCACCTCGTCGATGATGTAGACCTTGTAGCGCGCGGAAGCCGGCCGGTAGCGCGCCGCGTCGGTGATCTCGCGAATGTCGTCGATGCCGGTGTGGGAGGCGGCATCCATCTCGATCACGTCGACGTGGCGTCCGTCCATGATCGCGGAACAATGCACGCCGAGCCTGTCGAGATTGACCGTCGGACGGTCGATCTCGCCGGGGATCTCGTAGTTGAGCCCGCGCGCCAGGATACGCGCCGTCGTGGTCTTGCCCACGCCCCGCACGCCGGTCAGCATCCACGCCTGCGCGATGCGTCCGGTCTCGAAGGCGTTGCGCAGCGTCTGGACCATCGGTTCCTGACCGACGAGGTCCTCGAAGCTGCTCGGCCGGTACTTGCGCGCAAGCACCCGGTAGCCGGCGTCGCGCGTCGCGTCGGGTTCCGTGGCGGGCGTGTCGGATGTGGTGAGGCCGTCCATGACGCGACATTACCCGCCCGCGCGGCCGATGTAGAGGGGGCATTTCCCGGGTCGCGGAGATTTCCCCGCGCGCCTGTGCATGGCCGCGCAAGGGAACGCCCCGGTGCGTGGAGCACCGGCGATCCCTGTTGTGAAGGCAGGGAGAAGACGTGAAACGGAGATATGAGGGTGGGAGGCTGGCACGGTGACCCGTGCCGCGACTCGTTGGGGCTGCTTCCTTCCGGACCTGACCCGGTTGGCGAGTGGCTCGTCCACCACCAACCTCCCGACGCCCTATATCGGGATTCGGACGGCCCGATGCAAGGAAAAACTTGGGGGCGGCATCCGCCGCCCCGTCGGTTTTCAGCCCGCGTCCGTCTCCCCGGCCGCCCTTGCGCGCAGGTCGCGGCGGATGATCTTGCCGGTCGTCGTCATCGGCAGGGCGTCCACGAAGGCGATCTCGCGCGGGTATTCGTGGGCGGCGAGTCGCGTCTTCACATGCTCCTGCAGCGCGCGGGCAAGGTCGTCCGAGGGCTCGTGGCCCGCGGCGAGCACGACATAGGCCTTCACGATCTCGGTTCGCACCGGGTCGGGCTTGCCCACGACGCCGGCCATCGCGACTGCGCTGTGACCGATCAGGCAGTCCTCGATTTCGCCCGGTCCGATGCGATAGCCGGCGGAGGTGATGATGTCGTCGTCACGTCCGACGAACCGCAGGAAGCCGTCGGGCTCGCGCACGCCCATGTCGCCGGTAAGCAGGAAGTCGCCCGCGAATTTCGCTTCCGTCGCCGCCGGGTTGTTCCAGTAGCGCAGGAACATGACCGGATCGCCCCGGCGCACGCCGACAAGGCCGGGCGTTCCGTCGGGCAGGGGTTGGCCGGCGGTATCTACGATCCGCACGTCGTGGCCTGGCACGGCGCGACCCATCAGCCCCGGCCTCGGCTCCATGATCGCCGCGCAGGAGGAGACGATCATGTTGCACTCGGTCTGGCCGTAGAACTCGTTGATGGTGACGCCGAGCACCTCCCGACCCCAGTCCAGCAGTTCCGCGCCGAGTGTCTCGCCGCCGCTGGCGACCGTGCGCAGGCAGAGGCGTGCATCCTCCGGCGGGCACCCGGAGGCGCGAAGCAGTTTCAGCGCGGTGGGGGGCAGGAAGGCGTTGCGGATCTTCTCCCGCGCCATCAGGCGAAAGGCCTCTTCGGCCGTGAACTTGGAAAAGCGGCGCGCGACGACGGTGATCCCGTGATGAAGCGCCGGTAGAAGAACGTCGATCAGTCCGCCGATCCAGGCCCAGTCCGCCGGCGTCCAGATCCGGTCGCCTGGCTGCGGGAACAGGTCGTGGCTCATCTCCACGCCCGGCAGGTGACCGGGAAGCACCCTGTGGGCGTGCAGGGCGCCCTTGGGCTGGCCGGTGGTGCCGGAGGTGTAGATCAGGATGGCCGGATCGTCGCGCGAGGTGTCCGCGACGGTGAAGTCCTCGCTTTCCCCGGCAATCGCCGCGTGCAGGTCCGATGCGCCTGAGCCCGAATGCGGACCCTCGATCGAGTACAGCACGGAAAGATCCGGCAGGTCGGCTCGGATCCGCGCGATCTTTTCCGCGCCCTGCGTGTTGGTGACGACGGCCCTCGCGCCGCTGTCGCCGAGCCGGAAGGACAGGGCCTCGTCGCCGAAGAGCGTGAAGAGCGGAATTGTGATCGCGCCAAGCTTCAGGGCGGCGATATGGGTGGCGGCCGTTTCCACCGCCTGCGGCAGCAGAACGCCGACCCTGTCGCCGGGACGCACGCCGTCGCGCGCCAGCCGGTTGGCGATGCGGTTGGACAGGGCGCGCAGGGCGGCGAAGCTGATCTCCTCGCGCACGCCGTCCTCGGAGATGGAAACGATGGCGACACGATCGGGATCGATCCCGGCCCACTTGTCGCAGACGTCGTGACCGATGTTGTAGCGCTCCGGCACGTGCCAGGAAAACGCGGCGCTGAGCGCCTCGTAGCTGTCTGCCTCTGGCAGCATTCGTCAGGCTCCTCCCGTGAAGTCGCGCGTGTGAACCGCCCCCCTGCGGCGCGCGCAGCGCACTTTGGCCGTCCCTTGAAGGCTTTGCAATCGCATCGTCGCGCGGGGCTGGCGTCGGCAGACCTGAGGGCTATAGTGCCGGCGCGGTTCGGCGGATGCCGGCCGGCCAGTCAGGGAGGATCGCATGGCCACATCCGTGTTCAAGCTCGACGAGCGCCTCGAAGGCGACAGTCTTCCGGTCTGCGAGTTGCCTCTCTGCACCGTGCGCCTGATGCGCGACGCACGGTTTCCCTGGCTGCTTCTGGTGCCCCGGTGCGCCGACGCCTCCGAGATCATCGACCTCGAGGAGGCGGACCGGGAGACGCTGATGCGCGAGATCGCGCTCGCCAGCCATGCGTTGCGCGACAGCCTCGAGGTCTGCGACAAGATCAATGTCGGCAGCCTTGGAAACATGGTGCCCCAGCTTCATGTGCATGTGATCGCCCGTGTCGTCGGTGATGCCGCCTGGCCGGGCCCCGTGTGGGGCTCGGGTGTTGCCGAGCCCTGGGCGCGCGGCAAGGGAGAGGCCCTTGCTCGCACGCTCGCCGCCCGCCTGAAATCGCCCGCCTGAAATCGCCCCTCCGGGACGCCCTTCCTGATCCGCCCTCCATTGCCCGCCTCCAGCCTTCGCCAGACCATTCCGGGACCTTCCGCATGACCTCCTCCGCCAGCCTCCACCACGGTTTCTCCTATTGCGGCAATCCGCTCGAGCGTCGCTCGGAACATCGCGGCGATGCGGAGTGGGTGCGTTTGCGGCGCGAGGCGGCGTCGGCCCGTTTCGTCCTGTTCTGTGCCGGGCGGGTGGTCGTGCGCGCCGGGGGAACGCCGCCGGAGATTCTCAATCCGCGCGCGGTTGCCGATGCCTTCGGCGCCGATCCCGAGGACATGGTGCTGCTGGGCTTCGGCGATGCGTCGAGCGTCGGCATGGCCGGGGCAGATGTGCCGGAGGAAGGCGTGCCGGTCTTCGCCGCGCGGGTCGGCCTTGCCGGCGATCCCGTCGAAACGGAGGCGTTCGAGGTCGCGCATCCCGGGTTCACGCTCGTCGAGATGCGTGCGCTCGCGCTTGGCGGCGAGATCCCGACCGGCCATCTGGGGCTTCTCGCGCAGGCGAGCAGCCTTTTGCACTGGCACGCCACCCATCGTTTCTGTTCGCGCTGCGGCGAAAAGTCGGAAATGACCCAGGGCGGCTATCGCCGCGATTGTCCTTCCTGCGGCGGGCTGCATTTCCCGCGCACGGATCCGGTCGCGATCATGCTCGTCACCCATGGCGAGGATTGCCTCATGGGCCGGCCACCGCGCCTGCCGGAGGGCGTCTTCTCCACGCTTGCCGGCTTCATCGAGCCGGGCGAGACGGTGGAGGAGGCGGTGCGCCGCGAGGTGCACGAGGAAGCCGGCGTGGTCGTCGGCGCCGTGACCTACCGTTACAGCCAGCCCTGGCCCTTTCCCGCCTCTCTGATGATGGGGTGCCACGGCATTGCCGAAACGCGCGAGATCGTCATGGACGCGACCGAACTCGACGCCTGCCGCTGGTTCTCCCGGGACGAGGTGCTGAGCATGATCGCGGGCACCCATCCCGACGGGCTCAAGGTGCCGCCCGAACTTTCGATCGCCCACTGGCTGATCCGCGACTGGGCGGAAGGGCGGAGCTGACGCCTCCCGCTCGCGGGCGGGCGCTTGCGTTTGCCGCGCGGCGGTCCTACGTGAGGCCGGCGGGCCGAGGCCCGTGAAGGACCCGACCCGAAACCGGAACCCGCCCGCCATGCTGTCTTCCGCGCTGCGCGCGCTTTCCCAGATCTTCGAGCCGCCCCTGCGGGCCATCTTCTGGAAAACGCTCGGCTACACGCTGCTGCTGCTCTTCGTCGTGTGGCTCGGCCTCAACGGCGCGGTCTCGACGCTGGTGCAGCTTCCCTATCCCTGGCTGGAAACGGCGTTGAGCCTGCTCACGGGCATCGGCGCGATCTTCCTGCTCGGATTCCTCGTCGCCCCCGTTACCGCGATCATCGCCGGCCTGCTGCAGGACGATATCGCCGAGGTGGTGGAACGCGACGACTATCCCGCCGATCCGCCCGGTCGCGCCCTGCCGCTTGCCCAGGCCGTGCCGCAGGCGATCAAGTTCACCGGCATCGTCATCCTCGGCAATATCCTGGCGCTGCTGCTGCTTCTGGTTCCCGGCATCAATCTCGTCGCCTTCTTTCTGGTGAACGGCTACCTGCTCGGGCGCGAGTTCTTCGAGTTCACGGCCATGCGGTTCCGCACGCCGGACGAGGCGCGCGCCATGCGCAAGGCCCATGGAACGACCGTGTTTCTGGGCGGCCTGGCGATCGCCGGCTTTCTCGCCGTGCCGATCCTGAACCTGCTCACGCCCATCTTCGCGACGGTGATGATGGTGCACCTTCACAAGCGGTTAACCTATACGTCAGCACGACGCGTGGAACCTTGACCTCGTCTTCCTTTCTTCCATCCTTCAGGCATGTCAGCCGATAGGATGCTTTGACGAGCCGCCGCGATGGCGCTAGAAGGCATCCAGACAAGGTCCTGATGTGCCTAACGTTTACGTAAACGTTATGGCGAGGGAGACAGGAGACACGCCATGTCGGATGTCGGTATCAAGAACAACCGGCCGCTTTCGCCGCACCTGCAGATCTACAAGCCTATCATGACCATGGTCATGTCGATCGTGCACCGCATCACCGGCGGCGCGCTTTACTTCGGCACGATTCTGGTCGCCTGGTGGCTGGTGGCCGCCGCAGCAGGGCCGGATTATTTCGCCCTGGTCAACGACATCTACGGCTCGATCCTCGGCCGGCTCGTCCTGTTCGGATTCACCTGGGCACTGGTGCATCACATGCTGGGCGGCCTGCGCCATTTCGTCTGGGACATGGGCTACGGTTTCGGGCGCGAGGCGCGCGAGTGGATGGCCAAGGCGACGATCGTCGCTTCCGTGGTCGTGACGGTCCTTCTGTGGGTCGTCGGCTACGCCGTTCGTTGAGGGAGAAGACAATGACCGACATGCGCACGCCGCTCGGCAAGGTTCGCGGTCTGGGCTCGGCCCGGGACGGCACCACCCACTTCTGGCGCCAGCGGGTTACCGCGGTGGCCAACGTCTTCCTGATGAGCTTCTTCATCGTTCTCGTGATCGCGCTTCAGGGCGGCGACCACGCCACCGTGGTATCGGCGCTGTCGAACCCGCTCGTGGCGATCGTCATGCTGCTCGTGGTGACCAGCGCCATCTATCACATGAAGCTCGGCATGCAGGTCATCATCGAGGACTATGTCCACGGCGAGGGCGCGAAGTTCCTGGCGCTGATGGCCAACACCTTCTTCTCGGCTTTCATCGGCCTCGCGTCGGTCTTCGCCGTTCTCAAGATCAGCTTCGGAGGCTGAACACATGGCTGAACGAGCCTATTCCTTTGTCGACCACCACTACGACGTGGTCGTGGTCGGTGCCGGTGGCGCCGGACTTCGCGCGACGCTGGGCATGGCCGAGCAGGGCCTGAGGACAGCCTGCGTCACCAAGGTCTTCCCGACCCGCTCGCACACGGTCGCCGCTCAGGGCGGCATTGCCGCCAGCCTCCAGAACATGACGCCCGATAGCTGGCAGTGGCACATGTACGACACGGTGAAGGGCTCCGACTGGCTCGGAGACACCGACGCCATGGAGTACCTTGCCCGCGAGGCGCCCAAGGCCGTCTACGAGCTGGAGCACTACGGCGTGCCCTTCTCGCGCACCGAGGACGGCCGCATCTACCAGCGGCCCTTCGGCGGCCACATGCAGAATTTCGGCGACGGCCCTCCCGTGCAGCGCACCTGTGCGGCGGCCGACCGGACCGGTCACGCCATCCTGCACACGCTCTATGGCCAGTCGCTGCGCCACAACGCCGAGTTCTACATCGAGTATTTCGCCCTCGACCTGATCATGTCCGAGGACGGTGTCTGCCAGGGCGTGATCGCCTGGAACCTCGATGACGGCACGATCCACCGCTTCCTGGCGAAGATGGTCGTTCTGGCGACCGGCGGCTACGGCCGCGCCTATTTCTCCGCCACCTCGGCCCACACCTGCACCGGCGACGGCGGCGGAATGGTGGCGCGTGCGGGCCTGCCGCTCCAGGACATGGAGTTCGTCCAGTTCCATCCGACCGGCATTTACGGCGCGGGCTGCCTCATCACCGAGGGCGCGCGCGGCGAGGGCGGCTATCTGGTCAACTCCGAGGGCGAACGCTTCATGGAGCGCTACGCCCCCTCGGCCAAGGATCTCGCCTCGCGCGACGTGGTCTCGCGTTGCATGACCATGGAGATCCGTGAAGGCCGCGGCGTCGGCAAGAACAAGGATCACATCTTCCTGCACCTCGACCACCTGGATCCCGACATCCTGGGCGAGCGCCTGCCGGGCATCTCGGAATCGGCGCGCATCTTCGCCGGTGTCGACGTGACCAAGGAGCCGATCCCGGTGCTGCCGACGGTGCACTACAACATGGGCGGCATCCCGACCAACTACTGGGGCGAGGTGCTGAACCCGACCAAGGACGATCCCAACGCGATCCAGCCGGGCCTGATGGCCGTCGGCGAGGCGGGCTGCGCCTCGGTCCACGGCGCCAACCGCCTGGGCTCCAACTCGCTGATCGACCTTGTGGTGTTCGGTCGTGCCGCCGCGATCCGCGCCGGCGAGACCATCGACCGGAAGGCCCCCGTGCCGACCCCGAACGAGGCGTCCTGCGACAAGATCATGGCCCGCTTCGACAAGCTGCGTCATGCCGACGGGAAGATCCCCACGGCGGACCTGCGCGAGAAGATGCAGCGTGCCATGCAGGAGGACGCCGCCGTCTTCCGCACCCAGGAGAGCCTGGAGCAGGGGTGCCAGCGCATCTCGGCGATCTGGTCGGAACTGCCGGATCTCAAGGTGACTGACCGCTCGATGATCTGGAATTCGGATCTGGTCGAGACGCTCGAGCTGGAAAACCTCATGGCGAATGCCATCACCACGGTCTACGGCGCCGAGGCGCGCAAGGAGAGCCGCGGGGCGCATGCGCGAGAGGACTACAAGGACGGTCCGCTGGGCGGACGCGACGACGAGAACTGGCGCAAGCACACGCTTGCCTGGGTCGACGAGGCCGGCAAGGTCAGGCTCGACTACCGCGCCGTCGTCACCGAGCCGCTGACGACCATCGACGAAGGCGGCATCGACCCGAAGAAGATCGCGCCCAAGGCGCGCGTCTACTGAGGATCGTGGCGGGAAGGGCGATGCGGGTCAGGTCGGCCTGCCCCGGAATTTCCCTCCCGCCCCGGCCCTTGCGACAGGAGCCCCGGTCATGACGGCCACGCTCGTTCCGGACCTGACGTCCCCCTTCGGCACCTATCGTGCCGGCGGGTGGGAACGTTTCGTCTGGAAGCTCGCCGACCGTCACGACCTTGCCGCGAGCCTTCGCAAGAGGGTGCGCGCGCTGGTCTCCCGCCTGTGGGCGGGACCTTTCGATGCCGAGGCCGACGGCCTGCGGTTCAGGCTCTATCCGGGCTCGAACTACGACGACCGGAAGATCCTGGCGAAGGGGCGGCTGCCGGAGCGCGGCGAACACGCGCTTCTGGCCCGGCATCTGCGCGAGGGCTGTGTCTTCGTGGATGTCGGCGCCAACGTCGGCAGTCACACGCTGGCCGCGGCGCGCGCGGGGGCAAGGGTTCTCGCTGTCGAGGCGAACCCGGCGACCGCCGACAGGCTGGCCTTCAACGTGGCGGCCAACGGTTTTGCCGGCGTCGAGATCGTGCGCAAGGCGGTGGGCGAACGGCATGGCGAGATGGCATTGTGGTCGGAGCCGTCGAATTGCGGCTTCGCCACGCTCGTGCCGGAGCTGACCACCGGCGAATGGGCCGGCGACTGGCGGGCGAGGCCCGTGACGACCGTGCCGCTCGCCGACATCCTCGCCGAGGCGGGGATCGCGAGGGTCGACGTCCTGAAGATCGACGTCGAGGGCTTCGAGGACAGGGTGCTGGCGCCCTATCTCGCCGGGCTGGAGGCCACGCGCCTGCCGCGCGTGGTGATGATCGAGACGAATTGCCGGGCGCATTGGGAGCACGACTGCCTCGCGCTCCTTGCCCGGCTTGGCTATCGCGCCACGGGCGCGACCGATGACAACACGGTCCTGGAGCTTGAGGCTTCACGACCCGAGGGAGGGCGGGCCTGAGGGCCGGACCCGGAACACGCGGAGCGACGAGATATGGTGCAGTTGACGCTTCCCAAGAATTCGCAGGTTGCCAAGGGCAAGGTCTGGGACAAGCCGGCGGGCGCGACGAACCTTCGCGAATACAGGATCTACCGCTGGAACCCGGATGACGGGCGCAACCCGCGCATCGATACCTATTTCGTCGATGCCGACGACTGCGGCCCGATGGTTCTGGACGGTCTCATCTACATCAAGAACAAGATCGACCCGACGCTGACGTTCCGCCGCTCCTGCCGCGAGGGCATTTGCGGTTCCTGCGCCATGAACATCGACGGCACCAACACGCTGGCCTGTACCAAGGGCACGGACGAGGTTGCCGGCGACGTGGTCAAGATCTACCCGCTGCCGCACATGCCGGTGGTCAAGGATCTGGTGCCCGACCTGACGCGCTTCTACGCCCAGCACCGGTCGATCGAGCCCTGGCTGCAGACGACGACGCCGGCCCCGGAGAAGGAGTGGCGCCAGTCGCATGAGGATCGCGTCAAGCTGGACGGGCTCTACGAGTGCATCCTGTGTGCCTGCTGTTCCACCTCCTGCCCGAGCTACTGGTGGAACGGCGACCGTTATCTCGGCCCGGCCGTGCTGCTGCAGGCCTACCGCTGGCTGATCGACTCGCGCGACGAGGCCACCGGCGAGCGTCTCGACAACCTCGAGGATCCGTTCCGCCTCTATCGCTGCCATACGATCATGAACTGCTCGCAGGCCTGTCCGAAGGGCCTGAACCCGGCCAAGGCGATCGCCGAGATCAAGAAGATGATGGTCGAACGCCGCGTCTGATCACGCGATCCGTTGTTTGTACCAGCAGACGAAAGAGGCCGCCCCGAAGGGCGGCCTCTTTGCGTTGGAAGGCTGAGTCGTCAGGGCATGTGCTTCCGGTGGCCGGAACTCCACTCAGAAATGGGCGGAAACGCCGACCGCCTCCTCAGCTCCACACGGGACTTGTGAAGATCGCGATGGTCGAGAAGAGGCCGACGGCCCAGGCCAGGGAACGCGGCGTCGCCCGGTCGCTCCAGTAGCAGAAGACATAGATCACGCGCGCGCCGATGAAGAGCCCGGCGAGGCTGTCGATCCACTGCGCGTTTCCGCCCTGCCACAGGCCGGTGATGACCGCCACGGCGAAGAACGGGAAGGCCTCGAAGCCGTTCTGGTGTGCGCCGTTGGCCCGTGCCCTGAAGCCGTCCTTCCAGAACTCGGGATCGCGCGGACGGGCATTGTCGAACTCGCGGGTGAACTTGGCCGGCAGCAGCGAGAGGAATGGCAGAAGGGCGGCAATCAGAACGCACCAGAGGGCAAGAGGCATCGTGTCGGCTCCGTGTGGGCAGGTGTGCTGACGTTGTCGCGCCTTGTCGGCACGGGTCAAGGGGTGGACGTCGCCGTCTCGCGCATGAGGGCGAGGAGTGCGTCGGCGGCGGGTGTGGGGTGGCGCTGACGGTGGGATAGGGCGGTGAAGCGCCTGTCCCCGTCGTGCAAGGCGACGAGCGCGATGCGCCCGGCGGCATGGGCGGGCTCGGCGGCGAGCCGCGAGACCACGCAGGCGGCCTCGCCGGTCGCCACGGCGGCGATCATCGCCTCGTTCGAGGGCAGCTCCAGCAGGACGTCGAGACGGTTGGCCGACAGGTCGAAACGCGTCAGGATCCGCTCGAAGGCGGCGCGGGTGCCGGAGCCTTCCTCGCGCATGACCCATGACGTGGAGGCAAGGTCGCCAGCGCTCACCGACGTGGCGGACGCCAGCGGATGGCCGGGCGCGAGCGCCAGCACCAGCGCGTCCTCGCCGACCTGCGTGGCGGTGAGGTCCTCGTCTTCCGTCTCACCCTCGACGATGCCGATGTCCGCCTGCCCCCGTCGCACGGCCTCGGCGACGTCGGACGTGTTGCCGGCCCGCAGCACGATGGCGAGTCGCGGATGCGCGGCCCGCAGGCGGGCGAGGAACGGCGGCAGCCAGTAGCTGGCAACCGTCTGGCTCGCGTGAACGTGGAGCGTCCCGGACACGTCGCCGCCGAGACCGTCGAGCAGCCGTTCGGCCTGGGCCGCGCGGGCGAGCAGGCCGCGCGCCTCGCCGAGAAAGCGCCGCCCGGTTTCGGTCAGTTCGATGCGCCGCCCGACGCGGTCGAAGAGGATCACGCCGTGACGGGATTCGAGCGCCGCGATGGAGGCGCTGACCGCCGACTGGGTGCGCCCGAGCGCTTCCGCCGCGCGCGTCATGTGCTGCACCTCCGCCACGGCGATGAAGATGCGCAATTGTTCAAGGGTCATGATGCTGGCCGGATCCGCCCGCGCGATGCGTCAAGCAAAGGCATTCTGATATCAATCGATATGTTGGATGATTATGACAAGAATAACGCGTTTTGTCGATTGAAGATGTCGTCCTAGGGTGAGGTGCCCGGCCGACATCCCACGGCCGCTTCAATGCCCCGGACCGCTTCAACGACGATGAGTTCCCGCATGACCGCGCTTGCCCGTTTCCCTCTCTCTTCCCGCCACCTGCGACAGGTCGGGGCGGTTCTTCCCGGGCTGGCCCTGACGCTGGCGATTGCGCTCGGCGCGCTTTTCCTGCACGAGCGGCTTGGCGTCGGCGCGCTCAGTCCGCTGCTGTTGTCCATCGTCACCGGCATCGTCATCGGCAACCTTGTTCCGCTCCCCGGGATCCTGCTGCCGGGCATCGCCTTTTCCATGAAGCGGCTGTTGCGGCTCGGGGTCATTCTGCTCGGCCTGCAGCTCACGCTCGCTCAGGTCGCGGAGCTGGGTGTTGGTGGCATCGCCATCGTGGTGGTGACCCTCGTCGCGACCTTTGTCGTCACCCGGCGTGTCGGCGCCTGGCTGGGGGTGTCGCGGCCGCTTTCCGAACTGATCGCCGCCGGAACCGCCGTTTGCGGCGCATCCGCCGTTCTCGCGACCGATCTCGTCTCCCGCGCCCGTGACGAGGAAGTCGCCTATGCGATTGCCTGCGTGACCATTTTCGGCACCCTGTCGATGTTGCTCTATCCGCTGCTGGCGGTGCCCCTGGACCTTGGTCAGGTCGCCTACGGGCTCTGGAGCGGCGCGACGATCCACGAGGTGGCCCAGGTGGTGGCGGCGGCCTTCCAGGTTGGCGACGAGGCGGGTCACACGGGGACCATCGCCAAGCTGGCGCGCGTGGTGCTGCTGGCCCCGCTCGTGTTCTCCCTCGCCTTCATGCGCAGGGGCGATGGCGCAGGCGCGTCGGCGGGGCGACCGCCGCTGCCCTGGTTCGTGCTCGGGTTTCTCGCCATGGTTGGGCTGAACAGCGCCGTGGCGCTCCCGCAGGGGCTTCTCGAGGATGTCCGCCTTGCCACGACCCTCCTGCTGTCGCTGGCGCTCGCCGCCATGGGGCTGGAGACCCGGCTCGCACGGCTGCGGGCGGAAGGCCTGCGGCCTCTGGCGCTCGGCGGCTTCGCGTGGCTTTTCGTCTCCGGCCTCGGGCTGGCGCTGGTTCTGGCCCTGACCACACCCTAGGCGGAAGCCCGGCGGCATTCCGCTGCGTTTTCCCGAGAAACCTTGATCCATCGCAAGGCGCGCGGACAGCGCGAAGCGATAGAGGTGCGGCACACAGGTCGTGCCGCGCATGCGGCGACAAGGGGAGAGGTCACATGGCTGTCAGCGACTGGCAATCCTTCATCACCCAGACGGACGCGCGCATGGGCGAGGTGCGTGCCGGCATTCCGGGCGTCGCCAAGGGGTTTCACGAGATCGCCCGCGCGGCGATCGGCGAGGGCGCGCTCGACAGCAAGACCAAGGAACTCATCGCGCTTGCCATCGGCATCACCGCACGCTGTGACGGCTGCCTTGCCTATCATGCCAAGGCGGCGGCGAAATACGGCGCCACCCGTCAGGAGGTGATGGAGACCATCGGCGTCGCCGTCTACATGGGCGGCGGCCCGTCGATGATCTATGGCGCGGAAGCGCTGGCCGCCTACGACGCCTTTTCGTCCGACTGAATTCCGGGACATCTCGTAAATCGCGGATTTGCGGGAACTTTTCCAGGTGTCGCGCATTTTCTGGCGCGCGGTGCCGGACCGTCGGGGGCGACACCGTCTGCCACAAGACTGTCCGGTTGCCGTCACAGTGCCGTCTCCGAGCGCCCCTAGAACCGGTGGCGCTGGGCGGGGGCGATTCGGCGTGAGATGCGGCGAGGAGTGAAAATGCCGACGACGGTTCTGTTCCTGTGCGATGACAATGCCCGCCTTGGCCCCATGGCGGAGGCCTATCTGAACCGGACCGGGCAGGGCCGCGTGCGCGCCTTTTCCGCCGGTCTCGCACCTGCTCCCGCGCTTGCGGAGGGTGTGTCGCGCGTTCTTGGCGAGGCTGGTGTCGACGATGCGGCGCTGGAGCCCAAGAGCTTCGAGTTGTTCTCGCTGCCCGCGGCTCCGGTGCCCGATGTGGTGGTGGGCCTCACGCCCGCCGCCCTCGATGCGACCCGCCCGATCTGGCCCGAAGACGCGCGCCTTCTCGACTGGCGCATGGAAAAGCTCGCCACCGGCAGTCTCGTCGGGCGCGAGGCCCTGCGCCTGGCCTTCCGCCGCCTGAGCGCGGCCATCGACGAGGCCATGGCGACGGGGCAGTTTCTGCCCCGTGTCCTGCCGCTCCTCAAGGTGTCCCCCTCGGCTGCCTGAGCCGGGGGGAGGGGCTCAGGCGCGGCCCGTGGGCTTCAGTCCTTCCGTAAGCGACACCATGAAACCGTAGAGGTCGGAGATCTGCTCGCGGATCTGGCTGAAGGCGGAGGGCCGGCTCGAGGAAATCTGGCACACGACGTCGCCCATCTCGAAGGTGAGATCGTCGGTGAAGCGGCGGGCCAGCTTCTGCATGGCGCGATTGGTGGCCAGACAGTTCATGAGGATGTGGTGGCAGCCGCGATTGCGCGCCGCCATCAGGGTCAGCTCCATGAGCCGGGTTCCGATGCCGGTCTGTTGCAGCTCCGGTTCGACCGAAAAGGCGGCCTCCGCGCTCATGCCGTCCCCCAGCGGTCGCAGTTCCGCCACGGCCCTGAGGATCCCGCCGGCGAAATAGCCGTGGATCACCGTGCCCAGCGAGAAACTGGTCTCGGCGTAGCAACGCAGGAACGCATCGCTTGCCAGCATGGCGAAGCGGGCGCGGCGGGCGTCCTGGTCGAGGCGCAGAAGGTGATCGCGGAACAGATGCTGGTCGGCGGAGGAGAGTTTTCTGTAGTACCCGGTTTCTGCCGGACGCTCCGGCGTGATGGCGATGGTGTCGGACATGCGGCGCTCCTGGCGTTGAAGGCACCGCTCCTCGGGTCTCCCCAGACCTGATTGGTTACATGCACAGTGTCGCCCGCCGCTGTGGCGGAACCGTGGCGATGAACGTGTGCGCGCCAATGCCCCGAAGGGTATGCGCGCGGGCCGCTCGTGGCAGGTTCCGTTTGCGTCAGGTCATGATTTGGTCCCAATCTGCTGAACCTCATGCGCCTCGTCAACGTTTTGGTCACCAAGACGGTTAACACTTGTGGGCAGATCGCCCGGCGGACGCGACGCCCGGGCGAAACCGCAAGGGGTGGAGCCGCGAGGGCCGATGCGCCCGGCGCCACGACCGAGACACGACACGACCGAGACACGACAGACCGACAAGGGTATCCGATGATGATCCGATCCGTTCGCGCCACCGCCCCCCTGGCGACCGCGCTGTGCCTGACCGTCGCCCTGGCCGGTTGCCAGCGCCTCGGCTATGGCGACCGGCCGGCGCCGCTGCCGGCCACGCCGACGGCGCCGGTGTCGAGCCAGTCGCTGGAGCCTCTCGGCCCCGACTACAACACGCCGGGCGGTGCCCAGCAGTACGACCAGTACGGCCAGCCGATCGCGCCCGGCGCGCAAGGCGCCCCGATCGACGGTGCGGGAACCGGCACCGATGTCGCCTCCGCGAACCCGCAGTCGAGCGCGCCTCCGGCCTCGGCCCGCGAAATCGGCCGCTCGGACATGCTCGGCGGCTGGTCCGTCACCTCCGGTTCGGACAACTGCAAGCTCTTCATGACGCTGACCAAGTGGAGCGGCGGTTACCGCGCGAATTCGCGCGGCTGCGCGACGCCGCAGATGCAGACGGTTTCGGCCTGGGACTTGCAGGGCAAGCAGGTGATCCTGAAGGATGCGAGCGGCGCCAATGTCGCCGAGCTCTATTCGACCGGAGCGGAGACCTTCTCCGGACGCACCGTCACCGGCGCGCCGATCCAGGTCTATCGCTGACCAAATGCCCGGTCCTCCGGGGCCGGGCATGAGGGGCCGGACATGACATGGGGCCGGGAAGGGGCCGGCCACCCGAAAAAGGGGAGGGAGGCCATGTCCATCTGGCCAGTGCTCGCGGACGAGGAGATGGCGCCATCGGCGCAGGCCGTCCTTGATGACATCCGCGCCGCGCGCAAGACCGATTTCATCAACAATTTCTGGCGGGTGCTCGCCAATGATCCCGCACTTCTCAAGCGGACCTGGGAGAGCCTCGGCGAGGTGATGGGACCGGGCGCCCTGGATCCCAAAGTGAAGGAGATGCTCTATGTGGCGGTCTCCATCGCCAATTCCTGCGAGTACTGCATTCGCTCCCACACCGCCGCCGCCCGCGCCAGGGGCATGAGCGAGGCGGAGCTCGGCGAGCTCCTGGCCATCGTCGGCATGGCCTCGCAGACCAACCGACTGGCGACCGCGCTTCAGGTTCCGGTGGACGAGGTCTTCGCCGCACCGCTTGCCGGCCGCCCGGAGCCCGCGGACGACTGAGGCCGTGCCGGTCGGGCACCGGCCTTGCCGGTCGCGCGGATGCGCGCTATCCAGCGGCAGGATCAAGCCAAATCGCGAGGGGGTTCCCTTGACCGTCCCGAACGTCGACATGAGCCGGCGGGCTTTCGCCCCGGCGCCGGGTGCGAGTGCGCGCCCGTGAGTACCTCCACCAACAGGACACCGCCGCTGGCGCATACGGTTGCCGGCCGCTACGAGGCGCTGGTTGCCGAGGGCGAGATCGAGCGCGACGCCGCGCAGACCGAGGTCGTCGCCGCTCTCGACCGGCTGAACGAGCGTCTCGCCGAGACCGGTCCCGCCTCGAAGAAGAGCGCGCTGGGCTGGCTGTTCGGCAAGCGCAAGGGCGCGGGTGAGCCCCTGCGCGGACTTTACGTTTGGGGAAAGGTTGGGCGTGGCAAGACCATGCTGATGGACCTGTTCTTCGACATCGCGGTGACGAGGAAGAAGCGCCGCGTGCACTTCCACGAGTTCATGGCCGACGTGCACGAGCGGGTTCACGCGGCGCGCGCCGCGATCCGCGACGGCAAGATCGCCGGCGACGACCCGATTCCTCCCGTCGCCGCCGACCTCGCCGAGGCGACGCGGCTTCTGTGCTTCGACGAGTTCGCCGTCACCGACATTGCCGATGCGATGATTCTCGGGCGGCTCTTCACGCGCTTGTTCGAGCTTGGCGTCGTCGTCGTGGCGACTTCCAACGTCGATCCGGACGATCTCTACAAGGATGGGTTGAACCGGGGGCATTTCCTCGGCTTCGTGGAGCTTTTGAAGACCCGTGTCGACGTGATTTGCCTCGACGCGCGCACCGACTACCGCATGGAGAAACTGGCCGGCGCGCCGCTCTACCTCACCCCGCTGGGCGAGGAGGCCGACAAGGCGGTGGACGCGCTGTGGCGCAAGCTGACCCACGGGCTTCCCGCCCACCGGGAGGAGCTGGAAGCCAAGGGGCGCGTGATCCCGGTGGAACGCACGGCCGCCGGCGTCGCGCGGTTTTCCTTCAAGGAACTGTGCGAGCAGCCCCTGGGCGCGGCCGACTACCAGCGGCTCGCCCATTCCTACCATACGTTCGTGATCGAGAACGTGCCGGTCATGGACCTGCCGCAGCGCAACGCCGCCAAGCGGTTCATCAACCTGATCGACACGCTCTACAACACGCGAAACAAGCTCGTGATTTCGGCGGAAACCGAGCCGGACGGCCTCTATGTGGCGACGACCGGCACCGAGTCCTTCGAATTCGCGCGCACGGTCTCGCGGCTGACCGAGATGCGCTCCGAGGCGTGGCTGGGCGACGCCGAGTAAGCCCGCGCCGGGCCGGTTGCGCCCTTCGATTAGCTTGCACCGGGGGCGCAAAGGGTTTAGTGCCATGCGCGACCGTTCAGAACGGTCGATGCTCCATTTTACGTAAAGGGAAGCAATAGGATATGGCTCGGAACAAGATCGCTTTGATCGGCGCGGGACAGATCGGCGGCACGCTCGCCCACCTCGCCGGCCTGAAGGAACTCGGCGACATCGTCCTCTTCGACATTGCCGAAGGCACGCCCCAGGGCAAGGCGCTCGACCTTGCCGAATCCTCTCCTGTCGACGGCTTCGACGCCAAGCTCTCCGGCGCCAACTCCTATGAGGCGATCGCGGGCTCGGACGTGGTGATCGTCACCGCCGGCGTGCCGCGCAAGCCCGGCATGAGCCGCGACGACCTGCTCGAGATCAACCTCAAGGTGATGGAGCAGGTGGGCGCGGGCATCAAGGAGCACGCTCCTGACGCATTCGTCATCTGCATCACCAACCCGCTCGACGCGATGGTCTGGGCGCTGCAGAAGTTCTCCGGCCTTCCGGCCAACAAGGTCGTCGGCATGGCCGGCGTTCTCGACTCCTCGCGCTTCCGCTACTTCCTCGCCGAGGAGTTCGGCGTGTCGGTGGAAGACGTCACGGCCTTCGTGCTCGGCGGTCACGGCGACACCATGGTGCCGCTGACCCGCTATTCGACGGTTGCCGGCATCCCGCTGACCGATCTGGTCAAGATGGGCTGGTGCACGGCCGAGCGCCTGGAAGAGATCGTCCAGCGCACCCGCGACGGCGGCGCCGAGATCGTCGGCCTGCTCAAGACCGGCTCGGCCTTCTACGCCCCGGCCGCCTCGGCGATCGCCATGGCCGAGAGCTACCTGAAGGACAAGAAGCGCGTGGTGCCCTGCGCCGCGCATCTGGATGGCCAGTACGGCCTCAAGGACACCTACGTCGGCGTGCCGGTCGTGATCGGCTCGAACGGCGTCGAGCGCGTCATCGAGATTTCGCTCGAGGGCGAGGAAAAGGCCAACTTCGACAAGTCGGTCAGCTCCGTGGACGGCCTGATCGAGGCCTGCAAGAAGATCCAGCCGGCGCTGGCGTGATGATTGAGCGGGAGGCCTCGGGCCTCCCGCTTTGCATGACGCGCCGTCCAAACGGGAGATCACACCCATGAACATCCACGAATACCAGGCCAAGCAGGTCCTCAAGGGCTATGGCGCCCCGGTGGCCGAGGGCGTTGCCATCTTCTCCGCCGACGAGGCCGAGGCTGCCGCGAAGCAGCTCCCCGGTCCGCTCTGGGTGGTGAAGTCGCAGATCCACGCCGGCGGTCGCGGCAAGGGCAAGTTCAAGGAACTCGGCCCCGACGCGAAGGGCGGCGTTCGCCTCGCCTTCTCGCTCGACGAGGTGAAGTCGCACGCCGCCGAGATGATCGGCAACACGCTGGTGACCAAGCAGACCGGCGACGCCGGCAAGCAGGTCAACCGTCTCTACATCGAGGACGGCGCCGACATCGAGCGCGAGCTGTACCTCTCCATCCTCGTCGACCGCACGGTCGGCCGTCCGGCCTTCGTCGTCTCGACCGAGGGCGGCATGGACATCGAGGCGGTCGCCGAGGAGACGCCGGAGAAGATCGTCACCGTGGCCATCGACCCGGACACGGGCGTGACCGAGGCCGACGCCGGCAAGCTGTGCGACGCTCTCGAGCTCTCCGGCGAGGCGCGGGCCGACGGCATGAAGCTGTTCCCGATCCTCTACACGGCCTTCATCGAGAAGGACATGAGCCTTCTCGAGGTCAACCCGCTGATCGTCATGAAGAACGGCCGCCTGCGCGTCCTCGACGCCAAGGTGTCCTTCGACGGCAACGCGCTGTTCCGTCACCCGGACATCGTCGAGCTGCGTGACATCACCGAGGAGGACGCCAAGGAGATCGAGGCGTCCAAGTATGATCTCGCCTATGTGGCGCTCGACGGCGACATCGGCTGCATGGTGAACGGCGCCGGCCTTGCCATGGCGACCATGGACATCATCAAGCTCTACGGCGCGGAGCCGGCGAACTTCCTCGACGTGGGCGGTGGCGCCTCCAAGGAGAAGGTCACGGCGGCGTTCAAGATCATCACGTCCGATCCGAACGTGAAGGGCATCCTGGTCAACATCTTCGGCGGCATCATGCGCTGCGACGTGATCGCGGAAGGCGTGATCGCGGCCGTGCAGGAAGTCGGCCTGAAGGTGCCGCTGGTCGTGCGCCTCGAGGGCACGAACGTCGAGCTCGGCAAGAAGATCATCAACGAGAGCGGCCTGAACGTCATCGCCGCCGATGATCTCGACGATGCCGCCCAGAAGATCGTCAAGGCCGTGAAGGGCTGATGCTTCGCCCGGCCCCCCTCGGAACCGTGGTTCTGGGCTGCGTGCTCGTCTCGGGGTGCGGCGATTTCAAGCCGACCCCGGAGGAACTCTCCGCTTGCGAGCGGATGATCCTCAAGTACGGGCAGGTCGAGGTGTCGGGCGACCATCATGGCTACAACCTGCGGACGACCAACTGGATCCGTACGTTGGAGGTGATCTACCCGGAGACAGCGAAGAGGCCAGGCTTTGCCTGCACCGTCGTCGACGGGACTGTGGTTGCGGTGGTGAGGAACGAGCAGATCTTTCCGTCAGGGGACAAGGCGCTCTAGGGCGGCCCCGGGGTGGATACGGATCCGTGAAGCTTCGGATTCGGGCTTAGTTCGCCGTTGCAGGCGCGTGGTTTTGAAATCGTGCTGCCAAAACGAAGGAAACATGACAGATGTCCATTCTCGTCAACAAGGACACCAAGGTCATCGTCCAGGGCCTGACCGGCAAGACCGGCACGTTCCACACGGAACAGGCCCTGGCCTATTACGGCACCCAGATGGTTGCCGGCGTGCATCCCAAGAAGGGCGGTGAGAGCTGGACCTCCGGCCTCGATTCCGCCGCATCGCTTCCCATCTTCGCCACCGTCGGCGAAGCGAAGGAGGCGACCGGCGCGGATGCTTCGGTGATCTACGTGCCGCCGGCAGGCGCGGCGGCCGCGATCATCGAGGCCATCGACGCCGAGGTGCCGTTCATCGTCTGCATCACGGAAGGCATTCCGGTTGCCGACATGGTGAAGGTCAAGGCGAAGCTGGAGAAGTCCAAGTCGCGCCTGCTCGGCCCGAACTGCCCGGGCATCCTGACCCCGGAAGAGTGCAAGATCGGCATCATGCCGGGCTCCATCTTCAAGAAGGGCTCGGTCGGCGTCGTCTCGCGCTCGGGCACGCTCACCTATGAGGCCGTGTTCCAGACCTCCAACGCCGGCCTCGGCCAGACGACGGCGGTGGGCATCGGCGGCGATCCGGTCAAGGGCACCGAGTTCATCGACGTGCTGGAGATGTTCCTCGCCGACGACGAGACCAAGTCGATCATCATGATCGGCGAGATCGGCGGTTCGGCCGAGGAAGAGGCCGCGCAGTTCCTCAAGGATGAGGCGAAGAAGGGCCGCAGCAAGCCGATGGCCGGCTTCATCGCGGGCCGCACGGCGCCTCCGGGCCGCACCATGGGCCATGCCGGCGCCGTGATTTCCGGCGGCAAGGGCGGCGCCGAGGACAAGATCGCGGCGATGGAAGAGGCGGGCATCCGCGTTTCCCCGTCTCCGGCCAAGCTCGGCGAGACCCTTCTCGAGGTCCTCAAGGGCTGATTTTCCCTGCGGGCACGGTTTTTTTACCGTGCTCGCAGACACATATGCGGGGCGTGGGACCTTCCCTTGGGGAGTTTTCCCGTGTACCGATGAATGAGGAGCCGCGCGGGGCACGCATCGCGCGGTTCTGTCCCACATCCGTTTGACAGGGGCGCTGCGTGAAAGGGCTCCCCACAGCAAGGCGGGCGGGGGCGACCCCGCTATGGTGATGGCTCGGCAGGACGCGAACAACGTTTTCGCGATGACGTCGTTTTTGTACGGCGGCAACGCGGCCTATATCGAAGATCTCTATGCGCGCTACAAGGAGGATCCGGGCTCCCTGGATGAATCCTGGCGTGACTTCTTCTCCAATCTGGCGGACGAGACCGCGGATGTGCTGAAGGAGGCGCGCGGCGCATCCTGGAAGCGTCCGGACTGGCCGATCGCCGCCAACGGCGATCTCGTCAACGCGCTCGACGGCAACTGGGCGCCGGCGGAAAAGGCGCTCGGCGACAAGATCAAGGCCCGGGCGGAGACCCGCGGCGAACCGCTGACGGACGCGGCCGTCCAGCAGCAGACGCGCGATTCCGTGCGGGCGCTGATGATGATCCGCGCCTACCGCATGCGCGGCCACCTGCATGCGGACCTCGATCCTCTCAAGCTCAAGGTGCAGGAGGATCACGAGGAGCTGCATCCCTCGTCCTACGGCTTCACGGAAGCCGACTGGGACCGCAAGATCTTCATCGATCACGTTCTGGGCCTCGAGTTCGCGACCATTCGCGAGATGCTCGACATCCTCAAGCGGACCTATTGCTCGACGCTGGGCGTCGAGTTCATGCACATCTCCAATCCGGCCGAGAAGTCCTGGATCCAGGAGCGCATCGAGGGACCGGACAAGGAGATCGAGTTCACGCCCAAGGGCAAGAAGGCGATCCTGAACAAGCTGCTCGAGGCCGAGGGCTTCGAGAAGTTCCTTGACGTCAAGTACACCGGCACCAAGCGCTTCGGTCTCGACGGCGGCGAGGCGCTGCTGCCCGCGCTCGAGCAGATCATCAAGCGCGGTGGCGCGCTCGGCGTGAAGGAAATCGTGTTCGGCATGGCCCATCGCGGCCGCCTCAACGTGCTCGCCCAGGTGCTGGGCAAGCCGCTGCGCGCGATCTTCCACGAGTTCAAGGGCGGCTCCTTCGCCCCTGACGACGTGGAGGGCTCCGGCGACGTGAAATACCACCTCGGCGCCTCCTCGGACCGCGAGTTCGACGGCAACAGGGTGCATCTGTCGCTGACCGCCAACCCGTCGCACCTCGAGATCGTCGATCCGGTGGTGCTCGGCAAGGCACGCGCCAAGCAGGACCAGCTCTCGGCTGTCGACGGACGCTTCGTGGAGACCACGGAGGTCGACCGTTCGACCGTGCTGCCGCTGCTTCTGCACGGCGATGCGGCCTTCGCGGGCCAGGGCGTCGTTGCCGAGTGTCTCGGCCTGTCGTCCCTGCGCGGCCATCGTACCGGCGGTTCGGTCCACTTCATCATCAACAACCAGATCGGCTTCACGACGAACCCGCGCTTCTCGCGGTCCTCGCCGTATCCCTCCGATGTGGCGAAGATGATCGAGGCGCCGATCTTCCACGTGAACGGCGACGATCCGGAAGCGGTGGTCTATGCCGCCAAGGTGGCGACCGAGTTCCGTCAGCTCTTCGGCAAGCCGGTCGTGATCGACATGATCTGCTACCGCCGTTTCGGCCACAACGAGTCCGACGAGCCGGCGTTCACCCAGCCGATCATGTACCGCAAGATCCGCCAGCATTCGACGACGCTGCAGATCTACGCCGACAAGCTGATCGCCGAGAACGTCATCACGGCGGAGGAACTCGAGGCCATGCGCGCCGAACGGCGCGCCGACCTCGACCGTGAGTTCGAGGCCGGCCAGGCCTACAAGCCGAACAAGGCCGACTGGCTCGACGGCAAGTGGGCGGGCATGAAGCAGGCGAAGGATCTCGAGGATCCCCGTCGCGGTCAGACCGGCGTTCCCGTCGACACGCTGAAGGATATCGGCGCGAAGCTGACGAGCGTTCCGGAGGGCTTCAACGCCCACCGCACGATCCGCCGCTTCCTCGACAACCGCAAGAAGATGTTCGACACCGGCGAGGGCTTCGACTGGGCCACCGCCGAGGCCATGGCCTTCGGGTCGCTGATGGTCGACGGTCATCCGGTCCGCCTGTCGGGCCAGGACTGCGAGCGCGGCACCTTCTCGCAGCGCCACTCCGTTCTCTACGACCAGGAGGACGAGAACCGCTACATCCCGCTCAATCACCTGAGCGAGACCCAGGGGCGCTACGAGGTCATCAACTCGATGCTCTCCGAGGAAGCGGTGCTTGGCTTCGAGTACGGCTACACGCTGACCGAGCCCAACGCGCTGACGCTCTGGGAAGCCCAGTTCGGCGACTTCGCCAACGGCGCGCAGGTGGTCTTCGACCAGTTCCTGTCGTCGGGCGAGCGCAAGTGGCTGCGCATGTCGGGCCTCGTCTGCCTGCTTCCGCACGGCTACGAGGGGCAAGGGCCGGAGCACTCCTCCGCCCGTCTCGAGCGGTTCCTGCAGATGTGCGCCGAAGACAACATGCAGGTCGCGAACTGCACCACGCCGGCGAACTACTTCCACATCCTGCGTCGTCAGTTGAAGCGCGACTTCCGCAAGCCGCTGATCCTGATGACGCCGAAGTCGCTGCTGCGCCACAAGCGCGCCGTCAGCCGGCTGGACGAGTTCGGCGAGGACACGAGCTTCCACCGCATCCTGTGGGACGATGCCCAGCTTCCGGGCATGAGCGAGATCGAGCTGGCCGCGGACGACAAGATCCGCCGCGTCGTGCTGTGCTCGGGCAAGGTCTACTACGACCTGTTCGAGGAGCGCGAGAAGCGGGGCATCAACGATGTCTACCTGCTTCGCGTCGAGCAGCTCTATCCGTTCCCGACCAAGGCGCTGGTGAACGAGCTGGCCCGCTTCAAGGGCGCGGACTTCGTGTGGTGCCAGGAAGAGCCCAAGAACATGGGCTCCTGGTTCTTCGTCCAGACCTATCTCGAGTGGGTGCTGCAGCAGATCGAGGCCACCAACCAGCGGCCGCGCTACGTGGGCCGCGCCGCTTCGGCGGCGACCGCCACGGGTCTGATGTCCAAGCACCAGGCCCAGCTCCAGGCGTTCCTGGACGAGGCCTTCGCCGACTAGTCGCATGGCGCGCGCCGGAGACCCCGGCGTGCGCCGTCACGTGTCTGACCCCTTTTCGCCCGTGGCCGCTTCATGGACCACGGGATCCGACGGGCGCCGGCAGGCCCGTCGCTTGGCGCAAGGACCGGTTCCTTCCGCGCGCCGCCACCGGATGAAAGAGATTGAGATCATGGCGACCGAAATTCGAGTTCCCACGCTGGGCGAATCCGTGACCGAGGCCACCATCGCGCAGTGGTTCAAGAAGCCCGGCGATGCGATCAACGCCGACGAGCCCATCGTCGAGCTGGAGACGGACAAGGTGACGGTGGAAGTGCCGGCGCCCGCGTCCGGCACGCTTGGCGAGATCCTCGTCAAGGAAGGCGACACCGTCGAGGTCGGCGCGCTTCTCGGGCAGATCGAGGAAGGCGCCGGCGCGGCCAAGCCCGCCGCGGCCGCAAAGCCTGCCGAGAAGTCCTCCGCGAAGACCGAAGAGAAGGCCGAGGCCAAGGGCGGCGGCAAGACCGAGACCGTTGACGTTGTCGTTCCCTCGGCTGGCGAAAGCGTCACCGAGGCGGATGTCGGCGAATGGTTCGTCAAGGTCGGCGACACCGTGAAGGCCGACGACATTCTCGTCGAGCTGGAGACAGACAAGGCCGCGCAGGAGGTTCCCTCCCCGACCGCAGGCAAGATCGTCGAGGTCGCGGTCGAGACCGGCACCACCGTGACGCCGGGCCAGCTTCTGGCGCGCATCGCCGTTGGCGCGGGGGCTGCCTCCGCTCCGGTCGCCTCGGCGCCGAAGGCCGAGGACGGGAAGGCTCCGGCCGCTTCCGGGTCGGACATGCCGCCGGCGCCTTCCGCCTCCAAGATGCTGGCCGAGAAGGGCATGGATGCCGGATCGGTTGAGGGATCGGGCAAGCGCGGCCAGGTGCTCAAGGGCGACGTGATCGCCGCTGCCGCTGCGTCCATCGCCCAGACCTCCTCCACGGCACCCGCGCCGGCAGCCGCCCGCGCCCCGTCGGTGGCCGAGGATGCCGCGCGCGAGGAGCGCGTGCGCATGACCAAGCTGCGCCAGACCATCGCACGCCGTCTCAAGGACGCCCAGAACACCGCCGCCATGCTGACCACCTACAACGAGGTGGACATGGGCCCGGTCATGGAGCTCAGGAAGTCCTACAAGGATCTCTTCGAGAAGAAGCACGGCGTGAAGCTTGGCTTCATGGGCTTCTTCACCAAGGCGGTCTGCCATGCGCTGAAGGAGATCCCGGCGGTCAACGCGGAGATCGACGGCACGGACGTCATCTACAAGAACTTCTGCCACATCGGCGTCGCGGTCGGCACCGACCGTGGCCTCGTCGTGCCGGTGGTGCGCGATGCCGACCAGATGTCGATCGCCGAGATCGAGAAGGAAATCGCCAACCTGGGCCGCAAGGCGCGTGACGGCAAGCTCGGCATGAACGACATGCAGGGCGGCACCTTCACCATCTCCAACGGTGGCGTCTACGGGTCGCTGATGTCCTCGCCGATCCTGAACGCACCGCAGTCCGGCATCCTGGGCATGCACAAGATCCAGGAACGCCCGATGGTGGTGAACGGCCAGATCGTTGCCCGCCCGATGATGTATCTGGCGCTCAGCTACGATCACCGCATCGTCGACGGCAAGGAGGCCGTGACCTTCCTTGTCCGCGTCAAGGAGAGCCTCGAGGACGTGCAGCGTCTCGTTCTCGATCTCTGAAGACGGCTAACGAATGTGCGCTCCGGGCGGCGGTCCCGCCCGGAGCCTGTCCCGCGGACACGATCCTGTCCACACCCTGGGGGAGGCGGGTATGAAGGCGACCGTCAGTCGCTTGCAGGCGAACTGGGTTTACGGCGGTGCGCTTGTCGGCGTCTGCCTTCTGGTGCTTTCCCCGCTTCTGACAGCCGGATGGCCGCTTGGAGAGCGTCTGGTCTGGCTCGTCCTGCCCGTCTACATGCTGCATCAGCTCGAGGAACACGACGGCGACCGGTTCCGTCTCTTCGTCAATGCCACCATCGGCGGCGGGCGCGAGGCCCTGAGCGTGCGCGATGTTTTCGTGATCAACGTTTTCGGCGTCTGGGGCGTCATGGTCGTGACGCTCTGGCTGATGCGGGCCGTCGCGCCGGACTGGGGGCTGGTCGGGATCTATCTGGTTCTCGTCAACGCGGTCCTGCATCTCGTGCAGGCGCTCGTCATGCGGCGCGTCAATCCGGGTCTCTGGACGGCGCTGGTCCTGTTCCTGCCGCTCGGCGTCTGGGGGCTCGCCGAGATCGGGCCCGGGGCGACGCCTGCCGCCCACACCGTTTCGCTTGCCGCCGTCGTCGTGCTGCACGTGGCGATCGTGGTCAACGTGCGCCGCAGGCTGGCGCGCGCCTGAGGAGAGGAAATGCAGATGGGTCCGGAATTTCTTCTGACCGCCCTTGTGGTGGTGCTCGCGCCTGGAACCGGCGTGGTCTACACGGTGGCGACCGCCCTCGCGCGCGGACGGGTTCCGGGCATCGCGGCGGCCGTGGGCTGTACCTTCGGCATCGTGCCCGCGCTGCTTGCCGCGATATTCGGTCTGGCGGCCCTGCTTCATGCGAGCGCGCTTGCCTTCCAGATCCTGAAATACGCGGGCGCCGCCTATCTTTTCTATCTTGCCTGGCAGGCGCTGCGTCAGGGCGGCCCGCTTGACTTCGACCGGAAGTCCGCCGGCCCGGCCAACCTCCTCGCGGTCGCGCGCAACGGGTTCCTCATCAACGTGCTGAACCCGAAGCTTTCGCTGTTCTTCCTGGCCTTCCTGCCGCAGTTCGTCAGTCCGCAGGCCGGTTCTGTCACGCTGCAGGTGCTTGGCCTGGGCGGCGTCTTCATGGGGCTGACGCTGGTGGTTTTCATCGTCTACGGTCTGTTCGCGGCGGCGGTCGGGGCCCGGCTCCTGTCGAGCCGCCGCGCGATGGCCTGGTTAGGACGTACGGTTGCCGTCGCCTTTGCCGGCTTCGGTCTGCGTCTGGCGCTCGCGGAGCGCTAGGAGGGGCTTGAGCGCGGCGGCCGTCCAGACAAACGAACAGGGGATCCGATGAGCGAGAGTGTTGTGATCGTGACGGGGGGAAGCCGGGGCATCGGCGCCGCGGCGGCTCTGCGCCTGGCCGCGCCCGGCACCACCGTGCTGCTGACCTATGTGTCCAGCCCGGTACGCGCCGACGAGGTCGTCGCCGGGATCGAGGCGCGTGGCGGTCGGGCGGTTGCCCTGCAGGCCGATGTGGCAAGCGAGGCGGACTGCCTGAAGACCTTCGCCGAGGCCGACAGGCTCGGCCGGCTGACGGGTCTCGTCAACAACGCCGGCGTGGTGGATGTCGCCGCACCGCTCACCGACATGTCCTTCGAGCGCTTCCGGCGCATCTTCGACGTCAACGTGCTTGGCACGATGGTCTGCGCCCGCGAGGCGGTGAAGCGCATGTCCACCGCGCGGGGCGGCAAGGGAGGCGCGATCGTCAACCTGTCGTCCGCCTCCGCCAAGCTCGGGTCACCGTCGCAATACATCGACTATGCCGCCGCCAAGGGGGCGGTCGATACCTTCACCGTGGGGCTCGCCAAGGAGGTCGCGCGCGAGGGCATCCGCGTGAATGCCGTGCGCCCGGGCATCATCGAGACGGAAATCCACGCCTCGGGTGGCGACCCCGACCGCGCGGCGCGCATGGCGTCCGACCTGCCCATGGGGCGGGCGGGAACGGCGGAGGAATGCGCCGAGGCCATCGCGTGGCTTCTGTCCGACGCGGCGAGCTACACCTCCGGCGCCATCCTCGACGTGTCGGGTGCAAGGGCCATCGTGCCCTGAGGCGCCGACACCGCGAACCACATGAACACGGCGGCCCTGTCCGCCCTTGCCAGCAGGAAAAAGGCGAAAGCAATGTCCCAGTTTGATCTCGTCGTCATCGGCACCGGCCCTGGCGGATACGTCTGTGCCATCAAGGCGGCCCAGCTCGGGCTGAAGGTCGCCGTCGTCGAGAAACGTGGCGCCCATGGCGGCACCTGCCTGAACGTCGGCTGCATTCCCTCCAAGGCGCTGCTGCACGCGTCTGAGCAGTTCGAGGAAGCGGGACACTCCTTCGAGGGCATGGGCATCAAGGTCGGCAAGCCGAAGCTCGATCTCAAGGCGATGATGGCCTTCAAGGACAAGGTCGTCGAAGGCAACGTCTCCGGCATCGAGTTCCTGTTCAAGAAGAACAAGGTCACCGCCTTCGACGGCGTCGGGCGCATCGTCTCGGCCGGCAAGGTCGAGGTCACCGCCGCCGACGGGTCGAAGCAGGAGGTCGAGGCGAAGTCGATCGTCATCGCCACCGGGTCCGACGTGGTCCGCCTGCCGGGCATCGAGATCGACGAGAAGCGCGTGGTCTCCTCCACCGGCGCGCTGGCGCTGGACAAGGTTCCGGGCAAGGTCGTCGTCATCGGCGCCGGCGTCATCGGCCTCGAGCTCGGTTCCGTCTGGCGCCGTCTCGGCGCGGAGGTGACGGTGGTCGAGTTCATGGACAAGATCCTCGGCCCCATGGACGGCGAGGTTTCCAAGTCCTTCCAGCGGATGCTGAAGAAGCAGGGCATGACCTTCCACCTGTCGACCAAGGTCACCGGCGTCGACACCTCGGGCAAGCAGGTCGCGGTCACCTTGGAGCCGGCCGCCGGCGGCGAGGCGGCTGCCGAGACCATCGAGGCCGACGTTGTGCTGGTCGCCATCGGCCGCCGGCCGGTCACCGAGGGTCTGGGCCTCGACGAGATCGGTGTCGAACTCGACGAGCGCGGCCGGGTGAAGACCGACGGTCACTACCAGACCAATGTCGCCGGCATCTACGCCATCGGCGACGTGATCGCCGGGCCGATGCTCGCGCACAAGGCCGAGGACGAGGGCGTCGCGGTCGCCGAGATCCTCGCCGGCCAGGCGGGCCACGTGAACTACGGCGTCATTCCGGGCGTGGTCTACACCTCGCCGGAAGTGGCGGAGGTCGGCAAGACCGAGGAGGCGCTGAAGGCCGAGGGCGTCGACTACAAGGTCGGCAAGTTCTCGTTCATGGCCAACGGCCGCGCCAAGGCGATGGGCCACACCGACGGTTTCGTGAAGGTGCTGGCCGACGCGCAGACCGACCGGGTGCTCGGCGTTCATATCCTCGGTCACGGTGCCGGCGAGATGATTCACGAGGCAGCGGTGCTGATGGAGTTCGGCGGCGCGTCGGAGGATCTGGCGCGCACCTGCCATGCGCATCCGACCATGAGCGAGGCCGTCAAGGAAGCAGCCATGGCGGCCTTCGCCAAGCCGATCCACTCGTAGGACCGGCGCGACGCGGGCGCGATCGCGAGATGACAGAACGCCCGCTCCGGTTCCCCGGGGCGGGCGTTCTGCTTCCGGCCTCTTTTCGTTATCCGGTCAATCGACCGCCCGGCTTCGTGCCGGCCGTGGCGGCCTATTCGGCGTCGGGCTTCACCTTGCGCGCGTCTTCCGCCGCGCGGATCGTTTCCAGGGAGAGGTCGTTGGTCGCAACGGCAGTGGAGCGCGTTTCCTCGCTGCTGGCCACGCTGGTCCGCGCCTTGGACTGGGCCACCTTGCCCCAGCTACAGTCGGCGATCGCCGGCACCCCGGAAAGCGCGACAAAGGCCGCCGCTGCCGTCAGTCCTGCAAGAATACGCATGATCCTCTCCTCTCTGGCTGTCGGTCCGTCCCGTATCTCCGTCATGTGCGTCATCGCGAGCTTCCGGCATGTGTCCACGATGCCGGAACGCCTTCCGCAGGGGAAAGAATAGCGCGACTTCACCGTTTCGGCCAGAGGGTGTGGCGCATTTTTATGCGCGCCTGTTTCCTGTGCAGATCGTCGGTCAGTCGCGCACCATGATGGCGGCGTGGAACTCGGCGGCATTGGAGCGGTCGTGCGGCCGGTAGGTCACCAGCGCCTCGATGCGCTTTTCCATGGTGATCACCTGGATTTCGCGGGCGCCGAAGAGGCCGGGAAAGCTTGCCTCGACCCGGCCGCTGGCGTTGCGCCAGGCATCGGTCCAGCCCCATTTGCAGTCGCGCGGCGAACACCGGGTAAACGCCCGCATCCGCATGACGATCTGCTTGCCGCGACAGTGGCTCTCGATTTCGAGGATGCGGATTTCCTGATAGTCCGCGTTGCGGTTGATCCAGCGGCCCGCCTCGGGCACCTGGCAACGCTCATCCGCAGCCGCCGCCGGAAACGAAGCCGAGGCGAGAAGGGCGAGGGCGAGAACCGCCGAAAGCGGAATCAGCTTGCGCATGGGGACGAGTCTCCTGCAACGCCGTGTTGCCGGCAAGGAAAATCGCCACACCCTAGCCACTGTGGTCGCGTCCGCGCGGGTGCGCCCGGTCGAAAGTGTCGAGCAGCCGCGCGGCATCCACCTGTGTGTAGACCTGTGTGGTGGAAAGGCTCGCGTGTCCAAGCAGCTCCTGGATCGTGCGCAGGTCGCCGCCTCCCGCCAGAAGGTGGGTGGCGAAGGAATGGCGAAGGGCATGGGGCGTGGCGCTGTCGGGAAGTCCGAGCGCGGAGCGGAAGGTCGCCATCGCCTTTTGCACCAGACGCGGGTTCAGCGGTCCTCCGCGTGCACCGAGAAACAGCGGCCCCTCCGGTTCCGGCACATAGGGGCAGAGCTTCAGGTAGGCCTCCACCGCCTCGCAGACCACGGGCAGCACGGGCACGATGCGCGTGCGCCCGCCCTTGCCGGTGACCCTGAGCGTTTTCGTGCCGGCGCGGGGGGCGTTGCGCCCGGTCAGCGCCAGCGCCTCCGACAGGCGGAGTCCGCAGCCGTAAAGGAGAGTCAGCACGGCGGCGTTGCGCGCCGCGATCCAGGGCTCGCCGTCCAGTCCGTTGCCGGCATCGGTGACGGCAAGCGCATCGCCCGCCGAGACCGGTTTGGGCAGCGAGCGCCCCTGCCGGGGCGGACGCACACTGGTGCTTGCCGCGGCATTGATCTCGCCGCGCCGCTCCAGAAACCGCAGGAAGGAACGGATGCCGGCAAGCCCGCGCCCGAGCGAGCGGCTGCCCACGCCCTGCTGTCGGCGGCTGGCCAGAAAGCCGCGAAAGTCGGCCGGCTTCAGGTCACCCAGGTCGGCGATGCCGGGCGGGCCGCCCTGGTGCATGGTGAGAAAGCGCAGGAACTGGCGCAGGTCGCGTTCATAGGCGACGAGCGTCTTGTCGGCGAGCCGGCGTTCCGAGCCCAGATGGTCGAGCCAGTCGCCGATCGCCGCGTTGAGGTCGGGCTTCGCCGACACGAGAAGCGAATCGCCTTGCGTCATGGCGGACAGTCTAGCACCGGGCGCGGGAACGGAGGAGAAGCGCTCGGGCGATCCCGTCCGCGCGCGCCATAGTCTCGCTCTCCGGCGTCACCCCGGGCAAGGGCGGCACGCCCGCGACCCGGGGCCCATTGGCACCCCCGGCCGGTGTGGGAAGAGCGTGGCGATTGCCGCGACGGCGGGGCGCCAACGCGCCGGCCGCGTATGTGGATGCGTGGATTGGGCCCCGGATCTCCGCTGCGCTGCGTCCGGGGTGACGCCGAAGGAGGCCGCATCGTCTCGGCTCGCCACACCGCCAGCCCAGCCCTCCTTGTCATCCCTGCGAAGGCAGGGATCCAGTAAGCCGGCAAGGTCGTGTGGCTCGCCGGAGATGCTTCTCGCACCTGGCGGAGTCTACTGGATCCCGGTCTCCGGCTGTGCCGGAACCGGGATGACAGCCGAGGAAGCGATGGACGCTTGCACCTCTCTCCGGCGTCACCCCGGGCAAGGGCGGCACGCCCGCGACCCGGGGCCCATTGGCACCCCCGGCCGGCGTGGGAAGGACGCGGCGATTGCCGTGACGGCGGGACGCCACCGCGCCGGCCTTGCATGAGGACGCGTGGATTGGGCCCCGGATCTTCGCCCCTGCGGGCCTCGTCCGGGGTGACGTTTGTGGGGAGGCGAGACATTGCCCCTGACTGGCGCTTGCGGAAAGGGGGATGGCAGAGGAAGGTCGCACCACCTTGGCACGTCCTTCTGCCAGCTTTCTCTCCAGCGTCGCCTCGTTCCCTCCGGCGTCACCCCGGGCAAGGGCGGTACGCCCGCGACCCGGGGCCCATTGGCAACCCCGGCCGGCGTGGGAAGGACGCGGCGATTGCGGCGACGGCGGGACGCCACCGCGCCGGCCGCATATGTGGATGCGTGGATTGGGCCCCGGATCTCCGCTGCGTTGCGTCCGGGGTGACGCCGAAGGAGGCCCGCATCGTCTCGGCTCGCCACACCGCCAGCCCCGCCCTCCTTGTCATCCCTGCAAAGGCAGGGATCCAGTAAACTGGCAAGGTCGTGTGGCTCGCCGGAGATGCTTCTCGCACCCGGCGGAGGCTACTGGATCCCGGTCTCCGGCTGTGCCGGAACCGGGATGACAGCCGAGGAAGCGGTAGACGCTTGCACCTCTCTCCGCCGTCATCCCGGCCTCATGAAAAAGGGCCGGAGGTTTCCCGCCGGCCCGTTCGATGTCGTGCGAGGCCGTGCCGCCCGGGCGGCGGCCGTCCTTACAGGATGCTTTGGCCGGTCTTCTGCCAGTCGGCGAGGAACTGCTCCAGCCCCTTGTCGGTGAGCGGATGCTTGACGAGACCCTTGAGCACCGCCGGCGGCACCGTGGCGACGTCGGCGCCGATCAGGGCGCAATCCTTGACGTGATTGGCGCTGCGGATCGAGGCGGCCAGGATCTCGGTCTCGAAACCGTAGTTGTCGTAGATCACGCGGATCTCGCGGATCAGGTCGAGCCCGTCGATGTTGATGTCGTCGAGACGGCCGATGAATGGCGAGATGAAGCTTGCGCCGGCCTTGGCGGCCAGTAGCGCCTGATTGGCCGAGAAACACAGCGTGACGTTGACCATGTGGCCCTCGTCGCTGAGCACGCGGCAGGCCTTGAGGCCGTCGAGCGTCAGCGGAAGCTTGATGGCGATGTTGTCGGCGATGGCGGCAAGCTTCGTGCCCTCGGCGATCATGGCGTCGGCCTCGGTGGCGGTCACCTCGGCGGAGACCGGGCCGTCCACCATCTCGCAGATCTCGGCGATCACCTCGGCCATGGGCCGGCCGGCCTTGAGGATCAGCGACGGGTTGGTGGTCACGCCGTCGAGCAGGCCGGTCTCGGCGAGTTCGCGGATCTCGTTGGTGTCGGCGGTGTCGACGAAAAATTTCATGGCGCGGCAAGGCTCCCTGTGGCGAAAGGGGACGGATGCGGTATGCACGCCCCGTGGCGGGCGGGATCGCCCGCGCCCGTCTCCTTATCGTAGGATGGCGGCCCGCGACACCCCCGATTCGCACACACGCCGGGGCAATCGGCTCTCGCCACCCGTGCGGGAGCGCCTTTTGACCCGAGCTTAAGGACCGCAAGCAAGCAGCCATGACCTCGCGCCGCGTTCCAAGCCTTCCAGACGACCTTTTCGGCGCGCCGGACACCGCGGGCGGCGCCGTTCTCGCGCGCGTGCTGCTGCCGGTGGCGATCGGCACCGCCTACACCTACCGGGTTCCCGTCGGCATGAGCGTCGTGCCGGGATCGATCGTGCGGGTCCCGCTCGGCTCGCGCGAGGTGATCGGCGCGGTCTGGGCCCTCGAAGGGGGCCCGGGCGGCCTCGCGCCCTCGCGGATCAAGGACGTTCTCGCCGTCTATGACGACGTACCGCCGCTCGCGGCCGACCTGCGCGCGCTTGTCGAGTGGGTTGCGTCCTGGACGCTCGCCGCCCACGGCATGGTGTTGCGCATGATCCTGCGCTCGGAAGCCGCGCTGGAGCCAGAGGCGCCGGTGCCGGGTGTGCGCCGGGTCGAGGCGGCGTCGGTTCCCGAACGCCTGACCCCGGCCCGCAAGCGCGTTCTCGAAACGCTGGAGGACGGCATGGCCTGGTCGAAGAGCGGCCTGGCCCATGCGGCCGGCGTCAGTCCCTCGGTCGTTGACGGGCTGATTTCCCATGGCACGCTCGAGGTCGTGGAGATGCGCCGCTCGAGCGCGCCGCCGGAACCCGATCCCGACTACGCGCCGACGGCGCTGACCCCAGCCCAGACGGCGGCGGCCGAAACGCTCGTCGCGGGCATCGGCAAGGGCTTTGCCACGTTTCTCATCGACGGTGTCACCGGCTCCGGCAAGACGGAGGTCTATTTCGAGGCCGTCGCCGAGGCGATCCGCCAGGGACGCCAGGCGCTGGTGCTGATTCCCGAGATCGCGCTGACCGACGCCTTTCTCGCGCGGTTCGAGCGCCGTTTCGCCGTACGCCCCGCCGAATGGCATTCCCAGATCACGCCGAAGCAGCGCGCCGACGTCTGGCGCGGTGTCGCCCACGGTCGGGTGCGCGTCGTCGTCGGGGCACGCTCCGCGCTGTTTCTGCCCTTCTCCGATCTTGGGCTGGTCGTCGTCGACGAGGAGCACGACACGGCCTACAAGCAGGACGACCGGGTGCCCTACAACGCCCGCGACATGGCCGTGGTTCGGGCCCATCTCTCGGGCTTTCCCGTCGTGCTCGCCTCGGCCACGCCCTCGGTCGAGAGCCGGGTCAACGCCGAGGCGGGGCGCTACCGGCTGATCGAACTACCGGAGCGGGCCACCGGCGCGCCCATGCCGGAGATCTCCGTCATCGATCTGCGTCAGGACGGGCCGGAACGCGGTCGCTGGATCGCGCCCCTGCTGCGCCGGGCGATCGCCGACACCTTCGCCGGCGGCGGCCAGTCGCTCCTGTTCCTCAACCGTCGCGGCTACGCGCCGCTGACCCTGTGCCGCTCCTGCGGTCATCGCTTCCAGTGCCCCAATTGTTCCGCGTGGCTGGTCGAGCACCGCTTCCGTGGCCGGCTCGCCTGTCATCACTGCGGCCACAGCGAGCCGGCGCCGGATCATTGCCCGTCCTGCGGCGACACGCAGTCGCTGGTCGCCTGCGGCCCCGGCGTCGAACGCATCGCGGAGGAGGTGATCGACCTCTTTCCGCAGGCCCGGGTCTTGGTGCTCTCCTCCGACGTTCAGGGCGGGCCGGAGCGGCTGAAGCGGGAAATGAAGGTGATCGAGGAGGGCGGCGCCGACATCGTGGTCGGCACCCAGCTCGTCGCCAAGGGCCACAATTTCCCGATGATGCGCCTCGTCGGCGTGGTCGATGCCGACCTGGGGCTTGCCAATGGCGACCCGCGCGCGGCCGAGCGCACCTACCAGCTTCTGGCGCAGGTGACGGGGCGGGCGGGCCGCATCGGCGGCGGCGGACGCGGCTTCCTCCAGACCCATGCGCCGGAGCATCCCGTGATCCGGGCGCTGGCGTCGGGCGATTCCCGCGCCTTCTACGCGGCCGAGATCGAGGTGCGCCGCGCCGCCGGGCTGCCGCCCTTCGGACGTCTGGCGGCGATCATCGTTTCCGCCGTCGAGCGCGCGGCCGCGGAAGCCCATGCGCGCGGCCTGGCCCGCATGGCGCCCGACGAGCCCGGCGTCACCGTGCTTGGCCCCGCCGAGGCGGCCATGGCGGTCGTGCGCGGACGCCACCGGTTCCGCCTGCTGGCCATGGCGCCGCGCGGGGTCGACCTGCAGGCGGTCCTGCGGGCGTGGCTGGCGAAGGCGCCGAAACCGACCGGGTCGGTGCGCGTCCAGGTCGATGTCGATCCGCAAAGCTTCATGTAGCCGGGCCGACCGGTGCAGGCAGGGGCGAGTCGCCGGGGCGGGAGACAGGCGAGTCGGTGTCTTGTCCGCGTCGGCGGGGACAACTGTGCCGCCGGTCCTTTGCCGCCTCATCGCGAAAAGGGCGTGGGACACGGGGACAAGCGGTTCCGGGGCGGGAAAGGGTCAAGTTTTTGCGTTGCAGCGGCGTGACTCGAAATTGGCGCAAAATTTCGAAGTGAATTGCCGGAAATTGCCCGAAATTGACGAATTTTGGCCGGATTTCCGGTACTTGCGCCGTCCTTGATGCAGCGCGGAAACGCCCTCGGCCTTCGGACTATCCCCGTTATGACGCCATTTTCCGCCTGTTTGGCGCAATTGAGTCGCCCCGCAATGTTGCTCCCACATGAAGCCTGTGCTAATCGAAGCGCGGCTTTGCGGGGCACGAGCGGGCACGCGTCTTCCCCGGGCAAGAAACTGTCGATTTAACAAGACCTTGTGAACGGCACTGCCGGGCGCATGGTCGTAAACCCGCCTCAGAGAGCACGGACCCTGTGACCGACAACGTAACTCTCATTTCAGGTGTGGCTTCCCGTTACGCGACGGCACTGCTCGACTTGTCAGAGGAGCAGGGCTCCGTGGCGGAGGTCGAGACGGCGCTCACGGCGTTCGAGAAGCTGCTCCAGGACAGCGAGGACCTGCGCCGTCTCGTGACGAGCCCGGTCTTCTCCGCCGACGAGCAGGTGAAGGCGCTTGGCGCCATTCTGGACAAGGCCGGCATCGCCGGGCTCGCCGGAAACTTCATCAAGCTCGCCGCCCGCAACCGCCGCCTCTTCGCGGTACCGTCGATGATCGCCGCCTTCCGCGCCGCGCTCGCAGAGCGCCGCGGCGAGCTGCCGGCCGACGTGATCTCGGCGACGGAGCTTTCAAAGGATCAGCTCGACACGCTGACGACCTCGCTCAACGAGGCGACCGGCAAGTCGGTTGTGGTTTCGGCGAAGGTCGATCCTTCCCTGATCGGCGGCCTGGTCGTCAAGGTCGGGAGCCGCATGATCGATACTTCGCTCAAGACAAAACTCAATTCCCTCAAGATCGCTATGAAAGAGGTCGGCTGATGGATATTCGGGCCGCGGAAATCTCCGCCATCCTCAAGGACCAGATCAAGAACTTCGGTCAGGAAGCCGAAGTTTCGGAAGTCGGTCATGTGCTTTCGGTCGGTGACGGCATCGCCCGCGTCTATGGTCTCGACAAGGTCCAGGCCGGCGAAATGGTCGAGTTCCCGGGTGGTATCCGGGGCATGGCGCTGAACCTCGAGGCCGACAACGTCGGCGTCGTGATCTTCGGCTCCGACCGCGACATCAAGGAAGGCGATACGGTCAAGCGGACCGGCGCCATCGTCGAGATCCCGGTCGGCAAAGGCCTTCTCGGCCGCGTCGTCGACCCGCTCGGCAACCCGCTTGACGGCAAGGGCCCGATCGACGGTGCCGAGATGCGCCGCGTCGACGTCAAGGCCCCCGGCATTCTGCCGCGCAAGGGCGTTCACGAGCCGATGTCGACGGGCCTCAAGGCCATCGACGCGCTCATCCCGATCGGCCGCGGTCAGCGCGAGCTCGTCATCGGTGACCGCCAGACCGGCAAGACCGCGATCATTCTGGACACGTTCCTGAACCAGAAGCCGATGCACGCGACGGACAATGAGAGCGAGAAGCTCTATTGCATCTACGTCGCCGTCGGCCAGAAGCGTTCGACCGTTGCCCAGTTCGTGAAGCAGCTCGAGGAGTCGGGCGCGCTCGAGTACTCCGTGGTCGTCGCCGCGACCGCCTCGGATCCGGCGCCGCTGCAGTTCCTGGCGCCGTTCTCCGGCACCGCGATCGGCGAGTTCTTCCGCGACAACTCCATGCACGCGGTGATCGGCTATGACGATCTGACCAAGCAGGCCGTGGCCTACCGTCAGATGTCGCTGCTGCTCCGTCGTCCGCCGGGGCGTGAGGCTTTCCCGGGCGACGTGTTCTATCTCCATTCGCGTCTGCTGGAGCGTTCCGCCAAGCTGAACGAAGACAACGGTCTCGGCTCGCTCACCGCCCTTCCGGTCATCGAGACCCAGGGTAACGACGTGTCGGCCTTCATTCCGACCAACGTGATCTCGATCACCGACGGCCAGATCTTCCTTGAGACGGATCTGTTCTTCCAGGGCGTCCGCCCGGCGGTGAACGTCGGTCTGTCGGTGTCGCGCGTCGGCTCCTCGGCCCAGATCAAGGCGATGAAGCAGGTCGCCGGCAAGATCAAGGGCGAGCTGGCCCAGTATCGCGAGATGGCGGCCTTCGCCCAGTTCGGTTCCGACCTCGATGCCACGACCCAGCGTCTGCTGAACCGCGGTGCGCGTCTGACCGAGCTGCTGAAGCAGGCCCAGTTCTCGCCGCTGAAGACCCAGGAGCAGGTCGCCGTCATCTACGCCGGCGTCAATGGCTACCTGGACAAGCTTCCGGTCGACAAGGTGAAGGACTTCGAGGAAGGCCTTCTGCTGAACCTGCGCGGCGAGCATGCCGATCTCCTGGACGCGATCTGGGAGAAGAAGGCGCTTGATGCCGATCTCGAGGGACGCCTGAAGGCGGCCATCGAGGCGTTCGCCAAGAACTTCGCCTGACGCGACCGAGGCTCTAGGGACAAGGGGCGGCCATGCCGAGCCTGAAGGACTTACGAAACCGGATCGCCTCCGTTAAGGCGACGCAGAAGATCACCAAGGCCATGCAGATGGTGGCCGCGGCGAAGCTGCGTCGCGCGCAGGAGGCGGCCGAGGCCGCGCGGCCCTATGCCGAGCGCATGGAAGCCGTGCTTGCCAATATCGCCAGCGGCTTCGAGGGGCGTGACGACGCACCGGTGCTGTTCGCCGGAACCGGCAAGGACGACGTGCATCTGCTCGTCGTCGCCACGGCGGATCGCGGCCTGTGCGGCGGCTTCAACTCCTCCATCGTCAAGCTGGCGCGGGAGCGGGCACGCTCGCTCATCGCGCAGGGCAAGACGGTGAAGATCCTGTGCGTCGGCAAGAAGGGCTTCGACCTGCTGAAGCGCGACATGGGCAGCCTGATCGTCCAGACGGTCGAGCTGCGTCACGTCAAGCGGGTGGCGTTCGAGAATGCCGACGAGATCGGAGACATCGTGCGCACGATGTTCGGGGCGGGCGAGTTCGACGTCTGCACCCTGTTCTTCGCGCGCTTCAACTCCGTGATCAGCCAGGTGCCGACGGCCCAGCAGCTCATCCCGGTCGTCTTCGACGAGGCGGCTGCCTCCGACGAGGGATCTCCCGCGCTCTACGAGTACGAGCCGGGCGAGGCCGAAATCCTTGAGGACCTGCTGCCGCGCAACATCTCCGTCCAGATCTTCAAGGGTCTTCTGGAGAACGCGGCGTCCGAGCAGGGCGCACGGATGAGCGCGATGGACAACGCGACGCGCAACGCCGGCGAAATGATCGACAAGCTGACACTGAGCTACAACCGCCAGCGTCAGGCCCAGATCACCAAGGAGCTGATCGAAATCATTTCGGGCGCCGAAGCGCTCTGACCGGATCGAGACGAGGAAAGCAAAATGGCTGACAAAGCAGTCGGGCGCATCACGCAGGTCATTGGCGCCGTCGTCGACGTCAAGTTCGACGACCACCTGCCGCCGATTCTCAATTCCCTTGAGACCGACAACAACGGCAACCGCCTCGTTCTCGAGGTGGCGCAGCATCTGGGCGAGAACACGGTTCGCACCATTGCCATGGACGCGACCGAGGGTCTCGTCCGCGGCCAGGACGTGACCGATACGGGCATCGCCATCTCGGTGCCGGTCGGCGCCGGCACCCTGGGCCGCATCATGAACGTCATCGGCGAGCCGGTCGACGAGGCGGGCCCGATCGCGCACGACACGAAGCGCGCGATCCACCAGGAGGCTCCCTCCTTCACCGACCAGTCCACCGAGGCCGAGATCCTCGTGACGGGCATCAAGGTCGTCGACCTTCTGGCGCCTTACGCCAAGGGCGGCAAGATCGGCCTGTTCGGCGGCGCCGGCGTCGGCAAGACCGTGCTGATCATGGAGCTCATCAACAACATCGCCAAGGCGCACGGCGGCTACTCCGTCTTCGCCGGCGTGGGCGAGCGCACCCGTGAAGGCAACGACCTTTACTGGGAGATGATCGAGTCCAACGTGAACAAGGATCCCAAGGAGCATGACGGCTCCACGGAAGGGTCCAAGTGCGCGCTGGTCTACGGCCAGATGAACGAGCCTCCCGGAGCCCGTGCCCGCGTGGCGCTCACCGGCCTGACGGTCGCCGAGCACTTCCGCGACGAGGGCCAGGACGTGCTCTTCTTCGTGGACAACATCTTCCGCTTCACGCAGGCGGGCTCCGAGGTGTCGGCGCTTCTGGGCCGCATTCCCTCGGCGGTGGGCTACCAGCCGACGCTTGGCACCGACATGGGCGCCATGCAGGAGCGCATCACCACCACGACCAAGGGGTCGATCACCTCGGTGCAGGCCGTTTACGTCCCGGCCGACGATCTGACCGATCCGGCGCCGGCCTCGACCTTCGCCCACCTCGACGCGACGACGGTGCTTAACCGTTCCATCGCCGAGAAGGGCATCTACCCGGCCGTGGATCCGCTCGACTCGACCTCGCGTATCCTCGATCCGCGTGTCATCGGCGAGGAGCACTACGAGACCGCGCGTGCCGTGCAGGCGACCCTGCAGCGCTATAAGGCGCTCCAGGACATCATCGCTATTCTCGGCATGGACGAGCTGTCGGAAGAGGACAAGCTCACCGTGGCGCGCGCCCGCAAGATCGAGCGCTTCCTGTCGCAGCCGTTCTTCGTGGCCGAGGTCTTCACCGGTTCGCCGGGCAAGCTCGTCGCTCTCGAGGACACCATCAAGGGCTTCAAGGGCCTGGTGAACGGCGAGTACGATCACCTTCCCGAGGCGGCCTTCTACATGGTCGGTTCCATCGACGAGGCGATCGAGAAGGCACAGCGCCTGGCGGCCGAAGCGGCCTAACCCAACCAGGAGCAGAGGACCGTTATGGCGGCAGCAATCAAGTTCGAGCTCGTGTCCCCCGAGCGTCTTCTGGTCTCCGAGGAGGTCCAGGTGGTGGTCGTGCCGGGAAGCGAGGGCGAGTTCGGCGTCATGGCCGGCCATGCGCCGTTCGTGTCGACGCTGCGCCCGGGGTTCCTCAAGGTGTCCCGGACGTCTGGCGAAGAGCTCGACTTCTTCGTTCGCGGCGGTTTTGCCGAGGTCAACGCGGGTGGTCTCACCGTTCTCGCCGAGCGGGCGATCGCGCGCAGTGACCTGAAGGCCGACGAGATCGCGCAGCAGATCACCGACGCCGAAGAGGACGTCGCGGATGCGAAGGACGAGGCGACCCGTGACCGGGCGTCTGAAACCCTTCAGCAGTTGCGTGACGTGCAGTCGGCGCTCCAGTCGCTCTGATTTCGGGGCCGGCGCGAGTCGCCGGTCGTGATCAGGACGAGACAAACATGAAAACGCCCGGGCGGATCTCCGTCCGGGCGTTTTCCGTTTGACGGCCTTGAACTCGCGCCGGCCTGCTGCACATGCTCGAGCGCAGCGGGTGCAGGTGTGGGCGAGGCAGAAGCCGGAGCGGGGAGACATGACCAGCGACAGCGAAAGACATCAGGCGGAAGGCCGGTCCGAAAAGCCGCGCCGGGCGTTCGTGATGCCGGAGGGATTTCGACTGCTTGCCGGGCATTTCGACCGTGGGGCGCAGGAGGCGCTGCTGGAGGATATCCGCGAGGTGGTCCGCGCAGCGCCCCTGTTTACCCCCGTGATGCCGCGAACCGGAAAGCCGTTTTCCGTCCGCATGACAAGCTGCGGGCCACTTGGCTGGGTGTCGGATCTCTCGGGCTATCGCTATCAGGCGGCCCATCCGGAAACCGGGCACGCGTGGCCGGCCATGCCGGAAAGCCTGCTGGCGCTCTGGGAGGAGGTCGCGCCCGGCGCGTCGCCGCCGGAGGCGTGTCTCGTCAATTTCTACGGACCCGGCACGCGCATGGGGCTCCACCAGGACCGGGACGAGGCGGATTTTTCAGTGCCCGTCGTGTCCGTGTCGCTTGGAGCAACCGCGCTCTTCCGGCTGGGTGGGCAGGCGCGCAAGGATCCGACACGGTCCATGCGGCTCGCCTCGGGAGACGTGGTGGTGCTCGCGGGCGCGTCGCGGCTCGCCTATCACGGTATCGACCGGCTCGTGCCGGGCTCGTCGAGCCTCGTGCGCGATGACGCGCGCATCAACCTGACCCTGCGACGGGTGACCTGAGCAGCCAGGGCCGGCGGTTCGTTCAGCCGAGCACGGCGATCGCCAGAAGGGCGGCGATGACCCAGAGCGCGATGCGACCCGAGCGCGAATGGCGGGCTTCGGCCCGGCCGATGGCCTCGGCGGTTTCCGCGTCGAAACGGAACCCCTTCTCGCCCATGCGCTCGACCTCTGCGGAAAGCCGTTGCGCGCGGTCGGCAAGAAGCGGCAGGTCGGCGGCCAGACGTCCGAGCGCGCCAAGTCCCGAGGCCGCATCCTGGAGTCGGGCGACGGGGCCGAGGTTCTGCTCGATCCAGCTCCGCACGACCGGCTCGGCGGTGCGCCACATGTCGAGATGCGGGTTCAGCGTGCGCGCCACGCCCTCGACCACGACCATGGTCTTCTGCAGCATGATGAGCTGGGTCTGCGTCCGCATGTTGAACAGCTCCGTCACCTCGAGGAGCTGGGTCAGCAGGCGGGCCATGGAGATCTCGGAGGCGTCATGGCCGTGGATCGGTTCTCCGATGGCGCGGATCGCCTGGGCGAAGACGTCGACATCCTGATCGGACGGCACGTATCCGGCCTCGAAGTGGACCTCGGCCACCCGGTGGTAGTCCCGGGTGATGAAACCGAACAGGATCTCCGCCAGGAAGCGGCGCTCCGCCCGGCCCAACCGGCCGGTGATGCCGAAGTCGACCGCCACGAGCGTGCCATCGGTCTCCAGGAACAGGTTGCCCTGGTGCATGTCCGCGTGAAAAAAGCCGTCGCGCACCGCATGGCGCAGGAACGACTGGATCACGTTGGCCCCGATGGCGGGAAGGTCGTGACCGTCGGCCTCGATTCCTGCGACGTCGGAAAGCTTGCGGCCCGTGATCCACTCCATGGTGAGCACGGATTTCGCCGTGCGTGGCCAGTCCACCGACGGCACCCGGAAGCCTGGATCGTCGGCGGTATTCTCGCCCATTTCCGAAAGTGCTGCCGCCTCGAGGCGGAAGTCCATCTCCAGCTCCACCGAACGGGCGAGCGTGTCCACCACCGCGACCGGGCGGAGGCGGCGGGACGGCGGATGCAGCCGCTCGATGATGCGCGCGATCAGGTAGTAGCTCTTGAGGTCGCGGCGGAAGCGCTCGGCGACGCCCGGACGCAGGATCTTGACCGCGACCTTGCGCAAGGTGCCATCCGCGTCGCGCACCGTTGCCGGATGCACCTGGGCGATGGAGGCGGCGGCCACCGGCTCGCCGAAGGTCTCGAAGATGTCCTCGACCGGCCGGCCGAGCTGCTCGGTCACGACGCGTCTGGCTTCCTCGGTCGGAAACGGCGGGATCTGGTCCTGCAGCGCCGTGAGGTCCTGCGCCATGTCGCGGCCGACCACGTCGGGCCGTGTCGCCATGAACTGGCCGAGCTTCACATAGGACGGACCGAGGTGCGAGAGCGCGTCGGACAGCCGCTTGTCGGCCGACTTGTCCTTTGCCGCGCGGCGCTCGAGCAGACGCACAACCCGCAACGCGACGCGTTGCGCCGGCGGGAGATCGGGCAATTCGATGATGCCGAACACGCCCTCGCGCGCCATGACATAGCCCGCACGTGCGAGACGGAAGAGAGACGCCAGTGCCATTGCGCCCTCAGATCGCCCAGCCGGAATGCAGGGCCGCGATTCCGCCGGTGAAGTTGCGGTAGCTGACCCGCGAGAAGCCGGCCTCGCGGATCATGTCCGCGAAGCGTTCCTGATTGGGGAACTTGCGGATCGATTCGACCAGATAGCGATACGGCTCGCTGTCACCGGTCACGAGCTTGCCCATGGGCGGGATCACCTTGAAGGAAAAGAGGTCGTAGACCCTGTCGAGGCCGGCCATGTCCACCTGGCTGAACTCCAGGCACATGAAGCGCCCGCCGCGCTTGAGCACCCGGCGCGCCTCGGAAAGTGCCTTGTCGATGCGCGGTACGTTGCGGATGCCGAAGGCGATCGTGTAGGCGTCGAACGAGCGGTCCGGGAAGGGAAGATCCTCCGCGTTGCCCTCGACGAAGGAAAGCACGCCGTCGAGCCCCACCTTTTCCGCCCGCTCCCGGCCGACGGCCAGCATCGAGCCGTTGATGTCGCATACGGTCGCCTGGGTCCGCGCGCCGCCGGCCCGCACGATGCGGGTCGCCACGTCGCCGGTGCCGCCGGCCACGTCCAGCACGCGAAACGCGCGCGCATCGGAGCGCGGCGGGGCGAGGGAGGCGACCATCGCGTCCTTCCAGGCCCGGTGCAGGCCGCCCGACATCAGGTCGTTCATGAGGTCGTAACGGCTTGCCACCTGGTGGAAGACGTCGTTGACCAGCGGCTGCTTGGATCCCTCGCGGACCGTGCGGAAGCCGAAGCTGGTCGCCATTTCCGGCCCCTGAGTGCGAGCCTTGTCGCTGCCCGTTGCCTCGCTCATGCGCGTGTCCCCGTCATCGCGCCGGCTCTCGTCACGTCTGGACCGGCGGCGTGGTTCTGTCATTCGGCGTTGGCTTACAGCATTTTCCGGCCAAGGTCACGGGCGCGGGAGGTCCGTATCGCCTGCCTGCGGCAATCGGTCGGGCCGGATCCTCCGGGCCATTGACGCCCGCGCTCGCTCCGCTAAGACCAGAGGGTCGGTTTCACGGCCGGCCCCGCAGTGAAAACGGATCCCGCCCATGCCCGAATTGCCCGAAGTCGAGACCGTGCGCCGGGGCCTCGCGCCCGTGTTCGAGGGCGCGCGAGTCGAGCGTCTGCACCTTGCTCGTCCCGACCTGCGCTTCCCCTTTCCCGACGGTTTCGCCAAGGCCGTGGAGGGGCGTGAGGTGACGGCGCTTGGCCGGCGGGCGAAGTACCTGCTCGCAGACCTGGACGACGGCGCCGTCATTGTCATGCATCTGGGCATGTCCGGCGCGTTCCGCATCGAGGCGGGCGGAGACGGCGCTCCGGGCGAGGTCGTGGGCGGGGCGGCATTCGTGCATCCCCGCTCGGAGGCGCGCAAGCACGACCATGTCGTCTTCGATCTTGCGACGGCGGCCGGCATGCCGATGCGCATCGTCTACAATGACCCGCGCCGTTTCGGCTTCATGACGATGACGACCCGCGCCGGGCTGGAAAGCCACCCGCTGTTTTCCCATCTGGGGCTGGAGCCGACCGGAAACGCGTTGTCCGGCGAACGGCTGGCGGAGCTGTTCGCGGGCAGGCGGACGCCGTTGAAGGCGGCACTGCTCGACCAGCGGATGATTGCCGGGCTCGGCAACATCTATGTCTGCGAGGCGCTCCACCGGGCGGGCTTGTCTCCCGTGGCGCCGGCCGGTTCCCTCGCGACGGCGAAGGGAAAGGCGGAGGCAGGCGCGCGGCGCCTTGCCGAGGCTGTCCGCACGGTCCTCGAGGAGGCGATCGCGGCCGGCGGCTCCACCCTGCGCGACCACCGCCAGGCCAACGGCGAGCTCGGGTATTTCCAGCATTCCTTCGCGGTCTACGGACGCGAGGGCGAGCCCTGCCGGCGCGCCGGATGCGGGGGAACGATCGCACGTCTCGTCCAGTCCGGCCGCTCCACCTTTCACTGTCCCGTCTGCCAGAAGTAGGCGGTCGCCCCCGTCAGGCCTGTCAGGTTGCGGGGCGGGCCGCCTTCGGCTACCCCTTGACCCCGGTAGGCGGCACGCGTCCGGTGTGCCGCCGGACTCTCCGGGGAGGTCTCATGGCATACGAGAATATTCAGGTCGAGAAGCGCGGTCGCGTCGCCCTCGTCACCCTGCATCGGCCCAAGGCGCTCAACGCGCTCAACTCGCAGCTCATCGCCGAGCTGAACGAGGCGCTGGCCGGTTTCGAGAAGGACGACAAGATCGGCTGTGTCGTCCTGACCGGCTCGGAAAAGGCCTTTGCCGCCGGCGCCGACATCAAGGAAATGAGTTCGCTTTCCTTCATCGAGGCCTACACGAAGGACTTCATCACCTCCTGGGACCAGGTCTCGCGTTTCCGCAAGCCGGTCATCGCCGCGGTCGCGGGCTATGCGCTCGGCGGCGGCTGCGAACTGGCCATGATGTGCGATTTCATCCTGGCCGGCGACAACGCCAAGTTCGGCCAGCCGGAGATCACGCTGGGCGTCATGCCGGGGGCCGGCGGCACCCAGCGCCTGACCCGCTTCGTGGGCAAGTCGAAGGCCATGGAGATGTGCCTGACCGGCCGCATGATGGATGCCGAGGAGGCGGAGCGCTCCGGTCTCGTCAGCCGTATCGTACCGGTGGCCGAGCTTGTCGACGAGGCGATGCGCGTGGCTGAGAAGATCGCCGACTTCTCCATGCCGATCACGATGATGACCAAGGAAAGCGTCAACCGCGCCTACGAGACGACGCTTGCCGAGGGGGTGCGTTTCGAGCGCCGGGTGTTCCATTCCATGTTCGCCTCCGAGGATCAGAGCGAGGGCATGGCCGCCTTCGTCGAGAAGCGTGCGCCCCAGTTCCGCAACCGCTGAGGTGGCGTGTCCCGCAAATGTCGCGCAGCCGGGCAACTCCGGCTGCGAAATCCCGCCTTTTCACGTTGACGGGACGCGGGCCTGCGACTATAAGCCTTCCGACCGGTGGCGGCCCGTTCCGCCACCGCTTTCGTTTGACCCGGGTGACGGAGGCGTTTGACGCAACCGCCTCTGGCTCGGCGAGCACAGTGTTCAAGTAACCGATCAGGATACACTATGGCCAACACCCCTTCGGCCAAGAAGGCGGCGCGGAAGATCGAGCGTCGCACGGCCACCAACAAGGCCCGCCGCAGCCGGGTGCGCTCGTACCTGCGCAAGGTCGAGGAGGCACTTGCCTCCGGCGATCAGACTGCGGCGAGCGAAGCTCTCAAGGCTGCCCAGCCGGAGTTGATGCGCGCTGTAACCAAGGGCGTCTTCCATCGCAACACCGCGTCCCGGAAGATCTCCCGCCTCAGCTCGCGCGTGAAGGCTCTCAGCGCCTGATACGGCCCCTTCGGGCATCTGCGAGACGACGACGAACCCGGCCATCTGGTCGGGTTTTTCTTTTGCCACGACACTGGTTCGGATGGCTCATACGTCTAAATACCCGTGACGATTCGACATGTCTCGGCCCTTTTGGCGATGGCAGGGAAAAGCATTTAAAAACAAGTGATTACATCAATGTTACCGTCTCCTGTTGCTGGGTCTGGGTGAATGCGACCTGTCAAGATTGAACCCCAAAAATTTTTTTTCATGCACAGCAAATTGGGTGTTTCGCGTGAGGCGGGTGTCAAAACGCGTTGAGTCCGAACGCGTTCCAAAGGCGCAAGCCAAATGCCTTGCCGGAGTCGATCCGGCTCCCCGCCGGGTGCGTCAACGAATTGGTGATCACCCGTGTTGCGGGCCTGTGAGGCCCTGTGTATTCTCACTTCATCGGGCGCTCGCCCGACCAAATCGGAAAAGAAAAACGACAGGGCCTCTTGGTAGAGCAATGATTTACTTTTGCCAAAATACGAATATAGGCAGATTTGGATCCGTTCTCCGGGATGTCTTCGGGTTCCCCGCTGCATGGGGTCGCTCGCGACTTGATGCAGGTGAGTAAAGAGTAGAATTCTTCCGAAAATTTGATCGGATCGTCTTGCCGGCGCGTTTCGGCGAGCAGGGTTCGTCTTGTCTTCGGAATGAGTGAAGCGGCCTGCCGGACCGGGGAGGCGGGATGCGTCATCGCGGCGCATGTCTCCGGGCCAGCCGGGAACCCGCAAGCCTGAAGGGCCTGTCGCCCGCCGACAATCGGTGTCACGTCGTTTCGGGGCCGTCGGTCCCGCATCGGCGGAGCTGGAAACGGCGGAAAGCGGCGGGCCGATACCGGCACGGGTCCTTGGGCCACGCGGGGGAACAGGTATCGGGCGGCCCGCCTGGGCAAGGTGGATCGACAAGACGCGAAAGTGCTGCCGATCGGCAACGCATGAGCGAAAGGGGAAAGAGGGGCTTGACGATGGGACCACAATGGACTTTTTGTGCCGCTCCGGCGCGGCAAGGCGGCAGACGGCCAGAGGCCTGACCCCAGCAACGCCTGCCTCCCGCGATCTGCGTCGCGGGAGGGATCTCAACGACCATCCGAGCGAACGGCCTTGCGTGGCCGCCACCGCCTGACAGGGGCAAGCCCTTCGTTACGCGAGCGGTTTTCAGTGAGCCGGGACCAGAACGGCACGGCGCGGACCCTTCCGCGCCGACGGGATTTCTTGTGTCGCCGCGCCCGGCAGGTGCGCCAGGCGACGCCAACGAGCGGCCGGAAAAGGCCGCACCATAAACCGGCCGCCGGATCCCCTAACGGGGCGGACGGCCGAAACGACAACAGGCGAGACCCTCGGGGGCTGCGGCGGCGGACACCCTGACGGATTTGGAGGCGATCACGATGAGTTTGCAGGGACTGCCGGCAGCCGAGACCGCAGGCATCGACCACTGGACGCGGGTGAAGAAACGGCTCCGCGCCGAGCTTGGCGAGGATGTCTTCACGAGCTGGTTCGCCCGTGTCGATCTGGAGGAGCATGCCGACGGCATGGTGCGCCTGTCCGTGCCGACGCGCTTCCTCAAGCAGTGGATCCAGTCCCACTACCACGAGCGGCTGATGTCCATGTGGCAGCGTGAGTGCGAGGACGTCATGCGCATCGAGCTGACGGTTCGCGGCGCCGTGCGTGCCCGTCCGGCGCCGTCGCAGGCGGCCCGTCCCGCCTCGCTGCGTCCGGCGACGCCGCTGAAGGTGGTCGACAACACCCTTGAGGCCTCGCGCGGCGATGCCCGCCCTGCGCGCGTCTCGGAGCCCGCCGCACCGGCAGCGTCCCGCGCCCGGAGCGAAGTCTCGGGCACGGACGGGCTGGAAGGCGCGGCGCTCGATCCCAAATACACCTTCTCCTCCTTCGTGGAGGGCGAGTCCAACCAGCTTGCCCTGGCGGCCGCGCGTCAGGTGGCGACGGCTCCGTCCGTCACCTTCAACCCCTTCTACATCCATGCCTCCGTCGGCCTCGGCAAGACCCACCTCATGCAGGCGCTCGCCAGCGCCGCCGCGGCCGCCGGACGCAAGGTCCTCTATCTGACGGCCGAACACTTCATGTACCGCTTCGTGGCGGCGCTGAAGGCCCAGTCGGCGCTCGCGTTCAAGGACAAGCTGCGCAACATCGACCTGCTTCTGATCGACGACATGCAGTTCCTGCACGGCAAGCAGGTTCAGCAGGAATTCTGCCACACGCTCAACGCCCTGATCGATGGCGCCCGCCAGGTGGTCGTGGCCGCCGACCGTCCGCCCTCCGATCTCGAGACTCTCGACGAGCGGATGCGCTCGCGCCTTGCCGGCGGTCTGGTCGTGGCGATCTCCGAGCCTGATTTCGGCCTGCGCCGGGCGATCCTGACCAATCGCGTCGATGCCGTTCGCCGCTCCCATTCCGCATTCGCGGTGCCGGAGAGCGTTCTCGACTATGTCGCCCGCAATGTCGGCAACTCCGGGCGCGATCTCGAAGGCGCGCTGAACCGGCTCGTCGCGCACAACCAGCTCACCAATCAGCCGATCACCCAGGAGATGGCGGAAGCCACCCTGCGCGATCTGGTGCGCAACACCGAGCCGCGCCGCGTCAAGATCGAGGAGATCCAGCGTGTGGTCTCCAAGCACTACAACGTGTCCAAGGCGGACCTTCTGTCCGCGCGCCGCACCCGCACCATCGTGCGCCCGCGGCAGATCGCCATGTTCCTGGCCAAGACCCTGACGCCGCGCTCGTTGCCGGAAATCGGCCGCCGCTTCGGCAACAGGGATCACACCACAGTGCTTCACGCGGTGCGAAAGATCGAGGATCTGGCGCGCAACGACCAGATCCTTGCCCAGGAGCTGGATCTGCTGAAACGCATGCTCGACGGCTGACGCGGTCCCGGCGGAACCTCCGCCGCTCCACCAGTTTGACGGGCCGGATCAGGGCCGGACGCCGGCCCGCGTCCGGCCCTCTTTCTCTTGCAATTTTGCCGCCGGCGGGGCAGTGTCAACGGCCATTTCGCCGTCGCGGGATCCACCGCATCTTCCGGCAATCTTGCTCAATTTCTCGACAATGGACGACGCAATGAAAGTGACTCTTGAGCGGACCGACCTCCTGAAGTCCCTGACCCATGTTCACCGTGTCGTCGAACGCCGCAACACCATCCCGATCCTGTCGAACGTGTTGCTGCGTTGCGAGGCCGGCGAGCTTCTGCTGAAGGCCACCGATCTCGATCTGGAGATTTCCGAGCGGGTCGCCGCCCATGTGGAGCAGCCCGGCGCAACCACCGTTCCCGCGCACATGATCTACGACATCGTGCGCAAGCTGCCCGAGGGCGCCCAGGTCGCGCTCGAGACCTCCTCCGACAACGCCACGCTGGAAATCCGGGCAGGACGCTCGCGTTTCGCGCTGCAGATGCTGCCCGAGGCGGACTTCCCGGACATCACCGCCGGTGACTTCACCCATGGCTTCAGCTTGAGCGCGCGCGAGCTGCGCGGCATCATCGACGCCACCCAGTTCGCCATCTCCACCGAGGAGACGCGCTACTACCTGAACGGCATCTATCTGCATTCGGTGACCAGCGAGGAGGGCGATCGCCTGCGCGGCGTGGCAACCGACGGTCATCGCCTGGCGCGTGCCGAGGTGCCGGCGCCCTCCGGCGCCATGGGGATGCCCGGCGTCATCGTGCCACGCAAGACCGTGGGCGAGATCCAGAAGCTCCTCGAGGACCCCGATGCCGACACGCGCGTCGAGATCTCGGAGACCAAGATCCGCATCACGACCGGCGACGTCGTTCTGACCTCGAAACTGATCGACGGCACCTTCCCCGATTACGGGCGGGTGATTCCGCAGCACAACGACAAGGAAATGCTCGTCGACCGCGACGAGTTCAAGGCGGCTGTCGACCGCGTGTCGACCATTTCCTCCGAGCGTGGCCGGGCCGTGAAGCTCGCCATGTCCGAGGGCCGCATGATCCTCACCGTGGTCAATCCGGATTCCGGGTCGGCGACCGAGGAACTGGCGATCGACTATGATGCCGATCCGCTGGAGATCGGCTTCAACTCGCGCTACCTGCTGGAGATCACCGGCCAGCTTCGCGGCGATACGGCGTCCTTCCGGTTCGCCGACTCAGGGGCGCCGACGCTGGTGCAGGACAAGGGCACGACGGACACGCTCTACGTGCTCATGCCCATGCGCGTGTAGCGCGCGACGTTCGCACGTCCGCCAGGCGGCAACAGGATGAGACTGTCCGGACCGTCCCTCGCGGGGCGGTTCGCCGCGCCGGGGGCGCGCGGGACGGAACGACCCGGGACGAGATACCCATGAACGAGCCGGTCCGGGTCGCGCTCTCCCGGCTGACCCTCTCCAACTTCCGGAACCATGAGACCCTCGCGCTCGGCTTCGAGGCGCGGCTGGTTGCGCTCGTCGGCGCGAATGGCGTCGGCAAGACCAACCTTCTCGAGGCGGTGTCGCTGCTGTCGCCGGGGCGGGGCCTGCGCCGGGCGCAGCTCGACGACATGGTGCGCAAGGGCGCGACGGGCGGTTTTGCCGTATCCGCCGTGCTGGAAGGCGGATGCGGCGAGGCGCGCATCGGTGTTGGCCATGCACCCGGCGAGGCCGGTCGCCGCATCAGGATTGATGGCGAGGACGTGCGCTCGGCCGACATGCTTCTGGAGCATCTGCGGGTCCTGTGGCTGCTGCCGGCCATGGACGGGCTCTTCACCGGCGCCGCCGGTGACCGGCGGCGTTTTCTCGATCGCCTGGTGCTTGCCGTCGATCCCGGCCACGGACGTCGGGTCGCCGACCTGGAAAAGACGCTGCGGGCCCGCAACAGACTGCTGGACGATGGCGGCTCGTCCGCCTTTCTCGATGCCGTCGAGGCCCAGCTCGCGCCGCTTGCCGTTGCGGTGAGCTACGCAAGGCGCGAGGCGGTGGTCCTGCTTGGCGAGCGTATCGCGTCCCAGGCACAACTCGGCCTGCCGTTTCCCCAGGCCGGGATCCGGCTGACCGGCCCCTTCGAGGACATGGCCGGGGACCTGGACGCCACCGACCTTGAGGACGCCTATCGCGAGCGGCTCGTGGAAGGACGCTTTCGCGACCGCGCTGCCGGTCGGACGCTGGAAGGCCCCCATCGCTCCGACCTTGCCGTCACGCATCTCGCCAAGGACATGCCGGCCGCGCTTGCCTCCACGGGAGAGCAGAAGGCGCTGCTGATCGGTCTTATCCTGGCGCATGCGGATCTCACCACGGCGGTGTCGGGAATGACCCCTGTGCTGCTGATGGACGAGGTGGCCGCCCATCTCGACCCCGGGCGTCGCGAGGCTCTCTTCGCGCGCCTGTCGGCGCTCGCGTGCCAGGTCTTCATGACCGGTACGGATGCCGCCCTTTTCGAAAGCCTGCCCGAAGGCGGAACCATCATCGCATTGTCCGAAGCCGGAGGCGCGGAGCCCCGGCCGTTTTCCGGCTAGTGTGTGGCCGGCTGTTCAAGGAAGCCTCTTCATGGATCTTGCCCCGCTTCTCGTCTTTGCCGGTGCGCTCTTTGTCGCCGCGGTCATTCCAGGTCCGGGCATCGCGGCCGTTGTCGGACGCGTTCTGGCACGCGGACGGGAGGGGGCGATTGCCTTTTGCCTCGGCATGGCCATTGGCGATGTGGTGTGGCTGAGCGTCGTCGTGGCCGGGCTGGCGGTCGTTGCTCAGACATTCGCGACCGCTTTCCTTGTCGTGAAATATGCCGGAGCGGTCTATCTGCTGTGGCTTGCCTGGAAGATGTGGAACGCGCCGGCCGTGGGGATCGCGACGCCTCTGCCCCAGGGAGAGCGAAAGCGGTCCGGCGACCTGCGCCTGATGCTGGCGGGGCTGGCGCTGACACTCGGCAACCCCAAGACCATGATCTTCTACCTGGCGCTCCTGCCCAACCTGATCCCGCTCGAAACGGTGACGATGTTCGGGTTTTTCGAACTCGCGTTGATCGCCTTCGTCGTGGTGGGGTCGGTGATGGCGGTCTATTGTCTTGCAGCCGACCGGGCCCGCAGGATCTTTGCCAGCCCGCGCGCCGTGCGCCTGCTCAACAGATCGGCGGGAACCATGATCGCGGGTGCCGCCGTTGCCGTCGCGACGCGCTGAATTTCGCCCGATTCGCATGTCAGACCGGTCCGTGAACGCGATGCGTCGATGCGGTGGTCGCGACCTGCCCGCGTCGAGCGGACCCGGACGCGCGAGGGCCTTTGCCGGCGTCGGTTGAACACGGCCGCCAAGCCCGTATAACTGAAGATTACACCCGAGCGAGCGAGCATCTGATTCGAATGAGTGACACACCGATGGCCGGCGATCCGGCACCGCTTCCCGCCGAAGGCGCCAACGACGAGTACGGCGCGGGTTCGATCAAGGTTCTCAAGGGCCTGGACGCGGTGCGCAAGCGGCCAGGCATGTACATCGGCGACACCGATGACGGCTCGGGCCTGCACCACATGGTCTATGAGGTGGTGGACAACGCCATCGACGAGGCCCTTGCCGGCCACGCGGACCGGGTGACCGTGATGCTCAATGCGGACGGGTCCGTCACCGTGACGGACAACGGCCGCGGCATTCCCACCGACCTTCATCCGGAAGAGGGCGTTTCCGCCGCCGAGGTCATCATGACCCAGCTGCATGCCGGCGGAAAGTTCGACCAGAATTCCTACAAGGTGTCCGGCGGCCTGCATGGCGTGGGCGTCTCGGTGGTCAACGCGCTGTCGACCTGGCTTGATCTCAGGATCTGGCGCAACGGCAACGAGCATCACATGCGGTTCCGCCATGGCGACGCCGAAATGCCGCTGTCCGTGGTCGGCCCGGCCAATGGCCAGAAGGGCACCGAGGTGACCTTCCTGCCCTCGCCGGAGACCTTCACCCGTGTGGAGTTCGACTTCGCGACGTTGGAGCACCGCTTGCGCGAACTCGCGTTCCTGAATTCGGGCGTGCGCATCCTGCTGACGGACAAGCGCGGGGTTGAGGATCAGGAGGTCGAGCTGTTCTACGAGGGCGGGCTCGAGGCCTTCGTGCGCTATCTGGACCGTGCCAAGCACCCGCTCATCGAGGCGCCCGTGACCATGAGCGTCGAGCGCGACGGGATCACCGTCGAGGCGGCGATGTGGTGGAACGACAGCTACCACGAGCAGGTGCTGTGCTTCACGAACAACATTCCCCAGCGCGACGGCGGTACCCATCTGGCCGGTTTCCGCGCCGCTCTGACGCGCCAGGTCACGGCCTATGCGGAAAGCTCCGGCCTCTTGAAGCGCGAGAAGGTTTCGCTGACCGGCGACGACTGTCGCGAGGGCCTGACCTGCGTGCTGTCGGTGAAGGTGCCGGATCCGAAGTTCTCCTCCCAGACCAAGGACAAGCTGGTGTCCTCCGAGGTCCGCCCCGTGGTGGAGAGCGCCATCAACCATGCGCTTTCCGAGTGGCTGGAGGAAAATCCGGCCCCGGCGCGCACCCTGGTCTCCAAGGTGGTCGAGGCGGCAAGCGCCCGTGAGGCCGCCCGCAAGGCCCGCGAACTGACCCGGCGCAAGGGTGCGCTCGACGTTGCCTCGCTGCCCGGCAAGCTCGCCGACTGCCAGGAGCGCGACCCGTCCAAGGCCGAACTCTTCCTCGTCGAGGGCGATTCGGCCGGCGGATCCGCCAAGCAGGGGCGCAGCCGCGAGAACCAGGCGATCCTGCCCCTGCGTGGCAAGATCCTGAACGTGGAGCGCGCGCGCTTCGACAAGATGCTTTCCTCCAACGAGATCGGCACGCTGATCACGGCGCTCGGCACGGGCATTGGCAAGGAGGAGTTCAATCTCGAGAAGCTGCGCTATCACAAGATCATCATCATGACGGACGCCGACGTGGACGGCGCCCACATCCGCACGCTGCTGCTGACGTTCTTCTTCCGTCAGATGCCGGACCTCATCGAGCAGGGGCACGTCTATATCGCGCAGCCGCCGCTCTACAAGGTCAAGCGCGGCAATTCCGAGCAGTACCTCAAGGATCACGAGGCGCTGGAAAACTACCTGATCGACACCGGGCTCGAGGACTGCTCGCTGACGCTGGCGAGCGGCGAGGTGCGTGCTGGCGCCGACCTGCGCGACGCGGTGGAGAAGGCACGCCAGGTGACCTACATCCTGGACGGACTGCATTCGCGCTACGACCGCGACGTGGTGGAGCAGGCGGCGATCGCCGGCGCCCTCAACGTGGACAAGCTGCATGACCGAGCGGCGGCCGAGGAGGCGGCGGCCTATATCGCCCGCCGTCTGGATATCCTCGCCGAGGAGTTCGAGCGCGGATGGAGCGGCCAGGTGCTGGAAAACGGCGACCTGCAGTTCGAGCGGGTCGTGCGTGGCGTGCGTGAGGTTGCGACCATCGACGCGGCGCTTCTAGGCTCCGCCGACGCGCGCAAGCTCGATGCCCGCACCGAGCATCTCCAGGAGGTCTACGGCAAGGCGGCGAGCCTGTCGCGCAAGGGGAACGAAACCGCGATCCGCGGCCCCCGCGCGCTTCTGGAGGCGGTGTTCGCGCAGGGACGCAAGGGCATCTCCATGCAGCGCTACAAGGGCCTTGGCGAGATGAACGCCGAGCAGCTCTGGGAAACGACGCTCGACCCCAACGCCCGTTCGCTGCTGCAGGTGAAGATCCGGGAGGCGGATGCCGCCGACGACATTTTCACCAAGCTGATGGGCGACGATGTCGATCCGCGCCGTTCCTTCATCCAGGAAAACGCGCTCTCGGTTGCGAATCTCGACGTGTAATCCCCGCCGGTCGGCGCAAAACCGCCGCGAGAGGGGATTCTCCCTTTGACAAGAACGGTGGTTCCCCCTATAGGGAGCCACCACGACATTCCTCGAAAACAAGCTGCAAGACTCTATGCCGACAATCAATCAGTTGGTTCGTCAGAACCGCAAGCCGTCCATCAACAAGTCCAAGACGCCGTCGCTGGGTGGAAACCCGCAGAAGCGCGCCGTCTGCACCCGCGTGTACACCACGACCCCGCGTAAGCCGAACTCGGCTCTGCGTAAGGTTGCCCGTGTCCGCATGACGAACGGCAACGAAGTGACCGCCTACATCCCGGGCGAGGGCCACAACCTGCAGGAGCACTCCGTGGTGCTCGTGCGCGGCGGCGGCCCGAACGATCTTCCGGGCGTGCGCTACCGCGTCATCCGCGGCGTCCTCGACACCCAGGGTGTCAAGGATCGTAAGAAGCGCCGCTCGCTCTACGGCTCCAAGCGCCCGAAGTAAGCAGCGCGAGGCCGGGCGCCATTTCGAGCGACCGGCCATTGCATCGCGACTTCGCATTGCTTGCGTTTCGGATGTCGTGCTTTGCACGCGAAAGGCTCCCGGTGTCCTGCCGGGGGCCTTTCGCTCGTTTGCGTCGGGTGTGAGACCCGCCGAGCCGAACACACGGCTCGGCTCAGAGCGTTTCCTCGTCAAGCCGCGCCAGAACGCGGCGCGCCGCTGAAAGCGTGTCCCGTCGCCGGTCGTCGCTCATGCGCTCCCAGGTCCGATAGGGCTGCGCGAGGCGCGGATTGTCCTTAAGCCTGTCCCTGTTGCGCATCAGGAAGTCCCAGTAGAGCGGGTTGAACGGACAGGCTGTCTCCCCGGTCTTTTCCTTCACGTCGTAGGCGCAGTTTCCGCAGTAGTCCGACATCCTGCTGATGTAGTTCCCGCTCGCCGCATAGGGCTTGGAGCCAAGCAGGCCACCGTCGGCGAACTGGCTCATCCCGAGGGTGTTGGGAAGCTCCACCCACTCGAAGGCATCCGCATAGACCGCGAGATACCACTCGTGCAGTTTTGACGGAGAGATGCCGGCAAGCAGCGCGAAATTGCCGGTCACCATCAGGCGCTGGATATGATGGGCGTAGGCCTCGGCCTTCGTCTGACGCACGCAGGCGCTGACACAGGCCATGCGGGTCTCTCCGCTCCAGTAGAACCAGGGCAGCGGCCGGTCCGCCTGCAGGGCGTTCTCCCGCGCGTAGTCGGGCATCCTGAGCCAGTAGATGCCGCGCACGTACTCCCGCCATCCGATGATCTGGCGAATGAAGCCCTCGGCCGCGTTGAGCGGCACGTTGCCGGCCAGATAGGTGTCCTCGACCGCGCTGCAGACTTCCAGAGGGTTCAGAAGCCCGGCATTGAGACAGGGCGAAAGCAGAGAATGATAGAGAAACGGCTCGCCCGACAGCATGGCGTCCTGATAGTCGCCGAAGCGGGCCAGCGCTGTCTCCGTGAAGTGATCGAGTGCGCGCAGGGCGTCTGTCCGGGTCACCGGAAAGGAGAACGGCTCCAGATCGCCGAAGCGGTCGGGGAAGCGCCTTGCGACCATGTCGAGCACCTCGCGGGTGATCCGGTCCGGTTCGATCCGCAGCGGGCGGGGCATGAACAGGTCGGCGTCCGCGGGCTTGCGATTCTCGGCATCGAGGTTCCATCGTCCTCCCGCAGGCTCGTCACCTTCCATGAGAAAGCCGGTCTTACGCCGCATCTCGCGGTAGAAGTGCTCCATGCGAAAGACCTTGCGACCCTTCGCCCAGGTACGGAAATCCCGGGTCGGACAGATGAAACGGGTGTCTTCCGGAATCTCGACCGAGATGCCGAACCGCTCCTCCCAGCCGCGCGCCATTTCGAGCACGCGCCACTCGCCCGGATGCGTGAACCGGATGCGTTTCGGTGCATGGCGGTCGATCGCCCGCTCCATTTCGCCACCGAAGGATCCCGTGTTGCCGGGCGCGTCGAGCCGTACGTAGTCGACGCTCCAGCCCGCGCGTTCGAGGTCCTCGGCATGATGACGCATGGCGGAAAGGAGAAACGCCATCTTCTTTCGGTGGTGGGGGACGTAGTCGGTTTCCTCCGCGACCTCGACCATGAGCACCACCGTCGATGCGCGTTCGAGCCCGTCAAGTGCAGACAGATCGTGCGAGAGCTGGTCGGCGGTGACAAGGACAAGCGCATCGACGGGCATGGCGGATCTCGTGTGAGGGCGCGAAGCGGACAGACGCCCTTTCTACGATCCGTCGCGCGCGGCGGATCGCGCACGAAAAAGGCCGCCGGCAAGATGCCGGCGGCCTCAAATCCTTTGAACGCCCATCGACGATGGGCGAACGTGCCTTGTCAGGCGGCTTTCTTCTGCGCGCGGAACAGCATCGGCGAGGAAGCGCGGCTGCGGCGGCGCTCTTCCGGCGCGATGTAGACAAGCGCGTGGTGCTCGACGCAATAGGAAACGCCGGGCTCGACCCGGTTGCTGCACGGGAACGTGTAGTTTCCGCCAGTGCCCTCGGCCCATTTGCATTGGCCGGAGCGCGGCAGGCGAAGTTCGGTCATGATCATTGCCTCTTCGATGAACGCGAAGGACCGCTGCCCGAACGGGATGTCGCCCTTGACGGGCGCCGGCCGGAGTAGGGGAACTTGCGATCCGCGACAGGCCCGATGTCTTGTGCAGACGCGGCCTCGTGAAAAACACCATGGTTATATAAGTGTCACAACCGATGCGGCCAAGTGCGACCTCGGCATGGGAGCCATGCTTTTTTCGCGGTGCAGCATCATGGTAAACGCGGGGCTTCATCGCAAGGCCAGCCCTCAGGCGCCAGAGGGTGCCCCGTCGTCGAGGTCGGCACCTGCCGCAACGAGGGCTGCCCGGGTGTCGAGGTCGTGACGGGCCACCGCGCCGATCTCGACCTCGGCCACGAGCCCGGCGTTCTCGACGATCAGCCTGCGGGCGCCCGTATCGCCTTCCAGCCGTGCCAGACTTGCGAAGAACAGCCGGTCGAAGAGCACGGGGTTGCCACGCGTGCCCTCATGCGTGGCGGCAATGATCGCGCGCCCGGCTTCCGGGCGGTAGGCCCGGATCAGGCGGTCGATTGCCGTGGCGTCGATCCCGGGCATGTCGGCCAGCAGAATGGCGACGGCCTCGGCGCTTTCGGGCAGGGCCCGCATCCCGGTGCGGATCGAGCCGCCCATGCCCTCGGCAAAATCGGGGTTGTGCACGATATCGACGTCGAGACCGGCAAGAGCGTCGCGGATCTCGCCCTGCATGTGGCCGGTCACGACGACGAGGCGCGATAGCCCGCTTTCAAGCGCGTTCTCGGCGGCGATGCGGACGAGCGGTTTTCCGCCAAGGCGTGCCAGAAGCTTGTTGGCGCCCTCCGCCCGGCTGGAGCGGCCGGCGGCCAGAAGGAGACCGGCGATCTCGCGCGTTCGGTCCCGTGGTCCATTCCGGTCGCGCTTGCCCTCTCGCGGTTGGGGGCGCGATCCGATCTCCATCAGAAGGCCGCCAACGCCGAGACCGGTGATGTCCGCCTCGGTGACCGGAAGGTCGGCCATCAGTCGGTCGAGGACCCAGTCGAATCCGTTCTCGCTCGGGCTTCTCGCACAACCCGGCGCGCCGATCACGGGAACGCCGTCGATCTCGCCGACAAGCAGCAGGTTGCCCGGATCGACCGGCATCCCGAAGTGCGCAACCGTCCCTCCCGCGTGCTCGATTGCCGCCGGGATCACGTCGCCGCGGTCGACGATGGCGGATGCGCCGAAGACGAGCAGCATCTCGGCGCCCCCGTGCAGGAGCTTCGTCAGCGCGGACGCCACGGCCTCCGTTTCGTGGGCGACGCGGTGTTCGGCGACCAGCGTGGAACCGGACACATCCAGACGCGCCTCGGTGATGCGTCGCGTCTTGTCCATGACGGAGGGCTTGAGGTGGGGCAGGAGGGTCGCGACGAGGCCGACCTTGCGGGCCCTGAAGGGGGCAACGCGCACCGCGCGCCGGGCAGCGGCTTCCGCGCGCGCCACGGCGTCCTCGCCGACCGCGAAGGGGATCACCTTCGCGGTCGCGACCATCCGTCCGCGCGTCACCCGCGCAAAGGCGGGAAGCGTCGCCAGCGTCAGGGCGGGATCCACACGGTTCGCCGCATCCACCGCCGCTTCGTCGATCACAAGGACGCCGTTGCCGGCGGCCAGAAAATTGACCCGGCCGGTAAACGGCGGTTCCAGCGTCAGGCCACCGCCGTCGGCGGCCCGGGCCAGACGCTCCGCCGCACGGTCCTCGTGACAGTCCCCGGTCTCGAGGCTGGCGGCCACGATGGCATCGATCCCGGCGGTTGAGAGGCGGTCGACATCGGCTGCAGAGAGACGTTGACCCTTCTTGAGGGCGCCGTCCTCCAGGCGGATCGTATGGGCGAGGATCGCACCCTCGGCGTTTCGGGTCGCGACGGAGCCGAACTTCACGGCCGCTTCCTTTCCCCCTTGCGCAACGCCAGGATCACGTTCGCCAGAACCGCGACGGCGATCTCGGCCGGGGACGCGGCGCCGATGTCTGCGCCGACGGGCGCGTCGATCCGCGCCAGCGCCGCCTCGGACACGCCGGCCTGTGTCAGTCGTTCCACCCGGCGACCGTGCGTCTTGCGACTGCCGAGCGCACCGACGTAGAAGCATCCGGCCTCAAGTGCCGCCTGCAGCGGAACGTCGTCGATCTTCGGGTCATGGGTGAGCGCGGCGACGGCGGTGTACGGATCAAGGGCCACCTCGTCGAGAACGTCCTGCGGCCATTCCGCCAGAAGCCGTCCGCCCGAAAAGCGCTCGGGTGTTGCGAAGGCGGTGCGCGGATCGATCACGGTGACGTCGAAGCCGGCAAGCTCGGCCATCGGCAGCAATGCCTGGCTGATGTGCACCGCGCCGATGAGAACCAGCCGGGGAGGCGGTACGCTCACCGTCAGGAAGGCGCTTTCGCCACCGCGTCCGGTCACGATGCCGGAGCGCCCCGAGCGGAAGGCCGCGCTGAGCGGTTCCGCGAAGGGATCGTCTGCGAGGTCGTCGGTCTCGGCGACAAGGCGCTGGTGCCCGGACGTTGCACCCTGCGGATCCATCGGCGTGACGAGAATGGCCGCGCGCCGGCCGCTGCGCGCGGCGTTGAACCGCGCGAGAAGGTCGAGGTCCATGGTCGTTCAGCCCCCGTGGCCGATCGGCTCGACGAGAACGCGGATGCGTCCGCCGCACGAAAGACCCACCTGCCATGCCGTTTCGTCGGCGACGCCGAACTCGAGCATCGCGGGTTTGCCCGTCTCGATGACGTCGGCGGCCTCCGCGACCACCGCGCCTTCGACGCAGCCGCCCGAAACGGAGCCCTCAAAATTGCCCTCGGCGTCGATCACCAGATGCGCGCCGACGGGGCGCGGTGCCGAGCCCCAGGTCTCGACCACCGTGGCCAGCGCCACCGGGCGGCCCTCGCGCGCCCACGCCTCCGCCAGCGTCAGCGGATCGATCACGCTGGCCGCCGGGCCATCCTGCCCTGCTTCCTGCTGCATGTGCCCTCCAGTCCCGAACCGGGAAATCTCCGCGACACACACGCGGACGGGTTTGTCCGCCGGTGCCCTGTCGCGGGAACTATAGGCATCATTTGGGGCTGGTGCACGGGGGAGACAATGCGAGGTCCGTGGCGAAACGCCTCCCGGGCGCTTCGGAGACCCTCAAGGCATGGGCGAAACGCAAACGGGCGAAGCCATGGCTTCGCCCGTCCGGCAAGAGATCCGTGCGGCCGCTGCCGCGATGATGCCTACTCGGCCGCTGCCGCCAGGGTCGGAGCCGCGGCAAGCACCGTGCCGTCCACATGCTCCTCGAACTTGGCGAAATTGGCGACGAACATCTCCACCAGACGCGCGGCCTGGCGGTCATAGGCAATCGGGTCTGCCCAGGTCGAACGCGGATCGAGGATCGTGCTGTCGACACCCGGCACCGCCACCGGGACGGCGAAGCCGAAATGCGGGTCCGTACGGCATTCCGCCTCACGCAGGGAGCCGTCGAGCGCGGCGCCGAGCAGCGCGCGCGTGGCACGGATCGGCATCCGGTAGCCGGTGCCATAGGCCCCGCTCGTCCAGCCGGTGTTGACGAGCCAGCAATCGACTTCGTGACGCGCGATCAGTTCGCGCAGGAGATTGCCGTATTCGGAGGGATGACGCGGCATGAAGGGAGCGCCGAAACAGGTCGAGAAGGTCGCCTGGGGCTCGGTGACGCCCTTTTCGGTGCCCGCGACCTTCGCTGTGTAGCCCGAGAGGAAGTGATACATCGCCTGGGCCGGCGTCAGCTTGGCAATCGGGGGAAGAACACCGAAGGCGTCCGCCGTCAGCATGATGATGTTCTTCGGATGCGGCGCGCGCCCGGTCTCGCTGGCGTTGGAGATGAACTCGATGGGATAGGCGCAGCGCGTGTTCTCGGTCTTCGAACCGTCATCGAAGTCCACGGTGCGCGTGACCGGATCCATCACCACGTTCTCGAGCACCGTTCCGAAGCGCTGCGTCGTGGAGAAGATTTCCGGTTCGGCCTCCGCCGAGAGCTTGATTGTCTTGGCGTAGCAGCCGCCCTCGAAGTTGAAGATGCCGTCCGGGCCCCAGCCGTGCTCGTCGTCGCCCACGAGCGTGCGCGACGGGTCGGCGGAGAGCGTGGTCTTTCCGGTGCCCGACAGGCCGAAGAAAACGGCCGAGTCGCCGTCGGCGCCGACGTTCGCCGAGCAGTGCATCGGCATCACGTCGCGGCCCGGCAGCAGGAAGTTGAGAAGCGAGAAGACCGACTTCTTCATCTCGCCCGCATAGGACGTTCCCGCGATCAGGACGATCTTGCGGGTAAAGTCGCAGGCGATCACCGTATCGGTGCGACAGCCGTGCCGCTCCGGATCGGCCTTGAAGCTCGGCAGGTCGATGATCGTCATTTCCGGGTCGAAACCGGCGAGCTCGGAAGCATCCGGGCGGATTAGCAGGTTGCGGATGAAGAGCGAGTGCCAGGCGTACTCGGTGAAGACACGCACGGAGATCCGCTCGTCCGGATCCGCGCCGCCGTAAAGATCCTGCGCGTAAAGCGTCATGCCGCGCACGTGCTCGCGTATGTCGGCATGAAGGCGTGCAAAGGCCTCCGGGGTCATGGACGCGGTGTTGTCCCACCACACGGTGTCATGGGTGGTTTCGTCGACAACGACGAACTTGTCCTTGGGGGAGCGCCCGGTGTGAACGCCGGTCTCGACCACCAGCGCGCCGCCGGCCGCGATGTCGCCCTCGCCCCGGGCGATGGCATGCTCATAGAGCGCAGATGCCGTGAGATTGTGGTGAAGCCCCGCAAGCCCGGCAAGCCCGCACGTGTCCACGGGAGCCGATTGCTGCCCTACGCCCTTGTCCGCCATGTTTCCTTGGATCCCTGTCTCGGTTTGCCGGGCGCTTGTCCGCTGGTGGTTCGAGCGAGACGGATTTTCCCCGCCGGGTTCCGGTTGCCCGGCGCAACCGATCCCGCCTCTGGTCCGCGAGGTATCCATCTTCGTTTTGAGCAAGGCGAACCTAGTTGATGCGATTTCGATCAACAAGCGGAACAGGGCGCGAGACTTGTCGTTTAAATCGATTTAGTACTTGATAGGCGCAAAATATATTATTTCATCCGGCAAATTAATTATGGGACCGAACATGTCCGTATGGAATATTCGCTTCATTCGGTCCGCGCGCAGGGCCGTACATGCGGGCTCGGGATTCTTGTTCATGGGGAACGCTCAAACGTGGTCGTCGGTCCTGGCGGGGCCGGGTGGGGAGAGAGCGTGCGCCGGGGGTGTCTCATGAGTGTGGCCGGAACCGACGCCGCACCGACGCTGCTGCGTCACGGACTTTTCACCGCCCGCCTGGCACTGCCCATCATCGTTGCCCGCGCGGCACTGTTGCTGATGGTCACGGTGGACACGGTCATGGTTGGCCGGGCCGGGGCGGCGGAGCTTGCGTATTTCGGCCTGGGTGTCGCGCCCCAGGTCACGCTGATGCTTGTCGCGGTCGGCGGCCTTCAGGCAACGGCCGTCCTTGCCGCGCAGGCGCTGGGCGCCAATGACGCCTTTCGCGCCGGGGCGGTCGCGCGTGCCGCTCTCGTGCATGGCGTGCTCTTGGGGCTGGCCATCCTCGTGCTGTCCCGGTTTGCCGAGGGCTTCTTTCTCGCCGTGGGGCAGACGCCGGACCTGAGCGCGGGCGCGGCGCGGGTTTCCGGTGCCTTCGGCTATGGCATGCCGGGCATTCTTGTCTTCGTTGCCGGCAATCTCTTTCTCGAGGCGACCGGACGGCCGAAGACGGGCATGCTCATCATGCTCCTTGCCAATCTGATCAATGTTCCCCTCAACGCCGTCTTCGGCTTCGGCTGGGGCGGCTTCGTCGAGCCCGGCGGAGCGGAGGGCATCATGACGGCGAGCAGTCTGGCGCGCAGTTTCGCCGGCGTTGCCATCCTGGTCGTGCTCATGCGCGCCGCCCGGCGCGATGACGCCTTCAGCCTGATCCCGCGCCGTCCGCCGCTTGCGGCACTGGCCGGAGCGCTGCGTGACCCGGATGCGCGCGAACTGCGCCGTCTCGGGTTGCCCATGGGACTTGCGCAGGGCGTCGAGAGCGCCGCCTTCGCCACGGTCGTCATGATGGCGGGGTGGCTCGGAACGGCCCAGTTGGCCGCCTATCAGACCACGATGACGCTGGTGAGCCTGGCATTCATGATGGCGATCGGCACCGCCGGAGCGACCTCCATCCGGGTCGGTCGCGCACTTGGCGGCGGCGATACCGTGGGGATGCGCCGGGCGGGCTGGGCCGGCATCCTGCTCGGCGGACTCTGGCCTGTGCCGGTGGCGGTGCTGTTTTTCTTCGCGCCCGAGCGCGCCGCCACGCTCATCTCGCAGGATCCGGCGACCATCGAGGCCGCATCCCGTGCCCTGTCCGTTGCCGCCTTCATGCTGTGTGCGGATGCGTCCATGGTGGTGGCGATCGGCGCCCTGCGCGGGCTTGGCGATGTCTGGTGGCCGACGCTCCTGCAGATCGGGGCCTTCTGGCTGGTGGCCATTCCGGTCGCCTATGCAACGGCCATCGCCCTGCAGCTCGGCGCGGGCGGACTGATCGTCGGCCTGATCTGTGGCGTCGTGGTCTCGCTTGCCGGGCTCTGCCTTCGCTTCGCGGCGAAAACGAGAGCGCCGCAGCCCTTGCACTCGCCATAATTTATGCGCATTTGCAACGGCAAGCCTGATACATCGACCGTCCGGGTGCAGATACGGCCCGGAACGGACGGGTCGTGTTCCGCGCGGGTCGGAGCCAAGGCCGACCGGTGCCGTCGAGCGGGCCGGACGGGAAACACAAGAATGGGAGCTGGTATCGAACCATGCCGACGATCGCGCTGGTAGACGACGACCGCAACATCCTGACCTCCGTTTCGATCGCGCTCGAGAGCGAGGGCTACCGGGTCTTCACCTACACCGATGGCACCTCGGCGCTGGACCGGCTCATCACCGATCCGCCCGACCTTGCAATCTTCGATATCAAGATGCCGCGCATGGATGGCATGGAACTTCTGCGCCGCCTGCGCCAGAAGTCCGATCTGCCCGTCATCTTCCTCACCTCCAAGGATGACGAGATCGATGAACTCTTCGGTCTCAAGATGGGCGCCGACGATTTCATCCGCAAACCGTTCTCCCAGCGCCTCTTGGTGGAACGGGTGAAGGCGGTGCTGCGTCGGGTGCAGCCGCGCGATGCCACCACGGCGAAGCCCGAGAGCGACAAGCTCCTCGAGCGCGGCGACCTGGTCATGGACCAGGAACGTCACACCTCGACGTGGAAGGGGCAGCCTGTCACGCTGACGGTGACGGAGTTCCTGATCCTCTATGCGCTGGCGCAGCGCCCGGGAGTGGTCAAGAGCCGCAATGCGCTGATGGACGCCGCCTATGACGATCAGGTCTATGTGGACGATCGCACCATCGACAGCCACATCAAGAGGCTGAGGAAGAAGTTCAAGCTGGTTGACGACAGCTTCGACATGATCGAGACGCTTTACGGCGTCGGCTACCGCTTCCGCGAGGGCTGAGGCGGCTGCGGCTCCGCCCGGGAGCGCGATGCACGAGGGACACGAGGCGCGCCCGCGCGCCGGAGAAGGCGAAATGAGCGCGGAGGCTGGGACAGACAACGCACCCGATGCCGGCACAGGCCCACGATCCGAAACGGCGCGGGGCGATCGTCCGGCCGCGTTGCGCACGCTCGGCAATCGCCGCATCCGCCGTCGTTTTTTCGGGCGCATCGGCGGGTTCCTCGGCCCCTATCTGACGTCCTCCCTCACCCGTCGCATTCTCGTTCTCAACCTTGCCGCCCTGTGCGCCATGGTTGGCGGCATCCTCTATCTGAACCAGTTCCGTGCCGGCCTGATCGATGCCCGGGTGCAGAGCCTCCTCACCCAGGGCGAGATCATCGCCGGCGCCATCGCCGCCTCCGCGACGGTCGAGACCGACGGGCTGATGGTCGATCCCGAGCAACTCCTCCAGCTGCAGGCGGGAGAGAGCATCTCGCCGACCGACAGCGGGCGGCTGACCGATTTTCCCATCAACCCCGAGCGTGTCGCCCCGGTTCTGCGCCGGCTGATCTCGCCGACACGCACGCGGGCCCGGATCTACGACCCGGAAGGCATTCTCATCCTCGATTCGCGCCACCTCTATGCGCGCGGTCAGATCCTCCGCTTCGACCTGCCGCCGCCGGCCTCTGACGAACCGGGGCTCTGGGACAAGTTCTGGGCCGACGTGAAGCTGTGGTTCCGTCGTGGCGACCTGCCGCTTTACGAGGAGATCGGCGCTGGGAACGGGCGCGCCTATCCCGAGGTCGAGGCGGCCCTTGCCGGGTCTCCCGCAAGTGTCGTGCGCGTCTCGCCCCGTGGCGAGCTGATCGTTTCCGTCGCGGTTCCGGTGCAGCGCTTCCGTGCGGTTCTGGGCTCCCTGCTCCTGTCCACGCAGGGCGGCGACATCGATGCCATCGTGCGTGCCGAGCGTATCGCCATCGTGCGTGTCTTCCTGGTGGCCGCCACGGTTACCATGGTGCTCTCGATCCTGCTTGCCGGCACGATCGCCGGACCGGTTCGTCGCCTGGCGGCGGCGGCGGAACGCGTGCGCCGTGGGATCAAGTCGCGCGAGGAAATCCCGCAGTTCTCCGAACGGCGCGACGAGATCGGACACCTTGCGCGAACCCTGCGCGAGATGACCAATGCGCTTTACAACCGGATGGACGCGATCGAATCCTTTGCCGCCGATGTGGCCCACGAACTGAAGAACCCGCTCACCTCGCTGCGGAGCGCGGTCGAGACACTTCCGCTTGCGCGCAAGCCCGAGGCGCAGGAGCGCCTCATGGAGGTGATCCAGCACGACGTGCGTCGTCTCGACAGGCTCATCACGGATATTTCCGACGCTTCGAGACTGGATGCCGAACTCGCCCGTGCCGATGCCGCGCCGGTGGATGTCGCGACGCTTCTGCGCACGGTCGCCGATTTCGCCAATGATCGTGGCGACCCCGATCTTGCGCGGGTCGAACTGGCGATCACGCCTTCGAGGCGCGACCACCCCTATCGTGTCATCGGTCACGACAGCCGTCTCGCCCAGGTCATCAACAATCTGGTCGACAATGCCCGTTCCTTCTCGCCGCCCGATTCCCGTGTGCTGATCACCGCGACGCGCACCGCGGATGCGGTGGTCGTGACGGTCGAGGACGAGGGGCCGGGCATTCGCGCGGAGCTGCGGGACCGCATCTTCGAGCGTTTCTACACGGACCGTCCCGAGGCCGAGGGCTTCGGCAACAACTCGGGCCTCGGCCTGTCCATCTCGCGCCAGATCATCGAGGCCCATCGCGGAACCATCGCGGTGGAGAACCGGGAGGAATCCGACCCGGATACCGGCGAGACACGCGTCCTGGGCGCGCGCTTCATCGTTTCGCTGCCGGCGGAGAAGAAGGCGTGAGCGGAGGCGGGACCAACGTTCATGCCTCCTGCGTTCTCATCGGCGCGTCCGGTGTCCTGCTCCGCGGCGGTTCGGGAGCCGGCAAGTCCCGGCTCGGCGATCTTCTGGTCCTGCAGGCGCGAGCGGAAGGGCGCTTTGCAGCCCATGTGGCCGATGACCGCGTGGAACTCGCGGTTGCTCACGGGCGGGTCGTCGCGACAGCTCCGCATATGCTGAGCGGTCTTTGGGAGCGCCGGGGCGAGGGCATCTGTCGTGTGGCGGTTGAACCGCGTGCCCTCCTGCGCCTGGTCGTCGACCTGGAAAACGCTTCGGAGATCGAACGGATGCCGGACGAGCAGGCAATGGGAGAGACGCTTCTGGGAGTGCGTCTGCCGCGCCTTGTGCTGGCCGGTGCGGAACCGCATCTTGCGGCCCTGAGAATTCTGACAGGGCTCGGGAAAGCCTGACCCGGTCCGCGACTGGCGAAAAACCATGCAGATCGCGCCGATTTTTCTTGCACTGCAATGCAGGCTTGCGGACATTGGGCGCCCGGTCGCGCGAAGACCGGCACCTTGCGGCGCAAGATAAGCGCGCGGGTGCAATCGACCCGGGCGTGGGGCGCATCAACGAATGACGGACAGGGCATGATCGGACTGGTACTGGTCACACACGGACGTTTGGCGGAAGAATTCAAGTCGGCGCTCGAGCATGTCGTCGGTCCGCAGGACCGGATCGCCACCATCTGCATCGGCCCCGACGACGACATGGAGCAGCGCCGCCAGGACATCCTTGCCGCCGTGGAGGCGGTGAACGACGGTCAGGGCGTTGTGCTTCTCACGGATATGTTTGGCGGCACGCCCTCCAACCTCGCCATCTCGGTGATGGACGGCACCCAGATCGAGGTGATCGCCGGCGTGAACCTGCCCATGCTCATCAAGCTGGCCAGCGTGCGGGCGGATGCCGCCGTGGCCGATGCCGTGGAGGAAGCCCGCAAGGCCGGCCAGAAATACATCTCGGTCGCAAGCCAGGTTCTGTCCGGTCACGGGTGAGGACGACGATGGATATGACCCAAGCCGCCAGCGCCGATGAGGCGCGAGAGCTCGTCATCGTGAACAGGCGTGGCCTTCATGCCCGTGCCTCGGCCAAGCTGGTGAAGCTTGTGGAGACGTTTGACGCCGAGGTGACCGTCACCAAGGACGGACAGTCTGTCGGCGGCACCTCGATCATGGGCTTGATGATGCTCGCCGCAAGCCCCGGCTGCTGTATCCGGGTGAGTGCCACGGGCGCCGAGGCCGAGGCGGCGCTGGCCGCGATCAGCGAACTGGTCGAGGGCGGTTTCGGCGAGACCGACTGACCTGCTCCCCCCCCCCCACACACACATGCAGGATTTCCGGAGCATGGCCTGTGCCTTCCGCCGCACCTCTTGAGCGGAGGAGCGCGAGGCTGCTAGAACTCCCCCGGGCACCGTCCCGAAGCTCATGCGCGCCTGGCCGGTGCGCCTTCCCGGACACTGTCGCTGACGGGATCACCGTGTTCCGCGCGAGACGTCCGGCCGACCCCTGGGGTGTTTCGTGACCTCTCCATCAACTTCGAATTCACGTGGTTTGCCCGAGCCCGCGCGCTTCGGTCGAATCGCGGCGACGCTTCCCGTTGCGGACATGGACCGCGCACTTGCGTTCTGGGAAGGCGGCCTCGGCTTCGAGCGTGTCTTCGCCAATGGGGATCCGATCGGCTTCGTGATCCTCAAACGGGAGGCGGCGGAGGTGCATCTCACCCTTCAGCCGGATCACCGTCCGCCGGCCTTTGCCGTCGCGCACATGATGGTCGGGGACATTGACGCCCTGCATGATGTGGTCCGCGCCTTCGGCCTGCGCATCCTGAAGGGCCTGAGAACCCACGACTACGGACTGCGTGCCTTCGTGTTCGCCGATCCCGACGGAAACCGCATAGACGCGGCCGCGCCGGCAGGAGAATGTTAAGGATAAGGACATAAAGAAATCTTTATATCCTTATTGCCTTGTATTGCGCTGCCCCCTATAAGTCTTGTGGGATTTCGCGGGTCGGAATGCGGCGGTGGCCGTTTCTTCCGCCTGCCAGAAGGGGCCGGACCGGCATGGGCGGGTCCGGTCGTCCGTAGGGAACGTATGTCCCGCACGACCCTGTGAGGTCGGTGGGCGGGGCAGCGCATTTCAATCGAAAAAGCGAGTGAACGATACCGATGAGCACCGCAACGGACTACTACGTGAAGGACATCTCCCTGGCTGACTATGGCCGCAAGGAGATCGACATCGCCGAGACGGAGATGCCGGGCCTGATGGCCTGCCGTGAGGAGTTTGGCGAGAAGAAGCCGCTCAAGGGCGCGCGTATCGCCGGGTCCCTGCACATGACCATCCAGACGGCGGTCCTGATCGAGACCCTCGTTGCTCTTGGCGCCGACGTGCGCTGGGCTTCGTGCAACATCTTTTCCACCCAGGACCATGCCGCTTCGGCCATCGCCGCCGCCGGCGTGCCGGTCTTCGCCGAGAAGGGGGAGACGCTGGAGGAGTACTGGGACTATTGCGACCGCATCTTCCAGTTCGAGGAAGGCACGGCCAACATGATCCTCGACGATGGTGGCGACGCCACCATGTACATTCTGCTCGGCGCCCGTGCCGAGGCCGGCGAGGACGTCCTGTCCAACCCGCACTCGGAGGAGGAGAAGGTCCTCTTCGCGCAGATCCGCAAGCGCCTTGCCGCGAGCCCGGGCTGGTTCACGAAGCAGCGTGACGACATCCAGGGCGTCTCCGAGGAGACCACGACCGGCGTCAACCGCCTGTATCAGCTCAAGGCCAAGGGTCTGCTGCCGTTCCCGGCGATCAACGTCAACGATAGCGTGACCAAGTCGAAGTTCGACAACAAGTACGGCTGCAAGGAAAGCCTCGTCGACGGCATCCGTCGCGGGACCGACGTGATGATGGCCGGCAAGGTCGCCGTCGTTTGCGGCTATGGTGACGTGGGCAAGGGCTCGGCCGCCAGCCTTCGCGGCGCGGGTGCGCGTGTGAAGGTGACCGAGGTCGACCCGATCTGCGCCCTGCAGGCCTCCATGGACGGCTTCGAGGTCACCACGCTGGAGAAGGCGGCTCCGGTCGCCGACATCGTCATCACGACGACCGGCAACAAGGACGTCGTCACCGTCGATGACATGCGCGCCCTCAAGGACATGGCGATCGTCGGCAACATCGGCCACTTCGACAACGAGATCCAGGTCGAGGGTCTGCGCAACTTCAAGTGGACCAACATCAAGCCTCAGGTCGACATGATCGAGTTCCCGGACGGCAAGCGCATGATCCTTCTCTCCGAAGGGCGTCTGCTGAACCTGGGCAACGCAACCGGTCATCCGAGCTTCGTTATGTCGGCGAGCTTCACCAACCAGGTGCTGGCCCAGATCGAACTGTGGACGCGTCCGGATGCCTACGAGAAGGACGTCTACGTCCTGCCGAAGCACCTCGACGAGCGCGTCGCGCGTCTGCACCTGGAGAAGCTGGGTGTCGAGCTGACCGAACTCAGCACGGAACAGGCCGATTACATCGGCGTGTCGGTGACGGGGCCCTACAAGCCCGAACACTACCGCTACTGATATCCCGCAAGGGGCCTCGCGCCCCTTGCCGCGACCTGTCCTTGCAGGGCACATGGACGGGGGCTGTGGACGACACGGCTCCCGTTTACTTTTCGGTAACGCACCCTTCTTCGCGATTCGCCTTTGCGCTATGGTCTTTGCGAATCGGTCGGTTCGTGAGGCAGAACTGACCGTGTGGGCCCGAGTGCCCGATGCGGCGGTTAAAGGATCATGCGGATGCCGGGGGACGGCTGTCAGCACGCGCGTGCCACTCGCGCGTGGCAAAATTGGAGTCGAAAATCAGTCCTGCGGGCTGGGGCATCCACGGTGTCCCTTCTCTCCACGACGATTGGCGCCGCCGCGCAGAGCGCGGTGACTGCCGCCGATGCGTTGGAGCCGTTTCCCCTCGATGCCACCAAGGTCGTCTGGATTGCCGCCATCGGCGGGGCGGTCACTTTCGCCGTGGCGTCGGCTGTCGCCCTCCTCAGACACAATCGCTCCTCCAGCGGAGACCTTGCGGCCGCCCGTCAGAAGAGCGCGGCCCTGGCGGCGCGTCTCGATCGTCTTGAAAGCCTGATCGCGTCCGACGACCAGCGCATCGTCGTCTGGCAGGACGGCGAGGAACCGATGGTCGCGGGTGTTCTGGACGAGACGTCCGGAGTTCCCCGTTCTCCCGCCCGCCTGCTTGCCTTCGGGTCCTGGCTCGACGCGCGTGAAGCGGAAATGCTCGAGCATGCGGTCGAGCGGCTGCGCCGGCATGGTGAAGCCTTTCGTCTCGTTCTTCCCACGACCCTGGACGGTCTGGTCGAGGTGCGGGGCCGTGTCGCGGCCAGTGCCCCCGTGATGCGCCTGCGCGACCTGACCGGCGAGCGGCGCAGCCATGCCCTTCTCGCCGGCAGGCACGAGGCGCAGACGCATGAACTCGAGACGCTGCGCTCGATCCTCGACGGCTTCGCCGGGCCGGCCTGGCTGCGCGACGGTGAGGGCGCCCTGATCTGGGCCAATGCAGCCTTTGCGCGCGCGGTCGAGGCCGCAGACGCGAAAACGGCGGTGGACGGGGGCACCGAGTTTCTGGATTCCAAGGGACTCCAGACCATCGAGAAGGAGCGCGGCGCCGACGGTTTCGCCCGTGCCCGCATGCCGGTCGTCGCGGCCGGCGCGCGCCGGATCTTCGATGTCACCCATTTCGTTGCCGAAGGCGGTGCGGGCGGTATCGCGGTCGATGTCAGCGAGCTCGAGAACGTGCGCCAGGAACTTGGCCGCACCATCGACTTTCACGCCCGTACGCTCGACCAGCTCGCGACGGCCGTGGCCATCTTCGGTTCGGACCGCAAGCTTCAGTTCTACAATGCCGCCTTCCGTGCATTGTGGGACCTGGACACCGGTTTTCTGGAGCAGATGCCTTCCGACGGCGCGCTTCTCGACGCGCTGCGCGCGGCCCGCAAGCTGCCGGAGCAGGCCGACTATCGCGGCTGGCGCAACAAGTTGCTGGAAAGCTACACCTCGCTCGAGCCGCGCGAGTTCTGGTGGCACCTGCCGGACGGTCGGACGCTGCGCGTCATCGCCAACCCCCATCCCCAGGGCGGCGTGACCTACATCTACGAGAACGTGACGGAACGGCTTGATCTCGAAAGCCGCTACAACTCGCTGATCCGGGTGCAGGGCGAGACGCTGGACAATCTCTCCGAGGCGGTCGCCGTGTTCGGTTCCGACGGGCGCCTGCGTCTGTGGAATCCGGCCTTCGAAATGATCTGGGACCTTGCCGACGACCGGCTCGGCGACAGTCCGCACATCACCCGTATCGTCAATGCGGACGGGCTGGAGCCGGACGAGGCGACGACATGGCAGCGGCTCGTCACCGCTGTCACCAGCCTCGCCGACAACCGCGAGCCGGTCTATGGCCGTCTGGAGCGCGACAGCGGCGAGGTCATCGACTATGCGACGGTGCCGCTGCCCGACGGCGGCACGCTCATCACCTTCGTCAACGTGACGGACTCGGTGAACGTGGAGCGCGCACTTCTCGACAAGAACGAGGCGCTGGAACAGGCCGATCAGCTCAAGAACGCCTTCATCCAGCACGTCTCCTACGAACTGCGCTCGCCCCTGACCAACATCATCGGCTTCGCGCAGCTCTTGTCGGATCCGAAGTTCGGCCCCCTCACGCTCAAGCAGAACGAGTATGTGGACTACATCCTGTCGTCCTCCTCGGCGCTTCTGGCGATCATCAACGACATTCTGGACCTGGCGACAATCGATGCCGGCATCATGGAGCTCGATGTCTCCGCGGTGGACGTGGCGCGCACCGTTCAGGCGGCCGTCGAGGGCCTGAAGGACCGGCTGACCGAAAGCGGCATCACGCTCAAACTGGAGGTCGCGCCCGACGTCGGCGTGATCGAGGCCGACGAGCGGCGCCTGCGCCAGGTCTTGTTCAACCTCTTGTCCAATGCGCTGCGGTTTTCGGATGTGGGGGGCGAGATCGACGTCGCCTGCCGTCGGGACGACGACGCGCTGGAGTTCGAGGTCCGTGACCACGGATGCGGAATTCCCGAGGACATGCTCGATCAGGTCTTCGCGCGTTTCGTCGGACGGGATGCCGGAGTGCGTCGTCGCGGCGCCGGTCTCGGCCTGTCCATCGTCAAGAGCTTCGTGGAGCTGCATGGCGGCACGGTGAGCATCGAGTCGGAAGAGGGGGTCGGCACACGTGTCGTCTGCCGATTTCCCGTCTCTCCCGCAGTCCTCAAGCACGCCGCCGAATAGCTGACGCCGATGACTTCCGACGACGCGCGCCCCCTGCAGGACCGGCCCGGCGAGGCGCTCGCCGGCGAAGTCGTGATCACCTGTGAGGATGAGGCGGCGACCTGCCGGGTCGCCGACGATCTGGCCATGGCGCTTCGCCCCGGCGACTGCGTCTGTCTCGTCGGCGATCTGGGGGCCGGCAAGTCCACATTCGCCCGCGCGCTGATACGGGCACTGGCCGACGACGACGCGCTCGACGTGCCCAGTCCCACCTTCACTCTCGTGCAGTCCTACACGCTGCCGCGCTTTGCCGTCGCCCATTTCGATCTCTACCGTCTCGAGGATCCGGAAGAGGTCGATGAACTGGGGCTCGAGGATGCGCTGGAAACCGGCGTCGCGCTCGTCGAGTGGCCCGAGCGCGCGGCCGCAGCCATCCCGCGCTCACGACTTGTGCTGCGCATCTATGCCGACGTGCAGGAAGGTGCGCGCCGTCTCGCCTTTTCCTGGGGGGAAGGCGACTGGGGACATCGGATCGCGCGGACGTTCGCCATTCGCGATCTCGTCGTTCAAGCGGGAATGGAGCGTGCGACGCGCCGGTATTTTCAGGGCGATGCATCTCCACGCCGGTTCGAAACGGTGGTCGATGGTGAGCGCAGGGCCATTCTGGTGAATGCGGACCCGGCCCTGCGCCCGCCCGCGCCGGTGCTGCGGGACGGGCTGTCCTACGCGGAAATCGTGCATCTGGCGGACCAGTCCTCCGAGGCCGTCGTCGCCGTGGCGCACGCGTTGCGCGAGCGCGGTTTCGCCACGCCGGCGCTTCTCGGAGCGGATCTGCCGGCCGGCATCCTCCTTCAGGAGGATCTCGGTCGGGGCAAGGTGATCGACGCCGAGGGAAACCCGGTGCCGGAGCGCTATGCGGCGGCGATGGACGTGCTCGCCGACCTTCACGCCATGCCCCCCGAAAACCCGTTGCCGCTGCCCGAGGCCGCGCAGGCGTCCCCGGATGCCTCATGGCATTTGCCGTCCTTTGACCTGCGGGCTTTTCTTGTCGAGGTCGAACTGTTTCTCGACTGGTCGTTGCCGGAGGCCGGTATTACGGCCGATGACGGCCTGCGTGCCGAATTCGCGGCGCTCTGGACACCGCTTCTCGAAAGCGCGTTGGCAGGTTCACGCACCTGGGTTTTGCGGGACTACCATTCACCGAATCTCATCTGGCGCGCGGAGCGCAAGGGGCATGAACGCATAGGCATCGTCGATACGCAGGACACGGTGATTGGCCCCGATGCCTATGACGTCGCCTCGCTCGCCCAGGACGCGCGCGTCGACATTCCCCGTCAGCTCGAAACCGACCTCGTGGCTCGCTATGTCGCCCGGCGTCTGGAGATCTATCCGGCCTTCGACACGGAGCGCTTCGCGCGCGACTATGCGATTGTCGCGGCACAGCGCGCGACCCGGATCCTCGGGGTCTTCCGCCGTCTTCACCGTCGCGATGGCAAACCCGCCTATCTCCGTCACCTGCCGAGGGTGCGCGACTATCTTGTCCGCGCGCTCGAGACCGGCGACCTGGCGGAGCTGCGGGAGTGGTTTGCCGGACATGACCCGGACCTTGCCGACCGTCTCGGGCGGACCGCTCACTAGGGCACGACAACGGGGGAACACGACGTGGCTATCCGGCCCACCCATGCCATCATTCTCTCCGCCGGTCTTGGAACGCGGATGCGCCCGCTCACGGACCGGATGCCGAAGCCGCTCGTTCCGGTGGCGGGCCGCACGCTGCTCGACCGCGCGCGCGACAAGCTTGCCGTCGCAGGCGTTGGAACATGCGTCGTCAATGTCCACTACCTCGCGGACCAGATCGAGGCGCATGTCGCGGACTGGCGTGGAGCACCGGCCCCGGTGATCTCTGACGAACGCGATACCCTTCTCGAAACCGGCGGCGGGATCGTGAAGGCGTTGCCGTTGCTGGGCGACGAGCCCTTCTTCCTGCTCAACTCCGACAGCACGTGGACCGAAGGGGAAACCCCGGCCCTCGAAAGGCTTGCGAGCGCATGGGACAGTGACAGGATGGATGCCCTGCTGCTTCTTGCCGGGCATGACAGGTCGGTGGGCTTTTCCGGCGCGGGCGACTTTCTGATGGACGACGCGGGGCGGCTGGAGCGGCGTGGCGCGCGCGCAAATGCGCCTTTCGCCTATGCCGGTGGCGCGATCCTGCATCCGCGCCTCTTCGCGGGTTCCGCGCCCGAACCCTTCTCCCTGAACCGCCTGTTCGACGTGGCAATCGCTGCGGGCAGGCTCTACGGTGTCGCCATGGACGGCACCTGGCTACATGTCGGAACGCCGGACGCCGTCGGCGAGGCGGAGGCCGTGCTGGCACGCGAGGCGACCTGAACCCGGCGCGTTCGAAGGGGGCCCGCCGGGCGGGGTGAAGGGGAGAACATGTCCGAAAGTCTCGGATCACATCGGCACGTGGCGGAAGCACGTTCGCCGCGCCTGTTCACGCTTCCGCCGTCGGTTCCCTTTCTGTCGCGAATTGTCGACGCCCTGCTCGACGGTGAACTGATCCCGGGCTTTGCCCCGCGCGAGGATCCGCTGGCACTGGCCTCCGTGACCATCTACGTGCCCACGCGTCGTGCGGCGCGCGGGCTTCCGGCCCTTTTCCAGAAGAAGCTTGGAACCCGCGCGGCCCTGTTGCCCGCGATCCGTCCGCTTGGCGACGTGGACGAGGATGCGCTCCTTCTGGCCCCGGCACCCGCCGTGGACGGACTGCCCCCCGCGCTGCCGGACATGGAGCGGCGCATGGCGATGACCCGCCTCGTCTATGCCTGGGAGGGGGCACTTCGCCGCGAGATCCTGGAACTTCCGCCGGGCGCCGTGCTCAAGGCCCCGGCCTCCGCCGCCGACGCGGCCTGGCTGGCCACGGCGCTGGTCGCGCTCATGGACGAGGTGGAGACGGAAGAGGTCGACTGGGCGGGTTTGCTCGGACTGGTGCCCGAGGATCACGCCCGCTACTGGCAGATCACGCTGGATTTCCTCAAGATCGCCATGGAGCACTGGCCTGCCTATCTGGCGAGTCGTGGCGCCATGGATCCGAAGGCCCGGCGTTCCGCGCTCATTCGGCGCGAGGCGCGGCGCCTTGCGGCCTCGCCGCCAGACGGGCCGATCATCGTCGCGGGCACGACCGGCTCGATCCCGGCAACGGCCGAACTCCTGTCCGTTGTGGCGGGCCTGCCGCAGGGCGCGATTGTGTTGCCGGGGTTCGATCCGCTGATGTCGCGGCGCGCGCGTGACGTCATCCTCGGAAGGGGCGAGGAAGCGGATGCAACCGGCGCCCCGAGCCATCCCCAGCACGGCATGTTGCGTCTGGTCGATGCCCTGGGGGCATCGCCCGATGGCATTCGCGACCTTGGGCCGGGCACGTTCGGGCAGGCGGACCGGGAGGCCCTGTCACTTCGCGACAGACTGGTTGGTCATGCACTTTGCCCGGCCGAGATCACAGATGAATGGCCGCGGGTCATGGCCGCCATTCCCGTGGACGAGCGTCGACGTGCCTTTGCCGGTGTTTCGCTGGTCGGTGCGCGCAACGAGGCGGACGAGGCACTTACCATCGCGCTCGCGCTGCGTGAGGCGATCGGGCAGGGGCGCACCGCCGCTCTCGTGACGCCGGACAGGACGCTTGCGCGCCGCGTAATCGGCGAGCTGGCACGCTGGCAGATCGTTGCCGACGACAGTGCCGGACGCCCGCTCGACCAGACGGCCCCCGGCGTCCTAGCACGCCTTGCGGCCGGGCTCGCACTCGAGGGGCTCGACCCGGTCGCCCTGCTCGCTCTGCTGAAGCACCCGCTGTCACGCCTCGGGTTGCCGGCTAAGGAGATCCGCTCGGCTGCGCGCGCACTCGAGCGGGCCGTGCTTCGCGGACCACGCCCGCGCGGCGGAAGCGAGGGGCTTCGCCAGGCCGTCGTCGCCGCGCGCGACCTGGCTCTTTCGGACGACCCCGGTCACATGCCGCGCTGGAAGGATATCCACGATGACGACTGGAAGGCGGTCGTCGATCTCGTGGAGCGCCTCTGCGCGGCGCTGGAGCCGCTCGAAAGTCTCGCGGACGAACGCGGCGGTCCCGTGGATGTGTCGCGCCTCGTCACGGCGCACGAACGGGTTCTCGCGGCAATCGCGCGTGACGAGACCGGCGATGTCTCGGAACTCTATGCCGGCGAGGCGGGGGAGGGACTCGCGGGCGCATTTGCCGAGATGCTGGCGGCGCACCCCGCAGGACTCGCTGTGCCGCCACGCGACTGGCCGGCCGTCTTCCAGGCGCTGGTGTCCGGTATCAACGTGCGCAGGAGCCTGCCCGGCGATCCCCGCATCGCCATTCTCGGGCCCATGGAAGCCAGGCTCCAGGCCTTCGACCGGGTGGTTCTGGGAGGACTCAACGAGGGGACCTGGCCGCAGTCGACCCGAAACGACCCCTGGCTCAGCCGGCCGATGAAGCACGGCATTGGCCTTGATCCGCCCGAACGGCGCATCGGGGGAGCGGCGCATGATTTCACGCAAGGGCTGGGCGCGGGCGAGGTGATCCTTTCACGCGCCGAACGTGCCGACGGTGCTCCGACCGTGCCCTCACGCTGGCTGCTGCGGCTGACCACGCTTCTCGGTGCCGAGGTGAGCGGGGAAATGCGCGTGCGTGGCGAAAGGCTGCGCACGCTTGCCGCCCATCTCGATGTCTCGGCGTCACCCGTGCCCGCTTTGCGTCCGGAGCCGGTGCCGCCGGTCGAGGCCCGTCCGCCGCGTATTTCGGTCACCGAGGTGGAGACCCTGATCCGTGATCCCTACGCGGTCTATGCAAGGCGTGTGCTGGCGCTCGATCCGGTCGACCCGATCGGAGGAGATCCGGGAGCAGCGGAGAAGGGGACACTCATCCACGACTGCCTTGCCGCGTTTCTGGCCGAGGACCCGCCGCTCGATCAAACCGCGCTGCCGCGCCTGCTTGCCATCGGGCGGGAGAAGTTCGCCCCTCTCGACGCCTTTCCCGAGGTGCGTGCCATCTGGTGGCTGCGGTTCCAGCGCATTGCCGAGGCGTTTGTCGCCTACGAGACCGCGCGTGCCAGGCATGTCCGGCACCGGTATCTCGAAATTGCCGGGCGCATGGAGATCGACCTGGCTCCGGGACGGATCGTCACGCTGAGCGGTCGCGCCGACCGCATCGACCTGATGGAGGATGGAACGCTCTCCATCCTCGACTACAAGACCGGGCAGATGCCGAGCGGCAAGCAGGTCGCGTCGCTTCTAGCGCCGCAGTTGCCCCTCGAGGCAGCGATGGTCGGTGCCGGCGCCTTCGAGGGTATCGATCCGGGCGCGCCGGTGGAGGAGCTTCTCTACCTCAGGCTTTCCGGCGGACGCGAGCCGCTGGAGAAGGGCGCGCGCGGCCCGGCAAAGGACCAGACAATGGCGGAATTCACCGCCGAGGCGCTGGCGCGCACCCGTGCCCTCCTGGCCACCTATGAGAACCCATCGAGGGGTTATCTCTCCCGTGCACGTGTCATGAGCGAGGGTGAAATGAACGGCCCCTACGATCACCTCGCGCGCGTGGCGGAATGGGCGCTCGGTGGGGGAGACGACGCATGAGCGCATTTCAGGTCCCCGAGCGCACGCGCGAACGTCAGGCCCTGGCAGCCGACCCGACGCGTTCCGCCTGGGTGAGTGCCAATGCCGGATCCGGCAAGACTTTCGTACTGGCACGCCGTGTGATCCGGTTGCTGCTGGCCGGCACTGCCCCGTCCCGTCTGCTGTGCCTCACCTTCACTAAGGCGGCGGCGGCGGAGATGGCGACCCGCGTTTTCGACACGCTGGGCGCGTGGACGGCGCTTGACGACGAGGCCTTGGCGACGGAGATTGAGGCCATCGAGGGCAGGCGCCCCGGCGCCGCGCGCCTGTCTCTTGCACGCCATCTCTTCGCCACCGCGCTGGAGACGCCGGGCGGGCTCAAGATCCAGACGATCCATGCCTTCTGCGAGGCGTTGCTGCACCAGTTTCCGCTGGAGGCGAATGTCGCCGGCCACTTCCAGGTGCTGGATGATCGCCAGGCCGCCGACCTCATGGCGAGAGCGCGGGCCGGCGTTCTCGCCGCCGCGGAGGACGTTCCCGAAGGGCCGCTCGGAAGGGCGTTGTCCTTTCTTGTCGCGGAACTCTCCGACAAGGCGGTTGAGGACATGCTCGCCGATCTGGTCGCCCGCAGGAACGACCTTCGGGAATGGCTGCACGAGGCCGGTGGCGTGGATGCGGCGCTTGGTGAGCTTGCCCGCGCCTTTTCTCTCGCGCCCGGAGAAACCCTGCACGGGATCGAGCGCCGGATGCGCGAGGAAAGCGTATTCGACCAGGCAGGTGCGCGTCGCGCGGTCGACATTCTCGCAAAGGGCGGCAAGCGTGACGTCGAGAGGGCGGAGAAGCTGAGGGCAGGGTCTGTCGCGGGCAGTTTTTCGGAGTGGCGCGCCACGTGGCTTGCCGCCTTTTTCACGGCAAAACTGGAACCGGCAAAGTCGCTCGCGGCAAAGGCGATCAGTGAGGAACATCCCGATCTTCTTGTCGATCTCGAGGCCGAGCAGGCGCGTCTCGCGGCGCTGCTTGAAACGCGCCGCGCAGCCTATGGCCTCGCCGGAACCGAGGCCGCCCTCAGGCTGGCGGATGCGATGCTTGATGCATATGAGGCGGAGAAGACCCGGCGCGGACTGATGGACTTCGAGGACCTCATCATCCGGACGGCGGCGCTTCTGTCGCGATCAGACGCGGCCCTTTGGGTGCAGTACAAGCTCGACAACGGCCTCGACCACATTCTCGTCGACGAGGCCCAGGACACGAGCCCGCAGCAATGGGACGTGGTACAGGCGCTCGCCGAGGAGTTTTTTGCCGGCGAAACATCAAACCCCAGGCGCCGGACCCTCTTCGCGGTCGGCGACGAGAAGCAGTCGATTTACTCCTTCCAGGGCGCGGTGCCGGCCTACTTCGACCGGATGCGGCGCCACTTCGCCCGCAAGGCGGAAGAGTCGGAAAGCGCGTTCTCCCGCCTTGAGCTGACGCTGTCGTTCCGCTCGCGTCCCGATGTCCTGTCGGCCGTCGATACCGTTTTCGCGGACGCGGCTGCTCACAAGGGGCTCTCGCAGGAAAACGTCGCGCCGGCGCATGAGGCGATCAGGCGCAACGAGCCGGGCCACGTCGAAATCTGGCCGCCGGAGGAGCGGGAGGAGCTTGTCGAACCCGATGACTGGACCGAGCCGCTGGACCGACTCTCGGCCTCCAGTCCCGTGGCGCGGCTGGCGGCGAAGCTCGCCGAAACCATCGGGGCATGGTGGCGCCGGGGGGAAGCCGATCCCGGCGATGTTCTGGTGCTGGTGCGCAAGCGCGGCCCGTTCGTCGATGCGCTCACCCGCCAGCTCAAGCAGGCAGGCATTCCCGTCGCGGGCAGCGACCGTCTGCTTCTGGGGGAACATATCGCGGTTCGCGATCTCGTCGCGCTCGGCCGGTTCCTGCTTCTCGCGGAGGACGATCTGTCGCTGGCCGCCGTTCTCAGGAGCCCGCTCTTCGGCATTTCCGAAGAGGCGCTGTTCGCGCTGGCGAGGCCGGAGCCTGCCCGGCCGCGGTCGGGCACGTTGTGGCAGTCTCTCCTGCGCCTGAGCGAGGGGAGCGAAAGCTGGATGGGCATTCGCCGGACGCTGGAGGGATGGCGTGCACGTGCCGATTTCATGCCGCCGTTCGAGTTCTTTTCCAGGCTGCTTGGGGCCGATGGTGGGCGCAAGGCGTTCCGTGCAAGGCTCGGTGAGGAGGTCGATGACGTTCTGGACGAGTTTCTGGCGCTGACCATCGCCTTCGAGCAGACCGGCACACCGGGGCTCGAAGGGTTCCTCGCCTGGATCTCGGCCTCGCCCACGCCTGTGAAGCGCGAATTGAACGCCGCGCGGGGCGTGGTGCGCATCATGACAGTGCATGGCGCAAAGGGGCTCGAGGCGCCACTCGTCGTGCTCGTGGACAGCGGCGGGGCACCGGCGCCCGCACAGCATGACAAGCCCTTCGTCTCCATGTCGCGTGGTGAGGGACGACGCCCGGGGCTTGTCTGGCTGCCGCCCTCGACGGATCGAACGACCTGGCACGGGGAAGCCGTGGAAGGCCTGCGCGACGCAGCGGAAGAGGAGTACCGCAGGCTTCTCTATGTGGCGATGACGCGTGCCCGCGACCGGCTGGTTGTCTGCGGCTGGGCGCCTGCTCGGGGACAGGTGGCGGGATGCTGGCACGATCTGGTGACCCGAGGCCTTCAACCCACAGCGCGCGAGGATGTGACGGCGACCGGTGCGCCGTGCCTCGTCTGGCAGGCGGAAGGCACGCAGTCTCCGCCGCCGGCTCTTGGCAAGCGTGGGCCGGAAGCCGATGAGGGCCATCTTCGGGACATCACGCCGGCGACAAGCGGGATTGACCCGGACGAAATGCCCGACTGGCTGTTTGCGCCGGTTGATCCGGCGCCACGTCCGCGCCGCCTCAATCCCTCCACCGCCTTCGAGGCTATGGAGGCCAAGGAGGGGCCGCAGGCGATTGCCGCGCGCGAGCGTCTGGAGAGGGCGCTGCTGGAAACGGCGGATGGGGAAAGGGCACCTTCCGCACCGGCGCTTGCGCTTGAACGTGGACGGCACATGCACCGACTTCTGGAAATCCTGCCCGATCTGCCGGTGCACGAAAGACGGTCCGCGGCCTTGCGCTATGTGGAGGCGGGGCTGCCCGGACATCTTGCCGCCCATGCGGATGAACTTGTGGCGGAAGCCATTGCGCTTCTCGAACACCCCGACTTCACGGAGGTCTTCGGCGAACGCGCACGTGCCGAAGTGTCGCTCGTGGGGCGGATCGCGGCTCCGGACGGGACCGAGGTGGAGGTCAGCGGCCAGATCGACCGTCTCTGCGTAACCGCTGACGAGGTGCTGATCGTCGATTTCAAGACGGACCGCCTTGTGCCGACCGATTCGGCGGATGTCGGCGAAAACTACGTCACTCAGCTCGCGGTCTATGCGGACCTGGTGGCGCGCCTCTATCCGGCGCACAAGGTTCGCACTGCCCTGGTTTACACCGCCGGTCCCAGCCTTGTGGAAATCCCGGGAGAACGGCGGGCGGGCGCACTTGCAGCGCTTTCCCCGGCCCAGGCCGGAACGCTTGCTTGACGGCGGGTGACGGCGTTCCTACCTTTCGGTCAACAGTGGCGTGATGCGCGGCAAGGCGTATCCGCCCGACCCATGTGGAAAGGGAAAGACATGGCCACCACAGTCGTTACCGATGAGTCCTTCGATACTGACGTCCTGAAGGCCTCAGGCACGGTCGTCGTCGATTTCTGGGCGGAGTGGTGCGGTCCCTGCAAGATGATCGCCCCCGCGCTTGAGGAGATTTCCGAGGAGATGGGCGAGCAGGTGAAGATCGCCAAGCTCAACATCGACGAGAACCAGAACATGGCGATGAAGTACGGCGTGCGGTCGATCCCGACGCTGATTCTGTTCAAGGACGGCGAGCCGGTCTCCACCCAGATCGGCGCGGCGCCCAAGAACAAGCTTGCCGACTGGATCCGCACCGCGTCCTGACGCCTGCCGATCCAGAGCCGGTTCGCGCCGGACGAAACGTTGCCCGCGCATCCGGATGAATATCGTCCGGGTGCGCCTTCGCATGAGGGACCGCCGGCCCGTCAAGCCGCCGGCGCCCGATCCAAGACATGACTTTCGAGAGTTCCAAGCATCATGACCGAGACGCGCAAACCTGAAACCGAGATGGAAGAAACCGCGAATGCCGCCGACGCGGGTGCGAGCGAGGCGGGCGCGACCGAGGCTGGCCAGGAGCTGGACCCGATCGAGGCGCTTCAGGCCGAGAATGCCGAGCTCAAGGACCGGATGCTTCGCACCATGGCGGAGATGGAAAACCTCCGTCGCCGGACCGAGAAGGAACTGTCCGAGGGACGCCAGTATGCGGTGTCCAGCTTCGCCCGTGACATGCTGGGTGTTGGCGACAACCTTCGTCGCGCGCTTGAAACCGTCTCCGACGAGGCCCGTGCGGCCGCCAACGAGGCGCTGGGTGCGCTTATCGAGGGGGTGGAGATGACCGAGCGCGATCTTCTCAACCAGCTTGAGAAGCATGGTGTGAAGAAGGTCGATCCCGCCGGTGAGAAGTTCGATCCGAACTACCATCAGGCCATGTTCGAGGTGCCGAACCCGGATGTGCCCAACAATACCGTCGTGCAGGTCATGCAGGCCGGCTACAAGATCGGCGAGCGCGTGCTGCGCCCGGCCATGGTCGGCGTCTCCAAGGGTGGGCCGAAGGAGCGCAAGTCCGACACTGGCGCCACTCCCGGTGCGACGGTCGACAAGACCGCCTGACGCCAGGTCTCGGGCCTCCTCTCGGGGGGCTGCAGTGCCGATGTGTGAAATCCGGCCGGCTGGGATACCCCAGTCGGCCGTTTTCGTGGGATCCGCTTCGGGAGGGGCGCGGCCATGACGGGAATGTTGCAGGTCCTGGACTTTCTGGGGGTGGCGGTTTTCGCGGTGACCGGTGCCATCGTCGCCTCCCGGCTCAGGCTCGACATGCTTGCCTTTCTCTTCTTCGCCGTCTTCACCGGGGTCGGAGGGGGGACGCTGCGGGATCTGTTGCTTGGGGCGCCGGTGTTCTGGGTCGAAAACCAGATCTACCTGATCGTGTGCGTCGCGATCGGCGCGGCCATGTGGGGGCTGGCGCCGTTCGTCGAGCGCATCAGCAAACCCTTGCGCTGGGCCGATGCGCTCGGACTTTCCGCCTATTCCGTACTGGGGGCTGCCAAGGCTCTCAGCCTTGGCCATGGAGCGATGGTGGCGGTGCTCATGGGGGTTTCGACGGCAACCTTCGGCGGGATCGTCCGCGATACGGTCGCGGGCCTGCCGTCAGCCATTCTCAAGCGCGAGATCTACATCACCGCGGCCTTCGCGGGCGCGGGTGGCTATGTGCTGCTGTGGTCGCTCGGCATCCCGGGCTGGCCGTCGGCGCTCGGCGGCTTTGCCCTCGCTCTCGGGCTGCGGGGAGGCGCAATCATGCGCGAGTGGTCGCTGCCCTCCTATCAACCGCCGGAAGACAGGACGAAAGATCCGTAGACGCAAAATCCGGCCATGCCGCTCGTGCTGTGCCGCCGGGAACGTCCCGAGTTACCACGTCAGCGAAAGAGGGAGCGGCTGGTCCAATCGGAGGGGGGCAAGTGCGGACGACCGGCCTCAGGCCGCGTTGCGGGATCCTGCCGGCGGCAAAGCGGGGCCAGCCGGTTTTTCGGGAAGAGCCGCTTTCATCCGGTCCGCTTCCTCGTGCCAGCGATTGGCCTCGCGACGCTTCACGCGGGCCTCCTTGCGCCATTTGCCCTGACGCGCCCAGGAGGCCACGCCGCCGATGAACACGCCGAAGGCGACGGCCGCGAACAGGAACCAGAACAGCGGTGCCTGGATGCTGACCGCCGGGTCCGCCTTGTTGAACGGGTCGAGCGACAGGGTGACCTCATGCCGGTTCGCGACCGCGAGGGTCACGAGCACGATGGCGATCGGAAGCAGGACCAGGTTCTTGAGGAAACGGATCAGGGTCATTGTTCCATGTCTGCGCTGCGGCCGGGAGTCGAGGCCGGGCCGGACGGCCGAAGATGCGTCAGGATCGCTCCCGTGAAAGCGTGAAAGTCCCTGACGCGGCTTTCGGTCAAACTAGGTCTTTGACGTTCAGTCATGCGTTCAAGGGCGATCCGCGCACAAGCGCGGATCAATCGTCCTCGCCGTGATCGACACCGTCATTGAGCCGCTCACGCATTTCCTTGCCGGTCTTGAAGAAGGGAACGTATTTCTCTTCCACCTCGACCTTCTGGCCCGTGCGCGGGTTGCGCCCGGTGCGCGCGGGGCGGTTCTTGACCGAAAAGGCACCGAAGCCGCGCAATTCGACACGATTGCCGTGTCTGAGCGCGTTCGTGACCTCGTCGAGAATGGCATTGACGATGTTTTCGACATCGCGCTGGTAGAGATGCGGGTTCTGCTCGGCAATCCGCTGCACCAGTTCCGACTTTATCATTCGCGAGCCCCCGTTCCATCGTCATTGTCCGCCGCGCCTTGAGCGTGCCAAACGGATACGAGACCGTCAAGCTCGCCTCCCGGACCGACAAGACCTTTTGCCTGATGCAGGGCTTGCGAAAGCCCGTCGGACAGGCCGGCGCCGAAGCTCCTGGCAAGCCCTGCGGCAAACGGCAGCCCATCGCCTTCGCGCTTGACGCGCCACGTGACGATGGGTGTGTCCTCGTCCAGCGACTGTTCCTTCACCAGCCAGTCGCGAGCCTCGCTCTCGCCGCCGATCGCATCGATGAGCCCGGATGTCTTGGCGCGTTCCCCGGAGTAGATGCCCCCCTGCGCCAGACCCAGGACGACATCCCTGTCCATGGCACGCCGCTCGGCGACACGGTCGACGAACCAGGCATAGCTGTCGTCGATGACCGCCTGAAGGTTCTGCCGGGCGGCTTCGGGAGCGCGGTCGTAGAAGTTCGGTTCGCCCTTGAGGGGACCCGAGCGGACCATGTCGAACTCGACACCGATGGTGTCGAGCAGGCCCTTGATGTTGCCGTACTGGATGTAGACGCCGATGGAACCGGCAAGCGACGTGGACCGCGCGTAGATGCGGTCCGCCGCGATTGCGGTCATGTAGCCGGCGGAGGCGCCCAGGGTGCCGATTGTCGCGACGACCGGCTTCTTCTCGGCGAGCTTGCGCAGCGCCAGATAAAGCGACTCGCCGCCGACGGTGGAGCCACCGGGCGAGTTGATGTCGAGGATCACCGCACGGACGTTTTCGTTTCGGGTGATCTCGTCGATGAGCTTCAGCCGGTCACGGTCGTCGATGATGACGCCGCTGATCTCGAGGCGGGCGATATGCGACGAGCGTTTGGACAGTCCGCCAAAGGCACCGCTGAAGTAGGCACCGGCAATGACGGCGACGACCGCCACCAGAACCGCGACGATACGCCAAAACACGACCTTTCGTCTCAGGCGACGCCGGTCGATGATCGCATCGGCATCAAGGGCCATCGGTGTCACCTTTCTTCCGGATCTTCACGGTGCCTATGGCTACATGGCTGCGTGAGCCTTGAAAAGCCCATTCTTTTTGGCAATTGCTGCCCCGGCAAGCCGAACAGGATACCTCGGCCCTGTCGTGTCGGGTTGCCGGCGGGCCTGGAGGTGCCGAACGAAAAGGGGGCGGACGCCATGTCGCAGGTCACGGTTTCGAAACTTCGTGCGCTCAAGGAGAGGGGCGAGCGGTTCGCCATGCTCACTGCCTATGATGCCACTTTCGCGACATTGATCGCGGATGCGGGCATCGCCACGATCCTGGTCGGCGACAGTCTCGGCATGACGGTGCAGGGGCATGGCGCCACCGTCGCCGTCACCATGGAAGACATGGTCTATCACACCCGGTGCGTCGCCCGTGGCGTCAGCCGGTCGGATGCCGAACGACCGCTCATCGTAGCCGACATGCCGCTGGGCAGCGCCTATACAGTGGAGGATGCGGCCCGAAACGCCGCGCGTCTCGTCCGTGCCGGGGCCAATGTGGTCAAACTCGAGGGTGGCCTCTGGCTCGCGCCGGTCGTGCGCTTCCTGACGGAGCGTGGCCTTCCGGTGTGCTGCCATATGGGACTGACGCCGCAAACCGCCGACATGCTTGGTGGCTTCCGTCTGCAGGGACGCGCTGAGGAAGACGCAGCGCGCATCCGCGAGGAAGCACGCGCGCTGGAGGAGGCGGGCGCCCGACTTCTCCTGCTCGAATGCGTGCCGAACGCGCTCGGCAAGGACGTGAGCGAAGGTTCCAGTGTGCCGGTGATCGGCATCGGAGCCGGCCCCTCGACCGATGCGCAGGTCCTCGTCCTGCATGACATGCTCGGGCTCACGCCGGGGCGCAAGGCCCGTTTCGTGAAGGATTTCCTGGCGGACGCGGGAACCGTGCCAGCCGCCCTCGCGGCCTTTGGCAAGGCGGTTGCCGAAGGGACCTATCCGGCTGCCGAGCATTGCTACGGCTGATCGCCGCTCGTGCATGAAGGTTGGGGTGGAAACGAAAAGACCCCGGCCGGGGCCGGGGTCTTCGCAACCTCACGCGGCCGCCTGAGAGCGGCCGCGAAGTGGTTTCATCAATCGTCGGTGTCGCGGGCCTTGAGGGCCGCACCGAGGATGTCGCCGAGCGACGCGCCCGAGTCGGACGAGCCGTACTGTGCGACTGCTTCCTTCTCCTCGGCGATTTCAAGCGCCTTGATGGAGACGGAAACCCGACGGGTCTTCTTGTCGAACTGCGTGATGCGCGCGTCGAACTTCTCGCCAACGGCGAACCGCTCCGGACGCTGCTCCGCACGATCGCGCGACAGGTCCGAACGACGCACGAAGGTGGTCAGGTCGCTGTCGGCGATCTTCGCCTCCAGGCCACCGTCCTTCACCTCGGTTACTTCGCAGGTCACGATGGCGCCCTTGCGGATCTCACCGGCGGCCGCGGTCTCGAACGGATCACCGCCGAGCTGCTTGATGCCGAGCGAAATGCGCTCCTTGTCCATGTCGACGTCGAGCACGACGGCGCGAACAACGTCGCCCTTCTTGTACTCTTCGATGACCTGCTCGCCCGGACGGTTCCAGTCGAGATCGGACAGGTGGACCATGCCGTCGACGTCGCCCTCGAGACCGATGAACAGACCAAACTCGGTCTTGTTCTTGACCTCGCCCTCGACCTCGGTGCCCGACGGGAACTTCTCGGCGAAGGCCTCCCACGGGTTCTGCAGGGTCTGCTTCAGACCGAGCGAGATGCGACGCTTGACCGGATCGACCTCCAGGATCATCACGTCGACCTCCTGGGAGGTGGACACGATCTTGCCCGGATGGACGTTCTTCTTGGTCCAGGACATCTCGGAGACGTGGATCAGACCCTCGATGCCCGGCTCCAGCTCCACGAACGCACCGTAGTCGGTGATGTTCGTGACGCGGCCCGTGAACTTGGCTCCGACCGGGTACTTGGCCTCGATGCCGTCCCACGGATCCGCCTCGAGCTGCTTCATGCCCAGGGAGATGCGGTGCGTCTCCTGGTTGACGCGGATGATCTGCACCTTGACGGTCTGGCCGATCGAGAGAACCTCGCTCGGGTGGTTGATGCGGCGCCACGCGATGTCGGTGACGTGCAGCAGGCCGTCGATGCCGCCGAGGTCCACGAACGCACCGTAGTCGGTAATGTTCTTGACCACGCCTTCCATGACCTGGCCTTCCTCGAGGCTCTGGACCAGCTCGGAGCGCTGCTCCGCACGGGTCTCCTCGAGAACGACACGGCGCGACACGACGATGTTGCCGCGACGCTTGTCCATCTTGAGGATCTGGAACGGCTGCGGGGTATGCATCAGCGGAGCGACGTCGCGCACCGGACGGATGTCCACCTGGCTGCGCGGCAGGAACGCCACGGCACCGTCCAGGTCGACGGTGAAGCCGCCCTTGACCTGGTTGAAGATCTGGCCGGTGACCTTCTCGTTCGCCTCGAAGGCGACCTCGAGACGGATCCAGCTCTCCTCGCGACGGGCCTTGTCGCGCGACAGGACAGCCTCGCCGAGCGCGTTCTCGACGCGCTCCAGGTAGACCTCGACCTTGTCGCCGATGGACACGCCGGCATCTTCACCGTCGCGACCCTTGGTACCGAATTCCTTGAGCGCGATGCGACCTTCGACCTTGAGGCCGACATCGATCACCGCGAGATCCTTCTCGATGGCGATCACCGTGCCGGTGACAACGGAGCCTTCCTGATGCTCCTGCTCCTGGAAGCTCTCTTCCAGAAGGGCGGCAAATTCATCGCGAGTGGGGTTCAAACTGTTCATCGAAACTCCTGGCAGCCAGATCTGGCTCGTCGCCGGCGGGTTTGTGTTGCTCCTGACGGCTTCCCGCGTCCGGCAGGATCCTTTCGGATCCGTGCATCCACCCCGCGCGTCCCTTCATGTCTTGGACGAACCCGGGGCTGGCCGGCGAAGCGGAGGCAAGAAACCGCGCTTAATTTTGGGTGCCAAGCATCCTTGATGCGACGTGCGACCCGGCCGCGGAGGCCGCCGGACATGCCTGCCCCGCAAGGGCTTTCGCATGTCGGTCGCAGGCACGGGACCGGCAAGAAGGGGAGGCGATACCATGACGGCACACGACCCGGGACCTTGCCCGATCAGCTCACGGAAAAAACGCCGAACCGTGCCCGCTATCCCGCGCGCACGCTGTCGACGATATCCACAGCCGCCTTGAACGCCGCTTCTATATCCATTTCCGACGTGTCGAGCAAGTGCGCATCGTCCGCCTGACGCAACGGAGCCACAGCGCGTCCCGCGTCTCGCGCGTCGCGCCTGACAAGATCGGAAAGCACGTCCGCGAATTCGGCGTCCTTGCCCTTCGCCTGCAGCTCCTGTGTCCGCCTTCGCGCCCGCACCTCCGGGGACGCGGTCGCATAAAGCTTTACTTGTGCACCGGGGCAGACGACGGTGCCGATGTCGCGCCCGTCCAGGACGGCGCCGGGGTCTTCCTCGGCGAAGGCGCGCTGCAGGTGCACCAGTTCCTCGCGCAAGGCGGGAAGGACCGCGATGCGGGAGGCGGCCTCGCCGATTTCATGGGCGGACAGCACGTCGCGGTCGAGGCGGGAGAGATCGAGGTTGCGAGCGGTCGCGACGGCGACATCCTCGTCGCCCAGGGGCAGGCCGCGTGCGAGAAGTGCCGCGGCGACCGCCCGGAAGGTCAGTCCGGTGTCGAGGTGCCTCAGTCCGTAGTGGGTCGCAAGTCGCCGGGCAAGCGTTCCCTTGCCCGATGCGGCGGGACCGTCGATTGCGATGATCATGCCGCACGCTCCCCGCTCTCGGCGATGTCGGCCCCAAGCCCGGCGAAGAGCGTTCGGAACGAGGGAAAGCTCGTTGCTATCACGGCGCCGTCGTCCACGCTCACGGGGCGGTCCGCCGCGAGGCCGAGTACCAGGAAGCTCATGGCGATACGGTGATCGAGATGGGTGACGACACTGCCGCCGCCGATGGCGCCCTTGCGGCCTTCGACAGCAAGGCTGTCCTCGCCCTCCTGGCAGGTGATGCCGTTTGCCTTTAGACCGGCTGCGACGGCGGCCAGACGATCTGACTCCTTCACCCGGAGTTCTTCCAGTCCGGGCATGTGCGTGGTGCCCTCCGCGAAGGCTGCGGCAACGGCCAGGACAGGGTATTCGTCGATCATCGAAGGCGCCCGTTCGGCCGGAACGGTGATGCCCTTGAGTTTCGAATGCCGGGCACGAATGTCGCCAAGCCGCTCGCCGCCGGTCTCGCGTACGTTCTCGATCACGAGATCGGCACCCATTTCCTGCAAGGTCAGGAGCAGTCCGGTGCGGTTCTCGTTGAGAAGCACGTTCTCGACGACGACATCCGATCCTCCGGTGACGAGGGCGGCGACGATCGGAAAGGCGGCGGAGGAGGGGTCCGCCGGCACGACGATGTCCTGGGGCTTCAGTTCGGGCTGGCCGGCGAGGGTGATAATGCGCTGGCCGGCATCGTCCGTCTCCACCGACAGGTCCGCGCCGAAGCCGACGAGCATGCGTTCGGTATGGTCGCGGGTTGCCACGGGCTCGATCACCACGGTCTCGCCGGGCGCGTTGAGACCGGCGAGCAGGACCGCCGATTTCACCTGGGCGGACGGCACGGGGACGCGGTAGCGGATCGGCGAGGCGGTCGCCGCGCCCCGGATCGTCAGGGGCAGGCGGTCACCGGCCCGCGAGACGACCTGGGCACCCATCTGGCGCAACGGATCGAGAACGCGGCCCATGGGGCGCTTGATGAGAGAGGCGTCACCGGTGAAGGTCGCGGCGACCGGGTGGGATCCCACGAGGCCGAGCGCCAGCCGCACGCCGGTTCCCGCGTTGCCGTAATCGATGACGCCTTCCGGTTCCAGGAGACTGCCGAGCCCCGCGCCCTCGATCTGCCAGGTTCCGTCGTCCAGGCGCTCGACGCGGGCGCCGAAAGCGCGCATCGCCGAGGCCGTGTTGACGACATCTTCCGATTCCAGCAGCCCTTCGACACGTGTCCGACCGATCGCAAGCGCGCCGAACATGAGCGCGCGATGGGAAATCGACTTGTCGCCGGGGACCGTGACACGCCCTTTCAGCGCGGAGCCCGGGCGGGCGATCAACGGTGTCACAGAAGGCGTGTGGGGCATGGGCAAATCCGAAAGCGTGAGAGCCAGTGTTGCATCGAACCTCGTATCATGCTGGAAACGATCCGTCACCGTGAAGCGGAAGGCTTGAAAGGCTCCTTGCCGGTCTCTCCGGAACCCCGGCGGAACCGGGTGAGACAGAGGGCGCGAGCGTAACGGAAGATTGGTGGCGAACCGTTTGGCGGGCCACCCTGCTTTTGGCTTTGACAGAACCCGTGTCAGCCTTTATGCGAACGCCCGATCAAGCGATACAAGACCAACCGAGACAAGGGTTGAAACCGTGGCTAAACCCGAACTTGGCACGAAGCGGCTGTGCGGCGGCTGCGGTGCCAAATATTATGACCTGAACCGTGATCCGATCACCTGCCCCAAGTGCGGGACGGTGTTCATCGTCGCGCAGGCGCAGCGCGTCCAGAAGGCGGCCAAGGCCGCTGCCGTCGTCGAGGACGACGAGGATGACGAGACCGAGGACGACAGCGCCGAGATCGTCAGCCTCGAGGAAGCCGACGCGGAAGCCGAAGGCGACACCTCCGATATCGACGACGACGACGAGGAAGTCGAGGGCGACATTGGCGGTGGCGACGATGACGTGTTCATCGACGATGAGGATGAGGACGAGGAAAACGTCCCCGGAATCGTCGTGGAGCGCGACGACGAGGACACCGACCGCTAAACCGGTTTCCGGCTCCCGGAAAAGAGTTGTCCACAGAGCGGGCGGCTGATTTCCGGGAACCTTGCTGGGCGAGACGTCCGGGCGGATTATTCCGCTTGACTTGAATGGCGGAACACGTATTTTCCGCCCGCATCGGCCGGGGCGATCCCAATGCCTCGCCGACCTGATCCGGAGATAAAGGCCAGACTGGCCACACCGGATCTAAGCACTGGAAGACGGGGCCATAGCTCAGTTGGGAGAGCGCTTGAATGGCATTCAAGAGGTCAGGGGTTCGACTCCCCTTGGCTCCACCAGTCTTCCCCTTCATCTCCTGAAAACATGAAGTCACCGCCCTTCGGGCGAAGGTTGCCGTCTGGTGGCGCGTTGCGTTCGTCCGCGATCTTGCGTCCTGTTTCAGGCGAAGCCCGAAGCCGCCAGCGCGATGACCACATAGCGCGCCGTCTTCCCGATCGCGACGAGCAGGCTCCAGCGTCCGTAGCGGCCATACCAGGCCTGCGCGCGGGCGAGCGCACGCTCCGAGACCGGAAACCATCTGCGGTCCCGCAGCGACGTGACGGCGCGCCCCAGAAGCCAGTTCACCACCGCGCCCAGAACATTGCCCGCACTCGCCACTGCGACGAGCAGCCACAAGGGCCATGTGCCGGATATCGTCAGCACCGCCAGAACGCTTTCTGACTGCGCGGGCAGCAGTGTCGCGGCCAGAAAGGCCGACAGGAACAGCCCGCCAAGCGCGGCCACATCGTTCATCTTCAAGATCCTGGAGCAGGCGCCAGGAGCGGCAGGGCGGATGTCACGTCATATCGTGTCGCCCCCAATGCGAAAAGGCCGGGCGATGCCCGGCCTTTCCCGATGTCCTTGAACGCAAGCTGGTCCTCAGGCGGCGCGCACCGTCTGGAGGAACTCGCCCATGGCACCCTGCATGCGGTGCGACTGGTCGAGAAGGCTTCCGATCGCGGCGCGCATCTCGGTGCTGAGTTCGCCCGTCTGCGTCGCTGAATCGCTCACGTCGACGATGGACGCGCTGACGCTACGCGTGCCCTGTGCCGCCTCGGCGACATTGCGGGCAATGTCGGCGGTCGCCGCGTTCTGCTGTTCCGTTGCCGCCGCCATGGCCGAGGTGCGCTGGTGGATCGCCTGAACCATCTCGGCGACGCTGCCGGTCGCCATGATGGAATCGTCCGCTGCCTGGCGCATCTCGGAGATCTGAAGGTCGATCTCCTCGGTTGCCTTCGCGGTCTGCTCCGCAAGCGCCTTAACCTCGGATGCCACGACGGCGAACCCGCGTCCGGCCTCGCCTGCGCGCGCTGCCTCGATGGTGGCGTTGAGCGCCAGCAAGTTGGTCTGCTCGGCGATGTCGGTGATGAGCTTCGTCACGTCACCGATCTTGCCGACGACTTCCTGCAGCTTGCCGACGGCGCGGTTGGACCGCTCCACCTCGCTCGAGGCATCCGTGACCGCCTTGGCGGAGGCATGCACCTGGGTGTTGATCTCGGCGATGGACGCGGAGAGTTCCTCGGTCGCGCTCGCCACCGTGTTGACGTTCTCGGTTGCCTGCTGGGACGCGGAACTGACCGAAAGCGACCGGCTGGTGGTCCCCGTCGCGATCTCCGCCAGGCTGGTGGCTGACAGGTTGAGCGTGTCGAGACCCGCCGCCATCTCCTGGCTGAGTCCGAGCACGGTTTCCTCGAAGCTGGCCGCCACGCGGGCCATTTCCTCGCGGCGCTGCTCCTCGGATGCAAGGCGCTGACGGGCCGTTTCCTCTTCCAGTTCGCGGGTGCGGGCGAGATTCTCGCGGAAGACACCAAGTGCCGCGCCAAGCTGGCCGATTTCGTCGGATCGCTTTCCGAAATCGAGCTGGGCGCCGTCGTCCTCACCATTGGCGAGCTTACGGACGACGTCGGCCAGACGGCCAAGGGGACGCGAGACAATGGAGTGGTTGAGGAAGCCGAGCAGTCCCGCGAATGCGATCATCACCAGGCAGCTGCCGAGCGCGATCATCTGGGCGGTGCCGAGCGCGGCGTTCTGGGTCGCGATCAGTTCGGCCTGCCGTGCATTGAGATCCTGCTTGAGGGCGTCGCTTTCGGTGAAGATCCGGTCGAGAAGATCCGATCCCTGGCGTGTCAGCTCCATGGCGCGGGCAAGATCGACGGTGTCGGGCTTGTGCATGAGTTGGAACTGCTGCTCGACATACTGCATACGCCACTGCTCCCACGCGGAGCGGATCGTGTCGGCGCGTCCGGCGAGATTGCCCGGCAGGGAGGCCAGGGCGGTCTCAAGCTTGTCAAACCCGGCGGAGACGATCGGGTTGTGGTCTTCGACTTCCTTCACGAGGTCGCGATTGCCGGTGAGAAGAAAGGTCTTGGCCCAAAGGGCCTGCTCGAGAATGTCGGCACGCAGGCTGTTGGCATCCTCGGCGATTTCGGTCAGGCGAACAGCCTGGGATACGGAATCGTCCGCCGTCAGCGTACGCTGGTAGGTGAAGGCGCCGGCCAGTGCGCCTATCAGCGCCAGGAGTGCGAAGGCGATCGCGCCTTTGGCCGAAACGGAAAGATTGGAAAGCATTTTTTTCTCCCGAAGATCAGCTTGCCGGCTGCGAGCGCCGCATCAGTTCCGTCAGGTTGACTTCGACTGTGGCGGCGCCGATGGGGGTCTTGCCGTCTTCGTCGGCGAGCGTGAGGTTGAGCTGGCTGATCCAGATCTTGCGCTCGTCATCCCACTCGGGGTCGTCGATGAACACGGCATCTGCGCCGGTCGGAAAGGTCTTCTGGTACTTGGCCTCGTCACCCTGCCAGTAATCGCCGGTGATGGAGCTTTGCCCCACGTTCAGGCCCTTGGCGTCCATGACGAAGATCTCCGTGTAGAGGCCGAGATTTCGGGCCTGGATCCGGAGGAGATAGATGGACAGGGGGGCGGAGAGCGTTGCCGAAATCAGCGGCTTGTCGTCGACTTCGCGCTCATGCACCCACTGCTTGTCCAGTGCATCGATTTCCGCCTGGCCAATATTGCCGATGCGTTCATTCTGCGCCTTTACGGAAAGCGGAACGATCGGATTGGCCAGCCACGTCCGTGTCTTTGCGATGAAGTCCTGCGAGATGAGGGCTTTCGCATCGGGGGCCGGTCCCGCCGCGACGGCAGGAAGTGCCGAAACGGCCAGAATGGCGAGGGCGTTCGTGAGCAGCTTCATCGGCATCATCTCCTGCCTTGATTTTCAGCAGACAGTGCCATTGACAAATTAACGGGGCCTTTATTTGCGGAAACGCGCATTATTCTCCATCGGTGATTTTCGCGATGTTGCGCTGACGTAAGGGATTTCACGAGGGGGTAATGGTTCCGCCCTCGTCTCTTGCGGGAAAAAGGTCTTGTTTTTCACTCTCTCTGCGGGAGCCCCTTGCGCCCGTCGAGCGTGGTCTTGTCACGTGTGTTTCTTGAAACGGTCAGGGGCTGCCGCCATATTGAGGGGGCCGGGGGCGCAATGCTCCGGCCGGATGCCGGGTTCGGGTCCGATCAGACGCAAGTGACTGCCTCCCTCGTGGAAGAGGAGCTTTTGCCTGCAAGGCCGCTTTGAACAAGGGCTGTGACAATGACGCGCGTATCGGCGTTTTCTAGCCCCTTGCTTCTCGGGTTCGAGGACCTGGAGAGAATGCTCGACAGGGTCAGCAAGGGATCGAACGACGGGTATCCACCCTACAATATCGAGCGACTTCCCAAGACGGAGGCTCGTGGCGAGATCATTCGCATCACCCTGGCCGTGGCCGGGTTTACCCGGGAGCAACTCGACGTCAGTGTCGAGGAAAGCCAGCTTGTGATCCGGGGGCGCCAGGAAGATGACAAGTCGCGCCAGTTTTTGCATCGCGGTATCGCGGCGCGCCAGTTCCAGCGCGCGTTCGTTCTTGCCGAGGGGATCGAGATCCTCGGCGCGGAGCTCAAGGACGGGCTGTTGTCGATCGATCTGGCCAGGCCGGAGCCGGAACGGGTTGTCCGGCGCATCTCGATCGAGGCGCGTGATTGACGGCCTTGGTGGGCCGTTACCAGGCAGCAACCGCTTGCAATTAGGATTTCCGCGAAGATGCGGAAGCGGACGGACGCCCCTTGCGGGTCCGTCGGACAAGGAGTCATGCCATGACCTGCAATGACCGTACCCCCGCCATGATGGAGCCGCGTGAGCTCAAGGAGCTCGGCGCCGGCCAGATCGCTTACGTCAAGCCGATGAAGTCGGAGGATCTTGCGGCGCTCTTTCCCGATGCGCCCGAGGTCGAGCCGGGGTTGCGGCTGTGGGTCCTGCTCAATGCGGACGGAACGCCCATCATGCTCTCGGACAGCCGCGACGTGGCGATTGCCAATGCCGAGGAGCACGACCTGCGCACGGTTGCGCTCCACTGAGCGCATACGGCACGGCTTTCCGCAAGGAATGCAACGGGCCCGGCCTGTCGTGCCGGACCCGGTTTGCCGGCATCAGGCGGCGTTCGAGGCCGCCGGTTGTGTCAGGATGGTGTAAAGCGCATCTGCGTCGGCCGTCGCGCGGAGTTTCGCGACCGTTCCTGGGTCGCGCAGGCGCCGGGCGATGCGCGCCAGTGCCTTGAGATGATCCGCTCCCGCTCCTTCAGGCGCCAGCAGAACGAACACGAGGTCCACGGGCTGGTCATCAAGCGCGTCGAAGTCGATGGGCCTGTCGAGGCGTGCAAACAGTCCCACGAGCTTGTCCAGCCGCACGAGCTTGCCGTGCGGGATCGCGATGCCGTTGCCGACGCCGGTGGAGCCCAGCCGCTCCCGCTGGAGCAGCGTGTCGAAGATGTCGCGCTCGGGCAGCCCCGTGACGGTGGCAGCCTTCGCGGCCAGTTCCTGAAGGGCCTGCTTCTTGCTATTGGCCTTGAGGCTCGGAACGATCGCTTTCGAGGAGATGAGATCGTTGAGATCCATGAGACGCTCGTGAGGGGTTGAGGAAAAGGGGCCGGGGCGAGGCTGCGCCCGTATCCGGGCGCAGCACGACCGCGAAAGCTATTTCGCGGCGTTTTCCGGGTCGATCCACCCGTAATTGCCATCGGCGCGGCGGTAGACGACGTTCACGGTGCCGTTGCCCGCGTTGCGGAACACGACGACCGGCGCCTCTGCGAGATCGAGCTGCATGACGGCCATTCCGACGGTCATGGTCTTCACCTTGGCCGACGTCTCGGCGACGACCAGCGGCGTGAAGTCGGCGGGAACCTCTTCCTCGTCTTCCACGGAGGCAAGAACGTAGGATGCGGCTTCCATCACGTCACGGCCGTTGGCCGCGTTTGCATGATGATCCTTGAGCTTGCGCTTGTAGCGGCGCAGGCGCTTCTCGAAGCGCTCTGCCGCGGCATCAAAGCTCTGGCGCGGGTCCTGGCTGTCACCGGAAACCTGAAGGTCGATGCCGGTGTCCAGGTGCAGGAGGCATTCCGTCCTGTAGCCCGATCCCTCGCGCCCTACGGTCACGTGTCCCGTGAAACCGCCGTCGAAATACTTCGACACGCCCTCAGCGACCCGTTCCTCGATATGGCTGCGCAGGGCATCACCGACATCAACATTCTTCCCTGAAACCCGCAGTGTCATGGGAACCTCTTCTTGTTCTGGACCACGCCGCCTCGGGCCTCCGGGGCCGGGGACCGAACTTGCGCCGATCTCTCATCCCTTGCCCGGTCGGCTGTGCTCGCTCTGCACCAGAGAACGAAGACATCGGGTCCGATTCGCAACCCGGTTCCTCGCTCCCTCAAGACCCTAGCATGTGCCGTGCGGCACAGGCGAGCATGCGTTTCGTCGAGACGCGACCTGCGCGCTTGTGTCCAGTCTGCCTCTCCAGATCGTGTGCGCCGTCCGGTGCCTTCGTGTCGCAGCCTGCTCATGAGCGCCGCGCGCAACCGGTTTCGCCGGGTCCGGAGCATCGGGAAACCCCGATCGGCACGCGGCCCGAAGCTGCGCGCGCTGCTATAAGCGCAAGGGAAGGCGAAGTCAAACGCGGAGGCGGGCCTTTTGCCGCATCCCCGTCAGCCGAGGCGGGCGCGCTTCTCCCTGCGCCGCTGGACGGAGGAGCCAATGCGCATGGATTCCCGGTACTTGGCGACCGTCCGCCTTGCGATGTCGACACCGTCGTCTCGCAGGATCTTCACGATCGTGTCGTCCGACAGAATCGCGTCCGGGGCTTCCGCGTCGATGAGGGCCTTGATGCGGTGACGCACCGCTTCCGCCGAATGTGCGTCGCCGCCCTCGCTCGAGGAAATGGCTGCGGAGAAGAAATACTTCAGTTCGAATATGCCGCGTGGCGTGGACATGTACTTGTTGGAGGTCACGCGGCTCACGGTGGACTCGTGCATGGAAATCGCGTCGGCGATCGTGCGCAGGTTCAGCGGCTTGAGGTATTGCACGCCCCTGGTCAGGAAGGCGTCCTGCTGCCGTACGATCTCCGAGGAAACCTTGAGGATCGTGCGGGCCCGCTGATCGAGGCTTTTCGCAAGCCAATTGGCCGTCTGCAGGCACTCGCTCAGGAAGGCCTTTTCGGTGTCGTCTCGGGTGCGCGTCGAGATTTCCGCGTAGTAGGTCTGGTTCACGAGCACCTTGGGCAGTGTCTCGCTGTTGAGCTCCACGCTCCAGCTTCCGTCGCGTGCCGGGCGGACCAGAACATCGGGCACCACCGGCTGCACCAGGGCATCGCCGAAGGAACTTCCGGGCTTCGGGTCGAGCGCACGGAGTTCGGAGATCATGTCGGCCAGGTCTTCGTCATCGACGCCGCATGCGCTCCGCAGTCCCTGAAGGTCGTGGCGGGCGAGAAGGTCGATGTTTTCGATCAGGGCCTCCATGGCCGGATCGAAGCGGTTCTTCTCGATGAGCTGGAGCTTCAGGCACTCGGGCAGGGACGTGGCGAAGACGCCGGTTGGCTCCAGTGTCTGGAGAACGCGAAGCACCGCGTCGAGATTTTCGCGCGGCAGGCCCATGCGCTCAGCCGTTTCGTCGAGATCGAGGCGCAGGTATCCCGCCTCGTCGACGTTGTCGACCATGACCTGCGCGACGATGCGCTCCACGGGGTCCGTCACGGCGAGGATCATCTGGGCGCTCAGATGATCCTGAAGACTGGTGCCGGACGCAACGAAGGCCTCCAGATTGTAGTCCTCGCCGGAGGCTGTCGCCCCTCCTCCGCCGCCAAGGCCAAGCTGCCAGGCGTCCCTGTCTGTGGGCTCCGGGCGTGGTGCTTCTTCGGAGCCTGTCGAGGGGTCGTCGGGATAGAGGTTGCCGAGGTCGGCGTCGAGGCGGTCCGTGATGTCACGCGAGTTGTCGGGAAGTTCCGCCTGGATCCAGTCGCTGTCACCTTCCGCGCCGCGATCGGTGTCCTGGCGTTCGTCGCCTCCGCCCTCGCCGTCGTCCGCACGCTCACCTTCGCCGTCGCCGCGCTCCAGGAGCGGATTGCGCTCCATCTCCGCCTCGACATAGGTCGTCAGGTCGAGGCTGGACATTTGCAGGAGCTTGATCGCCTGCATGAGCTGCGGCGTCATGATCAGGGTCTGGCCCTGACGGATCTCCAGCTTTGGCGATAGGGCCATGAAGGCTCCCGATTTCCTCCCGATCCCGACAATGGTGCCGTCCGGAGCTGCCCGGGGCAAGTTGCCGCGCATGCGCGGAGGCGGACCCGGGAAAATTGGTCCGCTTCTTGCTTTCTATCCTATCGGGGGAATGCGATCAAAGCGTAAACTGTTCGCCGAGATAGAGCCGTCGCACGTCGGGGTCCGCAACGATCTCGTAGGGGGAGCCCTCCGTCAGCACATCACCGGCGGCGATGATGTAGGCCCGGTCGATGAGCCCGAGCGTCTCCCGCACGTTGTGGTCCGTGATGAGAACGCCGATGCCGCGCTGCGTGAGGTGTCGCACGAGCTGCTGGATATCTCCGACCGCAATCGGGTCGATGCCCGCGAAGGGCTCGTCAAGGAGCATGAAGGTGGGCCTGCTTGCGAGCGCGCGCGCGATCTCCACACGCCTGCGCTCGCCGCCCGAAAGCGCGATGGCGGGCGATTTGCGCAAGTGGGTGACGCCGAACTCTTCCAGCAGGTCTTCCAGGTCCGCCGCGCGGCGGCGCTTGTCCGGTTCCACGACCTCGAGCACGGCGCGGATGTTGTCTTCCACCGAGAGGCCGCGAAAGATGGAGGCTTCCTGGGGCAGGTAGCCGATGCCCAGTCTCGCCCTGCGGTACATGGGCAGGCGGGTGATGTCGAACCCGTCGAGCCGGATATTGCCGTGGTCGGGCTGGATCAGACCGGTGATCATGTAGAAGCAGGTGGTCTTGCCCGCGCCATTGGGACCGAGCAGGCCGACGGCCTCGCCGCGTTGCACGAAAAGGCTGACGTGCCTCACCACCTGACGCTTCTTGTAGCTCTTGCCGATGCCGTCGACGATCAGCAGGCCATCCTCGTCCGGGGCGGTCTGGTCCGACTGCGCGGTCTCGCCGGGAACGCCGGGCCGTGAGGAGAAGAACGGAAAAAGCTTCAAGGTATCATCCGGAGCAATCGGCCATACGAAGAGCGGCGGGGCTGTCCGGTACACGCCGGACCCGCGCCCAAGCAATAGGGGGTTGGTGTTTTTGTGTCGAGCCCAAAGCCGCCCGCGTTACTGGGTACGAGGGGCGCTGTTGGGCTGGATCAGGACCTTCACCCGCCCGCTCTTGGGGGCTTCGAGATCTGCCTGGCCGGTTTTCAGGTTCACCGTGAGGCGGCTGCCGACCACCACGTTGGGCCCTTGCGAAAGCACGACCTGCTTGCCGGTCATCACCATGCGCTCGCGTTTCATGTCGAAGCTGGCGTGCTCGCCGGTCGCTGTCTGGTCCTTGGACGAGATATAGACGCGGCCCGAGGCCTCGAGGCTGGCGATCTTCTGGTTCACGCCGCCAGCGGCCGAGCCGTCGTAGCGTACCACGAGGCGCTGGGTCTTGAGCACCGCGTCGCCCTGGGTCACGACCACGTCGCCGGAAAAGACCGCACTCTGGTTCTTGTCCTGAACCTGAAGCTCCTTGGCCTCGATCTGGATCGGCTCGCGCTCGTTGGAGCCGAAGCCGGCGAAGGCGTCGGAGAAGGTCTGTGCGGCGGCGGGAAGGCCGCCGGTGGCGACAAGTGCGAGTGCGAGCGTTGCGCCGCGCACGATGTGGCCGAGACGCGTTCCGGCCGTGTTGAGGCTATTTGCGCAGGTCATGGCGACTGCTCCGCTTTGGACGGGTCGATTGTCATCCGAATTCCGTCGGTGAATGTCAGTGTACTGCCATCGCGGTCGAAACGCATCCGCGAAGCGGTCAGTTCGCCGAAGGAGGAGGTGAGGGTGGTGGCCTCCGGCGTATCGATCTCTCCGCTCTTCATGTTGATGAACAGCGAGCCGAAGCGGGCCGTGTAGCCCTCGCTTGTCCTCACGTCCACGCCGTCGGAAAGCGCCAGGGTTTCTTCGGTGCTGTTGTAGATGCCGCGTACCGCGTTAACGCTCAGGTGCTGGTCCGCGGACAGTGTCAGTTCGGCCCGGATGCGTTCCAGGTCGATGATGCGCGGATCGCTGATGCGCTGGATCGCACGGGAGGCCGAAACCCTGTAGGAACGATCTCCGTCGTGGCCGGACAGTTCGGGGCTGTCCATGACGAGGCCGTCGGTCGTCAAGGTGATGGCACCGAAACCGAGGCCGTCGAGATAGCTGCTTACCGCCATCATGGCCACGATCGCCAGCACGAGCAGGCCGCCAATGCCCGGCACCACGAAACGCAACCTGCGTACGCGCCGCGTATGGCGGCGGGCGGCGTCGCGCGCTTTGGCCCGCTCGGCGCCGGAAGCCACCGGGGGCTCGCCCGGTCCGTCGATGACTAGCCTCTGTTCCAAGACTGCTCGTTCCGCATCCTGATGGTCATCGCCGGATCGCCGCAGCGCCGCGATGTCCACCCGTGTCATTTCCCCTGATATGGGGACGGGACCGCAGGGTCCTCAAGGTCAGGAATGGGCAAAGATGTCCGTGTCGTCCCAACCTGCAAGGTCGAGTGTCGCACGTGTCGGCAGGAATTCGAAACAGGCCGCGGCGATATCGCTACGCCCCTCGCGGGCAAGGCGGGCTTCGAGCTTCTCCTTCAGAGCATGAAGATGCAGCACGTCGGAAGCGGCATAGGCGAGTTGTGCCTCGCTGAGCTCTTCGGCCGCCCAGTCGGAGCTTTGCTGCTGCTTGGAGATTTCCGCGCCGAGCAGTTCGCGCACGAGATCCTTCAGACCGTGACGATCGGTGTAGGTGCGCGTCAGCTTTGACGCGATCTTGGTGCACCAGACCGGGCGGCAATCGATGCCAAGCGCGTGCGAGAGCACGGCGACGTCGAAGCGCGCGAAGTGGAAGATGACCGTGCGCGCCGGATCGGACAGGAGTTTCGCGAGGTTCGGCGCCTCCTGCTGTCCGGCGGCGATCTGGACCACGTCCGCCGAACCGTCTCCGGCGGAAAGCTGCACGACGCAGAGACGGTCGCGATGTGGCTTCAACCCGAGCGTCTCGGTGTCGACGGCCACGGAGGTCGCCTTGGCATATGCGGCCATCTCTGGCGCCGAAAGGTCGGGCAGGTCGCCACGGTGCAGGCGGATGGTCATGGGGATCCTCGTCAGAAATCGCTGGGTCTGCCGGTCTTGTTAGCGGCGTTTGCGGCTTGCGTCCATGCACAGGACGGACGAAGCACGCAGCGCGTGGCGGCCGTGATGCCGTTTCCGGTGTCCGCGTTGCCCGTCTCCGGAGGCTGGCTCACGCGGCGGCTGCCCTGCAACTTGATGTGAAAATGAGCGCCCGCCTGCATCGAGCGGTGCTTGAAACGAAAAAAGGTCCGGCGAACCGGACCTTTTTGAACTCGCATCCCGCAATCGTGTAGACTGCGGAACCGGGAATTGGTGCCCAGGAGAGGACTCGAACCTCCACGCCCTTGCGAGCGCTAGCACCTGAAGCTAGTGCGTCTACCAATTCCGCCACCTGGGCTGTGAGGGGGGCTTGTAAGGAACGCTGCTGGGCTTGTCAACGCCCCTTTCGCGGCGAAACGTCCGCGATGCACAACTGGCCTTGAGGGAAAGGGGCTCAGGGGCTAAGAGACCTTGGAAAAGGTCGTTTCGCGCGCGCTCCCCGTGGTCGGAGTTATCCACCGGAAGAACTGGGGCGTGCGGTGCGGGCAACACACAAGGGCACTCATGTTCCGGCGGTAGCCGGCGAGGGAGCAACGCGAATGGCAAGCGCATCCGGTACTTCTGCAAACGGCGCGACCGCGCTCAACGGCAAGCTGGTCACGGTTTTCGGCGGCTCCGGTTTCATCGGACGCCATGTGGTGCGTGCGCTGGCGCGGCGCGGCTATCGGGTCCGCGTCGCCGTGCGCCGGCCGGATCTGGCGGAGCACGTGCAGCCGCTCGGCGCCGTCGGGCAGATCATGCCCGTGCAGGCGAATCTCCGTCATCGCTGGTCGGTCGACCGCGCGGTCGAGGGCGCCGATGCCGTGGTGAATCTCGTCGGCATCCTGGCCGAGAGCGGTCAGCAGACGTTCGATTCCGTGCAGGCGTTCGGGGCGCGTGCCGTGGCCGAGGCCGCGCGTGCCGCCGGCATCTCCAACGTGGTGCATATCTCTGCCCTTGGAGCCGACCCGGATTCCCCGTCCGTCTATGCGCGCACAAAGGCAATGGGCGAGGCTGCGGTGCGCGAGACCGTGCCGGAAGCGGTGATTCTGCGGCCCTCGATCGTGTTCGGCCCCGAGGATGACTTCTTCAACCGCTTCGCCGCGATGGCACGCCTGTCGCCGGCCCTGCCGCTGATCGGCGGCGGCGAGACGAAGTTCCAGCCGGTTTTCGTGGGGGATGTGGCGGAAGTCGCCGCACGAGCCGTCGATGGAGAGCTTTCGGCCGGCGCCGTCTATGAACTCGGCGGGCCCGAGGTTGCTTCCTTCCGAAGCTGCATGGAACTGATGCTCAAGGTGATCCGGCGCAAGCGCCTGCTGGTGCCGCTTCCCTTCGGTCTTGCCACGATGAAGGCGCGGGTGCTCCAGATGCTGCCGGGCAAGCTGCTGACCGTCGACCAGGTCGAATTGCTCAAGGACGACAATGTGGTGAGCGAGGCCGCGATCTCTGAGGGACGCACCCTCGAGGCCCTGGGCATCGAACCGCGCGCCATGGCGGCAATTCTTCCAAGTTACCTCGAAAGGTTCCGCGAACACGGGCAGTATGACGCCCATCGCCCGCTTGCCGAGGGATAACCGTTCCCCGGACATGGCGGTTTGCATCTGGAAGGCGGGCGCTGTGGCGTCCGCCTTCCTGCGTTTGGGCTTCCCTGTCTAGCGAAACAGTCCGAACGAGGTTCCCAACGCCTGGATGCGGCGGCGATGAATGTCGGAGACGCCGGGCGCGGGACCATAGCCCGTGGCATTCCGTTCAAGGCCGATGTCCCTGAGGGTCGTTTCATCGAGCCCGTCGAGCGTCTTGCGCATCTTCGCCCGTGCCCGCCACGCGAGCCAGATCCTCGCGAGCGCGGCAAGCGAACGGGACCTGGGGTGGAACCAGCCGCCGGTGAAGCGAGGGGTGTCGAGCCGGATTTCGGTCATTGTGTCTGCCTTTCGCGCTGCCCGCCTGTTTCTGTGAAAAGCGGGGGATGTCGAAAGGATGGCGGACCATACCTGACAACAGGGCGTCAGGTTTGTTTGCCTCTCATGTCGCAAGGACGAAAATAGGTGTGCCGGACGCATCCGGTGCGCGGGTGACCGGCGGAGGGGAAACGGCATGAACGCGATCGAACGGGCGCTCGGGCTATTGTTGTTGCTGAGCGGTGGCCAGCGCAGCGCGGCGGAACTCGCCGAGCGATTCCAGGTGTCCGTGCGCACGATCTACCGGGATGTGGACCGCCTGCTTGCGCTCGGCATTCCGGTCGAGGCCGAACGAGGAACGGACGGCGGGTACAGGCTTGCCCGCGATTTTCTGCAGCCGCCGGTCGCCCTGACACGCAGCGAGACGGCGGCCCTTCTCGTTGCCCTGGCTCTTGCCCGTGGTCTCAATGCGACACCGCTGCTCTCCGACCTCGATACGGCTCAGGCAAAGCTCCTTGCGTCCCTGCCGCGTCCGGCGCGTGAAGTGTTTGCACAAGGCAGCCGTATCGTCGGGATCGAGAAGCCGCCTGTCGACATCTTCCATCCCGAGCCGGATGCCGTGCATCCCGGCCGGATGCAGGCGGCCGTGGACGCCTTTCTGAACGGAATGCTTACGGGTCGCCGGGTGAGACTGTCGCATGAAAACCCTTACAGGGGGCGGGTCGCCGAGTTCGACCTTGAGCCGCATGGCATCCTCTTCGACCGGGACCGCTGGTATCTCTATGGCCACGACGTCGATCAGGATGGCGAGCGCTTCATGCGGGCCGACCGGGTCCGCGAGGCGGTGGTGAGTGGCATGGGATTTCGCTCCCGTGCCGATCTGTCTGTGGAAAGCCAGATCGGGCGCAAGTGGCTGTCACGCGCCATGCGCCGCTGGGAGGACGAGGGAACCGTAAGCGTTCTGGAAATGGGGGAGGCACAGGCGGGGCGCCTGGCCCGCGATTGGTACTACCGCCATGCCACCGTGGAGCCGGCCGGACCCGGTCGGCTGCATGTGCGCATACCGAGCCACGATCCGGCGATCATCCTGCCGTTGGCACGTTGGCTGGGGCCTGGCGCGGAGCTTCTGTCGCCACCGGACCTTAGAACCCGCCTTGCGGACGAACTCGCCGCGATGGCCGGTGCCTATGTGCCCAGCCAGCGTCAGCCGACGAAATAGAGCCCGGCAAAGCCCGCCAGGCCGACGGCAATGCGCCACCAGGCGAAGGGAGCGAAGCCGTGCCGGGTGACGAAGTCCAGCAGCCCGCGCACGACGAAGACAGCAGTCACGAAGGCCGCGACGAAGCCGATCGCGATCAGTGTCAGGTCATCGAAGGAAAGCGCGTTGCGGTTCTTGAACAGATCGTACGCGAAGGCGCCTGCCATGGTCGGCATTGCGAGGAAGAAGGAGAATTCGGCCGCCGAGCGCTTGTCCGTGCCGAGCAGAAGCGCGCCCGCGATGGTCGCTCCGGAGCGCGATACGCCGGGCACCATGGCGAGCGTCTGGCAGAAGCCGATCGCAAGGCACAGCCAGAGCGGATAGTCCATGGCATCACTGTAGCGCGGCTTGAGCGGCATCCTGTCGATGAAGAGTAGGATGATGCCGCCGACCAGAAGCGTTGTGCAGATGAGGGCCGGCGACTCGAACAGGACGGACTTGATGAAACCGTGTGCCAGGACGCCGATCACGGCCGCCGGCAGGAAAGCGAGCAGAATACCCGCGACGAAGCGCCTTGCATTGGCATCGCTGGGCAGGGCGAGCGCGATACGCGTCAGGCGCTGGGCGTAGACAGTGAGAATCGCCAGGATCGCCCCAAGCTGGATCAGCACTTCGAACGTCTTGCCGGTGCTGTCGAATCCGATGAAATGTCCAAGTAGAAGGATGTGTCCCGTTGAGGAAACGGGGATGAACTCCGTGAGGCCCTCGACGAGGCCGAGAACGAGGGCGCCGACAATCGTGTCAGAAGTCATTCCTGAAAATCTCCTGGGCTCGGCCCATGGCAAGGCGCCGATCGTGCCGCACTGCCATCCACAGCCGCGTTGTGCAGTGCGTCCGCTCGGCGTATACGGGCCGCTCGCGGCGCACAAGCGCATCGTTTGATTAACCGTGTTCGGTTACGATCCTGTTATGCTGACCCTCTATCGCCACCCTTTCTCGCCGGCCTCCCGCTTCGTCCAGCTTGTGCTGGCCGAATACGGCGCGAAGACGGAATTCGCCACCGAGCGCCCCTGGGAGCGCCGGCGGGATTTCCTTATCCTGAATCCGGCCGGCACCGTTCCGGTGCTGCAGGAAAACGACGGCCCGCCGGTCTGCGGCGCGCTGGCGATCATGGAATATCTTGACGAAACGCGCGGATATGCCGTCGGCGATCGCCGCCTGATGCCCGATCATCCCGATGCGCGCGCGGAGACGCGTCGCCTGGTCGACTGGGCTCTCAACAAGCTCGATTCCGAAGTGGTCGGTCCCTTTGTGCGCGAGCGGATCTACAAGCAGGAGATGGCGGCCTCGGTCGGAGGCGGATCGCCTGATTCGGCCGTGCTCCGGGTTGCCCGCGCCAACATCGGGCACCACCTGAGGTACTTCGGCTACCTTGCCGCGACGCGGAACTGGCTCGGCGGCGACCGGCTGACCTTTGCCGACTTCGCCGTGGCGGCGGAGTTGTCCTGCGCCGACTATCTCGGGGAAGTGCCATGGGCGGAAGAGGAGAACGTGAAGGCGTGGTACGCCCGTATCAAATCCCGGCCAAGCTTCCGCCCGCTTCTGGCGGAAAAGATCCTGGGGATGCCGGCGGCGGCGAGCTACGCGGACCTGGACTTCTGACCCCACGCATTGGCGAGCGTCTGGTCGCCTCGCTCCGCACGAAGGCGGAACGCCTCGGCTTCTCCGATTGCAAGATTGCCGATGCACGCGGCATCCCGGAAGCGCCGGCGCGTCTGGAGCGTTTCCTGGCGGACGGCCATCACGCGACGATGGACTGGATGGAGGAAACGGCGGAGCGTCGCGGTGCGCCGCGCGCGCTCTGGCCGGACGCCCTCCGGATTGTCACGCTGGCCTTTTCCTACGGCCCCGACGAGGACCCGCTAGCCGTGCTGTCCCGTCCCGACCGGGCGGCGATTTCCGTCTATGCGCGCCACCGCGACTACCACGATGTGGTCAAGGGCAAGCTCAAGGAACTGGCCCAGCACCTGCTCGCCGACGCGCGTCGCGCGGGTCATGCTGGTGAGGTGAAGGTCTTCGTCGACACGGCCCCGGTGATGGAAAAGCCGCTTGCGGAGGCCGCCGGGCTCGGCTGGCAGGGCAAGCACACCAACCTCGTCTCACGCCGGCTCGGGTCCTGGTTTTTCCTTGCGGAGATCTTCACCGATCTGCCTTTGCCCGCGGACGAACCCGAGCGGGATCATTGCGGCTCCTGCCGGGCCTGTCTCGACGCCTGTCCGACCGACGCCTTCCCCGCGCCCTACAGGCTCGATGCGCGCCGCTGCATTTCCTATCTCACCATCGAGCACAAGGGGCCTGTCCCGGAGCGGTTTCGTGTTGCGATGGGCAACCGCATCTACGGTTGTGACGATTGTCTGGCCGCGTGCCCGTGGAACAAGTTCGCGCAGGCCGCCCGGGAGGCGAAGCTTGTGGCGCGTGACGATTTGCGCGCGCCGGATCTGGCGAGCCTGCTGGACCTTGATGACACGGGCTTTCGGACCCTGTTCTCGGGCTCGCCGATCAAGCGCATCGGCCGCGACCGTTTCTTGCGAAACGTGCTGATCGCGGCAGGTAACTCGGCGGATCAGGCATTGCGCGAGAAGGTCGCGTCATTGCTTCAAGACGAATCCGCCCTGGTGCGCGGCGCGGCCGTCTGGGCGCTGTCCCGTCTCGAGCGGCCAGAGCGGCTCCAGGCCCTTCACGCCGAATTCGCTCCCGCCGAGAGGGACCCGGACGCCCTGGCGGAATGGGCCTCCGCCTTGAACACCCTCAAGCGGTGAAGGGCGAAAAGGCGCGCATGACCTTGTCGTAAACCGGACGCTTGAACGGGATCACAAGCCCTGGAACCTCGCTCGCGTTGGCCCAGCGCCAGTCGCAGAATTCCGGACGGTGTCCGTCCGGCGGGGTCAGGATATCGATCTCGCTCTCCTCGCCCTCGAAGCGGAAGGCGTACCACTTCTGTGTCTGGCCACGGTATTTCGCGGTCCGCTTGTTGGCCTGTACGTCGGCGGGATAATCGTAGTCGAACCAGCCTGGCGCCTCGGCCACGAGGCTCACGGAGCGCACCGAGGTTTCCTCGTACAGCTCCCGGCGAGCGGCCGTGAGAGGGTCTTCGCCGGCATCGATTCCCCCCTGGGGCATCTGCCAGCAGAATTGCGGGTCTGTGCCGGTGGAGGGCTCGCGCTTTCCGATCCACACGAGACCCTGGGCGTTGAGGAGCATGATGCCGACACAGGGCCGGTAGGGGCGGGAGGTGGGCATGAGGGGCCTCGTGCTGGACGGGCGCGCGAACGCGTCTGGATGCGCTCTTGATAGACCGGAGGGCGGGGGGCGTTCAATCGGGTCCGACTGTCACGAACACCGGTCGCGGGCATCTGTCGCAGCCACCGCCCGTCAGGGCTGGCGGCTTCGGTCGATCGACGCGCTGACGGGGATGAGCTGCAGCCCGCGTTCCTCGAGATCCTTCGACCAGCGCACGAGTTCCTCGACGGTGACGGGCAACGCCGTCGCCACGCCAACCGCTATTCCCTGCGCGCGGGCGGTTCCCTCAAGCTGCAGCAGCCGTGCGGCGATGTCCTTGGGACGGGGAACATCGTCGATGACGATATCCGAGCGCGAGAAGGGCGTGCGCAGACCACTCGCCGTTGCAGCCGCGGTGCTGCGCGAAGACGTGCCGTCATCGACATACATCAGCCCCCGCCTCGTGACTTCCTTCATGAAGAGCTGCAGCGAGGGCTCGGACGCGGTGAAGCGTGCGCCCATGTAGTTCATGACGCCGACGTAGTTGGTCATGCGGGCCAGAAGCCAGGAGAGACGGTCGGTCATTTCCTGGTTCGTGTGATTGACGAGAAGGGTGTGCGGGCCCGGATCGTTATCGGGATAGTCGAACGGCTCCATGGGGAGCTGCATGAGAAGCTCGTGACCTTCCTGGCGTGCCTTCTGCATCCAGCGGTCAAGGCTGGAGCCATAGGGCGCGAAGGCGAGCGTCACGTCGGCGGGAAGCTTCTCGATGGCGTTCTGCGTGCCGGTCTGTGACAGGCCGAGGCCGCCGACCACGATCGCGATCTTGGGAACGGAAGTATAGGTCTCGCTTGCCGGGCGGGCATAGATGTCGAGCGGTCGCAAGCCCTGGTCGGACACGATCGGCAGATCGCCGTGCGGGCCGCGCTCGGTCACGCGTGCATCGGGACGGATCGACAGACCACCATTCGCCTGTCGGGTCTGCACGGGCGGTGTATCGGCCGTCTCGGCGACGTTCTTGGGTTCGAAGCGGGGGCCGAGCCCTTTCTCCTCGCGCGCCGCACGCGCCGCGTCAGGATCGGACAGCCCGTCGTTGAGGGCAGGCCGGATCTCGACCACGCCGAAATCGCGGGCCGAAAGACCGTCGATGGACCGCTCAAGGGGAACGGTGGCCGTTGGCTCGCCACCGAAGGGATCATCGACCGCACTGATCCAGACGAGCACGCCGGTTCCCAGAACGGCAATGAGGCCGGCGCCGATCAGCCCCAGGGGAAGATTGAAGTATCTACGTTTGCCCAGCCCCAGCGGAGCCGACAGGTCATTCCCCGCCATCGTTCAGCTCTCGCGTTTGCATCCGTCAAGACGACGGTCGCGTCCTCTCGGCGGGGTCGTTCGCCACCGCTGTCCGTGGGCGCGGGGTCGATCTTCCACGCTCCACCACCAAGATCTAGACCAATTCGCGATTCGTCCCAACCGCATTGTGCCGATCCGGGACATCGCCAGGCTCCGCGCAGAAACGCAAGGGCATGAATCACGCGGCGCCCGGCCATGTCTCCCGCAGGAGCACGACCGGGCGCCGGAACCGTCAGGCCGGTGGCCTCAATTCGGGACCTGGGCCTTCTCGTCGCCCACCGGCGGGAAGGCGCTGTTGACCTGCACGCCGTTGAGAAGGTCGAGGGCAAACTTGAGCTGCACGTCGTCCTTCGGGTCCGGCGGAACATAGGCCTGGCTGCCCGAGGCTTCCTCACCGTCACCGGTGAGGTGGCCCTTCAGCCCGGCCTCGCCCTTGGTCTCGACAACCTCGCTCTGCAGCTCCTCGGGAAGCTTCTGCAAAAGCTCGATGTCCGGCGTGATGCCCTTGGCCTGGATCGACACGCCCGAGGGGGTGTAGTAGCGGGCCGTCGTGAGGCGGATCGCTCCGTTGGCGCCAAGCGGCACGATGGTCTGCACCGACCCCTTGCCGAAGGAGCGGGTGCCCAGGATCGTCGCGCGCTTGTGGTCCTGCAGGGCGCCGGCCACGATCTCCGAGGCGGAAGCGGAGCCGCCGTTGATCAGCACGATTACCGGAAGCCCCTCGGCCAGATCGCCGGAGCGGGCGTTGTAGCGCTGCGTTTCGGCGGTGTTGCGTCCGCGGGTGGAGACGATCTCGCCCCGCTCGAGGAAGGCGTCCGACACCGCGATGGCCTGATCGAGCAATCCGCCCGGGTTGTTGCGCAGGTCGAGCACGACACCCTTGAGCTTGTCCTTGCCGATCTTCTCGGCCATCTCGTCCATGGCGTCCTTGACGCCGTCGTACGTCTGCTCATTGAACTGGGTCACGCGCACATAGGCCACGTCCCCTTCCTGACGGTGACGCACGGAGCGGATGCGGATCACGTCACGCGTGATATCGAGCTTCACCGGCTTGGCCTGACCGTCACGGCGGATGGTCAGTTCGATCTCGGTGTTGACCGGGCCGCGCATCTTCTCGACCGCGTCGGAGAGCGTCATGCCCTGCACCTGCTCCCCGTCGAGATGGGTGATGAGGTCGCCGGCAAGGACACCGGCCTTGTAGGCCGGCGTGTCGTCGATCGGGGTGACGACCTTCACCAGGCCGTCTTCCATGGTGACCTCGATGCCGAGCCCGCCGAACTCGCCGCGCGTCTGCACCTGCATGTCGCGATAGTGCTTCGGCGACAGGTAGCTCGAATGCGGGTCGAGCGAGCTCAACATGCCGTTGATCGCGGACTCGACGAGCGCCGCGTCGTCGGGAACCTCGACATAGTCGGAGCGAACGCGTTCGAACACGTCGCCGAAGAGGTTCAACTGCCGATAGGTGTCCGAGGCGGCCGCATTGGCAACACCGCTTACACGCACCGGCATCTGCGAAAGGGCGGTCACAGTCGCGCCCCCGATGAGCGCGCCAACCAGCAGGAGGGAAGCTTTCCGAATCATCCGCGAACCTTTTCCTCTTCGGGCCGAGCCCACCAGGCGGTGGGATCGATCGAAACGCCGTCTTTTCTGAACTCTACATAAAGCACCGGCTGGGGCGCCGAAAGATCAAGTGTTGCCGCGCTTGCCACACGCGTTTCACCCATCGCGGCAACCGGTTCGCCGGCAAGAACGAACTGCCCCTGCTCGACGCTCGTCCTGTCCATGCCCGCAAGAAGGATATGATATCCGTCGCCGACATTCAGGATCAAGACCTGGCCGTAGGATCGGAACGGGCCGGCGTAGACCACCCATCCGTCCGCGGGCGAAACCACCTGGGCGCCTGCGCGGGTCGCGATCGAGCGCCCCTGCGTCAGTCCGCCAAAACCGTCGTCCACACCGAAATCGCGCATCACGGCGCCGGTGACCGGCATGGACAGCGTGCCTTTCGTCTCGACGAACGGCATGGCCGGGGCGAGACGCCCGGGGTCGTTGCGTCCCGCAACGTCCCTGCCGCCCGGTCGGGCCGTTCGCGCTTCCTCAGCCGCCCGTCGCGCGCTCTCGATTTCGCTCTCGAGCGTTGCGATGAGCTCCTTCAGCGTACCCGCCTGACGCGCCAGTTCCTCCGAACGCGCCTGTTCGTCGGAGAGCTGCGCCTCGCTTGTCTCGCGCTCGCGGCGCTTCGACGCCACGAGAAGTTCCACGCGCGTGCGCTCCTCGGTGAGCCGGCGCGCATCCTCGACCAGCCGGTCGCGTTCCGCCGCGCTCGATACCTTGAGCTGGCGCAGGGCGGCCAGGTCACTGGCCAGCGCCTGGGCTTCCAGGTTGAGATCCGGCATCACCGCGTTCAGAAGCAGCGCGCCGCGCACGGCGGACAGAGCGTCTTCCGGCCGCACCGCAAGCGCAGGCGGCGGGTGACGTCCGATCCGCTGCAGGGCGGAAAGGACCTCGGCCAGAACATCCTGACGTTCGACCAGCGAGGCGCGCACCTTGTCCTCGTTCTCTCCCAGGCGGCGCAACCGGTCCTCGGTCGCCGCCAGTTGCTCTTCCAGGCGCGTCACGCGCTGCGCCGTGCGCAGCAGATCGGCGTTCAGAGCCTGTCGATCACGCTCGATGGCGCGTATCTCGCGGGCCAGGGTTGCTTGCCTGTCGCTCGAAAGCGAAAGGTTCTCCGACAATCTGGCCAGTTCCGCTTCCCGTCTGGCCTTTCGCTCGGCCAGGGAGAGTTTCGCATCGGGGGCGGTCAGATCGTCCGCCACGCTCCCGGTCGTTTCGCCGCCTTGTTCCGCGGCGCCGTCGTCCATCGTCGTGCCTTCAAGCCCTTGCGCGGCGTCGGACGTGGCGGAGGCCCCGTCCTGGGCCCAGGCGTCGCTTGAGGGCACGCCCGCCGTCATGGTGGCGACACCCGTTGCAATCACCGCGGCCATCAGCCCGGCAACAGCACGACTGTGACCGGGCGCGCGTCCCGGTCTCATGTTTCTTCGCAGGAGTCCGTTCTGGTTCTCGTGCATCCACCACCCCGGCCCGCGCCCTGCGGCGCAAGCTTTCGCCCGGTCGTCTTCACGGGCTTCGAAGGAGCCTCGATCGCGAGCGACAAAATCGTGGTGAGCTTGCCCCAGCCGGGTTAACGAACCGTCAACCCTAATGAAAGGTAAACCCTCATCTCCTGCCTGCCATGCAAGCCCTAGAGGAAGAATGGGGCGGAATACGGGCAATTCCCTGACGTTTAGGGGCCGCTTTCGGCGAACTCATGCCGCGTCATTTGACCGTCTGCTTGTCGGGGCGAGACGTTCAGGCGCGATGATAGGGGTGTCCTGCGAGGATCGTGATGGCACGGTAGACCTGTTCCGCAATCAGCGCGCGCGCGATCTGGTGCGGCCAGGTCATCGGCCCCAGGGCAAGCGTCATGCGCGCGGCCGCGAGCAGCTCCGCGCCATGGCCGTCGGGCCCGCCGATGGCGAAGGCAAGGTCGGAGACGCCGGAGTCGCGCCAGTCGGCGATGCGTTCGGCGAAAGTCTCGCTCGAGACCGTCTTTCCCGTCTCGTCGAGTGCCACGATGAGTGCCCCGGCCGGTATGGCGGCGAGAAGCGCCCGCGCTTCCTCGTCCTTGCGGTCGGCGGCGCGCTGGGCACGCGACTCGGCAATCTCGCTGATCTCGATCGGGCCAAGCGAAAGCGCGCGTCCGGCCTTGCCGACCCGGTCCGTGTAGCGCGCGAAGAGATCACGCTCGGGGCCGGCCTTCAGCCGGCCGATGCAGGCAATGTGAAAACGCATCGGAGTCCGTATGGCGCGGGTATGGGGCGACCCGCGGACGATTTCGCCTGTCGGCGGTCCCGGGACAAGCCGGCAAGCGCGCACTTCTTTCCCGCCGACCGGTCAGGCCGGCCGGGGCCACCGCCAAGCACGCCCGGCGTCAGCCGGAGTAGTGCACCGGTGCCGTCAGATCGGCCGACCACAACTTTTCGATGTTGTAGAAGGCGCGAACCTCGGGTCTGAAAACGTGGACGACGACGTCGCCCGCATCGATCAGAACCCAGTCGCACTGGGGCACGCCCTCGACCTGCGCTCCGCCATGTCCGGCGTCCTTGATGTCACGCAGCAGGTGATCGGCGATCGCGCCCACGTGGCGGTGGGAACGACCGGAGGCCACGATGACCTGATCGGCCATCGGCGACTTGCCGGTGATGTCGATGGTGACGACGTCCTCTGCCTTGGAATCCTCCAGCGAGGCAAGGACGGTTTCAAGCAGGTCCGCACGCTGCGGCGTGCCGGAGGCTGCGGAGTGGGAGGTGGCGGAGGACGCCCCCTCGCTTTCAAAGGTCATGCTCAGACGTTATGCCTTTCGTGCCGTGTTTCGGACCGACCATCGACGGAAGCCGTCATGGCCGCCGCCGGGGCAAGTCCTTTACGCCATATCGCGACAATGCGCGACTCCCTGACGCAAGATATAGAGTGACGTTGCTTGGTGGCGTTTTCAAGACGCTTCCTTGCGGTCGCCCGCAATCTTCCGCAACGTCGAGCTTGTTTCAGGCCTCCTGGCCGGGCTCAGCAAGCCGGCGCAGGTCCGTGGACGAGGCCGGATCGCGCGGGCCATGCAGGAACACCCAGGCCGGCGGCCAGGCGCCTGCAAGCCGTGCCGCCGCTGTCTCCGGCCAGCGATGGCGCGCAAACGCCTGCGCGGCCGGCGCCGAAACGGCGGACAGGGTTGCTCCCGGCCGGTCGACGACCGCCACCGGAACGCTCTCCATGATGCCCCGCCAGTCCTGCCAGCGGTGAAAACCGGCGAGATTGTCGGCCCCCATTACCCAGACGAAGGAAAGGCCCGGCCGCAGGGCCTTGAGCCGGGCGATGGTACGCGCGCTGAAGCTCGAGCCGAGTCCCGCCTCGAGTGCGGTCACCCGCATCGCCGGATGGCGGGCAAGCTGCTTCACCTTCGCGACGCGCGTGCCGAGGTCGGCAAGCCCGCTGTGGTCCTTGAGCGGGTTGCCCGGTGTCACCAGCCACCAGACCTGATCGAGGCGGAGGCGTTTCAACGCAATGTCCGCGACGAGCCTGTGCCCGGAGTGCGGCGGATTGAACGATCCTCCGAACAGACCGATCCGGTTTCCCCGCTCCGCGTAGGGAATGCGCAGATGGCTGTCGGCGACGTCCCCGCCGCCGCGCGTCACCATCAGGGTCGCACCTGTCCCGTACCGCGAACACGGTACTTGAAGCTCGTGAGCTGCTCCACGCCGACCGGGCCGCGCGCATGCATTCGTCCGGTGGCGATGCCGATCTCCGCTCCCATGCCGAACTCGCCGCCGTCGGCGAACTGGGTCGAGGCATTGTGGGTGAGGATCGCGGAATCGACCTCGGCGAAGAAGCGTTCCGCCGCCGCCTGATCGTCCGTGATGATGCCGTCCGTGTGATGCGAGCCATAGGCCTCGATGTGGTCGATCGCGGCCTCCAGATCGTCTACGACCTTGATCGAGACGATGGCGTCCAGATACTCCGTGCTCCAGTCCTCGGCGCGTGCGGGCACGGCCTGGGGAATGGCGGCGCATACGGTTTCGTCGCCACGGATCTCGCAGCCGGCCTCGATCAGCGCGCGACAGATCGGCTCGAGATGGGTGGCGATGACAGCGCGGTCCACAAGCAGCGTTTCCACCGCGCCACACACGCCGGTGCGGCGCATCTTGGCGTTGCGAACCACTTCCACCGCCATGTCGCGGTCGGCCGCCTTGTCGATCACGAGGTGGCACAGACCCTCCAGATGGGCGAACACGGGAACCCGCGCATCGGCCTGAACGCGTGCCACGAGGCTCTTGCCGCCACGCGGCACGATCACGTCGAGCGTACCTTCCAGGCCCTTGAGCATCTCGCCGACGGCGGCGCGATCGGTCACCGGCACCACCTGGATGGCGTCCTCCGGCAGGCCGGCCTCCGCAAGTCCATGCGCAAGAGCCGCATGGAGTGCCAGGTTGGAGCGGATTGTGTCCGAGCCGCCGCGCAGGATCACCGCGTTGCCCGCCTTCAGGCACAATGCTCCGGCATCGGCCGTCACGTTGGGCCGGCTCTCGTAGATGACGCCGATGACACCCAGCGGCGTGCGCACACGCTCGATCTTCAGGCCGTTCGGGCGATCCCATGCGGCGGTCACCTCGCCGACAGGGTCGGCGAGGGCGGCAATGGCCTCAAGCCCCTGCGCGATGGCTTCGATGCGCTCGTCGTCCAGCCGGCCCCGGTCGAGATATGCCGCAGTCTGGCCGTTGGCGGTCATGGCCTCCACGTCCAGGGCATTGGCGGCAAGGATCTCCGCACGCTTCGCGCGCACGGCCGTTGCCATGGCCCAAAGGGCTTCGTTCTTCTGCGCGGACGGCAGGGTGGCCAGCTTGCGCGCCGCCTTGCGCGCGCGCCTGCCGATTCCGTTCATCAGACCGGCGATATCCGCCGTTGTTTCCACCCGCTCAAGCATTGCCTTCGCTCCCCTGAGTGTTGTCTTGCGTCTTGTGCATGTCGCTTGTTTTTGTCGCGCCGAGCGTGTGATCGCTCAGAACGAGATCGTCGCGATGGATCATTTCCGCGCGGCCCGCGTATCCGAGGATCGTCTCTATCTCGCGGCTGTTGCGGCCCATGATCAACAGTGCCTCCGGGTGATCGTAGGCAACAAGACCGCGCCCGATGTCACGTCCGTCGGGATCCACGATCCTGACGGTGTCGCCGCGCGAGAATTCGCCCTCGATCGCCTTCACGCCCGCCGGCAAGAGGCTCTTGCCCGAGACGACGGCCCTGATCGCGCCGGCGTCCACCTGAAGCGTTCCGCGTGGCTCGAGATGCCCGCCGATCCAGGCGTGACGCGCGCTTGCGGGCGTTGAGCGGGCCGCAAACCACGTGGCCCTGGCCCCGTCCTCGATCCGTGCCAGCGGGTTGAGCTCCTTGCCGCTGGCGATGACCATCACGGTGCCCGCCGAGGTCGCGATCTTCGCGGCGTCGATCTTGGTGCGCATGCCGCCGCGTGACAGTTCCGAGCCCGCGGCACCGGCCATCGCCTCGATCTCGGCGGTAATGGCGGCCACCTCCGGCAGGAACACGGCGTCCGGATCTTGCGCCGGCGGCGCGGTGTAGAGGCCGTCCACGTCGGACAGCAGCACGAGGCAGTCGGCGCTTGCCATGGTGGCGACACGTGCCGCGAGCCGGTCATTGTCGCCGTAGCGGATTTCGGAGGTGGCGACCGTGTCGTTCTCGTTGACGATCGGCACCGCGCCGAGCTTGAGCAGGGTACCCAGCGTCTCGCGTGCGTTGAGATAGCGCCGGCGCTCTTCGGTGTCGCCGAGTGTGAGCAGCACCTGCCCCGCCACGATGCCGCGCGCGCCGAGGGCCTCCGCATAGGCCCGTGCCAGAGCGATCTGCCCGACGGAGGCTGCCGCCTGGGCCTGTTCGAGCCTCAACGCGCCGCTCGGCAGCGAGAGAACGCCACGCCCGAGGGCGATGGCGCCCGACGAAACGACGATCAGCTCCGCGCCGCCGCGTGCAAGTCGCGAAAGGTCCTCGGCCAGCGCGTCGAGCCAGGCCCGTTTGAGCTTGCCGTTCTCGACGAGCAGCGCGGAGCCGATCTTGACGACGATGCGCTTGTAGCTGGAAAGCCGGCCCGTTTCGGCCGTGGACGAGGGAGCAATGCTGGACATGTCCGATTTCACTTCATGAAAGGAACGCCCGAGGAAGGGCGGCGCGCCAATCGGCCCGCCGCGGGGAAGACGGAACGCGGGCGCGGCCCGTCGGACACCGGGCCTGCGTCGCGCACGTTCATCATGGTCGCCAGGGTTCGCTGGGCACCGAGGGAACCGAATTCGCCTCGTCCTCGCGGTCGCGGTCGATGGAGCGCTGCAACATGCGCAGAACCCGGTCGACGTTCTCGCCGCTGGCGGAGGACAGCAGCACGGGCTTCGTTCCGCTGGCCGCCTCGAGCTGCGCAAGGCGCTCGTCCCGCGTCTCGGGATCCAGGGCATCGGCCTTCGAGAGTGCGACGACCTCGGGCTTCTCGTCGAGGCCGTGTCCGTAAGCGGCAAGTTCGCCACGCACGACACGATAGGCCTCGCCTGGGTCCTCCTGCGTGCCGTCGACGAGATGCAGCAGGGTGCGCGTGCGCTCCACGTGGCCGAGGAAGCGGTCGCCGAGGCCGACCCCTTCATGGGCCCCCTCGATGAGGCCGGGAATGTCGGCAATCACGAAGCCGCGCCCGTCGATCTCGCAGACCCCCAGGTTGGGGTGCAGCGTGGTGAAGGGATAGTCGGCGATCTTGGGGCGTGCCGCCGAGACGGCGGCAAGGAAGGTCGACTTGCCCGCGTTGGGCAGTCCCACGAGCCCGGCATCGGCGATCAGCTTCAGGCGCAGCCAGATCCACTTTTCCTCGCCCGCGAGACCGGGGTTGGCGTGGCGCGGAGCCTGGTTGGTCGAGGACTTGAAGTGGGCGTTGCCGAACCCGCCGTTGCCCCCCTTGAGCAGCAGCAGCCTCTCGCCGACGCGGGTCAGGTCCGCGAGCACCGTCTCGTTGTCCTCTTCAAGGATCTCGGTGCCCACAGGAACGCGCAAGACCACATCGTCGCCCTTTGCGCCGGTGCGGTTGCGGCCCATGCCGTGCATTCCGGTCTTGGCCTTGAAATGCTGGTGGAAGCGGAAGTCGATCAGCGTGTTGAGCCCGTCGACGCATTCCACGAAGACATCGCCGCCGCGTCCGCCGTCGCCACCGTCCGGTCCGCCGAACTCGATGTATTTCTCGCGGCGGAACGACACCGACCCGGCGCCGCCGTCGCCGGACCGGACGTAGATCTTCGCCTGGTCGAGAAACTTCATGTCATGTTCCGTTCGCGTCTGGCGCCATCGCGGCGCTCGAGAAAAGGCGTCATCGTGCCGGGTGCGGACCCGGAAGGGACACGCAATAGCCGATCACCGGGCTTTCGTCCAATGCGGCGGCGAGAGTGTCGCCGCCGTGCATGTCAGGCAGCGGCCGACGGCCAGGCGAAGGCTGTCTTCTCGCAGTGCATCACCAGGCTCTCGCGCTCTTCCCCAAGCGGACGCGCAAAACTGGTCATGCGTCCGCGTGCCGTGAAGCCGAGCGCGTTCAAAAGGCCCTGCGAACGGATATTGTCGACAAACACCCTCGCCGCAAGTGCCGATGTACCCGAAGCCTCGAACGCCCAGGCGCAGGCGGCCGCAACGGCTTCGCGTCCATAGCCGAAGCCCTGAAACGGCCTGCCGATCCAGTAGCCCAGCGTCGGCAGGCCCTCTTCGCCCGGAAGCATCTCGTCAGCCCTGATCGCGACCACGCCGATCACGACGCCGCCGAGCGTTATGGCGAACTCGCCGGCTCCGTTCGCGGGCGGGGTGGCGGATGCCGTGCGGGCGAAGGCTTCCGCGGAGCCCTCCTCATAGGGCCAGGGCGGCGAGGTCAGCCAGCGCACGACCTCGAAGTCACGCCCGCACAGGGCTTCGAGCGCCAGCGCATCGCCCGGCTCCAGCGGGCGAAGGACGAGGCGTCGCGTCGCGAGGCGGATCTGTTCCCGGTTCCCGCTCATGCGCTTTCCAGACAGGAATTGCGCCCCCAGCGCTTCAGCGCGCGCCAGGTGCTGCGGTCGAGCATGAAACGGTCGACGGAGATGGGCCCGCCCGCACCGCGCGAGGAGATCATGCCCTGATCCGAGAACTGGAAACCGCACTTGACGAGCACCCGCCGCGAGGCCGGGTTGGTGACCCTGGCAGCTCCCGCAAGCACATGCATCGGCGTGGTGGAGAAGACATGGTCGACCATCGCCTGGGCGGCCTCGGTAGCGAAGCCCTGGCCCCAGAAGGGTTCCCCGATCCAGTAGCCGAGGTGGACGGGGCCACCCTCGTCGAGCACCGAGTAGCCGACGGCGCCGATGATGCGGCCGGTCGAACGCATGCGCACGGCGAACTTGGCGCGGTTCGCCGTGTGACGCGCGGCGTTGGCGATATAGGCCCGCCCGTCGGCGATCGTGAAGGGGTGCGGCAGATGCGCGAGCATCGTCGCGATGCGGCGGTTGTTGGCGAGGAAGACCAGATCGGCCAGATCGTCGGCGCGCGGCAGGTCGAGCCGCAGCCGGTCGGTGTCCTGCGGCAACAGCGCCGCCTCCAGACTTTCTTCCTCTAAACTATCCTCGAGATCGGCAACCATGGGTGTTCTCCGGCGATGGACAAAAGAAAAGGGGAGATGGCGGCCCATCTCCCCTGATCTCTCGAGATCATGCCGGTTTTCGAGAAACCGCCGGGTCGATGGGACGCCGGCGGGTTACTCGGAACACGTCGGCGTTACTCTGCTGCGTCTACAAGCGGCATGACGGAAATAAACGTTCGGTTGTTGGCTTTTGCTCGGAAGCTCACCGTGCCCTCGATCGTGGCAAAGATCGTATGGTCCTTGCCCATGCCAACACCCGTGCCCGGATGCCACTTGGTGCCGCGCTGGCGCGCGATGATGTTGCCCGGAATGACGGCCTCGCCACCGAACTTCTTGATGCCCAGACGGCGGCCGGCGGAATCGCGGCCGTTACGGGACGAGCCACCTGCTTTTTTGTGTGCCATGACGAAAACTCCTCGTCGAACGTGTCTTCAGTCTGGAAGGAAGTGCGCGTCCCGCTTGCCGGAACGCGCCCGCGACCGCTTACTTGGCCGCCAGTTCCTTCGCCTGATCGATCCAGTTGTCGCGCTCGATGCGACCCTTGAAGGAAAGGGCCTCGTCGACGCGGGCGATGTCCTCGGCGGAGAAGCCCGCCACCTGGGCATAGGTCGTGATGCCGAGAGCGTTGAGCTTCTTCTCGAGCACCGGACCGACGCCGGAAATCTTCTTCAGGTCGTCCGCCGGGGCGTCCGGAGCCGTGAAGAGCACCGGAAGCTCGCCCTCGGAAGCCTCTTCCTTGGCGGCGGCCTTCGGAGCGGCCTTCTTCTTCGCGGAGGGCTTGGCGCCCTTGGTCAGGATCTCGGTGATCTTGACCAGCGTCACGCTCTGGCGATGGCCATTGCGGCGGCGGGAGTTCTGGCGGCGGCGCTTCTTGAAGATGATGATCTTGCGGTTGCGGGCCTGGTCGACCACCTCACCGACAACGCTCGCGCCCTCGACGAGGGGAGCGCCGATCATGGTCTCGGTGTCGCCACCGACCATGAGAACATCCTCGAAAGTCACCGTCTCGCCGGGCTCGCCGGCCAGCTTTTCAACCTTCAGCACGTCATCCTGGGCGACGCGGTACTGCTTGCCGCCCGTCTTGATCACTGCGAACATGTCTCGCACGTCCTTCTTTTCGTTCTGTGGGCGACCGGCCGCTCCCGGCGAAACCGCAGGTATCCTGCGGGAACTCGCTCCGGCGGCCAGCCGGCTTTGCCACGTGCCCTGCGGCGCCCCGTTGAGGGGACTTTGAAAAAGCGCGTCCACCTGATGCGGACATGCGCTCTGCCGCCATGGCGCCACCGGCTCCCGAACGGGAAGCTTTTGAGGGTGGACGACAGGGACGGCGGAATGCCTCGGGCAACGATCAGGGGAGTACCCCTTTTGCGAAGCAGCGCGACTATACGGATCGGCAAGGCAAAGTCAATCGCGCGCGGCAGGTCCGGCCAAGGGTTTTTGGCCATTTGTGGCCATGGTGCACGGCATATGTGCGGGCTTCGTGGTTCCCGCCGGCGGAGCGCGGGATCAAAGTGCTGGAAAATTCCACACTGCCCCTTGCAGGGCGCGCCGGTCTTGGTTATGTAGCCTTCCACTCGAGACCACGACATCTCGTTTTGCGGAGAGGTGCCGGAGTGGTTGAACGGGGCGGTCTCGAAAACCGTTGAGCGCGCAAGCGTTCCGAGGGTTCGAATCCCTCTCTCTCCGCCATTTTCCATAAAACGATATTGTCTCCGGCGCGAGCTCTCCCACTAGAGCAAAGTTGCTCGATTTTCGAGACACGATAATCCTGACTACTTTTGTAAGCGGGCGTTCTCCGGGCGACAACGCAAAAGCTCTTAATCAGACGCTTTACGCCCGACGGTAACCTTTAGACACGCAAACGAATGGCAGCTATTCGCCCCCATTTCGGACGTTCACCGACTCGCTACTTAATCCTGAAAACTGCCATTCGTTGCGGGTCGAGCGAATGCCCTTAGAGGGCGGGAAGCGGGCGTTCACTGCGACGTTTTTGCGTTCACTGCGACGTTTTTGAAGGTCCGGATTGCGTTAGAAACTGTGCATGCAACGCACATTATTTGCCTTCTTCCAGCTCTTATCGCGCACCATCATATTTGATACATCATGCCCCTTCGGCGACAGGCGCACTCGAGACGAGAGAGAACCGCCGAACCACCTCGGCACACGGCTTACCCATAGGACGCCAGACCAAACTTCGTACAAGCACGATATTTGACGGATCGGCGCAATTTCAAGTGTAGTCAGCCACGGTGGATGTAGTATTAAAAGTCTGACAGCGTTCCAAAGTTCAAAGGCTTAGTTATGATTATTTTCGCTCGAGGCACCGCAATAATTGAGCATCGCGAATCCGGAGAACAATTCGAAATTTACGATGATGAATTGGATTGGGAGCCGGTTGGTGGTGAAGACCGTGGCATGGGACCCGAGGCAATCTATGAAGCATTGGTCGAACATGGCGAACTTGGCGATTTGCGCTGGACGATTTCGGAGTATCCTGCTGGAGCCGAGAACTTCAAGGAAACCAACGTTGGCGTTCATCGGGTTGTCCAAGACTTTGATTATGGACTCGAACCTGAACCCGAGTTTGACGACGGTGATCTGGCAAACCTACCAGATAGGTTTAAGAGCAATCCCGAGTGGACGAAGGATCTGGCCAAAGCCACGGTGGTAAAATACTTGGTGGATTGGTTTCACTATTTCTACGAGGACCCTGCGAACGAAACTCCATACAACAGCCGTGAAGGGGGTTACCTCTACATCAAAGGCGGGCCGTATTCGGCGGAAGAGGAACTCCGTAGCGATTTCGAAAACCTGGTGCCGGAAGATGCCATTCTTGAGGCCGTTGATGAAATTCAAAGCGATGGCCTGTTCGATTGGGCTCCCTCGCATCGGCATCCAGACAGCATCGACTTCTATGAAGACGCAGTTGCAAAAGACTATGCGCAGGCAGAATTCTCGTTTGAGGAACTCAAAGAGATTGCCAGCGAGGGCCAAAGAGCAGGCCTCGGTAGCGAGGAAGAGAAGGCTGCACGAGCAGCAGTCTTGGAGCAACTTGCCGCTCTGAAAGACGACCTGCCTAAGCCCACTTCACATGGAGGCATCGGCCACAATCACCCACCCGAAGAATTTGAACTGCAAGGGGATGAACTCGAGGAAGCTGCTGAGAGCCTTGAGACGATTGAGGTGGAACTTGCCTCGGGTGAGCCGAATGTCGAGGTTGTGGCCCAAAAGGCATCGGTTCTCAGGAAGGCGGTTGGTTGGGTCGCAGGCAAGATTGACACGACAGTCGATGCGTTCTGCAAGTCGTTCGGGGCGACTCTAGGCGCCGCAGCTGCTGTTGCCGTTCCTGCCGCAGTTCTCGCACTACCTTACTGGGGCAAACTGGCGGTGTTGCTTGGAAGCCTGAAAGAGTGGCTTCTGCTTGCCTTAGCATTGTGACCCGATTTCGCGCTTTCTGAGTATCGTGCATTGAGTTCAGCGGGCCATTGGCCTCAAGAGCGGAATGAGGGCAGCTCAGCCCTCTTACTCTCGGCAGTCACGGCCACATTGGGTTCGCTCCTGCCGTTCGCTGCTCGCCGGACCAAAGTCCGTTGTGGGCCGGTCAGGCAAACAGTTGTTTCGGAGGGGACAGCCGAAATCGAAGCTGTTCAATCCTCGCAGCCGTGCGATGCGCCATCTGAATGTAGTCTTCCAGCGCGGCAACATCCATAGTTCCCAGTTCAGACAAACCGAGTTCAAGGGGCCCTAGCAGCGTGCGTCCTTCGTTTTCGATTTCCGAGATGTGACGCGTGTCGTCTTGGCGAAAATCTCGGCTTCCAAGCGTGGGACAATGGTGATCATGATGAAGGCTCCATTGACTGCGCGTATCGTGACAGGCTGATTGCAAAGAAAGGAAACTCTGTTCGGCCCGTTCACGCCCCTCATGTGCTTTCAACTTTAGTGTTGCCACGTCGGACATTTTAGCAGTTACGAGTGCTTGCTTGGCGACACGAAGTGCGAGCGCCGTGTAAATGAGTGCACCAGCTGCGAGTAGCAGAGAAGCTCCGTCAAAAAAGTGATCTGTAATAAAGCTTAAAACGCCATCCATTGCCCTGCCCATAGTCAACCTCCTCCTCGTGCCCACTTCATATTGTACTTGGGGATGTCTTCTGCAAGGTAAGGTTGCCGAAGTTTCAAGGGACGTCGAATGTCCGGTCTGGCGTGCCGCAACGTAGTATCATGGGTATCAGTTAAACGGCAGGTATGGGCCGGAATCGACACCACAACCAGGTCCGATGAATGTCAGCTAATCACGATCGGAGCACGTAAGCCGACAGTCTCTTCCCGGCCCCGAAACTACCGTTTACGACACCTTCAATTGGGTTCCTGGGTTGGTACGCAACTTTCATCTACATCCAAGTCAGGCAGCGCATTCAATATCGCTTCCCAATTCTCCAGGTCCTTGAAAGGATCGTCTTCAAGATAACCAAGGCGGTTCGAAGTTTCTCCTCGACTCCCCGGCAATGCACCGGCGTGGCGTCGGCTGCGGGCTCACACGCCCGGAGGGAGTTTGGAGCGCATCATCTCCCTGCGATCCAGCCTGTTGCCGTCCACGATGAAGGTTCCGTCGCCAACGGCGTGCAGCGTGCGTCGTTCCTCGCGGGTCTCGTCCAGATAGGCCGCGACACCTTCCAGCACCACGATGTCGTGCCGGTCGACGAAGTCGGTGACACGACATTCAATGTTGGCGAGACAGTCCGCGATGAGGGGAGCGCCCACATGTCTTGCGGGCGCGGCGGTCAGTCCGAACGTCTCGAACTTGTCGGTGTCCTCGCCCGAGCAGGTTCCGATCCCGACGACGGTGTCGATCAGGTCGACCGTCGGGATCGAGATCACGCATTCGCGTGTCGACCGCAGGGCGGCGTAGGAGTGATTCCAGGCGCCGGTGGTGATCGCGAAATTCGCCGAAAAGCCCATGACCATCGTCCAGGTGATGGTCATGATGTTGTTCTTCACGCCATCGTTGGTGGTGACCAGAACCACCGGTCCCGGCTCGACAAGGGTGAACGCCTTTTCCAGTGCGAGCGTTTGCATGTCGTGATCCCCTGCTTTTGTGCAGGGGGCATTGTACACGCATCTGTCCCGCGCTCACCGTTTGTCCGTCGAGGGCTGCCTAACGGTCCGCGCCCGTGTCCTCGCGATAGTATCCAAGGTCCGCCGAAAGCTTTTCGGTAAAGTCGGTGAGCCTGGTGATCGCTGTGCCGTCCGGATGCATGTCGACCGCGGGGCTCGGGCCGATCAGGGTGATGCCGAGCTGCAGGCGTTGCGTATGGTCGAAGACCGGCGCCGCGATGGCGCTGACGCCGGGGATGGGAATGTCCGTCGTCGTCTCGTAGCCCCTGGCGCGGATCGTCTCGAGCCTATCCCGGAACCAGGCTTCGTCGATGCCGTAATGCGCGCTCTGGGAGCTCTCCAGCGCCTCGAATTCCGCCCGGATGAGCGCGTCGGTGCGCGCCACCGGCAGGAACGCGGCGAACAGCCGTCCGGTCGCGGTCAGGCTGAGCTGGAAGATGTTGCCCGGCCGCACGTAGGAGTGAATCAGCTTGGGGCTGTCGCGCACGTAGACGATCGTCGTGCCATGGGCGCCCCAGACGGAGATCGCCACCATGAGATCGGTCGCCTCCGCGAGTTCCCCGATGCGGCGGATCGCTTCGGGGTAGGCGTCCTGGCCGCGCAGCCGGGCAAGGCCGAGTTCGAGCGCGAAGGGGCCGAGCGTGTAGAGCGCGCCCTCGATCTGTTCGACGAGATCCGCGTTGCGCAGGCTTACCAGATAGGGGTGAAGCTGCGAGGGAGCGATGCCGGTGGCATCCGCCAGTTCGCGCAGCTTCATGGGCTGGGGCGTGCGGGCAAAGGCCCGCAGGATCGCTCCGGCCGTCTCGACCGTCTGAACCCTGCGCTGCGTCTTTGCCGGCTTTTCGTCGCTCATTCCGCTCGTCCTCCACCCGCCCGGGAAACCGGGGTCGAAGTCCTATCCCCTTGTCGCCGGAGCGGCAATCCCGCCTTTCAGGTCAAGCGAGATCGCAAGCCCGAGCGTTGCCAGCCCCACGCTTGCCCACTGGATCGGCGCCGGCCAGACACCGGCGACCGGTATGGCGAGAAGCACTGCCGTGGGCGGAACGAGCGCGGAGAAGAGTGCCGCGCGTCCGGCACCGAGCCGCAGCACCGTGGCCGCCTGGATCATGAAGGCCAGGGCTCCGCCGATGATGCCCTGGAAGAAGGCCTGCGCCAGCCATTGCGAGGCGGGAAGGGAGGGAATGCCGCCTTGCGCGAGCCACAGCGGCGCATAGCCGAGGCACGACACGAGCGCGATTGCCGCCGTCGTCTGCACCGGCTCCAGCCGCCAGCGGCCCATGGCGAAAACATAGGAGCCCCACAACATCCCGGTGCAGATGAAGCACAGGTCCCCGACCAGGACCGACAGGCCCTCGCGCTTGGGTGGCGGGGCGTCGAACGCGATCGCCAGGAGTCCGGCCAGCAGCAGCACGATGCCGACGATGCGATTGGCGCTCGGCAGCTTGCGGCCGGTCAGATGCACCAGCGTGTTGGCGGTGAGCATGGACATGCCCGGGCTCACCACCACCGCGTGACTGAGGGGCGCATGCTGGAAGCCGGCGTTGAGCAGCAGCGAGAACAGCGGCCCGACGAGAACCGAGAGCGCCAGCACCTTGAGGACCGGCGGACGACCCTTGCGCGCCATAAGCAGCACGGGAAGCAGCAGGAGGCTCGCGACGGAAAACCGCAGGAAGGTGAGGTCCGAGGGGCGGAACCCGGCCGCCTGGCCGAGTTCCGAACCCACGTTGAAGATGCCCCAGGCAAGCGAGGCGGTGCAGCCGAGCAGGACGCCGCCCGCCAGTCCGCTCCGCAAGCCCGTTGCGAGCCCGCCGGCCTGGGTGTCCCGGTCAGTCATTCGCCCCGGCCATGTGCCGCGCGGCGATCCAGCCGAAGGTGATCGCGGGGCCGAGCGTGATGCCGCCGCCGGGATAGTTGCCGCCCATGATCGAGGCGGCATCGTTGCCGGCGGAGTAGAGCCCGGGGATCGGGCGCCCGTCGCGATCGAGGACCTGTGCGTTCTCGTTGGCCTTCAGACCCGCGAAGGTGCCCAGGTCGCCCACATAAAGCCGGACCGCGAAGTAGGGGCCCTTCTCGATCGGTGCCAGACACGGGTTGGGACCGTGATCGGGATCGCCAAGGGAGCGGTTGTAGCTGGTCGTGCCCTTGCCGAATTCCGGATCCTCACCCTTGCGGGCGGTTTCGTTGAACCGGGTAACGGTGCGCTCCAGCTCGCCCGCGTCGGCGCCGATCTGGGTCGCAAGATCCGCAAGCGTCCTGCCCTCGATCAGGTATCCGTTGCGCACCAGATGGCCATAGGGCACGGGCGCGGGCTTGGCGAAGCCCAGCCCGTACTTGCGGAAGGCGCGATGGTCGGTGACGAACCAGGCGGCGATCTCCGCCTCCTCGCCGCCTTCCTCGCGGCAGCGGCGAACCATTGCCTGACAGAAGTCGTGGTAGCTGTTTGCCTCGTTGACGAAGCGCCGTCCCGAGCGCGTCACGGCGATGACGCCGGGCTTCGAACGGTCGACGAAATGCGGGAAGGTGCCGAGTGTTCCGTCGCCGTTTGGCGGACGCGAGATCGGCACCCAGGCCGCGGAGTGGGGCAGGGAGGTGTCGACCACCGCACCCGCGCTCTCGCCGAGACGCAAGCCGTCACCGGTGTTGCCGGGAGGGGCCGGCGACACATGCTCGTAGCCCGAGGGCGAGTGCGGCATCAGTTCCTTGCGGCGTACCGGATCCTGCGGGAAGCCACCGGCCGCCAGAACGACCCCCTTGGACGCGTAGACCTCGACCGGACCGTCCGGCCGGTCGATGCGGGCGCCGATCACGCGGCCCGCGTCGTCGCGCAGGAGCTGGCGCACGGGGGAGGACGTCCAGATCGGGACGTTCTTGTCGATGGCGGACTTGGCCAGGCGACCAACCAGCGCGTTGCCGTTCATCAGCCGCATCGGACGCCCGTGGAAGGCCATGTCGCGCAGGAATTTCAGGAACAGCTTCGCGACGTAGAAGGCGGAAACGGGTGAGCGGGTCACATTGAAGAAGTGAAGCAGCTCCTTGCCCGACCCGATCATCATGCCGAGGAAGGTGATTTCCTTGAGCGGCGGCCGCAGGCGGCGGATCTCGGGTCCCAGTTCACGTCCGTCGAAGGGGCGCGCGACGATGGAGCGCCCGCCGTCCATGCCGCCGGGAGCGGTGGGGTGGTAGTCCGCGAAGAACGGTCCGAGGTCGAACTGGAGCGAGGTTTCGCTCTCGAAGAAGTCGACGGCCCGGGGACCCGAATCCAGGAATGCCGCAACGCGGGCCGCATCGAAGTGCTCGCCGGCCTCATGCTTGAGATAGGTGGTGGCCTTCTCCTTGCTGTCCTCGACGCCGGCGCGCCGTGCAGGGGCATTGCAGGGGATCCACATCCAGCCGCCGGAGCGTGCGGTCGTGCCGCCGAACACGGGCTCCTTTTCAGCAACAATGACATTGAGCCGGCGATGGGCGGCGGAAACGGCGCTTGCAAGCCCGCCCGCGCCCGAGCCGACGACGAGGACGTCGGTATCGATACGCTTCATGGTGTTCATGTCTCCCTTCAGGCGGCCAGGTAGCCGCCGTCGACCGGCAGGAGGGCGCCGGTCACATAGCTCGATGCGTCGGATGCGAGGAACAGGACGGGGCCGACCAGTTCCTCCGGCTTGCCCGGCCGCTTCATTGGCGTGTGCGCCATGAACCGTCCGATGGCTTCGGGGTTTGCCCGTGTGACCACGGTCATCGGGGTTTCGATCACGCCGGGGGCGATCGCGTTGACACGGATTCCGTCATCGGCGAGGTCGTGCGCCAGCGCCTTGGTCATTTGCAGGACCGCGCCCTTCGAGGCGGCATAGGCGGTCTGCCCCGGTCCGGCGGCAACGGACATGATCGAGGCGATGTTGACGATCCGGCCCCGGTTGGCGCGAAGCTGGGGCAGGAAGGCGCGGATCATCTGGATGGTGCCGGTGGCGTTGACCGACATGATCGCGCTCCAGTCGTCGGGAAAGCTTTCGGCGTCGGGCGGCGTGCGGCGGATGATGCCGGCGTTGTTGACCAGAATGGCCGCGTCCCCGAGCTCCGCCCTCACCTGGAGGGCCGCGTCGGCACAGGCCGCCTCGTCGGAAATATCCAGACGCACGGCAATCGCCGTTCCACCCGCCCGGGTGATGAGGTCGACCGTTTCGGCAAGCGCTTCCGTATTGATGTCACAGCAGGCGACTCGCGCGCCCGCCGCGGCCAGCCCTATGGCGATGGCGCGGCCATTGCCTTGCGCGGCGCCTGTAACCACCGATGTCTGTTGGGAAATTCCCTGCATGCTGTCCTCCCTTGTCCGAACCGGGATGCACGGCTCCGCTTCGGTTGCTTGGCCGCAAACATGGACAAGGAATTTGGATCTTGCAAATAAATTTGAATATAACTAACACTTGGCAGCGCCGAAGGAACATTGCACCCTCGGCAAAACCCCGGAGGACCACCGTCCTTCGAAAGGGCCCCGCCCGAGGCGGGAGAGGATTTGGGAGGAATTCGATGAAGCGGACCCTGACCGCGGCCCTGCTGGCCGCGACCACCTGCCTTGCGCTGCCCCAGGCCGCCTCGGCGGAGAGCTATGACCTGCAGAGCGTTTTCGGCCTCAACACGCCGTCGATCGGCCCGAGCCCGAAGCTGTGGGCCGAGCGCGTGGAGCGTGCCACGAACGGCGACGTGACGATCAAGGTGCATGGCGCGGGCGACTTTGTGCCGCCGTTCGAGGTGTTCGGTGCCGTGTCCTCGGGCGCGCTGCCGATGGGCTTCGACTGGATCGGCTATTGGGCGCAGCAGATCCCGGTCGCCAACCTGGTCGGATCCATGCCCTTCGGTCCGTCTCCGGACGTGGCGCTGGGCTGGATGTTCGAGGGCGGCGGTCTGGAGATCATCCAGAAAGCCTATGATCCCTTCAACGTGAAGGTGCTGCCTTGCCATCTGGTCGGCGCGGAAGCCGGCGGCTGGTTCAACAAGGAGATCAACTCGGTCGAGGATCTCAAGGGCCTGAACATGCGCATCGCCGGTCTCGGCGGGCTGACCATGGCCAAGCTCGGCGCCAACACCCAACTCGTGCCGGCCGGCGAGATCTTCCTCTCGCTCGAGACGGGCCGGATCGACGCGGCGGAGTTCTCCGCGCCGCAGCTCGATGTCGGCCTCGGCTTCCAGCGCGTGACGAAGTACTACTACTTCCCGGGCTGGCACCAGCCGTCGAGCTGGGACAGCATCATCATCAACATGGATGTGTGGAACGGCTTCGACGAGCGCACCCAGCAGATCATGACCGACGCGTGTCAGGCCAACATCGCGTACAATCTGGGCAACCAGATCGACGCCCAGGCCGACGCGATCGCCGAGATCCGCAAGGCCGGCGTCGAGGTCAAGCGCTTCCCGGACGAGGTGCTCCTGAAGCTGCGTGAGGCGTCCGCCGAGGTGATGCAGGAACAGGCCGAGGCCGATCCGATCTTCGCCGAGGCTCTGGAGTCGCTGAACGCCTACATGGACTCGGTCGGCGAGTGGAGCTCGCTGCAGGCGCTTCCGCCGCGCTGATGAGCTGACGGATGCGGACGGCCGGTACGTCGGCCGTCCGCCACTCCGGCTTTCCTGCCGGTCCGAGGGACCGGCGTGGCCGGCATCGAAGGATAAGGCACGCGGGCCCCAAGGCGCCGCGCTGCCGGTCCCGGACCGTCCTTCGCGTCATGCCTCAAACGCACAGGACGCCTCATGCCCCGCTTCTGCACGCGCATCCTCGACCTGCTTTGCCTTCCGGGCCGCCTGCTGAGCTGGCTCACCTTGCCGCTTGTCCTGGCGATTCTCGTATCGGTTCTGTCGGCGGCGGCCGGCATCACCCATCTCGCTGACTGGGAGGGATCCGTTCCGGTGCTCGGCAAGGCCGTCACGGTCAACACGCTCACCGACGTCCAGTGGTACATCTTCGCGCTGCTCGTGCTCTTCGGAGGCATCTGCGCGCTCAGGGACAATGCCCATGTCTCGGTCGACTTCCTGTCGCTGATGATGACGCATCGCCAGCGCCTGTGGGTGCGCGTCGTCGGCGACCTGGTCTTCCTGCTTCCCTTCTGCCTGATCATCTGCTGGTACGGCTGGTCGTTCGCCGCGACAGCCTGGCGCACGGGCGAGGGGTCGACCCAGGGCGGGCTTGGCGCGCGCTGGCTCATCAAGGGCGCGCTGCCGGTGTGTTTCGCCATGCTTGCCACCTTCGGCCTCGTGCGGGGCATCGGCACGCTGATCTGGCTGGCGCGTGGCGGCGATCCGGCGCATGAGGCCGGAAAGCCGGCAGGGGAGATCTGAGATGGGTGAGTATTTCTGGCCCCTGCTCATGCTTTGCGGCCTCATCCTCGGCATCTTCTCCGGCTATCCGGTCGCATTCATCCTGGCCGGGACGGGCGTGCTTTTCGCCGTCATGGCGGACGTGCCCATGCTGTTCCTGTCCATGGGCGTTCAGCGCATCTATTCCGGCACCCTGACCAACTGGCTGCTGGTTGCCATCCCGCTCTTCGTCTTCATGGGGCTGATGCTGGAGAGATCGGGCATCGCCGAGCGCCTCATGCGCTCGCTTGCGGCACTGTTTCGCGGCCTGCCCGGTGGTTACGCCTTCGCCGTCGCCATCATCGGCGTGATCATGGCGGCGTCCACCGGCATCATCGGCGCCTCGGTGGTGCTGATGGGCATGATGGCGATGCCGGCCATGCGCGAGGCGAAGTACGACATGCGTCTCGCCTCGGGGCTCATCGCCTCCTCGGGGACGCTCGGCATCCTGCTGCCGCCCTCGATCATGCTGATCATCCTGGGCGACCAGATGCGGCTGTCCGTGGGCGACCTGTTCATGGGCGCGATCTATCCGGGACTTCTGCTGGCCGGGCTCTACTTTTTCTATCTGCTCGTGGTCGCGATCTTCACGCCCCACCGCATGCCGCCGCCGGAGAAGCGCGAGACGGTTGCCTTCGGCAAGGCGGTCTGGGGCCTTGTGCGCGATCTTCTGGCACCGATGCTGCTGATCCTTTCCGTGCTCGGCACGATCATCACGGGCCTTGCCACGCCGACGGAGTCCGCCGCCATCGGCGCTGCCGGCGCCATGCTGCTGGCACTGGTCTCGGGACGTCTCAATCTGGAGACCCTGCGGGCTTCGCTCTACGACACGTGCAAGACAACGGCCATGATCGTCTTCGTGATGATTGGTGCGTCGATCTTCTCCGTCGTGTTCCGCAGGCTCGGCGGCGACGACATGATCATCGACTTCTTCGACATCCACGAGAGCAATCCCTATTTCGTGCTCTTCATCGTGATGGCGCTGATCTTCGTGCTCGGGTTCTTCCTGGACTGGGTGGAGATCACGCTGGTCGTCGTGCCGATCGTCGCGCCGGTGATCGCGGCACTGGACTTCGGCCTGCCGGGGGACCAGGTGATGATCTGGTTCGCCATCGCCCTGGCGGTGAACCTGCAGACCTCTTTCCTGACCCCGCCTTTCGGCTACGCGTTGTTCTACCTGCGTGGGGTGGCCCCTGAATTGCCCATATCGACCATCTACAAGGGAGTGACACCCTTCGTGCTGATCCAGATCATCGCGCTGTTGATGGTGATCTTCTTCCCCGCCATCGTGCTTCATCTGCCGATGAGCATGCGCTGAGGCGGGACGACCCGAACCCGGCCGGCTCCCTCGCGGTGCCGGCCCGCAAACCGACCAAAGGAGCACTCATGTCCAAGGCATTTGCCTCACAGGGCGATCTTTCCGAGAAGAAGACGAGCTTCACCGAGATCGGCGAGGGGCTCTACGCCTTCACCGCCGAGGGCGACCCGAACTCCGGCGTCATCATCGGCGACGACAGCGTCATGGTGATCGAGGCGCAGGCGACCCCGCGTCTCGCGCGCAAGGTCATCGAGGCCGTGCGCAGCGTCACCGACAAGCCGATCACCCATCTGGTGCTGACCCACTATCATGCGGTCCGCGTGCTCGGCGCCTCGGCCTACGGCGCGCGCGAGATCATCATGTCGGACGCGGCCCGTGCCCAGGTCGTGGAGCGCGGCCAGGAAGACTGGGACAGCGAGTTCGGCCGCTTCCCGCGCCTCTTCCAGGGGCATGAGGAAATCCCCGGCCTGACCTGGCCGACCACCACCTTCTCCGACCGCATGACGGTCTGGCTCGGCAACCGCCGCGTCGACATCATGCACCTCGGTCGCGCCCACACCGCGGGCGACGCGGTCGTCTGGGTCCCGGATCAGGAGGTGATGTTTACGGGCGACATCGTCGAGTACCATTCCGCCTGCTACTGCGGCGACGGTCACTATCAGGACTGGGGCAACACGCTCGACGAGATCCTGGCCTATGATCCGGCCTCCATCGCGCCGGGGCGCGGTGACGCGCTTGTCGGGCGCGAGATGGTCGCCAGGGCGGTCGCCAACACCCGCGACTTCGTCGAGAGCACCTACAACGCGGTTGCGCGCATCGCCGCGCGCGGTGGCACGCTCGAGGAGGCAACGGCCGCCGTGCGCGCGGCCTGCGACCCGAAGTTCGCCGACTACGCGATCTACGAGCACTGCCTGCCGTTCAACATCGGCCGTGCATGGGACGAGGCGCGCGGCATCGAGACGCCGCGCATCTGGACCGCCGAGCGCGACCAGATGATGTGGAAGATGGTTCAGGGCTGATCCTGACCGCTCCTGACCGAATACTGACGCCCTGCCGGTTCGCCGGCGGGGCGTTTTCGTGTCGGCGCGCGCCTCAGGCCGGGGAAGTGTCCCCGGACGGGGCGAGAGGGTGGTCGCCGGCCAGGAGCTCTTCCATGAAGACGCTGAAGAGCTGGGCGCGCCCGTCGACGCCGGCTTTCGCGTAGATCCGCGTGCACTGCGCGCGCACAGTACCGGGTGCAGTTCCCCGAAGGCTGGCGATGGTGTCGTTGTCGATGCCCTTGAGGACCATCAACGCGACGTCCCGCTCCGAGGGGGTGAGCGCCCAGCGGTCGAAGAAATCGTCCAGCAGGTGGGCCATCTCGCCCCGGGCCGCCCTCAGGCCGGTCGTCATCGTGTCCATGCGCGCGAGCATGCGTCTCAGTTCGAACATCAGGAAAATCACGCCGCCGGAAAGCGACAGTGCCGCGACGGCTTCGAGAAACATGTGCAGGTGGTCGAGGTGGTCCCCGTCGTTCAGGTCGATCATCACGTCGGCCATGAAGAACAGGGCGCAAAGGCCCTGCAGCAGGATGAGAGCGGCAAGCGTCATCGCCCGCCGCTCTCGCGTGAAGACAGGAAGCCACCAACCGTTCATTCAATCTTCGCTCCGTCGGGCACGCGCTTGCGTCCGTCGATCATCGCCCGCACCAGAGGCACCTTCGAGAGCCAGGTGTCGAAGGCGACGCCGCCAACATGCAGCGCCACGGAGATCACAAGCCAGTTGAACGCGGCCTCGTGAACCTCCTTCACCCAGTCGATCCCGAAGAACCTCACCGTGCCCATCATGTATCCGGTCACCGCCATCGCGGCGACGGTGGCCCAGATGTTGTAGACCATCAGGGCCCCGAGTGGATTGTGCGACAGATGTACGGTCCTGTCGCCCCGTCGCAGCGCGGCGAGGTGGCGCAGGGCGCGTGCGGGGCTCGGTGGAAACGAGGTAAAGCGCGCCGGGCACGGTCCGATCAGGCCCCAAAGCAGCCTGACCGCCAGCAGGCCGGCGGCCGTGTAGCCGACCCATATGTGCAGGTTCTCCTCGGGGTCGGTGAACACCCCGTTGAGAAGGATGCACAGTGCAAGGCTCCAGTGAATGAGCCGCACCAGCGGATCCCAGACGGCAAACTCGCGGGGCTGCCCGTCGCGGGCGCCGAAGCGCCCGCCGATCCGTTCGTCCACGGTGTTCATGGCCGGCTCACTTGATCTTGAGCTTGGCGACCTTGCCGGTCGAGGCGTCGACGTAGACCTCGCCCATCTTGCCGTCCTTGACGAAATAGACCTCGATCCGGCCGTCTTCCATTTCGGACTTGCGAACCTCGTACCCCATCTCCGTGAGGCTGGCCTTCACCGCGTCCATCGTGGTGCCGAGGATGCTGTCCATCGTCAGGTCGGCGGCCAGCGCCGGGGTGGCGAGGGCGACGGTGGTGGCGAGAATGACGAGAAGCTTGCGCATGGGACTTGTCCTTGGGTTGGTGCCCCCATGTGTCGTCCATGCGAGGAGACCGGGCGGCACGATGCGTTGGCCGGTCCGATATCGGGCCGGTGCCGTCGATCTGGCCCGGGCGGGATGCCTTGCGCCATTGGCGCGGCGTTTAGGAGGAGGCCCGTAAGCGTGTGCTTACGGGTCTGAGGCCGCCGTGGAACGGATCGGCGGCCCGCCGCGTTGGTCTGTGGGGCCACACCCTAGCGAAGCACCTTGCGACGTCGAACACGCAGGAGGTCGCCATGACCACCGGTTCCCCCACACGCAAACATGCCACCCTCTGGCGGATGGTGATGCCCGGGCATCTGTGCCCCTTCGGTCTCAAGTCGAAATGGCTGCTGCGGCACAAGGGGTACACGGTTGAGGATCATCATCTGACGAGCCGCGCCGAGACGGATGCCTTCATGCGCGACGAGGGCGTGGAGACGACGCCCCAGACCTTCATCGGTGGCGAACGTATCGGCGGCTATGACGCGTTGCGCGCGCATTTCGGCTATCGCGTGATGAAGGAGGGCGACACGTCCTATCGGCCGGTCATTGCGATCTTCGCGGTTGCCGCACTCATGTCGCTCGCGCTTGCATGGCTTGTGGAGGGCACGCTTTTTGTCCCGGGCGTGCCCGAGCGCTTCATTGCCATCTCGATGGTTCTCCTCGGACTGCAGAAGCTCCAGGACGTGGAGGGCTTCTCGACCATGTTCCTGAACTACGACCTGCTCGCCCGCCGCTTCGTGCCCTATGGCTATGTGTACCCTTACGCGGAAACCGGTGCCGGCCTGCTGATGCTGGCGGGGCTGCTGCCCTGGCTGTCGGCGCCCGTGGCGCTGGCCATCGGCACGGTGGGAGCGGTGTCCGTGTTCAAGGCGGTCTATGTCGAGCGTCGCGAACTGAAGTGCGCCTGCGTCGGCGGCGGCTCGAGCGTGCCGCTCGGCTTTGTTTCCCTGACCGAAAACCTGATGATGATCGTCATGGCACTCTGGGTCGGCCTTCGCGCGCTCGCCTGATCTGAAAGGCTTGCGCGATGTGACGTGGCATGTCCCGCGCGCCCCGCCCTGGGCGACTGTGGGGGCGACAGGGGGGCGGTCGCCGTCTGTCGAAAGCAGGGCATTTGCAACATGGAAATGGACGGGAGAACCTCTGATTCTCTCGTCCAAATTGCCTATGAAAGACAATTTCCGTAGCGCGAATATGGCGTTGCACACTGCATCAGAAAAACGGATTTGATAACTCGATCAGACGTCTATGATGATCGACGACGCTCTGGCCGGGGAGGGCCGGAGCCGAGGGAGGCTTGCAGAACATGCGATGACGTGCCGGCGCGGCTGCCATGTGGCCGTGAGCAGGGACACGCGTCTGCCGGCCGCCTTCAGGATCAAGACGGGAGGATGACGTGACCGGAGCACCAAAGGCTGCGGGCGGAGGAAGCAGTGCACGCTGGTTCGGCGCGGGATCGCGCAAGATCAGCCAGGAAGCGGTCGTGATCGCGATCTCGTGCGTCCTGTTTGTTCTCTTCTCCCTGTTCCTGAACAAGTTTCTCACGCAGGGCAATATCGTCACCCTGCTCAAGAACGTGTCGATCCTGGGAACGCTTGCCGTCGGCATGGGCTTCATCGTGGTCGGTCGCGGCATCGATCTGACCATGGTTGCGGTCATGGTGGTCGGCGTCGCGTTCAGCATCTGGCTGTCGACGCTGGGGGTGAACTTCACGACCGCGATTCTGATCGGTGCGGTGCTGGTCGCGCTGATCGGGCTATTCACCGGCATCATGGTCGCGGTTGCGGAAATTCCGCCGATCTTCGCCACTCTCGCGATTGCCTCGACGGTCTACGGAGCCGGCCGGATCCTGTTCAATTCGGACGTTCTCTACGCGCCGTCCGATGCGAAATGGCTCACCTTCGTCGGCGGCGGAAGCATCTTCGGCATTCCGGTTTCGGTCGTCGTCTTCGCGCTCGTGGCGTTTGTCATGAGCCTGTTCCTGAAGCGCACGCGGTTTGGCCGTTTCGTCTACGCGACCGGTGACAATCCGCACGCCGCGCGCACGTCCGGCCTGCCGACCCGGCCGGTCATCATCACCCAGTATGTGGTCAGCGCCCTGATCGCGTTCGTCGCCGGCATCATTCTCACCGGCCTGGTGACCGGCATCAACACGCGCCTCTACAACTCGACGCTGATCTACGACGTGCTGCTTGTCGTGGTGCTTGGCGGCATCGGCCTGTCCGGCGGTCAGGGCGGTGTCCGCAACGTGATCGTGGGCACGATCCTCGTCGGCATTCTCATCAATGGCATGACGATCCTGAACATCAGCTACACGAGCCAGAGCCTCATCAAGAGCGTGATCCTGCTGCTCGCGCTGGTGCTCGACGCGCTGATCAATCCGCGAGACGAGCAGACCTCGCAAAGCGGGGACATCTGAAGTCCGACCAGTTCAACAGCATGCATATGCGGGAGGAAACAAGCATGGGTATTGCAAGGAAGATGTTGTGGGGGGCCCTGGCGGCGGTAACCCTTTTCGCTCACCCCCAGGTGACGCAGGCGCGTGACATCGAGCAGATCGGCCGGTCCGCCTATCTCGAGGCGATGAAGGGCAAGAAGGTCATCTTCGTGCCGATCTCGCAGGGGTTCGACCTCAACCAGGCCTGGGTCGCGGTGTGGCAGCGTCATGCGGAGCGCTACGGCTTCACGCTCGAGGTGCGCGACCCGAACATGGACACGAATGCCGGCATTCGCGCGCTTCAGGGCGCGATCTCCGAGCGTCCGGATCTTCTGATCGTTCAGAACCCCGACGTGCAGACCTATGCGCGCATGCTCAAGCAGGCGCAGGCGTCCGGCATCCGGGTCATCCAGGTCAACATGCAGTCGGCCACCCAGACCGACAGCTACGTCGGCAACGACTGGATCGAGATGGGGCTGCTCGAGGCGCGCGAACTTGCGAAGGCCTGCACGGGGCCGGACGCCCCCTCGGGCAAGATCGTCTGGCTCGCCGGCGTGCAGACGGGCGCAGCCAACATCTTCATGCGTGCCGGCATCGACCAGGTCCTGGCGGAGAACCCGGAGCTCGAACTCGTCTCCGACCAGCCGGCCGACTATGACAGCGAGAAGGCCCGCCAGATCACGGAGACGGTGCTCCAGCAGCATCCCGACCTGTGCGGCATCATGGGCATCTGGGACAATGCCGAGGTTGGCGCCGGAGCCGCGGTCCTCGCCGCCGGCAAGCAGGACCAGGTGACCATCGTCACCAATGGGGCGGGCAGCGCGACGGGCTGCGACAGCATCCACAAGGGCCTGCTCGACGTGATCTACAACTTCAATGCGCCGATCCAGGGCGAGATCGCGGCGCAGCAGATCTCCGAGCTTCTGCAGCATCCCGAGCGTGAGGCCGGCGCGCAGAAGACGGTCTTCTTCGGCCCCGTGACCCGTGTCGACAAGTCCAATGCATCCGGCCGCAACTGCTGGAAGCTTGAAGACCTCAACTGAAGACGGAAAAGCACGGCATGGCCTTGTCTGAAAGCATCGTACGCTGGCGCTACCGGTATCTCCCCGACCATGTGGTCGGGGAGGTTCTCAGCAAGAAGTGGATCGACAGTGTCATCCCCTTCCTGGCGCTGCTGATACTGGTATCCCTGTTCGGCAGCATCGTGCCGCGCTTCTTCCATCTGACGACCCTGGCCGACCTGAGCGGTCAGGTGGCGGAACTCGGTCTCGTGGTCCTGGGGCTGACCATCGTGATGATGTCGGGCGGTATCGACCTGTCGGTCGGCTCGACCTTCGCCATCACGGTGCTGACCGCGCTGTACGGCATGAACGTCGGCCAGTGGGACTTCGGGACCGGCCTTGCCGCCACCCTGGGCGTGGGGGCGCTCTGCGGTGCGATCAACGGCTTTCTGGTCGGCATTCTCAGAATGCGGGCCTTCCTGACGACGCTCGTCACGCTGATCATATTCCGCTCGGTCTTCGAGATCGTCTTTCCCATGGTCTCCACCGACCTGGTGATGAATTTCCCGGATTCGCCCCTCTACGATCTGCTCGGCATCGGCAGGCTATGGGGCATGCCGGTCTCCTTCCTCGTCTTCGCCGTCATCGCCCTGGCCCTTCACGTGGTCCTGTCGCGCGGGCGCTACGGCTGGCGGCTGCTGGCGGTGGGCGGCGCGCGGCGCTCGGCGTACAACGCCGGCGTCAATGTCCGTTTCACCGTTTTCAGTGCCTATCTCGTCTGCTCGATGTTCGTGGCGCTCTCGGCGTTCTTCTTCTCCGCGCGCATCGGCAGCGCCGCCTCGGACGTCGGGTCCGGCCTCGAGCTTCAGGCGCTGACGGCGACCGTGCTCGGCGGCATCTCGCTCGGCGGCGGGCGCGGGTCCGTTTCCAAGGCGCTGATGGGCACGGTGTTCGTGCTGATCCTGTCGAACGGTCTCCTGACCCTCTCGGTTCCAGGCCCGGTCAACGACCTGATCCTGGGACTGGTGCTGGTCGCGGCGGTCTTCCTCGACGTGCGCTGGGTGAAGAACCGCCACAAGATCCTGCGCAGCGTCTACATCTCGCCGACCTACAACAAGATGCCGCCGGCGATCTCCACCGAACCGGGCTCCCCCATGGCGCCCAACGACAGGCTGCGTGACGTCGGCGTGATCGGCCTCGGGGTTCTGGACGGCGCCGAGGACGTGATCTTCGATCGCGACGACAACCTGTACACCGGCAGCCGGCAGGGGGACATCCTGCGCTGGTTTCCGCCGGACTACACCCGCCACGAGGTCTTCGCCCATATCGGCGGGGCGCCGATGGGCATGGTGTTCGACGAGGTCGGCAACATGGCCGTCTGCGTCGGCGGCATGGGTCTCTACCGGATCACGCCGGAGGGTGAGGTGAGCCTGCTCACGGCGGAGACCAACCGCAGCCTGACCTCGGTCGCCGATGACAGCTCGATGCGGCTTGCCGACGACTGCGACATTCTCCCCGACGGACGCATCATCTTCTCCGAGGCGACGGTGCGCTTCGAGATGCACGACTGGTATGCCGACGCGCTGGAGAGCCGCGGCAACGGGCGCCTGATCTGTTACGATCCCAGGACCGGGGGAACGCGGACGCTGATCAACGGCCTGGTGTTCCCGAACGGTGTCTGCACCTCCTATGACGGGGAATCCGTCCTCTTCGCCGAAAGCTGGGCCTGCCGCATCAACCGCTACTATTATGCCGGACCGAAGAAGGGACGCGTCGAGCGGGTGATCGAGGGCCTGCCCGGGTATCCCGACAACATCAACCGCGCCTCCGACGGCACCTACTGGCTCGCGCTGATGGGGATGCGCACGCCGGCGCTGGACCTCTCCCTGGAGATGCCCGGCTTCCGCCGGCGCATGGCGCGATGGGTTTCGGAGGACGCCTGGCTCATGCCCAACCTCAACACGGGCTGCGTGCTGCGGTTCAACGAGAAGGGCGAGATCCTGGAAAGCTTCTGGGACCAGGGCGGCCGGAAACACCCGATGATCACCTCGATGCGCGAGCACAAGGGCGTCCTTTATCTGTGCGGCATCTTCAACAATCGCATGGGCACGCTCACGCTGCCCGACGCCGATCCGGACTGGTGCGGTGTCGACACCTACTGGAGGAAGCCGTCATGACGTTCCTCGGAGGATTTCTCGATCGCCTGCTGGGGCGTGGCGACTGGTCGATCACGCTCCCGGTTCTGGACGGGCCGCTGCTGCCGAACCAGGCGCTCGAGGAGGCGGAAACCTTCGCGACCCTCGAGGCGGCCGACAATCTCGTCGCGAGCGGCAAGCACCTCTATGCCAGCTCCGGCAATTGCCTCCATCGGTATCCGGTATGGGGCGGTCCCGGAGAGGTGGTCGAGGACTACGGGCGTCGCGTGTGTGCGCTTGCCGGCGCCAAGGACATGCTCGCGGTGGGCATCGACGGATGCGGCGTGGTCATCCGGGGCGGGCCGCATGACGGAAGATCCTTTTCCGAAACCGAGGGGCGGAGCTTCGGGGCCGTCACCGCGCTTGCCTTCTTCGATGCGGACACGCTCCTGATGGCCAACGGGTCCGGGGAGGTCGGTGCCGGCGAGTGGCGGCGGGACCTGATGCAGAAGGGGAGTTCCGGCAGCATCTGGAAACTCGACCTGCGCACCGGGACGGTGCAGAATCTCGCCGACGGTCTGGCCTGGCCGGCGGGCATCGCGGTGACCGGTTCGAGCATCGTCTATCTGTCGGAGGCATGGCGTCATCGCATCCTCTCGCTCGACATCGCGACGGGAGAGCTGCGGCCGGTTCTCGAGCACCTTCCCGCCTACCCGGCGCGCATCGCGCCGGCGTACAACGCGGGCTACTGGCTCTCCTTCTATTCCATCCGCAATCAGCTGGTGGAGTTCATCCTGCGCGAGGACGGTTTCCGGGCCCGCATGCTGGAGGAGGTGCCGGAGCCGTTCTGGATGGCCCCGTCGCTGGCGTCTGGCCAGGATTTCCGCGAGCCGATGCAGGGTAGCCAGTTGAAGCAGATGGGCGTTCTCAAACCCTATGCGACGACCCGCTCCTACGGTCTTGTCGTTGCCTGCAACGCGCGGATGCAACCCTACGCCAGCTTCCATTCGCGCGCGGACGGAAGCGCGCACGGCACGGTCTCCGCTTGCGAGATGGGAGACGACCTCATGGTCGCCTCGCGCGGCGGCGGGCGGATCCTGCGCCTTTCCGCCGTTGCCGGTGGCAAGTCCGGGTGAGGGGCAGCGGATCATGACGAAAACGAGCGCTGCGAAAACCAACCGCGAGATTCCCGGGGAGGCGAGATGAGCGACATCGTCCGGTTGCGTGGAGCGACCAAGACTTTCGGCGGAAATTCGGCCTTCCGGAACGTGGACATCAGTCTGCGCAAGGGCGAGATCCACGCGCTGCTCGGCGAGAACGGCGCCGGCAAGTCGACCCTGACCAAGGTGATGGCCGGTGTGCACAAGCTGACGTCCGGCCAATTGCTGCTCGACGGCGAGCCCGTGGAGTTCTCCTCGCCCGCCGATGCCCTTGCCGCCGGCATCGTCATGGTGTTCCAGGAGACCAATCTCGTTCCGGCGATGACGGTTGCCCAGAATATCTATCTCGGCGAGGAAAAGGTCTTCAACCGGCTGCGCGGGCTCTATGTCGAGGCACGGCAGTTTCTCGTCGGCATGGGCTTCCAGGTGGACCCGACCGCCCAGGTGTCGACCCTGGGGGCGGCCCACAAGCAGATGGTGGAGATCGCGCGCGCCGTGCATCACAAGGCGCGGGTCATCATCTTCGACGAGCCCACGGCGACCCTCACGCCGGAGGAAAAGCGTCACTTCTTCAACCTGGTCGACCGGCTGGTGGCGAGTGGCGTGACCATTGTCTTCATCAGCCATGCGCTGGAGGAGGCGCTCGAGGTTTCCGACCGGATCACCGTGATGCGCGACGGCGAGATCGTCGCCAGCGGCGCGGCCGGGGAGTTCACCCGTGCCTCCATCGTTCAGGCGATGGTTGGTCGCAGCCTGACGGAGACCCTGCACGGCGAAGCCGCCCGCGCGCCCCGCCCTTACGGCGAAAAGGTGCTGTCGGTGGAGAACCTCTCCTATGCCGGGCTTGTCCGGAATTCGTCGTTCTCGGTCTTTGCCGGGCAGGTGACGGGCATGTTCGGCCTGGTGGGTGCCGGGCGCACGGAGATGGCCAAGGTCGTGTCCGGCGTCCTGAAGCGGAACCTCTTCCATGGCGGCGAGGTCCGCCTCAACGGGCGCTCCGTGCGTTACCGCGTCCCCCGGCAGGCCATGCTCGACGGCATCGTCTACGTGACGGAAGACCGCAAGCAGGACGGCTTTTTCGAGACCATGACCGTGGGCGAGAACCTGCATCTCGGCGAACTGTCGAACGGGTCCAATCCGGTCAGCGTCGTCTCCATGGCACGGGCGCGCAAGCTGGCCGCCGAGTGGGGCGAGAAGCTGCATCTCAAGTCGATCAGCGACCGGGCGCGAATGATCGAGCTGTCGGGCGGAAACCAGCAGAAGATCGTGATCGCCAAGGCCCTGATCCAGAAACCCAGGCTGATCATCTTCGACGAACCGACACGTGGCGTCGACGTCGGTGCCATCGTGGAGATTCACCAGCTCATCAGCGATCTTGCGGACCAGGGCATGGCGGTGGTCGTGATCTCCTCCTATCTGCCGGAGATCATGGCCGTCGCGGATCGCATCCTGGTTGCCAAGCGCGGTCGTATCGTGGAGGAAATGATGGTCTCCGACGCGACGGAGGAGCGGGTCATGTTTGCCGCGGTTCATTGACGCAAAGGCAAGCGGGAGACCGGATCGCGCCTGGCGCCGGCGGCTCGATACGTGGCGCCTGGCCAGGACTTGCATCCGCCGTGCGGAGCGGGCCTAATCGCACGTCCCACCTGACCGCATCCCGGGGTGCGGGCTCATGAACGAGGCATCCACGGCGTGAAAACAGCTTCGATCCGCAGTGTCGAAGCCCCTGGCCGGGCAGCAGCGTTGCAAGCCCTTGAAACACGGTTGGTTTCACGCAGTCTTGCGCCTCGTGTTCGGCCCGGCGAACAGGCAGGATGCGTCTTGCGTTGGTTTGCACCCTAGATGAGCAACATAAACCTGAAGCTTCTCCAGACGTTTCTGCTCGCGGCCGAGCATGGAAGCTTTCGCCGCGCGGCGGAAGAGAGCAATCGCTCGGCCTCGGCGGTCTCCATGCAGATCCGCGATCTGGAGGAACAGATCGGCATCAGCCTGTTCCTGCGCACGCCCCGTCGGGCGAACCTGACCCCGGAGGGGCGTATCCTGTTCGACCAGGTGCGGCGCGCCATGCAGGACGTGCAAAGCGGTCTCGACCGGCTGGCCGAGATCGCGGTGCAGCGGCAGGGCCGGGTCCGCATCGCCTGCGCGCCCACGCTTGCCTCCAGCCGCCTGCCGGACATTCTCGCCACGTTCAAGGTCCGCTATCCGCGCAGCACCGTCGAGGTCAAGGAGACCTCGCCGACCGCGGCGCTGGAGCTTCTGAAAGACCAGGAAGTCGAGTTCTACATCGGTCCCGAAGTGCCGCATCTGGCTGATTTCCAGTTCGAATCGATCATCGACGATCCGCTGATGGTCTGCATGCCACCGGCCCACGAGATCCTTGCGCAGACACTCACCTTGGCGGAAATCAGCAACGCGCCCCTGATCCTGCTGAACGACAAGACGGCGGTGCGCGGGCTGATCGACCGCATCATCGCCGATGAGGGAGTGGTGCTGGCTCCGCAGTACGAGGTTGAAAGCGCCCAGACCGCACTGGCGCTGGCGTCCGCCGGACTTGGCGTCTGCATCCTGCCGAGCATCGCGATCGGTGGCGGTCGTGAGGACGGCCTGCGCGTCGTGCCGCTTTCCCATCACCAGGCCCACCGGGCCGTCGGCATCATCACGGCGCGCGGCTATGTGCAGCACGGGTTTTCCGAGCAGCTCATGGCGCTGATCAGGACCAATCTTCGCGAGATGGCCTGACAGCATTCGCGCCGACGGGACGGTTCGGCGCATGGCCGGCAAACCGACAGGAAACCTCAAGGCCTGTTCAGATATTTCGTCTGTTCAGCCTGTGTTCCTCTCCGTATGCCTTGCCCGACCAAGGAGGACGACATCATGCGACTTGAAGGCAGGACTGCGATTGTGACCGGCGGTGGCTCCGGGTTCGGCGAGGGGATCGTGCGAAAGTTCGTCGCCGAGGGAGCCCGGGTCGTGCTGGTCGACCGCGATGGCGATGGAGCGCGCCGGGTCGCGGCGGAAGCACCGGACCAGATCGCACCGCTGGTGGCCGATGTGTCGCGGGCCGAGGGCTTCGCGAGCGCGCGCGACATCGCGCTGTCCCGCTTCGGCCGCCTCGACATTCTCGTCAATAACGCCGGCGTCGGTCATACGCCAAAGCCGCTCGACGAACTGGACGAGGCGGACTTCGACCGCATCGCCAACGTGAACATGCGCTCCATCTATCACGGCGCGCGGGCGATCGTTCCCCACTTCAAGGAAAAGGGCTACGGGGCGATCCTCAACGTGGCGTCGACCGGCGGTGTCTCGCCGCGTCCGAACCTGACCTGGTACAACGCCTCCAAGGGTTGGGTGATCACCGCGACGCGCGCCATGGCGGTGGAACTCGCGCCCTTCGGCATCCGCGTGAACGCGATCAATCCGGTCGCGGGCGACACGCCGCTGCTCAAGACCTTCATGGGCGCGGATACGCCCGACGTGCGCGAGAAGTTCCTCGCGACCATCCCCATCGGGCGCTTCTCCACGCCCGAGGACATGGGCAATGCCGCCTGCTTCCTGTGTTCGGACGAGGCGTCCATGGTCACGGGTATCGCGATGGAAGTGGACGGCGGTCGCTGCATCTGAGGCGTGACGCCATCAAGGACGCCTCCGGCAGGGGGTGTCAGCCGCGTGCGGCGACTTCCTGCCGGATCCGGGCGCGAAAGACGTCCGGCATCGCCCAGTTCGGCTGATGGCCGAGCAGCATCTGCAGGAACCCGGCGGAGAAGCTCGCGTTCTGCCGGGCGTTTTCCTTCAGCGACCACCAGTGGCGCAGGTCCTCGATGGCGGCGCTCGGCTCCGGCTCGACGCGAAACTCCTCGCGCGCCGCAGCGGCATGAACCGACAGGCAGAACAGCACGGCGACGTAGCCTTCCGGCCAGAAGGCGGCGGCACTGTCGGGCTCGGCCCTGGTCGGTGCCGAGACCGCGCGCAGCGGCATGTCGGCGGTCAACTCGCGGAGCATGATCGCCGCCGCGAAATCGAAGTACTCCTTGCGTGCCGTCTTGTCGGAGGGCTTCTGCTTTTCCACCGTCCTCAGCCAGCGCACGAAAATGCCGGCGAGCTTCGCGTCGTCGACGTCGAAGCGGCACCCCATGTCGGCGCCGAAGGCCTCCACGTGTCGGTGAAAGGCGGTGGTGAACCAGCGCAGGCGCCGGACCGCGATCCTCAGCGGTTCGTTGGTGCGCGGGAAGGCCTCCGGGTGACGCGGCAGAACGCGGGCGGTGTCAGACATGGGAGGCGAATTCCGTATAGAGCGCGGCGAGCCGGTCCGTGTCGCGCGCGGCGGTCGCCGCCGTAATGTCGTCGGCCAGCACCACCGCAAGGTCGGTCGCGGCCAGAAGCGCTGCCGCGTTTTCCTCTTCCCGGGCGCCGGATTGCAGCCACAGCATCAGGGAGAAGAGCGCGACCGGCTCCAGGGCGGCCGCCGGCACGCGGGTGTTCGTCGCACCGGAAAGTCCGCGCAGCGCGCGGGTCCCGATCATGGCGAGTGTCAGCCGCGCGGCAAGACGGGCCTGGGCGTTCGCGCTCCGCTCCTGCGGCTCCCGGATGTCCATCTGTTCGCCAAGGGACTGACGCTCGCCGGAACCGGCCACCGCTTGGGCGAAGGCGGAGCGCGCCGCCGCCTCGCTGACGAAGGCATCCTCCACGCCGAGACGTCCGAGAATGCTGCCAAGGGCCGGATAGGCTCCGGCCGCGAACAACGCGCCGTCGTTGCCGGCGGCCGCGAGATCGTCGAGAGAGGCGGGTGAGAGCTCGGTGCCGCCGAGCACTTTCTTTGCCAGGTCCGAGGCGATCCGGTCCGCGCCGCGCGCCAGATGCTCCGCGTCGCGCAGCACGCTTCCGGCAAGGTCGGCGGCCGGACGCGGCAGAACGTCGACGCTCAGCGTGTCGCGAAACGTCGCGCCGCCCCGGCGCATGACGTGGCGCAGCCCGCGCAGCGCCTCGCGCAGCGGCATCGGATCGGGTCGAAGAGGCGGATGGCTGGTCAAGGCGGTGATCCCTCGATCTGAGGCCGAGACCTTATCCTATCCGCCGTGCGACACCAAGTGGTCCGCGTGGGCGCGAAGGGGTGTTTCGCGAATGAAGGCGCGCGTGGTCTCGTAGTCGACCACGCCGGCCTGACTGCCGAGCCCGGTGGCGTTCTGGGCCGAGCTTGCCTGGGCGATGCGAACGCAGTCTTCCGGGTCCAGCCCCTTCACCAGCCCGGTCGCGAAGCCGCCGTTGAAGCAGTCGCCGCAGCCGCAGGTGCACTTCACGTCGATGACGAAGGAGGGGGTGTGGAACTCGTGCCCGGCGCGGTCGCGGTAGAAGGCTCCGTCCGCGCCGAGCGTGAGGATGACGCAGTTCGCGCCACGCTCGAGCAGGAAGTCGGCGAGATCCCGGTTGTCCGTGAGGCCGGACAGCGCCTGCGCCTCTTCCTCAGAGGGGAGAAAGAAGTCGGTGTGCGGCAGAAGCCGTTCCACCTTCGGCAGGTCGTCGGGGGTGGAGGCGAAGACGTCGAGGGTCGTGATGACGCCGCGCCGCTTCGCCTCGGCCATGATTTCTTCCGTGCGGCCGCTGTCGTCCATCCGGTTCATGAGGCCGACACCGCCCACATGCAGGATCCTTGTGTCGAGCAGGTCGTCGACCTGATCGTCGTGGATGAAGAAGCCGTCCGTGGCACCGCGCTTGTGCAGGGCGGGACGGGCGCCGTCCGGACGCGTGGTGACGATGGAGGACGAGGTGGTGAACTCCGGGCATCTGGCCATCAGCGACGTATCGACGCCGAATTTCGCCAGCTTCATCATCACCCAGTCGCCCATGTCGTCATTGCCGACGCCGCCGACGGCCCGGGCCTTCAGTCCGTGCTTGGCGGCGACGATGACGGCCGATCCGGCCGCCCCCGAGACGGCGAGCGTCAGCTCCTCGACGAAGAGCGTTCCCCCGCCCGGCGGGATCTGCTCCACCGGACGACACAGGGCGTCGAAGGTGATGAAGCCCATGGAGGTGAAATCGAAGCGCGGGGTCATGTGAGATCCCTGATGCGATTGCCGTTTGCGTCGAAGAAGTAGAGCCGCTCGGGATCGAAGCCGATGGTGATCGGGCTGTCGATCGCGGCGCGGAAGTCACGCGCGGCCTTGACCTCGATCTGCCGCGTTCCCGTGTCAACGGTCAGATAGGTCACGTCGCCGGTCGGTTCCACGCCGTAGGCGGTGCCGGTAAGTTCCTGCCCGCCGACCGTGCAGTCCTCGGGGCGGATGCCGAGGGTGACGGGTCCCGCCAGCGCCTGCGGACAGGCGCAGGACACGCCCTCCGCCGTGAAGCGTCCGTCGCCGGCCTCGCCCGCGATCAGGTTCATCGGGGGAGAGCCGATGAACCCGGCCACGAAGGTGTTTGCCGGATCGCCGTAGATGTCGTCTGGCGTGCCCACCTGCTGGATCTCGCCCCGGTTCATGATGACGATGCGGTCGGCCAGCGTCATCGCCTCGATCTGGTCGTGGGTGACATAGACCGTGGTGACCCTGAGCTGGCGCTGCATGTGCTTGATCTGCACGCGCATGGAGGCGCGCAGCTTCGCGTCCAGGTTGGACAGGGGTTCGTCCATGAGGAACACCTGCGGCTGGCGCACCACCGCGCGGGCAAGCGCCGCGCGCTGGCGCTGGCCGCCCGACAGGGCGCCCGGCTTGCGCTCCAGGTAGTCGCCAAGCTCGACCATTTCCGCCGCCCGGCGGATGAGCGCGTCCTGGTCGCCCTTCGCCACGCCGCGCATCCGCAGGGGAAAGCGGATGTTTTCGTAGATCGTCATGTTGGGATAGAGCGCGTAGCCCTGGAAGACCATGGCCACGTCCCGGTCGCGGGCGTCGATCTTGTTGACGACCTCGTCGGCGATGATCACCTCGCCCTCGGTCGGATCCTCCAGACCGGCGATCATGCGCATGGTCGTGGTCTTGCCGCAGCCCGAGGGGCCGAGCAGGACGAGAAACTCCTCGTCCGCGATTTCCAGCGACATGTGCTTCACGCCCGTGAAGGTTCCGTATCGCTTGACGATATTCTCAAGACGGATGGAGGCCATGGCTCACCCTTTCACCGCGCCCATCGTCAGTCCGCGCGAGAGGTGCTTCTGGATCGCGATCACGAGGATCAGGATCGGCACGAAGGCGAGGAAGGAGACGAGGGCGATTGCATTGTAGATGACGCCGTCGGAGCCGCCGGTGAAGTTCGCCAGCGCCACGGACATCGTGTAGGCGTTGGCGGTGGAGGCGATGAGCAGCGTGAACAGGAATTCGTTGATCGCGAAGATCGCCGCGATGACGGCCGCGGTGATGATGCCGGGCAGACAGGCGGGAATGATGATCTCCCGCAGGATGGTGAGATCGCCGGCGCCGTCGGTGCGGGCCGCGTCTTCCAGTTCCTTCGGGATGTCGAGCATGTAGCTGCGGATGATCCAGGTCACCAGGCTGAGGTTGATGGCCGCGTAGACCATCATCAGCGCGAAGACCGAATCCAGCAGCCCGATCTGGCGGAACAGGAAGAAGATCGGCACCGCGACGATCGCCGGAGCCATCATCCGCGTCGACAGGATGTAGAAGCCGATGTCGTCGCGGCCGCGGAACTCGTAGCGCGACAGCGCGTAGGCGGCCGGGATCGCCAGCACCAGGTCGATGACCACCGAGCCCGAGACGGCCAGCAGCGAGTTGATGAGGTACCTGGCGACCGGCCAGTCGCTGATCAGCAGCCGCCAGGCGTCGAGCGAGAAGGTCGGCCAGTAGATCGGCTCCGGCACGATGATTTCCGTGCGCGGGCGGAAGCCGATGGTGAGGAACCACAGGATCGGTGCCAGGCACACCAGAGCCCACATGCCGAGAATGAGGTAGCGCAGGAGGCGGTTTTCGCCGCGCTTGCGTCTGAGACTGGCCATCACGACCTCCCCGAGCGGAATGCGCGTTTCACCACGGTCTGGGCAATGACGAGGGTCAGCGCCAGCATCAGTACCGAGGCGGCGGAGGCATAGCCGAAGTTGAACATGCGGAAGCCCTGCCGGTAGATGAAGAAGCTCATCGTTTCTGTGGCCCCGCCCGGCGAGCCCTGCGTCATGATGTAGACGTTGGTGAACATGGTGGTGATGTCGATGCCGCGCAGCGTGATGGCGACGACGATGATCGGCCGCATCATGGGCAGGGAGATGTTCCAGAAGATCGCCGGCCAGCTCGCGCCGTCGAGGCGGGCGGCCTCCTCGATCTCCTGGTCCTGCCCCTGCAGGGCGGCGACGAAGATGATGAAGAGGAATGGCGTCCACTGCCACACGTCGGCGACGATGAGCGTCAGCCGTGCCAGCCAGATGGACGAGAGCCAGTCGACGTTGCCGTCGACGAGGCCGAGTGCCATGAGAAGGTCGGAGATGACCCGCCCGTCATTGAAGGCGAGCTTCCAGATGTAGGCCACCGCCGAGGGCATGAAGAGCATCGGCATCAGGAACACGATGCGCCAGCCACGGATCATGGGGTCGCGATAGGCGAAATACGCCAGCGACATGGCGATGACAGCCTGCAGAACGAGCGAGATGCCGCCGATGACGGCTGTGTTGCCGAGCGCGGCCCAGAATTCCCGGTCCGTGAGCAACTGCTCGTAGTTGCCGAGCCCCGTGAAGGTCCAGTTCACGAAGCGGACCACATAGAGGCTCTGATAGACGGCGAAGATGCCGGGATAGAGCGTTATGGCAAGGAGATAGACCACCGCTGGCCCGACCAGAAGGTAGGGCAGGGCGCGCTTCAGCCGGGCCGAGCGCCGGCGCATCGGCCGGCGCGTGCCCGAGCGGTCGCCGGGGATGGGCGTTGCCATCCCCGGCCTGTCGTTTGCGGATGCGATCGACATGCGTGTCCTCAGAACGGCAGCGGCTTGCCGCCGCCCACATACATGCCCGGCGCCACGTCGGCATAGGAAACGGGGCCCTTGCCGCCGGAGAAGCCGTTCTTCTGCATGATGCGCTTCCAGGCGCTTTCGCCGTTCTCGAGCGCTTCCTTTGCCGAGATCTGGCCGGTCACGGCCCGGTTGATCTCGTTGCCGAGCACCTGCTCCATCTCGAACATGCCGGGCAGGCGCGGAGCGCACCAGGCGTGCTCCAGGCTGTCGGCCCACACCTTCATCGGCTGGCTGACGGCCCTGAGGCGTTCGTTGGCGAGCACCGACTTGTAGCCCGGGCCGACGCCGTTTGCGTTGGCCTCGTTCATGGCCATGATCGAGGCGGTGGTCAGGAAGGCGAGCATCAGGAACGCGCCTTCCGGGTTCTGCGACGACGCGGCCACGCAGGACGTGGAGCCGGCGATGTTCGGCGGGGCGAACACGCCGCCCTCGATACGAGGCTCGTAGATGGTGACGAAGTCGCCGACGATCTTGGACTGGTCCGGGCGCATGGCCTGGGTGCCGCTGTCCTGCCAGGAGACGGAGGAAGCGATCTGCCCGCCGAGCCAGGCGGCGCGGTTCTCGCCCCAGCCGGCGCCGGCCGTGCCTTCGATCGCGTTCTTCTGAAGCGCCATGATGATGTCCATGGCCTTCATGCCCGCGTCGCCGGCAAGGGTCGGGTTCCAGTTCTCGTCGAAGAGCTTCAGGCCGGCCTGGGCCGCAATGTGCTCCCAGGTGTAGGTGGCCCAGAAGCCGCGCGCGAGCATCAGGCCGACGCCCGCGACGCCGCCGCCGAGCTTGTTGGCCTCGCCGGAGATGCGGATCAACTCGTCATAGGTCGGCACGGAGGTCGCCCGGTCGATCTCGCCGCCCAGGATCGGTTCCATGATCGACTTGCGCAGATGCACCATCTGGATGTCGCAGTCGAACGGGATGCCCACAAGCTGGCCGCCGAAATAGCCGTAGTTCAGGCGGTAGGTGTCATAGAAGTCGTCGAGCGGCAGGCCCCACTTGGCGGCATAGTCGTCGAGCGGCGCGAGGAAGCCCGGCGCCGCGAAGTCGCCGAGCCACGGCGAGAAGAACTGCAGCGCGTCGAAGGAGGCGTTGCCGGAGATGAACTCGGCCACGGCCTTGTCGTAGAAGCTGTCGTCCGGGATCGGGACCAGCTCGACCTTGATGCCGGAGAGCTGCTCGAAGGGCTTCAGACCCTCGGCCGCGGACTCCTGGTCGGCCGCGCCGATGGCGAAGCGCACGGTCTTGCCGGCCTGCTCCTGGCGCACCTTTTCCCAGTCGACGGTACGGATCCAGTCCATGGCCGGATCCCAGAGCGGCTCGTCGGACATGTCGTAGAGCTTGCGGTAGTCGGCACGCACGTAGTCCTTGACGGAAATGCCGTCGAGAACCGTCTGGATGTCCGGCAGGCCCGACTGGGCAAAGGCGGGCATCTTCAGGCCGAGGGCGCCGGAGGCAACCCCGAGGGCCGCGCCGGCGCGCATGAACGAGCGACGGGACAGGCCCGTCTTCTGCACTGTCATTTTCTGCATCCTCCCTTGCGATCAATAAAGCAGGTGACCTGCAGCCCGACAAGCCGCTCGGGGGCGTGCGCTCCTCAACGCGCGCCTGGCTCGTGAAAGGCTTGTGTGAACTTTCGTTACACAAAAACATCATGTGTGCACGCGCATGAGCGTGTCAACAGGTTTCGGCTCGGCAAATATGCTGCGATGCAGAATGAACTTTTGATTGACAGAAAAACACATGTGCATACTTTTGGGCTCCGGAACTGGAGGAGAAACAACATGCCCACGAATGTCGCCCTCACGGGCCTCGCCCGCGACCTTGCCGCCCGCGCAGAGGGCGGAAAGCCGATCCGCATCGGGCTTGTCGGGGCGGGCGAGATGGGCACCGACATCGTCAGCCGCGTCGCGCACATGCAGGGAATCACTGTCGGCGCGATCAGCGAGCTGAAGCCCGGCGCCGGCGCGAAGGCAGTGGAGATCGCCTGGGGCGATGCCGACCGTACCCGTGCGGTCGGCACGGTCGATGCCGCCAACGCGGCGATGGAGGACGGACGGGTCGCGCTCACCGAGGATGTGAACGTGCTGCTCGAATCGGGCCTCATCGACGTGGTGGTCGACGCCACCGGCGTTCCCGCCGTCGGCGCCGAGATCGGCCTGTCGGCCATGGAGCGCGGCAAGCATCTGGTCATGATGAATGTCGAGGCCGACGTGACCATCGGCGCCTATCTGCGCGCGGAGGCCGAGCGCCTTGGCGTCGTCTACTCGCTCGGCGCGGGAGACGAGCCTTCGAGCTGCATGGAACTGATCGAGTTCGTGTCCGCCATGGGCCACCGCATCGTGTCGGCCGGCAAGGGCAAGAACAACCCCCTCAACATCGACGCGACGCCGGATGCCTATGAGGAAGAGGCGCATCGCCGTCACATGAATCCGCGGATGCTGGTCGAGTTCGTCGACGGCTCCAAGACCATGGTCGAGATGGCGGCGATCGCCAATGCGACCGGCCTGGTGCCGGACAAGCCGGGGATGCACGGGCCGGCCTGCTCGCGCGAGGAACTGAATCAGGTTCTGGTGCCCGAAAGCGCGGGCGGCGTTCTCTCCTCCGGCGAGGGCCGGGTCGACTACACCATTGGCAAGGGCGTGGCGCCGGGTGTCTTCGTGGTTGCGGAGATGGATCATCCGCGCATCTGGGAGCGGATGGAGGACCTGAAGATGGGCAAGGGGCCCTACTTCACATTCTTCCGTCCCTACCACCTGACCTCGCTTGAGGTGCCGCTCACCTGCGCCCGCGTCGTGCTCTACGGCAAGGCCGACATGGTGCCGCTGGAGCGTCCCGTCGCCGAGGTCTGCGCGGTCGCCAAGCGCGATCTGCTGCCGGGCGAGAAGCTCGACCAGATCGGTGAGTATTGCTACCGCGCCTGGATCATGACCGCCGAGGAGGCGCGCGCCGGTTCGGCCATTCCCTGCGGGCTGCTCGCGGGTGCCACCGTCACGGCGTCGATCGCGAAGGGCGCCCTCATCACCACCGCCAATGCATCCGTGCCGGCCGACAGCCGGATCGCCGCGCTGCGCGCGCGCCAGGATGCCATGCTGGGTCTTTGAACATGACGAAACGAGACGATACCGCGCAGGAGGGAAGCGACAACCGCCCCTTCGCGATCCGCACCTACGCGCCCGAGACGCTGCGTGAGGCGCTGAAGCGCATGTACCTGATCCGCCGCTTCGAGGAAGGCGCCGAGCAGAGCTACATGCGCGGGCTCATTCACGGCACCATGCACCTGTCCATCGGCCAGGAAGCGAGCGCCATGGCAAGCTGCATCGAGCTTACCGACGCGGACAAGATCACCTCCACCCATCGCGGGCACGGTCACTGCATCGCAAAGGGCGCGGACGTGGCGCGCATGTTCGCCGAGTTCTTCGGCAAGGAGACGGGCTATTGCCACGGGCGCGGCGGGTCGATGCACATCGCCGACGTGGCCACCGGCAACCTGGGAGCCAACGGCATCGTCGGTGGCGGACTTCCCATCGCCGTCGGCGCGGCGCTTTCGGCGAAGCGGCTCGGGCGCGACGACGTGACGATCTGTTTCTTCGGGGACGGGGCCAACAACGAGGGGGCCTTCCACGAGGCCCTCAACATGGCCGCCATCTGGAAACTCCCCGTCATTTTCGTCTGCGAAAACAACAAGTACGGCATGTCCACCTCGATCGAGCGTGCCACCGCCGTCAAGCGCATCTCCGAGCGCGCGGCCGCCTATTCGATGCCGGGCGTGACCGTGGATGGAAACGACTTCTCGGCCGTTGCAGAAGCCGTGCATGTCGCCATCGCCCGGGCACGCTCCGGGGAAGGGCCTAGCCTGGTGGAGAATATGACCTACCGCTGGCGCGGACATTCGAAGTCCGACCGAAACAGGTATCGCACCAAGCAGGAGATCGAGGACTGGATGGAGCGTGATCCGATCTGTCGCTTCGAGGAGGAACTCGTGGCCCATGGCGTGATCGACGCCGAGGAGGCGGCGGCGATTGCCGCGGAGGCCGAGCAGCTCGTCGAGGCCGGCATCGAGTTCGCCAAGTCGAGCCCGTCCCCGAGGCTGGACGACCTGACAGCCAATGTCTACGCGGAGGCATGAGATGAACGCTCCCCAGGCGACCCCTGCCGTGCCGGCCGACACCGCTGGCGCCCCCCGCATCCTGTCCTATGCCGAGGCGGTGCGCGAAGCGATGGCGATCGCGCTCGAGAGCGATCCCGCCGTCGTGCTGATGGGCGAGGATATCGGTGTCTACGGCGGCGCCTTTCAGGTGACCCTCGACCTTGTCGACCGCTTCGGACCCGAGCGGGTGATGGACACGCCGATCTCGGAGCTCGGCGGTGCCGGCGTCGCGGTCGGTGCCGCGCTCACCGGCCTCAAGCCGATCTTCGAGTTCCAGTTCTCCGATTTCGCCACGCTCGCCATGGAGCAGATCGTCAACCAGGCGGCGAAGCTGCGGTACATGCTCGGCGGCGAGGCGTCGGTTCCCGTCGTCTTCCGGATGCCGGCAGGATCGGGCACGGGGGCGGCCGCCCAGCACAGCCAGAGCCTCGAGGCCTGGTTCGGCCATGTTCCGGGCCTGAAGGTCGTTCAGCCGTCCACGCCGGAAGATGCCAAGGGCCTGCTGCTCGCGGCCCTGGCCGACCCGGACCCGGTCGTCATCTTCGAGCACAAGTTGCTTTACAAGATGAAAGGCGAGGTGCCGGAAGGCCACTACACGACGCCCATCGGCAAGGCGGCGGTGCGGCGGAAGGGCTCCGACCTCACCATTGTCGCGAGCTCCATCATGGTTCATCGCGCGCTCGAGGCCGCAGAGAAGCTTGCGGCGGACGGCATTGAATCGGAAATCGTCGATCTTCGATCCGTTCGCCCGATCGATCACGAGACCATTCTGGCGTCCGTGCGCAAGACCGGCCACCTCATGGTCGTGCACGAGGGCGTCAAGAGCTACGGCGTCGGCGCGGAGATCAGCGCGATGGTTTCCGAGAGCGATGCCTTCGACTTCCTCGACGCGCCCATCCTGAGGCTGGGCGGCGCGGAATCGCCGGTTCCCTACAATCCCGATCTGGAGCGCGCGGCGGTGCCGCAGGCCGACACCATCGAGGCCGCCGCACGGCGCCTGGCGCGCGGCGAGGTCTGACCATGCCGGTCGAGATCATCATGCCGAAGGTCGACATGGACATGAGCCACGGTACCGTGGCCGAATGGCATGTCGGCGAGGGAGAGATGGTGAAGAAGGGCGCGGCCCTTTTCGACATCGAGACCGACAAGGCGGCTATGGAAGTGGAGGCGCCCGCTGAGGGGCGTCTGCATCACATCCAGGCACAGGCCGGCGCGCGCATCGCGGTGGGCACCGTCATCGCCTGGCTCTATGCGGAAGGCGAGGAGGTCGGCGATCCGCCGGTCGTCGCGACACCTGACAATGAAACAACGCGCCCGGCGGACCAGCCGGAGCACCCCCCGGTCCCTGACGTGGGGGCGGCAACGACGGGCGCGGATGGCGCGCGCCAGGACGGGAGGAGCTCCGCCTCCACGCCCGCCCGTCCGGCGCCGCCTGTCATTTCCCGTGAGGGCAAGGTCGAGGGTGCCGCGTTGCGTGCGACGCCGGCCGCCCGGGCCTTGGCCCGCGAGCACGGGCTGGATCTTGCCGGTCTTGAGGGCTCGGGCCCGCGCGGTCGTCTGCAGAAGCAGGATGTGGAAGTCGCGGCGGAGCAGGCGCGTTCCGCTTCCGGATCGCAGGCGTTGCGTCCCGCATGGTCGCCCCAGCCCGGCCCGCTCTCGATCACCCGCAAGCCGGGCGAGGGAACGCCGATCGTCCTGCTGCACGGATTTGCTTCCGACGGTCCGTCCTTCCTGCCGCTCGAGAAGGCACTCGGGCGCGGGCGGCCGGTCATTCGCATCGAGCTTCCCGGCCATGGCCGCAGCCCGCGCCGCAAGGTGGAAAGCTTCGCCGCGCTGGCGCGCATGATGGTCGAGGCCTTCGACGAGGCAACCGCCGGGCACGACAAGGTGCATCTCGTCGGCCATTCGCTGGGCGGGGCGCTCGCCATGGCGATTGCCGACGTGCGGGGACGCGGGATCGCGAGCCTCGGTCTCATCGCGCCGGCGGGCCTTGGGCCCGAGATCGACGGTGAAACCGTGCGCGGCATCGCGCGGGCCAGCCGCGAGGACAGCCTGGCGCCCTGGCTGCGGCGGCTGGCGGCGGATCCCGCGACCATCGGCGATGACTTCGTCAAGGCCGCGATGGCTCCGCGCCGCGATCCGGCCCTGCGCGCGGCCCAGCTCGCGCTTGCCGACGTGCTGTTTCCCGACAATGTTCAGGCGTTCGACCTGCGCCCGGCCCTGCGCCGGATCGCGTCCGGCGAGGACAATCTTCCGGTTGCGATCCTCTGGGGACGCCATGATGCCGTGATTCCCTGGCGTCAGGTGCTTGCCGTCGGCGGGGAATACGGTATTCATCTGGTGGACGATGCGGGTCACGTGCCGCATATCGAGTGTCCCGGGCGCGTGGCGCGGGTGCTTGGCCGCCTGATGAACGCGGCCGGGTCCGCGCCCTGACCTCGCCGCCCGCCAAGGAGAGCCAGGAAGGAACCCGGATGGAGGATGCATCGCTTGCCGTCGGCGCCCAGAACGAGGCCGACCGCCTGCGGGCGCGTGCCGTCTGGCTCTACCATGTGGAGGGCTGCACCCAGAACGAGATCGCCCGGCAACTGGGCGTGAACCGGGTGATGGTGGTGCGTCTTCTGGCGGACGCGCGTCGACGGAACGAGGTGCGTGTCTCGATCTCGGCACCGCTTGCCGAGCTTGTCGAGCTCGAGCGGGCGGTCGAGCGGAAGCACGGCATCGCGCGGGTGATCGTGGCTCCCTTTTCGGACCCCGAGGGCGATCCGGTGAAGGTGATCGCCGCCGCCGCCGGAAGCTTCATCTCGTCGGAGATGCGGCCCGGCATGACGGTTGGCGTCGGCTGGGGGCGCACGCTTTACAACACGCTTCCCTTCATCGTCGGCCAGACGCTGGAGAACTTCCGCGTCGTGTCGCTGCTTGGCGGCATCGCGGCGGCCCGGCGCTTCAACCCGGCCGAGTTCGCCTGGCAGTTCGCCGAGCTGTTTCAGGGGGAGGGCTTCCTCATTCCGGCACCCGCGGTGGTGGACAGCCCCGAAACCAAGCACGCGCTTCTCGAGCGTTGCGGCCTGGCGGCGATCTTCGAGATGGCGGACAAGCTGGACATCGCGCTCATCTCGGTCGGCGGAATCTCCACCCTCACCACGAGCTATCGCACCGGCTACCTGTCGGAAGCGGACCGCCGTTCGCTGGTCGATGCGGGCGCGGTCGGCGACGTGCTGTACAATTTCATCGGCGAGGACGGAGCGCTGGTCGATCACGAGGTGAACGCCCGTGCCATCGCGGTCAGCCTCGACCGGTTGCGGCGCACGCCGGAGCGGGTCCTGATTTCCGGCGGCCGCGACAAGCTCGTGGCGCTGGCGGCGTCGATCCGCACGCTGGAGCCCACGACGCTGATCACGGACGAGCAGTCGGCGCTCTGGCTGGCCGGCCGCTCGGCCTGAAACCGCAAAATTCAAGGCAACTTCCGGCGCGATTTTTCGAAGAATTGCGCGAAAATTGAGTCGGCTTGACGTGACGCCGGCCGAAGCGGAACCAGAACACGAAAAGGGCCGCCGGAGGGATCCGGCGGCCCTTGTCGTTCATGTCGCGGTCTCTCCCGGAGGAGATGTCCCCGCCTATTCGGCCGGTGCCGGTTCGCCCTTGTCCCCGTCCTTGCGGTCGCTCGTCTTGTCGTCCTTCCAGCCGACCAGCCGCATGACGAACATGAAGAAGACCGGCACGAAGAACACGGCAAGCACCGTGCCCGAGATCATGCCGCCCATGACGCCGGTGCCGATGGCGTTCTGGCTGCCGGCGCTGGCGCCGGTGGCGATCGCGAGCGGCACCACGCCGAGGGTGAAGGCGAGCGAGGTCATGATGATCGGACGGAAGCGGAGCTTGGCCGCTTCCACCGTCGCCTCGAACAGGCCGTGGCCCTCCGCGACGAGATCCTTGGCGAACTCGATGATGAGGATCGCGTTCTTGGCCGACAGGCCGACGATCGCGATCAGGCCGACGGTGAAGTAGACGTCGTTCGGCATCCCGCGCAGGGTCACGGCGGCGACCGAGCCGATGACGCCGAGCGGCACCACGAGCATGACCGAGACCGGGATCGCCCAGCTTTCGTAGAGCGCTGCCAGAAGCAGGAACACGAAGAGCACCGACAGGCCGATCAGGTAGGGCGCCTGGGAGCCCGACTGGATCTCCTGGAGCGACTGGCCGGTCCATTCGTAGCCGAAGCCCTGCGGCAGGGTGGCCGCGATGCGTTCCATCTCGGCGATGGCGTCACCCGAGGAATAGCCCGGAGCCGCCTCGCCGGAGATGCGGACGGAGGGATAACCGTTGTAGCCAACGATCTGGGCCGGACCCTTGCTCCAGTCCGCGGTGGCGAAGGACGACAGCGGGACCATGCCGCCGTTGTGGTTGCGCACCGAGAGATTGAGCAGGTCGTCGGTCTGCATCCGTTCGTCCTGATCGGCCTGGATCGTCACGCGCTGCATCCGCCCGGCGTTCGGGAAGTCGTTGATGTAGCTCGAGCCGAGGTTGGCCGAAATGGTCGCGTTGATGTCGGAGAAGGCGACGCCGAGGGCGTTGGCCTTCTCGCGATCGATCTGCAGGTTGACCTGCGCCGCGTCGGGCAGGCCGTCGATGCGCAGGTTGGAAACGATCGAACTCTGCGAGGCGGCGGCCATGAACTGGTCGCGTGCCTGCGCGAGCGCCTCCGTGCCCCGGCCGCCACGATCCTGCAGGCGGAAGGTGAAGCCGTTCGACGTTCCGAGACCCTGGATCGCCGGTGGTGCCAGCGCGAAGGAGATCGCGTCCTTGATCTGGAAGAGCTGGCCGTTGGCCCGTCCGGCGATGGCGCCGGCGGAATCCTCGGGACCGCGCTCGGACCAGTCCTTTAGCGTCACGAAAGCGAGGCCCGCGTTCTGGCCCGATCCGGAGAAGGAGAAGCCGAGAATGCTGACGATGCGCGTGACGGCGCTTTCCTTGCCGAAGATCTCCTCGACCTGCTTCATGACCTCCAGCGTGCGGTTGGCCGAAGCTTCCGGCGGAGCCTGGACGTTGACGATCAGGAAGCCCTGGTCCTCGACGGGCAGGAAGGAGGCGGGCAGGCGCATGAACGCCCAGCCGAGCCCGACGAGAAGCGCGAGGTAGATGATCATCATCCGCCCCGCCCGGCGCGACATGAAGCCGACGACGCCGCCGTAGCCGCGCGTGGTCTTGTCGAAGCCGCGGTTGAACAGGCCGAAGAAGCCGCCCTTGGAGTGATGATGCCCCTTGGGGATCTGCTTCAGGATGCTGGCGCAGAGAGCCGGCGTGAAGGTCAGTGCAAGGAAGCCCGAGAACAGGATCGACACGACCATGGTCAGGCTGAACTGCTGGTAGATGACGCCGACCGCGCCGGGGAAGAAGGCCATCGGCACGAAGACCGCCGTCAGCACCAGCGTGATGCCGATGATGGCGCCGGAGATCTGGCCCATGGCCTTTCGGGTCGCCTCGCGCGGGGGGAGCCCCTCCTCGGCCATGATGCGTTCCACGTTTTCCACCACCACGATGGCGTCATCGACGAGAATGCCGATGGCCAGCACCATGGCGAACATGGTGAGCACGTTGATGGAGAAGCCGGATGCCAGCATCACCGCGCAGGTGCCCAGCAGCGCGACCGGAACCACCAGGGTCGGAATGACCGTGTAGCGGAAGCTCTGCAGGAACAGGAACATCACCACGAAGACGAGGCCCACCGCCTCGATCAGCGTATGGATCACCTTCTCGATCGAGGCCTCGACGAAGGGCGTCGTGTCATAGGGGATGTCGTAGGTGATGTTGGCGGGGAAGAAGCGGGACAGCTCGTCCATCTTGGCCCGGATCGCCTCCGACGTCGCCATGGCGTTGCCGGTGGGGGAAAGCTGGATGCCGATCGCCGCCGACGGCTTGCCGTTGAGGCGGGTCGAGAAGTTGTAGCTCTCGCCTCCGATCTCGATGCGGGCCACGTCCGACAGGCGCACGGTGGAGCCGTCCGGATTGGCGCGCAGCACCACGTCTCCGAAATCGTCGATCGTGCTGAGCTGGCCGCGCACCTGCACGGTGGCGGAAATCTGCTGCGTGATCGGGTTCGGCTGGGCGCCGATGCGTCCCGCCGCCACCTGGGCGTTCTGGGCCTGAAGCGCGGCGCGCACGTCGTCGGCCGTCAGGTTGAGGCCCAGCATCTTGTTCGGATCCATCCAGATGCGCATCGCGCGCTGGGTGGCGAAGAGCTCCGCCCGGCCGACACCGTCGACACGGCGCAGCTCGCCGATCACGTTGCGGCTGACATAGTCGCCAAGCCCGATCACGTCGAGCGACCCGTCGCTTGACGTCAGCGAGATCACCATGAGGAAGCCGGCGCCGGCCTCCTCGACGTCGACACCCTGCTGGGTCACGGCCTGGGGCAGGCGGCTTTCGACACGCCGGATCGCATTCTGCACGTCGACGGCAGCCTGGGACACGTTGGTGCCGGGCCGGAAGGTCGCGGTGATGGAGATGCGCCCCGAGGCCTCCGAGGTGGACTCGAAGTAGATCAGGCCCTCGACGCCGTTGATCTCTTCCTCGATCGGACGCGTCACACTCAGATAGACGTCATCCGGCGAGGCGCCGGGATAGTTGGTCGAGATCTGGATCTGCGGCGGTGCGACGCTTGGATATTGCGAAACGGGCAGGAAGGGGATCGCGATCACGCCCGCGAGCGTGATGAAGATCGCGATCACCCATGCAAAGACCGGCCGGTCGATGAAAAAGGAGGGCATTTCAATCCAACCTTGCTCGTGCCGGACCGCCTGTCACCGGGAGGAGTGGCGGGCGGCCGGAGAACGGGAAACGGCCCGGGACAAACATCCGGACCCGGAGCGGGAGGGCGCGCACGCGAGCGCGCGCCCGTCGCGTCACTTGGCGGCCACTTCGGGCTGTCCTTCGGGCTTCCACGGCGTGCCGGACACCGGAGCGCCCGGACGCAGCTTCTGGAAGCCTTCGACGATCACCTTGTCGCCGGCCGAAAGGCCCTTGGTGATGATCCAGCGGCTGCCGACCACCCTGCCGGCCTCGACGGGGCGCATTTCCGCCTTGTCGTCTTCACCGATCACATAGACCTGGGCCTGGCCACCGGCATTGCGCTGGACGGCCTGCTGGGGAACGGCGAGGGCATCCTTTTCCTCACCCTGCTCGATGCGCACCCGCACATAGAGACCGGGAAGCAGTTCCGCCTTGGGATTGGGGAACTGGCCGCGCAGCGTGACCTGGCCGGTGGTGGCATCCACCGAGGCCTCGGAGAAGAGCAGGCGGCCGGGATGGTCGTACGGCGTGCCGTCGTCGAAGAGCAGCGTGACATTGGCCTCGCTCTTCGCCGTGTCCTCGAACTCGTTGGAGTCGAGCAGGCGGCGCAGCTTGCGGATCTGGTTCGCGGACTGGGTGAAGTCGGCATAGACCGGATCGAGCTGCTGGATGGTGGCCAGCACCTCCGTCCCGTTCGGTCCCACCAGAGCCCCCTCGGTGAGCATCGCGCGACCGATGCGGCCCGAGATGGGCGCGCGAATGTCGGTGTAATGCAGGTTCAGCTCCGCCGCCCGCAGTCCGGCCCGCGCGGCCGCCACGTCGGCATCCGCCTGGGCGAGCGTCGCGATGGCGGTCTCGAGCTGCTGGGCGCTCGAGACGTTGCGCTGGCGCAGCTCCTTCTGGCGGTCCGCCTGCTGGCGGGCCTGAAGCTGGGCGGCCTCGGCGCGCTGCAGCGTGGCCTTGGCGCTTTCCACCTGGACCCGGAACGGTTCCGGGTCGATGCGGTAGAGCACGTCGCCTTCCTTCACCATGCCGCCCTGCTCGAAGACGCGCTCGACCAGGATGCCGGAGACGCGCGGACGCACCTCGGCGATGCGTGTCGGCGCGACACGGCCGGGCAACTCGTTGGTGATGGTCAGCGTCTCGGGCTGAACCTCGACGAAGCTCACGCCGACCGGAGGACGCGCCGGTGCGCCGCCGCCCTGCGACTGGCTCGCGCTCTCGTCGTTGCAACCGGCGAGAAGGACGGCAACCGCCGCAATGGCGATCAGGTTCTTTCGCATTCCCAGTACCTCTTCAACGGGCCGGGAGACCACGCCGGGGACCGCGTCTCGCGCAGCACCGTCCGGGCGTCCGTGACCGGCAAATTCCATGTTTCCGATTGAGCTTCACGCGCCCGTTTCCCGACAGCCGACGGTTTCCGTCGGTTGTCCTGTCGCCACGTCCGCGCCATCCGCCGGCTCCGGTCGCTGCGCAAGCAGCCGACCGATGTCGCTGAGCAGGGTGGCACGCTCCTCCTGCGCCCATGAATGAAGTCCGAGCCATTCCAGCGACCTGAGCCCCTCAAGGGCAAGGAAGGCCAGCATTGCACCGCGCGGCTCGGCGGCGGTGGTGCTGACCTCGCTCAGGGCTGAGCAATAGGCTTTCCGGATCGGTCCGCGCAGCTCCTCATCCTGCGCGAGCGAGGCCAGAAGCCCGAAGGTGAGAGCCCGATCCTTGTCCGGGAGCGGGTCCGATGCAAGAGCAATTCGCGCCCTGAGATACGCGTCCGGGCCGTCCAGGGAGGAGGCCTTCGTACGCACGCGGGTTTCCTTGCACTCGATGCAGCGCTCGATCACCGTGCGGATGAGCGCCTGCTTGCAGCCGTAGTCGTAGAGAACGCTGGCTTTGCTGATGCCGGCTTCAACGGCGACCGCGTCAAGCGTGAGCCGCGCGGCACCGTCGCGGATCACCACGCGCTCCGCCGCGTCGAGCACCGCTTCCCGGTCGATTGTCCGCCTGCGTCCCATGGGGCGTCTTTTCCGGTCTTCGAGTTCGTTTCCGACCGGGTGGTTATATATATTTTCGGACGCCCGGCAAGACGCGTATGCCGAGTTTTGCGGTCGCCTTCGCGCGTGTTGCAAAGATGCACGCCCGCAACCGTGAAGGGGCGGTCTCCGGCTCGCATCGCCGCGGCGCGATGCAGGCGGGAAATCCGCGCGAATGGGGCGGGAAAGTCGGTGTCCCGCCATTGACCCGTTCTTGCCGCGCCACGTAGACTTGCGCCCGTTTTCCACCCCCGCCGACAGGATGTGGTTTTTCCGATGATCGAGTTTTCCCAGCGTTTTGGCGCGCCGCTCGCACGCCTCGCCCGTTCCGCCGCCCGCGTTCTCGCGCTCGCCGGCGTCCTCGCCCTGGGGGCCGCACCTGGCTACGCGCAGACCGCGCCGGCAGCCGGGGATGGCGCCACCGCGCCGGCCGAGAACTGGGTCGTCCAGTGCGGCGAGGCGAAGGAAGGCGCGCCCAAGCAGTGCCGCGCGCTCCAGAACATCGTCATGAAGGACAGCGGCCAGCGGTTGCTGACCGTCGTGGTCGAGCCGCGCGAGGGGGCTCCCAATCATGCCATCGTCGTTGCCCTGCCTCACGGTGTCTTCCTGCCGGCCGGCGCGGTCATCAAGATCGATGACGGCGCGGAGCAGAAGATGGTGATCCAGACCAGCGATGCCAATGGTGCCTACGCCGGAATGGCGATCTCCGACGAGATGCTCGCCGCCATGAAGAAGGGGCAGCGGCTGGTCATCGGCTTCAAGACCGCGCAGCAGCAGGATCTCGCCATCCCGGTGACGCTGATCGGCTTCACCGCCGCCTACAACAAGCTGGCGCAGTAAGCGGCCGGGCCTTGCGGTCCGCCTGACGTTTCCGGTTTTGGGCCGGCGCCACCAGGCGCCGGCCCTTTCGTATCCGGTCAGGTGTCCTCCTCCGCGCGCAGCACCATGTGCGGCGTCCCGTCGGAGGTTGCGGAGGCCGAACAGCCCTGGCCGTCGAGCGTTGCCGTCACCTGGCGACGTAGTGCCGAGAAGCTCTCGAACCGCACCACGTCCACCGCCTCGTCGAAGCGCACCGTCACCCGCGTGCGTCCGGGCCCCACCCGCGAGAGCGCGATGATCTCGCCCCGGAACGGCTGCCCGAGATAGCGCCCGCGCACCCGCTGGCGCAGGCCGAAGGAGGATGGCGACGCCGGTGCCTTCGCCGGTGCCGCGGGTGGCGGCACCTCCGTCGCGGCGAGCCGGGCGTGCAGGGTGTTCCAGTCGCGCGCGCCGTGCTGGTGGGCGATAAGCTCCAGCGCCTGCGAGTGCGACACCGGCGTTCCGCGTGTGGCGAGTGCCTCGCGCAGGGCGCGCGCCTGCGCGCGGGCCGAGGCAAGGGCGGCGGGTTCCTGTCCGCGATCGCGTTTCATGCCGCTCCCTCCGCGTTGCCGGCTGCGGTGCCGGCTATCCGGCTGGCCATCTGGTCTCCTGCGGGCGTGTCCCTGCCGCCGGTGCGCCACAAGACGCACGCGAGGCCGACGGCGAGAGCCGCCATGGCCGCATCCGCCAAGGGAAAGGCGTACCAGATCGCCGTGCGACCGGCGAGCAGGGCCAGAAGCGCAACGAGTGCTGGAAGCATCAGGAACGGCTTGGTCAGCGTCAACACCGCCGCGCGCCCGGGCCGGCCGCTGCCCTGCAGGTAGAAGGCGGCCACCAGCAGCGGTCCGGATGTCACGTAGAGGGCGGCCATGACCGGCAGGATCCGCGTTGCCACGGCAACCGGACCGGGATCCGGCAGAAAGGCTGCGGACATGCCGCCGGCTCCCATGACGAAGGCGACCTGTACGGCGAGGCCGAAGGCGGCCGCGCCCGCAAGCGCCGTCACGAGCACCTTTCGCGCCCTCGCCGCGTCGCGGGCCCCGACGGCCGCGCCAGCCAGGGTCTGGGTCGCGAGCGCGAGTGCCAGGAACGGCAGGAAGGCGAAACCGAACAGGCGGGTCGCAAGCCCGTAGGCGGCGATCTCGTCGAGCGCCTGCGGGCCGCCGAAGCCGTTCAGCGTGGCAAGCACCGCCGTGGCGACCGTGGCGATGCCGGCAAGGCCGAGGCCGAGCGGCGCGCCCTCGCGCAGCATCGCGGACCAGTCGTCCCGCGAGAGCAACGCCCGCCAGTGCGGCCGCAGCGCGTCGGGCGTGCGGGCGCGCAGTCCGGCGAGCAGGGCAAGGCCGGCCACCTGGGCGAGAACCGTGCCGATGGCGGTGCCGGCCACCGCGAGACCGGCGCCCAGCACGAACAACGTGTCGAGGGCGATGTTCGCCCCGGTCACCACCACGGACAGGAGCGCCACGATGCCGGCCCGTCCTTCGGCGCGGAAGGCGTCCGCCTGAATGGCAAGCAGGAACTGCACCGGCGTGGCGCCGACGAGGATCGCCAGATAAAGCCAGCTTTCGTGCGCCACCGCGCCCGGAACACCGGGACCCGGCAGGGCGAGGCGCCAGCCGGCCAGCGCGAAGACGGCAATGGCGAATACGGCGAGCGCGAGCGCCAGTCCGTGTCCGCCGGCAAGAAGGGCCGCGCCCCGGGCGCGTTCACCGGCACCCAGATGACGGGACAGGCGGCCGGCCATGCCGCCGCCGACGATCATCGCGAGCGCGTTGATCAGCATGAGAACGGGAAAGGCGAGGCTGACGGCGGCCATCGCCTCCGCGCCCACGAAACGGCCAAGCAGCACCGCGTCGGCAAGGCCGAGCAGCCCGTTGAGGCTGAGGATCAGGGCAAGGGGAAGCGCCTGGCGCAGCAACGCAGGTGCGGGCGCGCTGTCAAGCAGGGCCGCCGGGCGCGGTTTCGGCGCCGGATCGGTCGGGGATGTCATGTCTCACTCCTCGCAAGGAGCGTTTCGTCTTGGGAGGGGGCCCGCATTGCCCACCGTCGAAACGCTTCGAGGGTGAGATGAAAGGGCGCCGCAGGGGCGCTTTCGACCGGCTTCACCAGGACGCGGGACGCGTCTGCGGGCGGCAGGTGCCGGCAACCTGTCCGCGCTATCTAGGCGCCAAGGCCGCATCTGTCAACGCCGGGGCGTCCGGAGAAAGGTGCCGGGAGCAAGGCAGGGGCAAGACAGAAGGGGGCGAGGGGGAGAACCCCCTCCGCCCGGATGCAGGGGATCAGGCGGCCTTGCCGGCTTCCAGAAGGCGCAGCAGCGTCGGCCAGTTGCGCATGGACAGCAGGTGGCAGTAGATCGCCGAGAGGGTGCCGGAATGGCGCAGGTCCAGGAAGGCCGCGTCGTCGAGCGCGTTGAAGCGGGTCTCGTCCACGACGCGGAAGTCGTTCACCGTCAGCACCTCGCCGGAGGGCAGGGTAAAGCGGCCCTCGTTGGGCACCAGCAGGTCATGCTCGGCGAGCTTGGCGAGCACCGCCTCGCTCTCGCGGGCCTCGCGCTGGTAGGCGGCGCAGAACTCCAGCGCCTTCTTGGTGATGTCGGAGGGCTCCAGGCCGTCGAACAGGGCCGTTTCCTTGTCCGTCCCCACCTTGTCGCTGTCCATGTCGAGGCAGAGCGTGAACTCGCTGCCCTCGTCGTTGCGCGCCAGGATGAAGGGATAACGGCGGATGTAGGAGGGGATATAGGTGTCCTCGACCCACTTTCCGGCCGCGTCGACGAAGACGTTCATGTCCCGGCGCAGGCCGAGCACGGCGATCGCCGCCGGCTTTTCCGTGGTGGCCGCGAAGACGATCGGGTAGTGACGCGAGGCGGATGCGAACTCGACCGCGTTCAGCGGCGCCGCATGCGTAGTGCCCGCGAACCGGTAGTCGGGGGCGAGCGTCACGCGGGTCTCGCCGTGCAGTTCCGCGCGCAGCGCCACCGGCCGGGAGTAGAAGAGCGGAAGTCCGGTCGGGGCAGGGGTGCTGGCGTCGCTCATGCGGTCTGGTCCTCGTGCAATCGGTTCAAATCCGTGGTCGCGGCAAAGGGCGGGATCTCGCCTCATGCACCCGCGCAATCGGCCCCCGGGAGAGAGCCGTGAAGAACAGGCGGCCGTTGACGCAAGGGTGCGCCGGTCCGCCACGCGCCCGTTCTAGCTGCATGGGCCCCGGTTGCCTAGGGTGTGGACCCACAAACGGCGCCTGAACGCCGTGAAAACGGTGGGGAGCGCGCGCCCCGTGGCCGACGAACCTCATGCACCCTCCGGGCAACGGCCTGTGCGCGGATCCCTCTTCCTCCCTTCCACCTCAGGCTGAAGACCTCTAGGATCGCGCGCAAGGCGTAGTCCGCATCTTGCACCGGCACAGGCGATCCGCATTCCATGACCGACAGACCAGACGAGCGCGACGCCGCGAAACGCCCCGTTGCAGCCGGTGTCGTCCATCGCGGGGAGACCTTTCGCGATGCCGAGATCCTGGTGGACGGACGTGCCTTCGAGGGGTGCGTCTTCGAGCGCTGCCGGCTGGTTTATGCCGGCGGGGCGACACCGGTCATCAACGGGTGCCGGTTCTCCGATTGCGCCTGGACGTTTTCGGGTGGAGCCGCCGACACGCTCGCCATGCTGGCCGGACTCCATCAGGGCGGTTTCGCGCCGATGGTGGAGGCAACGCTCGAGGCGGTGCGCAAGGGAGCGGTCGCAAGCCGGCCGGCCGCGCCGGCGGCGGAAGGCGGTGGTGGCAAGGCGCAGCGCATGATCGATCTGGGCTTCGGGCGCTTTCCGGTGCCACGTGTCCTGGTTCGCGGCCCGGGCCGGGCATGAGTGCGGCCGGCTCCCGGGCCGGCCTTGAGAAACGGGGAGAAGAGACATGAGCGGAACCGGTGATCCCAGCGAGGAGATCGCGCGCCTGACGGCCGAAACCTTCGAGGCGGAGCGTGGCAAGCCGCTGCCGCTCGCCGGTGCGCCGGATGCGGCGCTCACGGTTGTCGACGTGAGCCGCCTGGCGCATGGATTGCGCGAGGGCGGCGCCTTTTCGGTGCTGCTGGAGGGGCCCTCGGCCATGCCGCTGGAGCAGGGCCTGCACGAGGTTCTCATCGCGGAAAAGACGCTGCCGCTGTTCCTGGTGCCGCTGCTGCGCGATGGCGATGTCATGCAGTACGAGGCGGTCTTCACCTGAGCCCGCGCAAGGGCGGAACCGCCGCCGTCGGGCGGTCGCCGGCGGTCCTCACGGCCGCTGGCCGGGCCGCCAGTGCAGCAGGTGATAGATGCCCTTGTCCTCGCTGAAGGCGAAGCCAAGCCTGCGGTAGAGCCGCATGGCACGGTTGTTGTGTTCGACGTGAATGCCCACGGCACGCCCCTCCCGCTCCGCCATCGCGAGAACATCCGCCAGAAGTGCCGCGCCGAGGCCTCCGCCGCGCGCCGCCGGAAGCAGGGCGATGTCGATGATCCGGATTTCAGAAGGCCAGCGCTCCAGATAGAGCCTGCCGATCGCCTCGCCTTCCCGCTCGACGATGAACCACGCCGCGTCGGGATAGTTCTGCATGTAGTGGGTGTGCTGGGCGTGGAACTGCATGTCGAGGAAAGCGGTCTTTTCCGCCTCGCTCCACGGCACGGGAGCGAGTTCCTCGGCGCGTGTCGATGCATACAGCCGGCTCAGGAACGCGAGATCCGCGCTGCCGACGCTGTCGGCCGTGAAGGCCCGAAGGGCAAGACCCGCCCCGCGCGCCGACGGAAACTCCGCCGGCGTGAAGGGGGCGCCCGTCGATGCTGCGTCCGTGGTCGTCATCTCAGCTGTCAGGCGGCGTGAGATCGCGCACGATGCCGTAGGTGAAGATGCCGGAGGAGGCGATCTGGCTCCAGCCGGCTCCCCATGTGGTGGAGTTCAGCGCTGTCTGGCTGATCAGGGACACCGAGTTGTTCTGGGAGGCGCCCAGGAAGTAGCTCAGCCGCCCGTCGGAATTGTAGTCCATCGCAGCCAGTCCGAAGCCGGACGCCGTCGCGATCTTCTGCCATCCGTTCCAGCGCTGGCCGGCCACGTGGGTCTGGAGATTGGCCCATATGCCGCCGTCCTGCGCGACGGCGACGAGCATGATGAGGCCGTCGCCGTCGAACCCGCTGGTCACATTGATCAGCGTGGTGTCGGTCATGCCGGGCTTCGTCCATTCCGACCAGCCTTCCTCGTCGGGAACGGTCTGGCGCAACTGCGCGACCTCGTTGTCCGATGAGACCATGAAGATGTTGATCGCGCCCGTGTCGTCGAGCACGCCGCAGGGGATCGACTTCGCGGTTCCGCTGGTGGCGTCGTCGATACGCTCCCAGCCCGTCCAGTCGCCGGCGGTCAGCGACTTGAGCTCGGTCTGCGCGTTGACATGCACCTGCGCCTGCGCGGGGTTCTGTCCCATGGCGATCAGCATGATGCGCCCGCTGGCGTCGTTGACGAGGCTGATCCGCGAGACGTCACCCGCCGAAAGTCCGGTCCAGGAACTCCAGAGCGTTGCGGGCGGGGCGGGAACCTCGACCGTGACCTCGATCGGCGTGTCCGTGCCCGGAGGCGTGACCCACTCGGTCTTCTTCTGCGTGGTCAGGGGATTCTGGTAGCACCACCAAACGATCCCGCTGTCGGCGTCGACACCGAAGATCTCGACGCGTCCGGACGGACCGCGGCCCATGACGAGCTGCTGGAAGCCGGCGACGCCGTCGGGCATCCCGAGGTCGTGCGGCGCGTTCCAGCGCTGGCCGCCGCCCGGTGCCTGCTCGACGGCTTCGTCGATGTAGTGAACGGATGCGGGCGAGCCGGTGGTCTGGGCGACCATGGCAACGCGACCGTCCAGTGTCGATCCGGTGCCGAGCACGATATAGGCGTGGCCGGTGTCGATCGGCGTCAGCGTCCCGGTCCACGGGCCGTTGGGCGCGATCTGTGCCGTCCAGACAAGCTGGTTGTTGTCGGAACTGATGCCGACCATCATCAGCCGGGACAGTTCCGCGAACGGCGTCTCGCCGACCTCGATCTCGATCATGTCCCCATGCTCACCGGGGATCTGCCGTGTCTGGCTCATGCGTCTTCTCCCTGTCTTCCGGCCGGGCCGGTCGTCGCCTGGGGCCTGAAAGGGCGCGCGGAGCGACGGATCATCCCGCGCGCCGCCCTTCAGCCGCGCGACGGATAGAGGCCCTGAAGCGCGATGATGAAGTTCATCGCCAGATAGGGCTGCATGTTGTTGTGCGCCTGGCTGCCGCCGGCGTCGGTGATCGTCTGGTAGGCCATGCTCGTGTTCGCCGTTCCGGTGGCGTAGGCCAGGCTTCTGGCCCGGCCGAACGTGACGTTGGACGCGGGCTGGGTCTCGTCGGCGATCAGGGTGCTGGCGAAGAGCGAGTGCGAGTGGTTGGGCAGTTGTGCCTCGGTCAGCGTCACCGTCTCGGTGCCGCCGCGCTGGCCGAGCCGGCGGGAGGTCAGGCCGGGGCCGCGCCCCTGGTGCATCGGCGCCCGGCCTTCCATGTTGGGAAGGGCGGTGGTGGTGCGCCCGTCCCCGCCATAGGTGGTGCCGATGAGCGAGAACAGGGCCGTGTTCTGCGAGATTGGCAGAAGCTGGCCGTTGCAGAAGGCCCAGCCGCGCGGGGCGAAGTTGCCCGCGAAGATCCGGATTTCCGCGATGAAGGGTTCAGACATGACGGACCTCCCTCAGTGCCGGCTCGGATACACGCCGAAAAGCGCGATAATGAAACTCACGCAAAGATAGGGCTGCATGTTCGTGTGCGAACGACTGCCGCCCACATGGCTGAGCGAATTGACGGCCATGTTCGTGACCGGCGTTTCCGTGGTGAAGATCGGCGCGATCTGATCCGCGAGCACACGGCCCGTCGGCATGTCGTCGGTGCCGGAGGTCTGCATCGCCCTGAAGTCATGGCCGTGGCTCGGCATCTGGTTCACCGTCAGGGTCACCGTTTCCGAGCCGCTCTTGGAGCCGAGCCGCCGTTCCGACAGTCCCGGGCCCTGGCCCTGGTGGATGGGAATGCGCCCGCGCATGTCGGGCAGGCCGAAGGTCGTGCGGCCATCGCCGCCGTAGATGGTGCCAAGCAGGCTGAAAAGGGCGTCGTTCTGCGACACGGCCAGCAGCTGGCCGTCACAGAAGGCCCAGCCGCGCGGGGCGAAGTTGCCCGCGAACATGCGGATCTCGCCAACATAGGGCTCTGACATGAATTGGGTCCTCCCGGAAAACGGTTTGGGCGGAATGCGCCTGGCGCTGGGTCAGTTGCGTGAGGGGAAAAGCCCCTCGATCGCGATGCAGAACGAGACCGTCAGATAGGGCTGCATGTTCTGGTGCGCCTGACTGCCGCCCACATGGGTGACCGTGTTGCTGCGCAGGCTGGTGACGCTCGCGCCAGGGTCCGTGTACCCGGAGGGAAGATCGGCGAGATAGGCATTCTGCGGAATGGGCGTAGTGCCCGGTCCCGAGATTGCGTCGGCCGCATGCATGTGCTGCGGCATCTCGTTGACGCTGAGCGTATGCGTTTCCTCGCCCGACTTCTGTCCCTCGCTGTGATGGGCTCCGCCATCGGAACGCCCGACGTGGATCGGCGTGCGTCCGCGCAGGTCGGGCAGCGCGAAGGTCGTGCGACCGTCACCGCCGTAGGTGGTGCCGAGCAGGGAATAAAGCGACTGGTTCTGGCTGATCGGCAGGATCTGGCCGTCGCAGAACGCCCAGCCGCGTGGCGGGAAATTGAAGCCCATCATGCGGACTTCCGCGAGAAATGGTTCTGCCATGGCGCATACCTCCCGTTCTGTGCCAGTAGGGGTATATTGTAAAAAATACCAATCATTGGTTGTGCCTGAAGGCAAACTCCGCCCCTGGCACCCTGCAGGTCTCCTGTTCACTCATGCGGCGTTGCCGCCAGCCCTTACGGGCAGGCGGCAACGATGTTGTAGGTGCCGTTGTTGCCCCCGACCGCAGGCGGGCTGAGCGTGTTGGTGCCGTTGAGCACACTTGCGATCGCCGGGCCCGTGGAACTGCCCACGGGCGTACCGACGAGGTTGAACGTGTGGCCGCTGTCCGACGTGACGTAAATGCCGCCGGCAAGGAAGCCACTGGAATTCGTGACCGTGTTGCCGGTGATGTCCGCGCACATGGAACCGGTGTTGCCGCTGCCGGCGTCGATCTCAATTCCGGCAACTGGGAAACCCGCTCCGGACGTGTGGTTGACCTGGTTGCCGGTGATCACTGCCGTGACATCCTGCGTTGCACCACCGGGCTGGAAGAACTTGATGCCTGAGTCGTTGTAGTCGTGGATGATGTTGTTGCTGACCACATAACTGGCCGTGCCACCGCCATCCGCGTCGAACTGCATGGCAAAACCGCCAAAACCACCGCTGCCGCCGGCACCGGATCCGGTGACACCGGAAGTGCCGATGGTGTTGTTCCGGACCTGCGAGGTCAGCGTTCCGCTGAAGAGGCTGCCTGTCTGGATCTCGATCGGGCTGACGCCATTGCCGGCGCTGTAGATCGCGCTCATGTCATTGTCGAGAATGTCGAGTGCGACCGTGCCGGACCCGGTGAATGCGGCGTTGACGCCACCACCGCCGCTGGTCGGGTTGCTGCCATGACGCTGGAAGGTGTTTCCGACACCCGTGCCGCCGATGTCGAGATCGAGGTCGGCGCTTTGGGAGGCGATGATCTGGATGTGATTGGCCAGGGCGCCCGCGAAGGTGTTGTTGGTGATCGTGCCGTTGATGGCTCCCCCCGACACGCTGATCTGCAGGGCGTCATTGCCGAAACCGGCGGTCGCGTCGTCACCGGCAAAGATCGTGGCGTCGGAAATCGCCAGCGTCAGCGTGCCGCCGTTGGTCTTGTCGATCTGGATGGTGTTGTCGGACGCGCCGCCGTAGGTGCCGCCCGAAATCGTCAGCGTGCCGCCGGCGTCGTACATATAGACGGTGCCCTGTCCGACGGACGAGCCGAAGGAGCCCTGCGTGTCGATATTGACAAGCTGCAGGTCGACCGCGGACTGGCCGCGGATGCCGTGATTGCCGCTGCCGTTGACCACCATGTTGGCGAAAATAACGTCGTTGACGTTCTGCAGCCAGATGGCGGTGTCGGTCGTCGCGGCGAGCGTGCCGCCCGAGCCGTCGGTGGAGCCGGTGCCGGTCACCGAGAACGTGCCGGACGTTCCGGTGTTGATCAACGAAATCGCGCGATCCGCGCCATTCGTCGAGACCGACTGCAGCGTGATGCCGCTGGCCCCGATGGTGGTGCTGCTCAGATCGACGCCCCGGCCGCCGCCTGTGGAACTGACGGTGTTGCCGGTTCCGGTGATTGAAAGGCTGCCGCCAAGGGCCGAGATGATACCGCGACCCGTCGTCGTGGAGACAACCAGGCCACCATTGGTGAAGCTGACCGAACTCGAGGCGTCATTGCCGTTCATGCGGATGGCATCGTTCGCGCCGCTGGTGATCGTCTTCGAGGTGCCCGAGAACGTCACGCTGGTGCCGCTGGCGAGATTGGCGAGGTCGAGGGCCGGACCGCCGGTGGCGGAGGAATTGTTGAGGTTCAGGGTCCCGTTGACGGCGACCGTGCCCGAAATCCCGTCGAGGCGGACGCCGCGTCCGGTGCTGGTCGGGGCCGAGACGTTGTTCAGCGTCAGGTTCACCGTGGTGTTGGTGATGTCGAGTGCCGCCGTACCATACGAGGTGACACTCACCGCCGAGACGGTGCCGATCGAAACCGTGCCGGCGTTGCTGGCGTAGATGCCCATCGTGTTGCGTGCCGCAAAAGCCGAGGCGGATTCCAGAGTGAAATTGCCGGTGTTGTTCTGCAGATAGATGCCGCCGCCGCTCTCGCCGGGGTCGTCGGTATCGATGGACACGCTGTCAAGCGTGATATTGGTGGCCGTGTTGCGGATGTCGATCGAGGCGACGCCGTCACCCATGGCGTTGTTGGAACTCACGCTGCCGCCGCCGATGGTGACCTGTCCGCCAAAGTTGGAGACGATGCCCTGGCCACCCGAGCCCGATGCGCGCTGGAACTCCGTGAAAACGAAACGCGCCATGTTGATGGTCGAGCTGGAATTGTTGCTCGTGAGCACAAGCCCGTCACCGCCGGCCGTATAGGAGGCATCGTTGCGGTTGGACGCCTCGATCTGCGCCTGGAAATCGGCACTGAAGGTGCTCGCCGCGTTGGCGATGCGGATGCCCGCAGCCTGGGCGTAATAGATGATGCTCGATGCCGTCGTCGTGAACGATCCCGAGTTGCCGTCGAGATTGAGGCCGTAGGTCATCGGGCCGGCCGCGTTGATATCTCCCAGCGTGATCTGGTTGAAGATGAAATCGGCGGAGGAGCTCAAGATGCTGATGCCGGTTCCGCTGACGCCCAGCGCCGAGGTGTTGTTGACCCGCAGCGTGCCGCTGCCGCCGACGGTGTCCAGATCGATGAAGTTTCCGGTGGCCGTGCCGCTGGCCGTCGCGTTGGCGAAGGTGATGCCCGCCGCGCCGACGTTGACGTTGGACAGGACCATCCCCTGACCGGTCGTCGTGTTGATCGAACGGGTGCCCGTCGCCGCGACGGAGAAGTTGACCGTGCCGCTGCCGGTGCGCCCGCCGGTGATGCCGGTGCCGGTGGATGTGTCGATGTCCAGCCCGCCGGTGAAGGCGATGTTGGTCGTGTCGCCCGTCGCCGCCGTGAACTCGAGGCCGCCGCCGGCAGATCCGGCATTGTTGATGGTCGTCGCGCCGAAGCTGAAATCACCGCTGGAATCGATGATCTGCACACCGGAGTCACTGGAGCCGGAGATATTGAGCGTGCTGATCGTCAGGGCGCTGTTGCCGCCGCCGCCGACCGCGTCGCCGCCATCCACCAGCACGCCGGAGCCGCTGGCGTTGGTCGAGGTCACTGTGCCGAAGGTCAGGTTCATCGTGAGCGGGTCGAGGAACAGCGCCGTGCCGTTGGTCGTGTCGACCGTGCCCGAGCCGCCGCCCGTCATGGTGAAGTCGGTATTCAGCCCGTTCGTCTTGGTATCGACCAGGAGGCCGGTGCCATTGTCGTTGTAGATGTTGAGCGTCGTGAAATCGATCGCGCCCGTGGTGTCGATGAAGGCGACGCCGTCGTCCGAGACGCGCGTTCCGGTCCCCTGGCCCACGTTCAGCGTGCCGGCCGAAACCGTCGCGCCGGCACCGTCGCTGTCGAAGTCCACCTTTTCGAAGCGGATGCCGCCACCCGTGCCGTTGCCGATCACGGTGTTGCCGGCGAAGGCGCGCACCTGCACGGAGTTCTGCACCGTCGAGACGTTCTGGCCCGTGATCGAGACTGTCGGCACGCCCGTCGCGGCACTCTCGAAGGTGGTGTTCGAGATCGAAAGCAGGACGTTGTTCGCTGTTCCGGCTCCGGTCTCGTCGACGTCCAGCGCCTGGCCGCTTGAACGGATGACGTTCGTGCCGGTCATGTTGAGCGTGAGCACGCCGCTGCCGGAGGAGTCGACGTCGATACCAGCCCCCGCGACATCGGTCGTGTCGCCGTTGCCGCCGGACCCCATGGTGATGTCCGTCAGGGTGACCGTGTTGGAAACCCCGTTCGAGTTCACGATATGGATGCCTGCACCGGCCACGTCATTGCCGGTGCCGGTGTTCGACGAACCGATGATCAGGCCGGAGAGCGAGGCATCCGCGTCCTGAAGCAGGATGGCTTCCGCATCGGTGTCATCGACCCGGTTGATGCCGGTCGAGGTGACCGAGAGGGATCCGCCGCCGCTGCCGTCGAAGCGGAGCCCGCCGTCCAGGTCGAGACCGGAGAACTCGACGTTGGTCGCCCCGCCCGTCGTCGCGATGTCGATCGATCGCGCGGAAGAACTGACGTCGATCTGGCTGGAGCGGATGCGGGCCGTCGCATTGGCCGCATAGGACGCGGAGATGCCGTCACCCGAACCGGTGTTGCGGATGGTGGTGTTCTGGATCGTCGAGGATCCGGCAAGCGCCACGGTGCCGCTCGCGGAACTGGAGGTCAGGATCGCGCGGACATCGTCGATAGTGCCACCGGACGCCGTCACTTGCGTGCTGGAGGTGATGCCGGTGAGCTTCAGGCTGGCCGGTGCGCCCGAGCCGCTGAGGCCGAGCGTGGCAAGGTCCACCGTCTCGCCGTTAACCATGGACACCAGAACCTGGCCGTCCGCGAGCGTGAAGGTTCCGTCGTCCTGCGCGACCACATCGATCACGTCGCGAATACTGTCGTCGTTGTTGTCGACGAGAATGATCGCGTCGGCGCCGGAGGCTTCCGCGCCCGCGATCGTGCCCGGGGTCAGGAAGGTGCCGTTGCCCGCGCCCGTGCTGCCGTTGCTGCCGACGACATAGTAGGACGGTCCGGCGAGGTTCGAGGTGTTGGTGGTGCCGAGCACCGTGCCGAAGGCCACATCCTCGAGGTCGTATTCGCCGGTCGAGCCCATGCCCGTCGTCACCACGGCGAAGCCGGTCGTGTCGATGGTGCTTTCCGTGCCCGGATTTGTCGCGTCGCCGTCACCGTACTGGAAGCGGACACCCGCGCCGATGTTGGCGTTGGTGAAGTCGATGCCGGTCTGGACGTTGAAGATCGCGCTCGAGTTGGTTGTGACCACGTCCTTCGTGTTGACATAACCGGTGAGGTCGATGGCCTTGGACCCGGCGCTTCCATTGCCGGTGATGTCGAGGGTCGCGAAGGTGATCTGCCCGTCGAAGGTGCCGCCCGACAGGTTGAGGCCGGTGCCCGCACCGAGGTTGACCACGTCCATGTTGCCGAAGGTCATGTTGCCGTTGGCATTGGTCGCGCGGAACGCGTTGCCCGAACCGCCGGCCATGTCGATGGTCGTGTCGCCGGCCGTGAGCGTGCCGGAGTTGCCGTTGAGCAGGAAGCCGTCGCCACCGGCAAGCGTCAGGTTGACCGTGCCGAGATCGACATTCGCGGCCACGCTGGTCATGGAGATCGCGGAACCGGTCGTGCCGCTGATCGTGGTGGTGCCGGTGACGGTGAAGTCGCCGCCCCCGAAGCCGTTCATGCCGAGGGCCACGGCCCCGACGGCACCTGTGTTGCTGAAGGAGGTCAGGGTGATGCCGCTGGCGGCAATGTCCGACCCGGCGAGGTTGAAGCCCTGGGCGTTCGTGACGTTGAGGCTGCCGGTCGTGATACCGAGCGAACCGCCATTCTGCATCAGGATGCCGAAGCTGCCGTTCGTATCGATGTCGAGGTCCGCGAAGCTGAACACGCCGTTCTGCCCGGCATTGTCGACCGCCAGGCCGGAACCGCCCATCGCGGTCGTGGTGCCGAGATCGACCGCGCCGGTGAAGGAGACGGAATAGTCTCCGGTCGCGCCGAAGGACGCGATGCCGCTGGCACCGTTGCCGTTGGCCGCCACCGTACCGGCGTGGGTCAGGCTGCCGCCGGCGATGTTCAGAAGGGTGATGGCGGCACCCGAGGTGATGTCGATCGAACTCGCGGCATCGAAGGTGTAGGCCGCGTCGCCGCCCTCGATGTAGAGCGCCTCGCCGTTGGTTCCGGAAATGTCGACATTCGTGCCGGTGAACGTGCCGCCGGCATTGAGGAACGAAAGCCCGGTGCCGCCTGTCACGGACGCGATCGAGACATTGCTCAGGCTGTTCGTGCCGGAGCTGCCGCTGAAGAAGATCGACCGCCCCGTGGCGCCCGTCGACGTGATGTTGGACAGCGAGGTGCCCGACGCGTTCCCGAGCGCGATGTCATTGGCATTGCCGGAGAACGACGAATTGGACACCTGGGTGCCCGTCGACGTGGTGATGTCGATGCCGGTTCCGGTGAAATTGCGGATGATCGAGCGATCGACGGTCAGCCCGGTGGAGGACGTGCCCGAGATGCCGGTGCCGACCGTTCCCCCGCCATCGAGAACCACGCCGGCAATGCGGTTGCCGGCGGAGCCGAGCCCCACCAGCGGATCCGTGGCCGTCGAGGTCACGACCGCGCCGCCGTTTCCGGTCGGGTCGGCGATGGTGATGCCGGAGGCCGAGAGCAGGATCGTCGGCGGTACCGTGAGGCTGACGGTGATGGCCTGGCTGCCGCCCGCGCCGTCGCCGAAGCTGAGGAGCTGCATCTGGTCGAGCAGGTTCAGCGTGTCGTTGCCGTTCGTTCCCGCGACATTGATGGTCGCGCCGTTGTTGATAAGCACGATGATGTCGCCGGCGCCCGCGGCAGCCTCGGCGGCGGCCAGCGTCATCGGGTTCGAGGCATCGCGGCCCGAGCCGTCGCCGCCACCCGTCGCGCCGTCGGAATCCACGAAGTAGATGGCACCCGTGCCGAAGCCGAGGCCGGGGCCGCTGGTGAAATTCACGTCCCGGAAGTCGTAGCTGCCGACGGTCGGCGCGGACGACGCGTCGATGGCGGTGTTGGCCGAGATCGTCGACCCCTGGTCCGTGCCGTCCTCGCCGTCGCCGAAGGTGAAGATCGCATTGGTCGAATTGTTGAGCCAGACACCCGTGTTGACGCCGGCAATGCTGCTGGACTCGCCCGTGGCCGAACTGTCGCCGAGGCGTACCGTGCTGCCGCCCGTCGTGCCGCGCAGATCGACGCCGATGGTGTTGGCGGACCCGTTGCCGGTCACGTCAAAGTCGTTGGCGGTGACGGCGGCGTTCAGTGTCGCGCCGTTCAGCTCGATGCCGGTCGTCTCTTCCGAATTGAGCGCGATGTCGAGATCGTTGAAGGAGATCGTCCCGTCGATCGTGCCGGAAATGTCGACACCGGCGCTGTGCGCCTCCCGGCCGGTGCCCGCGACAGCGGGGCCGGTGAACGGGTACAGGTCCGCACGGGGATTGACGATGGAGACCTGGTTGAAGGCGATCGCGCCGCTGGTGTCGGCGATGCGGATCGCGTCCTCCACCGTGTCGGTGATCGTGACGGTCCCCGTGGAGGTGAAGGTGCCGCTGTTGCCGGCCAGGTTGATGCCGACGGTCGCGCCGCCGGTCGTAAAGACGGTGCCCGCGGGCGGGGTGCCGCTCTGGGTGCCGATGGTGATGTCGCCAAACGTGAAATCGCCCGAGGAGTTGGAAATCGACAGCGCACCGGGAGTCGAGAGCCGCTGGTAGCCGGTCGCCCCGAAATCCTGTGACAGCTCTGCGTTGCTGATGTTGGTGGCACCGGTGACCGTGAAGTTTCCGGAATAGTTGTTGGCGATGAAGCCTCCGCTCCCGCCCACGCCTGTCGTCCTGGTCAGCGTCATGCTGGACAGGGAAATCGAGCCGTCGAACCCGCCGGTCGTGCTCTCGAGCTGCACCCTGCCCGCGTCGATGCTGCCGCCTGCGATATTGAGGGTCAGGCCGTTGTTGCCGTAGCTTGCGACCAGGCCGCCGTCAACGGTGTTGACCGTGTAGTCGCTGAAACTGACGCTGCCGCTGTTCCCGCCGAGGAAGAAGACGCCGTTGCGGGTGGCCAGGCCCGGCGTTCCCGACGCGAAGGTGCCGCCGTTGACGGTCTGGATGCCGGCTGCGCCGAGATCCGCATCGAAGGTGACCCCCTCGAAGGAGACACCGTTGTTGAAGAAGTCCGGATCGAAGGATGTCGCACTGCCCAGAAGCGTGTTGTTCGCGAAATTGGTGACGGTCACCAGCTGGTTGTAGGCGGTTACGCGGACGGCTGAATCCTCGGTCGCGAATGTGGAGTTGGACACGGAGACGACGGCGCTGTCATCTCCATAGGTCGCCACCACGATGCCATGTTCGCTGGGCCCGACGCTTCCGAAGGACGCGTCGTGGGTGATCGTCAGCCCGTCCACGGCAAGCTCGAACGCGCGTGTCGCTGCCCCGTCGCTCTGGACGAGCTGGAAACTGTTGAAGCTGCTGCCGGAGGCAACCGTCGCCAGTGTGCCGCCGTTGACGGCGAGCGATCCGTCGAGATCGCGAAGGGCCACCGAGCCCATGTTCGAATTGCTGGTGTCGATCGAGTCGAACGTCGCCTGCACGTTGAGGCCGGTGAGCGACAGCGCCATGGCACCGGTCGTCGTGATCGTCTCGCTGGCGAAGTTGCTGACCCTGAGCGTGCCGCCGCCGGTTCCCACGAGGCCCGTCTGGCCGGAAGTCGTGATCTGCAGGCCGCCGTCGAAGGCAAGGGTGGACGTGGTGCCGTTGTTGTCGAAGGAAACGCCCGCGCCGCCGCCGAGCGCCGTGGTCTGGCCGAGGGACACCAGCCCGCCGAAGGTGACGTCGCTCTGGCCCGTCGCGCCGCTCACCGAGATGCCGCTGGAGCCGGCGCCGTTCGCGGTGACCGTGCCGAAGTGACTGAAGCTGCCGCCGACGCGGCTCGCGATGGAGACCGCCGTTCCGCCGCTCGACGTGATCGAGCTGGACGCGTTGAAGGAGATCGCGGCGTCGCCGCCCGTGACCGCGAGCGTGTCGGACCCGGTGATGTCGACATTGTTGCCGGTTACCGTGCCGCTCGTGTTGGTGAGCGACACGCCCGTTCCGGTCGCGTCCACCGACACGTTGGTCAGCACGACGGAGCCGGAGGTGCCGTTGAGATCGATGCCGTTCTGTGCGGTGGTGCCGCCGGATCCGATCGTCACGCCCTCGATGGTCACGCCCGCGATGCCGGATCCCGAGATCGCCGTGCCGGCGGCGCTGCCGATCGTGATGTTGCGGACCGCGTTGCCGTTGGCGAGGCCGATGGTGCTGACCGCGCCGGACGAATTGGTCAGCGTCGCCGCGCCGTTGCCGGTCGGATCGGTGATGGTCACCGCGCCCGACGGCAGGTTCGAGCCGGTGATGTTGGCGGCGATCACGTAGCCGGCGGAGGAGAAGGTGCGCCCGTCGCCGAAGGTGTTGATCGTCTGGCCGTTGGCGAGCTGGAACGTCAGGCCCGACGTGTCGATGGCCGATCCGTCGTTGACCAGGATGAAGTTGACGGTGCCCAGGCCCGCGGCCGCCGCGATCGCGGTGGAGATGGAGGCGCGGTTGGTGGAGGACGATCCGTCGCCGGTTCCCGTCGCGGTGGCCGAGATGAAATAGTTCGGCACGCCGGACATGGTGAAGTTGAACGGCGCGGAAAAACTCGTGGTGCCGAGTGCGTAGCTGCCGTTGGCGGCATTCACGCCGACGCCGTCGAGGCCGTAGATCGTGCCGCCGATGGTGCCGCCGCCCCAGTTGAACACGGCATCCGGCGCGGCCGCCGCGGCTCCGTTGGTGCCCAGGACAAGGCCGGTGCCCACGTTGGAGATGTTGCCGCCGTCGATGATGTTGATCACGCGGCCGTTCTGGGTGCCGGAAATGTCGACGCCGCGGCTGGCCGTCACGCCCGTTCCGGTGATGTCCAGGCTCTGCATGAGCACGGAGGCATCCGCGCCGGCCATGTTGAGGCCCGCGCCGCCGCCCACGCCCGTGATATCCACGTCGCCGAAGGTGAGATCGGCGTTGGAGGTGCCGCTGAGGTCGATGCCGTCGCTCGACGCGCCCGCGCCCAGCCCGTTGATCTGGGTCGTGCCGGAGAACGCGAAGGTGCCGCCGCCGCTGATGACGATGGCGTCGTCGCCGGTGTTGGTGGCGGAGTAGTCGTTGACGTTGATCGCGCCGGAATTGTTGGTGAACGTCAGCGCGTCGCCGGAGACGTTGCTCACCGAAATGTTGTTGAGGGTCGTCGTGCCGGTGTTGTTGGCGATGACGATGCCGTTGGTGCCGCCGTCGATGGTGATGTCCGACAGGACGGCACCCTGGTTGTTCAGCAGGATCGACGTGCCGGTGATGTTCGAGAACGACAGGTTCGACATCGACGTGTTCGACGCGCCGATGATGCTGATGCCGTTCGTCGCATCCGTGATCGTCAGGTTGGTGAAGGTCGCGCCGTCGACGTTGTTGCCGTCGAGCACGGTGGTGCCGCCGCGAAGCGTCAGACCCGTGACCAGCGTGTTGTCGGCCAGCGTCACCGTGGTCACGCCCGGGTCGCCGTCAATGGTGCCGGCGGTGCCCGAGAGCAGGAAGTTGGTCGTCGAGCCGTCCGAAAGCTGCACGCCGATGGTGGAACCGCCGCCGGCCAGGACCTGGCCGTTCTGCAGCGTCACGCCGGCCGTCGTCACGTCGCCGTTGGCGCCAAGCACCACGACGATGCCGTTGGCGCCCGCACTGGTGATGGCGTTGGACAGGCTGGTCGGATCGGCGAAGGAGCCCGTGCCGCCGCCGCCCTGGGTCGCGTAATAGATGTCGCCGTAGGTCGCGCCGGTGTTCGGGTTCACGACCGGGATCGAGGCGATTGACGTCGAGCTCTGGCGGCTGCCCGCGCGGATGCCCTTGTCGCGCCGCACGCCCTCGTCCATGCGGTCGAGCAGCCGGCTCTCGTCGCGCGCGCCATGCGTCGTGGGCGCCTGGCTGCCGGCGAAGAGCGGAATCCTGAGCCGCGCCGAGGCGACGGCGTCGAGCTTGTCGGACTTGTCGTAGACGAGTTCCGCGCCGAGCGTGAAACGCGAACCGGTGAGGCTCAGCACATCGTCGATGCGGTACTCGAGGCCGAGGCGCCCGCCGGCCTCGGTGTCAAAGCCGTCGCGGTCGTAGAAATAACCGCCCGCATAGGCACGCAGGCGCTGGTTGTCGCCGAAGGGGGAATCGAACAGCGCGCCGATTTCGCCGGTCAGTCCGTACAGCAGGGCGGTGGCGTCGTCCTGGCGGACGCGGGTCTCGACAAGCTGGTTGTTGGTGACCGTGACGCCCGTGCTGCGCACCTGGGAGCCGGTGCCGGCGGTGCCGCTGAGGGGAACATGGGCGTTGATGCGCAGGTCGAAGTTCGATGTGAAGGCCTCGAGGCCGAGGGTGGCGCCGAGCAGGACCTTGCGGTTGTCCGTGCGCACCACGTCGACAAAGGCATTGGCGCCGAGGATGAGGTCCGCGCCCACGACCTGGCGCAGGCCGAGACCGAAGGAGGAGGAGCCTTTCGCGTTCTCGCCGTAATCGAGGCGCATGTCGAGGAAGACGAGGCTGTCACCATCCTGCCCGATCGGCATGAAGCCTTCGAGGAAGGCGCTCGATTCGGATCCCGCCTGGGCGCCGATTTCACCCCAGGCGCCCCACTGCGGGGCTGCGTCCTGCGCGACCGCGGAAGCGGAGGTGCCGGCGAGGAGTGCTGCCGCGCATGAGGACGACAGCAACTCGCGACCCGCTCCCGACAGGAAGCGACGATGGGGACCGACGTACGAAATGACACCCTCCCAGGTGTTGGAAACTCTTAACGGAAACGCGCCGCGCCCCACGCAACACGGAACGCAACCAGCGGTAAGGTTTCCGATACGTCAGGAGATTGCAACGCCGCTTGAGCCGATTCAGGCGAGAAGGCACAGAATTCAGCGGCTTGTTGCCGGTGTGCTACACCGTTTTCGTGATATGGATCATTCACAAATACTATTATCGGTAGAATGAATATAGTTATATTTCGTGGCGGAATGAGACGCCAGACCCGGCCAGCGCACCGTTCCGCTGGGTGAAAAGATTAACGCGGACGGCTCTGGACGGCGGACGCGAGGCCGGGTTTGATGCGGCGGAATGTAGCGTCGCGGGAACCGCCTGCCGCTCGCGACAAGGCCCGTGCGGAAGGCGGGAATTTCCGGATAAGGAAGGAAAGCATGAGCGTACTGGTGCCCGAGCCGCTGACGGCGGACGCCTTCGCGCCTTTCGGTCAGGTGATCGAGGCGACCCATGCCGTGAGCCATCTCATAAACGGGGGGCGCACGCGGCGCTATCACGCGCTGGCGACGGCGGAGCCCGGTGAGGGTGGTGAGGCGATCCTGTCGATCTTTCGCGGCACGCCCTGGCCATCGCCGGTACGGATCAGGATGCTCGAGCGTCATCCGCTCGGCTCGCAGGCCTTCGCGCCCATGGAGCGCCATCCGTGGCTCGTGGTCGTCGCCGAACGGCCCGAACCCTCCGCGTGCCGGTGTTTCCTGGCGCGCGGCGACCAGGGCGTGCAGATCGCCCGTGGCGTCTGGCATCACCCGCTCCTGGTGCTCCAGCCGACCCAGGATTTCCTGGTCGTGGACCGCCGGGGCGAGGGCAACAACCTGGAAGAGGTGTTCTTCTCCGAGGACGCGACACCGACGCTGGCGCCCGTTTGAGGCGGCTGCGCCGGGATCTCAGACCACGTTGCGCTCGCGGTAGGTTTGCAGGAAGGCGCGCACGCGCGCGTCGTCCGGTTCGCTGGAGAAGATCTCCTGCGGCGGACACAGCGTCACGAGCCGGCCCTTGTCGAGGAAGGCAACCCGGTCGGCGACATGGGCGGCGAAGCCCATCTCGTGGGTGACGACGACCATCGTCATGCCTTCGGCGGCCATCTCCTTCATCACCGTCAGCACCTCGCCGACGAGCTCGGGATCGAGGGCCGAGGTCGGCTCGTCGAAGAGCATCACGCTCGGCTCCATGGCGATGGCGCGGGCGATCGCGACGCGCTGCTGCTGGCCGCCTGAGAGGTTGGCCGGGTGACTGTCGGCCTTTTCCGCCAGATGCACCTTGGACAGTGCCGCGCGGGCGGCCTCGTGGGCGCGCGCCTTCGGCATCCGTTTCACCTGCATCAGCGCCTCGGCGACGTTCTCCAGCGCGGTGAGATGGGGCCACAGGTTGAACTGCTGGAACACCATGCCGATGTGCTGGCGCTGGCGGCGAAGCTGTCCCGCCGGCACGGTCCGGCGCGACCCGGTGCCCGCCCCCTCCTGCCAGCCGATCAGTTCGCCCTCCAGGCGCACCTCGCCCTGGTCGTAGGCCTCCAGGAAGTTCAGGCAGCGCAGAAGCGTCGACTTGCCCGAGCCCGAGGGACCGATGAGACACAGAACCTCCGAGCGGTTGACGTCGAGCGTGATGTCCTGGAGGGCCTTGAAGTCCTTGAACGACTTGCCCATTCCCCGGACGGTGATCATCGGTGCCGTCTGGCCGGCGGGTGTTTCTTGACGCATGGGCATCCCCGTTTGCGATCGATCTCAGGCGCGCTTCAGGTGGCGCGTGACGCGGGCCTCGACGCGCCCGCCGAGCCAGCTCGTGGCGATCACCATGAGCCAGTAGAACAGCGACAGCACCAGGAACGGCTCCACATAGGTGAAGGTCTCCGAGGCCATGGTCTGGGTTTCGTAGAGCAGCTCCGGCACGGTGACGACGGACAGGATCGCCGTCTCCTTGCTGAGGATGATGATGAAGTTGGTCAGCGGCGCGGTGATCGGCACCAGCATCTGCGGCAGGATGATGCGCCGCATGATCCGCGTCTCCGACAGTCCGACGCAGCGCGCCGCCTCGATCTGCCCCTTGGGAATGGCGTTGAAGCCGGAACGGAAGATCTCCGCGAAATAGGGGCTGCCGTAGACAATGAAGCTGAGAATGCCGGCCTGCACCGGGGTCAGCACCAGCCCGAGGTAGGGACCGCCGTAGTAGAGGATGAAGAGCTGGATCATGAAGGGCGTGCCCCGGATCAGCTCCACATAGAAGTCGATGAGCCAGCGCAGCGGGGCAAGCGGGGCCCAGCGATAGAGGCAGGCGACGAGAAAGCCGAGCACAAGCCCACCGGCCGTGCCGACGATCCAGCACAGGATGGTTACACCGAAGCCCGACAGAAGGGCGGGGCCGTAGCGGACGAAGAGGTCGAGTTCCATTTCGCCGTCTCCTAACCGATCTGCAGCCGGCGCTCGGCCAGGCGGCCGAGGCGTGACAGGGTGAAGTTGATGACGAAATAGATGGCGGCCGCGGTCACATAGATCTCCAGCGGCCGGTAGGTCTCTCCGGTGATGTTTTGCGCCACGCGGGTCAGTTCGGCGATGCCGACGACGGAGGCGAGCGAGGACACCTTGACCAGCAGGATCAATTCGTTGACCAGGGAGGGCAGGCCGATGCGGATCGCCTGGGGCACCAGGATGCGCCGCCAGAGCGCCAGCGGCGGAATGCCGAGCGCCTCCGCGGCTTCCGACTGGCCGCGCGGGATCGCCTGCAGTGCGCCGCGCAGGATTTCCGCCGTATAGGCGGCGGAGCACATGCCGGTGGCGGCGATGGCCGCGCCGATCGCCGGCAGGTCGATGCCGATATGGGGCAGCATGTAGAAGAACATCAGCAACTGCACGAGCAGCGGGACGCCCCGGAAGAAGCTGATGTAGAGCGCGGCGAGCCGCGACAGGACGAGAGAGTGCGACAGGCGGGCCGCGCAGATCAGGACACCGAGCACGATCGCGATCGCCATGCCGGAGACCGAGATCACAAGGGTCCATCGCGCGGCTGCCAGAAGGTAAGGCAGGTTGTGCGCGATGACGTCGAAGGAAAAATCCACCGGCTATCGCTCCCCTTGGGCGATGTGAACGGACGTCGTGAACGCCGGGCGGTTCGCGGGCCTGGGCGGCCGGTGCCGGGCGTCCTGAAGCGGCCGGCGGAGACATGCCCCGCCGGCCGTGCGGCGCTTACTTGACCGCGGGCATCTCGGTCGGCAGCTCCGGCGCGGTGCCGAGCCACTTCTCGTTGATCGCCTTGATGCGGCCGTCCTCGTGCATCTTCAGCAGGGCGGCATTGATCGCCTCGACGAGCGAGGCGGTCTCGTCGCCCGGACGCGCGACCCAGCCGAAGTACTTCGGATCGCCGAAGGGCGGGGTGACCAGCTCGAACAGGCCGGGACGCTGCACGGCGGCATAGCCCATCAGCGGCATGGAGTTGGCGACGCCCTGGATGCGGCCGGCGGCCAGGTCGGCCAGGGCCTCGTCGATGTTCACGTACTCACGCACGTCCGCCGGGGTGTCGAGCTTGGCGGAGAAGGCCTTGAGCTGCTCGAGCTGGGCGGAGCCCTTCTGCGAGCCGACGGCCTTGCCGGCGATGTCTTCCGGCTTGGTGATGCTGTCGTCGCCGGCTTTCTTGGCCAGCGCTACCGTGGCGTTGCCGATCGGCAGGGTGAAGCTGTAGCGGCTCATGCGCTCGGCGGTGATGGTCACCGGCGCGTTGACGATGTCGAACTTGCCCGCCTCGAGGCCCGGCAGGATCGACTGCCACGGCAGGTCGAGGAACTCCACCTCGACGCCAAGCTCCTTGGCGACTTCCGTGAAGAGGTCGTGGCAGATGCCCTGGTACTTGCCGTCCTTGAGGATGTCGAAGGGCGCGTAGTGCATTTCGGTGGCGGCGACGATCTTGCCCTTGGCCTTGATGTCGGCGAGCAGATCCGCCTGTGCGGCGCCGGAAAGGCCGAAGCTGAGGCCGAGCGCGGCCACCACGCCGAGGATGGTCGATTTCATCACGTTCTGTCTCCTGGTCTCTGGAAGAAGGAAGCTTCAAGCTCTCTTATTGTTTTTGATGGCGTCAGCCAAGAATGGCCGGAAGATTCAGGTCATGCTCGCGTGCGCAATCGAGCGCGATGTCATAGCCGGCATCCGCATGGCGCATCACGCCGGTCGCGGGGTCGTTCCACAACACGCGCTCCAGCCTGCGGTCGGCGTCCTCGCTGCCGTCGCAGCAGATCACCATGCCCGAGTGCTGGGAAAAGCCCATGCCGACGCCGCCGCCATGATGCAGGCTGACCCAGGTCGCACCGCTCGCGCAGTTGAGCAGCGCGTTCAGCAGCGGCCAGTCGGACACGGCGTCCGATCCGTCCTTCATCGCCTCCGTCTCGCGGTTGGGCGAGGCGACGGAGCCCGAATCGAGGTGGTCGCGACCGATGACGATCGGCGCCTTGAGTTCGCCGTTGCGCACCATCTCGTTGAACGCGAGGCCGAGGCGGTGGCGATCGCCGAGCCCGACCCAGCAGATGCGCGCCGGCAGCCCCTGGAAGGAGATGCGTTCCCGCGCCATGTCGAGCCACTGGTGAAGGTGCGTGTTGTCGGGCAGGAGCTCCTTCACCTTCTGGTCGGTCTTGTAGATGTCCTCCGGATCGCCGGAGAGCGCCGCCCAGCGGAACGGGCCGACGCCCCGGCAGAACAGCGGGCGGATGTAGGCCGGCACGAAGCCCGGGAAGGCGAAGGCGTTCTCAAGGCCTTCCTCGAGCGCCACCTGGCGGATGTTGTTGCCGTAGTCGAGGGTGGGAACGCCGGCGTTCCAGAAGTCGACCATGGCCGCCACATGCTCGCGCATGGAGGCACGCGCCGCCGTCTCGACCGCTTCCGGATCGCTTTCCTGCATGGCGCGCCACGCGCCGACGCTCCAGCCCTTCGGCAGGTAGCCGTGCACCGGATCATGCGCGGAGGTCTGGTCGGTGACGATGTCCGGGCGCGGGCCGCCGGCCTTCATGCGTGCGACCAGCTCGGGGAAGATCTCGGCGGCGTTGCCGATCAGCGCCACGGACTTGGCCTCGCCCGCTTTCGTCCAGCGCTCGATCATCCCGAGCGCCTCGTCGAGCGTGTGCGCCTTCTCGTCGACGTAGCGGGTGCGGATGCGGAAATCGGCGCGGGTCTCGTCGCATTCGACCGCCAGGCAGCAGGCGCCGGCCATCACGGCCGCGAGCGGCTGGGCGCCGCCCATGCCACCGAGACCGGCGGTCAGGATCCACTTGCCCTTGAGGTTGCCCTCGTAGTGCTGGCGTCCGGCCTCGACGAAGGTCTCGTAGGTGCCCTGCACGATGCCCTGGCTGCCGATGTAGATCCACGAGCCGGCGGTCATCTGGCCGTACATCATCAGCCCGGCCTTATCGAGCTTGTTGAAATGCTCCCAGGTCGCCCAGTGCGGCACAAGGTTCGAGTTGGCGATGAGCACGCGCGGCGCGTCCTTGTGGGTGCGGAACACGCCGACCGGCTTGCCCGACTGCACCAGCAGGGTCTCGTCCTCGTTCAGCTCGCGAAGGCTCGCGACGATCCGGTCGAAATCCTCCCAGGTGCGCGCGGCGCGTCCGATGCCGCCGTAGACGACGAGCCCGTGCGGGTTCTCCGCGACGTCCGGATGCAGGTTGTTCATGAGCATCCGCATCGGCGCTTCCGTGAGCCAGGACTTCGCCGTGATCTCGGTGCCGGTCGCCGGATAGACGTCGCGGGTGTTGTGGCGCGGGTTGGTCATTGTGTCCTCCGGATCAAAGCTTGCCGTCGAGCGCGAGGCGCTCGAGACGGGGCAGGATGTCTGCAAGATGGGGGCGAAGCCGGGCGGCCTTCGCCTCGTCGTAGGCAAAGGGCGCGCTCTCGGCTGCCAGATGGGTCGACTGGGCGAGTTCCATCTGGATGGCGTGGACATTGTCCGAAGGCCGGCCGTAGTGACGGGTCGTCCAGCCGCCCTTGAAGCGGCCGTTGAGAACGCTGGTGTAGCCGTCCGCCGCGGCACAGGTCTCCGCCACGGCCTGTTCGATCAGCGGATGGCAGGTGGTGCCGTTGTTCGTGCCGATGTTGAAGTCGGGAAGCGTGCCGTCGAACAGGAACGGGATGTGCGAGCGGATCGAGTGGCAATCATAGAGGATGGCGACGCCGTGGATCGCCTTCACCCGTTCGATCTCTGCGGCGAGGGCCGCGTGGTAGGGGGCATGGAACGCCTCCCGGCGCGCGGCAACGTCGGCGTCGTCCGGGCTCTCGCGGTCCTTCCAGATCGGATCGCCGTCGAAATCGGTCACGGGCACCAGGCCGGTCGTGTTCTGCCCCGGATAGAGGCTCGCACCGTCCGGGCCGCGATTGGCGTCGATGCAATAGCGGTGGAACGTGGCGCGGACGGTGGTCGCATCCGCGAGCAGCCCGTCATAGAGCGTGTGGACATGCCAGTCGGTGTCGGCGAGCTCCAGACCACGGTCGTTCAGTCTTGCGCGGATGTCGGCGGGAACCTCGGTGCCGGTGTGCGGCAGGCCGAGGATGACGGGGCTCGACCCCTGGCGGATCTCGACGGGCGTCATGCGATCTCTCCGACAACCAGAAGCGGCGCGGTGCTGGTCGCGGCGACGAGCGCGCGCGTCGAGACAAGGCGGGCTGCCGCCTCGATGTCACCCGCCATGTAGCGGTCGGCGGTCAGCGGGGCGACATGCTCGCGCAGCTTCGCAACGGCCGCCTGCAGCGGCCGGCTTGTCGCGAGCGGCGCGCGGTGTTCGACACCTTCCGCCGCGCACAGCAGCTCGACGCCGAGGATCACGGCGAGATTGTCGTTCATGTGCGCAAGCCGCCGCGCCCCGTGGGCGGCCATGGAGACATGGTCCTCCTGGTTGGCGCTGGTCGGCGTGGAATCGATCGAGCAGGGGTGGGCGAGATGCTTGTTCTCGCTCATGAGGGCCGCCGTCGTCACCTCGGCGATCATCATGCCGGAATTGAGGCCCGGATCGCGGGCAAGGAAGGGCGGCAGGTCGAAGGAGAGCGTCGGGTCGACCATCAGCGCCACGCGGCGCTGGGCGATGGCGCCGAGCTCGGCGATGGCGAGCGCGATCTGGTCGGCGGCGAAGGCCACCGGCTCGGCGTGGAAATTGCCGCCCGAGACGATGCGGCCCTCGTCGATCAGCACCAGCGGGTTGTCGGTCGCCGCGTTCGCCTCGATCTCCAGCGTGCGGCCGGCCATGCGCAGCAGGTCGACGCAGGCGCCGGCCACCTGCGGCTGGCAGCGGATGCAGTAGGGGTCCTGCACGCGGCTGTCGCCGGTGCGGTGGCTTTCGCGGATCTGCGACCCGGTCATGAGGTCGCGCATGGCGGCGGCGACCTCGATCTGGCCGCGATGGCCGCGAAGCGCGTGGATCTCCGGCAGAAGCGGCGCCGTGGAGCCCATGATCGCGTCGGTCGAAAGGCTCGAGGTGACGAGCGTCGCTTCCGCCAGGCGCCAGGTGGAGAACAGTCCGGCGAGCGCGCAGGCGGTGGAGAACTGGGTGCCGTTGATGAGGCCGAGCCCTTCCTTTGGGCCGAGAACGACCGGAGCGAGGCCCGCCTTGGCAAGGGCTGCTCCGCCGGCCATGCGCGTGCCCTCGAACTCCGCCTCGCCCTCGCCAATGAGCACGGCGGTCATGTGGGCGAGCGGGGCGAGGTCGCCGGAGGCGCCGACCGAGCCTTGCGAGGGCACGACCGGCGTGACGCCGCGCGCAAGGCAGCCCTCGATCAGCTCCATCACCTCGAAACGGACGCCGGAGGCGCCGCGCCCGAGCGACAGGAGCTTCAGAACCATCATCAGCTGGGTCGTGGCGGTGTCGAGCGGCTCGCCGACGCCGCAGCAATGGGAGAGGATGAGGTTGCGCTGAAGCGTGGCCGTGTCGGCGCTCGCGATCTTGACGCTGGCGAGCTTGCCGAAGCCGGTGTTGACGCCGTAGACGGCCTCCTCGCCGCTTGCGGCCTCCGCCACCCGCTCGCTTGCCAGGTCGATGGCGGGCTTGGCCGCCCGATCAAGCGTGACGGCAAGGTTCTCGCGGTGGATCGTCTCGAGGTCGTCCAGCGTCACGGCGCCGGGGGTGAGAACGCGGGGCGTCGTCATTTGGCGTCTCCGAAAATGCGCTCGTGCAGCGGATTGAAGCCGATGCGGTAGGTGAGTTCGGCCGGCTCCGCGACGTCCCAGACGGCGAGATCGGCGATCCTGCCAGGCTCCAGCGTGCCGAGGTCGGCGCCAAGGCCGAGCGCGCGGGCCGCCTCGCGCGTGACGCCGGCAAGGCATTCCTCCGGCGTCATGCGGAAGAGTGTCGCGCCCATGTTCATGGTCATGAGCAGCGAGGTGAGCGGCGAGGTGCCGGGATTGCAGTCGGTCGCGAGCGCGATCGCAACGCCCGCCGCGCGCAGGGCGTCGACGGGGGGAAGTTGCGTCTCGCGCAGGGTGTAGAAGGCGCCCGGCAGCAGGACCGCCACGGTGCTGGCGGCCTTCATGGCGGCGATGCCGTCCGCGGAAAGATATTCGAGGTGATCGGCGGAAAGCGCACCATAGTCTGCCGCGAGCTTCGCGCCGCCGAGGTCGGACAACTGCTCGGCGTGCAGTTTCACCGGGATCCCCAGCGCGCGGGCCTTGTCGAACACCCGCGTCATCTGCTCCGGCGAAAAGGCGATGCCCTCGCAGAAGCCGTCGACCGCGTCCACGAGGCCCTGCGCATGGGCCGCCTCGAGACCCGGGATCACCACCTCGTCCACATAGGCGTCGGCGCGGTCCCTGTATTCGGCCGGTACGGCATGCGCGCCAAGGTAGCTGGTGACGACGCGCACCTGGCGCTCGCCCGCCAACCGGCGCGCGGCGGCCAGCATCTTGATCTCGTCCGCGATGGTCAGTCCGTAGCCGGACTTGATCTCGAGCGTCGTGACGCCCTCGCCGATCAGCGTGTCGAGACGGGGCAGGGCGGAGGCGACCAGGTCGTCCTCGCTCGCGGCCCGGGTCGCCGTGACCGTGGACACGATGCCGCCACCGGCCCGGGCGATTTCCTCGTAGCTCGCACCTTCCAGGCGCATTTCGAACTCGCGCGCCCGGTTGCCACCGTGCACGACGTGGGTGTGGCAGTCGATGAGGCCCGGCGTGACCAGCCGTCCGCCAACGTCGCGGCTCGGCAGGCCGGAAAACCGCGCAGGCAGGTCGGCGGCCGTTCCGCACCAGGCGATGCGTCCGTCGGCGCCGATGACCAGCGCCGCATCCTCGATCAGCCCGTAGGCCGGACCGCCGGCCCGCATGGTGGCAAGGCGAGCCCCGGTCAGGAGCTTTGCGGAACCGTCCGCGCTCGTGTTCATTGCCTGTCCCCGTCCCTTGCCGGTGTCGTGGTGCCCGCTCTGGCGTGCCCCGGACCCGGCTGTGCGCGACCGGTATGGCCGGTCGTTCGTCATGAAATATGTATTTGTGAAATTAGGATATGTATGTACATAATTGTCAATCCTGAAAATGAGGCGAGCATGACGCGGATTTGGGCAGAGACGGCCTTGCTGGGCGAGGGATGGTCGAACGACGTGGTCGTGGAGGTCGGTGACGACGGCACGATTGTGAAGGTTCTTGAAGGCGTTGGCCGTGACGAGGCGAAGGCGGGGCATCATGTCGGTGCGCTGCTTCCCGCCCCCGCCAATCTTCATTCGCACGCATTCCAGCGGGCGATGGCCGGCCTGAGCGAGCGGCGCGGACCGGGCGCCCATGACACGTTCTGGACCTGGCGCGAAATCATGTACCGCTTCCTGGGCGCCTTCACGCCGCAGGCGATCGAGGACGTCGCCGCCTTCGTGCAGATGGAGATGCTGGAGGCGGGATACGCGGCGTCCGTCGAGTTCCACTATGTGCACAACCAGGCCGACGGCACGCCCTATGACGATCCGGCCGAGCTGTCGCGCCGCATCGCCGCCGCCGCCAGGACGTCCGGCGTCGGCCTGACGCTGCTGCCGGTCTACTACGCGACCGGCGGTCTCGACGGACGCCCGCTTGCCGGTGGCCAGCTTCGCTTCCGCTCCGACCTCGACGCCTTCGCCCGCATCGTGGCGGGCGCGGAGGAGGCCGTTGCCGGTCTGCCCGCCGATGCGGCGCTCGGCATCGCGCCGCATTCCCTGCGGGCCGTGCCGGCGGATGCGCTTGGCGAACTGATGCGCATGAAGCCCGGCGCGCCGCTGCACATGCATATTGCCGAACAGACCGGCGAGGTGGAGGAGGTGCTGGCCCATCATGGCGCACGACCCGTGGAGTGGCTCTTTGCCAACCACGATGTGGACGAGCGCTGGTGCCTGATCCACTGCACCCACCTGAGCGACGGCGAGCGGCGGTCCATCGCCACGAGCGGCGCGGTGGCGGGCCTGTGCCCGATCACCGAATCGAGCCTCGGTGACGGCATCTTCGATGGTGCGCGATATCTCGAGGAGGGCGGCACGCTGGGCGTGGGCTCCGATTCCAATATCCGCATCGCCCTTTCCGAGGAGATGCGCACGCTCGAGTATTCGCAGCGTCTTCGCGACCGCCACCGCGCGGTTCTGGCGACGAAGGAGCGCTCCTGCGGGCGCCGGCTGTTCGACGAGGTGGTGAAGGGTGGCGCGCGTGCCGCCGGGCGCGCCTCCGGCGCGATTCGCGAAGGCGCGCTCGCCGATCTCGTAGCGCTCGACCGCGCATGCCTCGATCTCGACGGCCTTTCGGGCGACACCATGCTTGACGCATGGATCTTTGCCGGCGACGACAGGGCCGTTGCCGAGGTCTGGGCGGCCGGGCGACATGTCGTCAGCGGCGGGCGTCATGTCCGGCGCGATGCGATCGAGGCGCGCTACCGTGCCGCGATGAAGATGTTGAGGGCGGCCCTTTGACCGACACGACCGGGAGCGGCACGACAGGAACGGGCGCTCCCGCCTCCGGCGGCGAGCCGCCGCGCACGGCCAATTCCTTCCGCGCAATCAAGGCGGAAATCCTGCGCCGCATCCGCGACAGGATATGGCAGCCGGGGGAGCTGATCCCCGGCGAGGAGGACCTGGCGCGGGAGTTCGGCTGCGCCCGCCCCACGGTGAACCGGGCCCTGCGCGAACTTGCCGAGATCGGCATCGTGGAGCGCAAGCGGCGCGCGGGCACCCGCATTGCCGCCCATCCCTTGCGCGAGGCACGGCTTGAGATCCCGATCGTGCGCGACGAGGTGGAGGCGCGTGGCGCGAGCTACCGCTTCTCCGTCCTGTCGCGGGAGAAGGGTCCGCCGCCCGTCGGTCTGCGGGCCCGTTTCGACCTGCCGTCCGCCGCGCCCATGCTGCATGTGCGCTGCCTGCACATGGCGGACGGTCGGCCCTGGCAGTACGAGGACCGCTGGATTCACCTCGCAGCCGTTCCCGACATCGAGAACGAGCCCTTCGACGAGCAGAGCCCGAACGAATGGCTGGTGCGCAACGCGCCCTTCTCGGAAATGGAGATGGTGCTCGGCGCCGCCGCGGCCTCGCCGCAGGAGGCGGAGCTTCTGGGCATTCGCGACGCGGACCCGGTGTTCGTCTTCGAGCGCAGCACCTGGCTGCTCGACCGGCTCATCACCCATGTGCGGATGCTCCACCGCGCCGATTACCGCATGGTGTCGCGGTTCTGAGGGCTGGGCCCGATGAAAGAGACGGGACCGGTTTTCAAGGGCCGGTAACGCCCTTGCCACGTGATCTTCATCGGGGCGTCCATCGCTGAATGTGTCAACCGTGAGTTGTTCGTTAAGAGTGCTCCTGCAAAATGGTGCCAACGCATCACGGTTGCTCAGGGGGTGGCATGTCCGATCGCTTTTTCAGTCTTGTTCTCCAGAAGGAGCCGCGACACGTGGATGACGCGGCCGTGGTCGAGCGGTTGCGTGACCTGGTCGCGCCGATCGGCCTTTCGGTGTCGCTACTGAAGGACGGTCTGGACGGTGGCCCGGCCGTTCTGGAAATCGGTGGCGCCAAGGTCAGCATCGTGAGGCAGGCCCAGCCCGTGCCGGACGGCACGCTGGAGCGCGTCGCGCGCGGCTCGATCGGCTGGCCCGAGGCCCCCGCCGCCGTCGCCGTCCATACCGGCCATGTCATCGTCGGCTGTCTGGAGGAGGCGCAGGACCACCAGCAGGCCCTGCACTTCGCCGCCATGACGACGCTCGCGACCGCCGCCGTGCTGCAGGAAAGCGACGGGCTCGGCGTCTACTGGTCGACCGGCGAGATCATGGTCTCGGGCGAAGGCTGGCAGCAGGCGGCGGCCGCGATCCTGGCGAAATCCCTGCCGGTCGCCGACTGGATCAACCTCATCTGGCGGCGCGGCGGCGAGGGAGAGATCGGCGTCGTCACCGAAGGCGCTCGGGCGTTCTTCGGCATGGAGATCGAATTCGCGCCGGCACGGCTCGAACCGGCGGAGATCGCCGGCAAGATCTTCAACGTTGTCCACTATCTGCTGATGAACGGCGCGGTGCTGAAGGATGGCGACACGCTGGGGCAGAGCGCGGAAGAGATCATCCGGGTGCGTTTCAGGGAGCGTGGCGCGCAGTTCGACGGCCGGGTGATCGAACTGTCGCTGGAGCGGGGCGAGCCGACGCCGGAGCCTGTGTCCCGGCCTGCGCAGCAGTCCGCGCCGATGGCGGCGTCCGCTCCCGAGGCGGCTCCCACGGGCGCCGGTCCGGTCTCTGAGGCGGGTGATGGAACGCCACCCGTTGCCATGCCGGCCATGCCGCTTCCCGACGCCGGCAAACCCGCGCGGCCCAGGCGCCCGGTCTTCGGCAGGCGGGGCCTGAACTGATGGCCTATTACCTGTCTCTGCGATCCTATCAGCCCTATGCCCAGGGGCATTTTGAGTGGGAGAACGAGGGCGCTTACAAAAGCTATGGAAGCATAGCCTCCGGGCTCAGTCGTGGTTTCTGGATCGACCCGGATTTAATGCCGAAATCCGCTCGGCAGACGCGGGACAAGCGGCTCCATGATGTCATCCCCATGCCCGGGATGAATGCGGTCAACCAGCGCTTCAAGGACCTGGTGGAGGAATTCGAGCCCGGGATCCACCAGTTCATCCCCCTTGAACTCCATGATCGCAAGGGCGTGCCGATCGAGGATCAATATTACGTTTTCAACTGCATGGTCTCGATGGATGCCCTGCTTGTCCGGGAGAGCGGCCTGCACTGGGAAGTCGATGAGCCCTCCGGACAGCCTATTATCCGTATCAACACACGCAAACCGATGGTGCTGAGCAAGCCTGCGATCGGATCGCACCACCTCTGGACGGGGCTCTATCTGCACCCTTCGACCAGAGATCATGTCTTCTGCTCGAACGCATTCCAGAAGGAGCTCAAGGCCCGCAAGATCCGCTATCTCGATCAGAAGCCCTGCGAGGAGCTGGACCTGCCCTGGACGCCGGAAGACAACATTCAGCCTGCGCTCGACTGGGAGAAGGAGCATGGCGAACCCTGGGGCTACCGGCCGAAGCTTCGCGCCAGCATCCTGAAGGAACGCGGACGCCTGGAGCTTTAGGAGGCAAGCTTATGGTCTGGATGATCGCGCTGGAATATCAAGATCGAGGCACTCCCCGCTTCGCTCTGGATCCGTTCGAAGACAGTCCGTCACGAAGTAACAACTTCGGTTTCAGCCGCGGCTACTGGGTGGATCCTGCCCGGCAGCCCAGGAGTGGTCAGCAGACGACCAGGAAAAAAGTCCCCGATATCTTCCCGCTTCCGGGCCTCAACGCCGTTCGCCAAAGGTTCAAGGATTTGGTGGAGGAGTTCGAACCTGGCGTTCATCAGTTCATGCCGCTTGTGCTGCGAGACAAGGACGGCGAGCAGATCGACGATCAGTTCTATGTTTTCAACTGCGCGGTGTCCTTTGACGCGATCCTTGTACGTGAAATGGGTTTGGAACCTGTCCAGGAAGGCAAGGAGCCGCCAGTATATACAATTAATTCGTATAACAAGATTGCTGTGAGCAAGCCCAGAATAGAAGGGCATCATCTCTGGATGGGACACCACCTCAGACCAGTGGGGCGTTGGGTATTCATATCCGATGAACTGCACAGTGAAATGAAAAAGAGAAAGATACGCTACTTCAAAGAGGAACATCCAGATGTTCTGGACGTTCCATGGCGGGCAGAAGAGCAGATCAAACCGATTCTGGATTGGGAAGCCAGTCATCCCGTCGAACAATGGACGGCGGCGTCTCGAATAGAGAGGGAACTAAAAGGCTCGGGCGCCCGGTCTTCGGCAGGCGGGGCCTGAACTGATGGCTTGCAATATTGACCCGGCCTTCAGTCCCGCGCGAGCCACGTTTCGAGTTTGAAGGCGAGCCGGAGGACATGCTCTCGTGCGGCTTAAGCGTTGACCGCCCGTCGGACCAGGGCGGATTGCGTCCCGTGCGGCGGGTTCAAGCGCTCACATCGCGCCTTCCTTCGTAAAGTTCGCGATAGGACTGCCTTAATATTTCTCGTTCATCTTGCGCTTTCGATTTGAGGGGGCGGGCACCCCCGATTTCATCCGGGGTTCAACAGTGTGCGATCGACCGGGGGGTGGGGCGCACGGACGGGGAAACGTCGATCGTGTACACCGTGCTGTCCTGCATTGCTGTCGACCACAATCCGTTTCTCGTGGTGCTGGCGGCGGCCATCTGCGTCGCCGGTATCTGGGTCAGCTTTCGCCTGTTCCAGCGCGCCCGTGATACCCATGGCGCGATGCGCGCCGGCTGGCTGTTCCTGAACGGCATGGCGGCCGGATCCTCGATCTGGTGCACCCATTTCGTCGCCATGCTTGCCTTCAAGACACAGGCCGCCGTCTTTTTCAGTCCGACGCTGGCGATCCTGTCCCTGTTCCTCGCAATCGTCGGCACGGGCGCCGGTTTCGCACTCGCCTCGAGCGGGCTGTTCCGCCTTGCCCCGGAAGCCGGCGGCATGCTGGTCGGCGCCTCGGTCGCGGCCATGCACTATCTGGGGATGCTGGGGTACCGGGTGGACGGCCTCGTGCACTGGAACCAGAACTATGTGATCGCCTCGGTCGTCGCGGGTGTGGCGCTCGGCGCGCTGTCGCTCAACCGCTCCATGCGACCCGTCACGATCTGGTGCCGCTACGGCGCCAAGGTTTCCATGGTGCTTGCCATCGTGGCGCTGCACTTCACCGGCATGGCCGCGATGACGATCACGCCGCTGCGTCCGGTGTTCGCCCCGGCCGAGGACCAGACCTGGGCGCTGGCACTCGCGGTGGGCGGCGTCGGCCTCATGGTGATGGGCATGGGCATCGTCACCGCGCTCATCGATCACCGCACCCGGACCGTTGCCGACGAGGACCTGCAGCGCATTGCCGAGATCGATCCGCTGACCGGGCTGGGCAACCGGCTCCAGTTCTCGCGCAGGCTGGAGGAGGGCTGTATCTGGGCCGACAGCAACGACACCCGCCTGTGCCTCGTGCTGGTCAACATCGATGACTTCAAGGTTCTGAACGACCTGCGCGGCCAGACCGCCGGCGATGCCTTTCTCGAGGCGCTGGGCGTGCGCGTGAACGCGCTCCTTAAGGACGGCGAACTGGCCATGCGCATCGGTGGCGACGAGTTCGCCATTCTCAGGCGGTTGAAGGCGGATGAGTCCGTCGATGCGTTCCTGTCTCGGCTGGAGGCCATGTTCCGCCGGCCGCTCAAGGCGTCCGGCTCTCAGCTCGCGTGTTCCGCCGGCATGGGTGTCGCGATCTATCCCGACCACGGCCTGTCGCCGTCGGACCTGCTGGCCAACGCTGGAATGGCACTCGCCCGCGCCAAGGCCGATGCCGTCGAACACACCCAGTTCTGCGATGGTGTCATGGACCAGGAGGAACGCCGCCGCCGGGGGCTTTCGCAGGCCCTGCGAGGCGCGGTCGAGCGCGGCGAGTTCTCGCTGTTCTTCCAGCCGCAGATGGACATTCCCGCCCGGACGCTCTCCGGAGCCGAGGCGCTCATCCGCTGGACGCATCCCGAGCACGGACCGGTGTCGCCGGCGGTCTTCATTCCCATCGCCGAGGAAAACGGCCAGATCGTTGCCATCGGCGACTGGGTTCTGGAGCAGGCCTGCCGGCTTGCCGTGACCTGGGCGGAGCCGGTCCGGGTGGCCGTCAATCTTTCCGCCGTGCAGCTTCGCCAGGAGAATCTGGTGACGCGCGTTGCGGAGATCCTCGAGACGACGGGACTGGATCCCGCGCGGCTCGAGCTCGAGGTCACGGAATCCTCGATCATGGCCGACCTCGGCAAGAGCCTGACGCTGCTGCACGAAATCCGCGCGCTCGGCGTTTCCGTCGCCCTCGACGATTTCGGCACCGGCTATTCGGCGCTGGCGAGCCTGCGTGCCTTTCCCTTCGACAAGATCAAGCTCGACCGGGGGTTCGTCGCGGACCTGGACGGCTCGGAGGAATCGCGCGCCATCATTCACTCGGTGCTCATGCTGGGTCGCTCTCTGGGCACGCCCGTGCTTGCCGAGGGTGTGGAAAACGAGGCGCAACTGGCCTTTCTCTCGGCAGCGGGCTGCGAAACCATCCAGGGCTTCCTGTTTTCACCGCCCGTGCCCGCCGGGGAACTCGCCCGCCAGATCCAGTCCGGCAATGCCTTCGCCCGCTCCGGTACGCAGCGCCACCTGCGGCTGGTCGACAACGAACTGGCGGTCGCCGGCTGACGCGCCGCCAGTGGCACGAAGCCCGGCCCGCGCCCGGTCCGGCGAAGGGCGGCGATCCTTCTGTTTCCCAAGGCAAAACATCCTGACGTAACGTCGGTGATGACCGTCGGGCAGTTTAGAATTGTTTTAAAATATTGATTTTTCTGGAATAAAAACTTGACTGCAAAATACCAAATAGCGTTATTTCGCCTCCGTGCCGCAAGGCGGATCCTTTGACGGCGGGGCCTTGAACCCCGTCGAGCGGGGGCAGGAATGAACGGACAGACCGACAACCGGGGCGACCCGGCGAGCGGAGACCCGGAAACCGGCGTGGAACGCCTGGTGGTTGAGGGGTTGAGGTGCTGGCTTGCCGGCTACCGTGACGGACGCATCGAGACTTGGGAGACGGCCTGGAGCCTTTTCGCCCGGACACTCGGCGTGACACGTGCCAGGGCCGCGGTCTCGGCATTGTCCTGCTATGCCCGTGCCCTGAACACATGGGCCAAGGTCGGCTTCGAGATGATGCCGAGCGAATGCCCGGGGCGCTGCGCCCACGAGTGCCTTGCCATTGCCCTGTTGTCCGCGTGGCAGCGGGGCAGGCGTGAGGAGGCGGCGGGCATCGCCGATGAACTCGTGGTGTCGGGCGGACTTCCCGAAACGCTCGAGGCCGCCGCAAACCTCGCCGACACCCTGCGCCGTCTCGACATGGTGCTTCCGCATGGACCCGGATGTTTCGCCCGTGCCCTCGCGGGGCTGGCACCCGTGCCCGGCAACACCACCCGCCACTAGGATTTGTCGCCAGGCAAACCCTGGCCGCACAGGACTTTCCGCCTTCGGGCGGACCCGCCGGTCATCCGGCAGCAGCCGCCGGCCCAGCCGGCTCCGATACCAGGCGCCGCGGGGGCGGCGCCGCCACATACCCAGGGGATGGGGAGACTGAACATGAGAAAGAAACTGCTTCTGGCAACGATCGCGGCGCTTGCGCTGCTTCCCGTGCAGCGTGCCGCTGCCGTCGAGGCGGAGGCCGTCGTCAGCGGTTACGCCGACATTGCAGCCGCCGCCTATGGCGAGTCGCTGGAAACGGCGAAGGCTCTCGAGACCGCCGTCGACGCGCTGATCGCGACGCCGAACGAGGAAACCCTCGCCGCCGCCCGCAAGGCCTGGATCGAGGCGCGCCGTCCCTACCAGCAGACGGAGGCCTACCGCTTCGGCAACGCCATCGTCGACGACTGGGAAGGCAAGGTGAACGCCTGGCCGCTGGACGAGGGGCTCATCGACTACGTGGACGCCGGCTACGGCACCGAGAACCCGGAAAACCCGTTCTACACCGCCAACATCATTGCCAATCCGAAGCTTTCGGTCGCGGGCAAGGAGATCGACGCCACCGAGATCACGCCGGAGCTTCTGGCCAATGAGCTTCAGGAAGCGGGCGAGATCGAGGCCAATGTGGCGACCGGCTACCATGCCATCGAGTTCCTGCTGTGGGGCCAGGACCTGAACGGCACCGGCCCGGGCGCCGGCGCGCGCAAGGCGAGCGACTACGACACCGCGAACTGCACCAACGGCAACTGCGACCGTCGCGCGGCCTACCTGAAGGCGGCGACCGAACTGCTTGTCGCCGACCTGCAGGAGATGGCTGATGCGTGGAAGGACGGCGGCGCCGCGCGCAAGGAGCTGTCCGACAAGGGCACCGAGGGCGGTCTTGCGACGATCCTGACCGGCATGGGGTCGCTGTCCTACGGCGAGCTTGCGGGCGAGCGCACCAAGCTCGGCCTCATGCTCCACGATCCGGAAGAGGAGCACGACTGCTTCTCCGACAATACCCACATGTCGCACCTCGATGACATCATCGGCATCCGCAACGTGTGGCTCGGCACCTACGAGGGCTTTTCCGGCAACCCGGTGAAGGTGGCCTCGCTCAAGGAACTGGTCGAGGAGAAGGATCCCGAGCTCGCCGCCGAGGTGACCGCCAAGCTCGACGCCACTGTGGCGGCGGCCGAGAAGATGCGTGAGCGCGCCGAGACGGTCGAGGCTTATGACCAGATGATCGGCGAAGGCAACGACGAGGGCAACGCCACCGTTCAGGCCGTGGTCGACGCGCTGGTCGAGCAGACCCGCCCGATCGAGCGTGTCGTGGCCGTGCTTGGTCTTGAGTCCATCGCCTTCGAGGGCTCGGACAGCCTGGACAACCCGAACGCCGTCTTCCAGTAAGACGCCTCGGGCTGCAGACGCCTGAATCAGAACCGGACGCGGCGGTCGGCGAGGGATCGCCGCGTCCCCTTGCCTTTTGCCCGGGTTGGAGGGAAACCGGTACCGGAAACCCGTGTCGTGATGCTCACCAAAAAGATTCTCTTCAAGGCGGGGCTGCTCGGCGGCTCCCTCCTGCTCGTCCCGGCCGCGCTGGCCGACGCCGATCTTGCCCACCGTGACGACCTGTCGCCGCGCGATCGCGCGCGCGTCGCCCGCGTGCTTGCCGATCCGGACGACTGGAGCACGGCCGAGCCCTTCGAGCCCATGCAGGGGGGCGCGGCGACGCATACCAAGCGCGTCAACGCCAATGCCTTCTCCTTTCCCTCCGCCAATATCTCCTTCGAGGAGCAGCAGACATTCGCGCTTGGAAACGGCCTGTTTCGCAAGTTCTGGGTCGCCTCTCCCTCCTCGACGCAGGCCTCGGACGGACTGGGACCGCTCTACAACGCCCGCTCCTGCCAGGGATGCCACCTGAAGGACGGGCGCGGTCATCCTCCCGCGCAGGGCGAGGAACCGGTCTCCCTGTTCCTGCGCCTTTCCGTGCCGCCGAAGACGGAGGAGGAGCGCGCGCGTCTTGCCGGGGGCCATGCCCTGGTGCTGCCGGAGCCAACCTACGGCACCCAGTTCCAGACCTTCGCCGTGACCGGCCTCGCGGCGGAGGGGCGGCTTGAGGTCAGCTATACAGAGCGCCCCGTGGTGCTTGGAGACGGCACGCGGGTCATGCTGCGCGAGCCTTCCTATACAGTCTCCGACCTTGCCTACGGCCCGATGGCCGGGGACGTGATGATGTCGCCGCGTGTGGCGCCGCAGATGGTCGGACTCGGCCTGCTCGAGGCGATCCACCCCGGTGACATCGAGGCCATGGCCGACCCCGACGACGCGGATGGCGATGGCATTTCCGGTCGGGTGAGCCGCGTCCTGGATCCGGAAACCGGCGAGATGACCATCGGCCGTTTCGGCTGGAAGGCATCCGAGCGCAGCGTGCGCAGCCAGTCGGCGGGGGCGTTCGCGGGGGATATCGGCATCTCGACCCCCGATGTTCCGCGCGACCACGGCGATTGCATGCCGGCGCAAACCGCGTGTTTCGAAATGCCGTCCGGCACCCAGCCGCGTCTCGGCGACACGGAAGCGCCCGATCCGGTCATGGAGCTCGTGACGTTCTACTCGCAGAACCTGGCGCTTCCCGCGCGCCGCAATCCGGGGGCCCCGCAGGTCCTGGCCGGCAAGAAGATCTTTCACGATCTGGGCTGCGCCTCCTGCCATCGGCCAAAGTATGTCACGTCACGCAAGGCGGAGGTTCCCGCTCACCGCTTCCAGCTCATCTGGCCCTACACCGACATGCTGCTTCACGACATGGGCGAGGGGCTTGCCGACAATCGTCCGGCCGGAACGGCAACGGGCCGCGAATGGCGGACCGCTCCGCTGTGGGGCATCGGTCTGACGGAAACGGTCTCCGGCCAGCAGAGCTACCTGCACGACGGGCGGGCACGCACATTGGAAGAGGCCGTGCTCTGGCACGCGGGCGAGGCGGAGGCCGCCCGCGATGGCTATGCGGCGCTTGAAAAACGCGACCGGGACGCCTTGATCCGTTTCCTGGAATCGCTTTGACACAGCCGAATGGTGTAGATCAGGCTCGCGGGAGCCGATCGACGGAGAGGCCGCCGCCGGCGCGCCGCAACAGGAGAGCGACATGGGCACCAGTTTTCGTCATCGCATGTCCGGGCCGGCAGGCCGGGGCACCGCGTCCGTCGGCGGGGCAGGGGCCGCTTTGTGGCGAACCGGTCTCGCGATCGCCTGTGCCGTGGCACTTTCCCTCGCGCCCCGGCCAGGTGTCGCCGATGAAGGAGAGCCGGCGATGGGCGCGGTCGACACGACGCCTGTCGACTATGCGCGCTTCGTGCCCGCCCTGATCGAGAATTTCGCGCGGCCCGCAGCCAGCGATCTGACCGAAAGCCTCGTGACGCTCGAAAAGACAATCGCGGGTGTCTGCGCCAAGGGCGCCGGTCCCGATGCGGCCGAAGCCTTCGACGAAGCCTTCGCCGGCGCGGTTGCCGCGCACGGGCGCCTCGCCGCGTTGCGGGCAGGCGCGCTTGCCGATGACGCGCGTGCGGAGCGCCTCGCGTTCGTGCCGGACTCACGCGGCGTGGTGCGCCGTCAGGTCACCCGGCTCGTCGCCGCCAGGGACGAAACCGCGATCGATCCGGCGAGCCTGCGCGAAAAGAGCGTCGCGCTTCAGGGCCTGACCGCCCTTGAGTGGATCGCCTACGACAAGACCGGCGAGGTCGTTCTGGGGCGCGCGGAAGAGGGGTCGGGGGAAGAGGCAACAAAGGCGGCCGACTATGCCTGTGCCTATGCGACGGCGCTTGGCGCGCGCCTCGAGGAGACCTCGCGCGAGGTGAGCGAGGCGTTCGGCGCACCGAGTGGCCAGACCGCTCTCCTTCTGGCGCCCGGGCCCGACAATGCGCTCGTGCATACCGACAAGGAAGCGGCGAGCTTCGTGTTCAACGCCCTTCTCACGTCTCTGGAACTGGCACGCGACCAGATCGTCGGCCCCCTTCTCGACGAGGGCCCGGTCACCTTGCGCGCCGCGCGCATTCCCTTCTCGCGTTCCCATACCGGCTTTGTCCATCTGGCGGCCCTGATCGACGGTTTCGCCGATGCCATCGTCGCCGCCGGATACCCCGAGGCGCGCAGCGACGGAGCGTGGATCGGCAACACGCTCTCCTTCGAAGCGGGCAATGCCCATGGCGCGCTGGAGGCTGTCGATCCCGACCCCGTGCTTGCGCTGGAAGGGGAGAAGGATCTGGGCAAGCTCACCTATGTGCGCACGATCCTCGACGGCCTGCGTCCCATGGTGGCCGGGGAACTCGCCGGCCATCTCGACTTCAAGGGAGGCTTCAATGCGCTCGACGGTGATTGATCGCCGCAGTCTGCTGGTCGGGGCGGGGGCCGCCCTGACCGCCGCCGTGACGCGCTCGGGCAGTGCCCGCTCGGCGCAGATGTTTGCCGCGCTGGATGCCGAGGATCCGCTTTTCGCCGGTGCCCGGCGCGAGGCCGACGGCACCCACTCGGTGGTGGTGACCGGTGTCGACGGCCTGCCGCGCGTGAAAATCGCGCTGCCCGACCGGGGGCATGATATCGCCGTGTGCGAGAAAAGCGGCCGCTGTCTCGTCTTCGCGCGCCGTCCTGGCACCTTCGCCGTGCTGTTCGATCCGCACGGCAAGACGCCGCCGCACACCATTGCCTCCGTTCCGGGGCGCCACTTCTACGGACACGGCGTGTTTTCTCCCGACGGGCAACTCGTTTTCGCGACGGAGAACGACTACGAGACGACGCGGGGCGTCATCGGCGTCTATGACGTCTCGGGCGATACACCGGCGCGCGTGGGCGAGCTGTGGTCGGGGGGCATCGGCCCGCATGACATCCTGCCGATGCCCGGCGGAAAGACGCTGGTGGTCGCCAATGGCGGCATCGAGACGCATCCCGACCGTGACCGGGAAAAACTCAACATCGACACCATGCAACCCAACATCACCTTCCTGGATCTGGATTCGGGCGCGGTGATCGGGCGGCTCGAGGCGCCCGCGCATCTGCACAAGCTTTCGCTGCGCCACATGGCGGTCGGCGAGAACGGTCGCGTGTGGATCGGCGCCCAGCACCAGGGCGGTCTCGACGAGACGCCGCCGCTCCTGGCATCCCTTGACCTGGGCAAGGGGCGGCTGGAGTTTCACGATCTGCCGGACGAGCTTTCCGGGAAGCTGGAAAACTACATCGGCTCGGTGGCGCTCAGCCGCGACGGGGAGGTGGTCGCCGCCTCCTGCCCGAAGGTCGGCCGGTTGCTCTATTTCTCAGCGAGCGACGGCAGCTTCATGGGAAGCCAGCAGCGCCCGGATGCCTGCGGCCTGGCGGCGCTCGACGCGAACGGCTTCCTGATTTCCGATGGCAATGGCGGACTGAGCGACAGCGCGGACGTGGCGGGGCGCCCGGTGCCGCTTGCGTCGTCGCCCGGCGTTTCCTGGGACAACCACATGGTGGCGGTCGACCCGATGCGCTTCGGCGCCTGAATGCGGTGTGCCTGAATGCGGTGTGCCTGAATGCAGTGTGCCTGAATACAGGGCGCCTGAATGTGGTGTGCCCGGCAGGAGCCTCCTGCCGGGTCCTCTCAGGTGACGTCGGCGAAGGAAATCTCCGCCATTATGTCGCCGGCAAGCCTCTCGAGTTCCTGTGACAGGTCACTCGCGGCGAGATCGATGGGAAGCACCACGTCCACTTCGGCGCGGAACATGCGCTCGCCGCTCATGGAACCCGCATAGGCTTCCGTTTCCAACTCGGTGATGCTTACGCGCCTTGCGGCAAAGAGCGTTGCAAGCGCGTGCAGGATGCCGGGATGATCCTGGCACATGAGCGAGACATGGGCCGCCTGGCCGTGGTTTTCCGACGCCGCGTCGGCCTGTTTCACCGTGACGGCAATTCCCTCGCCCGCCAGCGCGCCGAGCGCACCCTCGAGCTCTTTGGAACGGCCGACGGGGACCTCGACGCGAACGATGCCGGCAAAGGCGCCCGCAAGCCGGGACATGGAGCTTTCGATCCAGTTGCCGTCGTGACGTGCGACGATGCTCGCCAGCGTCTCGACAAGGCCCGGCCGGTCCTCGGCAATCGCCGTCAGCACGAGTGAGGTCGTCTGCATCCCGGTGGCTCCTTCAGGCTTCGCCATACATGCCTTGTCCATCGGGCCACACCCTAGAGCAGAGGCGGTCCGCCGTCATCCCGATCAGCGCGGCGGGCGCGAGGAAAGCCCGAAGGCTGCGGTGTAGAGGCGCTCGGCGATCAGGGACAAGCGCGTGAGGATGCGCACGGGCAGCCGTGCCAGCGAGGGCACCACGTCGTGGCAGAAGGCGACCTTGCGCACATAGTCCTCCACCTCCCAGGTGAACCAGCTGTAGGCCGGGAAATAGGCCGTGTCGCCGGCTTCCAGTCGGCGGGTTTCGCCGTCCGGGCCCGTGACGGTGACCGAACCCTCCAGGATGTAGACCGCCTCGTCGCATCCGAAATACCAGTGGAAACGCCCGGCGGTGCAGTCCCACACCGCCATGTTGGCGTTGCGGTCGTCCCCCTGTGCCAGGGTGAGCGCGCGGGCCCTGGGCTCGCCGTCCAGGATCCAGTCCGGGTTGATCGGTGCGTCCTGGAGCTCGAGACCCTCGGTGCTGGCGAGCGTGAGGCCGGAGGCCATGCGCATGGCGCCCTGCGGAATGTCCCGGGACGTCGTGTCTTGCGCCGCGAGCCTTGTCATCTTTTGCATTCCTCCCTGGGTGCGGGGCCTGCCCCCGCTCGTGTTGCCGGGAGATTGCCGTAAGGAGATAAACAACCGGTTAGGCGGCGGCGTGTCGGCACGTCGATACGCCGCGGCGGAATTGCCGCTTGATGCCCGCCCGCCGCTCCTCTAGCGTGCCCGGCCAATGACGGCGTCCCTTGAGGGGCTGAAAGCGATTCCGGTGGAGATCGACCCAAGTCGGGGATCCACTCCGGAGCTGTCTGGACGGCGACCTGCCAAGCACCGCCCGCGCGATGTCGCGTCGGGCGAGCGGCCTGCTGCGTTCCCCGACCCGCCCGCTCCGCAACGGTCTGCGCGTCACCCGAACAAGGACAGCCTGTCACATGGCCGAAAGCATGCCGCTAGGGCATGTCGGCGCGGGGAGCTCTCGGACGAAAGACGACTTTGTCGTTTTCCCGAGTTCGGGCAAATCTCCCTGCGCGATACGTGAGGGAGACACGACATGGCGAACGCAACCGCTCACGCCGGCGGGCAGGACGGGGCACCGGAGACGCGGACCGCACCGCAAACGGGTCCGGTCGCCGGGGGCGAAAAGCTCGGGCTGATGATCTGCGGGCACGGCAGCCGCAACCGTGGCGCGGTGCGTGAATTCGCGCAGCTTGCCGAGCGCCTGCGCGACCGGTTTCCCGACTGGCCGGTGGAATACGGCTATCTCGAATTCGCCAATCCCGTGATCAAGGACGGTCTCGACCGGCTGCGCGAGCAGGGATGCACGCGCATTCTCGCCGTACCGGGAATGCTGTTCGCGGCCGGGCACGCCAAGAACGATATTCCCTCCGTCCTCAACACCTACCAGGCCCAGAATCCGGGCGTGACGATCACCTACGGTCGCGAGCTTGCCGTCGATACGCGGATGATTCGCGCCGCCGGCGAACGCATCCGTGAGGCGCTGGAGGCGGCGGGCGACGACGTGCCGATGCATGAGACGCTGCTGGTCGTCGTGGGGCGTGGCGCGTCCGATCCGGACGCCAACTCGAACGTGGCCAAGATCACCCGCATGTTGTGGGAAGGCTTCGGTTTCGGGTGGGCGGAAACGGCCTATTCCGGCGTCACCTTTCCGCTGGTCGCCCCGGGCCTCGAACATGCGGCGAAGCTTGGCTACAAGCGCATTGTGGTGTTCCCCTATTTCCTCTTCTCCGGCGTGCTGGTGAGCCGCATCTACAACACGACCGACGAGGTGGCGGAGCGTCACCCCGACATCGAGTTCCTGAAGGCGGGCTATCTCAACGACCATCCGCAGGTGATCGACACGATGGCCGACCGGGTGCAGGAGATCCTGCAGGGCGCCAACCTGATGAACTGCCAGATGTGCAAGTACCGCGAACAGGTGCTGGGCTTCGAGGAGGACGTTGGCCGGCCGCAGGAGAGCCATCACCACCACGTGGAAGGGCTCGGTGACGACGCCGAATGCAAGCTGTGCGAGGACGTGTGCACGGGAGCCTGCGATCAGGTGGCGACCGGCGGCGGCCATCACCATCATCACCACGCGGACGGGCATGGGCATTCGCACGACCATGCCCACGGTCATAGTCACGGCCATGATCACCATCATGGTCACGGGCATCACCACCATCATGATGGCCATGACCACGACCATCATCACCCGGTCTATCCGCATGCGGACCACCCGCTGGGACCGCGCTCGATGAGGAAGGACGGGTGAGCGGGCGGCCTCCCGCATACGACTATGTGAAGGACCCGGGCGAGATCTACCGGCGGTCCTTCTCGATCGTGCGCGGCGAGGCCGCGCTCGCGCACCTGCCTGCGGCCCTGCATTCGGCGGCGGTGCGGATCGTCCATGCCTGCGGCGATCCGTCCGTTACCCGCCATCTCGCCTGGAGCGAGGGGGTGGAACAGGCGGTCGCGAATGCGCTTCGCGCCGGGGCTCCGGTCTTCACCGACGTGCGCATGGTGGCGGAGGGGATCATCGCCTCGCGTCTTCCCGCCGGCAACGAGATCCGCTGCACGCTGAACGAGCCGGGGGTTCGCGACCTTGCCGCCAACCTTGGCACGACGCGTTCGGCGGCCGCCGTCGAACTGTGGCGCGACGGGCTCGACGGCGCGGTCGTCGTGATCGGCAATGCGCCGACCGCGCTGTTCCATCTGCTGGAAATGATCGGCGCGGGCGGACCGCGTCCGGCCGCCATCCTCGGGTTTCCCGTCGGCTTCGTCGGCGCGGCGGAATCGAAGGAGGCGCTTGCCGAAAACCCCTTCGCCATTCCGTTTCTCGCCCTGCGCGGCCGGCTTGGCGGCTCGGCGATCGCGGCGGCCGCGCTCAATGCCCTTGCCGCCGGGCTGCCCGAGGAGGAGATCGCGTGAGCGCCCGTCCGGATCCTGCGTCTCCCTGGCTGACGGTGATCGGCATTGGCGAGGATGGCCTTGCCGGACTCTCCGCCATTGCGAGGGCTGCGCTCGACGAGGCAGGGATCGTCTACGGCGGCGCGCGCCACCAGGACCTTGCCGAGGTTCCGGGCGCGCGCTTTCGATCCTGGCCGAGCCCCTTTCACGAAGGTGTCGCGGAGCTTGAGGCGCGGCGCGGCCGACCGACCGCCGTGCTGGCCTCCGGCGACCCGATGTGGTTCGGCATCGGCGCGACGCTGGCCCGGAGCATTCCCGCCGAGGAAATGCTCGTGCTGCCAGCCCCCTCGTCGCTGTCGCTTGCCGCCGCGCGTCTCGGCTGGCCGCTTGGCGAGGTGGAAATCCTGTCGCTGCACGGTCGCCCGGTCGACACGTTGCGGGCCGCGCTCTATCCCGGCGCGCGCATCCTCGCGTTGACGAGCGGGTCGCGGACGCCTGGCGAGATCGCCGATCTTCTGGTCGACGAAGGCTATGGCGAAAGCCGGGTCGTGGTGCTGGAGCACCTTGGCGGCCCGGTGGAGCGCCGCGTCGAGGCGCTTGCGGAAAGCTTCGAGGGCGTGGTCGCGGATCTCAACGTCACGGCGATCGAGGTGGTGCCCGTGCGCGACACGCCGTTGCGCGCCCGCGTGCCGGGTCTGCCCGATGACGCCTTTCGTCATGACGGCAAGCTCACCAAGCGTGAAATCCGGGCCGCGACGCTGGCACGCCTCATGCCTCTTCCAGGCGCGCTCCTGTGGGACGTCGGCGCCGGATCGGGAGCGGTCGCCATCGAGTGGATGCGTGCCGCGCGCGGCGCGCGCGCCATCGGTCTTGAGCCTCACGACGGACGCCGGGCGGTCGCCCGCGCCAACGCAGCCGCACTTGGAACGCCGGGCCTCGAACTGCTCGACGCCGATGCGCCGGAAGGACTCGAGGGACTGGAGGCGCCCGATGCCGTGTTCCTGGGCGGCGGCCTGACCGCGCCGGGAATGATCGAGGCGGTGCTGTGGGCCCTGAAGCCGGGTGGGCGGCTGGTTGCCAACGCGGTAACGCTGGAAAGCGAGGCCGTGCTTCTCGCCGCTTACGCGAGGTTCGGCGGCGACCTGACCCGTATCGCGATCTCGCGTGCGAGCCCTGTCGGCGGCATGACCGGCTGGCGGCCGCTGATGCCTGTCACGCAATGGAGTCTGGTGAGATGAACCAGGACGGCGGTGCCCGCGCCACGGGCACTCTTTACGGCGTCGGTCTCGGGCCGGGTGACCCGGAGTTGATGACGCTGAAGGCGCACCGGCTGATTTCGTCGGCCCGGGTGGTGGCCTATCCCGCCCCCGATACGGGGGAGAGTTTCGCCCGCTCCATCGCGGCGGACGCAATTCCGGCGGATGCCCGCGAGATCCCCATCGTCGTACCGATGCGTGTCGAGAGGTTTCCCGCAAGGGCCGTCTATGACCGCGCGGCGGAGGAAATCGCCGGGGAACTCTCCGCCGGCCGCGACGTGGTGGTGCTGTGCGAGGGGGACCCGTTCTTCTACGGCTCCTTCATGTATCTGTACGAGCGTCTCGTCGACCGGTTTCCGGCGGAGATCGTGCCGGGCGTCACCTCGCTGACCGCCTGCGCCGCACGTCTGGGGCGTCCGCTCACCGCGCGCAACGACGTTCTCACCGTGATCCCGGGTCCGCTCGCCGACGAGGAGGTCGCCGCGCGCATCGAGGCTGCCGGCGCGGTCGCGATCATGAAGGTGGGGCGGCACCTTTCGCGCCTCAAGTCCCTGATCGCGCGGCTTGGCCTTCTCGATCATGCGGGCTATGTCGAACGGGCGACGCTCGCCGCCGAGGCGGTCGCGCCGCTCGGTGAGGTGGACACCGCCTCCGCGCCGTATTTTTCGATGATCCTGATCTACAAGGGAGATGAAGCGTGGATGCTTCCGCCGCGATCCTCGTCCTGACGCCGGCGGCGCTTTCGACCGCGCGCAAGGTGGCCGCCGCGCTGCCGGGCTCGACCCTGCACGGGTTGGCCCATCGCGTGCCGGGTCTGGATGTCGCCTTTGCCGAGACGCTCAATCACATTCGCGCGCTCTACCAGGCCGGCACGCCGATCATCGGCGTGTGCGCGTCCGGCATCCTGATCCGCGCGCTTGCCGCCGTGATCGAGGACAAGCGCGCCGAACCACCGGTGATCGCGGTCTCGGAGGACGGTGCGAGCGTCGTGCCGCTTCTTGGCGGTCATCGCGGGGCGAATTCGCTTGCCCGCCAGGTCGCCGGCGCTCTGGAGGCCCATGCGGCGGTGACGACGGCCGGGGACACGGCGCTCGGCGTTGCGCTCGACGCGCCGCCCGCCGGATGGTGGCTCGCCAATCTTCCCGATGCCAAGGGCTTCATGGCCCGCCTTCTGGCCGGTGAACCGGTGCGCGTCACCGGAGAGGCTCCGTGGCTGAGCCGCTCGCGCCTTGCCGTCTCGCCAGACGCGGAACTTGAAATCGCGGTCACCGACGAGGCGGTGACGCCCGGACCCGACCGTCTCGTCTATCATCCGCGCACCCTCGTGGTGGGCGTCGGCTGCGCGCGTGGCTGTCCGGCGGAGGAACTCGTTTCGCTGGTGCGCGAGACCCTGGGCGAAGCGGGCCTGGCCGAAGGCGCCGTGGCGGCGGTCGCCTCCATCGACCTGAAGGGCGACGAGACGGCGATGGCGGAACTTTCCGCCGTGCTTGCCGCGCCGCTGCGTCTCTTCGATGCTGCGACCCTCGAGGCGGAGCGTGACCGCCTCGCCAATCCTTCCGAGGTCGTCTACGCGGAAGTCGGCTGCCATGGTGTCGCGGAAGGGGCGGCACTCGCCGGCGCGGGCGTCAACGGATCGCTTATCGTCGAAAAACGAAAGACGGCCAATGCGACGGTTGCCGTCGCGCGTGCGGCGGCTCCGGTCTCGGCAAAGGAAGTCGGGCGGCCACGCGGGCGCCTCGCCGTCATCGGTATCGGTCCGGGCCGCGACGACTGGCGCACGCCCGAGGCCTCGCGCCTGCTTGCCGAAGCGGACGAGGTGATCGGCTATTCGCTTTATCTCGATATTGTCGCGCCGCTCATCCAGGGCAAGCCGCGTCATGCCTTTCCGCTCGGCGCCGAGGAGGAGCGTGTCCGCTTCGCCCTTGAACGGGCGGGCGAGGGGCGGTCCGTCGCGCTTGTGTCGTCCGGTGACGCGGGCATCTATGCCATGGGCGCGCTGGTCTATGAACTGGTGCACCGTGACCGGGATGCTGGCGGCGTGAGCGATGCGGCGCGCCGGGTGGAGATCGTCAATGCGCCGGGCATCTCGGCGCTTCAGGCCGCCTCCGCGCGTATCGGCGCGGTGCTCGGCCATGATTTCTGCACCATCTCGCTGTCCGACCTGCTCACCCCGTGGGAGGCAATCGAGAAACGGCTGAAGGCAGCCGCCGACGGTGACTTCGTGATCGCCTTCTACAACCCGGTCTCGAAGCGCCGGCGCACGCAGCTTGCCGCCGCCCGCGAGATCCTGCTCGCCGCCCGCCCCGCCGACACGCCGGTGGTTCTTGGTTTCAACCTCGGACGCGCGGGGGAGACGCTCACCGTGACCACGCTGGGCGATCTCAAGGTGGATGACGTGGACATGCTGACCACCGTGCTTGTCGGCTCGTCCGCCTCGCGCGCGGTCATGACCGGCTCCGGCAAACCCTTCGTCTACACGCCGCGCGGCTACGCCAAACGCATCGAGGAGAAGCTATGACGGTCCATTTCATCGGCGCGGGTCCGGGCGACCCGGACCTGATCACCGTGCGCGGGCTGAAGCAGATCCAGTCGTGCCCGGTCTGCCTGTTCGCGGGCTCGCTGGTGCCCGAGGCGGTCGTGGCGGCCGCTCCCGAGGGCGCGCGGGTTGTCGATACGGCGCCCATGACGCTGGACGAGATCATGGCGGAAATCGTGTCCGCCCATGAAAAGGGACAGGACGTCGCCCGGGTTCATTCCGGCGATCCCTCGCTCTACGGGGCGATCGCCGAGCAAATCCGCCGCCTGCGCGCGCTCGGCATTCCCTTCGACGTGACACCGGGCGTTCCCGCCTTTGCCGCCGCCGCCGCCGCGCTGGGGCAGGAACTCACCATTCCCGAGGTCGCGCAGACGGTGATCCTGACGCGCACGGCCATGCAGTCCTCCGCGATGCCGGAAGGGGAGGATCTCACGACCCTGGGGAAGAGTGGCGCGACCCTTGCGATCCATCTTTCGATCCGCAACCTGCGGGAGGTCGAGCGTCAGCTTTCGCCGCTTTATGGCGCCGATTGCCCCGTGGTGGTCGCCTATCGGGTCGGCTGGCCTGACCAGGCGTTCATCCATGGCACCCTGTCCGATATTCACGAGAAGGTGCGCGCGGCGAAGATCACCCGCACGGCACTCGTGCTTGTCGGCCATGCGCTGGAGCCGCAGGAGGATTTCCGCGACAGCGCCCTCTATCACGCCGACCACGTGCATGTTCTGAGGCCGAAGAAAAAGAAGAAAACCGCCAAATCCACAACCTGAAATACGAAATCTTACAATTTCAACCTATGAGTGAATAGCCTAGCCTTCTCCCGTACAAACCGGAGGAGGAAAGACCATGTCGCATGAAGAGGCGCAGCTCGAGCGTATCGTCAACCTGGATGGCGACAGGCACAAGATCCTGGAATTCTACGAGGACTGGGCATCCACCTATGCCCGGGATGTCGTCGAGGGGATCGGCTATACCGGCCATGTCCTGACGGCGAAGGCGGTGGCGGCGCGGGTCGGTCCGGAGGCGGAAATCCTCGACGTGGGCTGCGGCACCGGACTTGTTGCCGTGGAGCTGAAACAACGCCGGCCGGCGCTGCGGATCGACGGGATCGACCTGACTCGCGGCATGCTCGACGAGGCGGAGGAGACGCAGGCGTATCGCTCTCTCGTCCTTGGCGACATGAACCATCCGCTGGACGCGGATGACGACACCTACGACGGCATCGTCAGCTCCGGCGTCTTCACCACCGGACATGTGGGGCCGGAGCGGATGGACGAACTGGTGCGTGTTGCCCGTCCCGGCGCCCCCATCGTCCTGGCCATTCGCGACACCGCCTGGGAGGGAGAGGGGTTCAGCGCTCATGTCGACCTGCTTGAGCGGCAGGGGCGCCTGCGCGTGGAGGAAAGCCGGCGCGAGCCCTATCTGCTGAAAACCGGTGTCTTCTGCCAGCTCTGCGTTCTCGCGGCCGCCTGACGGGCGTCGGTTTGCATCCTGACGGGTCTCTGCCTAGGGTATGGCGCAAGCCAGAAAAGGAGAGACCCGTCATGGAATCGGACAATCCGCTTCTCAAGCGCGCCTATGCCCTTGATGGAGATGCCGGCCGCATTCGCGACCTGTATGCCGACTGGGCGGCGAGCTACGACGCGGATACGCTCGACGGCATGGGGTATGTCGCGCCGGTTCTCGCGGCGCGCGCGCTGAGCGAGGCGTTGGAGGGTGAAACCGCCGAAGCCCGCATTCTCGATGCCGGATGTGGCACGGGCCTTGTCGGAGCCGAGATCGCGCGCCGCACGGAGGCCGAGATCGACGGCATCGACCTTTCGCCCGGCATGCTGGAGGAAGCCGCGCGCAAGAAGGTCTACCGGAGCCTTGCCGAGGCGGACATGACCGCGGCGCTCGATCTTCCCGACAACAGCTATGACGGTGTCGTCAGCGTCGGAGTGTTCACCAGCGGTCACGTCGGGCCCGAGGCGATCGACGAACTCGCCCGCGTGGCACGTCCCGGCGCGCCGCTTGTCGTGACCGTGCACGAGAAGGTGTGGGAGCCCGACCGCTATGCGGCACATCTGGCGGAGATGGAGCGCCACGGACTGATCCGGTTGCGTGCGATCAACGATGCGCCCTACCACGAGAAGGAAGGCTACACCTGCAAGCTCTGCCTGCTGGAAGCGGCCTGAGTTGCGACAACGGACGGGTCATGCCCGTCCGTCCGCCTTATGCGATATCGATCAGATGGCAGAAGGACCCCATGACCGTGCCGGCCCTGAGCCCGAGCGCGCCGAGGTCCGCGCCGGTCGCGTCGCGTGCCTGGAACAGCCGCTCCGCCGCCCCCTCGTGCAGGATGGAGGCGTAGTGCCATTCGTGTGCGGAAAAGCCGCCGGCGAATGGCGCGCCCAAAAGCCCGTCGAGGTGTCGGTATCCCAGATGTCGGCGACGGCTTGCAAAGCTGGTGGTCAGCGGCAGCAGGCCGAGCATCCTGTGATGTATCCCTTCGGCGTCCACCAGAACGTCGCCCAGGGTCATGTAGCCGCCGCACTCGCCATAGATCAGGGCTCCGCGTTGCACGGCCGATGCCATGCCCTGTTGGAAGGTTGCGGTGGCTGCCAGCCGGGCGGCATGTAGCTCGGGGTAGCCGCCGGGCAGGTAAACCGCGTCGGCCTCTTCGCAGGGGGACTCATCGGCCAGTGGCGAAAAGAACGAAAGTTCCGCGCCGGCTCGTCGCCAGCCTGACAGGAGATGGGGATAGGCGAAGGCGAATGCCACGTCGCGGGCAACCGCGATCCGCTGGCCGAAAGGTTCAAGCCGTTTCGGCGAAGGGGCATCGGAAGCCCTGTCCGGAACCGCCAGTTCTCCCGCGACCTTGCGCAGGGCCACGAGGTCGCAGGAGGCGGCGATGCGTGTGGCGGCGCTGTCGAGAAACGCGTCGAGGTCGTCGCGCTCCCCGGCCTGGACCAGGCCCAGATGGCGCTCGGGAAGGGCAAGGGCAGCGTCGCGTGGGACGGCGCCGAGCACAGGCATTCCGACGCCTGCGAGTGCGCCGGACAGCATCGCGGCGTGGCGCTCGCTTCCCACGCGGTTGAGGATCACACCGGCGATATGGACGTCGTCGCGATGGTCGCGAAAGCCGCGTACCAGCGCCGCGACCGAGTGAGATTGTCTGGCCGCGTCGACGACAAGCACCACAGGAAGCCCGAGGCGGGCGGCGAGGTCGGCAGTCGAGCCGGATCCGTCCGCCGCGCCGTCGAAGAGACCCATGACCCCCTCGACAAGCAGCAGGTCGCAGCCCGCCGCCTGGTCGCCCGCCAGTGTGTCGACCAGCGCGCCACGCATGGCGTGGGCATCGAGGTTGACGCTCTCCCGTCCGCTGGCCGCCGCGTGAAAGGCCGGGTCGATGTAGTCCGGTCCTGCCTTGGCGCTGGCAACGGCAAGCCCGGCGCGGGCGAAGGCGCGCAGCAGTGCGAGCGTGATGACCGTCTTGCCGCTTCCGGACGCGGGGGCCGCGATCACGAGGCCGGGCGCGCGGGAGGCGTGCGAATGCGAGGAGGCGGGAAGGCTCACGCCGAGCCGGCCTCGGTTTCCCTGCGCAGGCCGAGCGGGTCCGCGTCGAGCGCGCGTCCGGCCAGCGCGCCCAGCCAGTCGAGCCCGGCGCGCAGGCGCACCACCTCGCCGACACAGACGACCGCGGGCGGTTCAAGGGCGGCTTCGCGGGCAGCATTCGCCGCCTCGCCGAGCGTGGTTTCCAAGACGCTCTGGCTGGCGAGCGAGGCGTTGCAGACGATGGCGACCGGCTCCGAGGCGGCGCGTCCGGCCGCCATGAGTTCGCCCGTGATCTGGGCAAGATGCTTCATCGCCATGTACATGACGATCACCGGGGAGCCGCTTGCAATGCCGGCCCAGTCGATTGCGGAGGGGGCAAGGCCCGTCTGGTCGTGGCCGGTCAGGAAGGTGACCGCCTGATTGGTGTCGCGATGGGTGGCGGGAATGCCGGCGTAGGCCAGTCCGCCGATGCCGGCCGTGATGCCGGGAATGATGCGGAACGAAATGCCGGCACCGACCAATGTGAGCGCTTCCTCGCCGCCCCGTCCGAACACGAAGGGGTCGCCGCCCTTGAGGCGAAGCACGCGTTTGCCCTCGCGCGCGTGCTCGATCAGCCGGAGCGAAATGTCGCGCTGCTTGGGGCTCGGCTTGCCGCCGCGCTTGCCGGCGTATTCGACTGCCGCGTCGGCCCGCGCGAGCTTCAGGATCGATGTGTCGACAAGCGCGTCGTAGACGATCACGTCCGCCTGCTGCAGCCCGTTGAGAAGATGCAGTGTCATCAGCCCCGGATCGCCGGGGCCCGCGCCCGCGAGCCAGACCGTGCCGGCCTCGAAAACGGGCAGCCTGAGATGGGAAGGGTCGGGGCGCTCCAGCGCGCGTGTCGTCGTATCGCTCATCAGGCTGCCGATATTAGGGGGCCTTGATCGCCGCGCCAAGGTCGCAGAACCGCCTGCGAACACCTGTTTTGCGACCCTTTCACCCGGAGCCGGCACCTGGGCCGCTGCGCGCGTGACGCATTCCCGCGGCGGGCCTATAGTCCGCCGCATGAGCGAGATCGACCCGAAGCCCCTGCGCCGTGGCTGGACCACGGGTGCCTGCGCCACGGCCGCCGCGAAGGCGGCCTGTACCGCGCTTTTGGCAGGGCGGTTTCCCGATCCCGTGACCATCGTGCTGCCGAAGGGCGAGGAGCCGGCCTTTGCGCTCTCCCGCGAGGAGGTCGGTGAGGACGAAAGGGGGGCGTTCGCCCTTGCCGGCATCGTCAAGGACGCGGGCGACGATCCCGACGTGACCCATGGCGCACTCGTGATCTCGACCGTGCGCAAGGGGGAGCCTGGTTCCGGGATCGCCTATCGCGCCGGTGAGGGGGTGGGAACAGTGACCCGCGCAGGGCTTCCGATCGATCCGGGCGAGCCGGCCATCAACCCGGTGCCGCGCAGCATGATTGCGCAGGTGCTTGCCGAAGTCGCGGCGATGGCCGGCGTTCCGGCCGACTTCGAGGTGGAGGTTTCGATCCCCGGTGGCGAGGAGATCGCGAAACGCACCATGAACCCGCGCCTGGGTATCGTCGGCGGCCTTTCGGTCCTCGGAACCACCGGCATCGTACGTCCCTTTTCCTGCGCGGCGTGGATCGCCTCGATCCATCGCGGGGTCGATGTGGCGCGGGCCGCCGGGCTGGAGCATGTCATCGGCGCGACCGGGTCGACCTCCGAAGCCGCCGCACGTGCCCGCCACCCCGATCTTCCCGAGATGGCCTGTCTCGACATGGGCGACTTCGCCGGCGGGCTGCTCAAGTATCTGCGCGCCCATCCCGTTCCGCGCCTGACCATGGCAGGCGGCTTCGCCAAATTCGTCAAGCTGGCCCAGGGCGCGATGGACCTGCATTCCGCCCGCAGCCAGGTTGATTTCGATGCGCTTGCCGGGCTCATGCACGAGGCGGGCGCACCGCCTCTCCTGGTGGAGGAAGCGCGACAGGCGAACACCGCCAAGGAGGTTCTGGACCGTGCGGCGGGCGAGGGGATCGACGTTGCTGCGCTGGTGGCCCGTGCCGCGCGTGGGCGCATTCTCGAGATTCTCAGGGGGGCGCCGGTTCGCGTCGAAGTGCTTCTCGTGGACCGCAAGGGACAGCTCGTTGCCGAGCTCCCCTTCGAGGGCGACGGGGCGGCCCCATGACGCAGCCGGAGGACACCGCGCCGCTCAAGGTTCTGGTGCTGGGTGGCACGGGGGATGCGCGCGCGCTTGCCGCCCGGCTTGTCACGGACACGCGCTTTTCAGCGAGCGTGTCGCTCGCCGGTGCCGTCGAGAGGCCCGACGCCTATCCGCTCCCCGTGCGTTCGGGCGGGTTCGGAGGCGTCGAGGGCCTGTCCGGCTGGCTCAGGGACAATGCCGTCGGTGCGCTGGTCGACGCGACCCATCCCTTTGCTACCGGCATTTCCCGGAACGCGGCCGAAGCCGCCCGCGCCACGGCCACGCCGCTCGTGCGCCTGGAGCGTCCGGCCTGGCGCGCGGGTCCGGCGGACAGGTGGCAGGAGGTCGACGATCTGGGTGAGGCGGTGGCGGCGCTTCCACCTGGCGCGCGACCGTTTCTCGCAATCGGGCGCAAGGAGATCGCGCGTTTTGCGAGCCGGTCCGATCTCGACTGCCTGATGCGCATGATCGATCCGCCCGGCGAGGAGGAACGGTTGCCCAGGGGAAGGCTTGTGCTCGCACGCCCGGCGCGGGACGCGGACGCCGAGGTCGCCTTGCTGAGCGAACACGGGGCCACACATGTGGTTGCCAAGAACAGTGGAGGTCCGTGGGGCGAAGCGAAACTGATCGCGGCCCGAAGGCTGGGCCTTCCGGTGATCCTCCTGCGTCGTCCGCCGGCTCTGGAGGTTCATTCCGTCCCCGAAGTGGACGGAGTTCTCGACTGGCTTGAAAGTCTGTCCGCCCGGTGAGGCTCAGGCGCCGCCGCGCCCCCGAAGCTTGAGAAGTGCAATCTTCCAGAGGTAGCGGATCACGCCGGAGGTGTAGCGCTTGCCGAGCCGGCGCGGCTCCTGCAGGAAGCGGAACACCCATTCGAGTCCGGTCCGGCGCAGGAGGGAGGGCGCGCGCACGACCTCACCCGCCGTGAAGTCGAACAGGGCGCCGACACCGATGGCGAGCGGGACGTCCAGATGGTCGAAGAGCCTGTCGATCAGGAACTCCTGCTTCGGATTGCCCATGGCAACAAGCAGGATGTCGGGTCGTGCGGCATTGATTCCGGCCGCGACTGCCAACTCGTCCTTGTCCGCGAAATACCCGTCGTGCCAACCGCAGACGTCGATGTTCGCATGATTGGCGGCGAAGCGGTCCGCCGCGCGTTCGACGATCTCCGGCTTCGCGCCGAGCAGGTAGAGACGCGTTCCCGCAGGGGCCTTGTCGAGAAGCGCGGGTATGAAGTCCGTCCCGTTGAGATTGTCGGGAAACCCTTTCCCGGCGAGCACGCGCGCCCCGATCTCGGCTCCGATGCCATCGTTGAGAACGAGGAACCGTGACAGCGTGTCCGCGAAAACCGGCTCGTCCATGGCAAGCAGGATGCCGTGCGCGTTGGCAAAGGCGACCCGTTCGCGGCGGCGCGTCGCGATGGTCTCGAGAAGGCGCTGGATGGCCGCATCCCGCGACAGGCGGACGATGCGCACCGGGCCGATGGCGACCACGTCCGGCGCCTGCACTTCGGCGGCAATCGGATGGCTGTCCGCGCTGCCGTGCGGAACCTCGCTCATGCGGGGCTTCCGAAAAGCGGTGCGTCGGGCTGTAGGGTGGCGCTGCGGATCATCGTGCGCTGTGGGTTCCCTGTGGTCGGTTGGTTGCATATGGCGGCAACAATCGACCGCCCGGCCCTTGTCCGCAAGTCCGGACGCCGCAAATTCCCCTGTTGCCGGAGCGTTTCCCGCATGGTCGCGCAAGGGCTTGGGAGTTTCTTAACCATGATTCCGGCACTCTTGCGTACATGATCGAAGGGCCTGCCATGCGGCGGGCCCGGGCACGCGCGATTTCGGGCGCGGCGGATAAAGGTTCGGATTGCGCCGATGATCGACGTCTACCAGATACCCGGCATCCTGAGAAAGCGGTTCGCCTGGCTCGTCATCGTGCCTGTAATTTGCGTCGCGCTGGCCGTCGTCTACGCGCTCCTGCGCACGCCGACATACACCGCCACGGCCGAGCTTTTGATCGAACCGCAGAATTTGCAGATTGTCGGCAACGACATCGTCCAGCGTGGGGGAACCGATGGCGTGCAGCGGCTGGCCATCGACAGCCAGGCCTATGTGATCCTGTCCAACTCGGTCCTGGATGAAGTCATCGACAAGCTCGATCTGGAGAGCGACCCGTTTATCCGGCCGACGTCGGGCGGTCTGATCTCGAGCCTGCTTGGCGGGGGCAAGGTGGAACTCAGCCCCGAGGACCGCCGCTCGGCGACCATCGACAGCCTGCGCAAGAACCTGAAGGTAGCGCGCGTCGAGAATGCCTTCATCTTCAATATTTCCATGACGCATTCGGACCGCTTCAAGGCGGCCGAGATCGCCAACGAGGCGGCTAGGGCCTATCTCGAGGAGCAGAGAACACTGCGCTCGGACGCCACCTTGCGCGCCAGCGTCGAGTTGCAGGCCCAGGCCGACAGCCTGCGCAAGCGCGTCGAGGCGGCGGAAGCGGCGGTCGAGACGTTCCGCGCGGAAAACGGCCTGATCAGCACCGGGGACCGGGGGCTGGTGGTGAGCCAGAGCCTTCAGGACATCAACACCCAGCTTACCCAGGCGAGGGTCGAGCTTGAGGGAGCGAAAGCCAATGCGGAACTCCTCGAGGGACTGACCGCCTCCGCGATCGAGGCCGGCGCGCTCCCCGCCAACCTGCAGACCTCGACGCTCGGCTCCCTGCGCGTGCAATACGCCCGCATCGCCGAGCGGGAGTCACAGGCCGCGACCACGCTTGGGGCCAACCATCCCCAGCTTCGCGAATTGCGCTCCCAGCTTGCCAACACGCGCGGCCTTATCGAGGCGGAACTGAACCGCGTGCGCCGGTCGGTGGAGGCGAGCCGTCAGCGTGCGGAGGCCAATGTGGCCGCGCTGGAGGCCGAGCTTGCCCGCGTGTCGTCCAACTCCGTCGACCAGAGCAAGGCCCAGATCCGGCTGCGCCAGCTCGAGAGCGAGGCGGAATCCCTGAACACGGTCTACCGCTCGTTCCTCTCGCGGGCGAAGGAACTCGACGAGCAGCGCGAGATCGACACGAGCAATTCGCGTGTCATTTCCGCCGCCGTCGCTCCGCTTCGTCCCACGGGCCCCTCGGGTGCGATCGTGGTGATCGCGGCCGCCATTTTCGGCGTGATCGCCGCAGCCGGCGGCAGTGTCGGATTCGAGATCCTGAACGGCCGTCTGGGGTCGGAGCGCGAGCTTGTCGATGTGACCGGCGTTCCGCTGATCGCCAGCGTCAGTGCGCCGCCGCGCCGTATCGCTGGACGAGGGGGTGCGGACCCCACCGCCGCCGAACGCCAGATGGCGGTGATGCGCATTGCCTATGCCTTGCGCCATGCCTTCGAGCATGAGCGCCCCGCGCATGTTCTCGTGCTCTCGGTGGACGAGAAGCTCGAGATCTCGCCGCTGGTGCGCGCCATCGCGGCCAGCCTCTACGACATGGGCGAAGACGTGCTTCTGGCTCATCCCGTCGACGGCGGCAATGGTCGGATGCCGGAAGCGCAGGCTCCCGAGGCAATGCCGCCCGCCCGCACGCGCTTGTCGAGCCGCCGGCGCGAGGCCGCGATCGCTCCCGCACCCGCACCGGCTGCCACCGATGCAGGACCCTTCACGGTCGAACGCCTCGATGGCGGGGCGGGGGAGCGCGGCGTGGATCCGTTCTCCGCGACCGATCAGGAGTTTCTCGTGATCGACGGCGGCTCGGCCACCGCCAACCCGTATCTGCCGACGCTGCTCGGAGCGGCCGACGCGATCCTCCTGGTGTCCAGCGTGGGCGGTACGGCGCGCAGCGATCTTGATCGCACGCTTGCCATCCTGAAGCCCTGGGAAGACCGGATGCTCGGAAATGTCGCGCTGGCAGCCTGACCCACTGGCGCGCCCGGCAGCGAGCCGGCTTCCCTCCTCGCGCCCCACGGCCGTTCGTCGTCCGGATGTCCATCACATGTGGACGCTGGCCGCGGGTATGGTCGTCGTCGGCACCGTGGTCTTCAACTTCCTGCTTGCCTTCGTGAACACCCGCCTTTTCGGCGTGTCGCAGAACCTTGTGATGCTCGCGGAACTGGTGCTGATCTCGGCAACGCTTGTGCTGGCGGTGGACAGACGTGCCGGGCTCTACACGCTTCTGGCGGTCTATCTCGCCTACATGCTGTTGATCCTGTCGCTGCGCCCCGAGCTGGACCTCAAGGCGATCCGTGACGGACTGATCCCGATCGCCTTCTATTTTCTCGGCCGCAAGATGCGTCGCATCGAGGATGTGGACCGGATCGTGCTCGTCTGCGCCGGCATCGTCGTGATGATCGGACTGTTCGAGTATTTCCTGCTCGACGCCTTCATAGCCAACGTCAACGTGCTGAAATACTACATTGCGCGAGGTTCGCTCGACGTGGGCGACAAGGGCATGGGCGATTCCTCCCTGTTCATCAGCGGCACACGCTTCCAGGGCCGCAACCTGCTCCCCTTCCTCGGGCCGCATCGTGTCTCCTCGGTCTTCCTGGAGCCCGTGGCGATGGGCAACTTCGGCGCGTTCCTCGCGCTGTGGGCGATGTTTCGCAAGGACATGTCCCACCGGCTCTGGCTGGCTGCGGCCGCTGTCGTGGTCATCATCATGGGCGATGCCCGGTTCGGGATGATGGTGTGTTTCGCGCTCGTGGCCGTGCTCCCCTTTTCCCGTCTGATCCCCCGTGTGGTCTGGTTCCTGATCCCGGCGTTGATCACCGTCGCGATGGCGATCTACGGCCTGTCGACCAACGCGGTGTACTGGGAAGACAACCTTGCCGGCCGCTGGCTGCACGCATCGTGGATCCTGCTCAGCCTCGACGGATGGGGGCTGTTCGGAATGTCACCGGTAACGCCGTTCCTCGAGGACAACGGATACGCCTATTCGCTGCACCAGTTCGGCATTCTCGGAGCCGGCGCGCTGTGGGGGCTTTATATCTTCGGTCCCGTGCGCTCGCAGGATGCCTGGCGGTTTCGCGCCCCGCTGGTTACCTACATCTGCCTGCTGATGATCGTCTCGAGCTCGTTCTACTCGATCAAGACGGCGGCGATCCTGTGGTTCTGTGCGGGCGCTGTGGACGTGTGGGCGGGCTTTTCCGTTCGCGGCACCTATCGCGGCGCGGCCTCGCGGCTGAGTGCCCCGCTGTAGAAATCCTCGTAGCGCTTCGCCGTGCTGTCCCACGAATAGCCGGCCGCGACGACCATCATTGCCTCCCGCGTGGCCTCCGGTGCGCGTTGCAGGCCCGCATGGGCGGCCTCGAGTGCATCCGCCGCCACGACCGCGTCCGAATACCCCGTGAGCCGGATCCCCTCATGACGTGCGGCGAAGGCCATGAAGGCGGCGTTCGCCTCCACCACCGGAACAAGTCCGGCGCTCATGGCCTCGATCAGGGCAATGCCGAAGCCTTCGTAGACCGAGGCGCTGGCGAACAGGCTGGCCTGACCCAGCAGTGCGCGCATGTCCGCGTCGCTCGGCCCGACATGAAGGGCGACACGGCCCTCGAGCCCATGTCGGGCGATCATCGCGCGCACGTCCTGCGCGCTCCAGTCGAAGGGTGTTCCGATGATGTCGAGACGCCAGTCCGGATGACGCGGGGCCAGTTCGGCCATGGCGTCGATCAACCGGTCTATCCGCTTGTTGGTCGAGAGCCGGCCGATTGTGACGATGGAGCGGGTCGGCTTGCGCGAGCCCGCATCGCCGAGTTTCTCCAGATCCACGCCGTTCTCGATCAGGCGCACGGTTCCGGGCGCGATGGTCGCGAAGCGCTCGTAGTCGCTCTGGCTGCAGCAGGCCAGCCCCCGATAGGCCATGGCCGAAAGGCGGGTCAGGGTGTTGAACCAGAGCGTCTTCAATCCGCCGGCATTGCCGCTGTGAAAGAACCCGCCGTGGGTCGTGGCAACAAGCGGGATGCCCTGAAACGGACGGGCGAGGGCCAGTGCGTCGAAGAAGAAGTCTATGGCGTGGACATGGACCAGATCCGCTCCCCGGATCGCGGAGAAGACGCCGGGCGTGACCGGATAGCGGGTCGAGAGATGCGAGGGCAGGCGCACGACCTCGATTCCCTCGATGGTTTCGCGGGCCGGAAGACGCGTGCCGTCCCCGCCACGAAAGACGCGGTCGCACGTGACGACGGTCACCCGCGCGAAACGGTCGCGCTGGCGTGCGGCAAGGCTTGCCACGAAATCCTCGAGCCCGCCGATGCTCGGCCGGTACTGCCGTACGACATGCACGAGATGGAGGGAGGAGATGTCCTTCATGCGTGCAAGCCTCCGGGACGCGCGACCGGATCACCGCCACGTGCCGAAAGAGCCCGGATCACGCCCTCGACGCCGCACAGGGCGAGATGGTGGCCGTCCTCGGGGGATTCCGCATTCTGGCGCGGGAGCAGCATCGGCGACTTGCGGTGTCCTGGAAACAGGCAGCCGGGTGTCGTCGTGACCGCGCTGGCGAACCCGATTTCGGCGAGCCACTTCGCCTCGCGCGTGCCGGTGATCGAGGGCGGGCCGTAGGGATAGGCGAAATGCGGCACCTCGCGCTGGAGCAGGGTCTCGAGATCGGCCTTGTTTCCGGCGATGTCCGCCACCGCGTCCTCGCGCTTCAGCAGGCCCAGCGCCCGGTGGGTGCGGGTATGGGCCCCGATCGACACCAGCGGATGCTTGTCGAGCTCGCGCACCTCGTCGGCACGCAGGAACGTGTCCCGCACCAGGTCCGGCACACAGACGTCGTTTGCGGCGAACAACGGCCCGAGTTGCTCCGAGCGCCGGAAATTCTGCCAGACCCAGGCCGTCGCGCGGCGCAGGCCCCAGATCTTCGAGGCGGTGTCGGGGCACTGGAAACGGGTGTTCATCGGCTCGAAGTCGACCGCCTCGCGGTCGCGGAAAAGCGCGAGAAGACCCAGCCACCACGCATTGAGCGAACCGTCCATCGAGCCGGTGGGAACATAGATCGTCGCAGGCGCCTCGTGGCGTTCGAGGACGGGCAAGGCGAGATCGCGATTGGAGCGGTAGCCATCGTCGAAGGTGAGGACCACGAAGGGACGCGGGTTGTCTCCCGAAAGTCGCGTCAGTCCCTCGTCGAGTGTGACGATGTCGCGCCCCTCCGCGCGCAGGCGGGCAAGCAGCGTGTCGAGCACGGAGATCTCGCAGCCCTGGTCGAGCGTACCCTCCCGGCTTTTCACGAAATCGTGAAACATGAGGATGGTGCCGCGGCCGCGATAGCGCCGTCCGACAAGGCGCGAGAGCCCGGTCCAGTTCAGCGTCCTGAGGCCCGTAGAGAGCACGAGGGATCTGATGCGCTCGCGCACCGTGGGGCCGGGATGAATATCTCTGCCTTCGGTAAGATCCGCCAAGTTCTTTTCCCGCCCCGTTTCCTGCCTGTCGGCCCCTGCGTCTCCAGAGTTGCCGCGCGGATCCGTAGCGGCCGCGCCTGCCAAGTCTTATCCGCTGCTTATGAACGTCAGGTTGCCAGATGACGCCCATACCCGAAGGCGGCGCGAAACGGGGCCGGTCCGGGCCGCCCGAGTGTATCGCATCAAGACCCTGTTCACCGATCCTGTTGCTTTTCGGGGGCGTTCGCGTCATGGGCATTGTTCAAATACTGCGAATTAACATTCACACCCTAGGGTTTTGATTGCTGGGCGAGATACCGGAAGTGGGGCTGGCGCGACCTGACCCGTGACACTCCGGTGTGCCCTGCAGGGCCGACCTCGGACAAGGGATCCGTTCCGACTGATGCGCATTCTCATGGCCTGCGGGGCCTTTCCTCCACATTTCGAAGGCGGCGCGCCCGTTTCCGCGCTTCTCGTCGCGCGGATGCTCGTGGGAGAGGGGCACGAGTTGCGTATCATGACGGTGGGGGACGAGGACGTTCGCGAGACCTATGAGGGGCTCGAGGTGCACCGCGTTCCAACGCTCAACATCGACTGGAACTACTGGAAGCCGGGCCGTCCCGTGTGGAAGAAGGGGATCTGGCACATCCTCGAGAACGGCAATCCGCGCGCCCATGCCGCCATGCGTCGCGAAATCGCCGAATATCGCCCCGACGTGCTGCTGACCGACAGCATCGAGAACATCAACGTCGCTTCATGGGCGGCGGCGCGGTCCATGGGCGTTCCCGTGGCGCATACCCTGCGCAATGCCTTCCTGCTGTGCTGGCGCAGCGTGATGCAGAAGAACGGCCGCAACTGCGACCCGCGCTGCGTGAGTTGCATGGTCTCCTCGCTCGGCAAGCGCTTCTTCTCGCGCTATGTGGACGCGGTCTGCGGCGAGACGCAGGGCGTGATCGAGCGACACGTGGACGAGGGATATTTCCCCCAGGCGGCGACACGCTGCATTCCCGGCGTGATCGACGGCGAGATTGCCTCCGCGCCGCGCTCCATGCCGCAGGGCCGGCCTTTCCGCATCGGCTTTATCGGGGTGCACCGTCCGTTCAAGGGACTGGACGTCCTGGGCCGTGCCGCGCGGCGTCTCGAGGGCGATCCGTCGGTGGAATATGTCATCGCCGGAACCGGCAAGCCCGGCGAGGAGGACATCCAGCGGCAGGACTTCCCGCGCGAGCGTACCCGGTTCCTTGGCTGGAGCCAGCCGGAGGAGTTCTTTCCGCAGATCGACCTGCTCGTCTTTCCCTCGGTCGGTCGCGAGGCTTTCGGCCGCGTCGCGATCGAGGCTTTCGGACACGGCGTGCCCGTGGTCGGCTCCGATCTTGGAGGCATTGCCGAGACGATACGGCCGGGCGATAACGGCTTCCTGTTCCCCGTCGCCGATGACGCGGCGCTTGCCGAATGCATCACCCGGGTCGCCGGGGACCAGGTGCTCTACGAAACCCTGTCACGCGGGGCACTTGCCTCGACCGATGCCTATCGGTGGGACAGGGTGGCCTCCCAATACACCGAGCTCCTCCGGCTCGCCGTGAACCAGGCATCCGCCCGGCGCGGCAGCGGAGCGCGCGAAGGACTGGCATCATGATCGAACGCATCCGGACCATCGTGGCCGGTCGCGGATTCCGCAAGCTGTTCTGGTCGCTTCTCAGTCGCGGCAGCAGCACGATTCTGAGTTTTGCGCTGCTTTTCGCCGCCAGCCATGCGCTGGAGACGGACGAATACGGCCTCTACATCTTTCTGTTCTCGGTCGGGTCCTCTCTCGGCCTGATCTGCGTCTTCGGCCAGCAGGTGCTTCTGGTGAAGCACTTCCGCCTGCAGAACCACGAACCCGGCCGCACCAATCAGGGGATCCTATTCTACAACAGTCTCTGGCTGCTGCTTGGCTGCGGTGGACAGCTTCTGGCGGCAGCGCTCCTCTGGACCTTCGGCGAGGGGCTTCCGGCCCCCTACGACCATTTGGAGATCGCGCTCGTTTTCGGTGCGATCTTCACGCTCAGCGAGTATCTTCAGGGATATTTCCTCGTGTTCGGGCGCATCGTTCTGGCGCTCATGCCGCGCGAGAACCTGTGGCGGCTGCTGTGTTCGCTGGCACTTGTCGGACTTGCCTGGGGAGGCTGGGTCACGAGCGGTGCGGCGGCGGCGGAACTCGTGGCGGGGCTGCTGGCGATCATGGTCGGCTATCAGGCGGTGCACTTCGTGGCGGCCGAGGGACTGGGCTTCCTGCGCTCCCATGGCGCGCGCGAGGACGTTCCGGAACGGGTCTGGCGCAACGAGACGCTGAACTTCTCCGCCAACGGGTTCTTCCAGGCGGCGGCGCTCTATCTCGAGACGATCCTGATCGGCATCGCGATCGGCCTCGACATCGCCGCCTTCTACTTCGTCGCCAACCGCATCGCCTCCCTGCTGATCCTGCCCGTTCTGGCGATCGACACGGTCGGCGTCCCGCTCATCTCCGCAAAGTTCCAGGAGAAGGACCACGATGGCGCACAGCGCCTTGTGGCGATGCTCTCCGCCGGCAGTTTCGTGCTTGCCCTGATCGGCGGCGTCGGCCTCTTCTTCGTCGGACCTTTCGTGCTGCATCTGTTCGATGACGCCTTCGTCGAACACTTTCCGGTGCTGGTGCTTCTCTCGGTCGGCGCGATCGCCCACGCATTCTTCGGTCCCGGCACGTGGCTGATGATGATCGGCGGCGGCGAGGGCTACCTGCTCAGGATCCGCAGCGTGATCTTCGTCGTCTACCTGGCCCTGCTGTTCGGGCTCGGCAGCCAGTTCGGTCCCGAAGGCGTGGCGATTGCCGGCCTGGGCCAGCTTCTCGCGCTGCACCTTGTCTCGCGGTACTGGACGATCCGTCACTGGAAGGTGGATTGCGCGGCGACGGCCTTCCTGGCCCTGCGCTGGCACGACAAGCGTGCCCGCGAGACCGGCGACGAACCGGGGGGCATGGAGCGGCCCGTGCCCGCCACGGGAGGGAGTGGGGAAAATGGGTCTTCCTGAACCGGTCTTGAGGGGCGGCGCCCTTGCCCTTGCCGCGTTCCTCTCCCTTGCCCAGCCCGTGGCCGCCGCGGAATGCCTGCGTGGCGCCAACGCGGCGGGGGCCGAGTTCGGCTACAACATTCCCGGTGTCTTCGGACGCGACTACACGTATCCCTCCGCGAAGACGCTCGCCTACCTGCGTTCCAAGGGCATGAACGTGGTGCGCCTGCCGTTTCGCTGGGAACGGCTGCAGCCGAAGCTCGACGCGCCCTTCGATCCCGTGGAGCTCAAGCGCCTTACCGACACGGTGAACACCATCACCGACCTCGGCATGACGGTGGTGCTGGACCCGAGCAACTTCGCCAAGCACTTCGACGATCTTGTCGGTTCCAGGCGGGTTCCGCTGTCCTCCTTCGCCGATTTCTGGCGTCGGCTCGCCCCGCTTTGGGCCGGCCGTGACGACGTGATCTATCTGGTCATGAACGAGCCGGCCTATATCGACGCCAAGGATTGGCTTCCGGCCAACAACGCGGCACTCGCCGCGATCCGCGAGACGGGTGCGGACAATTTCGTTCTGGTCGCAGGTACGATCTGGACGGCGGCCGTGCACTGGTACGCGGACCAGCCGGGCGGCTCCAACGCCGAGGTCATGCGTGGTGTCGTCGACCCGATGAACCACTTCGGCTTCGACATTCACCAGTATCTCGATGACGACTACTCCGGCACCAAACCGGCCTGCAACAAGGTCGAGGAAGCCATGGAGGCCTTGAAGCGGGTTACCGCCTGGATGGAGGAGACGGGCAATCGCGCCTTCCTCGGCGAGTTCGGCGGATACGCGCGACCCGATTGCTATCGCGGGCTTGCCCGCGTCGTCGGGTATCTCAATTCCCGGCCCGACATCTGGCTTGGCTGGTCGATCTGGGCCGCCGGCGACTGGTGGGGCGACTATCCTCTGTCCATTCAGCCGAACGAGAACGGGGACCGGCCCCAGCTCACCGCGATCGAGCGCTTCATTCCGCGCACGCGGCCGGAGGAAAAATCCTGCAAGGCGCTGGAGCGACGCTGATGGCCGGAAAGCCCGTTCTTGCCGCATCGTCCGGCGCGCTTCCTCCCCTTCGTCCTCTGGCGATTGCGGGAACATTCGCGCTTCTGCACCGGCCTTCCGGCGATCCCGGACCGGTCGGCGTGGTGATCGCCGATCCGCTTGGCTACGACGCATTGTCCCTGCGCCGTCCCATGCGTCTGCTCGCCGACAGGCTGGCCGGTCAGGGCGTTCCCGTGGTGCGCTACGACCAGCCGGGCACGGGGGATTCCGCCGATGACGCCCTGGCCGTAACGGGCATCGACCGCCTTGCGGAGACGCTTCGCGCCGCGTGCCTCGAACTGATGGCCGAAACCGGCGTGCAGCGTGTCGTTGTCGCCGGTGTCGGTATCGGCGCCTTTCTGGCCGTGCGCTGGGCGGCTGAAAACCCGCTCGAGGCGGCCGGCCTTGCGCTTCTCGCCCCCATGGTCAGTGGTCGCAGTACGCTTCGGGAGTGGCAGATGCGCGCGGCGATGATCGGCGACATGACCGGATCGCCGCCGGTTGCGGTCGAGGGCGCCGCCCTCGCGGTTGCCGGTCTTGCGATTTCCGACCCTCTTGCTGCGGAAATCCGCGGCGTGAAACTCGACGCCGGAGAGGTGCGCCAGGACCTTCCCGTGCTCGCGCTTGCCCGTCCGGGCGTGGCGGCGGAAGAGGCTTTCGCCGATGCCTTTGCCGGGCGTCCCGACTGCGAGGCCGGCCTGTTCGAGGCCTTCGACGCGGCGGTCGCGGACCCGACCCTTTCCCTGCCGCCGGAGGACGCGTTCTCCCGCGTCGAGGCGTTGGTGCACCGGGTTGTCCTGCGGGAGCAGGAGAGCCGCGTCCAGGTGCTGCCCGCGCTTTCCTCCCCCTCCGAAGTCGCGGTTCTGGAGGGGAACGGATGGCGTGAGCAGCTTGTCGTCTTCGGCCCCGAAGAGGCTCTCGTCGGCGTATGGTGCACGCCCCGGGCGCCCCGGTTCGGTGTGTCGCATCCGGTGATCTTCCTGGGGGCGGGCGGCAATCCGCGCGCGGGGTGGGCACGCGGCACCGCGCAAATGGCGCGCCGGCTTGCAAGCGAGGAGGGCATTGCCTCCCTGCGTTTCGACCTGGCCGACGTTGGAGACAGTCGCGCGCGCTCAGGCGCCCCTTCCACCGTTCACTACTGGTCGGGGCAGACGGAGGAACTCTCCGCCGCGCTGGACCTGTGCCAGCGTTTCGTGCCGGGGTCGCAGGTGATCGTCGCAGGGTCCTGTGGCGGCGCCTATCTGGCCCTCAACGGTGCCATGGCCGACACCCGCATTGCCCATGTCGTCGCGATCAACCTGCAGCGGTTTCTCTGGGATGCGCGCGACGATGTCGGTCGCATCCTCAGGCTCGGCAACGTCGCGACGCGCGACTACGGGTGCAAGCTTCTGGACCGTCGGAAACTCCGCCGGCTCCTGTCTGGGCAGGTGGCGGCCGGCGCGATCCTGGGAGAGGTCATGCGTCGCGGCCTTCGTGGCGTTGAGCGGGCGAGCGCGCCCTGGCTCTTCGGTCTGTCTCCCTTCTCGCGGCTCTATCGGCGTGTGCATCGGGGCCTTGAGGGGCTGGCGGCACGTGGCGTTCCCGTCGATCTCTTCTACAGCGAGGGAGATCCGGGGCTCGCCCAGCTCGACCTGTTTTTCGGCAGGTCCCGTTCCGGACTGGCCGCCTATCGCAACGTCGACGTGAAGACGCTTCCCGGCGCGGACCACAGTCTGACGCGTGCCGCTGACCGGGAACCTGTATTCGCGCGCCTGCGACAGATCGCACGACCCGCGCCGCACGGCATCAGCGCCGAGGCGGCCGAGTAGCGCCGGCGGCCTGCGGAGCGGCTGACAAGGTAGTTGGCCAAGGGTGGCTGGCCAAGGGCGGTTGGTGGTTTCAGCCGGCGGAAAAGCCCTTTGACACGGCGTTGAGCGCCCGCACGCTTCCCGACGGGCCCGCGCCTGCGGGCATTTCCTCACGCGCAACGAGGTGCACAAGGCGTTCGCAGCCGGGCGCCAGGTGAAACCAGTTGTCTTGCGGAAGGTATCCGGGCGCGTCGATCGCAACGCTCTGGGCGACCCTGTCCGCGGCAATTCGCAAGATCGTGTGACCCGCCTCGTCCCGCTCCGGCGTGACGGACAGCTCCGCCGGGGACATCGGCCGGCTGCGCCCGAGCGGGAAATGGAAGGCTTCGTCGAGGCGCTCGCCTGTTTCCGCGTCCAGCATCGCCACATGCACGCAGTCGTGCGAGGCGGGGCCGAACCTGTAGGCATGGGTCACGTCGAAGAACGCGCCGATGAGATCGGTTGCCCAAAGGCTTTTCGAGTCATGAGGGGTCATGTCCAGAACATGCTCTCCGCTGGCGACGGCCATGCCGTTGCGTGCCAGGCAGCGCAACGCGAGCTTCACCCTGCGCGGAGCGGGCCCGTCGTTGGCCACATGCACGGCAAGGCCGTTCGTCCCTTCGTCCGTTGTCGAGACGCGCAAGGGCGCGAAGGCACGCTTGAGCGCATAAAGCGCCGACTTCGGCGTGCCGTCACAGGAGACGATGCCCCAGCCGGCGCCCGGCATCAGGTCCTGGAAGGTCCACACCAGGGCCCCCGCGCAGGAAGAGCCGGGCCGCCGCCATTCGGCGAAGGTCGCTTCCATCACCTCCGCGACGGCCGCCCGGCCGTGGTCGAGATAGGACGCAGGATCGCCATACCGCAGATCGAGCGGGTCGACCCGGTAGAGGTCGCGCACGTAGTGATCGCGCACGTCCTCGAAATCCCATCCGACATCCCGGTCGCGCGGCACGCCGCGCTTCCAGTCCGGATGATGACAGGGGGCTCCTTCGGGGCCCATCGGGGCTCCGGTCTCCGGCACATTGGAAAAGGCAAGGCATTCGCCGGCAAACCGGACATTCGCCCGCCGTGCGTCCTCCAGCGGTCGGCGGTATGCGCCGACGCCGTAATAGTGCGCGATGCCGTTTCCCGGCAGGAACGGCAGGCCCTCGCCGGACGGGGAGTTTGGAACATAGGGCACGTCCGGGCGAACGGAGGCGGCGGCTTCGGGCAGGATCTCCCGCGTCAGCGGGCCGTTCCACCGGCTTTCGGGCAGGCCCATCATCGCGCCCTGCTGGTGCATCTCGCTGCCGCCGCAGATGACGGCAAGTGAGGGGCAGAACGAGGTTCCTGCCAGGATTTCGCGGGTCTCCCGCCGGACGGCTTCGGCGAAGTCCGGATCGCTTGCCGGATAGTCGAGGTTCGCAAAGGGCAGGTCCTGCCAGACGAGCAGGCCGAGTTCGTCGCAAAGCTCGAAGAAGGCGCGTGCCTCGGGGGCCATGGTTCCGCCGATGCGCAGCATGTTCATGTTGGCATCGCGGGCAAGCGTCAGCCAGGGCGCATAGGCGTCCCGTGTGCCGGGAAGCGAGACGATGTCCGCGCTCGTCCACACGGCCCCGCGACAGAACACCGGCGATCCATTGATGCGCAGCGAAAACCCCGCGCCGTCCGGTCCGTGATCGACCTCGATGCGCCGGAACCCGGTCCGGCACAGGGAAAGGTCGACGCCGTCGCCGGCGAGCCGCACCTCGTGAAGGGCGGGCGTGCCGTGCGTGTGCGGCCACCAGGGGGCGACGCCTGGAAGCGTCAGATGGGCCTCGAGCCCGTCTTCGTCTCCTGCCTTTGAAAGATCCGCCTCGTGCCCGGCGCAGGTGATGCGGAGACCTTTTGCCCCAGCAAGGCCCGGTCCCGGAACCAGACAGACCGTCAGGTGTCCGGTTCCCTCCGCGTCGAGCGTTGCCGTCACGCTCAGGTCTTCCAGACGCACGGCGCTTTCGGGGACAAGATGCAGCGGGCGCCAGGGGCCCACCGCATGAACCTCGGGACACCATCCCGGCATGTGGCCGAGAAAGGTGGTGCGCACGAGCCGCAGGCCGGGTTCGTTCACGAGTTTCGTCTTCCAGCGCGCGCGTGGGCCAGGCATCTTCAGATGCGGACGCAGCGCGCGGAAGCACAGGTGGATTTCTTCCGCCCGCTCGAGATCGATGGCGACCTCCTGGCGGGCGTACATGCTGCTTGAGATGAGAAGGGGTTCGTTGTCGAGCCATGCCTCGCAGATCGTGGCGAGGCCTTCGACGACAAGACGGCAAGGCCCGTTCGCGGGCACCGGCAACCTTGCGCGGTACCAGACGTCCTGATCGTGCAGGGGCAGCGGTGCGTCACGGTCGTAGCGTCCGGCCCGTTCCAGTGCCTCGGCCGCCGTTCCCGGCACCTGTGCCGCGATCCATCCGGTTTCCCCGGATAGCTCGCGCGGGGCCGAGGCAAGGCCGGCCGGCGTGAGCGCAAGTTCCCACTCCGCATCGCGAAGAAGGTCCGCGCTGCCGTCGAGCGTCGCCGCGTCGATCATGAAACCCCTCCCGGACGGATCACGCCGCCGCGTCGTGACGGCCGGATTTCGCGAGCCGCTCGCCTACGTTTTCCATCAGCGCGTCCCAGGCTCCCGCGGCAGGTTCGAGAGCGTCATCGAGCCCGGCGAAACGCCGTCGCGCCAGTGCGCGAGCGAGCTGGAACTGGAGTGTCTTGCAGCTCTCCGCGATGCGGAGCGCCTCCGAGGAAGCGCGTTCCAGGGAGCCGTCGGGTGCAAGCCACTGAAGATGGGTCGCGGCCAGCTCGAAGTTGGCGCCTGCCTGGCGCAGTGTATTGAACGCGTATTTGTGAAACACGTCGAACGGGCGCTCGGCGAGCGCCTCGATCTGTTCCTCGAAGACGGCCTTGTAGGGGCGGAAGGGGTTCTCGGCCGGGCGGCGCGCGAAATGGCGGGCAAGGAGGTCCAGGGCGATCTCGTGCAAGTCCGTTTGCGGCGCCTTGTCTGGAAACTTCGCGAACTCCGTATAGGGCAGGAACGGAAGCGGCTGCGCGTGGTCGCCGCGCTGGAAAACGCCGTCGAAATCCTCGCCCGAGAGGGAGAAGAAACCGCCATTGTGGAAGTAGGAAAGCGTACGCGCCCCGGCATCGAGCGCGGTGATCGCCACCGTCGTCTTGCCGTGTTCGCTCCGGTAGCCCACCCCTTGCGTGTCGGGCAGGAAGAAGCTGTCCACCTCCACGAGACAAAGGCGGCCGCGCGCGATCTGCATGGCCACGTGGTTCTCGATCGGGTCATAGACCGCGAGCTCGGTTGCGCGGATGCCGTAGAGCCGTTCCAGGTCCTCGAGCGGCACCTTGAAGAAGGTGAACTGGTCGCCCTCGAAATCCTGAGAAAGCGTGAAACCGAGCATGGCACGCGGTTCCAGTCCGAGCGCCGACAGGACCTCGATCCACAGATCCACATAGCAGTTGGTCTCGGGCCAGATGCGCTCCGCCGCATGAAGGGCATGCGGCCGGTAGCTGTCCGGCGACAGGCTTGCGAGACGGTCGAACATGGTCTCAGCCCCAGAGCGCTTCACGGACGGAAGCGGGCCAGGCGTCGGTGTCGAGACCGTGCCTTGCAAACAGCGCCAGCGCGATACGTTCCAGGCCGAAGCCGACACACGCCGTGTGCGCCGTCTCGCCGTCCGCGGTGGAGAGACCCCAGGTGTGGCCGAAGTGGTCCTGGTGGTAGTTGAAGCTCAGGCAGGCGGTCTTGTTGGCCTGTGAGGTCACGGGGATGAGAAGCTCGAACTTGAGTTTCTGCTCGCGCTGGCTGTTGCCCATCATCTTGCCGGCGCGGCCGAAGAAGGGGTCATTGGCCGTGTCGAGCTCGGGGGCCAGGCCCACCGCCTCGATCAGCTTCTGACCGCGCTCCATCCAGTCGGCGCGGAAGGCCATCACGTCCTCGGGCGTTCCCATGCGCACGAACTCGCGCATCCGGAAGAGCTGCATGCGCGCCGGGTCCTTGGATGGTTCGTGCCGGAAGCAATAGGACTGAAGGTCGAACAGCCCACCACCCTCGGGCAGGGGGCCTCGCCTGGCGATCACCGGATAAAGCGGGTAGCAGGCCGCCGGCGTCAGCACGACGTCGGTCGCCTTCTGGCCCTGGGTCCAGTCCTCGCCTTCGGCCATGCACTGGAGCAGGTTCATGTGGTCCAGCTCGCAGCCGCAGAAGCTGTGCACGGTTCCCGCAAGCTGCGGGAAGCTCTTCATGTAGCCGGATCCCTCGAAGTGGGCGCGGTTCATGCCCGGCGGGAAGCGGATCACCTCCGGCTTCGCGTCGGCCGGCGCATGGGCGTCGATGAGGCGTTCGAAGCCGGTGATGACCGCCTCGAAGCCGCCGCCACGGCCATAGAGGCCGTCGATGCCGGTATCGATCAGGTGCCCGGCGTCGAAGAGCCGGTCGAGAAGACTTGTCTGCATGTCCATCGTTTCCCCTCCCTCAGCCGAAAAGGCTCGTGTCCTGCTTGTGGACCAGCAACATCGTCGACGTGTTGCCGAGGATGCGGTCGTTGGAAATCATGAGCTGCGCGGAATGCGCGTCACGAAGATGGCGACCCAGGCTGTAGGGAGTGTCGTTCTTGTAGCCGAGGATCCCGCAGATCAGCATGCAGTGGTTGATGATCGTGAGGATCGTCTGCGAGCTTGCGACCTTGAGGTTGTTCATGGCCACGGCGAAGCTCATCGAGGAGAGGGCGTCGTCGTCGGCGCGGGCGCGCTCGTACTGCTCGATGGCCGCGACCACGCTGCCCTTGACTCCCTGAAGCAGGCTGGAGGCCTCGGCCAGGCGCAGGGCGCCGGGAGGCGTCGCGTCCGGCGAGCGTCGCGCGGCGGCCCGCACGAAGGCCTGGGCGCGGGAAAAGGCGTCGGCAGCGATGCCGTACCACAGGGCGCTCCACAGGATGTGCGAATAGGCGAGCATCGACTGTGCGGCGATCTCGGCGAAGGGCTTGGGCAGGATCTGTTCCGCCGGAGCCTCGCCCTTGAACAGGAAGCCGTTCGAGCATGTGCCGCGCATACCGAGCGTGTCCCAGTCATGGGTCTTCTCGAGCGTGTACTGGCCCTTCAGGAAGACGGTCATGACCTGGTCGGAGGGTGCCGCGTCGCCATGCGCGCGCGAGGTGATCAGGATCGCGTCCGCCTCATCGCCGTAGGAGATGACGGTGGCGTCCTTCTCGAGCCGGCAGGTGTCGCCGTCTACATCGATGGCGCAGATCGAGTTGCGCAGGTTGCCGCCGATTCCGCCTTCGGTGGTGGCGGAGGCCAGCAGAAGCTGTTCACGCGTGATGCGTTCCATGAAGCCGCGATGCCAGGGGCTGTCCTCGCCATGGGTGATGAGGCTCGACGCCTTGATCTGGTGCATGGCGAAGATCATCGCGGCGGAAGAACAGGCATGGCCGAGCTGGGTGCACAGCGCCGCGATCTCGCCGACGCTGGCGCCGTCACCGCCAAGGGCGACCGGAATGTGGGCCCCGAGCAGACGTTCGTCCCGCAAAGCCTGCACCGCCTCGCGCGGGAACCGGCCGGCGGCGTCCACGTCGCCGGCATGGGTGGCGGCGATTTCCGCCACGCGGCGCATCCGGGCGCCGAGATCCCGGGTCGTGGGCGAGGCGTGCACGTTCATCATGCCGCCCTTTGCGCCGCCGTGATCTCGTCGACCGCGGTGCTGATCGCCGCGATGGAGGCGAAGGTCTTGCGGTTCAGCCGGTCTTCCGGGAACTCGATGTCGAAGCGGTCCTCGATCGCCAGCATGAGCTGGACCGAGGCGAAGGACGACAGGCCGGCTGCGTAAAGGTCGGCATCATCGGCAAGGCTCGCCACATCGACGGGCAGCTTGCCGTGACTTGCCAGAATCTCGCGGATTGCTTCGGTACTCGACATCGGTGCCCTCCAGAATATGCGGCAGAGTTGCGCAAGGTCGCAATTGATTGGCTTGCGCGTTCCCTCGAACGGGAGAGAAGTCTCCCACGTTCGCGTTGAAGATCCCTAAAGCCGCGAAGTGAGGTTCGCGGGAATCGTTGCATTGGTTAACCGCAGGTTGACTCCCGCCGCAAGGACGGAACGTACGGGCGGGACGGCGGCAATCGCGTGCGAAGATAATTGACCGACCGGACGATCAATTTATATTCACCGCAAGCCGCCCGTTGACGTCGCTGCACGCGCCGTCGAAAAGGTGCAAGTCTCGTTTTGACCCCCGGGGAGGGAAACCGAATGCGCGAAGCCTTCATCTGTGACTATGTCCGCACGCCGATCGGCCGCTTTGGCGGCGCGCTTTCGGGCGTTCGGGCGGACGATCTCGGCGCCGTTCCGATGCGGGCGCTTGTGGCGCGCAACAGCGGCGTCGACTGGAGCCGCGTGGATGACGTGATCTACGGCTGCGCCAACCAGGCAGGCGAGGACAACCGCAACGTCGCGCGCATGGCCGCCCTGCTCGCCGGGCTTCCGCTGGAGGTTTCCGGCACGACCGTGAACCGCCTCTGCGGGTCGGGGATGGATGCGGTGATCATGGCCGCGCGCGCCATCCGCGCCGGCGAGGCAGACCTGCTGATCGCCGGCGGCGTGGAGAGCATGTCGCGCGCGCCCTTCGTCATGCCCAAGGCCGAGACCGCCTTTTCCCGCGCGGCCGAGATCCACGACACCACGATCGGCTGGCGCTTCGTCAACCCGGTGATGAAGGCGCAATACGGCATCGATTCCATGCCCGAGACGGCGGAAAACGTCGCCGAGGACTACAAGGTCTCGCGCGCCGACCAGGACGCCTTCGCCGCCCGCTCGCAGGAAAAGGCCGTCGCCGCGCAGGAAAACGGCCGGCTGGCGCGCGAGATCGTCCCGGTAACGATCCCCCAGCGCAAGGGCGAGCCCGTGATCGTCGAGCGGGACGAGCATCCGCGCGCCGGCACCACGGCCGAGAAGCTTGCAAAGCTGCCGACGCCCTTCCGCCAGGGCGGCTCGGTGACGGCCGGCAACGCCTCCGGTGTCAACGATGGCGCGGCGGCGCTGCTGATCGCCTCCGCCGAGGCGGTGAAGGCCCATGGCCTGACGCCGATCGCCCGGATCACGGGTGGCGCGGCGGCGGGTGTTCCGCCGCGCGTGATGGGCATCGGCCCGGTGCCGGCGACGCGCAGGCTGATGGCGCGGCTGGGGCTGACCATCGGCGACTTCGACGTGGTGGAGCTGAACGAGGCCTTCGCCGCGCAGGGGCTGGCGGTCCTGCGGGAGCTCGGGCTTGCGGACGATGCCGAACAGGTGAACCCGAACGGCGGGGCGATCGCGCTCGGTCATCCGCTGGGCATGTCGGGCGCGCGCCTCGTGGGCACGGCGGCGCTGGAGATCGCCTCGCGCGGCGCCTCGCGCGCGCTCGCCACCATGTGCATCGGCGTCGGACAGGGCATCGCCTGCGCCATCGAGAAAGCCTGACGCCGGCGCGAAACGCGGCGGGAGGCGTCCCCGACACGGGCGCCACACGACAGACGGCAAAGGGGGCGGCGCGCGGGGCCGCCCCTTTTTCGTGCGGGGGTCAAACCGGCAGGGCGACGAGGTCCTGGTGTCCGACACGGGTGACGAGCCCGCCTTTCGCGATCTGGCCCAGGCGCAGGTCCAGCCACGCGTCCACCTCCTGCGGGTCGATGCCTGTTTCGCGCGCCGCTTCCGCCCAACCGGCGACCAGCATCGAGTGGAAATCGGTCTCGTCGCGCAACGCCTCCCAGTCTGAGGGACCTTGCGTGACCCTGAAGCCCGCCGCGCGAAACGCGTCCACCGCTGTCGCGTGGGCGGCTGGTCCGAGTGCCGGGCCGAAACCCTTGTCTCGCCCCTGGTGAGCGGCCATCGCCTCACGGATCCGGGCGTCGAGCGGGTAGGCGGGGTCGGCTTCCTGGCGTCCGTCGAACGTCAGCATGGCGAGAAAGGGCAGGCCGCGCGCTGCGAGTGTCGAGGCGAGGCCCTCGATCCACCCGCGCGAGACGAGGTCGAGAAAGGCGGAGGTCGTCACCGCATCGACGCCCTCGAGAAGCGCCTCCGCCAGGTCTCCCGAAAGCCCTTGCGAAAGGTCGCTCTCGATCGCCTCGACGGCATGGCCGTGCCGGTCTGCCATTTCGATGGACCGTTCCACAAGCGCCGGGTCATGCTCGGCGAAGCGCCAGCAGGTGTCTTCGGGAAGATGCGGCGCGAGTGCACGCAGCGTGGCGCCGGTGCCGGCCCCGAGATCGAGAACGAGCAGGGGGCGTGCGAGCGCGTGCCGCCTCTCGGCGAGCCGGGCCGCGAAAATCGCGATAATCTCCGCATTGCGGGCGCGCAGGTCCACGGGTTCGCGGGCGTCAAGCCAGCGGGTGGAAAAGCCGCTCATTTCGCCTCTTCCGGGCCGAGGATCCGGCCAAGGACGGACAGCAGGCGCGCGGCCTGGATGTCCCAGTCCGGCAGGGTTTCGGCGTGAGCGCGCGCGGCCGCGCCCATGTCGAGCCGCCGTTGCGGATCGTCCAGAAGCCCTGCGATGGCGGTCGCGACGTCCGTGACGGCACCATTTTCGCAGACAATGCCGGCGGCCTCGGGGATCGTGTCACGCACCGCCCCTTCGCCTGTGGCCACGATGGGCAGCCCGTGGGCCATCGCCTCGGCGAAGACCATGCCGTAGCCTTCATAGAGCGTCGTCAGAACGAAGAGATCGGCGTTGGCATAGAGCGTTTCCAGCGCGTCGCGGGGCAGCGCGCCATGCAGCGTCACCCGGTCGGACAGGCCCAGGCGCGCTATCGTGTCGGCAATCTGGTCCGCATGAACGGGGTCGAGCTCCAGGCTTCCCACGAGGTCCAGGTGGAACGAGCGGTCGGCGAGGCGCGCAAGCGCGGACAGCAGCGTGCCGTGATCCTTTCGCGCGATCAGCGAGCCGACGCACAAAAGTCTGCGCGGACCGTGCGCGGGGGGCACCTCGGTCTCGCGCAGGGGCGGCAGGGCAAGCGCGAGGGCAGGCTCCACCACGCTGATGCGGTCCTCGCTCACGCCGAAGTCTTCGTGCAACGCGCGGGCGGTATGGTTGCTGGTCACCACAACGTGCCGCGCCAGCGCGAGCGCCCGACGTTCCGCCTCCTCCAGAAGAAGCGCTTCGCCAGGCTCGAGCCCGCTTTCATGGGCAAGCGGGTGATGCACGAGCGCGACAAGCCGCAGGCGCCGCGCATGGGGGGCGACCACCGCGTCCAGGACGCCGAAGGCAAGCCCGTCCACCAGCGCCAGCGCGCCATCCGGCAGGGCGGAGAGTCCGCTGGCGGCCTGAGCAAGCGTTGCCTCGTCCGGGAACGGATAGCCGTCGCCAAGACCGTGGACCTCGACCTCCATCCCGGCGCGTTCCAGCGCCGCGATCAGGTCCCGGTCATAGGCATAGCCTCCCGTCGGCGTGTCGAGCCGGCCCGGATGCAGGAAGGCGATCTTCCCCCCGGCACGCTCGGTCAAAGCGTGCCCTCGTACCATGCACGGGCCACGTGGGATTCATGCAGCGTGACACGTATCGCGGACAACTCGCTGCCAGGGCGACCCAGACGGTTCGCGCGTGCGGCCTCCGCCAGACGGTCAAAGATATGCCTGGTCAGGAATTCCGTGGTGGTGTTCCGGCCCTTGAACTCGGGAACCTCGTCGAGATTGGCGAAGTTGAGCGGTTCCAGGACTTCTTTCAGCACCTCATGTGCCCGGCCGATGTCGACGACGATTCCGTTTGCGTCCAGTTCCCCGGCCAGGAAGGCGGCATCGACGACGAAGGTCGCGCCGTGAAGCTTCTGGGCGGGGCCGAACACCTCGCCCTTGAAGGAATGGGCGATCATGATGTGGTCGCGGACTTCAACTGCGTGCATTCGCTATCTCCGGCATCAGTGGGAGAGGTGTCCCGCGCGCCTCGGCGAGCGGGCAGTCGTTGCGGGCTGGGATGTGTCCCGGTCCCGGACAAGTTCAAGACGTCGCGGCATCACGGGAGACCATCTCCTCGCGATTGTGAACGATTGGCTGGGCCAGCACCCGGCGGTGCCCGAAGAAAATTTCCGGAAGCACACGGGGCGCGTCGTCGATCGGCACGGGCGCCTCGAGAAGCAGGTCCAGGGTATCATCACGAAGAAGTGACAGCGCGGTTTTCATGCGTCGCCGGTAGCTCCAGCGCGCGCGCCGGGCGGGCGGCACCTGCCCGACCTGGCTTGATTTCAGCGTCAGGCGCCGGCTGTGGAACGCCCCGCCCAGCGAGGCGCTGACGGGCTGGTCGCCATACCAGCTCATCTCCAACACAAGGGCTTCCTGCCCCGCGAGGGAAAGCGCCGTGTCGAGCCCGGCCGGATGCCCGCTCGCATGGATCACGATGTCCTGTTCGCCCGCCGCTTCCTGCGGCAGTGCAAAGTCGGCGCCGAGGCGTTGCGTAATGTCCGCGCGTGCCGGATCGACGTCGACGAGCGTCACGCGCGTGCCTGGAAGTTTCGCGCAAAGGCGCGCCACGAGAAGGCCCACGACCCCGCCGCCGACCACGGCAATGTGATCCCCCGGTGAGGCGCCTGCGTCCCATAACCCGTTGAGCGCGGTCTCCATATTGGCCGCAAGAACCGCCCGGAGTGCCGGCACGTCATGCGGCACGGGCACGGTCGCGTCGGCGGGAACGGTAAAGAGGGACTGATGGGGATGCAGCACGAAGACGCGTTCGCCGACGCGCCCGGCAGGGCCTTCGACCACTTCGCCGACGGCGGCATAGCCGTATTTGACCGGAAAGGGGAAAGCGCCCGCCTGAAAGGGCGCGCGCATGCGCGACCATTCGCTCTCCGGGATACGGCCGGAAAAGACCAGCCGCTCGGTGCCCAGGCTGACGGCCGAGTAGAGCGTGCGCACGAGCACCTCGCCAGGCCCCGGAGAGGGCACGCTCTCCTCCCGCAACTCGAGCTTTCCAGGACCCATGGTCCAGAGGGCTTTCGCGCTACGGGAAATTTCGGATGGAATGCTGCGCTGCGTCACAAATCCTCCTTAGTCCCCGGTGACGTATAGCGCAACCGAGAGGCTGCGGCAGCAGCAGGCACGATCGGGTTCAGGAAAAAGGTTCGACACCATGTCACAGGAAGGCGCAGCGCGCATTCTTCCGAAGGGAACGGACGGGATGGCAAGCGAAGGCATGACGGACACGTCCCATGTTCCGGTCGATGCGCGCCGGCTTTCACGCCGCCGCATGATCTTTCTCGCGCTGGTCGTCGCCACCATGGCGGCGATGGTCGCGATGCTCGTGCTCAGCTTTGCCGGAAACGGTGTCTCCGCCGGAGAGGGTGTGATGATCGCCTGCTTCCTCTTCACGCTTCCCTGGACCGTGATCGGCTTCTGGAACGCGGTCATCGGCCTGGCGCTGATGCGCCTGTCGCGCGATCCGGTGCGCACGGTCTGCCCGGTGGAGCCGGGCGACACGCGCGAGCAGAGCCCGGCATCGGTGGCGATCCTCTCTTGCATCCGCAACGAGGATGTGAGCCAGGTCGGCGCCTACCTCGATGCCACGATCGCAGACCTCGCCCGCTCCGGCCGTGCCTCGGGCTTTTCGCTCTATGTCCTGTCGGACACCAATTCCGCCGATATCGCCCGCGAGGAGGAGGTCGCCTTCGAGCGCCTCGCCGCGCGCTGGCGGGACGTGATGCCGGTGCACTATCGCCGCCGCGCCGACAATCCGGGTTTCAAGGCCGGAAACATCCGCGATTTCCTGGAGCGCTGGGGCGCGCGCCACGACTACATGCTGGTGCTGGACGCCGACAGCTTCATGTCGTCCGCGACCATCCTCGATCTGGTTGCGAAGATGGACGCCAATCCGCGTCTCGGCATCCTGCAGACCCTGGTCGTGGGCATGCCGACCGTCAGTGCCTTCGCGCGCGTGTTCCAATTCGGCATGCGGCTGGGCATGCGCTCCTACACGCTCGGCAGCGCCTGGTGGCAGGGCGACTGCGGCCCCTACTGGGGACACAACGCGCTGATCCGCATCGCGCCGTTCGCCGGCGCCTGTCACCTGCCGCTGCTGCCTGGAAAGGGGCCCCTGGCTGGCCATGTGCTCAGTCATGACCAGGTGGAAGCCGTTCTCATCCGTCGTGCCGGCTACGAGGTGAGGGTGATCCCCGTGGAAACCCGCTCCTTCGAGGAAAATCCGCCGAACCTGCTGGAGTTCATCCGGCGCGAGCTGCGCTGGTGCCAGGGCAACCTCCAGTACCTCAAACTGCTCTACCTGCCCGGCCTTCTGCCGGTCAGTCGCATTCAGCTCGTGCTGGCGATCCTCATGTTCGTTTCCGCGCCCGCCTGGATCGCCTTCATGACCCTGGGGGCGCTTCTCGTGCTCGTCGGCGGGGAGGAGATGATCCGTTTCGAACCGGGGCCGGGTCTGGCGCTGTTCGCCACCATCCTGACCATGATCTTCGCGCCCAAGATCGCCTCCGTCGTCGACATGCTGGTCGACCCCGGTTTGCGCAGGGCCTTCGGCGGCGCGCCGCGCATTGTGGCGAGCGCGGTCAGCGAGGTGGTTTTCGCCGCGCTGATGGCGCCGATGATCGCGGTGGCCGTCACCCTGTTCGTCGCGGGACTGCCTTTTGGCAAGGCGATCGGCTGGGGCGCGCCGATCCGCGACAACCGCGCGCTCCCCCTTCTCCTGTGTGCGGCGAAGCTCTGGCCCCAGACGCTGTTCGGTCTGGCCGGCTTCGCGTGGGGCTTCGCGGTGACGCCGGGCGCCATCTGGCCTCTCCTGCCGGTTGTCCTCGGGCCGGCGCTGGCAATTCCCTTCGCGCTCGCGACGTCGGGGCCGCGTGCCGGGCGTCTGGCACTGGCAAGCGGCTTGTGGCGCCTGCCGGAGGAAAGCACGCCGCCGGAGTGCCTGCTGCCGCTGCACCTGCCCGCTCATGCCTCGCTCGGCATCACGTTCACGCCGCCCGCCGATGTGCCGTCTGCCCGCATGGAGGCGGAAATGGGCAAGGTCGGCGCCTGAACGGAAGACGTTCCGTCACGGCCGGGTCGCGGTGGCGTGAACCGTATGCGATCCCGCCTCAAGCGGGCTTGATTTGAGCGGAGCGTGCCGCGCGACCACCTTCTGCCGTGACGGGAGGGAAACGAGGCATCTCCTGCCGTCGTCGCGTGAAGTGCATTCCGTTCCGGGATGCAGGCGCGAGCCAGACAGACAGGAGAGACCCATGACCGGCCAGTCCGCTATGCGCGCAACGGCTCCGAAACCTTCCCTCTTTCCGCCGCTGAGTGCTGCCACGCTCGTCACGGCGCTTCTCGGCGGTATCTTCGCCGATGGCGCCTGGGAGATCTGGGCGCGGGTGATCACGCCCTATTGGGTGGGAGGTCCGCTGCAGCCGGCGGCCCTGGTGCAGTCGGTGTTCGGCTTCCAGAACTTTTCGCTCGCCGAGGCGATCCATCTGGTGGTCGGCGTGGTGTTCTATCCGCTCGGATATCTCTTCATCGCCCGGCCGATCGCGCGCATGGTTCTCCCCTCGCTGCCCTGGCCGGTGGTTGCCTTCGGCTACGGCGTCGGGCTCTGGGTCTTCGCGCTTTACGTGATGGCGCATCTTTTCGCCGGGCTGCCGCCCTTCCTCGGCTTCATCCAGCTCGCCTGGGCATCACTCGTGGGGCATGTCATCTTCGGCGTGGTGCTCGGCTTCATCGTCCGGCTGCGCGAGGGATGACGCGCGCCCGCACCTCGTGAAAGGTTGACCGCCACATGACCACCGACGAACTCCGGGAGCGCGGCCGCGCTCCCGGCTCCGTGACGTCCGGCCCGCTTGCGGGCCTTCGGGTTCTCGATCTCTCGCGCATTCTTGCAGGACCGACCGCGACCCAGCTTCTGGGCGATCTCGGCGCCGAGGTGCTGAAGGTCGAGCGGCCGGGCAAGGGCGACGACACGCGCGGCTGGGGACCGCCCTTCGTTCGGGACATGGACGGAGGCGAGACACGCGAGAGCGCCTACTACCTGTCGGCCAACCGCAACAAGCGCTCGCTCGCCGTAGATCTTTCCACGCCCGAAGGTGTGACGTTGGTGCGGCGTCTTGCGCGCGAGGCGGACATCCTGGTCGAGAACTTCAAGGTCGGCGATATCGAGCGGCGCGGCCTCGGCTACGAGACGCTTTCGGCGGACAATCCGGGCCTCGTCTATTGTTCCATTTCGGGCTTCGGCCAGGATGGCCCCTATGCCCAGCGGGCCGGCTACGACTTCCTGATCCAGGGCATGGGCGGTCTCATGTCGCTTACGGGCCGCCCGGACGAGGAGGGCGGGGAACCCACGAAGGCCGGTGTCGGCATCGCGGACGTCATGTGCGGCATGTATGCGGCGAATGCGATCCTTGCCGCCGTGCACCACCGACATGCCACCGGCCGTGGCCAGCACATCGACATCGCCTTGCTCGACACGCAGGTTGCCTGGCTCATCAACCAGGGCGTCGCCTTTCTGACGGACGGAAACGTGCCACCGCGCCGCGGCAACGCCCACCCGGCCATCGTGCCCTACAACGCCTACCCGGCACGCGACGGGTCGTTCATCCTCGCAGTGGGCAACGATGCGCAATTCGCGCGGTTTTGCGAGATCGCGGGCGCTCCCGGGCTTGCGAGTGATCCGCGCTTTGCCGCCAATGCCGACAGGGTGCGCAACCGCGACCTGCTGGAACCGGAGATCCGCCGATTGACGGAACGCCGTGACAAGGCGGACTGGATCGCGGCGCTGGAGGCGGCCGGCGTGCCCTGCGGCCCGATCAACGATCTCGAAGACGTGTTCGACAACCCGCAGGTCCGTCATCGCGGAATGCGGATCGAGATGGACCACCCGGCCGCGAAGGACGGCAAGGTGGCGCTCATCGGCAATCCGGTGAAGTTTTCGCGGACGCCGGCAAGCTACCGGCATGCGCCGCCGCTGCTTGGCGAGGGCGGGCACGATGTCGTGGCGGACTGGCTGGGCATCACGCGGGATCAGGCGGAGGCCCTTTCGGGGAGCTGTCGCGACGAAAGGGAAGATGCATGAGCGAAACCACGGCGCAAACGGGAACGGCGCCCCTGACCGGAGCGGATTTCATTGCGAGACGGCTCGCGGCCGCCGGCGCACATCACGCGTTCGGCATCCCCGGGGGCGAGGTGCTTGCCCTCATGGGAGCGCTTGAGGACGCGGGCATCGCCTTTCACCTTGTCAAGCACGAGAACGCCGGTGGCTTCATGGCCGAGGGGGCCTGGCATGCGGAGGCGCGCAAGGGGCCGGCGGCTCCCGGCATCCTGCTTGCGACACTCGGCCCCGGTGTCGCCAATGCGGTCAACGTTGTCGCCAACGCGAGGCAGGACCGGGTGCCGCTGATTTTCCTGACCGGCTGCGTCGATGCGGCACTTGCCGAGACCTACACGCATCAGGTCTTCGATCATCAGGCGCTCCTGCGGCCGATCACGAAGGCGAGCTTCAGGGCAACGCCCGGCGCGCTCGGCGCCATGATGGACAAGGCGATCCGAACCGCCCTCGAGGGGCAGCCCGGCCCGGTCCATGTGGATGTGCCCATCGGGGTCGCGGAAGGCCCGTGCGATGAGCAGCCCGGTGCCCCGCAACCGCTCGCATGTTCTGGCGGCACGGTCGCGACGGGGCCGGCCCTCGAAGCGGCGAGGGAGTTGTTCGCGCAGGCGCGTCGGCCGCTCGCCATAGCCGGCGTCGACGCGGTCAACGAGGGAGCGGGTGCCGGGATCGCCGCCTTCTGCAGGCGGTTCGATGTTCCGCTCGTGACCACCTACAAGGCGAAGGGACTTCTGGACGAGGAGGATCCGCTCGCCCTTGGTGGTGCCGGTCTTTCGCCGCGTGCCGACGCGCACCTCCTGCCGCTTCTCGAGGCGTCGGACTGCATCCTGCTTCTCGGGTACGATCCCATCGAGATGCGCGCCAACTGGCGTGAGCCCTGGCCGGAGAGCGCGCCGGTGATCGAGATCGCCGGGAGCCCGCGCGACCATGGAATGCACGCGGTCCGGCACCTGCTTGCAGGCGGTATCGCTCCGACGCTCGAGGCTCTCGGGGCCGGGGTGACTCCAGCCGGCGGGATGTGGGGCGGTGGTGAGGTCGCGAGGGCGAAAAAGGCGCTCGCCGCGCTCTTTGCGCCCGAGGTGGACGGATGGGGACCGGCAACGGTCTTCGACACATTGCGCCGGACGCTGCCGCGCGACACGGTCGCGACCGCCGACAGCGGCGCGCATCGCATTCTCGTTTCGCAGATGTGGCGCACGGACTTTCCGCGCGCGATGCTCCAATCCTCCGCATTGTGCACCATGGCATGTGCGCTGCCGCTTGGCATCGGCCATGCGCTGGCGGACCCGGAGAGGCCGGTGATCGTTTTCGTCGGCGATGCGGGGCTCGAGATGGGACTCGGCGACCTCGCGACACTGCGTGATGCGGGCCTTCCGGTGATCGTGTGCGTTCTGGTGGACGAGAGTCTGGCGCTGATCGAACTCAAGCAGCGCGCGTCGCAGCGCCCGAATGTCGGCGTCGATTTTTCCGGCACGGACTTTCCGGCCGTGGCGAGGGCCTTCGGCGGATACGGCGTATGGGTCGACGATGCGGAAAGCCTTGCCCGCGAGGCCGGGGCGGCACTTGCCCGCCAGGGCTTTACGCTGCTTGCCTGCCGCATCGGACGACGCGCCTACGATGGCAAGTTCTGACGGCAAGCCTGGATCGGGGAGGCGGGTTAAGTCACAAGATTGTAAAGCTCGCTTGACATATCGTGTGTGGCACGGCAATTTGTAAAGCACACTTTACAAGAGGTCGAGCATGACAGATTCCACGCCCCGAGCCGTTTTGCGCGGATTCCTGCCCGTTTCACTGGCGTTCCTCGCCTATGTCGTGACGCTTGTCGTCTCGCTGCGGCTGCTGGCGCACGGTATTGACGACAGGAACGCGGAGATCGCCGTTTCCCTCGCCCCCATTCTTCCGACCATTGCCGTGTGTCTTTGCATCGTGCGTCAGATCCGCCGTCTGGACGAGATGCAGCGTGCGCTTCAGTTCGAGGCGCTGGCGCTGTCCTTTGCCGCCACGGCCCTGCTGACGTTCAGCTACGGTTTTCTGGAAAACGTCGGCTTTCCGAAGCTGTCGGCCTTCGCGGTCCTGCCGCTCATGTGCGGGTTGTGGGTGCTTGGCGTGTTTGCCGGCCGGTGGCGGTATCGATGAGGAACCGCATTCAGGAGCTGCGCCGGGAGCGGGGGTGGTCACAGGCGGAGCTGGCCGTGCGCCTGGACGTCTCGCGCCAGACCGCCAACGCGCTGGAGCGCGGGCGCTATGACCCGAGCCTGCCGCTCGCCTTCCGCATCGCGGCCGTGTTCGGCCTGTCCATCGAGGAGATCTTTCAGCCCTGAAGAGAGGGCGCGTCGGGGAAGCCCGGGCTCAGCCCATGCCGAGCCTGAGGCGCAACCGCGTGCCGATCAGGCTGCCGACGAAGGCGAAGACCAGCCAAAGCCAGCCGTGCATGGAGCCCGACACGATCCCGCCGAGATAGGCGCCGATGTTGCAGCCGTAGGCGAGCCGCGCGCCGTAGCCCATCAGCAGGCCGCCGACGATGGCCGTCGTCAGGTCAAGGCGCGAGAGTTTCCACACCGGCGCGAACCGTCCCGCGAGTGCGGCCGCGGCCATCGCGCCGAGCAGGATGCCGAAATTCATCACCGAGGTGGCGTCCGCGAAGACGGAAGCCTCGAGTGCGCCCTTCTGCCACTGCCAGTAGGGCCAGTCCGTCACCGGAACGCCGAGCGTGTTCAGGATCTTGCCGCCCCACAGGGCGAAGCCGGATGTGATGCCCCAGGGGCGCCCGAGCACCAGGAAGGTGGCGATGCCCACCACGGCAATCATGATCGCTCCGAGCATCGGCGACCACGGACCGGTGAGGAAGGATTCCGTGCGCCGGGGTTCGGCGATACCGCCGTGGGCCTTGCGTTCGATGGCGATGGTGGCGAGTGCGATCAGCCCCAGCACGGCGGCGGTCGCGGCAAAGGCTCCAAGCGGCCCGAGCGCCGTTACCAGCGAGAAGGCGGGCAGCGAAGGGAGCTGGCCCCAAAGGTGCATGTGCGGTGTCGCGGCGACGGAGCCGGCCACGAAGGCGGCAAGTGTCACCATCATGCGCGTCGAGCCGCCACCCGCGGTGAACAGTGTGCCGGAAGCGCATCCTCCGCCGAGTTGCATTCCCAGGCCGAACATCGTCGCACCAAGTGCCGCCGCGATGCCGAAGGGAAACACGAACCCGCCGGCGGGAAGGCCGGCGCCGGCGCCCCAGGCGATCAGGGGAAAGGAAACCGCCGAGGTCAGCAGGATGAGGATGAACTGCGCCCTCAGTCCGCCGCCACGCTTCTCGGTCACGATGCGCCGCCATGCGGCGGTGAACCCGAAGCTTGCATGATAGAGCGCAAGCCCCGCAAGCCCACCGACAAGCGTGGCGAGCCCTAGGCGGTGACCGCCCTGGGTGGTGGCAAGCACCGTCACGGTGGCAAGCAGGCCGAGCGCCAGTGCAAGCGGCGTGCGGTTCGTGGCGGAAAGGGTCTGGACCGAAGCTGTCATGACACTGGATTTAGCTTTCCCGGGCCGGAAGCGGAAGCAAAGGCGTTCTCCACATGCGCATCGTCGCGCAATACCGTTCCACGTCCCGACGGTTCCCGCAAGGGAACCCGGAGGCCGCCTCGTGCGTTTTGACGATGTCAATGGACACGAGAGCCACAAGTTTTTGTGTGTTGCGTGTCATCGGGGGCGCCTGAACACTCTGGATCGGGCTGGCTGACGGGAGATTTTCCTATTCCCTTGAAGGGAAAGGAGATCTTCCAGGGATCCCGACCGACGCGAGAGGACCGAAATGCCCCAGACCGATCACTTCGGTTATCCCCTGACCCTTCCCGGACCGGCCGCGCTTGCGCCCTGGAGGGCGACCGTTTCGGCGTTCCTCGCTCATGGCAGCAGCACGCCGGAGCATCTGGCGGAGACCCTTCGCCTTGCGCCTGACTTCGCTCTCGGCCATGCCTCTCATGGCCTGTTCTGCCTGCTTCTGGCGCGACGCGAGCTCGTGACGGTCGCCGAGGCGGACTGGCACCGCGCCACGGAAGCGGCGGACCGGGTCGGGGCAACCGTGCGCGAACGTGCGGTGGTCGACGCGCTTCGCGACTGGCTGGACGGAGCGCCGCGCAAGGCGGCGGATCGCCTGGACCAGACGCTTACCGCCCATCCTGCGGATGCCCTTCTGATGAAGCTCGTGCATGGCATCCGTTTTGTTCTCGGCGACGGCGGCGGCATGCGGCGGTCCATCGAGACGGTGCTGCCGTCCTATGATGCCGACCATCCCGCCCTTGGCTATGCACTCGGTTGTCACGCCTTCGCACTGGAGGAAACCGGCGACTATGCACGGGCGGAGCGGGAAGGGCGCCGTGCGGTGAGCCTTGCCGGCGACGATGCCTGGGGTCTTCATGCCGTGGCGCATGTTCTCGACATGACCGGGCGCGCCGAGGAGGGGCGGGCGTGGCTCGAGACCAACACCGGCGCTTTCGATCACTGCAACAATTTCCGCTATCACGTGTGGTGGCATCTGGCCCTCATGTATCTCGACAAGGGCGAGATCGACCGTGTGATCGAGCTTTACGACAATGACATCCGTGCCGAGCGCACCGACGACTATCGGGACATCTCCAATGCGGCATCCCTGCTGGTGCGGCTTGAAATCGAGGGTGTCAACGTCGGTGGCCGCTGGGACGAGCTTGCGCGCCTTTCCGAGACGCGTGTCGACGACCGCTGCAATGTCTTTGCCGACCTCCACTACCTGATCTCCCTGGAAGCGGGCGATCGCCGTCAGGCCGCCGACCGGATGCTGGCGAGCGTCTCGGCCCATGCGGAAGAGGACACCGACATGGGCCGGATCGCGGGCACCGCCGGCGAGCCTGCGGCACTTGGTCTGGATGCCTACTATCGCGGCAGCTATTTCTCCGCGTTCCGTCACCTGAGCGCCGCCCGTCCGCATCTGGTCACCATCGGCGGCAGTCATGCCCAGCGCGATGTCTTCGAGCGCATCACCATCGACGCGGCCCTCAAGGCGGGACTGGCGCAGGACGCGGAGGACCTTCTTCGCGCGAGACTGAGCCTGCGCGGCGGCCTCGACCGTTTCGCGGCCGAGCGGCTTGAACAGGCGGCGCGCATGAAGCGGGCCGCGGCGATCATGCAGGACAAGCGCCTTCGTGCCGTTCCGGCCTGAAAAAGGCCATGATTTCAGGGTGACAGGGCGTCGCTGACCGGCGCCGATGCCATGCAGCATCTTGGGACGAAAAACACGTGAACATGCATTCCCCTTCTCCGTCCTCGCCGGTTCGCCGGCGTGACCCGCGCCTCGATTTCTTTCGCGGGCTTGGCATGTTCATCATCTTCATTGCCCACCTGCCGGACAACACCTGGACGCTCTGGATTCCGGCGCGTTTCGGGTTTTCCGACGCGACCGAGATCTTCGTCTTCTGTTCGGGGATGGCCTCCGCGATCGCCTTCGGCAAGGTGTTCGACCAGCACGGCATGATGATGGGCGCCGCGCGCGTCAGCCATCGCGTGTGGCAGGTCTATTTCGCCCATGTGTGCCAGTTCCTGATCCTGGCGGCCGCCCTCGTGGCGATCCAGACCAGCGGCGTTCTGGAAAGCTGCTGCGGGCTGACCCAGGACTATGTCGGTTCCCTGAACCTCTGGCACTTCTTCGAGCGCTCGGAGGTGACCCTGCCGGGCCTGCTGACGCTCACCTATGTGCCCAACTATTTCGACATCCTGCCCATGTATATCGTCGTTCTGGCCCTGATGCCGGTGATGATGCTGCTCGCCCGCCAGGGGCGGATGTGGATGTTCGCCGCCATGGCGGGTCTGTGGCTCGCGGCGTCCTTCCACTTGCTCGACCTGCCCGCCGAGCCGTGGTCGGACCGGTCGTGGTTCTTCAACCCCTTCGCGTGGCAGCTCCTGTTCTTCACGGGCTTCGCCTTCATGCGTGGCCAGATTCCCGCCCCGCCCGTTCGGCGCGATCTCATCGTCCTTGCCGGGGTGATCGTCCTGGCGAGCATGCCGCTCGCCTGGCATCGTCTTTATCTCGAGGTGCCTGCACTGCTGGAGGCGCGCAACCTGATCGAACCTTTGTGGATCAAGACGGAGTTCGGCATCCTGCGCTTCGTGCATTTCCTGGCGCTGGCCTATCTCGCGTGGATCGCGGTGGGGGCGGGCGGGTGCTATCTCGTCACCGAAGACGCCTGGGGCAAGGCGGTGCGCGTGATCCAGAAGGTCGGACAGCAATCGCTCGCCGTCTTTCTCGCAAGCCTCGTGATCGCGCAGGGCGTCGGAATCCTGCGCGACATGGTCTGGGGCCGGGGCAACATGCTGGTGGAGTTTATCGCCAATGTCGGCGGCATGGCGCTTCTTGTCGCGGTTGCCTATGTCGTTGCCTGGTACAAGGGCCAGCCTTGGCGCAAGCCTCCCACGGGGCCCCGCCATCCGGGGTCATCCGCGGGCAGCCATGCGGCCTCTGGCGACGCGCGGCATCCCGAGCAAATGCGGCAGCCCGCCTGAGTGAGCCTTACCGCTCGCCGAATTGCCAGCCGCGCCGTTCGGCCAGTGTCTCGAAGGCGTCCGCGATCCACTCCGCGCGCACGCTGTGTCCCCCGTCGTGCAGGCACACCCGCAACAGGGCGGGGTCGTCGGGCTTCGGGCTTTCCTGCGATTGACAGGTGAAGCCCTTGCCCGGCGTGCGATCGGGAAATGTCTCCGCGACGCCCATCCTGCGCTGGAAGACGGCAAGGCTTTCACCCACGTCCGACTGGCGCCAGCCGTCGCCGATGGACCGCCCTTCGAGCGGCACGGTCCGGTCGGTGCGTCCGTGCACATGAAGCAGGACCGGCGCGGGCGAGGGACAGTCCTCGGGTATCGGGTCCCAGAAGGCGCCCGCGACCGGTGCGAAGCCGGCGAACAGCTCGCCGCGCCGGCAGGCGAGGCTCCATACCATCGACCCGCCCATGGAAAAGCCCGCGACCATCAGCCGGTCGGCCCGCAAGGGAAAGCGGTCCGTCATGTCCGCGACGAGTGCGTCGAACCACCGGAACTCGTCGCGATGCGCACTGGGGGAGCCTGGAAAGGACCACGTGCCGCCTTCGCCCTGAGGTGCTACGAAGGCGACACCCAGGCGGTCGGAAAGCGTTGCCCATGCCGCGTTGCGCATCTCCGCCTCGGCGGACCCGCGCCAGCCGTGCAGGAAGACGATGGCGGGGATCGGCGTCGTCCCGTCCCAGTTTCGTGGAAAGCGGATCCGGTATTCGCCCCCGGCCACCCGGCACGCCGTTTCGACACCGCACCCGGCCTTGCCGACCGAGCCGTCCGTGTCTTCCCCGGCCAGAGCCGGGGTGCCCCTGGTACTTGCGAGAAGAAACGCCATCGCGGCGAGCGTTGCGGTGGATTTGGAACCTGGAATGCCGATCATGAAGCCTTCTCCCTGGCCGGGGAAGGATGGTGCATTGCTGTTTCCAGACAATGGCGAAGACGGCTCCCCGCGCTCACGCTTCGGTGAGCGGGGACGCGCGGCACTTCCGGTCCTAGAGGATCGCCCAGCGGATCAGGCTGGCGATGACCAGCAGCGTTCCCACGCCCGCGAGCCACAGGGCGGCGAACCAGGCAAGGCGTTTCCAAAGCGGGGAGGCGGCGGCCGGATCGCCGTCGCGGTCCTCCGGCCGGGCCCCGCTGTGCATCAGTGGTAGCCCTCGCCCGCGCGCACCTTGCCGCGGAACACCCAGTAGGCGTAGGCGCTGTAGGCGAGGATCATCGGGATCAGCACCGCCGCGCCGACGAGCAGGAACAGCAGCGAACTGTCCGGCGCCGCCGCCTGCCAGATGTCGATCGAGGGCGGCACGATGTTGGGGTAGAGGCTGATCCCGAGGCCGATGTAGGTGACGAGGAACAGGCCCAGGCTCGCCAGGAAGGGAACCGCGTCACGCGTGCCCGTGAGGCCGCGGAACAGCACCAGCGCCAGAACCACGACCATCGCCGGGACGGGCAGGGTGTAGATGATCTGCGGCATCTCGAACCAGCGCGCGGCGAAACCGTCGTCGAGCAACGGCGTCCATACGCTGACAACCGTGATGGCCCCCAGCATGGCGATGCCGAGCACCTGCGCCTTCTCGCGGAAATGCGCCTGCATCGGGCCTTCGCATTTCCAGATCAGCCAGGTCGCGCCGAGCAGCGCGTAGCCGATGACCACGGCCACGCCGGTCATGAGCGAGAAGGGAGTGAACCAGTCGAGCCAGCCGCCGGCATAGGCGCGTCCCTCGACGTCGATGCCCTGGACGATGGCGCCGAGCGCGATGCCCTGGGCAAGGGCTGCGGTGAGCGAGCCGAGGAAAAACGCGATGTCCCAGATGCCCCGTCGCTCGGGGCTCGACTTGAAGCGGAACTCGAACACCACGCCACGGAAGACAAGCCCGATGAGCATCGCGATCAGCGGCGCATAGAGCGCCGGCATCAGCACCGAGTAGGCAAGCGGGAAGACGGCGTAGAGCCCACCTCCGCCCAGCACCAGCCAGGTTTCGTTTCCATCCCACACGGGTGCGACGGAATTCATCATCACGTCCCGTTCCGCGGAGGAGCGGGCGGTGGGAAACAGGATGCCGACGCCGAGGTCGAAGCCGTCGAGCACGACGTACATGAAGACGGCGACGGCGATCAGCATCGCCCAGATCAGGGGAAGGTCGATGGCCATTGTATCACTCCGCCGGCTGGGTGGTGTCGCGCGCCTCGTAGGCGGAGACCGGCGTCACGCCGGCCGCGCGTGTCGGCTCGCCGCGCTCGGGCCCGTCTTCTCCGGTGCCGGGCGTGTGCCCCATGGCACGAAGCATGTAGTAGGTGCCGATGCCGAAGACGATGAAATAGACCACGATGAAGACGAGCAGCGACGTGGCCACCGCCGGCGCGTCCACAGGCGAGTGGCTCTCGGACGTTCTCAGCAGGCCGTAGACCGTGAAAGGCTGGCGTCCTACTTCCGTCGTGATCCATCCCGCGAGCACGGCGACGAAGCCGCTTGGTCCCATGAGGAGGGCCGCGCGCTTGAACAGGGGCGTGTCATAGAGCCGCCCGCGCCAGCGCAGGTACAGGCTCCAGACGCCGAGGCCGAGCATCAGGAAGCCGATGCCCACCATGACGCGGAAGGAGAAGAACACGATTGTCGCGTTGGGCCAGTCCTCGCGCGGGAAGTCCTTGAGCCCCGGCACCCGCCCGTCGAGTGAGTGGGTGAGAATGATGCTGCCGAGCTTGGGAAGCTCGACCTTGTAGCGGGTTTCCGCCGCCTCCATGTCGGGAATCCCGAACAGCAGCAGCGGCGCGCCGCGTTCGCCCTCGAAATGTCCCTCGACGGCGGCGATCTTGGCCGGCTGGTGTTCGAGCGTGTTCAACCCGTGCATGTCGCCGGCCATGATCTGCACCGGCGTGACGATGGCGGCCATCCACATGGCCATCGAGAGCATGATCCGTGCGCCCGGATTGGTCTTGTCCTTGAGCAGGTGCCAGGCGCCGACCGCGCCGACCACGAAGGCCGTCGTCAGATAGGCCGCGAGCATCATGTGCACGAAGCGGTAGGGGAACGAGGGGTTGAAGATGATCTCGAACCAGTTTTCCGGGATGAACTGGCCGGCGGCGTTGATGGAGTGACCCGCCGGGGTCTGCATCCAGCTGTTCACCGACAGGATCCAGAAGCCCGAAAGCGCCGTGCCGAAGGCCACCATGGCGGTGGCGAAGAAATGCAGCCGGCGCCCCACCCGGTTGAGGCCGAAGAGCATGATGCCGAGGAAGCCCGCCTCGAGGAAGAAGGCCGACAGCACCTCGTATCCCATCAGCGGCCCGAGCACCGGCCCGGTCTTGTCGGAGAAGACCGACCAGTTGGTGCCGAACTGGTAGGTCATGACGATCCCCGACACGACGCCCATGCCGAAGGCGACCGGAAAGATCTTGAGCCAGAACTTGAAGGTGGCGAGATAGATCTCGCGCCGCGTCGCGAGCCACAGCCCCTCCAGGACCATCAGGTAGCTCGCCAGTCCGATGGTGAAGGAGGGGAAGATGATGTGGAACGAAACCGTGAACGCGAACTGCATCCGCGCAAGTTCGACCGCTGTGAAATCCATGTCGCTTTCCCCGAGCCTGACGGCACGCCGGATGTTTCTCCGGCGGCCTGTTGGGTCTCTTCCTCCGACGCGATTATGGCCCTGCGCGGCCTGGCGCCCATGTGGCAGATTGAAGCCTGCCGGTTAAGGAGACGGAACCCCGGCGGAAAAATTTTTTCAAACGCCTGACTTTTCAGTCTTCTCCGTCCGTCGGAATGTTCAGGATGTTTCCGCAGTGCTTGCAATGGACGGCGTCCGGGTCATGTCGGGCAAGCCCGCAATCCGGGCAGGGATAGCGCACCTTCTGCGGCCGGAAGATCGTCTGAACCAGCCGCAGGAAGAGCCCCACGCCGAAGACCATGATGAAGATGGTCATGAAACGACCGACGCTGTCGGTCATCGTGATGTCGCCGAACCCGGTCGTGGTCAGTGTCGTGACGGTGAAATAGAGCGCGTCGAGATAGGTGTTGATCGCCGGATTGCGGTGGCCTTCCAGAACGAAGACGAGGGCCGTGACCACGAAGATGAAGACCAGCAGGTTGACGCCGGAATTGATCATCTCCTCGTTGCGGCGGAAGACGCGTGACATGTCCCTGAGTTCGCGCAGCAGGTGATAGGAGCGCAGGATACGCAGCATCCGCGCCACCCTCAGGAAGCCCAGGTTGTCGACGAAGGCGCTGGCGAAAAGCGACAGGATCACCACCAGGTCGGTAATGGTCGTGAACTGGAAAGCCTGGCGCAGGGGGCGCTTGGCGGCCACCAGCCGCAAGACGAGGTCGAGGGTGAGGACCACGCCCAGCACATAGTCGAACGTGTGGTTCACCGGAGCTTCGGCGGCCATCGAGGCGACCAGGAAATAACCGATCGTGAGCACGTCGAAGGCGATGAGCCCGAACTGCCAGATCCGCGCCCTTCGGGTCGAGCCGAAGTAGAGCTCGTGCAGGGTTCCGCGCAGGCGGCCGGCCGGGCGAAGCGGCGGTTTGGTGGCATGCGGGGCGAGGCGGTCTCGGATGTTCATGGGGCGAGAAGACCGTGTTCCCGTGCGCCCGTCAATCGCGCCGCGCGCAAGTCGTTGGTGCCGTTCGGGCATTCGGGGGATATGCGGCGTCCGCGAATCGGCGCAAACTCTTTGTTAACCATTTCAGGAAAACGGGTCCGGCGAACCGTTCCGGATCGAAGCGGGGTGTACCCATGTCCGCATTTTCAAAAGCACTTCCAACACTCGATGATTCGCTGCGCTTCGCGGAACAGCACGTGGGCGACATCATGCACACGCCCCGCTCGCCGGATGGTGCCGCCTACCGTTTCATCGTGCGCGGTACGGGCCGTTTCGGCAATGGCGCGCGTTCCGGTCGTCCGAACGAGGTCGTGGCCACCACCCGCCGCGAGGCAGAGCTGAAGCGCCTTCATGCGGTCGCCACCAGTATCGCGCTTTATCTGGAGGAGCGTATCGCGGCCGAAACCGACACGTTCGGTGCTGGTGCGGTTCCCAACTGAGACCCGGGATGCGGGCCCGTCTCGTTATGAGGCCACATCCTGTTGCTGGAGCGTGCGCTCCAGAACCGACAGCCAGTTGCCGTGGGCGATCCGGGTGATCAGGTCCTCGCCGTAACCGGCCTTGCGCATGCCTTCCACGAGAACCTGCAGGCCGGCCACGTCCTTCATGGCGCGGGTAACCATGCAGCCGTCGAAATCCGACCCCAGCGCGACACCGTTCTCTCCGAGCCGCGACAGCAGGTGATCGAGATGGCGCACCATCCGCTCCACCGGCAGGTCGGGATTGAAGCGGCCCTGGGAATCGAGAAACGCCACGTGAAAATTGAGCCCGACCACGCCGCCCGTCTCGGCGATGGCGTCGAGCTGGCGGTCGGTGAGATTGCGCGCCGAGGGCGTCAGCGCGTGGGCGTTGGAGTGGGTGGCAACCAGCGGCGCGTCGCTGATGGCCGCCACGTCCCAGAAGCCCTTCTCCGTCAGATGCGACAGATCGACGAGGATCTTCAATTCGTTGCAGGCGGCAACGAGCGCCTTGCCGGTGTCCGTCAGGCCGGGGCCGCTGTCGGGCGAGGCCGGGCAGGTCATGGGCGCGCCGTGGCCGAAGATGTTGGACCGGCTCCACACCGGCCCCAGCGATCGCAGCCCCATGGCGTGCAGGGTCTCCAGCGTCGTGAAATCGGCGTCGATCGCCTCCGCCCCCTCGATGTGCAGCAGCATGGCGAGACTGTCGCGGGCCATCGCGTCGCGAATGTCCGAGACGCTGCGGCAGATGCTGACGGCGCCTTGCGACGCCCGTTCGATGCGCAGGGCGCGCGCCGCCATGCGCAGGGTGAAGTCCAGAGCCGCCGGTTGTGCGAGCGGGGCGAAATGGCTCGGATCGTTGGGATTGAAGCGGACGGTGATGTCCTCATCGATGCGCGAGGGCGAGAACATCGCGAAAAAGCCACCGGCGAAACCGCCCTCACGGGCGCGGGGCAGGTCGATGTGATCGTGGTCGGCACGCGCCAGGAAGTCGCGCGGGCTCCCCTTGCGCGCGCCCAGTTCCAGCTTCAGCAGGGTGTCGTTGTGGCCGTCGAAGACCGGAACCGGGGTGTGCGTCACGTGCGTTCGCTCCTGTGGACTTGATCGGAACCGGCGGGATCAGCGGGCTGCGCGCTCGGGGAACAGGCCTGCGAGACCTTCCGCGCTGGCCGCGCAGATGCCGCGCTCGGTGATGAGGCCGGTGACGAGCCGGGCCGGCGTCACGTCGAAGGCGGGATTCGCCGCCGGGGTTGTCTCGGGGGTGATGCGGACCTTCGTCACGCTGCCGTCGGCAAGCTTGCCGTGGATCACGGTCACCTCGTCCTCGCCGCGCTCCTCGATGGGGATGTCCCTCAGTCCGTCCGTTACGGTCCAGTCGATGGTCGGGGAGGGCAGCGCCACATAGAAGGGGACGCCGTTGTCGTGGGCGGCAAGTGCCTTCAGATAGGTGCCGATCTTGTTGCACACGTCGCCCCGCGCGGTCGTGCGATCGGTGCCGACGATGACCATGTCGACCTCGCCGCGCTGCATCAGGTGCCCGCCCGCATTGTCCACGATCAGCCTGTGCGGCACGCCGTGGCGGCCGAGTTCCCAGGCGGTGAGGCCCGCGCCCTGGTTGCGCGGGCGCGTTTCGTCGACGAAGACATGCACCGCGATGCCCTCGTCGTGGGCCTGGTAGATCGGCGAGGTTGCCGTCCCCCAGTCCACGGTGGCGAGCCAGCCCGCGTTGCAATGGGTGAGGATATTGACCGGCTCCCCGGCTGGTTTTCGCGCCGCGATGTCGCGGATGATCTCCAGGCCGTGGCGTCCGATGGCGTGATTGAGCGCGATATCCTCGTCGCAGAGCTCGCGCGCAAAGCTCCACGCGGCGGCGCGGCGTTCGGCCTCCGGGAGGGGCAGGAGCCGTTCGCGGGCCGCATCGAGGGCCCAGCGCAGGTTGATGGCCGTCGGCCGGGTGGCAAGGAGCGTTGAATACGCGTCGTCGAGCGTGGCGTCGTCGGCTGCGTCCAGCAGTGCGATCGCAACCCCGTAGGCCGCCGTCGCGCCGATCAGCGGCGCCCCGCGCACCCACATGTCGCGGATCGCGGTCGCCGCGTCCTCCAGCGAGCGCAGTTCCAGTGTGACGAACGCGTGCGGCAACTTCGTCTGGTCGATGATGCCGGCACCGCGCCCGTCCGCGGTCGGCCAGATGGAGCGGTAGGCGGTTCCGTCGATCTTCATGAAAAGGGTCCCCGTGGAGCTGTCCCCCGTTGTCGGACACGCGGCCCCGGCTGGCAACCCTGGCAGGTGATCCGGGTGCGGGCCCGCCGCCTCCGGGCATCGGGGCGGGAATGGCGAAGGCAAATGCAAACGCGACGGCCCGCCGCTTTCGGGGAAAGGGCGGGCCGCGGGCGGGGAAGCCGCGCAAGGGGGTTGCCCCTTGCGCGAATGGGTCAGACGGTTTCGCGCAGAACCACCTCGAAGCCCTCGAACTGGGGCGGGCCGAGATACAACGGCTTGTTGTCGCCGGCGTTCTTGTGCGCGTCGCGGAATGCCTGGCTCTGCGTCCAGGCGACGAAGGCTGCGTGGTCGCGCCAGATCGTGTGCGAGGAGTAGAGCGTATGGTCGTCCTCGGACGCGCCCTTCAGCAGGTGAAACTCGACGAACCCGTCGACCTCGGAGAGCTTGCGGTCGCGGTTGCGCCACACGTCCTCGAACGCCTCTTCCTGGCCTTTCTTCACGCGGAAACGGTTCATCGCGATGTACATGTGGCTTGATCTCCCTGGGTGTCTCGGTCTGGGTTGATCTGGGGTGTGTCCGCCGTATGGACAAGGGACTGCAGCGCCTTGCGGAACGCGCTCTGTCCGGATGAGCGCAGCGGCACGAAGGGCTTGTTGAGCTTCTGGCAGATCTTCTTGGCGCGCAGGCATGCGTCGTGGCTGACGCAGTTGACCGGGCAGAAGACGCAATCGACCGACGGCAACAGGCTGTCGAGGCGCTGCGGCGCGTCCTCCACCCCACCGTCGTGATGCACGAAGGTCGCGTTGAAGGCTTCCGCGATGCCGCGCAGCCGGTCGCGATGGCCGTGCATTCCTCCGACATAGAGCACCGCGCGCGGCGCGCCGTCGGCCTCGCCCACCGGGGCGACGAGATGCGGGGACGCGCGGTCTGACACGGCAAGGGCGTCGTCGAGGACGTGTCGGGGAGTGTCTCCGGGAGACCGCGTCGATACGCTAATCTCGTCGCCGCGCTCCATCTCCGCCAGCCGCGCCTCGGCCAGGCGGGCGCGGGCCCGTGCGGTCTGGATGGCGCGGGCCGATTTCGCCAGTCGGCGGCGCAGCAACGTGTTCTCCGACTGGGCCGCGATCTCGGTATCGGCAGTCGGGATGCGGCTGTCGCGCTCGGCCTTGAGCGCGGTCAGGGCGGCGCGCAGGTCGGCGATTTCCCGGTCACGCTCGCCAAGCGCCTGTTTCAGGCCCGCCTCGACGCGCCGGGCGCGCTCTTCCGCCTCGGCAAGCTGGTCGCGCAGGGTGGTTGCCTCCGCCGTTTTCTGGCGAAACGAGGCGCCGGCAAGATGCGAGAGCATGTGCACCTCGCCGAAGATCTCGACCCGAAGGCGCGACGGGATGTGCCCGAGCGTCATGAACGACCAGTAGGCGGGCGCCACCTGGCCGCGTTCGCGCATGTCCTGCCAGAGCGCGGTCAGCGCCTCGGGCTCGCGGACTCGCGCCACCCGACGCAGGGCGCCCTCGAAGCGCTGGTCGAGCAGCTTCTGGAATGCGCGTGAAAAAACGTTGTCGGAGGTGGACATGCGCACGAAGTGGCCGTGCACGTCATAGTCGGGCGTCTCGGGAGATACGTCGATGCCCACCTTGCGCGCCACCCGGCGCAGGTCCTCGACGCTGGCACAGGTGCCCACGATCGAACAGTGGACGTTGTCGGTCTGCTCCCACAGCGCGATGCGCCGCCTTGGCGCGCCATCGCCGGTGCAGTCCGGACCTGCCGGCCTGTCGCGGCCGGTGGCATGGGCTTCCACCGCTTCCGAGATGGCGCGCTGCAAATCCTGATGCCTTGCGCACATGGTCTGGTTGCCTTGCTGCCTTGCCTTCGGGGCCGGCCGGAGCCGGCAAATTCGAAGCGTGGCTTGCTGAGCGTCGAGGGAGAGGACACGTGGCTTGCTGGCGCTTGGATCTCCTCCGCCTCTGGGCACAGCGAGACGGTGGACCTGACTTGGGTATGAAAGATGAGTTTTGTAGTCAAGTATATTCCGCGAGCCCGTGTCACTTGGCGCGATCGGCGCGTCCCGATCGAGGTGCGGATGACAAAAAGTCGCGCTTTTCCGAACTCCATGATTGCATCCGGATCAAAAGATGACTATTCGAGTCATGAATTAAGTTGCGAATGACTCGCAAGTTTAGACCCGTTCCAAACTGCGGCCGGGTGGTGTGTTCCAGGATGTGCGGATGTTCGGGCCGATGGGTCCGGCCCGCACGGGACACGCTCACCGTCCGCATCCGCAAGAGCGAAGGAGCTTTCGGATGACTTCTCCCAACGCATACCGCAACGACGCTGCCGCTCCCCGTCGCTCCCGTCCGCTGCGCGGCACGACGCTCGTCTCCCCGCAGGTGCCGGCCCAGTCGGGGCCCCAGCCGCTCGAGCTCGACAGTGACGTGTTGTTCCAGGGCGGGCGCGAGCTTCATATCCGCCACAACGGCAGCCTCTACCGTCTGTCCATCACGCGCTTCGAGAAGCTGCTCCTCACGAAGTGACCGCGCCGGCGTTGTCCTGACGCACGCAGGCGTGTGCGGTCTCGGGCGCCCTTGCGTCGCTTCCCGGCATCTGCCAAAACCTGTCCCGCCGGTCGAGATGCGTCGGCTGCGCGGGGCTGGGCCCGCGTGAACCTGGCAGGATGAAACGCGCGCCATGATCCGTCGGGCCAAGACCCCCCGGGTATCGATTTTGCCGGCCACGACCTTCCGGGGCGCCCGTGGCTTGGCCGGAGGGCTGTCGGCCGTCCGCGCGCCATCGGCTGTCCGGCACTGGCACCGCGCGTCCCGCGCTCTCTTTTCTCCCGTTTTTTCCAGGCCGTTTCGAAGCTGGTCCTCCCAGGGGCCGGCCTGCGGGCGATTTAGCCAGGCGCTGAGCGCCTGAGAGGGGGCGTGATGCCCGTCGTCACCGACGCGTATCCATGCGCGCGACAGGCGGGCAGCGACTGGAAACCCCCCGAAAGTCTGATAAAAGTCCGAAATCCCTTTCAACAGGCCGCGCCGGCAGCTTTGCGCGCGCGCCGCAGAACGTGACGGTGTCATGTCCGAACTCGAAACACTGGAATCCGGTATCCTGGCGGCCATCGCCGCTGCCTCCACCGAGGCCGAGCTCGAGGAGGTGCGTGTCGGCGCCCTCGGCAAGAAGGGGTCCGTCTCCGAGAAGCTGAAGACCCTGGGCACGCTTTCGCCGGAGGAGCGGCGCGAGGCCGGCCCGGCGATCAACGGCCTCAAGCAGCGCGTCGGCGAGGCGATCCAGGCGCGCAAGGAGGTCCTGCAGGAGGCCGCGCTCGATGCCCGCCTTGCCGCCGAGCGCGTCGATGTCACCCAGCCGCTGCGCCCCGCGCCCTCGGAGACCGGGCGCATCCATCCGGTCAGCCAGGTCATCGACGAACTGACGGCGATTTTCGCCGACATGGGCTTTTCCATCGCCGAAGGTCCGGACATCGAGACGGACCACCTGAACTTCACCCAGCTCAATTTCCCGCCCGATCACCCGGCGCGCGAGATGCACGACACGTTCTTCCTGCATCCGTGCGAGGACGGCGAGAAGATGTTGCTGCGCACGCACACCTCGCCCGTGCAGGTGCGCACGATGATGTCGCAGGAGCCGCCGATCCGCGTGATCACGCCCGGGCGCACCTATCGCTGCGACAGCGACCAGACCCATACGCCGATGTTCCATCAGGTCGAGGGTCTCGTGATCGACAAGGAGAGCCACTTCGGCCACCTGAAGTGGATCCTGCAGGAGTTCTGCAAGGCGTTCTTCGAGGTCGACGAGATCAAGATGCGCTTCCGCCCGTCGTTCTTTCCCTTCACCGAGCCGTCCATGGAGGTCGATATCGGCTGCGACCGGTCCGGTGGCGAAGTGAGGATCGGCGAGGGCGACGACTGGCTGGAGATCCTGGGATGCGGCATGGTGCATCCCAATGTGATCCGCAACTGCGGTCTGGACCCGGACGTCTATCAGGGCTTTGCCTGGGGCATGGGCATCGACCGCATCGCGATGCTGAAATACGGCATGGCGGACCTGCGCGCCTTCTTTGACGCCGACGTGCGCTGGATCGATCACTACGGCTTCCGTCCGCTCGATCTGCCGACCCTGTTCGGAGGACTTTCGCGATGAATGTGACCGCGCTCCTGCGCAAGGTGCTGCTTGCCGTCCTCGTCCTGGCCGGTGCGACCCAGGCGTTGGCCCAGGACGGGACCCCGGCGGGTGCCCGTGCCGGTGTCTCGCCGGCGCCGCTGTCCTTCGTCGACGTGTGCGCCGACAAGTCGGACGAACGCGGCCGGTTGCGCTACTGCGACGATTATTTCCGGCAGGGGCTTGGCGCTGCCGCCGACCCGGTGCTCTACCTGCGCGACCGCATCACCACCCTGCGCGCCAGCCAGGAGGCGAATGCGGAAGACAATTACGAGAGCTTCCTGACGGCGGTTGCCATCGTCGCCTTCCTGTCCATCGCCACCATGGTGCTGGTGGTCAGCGAACGGCGCATTCCAGGGGTTGCGAAGTGGTCGTCGGTGACCTCGGCGCTGGCGCTCCTCGTCATCATCGCCACGATGACGGTCGGCTGGCTCGACAAGTACCGGGCGGAGGACGCGGCCATGCTCGAGTTCGGGTTGCTGCGCGATCAGGTCGAGGCCGAAGCCTCGCGCATCATCGCCGCCGGCGGCACGGTGAGCGAAAGCGACATCCGCCGCTGGAGCGACCGGATGCACGAGATCGGCCGGCGCTTTGCCGTGAACTACGGCGATGCCTCGATCGTGCCCGACCTGGACCGCTTCACCCCGTCGAATTGAGTTCACCGCGCGCTGGCGCCCCGGCCTGACCGGTGGCCGCCCGGCACCGCGATACACGAAAGACCGAAGCCATGAAATTCACCCTGTCCTGGCTCAAGGATCACCTTGAAACCGATGCCTCGCTTGAGGAGATCGTCGACACGCTGACCCGCATCGGCCTCGAGGTCGAGGGCGTGGAAAATCCGGCCGACAAGCTGAAACCCTTCACAATCGCCCGCGTGACCGACGCGAAGCCCCATCCCAATGCGGACCGTCTCAGGGTGCTCACGGTGGATGCCGGCTCCGGCGAGCCGCTGCAGATCGTGTGCGGGGCGCCCAACGCGCGCGCAGGGCTCGTCGGCGTGCTGGCGCGTCCGGGCGACTATGTTCCGGGCATCGACGTGACGCTCTCCGTCGGCAAGATCCGCGATGTGGAGAGCTTCGGCATGATGTGCTCGGAGCGCGAGCTCGAACTATCCGACGAGCACAACGGCATCATCGACCTGGGCGAGGACGCGCCCGTGGGCATGTCCTATGCCGCGTTCGCGGGCCTTGACGATCCGGTCATCGAGATCGGCCTGACGCCGAACCGGCCCGACTGCACCGCCGTCTCGGGCATCGCGCGCGATCTTGCCGCCGCCGGCCTCGGCCGCTTCAAGGAAAACCGCCCGGAGCCGATCCGGGGCGAGGGAGCCTGTCCGGTCAACGTGCGCCTCGAGTTCGGCGACACGCCCTCCCTCTGCCCGGCCTTCGGCCTGCGTCTCGTGCGTGGCGTGAAGAACGGCCCGTCACCGGCCTGGATGCAGAAGCGCCTCGCCGCCATCGGCCTGCGTCCGATCAATGCGCTGGTCGACATCACCAACTATCTCACCTTCGACCGGGGGCGTCCCCTGCACGTCTTCGACGCGGGCAAGGTGAAGGGCGATCTCGTCGTGCGCCGGGGCCGCGAGGGCGATGAGCTGCTCGGCCTTGACGGCAAGACCTACCGCTTCGACGACACCATGTGCGTGATCTCGGACGATAACGGCGTCGAGTCCATCGGCGGCATCATGGGCGGCGAGCATTCGGGCTCGTCCGAGGAGACCGTCGACGTGCTGATCGAGTCGGCGCTGTGGGACGAGGTCAACATCGCCCGCACGGGCCGCACGCTCGGCATCAACACCGACGCGCGCTACCGTTTCGAGCGCGGTGTCGATCCGCAGTTCTGTCTGCCTGGCCTCGATCTCGCGACGAAGCTGGTCATGGACCTGTGTGGCGGCACCCCGAGTGAGGTGCTCTTCGTCGGCGAGATCCCCGACACCGAGCGCACCATCGACTTCCCCGTCGCCGAGGTGAAGCGCCTGTCCGGCCTCTCCCTGACCTCGCCCGAGATCCGGGGCGTGCTGACGCGCCTGGGCTTCTGGGTCGCGGGCTCCGGCGACGAGGTCAAGGTGGCGCCGCCGTCCTGGCGTCCCGACGTGCACGGCAAGGCCGACCTCGTGGAGGAAGTCGTACGCATCGTCGGCCTCGACAAGGTGGAGTCGACACCGCTCCCCCGCACGTCCGCCGTTGCCGGCCGTATTCTGACCACGGCCCAGATCCGTCGCTCGCAGGCCCGTCGCACGCTGGCTGTTCGCGGCATGAAGGAGGCGGTTACCTGGTCCTTCGTCTCGCGCGTGCAGGCGGAGGCCTTCGGCGGCGGTTCGCATTGTCTCGAACTGGCCAATCCGATTTCCGCCGAGATGTCCGACATGCGTCCGAGCCTGCTGCCGGGCCTGGCCACGGCGGCCCAGCGGAACGCCGACCGGGGGCATGGCGACGTGGCCCTGTTCGAGGTGGGCCAGGTCTTTGCCGATGACACGCCGAAGGGCCAGTCCATCGTCGCGGCCGGCGTGCGTCGCGGAACGGCCGGTGTCGCCGGAGCAGAACGCCACTGGTCGGGCAATGCCGCGCCGGTCGGCGTCTTCGATGCCAAGGCGGACGCGGAGGCGGTGCTTTCCGCCCTTGGCGCGCCGGTGGACAAGCTGATGGTCTTCACGGACGTGCCCGACTACCTGCATCCGGGCCGCTCCGGAGAGCTGCGTCTGGGTCCCAAGACGGTGCTGGCCCGCTTTGGCGAGCTGCATCCGCGCACGTTGCGCGCACTCGACATCGAGGGGCCGCTTGCGGTGTTCGAGGTCTTCATCGACGCGCTTCCCGAGCCCAAGTCCAAGGCGGGGCGCTCCAAGGGGGCCTTCACCGCGCCGGACCTGATGCCGGTGCGTCGCGACTTCGCCTTCGTGGTCGATGAGGCCGTCAGCGCGGAGAAGCTCATCAAGGCCGCGCGCGGTGCGGAAAAGGTGCTGATCGGTGATGTGACCCTCTTCGACATCTACCGGGGGCAGGGCGTTGGCGAGGGGAAGAAGTCGCTCGCCATCGATGTCACCCTGCAGCCGCGCGAGCGGACGCTCACCGAAGCGGAGATCGAGGCGGTCGCCGCCAAAATCCGCGCCGCGGTCGAAAAGGCCACCGGCGGAACCCTGCGCGGCTGATCACTCCTTGACGAACGTGCTCCGGTCGGCGGGTTCCGGCCGGAGCACGGGACGTCCGTGACTCTCTCTCCTTCAAACCTGTGAAATCGGGCGTGCGGTGCCTCACCGTCGCCGCATCGTCTGTGGCATAGTCGTGCGAAAAGCGGGATCGCGATGCGGGACACCCGACGCGGCGCGAAGATGACGGCAGGCGGAATGACAGGAAGGGACAAGGGCGCCATGCGGAGCGCGGGTCGGCGAGAGACGTCCGGCCCGTCCATGCGCTCGCGTGCGTGGCGCTTCGCCAATGCGCTGCAGGAAGGGCGTGCCCGAATGCCGGGCCCGGCTCCCGTGGACCCCGCGCCCCGGCCGGAGCCCGAACCCCGGCCTGAGTCCAAACGCCGCCCTGAGTCCAAACTCCGCCCGGAGCCCGGCCCAAGGGTTTCGCGGTCGCCCAGACCGGTGATGCCTCCTCCCGCCGACGAGGCCGGTGAGGCGACGCGCCTGTCGCGCGAGGTTCTCGGCGATCCGGCCCGCTCCGGCGAGCGGGACCGTCGCGCCATGCTCGAACTGATCCTGCGCACCGACCCGCTGGTCATGGACATATTGCGCCGAGCGCGCGCGCTGGCCCTTCCCGACTGGCGTCTGGTCAGCGGCGCGATCTACCAGAGTGTCTGGAACGCGCTGACCGGGCGTCCGCCGGGCCACGGCATCAAGGATGCGGACCTCGTCTATTTCGATGCGTCCGACCTCTCCTTCGAGGCGGAGGACCGTGTGATCCGTGCCGTCACGCCCGCGTTCGAGGGGATCGGCCTGCCGGTGGAATTGCGCAACCAGGCAAGGGTCCACCTCTGGTTTCCCGAGCGTTTCGGCGCCGCCTATCCGCAACTGACCTGCACCGAGGAAGCGCTTCTCAACTACGCCTCGCGCACCCATGCGGTGGCCGTGCGGCTGGAGGCGGACGGGCGGCTGGACATCGTCGCGCCCTTCGGGCTCGCCGATATCTTCGCCATGCGCATCGTGCCCAACCCCGCGCTCGACAATGCCAGGACACATGCGGAAAAGGCGCGTCGCATGAAGGACCTCTGGCCTGAGGTCGAGGTGGTGGATTGGCCGCAAACGGCCAAAGGGGGAGACGGCAAGGCCGCTCCGTCTCAGCCGTCACCGTCCTCGCGCGACTGGATGCGGCTTTCGACGAGGCCGCGCAGCGAGTTGCCGCAGTAGAGGCTTTCCGCTGCAAGCAGGTCCGCCAGCGTAAGTTCCGCCTCGAAGGCGCGTCCCGTTTCAAGAAGCGCCGCGCGCAGGGTTCCAGGCAGAAGTCCGGCGCCGAGTGGCGGCGTCAGAAGCCGGCCGTGCCGCGCGATGAACACGTTGCTGATCGCGCCCTCGCTCACCAGTCCGTCGCGGTTCAGGAAGACCACCTCGTCGCAGCCTGTTTCCGCGCCAAGGCGTGCGCGTTCGCCGTCGTACAGCGCGCGCCGGGTGGTCTTGTGGAACAGCAGCGGGTCGCATGGGTCGAGCCGTTCGGCGGAAATCGCGACACGCCAAGGCCCGCGCGTGTCGGGCAGGGCGGCATCCGTGAGCGAAACCGTTCCGTCCGGGTCGAGCTGCAGCCGCACCCGCCGCGTGCCGCCATCACTATCACTGGCGACGGTTTCCGCGTGAGCCTCGAGCGTGCGTCGCAGCCTCTCCGCGTCATGGCGGAAGCCGAGCATGGAGGCACTGCGCAGGAGCCGCGCCAGATGGCGTTCGAGCAGGGTGTATCCGCTCCCGGGCTCGAGCCGCAGGGTCTCGAACAGCGAGAAGTCAGGCGCGCTGCGGGTGAGGAAATGCAGCTTCAGCGCGCATTCCTCGAACTCGGGCCTCGCCTGGCTGTCGAACACCACGCCCGACCCCGTGCCCATCTCGAAGCGCCCGTCGTCCCCTGCAACCAGCGTGCGGATCGCCACGTTGAAACGGAAGTCCCCGTCCGGCGCCAGATGTCCGATGCTGCCCGTGTAGATCCCGCGCGGGGACGGCTCCAGTTCGTTGAGGATTTCCATGGCCCGAAGCTTTGGCGCTCCGGTGATCGAACCGCAGGGAAAGAGCCGGGCGATGATGGCGGCAAAGCCGGTGTCCGGCACAAGGTTGGCTTCCACCGTCGACGTCATCTGGAACAGCGTCGCGTAGGATTCCACCTCGAACAGGCGCGGCACCTGCACCGAGCCCGGTTCCGCCACCCGGGACAGGTCGTTGCGCAGAAGGTCGACGATCATCACGTTCTCGGCCCGCGACTTCGGGTCGAGCGCAAGGGAGGCGGCGAGCGCGTCGTCCTCGCGTGCGTCGCGCCCGCGCGCGAGCGTTCCCTTCATGGGGCGTGTGCGCAGTCGCTCGCCCTCGCGTTCCAGGAAGAGCTCCGGCGACAGCGACAGCACCCAGTGGCGGTCGAGCCGCAGCAGGGCGGCGTGGCCCACGGGCTGACCGCGCAGAAGCCGTGCAAACAGCGCCCCCGGGTTCCCCGACCACGTGCCCCTTGCGCGCATGGTCAGGTTGGCCTGGTAGATGTCGCCACACGCGAGGTGGTCGCGAACGCGTTCGAAGGCTGCCTCATGCGCCCTTGCGTCCATGTCGAAGCCCTCGACCGCGATAGAGGCCCGGGGCGTGTCGCCAACGAGGCAGTCGAGAGCCTCGTCCGGCGTCATCCTCCGTGGGGCGTCATAGGCGCCGAACCATACCAGCGGCAGGCCGTTGCCCGGCTCCGGTCCGGGCAGGGCGGCGAGCTTGGGCTCGAACGCGCGGCCCGCCTCATAGGCAAGATAGCCGGCAAGGTGCGACCCGCCGCGCGCGGCCGTCTCGATGGCCGCCAGCGTCGCGGATACGTCTTCCACGCGATCGCACGCATGGATTTCGCGCGGGGTCTCGAACCAGAGGACGTCGTCGTGCGTTATCAGCACGACCGTTCCGGGGGCGATCCCGGGCGTTCCGCCTAAAGGGGTGTTTCGTGCCATGCCGGTCGGGTCCGCGCCGTCCATGTCCTGCACCATTGTCCCGCCGTCTCGCGGCGCGTCTGCCGAAGCGTCGTTGTGTATCCCAGTTTTCCGGTCTTGGCATCCCGTGCCTGTGCGCGGCAACCCTCGGACCGGTTCCCCTGAGGGCCCCGCGCCTGTAGAGCTTGGATGCCGTCCCGACGAAAGGCCCTGAATGACCAACGACCAGATCCTCATTCTCGCAATCCTGGCATCGGCCATGGTGCTTTTCCTGTCGGCGCGTCTGCGTCATGACGTGGTGGCGCTCGCGGCGCTCATCGCCTGCGTCGTCGCCGGACTGGTGCCGGCGGACGTGGCCTTTTCCGGTTTCGGCCATCCGGCGGTGATCACGGTCGCCTGCGTTCTGGTTCTCAGTCGCGGCCTTCAGGTCTCCGGCGCGGTCGACATTCTCGCCCGCACCGCATTGCCGCAGGAGGGCGGCCGGCTGCTGACGCTGACGGCGCTCATGGCGCTGGGCGCGACGCTCTCCGGCTTCATGAACAACGTGGGTGCCATGGCGCTGCTGATGCCGGTGTGCCTGCAGCTCGCGCGGCGGCTGGAGCTTGCGCCGGGCCAGGTGCTCATGCCGCTCGCCTTCGCCACGATCCTGGGCGGAATGACCACACTGGTCGGCACGCCGCCCAACCTCATCGTGGCCGGCTTTCGCGCCAGTGCCGGCGCGGGCTCCTTCTCCATGTTCGACTTCACGCCGGTCGGCCTTGCGGTTGCCCTTGGCGGTATTGTCTTCGTCGCCCTGGCCGGCTGGCGCCTCGTGCCGGTGAAGAAGGCGGCCGCCGGCGAGAGTTTCGAGATCGGCGGCTATCTCACCGAGATCCGTGTGCCCGGGGACAGCAAGGCGACGGGCATGACCCTTCACGACCTGGAGGGCGAGTTGGAAAAGGCCGGCGCGCAGGTCGTCGGCCTCGTGCGCAACGAGGTTCGCGTCAGCGCGCCGCGCGGAGGGCGGCGGGTGCGTGCCGACGACATTCTTGTCGTCGAGGCGGATGTGGAGGCGATCGCGGACGTTCTTTCCAAGCTCGACCTGAAGCTCGAGGAACAGAAGAAGCCGGAGGAGGACAAGGCCGACCGCGAGGAAAAGGACGGCAAGCAGGAGCGCAAGACGGGCGACAAGGCGAAGAAGTCCGCCGACGACGCGAAGGCGCGCACCGCCGCCGAGACGTCCGGCTCGAAAGGCAAGTCGAAGGCGTCCGTGCGCGATGACGGCGCCGACGTGGAAGACGATGATGAGGAAGCGGAGGAGGAAGAGACGTCGCGCTCCGGCGAGGGCGACGAGATCGTCCTGCGCGAACTGGTGGTACGGCCGGAATCCTCCATCGTCGGCCGTTCGGCGCGCGACATGGCGTTGCGCTCGCGCTACGGGATCAATCTGCTCGGCGTGTCGCGCGACGGGCGTCGTTCGACCGCGCGCCTGCGCACCATGCGCCTGCAGTCCGGTGACCTCCTGCTGATGCAGGGTGCCTCCGATGCGCTGTCGGAGTTCGCCCAGGAGGCCGGCTGCGTGCCGCTGGCCGAGCGTGACCTTCGCATTCCCGACACGCGGCGTGCCCTGATAGCGACGCTCATCATGGCGGGTGCCATTCTCGTCTCCGCCCTTGGCCTGTTGCCGGCCGCCGTCGCCTTCGCCGGCGGCGTGCTTGCATCCATGGTGCTGCGCACCGTGCCGCTGCGCCAGGTCTACACCTCGATCGACTGGCCGGTCGTCGTACTGCTTGCGGCCCTCATTCCCGTCGCCGGAGCCATGGAGCAAACCGGAACGGCGCGGCTCGTCGCCGATGCCCTCGTCTCCACGGTCGCGCAGGGCAATGCGGTGGTCGCGCTGACGGTGGTTCTGGTGGTGACCATGTTCCTGTCGGATGTCATGAACAACGCGGCGACGGCCGCCGTCATGTGCCCGATCGCGCTGGGCATCGCGGCCTCGCTCGGCGCCTCGCCGGACGGCTTCCTCATGGCAGTGGCCATCGGGGCGTCCTGCGCGTTCCTTACGCCCATCGGCCACCAGAACAACACGCTGATCCTGGGTCCGGGCGGTTTCGGCTTCCGCGACTACTGGCGGCTCGGCCTGCCGCTGGAGCTTGTGGTGGTCGTCATCGCGGTGCCGCTTCTGCTGGTCGTCTGGCCGCTCTGACCGGCGGGGTGATCGGCCACACCCTAAGCCCGTGTCAGGCGTACGATCCGCTCCATCATCGCTGGTGGCAGGATGCCGAGATCGCGGTCGGAAATGAGTTCGTCCAGTGAACCGAGGTCGCAGACTTCCGCGACGGAGCGGGCCGCGAACTTGGTGTGATCCACGACCGCGATGGTGCGTTCGCAGCACTCCATCGCCACGCGCTTGATTTCCGCGTCATCGAAGGTGGTGGCCGAGAGGCTGGTGCCGGCCACGCCATCCGCTCCGAGAAAGTAGATGTCGGCGCGAAGGCTTGCCAGCGTCTGCCGCGCCCATGTGCCGGTGAGGCTGTAGTAGCCGTTGCGCACCTGCCCGCCGACCACGAGAACGTCGGTACGCCCCACGGCCGCGGCTTCCGCCACCTTGAGGTCGAGCGCGACCACCGTCACCCGGCGGCCGGCAAGGGCCTGCGCCACCGCGAGGGCGGTGGTGCCCGCGTCGAGGAGGACGATCTGCCCGTCGTTGACCCGGCTGGCGGCTTCGGCGCCGATGCGCCGCTTGGCGCCCTGGTTGTGGCGCAGCTTCTCGAGCAGAAGCGGTTCCGGGGCGACGCCCGTCGCTTCCTTCGCCACGACGCCACCATGGGTGCGCGAGACGATCCCCGCCTTTTCAAGGATCGTGAGATCGCGCCTGACGGTGGGAAGCGAGATGTCCAGCAGGCCGGCAAGTTCGGCGGTGCCCACGTGCCTGCGCTCCCGGATCACCTCGATCATCTGCTGCTGCCGCTCGTGAGGAAAACGCGGACGCGATCCCGGCATCAATAACTCCCTGAAAAAACACATCGTGAAACATGGCGAGGATATATGTCAAATTGCACGAGCCGGCCCTGCGGCACCCCGTGAAAACGGCAAAACGGGTCAGAACGGCAGCGGGGCGTTGTCCTTGACCTCCTTCATGACAAAGAAGGTTCGCGTCTGGCGCACGCCCGGCAGAGCGATCAGCGTCTGGCCGTGCAGCCGGTTGAAGTCGTTCATGTCGCCGACCCGGATCTTGAGCAGATAGTCGAAATCGCCGGCGACCAGCGCACAGTCGAGAACGAACGGAAGACCGGCCACCGCCTCCTCGAAAGCAGCGAAACTGTCAGGCGTCGACCGATCGAGGACGACGCCGACCATCGCGACCGCGCCGAGGCCGACGGCATGCGGGGCGACCTGCGCGCGAACGCCGGTGATGTAGCCGTCCTCGAACAGCCGCTGGGTGCGTCGGTGGCAGGTCGGCGCGCTCACATTCACCTTGCGGGCGAGATCGGCGTTTGAAAGCCGACCGTCCTCCTGCAGGGCCCGCAGGATGTTGCGGTCGATCCGGTCCAGATCCGGTGTGAAAGGATCTTTCATCAACAGGCAGTCTTTCGGAAGATATTTGGATTTCTGATTTCATGCATCCTGATATGAAAAAACTTTCGTCGCAAGTTCGAAAGCCCCTTTCGCGGTCATTCTGATAGGGTCACGTCCCGTGATTGCCGGCCCTTCAGGAGACCCGCCCATGCTGGAAGAATTCGAACGTTACCCGCTCACCTTCGGTCCCACGCCGATCGAGCACCTGCCGCGTCTGACGGACGCGCTCGGCGGCAAGGTCGAGATCTATGCCAAGCGCGAGGACTGCAACTCGGGTCTCGCCATGGGCGGCAACAAGCTGCGCAAGCTCGAGTACATCGTTCCCGACGCGATCGCGTCCGGCGCGGACACGCTCGTCTCCATCGGCGGCGTGCAGTCCAACCACACCCGCATGGTCGCGGCGACCGCCGCCAAGATCGGCATGAAGTGCGTGGTGGTGCAGGAAAAGTGGGTTCCCCACTATGACGCGGTGTACGACCGTGTCGGCAACATCCTGATGACCCGCCTGATGGGCGCCGACAGCCGCCTCGTCGAGGATGGCTTCGACATCGGCATCCGCCAGAGCTGGGAAGATGCGATGCAGTCCGTGCGCGATGCCGGCGGCGTTCCCTATGGCATCCCCGCCGGTGCCTCGGTGCACAAGTATGGCGCGCTTGGCTACGTCGGTTTCGCCGAGGAAGTGGCGAAGCAGGAAGAGGAGCTGGGCTTCAAGTTCGACTATATCGTCGTCTGCGTGGTCACCGGTTCCACCCAGGGCGGCATGATCGTCGGCTTCGCGGCGCAGGACCGTGCCGACCGCGTGATCGGCATCGATGCCTCCGCCACCCCGGAGCAGACGCGCACGCAGGTCCGCGAGATCGTCGACAACACCGCCGACCTGGTGAAGCTCGGCCGCAAGGTGCGTGACGATGAGATCGTCATTCTCGAGGACTATGCCTATCCGGCCTACGGTGTTCCTTCCGAGGAGACCAACGAGGCGATCCGCCTTGCGGCGCGCACCGAGGCGATGATCACGGACCCGGTCTACGAGGGCAAGTCCATGCAGGGCATGATCGACCTGGTGCAGAAGGGGTATTTCCCCGAGGGCTCCAAGGTTCTCTACGCCCACCTCGGCGGCGCTCCGGCGCTCAACGGCTACAGCTACTACTACCGCGAGGGCTAAGGCTCCCGGATTCCCCTCTTCCTCCCGGAAGACCCGAGAGGCTCCCGGTCAACGATCACCGGGTGCTTGCCTGCGGCACGCGCGATCCCCTCGGCGCGTGCCGCTTTTTCATGTGCCGTCGAAGGGCGCGTGAAGGACCCGCCCGCCTTGACAGCGCAGCGGCGCGGCGGCCATCTGGCGTGCGGCAGGATACTCTTGCCGGCCCGTCGGGAAGCCGTCCGGGCATGAGGCGGGACGGCGCGGAGCGAGAGGGCGGCCATGGACAGCAAGCGGTTCACCTCCGCCCTGACACTGCGGCACATGCGGATCATCGCGGCGCTCGCGGAACTCGGTCTCGTGGCGCGGGTGGCTGAGTTCCTGGGCGTTACCCAGCCGGCCGTGTCCAAGCAGATCACGGAGCTGGAAAGCCTCGTCGGCGTTCCCATCGTCTCGCGGGACCGAAACCGGCTGCATCTGACGCCGGTCGGACGGCGGCTGGCCGAACATGCGCGCCAGGTGCTCAACCAGATCGACCGGGCCGCATTCGATCTTTCGGCCATGGCGAGCGGCGTGTCCGGAACGGTCTCGATCGGCGTGGTGAGCTCGCTCGCGCCCACGCTTCTGCCTCCCGCCATCGCACTGTTCAAGCGCAGCGCGCCCGCCGCAAGCCTTGCCGTCACCGAAGGCCATTTCAATGCGTTGCGCCCGCGCCTCGAGGCGGGAAAGCTCGACCTGGTGATCGCGCGGGTGTGGCATCCGGGCGATCTCCCCGGGATCGAGCAGAGCGTGCTGATGAGCGAGCCGGTGGTGGTGGTGACGGGCCCGGGGCACCCGCTCGCACGCCATCCCGGGATCACGTGGCCGGATCTTTCCGAGTGCCTCTGGCTCCTGCCGCAGTCGGATTCCGTGGCGCGTCACGCCTTGCAGGCCTTTTTTGTCGAGGTGGGCCTGTCCCCGCCGGAAAACACCATCGACTCCGTGTCTCTGACCCTCAACGTGGAACTGATGCACCTCACCCAGGCGGTGGGCATCTTCCCGCTTGCGCTCGCCCGGCGTCACGCGCTGCGCGGCGATCTCGTCATTCTGCCGCTCGACACCAACGGCCTGCTGTCGGAAGCCCGCTGCTTCTGGCGCCGGGGGCAGTTCGAGACCAACGGCACCGCGGATCTGTTCCTCACCTGCCTGCGCGAAACATCCGCATCTTAGCGCCTGGAAGTATTCCTTCCGGTTATTGTTTGTGTCTCATAACTCATTATTTCTCCCTTCTTCTCCTGTATAGCCTTAACAAAAGGAAAGATTTCGGGAGGGGTCCTGACATGAAATTGCAATCTCCCACGTGCGGAGGGCACGTGGCGTGAGCACGTCGTCGCTTGCGGAATTGCCGGCGCGCGACCTCGTTGCGGGGTTTGCCGGGAGCCGCTTCACGCCCTCGGATGTCGTCGAGGCATGCCTCGCGCGCATCGCCGACCTTGGCCCGTCGATCAACGCGCTGACCGCGATCGATGCCGAGGGCGCGCGCGTCGCCGCGCGTGCATCGGATGCGCGCTGGGCGGCTGGAACGCCGCTTGGTCCCCTCGACGGGCTGCCCATCGGCGTCAAGGATCTGCAGGACGCCGCCGGCTTTCTCACCACCCATGGAAGCCCGCGCTTTCGCGCCAATGTCGCCAGGGCCGACCTCCTCATGGTGTCGCGGCTGCGCGCGGCGGGCGCCATCGTGCTCGCCAAGACCAACGTGCCCGAGTTCGGCGCGGGTGGAAACTCGCGCAATCCCGTGTGGGGCGCGACCGGCAACCCGTTCGATCCGCGTCTTCTCGCCGGCGGTTCGTCTGGCGGGTCGGCGGCCGCGCTCGCGGTCGACCTCCTGCCGCTGTGCACCGGCTCCGACACCGGCGGCTCCCTGCGCCTGCCGGCGGCGCTTTGCGGCATTGTCGGATATCGCCCTTCGGCCGATGTGGTGGCCCATCCCGCCCGTCCGCTCGGCTGGTCGACCATCTCGGTGCTCGGCCCCATGGCCCGCGACATGGACGACCTCCTGCTCATGCTGCGCGTGATCCAGGGGCAGGATCCGGACGATCCCCTGTCGTCGCCGGCGCCCGCCAACCGTTTCGCCCATGTCGATGCCCGGCCGCTCGGCACGCTTCGGGTCGGCTACAGCGAGGATTTCGGCGGCGTGCCGGTGGATCCGGGCATTCGCGAGACCTTCCGCAGCCGTATCGCCGCCATCGCGCCGCATGTGGCGGAGTGCCGCGAGATCGACATGGCGCTCGGCGACATGGACCGGACCTTCGACATCCTGCGCGCGGAGAGCTTTCTCGCCGCCTTCGGCAAGGCCTATGCGGATGCGCCCGAGACCTTCGGGCCCCATATCGCGGCCAACGTGAAGCTCGGAGAGGGCTTCACGCTCGCCGACCGGGCCTGGGCGCACGCGGAGCAGACGCGCATCCTGCGGGCCTTCAATGCCCGCATGCGCGACGTCGACGTGGTATTGATGCCGACGGTGCCGGTGTCGCCCTTCCCGTGGAGCGACCACTACCCGGCGGAGATCGACGGTCGGAAGATGGATATCTACTATCGCTGGCTGGCCCTGACCTATCGCGGCTCCCTGTCGGGCGGTCCCGCGCTGACCCTGCCGGCCGGGCGGGATCATGCCGGCATGCCCTTCGGCCTGCAGGTTCTTGGCCCCGTGCGGGGCGACGAGGGGCTCCTGTCGGCGGGTCTTGCGCTGGAGTCGCTGCTCGCGGCCAGCCCCAGGACGGCGCGCCCGCGCCCGGACCTGGAGCGCCTGCGGGCCTCGCGGGTCGACCTTACGTCGATCGTCACCCATCCGGCGGCGGGGGAGGGGTCGGGAGACGGCACCGCCGCCGTCACCGCCGTCTGACGGGGGCCGTGCATGTGGATCGTCGCCCTTGTCTTCGCCGTGCTGCTGCTGAGCGGCACCGCCTTCGCCTATCTGATGGGCGCGGTGTCGGTGGTCTCGTTCCTCGTCGCGGACAAGGCGCCGTATCTCTCGATCCTGCCCCAGCGCATCTTCGCCCAGCTTGACGTCTTTGCCTTCATGGCGATGCCGCTCTTCATCCTGACGGCGGAGATCATGAGCCGGGCGGGCGTGACCCGCAGCCTGATCGATTTCGCCCTGTCGCTGGTCGGCCGGTTTCGCGGCGGGCTCGGCCACGTCAACATCCTGACCTCGGTCTTCTTCGCCGGCATTTCGGGCTCCGCCGTGGCGGATTCCGCCGCCCTGTCGCGCACATTCGTGCCGGCGATGGCCGAGCGTGGCTACGACCGGGTCTACGCCGGCGCGGTAACGGCCGCCTCGTCGATGATCGGGCCGATCATCCCGCCCTCGATCATCATGATCATCTACGGTGGCCTGACCGGCGCCTCGGTCGCGGCCCTGTTCGTCGCGGGCGTCGTGCCGGGCCTGCTGCTCGCGGCCGCGCTCATGCTGCTCAACGCGGGGATCGCGCACTGGAAGGGGCATCCCGGCGGCAGCAACGAGGGGATGCCGCGCTTCTGGCCGAGCCTGTTGCGCGCCGCCCCGGCGCTCTGCCTGCCGGTGGTCATCCTGGGATCGCTGGTCTTCGGTTTCGCGACGCCGACGGAAGGTTCCGCGCTCGCCGTCCTCTGCGCGCTTCTCGCCGGCAGCTTCTACGAGGGGATCCGCTTCAGGATGCTCGTGGAGGCTCTCGAGGCGACGGCGAGGCTCACCGGCACGATCTTCATCATCCTCGCCGCGATCTCGGTGCTCGGCTATCTCGCCGGCCAGATGGGCTGGTCGCAGGCGCTTGCCGGGTGGGTGGAGAGTTTCGGGCTGACCGGCACGCGTTACCTGTTCTTCCTGCTTGCGGTGTTCCTCATCGCCGGCATGTTCATGGACACACCCGTCGCCCTGTCGCTGCTCGTGCCGCTCTTCGCCCCGCAGGCGCTGGCCCAGGGCATCGACCCGGTGCACCTGGGCATCGTGCTGAGCTTCAACCTCTGCATCGGCCTCATCACGCCGCCGCTGGGCAAGTGCCTTGTGGTCGTGGCGGCGCTGACCGGGGTCAACTACTGGCGCCTTGCCGTGGCGACGCTGCCTTTCGTGGCCGTGCAGGTTCTGCTTCTGGCGGCTCTCGCCTATTGGCCCGAACTGAGCCTGGCGTTGCCGAGCGCCTTTGGATTTTCCGTGAACTGACCGACACTCAAGAGACGTGGGACGTATGGGAGGAATGAGGATGAACTTCAAGATTGCCGCGCTCGCGGCCGTACTTCTCGCCGCCGGGCCTGCCCAGGCCGAGGTGAAGATCGCGCTCGACACCAAGCCGGATCTGGAGACGTCGGGCTCCTACAACTGGGCCCACGCCTTTGGCGAGGCGCTCACCGCCGCCGGCATGGAGGTGCGCGAGATGCCGCGCGGGTCCATCGGCGACGAGGCGGAGAAGCTCGACCAGCTCTCGCTCGGACTGCTGGAGGTCTCCCTGTCCGACGTGCGCTCCGTGGGCCAGATCGATCCCTTCATCTACGGTGTCCGCCTGCCCTACATCTTCGACGACGTCGATCACATGTACCGGGCCCTGGACGAGGGCAATGTGCTCGACCGGGTCAATGAGGCGATCGCCGGCCAGGACGTGAAGCTCCTGGCGCTCGTTCCGCTCGGGCCGTCCTCGGGCATCATCACCACGTCCAAGGCGGTGCGCTCGCCCGCCGACATGCAGGGCCTGCGCATGCGCGCGCTCGACGACGCCCAGATCGCGCTCTACCAGGCCTGGGGCGCGTCCGGCGTGATCGTGCCCTGGTCGGATGTGCCGGCGGGCCTGCAGACCGGCATCGTCGACGGCTACCTGAACTCCGCCTTCGTGCCGATCATGTTCGGCCAGACCGACATCGTGAAGAACTTCTCCGACGCCGGCGTCATCATCCCGCTGCGCGCGGTGATGGTCTCCAAGGGCTGGTACGATGGCCTGTCGGACGAGGATCGTGCCACCGTCGACAAGGCGGTGGAGACGGCCGATACGGCGACCCGCGCCTGGCTCGACCGCGTCGCGGTGAGCTCGCTGGAGGCGCTCGAGGCGGCCGGTGTCACCGTGCAGCGCCTGAGTGCGGAAGAGCGTGCCGCCTTCCGCGATCTCTCGAAGCAGGTCTACACCTCGGACCTCATGCCGGCGGACGCGGTCAAGGCCTGGACCGACCTCACCGGCAGCACCCGCTGATCAAGGGCGTGGGGCCGGGTCGTCCGGCCCCCGCATCCCGCCGCAGCGGCGGGGCACGACGAGGAGCATGAGCAGATGCGCGGTTTCGTCATTGGCCTCAGCAACGCCATTCACGCGGTTGCCCGCCGGGTCGCGGTGCTGGCGATCGTCGTGATGTTCGCGACCGTGATGCTTCAGATCATCGCCCGGTATGTGTTCGATGCCCCGCCCGTGTGGACCGAGGACATCGCGCGCTACATGATGGTCTGGACCGGCCTGCTGGGGGCCACGCTGTCCTTCAAGGACCGCTCGGATGCGGTGCTGCTGAACAACGTGTTTCCGCGTCGCCCGCGCCTGTTCGCCTTTCTCGCCGAGGCCATTCGCAGCGCCGCCGTCATCACGTTCGCCGGGCCGGTGCTGTGGTACAGCTTCATCGGCCTGCGCGGCGGCTTCGCCAAGGGCTATCTCGCCCGCCAGGCGACGCTGACGGCCGACACGCTCGGCATCCCCATGGTGTGGATCGCCGTGGCCGTGCCGCTCTCGATGGCCATTATCCTGGTGCATCTGGCTGCCCGCTGGGCGGAGCCGGAGACGACCTGACAGCCTCGCCGCGTCGTGCCGCCTCGGGCGGCGCGACGGCGACGGCTCACGCGGCCTTGTCGAGTGCGGCCCCGTCCGGCGCGTCGAGCAGCGCGTGCACCCGTCCGCGCACCTTTTCCGCGGCTTCCTCGCGCACCGGCCCATAGCCGCGGATCTCCATGACGAGCGTCAGGATCTCCTCCGTTCGGGCCGGCCCCAGGTGGTCGTGGTCGCGCGCGAGCCTTTCCAGAAGGTCCTCGAACCATACGAGAAGCTCCCGGTCGAGCTTGCGGTCCGCCGTGCGCGCGAAGGGATCGAACGGTGTGCCGCGCAGTCCCTTCAGGCGCGCAAGCACCTTCAGCGCCGGCGTCATCCAGGACCCGAAGCGGCGCTTGCGCGGACGCCCGCGAGCGTCCACCCCACCAGGCAGGAGCGGTGGCGCGAAGTGGTAGGCCACCTTGAAGTCGCCCTCGAAGGTGTCCTTCAGCCTGTCCTGGAACCCGGTCTGCGTGTGCAGGCGCGCGACCTCGTATTCGTCCTTGATCGCCATCATCTTGAAGAGGCTCCGCGCGGCCGCCGCCATGAGGCTGTCCGGCGCGTTCGCGCCGAGGCTCACGCGGAAGGCGTCCAGGCGTGCCAGATAGCGGCGCGCATAGGCGCGGTTCTGATAGCCCTCAAGGAACTCCGCCCGCCGGGCGATGATTTCCTCCGCCGTTTCCGCGAACCGGGTCTTCGGGCGCAGCGCGCGCGTCACCGCCTCGGGACGCGCGGCAAGGAGGCGCCCGAGCTCGAAGGCCCTGAGATTGGCGGGAACGGCGGTGCCGTTGAGTTCGATAGCCCTTTGCATGGCCGCGTGGCCGACCGGCACCATGCCGCGCTGCCAGGCGGCGCCCAGCAGGATCATGTTGGCGAAGATCGCGTCGCCCATGACCTCTTCCGACAGCCGGTTGACGTCTTCCGCCCACAGGTTGTCGGCGCCCACCGTCTGTGCCACCAGCACCTCGCGTTCGTCGATGCGCAGGCTCGCGTCACGGTCGAGCACGATGTCGCCGGTGGGGATCTCGGCCCGGTTCAGGACGGTCCGGCAACCGTCCCGCAGAAGCTGCGAGGCCTTGGGCGAGGAGGCGACCACCGCGTCGCAGGCGATTGCCGCGTCCGCCGAGCCGTTTTCGATCCTCACCTGGTTGATCGCGTCCGGCGTTTCGGCAAGACGCACGTAGCCGAGCACGGTTCCCCATTTCTGGGCGAAGCCGGTGAAATCGAGCACGCTCGCGCCCTTGCCCTCCAGATGCGCGGCCATGGTGACGAGCGCGCCCAGGGTGACGACGCCGGTGCCGCCGACACCTGCGACCAGCAGGTCGAACGGCTCGTCGAGGGACGGCATCTCCGGGGCGGGCAGGGTGCTCGCGAGGCCGGCGATGTCGAGGTCGAGCCCGCTCTTCCTGCGCCGTTTTGCGCCTTCCACCGTGACGAAGCTCGGACAGAAGCCGTTGAGGCAGGAAAAGTCCTTGTTGCAGGTGGACAGGTTGATCTGCCGCTTGCGGCCGAATTCGGTCTCAAGCGGCTCCACGCTCAGGCAGTTGCTTTCCACCGAGCAGTCGCCGCAGCCCTCGCACACGAGGTCGTTGATGACGGCGAAACGGTCCGGGTCCTCCGCCGTGCCGCGCTTGCGCCGGCGGCGTTTCTCCGTGGCGCAGGTCTGTTCGTAGATGAGCACGCTCACGCCCGTCACCTCGCGCAGCTCGCGCTGCACCGCGTCCATCTCGGAGCGGTCGTGGAAGGTCGTTCCGAAGGGAAACTCGCTGGCTGCGAACTTCGTCAGGTCGTCGGACACGAGCGCGATCCGCTCCACCCCTTCCGCGCGGCAGGTCTGGGCGATGCCGGAGACGCTGACCGGCCCGTCGACGGGCTGGCCGCCGGTCATGGCGACCGCGTCGTTGTAAAGGATCTTGTAGGTGATGTTGGTCCTGGCCGCGACCGCCTGGCGGATGGCGAGACTGCCCGAATGATACCAGGTGCCCTCGCCGAGGTTCTGGAACACGTGCCTGTTGCCGGAGAAACGGGAGGCCGCGACCCAGGGCACGCCCTCGCCGCCCATCTGGGCATAGCCGGCGGTGTTGCGGTTCATCCAGCTCGCCATGACATGACAGCCGATGCCGGAGTTGGCGGTGCTGCCGTCCGGCACCTTGGTGGAGGTGTTGTGTGGACAGCCGGAGCAGAAATAGGGGGTGCGGGTCGCGCCGGGCAGCGTCAGGCGCGGCACCGGGCGGCTGGTCAGGGCCCTGGCCCGCTCGGGCAGGTTTTCCCCGGGAAAGAACCTGTCCAGCCGGTCCGCGACGATCGGGGCGAGCGACAGCGGGCTCAATTCGCCGGTCCAGGGGATCAGCGGATCGCCGGCCGCGCGGTGCTTGCCGACCATCTTCTCCGGCTTGCTGCCCGGCCAGTCGTAGAAATATTCCTTGAACTGGCTCTCGATGATGCCGCGCTTTTCCTCGACCACGAGGACCTCGCGCTTGCCGCGCACGAAGGCGAGGGCGTCGCGTCGCGCCAGCGGCCACACCATGCCGACCTTGTAGATGTCGATGCCGAGCCGCCGGCATGCCGCCTCGTCGAGACCGAGCAGGCGCAGCGCCTCCATCAGGTCGAGATGCCCCTTGCCGGTCGTGACGATGCCGAAGCCCGCGTCCTCGATGTCATAGATGCGGCGGTCGATCGGGTTCGCCTCGACGAAGGCCTCGACGGCGGCGAGCTTCGCCTCGATGCGCGTCTCGATCTCCGCGCTCGGCAGGTCGGACATGCGCACGTGCAGTCCGCCCGGCGGCGGCGTGAACTCAGGCAGGGTGAAGGCCCGGTCGCCGGGCAGTTCCACCGACTGGCCCGATTCCACCGTCTCCGAGATCGCCTTGAAGCCGACCCAGGTGCCGGAGAAGCGCGACAGCGCCAGTCCGTATTCGCCGAAGGAGAGATATTCCGCGACCGTGGCCGGGTTCAGCGTCGGCATGAACCAGGACATGAAGGCCACGTCCGACTGATGCGGCATGGAGGAGGAGACGCAGCCGTGGTCGTCGCCGGCGACCACCAGCACGCCGCCCTTCGGCGCGGAACCATAGGCGTTGCCATGTTTCAGCGCGTCGCCGGAGCGGTCGACGCCCGGTCCCTTGCCGTACCACATGGAGAACACGCCCTCGACCTCGCAGAGCGGGTCAAGACTCGCCTGTTGCGCACCGAGAACCGCCGTCGCGCCGAGGTCCTCGTTGACGGCGGGCATGAACTCGATCTTCTCGCCCTTGAGCAGGTCGCGGCAGCGCCACATCTCCAGGTCGACACCGCCGAGCGGTGATCCGCGATAGCCGGACACGAAACCGGCGGTCTTCAGCCCGGCCGCGCGGTCGCGTCGTGCCTGGTCGAACAGGACGCGCACCAGCGCTTGCGTGCCGGTCAGGAAGACACGGCCCGTGCGGCGGGTGTAGCGGTCGGAAAGCCGGTACGCGTCGAGATTGCGGGGGTCGACTCCCATGGCAACATCCTCCCGAAGTGTCTGGATCGCCCAAGGATCTACCGGTTGAACTGAAAAATCTGACCAAATGGCCGGGAAATCCTGTAATGTTCCGGCATGGTATTTCAGGTTTTGGTTTGTTTATGGAAGAGGTGACCGAAGGCAGCCTCGGTCGCGCGGATCTGAAGCTCATCGAGCTTCTGACGCGCGACAGCCGCATCTCCAATGCCGACCTCGCGCGCGAGGCGGGGCTTTCCCCGTCGTCCTGCTGGCGGCGGGTGAAGGCGCTTGAGGAGGCGGGCGTCATCCGCCGGTTTTCCGTCGTTCTCGACGAGGAGAAGCTCGGGCTCACCTTCAAGGCCATCGTGCATGTGCATCTGACGCGCCATGATCCCGAGCAACTCGCCGGTTTCATCCGCGCGGTGCAGACCAAGCAGGAGGTGCGCGAGTGCTACGCAACCACCGGCCAGGCCGACTACCACCTGGTGGTCCAGTGCCGGGATCTCGCCGCCTACAACCGCTTCCTCGAGGAATTCCTGTTCCGCCTGCCGGCGGTCGCCAGCGCCCAGACCAACCTGGTGCTGCGCTCCATCAAGACCCGGGACGGGATCTGAGGAGAGGGCGGGGCGGCAGCCCGCCGGCCGCCGCCCGTCCCGGTCGCGTTCTCAGGCCGCCCGGCACCCCGCCGGCACCGGCCTGTGGCTTTCGTCGACGGCGACCATCACGAAGCGGCCCGTGCCGCAGGCGCGCCGTTTCCCGGTCAGCAGCGTTTCCGCCTGCAGTTCTACGTCCACCGTCATGGAACTGCGCCCGGTGGCGGTGATGCGCGGCCGAAGTTCCAGCACCTCTCCGGCGCGCACCTCGCTGGTGAAGTCCACCCGCTCGCCAGCCCGAAGCACCACCGGCTTGCGGCAATGCCGGGTCGCGGTGACGAAGGCGGCCTTGCCCATGGCGGCGAGCGCCTCTCCGCCATGCAGGGAGCCGTAGTGGCTGGTGAGATCGGGAAACACCATCTCGACCATCGCCGAGGCGTCTTCCGCATCCGGCCGAACCTCGCGCATCGGCGGCAAGCGGCCGCCGAGCCCCGCAAGGCGCTCGCCGACGCCGACCATGTGGAACGTTCCGCGTCCGACGCGCCGTCGCTCGCCGGACAGCAGCGCCTCGGCGACGAGGTCCACCTCCACCGACAGAGAGGTCCGCCCGACGCGCGAGACACGGCCCGTCAGTTCGATGATGTCGCCAAGCGTCGCGGGCGTCTCGAAGTCGATGCGCTCGCAGGAGGCGGTGACGAAGTCGACGGGAGCGTGGCGCGCGGCGGTGATGAAGGCCACCTTGTCCATCTGCGACAGGCCGACGCCGCCGAACAGGGTGCCGTGGTGGTTGGTGTCGCCGGGAAAGACGATGTCCACCAGCCGCGTTGTGGCGGGCGCGCTCATTCGGCCGCCTCGCTGAGTTCGGCGCGGATCTCGCGCGCCGCCGCAACCATGTTGGCAAGGGCGGCCCGCACCTCCGGCCAGCCGCGCGTCTTCAGGCCGCAGTCCGGATTGACCCAGAGCTGGTCGTCGGCAAGCCGTTCTCGGGCGAGGCGCAGCAGCTCCGCCATTTCCTCGACCGGGGGCACGCGCGGCGAGTGGATGTCGTAGACGCCCGGGCCGATCTCGTTGGGATAGGCCCCAGCGCGGAATGCGCCGAGAAGCTCCATGTGAGAGCGCGAGGTCTCGATGGAAATCACGTCCGCGTCCATCCCGGCGATGGCATCGAGAATGTCGTTGAACTCCGAGTAGCACATGTGGGTGTGGATCTGGGTCTCGTCCGAGACCACGCAGGCGGAGAGGCGGAAGGCCTCAGTCGCCCAGTCGAGATACGCCGGCCAGTCGTCCTTTCGCAGTGGCAGCCCCTCGCGCAGCGCGGCCTCGTCGATCTGGATGATCCGCGCGCCGGCGGCCTCCAGGTCGCGCACCTCGTCGCGGATCGCCAGCGCGATCTGGCGGCACACGGTCTCGCGCGGCAGGTCGTCGCGCACGAACGACCAGTTCAGGATCGTGACGGGACCGGTGAGCATTCCCTTGAGCGGCTTGCACGTCAGCGCCTGCGCCTGCTGCCACCTTGCCACGGTCATCGGCTTCGGACGGGCCACGTCGCCATAGACGATCGGCGGGCGCACGCAGCGCGACCCGTAACTCTGCACCCAGGCGTTGCGGGTGAAGGCGAAGCCCGACAGCCGTTCGCCGAAGTACTGGACCATGTCGTTTCGCTCGAACTCGCCATGGACCAGAACGTCGAGGCCGATCTCCTCCTGGAAACGGATGGCCCGCGCGGTCTCCTCCGCGAGGAAATGCTCGTAGTCGCCGTCCGAGAGCCTGCCCCTGGCGTGGGCCGCGCGTGCCTTGCGCACCTCCGCCGTCTGCGGGAAGGACCCGATCGTGGTCGTGGGAAACGCGGGCAGGTCGAGGAGCCGCCTCTGTCGTTCGGCGCGGTCCGCGAACGGGCTCTCGCGCCGGCTCATCCGTGGGGTGACGGCGGCAAGTCGCGCGGCAACGGCTGCGTCATGCACGCGCGGCGAGGCCGCGCGCGACGCCACGGCGGCGCTGGAAGCGGCAAGGACCTCGCCGACCGCGTCCCGTCCGCTTTGCAGCGCCGTTGCGATCACCTGCAGCTCTTCCATCTTCTGCACGCCGAAGGCGAGCCAGCTCGCGATCTCGGGATCGAGGTCGTCTTCCTGAGCCAGATCGACCGGCACGTGCAGCAGCGAGCACGACGGCGCGATCTCGATCCGGTCGGCCCTGCGGGTCGCCAGCACCGGCTCCAGCCGGTCGAGCAGGGCGGAAAGGTCCGTCCGCCAGACGTTGCGCCCGTCCACGACCCCGAGAGACAGCAACATCTCGCGCGGCGCCCTTTCGACGAGTGGGACGAGCTGTCCGGGTGCGCGGACCAGGTCGGCGTGCAGGCCGGCGACCGGCAGCGAGACGGCAAGGTCGAGCGCGTCGCCAAGCGGGCCGAAGTAGGTCGCCAGCAGGACGCGGATGTCCGGCACCGCGCGTGCGAAGGCCGAATAGGCCCGGTGCAGGGCGGTGTGCGTCGGGGCGTCGATGTCGCCCGCCAGGCAGGGTTCGTCGATCTGCACCCAGTCGGCGCCGACCTCGGCAAGCCGTGCGAGAAGATCCGCATAGACCGGGACAAGCCGGTCGAGCAGGGCGAGCGGATTGACGTCGGGCGTCACCGCCTTGGCCAGCTTGAGGAAGGTGACGGGACCAAGCAGCACCGGTCGTGTGTGATAGCCGAGCGCCTTGGCCTCCAGGAAATGGTCGAGCGGCTTGGTGTCGGCAAGCGTGAAGCGCTGGTCGCCGGTGAGTTCCGGCACGAGATAGTGGTAGTTGGTGTCGAACCACTTGGTCATTTCCAGCGCCGCGACACCGCCTTCCCGGGGTGTGCCGCCGTGTCCGGCATGGCCGCAGCCATCGGCGTCCGGGCTGCCGGCGCTTGAGGTGCCGCGTGCCATGGCGAAACGGGTTGCGAGCGGCACGGGCCCGCCCGACCAGCCGAAGCGCTCGGGAATCGCGCCGACCATGACCGCCGTGTCGAGCACGTGGTCGTAGAGCGAGAAGTCGCCGCTCGGGATCTGGGTGATGCCGAGCGCGTGCTGCCGCGCCCAACCGGCCGCGCGCAGGGCGGCGGCGGTCTCCTCGAGCGCCGTTTCGTCGAGACGGCCGGCCCAATGGGCCTCGAGTGCGGATTTCAGCTCGCGGCGCGGACCGATCCGCGGGACGCCGAGCGTGGCTGTTGCCAGGGAATGTATGGGAAGCGAAACGGAAGCCATCGGCTTGAACCCCAAATGTTGGGGGCAAAGGCCGAGCGGACGTGTGCGGACACGTGAGCGGAAGGAGCCTCCCGCACGGCCGCATACGCACCACCGGGACACCCCGCCCAGGGACGATCATGATGACGTGGCAGGTCTCCTGGCTCGCGGGTCGTCGCGCGCATCCTGCCTTCCCGGGGGTGGCCGTGGCCGGTCCCAGTGGCGTGAACGGATGCGGGCTCGCCGCTTACAGTTGCGGGGGCAGCTCCGGCCTTGCCATGTCGCCATGGCGCACCGGATTCCCTCTTGGCCGTCACGACACCGGCAGGCGGCGCGACGGAACCACGACGCCACCAGACTGCGCCCGTCGTTCGCTCCTGTCAAGATGATATAAAGGAATGTTTATGTGTTTATATTGATCTTGAGGGCCGGTGCGGAAACCCTGTGTCCCGCGTCTATTTCCCGTCCAGGGCGAAGGCGGCGAGCACCTCGCCCACAAGCGGATTCGGAAACCGGCGATGCAGCGTCACGGCAAAGAAGCGCTCGCTGATTCCCTCCAGCCGATGCAGTTCGGCCAGTGTTCCGGCCGCCAGTTCGTCCCGCACCACGATCGGGGCGAGCACGGCAAGGCCCACCTTCTCGCGCGCGAGAAGACGCAGCATGGCCATGTCATCGGCTTCTGCCGCGATCCTCGGCACGACCCCGAGCCGACCGATCAGCACGTCGAAGGACGCGCGCAGCGCCGCCTCCGGTGTCGGCAGGATGAGCGGTTCGCTTGCCAGCAGGTCGGCAAGCGCGCGGCCCGCGAACTCGGGCGGTCCGACAAGGCTCACGGGCTGTTCCGAAAGGGCGTGCACCAGATAGGGGCTCGCCGCATCGCGTCCGGGCACCAGGTTCGTCAGCACCACGTCGAGCGACAAGGCCTCGAGGGCGCGCAGCAGGTCCGCCTGTGAGCCCGAGCGCAGGATCACTTCCACGTCGGACCGTCCGGCAAGCGGCATCAGGAAGCGGAGCTGGAAGTTGCGCGACAGCGTCGCGAGCGCGCCGACCCGCAGTGCGCGCCGCACATTACCCGTGTTGCGCAGCGTGGCCGTCAGGTCGTCCGCCGTGCGGAAGATCGCCTCCGCGTGGTCGAGGGCGATCCGTCCGGCCTCGCTGAGCACGAGGCCGCGCCCGCGCCGCTCGAACAGGTCATGGCCGAGCGACGCCTCCAGCGCCTTGATCTGGGTCGACAGGGCGGATTGCGACAGGTTCAGCTCGCGCGCCGCCCCGGTCAGCGTGCCCTTGCGGGCAACGGCGCGGAACAGGCGCAGGTGATGCAGGTTCAGAACGGACATTGTTCTTATATATAGAACGATATCGAAGATAATATGTAATTTTTTGAAATCGTTCGAAACGTTATTGGCATGGGCACCGCTCACTTCCGAGGACGCCCCGCCATGTTCGTTTCGCTTCCGCTCTCCCTGCTCGCACCGTCGGTGCTGCTTGCCGCGGCGCTTGTCCTTGCCGTGCGTCCCGGCCGCCGGCCGACGGGCATCGGCTGGCTGCCGCAGGGGGCCGCGCTTGCGGCACTGGGGCTGGCTCTCGCCGCCCTGTGCCAGGAGCTTCTTCACGGTCCGCTGCAGGTGTCGTTCGGCGCGGAGCCGCTGGCGCTTGCCTTCACGCTCGATGGAGTGAGCGCGGCAATGACGCTGCTTGTCGCCTTCATCGGCTGGGTGGTGATGCGCTACGCGCGCAGCTACCTCGACGGGGAAGCCCGCGAAGGGCGGTTTCATGCGCTGATGCTTGCCGTGCTGGCGGGCGTGCTGCTGCTCATGCAGGCCGGCAATCTTGCCGTGTTCGTCCTTGCCTTCGCGGCGATTGGCACCGGGCTGCGTCGCCTCCTGCTGTTTTACCCCGAACGCGCCGCCGCCCGGCGCGCCGCGACCAAGTTCACCCTCGTCTGGCACGCAGCCGACGCCATCCTGCTTCTTGCCGCCGTTTTGCTGGTCGCCACCTTCGGCTCCGGCGATCTGGACGCCCTTTCGGAAGCGGCAAGCAGCGGGCCGCTTCCGCTCACGGGTCATGTCGCGGTCGCGCTTCTGGCGCTTGCCGCGGCACTCAAGACGGCCTCCTTTCCGCTGCACGGCTGGCTCACCGAGGTCATGGAGGCGCCCACGCCCGTGTCGGCGCTGCTTCACGCCGGCATCATCAACGCGGGCGGCTATCTTCTGGTGCGCACCGCTGACCTCATTCAGGCAAGCCCGGGCACCATGGCCGCGCTTGTCATGCTCGGCGGGCTGACGGCGCTTTTCGGCGCGGTGGTGATGCTCACGCAGAGCGCGGTCAAGACCGCGCTGGCCTGGTCGACCGTGGCGCAGATGGGCTTCATGCTGCTCCAGTGCGGTCTGGGCCTCTGGCCGCTCGCGCTGCTGCACATCATCGCCCACTCGCTCTACAAGGCCCACGCCTTCCTCTCCTCCGGCGGCGCCGTGCGTGCCGTGGCGGCCCAGCGTCGTCCGGGGCCGGTGGCGGTGCCGAGCCTTGTCGCGGTTCTCAAGTCGTTCGCGCTCGCCGTCGTGCTCTATCTCGGCGTTGCCGGCGTGTTCGTGCTGCTGGCCGGTCCCAAGAGCGCCCAGGCTCTCGCGCTGGGCACCATGCTGGTCTTCGGCGTCGCCTATCTGGTGGCGCAGGGGCTTGCCGACGCGGCACCCGCCGCGCTCACGCGGCGCACCGCGCTGGCCTCGCTCGCCGCCGCCGCTGCCTATTTCACCTTCCATCTCGTCGCCGACGCCTTCTGGGGCGCGCATCTGCCGCCCGTTCCGCAGGCGGGGGCGCTCGAGTGGGCGCTCATCGTGCTTGCGGTGCTCTCCTTCGCGCTGGTGGCCTTCGCCCAGGCTCTGTTCCCCCTGTGGGCGCATCACCCGGCCGCAGCGGGGCTGCGCGTTCATCTGGCCAACGGCCTCTATCTCAATGCGCTCCTGGACCGCCTGATCGGCGGCTTCGGACTGGCGAAACCGCACTGACTGAAAGGAAGACCATCATGTTCAGGACCGTCAGCCAGATCGCACCGTCGCGGGCTTCCGGGCTGCTTGCCGCCGCCGAAAGCGCCGTTCGGGCCGTTCCCCCCGCCTTTCCCCTTGAGGCCACCGTCGCGGTGAACCCGTTTCTTGGCCAGAGCGGGGAGGATCTCGCGACCGCCTCCGCACGTCTTGCGCGGGTCGCCGGTGTCTCGCTGACCCGCGCAAGACGTGAGGTCCTTGGCGACATCGAGGCTGGAAAGATCACCGACGGCGACCTGCGCGATGCCCTGGCCGCGTCATCCTCGCCGCTCAGGCCGCATGACGTCACCGCGCTGAAAGAGGCGGCCGCAACACCCCGGCCGGTTCCCCGTGCCCTGCCGAGCGTCGCCGATCTTGCCGCCGAGGCGAGCGGCATCGACTGGCCCGCCGTGATCGAGCGCACCGTCGGTCTTTGGGCCGGCGGGCACTTCGACAGGGGGCAGGCGTTGTGGTCGCCCGGCAGCGGGCAGGGGGCCTATGCCGCCTGGCAGTCGTTCGCCACGCGCGATCTCACACCCGAGATCGCCGGACTGTCGGGCTTTTGCGCCCATGTCGCCGCCGCCCCCGACACGCCCGAGCGCGCGGTCCTGAGCGCCTGCGAGGCGCTGGGCGTGAGCGAGGCGGCGGCGCCGACGGTGTTCCACCGGTTGCTCACTGATCTTGGCGGCTGGGCGCTGCATGCACGCTGGCTGCTCTGGCAGGCGGAACTCGACGGCGGCAGCGATCCGACGCCGGGCGACCTGCTGGCCATCCGTCTGGTGTGGGAGGAGGCGCTGCTCGCCCATGTGCCCGAGGTCGCGGCGCGGTGGCGCGAAACGCTTGCCGCTCATGAAAGTCCGGTGACCCCGGATCGGGACGCGGTCGTGGATGCGATCCTTCAGGAAGCGGGCGAATGCGCCCACCAGCGGCGGCTGGCGGCGGCCCTTGCGCCCGCGCCGCGCCGGAACGTGCGGCCCGTGCTTCAGGCGGCCTTTTGCATCGATGTGCGCTCCGAGGTGTTTCGCAGGGCGCTGGAGGCACAGGCGCCGGGCATCGAGACGCTGGGGTTCGCCGGTTTCTTCGGCCTGCCGCTGGCGCACACGGCACATGGTTCCGACGAGGTGGAGGCGCATCTTCCCGTGCTGCTGAAGCCGGCTCTTGCCTCCACCAGCCAGACCGACGCGCCGGGGGAGGCGCGCAAGCGCATCGGCGCGCGGGCGGCGCGCGCCTTCGGCCGGTTCCGGCAGGCGGCGGTGTCCTCCTTCGCCTTCGTCGAAGCGGCCGGCCCGCTCTACGGCGTGAAGCTGGTGCGCGACGCGCTCGGCCTCGCGGGCAACGGGGACGCGGGCGGTGAGCCGGCGCCGCGCCTGCTCGACAATCTGGACGGCGAGGCGAAGGCGGATCTCGCCGCCAGGGTGCTGGGCGCCATGAGCCTGCGCGGGGGCTTCGCGCCGCTGGTGCTTCTGGTCGGTCACGGGGCGAATGTGACGAACAATCCGCACGAGAGCGCCTATCACTGCGGGGCCTGCGGTGGTCATACCGGAGAGGTCTCCGCGCGGGTACTCGCGGCACTTCTCAACGATGCGGAAACGCGCAAGGGGCTTGTCGTCCGTGGCATCGAGGTGCCCGGAGACACGCGTTTCGTCGCCGCCCTGCACGATACGACCACGGACGAGGTGACCCTGCACGATGTGCCCCGGCCCGGCGAGCCTCACGCATCCGCGCTCGACGAGGTCAGGCACTGGCTCGACGGGGCTGGGAGCATGGCGCGGGCCGAACGTGCGGTCCGCCTTCATGGCGCGACGCCGCGAACGCTTGCGGCAAGGGCGGCGAACTGGGCGGAACTGCGGCCCGAGTGGGGGCTTGCCGGTTGCGCGACCTTCATCGCGGGTCCGCGTGCGGCAAGCGCGGGTGCGAACCTCGGCGGTCGCGCCTTCCTGCACAGCTACGACTGGCGGGCGGACGAAGGGTTTTCAACGCTCGAGCTTCTGCTGACCGCGCCCGTGGTCGTGGCAAGCTGGATCAGCCTCCAGTACTACGGCTCGGCCGTGGCACCGGAGGTCTTCGGCGGCGGCAACAAGCTGATCCACAACGTTGTCGGCGGGATCGGCGTCGTGGAAGGCAACGGCGGTCGGCTGCGGCCAGGCCTGCCCTGGCAGGCGGTGCATGACGGCGAACGGCTGGCCCATGAGCCGCTGCGGCTTTCGGTGCTGATCGAGGCGCCCGAAGAGGCCATCGGAGACGTGCTGGACCGTCACGCCGCGGTGAAGGCGCTGTTCGACAACGGCTGGATGCACCTCTTCGCGACCCGGGAAGGGCGTCTCCATGCCCGCTACCGGCCGGGCGGCACCTGGAGCAGCGACGGCGCGGCGACACTGGCGGCGTGATGCCGCCCGTCAGTTGCCGCCCGTCAGGCGCCACCCGCGAGCCGGCCGATCCGCAGCCCGTCGATGAACCCGTCGCGCAGGAGAGGAAGTTCCGCCGCCACCGGCTTGTCCTGGACCATCTCGATCATCCCGGTCGGCTTGACCGAGAAGTCCGCTGCGAAGAGCGCATGCGAGTAGAGCAGCATTGCATGGATGCTCCATTGCCGGTTTTCCAGCGTCTCCCGCGCCGCGCCGTTGGCAAGAGGTGCGCCCGCCTTGCCGTTTGCCTTGCCAGGATCGATGTCCCCCGCCGCGTCTTCCTCCTCGAAGCGCAGCGGGGCGATCTTGTCGGCAAGCCCGTCGGGCATCCGGTCGCCGCGCCAGCGCTCTTGCAATTGCTCCTGCGTTTCCACGACGGAAAATGGGCCGTCCTCGCCATGCACGCAGCCGCAGAAGAAGTGCAGGTAGGAGGTCGCTTCCTCCCGGTCGGTCAGCCGCAGCGGGGAGCGGGCGGCCCCGCCTGCCGCCGGCGCGTTCCAGCCCCCGGCGTTGAACTCGTGGATGCCCGGCGACGTTCCGTTGATCTGCAGCGCGTGCGTGGTGCCATAGACCGCCAGATGCGAGATCTCCGTCCCGTCGGCCTCCCGCAAGAGGATCTCCACGGCGCGGAATCCCGGGTAGTGAAGAAGCTCGGTGCTGCGCGCGGCGACCGCGCGCACCGCGAGCCCGGCCGGCAGGGTTTCGGGAAAACAGGCATGGGCAAGCCGCACGGCCCCTCGCAGTCCGGTGCGCGCGTCCTGCCAAAGGGCTGCGAAAAGCGGCGGCACCGGCCATTCGGCATCGTCGTCCGGCGGGTTGGTGAGGTCGGGCAGGTCCGGCAGCGTGTCGGGGACCGGTACGACCTTTTCCGACTTCATCGGGCGCGGGGTTGCCTGAACCCGTGCGGGGGCGGGTGCGCTCGGCAGGCTCCCGAGTTCCGCCGCCAGCTTTTGGTGCTCGGGGTGATCCTCCGGCAGGATCCCGAGAACGAACGTCAGGGCCTCGGCCAGAGGTGCTCGTGCACCGCGTGCCGCGAAATGGCGCAGCCGGTCGAGGTCGGCGAACATGTCATCCGTGTCCCGCGCGGTCCTGAGCCGGTCGAGCAGAGCCCGGCCGACCGCGTCGTTCAGGGCCTTGTCGTGCGTATCGCTCATGGGCGAGGCTCCTCCGCTTCAAGCCAGTCCGCAGGATCGCCGCCCGAAAGGATATCGAGGCGGGCAAGTGCCGCGCGCGCCGCCGTCAGGGCGCCGTCATATGCGTCGATCAGGGCATGCGCGTCCTTGCGCTCCGTCCCGTTCCGGTAAAGCCGGGCGACGCCGGCCGGCCCGAGGGGCCGTGTGCGCACGAGCCGGTCCCTGAAACGGTCGAGCATGACCGGGCTGGAGACGAGCCCGCCCGCGAGCGCCATGCCACGATAGGCGAGGGCCGCCTTGCGCAGGCTCTCCGCGTCGGCCAGTTCCCTGGTTGGCAGGAGTGCGTCGATTTCGGCGAGAACCTCCTCCGCCCGCTCCGCCAGCAGCAACTCGGCCCAGACCGTCACGGTCGCGTTCATGAGATCATCGGAAAGCCCGTCGCGGGCTGCGAGCATCTTCATGTAGCGTGCCATGGGTCCCGGCATCCGCACGGGCCAGAGCGGCGTGCCCACGTTCGCCTGATGCGCGAGAAGGCTGGAGCGCGCCCGCTCGCCGACGTTCCGTTCCAGAAGGTCGATCAGCCTGTCGACCTGTTCCTCGTCGATCCGCACATGGGGGGAGACCTTGCCGAACACCCAGACCCAGAGCAGGTATCCGAGATTGGAGAAGGAGGGGATTCTGAAGGTGTCGCCTTCCAGGCGACCGCTGTCCAGGATTTCGGAAAAGATGCGCAGGATTTCGCGGTGCCGGACCCGTTGTGCCTCCGTCCAGCTTTCTTCCTCCGGCAGCAGGACGAGAGGCTGGGTGAGCCCGGAGAGCACCTTGACCGAAAGGGAAAGGGTCGGAAGATTGTCCGCCGTCTGGCGAAGCACAATGTCCAGGATTTCGTCCGGCAGCGGCAGGATCTCGTCAAGGGCCTCGAAGGCGCGCCTGTTGACCATGTCGAGTGCCGATCCCAGGTAGCTTCGCAGGTCCTTCTCGCTCGTGTCTCCGTCGAAAACCACGCGCGACACGAGCCGGCCGAACACCCGGTCCACGAGGACCAGGTCATCGGTGATGTCCACGTTCTCGTCGGCTTGCAGGGCCTTGAGGAGCGAGACGAGGAAGTTCCCGTAATAGGCGAGAAAATGCCCGGCGCGCACGGGCGTGAGTTCGTCGAAATGCTCGATCACGTCCGCGATCTGGCGCGAGATGTCGAGATAGTCCTCGAGCTTCGTGTCCCACTCTGCATAGGTGACGGCGACAAGAAGGCCCGAAATCATGGTCAGGTCGTCGCTCTCCGTTTCCGGTCGGAGACGGTCGAGGAGTTCGGCCCGGAACGTGGCCAGGGTTGCGGCCTCGTCCTCGGTGCGCGGCGCCGGCCAGTAGCCGCCGGCGTTCTTGTCGTCCCGCTTTGCCCAGTACGCGGAGACGAGAACGTTGCGCAGGACCTCGACGAAGGGGGACCGCTCGACAAGCGGGGTCTTGCAAAAGACGTGAGGTTTTGCGCGCTCCATCAGGCCGGGCAATCGCTTGACGACAAGCGCGATCACGTCATCCGGCGGCGGCGTGAAGGCGCCCGGCGGCGTGTCCTCGCTGTTTCCGGCCAGGCCCGAGAACCGCCGGCTGATCGCGGGTTCCTCGTCTTCGGCCTCCGCCTCGGTGTCCGTGGAGAGGTCCTCGACGAGAAGGTTCGGGTTGACGACATTCGCCGCCACCTCGCTGAGGCGTTTGAGGATCTGGCCATAATGGCCCCGGATCTCGGCATCCTCGTCAATATGCGCGCCGAGTTCCTCCCCGAAGCGATCGGCAAGATCGAACATGCGCGACAGCGCATCGACCCCGATCCACTCCGACCGTGCATGGTAGGACGTGTCGCGCGAGATGTTGCGCAGCAGGCGTGCCCTTGCCCGCGCGGCGCGAAGGTCGTGGAGCGGAACCGGGAACCAGTTCGCCGCCTGCATCCGGCGGGGATAGTCCAGCGCCGTCAGCCGCAGGAAGTTGCCAGTCCGGTCCGGGTCGATCCCCCAGGCCATCTCGACGATGTCTCCGCTTCCGCACCACAGCGCCCGGTCGATGCCGAGATCCTCCCAGGACATGAGCAGGAAGCACTCGCCGATCAGGTCCGGTTCCAGGGTGGGAAAGGGGTCCACCACTCCGCCCTTCATCTCCCCGCGTCCGCCGGCCATGGAAACGACCAGTCGGTCGCGTATCGCGTGTTCGCTTCGCCGCCTTGCGCTGGGCAGAAGGTCGGCGATGTCCTCGTCCTCCTTCGCCAGCGTTTTCAGGAAGCGTTCGATGTCGGTCCGCTCCCGTTCGCCACAGGCCGTGCAGATCCGCATGAGGTTTGCGTGGACGGTCACGATCTCGTCCACGGTCTCCAGCGAGGTGCTGCCCGAGCCTGCCCGGATGCGCCAGTAGTTGCGCCACTGCCCTTTCAGGTAGCTGGAGAAGAGCTGGAAGCGCGCGCTTTCCTGGTCCTCGCCGCTCTCCGTCCCCTCCAGCGTGCCGCGTTGCATCGCATAGGCAACCATGATCGCGAACAGGGGTCTCATTTCCTCGTCGAACCGCTTCAGCGTTTCGAGAAGTGCTCCATCGTCCGAGGTCTCGACTTCGTCCTCGTCGTGGGCTTCAGCGGTTCGGCGGATGCGCGCGCGCATGAGCGCGAGCGTTTCCTCCTGGGTGAGATGCTGCAGGAGCATCGGGTCGTCCTTGCCGAACATTTCCCCGTCCGCCAGAAGCCGGTCGGCGCTGTTGCCGCCAAGGGAGCGGATGTCGTCCAGGATCCTGTCGTCGGGCCGCCGCAGCAGCAGGATGATGCGCACGGGCGGCCCGCCCCGGCGCGCCGCCTCGCGCGCATGGTCCACCCAGCCCTTCATGAACTCGGGGATCCTGTCCTGGTGACCGACCGTGTAGTCGATGACGATCAGCACGGGTTCGGTGATGCGATCCTGGTTCTCGCGCGCGAACCTGGGGTTCGAGAGCAGGCTGTCCGAGGCAAAACCCGCCAGCCGGAAGCGGGCGAGGTTTCGATGGATGATCTCCTGCGCAAGGCGGCTCTTGCCCGTTCCCGCCTCGCCGCAAATCGCCATCCAGCGAAAGGCGTCTTCCGGCTGGCGCAGGGTCTCGGGAAAATCCAGGAATTCCGCCTCGATGCGGCGCAGCTTTTCCTCGCGCCCCAGGAACTCGTCGCCGCGCTCCGAATAGTGGAACTGGACGGCGCTTTCCTCGCCGTTCGCCGGGCGTGACACGGCGTTCTCCGGGGTGCGGAACATGTCCTGGAACGTCGCCCGGCCCTTTGCGTCCAGGAGCCATGCGACGGACAGGATCTCCGAGAGCTGACGGCTCCTGTGCGCGTCATTGCGAATGAGCATCTGCAGTCGTTGCGAGTCGGTGCGCTGCCGGAGCATCAGCTCGTTGGCCTCGGCGCGCGCCTCCTTGCGGAAGGCCTCCAGATCGCCTTGGAGGGTCGCGACCTTCTCCGTGTTCCAGGAAAGCCGGTTCTGGACCAGGATCACGTGAAGCGCCGGGTCGTCCTTCATCTCCTGCGCGAAGAAGAGCGGAAACAGAACGCTCCAGTCGGCTCCCTCGCCGGTAAACCGGGGCGCCAGACAGGTCTGCACATGTTCGCCAAGGTCATGACGCAGCCGGCAGGCATCGACCGTGACCCTCAGCATGATCCCCGCCAGTGCCTGCATGGCCGGCGTCGCGGCCGTCCTGGTCCCGGCGATACGGGCGATCACATGCTCGATGTCGTCCTTTTCCGCGTGTAGTGCGTCCATCCGCGTTGCGGATGCATCGAGATGGGCCTTCAGCCGCGCCTGTCTGCGGGGAGTGTCCCAGCCGTCATGCCGGTAGAGCCGCTGCAGCACTTCCAGCTCGCCTCTCGCCGCCTTGAGGCCCCGCCTGATCTGCTCCGCAACCGCCTCGAGGGGCTCACGGCTTCCGCTTTCCGCCTGAAACATCCATGCCAGGTCGTCGCCGGACACACGGCTCATGACGCTCAATGTCGCGTTCACCGCCGCGCGCCGCAGTCCGCGTTCCATGGTGTGGTTGGTGGGGAGTTCGCCGGAGCGCTGCCGCTCGGCGATGAGCCGGCCCACCGCCGCGCCCGACTCCGTCGTGCCGAATTTCAGGACGTCGTAGAGGCAGTCGCCGGCGAGGTTCTCGAGCACCTTGGTCGTGACCAGACCGGCAACGGCTGCGGAAATCGGCTCGAGCATCGGCAGGCCCCCCACCAGCGCAATGGTTCAGTCGAATGCCATGATGGTACAGCGTTGCCGTGCGCCTTCAAGCGGCAATGCGATGACCGGTTGCAGACAGTCCCGGGCAGGGCGGCGCGGACACGGGGTGCCATCCTGCGCTGCCTTCCGATTCTCCGCGCGGTGCGTCGGAAAACCACATGTGCGTCCGGGAGGTTCCGGGGTGATGTGTCGGCAGGTGAGGGCGAGGGTACCGTCTCGCCGCCCTGTTTCCTGGCAACCCGGGGGCCCGATGTGGAACGCAGCGCAATACGGCAGATCGACTTCGCCCTTCCCAGTCCGCATCTGGAAAGCGCGAACTGGGTGGATTCCTTTGAGAGGATCGTCCCCGCCCCCACGCTCAGCGCGTCGGACGCCGTGGATGCGATGTTCGGCCCAAGGCCGCCTTTGTGGGTGCGCCTGCTGAACGACACGCGAAACCTGATCGTCGGCGGACTGGGCCTGAAGAAGGGGCAGATCTCGGTCGATGAAGGACAGGCCGGGGCGTTTCCGGTCGTCTTCCGGTCACCGGACACGGTCGTGATGGGGGTTGACGACTGGCATCTCGACTTCAGGGTCGTCACCCGGACGCGCCGGGTCCCTGCGGGCACCGCCGTGTCCGTCTCCACGCTGGTCAGGCGCCGGCACTGGTTCGGCTATCTCTACCTTTTCCTCATCACGCCGTTTCACAAGCGGATCGTCAGGCGTCTCCTGTCGAACCTCGCCTGACGCCCGTTTCCCGGTCCGTCATCTGGATGCCGGAAACGGCCGGGTAGACGTCGCTGCGTCTTTCCCTTTCGCCGTGCGCGGGATGCCAGTGGGTGCGCTACCCACTGCATGGCCCTGCCGATCGGGCTCTGATCGAAGCGTGCAAGCTCTTGAAAAACGTCTTCGCGTCGTCCGCTCACGCGTTTGTCAGGCTGTTGCAGATCCGGCGTGCTCCGACAGCAGGTTTCCGGCGATCTCCATGGCCTCCTCGCGAGACGCGGCGAGCTTCATCGGATGCCCCCAGAATTTGGCGAAGGCCACGCCGAAAGGCTTGAACGCCATGCGCTTGGCGGTGCTCGGCTCAATCACGACCGTTGCCAGCACGAGTGTCCGCAGTTCGGCCTTGTGTTTCTTCATCCAGAGCACGGTGCGCTTCTTTTCTTCCTGGCTGTGCTCGTGGTCTTCGGTCGGAGCGTTATCTGTCAGGATCACGAACGGCGCGCCGCGCCTGAAACTTGCCTCCAGCGCCTCGAAGTCCTTTTCGTGATCGTGATCGGGCTCCTCGTCATAGCTCAGCCAGACGAGCGGGAAGTCCGTGCTGTCCAGGGGCATGGTTCGTCTCCTTGCCGGGATGGATGGTTTCAATTCGAGCGGAGGTGACGCAACGACATGATCAGCGCGACCACGCCCGGAAGCGTGACCGCCAACAGGTCCAGGCCAACGAGATGGGGGCCGTCACGCAGGCCATCCGATATGCCGGCGAGCGTGCTCATGAGCGCCGCGTGTCCCTTCTGCCTGAAAGCAATAAGGCAGCCAACTCATGGCGTCATTGCGCAATAACGCCATTATATGTTTCAATCCGGCCAAACGAAGATGCCGAGGCCTTTGATGCATGTCGACGTCCATAGCGACTGGCTTGCGCATGTGGATGAGGTTCCTCGCGCTCTCGTCGCGGCCAACGCCGTTGCCAGTCTCGAGACCTTGAAGCAGTCGCCGCGACACCACCACCGGAAAGCGCAACTGCTTTTCACGGTCCGTGGCGTCATGAACTGCGAGGTCGAAGACGCTGTCTGGATCGTGCCGCCGCACTGCGCCGTGTGGATTCCCGGCGGGCTGCCCCATGCCGCTTTCGGTTCGGGCGAGGTGGAGTGCATATCGCTCTTCATAGAACCTCCCGAGGCTCCGAGCCTGCCGAACGAATGCTGCACGATCACGGTATCGAGCTTTTTCCGTCATTTGTTGATGCGGGCCAACGAGTTGCCGGAGCTTTATGACGTCGACAGCCCGGACGGCCGGATCGTGTCCGTTATCTTCGATGAGTTGGCCGCGGCGCCGGTCGAGGACATCCGCCTCCCGATCCCGAACGATCCGCGCCTGAAGAAGCTCACCGACCTGTTGGTCGCGGCGCCCGCGGATCATGCGACCGTTGCGGAGTGGGCCTCCCGCGTCGCGCTCAGCGAGCGCAGTCTGAGCCGTATGCTGGCGCAAGAGGTGGGCATGAGTTTCGGCCGCTGGCGCCGCCAGTTGCATGTCATCCTTGCCTTGCGGCGCTTGAGCGCCGGCGAGACGGTCCAGGCCGTCGCCATGGATCTCGGCTATGAAAGCGCCAGCAGTTTCGTGACCATGTTTCGAAAGATGGTCGGCAAGCCGCCGAGCCGCTACCTGCTCGAGCGGCGTGAGCTCGTGGACGCCCGGGCGCGGAAAACCCGCCCCTAGGGTGCGCGTGGCAAGGCCCGCATCGACCGGTGCCGCCAGCCGCCCGGTGAGCAGCACCCTGGGCGTGATGGCTGAAAACACAGCCGAAACGCCCCTCGACGCGGCCGTGCGTTCGCTGGTTCTGCATTTCTTCCCGACGTTCTGCGTTCAGGCGCTTTGCTTCGTCAGCCTTCGCTGCAGATAGTCGGAGAATTTCCCGGCATATCGCTGCTGGAGCTCAGGGATCATCCAGTCCCTTCCGGTCACCCGCCCCCGGCAGCGAGCTGTGCCGCAGGCGCATTCCAGTTCCCAGTCGTCGTCATCACCAGTCGCATAGTCAAAGGTAAGCTCTTCGCCGGGATCAATATCGCGCATGGCACGAAACGTGATTTGGCCGACGATCTGCACGTTGGGGTCGCATGAGTGATTGAGACACATCATCGACGCTTCCCGCTCATCCTGCGTTACAGGCCCGATGAACAAATGATCGTCGATCTGGATTTCGGCAGGGCCAAGCGTCCTGGCGAGTTCGTCCCTCGTCTCCCGGTCAAAGACATGACCGCCTTTCACGACGACGGTTTCGCCCGCTTTTATGGAGGCGACGCAGAACAGGCCCCGTCCCTCGATCTCGCTTCCGCGTTTTTCGACCTTTTCCGAAAACCAGGTTGTCAAAGCCCATCTCCTTTCACATCGAGCAGGGGCCACTAGCGTTGTTTTGCTACAGCCGCGTGACGGAGAGGCTGACCCGGCCGTGCAAATCAGTCCTTTTCCGGGCGGACGTCCACGTCGCGTGCGACATCGCTCACGCCGCTCCGGAAGCGGAACGGGTCGTGGCACAGGGCCGTTGGCCGTGACGAAGGCCTGCCCGGCGCGACAGGTTGGTCCGTCTGCTGGAAGAAGCGGGCAAGGCGTGAGGGCAGAGCTTCCTGACGCCGATTATGTGTCTGCTTTGCGTCTCCGAGTCGATCGCACGAGGTATCGGATCCGGCTTTCGAAAGCGGACGCTTTGGCTGGAGGACTGAAAGTCTATTAAGGGCGGGGAGTGGTCGTTCGCTGGCTATGCAGGAGCGTCGTCAATGCGCAGAGAGCGGGCCAACACCGACCGCCTAAAGACTAGAACTTTGGCAGATAGGCACTCAAGCTGACCCTTTAGTTAGCCGACTGAGAGCTGCGTTGAGGACCCTTATCACACATCTAACGCCAATGGTCTTCAGTGTACGGAACCTTCATTTAAAGTAATAATTAGAGGTAGGAACCCCACTGGCGCGTATAGATTTCGAGGTTACTGCAACGCAAGATCGATCCAGTGCTTTCGGTCCTGTGCATGAAGCATAATTCGGCATCCCAGATTTGGAGCTACTCATAGGAGGCAATCGATATCGTCATCTCAGCGGTCTTTGCCTCTAGCTAAGATCGCGTAAGAGTGCCAGACTGCACCAGCAGAGTTATCAATGTGACACATCCTCGAAATGGTAACCGCCTAATATCTATTACAATTTCCGGGGCTGAAACATAAAATGACTTCCAGCAGCAGCTACGACTTGCTCAAGCCGTACGACAAGTACAAGACCGAAATCTGCCTCGTTATCACGCCATATGTCGAAGCAACTTTTTTCGAGACGCTCATCAAGTCAGCTAAGCCACGCAACTTGATCGTAATTGTTGATGATAGCTGTCGGCGTGACGACCTGAGATTAATCAATGATGCTGCGAAAAATGCAGGAACACGAAGCCGTCCCAAGACAGTAGTGACGATACTTGGATCTGCAAGAGGCCTTGTTCATCTCAAGTTGGTCTACAGTGAATTGAAATCTCCTGCTGGCCGCAGCAAGAGACGCGTAGTCTTCGGATCGGCCAATGCTACACGGCAGGGGTTCAGTGGACGAGTAAATTCCGAAATTCTGTGCGACAGTCCGCTGACCCAGACGCACCACAAAGAAATTATAGACTGGTGTGCTGATGTCGTCAGGAAAGCAATTGCGGCGAACGATAGCGGAAGTCACGACTCCATTGAAGAGGTCTTTGGCCAACTGGCGCCTGGCATTGAACTGCGACTGCCCGCGTTCACTTTGGGTCGCAAGCGGAAGCACTTAAGCAGCTTTGACCTTTGGATTCAGCGCGGAAGAATTTTGACAAAATTTCGTCCGGAGCCCACTTTTCTGAAGATATCAGTCCCACTGAGAAAGGGGTTGGGCAACAGTCCCCTGTCGAATATCGCCGCTGAAGTTGGCTTTGCCAGTCCTGAGACTAAGACGCTGAACTTCCACTACATTGGGACGAGCGATGACGATGAACACGACGAACTCGACGAGGATGAAGCCGGCTCTGCAGGTCCATGGCGAAGCCAGTATTTTACTTGGACTAATCTCGGTGAATGGTGCTCCGAGGAGTGTTTTCAAAGCCAAGGGAAAAGAGTTTGTCAGCCGCGGAAAGGAATTCCGCAGCCAGAGACTTAATAAATTAAAGGAGTTTCGAAATGAGAAATTCAGGGGCCGTGCGAACGACGTTTTTTTGACGCGGCTTGAGAACCTTTGGAGCCTCTTTGGTGAGGATGCGTCGTCCTACCTCAAGGGCGATGCTCAATTGGACAAGGCACACTATGCCAAAATGTTTGAAGAGCGCGTCGATCGCGATCTAGGTATGCTCGATGATGAAGACTTCCGTGATCGTTACCTCCGGGGCTACGAGATCACTGAACTGCCTCGCTTCCAGAACGATGCCAGGGGCTGGAACAATTTCATGGAGAGTATTGCAAAAGAGATCTGCTATCAGAATCGGAAGCAGCAACCTCGCTCCAAAATTCTTAAGGCAATCCGAGAGGTTATGGACCATCGCGACGATTTTCCTTTGGATGAGTCATCCACACTGCTCCGGGTTCTGCGTGAAGAATGGGGGGGCTTAGAGCCTAGCTCCGGTGCGTATGATCTAAATTTAGGTATCATTGCTAAATATCACGAGCTCTGATCCGCAGGATCCTGACAGGTCTAATGGCAGCACGCCACTTGTGTCTCAGACTCGTCGACTGCTCCTCCCACGGTTATCTACTTGCAGGACGTAAGTTAGGGTTGGAAAGGTGCGGCAGTGGCCTGGAACTGGGCATTCCTCGTGCCACGCTGGAAGGTCCGCAATGGGCCGAAAGCGACCATGCGCCTATTGGGCACGCATTTCTGCTTCGCTCATCGGGGGGGCGAAACCTGCCAATCCCCCACCAATCCCATCATACCTTATCGGAAGCGAAGCGCGTCCTGGCGCATGGCCGGTGGGTGTGGCGAGCGGTCGATCCCGCACGTCGGGACATGTGCAAACCCGAAGGGTCATGGCCCAATGAGGTGCCATGTGGCTGATAATAAACGATATAATGTGTGAATCAGGGGAAAATGGCGGAGAGAGAGGGATTCGAACCCTCGATACGGTTTCCCGTATACACGCGTTCCAGGCGTGCGCCTTAAACCACTCGGCCACCTCTCCGCAGCCGGTCCGCCGTTTCCTGCGCCTCCCGTGGTTCGGGGAGGGCTGGCGGGCCTCTTGCAGGTCCCTGACGCGGCATGTCACCATGCCGTGCGTCGTGAGCGATGGGCCGTGACGAAGCACGCCCGCCCAAGGCCTGCAGGTGGCGCAATATACCCGTGAGACGCCGTCATGCAAGCGCCCATCGGCGCTTTCCTTTCGCTTTTCAACATCCCGTTTCGACACCCGCCGCCGTCCGCCTTGCCATTAACCCCGCCAGCCGTCCCGGCTCCCGCCGCTTGCGCCCGCGTTGCGCGCGTTCGCCCGTCGGCCTATGGTCGCGGACGAAAACGCCCCCGTGTCCGCACGGGGGGCGGGGCGTACCGGGTAAGGACGACACATGATCCGCTTTCTGCTGCGCATTCTGGGGCTGTGGCTTGTCGCGCTGGCGCTCGTGGCGCTGGTGATCGATGCCACCGGCTCCATCGCCGCGTCGGCCTGGGTCTTCACGCCGGCCGGAAAGTACTGGTTCGACTTCGACCCTGCCTCGCTCGGCCTTGCCCAGGCGGCGGTCCAGCGCCATGTCTCTCCCGTGCTCTGGGATCCCGTGATCCAGACGCTGCTGGAGGCTCCCGTGTGGGCCGTGGCCGGTCCGCTGGGCTTCGTGCTGCTCTGGCTGGGGGATCTCGGCCGCCGCCGGCGGCGCCGGGGCGATGCCCTGCCGGCCTGAGGCGGCGTCCCGTTCAACCGTGCGTCCCGCGCCCGCAGGAGGTCCACATGTCGTTCATGACCATGCTCAGCAAGAAGTTCAACCTCGTCGACCGCTCCGAGGCGCTGCCCGGTCGCGAGGCGGCCATCGTCGCGCCGGGACGGCACACGGTGAACGGCGAGCCGATCGACCGTCCCGCCGAGGGAGCGCTGGAAGAGGTGCTTCTCGGGCTCGGCTGCTTCTGGGGCGCGGAGCGCCTGTTCTGGTCCCTGCCGGGCGTCGTCGTCACGGCGGTCGGCTATGCGGGCGGCTATACGCCGAACCCCACCTATCACGAGGTCTGCACCGGGCGCACCGGCCACACCGAGGCGGTGCGCGTGCTCTTCGATACCTCGGTCCTCTCGCGCGAGGAGCTGTTGCGCCATTTCTGGGAAGGACACGACCCCACCCAGGGCATGCGGCAGGGCAATGACACCGGCACCCAGTACCGTTCGGCGATCTATTACGCCACGGACGGGATGCGCCAGGCGGCCGAGGCGACCCGGGACGCCTATGCGGCGGCGCTGAAGGCGGCCGGCAAGAGCGCGTCCATCACCACCGAGATCCGGCCGATGGAGGCGTTCTACTTCGCCGAGGACTATCACCAGCAGTATCTCGACAAGAACCCCAATGGGTACTGCGGGCTGGGCGGCACCGGCGTCTCCTGTCCCGCGCCCGCCGCCGGCTGAGCATCGCCGCGCGCCCCGGCGCGGGGGGCCTTGTCCGCTCAGGCGCCGGCGTTCTACGCAGTCCTCCCGAGCAGCGCCTTCAGCGGCTGTTAACCAACGCGCGCCGATAGTTTCCGCGTCCCGGAACGGGCGCGCAGGTCCTCGTCGGTCATGCCTCGGGCACGGCCGGTCCCGCGCTGTCGCGACACGGGTGCCGAGCGTGCAACGAGCCGGAAGGAATCCGATGACGGGAGAAGGCGCGACAACCGGACACGACGTGCTGGCGCGGATGCGCGAGGGCGTGGGGCGGGCGCTGGTCGTCTTCATCTGGGTTTCCGTTTTGGCGGTCATGGCCGTCGGCTGGACGTCTTCGGCGGTCTCGCCGGTCGTGGTGGTCGCCTCCGCGCTGTTGCTCGGAGCCTTTGCCACCGCCGTCTGGCTGCGCGCGGATGCCGGTCCGCGCACGCGCATCGCCACGGCGCTTTCGCTTGCCGGCCTCGTCGGCCTGACGGTCGCAGCCCTTGGTGGCGGGGCTTCTGGCGGCGGAGCTTCGGCGACGTCCCTGCAGGGCGACGCCCACATGCTTTTCCCCGTCATGCTGGCGCTGCTCGCCGCCTGGATCGACTGGCGCGCGCTTGCAGCCTATGCCGCCGCCGTCACCCTGTACCATCTCGTGCTCGGCCTCGCCGTGCCCGCCCTGGTGTCCCCGGGCGGGGCGGATCCTGTTCGCGTTGCCTTCCACCTTGGCGTGCTTGCGCTGGCGACCGGCGCGCTGGTCTGGCTGACGCGCCATCTTGAAAGCGTCTTCGCCGCGAGCGCCCGTGCACTCGCCGATGCCGAGCGGGCCGGCGCCCTGAGCGAGCAGCAGCGCGAGACGCGGGACGCGCTTGCGGCAAGCGAGCAGGAACGCCGCGCCGAGGTCGAGGCCGCCGTCGCCGGGTTCCGCGACGAGATCGAGGGCGAGCTGGCCCGGGTCGCGGAGCGGATCGCGGCCATGCTGTCCGCCGCCGAGGCGCTTGAGCAAAGTGTCGGCGAAAGCACCGGCCACGCCGGGTCGGCCGGAACGACCGCGCGCAGGGTCTCCGCCACGGTGCGGTCCGTTTCCGCCGCCGCCGAGGAGCTCGATTCCTCCATCGCCGGCATCGTCGACCAGATCTCGCGCACCAACCGCGTCGTCGAGCAGGCCAGTGCCGGCGCCCAGAGTTCGAACGACCGCGTTTCCCGCCTCGCCCAGGCGGCCAGCAAGATCGGCGAGGTCATCACGCTGATCCAGGCGATTGCCGAGCAGACCAACCTTCTGGCGCTCAATGCCACCATTGAGGCGGCGCGGGCCGGCGAGGCCGGCAAGGGCTTCGCGATCGTCGCGGCGGAGGTGAAGGAGCTTGCCACCCAGACCTCGAAGGCGACGGAAGAGATCGGCGGCCAGATCGCCGCGATCCAGTCCGAGACCGGGCTGGCGGTCGACTCGATCCGCGAGATCGCCGAAACCATGCAGGAGGTGACGGGCTACACGTCCGCCATCACGGCCTCGGTCGAGGAGCAGGGCACGGCCACCGGCGAGATCACCCGCAACGTGGCCGAGGCGGCGGCCGGCACCGACGAGGTCGCCGTCGGCATCGATGGGCTCACCGCGCTCTCCGCGCGGGCCACCGACGCGGCGGCCGAGATGCGCGCGGCGGTCGGGGATATCTCGCGCGGAAGCGAGCAGGTGCGCGGCGCCGTCGAACGGTTCCTGGCCCGCGCCTCGGGATGACCCGGCGGGCGCGTGTGAGCGCGTGCCTTTCGGGCGATTTGAAAAAAGAATCCGTCAATTTTTGCAAGATTGAAGCCGGAAATTGCGCGGATGCGGCCATGTGACTCTCTTGCGCCGCGCGCAATTCGGCTTTGCGCCCGGAGCGCGGTGACGTAAGCCTGTTGCCATGCTGCCCGCCACCATCGATCCGAAGATTCGCGCAAGCTTCCGCCGTCGCAACGTCGTTCACACGACCCTGCTGGCCGGTGGTGCCGTCCTGCTGCTGGCGCTGTGCGCCTTCGCGCTTGCCGGTGCCGAGGGCGTGGTCTGGGCGCTTCTTGGCGGGTCGGTGTCCATGTGGCTCGCGACCCATGTCTCGCCCCAGGTAATCCTCGGTCTTTATGGCGCGCGAAAGCTGGGCGAGCACGAGGCGCCGCATCTCCACACGATCGTCCGCCTGCTGGCCGAACGCGCCGGCCTCGCGACACCGCCGGAGATCTACCGCGTGCCGAGCCGGATGATGAACGCCTTCTCCAGCGGCCGTCAGGAGGCATCCGTCGTCTGCGTCACGGACGGGCTGATCGACCGGATGCCGGAGCGCGAGATGGTCGGTGTCCTCGCCCACGAGATCGCCCATGTCGCTCATGGCGACATCCGCGTCATGGTGCTGGCCGACATCGTCAGCCGCATGACCTCGATCATGGCCGTGCTCGGGCTGTTGCTCGCCCTGTCGCAGTTTCCGAAAATCATCAGCGGAAACATGGATTTGCCGCTGGCGGCCATCGGCGCGCTGATCCTGGCGCCCACCCTTGGCACGCTGCTTCAGCTTGCGCTGTCGCGGACCCGCGAGTTCGACGCCGACCTGGGCGCGGCGGAACTGACCGGCGACCCGGAAGGTCTTGCCCGCGCGCTGGCGCGGCTGGAGCGGATGCAGGGCCGGATGTGGGAGGCGGCGCTGCCGCCCGGCGCGCGCATCCCCGATCCCTCGATCCTGCGCAGCCATCCGGAAACGCAGGAGAGGGTGAACCGGCTGATGGCGCTCAAGGCCCGGCCCGAGCGCTGGGTCGACGCCTCGGGCCGCGAACATCGCGCCGGGCGTTCGCCTGTCCCCGATGCGGGGCCGCCGCGCCGCCGCCTGCGCGGCCTCGGTCTGTGGTATTGAGCCGGGGAACCGGTCCGGCGCGCCGGCCTCAGCTCATCCAGCGCAGCACGCGCTCCTTGACCGGGTTGACGAAGGCGCGGCCCTCCGCGCCCGAGCGGAACCACTCGTCCTTGAGCTGCATCCACCAGCGCCCCTGCGTGTCGGCGTCGTTGATGAGCATGAGCCTGGGATTGTGCTCCAGGCCCTCGCGCTGCTGGACGACGACCCTCCGGTCCTGGTCCAGGAACACCGTCATCAGGTGACGAATCAAGGGCTTGAACGGTGCGACCCAGCCCATGCTGGCCCAGAACATCTGCCGCACCTCGGTGTTGGAGGCGTCGATCGGCGTGATCGTGGTGAGCCCGACCACGGTGTGGCGGCTGCCCTTGATGCTCTCGATGCGCAGGCCCGGCAAGGCGTAGCTGATCTCGGTGGTCACGTCGTCGCCCAGGATCTTGTAGGCGATGTTCTGCGGCGGAAGCTTGTGGCGCACCATCGCCCAGCCGAGGCCGGAGGGCGCGAAGTGCTTCTCCTTCGGACGCAGTTTCGTGGCGTTCTTCTTGAACCACCACGAGGTGTGCACGAAGGCCGCGTGCGTCGGGTCCATGAGGCCGAGGGCCGCGTGATCGACCGAACAGACGAAGGGCAGCATGATGGCGAGCCGCGGTCCGTCCTCCGCCGCGACGTCCGGCAGCAGCGGCGGCTCGGGCTGCCGCCCGTCCTCGGGACGCTCGCCGTTTTCCGGAAAGTAGATCCAGATCAGGCCGTTCTGCTCGCGCGTGGCATAGGCGCCGCAGGAAATCTTCGAATAATCAATGGTTTGCGCCGCATGTGTGGAGGGAATGTCGACGCAGGTTCCTTCCGTGTCGAACTTCCAGCCATGATAGCAGCATTGCACGGTCTCGCCGTCGAACCAGCCATGGCGCAGCGGAATGCCCCGGTGCGGACAGATGTCGCGCAGCGCGAAGACCTTGCCGTTCGCGGCCCGTCCGATGAGCACCGGCTCGCCCATGAGCGTCTTGCCGATGGTCTTGCCGGGCTTCACTTCCGAGCCGGGGCAGGCGACGTACCACAGGCCGCGCAACAGGTCTGCTTCGAGCTTGTGCATCTTGCGAAAGTCTCCGGATGGAAGGCGGCGGACGGGAAGGAGGGTGCCCGCTCGGTCCGGCTCATGCAAGCGTGCCGGATGTCGCGGGTGGAGTGACGTCGGGGCGGGCCCGAAGGTCCGGCGAGCCAGACGAAAAAGGCGCGGTCCGTTGCCGGAACGCGCCTCCTCGAAGTCTCGACGGGTCGCCCCGGATCAGGCCGCGAGCGCGCCCTTGGCCTGCTCGATCAGCGCCTTGAACGCCTCCGGCTCGCGGATCGCGAGATCGGAGAGCACCTTGCGGTCGACCTCGACGCCGGCCTTGTTCAGGCCGTCGATGAAGCGCCCGTAGGTCATGCCCTGCTCACGCACGGCGGCGTTGATGCGCTGGATCCACAGCGAACGGAAATTGCGCTTGCGGGCCTTGCGATCGCGATAGGCATACTGGCCGGCACGCTCCACCGCCTGCTTGGCGACGCGGATCGTGTTCTTGCGGCGACCGTAGTAGCCCTTGGCGGCCTTGATGACCTTCTTGTGCTTTGCGTGGGCGGCAACGCCTCTTTTGACACGCGACATGGATCAGTCTCCTTGAAAAGTCAGAACGCCGTCAGGCTCAGCCGTAGGGCAGGAACTTCTTGACGATGCGGGCATCGGGCTCGGCGAGCGTCGTCGTGCCGCGTGCATTGCGGATGAACTTCGTCGAACGCTTGATCATGCCGTGACGCTTGCCCGCCTGGGCGGTCTTGACCTTTCCGGTCGCGGTCAGTTTGAAGCGCTTCTTCGCTCCGGACTTCGTCTTCAGCTTGGGCATTTTGCATCCTTGGTCGTTGCGCGGCGCGCGCGAACGCGAACCGCTCATGGTTTTGGAAGCTGTCGTGAGCCGCCACGGCATGCCCTTGTCATGCGCAACCCGCATATCCGGCGGACGAACGTCCGCAAGACACTGCGGTCCCGCAAAGCCGGGCGGCTCGGGACACGGGCTTATAGGCGTGCTTGAGGAAAAACTCAAGCCCCGTGCCGCCCCTGTTTTCGGGGGCGGATGCGGGGGCGAAAACGCGAAGGCCCGGACGTTGTCCGGGCCTTCCGTATCCGTGCGACGGCGCCGGCCGTCCGGTGCGTCAGCGCACGACGGGCGCGAGCACCATGACCATCTGGCGACCTTCGAGGCGCGGGTGCGACTCGACCTTCGCGAACTCGGCGGTTTCGTCGCGCACGCGGTTGAGCAGCGCCATGCCGAGATCCTGGTGCGCCATTTCGCGGCCCCGGAAGCGCAAAGTGACCTTGACCTTGTCGCCTTCGTCGAAGAACCGCTTCATGTTCCGCATCTTCACCTCATAATCATGGGTGTCGATGTTCGGACGCATCTTGATTTCCTTGATCTCGACGACCTTCTGCTTCTTGCGAGCCTCAGAGGCCTTTTTCTGGCTCTGATACTTGTAGCGGCCGAAGTCGAGAATCTTGCAGACCGGAGGCGAGGAGTTCGGAGCGATCTCCACCAGGTCTAGACCGGCTTCCGCGGCCATCCTCATGGCTTCATCCGTCAGGATGACGCCGAGGTTCTGACCTTCGGAGTCGATGAGCTGAACTTCCCGAACGCGGATCTCTTGGTTCGTGCGCGGGCCTTCCTTGGTCGGCGGCGGTGCGCGATATGGACGGCGAATGGTCGCGATCTCCTCTAATGTTTCACCTGTAACGTGCGAACCGGCTGTCCGTTCCATGACGGGACGTCCGATCCGACGGCAACCAGCAGCGCAACGTAAAATGCCCCGTACGCCGGGCGCCGGGGAAACCTTACGCGCCTCGTTGGCCGCTTCAAGAAAATCCAGCGAAACCGCCCGGAAGTCAACCTGAATCGCGACCGCTCCACCGTCCGTAGGCCCTTTGGCGAATGTGAACGCCCTGTCTCGACCGGCCGTTGCCTCCTACCCCCGGCGCGGCGGCGCGAGCAGGGTGTCATAGACCTGAAGTGTCGCCGCGCACATCGTCTCCACGGTGAAGGAGGCCGAAACATGGGCCAGTGCGCGCTCCGTCACCTGAGCGCGCTGCTCGCCCGACAGGGCGCCGATGGAGGCGATCGCCCCGGCCATGGCCGCCGCGTCGCCGGGCGGAACGCGCCAGCCCGTGCGCTGGTCCTCCGTCACCTCCGGTGGGGCAAGCACCGTTTCCGGCGCCGCGCCCAGATCCGTTGCGATGACGGGAACGCCGGCCGCCTGCGCCTCGACCGCCGCGCGCCCGAAAGCCTCAGCCTCCACCGAGGCAACCACGGCAATGTCGGCAAGCGACAGGGCCGCCGCCACATCCGCGCAATGTCCCACCAGCCGAATCCTGTCGCCAAGGCCGGCCGCCGCGATGCGCGTCTGCAGATCGGCGACATAGTCGTCGCGCCCCTGCGCATCGCCGGCCAGGATGCAGGTCCAGCGGTTGCCTCCCTCGCGTGACAATCGGGCGAGTGCCTCGATCAGCACTCGCTGTCCCTTCCAGGCGGTGAGACGCGCCAGGTTGAGGATCACCGGTTCCCCCTCCGCGAGCCCCCAGGCCCGCGCCAGGTCCCGGCGACGGTCCTGCGTGACGGAACCGCGCGCCAGGGCCGCAAGGTCCGAGCCCCTGTGGATCACGGTGATGCGCGGACGGGCGAAAGGATGCCGCTCGGCGATAAGGGCGGCGGTGTATCGGGAGTTGGCGATCACGGCGTCGCCGCGTGCCATCACGGAATTGTAGAACGCCTTCAGCGCGTTCGACTGGTTGTAGATGCCGTGGTAGGTGGTCACGAAGGGCACCCGGGCCCTGCGTGCCGCCCGAAGCGCCGACCACGCGGGCGCACGCGAGCGCGCATGAACCAGGTCGACCTTTTCCCGCGCGATCAGGCGACCGAGGTCCCTTGCATTCCTCCACAGGGTCAGCGGCGACTTGGCGGCGAGCGGCATCTCGACGTGGGTGGCGCCAAGCGCCTCGAGTTCCGGCACCAGCCGTCCGCCGGCGGAGGCCACGAGCGCGCGATGCCCCTCCGAGACGAGACGCGCGGCCACGTCGAGCGTGGTGCGTTCCGCGCCGCCGGTCTCGAGCGCCGGGATGACTTGCAGGATCGTGCGGGGTGTCACGGGCGGCTCCGGTGATGAAGGAAGAGGCGTGAGGAAACTTTTCAAGCCCGTCGGTCTGTGCCACACGAGACCGGCTCCGGCAAGCGGAGCGCCGAGGTGAAACGAGCCAGGAGACGATGCCCATGAACGCCGATCACAGCCCCGAGGCGGCGGGCCGGAAGCCCGAGTTCATCACCGTGGGCGAGGGCGCGCGGGCCCGCCGGATCGCCGTCCTGCGCGACGATGGCTTGCCGGGCCGCGCGGGTGTCCTGTGGCTGTCGGGCTTCAAGTCCGACATGGCCGGAACCAAGGCGGAGGTCCTGAGCGACTGGGCGGGGCGGACGGGACGCGCCATGACCCGTCTCGACTATTCCGGCCACGGCGTTTCGGAAGGTGACTTCGAGGAGGGCACCATTTCGGCGTGGGCGGAGGAGGCGCTCGAGGTCTTCGATCGCTACTGCCGTGAGCCGACCGTGGTGGTCGGGTCCTCCATGGGCGGCTGGATCGCGCTCCTCCTCGCCCGTGCGCTCAAGGCGCGCGGAGGTGTCGGCAAGGCCGGCGGGCGCCTCGCCGGCATGGTGCTGATCGCGCCGGCGCCCGACTTTACCGAGGAACTCATGTGGAAGCAGGAGTTCACCGACGAGATCCGCGAGACCATCCTGCGCGAGGGGCGCTACTCGAAGCCCTCGGACTATGGCGAGCCCTATGTCATCACCCGCAGGCTGATCGAGGACGGGCGCGACAACCTCGTGCTCGGCGGGCCGATCGAGACGGGCTGCCCGGTCACCATCCTTCAGGGACAGAAGGACGACGCCGTGCCCTGGCAGCACGCGCTCAGGATCACCGAATGCCTGGCGCTCGACGACATGGTGCTGACGCTCGTGAAGGACGGCGACCACCGCCTGTCCCGCCCGCGGGATCTGGAGCGGCTGGTCGCCGCCACGGCCGAGCGCGCGGCGGCCGCGGAAGAAAACTGACGCTTTCTTTGCGCCAAGTCCTTGCGGGGCCATCGCATCGTCGCATTTCTCCAAAAGGCTTCAGGCCCCATGATGGGGTTTTGAAACCGATACGGAGGGCGATGACACATGCAAGGGCGCAAGCGGTTCGTTCTGACCATTGATGGTGGCGGAATCCGGGGGCTGATCCCGGTCCGTCTGCTCGAGACCATCGAGGCGCGGCTGCGAACCTCGGGCAAGGACGGCCCGCTCCATCGCTACTTCGACATGATGGCAGGCACCTCCGCCGGAGGGCTGATCGCGGCGAGCCTCGCCTTGCCGCGTCCGGAGGACGCCGGCGGCACGCCGGTTGCCTCCCTTCCCGATCTCAGGCGCTTCTTCGAGGTGGAGTGCCGCGAACTGTTCCGCCGCAAGGGCTTTCTGGAGCGCTTCGCGGCAAACCCCATGGCGCCCTTCGATCACAGCTTCGACGAGCGCCCCTTCGAGCGTCTGCTCAAGGGGCGGTTCGGCTGGGCATCGCTTCAGGGCGCGCTGACCCGCGTCGTTCTGACCGCCTATGACATCGCCGCGCGCGAACCGGTCGTCATGGCCAACGGGCTTGGCGCCGACGGCGGGCGGCCCAGCGATTTCTACGCCTGGCAGGCGGTGCGTGCCACGATGGCATTGCCGCTGCACCTGCCGCCCATGCGCGCCGAGAGCCTGTCGGGCGAGGCCGACCGCCTGCTGATCGGTGGCAGCGTCTTCATGGAGAATCCGCTGCTTGCCGCCTACGCCCAGGCGCGAAGGCTGGGCTGGGAGGCGAAGGATCTGGTCATCGTGTCGCTGGGAAGCGGAACGCGCCAGACCCCGCGCGATGAGCGCGCGGTCAGCGGGCTCGATGCGCTTGGCTGGCTCTCTCCGCGCCGCGGAATGCCGCTGCTGTCCGCCATGGCACAGGGGCAGGCGGCCTCGACCGCCGAACTTGCCGGCCAGTTGCTTGCCGATGCCGGTGCGCGGGTGATCCGCCTCGACGGGGACCTTCCCGAGGTCGCGGAGGCCATCGACAACGCCCGGCCCGCCAACATCATCGAACTGAACGGTGTGGCCGACCGCATCATGCGCGACAACACGGTGCTGCTCGACGACCTGGCGGCTGAGATGAGCGAGCGCACGGACTGACGCTTTCCGCCCCCCGGGGTGTAAAAACATGGTTAACCGTTCGTAAATCGGCCCGTGCGACCATGATCGAAGCCGTTTGATTTCCGGCCGCCGGATCTCACCGGCGGTGAACGTCATGAGCGTCTGGCGGGCATTCCCGTCCGGGCGCGGTACAGGGGAGCAGGACCATGCAGGCAATGCGCGGGAAGGCACCGCACGGACCGTCGCGTGGCGTGCTCCGGTCTCTGGCGCTGGCCAGCGTCCTGTCGTCGGCGTTCCTCTCCACCGTGGCCGTCGCCGCGCCCCTGCCACGCGAAAAGCCCGGCGCCGTGGAGGCGGCCGGGATTCTCGGGCAGGACCGGCGCGTCACCACCACGACGATCGCGCCCGTCGCGGCCACGCCCGATGCGCAACCGTCGGGGCGGGGCGCCATCGCGACGCTGGTCGCCCCGCCGCGCCCCCGGCCGGCGCCCGACAACCGGGATCTCCTCGCGTCCGCAGCCGATGCCCCGCTTGCCCTTGTGCCGGCGGCGGTCTCCTCCGGCGTTCCGGCCAGCGTGTCCGCGTCATCGGATGCCCGCGCGCTTTTCGGCGGCGTGAAGGTCGCGGCTCCGCTCGCGGCGCGCTCCATCGGATCCTACGCGCGCGGCTGCGTGGCCGGCGCGGTGGCGCTGCCCGTCAACGGGCCGAGCTGGCAGGTGATGCGCCTGTCGCGCAACCGCAACTGGGGCCATCCCGAACTGATCGACGTGTTGCAGCGCCTTGCCGACGACGCACCGGCGCTTGGCTGGAACGGCCTGCTTGTCGGCGATCTCGCCCAGCCGCGCGGCGGGCCGATGACCTCCGGCCACGCCAGTCACCAGATCGGTCTCGACGCCGACATCTGGCTCACCCCCATGCCCGACCGCAAGCTGAGCCGGGAGGAGCGCGAGACCATGTCGGCCGTGTCCATGCTGAAGGGCTCGTCGGAGCTGAAGGGCGCGGACAGGGGCGTCGATCCGGCGAAATGGAGCGATTCCCGCGCCCGGCTGATCCGCCGTGCGGCGCAGGACGAACGGGTGGCGCGCATCTTCGTGCATCCCGGCATCAAGCAGGCCCTGTGCCGCTTCGAGACCGGCGCGGACCGTTCGTGGCTCAACAAGGTCCGCCCGTGGTGGGGGCACCACTACCATTTCCACGTGCGCATCGCCTGTCCCGCGGGCAGCGCGGGCTGCAAGGACCAGAAGGCGCCGCCCCCCGGTGACGGCTGCGGCAAGGAACTCGACTGGTGGCTCTCCGACGAGCCCTGGGTGCCGAAGAAGCCGAAAAAGCCCCAGACCGCGAAGAAACCGACCAAGAAGAAGCCGGTCCGCCTGTCGAAGCTCCCCGCCGCCTGCACCGAGGTTCTGGTGGCGCGGTGAGGGGCATGGAGTTTGGGGAGCTTTCTTAGCTCTCTCTGTCGTCCTGCTCATCAATGATCCCGACGAGGATCATTCTCTTTGGTTCTTTGGAACGATCACGGACATAGTAGGCTTGAACGAAAGTCTGCTTTTTATTCATTTCTTGCATTATTCTGGTCCGTAGGCGCTCTTTAATATCTGTTGGGACATTAAAAGGAACTAAGTCGTGTGATGATGTGAGTCTTAATTTTCCCCACCCAGTTTCTTTGTTGTATTGAACGATATCGACGCGAATGGCTGTGATCTGGTCATCAACCTTTGAGACGATGACTTCTTCAGCCATCTCTCGATCCAAATATAGAAAACGTCGCGGCGACTCTTTGGACGTTTCATCGAATATTTCAAGTGTATTAGCTGATCTTCGGAGTGCGGTAGCCATTTCCGAAACTAAAGGGGCGGCCATTGCCAAAAGTTTCTCCTGCCTCGCAGCATCAATCCTCGTTATTTGCGCTTCAGTTTCGTGGAGCAAACGTTCTCTTTCAAGTTCTGCAATTCGTTTCTCTAGGTATTTTGAGTGCTTTTCACTTGTTTCTTTTAAATCTATTTGCTGCCTCTCGATGAGGTGAAGCGCTTTTTGAATCGTTTCTGAGTCATTGTTATTGATTTCCCCGAACTGTTCAGCGATCGCCTTCTGGGCATTGAGGGCCTCGACAACCTCGCTACCATTCGTCTTGCCTAGGATGCGTTCAAAGGCGTAAGACATAAGAGTTCCAATAGGTGCTGTTATGAATACTTCAGACGCTGCCATAACAAAGGGGACCAAAATTGATATGTCAAATGAGCCGTTCTGATGGGTCGCTAACAGTGCATCAGTATTTGTCTTGTCGGTAATTCGTTTATTGAAGCGACCATGATTCTGGAACTGTATCAGCTTGGTGGTCAGTCTAGCAGCTGCGTATTGAAACCTCGCGGCTTCATAAAAATTGAGATGGTGCTCTGTCGATAGCGCGCCTTCAAAATGAAATCTGATCTTTTCCACAATGACACCCGATAGACTGAAAATGTAAGTTATTTTTGAGTTCATTTTCCGATTTTGTCAACTAATGGTAGGCTCTAATATTTAAAAATTTCAACTGGGTTACTCTTGTTTATTCGTGTTGGTGGGTCTTCGGTATGCTGAACGGGAGCGGTGGCTATTTATTGGCGGTTGTATCAGCGGATCGATTCGGAAGGTACTCGCCGAGTCCGATACTCCTCCCTACATCTTTCTCGCGGGTTGCCCGCGCATTCCCCTTTGCGGGGGCATCGCGCGATGGTAAATGGGCGCGCATGAGCACCAAGACGATCTCCGACATCCGCAATTTCTCCATCGTGGCGCATATCGACCACGGCAAATCGACTCTGGCCGACCGCCTGATCCAGATGACGGGCACGCTGACGGAGCGCGAGATGAAGGAGCAGGTGCTCGACTCCATGGACATCGAGCGCGAGCGCGGCATCACCATCAAGGCCCAGACCGTCCGCCTGATCTACAAGGCCAAGGACGGCAAGCAGTACAAGCTGAACCTCATCGACACGCCCGGTCACGTGGACTTCGCCTATGAGGTCTCGCGCTCGCTGGCCGCCGTCGAGGGATCGCTGCTGGTCGTGGATGCCAGCCAGGGCGTGGAGGCCCAGACGCTCGCCAACGTCTACCAGGCCATCGAGAACGACCACGAGATCGTGCCCGTGCTCAACAAGGTGGACCTGCCGGCGGCGGAGCCCGAGCGCATCAAGGAGCAGATCGAGGACGTGATCGGCCTCGACGCGTCCGACGCGGTGCTGATCTCCGCCAAGACGGGGCTCGGCGTCGAGGACGTCCTGGAGGCGATCGTGACCCGGCTTCCCGCGCCCGAGGGCGACGTGGACGCGCCGCTCAAGGCGCTGCTGGTGGACAGCTGGTACGACACCTATCTCGGCGTCATGGTGCTGGTGCGCATCATCGACGGAAGGCTCAAGAAGGGCCAGAAGATCAAGATGCTGGGCACGGGCGCCAGCTACGAGATCGACCGCGTCGGCGTCATGACGCCAAAGCTGCTCAACACCGACGAACTCGGCCCCGGCGAGATCGGCGTGATCACCGGCTCGATCAAGGAGGTGGCCGACACACGGGTCGGCGACACGATCACCGACGACCGCAAGCCGTGCGCCGAGGCGCTTCCCGGCTTCAAACCGGCCCAGCCCGTGGTGTTCTGCGGCCTGTTCCCGGTCGATGCCAACGACTTCGAGGACCTGCGCGCCGCCATGGGCAAGCTGCGGCTGAACGATGCCTCCTTCTCCTTCGAGATGGAGACCTCGGCGGCGCTTGGCTTCGGTTTCCGCTGCGGCTTCCTGGGCCTGCTGCATCTGGAGATCATCCAGGAGCGCCTGGAGCGCGAGTTCGATCTCGACCTGATCGCCACCGCGCCCTCGGTCGTCTACCGCATGAACCTCACCGACGGCACCATGAAGGAGCTGCACAACCCGGCCGACATGCCCGACGTGGTGAAGATCGACACCATCGAGGAGCCGTGGATCCGCGCCACCATCATGACGCCGGACGAGTTCCTGGGGTCGATCCTGACGCTTTGTCAGGAGCGGCGCGGCATCCAGATCGACCTCAATTATGTCGGCTCGCGCGCCATGGTCACCTATGACCTGCCGCTCAACGAGGTGGTGTTCGACTTCTACGACCGGCTGAAGTCGATCTCCAAGGGTTATGCCTCCTTCGACTACCAGATCTCGGACTACCGCGAGGGCGACCTCGTGCGCATGTCGATCCTGGTCAACGCCGAGCCGGTGGACGCGCTGTCGACGCTGGTGCACCGCTCCCAGGCGGAGCGCCGGGGCAGGGCCATGTGCGAGAAGCTCAAGGACCTGATCCCGCGCCACATGTTCAAGATCCCGATCCAGGCCGCCATCGGTGCCCGGGTGATCGCGCGCGAGACCATCGCGGCGCTGAGGAAGGACGTGACCGCCAAGTGTTACGGCGGTGATGCGACGCGAAAGCGCAAGCTTCTCGAGAAGCAGAAGGAAGGCAAGAAGAAGATGCGGCAGTTCGGCAAGGTCGAAATTCCGCAGGAAGCCTTCATCAAGGCGCTCAAGATGGACAGTTGATCTCTCGCGGATTGAATTCCCCTTCCTGCAGTCCCATATAACGAGAGCGGCCCCTTGCGGGCCGCTCTTATGCATTCAGGCGTTGTGTCCGGGTGCTTTGTGCCGCCTCCCTTGCAAAACGGGATCGCGGTCACCATTTCTTAACGGTGTCTGTTCATCATCGGATACTCGACATGCCGCTCCCGGCGGTGTCGTACGCCTGTAACACCCTCGATGCACAAAGGCTCAGGGGCTACCGAACCGGACAGGGCCGCTAGCGCGGTCCCGGCAAGGAAGCACTGCAGGGCGAGGCCGAAGTCCAGGTTTCCGCGCGGAGGATGCGGAACGGGACACCGGCCGGGATCCGGGAGTCGCGCCTGAAAACGACAATGCGCGAACCGGCCGCCCGGTGCATGTGCCCCGTTCCGGTCGATGAACAGGCTGTCGTGAACGCTCTAATCAACGATAAGAAAGAGATGACTATGGAACTTGGTAACGTGAAGTGGTTCGACATGAAGACCGGTATCGGCCAGATCGAGCCCAATGAAGGTGATTTCGTCGAGGTCAACATGGCCGCGCTTCGCAAGTCGGGCGTCCGCGCCCTGCGCGAGGGCGAACTGGTCGCGTATGATCTCGCCTATGCGCGCGGTCGCTCCATGGCGGAGAACCTGCGCGTCCTCTGATCGGCCTGAAGGGACGGGCGGGGCGAAGCGCGCGCCTGTGGCGCGGCGCAAAACCCGCCGGACCCGCGGGACTTTCGAAGACCGAACGACGCGAACGGCGTGGCGCAGGTGCGACCACGCCGTTCCTGTATCTGCCCTCCCGAAAAGCCGGCTCAGCCATCCTCTTGCGAACGCATGAGCCGTCGCAATCGCAACATGGCCACGAGACCGAGGGCCGGGCCGGCCGCCAGAAGCAGGATCATGGCCTGCCAGCCAAGCAGTCTGGCGAGCACGGGCGTGGCCTGCACCGTCACGAAGGTGAGGGCGAAGCCGAGCGCCGTTTGCAGCGTCATGATGCTTCCGGCGTGCCGGGGAGCGGCGAAATCGGCGACCAGCGCCGAAAACTGCGGTGAATCCGGCGCGATCGTCAGGCCCCAGAACAGGAAGGCCGCCGCGACGATCACCGGTGGACCGCCGAAGGCAAACGCGCAAAAGACCGCGCTGGCGAGGCTGCCGGCGAGCGCGGTGATGGCCACCGTCTCCTTGCCGATGCGATCGGCGACATAGCCGCCGGCGATGCAGCCGATGCCGCCAAGCGCGACCGCGAGGAAGGTCAGAAGGCGCGCGCCGAAAAGAGCGTCCTCTTCCGGCATCAGCGTTGCGAAGGACGCGCCGAGGGCCGCGCCCGCCCATGTCCACATGGCGTAAAGCTCCCACATGTGACCGAAGTAGCCGAGGAACGCGAGGCGGATCCGCCTGTTTCGCCAGGCCTCGCCGACGACGGTGGGGTCGAACCGGCGCGCGGTGGCGTGATGCGGGCCGAGACCCACGAACAGCGCGAGCACGGCGGCGAAAAGTGCCGCGAGCGAGGCGAGCGACACGGTGAGCCGCCAGTCGGTCCCGCCGCCAAGGGCGAAAAGATGCGGAACGGCGGAGCCGATCGTGACCGCCCCGACGAGAATTCCGACCAGAAAGCCACGGTCGCGCAGGCCCCAGCCGACCGCGATCTTCATTCCCACGGGATAGACGCCGGCAAGAAGGGCACCGGTGGCGATACGTGCCGCGATTGCCGTGCCGCTGCCGACGGGCACGACGATCAGCGTGGCGTTGATCGCTCCGGCCAGCGCCGCGCAAAGCGCGAACAGCCGCCCCGGATGCAGCCGGTCCGGCAGTCCGAGCACGGCGGAGGCCAGGGCGCCGGCGACGAAGCCGATCTGCACGCCGCTGGACAGAAGCGCCTGGCGCATGGGTGAGATTGCCCGTTCGGCCAGCATTTCCGGCAGGATGGCGGCGGACACGAACCACAGCGACAAAGCCGCGATCACCGCCGTTGCGAGCAGCGAGAGCGCGAGGGCCTTTGCATGGGGCGGGGCGGAACGGGGCGGTGTCATGCGTGGTGTCGGTCCGCGGGAAGTGTGGGCGCAGGAGCGGGCAAGAGGATCACCCGGGTGTCTTCAAGTCCAGCCCCCGGCGTGTCGGGGCGGAGGTGCTCCGCATGCGTTGCGGTCCGGCTGTCGGACGGGGATGAGGCTGGCTTTTCGATTGACTGGCATTTTGTTTCGCTTGAATGTCCAAACCGGCAATTAAGGAAACAAAACGAACATCTCGGAGGCGACGCGTGGGTGAGGGTGTGAAGGGTTCCCGGGGCCTGGTCCTGGCAATCGACCAGGGCACGACCTCGAGCCGGGCAATCGTGTTCGACGGCAGTTTTCGGGCGGTGGCCAGCGCGCAGCAGGAGTTTGCGCAGCATTTTCCGCGCTCGGGCTGGGTCGAGCACGAGCCCGAGGATCTGTGGACCTCGACGCTGGCGGTGTGTCGCGAGGCGCTTGAACAGGTCGACGGCGGAGCGTCCGCGATCGCGGCGGTGGGCATCACCAACCAGCGCGAGACGACGCTGGTGTGGAACCGCAAGACCGGCGAGCCGGTGCACCGGGCAATCGTCTGGCAGGACCGGCGGACGGCGTCGGTCTGCGCGAGACTGAAGGAGGCCGGCCACGAGGACACGGTGGCGGCCAAGTCCGGCCTCTTGCTCGATCCCTATTTTTCCGGCACGAAACTCGCCTGGATCCTCGACAATGTCGAAGGGGCACGCGCGGCTGCCCAGGCCGGGGACCTGCTGTTTGGAACCGTCGACACCTGGCTGATGTGGAAGCTGACCGGCGGGCGCTCCCATGTCACCGATGCGACCAATGCCTCGCGCACGCTGCTCTACAACATCGACGACAATTGCTGGGACGAGGAGCTTTGCGGCCTGCTCGACGTGCCCATGTCGATGCTTCCCCAGGTGAAGGACAGTTCGGACGAGTTCGGCATTGTCGATGCCGCGCACTTCGGCGCCGAACTGCCGATTCTCGGCGTTGCCGGCGATCAGCAGGCGGCCACCGTCGGGCAGGCCTGTTTCGCGCCCGGCATGGTCAAGTCCACCTACGGAACGGGCTGCTTCGCGCTGATCAACACCGGAGCGTCGCGGGTCACCTCGCGCAACAGGCTGTTGTCGACCATCGCCTACAGGCTGGAGGGCAAGACCACCTACGCGCTGGAGGGGTCGATCTTCGTTGCCGGAAGCGCGGTGCAATGGCTGCGCGACGGCCTGGGGATCATCGAGGAGGCCTCGCAGACGCAGGAGCTCGCGGCTGGCTCCGATCCGGCGAACCGGCTGTATCTGGTCCCGGCTTTCGTCGGCCTTGGCGCACCCTACTGGGATCCCGACGCGCGCGGCGCCCTCTTCGGCCTGACGCGGGCGAGCGGGCCGGCGGACTTCTGCCGCGCGGCGCTTGAAAGCGTCGGCTATCAGACCCGGGACCTGATCGACGCCATGCGTGACGATGCGGCCCACCTGGCGCACACCGCAAAGGACGGCATCGTGCTGCGCGTCGATGGCGGCATGACCGCGTCCGACTGGACGATGCAGTTTCTCTCCGACATCCTCGGCGCGCCGGTGGACCGGCCTCAGGTGCTGGAGACGACCGCGCTGGGCGCCGCCTGGCTTGCGGGACAGAAGGCGGGCGTGTGGCCGGGCATGGAGGCGTTCGCGGAGGACTGGCGGCTCGACCGGCGGTTCGAGCCCGATCTCGATGAACCTGCCCGAAAGGTGCTCTACGAGGGCTGGCAGGACGCGGTGCGGCGCACGCGCACCAACTGAGCCGACGACGACAAAAGGCTTTTCCTGGCCGGCGGTCTTCCTTTGGAAGGCCGCCGGTTTTCGTTGATGCAGAAACGTTGACCACGGAGGTGTCCGCCGAGTATGTTGACTTTGTCAATATATGAGGGGAATAGGCAACATGGCGCCGGAACGGGTTCGTGACGGGGAGATCGCCGCCGTACGGCAGTTCAACCGCTTCCATACGCGCCTTGTCGGCGCCTTGAACGAGCATCTGCTTGCCTCAAGATTTTCGCTCGCCCAGTCGCGGATCCTTCACGAGGTGGCCAGCGCGCCGGCCGCCTCGCCGCCTTCCGCGCGTGAACTCGGCGAGGCCCTGCGGATGGATGCGGGATATGTCAGCCGCCTGCTGAGTGGCCTCGAGGCCGACGGGCTGGTGCAGCGCACGCCGTCGCCGGAAAACGGCAAGCGGCTGGCGTTGAGCCTGACCGAGCAGGGGCGGGAGGTTTATGCCGTGCTCGATGCCGCGTCGGCGGCCGAGGTTGCCGCCCTTCTCGAACCGCTTCAGGAGGGGGAAAGGGCACTGCTGACCGGAGCCATGACCCGGATCCGGAGGATCCTCGGCGACTTGCCCGACGCACGCACCTTCATCCTGCGCGAACCGCGCCCGGGAGACCTCGGGTTCGTCATTCATCGTCAGGCCACGCTCTATGCGAAGGAGTATGGGTTCGACTGGACCTTCGAGGGGCTGCTGTCCGAGATCACGGGCAAGTTCGTGAAGGACTTCGATCCGTCGGGCGAACGGTGCTGGATCGCGGAAATGGAAGGCGAGGTGGTCGGTTCGGTTTTCGTCGTGCGACAGGACGCGGAGACCGCCAAGCTGAGGATGCTCTATGTCGATCCGGCCGCGCGCGGGCGCGGTCTCGGCCGCAGTCTCGTGGAGGAATGCCTGCGGTTTGCCGCCGATTGCGGCTACAAGCGCATGGTTCTGTGGACCAACGACAACCTCGTTGCCGCGCTCAGGATCTACCAGGCGACGGGCTTCGAGCTTCTCGAACAGGAGCGGCATCACAGCTTTGGCCAGGATCTGGTCGGTCAGATATGGGGGCGTGACCTGTGACGCGTGCTCTGGTTGCGTCCATTGTCACCGGTTTTCAGGTCGGCGCGGCTCTTGTCGCCAGCGAAGCGGTGGTCGCGGACGTCGGAGCCGGCCGCCTCGGCTTCCTGCGGTATGCCATCGCGTTGACACTGATCGTTCCCGTAGCACTGAACGCACGTGGTCCCGGTGTCGCGCGCCGCGACTTCCTGCCCGTCGCCCTCATCGGGATCGGCCAGTTCGGTGTTCTGGTGGCACTGCTGAACGTGGCGGTTCTCCACGCGGGGTCGCCGCGCGTGGCGCTTGTCTTCGCGACGCTTCCGGTGGTCACGCTTGTGCTCGGTCTCGGGTTCGCCGGCGGGCGGGTGTCCCGCCTCGAGTTCGGTTCCATCCTCCTGTCGGTGGTCGGGGTTGGCGTGCTGCTGGGAGGCGACGCGCTGGGCGGACGTCTTGGCCCCTCCGACTGGACAGGACTTTCCTGCGCCGGCGGCGCGACGCTCATTGGTGCCCTGTGCTCGCATCTCTATCGTCCCTACCTGCAACGCAACGGCGTGACGCAGGTCGGCATGATCGCCATGGCTGCGTCGCTTCTGCCGCTCGGTCTCATGAGCCTCGCGGAGGGCGGCGGCGTCCCGATCGGGCAATGGTCGACGCGGACACTGGTCCTGCTTGGCTTTGTCGGCGTTTCCAGCGGCTTCGGCTTCATCTTGTGGCTCTACGCGCTCACCCACCTGCAGGCAGCGGTCGTCACGGCCTTTCTCGGCCTCAGTCCGGTCACGGCGACGGTGCTTGCCGTGCTCTTCCTGGGAGCCACCCCTTCGGCCACCCAGGTTGGAGCGGTGGCGCTGGTCGTCGGAAGTCTCGTCGCGATCGCCTTCGCGCAAAGGCGCTCCCGGTCCCTCGCGGTCGCCGTGCCCGCGCCCGGGTCCGCCGACTGAGGCGGGCGCGGTGCGGTCGAGCACCGGCCATGGCCGGCTGGCGGGAATGTGAAGTCGGGGCGGTTTCCCCCGCGGGCATCGCGTGGTTCACTGTCGTGTCGGGTTTCAGCGGGAGTGATGGCCGTGCACGGATCCGCCTGCCTTGTCCTGTCCCTTTTTCTGGCTCTCGCGCTTGTCGGGGTCGTCCGGCCCGCGCTGGCGGAAGAGGTCGATCTGGAACTGGTGCTTCTCGCTGACAGCACCGGCTCGATCGACGACGCGGAAATCCGTTTCCAGAGAAAAGGCTATGCCGACGCGATCACCGATCCTCTCGTGCTTTCGGCGATTGCCGACAATGCCTACGGCAAGATCGCCGTCACCTATGTGGAGTGGGGCAATGCCATGTCGCAGGATGTGGTCGTGGGCTGGACGATAATCGACGGCCCCGCGTCGGCGTCAGCGTTCGCCCGGTCGTTGATGGCCGCTCCCCGCCGTGCCTACGGGCGAAATGCCATCGGCTCTGCCCTGCTGAAGGGCAAGGCACTGATCGAGGAAAACGACATCACCGGCCTGAGGCGGGTGATCGATCTCTCGGCCGACAGCGCCAACACCTGGAGCGGCCCGCCACTGGAGACGGTGCGGGCGGAAGTGGTCGCCTCCGGCATCGTCATCAACGGACTGGCCGTGCTGTGCAGGCACTGCTCCGGACGCCCGGCTTCCTACGATCTGGAGCTGGCATTCGCGGAAAGGATCATCGGCGGTCCCGGCGCATTTGTCGTGACCGCCGACAGCACCGCGACATTCGCCGGCGCGGTGCGCAAGAAGCTGATCCTGGAAATCGCGGACGCGGGGCCGCGCCGCGCTCTCGCCCGGCTGGGGAACAGGGCGGGCGACGCGCCGGTGCGTTTCCCCCGCTGAGCGGCGCTTCAGCGCCAGCCGTCGCGGTGAAGAGCGGCAAGGGCCGCGCGGTAATCGGGGAAGCGGAACCTGTAGCCCAGTTCCTCCTTCACGCGCGCATTGGAGACGCGCTTGTTCTCGCCGTAGAAGGAACGCGCCATCGGCGACAGGTCCGCCGTTTCGAAATCCTGTTCCGGCGGCGGCGCGACGCCGAGCAGTTCGGCCGCATGGGCGACCACATCCTGGGGCGGGGCGGGTTCGTCGTCGGTGACGTTGAAGATCCGCGTCGACGGCTCGCGCGAAACGGCGGCCATCAGCGCGCCGGCGATGTCGTCCACGTGGATGCGGTTGAACACCTGTCCAGGCTTGACCAGGCGCCGCGCCTTGCCCTTTTCGAAGTTGACGAAGGCATTGCGCCCCGGGCCGTAGATCCCCGAGAGGCGGAAGATCTGAACCGGAATGCCGGTCTTCCGGGAAAGCATGAGCCAGGCGTTTTCCGCCGCCACCCGCTGATGCGAACGCTTGGAGACCGGCATCACCGGCGTGTCCTCGTCTACCCAGGCGCCATCGTGATTGCCGTAGACGCCGACCGTGGAGAGGTAGCCGATCCATCCGGGACGGGCCGCTTCCAGGTCATCGCGATGATGCAGCAGCACCGGGTCGCCTTCCGTGTCGGGGGCGATGGACACCAGAACATGTGTCGCCCGGGCAAGAGCCTCCGCGATGCCGTCCCCCTTTTTCGTGCCGTCGAAGAGGAAGGGCGTGATCCCTTGCGCCCGCATGGCCTCGGCCTTCTCCGGGCTGCGTGTCGTCGCGCCGATCCAGTCGAAGCGATCCTTCGCCTCGCGGACGAAGGCGCTGGCGGAAAAGCCGAGACCGAAGACGAAAAGACGCATGAAAACCTCGCAGGGTGGAATGGAACGTAAAAGGCTTCCCGGTCGAACCTCGTGCGCTTGCCTCAAAGGTCCAGGGCGTCGCGCCTGATCTCGTAGAGCATGACGGCGGTGGCGACCGCGAGATTGAGGCTGTCGGCCTGTCCGACCTGCGGAATGCGGGCAATCGCGTTGCAGGCCTCGGCCATGTCGTCGGGAAGCCCCGCCTGTTCGTTGCCCATGAGCAGCATGACGGGCCCGCGATAGGCGATCTTGCGATAGTCGGTCGATCCCTTGAGATGGGTCCCCACCAGCGTGCCCGGCCAGGATGTGGCGCGGTCACGGAAGGCGGCGCGCGTCATGCGCGCCAGCGGCACATGGAAAAGCGAGCCCATCGTCGCGCGAACGGTCTCCACCGAGAAGGGGTCGGTGGTCTCGCCGACCAGGATGACACCCTTGGCGCCGACCGCGTCCGCGGTACGGATGATCGTGCCCAGATTTCCGGGGTCACGCACGTGGTCGAGCGCGATCCACACGTCCTGGGCTCCGGCGGCGGAAAGTGCCTCGGAAAGAACCCTGTCGGACTGGGTGCGCTGCTCGTAGACGCCGACCACCATCTGAGGGTTGTCGCGTCGTGTCATGGCCGCGAGAACGGCCGTGGTGACTTCCAGGATCGTCGCACCGCGCGCGCGTGCCCGTGCCGCCACCTCGCGCGCGGCGTCGCTCTCGCGTGCCTCCGGCCCCATGACCAGCATGTCGACGGTCCAGCCGGCCTCGAGCGCATCGGCGGCAAGCTTCAGCCCCTCCGCGACGAACCGTCCGGTCTTCTGCCGGTGCTTGCGCTGGGCGACGAGGGCCTTGATGTCCTTCACCAGCGGATTGGAAAAGGAGGTGACCTGTTTCACCGTGCCGGCACGCCGGGTCTCGGACGGCCCCTGGGAGCGCGTGCTCATTTGCTGCTCCAGCGCGAAAAGAGGGAGGTCGAGAGCGCCCGCGCGCCGTCTTCCGTGGTGAGGACGAGTTCGCCCGATTCCAGCCGCCCGCCGCGTGTCTCGAGCGTTTCGGCCATCAACTCGTGCAGGGCGACGAAGCTCGAGCGGATCGCATAGGCGGTCAGGATGAGAAAACCGGCGTTCGGCGAGAGGAGCTTCTCCACCATGGGCAGAAGCTCGGGCAGGCTCTGGTAGAGGTCCCAGACCTCTCCCTTGGGGCCTCGCCCGTATTTCGGCGGGTCGAGAAGGATGCCGTCATAGGTGTTGCCGCGCTTGATCTCGCGGGCGACGAACTTGGTCGCGTCCTCGCAGATCCAGCGCACGGGGAGGTGCTCCAGTCCCGAAAGCTCCTGATTTTCCCGCGCCCAGCCGATGGCCTTCTTCGAGGCGTCGATATGGGTGACATGGGCACCCGCGGCGGCGGGAACCAGCGAGGCCAGGCCCGTGTAGCCGAAGAGGTTGAGAATGCGCGGCGGCTCCGCGCCCGGCCGGGCCGCGTCACGGGCGACGCGCTCGGCCATCCATTGCCAGTGGGCGGCCTGCTCGGGAAACACGCCGACATGGCGGAACGACATGAAGCGGCCCAGAAAGCGCACGTCGTGGAAGGCCATCTTCCATGTCTCCGGCAGATCGCGGTTGAGCCGCCAGCGGCCGGGGCCGTCGTCCTCGTCGTTGCCGGTGAAGACCGCGTCCGCCTCGCGCCAGCGCCCTTCGGAAAGGCGCGGACGGCCCATGGCCTGCGGTTCGGGCCGGTCCACGACGATGCCGCCATACCGTTCCAGCTTGCGGCCGTGGCCGAAGTCGAGAAGGGCGTAGTCGCTCCAGCCGCGCGTCTCCAGGATCGTCGGCCAGGCGGAGACGGGGGGCGAGCCGGCATCGGCGTGAAGCGGGGACGGACTTGCGGGCGAGGGCATGGGCCGGTGTCTTTCGGGTCGTCGTGTCGTACGGTGCGTCTGTTGTGGCCGTTCGCTTAGGACGGCGCGGCGTCGGGGTCAATCACCGGCAGCGCGGGCGCGGTCTTCCCGTCGGTGCGGCGGGACGCAACAGGTTGCGCAACATGCCGACCCCGATGCGACGAAAGTTCGGACGTTTTCATCGTCAAGGCCTTGAAAGCACCCGCAGCCTTCGCCAATCTGCTAGAAGTCATAAAGCACGTGCCGGACCCAGGCTGTCAGAACCAAGGTGCCGGTATCGGCAGAACTGACGCCATTCGGATCGGGTCCCATTGCCGGAGGAAACGACTGATGGATTTATCTGGCGAGTACCGGATCACGGCGCCGCGGGACAAGGTCTGGGCGGCGCTCAATGATGCCGACGTCCTGCGCCGATGCATCCCCGGATGCCAGGAACTCGAAAAGACGTCCGACACGCAGATGTCGGCGTCGGTGGTCGCGAAGATCGGCCCCGTCAAGGCGACGTTCAAGGGCGAGGTCACGCTCGAGAACCTCAATCCCCCCGAGAGCTACACGATCGTTGGCGAGGGCAAGGGCGGCGTCGCCGGCTTTGCCAAGGGCTCGGCCGACGTGAACCTGGCCGAGGACGGTGAGGAGACGGTTCTCACCTATACGGTGAAGGCCCAGGTCGGGGGCAAGCTCGCCCAGCTTGGCAGCCGTCTCATCGTCTCCACCTCGCGCAAGATGGCGGACGAGTTCTTCGGCAACTTCAAGGAAATCGTCGAAGGTGGCGGGGAGGGCGAGGCAGCGCCTGCCGCCGCTCCCGCGACCGCCGCTGCGGCAACGACCGCTTCCGCCTCGCAGGATACCGGGGCCGCCGGTGAGGACGACGAACTCGATCCGGGCCTTGCCGAAGAGGCGAAGACCCGCGCAATGGAGGCTCTGCCCGACACGATGGGCAAGGCGGTTCACGACGTCGAGGAGCAGGTGGAAAAGAGTTTCCACGAGGCCGAGGCGGAAGTCGAGACGGCCGCCGCGCGCGGTGCCTTCGGCGGGCCCATGGTCTGGGGCCTGATCGCGCTCGGCGCGCTGATCGTGGTGCTGGCGCTCATGAGTTCGTGAGCCTGGCGCCCTGGATGTTTTCCTCCGTGCCGCGCGCGTGACGCACGGTACGGGGTTGTTTTTGCGATGGCGGTGCCGGTGTGCCGCCGTCGCGACCGAAACCAAGCCGGCCGCGAGGCACAGTCGCCGCCGGCGGTCAGAATTCGGATGTCTGGGAGGAAGAGCATGTCGAAAGTCTCAATGACGGTGAATGGGCGCAGCGTGTCCCGCGAGATCGAGGACCGCACGCTTCTGGTGGAGCTGCTGCGTGACGGCCTCGGGATGACGGGCACCCATGTCGGTTGCGACACGTCCCAGTGCGGCGCCTGCGTGGTGCATGTGGACGGCAAGGCGGTGAAGTCCTGCACCATGCTGGCGGCCCAGGCCGACGGCAGCGAGGTCGTGACCATCGAGGGGCTGGCGCGGAATGGCGAACTGCATCCGGTGCAGGCGGCCTTCAAGGAGCATCACGGCCTTCAGTGCGGGTTCTGTACGCCGGGCATGATCATGGCCGCCGTCGACATGATCGACCGTCTTGGCGGACCGCTGGACGAGGCCACGATCCGTGCCGAGCTCGAGGGCAACATCTGTCGCTGTACGGGCTATCACAACATCGTCAAGGCCATTGCCGCCGCGAGCGAGCAGATCGCGGGAATGCGCACCGCCGCCGAATGAGACGCTCCGCCCGCGCCGCCGCGCGGACGGAGGAGTCCGGCATGAGGCCCGCGCCCGGGTGCGGGAGGTCGCCGGACCGGATCACGCAATCGGAGTAAGGGAGGCGCGTGCCCGCGGGAGGAGACCGGGGCCGGCCTTCGCAGGGAGGACGACATGGCAGGTTCGACGGATGGCATCGGCGCGCGGGTGACGCGGCGCGAGGACAAGCGGTTCATCACCGGCAAGGGACGCTACACGGACGACATGCAGGTGCCGGGCATGATGCACGCCGCCTTCGTGCGCTCGCCCCATGCCCACGCGAAGATCAACGGCATCGACGCCGAGGCCGCGCGGGCGATGCCCGGCGTGGTCGCCGTCCTGACCGGCTCCGAGCTCGTGGCCGACGGCGTCGGCAATCTTATCTGCGGCTGGATGATCCATTCCAAGGACGGGTCGCCGATGAAGATGGGCGCCTGGCGGGCGCTGGAGCCGGAGATCGTGCGCCACGTGGGCCAGGCGGTGGCCGTCGTTGTCGCCGAGACCCGTGCGCAGGCGCGCGATGCCGCCGATGCGGTGGAGGTCGATTATGAGCCGCTGCCGGCGGTGGTCGATGCTCTCGATGCACTGAAGGACGGCGCGCCGCAGATCCATCCCGAGGCCGAGGGCAACCTGATCTACGATTGGGAGATCGGTGACGAGAGTGCGGTGGATGCCGCGTTTTCATCGGCCGCCCATGTGACCCGCATGGAGATCCGCAACAACCGGCTGGTTCCCAACCCGATGGAACCGCGCGCGGCGCTTGCCCAGTACGACGAGGCGGACGAGCACTACACGCTCTGGACCACCTCCCAGAACCCGCATGTGGCGCGTCTGGTGCTTTCCGCCTTCTACAACATCGCGCCGGAACACAAGCTGCGCGTGATCGCACCGGACGTGGGCGGCGGTTTCGGCTCCAAGATCTACATCTATCCGGAAGAAATGGTGTGCCTGTGGGCCTCCAAGCGCACTGGCGTTCCGGTCAAGTGGGCCAGTGACCGCACCGAGGCGTTCCTGACCGATGCCCATGGCCGCGATCACTATTCCGAGGCCGAGGTCGCGCTTGACGCGGACAACCGCATCACCGGACTGCGGGTGAAGACGATCGCCAATCTCGGCGCCTACATGTCGCTGTTCTCGTCCTCGGTGCCGACGTATCTCTATGCGACGCTGCTGTCGGGCCAGTACGCCATCCCGGCGATCCATGCCAACGTCAAGACGGTCTACACCAACACCACGCCGGTCGACGCCTATCGCGGCGCGGGCCGTCCGGAGGCCACCTATCTGGTCGAGCGCATGATGGAGACCACCGCGCGCGAGATCGGCATGGATCCGGCGGAGTTCCGTCGCAAGAACTTCGTGCGCTCCTTCCCGCATCAGACGCCCGTCATCATGTGCTACGACGCCGGTGACTACGACGCGTCGCTCGACGCGGCGCTGGAGGCGATCGACTACAAGGGCTTCGCCGCTCGCAAGGCGGAAGCCGCCCGGCGCGGCAAGCTGCGCGGCATCGGCCTGTCCTGCTACATCGAGGCCTGCGGTATCGCGCCGTCCCAGGCGGTCGGCTCGCTTGGCGCCGGTGTCGGGCTTTGGGAATCGGCCGAGGTCCGCGTCAATCCGGTCGGCACGATCGAGGTGCTGACAGGCTCGCACAGCCATGGCCAGGGGCACGAAACGACCTTCGCGCAGCTTGTCGCCGATCGCTTCGGCGTCGGGCTCGACACGGTGGCCATCGTCCATGGCGATACCGACAAGGTGCAGTTCGGCATGGGCACCTACGGCTCGCGGTCCGGCGCGGTGGGCATGTCGGCCATCTCCAAGGCGCTCGACAAGGTCGAGGCCAAGGCGAAGAAGCTTGCGGCGCACCTCATGGAGGCCTCGGAAGGCGACATTTCGCTGGAGGGCGGCACGTTCAAGGTTGCCGGCACCGACAAGGAGCTTCCCTTCTTCCAGGTGGCGCTGGCCGCCTACACGGCCCACAACATGCCCGAGGGCATGGAGCCGGGCCTGAAGGAGGGCGCCTTCTACGATCCGACCAACTTCACCTTCCCGGCCGGCACCTATGTGTGCGAGGTGGAAGTGGACCCGGACACGGGCAAGGTGGAAATCGTCGACTTCGTGGCAGCCGACGACTTCGGAACCATCATCAACCCGATGATCGTCGAGGGGCAGGTGCATGGCGGCCTGACGCAGGGCATCGGCCAGGCGCTGCTGGAGAATGCGGCCTACGACGAGGACGGCCAGCTCCTGTCGGCGTCCTACATGGACTACACCATGCCGCGCGCCGACGATGTGCCCTCCTACCGCCTGATGACAACGGTCACGGCCTGTCCGGGCAATCCGCTCGGCATGAAGGGCTGCGGCGAGGCGGGCGCCATCGGGTCTCCGCCTGCGGTCATCAACGCCATCACGGACGCCATCGGCACCAATGCGCTCGAGATGCCGGCGACGCCCGAGACGGTCTGGAAGGCGCTGCGCAGCGTCGCGCCCGCCGCCGCGGCCGAGTGAGGCATTGCCATTCGACAGCGCGGGCGTCCGCCGGTCCCGGCCGGATGCCCGCCCCAGGATCTGTTGGGTAAGGAGAGACCCGCATGTATGAGACGACCTATCACCGTGCCGCGAGCGTGTCCGACGCCGTGGCAAAACTGGGCTCCGCCGAGGACGGCAAGCTTCTGGCCGGGGGGCAGACGCTTCTGCCGACCATGAAGCAGCGTCTTGCCGCGCCCTCCGACGTGATCGACGTGACCCGCATCGATGACATGAAGGGCATCACCGAGACCGGGTCGGGCGTGCGCATCGGTGCCGCGACCACTCATGCCGAGGTCGCGACCTCGGACATCGTCAAGCGCCTCCTGCCGGGCCTTGCGACGCTTGCCGGGCATATCGGCGATCCGCATGTGCGCCATCGCGGCACCATCGGCGGCTCGGTGGCAAACAACGACCCCGCCGCCGACTATCCCTCCGCGGTTCTGGCGCTGGGGGCGACCGTCCACACGGACAAGCGCGAGATCCCGGCGAGCGAGTTCTTCACCGGCATGTTCGAGACCGCCCTCGGCGAGGACGAGCTCATCACCGCCATTACCTTCCCCGTGGCCGATGCCTGTGCCTACGCCAAGTATCCCAACCCTGCCTCGCGCTATGCCATGGCGGGCGTCTTCGTCGCGAAGACGGCGGATGGCATCCGGGTGGCGGTGACGGGTGCGGGCCAGGACGGCGTCTTCCGCCACGAGGGGCTGGAGGCCGCGCTTTCAGGTTCCTTCTCGGCAGACGCTGTTGCAGGCGTTGCCATCGATGACGGAAATCTCCTGTCGGACATTCACGGTTCGGCCGCCTATCGCGCCAACTTGATCACCGTGATGGCCAAGCGCGCGGTTGCCGCCTGCGGCTGACGACACGAGGACACCAGCGGCAGCCCGGAGGTGCGAGCTTCCGGCTGCCGTGTGCCTCGAAATGGAGGAGGTTGGCTGTCGTTTCCGGGAGGGGAGGCCGCGCGCCTGCACGAAGGCGCGCGGGGCGCGCGAGGCCAACAAGCACCGGGACAGGAAAATGGGCGATACCAGATCGGTGGACGAGGTTCTCGCGGCCGCGGTGGAGCGGCAGGACGTTCCGTTTGTCGTGGCGATGGCCGGCGATGCCGCCGGCACCACCTACTCCGGTAGCTTTGGCGAGGCGGCGCCTGGCCGTGCGGCTAGCGAGGAGACGGTCTTTCGCATCTTCTCCATGACCAAGGCAATCGGCTCGCTGGCGGCGATGTTGCTGATTGAACGGGGCAAGCTCGATGCCGACACCCCGGTCGAGGAGATCCTGCCGGCTTTCGCCCGCCTGCAGGTGATCGACCGGTTCGAGGGTGAGGAGCCGGTAATGCGACCGCCGCGCACCCGGGCGACGCTTCGTCACCTGGCGACGCACACCTGCGGTTTGGCGTATGAATTCTGGAACGAAGACGTTCAGCGCTACATGAAGGCCACCGGCCACCCGTCAGCGCTGGCCGGCACGAGAGACGCCCTGAACTATCCGATGGTGCGCGATCCGGGGTCAGGCTGGGACTACGGTATCGGCATTGACTGGCTTGGCATGGCCGTCGAAGCGGTGGACGGTCGCCGGATCGACGACTTCTGCCGGCAGGAAATCTTCGAGCCGTTGGCGATGAACGACACGGTGTTCGAACTGGATGAAGGGCGGCTGAACCGGCTTTCCTCCGTCTCCGCCAGAAGCGAGGATGGAGGGTTCGCGCCGGCGAACCTGATCCCGCCGCCGCACCCGGAAGTCTATGGCATGGGACATGCGCTCTATTCCACCGCTCCGGACTACCTGCGCTTCCTCCGTCTGTTCCTGGGACGTGGCAGTCTTGATGGCAAACGCTTGCTGCGGGAGGACAGCGTGGACTGGATGCTGGCCGACCACATGGGCGGCTTGCAGTTCGCGCCCATGGCAACGGCGATGCCGGCGGTAAGCGCTGATTGCGATCCCTTTCCGGGTGTGCGCAAGACCCACAGTTTCGGTTTCCTGCGCGTGGAGGAGGACGTTCCAGGCATGCGCTCGGCCGGTACGCAAACCTGGGCCGGTGTCCTGAATTCCCACTATTGGTTCGACCCGGCCAGGAATGTCGCGGCGGTGCTCATGACACAGTCTCTGCCCTTCGTGGAGCCGCGTTTCATGCAGGTCTACGAGGCCTATGAACGGGCGATCTACGCCCGGTGAGCAGTGGCGCCCGAGGATGCCGACAGGTCGAAGCCCCGAGTGGGCAGGCCGTCCAAACCAAAGACTCGGCGCTTCAGGTTTCCGGCACCTCGCGTGGAGCGCGGCGCAGCAGAAGCCGCGCCAGAATGGCGATGACAAGCACCGTCACCGCCATGCGGCCCGCGAGAATGATCCAGACGTCGGCTCCAATGGCGAGCATCAGCGCGGTGTCCTCGATGATCGAGTGACACAGGCACAGGCAGGTCAGCGCGAGAAACAGGTCGCGCTTGTCGTAGTGCTTGACGGTCGTTTCCTGGATGATCAGTCCGCCGCCATAGGACAGTCCGAGCAGCAGGCCGATGGTCGTCAGCGGTGCCAGGTCCGGATTGAGGCCAAGCAGGCGCAGACCGGGATTGAGCGCCCGGGTCAGCCAGTCGATCACCCGGACGGCCTTCAGCAGGTCGAGCAGAATGAACAGCGCGACGATGATGAGGAGCATGCTTGCAAGCGACTGCGCGGTCGCGATGAGCCAGGTACCCCAGTCGGGCGTGGAAAGACCCGTGGGCAACCACTCCGGCTCGACGACTTGCGACAGGACGCCCGTCGCCTGGCAAATCCAGGCGATGAAGGCCGCATAGGCGAAGCCGATGCCGAGGCGCAGGGCGGTCGTTGCAAGCAGGCTCGCGCCCGCCCGTCGCACGATGGCCTGCTCGACGGGCAGGGAGTGGGCGAAGAGCATCAGCGTGGACAAGACGCTCACCTGCGCGACGGTAAGTTGCATTTCCGACTGCAGCGAGACGAAGGCGCCAACACCTCCGTAGAGGCTGGTGAGGATGGTGATCGCCCAGATCAGGCCCGCTTCCGCGGGAAGATCGACGAGGCCCATTACCGGGGCAAGGCCGCGACCAAGGGCACTCGTGAGCCCGTACAGGTCCCCAAGTCTGACCAGAAGCATGACCGGCAGCATGATCTTCAGGAGCACGAAGAAGGTTGAGAGACAGCGCAGGGCGAGGGAACGCACGTAGGCAGGCATGACGCGAAGACCCGGATCGTGGACAGTGAGGGGAAAGAGACACTTGAAGGTGGTGGTGAGCACGCGATCGCGTAGCACGGGAGTCCCGGTCAGGCTATGCTGATCGACAAGCGCGGTGCGGTCGTTTTGCACGGGGGACACGCGCGGATCTTGCGTTGTCTGACCTGAAAGGCAATTTTCCGGCACATGATCGAGACAGACCGGATCGACCGACGGCTGCTGGCCGAGTTGCGCCGTGACGCTGATATTGGCAATGCGCGGCTGGCGGAGCGCGTCGGCCTGTCCGCGTCCGCCTGCCTGCGCCGGGTCAGGCGGCTGAAACAGGCGGGTCTGGTGCGCCAGGTCGTTGCCCTCGTTGACGGGCGTGCGATCGGCAATGGCCTTTCGGCGATCGTGACCGTTTCCTTCGTGCGCCATGCACCGGAGTATCGTGCCGAGTTCAACCGCAGGCTGGGCGAGGAGGAGGCCGTCTCGCTGGCCTACAGCGTGTCGGGCAACGTGAGCGCGGTGCTGCAGGTCGATGTCGCCGACATGGCCGCCTTCAATGCCCTCGCCGAGCGTCTCTTCGACAGCGATCCCAATGTCGCGGCCTTCACCACCCATTTCATCATGGGAACCCTCAAGCAGGAGCCGGTCGTGCCGGCGACATCGCGCCCGGCCGGCTGAGGCCTTGCAGGGTTTTCCCGAAAATTCCGGCGTACATGAAACGGCCCGGGCGGATGGCCCGGGCCGTAGGCAGTTTGAAGAGGTCCTTGGAAGGCGCGCGGTTCAGGCCGCGCTCACCTCCTTCAGGAAGCGGTCGATTTCCTGGCGTAGTTCCTGCGTCTTGCCGCCGACCTCGCCGGCGGCTGAGAAGACGGTCTCGGCGGAGGCACTGGTCCGTGCCACCGCGTCGGAAAGCTGCCCCATGTTGCCGGTGACCTCCGTCGTGCCGGCAGCCGCGCTCTGGACGTTGCGCGAAATCTCCTGCGTGGCTGCGCCCTGTTCCTGCACGGCCGCGGCAATGGCGGCGGTGTAGCTGTCGACTTCCTGCATCGTCGTGGTGATCGCGGCGATCGCCTCGACAGCATCCTTTGTCGAGGCCTGGATCGAAGCGATCTGCGCGCCGATCTCCTCGGTCGCCTTGGAGGTCTGGGTGGCGAGTTCCTTCACCTCGGCCGCGACGACGGCAAAGCCCTTGCCGGCGTCTCCGGCGCGTGCCGCCTCGATGGTGGCGTTGAGGGCCAGCAGGTTGGTCTGCTCGGCAATCGCCTGGATGAGGGTCACGACCTCGCCGATCTTGCTGGCGGCCTGGGCGAGGCCGGCCACCTGTTCGTTGGTACGCTGGGTGCCGGCACTGGCCTGATTGACGATCTCCGTGGTCTGGCCGACCTGGCGGCCGATCTCGGAGATGGACGCGGCCAGTTCCTCTGCCGCCGTCGCCACGCTCTCCACGTTGTTCGTGGCATCGCCGCTTGCCCGTGTCGTGCTCTCCGCGCGCTCGGCGCTTTCGCCGGCGATGCGGGTGAGGTCGCGCGCGGTTTCCTCCATGCCCGAGGCGGTCTCGCCGACGGAGGCAAGAACGGCCTGCACCTGGGAGCGGAACCCGTCGATCAGCGCCTCGATCCGATGCTGGCGCGCGATCGCCGCCTTCTGCTCTTCCGCCTGCTCGCGCTCGATGCGTGCGCGTTCCCTGGCGTTGTCGCGGAACACTTCGACCGTGCGGCTCATGGCGCCGATCTCGTCGCCGCGCCGGCTGTCGGCAAGATCCACCTCGGTGTCGCCCTCGGCCAGCCGGCCCATGATGCCGGTGAGCCGGCGGATGGGGCGCGAGATGGCGAAGGACAGCACCGTCGCGATGGCCGCACCGATCGCCAGAACGGCGGCGATTGTCGCGGCGATCACCCAGAAGCCGGCCGCACCGCTCTGCGCGGCCGCATTCGCGCGGGCATTGGCGAGGTCGACGATCTGGTGACGGATGTCGATTGCGACCGTGCCGAAGCTGCGAATTTCGGTCGACACGGCGTCACGGCTTTCCATGAGCGCGTCGAAGGCCTTGCCGTAGGTCTCGATGTCGGCGTTGACCTCGGTGACCAGGGCCGTGACCTTCGGGAACTGGGAAACGGACTTCACGAGATTGCCGGCAACGCGGGCGAGTTCGGCGATTTCGCGGTGAACCGCCTCGGCGTCGATGTCCGCCGCACCGGAGATCAACTCGAGCGTGGTGGCTTTCACGCGCACGGCCTGCTTGGAAAGCTGCGCGGCGTTGGAGGTCACGAGGTCGACCTTGATGAGCGCGAGCTCGCTGGCCTGGACGTTCTGCTGGACCTTGGTGATGGCGTAGTAGGCGGATTCCTTCACCTTGCGGGAGAGGGAGGCGATATCGGTCAGCCCGTCGTTGATCTTCTGGCGAAGCTGCACCTTCTCGCCGAAGGATTCCGTGACGGCGAGCTGCTTGAAGTCCTCCTCGAGAGCGGCGGCACGCTCCGCGAGCAGGTTTGCGCTGTCCTTGTCGATGCCCTCGACGCGGGCCCGGGTAAGCGCTTCCGCGTCGGAGGCGAGCGTGCTTGCCTCTTCAAGCGCGGCCTCGAACACGCCAGGCTCGGTGGAACTCGTGGAGCGCAGGAAAAGCAACTGCGTGCGCATGGCCTCTTCCTGCAGGTCGACGACGAACCGGATGATCTCGTCGGCCTTGCGCCGGGTGGCGCCGGCGGTCAGGGTCTCGCGCTTCGCATCCCGTCGGACCAGCTCCATCTGCTTGTCGATCTGCTCCGACAGCTCCCCGAGCCGTGCGATGATCGTGACGAGATTCGCGGTCATCTCGCCCTGTGCCGAGATTTGCGTGCGGGCCTGCTCGAAGGTCGTTCCAAGACGTCCCACGCCGGCAAGGGCCTGGTTCACGTCAGCCGTGGCCTTGGCGTCGCCCTCGACGGACCTTGCCATGTCGCGCAGGTCCGCTTCCAGCTTCGCGATGGCGGAGAGCGTTTCCTCTCCCTGTTCCGGATCATGATCACGCAGGAACAGGTCCTGGGCGGCGGAGACGTCCTGCAAACGTGCCAGAACGCTCGTGGCATGACGGGAACTCTCCATCTGCCCGGACAGGCTCGTGATGGTCATGGTGCCGACGCCGCCGGTCACGACAGCCAGAAGGAGAATGATCGCAAAGCCCGCGACGATTTTCGTCGCGAAGCCGATGTTGTCGAGGAACCCGAAGGAACGCGGCATCTCGGTACTCCACATGAGCAAGGTGAAGTGACGGTACGCGCAGTCGATGAATCTTAGGTAAAGCGCGGAATTCCGCGCTTCTCGGGGATATTCCTTACCTAGCGTCATTCAAAAGCGAACGGGCGCGGCCCCGGCCGCGCCCGTTGTATGCTGTTTTCAAAGAACGATCCGTCCCGGACGGGCGGCGGCGCCCGGTCAGGCCGCGGCGACGCGGGTGAGGAAGTGCTCGATCTCCTGGCTCAGCGCGTGGGTGTCGCGGGCCATGGCCTCGGAAGCGCCGAGCACGCTCGAGGCGGCGGAGGAGGTGTTCTCCACCGTCGAGGCGAGACGCTCCATGGTCCGCGTCACGGAACCGGTGCCCTCGGCCGCCTGCTGCACCGAGCGCGAGATGTCGCTCGTCGCGGCGCCCTGCTGCTCCACCGCAGAAGCGATGGAGGTGGTGTAGCCGTTCACCTCCTGCATGATCTGGGCGATCTCGCCGATCGCCGTCACCGCCTCACCGGTCGAGCCCTGGATCGCCGCGATCTGGGCGGAGATCTCCTCGGTCGCCTTGGAGGTCTGCGTGGCGAGTTCCTTCACCTCCGCCGCCACGACGGCGAAGCCCTTGCCGGCCTCGCCCGCGCGCGCCGCCTCGATGGTGGCATTGAGGGCCAGAAGGTTGGTCTGCTCGGCGATCGCCTGGATGAGGGTCACGACCTCGCCGATCTTGTTGGCGGCCTGGGCCAGGCCCGCGACCTTCTCGTTGGTGGTCTGGGTGCCCTGGGTGGCCTGGCTGACGACCTGGGTCGTCTGGCCGATCTGGCGGGAGATCTCGCCGATGGAGGCGGACAGTTCCTCCGCCGCCGAGGCGACGGTCTGCACGCTGTCGGTGGCCCGTGCGCTGGCCTCGGTGGTCTCGGCGGCGCTCTCGGCGCTTTCACCGGCCATGCCGGTCAGCTCGCGCGCCGTGGCGTCCAGGCTCGCCGCCGTCTGGCTGACGGTTCCCGTCAGATGCGAGGTCGCCTCGCGGAACTCCGAAATCAGCGCCTCCACCCGTGCCTGGCGATCACGGGCCTCGTCGCCGGAGGCGTCCCGTTCGGCCGCGAGCCGGTTGCGTTCCTCGGCGTTCTTGCGAAGGACCTCGAAGGACTCGGCGAGCTGGCCGATCTCGTCTTTGCGCTCGCGGAAGGGGACTTCCACCTCGAGATTGTTCTCGGCGATGTCATGCGCGACGCCCGCAAGGTGGGGAAGCGGCTGCAGGAGCCGGCGCGAAAGAAGTGCCATGGCGGCCACCGAAACGATCAGGATCGGCACGAAGGCGATCAGAAGCGTGTTGGTCATGTTGCCCATGATCGCGGTGATCGCGGACTTGCGCACGCCGGCGTAAAGAATGCCGCTGATGCTTTCGTCGGGGCCGTAGATCGGGGCGTAGATCGTATAGTAGGGAGTTCCCAGGATCACCGCCTCGCCGCGGAAGGTCTCCCCCTTCATCACCACCGGATAGACGGCGCCGTTCTGGCCGAGCTTCGTGCCGACCGCGCGCTTGCCGTCCGGCTTGATGATGTTGGTCGTCTTGCGCCAGAAGTCGCGGGTCTCGTCATCCCACTTGAAGACCGTCACGGTTTCGCCGGTCATCCTGCCGATCTCGTCGATCATGCCGTGATCGGTGATCTCGTCGGGGATGGTGTCCATCTGGACGCGCGAGACATTCCCGTCGGCGTTCCAGGAAATCTTCGTCCCCGGCATGTCGCGTTCGACGATTGTCGCGGCGACGCGAAGGCTCGTGTTCTGACGGGCCTGTGCATCCGCCTGGATACGGTCGTTGAGAACGAAATAGACAACACTGCCCACCGTCGCCAGCGCGAGAACGATGACGGCAGCGGATGCAATCGAGACGATCGAAACGAGGTTCAGTCTTGAAAAGAGGCGCATGATCATTTCCCCGGAAGAATGTGCCAGTGTTTTTCTGGCATATCGTTGGGGAATTTTCCTTTGAGGAGGTAAATTAGTTGTTATGCGGGATGCGGAAGATGCACGAATGTGTCTGCTCTACCGTGTTGCGCTGCGGAATATCCGGTTCTGTCTCTGGGGAATGAAGATCCGGCCGGACAGCAATGCGGAAGGTAGCGTGGAGGCGACGCAAAGGCGGGGAGGCTGATCGTCAAGGAGAAAGGCGCGAAAACTTGACTCGTTGGATCAGGTTGAATACTGCGCATCCGTCTCATATGTAATGCGGACAGGCGGTGCCCTTCGCCCGCACCCCGCGACAAACGGATCTCCTCGTGATCGTCTGCTCCTGCAACGTACTGACCGACAAGGAATTGCGCCGCGCTGCCCGCGAGCTGCAGTCCGGGCCGGAGCGGTCTGTTGTCACCCCCGGTGCGGTGTTTCGCGCTCTTGGCAAGCGGCCCCGTTGCGGGGGATGCTTCAAGACAATCATTCCGATGATTCACGAGGAGGCGCCGGAGGACGACGCGGCGCCGCAGGACAAGGGAAAGCCGGACAATGAAGGGTGATGACAAGGTCATCGAATATCTCAACAAGGCGCTTCGTCACGAACTGACGGCCGTCAACCAGTACTGGCTTCACGGGCGGCTTCTGGAAGACTGGGGCTATGCCAAGCTTGCCGCGAAAGAGCAGGCCGAGGCCGAGGAAGAGCGCGTTCATGCCGACAAGCTGATCGAGCGGATTCTCTTCCTCGAGGGCTTTCCGAACATGCAGACGCTCGATCCGCTGCGGATCGGGGCGTCGCTGAAGGATGTCGTCGAGGCGGATCTGGCCGGCGAATATTCCGCGCGCGCCCTTTACCGGGAAGCGCGCGAGATAACCCATGCGGCCAGCGACTACGTGTCCATGAAGCTGTTCGAGGAGCTTCTCGCCGACGAGGAGCACCATATCGACTATCTGGAGACCCAGCTCCAGCTCATCGAGAACATCGGGATCGAGCGCTACGCGCTTCTGCAGTCGGCGGATGCTTCCGCCGCCGAGTGACGCACTCCCGGCCGGGCGGTTCGCCGCCGCCCGGTCATGCCTCGTCCAACCGGGAAGTTCCCAACTCGATGACCTTCCCGCCGGCTGCTCGCGCGTCGTCCCGGTCGTGCGTCACGAGAAGGGCCGGCAGGCCGCGAGCCCGCGCCATGGAAAAGACCAGGGTGCGGACCTGCTCGCGCAAGGCGGCATCGAGCCGCGAGAAGGGTTCGTCGAGCAGAAGAGCCTGCGGGCGGCTGGCAAGCACGCGAACCAGTGCCACCCGCGCCTTCTGCCCGCCCGAAAGGGTCCCGGGATCGCGATCCCCGAAGCCGGACAGATCCACGCTCGCCAGTGCGTCCCGAACGGCGGCATCCCTTGTGGCTCGTCCGCGCATGTCCTCCGGCAGGGCGAAGGCGATGTTTTCTCCCACCGACATATGCGGGAACAGCAAGGGATCCTGAAACAGCAGGCCCATGTGCCTTGCGTGCGCGGGAAGGTCCGTGACCGGCGTGCCGTCGACCAGAACCCGCCCACGGGGGGAAAACGCGGGAGCGAGAAAGCCGGCCGCATAGGCCAGCAGCGTCGATTTTCCGATGCCCGACGGCCCCATCACCGTCAGCACCTGGCCAGGTTCCACATGCCGGTCGAGCTCGACAAGCGGCTGCCCTCCAAGCGAGATGCGAACCTTCTCGAAGGTAAGCCCATTGCCTGGGCGGTCGGCGCTCCCGGTCTTCGAGAAAGGCTCGCTCATCAGCCGGCCCTCATGCCGCTACGCTTGCGAAAGAGAATGTGAGGCACCGCAGCGGCCAAGGCGAAGGCCGCGAGTGGCAGGAGCGTCTGCAACAGGGCGTAGATCCCGACAAGTCGGCGGTTCCCGCCCGCCGCAAGGGCGACGGCCTCGGTGGTCACGGTGGAAATGCGCCCCCCGCCCACCAGGAGTGTCGGCAGATATTGCGCGCAGGAGACGGCGACCGACAGGGCGGCGGCGGCCGCCACGGCGCGGGCGAGAAGCGGCAGGCGCACGCGCCAGAAGATGCGGTTCTGCGACGCGCCAAGCCCGGCGGCCACCTGTGCATAGCGCGGGTCGAGGGCCCGCCAGGGATCGCTGAGCGCGAGAAAGACATAGGGAAGCAGAAAGACCAGATGGGCGAGCGCCACCGCCGCCAGCGTGTCGTGCAGTCCGGCGACGAGCAGCAGCACCTGCAGCCCGAAGAGGAAGGCAACCTGCGGCACAAGCAGGGGAACGTAGAGCAGCGGCAGGCCGCGATGCGGCCGGCTTTCCCCCGTCCGGTTCTCTCTTTCAAGACAGGCCAGGGCGAGCCCCAGTGCCACGAACGTTGCCGGCAGAGCTATGGCAAGCGTTGTTGCCACCGCATCCGTGGCCTCGCCCAGATGCCGGCTCCAGGTGGAAAACGTCAGATACGCAGGCATTGCCTCGGGAAAGCGCCAGGGACCGGCGAGCGACCATAGGGCAAGCAGGCCGAGACCCGCGTAGAGCGAGAGCAGGGCGAGGGGAACGGCGAGGCTTGCCACGAGCGCCAGGGGACCTTCCGCGAAACCGCGCCGGCCGCTGGCATAGATGCGGCGGCCGAAGTGGGCAACCAGTCGCTCGCCGAGGATCCACAGGCCGATCGCTCCGGCCGAAACGGCAAGCTGGAGCAGTGCTCCGGCGGAGGCGACGAAGCGCATCGAGATGTCGGGATCGTTCATCCAGCCGACCAGGCGAACGGCCAGCGGTGCCGGCGTGGTCGGCCCCAGGATCAGCGCCACATCCACCACCGACGTCGAATAGGCGATGACGGCGAAAACCGGCAGACGGATCTGGGGATAGGCCTGCGGCAGGACCGTCTTCAGCCAGGCCGCGACAGGGTGATAGCCAAGGCTTGTCGCCATCTGTCGTGATCGCTCACTGTCCGTCTGCGGAAGTGCAGCCAGAAGCATGAGGAAGAGAAACGGCATTTCCTTGATCGCGAGCCCGGCGGTCATGGCGATGCCGAGCGGGTCCCCGATCACCAGAACGTCCGGCGGACGTTCAAACCCCGTCGCCCAGGGCGAGACGAGCCGCATGGCAAAACCGGACGGGGCCACGAGGAAGGCGAGGCCGAAGGCCGCCGCCGCGTGGGGAACCGCAAGGACGGGCGAGAGCGCGCGCCTGAGGGCCGCGAAGGCCCGCGACCCCTCGAAGCGCGCGGTGAAGATCACGACGAGGAAAAAGGCGGTAAGCGTCGCGCAAAGTCCCGTGTACAGGCTGAGCATGAGTGAACGGACAAGCCCGGGTTCGCCGGCAAGACTGTGAAACGGGTCGAGGGACACCCGGGTGCCGCCCAGAGCGGGCAGATAGCCGAAGGCGGGCAGCATTGTCCCGGCAAGTCCCGCCGCGACGGGCCCGAGCATCAGCGCGATCGTTGCCGCCGGAGCCAGCCGCAGCAGGGGCCCCGCGCGCTGCCTTGCCGGCTGCCCTGCCGGTGTCATCGGGTGCCGTAGCGGGCGACCCAGGCGCGTTCGATCCCGGTCATCCAGCTCGCGTGCGGCTCATCGATGACCGGACCGAGGTCCTCCGGTGACAGCGTGGCGGGCCCGAGGTCAAGCGTCTCGAAACGGGCGCGCTCGTCTTCGGAAAGGCTGGCCACGTCCAGCACGGTCGGGTCGCCCCATACCTGCGGGTCCTGCTTGCGGGCCTGGGCCTCGGGAGAGATCAGGAAATTCGCGAGCACGAGTGCGCCCGCCTTGGCATTGGCGTTGTAGGGAATCGCCACGAAGTGGGCGTTGCCGATGGTGCCGCCCTCGAAGACGAAGGTGCGCACCGTGTCGGGGAGTTCGCCGGCGGCGATCGCCGCCGAGGCGCCTGACGGGTTGAAGGTGAACGCGATATCGACCTCGCCGTCGGCCAGAAGCTGGCGCATGGCCGGCTGGTTTTGCGGAAAGGCGCGGCCCTGCCGCCACAGGTTCGGATGGAGCTTGTCGAGAAACGCGAACAGCGGTGCGACATCGTCCTCGAAGGTTGCCGGATCGACGGGGCGCTTCAGTTTATCCGGGTCGTCGATGGTGTCCGCCAGCACCTGCTTGAGAAAGGTGGACCCGTGGAAGTTGGGTGGTTGGGGATAGGTAAAGCTTCCGGGATGGTCCGAGACGTAGCTTGCCAGATCCGCAAGTGAGCGGGGCGGTTCCGCGACGCGTGCGGTGTCATGCATGAAGACGAGCTTGGCCATGCCCCAGGGGCTTTCCAGTCCCTCCGTCGGCTCGGTGAAGTCGGTCAGGACCGCCGGCTTGTTGCGCGTGTCCACCAGCTTCCAGTTCGGAAGCCGCGTCGCCCAGTCCGGCGACATGAGAAGGCCGGCGTCCTTCAGCGCGGCAAAGTTCTCGCCGTTGATCCAGACAAGGTCGACGGCGCCGCTCGTGTCCTTGCCGGCAGCCTTTTCCGCCACGATGCGCGAAACGACGTTGGCGGTGTCATCGACCTTCACCTGTTCGACGGTGACGCCATGGCGTTGCTCCAGCTTCTCGCCCGCCCAGACGATGAAGTCGTTGATGCGCGGTTCGCCGCCCCAGGCATGGAAGTACACGGTCTGACCGCGTGCGGCCTCGAGCACGCCGTCCCAGTCGGAGGGAGACGGCGCGGTCTGCGCATGAACGTTCATCGATGCGAGCGCGAGCGTTGCGGCAAATGCCGGCCCGAGCAGGCAGCGCGGCAGATGGCGAGGCAGTTCGGTCATGTGTCGTCCTTCCCGTTTGAACTTTTCGTGCCGGAGGCGGGAGACCCGGTCAAGACACGGCTGTGTTATGCTTCGTGAGTTGCCGACGGGCAGATGAAGGCGCTCACACGGGCAGGAGATGCGTGTCCTTGACCGCCTCCATCACCGCGTAGGTGTGGGTCTCGCGAACGCCGGGCAGGTCGAGAACCGCATCCGCCAGCAGGCGCCTGTAGGCGGTCATGTCGGACACGCGCGCCTTGACGAGGTAGTCGAAGCCCCCGGCGACCATGTGGCATTCAAGGACCTGCGGCACGCGCTTCACGGCCTCGGCAAAGGCATCGAAGACATCGGGCGTGGTGCGGTCGAGTTTGACCTGAACGAAGACCAGAAGCCCCAGTCCCAGTCGCTCGGGATCGAGCTCCGCCGAAAAGCGCAGGATGTAGCCCTCGCGCATGAGCCGCTTCATCCGTTCCGCCGTCGCTGTGGGCGAGAGGTTCACGCGCTGGGCCAGGTCCGTTGTGGTGATGCGGCCGTCGGCCTGCAGAACATCGAGGATGCGCCGGTCTGTCCGGTCGAGATCGGTGGATGTCACGGTATATTCTCCATTGAGCGTGAAATTGGAGGATTTTGAATTAAAATTCGCCGGGAAGCACGATCAAAACGGGAATACACTTGAAAAAGATAAGTTGAGGCTAGGGCGTCGAGGCCTGGCTGCCGGAACACCTGAGGTCGGGCCTGTGTTGACGCGGCCCGGCCCTGTCATTTTCGAGGGAGTTGCCGAATGAACCTGGGCATGGAGCCTCGCCCCGCCGTCTCGGCGGTATCGCGGATCGAGCCGTTTCGAGCGGCCTATGCGCCTTCGGACGAGGAGGCGGTGCGCCGTCTGCTTGGAAAGGTCGATTTCGACACGGCTGCCGATGCGCGTATCGACGATCTGGCCACGGACTACATCCAGTCGATCCGAAAGGCCATCGGAGGGCTCGGCGGCGTCGAGGACTTCCTGCGCGAGTACGGGCTCTCCACGCGCGAGGGTCTGGCGCTCATGGTGCTCGCCGAGGCGCTGCTGCGCGTTCCGGACGCTGCGACCGCCGACAGGCTGATCGAGGACAAGCTTGCCGCCGCACGCTTTGACGAAAGTGAGGGCGGCACGTCCGACACCTGGCTCGTTTCCGCTTCCTCCTGGGCGCTTGGCGTCACCTCGCGGCTGATCCATCCCGGCGAGCAGCCGAACACCATCCTTTCCTCGCTGGTCAAGCGCATGGGCATGCCGGCAGTGCGCGGCGCCACCCGCCAGGCGATGCGTGTTCTCGGCCATCAGTTCGTGCTTGGCGAGACGATCAAGAACGCCCTGTCGCGCGCGAAGGGGATGGAGGCCAAGGGGTACCGCTATTCCTACGACATGCTGGGCGAGGGCGCCCGAACGGCCGAGGACGCGGAGCGCTATTTCCGCTCCTATGCCGATGCCATCGAGGCGATCGGCAAGGGCGCGGGAAGCGAGGACCTGCCGAAGCGGCCGGGTATCTCGGTCAAGCTGTCGGCACTGCATCCCCGCTATGAGGCGGTGAAGGGGACCAGGGCGCGCGACGAACTCGCACCGCGCCTGCTGGAGCTTGCCCAGGCGGCGAAGCGCCACAATCTCAACTTCACCGTCGATGCCGAGGAAGCCGACCGGCTGGAAATCTCGCTCGACATCATCGCGGTGGTTGCGGGCGATCCCTCGCTTGCCGGCTGGGACGGCTTCGGGCTGGCGATCCAGGCCTATCAGAAGCGCGCCTATGAGACCGTCAACTGGATCATCGATCTGGCGCGCAAGCTCGACCGCCGCTTCATGGTGCGTCTGGTCAAGGGCGCGTACTGGGACACGGAGATCAAGCGCGGGCAGGAGCGGGGTCTGGCGCAGTTTCCCGTGTTCACGCGAAAGGCCGCGACCGACCTTTCGTATATCGCCTGTGCCCGCGCCATGCTGAACGCCCGCGATGTGCTTTATCCGCAGTTTGCCACCCACAACGCGCTCACCGTGGCGCAGGTGGTCGAGCTTGCCGGAAACGAGGGCGGCTTCGAGTTCCAGCGCCTGCACGGCATGGGGGAGAGCCTGTTCAAGGCGGTGACCGAGCGTGACGGCCATCCCTGCCGTATTTATGCGCCCGTTGGTGGCCATCGCGACCTTCTTGCCTATCTCGTGCGCCGATTGCTTGAGAACGGCGCCAATTCGTCATTCGTGTCTGCGGTCGGTGACTCGGCCGTGCCGATCTCCAGGCTTCTCGCCCGTCCCGAGGAGGCGCTGGCCGGAGGCACGAAGGCGCGCAACCGCAAGATCCCCCTGGCCGCCGAACTTTATGGAGCCTCGCGCGTCAACTCAGCCGGTCTGGAGTTCGGCTATTCAGCCGATCGCATGAACCTGGTGGATGCCCTCTCGAAGACCCAGGTTGAGGTGGACACCGCCCATCCGTGCTACCCGGGCGCGCCGGATGCAGGAACCGGCCGGGCCATTGTCTCTCCGGTTGATGGCGTCACACGGGTCGGGTCGGTGCGCGAAGCGGGTGTCGATGAGGTTCCGGCACTTTTCGATGCGGCGGCGAAGGGCTTTGCAAGCTGGTCGCGTACCCCGGTGGAGGTCCGCGCCGCGGCGATCGAGAAGCTTGGGGACCTGCTGGAGCGCGATTGCGCGCGTCTCATGGCGTTGTGCTCCCGCGAGGCGGGCAAGACGCTTCCCGACGGGCTTGCGGAAATCCGCGAGGCCGTCGACTTCTGCCGATACTATTCCGCCGAGGCGATCCGCCACTTTGGCGAGGGCACTCTCATGCCCGGACCGACGGGCGAGGAGAACCGCTACCGGCTGCGCGGACGTGGCACCTTCGTGTGCATCTCGCCCTGGAACTTCCCGCTTGCGATCTTCCTCGGGCAGGTCACGGCGGCCCTTCTGGCCGGTAACGCGGTCATCGCGAAACCGGCGGACCAGACGCCTCTGGTCGCGCACGAGGCGGTGAAGCTTGCCTATGAGGCCGGGGTGCCGGAGGACGCGCTGCTTCTTGCGCCCGGCGGGCGTGAGTTCGGTGCGGCGCTCGTTGCAGAACCGCGTGTCGCGGGTGTCGCCTTCACCGGTTCCACCGAGACGGCCTGGGCGATCAACCGGGCGCTGGCGGAAAAACGCGGTCCCATCGTGCCGCTCATCGCCGAGACGGGCGGCATCAACGCCATGCTGGTGGATGCGACGGCCCTTCCCGAGCAGGTCTGCGACGACGTGATGATGTCGGCGTTCCGCTCGGCCGGTCAGCGCTGCTCGGCCCTGCGCCTGCTGTATGTGCAGGACGATGTCGCCGACAAGCACCTGGAGATGCTTTCGGGCGCGGCGGCGGAACTGTCGCTTGGCGACCCGATCGATCCGGCGACCGATATCGGGCCGGTGATCGACGCGACGGCGCGTGACCGGTTGCTTGCCCATGTCGAGGACATGCGCGCGTCGCAAAAACTGGTCTATGCGGGCAGGACGCCGGACGGCGGGTTGGCCGGCGGCACCTGGGTGGCGCCGCACATCATCGAACTCGACCGGCCGGACGCGCTGACGAAGGAGACCTTCGGTCCGATCCTGCATGTGGTGCGCTACAAGGCCGCCGACCTGCCGAAGATGCTGGAGACCATCGCGGCAACCGGCTACGGCCTGACGCTCGGCGTGCACTCGCGCATCGATGCCATGGCCGCGCAGGTGGTCGACCGGTTGTCGGTGGGCAATGTCTATGTGAACCGCAACACGATCGGCGCGGTGGTCGGAACGCAGCCCTTCGGTGGCTCCGGGCTTTCCGGCACGGGGCCCAAGGCGGGCGGTCCGGCTTATCTCACGCGCTTCGCGCTGGAACAGGTCGTCTCGATCAACACGGCCGCCGCCGGCGGCAATGCAAGCCTCATCGCCATGGCCGAGGAGGACTGAGGGCAGTGCTTCGCGCATACGACGAGACGGACAGGCGAACGCGGCTTCGATTTTGCCTCTCCAGGTTGTCGGATGACATCTCCGGTGGGTATCCTGAAGGCATGGATCTTCATGGTTCCCGCAAGAGAGAGAGACGCATTTCATGATGAGGATTTTTCAAAGTGTTGGTACCGCCGGCCTGGCAGTTGCCCTCGGTCTCGGGGGGCTAGTGGCGTTCAGCCAGTCGGCGGAAGCCGCGTCCTTCGAGAGGCTCAAGAAGCAGGGCTTCAAGGTCGGCACCTTCACCCGTGGCCGGTCAGGGTCCCGTGGCTGGTATCTCAGCAAGGGAAACGAGAAGTACTTTTGCAAGTTCCAGGGAACCACGGTTTATGTCGGGAAAAACAAGATGGTGATCTACACGGCGACGGGCCGCGAAATGAGCATGAACCGCAAGGCCTATGAGGAAAAGGCCGGCGGTCCCGACCCATCCATCCCGAAGATGAGCGACTTGAAGGCAGGGCGGCCGGAGGCACGGCTGGTCGGAGCTTGCGCCAAGCAGTAGAGCCTTCCCTGTATCGCGGGAACATGTCCGGCGGTATTTTGCCTCAGGTGCCGCGCGGCTTCGCCCGCGCGGTGGCCTGTGCCGAGGCCGGGTCTTCCGGCCAGGGATGCTTTGGGTAGCGTCCCTTCATCTCGCTGCGCACCGCTGCCCAGGAACCGCGCCAGAAGCCCGGAAGATCGCGGGTCAGCTGGATCGGCCGGTGGGCGGGTGAAAGAAGCTCCAGAAGCAGCGGCACCTTGCCGCCGGCAATTGCCGGATGGCGGTCGAGACCGAAAAGCTCCTGCACGCGGATCGGCAACGCGGGCCCTTCGTCGCGGTCGTAGTCGATGGGCAGGCGCGATCCGCTCGGCGCGTCGAAGTGCGATGGCAGCAGCCGGTCGAGTTCGGACAGCCTGTGTTGCGGCAGCAGGCCGGACAGCGCCGCGCCCAGCACCTCCGCATCGATGTCCGACGCGTTGCGTACGCCGGCGAGATAGGGAGCCAGCCAGTCGTCCAGCGTTTCGCCAAGCGCTTCATCCGACACGTCCGGCCAGTCCGTGGCGGCTTCGTCACCGAGAAGTCTGCGCAAGGTCGTGACCCGGGCGCGAAGGGCGAGTTGCGCTTTTGTCCAGGCAAGCCGGTCGACACCACGCTTTCGCACGTGCTCGACAAGTGCCGACGCGACGGCTTCGGGATCGGGCGCGCCGGCCGAGGTCTCCGACAGGACAAGCTTTCCGAGACGGGTCACCTCGCGGGTCCGCACACGCCCCTCGTTGTCGCAGGATACCTCCGTTCGCGTCACGATATGACCGGCAAAGAGGGCGTCGATTTCGCCACGGCCGATGGGAGCCGCAAGAAGGATTCGGCCGCGTGCGGCCGTGCCCTGTACCTCGGCGATGGCAAGGAACGGCTCACGTGCAAGGGCGTCGCTTTCCTCGAGGCTTGCACCGCGTCCGTTCGCCATTCGGAAGCCGCCGCGTCCGTCCCGCGACTGTGCGACCCGGTCGGGATAGGCCAGGGCAAGCACGCGCCCGGCTTCCTGGTCACTTGCGTTGCCCGGGGCAACGCCCGCAGCCTCGCGCCAGCGTGCGGCCAGGCCAAGTGCGGCCCTGGCACGTGGATCGCGCGAACGCCGCACCTCGGCCAGACGGTTGCGCAGGTCGCTGGACCGTCCGCCGAGGCCGGCCTCCGACAACAGCGCGGCGATCTCGGAAGCCAGACGCCCCGCATCGTCGTCGCCGGCCGAGATCAACATGTGCGCAAGGCGGGGGGCGAGCGGAATGCGCATCATGCGCTTGCCGGTTTCGCTCAGAAGACCGTTCCCGTCCAGCGCGTCGAGCTCCTTGAGAAGCGTCACAGCCTCCGCCCATGCGGCGGCGGGAGGCTGGTCGGGGAAGGGAAGTCGCGTCGGGTCGCCGACGCCCCAGGACGCGAGGTCGAGAACGAGACGGGAGAGGTCCGCTTCCAGGATCTCCGGGCGGTCGGCGGTGGCGAGGGCCGCTGTCTGTCCCTCGTCCCACAGCCGGAAGCAGACACCGGGTTCGGTTCGTCCCGCGCGTCCGCGTCGCTGGTCGGCCGATGCGCGGGAGACCTTCACCGTTTCGAGACGTGTCAGTCCGGTGGCGGGCTCGAAGACGGGAACGCGGGCCAGTCCGCTGTCGACGACCACGCGTACGCCCTCGATGGTCAAAGAGGTCTGGGCAATGGCACTTGCGAGCACCACCTTGCGTCGTCCCTCCGGAGCCGGACGGATCGCCGCCGCCTGGGCCCTGGGGTCGAGCGCACCGTAGAGCGGGGCGAGGTCCGTATCGCGCGGAAGGGTTCCCTCAAGCAGATCGGCGGCCCGGCGGATCTCGCCCTGGCCTGGAAGAAACGCGAGCACCGAGCCACTTTCCTGCGAGAGTGCCTTGCGCACCGCCGAGGCAACCTGATCGGCGGCGGGCTTGCGCGGGTCGCGACCCAGATAATGCGTCTCGACCGGGAAGGTCCTGCCCGGACAGGTGATGACCGGCACATCCCCCAGAAGCCGCGCGACAGCGGCGGCGTCCAGGGTTGCCGACATGGGCAGGATTTTCAGGTCCTCGCGCAGGGCGCCTTGCGTGTCGAGCGCAAGCGCAAGACCGAGGTCGCCGTCGAGCGAGCGCTCGTGGAACTCGTCGAAAATCACGCAGGCGATCCCGGAAAGCTCCGGATCGTCGAGGATCATCCGGGTGAAGACCCCCTCGGTCACGATCTCGATTCGTGTCCGGCGTGAGACGCGGGTCTCCATGCGCACCCTGAGTCCGACTGTTTCACCGACCTCCTCGCCCAGGAGACGGGCCATGCGCGCCGCTGCCGCACGGGCGGCAAGACGGCGCGGCTCGAGCATGAGAATGCGCCCGTCACCACGCCATGATGCCTCGAGAAGGGCCAGGGGAACGACGGTCGTCTTGCCCGCTCCCGGCTCGGCAATGAGAACGGCACCGGTGTTTTTCTCAAGCGCGCTGCAAAGCGGCGCGAGGACACTCTCGATCGGCAGGCCCGTCTCGAGACGAGCGGGACGCGGCCCGGTGGACGTCATGTCGGAACTCTCAGGACGCGGGCGCGGAGGCCTGCGCTCTCCAGCAACGCCCACTTGTCTCGACCGCGAACAGCGTCGGCGTGCGCGCGAAGGCCGCAAGTCCCTCCAGCGCGGGCATCTCGTGACGGATGAGGTAGGTGGGGATAGAGCGCACGAGCGCGCCGTGGGGTGCCTTGGCCTCGAAGGCATCGCGGAAGGCCGGATGGGCGAGATAGCGGCTGATGCGGCCGGGAATTCCGCCGCCCAGGAAAACGCCGCCGCGAGCGAGAAAGGTGAGTGCGAAGTCGCCGGCCACCCGGCCGAGGGCGCGCACGAAGACCTCCATCGTTCGAAGCCCGATTTCGTCGCCGGAATCCGCGGCCGCTGTCACATCGGCGGGGGTCGCGAAGCGTCTCTCGAGACCGGCTTCGCTGGCGACCGCGCGCGAAAGGCGCAAAAGACCGGCGCCGCTGAGGATCCGCTCCGCCGTGATCCTTCCCTCAAGCCGTTCGATATGCGGCCAGACGCGATAGTCCGTCTCCGACACGGGCCCGAGCTCGACATGCCCCCCTTCGCCGGGAACCGGAACCCATGTGCCATGGGCATAAACCATGGCTGCGACACCGAGGCCGGTGCCGGGACCCAGAACGACCTTGGCTCCGTGGGGTTGCGCCGTCCCCGGTCCGATTTGTTCGAGCGCATCGCCCTCGAGGCCCGGAAGGGCCAGGGCCTGGGCCTCGAAGTCGTTGAGCACGATCACCTGCGCGAGGTCGAGCTGTTCGATGAGCTTCAGCGGCTCGATGACCCAATTTGCATTCGTCAGGGGGATGCGTTCGCCCGTGACCGGCCCGGCAGCGGCAATGACCGCCGTGCGTGGCAGGAGCGCGCTGTGATCCAGAAGGCCGTTTTGAGCGGCTTCGGCAAATCCTGGATGGGCATCGGTCGCGACGCGGGTGATCGCCTCTGCCGGACCATGGGCATCGCGCACCATCGCGAAGCGCGCGTTCGTTCCACCGATGTCGGCGACGAGCACGGGGAAACTCAAATGGCGTGGAGCGCCTTCGGGGAGATGTCCGTCCGACGATGTCATGATGCGCTCGTTTCGACCTCCGGCGTTTGCGACGTGGAGAGGAGGCCGGCAAGACGCGCGCTGCGCAGGAGAATATCCGCGGTCGACCGGTTCAGCGCCATGGGAACATTGTAGACGAGTGCAAGGCGCATCAGCGCCTTGACGTCCACGTCATGAGGCATTGGCGACAGCGGATCGACCAGGAAGATCATGCCCTGGAGGCGGCCTTCGGCGATCATTGCGCCGATCTGCTGGTCTCCGCCGAGCGGGCCGCTCTTGAGGCGCGTGATATCCAGATCGGGGCAGGCGTCGGCGATCCGGCCGCCAGTCGTTCCGGTCGCGAAGAGGCGATAGCGGGCGAGCTTGTCGGCATGGGCTCTTGCGAAGGCGACCATCTCGTCCTTCTTCGCGTCGTGGGCGATGAGAGCGAGTGCGGGAAGAATGGCCTGGTCTTGATGCGTCACGAAGCGGTCCTGTCCCTGTTCGACTTTCGGTCGCTCTCTCGCCAAGGCCCGTCCGCGCCTGGCTGGCCGGCGGTACCTGACAGCCTTGAGAACTCCTTCAAGGGTTTACCGCGTTCCGGACCTGCTTGGAAGCCACAGGCGTGGCTCGTGCCTGCGTCGCCGGACGGCGGCTGCCGCCGTCCGGCCCGTGTTCGTTCCGCCGAGGATCAATCGAAGAGGCTGCAGTTGACCGGCTTGCGACCAGATGCCGGCAGGATGCGCGGTTCGTGCAAGAGCCCGGCGATCTCAAGCACCAGCTTCATGCGGATCGCATCCGCGAACTGTGCCTTGGAGTGGACGGGTACGAAGAAATGCCCCGGTCCGCCGATCACGCAGTCCTCATAGTAGTGATCGATGTTCATGAGCGTCTGCCATGAATCCTTGTCGGACTTCATCATCAGCGGCAGACCGTTGATGGTGATGCCGGCGGCGATTGCCCGGTCCCGGAAGGCGGTTACTGTTCCGCCCTGGTTGTTGGGGCCGTCGCCGGAGATGTCGATGACCTTCCGAAGCCCTTCGTAGTCGTTCGTGGCGACCATGGTGGTGGCACGATCGAGCGCGGATGCGATGGATGTTCGCTGGCGATGGTTCAGCGGCGCTTCCGCGATCCGTGTGGCGAAAGCCGCGGCCGTGGCCTCGTCGTGGATTACCGCCCAGTCGGCAACCACGACCTGCTCGCCCTTTCCGCCCCACTCAAAATAGGTAACGGCGATGCGGCCGGTCGGTCCGTAGCGGATGGCATCGAGCACCTGGGGCGAGGTCAGTGCGGAAACATACCCGGCTCTCTGGATTTCCTGCTCGTCCACATCCATCGACTGGGAGACGTCGACGGCGAGGACGAGTTCGACATCGACCTCGCGGTTCGGATCGTAGCCATAGCCGAGACGTGGTTGCGGGGCGCCCGCCTTAATGATGGAAGAGGACAGGGCTGCACCTGCAAATGCAAGAACGGCAAGTGCGAGGACGGCAAGCCTTGCGAGACCACTCTGGCGGGCCCTTGCCGGGCGTCCGCTCTGGCGGGTGGGGACATAATCGCGCATGGTCGAACTCCTTCAACCGATCTGAAGGGCTCCCATCTCGTCCGACGTTTCTCTTCCTGTTCCCCTCCGCGCCTTATCTTCCTCGAGATCGTCTCATGTCCCCCAGCCAATGAAGCGACCGTCCGGCCTGGCGTGATGAAAAATACGCAAGGGCCATGCCATTTCACGGTCCTGAAAGACTGTGAAACACAAGTGAGACGCTGCGTCATTTCTGCCTGGGCGGGCTGTTGTGTCGGTGCCCGCGTTTGTTGCGATTGCTCAGCCGGTTAAGGTGAAGCCGAACGCGAATGGCGGTGACGGCATCGGGTCTGTTGCACACGTGGGCGTGATGAGATTCTGTGCGCTGGCGATGTTCATGTGCATGTCGACACGGCAAATCTTGCCGGTCACCCGGCAATAGCTGCCGGTTTGAGGGCCGGGGAGAGCTGCCACCGCTGCGTAAAGAGGCTTGACCCTGCCAGTCGCTTTGGGCACTGTGAATGAAATAAAACACAAAGCTTGAATTATTTTTCGGGTGTCAGCGGTCCGCAAAAAAATGCGGCGATGCCCGTCGGCGAGGGGACGGCATCCTTATGCCTCAGGGCGACTGGACCACGGACATGTCCATTCGTGCCGCGTGGATGTCGTTTGTAGGCGGCGTCACGCAGGGCGAGATCGCGAACCGTCTTGGCATTTCCACGGCCAAGGTGCATCGGCTGATCGCTCATGCGCAGCGCACCGGCCTGGTGCGCTTCCAGATTGTCGGCCGCCCGGCCGACTGTCTGGAGATCGAGGCGGCGCTTGTTGAAGAATACGGACTTTCATCCTGTCTGATCGCGCCTGACATCGGCGCGGGTGGCGAGGACAGCGGTTTTCGCGCCATCGCGGAAGTGGCGGGGCCGCATCTGGCCAACCTTCTGGCGGCACCGAATGTCACACAGGTCGGCGTCGGCATGGGGCGGACACTGCGCGCGGCGATCGAGCGGATGCCGCGTGTCCAGCGTTCCGATATCGCCATCGTCTCCATTTCCGGGTCGCTGACCAGGAAGCTTTCCGCAAATCCGTTCGATGTGGTGCAGCAACTGGCCGAGCGGACCGGCGGCGAAGGCTACTATCTTCCCGTTCCCTATCTCGCCGACAGCGTTGGCGAGCGCGACATGTTCCTGGGGCAGCGCAGTGTCCAGGCCCTTCTGGCGCGCGCGCGACGGTCCGATCTGTTCGTGATCGGCATCGGGTCGGTGGAAGACGACGGCCATCTGATCCGTCGCGACCTGATCTCCCGGGAAGAACAGAAGGACCTCATCGCCTCGGGGGCGGTCTGCGATCTGATGGGCCGGTTCATCGGCCGCGATGGGGCGCTTGTCGCCGCGAAGCTTGGCGACAAGGCGGTGGGCCTGCCTTTCGAGGCGGTGCGCGGCGCGCGCGTGGTGGCGCTCGCCGGGGGGCTTGGCAAGCTCGAGGCGACGCGGGCGGCGCTTCGCTCCGGCCTGATCACGGATCTGATCGTCGACGAGGAACTGGGACGGAACCTTTCGGCATCGAACGAACAAGAGAAGAACGTGCGAACGGCATGACGCCGGGCGCGGCAACCATCTGGAGGTGAATGCAGTGTTGAAACGGATCATGCTCGGCGTCGCGGCTGCGGCGCTTCTGGCCGGCCCGGTCGTGGCCGATGAATTCGCACCGGCCGTCGTCTATGACCTCGGCGGCAAGTTCGACAAGTCGTTCAACGAGTCGGCCTACATGGGGGCCGAGAAGTTCAAGGCCGATACCGGCACGGACTACCGCGACTTCGAGATCCAGAACGACAGCCAGCGCGAACAGGCGCTCAGGAACTTCGCGCGTCGTGGCGCCAACCCGGTGATCGCCATCGGCTTTTCCCACGCGAATGCGCTGGAGAAGGTGGCCGAGGAGTTCCCCGAGACCAAGTTCGCCATTGTCGACATGGTCGTGGACAAGCCGAACGTGCGCTCGATCGTCTTCAAGGAGAACGAGGGCTCCTACATCGTCGGCAAGCTGGCCATCATGGCCTCGGAGACCAAGAAGGTCGGCTTCGTCGGCGGCATGGACGTTCCGCTCATCCGCAAGTTCGCCTGTGGCTACAAGCAGGGCGTGCTCGAGACCAATCCCGATGCGGAGGTCTTCGAGAACATGACCGGAAACACCGGCGCGGCCTGGACCGATCCGATCAAGGGCGGCGAACTCGCCAAGTCCCAGATCGATCGTGGCGCGGACGTGATCTATCACGCCGCCGGCGGCACGGGTCTGGGCGTCCTGCAGGCGGCCGCGGATGCAGGCAAACTCGGCATCGGCGTCGACAGCAACCAGAACGCTCTCCATCCGGGCCAGATCCTGACCTCGATGCTGAAGCGTGTCGATGTGGCCGTCGCCAAGACCTTCACGGATGCGCGTGATGGGGAGTGGACGTCCGGCATCTATTCGCTCGGCCTCAAGGAAGGCGGCGTGGACTGGGCGCTCGACGACAACAACAAGGACCTCATCACCGACGAGATGAAGGCCGCCGTCGAGAAGGCCAAGGCCGACATCATTGCCGGCGACATCAAGGTCCACGACTACATCGCCGAAGGCGAGTGTCCGTTCTGATCCGACCCTGACAGCAGCGGACGGCGAGCCGGAGTGTCGCCGTCCGCTTTTGCCGTCGGCCCGACATGGAACCCGTCCGCCGGAGTGCGTCGATGACCTTCCATCCGACCCGTTTTCGTCCGCTGGCGGCCCTGCTGGTCCTGGTCGGTCTGTCGCTCGGCATGGGTGTCTCGGTTGCGCCGGCGAGGAGCGAACCGGCGCTTGTCTATTCCGTTGGAGGCAAGTTCGACGGCTCCTTCAACGAGGCGGCCTATCGCGGTGCCGAGCGCTTCGTCGCCGAGACCGGAGCCTCCTACCGGGATTTCGAGATCGCCCGCGACGCGGACAGCCTGCAGGCCCTTCGTACCTTTGCCGCACGCGGGGCGCGTCCCGTCGTCGCGATCGGCTTCAATCAGGCATCGGCCGTGAAGTCGGCCGCGAAGGCCTACCCCGAGACCGGTTTCTCCATCGTGGACATGGTGGTCGACGCCCCCAATGTGCGTTCCGTCGTGTTCCGCGAACAGGAGGGGGCCTATATCGCGGGCCTCCTTGCGGCGATGGCATCGAAGACCGGAACCATCGGTTTCGTTGGCGGCATGGACATACCCATCATCCGGCGGTTCCTCTGCGGGTATCGGCAGGGCGCGGAAGCCGGACGGCCGGGAACGCGGGTTCTCTTCGCCATGGCGGGTAACACGCCGGCCGCCTTTGCCGACCCCGCGCGCGGCAGCGAGCTTGCCCGCTCCCAGATCGGACGTGGTGCCGACGTGATCATCCAGGCAGCGGGAGGCACCGGGATCGGCGTTCTTCAGGCGGCCGCCGATCGCGGTATCCTCGGCATCGGCACGGACAGCAACCAGAACGGCCTTCACCCCGGACACATGCTGACCTCGATCCGCAAGCGTGTCGATATCGCCGTCTACCGGAATTTCATCGATGCGCGAGAGGGGCGCTGGACACCCGGTATCGAGGTGCTTGGCCTTGAGGAGGGCGGAATGGACTGGGTCCTCGACGAGAACAACCGCGCGCTGGTGACACCTGAAATGGAAAAGGCGGCGCGCAAGGCCGAGGCGGATATCGCCTCGGGTGCCGTTCATGTCCACGACGTGGTGAGTGAGGGAGCCTGCCCGCTATGACCGAGCAACTCGCCATCGAGCTCGTCGGCATCGACAAGAGCTTCGGCCCTGTTCAGGCCAATCGCGACATTCATCTGAAGGTCCGCAAGGGATCCATCCACGGGATCGTCGGCGAGAACGGCGCCGGCAAGTCGACGCTGATGTCGATCCTCTACGGCTTTTATCATGCCGATGCGGGCGAGATCCGCATGAACGGCAAGTCCGTGACGCTTGCCTCCAGCCAGGAGGCGATCGCGCAAGGCATCGGCATGGTGCACCAGCATTTCATGCTGGTGCAGAACTTTACCGTTCTGGAGAACGTGATCCTCGGGGCGGAGGGCGGCAGCCTGCTCGGGGAGGGCGTCGCGCGCGCCCGTGCCGAACTGAAGCGCCTTGCCGACGATTACGATCTCAAGGTCGATCCGGAAGCCGTGACGGAGGAGCTTCCCGTCGGTCTTCAGCAGCGTGTCGAGATCCTCAAGGCGCTTTTCCGTGGAGCCGAGGTGTTGATCCTTGATGAACCGACCGGCGTGCTGACGCCGGCCGAGGCGGATCATCTGTTCCGGATTCTCCGGGTGCTGCGCGACGAGGGAAAGACGATCCTCCTGATCACGCACAAGCTGCGCGAGATCATGGCCGTGACCGACGAGGTTTCGGTGATGCGACGCGGCGAGATCGTCGCCACTCGCGAGACGGCGAAGACGTCGATGGGCGAGCTTGCCGAACTCATGGTCGGGCGTCGCGTGCTGCTCGAGGTGGAGAAGAAGAAGGCCGAGCCGGGCCGGCCCCTGCTGACCGTCTCCGGTCTGCGTGTGCACGACAGCCGTGGCGTGGAACTCGTGAAGGACGTCTCGCTTAGTGTCCGGGCCGGCGAGATTGTCGGCATTGCCGGGGTGTCCGGAAATGGCCAGTCGGAGCTTCTCGAGGCGATCGCCGGTATCCGGAAGGTGACAGCCGGCACGCTCGACATTGACGGCACCGTCATCGATCTCGCGTCCACGGACCCGAATGCGGCCGAGATGCGCAGGCTTGGCCTGGCGCATGTGCCCGAGGATCGTCACCGCATGGGCCTTGTCACCCGCTTCGTCGAATACGAGAACGCGGTGCTTGGCTATCACCGGGATCCCGCGCTTGGAAACGGGCCCTTTCTTGATCCCGAGAAAATGAAGAACTTCGCCCGCACCGAAATCGACAAATACGACATCCGCCCGCCCGACTGCATGCTCAAGACCGCCAATTTCTCCGGCGGCAATCAGCAAAAGGTTGTGCTCGCGCGCGAGATCGAACGCGATCCGGCGGTGCTGCTCGTGGGCCAGCCGACACGGGGCGTCGACATCGGCGCCATCGAGTTCATACACAAGCGCCTTGTGGCCCTGCGCGATGCCGGCAAGGCAATCCTGCTGGTCTCGGTCGAACTCGACGAGATCCGCGCACTCGCCGATCGCGTGCTCGTCATGTTCGACGGAAAGGTCGTCGGCGAACGCGAGCCGGAGGCCGCGGAAAGCGAACTCGGGCTGCTAATGGCGGGCGCCGCCGGACAGGAGGCCGCGGAATGACGGTCGGACAGCTTCCGCGCTGGGCGGACTATGGTCTCATGCCGGCGATCAACGTGATCGCCGCGTTTCTCGTTGCCGGTCTCGTGGTCCTGCTCATCGGCGAGAATCCCATCGAAGCGGTGGAGGTGCTGCTGTGGGGCGCGCTCGGCTGGAACGAGGGTATCGGCTTTACCCTCTTCTACGCCACGAACTTCATCTTCACCGGACTTGCTGTCGCGGTCGCCTTTCATGGTGGCCTGTTCAACATCGGTGGCGAGGGGCAGGCCTATCTGGGCGGGCTCGGTGTGGCCCTGGCCTGTCTGGCGCTCGACCGGCTGGTTCCCTGGTGGGTGACGCTTCCCGTCGCGGTGCTGGGAGCGGCGGCCTTCGGCGCCCTGTGGGCGTTCGTTCCGGCGGTTCTTCAGGCGCGACGCGGCAGCCACGTGGTCATCACCACGATCATGTTCAATTTCATCGCCGCCTCGGTGATGGTCTATCTGCTGGTCAACGTGATGTCGAAGCCGGGCTCCATGCAGCCCGAGACCAGAACCTTCGAGGCCGGTGGTCGGCTGCCGTCGCTTGAAAGCGTCCTGCCCGCGGGGATCGACTTCGGGTCCGCGCCGGTCAACATTTCCTTCCTGATCGCGCTGCTTGCCTGCGTGGCCTGCTGGCTGCTGATCTGGCGGACCCGGCTCGGCTATGAAATCCGGGTTTTCGGCGCAAGCCCGACGGCCGCGGCCTATGCCGGTATTTCCGCATCCCGCATCACCATCGTCACGATGCTGATCTCCGGCGGTCTGGCGGGCATGATGGCGGTCAACGAAATCATGGGTTCGCAACACCGGCTGCTGATCGAGTTCGTGTCAGGCTATGGTTTCGTCGGCATCGCGGTGGCGCTCATGGGCCGTTCGCACCCGGTCGGCATCGTGCTGGCCTCGATCCTTTTCGGCATCCTCTATCAGGGCGGTGCCGAGCTCGCGTTCGAGATGCCGACCATCACGCGCGACATGATCGTGGTGATCCAGGGCCTCGTCATCCTGTTCGCCGGAGCGCTGGAGCATATGTTCCGCCCCGCCCTGCTGCGTGTCTTCGGGGTGATCGCCTCCCCGGCGACGAAGACCGCGTGAGGAGGGGCAGATGTTCGATACGATGATCCTCGTTCTCGACAGCACCGTCCGTCTCGCGACACCTCTCCTGCTCGCGGCACTGGCCGGGCTCTTCTCCGAACGTTCCGGCGTCTTCGACATCGGTCTGGAAGGCAAGATGCTGGGCGCGGCCTTCGCCGCCGGTGCGGCGGCCGCACTCACGGGATCCGCCTGGATCGGCCTGATCGCTGCCATGGTCATTTCCGTGGGGCTTGCGCTCGTGCACGGGTTCGCCTGCATCACCAACCGGGGCAACCAGATTGTCTCCGGCGTTGCGATCAATTTCCTCGCCATGGGACTGACGGCGCTGCTCGGACAGGCATGGTTCGGCCAGGGCGGGCGAACGCCCCCGCTTTCCTCCGGCGGGCGTTTTCGGGAGATCACACTGCCTTTCGCGGACAGCCTTCGCGACGTGCCGCTGGTCGGCGGCATCTATTCGGAACTGCTGTCAGGCCACAACATTCTTGTCTATGCCGCCTTCGTGGCGGTGCCGCTCTCCTGGTGGGTTCTCTTCCGCACGCGCTTCGGGCTGCGACTGAGGGCGGTCGGCGAGAATCCGGCGGCCGTCGACACCGCGGGGATCTCCGTGCAGTGGCTGCGTTACAGGGCCGTGATCTGCACCGGCATCCTTTGTGGCTTTGCCGGTGCCTATCTCTCCATTGCCCAGTCGGCGGGCTTCATCAAGGACATGACGGCCGGCAAGGGGTTCATCGCGCTCGCCGCACTGATCTTCGCCAAGTGGAAGCCGGTTCCGGTGATGTTCGCCTGCCTGCTCTTCGGTTTTCTTGATGCGGTCGCAATCCGGCTTCAGGGTCAGGATGTGCCGGGAATCGGCGAGGTTCCCGTCCAGGCGATCCAGGCGTTGCCCTACATCCTCACCGTGATCCTTCTTGCCGGGTTCATCGGCAAGGCGGTTCCGCCCCGGGCCGGAGGCACGGCCTATGTCAAGGAAAGGACCTGACATGAGTGAGATCGATGCGCTTTTCCAGGCGGCGAAGAACGCCAGGGAAAAAGCGCATGCGCCCTATTCGGACTTTGCGGTGGGGGCGGCGATCCTGACCGCGTCGGGCACGATCCATGCCGGGTGCAACGTGGAAAATGCCAGCTTTCCCGAAGGCTGGTGTGCCGAGACCACGGCGCTTGGCCATATGATCGCCAGTGAGGGAAAGGTCCGGGTGGAAGCGGTTCTCGTCATGGCCGATGCGGCGCTGTGCACGCCCTGCGGCGGGTGCCGCCAGCGGCTGGCGGAGTTCGCGGACGATACGACGCCGGTTCATGTCTGCGACACGAAGGGGGTGGTCCAAACGTTCACGCTGGGCGAGCTTCTGCCCCACAAGTTCGTGCTCAAGTGAAAGAGGCAATCGTGAGCGGATACGGAACGGAAAGCGCTGCAATCGTCAGGGCGGCGCGGCCGGGCACCTACCGGCTGGGCCTCGTCCTCGGCTCGGGACTTGGCAGTCTCGCTGATGAGATCGAGGATGCCGTGCGCGTGCCCTACACGAGACTGGCCGGATTCCCGGTTTCCACGGTCTCCTCCCACGGCAGCGAGCTTGTTGCCGGTACGCTGGAAGGTGTTTCCGTCGTGGTTCTCTCGGGGCGGGCGCACTACTACGAAGGCGGCGGAGCCGACGTGATGCGGACCCCGCTGGAAACGCTGAAGGAGCTCGGTTGCGAGACCGTGTTGCTCACCAACGCGGCCGGAAGCCTGCGAGAGGCGTTCGCGCCCGGCACGCCGATGCTGATCTCGGATCACATCAACTGGTCGGGCCTCAATCCGCTCATCGGCGAGGAAAGCGAGGGCCGCTTTCTCGACATGAGCGCCGCCTACGATGCGGATCTGCGCGACAAGCTGAAGGCACGGGCGAAGGAAGAGGGGATCGCGCTCGGCGAGGGCGTTTACATGTGGTTCTCGGGCCCCTCGTTCGAGACGCCGGCGGAAATCCGCATGGCGCAGGTGCTCGGAGCCGACGCCGTCGGCATGTCGACCGTGCCGGAGGTCATCCTCGCCCGCTATCTTGGCATGCGCGTCGCCGCAATCTCGACGATCACCAACTATGGCGCCGGGCTGCAGGCCCACGCCCTGTCCCACGCGGAGACCAAGGCGACGGCTCTGACCGCCGTCGACGCGCTCAAGCGCCTGATCCGGGGTTTCGCGCGGGATCTCGATACGTGAAGGACAAATACATGACTGAAGCGACTGCGGCGGCAATTGCCGCAAGGGCCCTTCCACTTGTCGACCTGACCAACCTTGAGGACGACTGCAAGCCCGCCGACATCGAAAAGCTGTGCAGGCGGGCCGTGACGCCACACGGCCCCGTGGCCGCCGTGTGCATCTGGCCTCGGTTCGTGGGGCAGGCGGCGACCCAGCTCAGGGGAAGCGGCGTGCGTGTCGCGACAGTGGTCAATTTTCCCGCCGGAGGCATTGAGACGCTGGCCGTCGTGGGCGAAGCCAGGGCCGCCGTCGCCGAGGGCGCTGACGAGATCGACCTCGTCATGCCCTGGCAGGCGTTTCTGGACGGTCGGCGCGGTTATGCCGAAACCCAGATTACCCGTGTTCGTGCGGCATGCCCGGATGCGACGCTGAAAGTCATCCTGGAAACGGGCGAGCTGGGAGATGCGCTGCTTGTCCACGCAGCGGCCAACGTGGCGATTGCGGGCGGAGCGGACTTCATCAAGACCTCCACGGGCAAGGTGAAGGTCAACGCGACGCTCGAGGCGGCGGAAATCATGCTGACCGTGATCGAGGAAATTCGCCGCGAGGGTGGCCGCGAGGTCGGTTTCAAACCCGCAGGCGGCATCCGTACGGTGGACGATGCCGGTGCCTATCTGGCTATTGCGGACCGGCTTCTGGGGGCGAACTGGGTTTCCGCCGCGCATTTTCGTTTCGGCGCGAGCGGTCTGCTCGACGCGCTTCTGGCCGCGCTCGATGGCAAAGAAGCGGCGACCGGCGAGGGATACTGAAGGATGCTTGCCCAGGAACTCATTCGTCGCAAGCGTGATGGCGGAACGTTGAGCGCCGAGGAAATCGGCTTCTTCGTGAAGGGGCTGACCGACGAGAGTGTCAGCAACGAGCAGATTTCCGCACTTGCCATGGCCGTGTTCTTTCGTGGCCTCTCGCTGGACGAGCGCGTCGCGCTGACCCTGTCCATGCGCGACAGCGGCACCGTGCTGGACTGGTCCGATCTCGACGCTCCGGTTGTCGACAAGCATTCCACCGGCGGCGTTGGCGACAATGTCTCGCTGATGCTGGCGCCGGCCCTGGCCGCCTGCGGTGCGGCGGTGCCCATGATTTCCGGCCGCGGGCTTGGTCATACCGGCGGCACGCTCGACAAGTTCGATGCCGTGCCCGGCTATACGACCCAGCCCGACAATGCGCTGTTCCGCAAGGTGGTGCGCGAGGCGGGTTGCGCGGTCATTGGCCAGACCAGCGACCTTGCGCCTGCCGACAAGCGCTTCTATGCGATCCGCGACGTGACAGGCACGGTCGAAAGCCTTGATCTGATCACCGCCTCGATCCTTTCAAAGAAGCTCGCCGCGGGCCTTGGCTCGCTTGTTCTCGACGTGAAATGGGGGACGGGAGCCTTCATGGCGACGCTGGACGAGGCGCGTGCGCTTGCGGAAAGTCTCGTCACGGTCGCGAACGGGGCTGGATGCCGCACCACCGCGCTTCTGACCGACATGAATGAACCGCTCGCCTCCGCCGCCGGAAATGCGGTCGAGGTGAAAAACGCGGTCGACTTCCTGACCGGCCGCGAGATCGACAATCGCCTTTTCGATGTGACCGTGGCGCTTGGCGCGGAGGTTCTTGCCACCGCCGGCCTTGCCGAGGACACGGATGCGGGCAGCCGCATGATGCGCAATGCGTTCGAAAGCGGTGCGGCGGCCGAGCGGTTCGCCCGCATGGTGGCCGGACTGGGCGGCCCGGCGGATTTCATCGAGCGGGCGGACAGCTATCTTGCCAAGGCTCCGGTCGAACGGGCGGTCTATCCCGACCGGCCCGGCACGGTCGTTGGCGTGGATACCCGCGCGGTCGGGGTCGCGGTCATCGAGCTTGGCGGTGGGCGCCGCGTGTCGAGCGACCGCATCGATCCTTCCGTTGGCTTCACGCATCTGGCCGGTGTCGGCCACATGGTCGATACGGATTCGCCTTTCGCCATCGTGCATGCGGCCGACGAGGTGGCGGCAGCCCGGGCCGGCGCGGCTCTCAAGGCCGCTTACCGCCTCGGCAACCCGGCGGATATCGACGACCAGCCGGTGGTGAGCGAGCGTATCGGCATTCCTGGCTGAACCTAGCCGAGAAGACACGCCTGGGCCGGCAAAGCCGACTGGGCGGCAAGACGGGGACATCAAATGGCGCGTGCCATCCTCTGCGTTCTGGACAGTTTCGGCATCGGCGGCGCGCCGGATGCAGCCAGCTTCGGCGACGAGGGAGCGAACACCTTCGGGCATATCGCCGCTGCCTGCGCGCGTGGAGAGGCGGATCGCGAGGGGCTGCGGTCCGGCGTTCTGCATGTGCCCAACATGGCACGCCTGGGACTCGCACATGCCGGCCGGCTTGCGAGTGGCGAGGCACCGGACGGCTTCGATCTTTCGATCGCGCCCGAAGGGATCTGGGGCGCGGCAAGCGAGACGTCGCGCGGCAAGGACACGCCATCCGGACATTGGGAGATCGCCGGGGTGCCGGTTGCTTTCGACTGGGGGTATTTCCCGGACGAAGTGCCGACGTTTCCCGATGAACTGGTCAGCAAGGTCATCGAGGCCGGGGCTATTCCCGGAATTCTCGGCAACTGCCATGCGTCCGGAACCACCATCATCGCCGAACTCGGCGAGGAGCATCTGCGCACAGGCAAGCCGATCTGCTACACGAGCGCCGACAGTGTGTTCCAGATTGCCGCGCACGAGACGCATTTCGGTCTCGAGCGGCTCTATCGCCTGTGTGAGACGGTGCGCGAACTCGTCGACCCCTATCGCATCGGTCGCGTTATTGCCCGCCCGTTCATTGGCGAGAACGCGGAAACCTTCGAGCGGACCGCGAACAGGCGCGATTATTCCGTCCTTCCACCGGAGCCGACCCTGCTCGACCGTGTCGTCGCGGCCGGGCATCGGACACTGACCGTGGGCAAGATCGCCGATATCTTTGCCCATCAGGGGATCGGTGAGGTGCTGAAGGCCGCCGGAAACGATGCACTTTTCGACCGAACCCTGGAAGCGCTGGACTTGGCGGGCCACGGCGATCTGGTTTTCGCCAATTTCATCGATTTCGATAGCCTCTATGGTCACCGCCGGGATGTGGCGGGATATGCGGCGGGTCTCGAGGCCTTCGACCGCCGCTTGCCGGAGCTGCTCGAGCGTCTCGAGCCGGACGATCTGCTCATTCTGACCGCCGACCACGGATGTGACCCGACGTGGCGTGGAACCGACCATACCCGTGAGCGCGTGCCGGTAATCGGCGTTGCGCCAGGACGCGGCAAGGTTCCGATCGGCATTCGCGACACCTTTGCGGACATCGGCGAGACGGTTGCCCGTCATCTCGGAGTCGCACCTGGCGGACACGGGGTGCCCTTTCTCTGAGGGCGGGCTTCCAACCAACCGTAGCGTGCGGTGCTCACCGGGCGTTTGCATGTGACACCGAGACAAAGGACGACAAACGCCCATGGCGACGACCGAGGCTGCGTCCCACCGCCTGCCCAAGGCTGAACTGCATGTTCACGTGGAAGGGGCTGCGCCTCCCGCGCTCGTGGCAAGGCTTGCGGAACGTCACGGTCTGGATCTGGAGGGCGTGTTTGACGACCAGGGCCGTTATCGCTGGGAGGATTTCACCGGCTTCCTGCATGCCTACGACCGGGCGGCCAGTGTCTTCCGGACGCCGGAAGACTACGCGGTGCTGTCCGAGACCTACCTGAAGGAGATTGCCGCTGACGGGGCGATCTATGCGGAACTGACAATTTCGCCCGATCATGCGGCCGGAGCCGGCCTGTCCTATGTCGACTATGTTGCCGGACTGGCGGAGGGGATCGGCCGTGCCCGGGCGGAGACGGGGATAGAGGCGCGCATGATCGCGGTGGGCGTGCGTCACTTCGGTGCGCGGGCCGTGGAACAGGTCGCAAGCCAGGTGATCGCCGCGCCGCATCCGCTGGTGACAGGCTTCGGGCTTGCCGGCGACGAGCGCGAGGGGCATCCGGCGAACTTCGCGCGCGCCTTTCGGATGGCCGGAGAGGCGGGCCTCGGGCTTACCGCGCACGCGGGCGAGGTTTGCGGGCCGGAAAGCGTGACGGCGACCCTTGATTTTCTGCGCGTGCAGCGCATCGGGCACGGCGTTCGGGCGATCGAGGACCCGGAGGTGGTGCGCAGACTTGTGGAAGACGAAGTGGTTCTGGAAGTGTGTCCGGGATCAAATCTTGCCTTGGGCCTTTACGAGCGGTTGCGTTTCCATCCGGTGAACCTGCTGCGCCGCTCGGGTTGCCGCATCACGCTGAACTCCGATGATCCGCCATTTTTTCATACGTCGCTGGCCGAGGAATACGAGAGCTGCGCGACCACCTTCGGCTGGAGCGGGGCGGACATGCTCGACATGACGCGCGAGGCGGTGCGCGGTGCGTTTTGCGATCCCGCGACCCGGATGCGCCTGATGGACAGGATAGAGGAATACGGGAACGGGGAAAGCTGACCAACGGGGCATCGAATGGTGGATCGAGGCCTTCACGGTCTTCCCGCTTGTTTCGATTTGCGGCAGCTTGGTCTAACAAAAGAGAAGGGAGACCGGGCGCGCTCAAGGCGTTGCCGCGTGTCCGCCTTCAGAACATCAGGCATCGACAGACGGGGACGCGCCATGACCGGAGCCACAGTGATCGACCATCCTCTGGTCCAGCACAAACTCACTCACATGCGCATGAAGGACACCTCCACGCAGGGCTTCCGCCGTCTTCTGCGGGAGATCTCGGTGTTGCTCACCTACGAGGTGACGCGCGATCTGCCCATCACCGCGATGGAGATCGAGACGCCGCTGGAGCCGATGGCCGCGCCCGTGATCGAAGGAAAGAAGCTCGTCTTCGCTTCCGTGCTGCGGGCGGGAAACGGCCTTCTGGAAGGGATGCTGGAGCTGGTCCCGGCCGCGCGCGTGGCCCATATCGGCCTTTACCGTGATCCCAAGACGCTGCAGCCGGTCGAATACTACTTCAAGGCGCCGGAAGATCTCGGCGAACGCCTCGTGATCGTTGTCGATCCCATGCTTGCAACGGCCAACTCGGCCATTGCGGCGGTGCAGCGCCTCAAGGATCGCGGCGCGACCAATATCCGTTTCCTGTGTCTGCTGGCCGCGCCGGAAGGGATCGCCAAGTTCAACGAGGCCCATCCGGACGTTCCAATCTTTACTGCCGCCATCGACGCCCGCCTCAACGAGAAGGGATACATCATGCCCGGTCTTGGCGATGCGGGAGATCGCATGTACGGCACAAAGTAGGCGCCTGAACGCGCGTCCTCTTCCTGACGGGCGCGCGCGAGAACGCCAGACATCGGGAGGAGGACGACATGACCAGCGCGACCATCGGTTCGGCAATCTATCCCGGCCTCAAGGGAAAGACTGTGCTCGTGACGGGAGGCGGCAGCGGCATCGGCGCCGAGATCGTGCGCCACTTCGCGGCCCAGGGATGTCGCGTCGGCTTCATCGACCGTAACGATGAAGCCGCGCGTTCCGTCCTCGAGGAGGTTTCCGCGACGGGCGCGGCCATTCAGTTCGTGAAGGCCGACCTCACCGACATTCCCGCAACGAGGGCGGCGATCGGCAAGATCCGCGCCGCTCTGGGGCCAATCGCGGTTCTCGTGAACAATGCCGCTCATGACGAGCGCCACAGGCTCGAGGATGTCACGCCCGAATACTGGGACGAGCGCATGGCGGTAAACCTGCGGCACCAGTTCTTCTGTTCGCAGGCCGTGGTGGATGACATGCGCGGGCTTGGCGGCGGAGCCATCGTCAACATGGGTTCCATTTCCTGGATGATCGGTCAGGGGGGCATGGCAGGGTACACCTCGGCCAAGTCGGCAATCGTCGGTCTGACACGCTCGCTGGCCCGTGACCTGGGGCCCGACAACATCCGTGTGAACTGTATTGCGCCGGGCTGGATCATGACCGACCGACAGATCGAGCTCTGGCTGGACGAAGAGGGCGAACGCGAGATCCAGGCACGCCAGTGCCTCAAGCGGAAGCTCGTCCCCTCCGACGTGGCTTCGGTTGTGACCTTTTTCGCCTCCGACGCCGCAGCGGCCTGCACCAATCAGACCTATGTGGTGGACGGCGGCTGGATCTGAGTGAGCGGCCTTGAGGGGCGAGGCTAAACAGGGGCGTTCGCGATGATCACCGTCTTCGGCTCGATCAACCTGGATCTGGTGGTCTGCCTGCCACGTCTGCCGGTGCCGGGCGAGACGGTCGTTGGTCCCGATCACCAGACCTTTGCCGGCGGCAAGGGAGCGAACCAGGCCCTTGCCGCAGCCCGCGCAGGCGCTTCCGTGCGCATGGTCGGAGCGGTTGGAAGGGACGCCCATTCGGCACCGGCGCTTGCGAACCTCGATCTCGCGGGCGTGGATCTCTCCGCCGTGCGTCATCTGGAGGGCACCACGGGACTTGCCATGATCGGCATCGATGCGGAAGGCGAGAACCTGATCATGTGCGCCAGCGGCGTGAACGCACGCGTCGCGGCTGACTGGCTCGACGGTGTGCTCGAGCCGGACGATCTTCTCGTGCTCCAGCGCGAGTTGTCCGCCGATCCGATCTCCGGGGCGATCGCGCGGGCGCGCAAGGTGGGCGCCCGCGTGTTGCTCAACGCCGCGCCTTCAGGCGATGCCGCGCTTGCAGGATTGATCGGGGATGTGGATGTTCTCGTGGCCAATGCCGTGGAGGCTGCAGAACTGGCAGGAGCATTCGGTTGCAATGGGGCCGAGGGTGCGGAGGCGCATTGCGCCGCTCTTTGCGGGACCTCGCGTCTTGCTGTTGTAACCCTTGGCGGCGACGGCCTTGTCGCGCGGACGGCCGAGAGGATCTGGCGCGTTGCCGCGCCGCGCGTCGAGGTGCTCGACACCACCGGTGCCGGTGATGCCTTCGTCGGAGCTCTCGCGGCCGCGCTGGACAGGGGCGCGGACATTTCCCGTGCCCTGGCGGAAGGCACTGCGGCCGGTGCACTTGCCTGCACGGCGACCGGAGCGCAATCGAGTTCCCCCGACGCCGGCGCCATAGCCGAACTTGCGGACACGCTCGTCGTGGAGACGGCGCCCGTGACACGCTGAAACGTTAGCCGCCCGTTTACTTCGAAACGGATCGGCGCAGTGCCTTAGCCAATCGGCAACGCCTCGCGTTCAGACTGCCTGATACGCGCATTTCCCGCGTGCGGCAGCCGGCACGGGAGACGGCACATGGAACGCTATCTGTTCATCGCCATCGGCGTGGCGGTCATTGCAATGATCGCTCCCAAGGCCGCTGACATGTTGGTGGTGGCCAATGGCGGGCCGGCCTCCGTGGCTGTTGCGACCAATGAGCCCGAGCCTGCCCGGGGACCGCGAACACTTGTGCTTTCGGTCGGTGAAAACGGCCACTATTCCGTCGATGCACACATCAATGGCCGTCCGGTGCACTCGCTCATCGATACGGGAGCATCTGTTGTCGCCCTGCCGGCGGATGTGGCGCGTGCTTCCGGCCTTCATCCCGCAGAGAGCGACTTCAAGGTCCCGGTGAACACCGCGAACGGAACCGCACGAGCCGCGCGTGTCAGCTTGCGCGAACTGCGTCTCGGCACGATCCGGTTGAAGAACGTCGACGCGCTGGTTCTCCCCGATGGCGCGCTGCATGTTCCGCTGATCGGAATGTCCGCGCTCAACCGTCTCGCCAAGGTCGATATCCGGTCCGGCACGATGCGGTTGATTCAATAGCCCCTGGAAAGCGATAGTCCGCCGGCAGCCAATCGGTCCCAAATCCGGTCGGCGTGCACTGCGAAAGGGCGGACATGGCATATGCACGACTTGCCGACGGGCGCCCGGTGGAGCGCGTCAGGTTGCGGCGCGGCGGTATCGAGGCTGACATCCTCACGTTCGGCGCGGTGATTCAGGATCTGCGGGTCGGCGGCCGTTCCGTGGTGCTCGGCTTCGACACATTCGTGCCCTATCTCGACCAGTCTCCCTACTTCGGTGCCATCGCCGGCCGATGCGCCAATCGTATCGCCAACGGCCGTTTCACTCTCGAGGGCCGGGAGTACCATCTTCCGCTCAATGAGGCCGGCCGCCACCACCTTCACGGTGGAACCGCCGGCTTTTCCGAACGGTTGTGGACCCTTGAAGAGGCGGATGCGCACAGCGTCCTGCTTTCGCTCGAGAGCGCGGACGGCGATCAGGGCTATCCAGGAACGGTGCAGGCTATATGCCGCTACACGTTGCTTGACGACACGAGCTTGAGGATTGAACTCGAGGGAAGGACCGATGCGCCCACCCTGTTCAATCCCGCTGCGCACAGCTACTTCAACCTCGATGGGACGGGAGGTGTTCTCGCCCACCGGCTCCGGATCGATGCGCATGAATTCCTGCCGGTGGATGGGGACCTGATCCCCACGGGCGAGATCAGACCGGTTTCCGGAACATCTTTCGATTTTCGCGAGCCGCGCGTGATCGGCGAACAATCGGGACATGAGCCGCTGGACCACAATTTCTGCCTGTCACGTGAGGCTGTCCTGCAGCCGCGCAAGGTTGCCAGGCTCGAGGCGGGCGACGGCAGTCTTGCTCTCGACCTGGCGACAACAGCCCCGGGCCTGCAGGTTTACGATGGGGCAAAGGTTGACGTTCCCCTTGCGGGGCACGACGGGCGGGGCTATGGCCCGAATGCGGGTTTGTGTCTGGAGCCCCAATTCTGGCCGGATGCCATCAACCACGAGGGTTTTGCCGGCTGCGTGCTGCGGCCTGGTGAAACCTCGCGCCAGGTGACGGACTATATTTTCACGTCTCGCACCTGAGGTGCCGACGCCTTGTTTCGATACGGGAATAGCCTCCTATGAAGACAGTCTTTTCGCCAGTGCAGCTCGCACATGATCCCAAACAGGAAATCTCGGACGGCATGCTGAAACCCGCCGTGGAAATTCCCTCCCGCGCGACCATGGTGCGGGACCGGGTTATTGCCGAAGGGCTTGGTGGCATCCTGGAGCCGGAGGAGTTCGGACGCGCAGCGCTCGAGCGCGTACATGATGCGGGCTATCTCGATTTCCTTGAAAGCTTCTGGGGGCGATGGACGGATGCGGGGCGCAGCGGTGAAGCCTTTCCGTTCGTCTGGCCCGTGCGGGGCCTGTCGACAGAGCCGGTTCCGGAGCACATCGACGGACTTCTGGGGCGCTATTCGTTCGACGCGGGAACGCCGCTTGGCGAGAACACCTTCGCGGCGGCGCGGGCAAGCGCCAACTCTGCCCTGACCGCGGCCCGGCTCGTCGCAGGCGGCGAGCGCTGCGCATTCGCGCTCAGCCGCCCGCCCGGCCACCACGCGGCGGCCGACTACTACGGTGGCTACTGTTTTCTCAACAACGCCGCGATCGCCGCACAGTGGATGCGCGACAACGGCGCGGCCAGGGTTGCCGTGCTGGATGTCGACTACCATCACGGCAACGGCACCCAATCGATTTTCTATGACCGGTCCGACGTCCTGTTCCTGTCCATTCATGCCGACCCGAGGGAGGAATATCCTTACTTTCTGGGTCATGCGCAGGAGACGGGAGAAGGTGACGGCGAAGGGTTCAATGTCAATCTGCCCCTGGCACCAGGAGCGGACTGGGCGATCTGGAGCGCCGCGCTCGAGGAGAGCCTGGGGCGTATCTTGGCCTTTGGTGCGGACACACTGATCGTGTCGCTGGGTCTCGACACCTACGAGAAGGACCCGATCTCGCGTTTCCGTCTTGTCTCGGAGGATTTTCTCAGGATGGGCGAGCGCCTGGCCGGCCTGAAGCTGCCGACCACCTTCATCATGGAAGGCGGGTATGCCGTCGAGGCCATCGGCGTGAACTGCGTCAACACACTCGCGGGCTTCGAGGGCGCCTGACAAAGGCGCCCTCGGTGGCCGGATCAGACAGGGAAGCCGTGGTCGCGCAGTGCCTGTCGCAGCGCATCGGCGCCCGTGAAGTGGATTGCATGCATCCCCGCGTCCCGCGCGCCCGCCACGTTGACCGCACTGTCGTCGATGAAGACCGTGCGCTCGGGCGAAAGGGCGTTCCGGGTCAAAAGCACGTCGTAGATGCGCGTGTCGGGTTTCAGCAGTTTCTCGTGTGCGGAGACGACCGTGTCACGAAAGCTGTCCGCCAGGAAAGGGAAGCGCTCGAGACATTCGGCGTATTTTTCGGCGCTGAAGTTGGTGATTGCGTAAAGCGGTACGCCGGCTGCCTTGAGGTCCTGGAGAAGTGAGACGGAGCCATCGACAGGACCGGGAACCATCTCGTGCCAGCGGGTATCCCAGGCGCGGATCTCCTCCTCGTAGTCGGGATGGCGGGCAAGGGCTTCAGCGATGCCGTCCGCGAAACTGCGGCCCCGGTCCTGCTCGAGATTCCATGACGGCGGCAGAATCTCGGTGAGGAAATGATCGACTGCCTCTGCCTCGGAAAAAAGCCGGGAATAGAGGTGACGTGGATCCCATTCGATGAGAACGTTTCCGAAGTCGAATACGACCGTATCGGGCTGACGGGACATGAAAGCTCCTGAGTGACAGGGAAAGCGACAGGCGCATGATCGCCGAAGGGTTTGAACGCGAAAAGCGAAGCTTTCATGTCGGCGTGAGGTGCATTCGGGCTTTTGCCGCACACGGCCTGGTTCACGTGGCTGCCTTCCTGCTGGTTTTTTCCGTGGCTCTTCCCCTCGTGAGCGTTCGCGCGCAGGACGGCGACGGTCTGCCCGTGCCCTTGGACACCGACGTGGCGGGGCAGGATGAGGCGGACGCCGCCATGTTTCTTCCATGGCCGGAAGCCTCCACGTCCGAAGGCGACGACCGGGAGGAGGCATCGGATGAAGATGATGCCGGCGGGTCGGCGAGGGTTTTCGATCCCGAACGCCTCGCGATGTGGCCCGTGTTGCGCATCGGCATGGTTCTCGACCCGGCGCAAGGGGAGTTCGGCGGGGTCGAGCCTTTCCGTGCAAACCTGGAGGAACGGCTTGGCATCCCCGCTGTCGTTGTCGCCTTTTCGAGTCTGACACGGCTGCAGGCGGGGCTGCTGCGCGGGGAGGTGGACTATGCGTCGCTTTCCACCACCGCTTTCGTTGATGCTCAGGAACGCTGTTCCTGCCTGGACCCTCTCGCCGTTCCGATGGACGAGGCTGGGGTGAGCGGCTGGACCCTGCTGGCGATCGTGCCGGCAGGCAGTCGCTTTTCCGGCCTGGAGAGCCTTGGCTCTGCCCGCATCGCACTGGCCCCGGAAGGTTCGACGGCCGGGCGGCGCCTGCCGCTTGCGCTTCTGGAGGCCGCAGGCGTTTCGTCTGATGAGGCGCGGCTGGTGGAGGAGGCCGGACCGTTGGAAGCGGTCGCGGCAGTGCTTTCCGGGAGGGCGGATGTCGCCTTTGGCTGGAGGCCGGCAACACGAGATGGAACGTTTGCGGAAGGCGGAACGCTTGCCGCACTTCTGGCACGCAGCGGCGTTGTTCCTGCGGTCGATGCCATACCGCTTTTGGGACCGATCCCTTCCGCGCCGCATGTGGCCCGTACGGATCTTCCCGAAAGCCTTCGGCAAGAGCTGCGCGGCGTGCTGGCAACCTGGGGCGGTTCGGGAGAGCGTCCTGCCGGAAGCGGCGCATTTCAGCCCGTTTCGCAAAAGGACTTCGATCTGCTTGCGCCTCTCACGGCAGGAGGCGGCGGCAAGAACGCGGTGCGTGGCCGGCTGCGTCCGCTGGTGCCGCGTTGAGAGGCGGCACCGACGTCAAGAGGCCTGTATCAGGAACAGCACTCTACCTCTGAACTGACACGCGGACGCATGTAGTAGGTGTCGGTCAGTTCGATCGTATCGGTTGCAAACACGTCTTTCAGAAGTGCGGCGAAGGTCGGCCGATGCGTATAGGTCGCCTGCGCCACGATCAGATAGGTGTCCTTCTGCTTCGTCAGACCTTCCGGAATATCGACGGGGGGAGCTCCGTTTTCGGACCACTGGGCGGTATTCAGAGCCCGGCTCCATTTCACGCGGGGCTTGTTGACTTCCTTGATCCAGATGCTTGCGACGACGAGCTTCAGATTGCTCGCGGGGTACGGATCGAGCACCGCGTCCGACATCTTGAGGAGGTCTCTGATGTCGGCTTCGTTGAGTTTGTCGGTCTGGGCGACGAGGTCGGCAATGGAACTGGCCACCTGACTGACCTTGCGGTCGACCGTGAGCGCTGAATCAAGCTCCACCATCCCCAAGAACAGGAGCAGCATGAACGGCAGAACGAGTGCGAACTCGACCGCCGCGACGCCGCGGCTGTCCCGGCCGAGGCGGCGCAGCAGGCGAAAGCGCGCGAAAACTCCGCCCGTACGGCCGGAACGCTCCTTGCTGGCAAAGGGGACGGACTTCAAGGGCCTCACCGGACGGTCTCCTAGCTGTTGGGCTTCGTCGACCATGGGAACGGCTCGTTGCGGAAGATCGCTGTTGCGACCAGCAGACGGTCTCCCGACGCGAGGTCGGCGAAGTTGGTCGCCATCAGCGAGGAGAACATCGGCCAGCGGTACATGGCACGCACGATGATGATCTCGTTTGCCTCGCCATGGTCGTAGCCCACGTCATCCGTCATCTGGCCGTCTTCGATCAGAGGCTTGGACTTGTAACTGGTGAAAGATTCGATCTTTTCGACGTCAATTGTCAGCCGGTCCGCGCTTATCGGGAAACCGCTTGTCTTGGCGAGGATCTGCTCCTTGAACTTCGAGGCGTCGAACCCTTCCGCCTGGGCCTGGCCGGTCCTGATCATGCGCGCCGCATCCAGAACGGCGTTGTTCAGCACCTGATCGGCAAAGAAGGCGAGGCCGATCTCGATGATGCCGAAAAGAAGAAGCATGAAGGGAATGGCCACGAAGGCGAACTCGATCGCCGCCGTGCCTTCGCGGTCGCGGCCGAACGCACGAAGCAGGCGGCAGAGTGACCCGAGCCGTGTCTTGCCGCTCCTGTCAGCCATGAATGTCTCTCACCTCTTCACGTCGGGAGCGGTTCCTGGGGACGTCAGTTGCCGACGCCGGCTGCCTTTTCAGACATCTCGGTACGTGCGGTGGACTGCTTCGCGATCGCATCATAAGCGGTTTCCGTGTCGCCGACGCGAAGCACCGGCTCACACTGTGGCGCGCAGGAGTAGGAACTGCGCGCGGTTCTGCGCAGGACCGTCACGACGTCGCTCGAGGGGGCTCCGACGGTAATGACTTCGTCGATGATCGGTTCACCGGCCTTGTCGAGGATCACCAGGTTCGTGGTGCCGTAGAGCTTGCCCGTCACGACAACGGTCTGGCGGTCGTACATCGCGACATCCGCGATTGCGGGATTGCCCACGATGACGGTATCCGCCGGCGCATCGATGCGAAACACCTTGGCCCGGTCGGTCATGACATGAACGGCACCACCTTCGGCAGCCATGGTGCCGCTCGCGAAAGCAGGGGCGAGAACCGCGGCGGCGGCAATCGCCGCGCCCAGAATTGCGCGATGTCGAGACATGCCTTTCGGCTCCTTCTCAGAGTTCCTACCCGAACGTCAACGATATTGGTGAAGGAACCGCTAACGGTCGTTGCAATCAGGTGGCATAGTTAAATTTATCAATATTGGTGAGCCATCAAGTCTGCACTCTCCAGGCAGCTTGGGGAGAGCGAAAATCAGGTTCTTCGCACTCTATGATCGGGAGTCGTTTTCGATTGTGGTTAATAGTGAGACCTTGTTGTTCTCAAGTCGTTAACCAAAATTCGGCAGATCTCGAAAGTCATCCGTGTGTTGGGTGAATTTAACTTTGTGGCAAGATGTCAAGTCTACATTCAGGTCAACTTCGATCGGTCGGAAATAAAAACAAGGCCGACGAGGTGGTGCAGTCAAATCGAATGGAAAATAGGAGCCAAATCATGAAGAACCTTCTCGCTCGCTTTGCCAAGGACGAATCCGGTGCGACCGCCATCGAGTACGGCCTCATCGCCGGCCTCATCTCCATCGGCATCGTCACGGCCGTGACCACCTCTGGCACCGCCATCTCGGGTATCTTCACGACGGTCGGAACCCAGCTGACCACGGCCAACGGCAACGTGAAGTAAGCCCTGTGCTGAATGCTTCGGAATGGTTCGCGGTTGCGAACCATTCCGGCAAACGGGCGGCTTAGGCCGCCCGCTTTTCTTGGAGCCATCGGATTTCGCGAGGAAACCGGACATGATCGAGGCAGCCCTGCTTGTCATCTTTCCGACGCTGGTTGCTTTTGCCGGCGCGTCCGATCTCTTCACGATGACGATTCCGAACCGCGTTTCCCTGCTGCTTGTCGCCGGCTTTTGCCTGCTCGCTCCGGCCGCCGGCCTTGGCCTGGTCGATATTGGCTTTCATCTGGCGGCAGCGGGTGCGGTTTTTCTCCTTTGCCTTGCCTTCTTTGCCTTCGGCTGGATGGGGGGAGGAGATGCAAAGATCGCAACTGCGGTCGCCCTCTGGTTCGGCTTTACCCAGCAGACGATTGGATTTATCGCGCTGTCCGGTATCTACGGTGCCTTGTTGACTATTGCGCTGGTATTTTTCCGTCGGGTGCCCGCATTGCCTCTGCCCGCAAACAACCGCACGGAATGGCTTTTGCGCCTTCATGACAGTCGTTCCGGTATTCCGTATGGTATCGCGATTGCCGTCGCGGCGCTGCAGGTCTATCCGCTGACCATGTGGTTCAAGCTGATCGGCTGATCGCCCGGGAACCTCTCCGCCACCGCGATCCATTTGCCGGGCCGCTGGCCCGCGCCTGTTTCCCTCTCCGTAAGCCGTATTGAACCTGTTGTCGGTCGCCGTTTCATGTTGTTAACGGTTGGTAAATAAGCTTGCCCTGATTTTCGAAATGCGAAAACGTTTAATTCTGTTAATCAACGTTGCTCATACCTGATTAACCATGTCTTGACCATTTGTCCCGCAAAGTAATCGGAACATGGCCGGAGCGTCTCAGCTCGACGGCCGGATTCGATCTCTACGGGTATTGGTCATGAAGATCGCACGACTGGCAATCCTTGGTGTCTCGCTTGCGGCCGGGCTTCTCGTGGCACGCATGGTGCTGAGCACCGGCCCGGAGCCGGTGGCGGAACCCGTTGTGGCCGAGCAGGAGGTCGAGAAGGACGAGGTCCTTGTCGCCGACCGTGACATTGCGCTCGGCACGGCTGTTCACGATGGGGACATGCGCTGGGCGGAATGGCCGCGCGATCTGGCTCCCGCGAACGCGATCCTGCGCTCGATGCGCCCCGACGCCATCGGCGAGATCGCGGGCCGTATCGCCAAGGCACCGGTCTATGCGGGCGAGCCCCTGCGCGAGGAGCGCCTGATCAACTCGGACCGCGGCTTCATGTCGTCAATCCTTCCCAAGGGCAAGCGCGCCATCGCCGTCTCGGTCGAGGCCCTGACGGCTGCCGGCGGTTTCATCCTGCCCGGTGACAAGGTGGACGTGATCCTGACGCGTCAGTCCGGCAGCCGGGGGTCGAACTCCTTCATGAGCGAGACCATCCTGCAGAACGTGCGCGTCCTCGCCATCGACACCACCACCGCCGGCGAGCAGGACGAGAAGGCGCTGCCCCCCGGCCAGACCGCGACCCTGGAGTTGCTTCCCGCACAGGCGGAAGTCGTCGCGCAGGCATCGCAGCTCGGCACCATCTCCCTTGTGCTGCGGTCGGTTGAAGACTCTGCCGATGACGCAGAGACCGACGACATCGGTGGCGGGGTGAATTTTGTGAAGTTCGGCGTGTCCGGCCAGATGCAGACCCAGCGCTGAAGCGCGGGTCGGCTGGAAGACGACGGCAAGGAGAACTCGAATGCTGGCTCAACGTTTCAAAGGCATCGGCACCCGCGCTGCTCTTGTCGTGACGCTCGCTCTGGGGCTGGCGGCAGGAAGCGGCCTCGGTGTCCCGACGGCCGCCCACGCGGAATCGTTTCCCAAGTCGGTGACGATCTCTGCCGATGAGCGCGTTGCCGGCCGGCTCTTGCGCGTGGGCATCGGTCGCTCGGTGGTGGTCAACCTGGGAGAGGAGGTGGCTGACGTCATCGTCTCCAACCCGGAAGTCGCCGATGCGGTCGTCCGCAGCTCGCGCCGGGTCTTCATCATGGGCAACAAGGCCGGGCAGGCGAGCCTGTTTCTGTTCGGACGCGCGGGCAACCAGATCGCGAGCTTCGATCTGGCGGTCGAGAACGACACCACGGACCTCAATGCCATGTTCCGCCGCGCAATTCCCGGTGCGGAGATCCGTGCCGAGTCGGTGAATGGCAATATCGTCCTGTCTGGCCGTGCCCCGAGCACCGCTGCAGCACAGCGGGCTGCCGATCTTGCCGCCCGCTTTACCCAGAGCAAGGGCGAGGACGCACAGCCGGTTCTCAACATGATCGCCGTCACCGGCAAGGATCAGGTCCACCTCAAGGTGACCGTGGCCGAGGTCGAGCGCTCGATCATCAAGCAGCTCGGCGTGAACCTCGCCGGCAACATCGGCCTTGGAAACTACAACATCGGTTTCAACAACTCGCCGAGCTACACGGTCAACTCGAACATCAACAACCGTGGGGCTGGCGGGCTCTATGACCCGACGAATCCCAACTCGACCTCGGGCTTTGTCGCGGGCGGAACCCAGCTCAAGGCGAATATCGAGGCACTGCAGCGTGACGGTGTCATCCGCACGCTGGCCGAGCCCACCCTGACGGCAATCTCCGGCGAGAACGCCAGCTTTCTGGCGGGTGGCGAGTTCCCGATCCCGATCGCTCAGGACAACAACAAGATCACGGTGCAGTTCAAGAAGTTCGGCGTCGGGCTCGACTTCACGCCCGTGGTCCTCGACGAGGGACGTATCTCGCTGCGGGTCAAGACCGAGGTCAGCGAGTTGACCCAGGACGGTGCCGTCAACATCGGCACGCTGACGATCCCGGCGCTGAAGGTGCGCAGGGCGGAGTCCACCGTCGAGCTTCCCTCGGGCGGCACGCTTGTGATGGCGGGCCTCCTCAAGGAGACCTACAAGCAGGATCTCAACGGCGTTCCGGGCCTCATGCAGGTTCCGATCCTGGGCTCCTTGTTCAAAAGCCGGGACTTCCTGCGCCAGGAGACCGAACTCGTCGTCTTCGTCACACCTTACACGGTGCGCCCGGTCGCTCGCTCCGAGCTCGTCACGCCGACAAAGAATTTCGCTCCGGCGACCGACGGCGACACCATTTTCCTGAACCGGCTCAATCGCATGTATCGGGTTTCCGGAAACCCGGGCGAGGGCTCCTATCACGGCCAGGTCGGCTTCATCTACGAGTGAGGAACGGAACCATGACGTCCCGCCCCGCCAATCGCCCGATCCGTCGCGGCTCCCGCCATGGAACGGAAACAGGTCGCCAGACGATCCGTGCGAGCCTGCCGCTGGTTGCCGTTGCAGCAGCTCTGATCACGGGCGCCTGCAACACGCAGAAGCCCACGACCGAGGTGCTTGCGCTCAACGACTACCGCCTTCGTCATCCGATCATCGTGGCTGAAGGCACGAAGACGCTAGATGTGCCGGTGGGCAGCGGCATGCGCTCGATCTCGCCGTCACTGTCGGCGGCTGTCTCGAGTTTTGCCGGCGAGGCCCGATCGCGCGGAGCCGATTCCATGGAGATCGTCGTACCGTCCGGGTCCGCGAATGAGGCGGCCGTTCACGCGGTCCTGCCGAAGCTGCGCGGCGCGGTGGCCCGTGGAGGCATCTCGTCGAAGCGCATCGTGACACGCAGCTATCCGGTCGGAGATCCGAGCGTTTCGGCGCCGATCCGCTTGGCCTATTCGGGCATTCAGGCGAAGGCGGGACCATGTGGCCAGTGGCCGGACAACATCACCGGCGGCGGCGACGGAAAGCGTCACAACCCGCAGCTCAACAACACCCAGTACTACAACTTCGGATGCGCGCAGCAGGCGAATCTTGCCGCCATGGTCGACAATCCGACAGACCTGCTTTATCCGCGCGCGTCTTCTCCGGCTGACCAGAACCGCCGCGCCAAGATCTACGAGACCTATCGCAACGGCGAGCAGACGGCATCCGAATACAAGGAAGGCAGCGGCGCCAAGGTGTCCGATGCAGCCGGCAAGTGAGGCGGGGAGTAGAGGAATGAACGGCCTGTCCTATGACGACCTGAGCCTGCCGGAAGTCGACGCCGATCCGGAGCCGCGCGTGCCTTCCGGTGCCGAACTGGAACCGCCCGTCGACACGCTCGACCTGAAGATGGTGCCGCGCATTGCGGTGCAGGCCTTTTGCGAGACCGAGGATGTCACGCGCGTCATCGAGACGGTGGCGCAGGACCGCCGAATGTCCAAGGCGCATGTGAAGGTGCACCGAGGCGGCATCGCCGCGGCTGTCGATTTCTACGGTCAGGCCCCGACGCCGAACCTGATCATCATCGAAAGCCGCAACCAGTCGGCTCGCCTGCTTGAGGATCTGGAGCGTCTTGCCGAGGTCTGCGATCCCGGCACCAAGGTCGTGATCGTCGGGCACGTCAACGATGTCGTGCTCTACCGCGAACTCATCCACCGAGGCGTCAGCGACTACCTCGTCGCCCCTGTCAGCCTCTATCAGGTGATTGGGGCAATCGGTGAGCTCTACGCGAGTCCTGAAGCCGATCCCCTGGGCAGGGTGACTGCTTTCATAGGCGCAAAGGGAGGCGTTGGATCCTCCACGGTTGCCCACAACGTCGCCTGGTCGATTGCACGCCAGATCGAGCGGGACGTGCTGATCGCCGACCTCGACCTTGCCTTCGGCACCGCCGGGCTTGATTTCAACCAGGACCCGCTGCAGGGCGTGTTCGAGGCGATCTCATCTCCCGAGCGTCTCGACGAGACCATGCTCGACAGGCTGTTGTCCAAGTGCACCGAGCGGCTGAGCCTGCTTGCGGCGCCTGCCACGCTGGAGCGTACCTACGATCCGTCCGAGGAGAGTTTCGACGGTCTCATCGATATCATGCGCCAGGGAGCGCCTTCGGTGGTTCTGGACCTGCCGCACGGCTGGTCGGGCTGGACCCGCAAGGTGTTGGCGTCGGTCGACGACGTGGTGATTGTGGCCGAGCCGGATCTCGCCAATCTGCGCAATGCGAAGAACATGATCGATACGCTCGGGCAGCTTCGGCCGAACGACGGACCTCCGCGGCTGGTCCTGAACCGGGTGGGCGTTCCCAAGCGGCCTGAAATCAAGGCGTCCGAGTTTGCCGATGCATTGGGTGTCGAGGCGGTCGTCTCCATACCCTTCGAGCCCCAGTTGTTCGGAACGGCTGCCAACAACGGTCAGATGATCGGCGAGCAGGACGAGCGCCACGCGACAGCCGAACTGTTCACGCGGATCTCGCAGGTGGTGACGGGGCGTTCTGAAGTGCAGCGAAACAAGGGACTGGCGCTCGGCGCTCTCGTCGGGCGCTTGCTCAAGAAGGGCCGGGCGGGCGCGTGATCCGTCCGGGGCGTCCGTCAAGACGATCTGAAAGCAGGTAGCGATGTTCGGTCGACGTGGTGTGACATCCGGAACCCCGAGTTCCAGCCCCGAGGCAGCTCCGCCGCCGCGCCAGCAGGCGCCGGCGCCGACCGCGCCTGCGGAGCCGGCACCGCCGTCTCCGGCGGAGCACGCCACCCCGGTCGCGCCGAAGATCACGGCTCCGGATACCTCCGCTCCAGCGCCGGCCGCGGCACCCCAGCCGCGAGCCCAGGCTAGACCGCAGACGGAAACGGTCAAGATCAAGGCGCCGCAACGCTCGCAGGAGTATTACGCCACCAAGGCGTCGATCTTCAACGCGCTGGTCGAGGCGATCGACCTGTCGCTTCTCACGCGCCTGAGCGTGGATGAGGCGCGCGAGGAAATCCGCGATGTCGTCAACGATATCATCGCGCTCAAGAACGTGGTCATGTCCATTTCGGAGCAGGAAGACCTGCTGGAGGACATCTGCAACGACGTGCTGGGTTTCGGGCCGCTCGAGCCGCTTCTGGCGCGCGACGATATTGCCGACATCATGGTCAATGGCGCCGACACGGTCTACATCGAGACCGAGGGCCGGATGCAGCAGACCAACGTGCGCTTCCGCGACAACCGGCAGCTCATGAATATCTGCCAGCGGATCGTGAGCCAGGTCGGACGACGCGTTGACGAGTCGAGCCCGATCTGTGACGCGCGCCTGGCTGACGGCTCGCGCGTCAACGTGATCGCGCCGCCGCTCGCCATCGACGGCCCCACGCTCACCATTCGTAAGTTCAAGAAGGACAAGCTGACCCTCAAGCAGCTCGTGCAGTTCGGGTCGATCTCGCCCGAGGGAGCCTCGGTCCTGGAGATTATCGGCCGCTCCCGCTGCAACGTACTGATCTCCGGAGGTACCGGCTCGGGCAAGACGACCCTTCTCAACTGCCTGACCGCCTACATCGATGCGACAGAGCGTGTCATCACCTGCGAGGATGCCGCGGAGCTTCAGCTTCAGCAGCCCCATGTGGTGCGCCTCGAAACCCGTCCGCCCAATCTGGAGGGGGAGGGCGAAGTGACCATGCGCGATCTGGTCAAGAACTGCCTGCGCATGCGTCCCGAGCGCATCATCGTCGGTGAGGTGCGTGGCCCGGAGGCGTTCGATCTCCTGCAGGCCATGAACACCGGTCACGACGGTTCGATGGGCACGCTTCACGCAAACAGCCCGCGCGAGGCGCTTTCGCGACTGGAATCCATGATCACCATGGGGGGCTTCTCGCTGCCGTCGCGGACGCTGCGCGAGATGATCATTTCCTCCATCGACGTGATCGTTCAGGCTCAGCGCCTGCGTGACGGCTCGCGCAGGATCACTCATGTGACCGAGGTGGTGGGCATGGAAGGCGACGTCATCATCACCCAGGACGTCTTCCTCTACGACATCCTGGGCGAGGACGCGAACGGACGCCTGATCGGCCGCCATCGCTCCACCGGCATCGGTCGTCCGAAGTTCTGGGAGAAGGCACGCTACTTCGGCGAAGAGCAGCGGCTTGCCGCAGCCCTTGACGCATCGGAAGTTCTGGAGGACGGGCGTGGTTGATTTCCAGGCACTCCTGACACCTGAAGTGACCCGGCTCGCCTTGGCGGGCTTGGCGGCCTTCTCGATCGTCGGCATTCTCTATGCCGTGTTCCAGCCCATGCTGAGTGGCGGTTCGCGTAGCGAAAAACGGCTGAAAAGCATTGCCACGCGGGCCCCGTCTCTTGAGGCGGTGAGGCGCACGAAGGACGCGGACAAGCGCCGAAAATCGGTTCAGGATCAGCTTCGCGACTTTGAGCAGCGCGAAAAGAAGAAGGCCCAAAAGGCGGCAAAGGTCTCCATCGAGGAACGGCTCGACCAGGCCGGGCTCGAGTGGTCCAAACGCGGTTTCTATGTCTTTTCCGCGATTTGCGGCGTTGTCATGCTGATCATCGGCATGTTGATCACCGGATCGCTGCTGCTGAACGCGGCGTTTGCCTTCATCGGCTTCTTTGGTCTGCCACGCTTCTACCTGTCACGTCGGCGCAACAAGCGCATCGAGGCTTTTCTGAACGAATTGCCCAATGCGGTTGACGTGGTCGTGCGCGGAACGAAGGCCGGTTTGCCGTTGGCGGAGTGTCTGACGATCGTTTCTCAGGAGGCACGCGAGCCTATCCGCACCGAATTCCGCCGGATTATCGAGGCCCAGGCGATGGGCATCTCGCTGCCCGAGGCCGTGGCGCGCCTGCCCGAGCGCATGCCGGTCGCGGAAGCCAATTTCTTTGCCATTGTGGTGGCCATCCAGTCCCAGGCCGGTGGTTCCATTTCCGAGGCGCTCGGCAACCTTTCGAAGGTGCTGCGTGAGCGCCGTGCGATGAAGGGCAAGATCAAGGCGATGAGCCAGGAGGCGAAGTCCTCCGCCGCGATCATCGGCTCGCTGCCCTTTATCGTGGCCGGTGTCCTCACGATCACCAGCCCGTCCTACATCATGCTCCTCTTCACGGATCCGACCGGCAACATCATCCTGGCGTTCTCAGCCATCTGGATGGTGACCGGGATGCTGATCATGAAGAAGATGATCGCCTTCGATTTCTGAGTGGTCCAGCCATGTCCATGTCCGAGCTTCTGTCCCAGCAGACCATCATCCTGGCGTTGACCGTTCTGGCGGTGGGCGGCACGGTCTATTCGCTGGTCATCCCGTTTATCGAGGGGGACAAGCTCAAGAGCCGGATGAAGTCGGTCGCCCTGGAAAGGGACAAGCTGCGTGCGCGCGAGCGTGCACGTCTCGCAAATGAGAAGCAGGCGTCACGGGTTTCGCTGCGCAACGCGCCCAAGAAGCGTCTTCAAAGCATCGTCGACCAGCTTAACCTGAAGAACCTCATGTCGGACGAGAAGACGGCGTTCCGTCTCGTCCAGGCTGGCCTGCGTGGTCCGCGACCGCTCTATACGTTTCTCTTCGCCCGGCTCGTGATGCCGGTGATCCTCTTCGTGGTGGCGTTGTTCTACACGTTCATCGTGCTTCAGCTCGAACAGCCGCCAATGGTCAATGTGCTGATTGCCAGCGTGATCGCCTTCATCGGCTACTACGCTCCGGACCTTTATGTGAAGAACCGCATCCAGAACCGTCAGGTATCGATTAACCGGGCCTGGCCGGATGCGCTCGACCTCATGCTGATCTGTGTGGAGTCGGGCATGTCCATCGAGGTTGCCTTCCGAAAGGTCGCGGAAGAAATCGGCATTCAGTCCGTGCCGCTCGCCGAGGAACTGACGCTGACGAACGCCGAACTTTCCTATCTCGGAGACCGCAAGCAGGCTTACGAGAACCTGGCAAAGCGGACAGGCCTCGAGGGGGTGAAGAATGTCTCGCTTGCGCTGATTCAGGCCGAGCGGTACGGCACGCCCGTTTCCCAGGCACTGCGTGTGATGGCGGATGAAAGCCGGTCGCAGCGAATGCAGGCCGCCGAAAAGAAGGCCGCCGCCCTGCCGCCAAAGCTCACCGTGCCGATGATCGTGTTCTTCCTGCCCGTGCTTCTGGCCGTTATCATCGGTCCCGTCATCATTCAGGCCATGGCGACCTTCCGATAGGGCTGTTTTCGTGCTGATGCCGTTTGGCGCAGTCGCTGTTGGAAGCTAAGCAAAAGGCCCGCCGGAATTTTCCGGCGGGCCTTTTGCATTGTCTAGCTTTTTTCTGTCAAGAGAGGCGAAAGCTGTCCGGATCAGCTGCCGCTCTTCTTCTTCCTCTTGTCGCCATCGGACAGCTCCGCCCAGGTGTTCTTCTGGGAGAGCATCTTGCGAAGGTAGGCGATGTTCTCGTTCGCTTGGCGCGGGTCCATCTCGGCGCGAGCGACCTGCTCCGCTTCGTCGAAGCGTCCCTGCAGGCCGATAGCCAGCGCGAGGTTCTGTCGGATACGGCTGTCGGCGCGGGGGCTGTTGGACGCGTCGCGCAGGATCTTTTCTGCCTTCTGCACCTCGCCTGACAGCAGATAGGACATGGCGAGGTTGTTGAGCAGGCTGGGCTCTTGCGGGGCGATACGGAGTGCCTGGGTATAGAGCTTGCGTGCCTCGGCGGTGTTGCCCATCTGGTCATTGATCGCCGCTGCCGCCGACATTAGCCGCCAATCCGGATTCGTTGGTGTCTGGGCCCCGTTGATCACCTGAAGCGCTTCTGCCAGCTTGCCGCTCATGGCCAGCACCTTGCCGTAGGCGGCGGCAATGTCCCGATCCGACTGATGGGTGATGACGGCCTTGCGCAGAACGGCTTCGGCCTGTTCGACCTGGCCATTTCGTTTCAGGGAGGCCGAATAGTTCAGAATGTTCTCGCGGTCGCTCGGGTCGCTCTCGTAGGCCCTGGCCCAGTACCCCACCGCCTGGCGCGCGGCGTCCGAGCCGGGCGCGACATAGTTCTGGCCGCTCGCGCCATGGGTTCCCACGCTCCGCTTGGACGAGGCGCAGCCGCCGACCGCCAGGAGAGCGACCATCGAGACCGCAAGCGTCATGCGGAGCGGGGTCGATCGCGTGATATCGCGTCGGAAGAAGGGCATGAAACCAGGCTCCTGGACTGTGCCCGCCAGTCCGGCCGCGATCTGTTCGCGCCCGGCTGGCGAGGGTCGCAATTTGGCTTTCCAAGCAATAGGCCGTTAACCCTAATGCTTCGTTAAATCCGGGCGGAGCGTCTGCCTGGAAACTGGGTTGCGCGCGGATTTGCGGCGTCCGGGCAATCGGTTAAGCTGGAAGCCTTCCGGTGTTGCCACGCCGCCGCGTGGCCAGGTGAAATGAGGTCAGTTCCGTGCGTCATGCTCTTGCAGCCTTCGAGTCATCCCTTCCGACCGTTCCGGTTCATGTCGTTGACAAGCAGTCTTTGGCGGAGACGCTTGCCGGCCTGCCTGCGTCGGTTAGAGGGTTTGCGGAAGCGTCGGGCTTTGAGGCTTCCGTCGGCCAGGTCCTCGTGGTTCCGGATGTGGACGGAGCCATTGCAACCGTTCTGTTTGGCGTGGCGAACGCGACAGATCCCGGCTTTGCGCTCGGCGACCTGGCGCGCAAGCTTCCCGTCGGGACATTTCGTATCGTCGGGGTTGGTAGTGTGGGGGAGGCGGCGGCCCTTGCCTTCGCGCTTGGTTCCTATCGGTTCGAGCGCTATCGCAAGCCTTCGGACAAGGCCCGGCCGGTGCTGATGGTGGAACCGGAGGTCGATCTGGACGCGGTGCTGGGCATTGTCGCCGGGGTGCAGATCGCACGGGATCTCGTCAACACCCCGGCCAATGACCTCGGCCCGGAAGAACTCGCCACCGCCGCTATCACGCTCTTTGGCACTTATGGCGGGTCGAGCCGGGTTGTCGAAGGAGAAGCGCTTCTGGAAGAAGGCTTTCCCATGATCCATGCGGTCGGTCGGGCAAGCACGCGCGCGCCGCGCCTGATCGATGCGACATGGGGTGACGAGACGGATCCGAAGGTGACGCTTGTGGGCAAGGGGGTCATTTTCGATACAGGTGGTCTCGACATCAAGCCGGCCAACGCCATGACCCTGATGAAGAAGGATATGGGCGGCGCGGCCAATGTTCTCGCTCTCGCGGCCATGGTCATGGACGCGGAACTGCCAGTGCGGTTGCGGGTCATTATTCCCGCTGTCGAGAATGCGATCTCCGGCAATGCCTTCAGGCCGGGCGACATTTTGCCGAGCCGCAAGGGGATCACCGTCGAGATCGGAAACACGGATGCCGAGGGACGGCTGGTGCTTGCGGACGCGCTTGCGCTGGCTGATGAGGAGGAGCCGGAGATCCTTCTGGATATGGCGACGCTTACGGGAGCTGCACGTGTCGCGCTCGGGCCGGAACTGCCGCCCTTCTACACCGACGACGAAGACTTTGCCTCCGATCTGGCTGCAAGGGCACTCAAGGTGTCGGATCCGCTCTGGCGGCTTCCTCTGTGGAGGCCCTATGAGAGCTATCTGGAGAGCAGGGTTGCCGATATCAATCACATCAACACCTCCGGTGCGGGGTTCGCGGGATCGGTAACGGCCGCGCTCTTTTTGGCCCGGTTTGTCGAGAAGGCCAAAACCTGGGCGCATTTCGACATCTACGCCTGGAACCCGTCCGACCGTCCGGCACGCCCGGCAGGCGGAGAAGCGCAGGCCGTGCGTGCCCTCTTTGACCTGCTGAAGGAGCGGTACGGAGGGAGCCAGGCTGCGTGACGGAAGGTGGCCGACGTATAACGGATCCGAAACGATATTCGCGCTAGTGTCGCCTGGGACGCCCGGACCACCCGGGGCAGGAGGGACATCAGACGGATGGGAATCGAGATCCGGCCGGCACAGGCGCTGAGGCTCTGGCACGACGTGACGATGTCGCTGGTGACCGATGGTGACCAGGATCTGACGTCGCGCCAGATGGCGATCCTTCTCACTGTTTACCTGGAGCCGCCGCCCCATACGGTGCGGGGGCTGGCGGCGCGCCTCGACGTCACCAAGCCCGTCATTACCCGTGCCCTGGATACGCTGGGAGCAATGAAGCTTCTGTCGCGTCGCCGCGATGAAGCCGACCGGCGCAACGTGGTCGTAACGCGGACCGTTGCCGGTGCCTTGTATCTGGAGCGTATTGGCGACACGATCAGTGTGAAGGCTGCCGAGATAACACGCTGAAAGCCGCATGGCAGATGCGGGGTGTTCAACTTCCTCCAGTCAGGGTGATGCATGACCGGGACAGCCGAGCTTGCCGATTTGGATCGCCGTCGCCATCCCGTGCGAACCGATCTTGCGGCGCGCGCCTATGAGGGGCGCGTCGATGTTCCCCGTTTTGCCGATGGCACTTTGATGCATGTCACCGCCGATCTTGTCGACATTCGGCCTGTGCCCGATCCATGTCGTTCCATCGATAGCCAGGCGATCTTCGGTGAGCAGGTAACCGTCTTCGAGGTTTCCGATGATGGCTGGGCCTGGGGACAGCTCGGAACGGACGGCTATGTGGGATACATGCCGTATTCGGCACTTGGAGACAGAGGGGAGACGCCGACCCATCGGGTCACGGCTTTGCGCAGCTACCGCTATCCCTCTCCCGAGTTGAAGAGCCCGCCGCTTGGTCTGCTCTCACTGGGTGCACGCGTCGCAGTGATCGGCGAAACGGTGGTGCGCGGGTTGACCTATGCGCTTCTCGCGGACGGTTCTGCCATGGTTGCCCGCCACCTCGCGCCTCTCGGCGCCCGCGTGGACGACTGGGTGTCCGTGGCCGAGATGTTTCTTGGAACACCCTATCTATGGGGAGGGCGCTCCTCACTCGGGCTTGACTGTTCCGCGCTGATCCAGCTTGCCGCCGCCGAAGCCGGCATCCTTGTTCCGCGCGACAGTGACATGCAGGCCGGGGAAGCCGGCGATGCGCTGCCGCTTGAGGATTTCAGCAAGGGCAACCGGCGGCGTGGCGATCTTCTGTTCTGGAAAGGCCATGTTGGTGTGCTCTTGTCACCGGACGAACTTCTACATGCCAATGGCCATACGATGAGCGTTGCCAGGGAGCCTGTGGCTGAAGCCTTGTCCCGTATTTCAAAGGTCGAGTGGGGAGCGCTTACGGGTTGGCGGCGGCTGCGCTGATGCTGTCGTTCTCGGCGTACCCTGCGGGGGATCTGGTCGGGGCATACGACCGGCGCCGATAATGTCGTTCAAAAATTGTTTTGTGAAATTTTATTCGTTTTACTAATCCTTGGTCGGAAATTTGTTCTTGGTGTGTCTTTTACGTTGGGGCAGCTATGCAATATATGCATTTGCCCCTACAGGTGAATCCGAATAGACAGCCGTCAATTCGTCCAGCAATCATCTGGACATATGATCAGATCGTGGCCGGTCGGCAGAGGAGGGACCCTTGCCCGGCACGCCGCGACCCTTGGTAAAAGCTCCTCGACACTGCCTTGGTAGCCGGGAGGGCGGCTGTTGTCGCGGGAGCCGGACGGACCTTCTGTTTCATGTTGCATGTCATTCCCGATGCCGTGTTCCTCCATGTCGAGGACAGCGCGGCAGATGCCCGGCTTTTCCGTGACGTCCTCTCCACGGTTACCGGAAATGTTCGCGTTCGCCGGGTAAGTTCCATCGCCAAGGCGCTGGATCTGCTTTCCGTCGACGATCCTTCCGCTGTTCCCTTCGATTGCGTCGTTGCGTCCACGGGGATTGCGGGTGGAAGCGCACGTGATCTCGCCTGCCGCTTGCGCCAGCGTTACGATACGGCGACGCTTCCCATCATCGGGCTGGCGCGCGATGCGCCCCAGAGCGAGGCCGCGAGCTGGTTCGATGCGGTCTACCAGAAGTGTGACAGCCGCAAGGGTTTGCGCCCGGTCGTCGAGGCGATCGTGAGCCTCTGGTTCGATCGCGCCCGCCGTTTCCACTGCTGATCCCGCGGGGTTTCAGTAGCCGGCGTTTCTGTCTACGAGATTGGCCAGTGGTTTTCCGGCCTCGTGGGCAAGTATCTGTTCGGCGATATAGTCGGAGATGGCTTCAGGGTCGCTGTCGGCGGCTATATGCGGCGTGATCACCACGTTCTCAAGATCCCAGAGCGGGCTTGTCGCGGCGAGTGGTTCCGTTTCGAAGACGTCGAGGCTTGCGCCGGCAAGTGTCCCATCGGTGAGCGCGCGTACCAGATCGGTTTCCACCTGGCTGCCACCTCGCCCCGCGTTGATGAACACCGGCCCATCGATTGCGCCGTCACGAGCGAGCCGTGACAGGAAGCCATGATCGACGAGATGCCGGGTTTCGTCGGTCAGCGGCAGAAGATTGACGAGAATGTCCGTACGCGCGAGGAAATCATCGAGCTCGGACGCGCCGGCGAAACAGGCTGCGCCATCCACCTGTTTGCGGCTGCGAGCCCATCCGGCAACGTCGTACCCGAGCCGCACCAGAACGGACGCGGCCTCCTTGCCCAGCACCCCGAGTCCTAGAATGCCGACGCGTACGCGGTGCGCAGCAGCCTGTTCGTAGTCTTTCCAGACCCGTGCCCTTTGCTGCGCAAGATAGGTGAGTTGTCGGCGGTGGTGCAGAAGGACCTGCAGGGTAACCCATTCGCTCATGCGAGCGGTGAGGTCCGGGTCCACGACACGCACCAGGGGGACATCCGGAAGGTGTGGGTCGGACAGGAGGTGATCGACGCCCGCGCCGAGTGAGAAGATCACCTCTAGATTGGGGCAGCGTGCGAGAAGTCCCGGTTCGGGTTTCCAGGCCAGCGCGTAGCGCACCTTTGAAAGTTCGCTATCGCTTGCGGGGTGGCTCGCAACCCTGTGACCGGGAAGACGGGTTGAAAGTCTCTTCACCCACGGCTGCGGGTTCCATCCGGACACGGCAATGAACAGGGACATGGATGAACGGGCTCCCGGTCTGAGGATTGGTGTCCCGTATTAGCTGCTTGTCCGGCCCGAGGCAAAGTCGCCGGCGGCGCTCAGGCGCCGGACCCCGCGCCATTGGCGTCCGGCGCTGCCCGGGCTTCGTTCGGGCCGGTTCCGGACACCTCGTCAAGATCGAGTTCGCCGATATTGCGACCTCGCCGGGTGATCTTCTCACTCGAGATCAGGATTTGCTCGATGTCGCGCTCAGCTTGCCCGAAGTGCGTTTGGAGCTTGCGCACCCGCTCGTCGAGCCGGGATACATCGTCAACCAGATGTGCGACTTCGATCTGGATGCGGTGGGCTTCCTCTCGCATTCGCGCATCGCGCAGTACCGATTGCACCACCTGTATCGACAGCAGCAAAAGCGAGGGCGACACGATCACCACCCTTGCACGGTGCGCGCGCTGGACCAGATCGTCGAAACGCTCGTGGATTTCGGCAAAAACACTTTCCGAAGGCACGAAGAGGAAGGCTGTGTCGAGTGTCTCTCCGGGAAGAAGATAGCGGTCGTGAATGTCCGAGATGTGCTTCGCGATGTCGCGGCGAAAGCGTGCCTGCGCCTGCTTCAGGCTTTCGGCATCGCCCGCCGCCCGCAAGGCTGTGTGCGCTTCCAGGGGAAACTTGGCGTCGATGACGAGCGGAGGTGCTCCGCCGGGCAGGTGGATCAGGCAGTCCGGCCGCGAGCCGCTGGAGAGCGTGGCCTGGAACGAATAGGAGCTTTCCGGCAAGGCATCCTTCACGATGGCTTCCATCCGGCCCTGACCGAAGGCGCCGCGCGTCTGCTTGTTGTCCAGAATTGCCTGAAGCTGACCGACCTGTCCCGACAAGGAGGAAATGGTGGATTGCGCCCGGTCGATGACTGCCAGACGCTCGTGCAGATGGCGAAGGCCATCGTGGGTGCGCCGCGTCGTCTCGGCAAGCGACTGGCCGAGCTTGTGGCTCATGCCGTCGAGGCGGTCGTTGAGTGCTCGCGCGAGATCTCCCTGCCGTGAGCCGAAGATTTCGGCCATTGTCTGCATTCGACCGGTCATCTCGGCCTGCACCTTGAGCAGATCGGCGACACGTTCCTCCAGTTCCCAGGCCTGTTCCGCACTGCGAGCATCCGCCGCACGGCGCGCCCGCGCCTGTCCGGCCGCGATGAGAACGAGCACGAGAAGAAGGGCTGTGATGGCGATGCCTGCGCCCGCCAGAGCTTCGGCGACGGTGAGCGGGTGACCCGCGATCGTGACAAGAATCGTCGTCATGGAAACAAATATAGAACATCCGGCTGTGTCACGAAACGAGCGTGCGTTGACGCCCGCGCGCCTTTCACATATCTCAGCGGCATGACGAAGCGCGATATCATTATCCTCCCCGATCCCCGGCTCCGGCTTGTGAGCGAGCCCGTCGCGACGGTCGATGCGGAGGTCCGCCAGCTTGCCGACGACATGCTGGAAACCATGTACGAGGCTCCCGGCATCGGCCTGGCCGCGATTCAGATCGGCGTGCCGAAGCGCATGCTGGTGCTCGATGTCGCACGCGAGGGGGAAGAGCCTGATCCCCTGGTCGTCATCAATCCCGAGGTGGTGTGGGAATCGCCCGAGCTGTCCGCGTATCAGGAGGGATGCCTGTCGATCCCGGACTACTACGAGGACGTTGAGCGCCCGCAGCGTATCGGTCTGCGTTTCCTGGACCGCGAAGGCGCGGCGCGCGAGATCGAGGCCGACGGATTGCTCGCCACCTGCCTGCAGCACGAGATCGATCACCTGAATGGTGTTCTCTTCATCGATCACATCTCGCGACTGAAGCGGGATCGGGTCATGAAGAAATTTCAGAAACAGGCTCGCTTCGCGGAGAAGGGCTGAGGTCCGGACGCCCACCGCACCACGATCACGGTTCGTCGAACGCGTCGCGAGAGACCTGCGTGCGAGATTGTACGGTGACCTTGTCCGTTGTGGCGGTTCGCACGGAGCGGCGCGATTGGACTTCGAATACGAAAGGGACGGCACCAGATGAGCCTTCGCATCGTCTTCATGGGGACGCCCGACTTCGCGGTTCCCACGCTGATGGAGATCGTCGGGCAGGGCCACGATGTCGTCGCCTGCTATAGCCAGCCGCCGCGCCGGGCGGGACGCGGGATGGAGGAACGCCGACAGGCGGTACACCAGGCAGCGGACACGCTTGGCATAGAGGTACGCACCCCGCTCACCCTGAAGGATGCGGACGAGCAGGCCCGCTTCGCCGAACTCGAGGCGGATGTCGCCGTCGTGGTCGCCTACGGGTTGATCCTGCCGCGTCCCGTTCTCGAGGCACCTGCCTTCGGTTGCCTCAACCTTCATGCCTCTCTTCTTCCGCGCTGGCGCGGGGCAGCTCCCATCAATCGGGCGATCATGGCCGGTGATGCGGAGACGGGCGTCGAGGTGATGCGCATGGAGGCCGGCCTCGACACGGGGCCAGTGTACATGGCTGAGAAGGTCGCGATCGACGATGCCATGACCGTTGGTGACCTGCATGACCGTCTTGCGGTGCTCGGTGCCGACCTGATGGCTCGTGCGCTTGCCGCTTTGCCGCGTGGCGGCCTTGCGGCCACGCCCCAGGCGGAGGACGGCGTGACCTATGCCCGCAAGATAGAAAAGGGCGAGACCCGGATCGACTGGACGCGGCCCGCCCGCGAAGTCCACAATCACATCCGCGGCCTGTCCCCTTTTCCCGGTGCATGGTGCGAGATGCCACTCGGCTCTTCTCCCGAGCGGGTAAAGGTACTGCGCTCGGCGATTGCTGCGCAGGACGTTGCAGGTGATGCGGCGCCGGGAAGTGTCCTTGTCGCCAATGCTGACGGTGGCGTTGTGATTGCCTGCGGGAGCGGAGCAGTGCGTCTCATGCAGGTTCAGCGGGCGGGGCGCAAGCCCATGGGCGTGGGAGACTTCCTGCGCGGTGCCCAGCTTGCGCCGGGTGCGACGTTGGCCTGATCCGATGTTTGGTGCCGGTCGGCAAGAGAACAAAAGCAGCGTTGCGAGAGAAAAGCCAGATGCGGGATATGCCGCCAGTGAGCACGAGGAACCGGACCCAGTCATGACCCATCCTGCTCTCGAGCCCGTGTTGAGGCCTTTCGCGTCCGCTGACGCTGAAGCCGTCTCGACGCTTCTTGGCGCCGCCTTCGGTCAGGATGCCGAGGCACGTCTGGTCCACGACCTCAGGGGATGCGGTGCCTTCCTGTGTGAGCTGGTTGCCGTTGACCCCGACGGTCGCATCGTCGGGTATGTCGGGTTCTCGCGCGTCACGGGGGCCGGAGCTGCCCATCGCATTTCCATTGCCTGCTTGGCGCCGGTTGCGGTTTCTCCTGATCGGCAGAAGAGCGGGATCGGAGAAGCCCTCATTCGCGCCGGTCTCAAGGAGCTTGGCGAACAGGGCATCGATCTCGTGCTTGTTCTGGGGCCACCGTCCTACTATCCGCGCTTTGGTTTTGATGCCGGGCTCGCTCGCCAGGTCACCGCGCCCTATGCCGGAGCAGCCTTTCAGGCACTCGCCCTGACGCCTGCGGCTCGCGCCGCGCTGCCCATCGAGGTGACTTTCGCCACGCCTTTCGAAGCCTTCGAGTAAAGGGCCACCCAAAGGTCGCGACGGACAGGACATGCCCCGCTACAAGCTCGTTATCGACTACGACGGTCGCCCTTTCGTTGGCTGGCAGCGCCAGGACAACGGTCCCTCCGTCCAGGCGGTGATCGAACGTGCCGTCAAGGCGTTCTCGGGTGAGAGCGTGACAATCGGCGGCGCCGGACGCACGGACGCCGGCGTGCACGCGACCGGGCAGGTCGCCCATGTCGACCTCGCCAGGGAATGGCCCGAGTCGACGATCTACGGGGCGCTTAACTTTCATTGCCAACCCGACCCCGTGGCGATCCTGTCGGTCGCGAAGATGCACGAGGGCTTTGACGCGCGGTTTTCGGCGATCCGTCGTCACTATCGCTTCCGGATTGCCAATCGCCTGCCGCCGCTCACCCACGAGCGCGGTCTCGCCTGGCATGTGAAGAAGCCACTCGACGCCAGTGCCATGCACGAAGCCGCGCAGGCTTTTGTCGGCCACCACGATTTCACCACCTTCCGGCACTCGCGCTGCCAGGCGAAGAGCCCGTGGAAGACCCTTGAGGCCTTCTCCGTGCGCCGTGAGGGCGAGATCGTCATCGCCGAATGCTCCTCACGTTCCTTTCTGCACAATCAGGTTCGCTCGATGGTTGGAACCTTGCGGCTTGTGGGCGAGGGGCGCTGGTCGGCCGCCGACGTCGCGAATGCGCTTGCCGCGTGCGACCGCGAGGCCTGCGGTCCGGTGGCGCCACCGGACGGGCTGTATCTGACCCAGGTCGATTATCGCTCCGCGGAAGAGGACCTCGCCTCGCGCGCCGCCTATCTGGCGGAGGTCGCCGAAACCACTGGCAAGCCTGTCTAGGGCGGCACCCTAGCTGACCTCGCTCGTGTCGGCCTCTGGTACGATCGCGCGGTAGAGGTGCCATGTCGTATGGCCGAGCACGGGAAGTGTCGCCAGCAGACCGATGAAGAACGGCAGCATGGAGACGAGAAGCGTGACGGTAACGACCAGGGCCCAGCCGATCATGGGCACGGGGCTGGTCACGACGGCGCGAACGCTGGTGATCATGGCGGTGATGAAGTCCACCTCCCGGTCAAGGAGCATTGGGAAGGAAACAACGGTCAGGGAAAACAGCACGACCGAGAGCACCGCGCCGACCACGTGACCGATCAGAAGGAACATGAGCCCCTCCGGCGTGGAGACGATTACCTCCACGAACTCACCGAAGCTCGCGAACGACTGAAATCCAAGGAAGAGGGCCAGCAGGAGCCGAACCTGGTACATCCACATGATCTGCACAAACAGGACGACGAACGCCATCCAGGCGATTTCGCGACTGCGCTGCGCCCAGATGACGCCGAGCACGCCACTCCAGGTCAGGGGACGGTCCGCTTCAAGGCGCCGGCTGACCTCATAGAGGCCAACCGCGATAAAGGGGCCGATGAGGCAGAAGCCGACTGCGAGGGGGTAGCTTAGGTAGCTCATCTGGAGCGCGGAAGCCGTCAGCAGCACGAGGTTGCCCCCAAGCGCGAAGACCGCTCCGAAGAACAGGCCGAAAGCCGGGGCCTTGCGAAAATCGCGCATCCCGGCGGCGAGCGCGTCAACGATGTCGCTGACCGTGATTGCGTTTACGCGCGTGGGATCCGGCGGGCGCACGAAAGTGTCCGCATCGCTCTCAGCCGCAGGTGTCGTATTGGACGCCATGATTTCCTCCCTGAACCGGTCCTCCGATCCCAGTGAAGCAAGAACAGCCGTGGACGTCACCTCCGGAAAGCTACGGGCTGGGTCATCTCCCCACAAACGGGACGCTTTGGTGCGGAAACGGCTTTTGATCCGCAGCGTCGCAGCCTCCGGTCGGACAAGATCTTCAGGTCCTGAAGAGCAAACCGGATGTGCCTTGCCTGCAAGGGTGCCGGTTGGCGCACATCGGAGACGCGGTCGTCCGCAGTGCATCTTGTCGGAGAACATGAGGGGCTTTCGGGGGACAGCAGAGCCTGCTTGAGACGGCGGGCTTGAAGGGTCTCACGTTTCGGTTGAAACTGGCGATCAGACGGGGCTGACATCCCGCGAAAGCATGGTTGGGCAAGGCCTTCGGGCATCCCGGCCAGAACCGCAAGGCTTGGCGACGTGCGAGAGGTACGCGACGTCCGACGGCTTTGCGCGCCAGTCATGACACGTGGCAATCCAGCCACGGAAAATGGCGATCATGATTAGTGGAGGTGAGTGATGACCAAGTTTTCTGCCGCCCTCGCGGCTGTGCTGCTCGGAGCGACCGCGCTCGCGGCGCCGGCAAAGGCCGACGTCAAGATCGGTCTCGTCGGTGGCGTGTCCGGTCCGATCGCGGCAATGGCTCCGGCCATGATCGATGCGGCCAACCTGGCGATCAAGCAGGTCAACGACAATGGCGGCATTCTGGATGGCGAGAAGCTCGTGGCGTCTGTGGGTGACAGCGCGTGCAACCCGCAGAACGGTACGGATGCTGCCACCAAGGCGGTCAACATCGAGAACGTGGTTGCCATCGTCGGTCCGCATTGCTCGGGCGCCGTTCTCGCCGCTGCCAACTCGGTGACCATTCCGGCCGGCGTCACCATTGTCTCGCCGTCCGGCACGTCCCCGGAGATCACCGCCCTGAAGGACAACGACACCGTTTTCCGGACCGTGCCTTCCGATGACTATCAGGGGCGTGCCCTGGCCCGCACCCTGCTCGACCGTGGAACCAAGAAGGTGGCGGTGGCCTACCTCAACAACGACTATGGCAAGGGGCTCGCGGAGTCCTTCAAGGCCGAGTTCGAGGAGAAGGGCGGCGAGATCGCCGGCTTCGCGGCACATGAGGGCGAGAAAGCCAGCTACCGTTCGAACCTCGCCGAGCTTGCCTTCGGCGGTGCCGACACGCTCGTCATCTTCGACTATGGCGACGGTTCGGGTCTGACCATGCTGCGTCAGTCCCTGGAAAACGGCTTCTTCGAGAACTTCGTGGGCGGTGACGGCATGAAGTCCGACGCTCCGATCAAGGAGCTGGGCGCGGAAAACCTGACCACGTTCCTTGCCTCGGCTCCGGTCGGCGAGCAGTCCGATGCGCTGGAGATGTTCAACAAGGCCTTCTCCGACGTGGGCGGTGACCCGAGTGCGATCTTCGTGACCACGTCCTATGACGCTGCCTTCATGCTGGCGCTTGCCATCGAGAAGGCCGGTGGCGACAAGGCCAAGGTGCACGAGGCGTTGCGCGAGATTTCCAACGGTGACGGCGAGCCGATCCGTCCGGGTGAGTGGGCCAAGGCCAAGGAGTTGATCGCGGCCGGAAAGGCCATCGACTACAAGGGCGCGGCCGGTGATCACAACTTCGATGAAAACGGCGATGTCCCGGGGAACTATTCGTTGTTCAAGGTGTCTGGTGACGCTTTCGAGGTTGTCTCCGAGATGAAGTAAAAACAGTCCGGCGCGCGGTTGCTTTTCCGCGCGTCGGACACGTCGTCCCCGTTGGGGCGCCTGATCCCGGCGCGCCGAAATAAAAAGGGCCGATCCTGCAAGGAACGGCCCTTCTGTCTTGAACCTGGGAAAACCGGAGACGCTACTGCTGGATCGCGGCGGCCTGTGACGGTGTCTTGGCCGCGCTCGTGCCGGGCGCTGTCACGTCATCCATCTTGAGAAGGAAGCGGATCTCGCTGCGTTGTTCGGCAAGTTCGGCAATCGTGTGGGCATCCAGTACGTTCATGAACGCCTCGAGCGCCTCGTGGAGTAGGCCGTTGAAGCCGCAGGACGTGATAAGCGGACAGTCGCGCCTGCCGGAGTCGAAGCACTCCGCAAGAAGAAAGCTCTCCTCGGCGGCGCGAACCACTTCCCCAACGGTGATGCGTTCAGCCGGGCGTGCCAGCATGATGCCACCGTTGCGTCCTCGAAGCGTTCGGACGAAGTTGTTGCTGACGAGCACCTTCAGGATCTTGAAGAGATGTGCTTCCGACATCTCGAAACTGGCAGCCACATCGGCAACACGGCTCGGGCTGTCCGGGTTTGCCGCACAGTAGATGAGGGTGCGGACCGCGTAGTTGGTTTGCTGTGTCAGGCGCATGAGAACCTATATGCGTCCTGTCGCGCGTTACGTCAACCGGCCCGTACAATAAACTTGCGTCATTCACTCATGTTTTTGTGAGCCGGGTGTACATTTCCGTCGAGTCTGTGTCTCTGCCGTGCAAGAGCGGCGGTGGTGAAGTCGATGAATGTTCGCACCCGCGCCGGCGTGCGTTGTCCGTATCTGTGCACCAGATTCACCGGCTGTCGGCGCGTCTCGAAGGAGGCGAGCAACTCCATCAGCTCGCCCGACATCAGCGGGTCGGCCACCTGATAGGACAGCACGCGCGCAATGCCGAAGCCGGCGCGTGCCGCATCGATGGCGGATCGGATGGATGAGACCGTAAGCCTGGGCATGAGGAGGGCGGTTTCGCGATCGCTTTCGTTCTCGAATGACCATGATAGCGGCCCGGTCGCGCCTGGAAGATCGCCTCCGGTTTCGGTTGCGACAATGCGGTGGCGGGAGAGATCAGCGGGTGTCTCGGGCAACCCGAAACGGGCTAGGTAGTCGGGAGATGCCACAACGACAGCTCTCACGCTGCCGACTTTGCGTGCGGTGAGCCCCGCTTGCGAAAGCGTGCCGATGCGCAGTGCCAGGTCGACCCCCTCTTCAAGCATGTCCACGACACGGTCGGTGAGGACCAGTTTTGCTCGGACGTCGGGCCAGCGCTCAAGATAGTCACGCAGAAGGGGGGCAACGAACATTTCGCCGAAGAGCACCGGCGCGGTGAGCGTGAAGTTCCCGGCTATCCGGCCGGACGCTCCACGAGCTGCATCTTCCGCTTCCATCATGGCGGTGAGTACCCGTCGTGCCTCGCCGACGAAACGTTCGCCCGGCTCGGTGAGGGCCACGCGACGTGTCGAGCGCGCGACGAGGCTCAGATCGAGACGCGCTTCCAGACTGGCGATGAGCCGGGTCATGGTCGCGGGAGAGCGGTTCAGTTGGCGGGCGGCGGCGCTGAAACTGCCTGTCTCCGCAAGCGCTACAAGCGCTTCAAGTTCGGTTATTCGATCCATTATTGCATTATAAGGAATTATATTTTTCAAATAATCATTATTATCAAAATATGTGAAATAATTATATCGGGATCAGGATGTCGTCAGTGGTCTGATCCGGGATGTTACGGCAGGAATTGGCCCTGCTCCCGATGTCGACAGGATCCCCTCAAGGAGTGGTTGTCTTGGCCCGTGCCTTTGCCGAAATCGCTTTCACGCCCTCCGTGCTTGCCGCTCAGGCGGTCAATGGATCACGTTCCGCCTACGCGCGTCTGCTGCAGCCCGAGACCGGGCGTGGTGATCGGCTCGGCGAGATCGAAGCGGCTTTCATCTCCCTGCGGGATGGCTTTTACCAGGCAAGCGTCAGCGAGACTGGCTGGCCCTATGTTCAGTTTCGCGGCGGCCCGTGCGGTTTCTTGAAGGTGCTCGATGCGACCCGCATCGCCTATGCGGACTATCGCGGCAACCGGCAGTACCTGAGCGCCGGAAACATCGCATCTGATGGCCGGGTGGCCTTGATCCTCGTGGACTATCCCAACCGCAGACGGTTGAAGATATGGGGGAGGGCGAGCCTTGTGGAGGCGGCGCAGGACCCGGGCCTGCTCACCAGGCTCATGCCGCGGGAGTATCCGGCCCGCCCCGAGCGGGCCGTGGTGATCGATGTCGAGGCTTTCGACTGGAACTGTCCGGCGCATATCCCTGAACGGTTTACCCTAGAGGAGTTGGAAACGGTGATTGCGCCTGTGCGGGAGGAAATGGAGACACTTCGTACCGAGAATGACCGGCTGAAGCGGGAAGTCGCCAGGCTGTCCTCCGGCGTCGAAGGGGGCGGCTGATCCGGTTGGGGCTGGCGGAGGCAAAACCCGAGGTCGCCTCACTTTCCGTCTCGCCTCTTGCAAATACACCTCGAACATGAATTATGATTCATAATTCATGTTCGAGGGAGGATGCGACGTGAAGAAGCCTTCGAGGCGACACGGCGGCACAAGCGGTGACACGCCTGTGAAAGCGGCGGGCAAGGCAGCCGGAAGGGTGGCCCGCCAGACAGGCAAAGCGTCTGCGAAAGCGACCGCCTCTGCAAGGGGGCAGTCTGATCCTTTGCGGCCCAAGACCGCGCGAGGAGAGGCCACGCGACGCGCCATCCTTGGCGCTGCGGAGATCGTCATCGGCCGTCAGGGCTACAGCGAGGCTTCCATCGGGTCGATCACGCGCCAGGCGGGGGTGGCTCAGGGGACTTTCTACATCTATTTCGCCGGCAAGGACGAGGTGTTCTCCGAGCTTGTCGCGGAGATGGGGCGGATGTTGCGCCATGTGATCGCCGAAGCGACGTCCGGTTTCGACGATCGCCTGGAGGCCGAACGGGAGGGATTGCGCGCTTTTCTCACTTTCGTTTCCGCTCATCCCGAGTTGTACAGGATCGTGCAGGAGGCGCAGTTCGTCGATCCGGAAGCCTATCGCGCCTACTTCAGCACGTTTGCGCAAGGTTATCGCGAGGGCCTGGAAAAGGCCGCGCGGGAGGAAACGATCAGTGCCGGTGATGCGGAGATCCGCGCCTGGGCACTGATGGGGGTCGCCCGCGCTCTCGGCGAGCTTCAGGTCGTCTTCAACGGAGGCCATTCCATCGATGCGCTGGTGGAAACGGCGCACGACCTGATCGAGAACGGTTTGCGTGCCGGGACACCGTCCGGCGGGGGTGGTCGTGGCTGAGCGGGAGGATTCGTTTGTCGCGGTCGAGCGCGTTGGAAACGCCGTGCGCCTGGTTCTCGACCGGCCCGGCCGTGGCAATGCGCTCGTGCCGGAACTGCTGCGTGACTTGCGCGAGGCAATTGAGCGGGCGTCGACGCTTCATCCTCCGGCCTTGATTCTCACGGGACGCGGGCGAGCTTTTTCAGCCGGTGGCGATGTGTCCGCCTTTGCCGATGCCGCCGGTGATCCGGACAGGTTGCAGGCGTTTTCTTCCGAGATTGTTGGTGAGCTGAATGGTACGATCCTTGATCTTCTCGCCTTTCCGGCGCCGGTCATCGCGCTCGTCAACGGGCCTGTCACCGGTGGGTCGGCGGGGCTTGTTCTCGCCTCCGACATTGTTCTCATGAGCGAGAGCGCCTTTCTTCAGCCCTGGTACGCCGAGGTGGGCTTTTGTCCCGATGGCGGGTGGACCGCGCTTCTGCCCGAGCGCATCGGCGCGGCCCGGGCGATGGCCGCACAGATTTTCAACACGCGCTGTTCGCCTGCCGACTGCCTGTCACTTGGTCTGGCGCACGCTCTGGCAGCGCCCGAGGATCTCGAGGCGCTTCTTCAAACGACTGTCGCCCAGATCACGCAAAAGGATGCGGGTACGCTTGCCATGGCGCGTTCCCTCATTTGGTCGCCTGAACGCAGGGAGCGGGTGGCGTCGGCGCTTGAACGCGAGAGGCAGGGCTTCCTGCAGCTTGTCGGCCGTGCGGAGACCGCTCGGAGAATGAAGGCTTTCCTGGGAAAAGGCTCCGCGTGAGCGAATGGAAGCCGCTTGCATGGAACATGCGGTGCATCGGGGAGGGGTGTTATGGCGTTCGTGACGGACATGGCGGCGAAGCGGGCGGAAATATCTCCCGACCGGACTGCGTTCATCGACGTGGCCAGCGGAAGCCGGTTGACGTTTGAAGGGGTCGAGGCACGTGCAAATCGCATGGCCCGGGCCTTGTTGGAACTTGGGGTGAGACGCGGTGACCGGGTCGCGTTGCTCGCCCGCAATCATGCCGATGTCTTCGTCCTGCTTTTCGCGGCCCAGAAGACAGGCATCCTCCTGTTGCCGCTCAACTGGCGCCAGCCGGCTGCCGAGTTGGCGGCGACCATGACGTTGGCAGCGCCCGTGATGCTCCTGCATGACGAGGCAAGCCGGGAAACCGCCGAGGGGCTCGGGAGCTTGAACGGACTGGAGCCGCTCGCCTTCGCCGACGCACGGCCTGAAGCCGGAACCAACGCCGCGCGTTTTCTGGAGGCGGTGGAGGCTGCCGCCTCATTGCCGACGGGCGACACCCGTGTCGATGGTGAGGCCCCCTGGTATCTTCTGGCGACGTCCGGAACGACCGGTACGCCGAAACTGGTCATCCAGACCGCAGACATGGCCTGGGCAAATGCCGTCAACTACACGCAGGCAACGGACCTGACCGGCACCGACCGGTCTGTCAATTTCCTGCCGCTGTTTCACACTGCGGGTATCAATCTTTTGACCTTGCCCCTGTTTCTCGCCGGTGGCGCGTCCCGCGTGCTGGCGAAGTTCGAAGCGGCAAGCGTCCTGTCGCTCATCGGGTCGGGCGAAATCACGGCCTTCTTCGGCGTTCCCGCCATCTATCAGGCTCTGGCGCTCGAGGAGGCATTCGACGCAACGGATTTCTCGCGCGTGAGAAGTCTCGGCTGTGGCGGCGCACCCATGCCCGCGCCGCTTCTGGAGCGCTATCTGGCGCGCGGTGTGACGGTATGTAACGGCATGGGAATGACCGAGACCGGGCCGACTGTGTTTCTTTCCGACCCGGAGCGGGCGGCGGAGAAGATCGGATCGGTCGGCAAGGCGCAGATGCTTGCCGACGTGAGGCTCGTCGATGCGGCCGGTAAGGTGATCGAGGGAGAAGGCGAAGGCGAGCTTCAGATCCGTGGCCCCGGTGTGACCCCGGGCTATTTCGCGAATGAGCGCGCGACAGCCGAGGCCTTTGCCGAAGGTGGCTGGCTGCGGTCCGGCGATGTGGCGCGGCGCGATGCGGATGGCTATTTCTCCATCGTGGACCGGATCAAGGACATGTACATCTCCGGTGGCGAAAACGTCTATCCGGCGGAGGTCGAGCGGGTTCTCGTCGCTCATCCGGATGTCCTGGAAGCGGTCGTCGTGGGTGTGCCCGACGAGCGGTGGGGCGAAACCGGCGCGGCATGGCTGATCCCGCGACCGGGCGCGCGGCCGGATGGCGACGAACTGGTCGCCTGGTGCCGTGAGCGGCTCGCCGGGTACAAGGTGCCCCGATACATCGAGATCGCTGGCGATCTGCCTCGCACCGCTGCAGGCAAGGTGCAGAAACATGTCCTCAAGGACCGTCTTGAGGGCACGCACGCTCAGCACATGACAGGGAAAGGAAAGACATGAGCGACAAGCCCGTGCCGCGAGGCCGTGAGCCCGTGGTGATGGAGTGGACGCCGTCCCAGAACGAGTTCGACCGCTTCGCGGTCCTTTCGGGGGACGACAACCCGATCCATGTGGATCCTGAGTTTTCGGCGAGAACCCGCTTCGGGCGCACCGTCTCGCACGGAATGCTGCTCTACACCAAGGTCTATGGCCTGATCCGCCGGGCGTGGCCGGAAGCTGACCATGTTGCCCAGTCACTGATGTTTCCCCATCCGGCTTTCGCCGGCGAACCGCTGAGCATCGTGGTCACGCCAACTGACGATGACCCGGGGCTGCTCAACATCGAGGTCAAACGCAAGGCGGATGGAACGCAGGTGCTTCTTGCCGAGTGCCGCCTTGAGCAATCTGGAAACGCGGGGGACGGACAATGAGCCTTGAGATCGGACAGATCGCGGAGACGACCGCGAGCTTCTCCAGGGAAGACGCTGCGGAGTTCGCGGCTCTCGCGGGCCTTGAAGACGTACCCTCGACAGTGCCTGAGCCACTGGTTGGCGGACTTTTTTCCTATCTGCTTGGAGTGAGACTGCCCGGATCGGGCACCAACTACCTTAAGCAGGAGATGACCTTTCATGCAAAAGCGGGTCTTGATGTGCCGCTGGTGGCCACGGTAACCGTGACCCGATTGCGTCCGGAAAAGCATCTCGTCGACCTTGAAACGGTCTGTACCGATGCGCGTGGCCGCAAGATCGCAAGCGGTCGGGCACTTGTCTACGTGCGGGACGTGGCCAACGCCTTTGACGCGACCTGAACAGCGGCACAAAAAAACGCCGCCGGGTGACCGGCGGCGTTCGTGTTCTTTCACGGAGCGTGCGAGACGCCCTGTGCCTGGGTAATCAGGCCAGCTCGAGCTGGGCAGCCTGCAGGCCGCGACCGCGACGGTCTTCCTCGGCGATGAAGGAGAGCGCGGTGCCCTCGGCCGGAACGGCCAGGCCCGAACGCTCGAAAGCGGTGATGTGGACAAAGATGTCCTTGCCGCCCTCGGCCGGGGTGACGAAGCCGAAACCACGCTCGTGGTTGAAGAACTTGAGGGTGCCGGTCTGGCGCATGGGAAACTCCTATCCCGTAGTCTGTTAGTCCAAAAAGAGCGCAAGTAAGCGCACTTGCTTGCGCGAGCGTTGCATTCAGAAACGGGAAAGGCAGTTCTTCTCGACATTCCCGGCTCTATGGCCGGTTATGCGCCGTATACCGAAACTTTCTTAACCGGGATTCGAATCTTCAAGCCCGCTGGGCGAAAAACAATTTCACCCACCTCAATATAGGCGAAAGAGAGAATTCCAGCAAGTGAAGAAATTGTGGCGATTACGCAGTGTTATTCTGCAGCAGGTCGCGGAGAATCTGGCTGAAAAGCGCGCTTTCTTCCAGATGTGGCGCGTGACCGGAATTGGCGAATGTGGCGAGACGCGCGTGCGCGACGTGCTTCTTTTGCCAAAGAGCGGCTTCGGCATCGTAGAGTTGACTGTCGGTTCCGCACGCCAGAACCACCGGCAGTGTCAGGCGCGGCAGGAGGGGGCGAAAGTCCTGTTGTGTAAGGGAGGCCCACATCTCGCACAGCGCCTCGCCGTCGGCCTTGCGGATTTCGTTTTCCATCCACGAGGCAAGCTCTGGATCGGGATCCTTCCTGAGGCAGCGGCGCGCGGTGGCGCCGGCAAGGCGTGGCCACTGGGCGACAAGGGCGCGCATGAACACCTTGTTGCGTGCGGCGTCGAGCCCGTTGCGCGTGCCAAGCGCCCAGTCCGGTCCGTTGAGCACTTTCGGCGACATGTCCTCGATCACGAGTGCGGCCAACCGGTCCTCGCCATGGCGCTCGATCAGCGACCAGGCGACCAGCGCGCCCATGGACCAGCCGACGACGATCACCTCCTGCAGATCTTCCGCGACGAGCAGTGCGTGAATCGCGTCCGCCGCGGCCTCGATGGTCCGCGCCCGCATGTCACTGCTGCGGCCGTGACCCGGCAGATCCGGTGCGAGCACGAGAGTCTCCCGTCCAAGACTTTCCATTTGTGGCCCGAAGAACCCTCCATGGCAGGACCACCCGTGCAGCAACACGATCGGTCGCACGCCCGGGCGCAGCCGTCCGGCGCGGCGCACGTGAAGCGAACCGTTGGTGTTCACCGGCGGGACCTCAGCCGCCCGACGATGCCGTCCGGGAAGAAGTAGACGGACAGGACAAAGAGCACTCCGAGCCACAGAAGCCAGCGCTCCGGGGCAAGCAGCACAGGGATCAGGGGCAAGGCTTCCGTCGCCTTTTCCGCAGCACCCATCAGCGTCTGCAGGTAGGTTTGCGCGAGCACGAAGAGTGTTGCGCCGATCATTGCGCCATACATGGTGCCCATGCCGCCGATAACGACCATCAGCAGGATATCGATCATGATTTCCATGGACAGCGTTGTCGCCGGTCCGGTGTAGCGAAGCCAGATGGCGAGCAGGGCACCGGCAAGCGCGGCGACGACGGCGGACAGGACACTCGCGGTGGTGCGATACCAGACCACGCGATAGCCGATGGCCTCGGCGCGAAAGGCATTGTCGCGAACGGCCTTCAGGGTGCGCCCGAAGGGCGAATTGACGATCCGCAACAACACAAGAAAGAGCAACGTCGCGCTGACGAAGACCAGATAGTAGGCCAGCAGCCGTCCGTCGAGCCGCACGTCGAGGATGCGGAAATCGGCGAAGCGGAATGCAGGCGTCAAGGCCCGGGGAATACGATAGGTGAGACCGTCCTCGCCGCCGGTCAGCCAGGAAAGCTGCGAGGCGAGAACGGCGAAGGCGCTCGCGACCGCGAGGGTCACCATGGCGAAGAAGATTGCCTTCACCCGAAGCGAGAACAGGCCGATCGCGAGCGCCAGAAGGCCTGCGAGTGCCGCGCCGCCGAGCGTGCCGAGCGCGATTGCGGCAAAGGAGGCGCCAAATGCGGAGAGCGTCAGCGCCACTCCATAGGCACCGATGCCGAAGAACATCGTGTGGGCGAAGGAAACGATGCCTGTATAGCCCAGCAACAGGTCGTAGCTTGCCACTAGCACGATGAAGATCGAGATCCGTGCCGCCGTGTCGAGTGACTTGGTGCCGGGAAACAGGAACGGCGCGAAGGCGAGCCCCAGCGCGATGAGAAGCAGGACGACGCCCAGCGTGCGGCTTTGCGGGCGGTCCCCGGAAACGAGCTTGTCGAACATGTTGCGGCCCCTACTTCGCCTTGACCACGGGATAGAGCCCTTGTGGCCGCCACATGAGCACGCAGACCATCAGCGCGATGGTGGACACGAGAGCCGCCTTGGGCGCGAGGAAGGCCATGTAGTTTGACAAGAGTCCGACAAGCAGGGCGCCGATGAAGCAGCCCTCGACGGAGCCAAGGCCTCCGATGATGACCACGACGAAAACGAGGACCATGATCTCCGAGCCCATGTGCGAGGTGATCGTTTCCTGGTAGAGGCCCCACATGACGCCGCCGAGGCCGGCGAGAGCCGAGCCTGTCATGAAAACCAGCAGAAACAGGCGACGGATGCGGTAGCCGAGCGCTTCCACCATCTCGCCGTTCTCCACCCCCGCGCGCACCAGAAGGCCGATGCGGGTCGCCTTCAGCACGTGACGCATGGCCAGGAACAGCACGAGGCCGACCGCCACGGCGAACAGTCGGTATTTTTCGATGATGGCGTCGGCGACGACCAGTGAGCCCTGGAAGAGCGGCGGGCGCGCCACGTGGATCGCGTCCGGGCCCCAGATCACGTGGATCATCTGCTGTGCCACGATCAGCCCGCCCATGGTGACGAGGATTTGCTTGAGGTGGTGCCCGTAGACCGGCTGCACGATGATGCGCTCGAAACCGAGCCCTAGAAGCGCGGTGATCACCATCGCCGCAAGGATGGCAAGGAAAACCGCCGCAAGATTGGCGAAGGCCGCCTCCGACTGGCCGAGGCCGGACATCCACGCGAGCACAGAGAAGCCGACGAAGGCTCCAACCGTGACGAAGGCTCCGTGTCCGAAGTTGATGACGTCCATCAGTCCGAAGACCACGGTCAGGCCGGAAGCCATGATGAAGATCATCAGGCCCATGGCGAGACCGGCTACGGTGAGTGTCAGCCAGGTCGAGAGCGAGCCTATGGCCAGCAGGCCGAGGAGCGCCAGCGCGGGTGCGAGGAGCACCGGCGTCGCATTGACGAGCCGTTCGCGCGGAGTCGCGGCGACAAGCTTGGGGCGGATTGCGGTCTCGCTCATTGGTGCATCTCCAGACTGAGGCCCATGAGCCGTTCCTGAAGGACGGCGTCGCCAGCGAGGTCTTTCATGTCACCCGCATGCACGATGCGCCCGTCGTCCATGACGGCGACGGTGTCGCCGAGGGCGGCGGCCATGGAAAAGTTCTGCTCGACGAGAAGGATGGTCGTATCGGTACGCTTGAGTTCCTGCAGTGCTTCGGTCATTGCCGCGATGATCGCGGGCGCGAGGCCTTTGGACGGCTCGTCGATGAGGATCATGCGCCGGGGCTCGATGATCGCGCGTGCGACGGAGAGCATCTGCTTCTGTCCGCCTGAAAGCGTGCCCGCCGCCTTCTCCCAGAAGGTGCCGATCGGGGGAAAAAGGTCCTTGATCCAGCGCAGGCGCTTCTCGTCCATCGGGCCGGAGCAGGCGGCAAGCCGCATGTTTTCCGCCACCGTGAGGTCGGAGAAGATCCCCATGTTTTCGGGCACGTAGGCGAGGCCGGAGCGTGAGATGTCCGGGGTGGCCTTGCCCGAGATCCGGTTCCCATCGAAGACAATCTCGCCGGCCCCCGGCTTCCAGAGCCCCATGATGGTGCGCAAGGTGGTGGATTTGCCTGCTCCGTTGCGTCCGAGCAGCACGGTGACGCCGCCGCGCGGGACGTTGAGATCCACGCCCTGAAGGATGTGATAGGGGCCGATGTGGGTGTGTATGCCGGAAAGCGTCAGCAGCATGTCGGTCATGGACGTGCCTCCGCTCCCTCAGCCGGCGCTCGCCCGAGATACGCCTCCTGCACCACATCCATTTTCATGACCTCACCCGGGTCGCCCTCGGCGACAAGTGCGCCGTTGTGCAGGACCACGATGCGATCGGCGAGCGAGCGGATCACATCCATCTTGTGCTCCACCAGGAGAATGGTGCGGTCGTGATCGGCCTTGAGATCGCGGATGAGATCCAGGATCACCGGGACTTCATCCACGCTCATGCCGGCGGTGGGTTCGTCGAACATGAGAACTTGCGGAGCAAGCGCGATCATCATGGCGACCTCGAGCTTGCGCTGATCGCCATGAGGCAGGGCCGAGACGGTCATGTCGCGCTTGTCGGAGAGCCGGACCTCGGCGAGCACGTGCTCTGCACGTTCGGCCAGTTCCACGTGGGAATCTGCCCGCGAGAACAGGTCGAAACCGCGCCTCGCCCGGGACTGCACCACCAGCCGCACGTTTTCGCGAACGCTGAGGCTCGGAAACAGGCTCGTGAGCTGAAAGGCGCGCCCGATGCCACGGTCGCAACGAGCGGCCGGTCCGAGACGGGTGATGTCCTCTGCGTTGAGGTGAACGCGCCCCGCGCTCGCGGTGAGCTGGCCCGAGATCAGATTGAAATAGGTGGTTTTTCCAGCACCGTTCGGACCGACGATCGCCGTCAGCGTCCCCCGGTCGAAGGCGCATGAAACCGCGTCGACGGCGACATGTCCGCCAAAGCGGATCGTCAGGTCCTGCGTTGCGAGAACGGGTGGTTCGCGCGTCACGTGGGCACTCCCGGTCGTGGGTGAAGGGGAAAATGCTGGCCGGGGACGATGAGGGGGCGGTGGCCCGAGCCTCGCTCCCTCGTCGCCCTGCTGTCATCTTCAGTTCCCGGTGCGCACCGGGATCTGCATATCCTCGATCTTCAACTCACGCACGAGTTCGGGAATGCCCCATTCGACATCGTCTTCGACGCGGATCTTGAAGTGATACATGGCCTGCAGCGCCTGATGATCCTCCGGGCGGAAGGTCATGGTGCCCTTCGGCGTCTCGAAGGACATGCCCTCCATGGCCGCGATCAGGTCGTCGGTCTCGGTGGACCCCGCGGTTCGGATGCCCTCGACAATGGCGATCGCGGCCGACATGCCGCCTGCGGTAAAGAAGTCCGGGGGCGTGCCGAAACGCTTCATGTGCTCGGAGACGAGCCAGTCATTGGCCGGATTCTGCGGGATGTCGTGATAATAGTAGGTCGCGCCCTCCATGCCGGGCAGTGCCTTGTAGGCCTTCATCGCGGCAAGGATGTTGCCTCCCGTGGCGATCTCGATGCCGAGCCGCTCCGGCTCCATCGCCTTGATCTTGCCGATCGGGTTGTTGCCGCCGGCCCAGATCACAAAGAGGAACTTGCGGCCTTCCGCGTCCTTCAGGGCATCGAAGATGCGCTGGGCGCTTGCCGTGAAGTCCTGCGTGTCGGTGGGGGCATATTCCTCGAAGACGAGCCTGGCTCCGGTCGGGGCCAGTGCCTCGCGGAAGGCGGCGACACCGTCGCGACCAAAAGCGTAGTCCTGCGCCAGCGTCGCGATGGTCACGCCCTCGGCGCCGAGGGCGACGGCGTTGGCGATCGCGTCCTGCGAGGAATTGCGGCCCGTGCGGAAGATGTAGCGGTTCCAGTTCTCGCCGGTGATCGAGTCGGCGACAGCCGGTTCCACCAGGAGTATCTTGCCGTATTCCTCGGCGACCGGAAGCATGGCCAGTGCCACTCCCGAGGAAACGGGACCGACCGCAAGGTCCACCTCGTCGTCGCCATAGGCTTCCGCAAGCACCGCGCGGCCGATATCGGGTTTGCCCTGGGTGTCCTTCTCGATGACGGTGATCTTTCGTCCGTCGATCTCCATGGAGCCGTCCGTGGCGTACTCGAAGCCCATCATGAGACCGGTATGCGACTGCTTGGCATAGGCCTCGAGTGCACCGGTCTTGCCGTACACATGAGCGATGGTGATGTCGTCTGCGGCCTGGGCGGCCGTCATGCCGACCGCGACGAGCGCGACGGCGGCGAGAATGCGTTTCATTCCCATCTCCTCCCTGAAAGTCCCGTCCCGGAAACAGACGTGCGGCCCGAGCCGGGTATGCGCCGGTTCTCCCGTACCGGCGGTCCGCCGTGTCCCGGCGAGCCTGCCGGTGCCTGGGACGCACGCGAGAGGCTGCCAGTCGGCAACGACAATTATATGACGCATGATTCATGTTTCATGTCAACGAGCGGCCCTGAAAGGAGGCCGGATGCCCGGTCGGCATGGTGAGGGGCGGCACCCTGGATTGTTGGGCCTGAGGTCTATTCAAGAATTATGGGAAGCTGATTTTTGAAATTACCTTGAGGAAAAATCTGATTTTAACGCATTCTGATAATTTTAGATCTTCGTGATTCCGGTCACACATCGATTTCAGGAGTTTCGTTACAGATAAGGATATGGACGCGAGCAAGGTCGTCCTGAATACGAGAACAAGAAAACCCTTCTCAGGGTCCTTTAGAGGGATTGTCGTCATGTTCAAGAAGATCGCAATGACCGGATGTGCCGTGGCATTGAGCACGGGCGCCCTGATGAGTGTCTCCACCACGGGAGCCGAAGCCAAGAAGGGGTGGCACCACAACAACGGCTGGGCCGCCGCCGGTGGTTTTGTCGCCGGCGCGCTGGTCGGTTCGGCGCTGACCCAGCCGCGCTACTACGAGCCGGCTCCCGAGTATGTTCCGGCGCCAGCCTACTACGGTCGCCCCGAGCCCTGGACGCCTGCGTGGTATCGCTACTGCTCGTCGAAATATCGTTCGTTCAACCCGGACACGGGCTATTTCGTCACCTATTCGGGGCGCCAGCGTTTCTGTCGCTGACACAGGAACTCTGCCTGATCGAGAAAGGCCGGCTTCGTGCCGGCCTTTTCCGCGTTTGCAGGTCAGATACCCAGGCGATGCGCGATAGCCGTTGCTGCCCGCGCTCCGGTCGCGAAGCTCGCCTGAAGTAGATAACCGCCCGTCGGCGCCTCCCAGTCCAGCATCTCACCTGCGACGAATGTTCCCGGCATCACCTTCAGCATGAGGTCGTCGTCAACGGCGTCGAAAGCGACGCCACCGGCACTGGAAATGGCCCGTTCCATGTCTGCGTGCCCGGTGACGGGGATGTCGAGTGCCTTGATTCTCCCGGCAAGCTCTACCGGCTCACCCGGCCGCGGCGAGAATTCCGACAGAAGCGCCACCGCGACCGGAGGCAGTCCGGCTGCCTTGCGCAGATGGGTCGAAAGGGACCTTTTGCCACGCGGTGCCGAAAGCCGGCGGCTCAACTCCTCAAGGGAGAGATCGGGGCGCAGGTCGACGGTGAGTGAGACGCGTTCTCCTCGCGTCAGCATTTCCCGGATGCCGGAAAAGAGCGCGTAGATCGCTCCGCCCTCCAATCCGCTTGCGCTGACCATGGCTTCGCCGGAGACGGTTTCTCCGGCAGCCGAGACGACAATGCGTTTAAGCGGCACGCCTGCGAAGCGCTCGCGGAAGAAGTCCGACCAGGCGACGGTCACGCCGGCGTTTGCGGGGCGCAAGGGCGAGAGGGCGACCCCTTGCGGGGCAAGCAGATCCCGCCAGCTCCCGTCGCTGCCAAGACGCGGCCAGCTCGCTCCGCCAAGAGCGAGAAGCACGGCGTCGGGGCGTGGAAGTTCCAGCCGTCCGTCGGGAGTCTCGAATGCAAGGGAGTCGCCTTCAAGGCCGACAAGTCGCCATCGGGTGCGAATCGTCACGCCACGGGTGCCGAGCCTGGCAAGCAGCGCCCGCACCAGCGGCGATGCCTTCAGTGCCCTGGGGAACACACGGCCACTGGTCCCGGTGAAGGTCTCGATGCCGAGGTCCTTGCACCAGGCAACCAGTTCTGCGGGGTTGAAGGCGTCCAGCATGGGCGCGAGCAGCGGCTCCGCCTCCCGGTAGCGAGCATGAAATGTTTCACGGTCTTCGCTATGGGTGAGATTGAGCCCGCCGCGTCCCGCCATCAGCAGCTTGCGCGCCACCGAAGGCATGCGCTCATATATCGTGACGCGTGCGCCACGTGCGCTGAGGAGGTCGGCGGCGATCAGGCCGGCCGGTCCCGCACCCACTATGGCGACGGTCGGAGCGTCGCGATTCTCAGGCATGTTCATGTCTGGCTGTTTTTCCTGGTGCACGCGAGGAGTTCGCGTTCGTAGGCCTTTGCGACGCGCAGGAAGCGCGAGTAGGCGTAGTTGGTTGCAATGACCAGCCCCCACCAGCCGTAGAGCGCATAGCGCCGCAGCACATAGGCCTTGAGAAAGGCAAGCGGGAACTCGCCCGGGATTCGCCAGCGGGCCAGGCGCCGTCCGCGCTGCTCCAGGTCATCGGCCTGCATCGTGGAATAACGGTTCATCTTCTCGACCTGAAAGGCGACCGAGCGGATCGAACGGTGGGACATCGCACCTTTGAGCCTGGCGAGCCTCGCGTCCTTCGGGGGGCGGACGGTGTCATGCACCGACGATTCGGAGAATCGCCCTGCGCGCCGGTCATAGAGGCGAATCTGGATGTAGCCGTAGGCCCATGGCGCGGGGCGGCTCTCATGGGCGAAGACATCGCGGATCGCCACCTGCCAGAACGCGCAATCCGTCATCCGGCCCGAATCGCGCAGTTTGAGGATTTCCGCCGCAAGTTCCGGTGTGACGGCCTCGTCCGCATCGAGATTGAAGAGCCAGTCGTTGGCGCAGGCGTCTTCCCCGAACCGTTTCTGCGGACCATAGCCGGGCCACGAATTGTAAAGGACGCGCGCACCGCGCGCCTCGGCGACCGCACAGGTCTCGTCCCGTGAGCCGCTGTCGATGACAATCACCTCGTCTGCAAAGGTGGAAACGCTGTCGATCGCGGCGCCGATCCGGTCCGCCTCGTCGCGCGCGATAATAAAGACGGAGATCGAGGGCCGTTGTGGCATCCCGTTTTCCTTCGCTCCTGTCTGTTTCGCGTGTCGGCGCTGGCGGATGATTCCCCCAGGTCCGATTCTCCACGGTACGCATGGCGCGCCCGTGTGCGCGTCTTTACTGTACCCTCTGGTGGAAGGACAGGGAGCGGGAGGTGGCCTGTGCAGGCTGTTCGCCGCGATTTTTGCGCCGGGACGACCGAAATCGCGCAATTCAGCGGGAAAACGGGCCAATTCCTAACGGGAGGTAAATGAAGTCCTAACGGCGTCTTAACAAGGTGTCACCGCAAAGACACAGTGTGTCCGTTCAGTGCCGTGCAGGGGCATTTGCCGGTTGCGACCCGGGAGGGGGGTGGCTTAGAACCAAACTCGAGCTCGCGGGGAAGCTTGCTCAACTCATCACTCCCTCGGCCACAAGGTCATACAGGGAAAAACGACGAGGTCAGGAAATGAACATCAAGAGCATCCTGCTCGGCGCTTCCGCTGCCGCCCTGGCGGCCACGGGCGCTCAGGCCGCCGATCTCCCGGTGGCTCCGGAGCCGGTCGACTACGTTCGCGTTTGCGACGCCTTCGGCACCGGCTACTTCTACATCCCGGGCACCGAGACCTGCCTGAAGATCGGCGGCGGCGTTCGCGTCGAGGCCCGCATGAACGACGTCCTCTCGGACGGCGGCAGCAACTGGGACGCTCGCACCGACGAGTCGACCCGCTTCCGTGCTCGTGGCTACTTCAACTTCGACAGCCGCACCAACACCGAGTATGGCCTGCTGCGCACCTACGTGGCTGCCTACATCACGGCTGACAACCTGAACGGCGAGGTTCTGACCCTCGACGAGGCGTTCATCCAGCTCGGCGGTTTCGTCGCTGGTCGTACCGCTTCGTACTTCCAGTTCTACACGGGTGACAACTGGGGTGCGGTTCTCGATCAGGGCTTCGCTGACTACGGCGAGACCAACCTGTTCGCTTACACGGCTCAGTTCGGCAACGGCCTTTCGGCCTCGGTGTCGGTCGAAGCTCCGAACAAGCGTGGCCAGATCGGCGTGACCGGCCTGCAGCTCGCGACCCCGGCTTCGGCGACCGCTCTGCAGACCAACATCGACGGCTACGGCGGCATGAAGGTGCCGGACTTCGTCGCCAACCTGCGTGTTGACCAGGGTTGGGGTTCGGCTCAGATCATGGGTGCCCTGCACCACGTCTACGGCCGTTCGCTGGCTCCGACCGACCTCGCTGGCGGCGCTCCTCTCGGCGTTGGCATCCCGGGTAAGGGCAAGCTCGGCTGGGCGATCGGCGCTGGCGCCACGTTCAACCTGCCGATGATCGCTGCTGGTGACAGCTTCTCGATCCAGGCGACCTACGCTTCGGGTGCTGTCGGCTACGTTTCGTCCGCTTGGGACGGCGTCGGTGGTGCGTCTGATGGTTCCTACAACGCGGCTGGCCAGCTGAAGCTGTCCAACGCTTGGGGCATCGGCGCTGGCTTCACGCACTTCTGGACCCCGGCGATCTCCTCGTCGCTGACCGCGTCCTACAACAAGATCGACCAGGCTGCCTCGCAGGCTGACTTCGCCGATCTGAACGTCCAGGGTAACCTGGTGTGGCGTCCGGTTGCTGGTCTGTCGACCGGCATCGAGCTCGAGTACCGCAACCGCAACTTCAAGGCCGCTTCCGGCCTCGCGGACCAGGACACTCTGGCTGGTATCTTCCGCGTGCAGCGCACGTTCTAATCTGATCCTTCACAGGATTTGATGGGAGAGACCCGGTGGGAAACCACCGGGTCTTTTCTTTTGTGAATGCTGTTTCTGTTTGGGCAGGGGGCGTGTGTCCCGGTTGCGACGGGGCGTGTTCGCAGCGCGGTACGGAAAAGCTCCGCTCGAAGCCATTGAGGCTTGGCGGGCCGACAGGTGTGAGGGGGCGCTTTCACACAAGAGCGGCTGGTACAGCCAGTCGTTTTTTACTCCGCCGCCACGACGCCGAGTGCTCGGCAACGCGCCCTGCAAAGCCTGTTCGTAAAATTCCCTACCAGCCGTCGCGGCGAAGTGCCTTGAGGTCACGTGCAAGCGTGGCAATGGTCTCGCGTGGGGTCGAGCGACCGCTTAGCGCGTCGTGTATTCTTGTGAAGATTGCTTGGGAGACCTGGGGGTAGCGTGTTCCTGTCACGCCTGACGGTCGGGCAAAGGTCATGTCGAACGTATCGCGCAGCTTTTCGAGAAACGGTACTGCAGCCAGCACGTCGGGATCCCGGTAAAGGGCCGGGATCGTCGGATTGAAGCTTGCACGTAGGGCGCGGCGTTTCTGCTCGGCCCTGCCTGTGAGGTACAGGACGAGGTCGGCAGCCTCGCGCGGGTAGATCGTGTTTCTGGCGACGGCCAACTGCCAGCCGCCGAGCGTTCCGCCGGCGGGTGCGCCATCCGCGCCACGTGGCAGATGGGCGACACCCACCTTGTTCCGAACGGTACTGTCCTCGCCGTTGACGAGTGCCCAGGCATAAGGCCAGTTGCGCATGAAGACGGCGTTCCCGGACTGGAAGACCCGACGGCTTTCTTCTTCCGTGTAGTTGAGTACGCCAACCGGGGCGATGTGCCCTATCCAGGATGCGGCAAGCGCAAGAGCCTGCTCGGCTGCGGGGTTGTCGATGGAGATCTCTCCGTCGGAGGCAATGAACATTCCGCCACCGAAGCTTGCCACCCATTCCAGGGCGACACACGTTAGCCCCTCGTAGGCCCGTGCCTGAAAGACAAAACCCCAAAGATGAGGCTGACCGTCCAGCCGTTCCGAGCGCTGGACAGCCTCAGCCGTCGAGGTCAGTTCCTGCCAGGTGGTCGGGACAGGTTTGCCGTATTTTTCCAGCAGGTCCTTGCGATAGTACAGGAGCCCGGCGTCGCCGAACCAGGGCATGGCGACCAGGCGCCCCTCGACGGTATTGTTGGCTATGCTTGCAGGGAAATGTTCTGCTACGGCGTCTTGCGCGTAGGGTGAGAGATCCATCAGCCCGCCGGCAAGGAGCCCCGGCCAGTAGACATCGATCTGAAAAACATCGATGTCACTCGTGCCGCCGGAGAGGATCTGCTGATACAGGGCCAGGCGCTCGGTGCTGGAATTCGGCGCCGGAATCACCGTGACATTGTGGCCGGTCTCGCGCTCCCAGGCCTGCACACCCTCGCGGCATACCCGATATTCCATCGCAACGGCGCCGCAGGAGATGGTCAGTGTCGCGGCCAGGGCGGGTGATGAGATGGGCAGGCCCGGGAACCCTGGCAGAGAGACGCCGGCAGCAAGCACCGTAGCCAAAAGCGCCAGCCGACGGGTCACGGGTCCATTCCTCCCAGTGTTCCCCTTTGCCTGCATGTGGTTTCATGCAAACCGGAACTTTTTTCCATCGCGACAGTAAAAAGCAGGCCGCCGAAGGTGAGCGACGCGCTTCACGATGCATTCTTGATACAAAGCGTGAGGGACGCGCTTTGCCAAGTCAATATTTCGCTGGGTGGAACAGGTTCGGGAAAATACGGTTATCGTCCCTGATGTGAAGTTCCAAAGGCCAGTGTGGGGTCGTCACCGGGTACCTCGAGCGAAAGAGGATTTCGTAAAAAATCAATATAATACATTGTAATATAATATAAAAATGAGATTGATTGACGTATTAGTCAATAAACTTCTTGCCCGTCATGCGATGAAGTGGAATCGTGGAGGTCGAAATGTGTGATCCCGGCTGTCCCGAACGGATGAAGGGGCGCCAGGAACAAGGCCGGCGAAGCGGTCGGTGACGGGAAGGGAGAAACGGTCATGACAGCTGCAATTGTGGGATGGGCGCACACGCCTTTCGGCAAGCATGCCGACGAGACGGTCGAGAGCCTCATCGTGTCGGTGGCGCGCGATGCCATCGCCGATGCCGGCTTCGAGCCGGGCGATATTGACGAGATCGTTCTTGGCCACTTCAACGCGGGCTTTTCGGCCCAGGATTTTACGGCGTCGCTGGTGCTGCAGGCGGATCCGGGTCTGCGGTTCAAGCCCGCAACGCGCGTGGAGAACGCCTGCGCGACTGGCTCGGCCGCCGTACAGCAAGGCGTGCGTGCGGTTTCAAGCGGTGATGCGCGCGTGGTTCTGGTCGTGGGCGTGGAGCAGATGACCACGTCTCCCGGTCCGGAGATCGGCAAGAACCTCCTCAAGGCATCTTATCTGGCGGAGGAAGGCGATACGCCAGCCGGTTTCGCCGGCGTTTTCGGCAAGATCGCCCAGTCCTATTTCCAGAAATACGGTGACCGTTCGGATGCGCTGGCCGCCATTGCCGCCAAGAACCACAAGAACGGTGTCAACAATCCTTACGCGCAGATGCGCAAGGACCTCGGCTTCGACTTCTGCCGAAACGAGAGCGAAAAGAACCCCTTCGTTGCAGGCCCCCTGAAGCGCACGGACTGCTCGCTCGTCTCCGATGGCGCGGCAGCACTTGTTCTGACGGACATTCCCACGGCGCTCGGTCGAGACAAGGCGATCGCGTTCCGTGCCACGTCTCACGTGCAGGATTACCTGCCCATGTCCAAGCGCGATATCCTGGCCTTCGAGGGATGCTCCGCCGCATGGCGCAAGGCGCTTGCCGATGCGGGGGTGACGCTCGACGACCTGTCCTTCGTCGAAACCCATGACTGCTTCACCATCGCCGAACTGCTGGAATACGAGGCCATGGGCCTTACGGCGCCGGGCGAGGGGCATCGCGCCATCCTCGAGGGCTGGACACAGATGGATGGCAAGCTGCCGGTCAATCCGTCCGGAGGGCTCAAGTCCAAGGGTCATCCCATTGGCGCCACGGGCGTGTCCATGCACGTGCTCTCCGCCATGCAGCTCAGCCAGCGGGCCGGCGACATCCAGGTCAGGGATGCGGAACTTGGTGGCATCTTCAACATGGGCGGCGCTGCGGTCGCCAACTACGTGTCGGTCCTTCAGGCCCTCAAGTAGGAACAACACGGGAGGCTGAAGCTCCTGCCGGTTTCAGCCTGAATACGCAAGGAAGGGGCGCGAGCGCGAATGCGCTGGCGCCCTTTATTCGTTTGCGTCGCCGGCCGGCTCAGTAGAGCGCTGCCTCCAGATGGCGGGCGAGGTCGAGCAGATCGAACGCCACGATATCCCACGCTTCCTCTGGTGCCAGATCGGCCTCCTGATGGGGGCCGTGCTCCCGTGGCCTGGAGAAGAACCCGGTCCGGAACCCGCTGGCCCGGGCAACCGCGAGATCGGCATTGTGGGCCGAAACGATCATGATCTGTTCGGGGTCAAGCGCAACGAGGCGCGCCGACGCCAGATAGTGCTCGGGGTCCGGAAGGCGAGTGCCGGTTATGTCCGGTCCGATGATCATGTCCCACGGCAGGCCCGCGGTCTTGGCGAGCCAGGTCATGGTCGAGACGGGAGCATCGCAGCAGGGGGCGATGACATACTCGCGGCGCAGCGCCCGCAAGCCTGGCACGGCATCCGGCCAGGCCGGAAGGCGCTCCCATGCCCGCACCAGCGTCTCGTAGTCCCGTTCCGTCAGCGGCAGCTCACCTGCGTGAACACGAAGTGCTGCCTCGAGACCGGCGCGGCAGCTTGTTTTCCAGGAGCAGGATGACGTTCCGGCCCTTGCCTGCTCCTGCCTTATCTGGTCGACCCAAGTCCCGGTCAGCGCGGGTATGTCGATGTCGGCGCCGAAACGGGCGAGTCCGCGTCCCAGTCCCTCCGTCAGACCCTTGCGCCAATCCACGATGGTTCCGAAAACATCAAAGAAAATTGCTTTCACCACAGCATGCACCCAGCTTGAAACTGTCCGAGTGTGGCGGGCCTGACGGGGTTGTTCAACCTGTTGAATCAACCGAGGGTATCGGCGCGTGCTCCGGCATCCGCCTTTTCGGCGGGATGCTCCATCCGATGCGCACAGAATGCGTTGCCTCGGCCGCGCCTTCCGGCGCGGGATGTTTTTTCTCCCCCATGCCCCGGCTTTGAAAAGCCATGCCCGGCACACTTCCCCCCAAGCCCTTATGTCTTTGGCATGCTCGACGCAATGCCGGAGACGATTGGCATGGACCGGATGGCGCATAAAGATGATGCCGCGCGCGACGACCGCAAGCTTGCGGTGTTTCCGACCTTCCACAAGGTCGAGGGGCGACGAGTCGTGGTCGTCGGCGAGGGCGAGGAGGCAGCGGCGAAACTGCGGCTCTTGAATGAGACCCGCGCCCGCCTCGTGGTCATTGCCGAGTCTCCTGAAAGAGCGCTTCTGTCCGCGATCGAGAAATCCGGGGCCGAACTGGTCGCGGAGCCCTTCGTGCCCGCACATCTCCAAGACGCAGCGCTTGTTTTCGCCGCAAGTGGTGACGAAGCCGCGGACACAGGCGTGGTCAGGGCCGCGCGTGCGGCCGGCATTCCCGTGAACGCCGTCGACCGGCCCGAGATCTGCGACTTCTACGTGGGCGCGCTGGTCAACCGCGCCCCCGTTGCCATTGCCATTACCTCGACGGGCGTCGGGCCGGTTCTGGCGCGCCACATTCGTGCGCGCATCGAAGCGATGTTGCCACGCGAGACCGGAGATCTGGCGCGCCTCGCGGAGAGTTTCCGAACCACGGTCGCGCGCGTTCTGACCGACGGATCCTCTCGCCGGCGTTTCTGGGCGCGGTTCTTTTCCGGAGCCGTGGCGGCCAATGTCGAGGCAGGACAGCCGGGAGCCGCGCGCGCCGAGGCGCAGAAGCTGCTCAACGGTACGGCGGAGGATGCCGGCTTCGTCTGGCTGGTGGGGGCAGGGCCTGGCGCGGAAGACCTTCTCACGCTCCGTGCTCAGCGTCTGCTTCAGGAAGCTGACGTGATCGTGCATGACGCGCTGGTGCCCGATGTCGTGGTCGCGATGGGGCGGCGTGATGCGGAGCGTATTGCCGTTGGAAAGCGCAAGGGAGCGCATTCGGTCTCCCAGCGTGAGATCAACCGCATTCTCGTGGATGAGGCCGGAAAGGGACGCCGCGTTGTGCGTCTCAAGGCTGGTGATCCAATGATCTTCGGGCGTGCGGGAGAGGAGCTGGACGCCCTGCGTGCCGCAGGTGTCGCACATGACGTGGTGCCCGGCGTTACCGCCGCGCTGGCGGCCGCCGCCAGCCTGCGCCTGCCGCTGTCGCTGCGCGGTGTCGCCTCGAGTATCGTTTTTGCCACGGGTCACGACCGGGATGGCGAGACCCTTCCCGCGTGGGGCGATCTAGCGCTGAAGGGAGCGACGGTCGCTGTCTACATGGGGCGCACCGTCGCTGGTCGTGTCGCTGCGCGTTTGAGCGAGGCCGGGCTTTCAGCGGGGACACCCGTCGCGGTGGTCGAGAATGCGGCCCATGCGGACGAGGTCGTTCTGGCCGGGTCCCTTGCCGACCTTGGAGCACTGTCCGAGCGCGAGGACGTGAACGGTCCCGTCCTCATCATTATCGGCGATGTGGTCGGCGCGGCGGATCTTGCCGCCGCCGGACCGCTTGCCGCGTCCGCGCGCGCGGTGGCTGCGGCGTGACGCATGACGTGAAAGGAAGGCTTGGAAGCATGAAGGCACTGACGGCAAACCGTTTGATCGATGGCGAGGTCGTCTGGCTCGGGCGCACCGGCGGCTGGGTCGAGACCCTCGATCTGGCCCGTGTCCTGGAGACGAAGGATGGCGAGGAAGAGGCGCTTGGCATCGGTGCCGAGGCCGTCGCCGCACGTGAGATCGTGGACCCTTATCTGATCGACCTGCGTCGCAACGGCGATGCCGCTGTCGAGCCCGTCCGCTTTCGCGAGAGAATTCGGGCGCAAGGCCCCACGAACCGCCAGGACCTCGGCAAGCAGGCCCGGCGGGAAAGTTCCGCTGCCTGACAGGTGGCCGCCGCTGCCCGTTTCATCCGGCAGGGCAACGTCCGGCGCACGGCACAGGCGCGCCGGCCTGCCCGAGGGAGAGTGAAGACATGTACCGATATGATGAGTTCGACACCCAGTTCGTGTCTGCCCGTGTCGATCAGTTTCGTGATCAGGTCAGGCGGCGCCTCGCTGGCGACTTGACCGAGGAGCAGTTCAAGCCGCTGCGCCTGATGAACGGGGTCTACCTCCAGCTTCATGCCTACATGCTGCGCGTTGCGGTGCCCTATGGCACGCTTAATGGTGCGCAGATGCGCCGGCTTGCCCATGTTGCGCGCACGTATGATCGCGGGTACGGGCATTTCACCACGCGACAGAACATCCAGTTCAACTGGCCGCGGCTCAAGGACATTCCCGACATCCTGGCAGAGCTTGCCGAGGTGGAGATGCACGCGATCCAGACCTCGGGCAACTGCATCCGCAATGTGACTGCGGACCATTTCTCGGGTGCCGCCGCCGACGAGATCGTTGACCCGCGTCCCTATGCCGAGATCCTGCGCCAGTGGTCGTCGCTCCACCCCGAGTTCACCTTCCTGCCGCGCAAGTTCAAGATCGCGGTCACCGGCGCGCCGCACGACCGGGCGGCGGTCCAGGTGCATGACATCGGCCTGCAGGCGGTTCGCGCCGAGGATGGTGGTGTCGGTTTCGCGGTTTATGTCGGCGGGGGACTGGGGCGCACGCCGATGATCGGACGCAAGGTGCGCGATTTCCTGCCCGAAGAGGACCTTCTGGCTTATTGCGAGGCCATTCTTCGCGTCTACAATCGCTATGGACGGCGCGACAACAAGTACAAGGCGCGTATCAAGATCCTCGTGCACGAAACGGGGCTCGAGGCCCTGAAGGCGGACATCGAGGACGAGTTTGCCGAGACGCGCGGCGGCGTGCTGACCCTGCCGCAATCGGAGATCGACCGGATCGTGGCCTATTTCGCCCCGCCAACTCTTGACGGGAATGCGGGCACCGGAGCGTTCGATGCGGCCTGCGCCTCCGATCGCGCGTTTGCCGCGTTCGCCGAGCGGAATGTGCATGCCCACCACGCCGCGGGACACGCCAGCGTGACGATCTCGCTGAAGCCGGTCGGCAAGGCTCCGGGCGATGCCAGCGCCGACCAGATGGATGTTGTCGCGGATCTGGCCGAGACCTACGGGCACGACGAGATCCGTGTCAGCCATGAGCAGAACCTGGTGCTGCCGCATGTCCGCAAGGACGATATTCCGGCCATCTTCGCAAGGCTTGCGGAAGCGGGACTCGCAGAGGCAAACGCGGGGCTCGTGACCGACATCATTGCCTGTCCGGGCATGGACTATTGCGCGCTTGCCACCGCACGTTCGATCCCGGTTGCAGAGCGTATTTCCGAGCGGTTCGCGAGCCAGGACCGCCAGCGGGAGATCGGCGATCTGAAGATCAAGATCTCCGGCTGCATCAATGCCTGCGGTCATCACCACGTGGGCCACATCGGCATCCTGGGCGTGGAGAAGAAGGGCGAGGAATTCTACCAGATCACACTCGGCGGCTCGGCCGACGAGAACACCTCCATCGGTGAGATCATCGGACGCGGCTTTGCCTACGATGAAGTCGTGGATGCGATCGAGAAGCTGGTCGATACCTATATCGACTTGCGTGAAAGCCGTGACGAGGACTTCCTCGCGGCCTACCGCCGGGTTGGCGAGGCTCCCTTCAAGGAGGCGCTTTATGGCACGGCTTGAGACATTCGCCGATGGTGCCGATGGACTTGTCGCGGAAGCGGCAAGGCTTGACCGGCTCTACCGTGGCGCACGGGCGCGGGAAATTCTCTCGGTCGCACGCGATCGCTATGGCGACGGGCTGGCACTGGTCTCCTCCTTCGGCGCCGAGTCGGCGGTACTCCTGCATCTGGCGGCCGAGGTCGACCCGACGATTCCCGTGTTGTTCATCGACACGCGCAAGCTTTTTCCCGACACGCTGCGCTACCGCGACACGCTGGTCGAGCGTTTCGGCCTCACGGACGTACGCACGCTCGGCCCGGATCGGGACGACCTTGCCGAACGCGATCCGGGTGGATCGCTTTGGATGTCGGACACCGATACCTGCTGCGACATTCGAAAGGTGCGTCCGCTGGCGCGCGGACTTGCAGGGTTTTCCGCATGGATTTCCGGGCGAAAGCGCTTTCAGGCAAGTTCGCGTTCCGACATTCCCGTCTTCGAAAGTGACGGTCTGCGGATCAAGGTGAACCCGCTTGCGGATTGGGATCCGTCGGATCTCCGCGCGCATGTGGTCGAACATGACCTTCCCGCCCATCCGCTGGTGGCAAAGGGGTACCCCTCGATCGGCTGCATGCCGTGCACCAGCCCGGTGGCCGAGGGAGAGGACCCGCGTGCCGGACGCTGGCGGGGCAAGGACAAGACGGAATGCGGCATCCATCTCGCGCTGCCGCTCGAGAATGAGCAGGGAGCGGGGATCTGACCATGACTGTGACGCTTTACCGCGACGGGACCTTTGTGCCCGATGACTGGACCTTTCTCGACCACGAGGCTCCCGTTCCCGACGCGGGCGAGGCGATCGTGCTTCCGCTCGAGCGGTTTCTGGAGGTCGTTTCCGACCTTGGCCCGGACCTGCGGCTTGGTGTCCTCGTGGCAAGCGGCGAGGATGTCTCCAGGCTCGTCCCGCATCTCGACCGGGTTGAGATGGTCGCGGTCGATTTCCCCGTGTTTTCAGACGGTCGCGGCTATTCGAGTGCCCGTCTCCTGCGTCAGCGCATGGCGTTTTCCGGAGAGATCCGTGCGGTTGGCGATGTCCTTCTCGACCAGATTCCGCTCATGAAGCGGGTTGGTTTCACGGCATTCTCCATAACTCATGAGCCGACGCGGCGCGCGCTGGAGGCTGGTCAGGACGTCGGCGTCCCGCTATATCTCCAACCCGCCGGATGCACGCGTGAAGTGCCCGGCGGCGCCCGGTCATGGGCGCGGCGCCCCTCCGCCGGTGCGCAGCAATACTGAAGCCGGATCGCCCGGATGCGGTTATTTTGGCCAGCACGTGCAGTGCAAGCTGATTGAGTTTCAAGAAGACCCGAGATCTTGACGTCAAGGATAGAGCCATGAACCTGGTCAACGTTGCCGCGGACCCGAGCACGGTCGTGCCGGCTGGCGCCACCGCCGAGACCGTCACCGAGGTGCAGCATTACACCGACGCGCTGTTTCGCTTCCGTATCACGCGTCCGGCGAGCTTCCGCTTCCGGTCGGGCGAATTCGTGATGATCGGTCTGATGGTCGGTGAGAAACCGGTTTTCCGGGCGTACTCCATTGCCTCGCCATCCTGGGACGAGGAATTGGAGTTCTTCTCGATCAAGGTTCAGGACGGACCCTTGACCCAGCACCTGCAGAAGATCAGGCCGGGCGATACGGTCCTCATGAAGAAGAAGCCGACCGGAACGCTCGTCAACGACGCGCTCGTGCCCGGCAAGCGGGTCTACATGTTCTCCACCGGCACCGGTTTTGCGCCGTTTGCAAGCCTGATCCGGGATCCGGAGACTTACGAGAAGTTCGAGGAAGTGATCGTCACGCACACCTGCCGGAACGTGGCCGACCTTGCCTATTCCCGCGAGCTTGTTGCGGCGATCAAGGAAGATCCGCTCATCGGCGAGTTGGCTGCCGACAAGCTCAAGCTCTTCACCTCGACGACCCGCGAACCCTACGAGACCATGGGACGCATCACCACGCTGATCGAGAACGGCGAACTGTTCGAGAAACTCGGTGTGCCGCCGCTCGATCCGGCCGTCGACCGTGCGATGATCTGCGGTTCCATGGCCATGCTCAAGGACACCAAGGTGCTTCTCGAGGAGCGGGGGCTGACCGAGGGCGCCAACAACAAGCCTGCGGAGTTCGTCATCGAGCGCGCCTTCGTCGGCTGATTGCAGACAACCGACTGATATGCGGACGCGGGAAGGCGAAACGCCTTTCCGCGTTCTTGCGTTTTCCGGAAGGCATGACGGCGCTTGCCCCGGCATTGCTTTCATGGACCGGTGCCTCGACAATTTGCGCGGGATTTCGTCAGTTCCGTCCCGAACGCGGGACAGATCCGGGAGAACGACAGCATGACCAAATCTTCCCGTAGCGCCCGTGTTATCGCTCATCGGGTCCTCTATCAGGGCTTCGGCGCCTACGAGGAAATGGACGTGGAGCAGGAGAGGGTGAACGGCGACACCTTCCGGATTTCACGCGAGTACCAGACACGCTCGGACGTGGTTGCGGTGCTGCCGTTCGATCCGGTGCGAAAGTGCGTGCGTCTTGCCCGCCAGCTCCGGGTGCCACTGATGGCTCGGGGCGACCAGGACGGCTTTCTGATTGAGGTCCCGGCAGGGCATATCGACGAGGGGGAGACGCCCGAGGAGAGTGCACGTCGGGAAGCCTTCGAGGAGGTTGGCGTGCGGCTTGCGCGGCTCGATCCCGTTGGTGAGGTGTTCGTGTCGCCAGGGGCGATTACGGAGCGCCTGTCTCTTTTTCTGGCCGAGTTCGGTGAGGAGGACGTCCACGATGGCGAAGGCGGCGGCCTTGACCACGAGGGCGAGGAGATCGAAATCCTCGAGATGCCTCTTGTCGGGCTGGAGGAGGCCCTTTCCAGGGATGGCGGCATCGATGCCAAGACGCTGCTTCTTCTCCAGGCCCTGCGCCTGAAGCGGCCCGAACTCTTCTGCTGAACCCGAAACTGCCACGACTTCACAGGAAGGTTTCACATGACACGGAACACGACCGTCCGCCTGGCCCGCCGCCCCGCGCCGGGATTGCTTACGCCCGACGTGTTCGAGATCCGGGACGAGCCGCTGCCCGAACCCGGGGAGGGGGAGTTCCGTGTGCGCATCGAGTATGTCTCGCTCGATCCGGCCATGCGCGGCTGGGTCAACGAGGGCAAGTCGTACATTTCCCCGGTCGGCATCGGCGAGGTGATGCGCGCCTTCTCGGCCGGCTACGTTGAAACCTCCCGTCATCCGGACTTTCGCGAGGGAGACGCGGTGGCGGGTCTGCTCGGGGCACAAAGCCATGCCGTTTCCGACGGCCGAAACGTACAGCGTGCCGATACGTCCATCGCGCCGCTCCAGACCTGGATCGGAGGTCTGGGAATGCCGGGATGGACGGCCTATTTCGGCTTGCTGCGCGTGGGCGAGCTGAAGGAGGGCGACACCGCGGTCGTTTCCGCGGCTTCTGGTGCCGTTGGCCAGATTGTCGGGCAGATCGCACGCATCAAGGGCGCGCTCGCAGTCGGCATTGCCGGTGGCGCGAAGAAATGCCGTGCTCTCGTGGAGGAGCATGGTTTCGACGCCGCGGTCGACTACAAGGCGGGGAACCTCTTCAAGGATCTTGGCACGGCCTGCCCCGAGGGTATCGACGTCTATTTCGAGAATGTCGGCGGCGAGGTGCTTGATGCGGTCCTGCCGAACATGAACACGTTCGGCCGTATTGCCGTGTGCGGCCTGATCTCCGCTTACAACGCCACGACGCCGCCTCCGGGGCCGCAGAACCTGCGCCATGTTCTGACGTCCCGTCTAAAGATGCAGGGGTTCATCGTCTTTGATTTCGCTTCGGAGATCCCGATCGCGCTCGCCGATCTTTCGCAGTGGGTTGCCCAGGAGAAGCTCACCTTCCGCGAGGATGTGCGCGAAGGCGGACTGAAGGCCTTCCCCGAAACCCTGAACCTTCTCTTCTCGGGCGAGAACTTCGGCAAGCTCAGCCTCAAGGTCTGAGTTCTCGCCCCTGCTGTGTGGAGGAGCCGCCATCATGGTGACAAGATGGCGCGGTGAACTTCCGCTGCAAAATGGTGCATGTGCGTGGAGCGGGGAGGGAGGCCAATGGGCGTTTTCGGGACGAGGCCCGGGTGCTGGCGGCAAAGCCGGCGCCCGTTTCTACGGACGCTGCTTCTGCCTTTCGTGCTCGCCGCCATGGTGCTTCCCGCCTCGGCTGCCGGTTTCGACACCTGTCTGTCCCGTCTGCGCCAGCAGGCGGTAAAGGCCGGCGTGAGCGAGCGTACCGTGAATGCGGCGCTCCGGTCCGTGGCCTTCGATGAAAAGGCGGTGCGCTTCTCCCGTGCCCAGCCCGAATACAAGACCCCGATCTGGGACTACCTCGCGTTTCTGGTGGACAAGGAGCGTATTGCCGACGGCAAGGCGATGCTCAGGAAGCACGCCAACACCCTGGCCGCCGTTGAAAAGGCCTATGGGGTTGACCGGTACATCGTGCTGGCCGTGTGGGGCGTGGAAAGCGACTATGGCCAGTTCCATGGAGACTTCCACGTGCCGCATGCGCTGGCCAATGTCGCCTGCGCGGGACGGAGGGCGAAATACTTCCGATCCGAACTCATTGAGGTGCTGAAGATCGTGGACCGTGGCGATGTACGCCTGTCAGACCTGAAGGGGTCCTGGGCGGGAGCGTTCGGCCAGACCCAGTTCATGCCCTCCACCTATCGTCGGCTTGCGGTCGATCACGATGGCGACGGGCGAAAGGATCTCGTCAACTCCGTTCCCGACGCACTGGCCTCGACGGCCAACTATCTGAAGAAGGCCGGCTGGGTCACCGGCATGCCCTGGGGATATGAGGTCAAGCTACCCAAGGGCTACAAGGGGCCTTCAGGGCGAAAGCGGAAGGCGAGCGTGACATCCTGGGGCAAGCGCGGGGTGACCCATCTCGATGGTGGCAGGCTTCAGGGGGATGCGAGTGCCGGGCTGCTGCTGCCTGCCGGAGAGAATGGTCCGGCTTTCCTCGTGTTCCGGAATTTCGACGCCATCTACTCCTACAATGTGGCCGAGAGTTACGCCCTGGCGATCTCCCATCTCTCGGACCGCCTGCGGGGAGCGGGGGCCTTCGCGACAGACTGGCCGACCGACGATTCGGGGCTGTCGCGCGCCGAGCGGCTCGGATTGCAGAAGCTCCTGCTGCGCGCGGGGTTCGATATTGGCGAGGCTGACGGACGCGTCGGGCAGGCCACGCGCGAGGGTATTCGCAAGGCGGAGGCGCGCCACGGCCTCCCTGTCACCGGTCGTCCCGGGCGCAAGATCTATGAGGCGCTCGGCGGACGATAGGGACCACACCCTAGTTGGTATTGACCAGAACCCGGCTCGTCTCCTCGCCAAAGCCGACCATGCGGTTGCGACCGGCGTTCTTGGCCTCATAGAGGCGTGCGTCGGCCTTGCGCAGGGCTTCGTCCAGACTGGATTCCGTGCCGTTCGAGACGCCGGCACTCATGGTGATCGGGCCGATGTCCTCCAGTCCGCCACCCGGGTGGCCGAGGCCTGGAAGGGCCTCGACGACGGACCGCACGAACGCATGGCGCTCCCGGGGGCCGATTTCCGGCAGGATCACGCAGAATTCGTCGCCACCGAGACGCGCCGGAAAGGCGCCGGCAGGCGCCATGCGTGCCAGGAGTTCACCAAAGGCGCGGATCAGTGCGTCGCCGCGTTCGTGACCGTGGCGATCGTTCACGGCCTTGAGCATGTCGAGGTCGAGTGCCGCGACCGCGATCTGCGAGCCTGCGCGGCGCGTCTGATCGTAGAGGGCCCGGCCTTGTGAAAACAGATGGCGACGATTCGAAAGCCCTGTCAGTTCATCGCGATGAGCCATGCGGGACAGGTCGTCGAGCCGGTCGAGCATGTCCAGGTTCTGCGAGATGCGCAGCATGAACTCTTCCGGCGAGCACGACTTCATCATGAAATCGTTCGCGCCTGACTTGAGAAAGCGCGCGACCGCGCCAGGCTCCGCATGTCCGGAGAGGCCGACGACGGCGAGATCCTCCGGGGCGAAGCGACGCCTCAAGGTTTGAAGAAGCGAGAAGCCGTCGACCTTGGGCATCACATAGTCGAGGATGACGAGGCGAAGGTTTTCGGTTGCTTCGATGTGGGCAAGCGCCGCCTCGAAACCGTTCGCCACATGGACCCTCAGGCGATAGCGGCGCAGTCTGCGCACAATCACTTCCGCATCGACCTTGCTGTCATCGACAACCAGGGCGTCCACTTCCCTGTTCCTGTAGATCCGCTTCACCAGCGAGGTGAGATAGGTGAGGCTCGCAGGATTTTCCTTGAGGATGTAGTCGACGACGCCCTTGGCCAGCAGCGTATGACGCATGCGCTCGTCGAAACGTCCGGAAAAGACGATTGTCGGAAGGTCGGCGGCGAGCACGAGATCCACGATCTCGCCGTCCGGTGCATCGGGCAGCGTGAGGTCAACGAGTGCCAGGACCGGGTTTACATCCGGTCGCGCCAACAGCTCCCGAGCCTCCTCATGTGAGGCGGCCGACAGGACCGTCAGGCCGGGAAGTTCGGAGAGCTGGCGCCGGATGACGCGTTCGAAGAACGCGGTGTCCTCGACAAGCAAAACCTGCGACATGGCGATTGCTCCAGAAATGCGATGTAATTCATGTAGTTAATGCAGGGGTGAAGTAAAATGGATGATAATACCGATGTGGACGGAATCCGGTCGGAGAGCGGCTAAGTTGCTTTCCGCGCTGCGTCAATAAAAGCCTCCCGCCGGAGGTCCGGCGGGAGGCGCGACGATTGGTCCCGTTGTGACGGAGGCTTCAAGCCCCCGACGTCAGGCGGGAATGGTGAGCTTTGCCTTGGTTGCCGCCTTCACTTCATCCACCGTTACGTCAGGGGCGAGTTCGACCAGCAGAAGTCCGTCATCTGTCACATCGAAGACGCCGAGATTGGTGATGATGCGGTTGACGCAGTGCACGCCGGTAAGCGGCAGCGTGCACTCGGGCAGAAGCTTCGGATCGCCCGCCTTGGACGTGTGGTCCATGAGGATGACGACACGCTTGACGCCGGCGACGAGATCCATCGCGCCACCCATGCCCTTGACCATCTTGCCCGGGATCATCCAGTTGGCGAGATCGCCCTTCTCCGACACTTCCATGGCGCCGAGAATGGCCATGTCGATGTGGCCGCCGCGGATCATCGCAAAGCTGTCGGCGGAGGAGAAGAAGCTCGTCTGCGGCAGTTCGGTGATGGTCTGCTTGCCGGCATTGATGAGATCGGGGTCGACCTCGTCCTCGGTCGGGAAGGGGCCCATGCCGAGCATTCCGTTCTCCGACTGAAGCGTGACGCTCACGCCATCGGGAATGTAGTTGGAAACGAGTGTCGGGATCCCGATGCCGAGATTGACGTAAAATCCGTCCTCGAGTTCCTGCGCGGCCCTGCGGGCCATGTCGTCGCGTGTCCAGGCCATGTCCGTATCCTCCTTGCTGCCGCGGGGCCGCCAGCGCCTTCAGGACGCGGCGCCACCGGGGCGCCGGCCGACGCGTGCAAGCACGGGTCGGCCCATCTGTCGATCGTTCGGGTTACGCCTCAGGCGGCGCGGGTCGTGCGCTTTTCGATCCGCTTTTCGTGGCTGCCCACGATGATACGGTCGACATAGATGCCCGGCGTGTGGATGGCGTTGGAATCGAGCTCGCCGGCCTCGACCACTTCCTCGACCTCGACCACGGTGACCTTGCCGGCGGTTGCCATCATCGGATTGAAGTTCCGCGCGGTCTTCCGGTAGATCAGGTTGCCTTCGGTGTCCGCCTTCCACGCCTTGACCAGTGACAGGTCGGCGACGAGGCCGGTCTCGAGGATGTAGGTTTCGCCGTTGAAATCCTTGTGCTCCTTGCCTTCACCGATCAGCGTGCCGACGCCGGTCTTGGTGTAGAAGCCGGGAATGCCCGCGCCGCCCGCGCGAATGCGCTCGGCCATGGTGCCCTGCGGGTTGAACTCGAGCTCGAGTTCACCGTTGAGGTACTGGCGCTCGAAGGTGGCGTTCTCGCCGACGTAGGACGAGATCATCTTGCTGATCTGGCGCGTCTGCAACAGCAGGCCGAGACCGAAATCGTCCACACCGGCGTTGTTGGAAATGGCGGTCATGTTCTTCGCGCCGCTGTCGCGAAGCGCGGCGATGAGATTCTCTGGGATGCCGCACAGGCCGAACCCGCCGGCCATCACCGTCATGCCGTCGAAGGTCAATCCCGAAAGCGCGGCGGCCGCGTCGGGGTAGATCTTATTCATCAGCGTCTCCTCGCAAGAACCTCTCCCTGTGCCCGCGGTTGCGACGCGGGCACCTCCCGCCAGGCCGGCGGGAGCGTGACCCCGTGATACCGCTGATACCCGCTTTCCTCAAGCGCCAACCCCGCACCTGGCGGATGGCTGAGGCCTTTCGGCTTGAACGCGGTTCAAAGAGCGCCTATTCCCGGGCCGGGAAGGCTGAACGCGCGGTGTCGGCCATGAGAACCCGCTCCAGCGGCGCGTGAACACCAATGATGAGACGCCTCTTCTTGGGGATGGTGGTGCTTGCCGCCGTCCTGGCAATCGGTTTCGTATCGCTGTCCGCTTTCGTCACGGGCGAGAGCACCCGTGCGCGCGTCGAATCGGAGTTGTCGCGCTGGCTTGGGGCCAGCGTCAGCGTCGGATCGCCGGTTGCGTTGACCCTGCGCACGACGCCTGTGCTTACCCTGCGCGATGTGGATCTCGAGAACACGCGTGGGGGGTGGTCGCTTCATGGAGCGACGATCGACGTTGACCTGGCCCTGTCGGGGCTTGTGTCCGGGGAGGCGCGGGTTTCGTCCATCTCGATCTCCGGTGGACGCATCATTCTGCCCGACTGGCATAGCGACAATGGCGTGTTCGCCGATGCAGGCGCACTTGCGTCCCCCCTCTCCGAAGAGCTCCGGCGTCTCCTGCGCCATCCGCTGACGGTTGGTGGTATCACGCTTGTGCAAGTGAATCCGGAGGGCAGGGAAAGCGTTCTGGCACGTGACGTTTCCTTGCGGCTGTCCGCGTCCGGTGCAGGCGCCGTCACCCTGCGCGGTTCACTCAATGCCGGCGACCAGACCTTGCAGTGGACGGCAACCCTTTCCGATCGGGCGGTTCTGGAGGGGCCAGGCGAAGCGGCGCTTCTCGTCAATCTTGCATCGCCGCTCGCGACCTTGCGTCTCGATGGCACACTGTTGCGCGCGGACATGGCCTGGTTTCGCGGCAACATGGAGTTTGCCGCCAGCGATCTGCGCGGACTTGTCGAGCGCTTCGGCCATGATCTCGGTGGAGACGGGGCGACCTTTGGAGCGGTCCGCCTCGCGGGGACTGGAGAGATCTCCGCAACCGCCCTTTCCATGACACGTGCGGACATCGAATTCGACGGAAACTCCGGCGACGGACGGCTGGTTCTTGACCTCGCCGGTCCACGCCCGCGCCTGGAGGGGACACTGGCGTTCGACACGCTGGATCTCTCCGCGCATGTGACTGAAGGTATTGCCGGGGTCGGCGATGAAGCGGCCGCGGCGGGTTGGCTGCGACAGCCTCTGCAAGAGGTGCTTGCGCCTGCCGACATCGACCTGCGGTTGTCGGCCACGCGCCTTGTCACCGGCGATGTCTCCATCGGTCCGACCGCCGTTTCCATCTTGTTGCGCGACCGTGACCTGAGCGTCGATGTGGGCGAGACCCGGGTCGATGGTGGCGGGCTCGATCTCTCCGCGCGGCTGCGCCCCGACCCGGAGGGGGAAGGTTTCCTTGGAGCGGCGACCCTGGTGCTCGACGCCATCCCGGCCGGACGCCTGCCGCTTCCCGAGGAAGGACCTGTCCCGGTCGCCGGTACCCTCTCCGGGCGAACACAATGGAACGGCCGGGGGAAGAACCTTGATGCTCTCCTCACCTCCGCGAGCGGCACGGCACTCCTGAAGGCCTCTGGCCTTCGGTTTTCCCGGGGTGGCGCGGATACGCTGCTTGCCGGCCTTCTGGGTTCGGACACGGTGGCGGATCCCAATCTGCCGAGCAGCTTCGATTTCGTGTCCGTGGAGCTGGTCGGGTCGGCTGAAACGCTTGACCTTTCGTCCGCCAAGGCTTTCACGCCGGACCATGCCCTGAGCGCAAGTGGACGCGTGAGCCTGCCCTCGGGAACGCTTTCCCTGCGAGGGCACCTGAGGAAACGCCTTCCCGGAGATGGTCCTGCACAAACCAGTGGCGGGACCTCCGCTAGCGCGTCGGCGGAGCCGGACGGCTCAGAAGAGACGGCAGGCTTGCCCGTGCTCGTGCGCGGTACGGTGTTCCAGCCGCTGATCGTCCCTGACCTTACGCGCGTGGACGAGCGGCCCACGCGGTAGCGGGGTGGGTCTCAGGCCTGGGCTTCGGCCTGACGCATGTCGCGTTCGCGGCGCATCTCCTGGCGCTTGGTGACGATCGACGCGGCGATCACCACGAGCGAGACAAGCCCCACGAGAATGGTACAGACCGCGTTGATCTCGGGTGTCACGCCGAGGCGTACCTGCGAATAGATCTTCATCGGCAATGTGGTGGCTTCCGGCCCCGTGGTGAAGCTCGCGATCACCAGATCGTCGAGCGAGAGCGTGAAGGCCAGCATCCATCCGGCTATGACGCCCGGCAGGATGATCGGCAGCGTGATGGAAAAAAACGTCTGAAGCGGCGGGCAGCCGAGGTCGAGGGCGGCCTCTTCCAGCGAACGGTCGAAGCCGGCGAGTCGCGACTGGACGACGACCGCCACATAGCACATGGCGAATGTCGTATGTGCGATCATGATGGTCCAGAAGCCGCGCGCCTGGTCAACGGCCACGAAAAGCAGCAGCAGGGACAGGCCGAGGATCACTTCCGGCATCACGAGCGGCGCATAGACCATGCCTGAAAAGACCGACCGGCCGATAAAGCGCCCCGAACGGGACAGCACCAATGCCGCCAGCGTGCCCAGAACGGTGGCGAGCGATGCCGAGACGAAGGCGATGCGCAGCGTCACCCAGGCCGCATCGAGAAGCTGCTGGTTGTTGAGCAGTTCCGCATACCATTTTGTCGAGAACCCGCCCCATACGGTCACGAGCCGGGATTCGTTGAACGAATAGACCACAAGCAGGACGATCGGCAGGTAGAGGAACGAAAAGCCCAGCACCAGCGACGTCACGTTGAACCAGCTTGGACCCTGGCGCATCTACCTGTTCCCCTTCTTGCCGCTCATGTGCTCTTCTCCTGGGCTTTCTGCTGCTGGTTCTGGAACAGCACGATCGGCACCACGAGAATGAGGAGCAGAACCACGGCGACCGCTGAGGACACCGGCCAGTCGCGGTTGGTGAAGAACTCCATCCACAACGTCTTGCCGATCATGAGCGTTTCGGAGCCGCCGAGTAGATCGGGAATGACAAATTCGCCCACCGCTGGAATGAACACCAGGAAGCAACCGGCGATGACGCCGGGCAGCGACAGTGGCACCGTGATGGTCCAGAACGCGCGCCAGGGAGGGCAGCCTAGGTCACCTGCGGCCTCGAGCAGCGAGGTGTCGAGCTTCTCCAGGCTTGCGTAGAGCGGCAGGACCAGAAACGGCAGGTAGGAGTAGACGATGCCGATATAGACCGCGGCATTGGTGTTCAGGATCGTCAGCGGTTGGTCGATCACGCCCAGCCAGAGCAGGGCCTGGTTCAGAAGTCCCTCGTTCTTGAGGATGCCGATCCAAGCGTAGACGCGGATCAGGAAGCTTGTCCAGAACGGCAGGATGACGAGCATCAGCAGTGTCGCACGCCAAGCCTTGGGCGCCCGTGCCATCCCGTAGGCGAGCGGATAACCGACGATCAGGGTGATGAGCGTCGAGATGGCCGCGATCGACACGCTTGAGAGATAGGACCGCCAGTAGAGGTCGTCCTCTGTCAGCCACAGGTAGTTGTCGAAGGAGAAGGCGGCGAACATGGCCTTGATGCCTTCCCAGCCGGCGGCCGGGTCGAACACCGGGGCATACGGCGGGATCGCCACGGCGATCTCGGAAAAGGAGATCTTGAAGACGATGAAGAACGGCAGAAGAAAGAAGAAGAGCAGCCACGCATAGGGCATGGCGATGAGAAGTATGCCGCCAAGCGACCGGCGCCGGCGCACGGGTCGAGCCACGACGCGGCGCTCCGGGTCCTCGCCCGTCGGCTCCGTTGCAGGAACTGCGGCAACCTGCTCCACATTGCTCATGGCCGTTCCCCGTGTCCTTCGCCCTTCACCTGCCTAGCGCGTCAGGACCAGGCCCGCGTCCCGGTCCCAGCTCAGCCAGACTTTGTCGTCCCAGCCCACCGGCTTCTCGACCGTACGGCTTCGGTTTGCGACCGTGGCGCGGACCGTTTCCTCTTCGGCGATGTGCGTATGATAGATCGAGACGTCGCCCAGGTAGGCGATGTCCCAGACCTCGCCATGCACGGCGTTGACCTTGCTGTCCGGCTCGTCGAAGGAGATCCGCACCTTCTCCGGTCGAATGGCGAACCACACGGTCTCGCCAATGCCGGCCTCAACCTTTTGCGCCACGTCGATGTCGCAGGAAAACAGCGGGCAGTGCAGCCGCATCCCGTCCTCGGCATGCGCGACGACCTTGCATTCCATCATGTTGATATCGCCGATGAAGTCCGCAACGAACCGGGAGTTGGGGACCTCGTAGATCTCCGCCGGCGTGGCGATCTGGATGATGCGACCCTTGTCCATCACCGCGATGCGGTCGGCCACCGTCATGGCCTCTTCCTGGTCGTGGGTGACGATCAGGAATGTCATGCCGAGCTCGTACTGCAGATCCATGAGCTCGAACTGGGTATCCTCGCGCAGCTTGCGGTCGAGAGCACCGAGCGGCTCGTCGAGAAGGAGCACTTTCGGCTTCTTGGCAAGGGAACGCGCCAGGGCCACACGCTGGCGCTGGCCGCCGGAAAGCTGGTGCGGCTTGCGTTTGGCGAATTGCTCGAGCCGCACGAGCTTGAGCATTTCCGACACGCGCACGGCGATATCGGCCCGGGGCATGCCCTCCTGCTTGAGACCGAAGGCGACATTCGCCTCCACGCTCATGTGCGGAAACAGGGCATAGGACTGGAACATCATGTTCACCGGCCGCCGGTAGGGGGGCACGCCGGCGAGGTTCTGTCCGTCGAGAAGGATCTCTCCGGCATTCGGCGTCTCGAAGCCGGCGAGCATGCGCATCATCGTCGTCTTGCCGCAGCCGGACCCGCCGAGAAGAGCGAAGAACTCCCGCTCGTGGATTTTCAGGCTGAGGTCGTCGACGGCGGTGAAGTCGCCGAAGGTCTTCGTCACGTTTCGGAATTCGATGAACGGTCGTGCCGCTGGGTCCTCCCAGGGCGCAAAGTCGCGACGGACGGGTCCAACCGGTTTCTTCGCCAAGATCACCCCCTCTGAGATCTCCGGCGGGCCTCTTCGGGAGGGCGACCGGACTGCGGCGAAACGAAAGAGAAACGCGAAAGATCCGGAAAGGCGAAGGGCCGGCGCTCAGGCCGGCCCTTGCCCGGGCATCACTGGCCGGTCTTCACCTTGGTCCACTCGCGGGTGCGGGACCGCAGCGCCTTCGGCGACTTGGTGGTGGTGGAGAACAGCTTGTCGATCGTGGACTGGGGCGGATAGATCGCCGGGTCGTCCAGGACGTCCTTGCTGACGAACTCCTGGCTGGCCTTGTTGCCGTTGGCGTAGAAGACGTAGTCGGTCGCCTTGGCGATCACTTCCGGCTTCATGATATAGTTGAGGAAGGCGTGAGCCTCCTCGACATGCGGAGCGTCCGCCGGGATGGCCATGTTGTCGAACCACATCATCGCGCCTTCCTTCGGGATCGAATAGGCAACGGTGACGCCGTTGTCGGCCTCCGCCGCGCGATCACGCGCCTGCAGCACGTCGCCGGACCAGCCGATGGCGATGCAGATGTCTCCGTTCGCCAGCGCGTTGATGTACTCCGAGGAGTGGAACTTCTGGATATAGGGGCGGACCTTCAGCAGGAGTTCCGTCGCCTTGGCGAAGTCTTCCGGATCGCTGCTGTCCGGGTCCAGCCCCAGGTAGTTGAGTGCGGCCGGGAAAATCTCGTCGGCGGTGTCGAGGAAATGGATGCCGCAGTCGGCGAACTTGGCCGCGATCTCCGGGTCGAACACCATGTCCCAGCTGTCGACCGGCGCGTCGGGCATGCGCTCCTTGATCTTCTCGACGTTGTAGCCGATGCCGGTCGTGCCCCACATGTAGTTGATGGCATGCTCGTTGCCCGGATCGAACTTCTCGATGCGCTGCATGATCTGCGGCCACAGGTTGTCGATGTTCGGAAGCTTGGACTTGTCGAGCTTCTGGAACACGCCGGCCTGGATCTGCCGGCCCAGGAACGTGCCCGTCGGCACCACGACGTCATAGCCCGTGCCGCCCGCGAGCAGCTTCGTCTCCAGCATCTCGTTGCTGTCGAACACGTCGTAGACGACCTTGATCCCGGTTTCCTTGGTGAAATCCTCCAGGATGGATTCGTCGATATAGTCCGACCAGTTGTAGACGCGGACCGTCTTCTCCTGGGCGCTGGCCCCTGAAATGCCGGCGATCGTTGCAAGGGCAATGCCCGTCAACAAGAGCTTCTTCATTCTTCCTGCCTCCGTTCTGGCGATCCGCGCCCCTCGTCCGCGCGATGGTCGTACGGGCGAAGTCTGGGGGCCTTTCGTGACGCGTCTTGCGATGCGCGATGATCTCGTGGACGTAGCGTAGAAGCGATGGGCGGCCGGCTCAAGTGCATGATTGCGTTGCAGGAGCCCCAACTCCCCATCAAAGATACGTCTGACGTTCCAGAGAGGAAATCTCGCGGCCGAATGCGAAGAGCTCATGACGCTTGATGTCGGTCAGGACCTTGTGCATGTCCGTGCCGACAGCGTCGACCATGCGCCGGGAGGCCGAGAAGGCGTCGATCGCCTCGTCCATCCAGGGCGTCAGGTGCGGGGCGGTCTTTTCATAGGCATTGCCTTCGACCGGCGGCGGCGGAGCGACCTTGCCGAGCACGCCCTGCAGCATTCCCGCCAGGACTCCCGTCAGTACCAGATAGGGATTGGCGTCCGCGCCCGCGATCCGGTGCTCGATACGCGCCGATTCCGGCGTGCCGGCTGGAACGCGCAGGGCCACGGACCGGTTGTCGTGTCCCCAGCAGATCGACGTGGGGGCGTAGGAGCCCGGCTGCATGCGGCGAAAGCCGTTGAACGTGGACACGAAGAGAAGGTGGGCCTCCTGCATCGTGTCGAGCAGGCCCTTGATGGCATGGCCGAGACGGGCTTCTCCCTGCTCGGGGTCGGCGAAGATGTTGCCCGATCCGTCCTCCATGGAGACATGCACATGCATTCCGTTGCCCGGCCATTCCACGAAGGGCTTGGCCATGAAGGAGGCTTTGAGATTGTGCTTGCGTGCCACGCCCGCGACGAGCCTTCGCAGCAGAACGGCATCGTCGGCTGCCAGCAGCGGGTCGCGCCGATAGTGCAGATTGAGCTCGAACTGGCCGGGCGCGGCCTCCGAGACGGCCGCATCTGCCGGGATCCCTTGCGCATCGGCGGAGCGGCGCAGTTCGTCCACCACCCCCATCAGCGCTTCGAGGTCGGACAGCGCATACATGTTCTGGCGGGCAGGGCCGAGGTGGGTCGCGAAGACCGGAGTCGGCGCGCCCGACCAGTCGCCGTCGTCCTGATCCTCGAAGAGGTAGAACTCGAGCTCGAAGGCCGCCGTCGCGCTCAGTCCGTGTTCGGCGAGCCTGTCGCGCATTCGCGCCAGAACGTGGCGCGGGTCGCACAGAAACGCCTTGCCGTCCCGGTCGTGCATGGAAAGCAGGACCTGTGCCGTGGGCCGGTCCATCCAGGGTACGAGATTGAGCGTTCCCGGCACCGGCCAGCACACCCCGTCCTTGTCGCCGGTCTCGATGTGCATTCCCGTTTCCTCGACCTCGCGGCCCCAGACATCGAGGCCGAAGAGGGAGAACGGCAACGCGACTCCGTTTTCGAAGACCTTGCGCAGGGCGCTTCCAGGAAGCCACTTGCCACGCAGCACGCCGTTGCTGTCTGGCAGGATGACCTCAAGCGTGTCGAGATCGCCGTGACGCTCCTCGAAGCGTCGCACCTCCTCCTCCCAGTTCTCGCAACTGGCCGGCCGGCTCCAGGCCGCGCGCCGGGTGTGCAACATGAATGCCTCCGAGGTCGATTGCCGAAACTGTGAAAATGTGATCACTTGTCGGCAAAGCTGTCAAGCGAGGCCGGAGACGGATGGTGGATGAAAGGGGCCGGATATCGCGGCGCACGCCGTCGCCAGCCCGGCGTGAGGCGGCGGCCGGGATGACCGGGCCGGGCGCGGACGCGGTGGGCGAGCAGGCGATATCCGGTGAGGTGCCCGGGCCGAACGGTTCCCCCCAAAGAGGCGTGAGGCGGGGCGAGGTGGAGCGCGCCCTGCGCGATGCACTGTTGACCGGGCGCTTCGTTCCCGGACGGCCTGTGACCTTGCGCGGGCTCGCCGGAGAGCTGGGTGTGAGCCCGATGCCGGTGCGGGAGGCCTTGCGGACGGTGGCTGCGGGCAATGCGCTGGAGATCCGCGAGAACGGGCGCATCCAGGTGCCGCGCATGACGGCGGAGCGGTTTGGCGAAATCCTTGATGCACGGTTGCTTCTGGAGCCGGAACTGGCGCGCCGGGCGGCACCGGCCCTGGGGCGCGGGGATGCGGCGGAGCTGGAGGCGATCGACAGTGAGATCGACGCCAGTCTCGAGAACGGCGATGTGGACACCTACATGCGCCTCAACCACGCCTTCCATTTTCGCATCTATTCCGCCGCCGGTTCGAGTGTCATCCTGCCGCTGGTGGAAACCCTTTGGCTGCAGTTCGGCCCCTTCATGCGTACGGTCTACGGTCGGCTCGGAACGGCCGCCCTGGTGGACCATCACAAGGAAGCGGTGTCCGCGATCCGTGCGGCGGACCCCGAGGCGCTGGCGGCGGCGGTCGCGGGAGACATCCGCTGCGGGATGACGCTTCTGGCGGATGCCGGTCTGGCCGCAGATTGACAATGGACGGTATGTGATCACAAGATTGGCGCGTTGAGGTCGAGGCGCGCGATCGGTCCTGCCCGGGACCGGCGGCTTCGTCAGGTGCATCCCACGCGCGCCGGAAAGGCAGGACTGTCGTGAGCAAGAAGAAGAAAGTCGCGCGCCAGATCGAAAGCCGGCGCGGCGTCGCCTCCCTGGACGAGGCGCGCATGTGGCTTTCGGAGCGTGGCATCGAGGACATCGAGTGCATCGTGCCGGATCTTGCCGGCGTCGCGCGTGGCAAGATGATGCCGACGGAGAAGTTCTTCTCCGGTCCGGTCATGACCATGCCCTCGTCGATCTTCGCCCAGACCATTTCGGGCGATTATCCGCCCGACGACGAGCGCTTTCAGCACAATCCCACCGACGGCGACCTCTTCTTCCGTGCCGACTATGCGACGCTGACGCGCGTTCCGTGGGAGAGCGATCCGACCGCCCAGCTTATTCACGACGCCTACACCCGCGATGGCATCCCCGTCGAGACCTCGCCGCGCAACGTGCTCAAGCGTGTGCTGGCGCTCTACGAGGACGAGGGCTGGGATCCGGTGGTCGCGCCGGAAATGGAATTCTACCTCGTGCGCCCCAACACCGACCCCGACTATCCGCTGGAGCCGCCCACGGGCCGCTCGGGCCGCCCGGAAGTTGGCCGGCAGTCCTATTCCATTTCGGCGCTCAACGAGTTCGACGACCTCATCGACGACATCTACGACCTTTCCGAGGCGCAGGGTCTGGAGATCGACACGCTGATCCACGAGGAGGGAGCGGCGCAGATGGAGATCAACCTGCGTCACGGCCACCCGCTGGAGCTGGCCGACCAGGTGTTCCTGTTCAAGCGCACCATCCGAGAGGCGGCGCTTCGGCACGAGATGTATGCGACCTTCATGGCCAAGCCGATGACCAACCAGCCCGGCTCGTCCATGCATATCCACCAGTCGGTCATGGACAAGGAGACCGGCGGCAACATCTTCTCGCGTGACGACGGAGAGGCGAGCCGAGAGTTCCTGTCCTTCATTGCCGGTCATCAGGCCTATCTTCCCGCCGTGACCTGCATCCTGGCTCCCTACGTGAATTCCTATCGCCGCTATACCCGCGGGACCACGGCGCCGGTGAACGTGCACTGGGGATACGACAATCGCACGGTGGGCCTGCGTGTGCCCAATTCGAAGCCGGCCGCGCGTCGGCTCGAGAACCGCGTGCCCTCGTCGGACACGAACCCTTATCTCGCCATCGCGGCGTCACTCGCCTGCGGTTATCTCGGCATCAAGCAGAAGCTGACCCCGGGAGAGCCGATCGCCGGGAACTTCAGCGAGCACATGCACGCGCTGCCGCGTGGCCTGCTGGAGGCGGTCGACCTGTTCGGCGAGTGCGATGATCTCATCGATGTCTTCGGCGAGAAGTTCGTCGCGACCTACCGGGCGGTGAAGCAGGAGGAATTCGAGACCTTCATGAGCGTCATCAGTCCGTGGGAGCGCGAGTACCTGCTGCTCAACGTTTGAGGACATGCGTGCCCGGGTGATCAGCCTCCCGGGCATGTGTTCACAACCAGGCCCCGCAAGATCGGGTCATCAACAACAAGATCGGGAGACGCGCCGCCATGACCGCTGCCTCGAACCGTTATCCGACCGCCGACTATCGCGCCCGCGACGCGGCTCACCACATGCACCCCTTCACCGACACGGGCGAACTGAACCGGGAGGGCGCCCGCGTCATCACGTCGGCACGTGGCGTGTGGCTCACCGACAGCGAGGGCAAGCAGTACCTCGACGGAATGGCCGGTCTCTGGTGCAGCCAGGTGGGCCACGGGCGGGAGGAGATCGTCGAGGCGGTCGAGAAGCAGATGCGCGAGCTCGACTACTACAACACCTTCTTCAAGACGACCCATCCGCCGGTCGTTGAGCTTGCCGACAAGCTCGCCAGTATCGCGCCTGACAATTTCAATCGGGTCTTTTTCTGCTCCTCCGGGTCCGAGGCCAATGACACCGTGTTCCGCATGGTGCGCACCTACTGGGACCTCATGGGCAAGCCGGAGAAGAAGGCGATCATCGGCCGCTGGAACGGCTACCACGGCTCAACACTCGCCGGAACGAGCCTTGGCGGCATGACCGCAATGCATGGTCAGGGCGATCTGCCGGTGCCGGGCGTCCATCACGTCGCGCAGCCCTACTGGTTCGGTGAGGGGGCAGCCATGGATCCGGGCGAGTTCGGCATCTGGGCGGCGCGCGAACTGGAACGCAAGATCGACGAACTGGGCGAGGGCGCGGTGGCGGCCTTCATCGCGGAGCCGATCCAGGGCGCGGGCGGCGTGATCATTCCGCCCGACACCTATTGGCCGGAGATCATGCGCATCTGTCGCGAGCGGGACATCCTGCTTGTCGCCGATGAGGTGATCTGCGGTTTCGGCCGTCTCGGACGCTGGTTCGGTTCGCAATACTACGGCATCGAGCCGGATCTGATGCCGATCGCCAAGGGCGTCTCCTCCGGCTATCTGCCGATCGGCGGGGTTATGGTGTCCGACCGCGTGGCCGACGCCTTTATCGAAAAGGGAGGCGAGTTCTTTCACGGCTACACCTATTCCGGCCATCCGGCCTGTTGTGCGGCCGCGCTTGCCAACCTGGAGATCATGCAGCGCGAGAAGCTGGTGGAGCGCGTCGCCGATGACATCGGCCCCTACCTGCAGAAGAAGTGGATCGCGCTGGGCGACCATCCCCTGGTTGGCGAGGCGCGCATGGTGGGACTGGTCGGGGCTCTGGAGCTCGTGCCCGACAAGGGGGCGCTGGCGACGCGCTTTGCTCCCGTGGGCGAGGTCGGGACGCTTGCCCGCGACATCTCCTTCGACAACGGTCTGGTCATGCGGGCGGTGCGTGACAGCATGATCATCTCGCCACCGCTCGTGCTGACGCATGAGGAGGCGGACGAACTGGTCGAACGCGCTGAAAAGACGCTCGACGAGACCTATTCCGCATTGAAGAAACAGGGCCGTATCGCGGCGTGACGCCGCGCCCGTCCGTCGTTCCGGAGACCAGGTCTTTGGCACCCGTTCGCAGCCGCCATGCGGCGTCCTACTACGCGGCAACCGTGCCCGAGCAACCGCCGCGCCCGTCCCTTTCGGGAGGTGCGCGGGCGGATGTGGCGATTGTCGGCGCCGGCTTCACGGGCCTCAACGCGGCGCTGACCCTTGCCGAGGCGGGGCGCAGCGTCGTCGTTCTGGAGGCGGAACGGGTCGGCTGGGGCGCGAGCGGGCGCAACGGCGGGCAGCTTCACTCCGGCCAGCGGCGCGACCAGCACTACCTGCATGACACCTACGGCCCCGAAATGGCGCGTCGTCTCTGGGAAATGGCGGAAGAGGCGAAGAGCCTGTTGCACGGACGTGCGGCCCGCTACGGCATCGACATGGACTGGATGCCGGGGCTCATCGAGGCGGCGCACAAGCCTCGGTTTGTCCAGGAAGAGTGGGACTACGCCGATTTTCTTGCCCGTGAATACGGCTACGAGGGGATCGAGCGACTGGAAAGCGACGAGCTTGCCGCCGCGATCGGCACGGATCTCTATCATGGTGGCGTGCGGGATCCAGGGGCCGGGCACCTTCACCCGCTCAAGCTTGCCCAGGGGCTGGCACGGGCGTTGGAGAAGACAGGGGGTGTCATCCACGAGGAGAGCCCTGTCACGCGGCTGGAGGACCTCGCCGGCGGGCGCGTCCGGGTCGTGACCGAAGGCGGCTTCGTGGAGGCGGACACGGTGCTCCTTGCCGGAAACGGCTACCTCTCGGGCCTTGATGCGGACAGCGAGGCCCGCGTCATGCCGATCAGCAACTACATCCTGACCAGTGAACCTCTCGATGAGGCTGCGGCCGATGCCCTTATCCCCGGGCGTGAAGCGGTTTCGGACAGCCGTTTCGTCGTCTACTACTGGCGCCTGACGAAGGATCGCCGGTTGCTGTTTGGCGGTGGCGAAACCTATCGCAAGGGTGGTCCGCGCGATGTGGCGGCCTTTGTGCGCGGGCATCTGGCCAATGTCTATCCGGAGCTCACGGGGCTGAAGGTGTCGCACGCCTGGGGCGGAACCCTCGCCGTCACCCAGACGCGCCTGCCGTGTCTGCGCCGCACCCGGCCCGGTGTGTATGTGGCCGCGGGCTTTTCCGGCCATGGCGTCGCCATCTCGGGGTTCGCGGGCCATGCCGCAGCGCTCGCCATGCTGGGCGAGAGCGAGCGTTTCGACGTCTTTGCGAAACTGAAAACACCGGCATTCCCCGGCGGGCGCCTCTTCCGCTGGCCGATCCTTGTCCTTGCCATGAGCTGGTTTGCCCTGCGCGACCGGATCGGCTGAGACCGGGTATCAGCCTGCCTGGCGGGCCGATCCCCTGTCGCGGAAGCTTCTGGCCGAGGTTCGTGCCAGAAGGATCGCCGGCACAAGTCCCACCAGAACGATGACGAGCGCGGGCAGGGCGCCATCTCCGAAGGCCTCCCGCGATGCGGCGTTGTAGACGGTGGTCGCCAGGGTCTCGAAATTGAAGGGCCGCAGCAGGATCGTTGCCGGCAGCTCCTTCATGCAGTCGACGAAGGCGAGAAGCAGGGCTGTCAGCAGAACCGGCCGGATCATCGGCACATGGACTTCCCAGAGCACCTTGCCTGAGGTACGCCCGAGCGTTCGCGCGGCCATGTCGAGGTGGGGCGTCACCTTGCCGAGGCCACCCTCGATCTGACCGTGGGCGACGGCCAGGAAGCGGACCATGTAGGCATAGACGAGTGCCGTTCCCGTGCCGACCAGCAGGAGTCCCGTCGAGACGCCGAAGGTGGAGCGTGCGAAGGCGTCCACCATATTGTCGAAGCGTGCGAGCGGGATAAGGATGCCGACGGCCAGAACGGTTCCTGGAATGGCGTAGCCGATGGCGGCAATCCGCCCGCAAACGCGAGTGAGCGCGTTGTGTTGCACCCGCTGGGCGAAAACCAGCACGATCGCGATCACCACGGTCATCACCGAAGCGATCACGGACAGCGTGAGCGTGTTGGTCATCGCGGAGACCAGCGCCGGCGAGGTCAGTTCGTCGAGCCGGCGGCTAGCGTAGTCCGCAAGCAGCATCGCGGGAAACACGAAGCCGACGAGGATCGGCACCGCGCAGGCGATCATGGCGCCGAGCGCGCGCGCGCCACCGAGACGGTATCCGGGCAATGCCTGATAGCGGGAGGAGGTGACGTGGAAGCGCTGACGCCGGCGGGCATGGCGCTCGATCCACAACAACGCGAAAACCAGCGCCAGCATCGCGACCGCAAGCTGGGAGGCACCGGCCAGGCTCGAGCGGTTGATCCAGGTATCATAGACCGAGAACGTCATGGTCTGGACGCCGAAGAAGGTCACCGCGCCGATGTCGTTCAGGCACTCCATCAGTGCAAGCGATACGCCGACGACGATCGCCGGGCGGGCAAGCGGCAGCGCCACGCGGAAGAACAGCCGCATGGGGCCCGCGCCCAGCGTGCGTGACACATCCAGCGCGCAGGCGGACTGGAGCAGGAAGGATGCTCGTGTCGTCAGGTAGACGTAAGGGTAGAGCACGAAGCCCATGACGAAGATGGCGCCGCCAAGGGAACGCACCTCGGGAAACCAGTAGTCCCGTGAGGTGGTGAAGCCGAAGATCGCGCGGATCGCGGACTGGACCGGACCCGTGTAGTCGAGAATTTCGACGTATGTGTAGGCGATGATGTAGGTGGGCACCGCCAGCGGAACGAGCAGCGCCCAGTCGAAGAAGGCGCGTCCGGGGAAGCGGCACATGGTCACGAGCCAGGCCGTGCCCACCCCGAGGGTAAGTGTAAGCGCGCCGACACCGGCCATCAGCAGGACAGTCGTCCACAGCGAGCGCGGGAGCACGGTGCCGACCAGATGCGTCCAGACGTCTCCCGTCGGCTGGGCGGCCAGAAGCGCGAGCGACAGCACGGGAAGCAGGGTGAGGGCGGCGACGATGACGCCCGCCAGGGTCCACAGCCGGTCGGAGCGTGTCGCGGCTGAGCGCGGTGCCTGCGCGGCGTCGGACCGCAAGGGATGGGACAGGTCGGTCATGTCTGCTCGGTATGGCCGGTCCCGTCGCCCGTCGGCAGGCCGGTCCGTTCACTCATCGGTGTGTCATGTCCGTTTACCGTCCTCTCCGGAAAACGGCAAAGGCGCCCGGTCATGGACCGGGCGCCGGAAGCTTGCGGGGATCGCGCCAGGATCAGCTCGCGGGACCGTCGTTGTAGCCGACCTTGTCGACCAGCTCACTGGCGGTCTTGCGGTTCTTGGCGATCTCCTCGAGCGGCAGCGTGTCGGGCTTGAACGTGCCCCAGGACGCGACGAGCTCGGACGGCTCGATACCCGGCTCGACCGGATATTCGTTGTTGGCCTCCGCGTAGATCTTCTGCGCCTCGTCCGAGCTGAGGAACTCGATGAGCTTCATCGCTTCGGCCTTGTTCGGCGCGTGCTTGGCCAGAACCATGCCCGAGATGTTCACATGGGTGGAACCGTCCTCGAAGGTCGGGAACAGGATCTTGGCGGAGTTCGCCCATTCCTTCTGTTCCGGCTCCTTCTCGTTCTGGAGCATGGCGCCCATGTAGTAGGTGTTGCCGATCGAAATGTCGCACTCGCCCGAATAGATGCCCTGGACCTGGGCGCGATCGTTGCCGGCGGGCTTGCGGGCGAGATTGTCGCGCAGACCCTCGAGCCACGTCTCGGTGGCTTCCTCACCCTTGTGGGCGACCATGGCGGCGAACAGGGCAACGTTGTAGACGTGCTGACCGCTGCGGGTGCAGATGCGTCCCTTCCACTTCGGATCGGCCAGCTCCTCGTAGGTGATGGCGTCCTGCTCGACGCGGTCCTTCGAGGCGTAGACCACGCGGGCGCGGGTGGTGACACCGACCCAGTGGCCTTCGGAGTCACGGTACTGCGCAGGGATGTTCTCGTTGACCACGTCCGACTCGATCGGCTGGGTGATGCCCAGCTGCTTGGCGCCGTCGAGGCGGCCGATGTCGACGGTCAGCAGCACGTCGGCCGGCGAGTTCTCGCCCTCGGCCTGGATGCGCTCGCTGAGGCCGCTCGAGGCGAAGATCACGTTCGTCTTGATACCGGTTTCCTCGGTGAACGCCTTCAGCAGCGGCTCGATGAGGAACGGCTGGCGATAGGAATAGATGTTCACCTCGCCGTCGGCGAAGGCCGGCGTGGCGCCAACTGCGGCGAGCACGAGGCCCGAGACCAGGGTCTTGCGGGTCTTGTCGAGGAAGCGTGTCATCACTGTCTCCAAACGGTCAGGGGTCAAGACCCTGACGTGGGGGGATATGCTCGAGATGACGTTAGGACACTCAAGCGCGCGTATCTTAAAAACAGGAGTGTCCGTGTCAAGATATATCGGGTGCGAAATCAATAGTTTGGAATGATTATAAAGTCGCGGGTTTCCGTGCGCGTGGGCCGCTGGCGGGAAATGCGGCGCGTCCGCCGCATCCAGGAGGCCACTTCGTGTCGACGCGGCTTTAGACGCGCGGCGTTTCGCCGGCAAGGACACGGGCCATCAGATCCGCGTCGATGTTCTGCCCGCTCAGGATGACGCCGGCGGTTTCGCCTCTGTGCGTGTCGTTCATGAGCGCGGCGAGGGCGGCGGCGCCGGCGCCTTCAGCCAGCGAGTGGGTGGCGCGATAGTAGAGACGCGTCGCCTCGGCGATCTGGTCGTCGCTGACGCGCACGACGTCTTCCGCGCCTGCGCGGATCACGGCAAGTGCGGCCTCGTCCGGGCAGCGGACGGCCATGCCGTCCGCGAAGGTTGCCGCGCTTGCGGTGTCCGTGAGCGTGCCGCTCTCGAAGGAGCGGGCATAGGCATCGGCCTGGTCGGACACGACGCCGACGACCTTCGTCTTGCGGTTCAGCACGTCGCGCGCGGAAATCACGCCGCAGATGCCCGATCCGAGCCCGATTGGAACGTAGATCACGTCGAGATCCTTGACGGCGCGCAGGAACTCGGTCGCGTAGGTCGCGACGCCGCGTACGAGGTCCACATGGAAACTTGGCACCATGGTCAGCCCGCGCTCCTCCGACAGCATGACGGCGTGCGCCTTGGCTGCATCGAAGTCCTCGCCGTGCTCGATCAGTTCCGCGCCGAAAGCGCGCATGGCGGCGTTCTTCTCGCGCGAGTTTCCTTCCGGCACGACGATGGTGCAGGCAAGCCCGTAACGCGCGGCCGCAAAGGCCATGCTCTGTCCATGGTTGCCGCGCGTTGCCGAAATGATGCCGGAGCCGCTCGGCAGCCTTTCCGCAAGCCCCTTCATCATGACGAGACCGCCGCGCACCTTGAAGGCCCCGGTCGGCGTGTGGTTCTCGTGCTTGACCCAGACCTCGCGTCCGATGGCTTCCCCGAGCAGCGGCCAGGCATATTGCGGGGTCGGGTTCATGGCGCGGTAGACGATGTCCGCGGCATCCTCGATGGCAGCGAGTGTCAGCATGGCAGGTCCGGCGTGAAGGCCGCGCACACCGGTTGCGTGCGCGTCGTTTGGAATGGGCGTCCAAGACTGGCCCGGCGGCCACGCGCGGTCAATGCCCGCGCTGGCCCCGCGTGCCAGTGGGCTTGCCTATTCGGCGAGTACGCGCTGGGGCGGGAAGGTGATCTCGATCAGCGTGCCGTGATTGAGCTCGGAGTCGATGCGGAAGCTCGCCCTGTTTGCCTCCACCAGAGCCTTGGTCAACGGCAGGCCGAGGCCCGTGCCGCCGCCGTGGCGGGCGGTGTGCAACTGACGGAAGGGCTCCATCGCCGCCGCGAGATCCTGATTGCTCATGCCGAGCCCCGTGTCCCGCACGCGCAGGATCACCTCACCGCTGTCTTCCAGCGCCGTCGACACGATCACCTGTCCGCCCGGCTGGTTGAACTTGATCGCGTTGGACAGGAGGTTGAGCACGATCTGGCGCACCGAGCGTCCGTCGGCGACGACCTTGGGAACCGACGTCGGCAGGCTGGCGCGAATGATGACGCGCTCGCGGTTGGCCTGCGGTTGCATCAGCGCCACACACTCGCGGATGATGTCGTTGGCGCAGACCGCCTCGAAGGTCAGGTCCAGCTTTCCCGCCTCGATCTTCGACAGGTCGAGAAGGTCGTTGATCAGGCTCATGATGTGCGAGCCCGAATTGTGGATGTCGCGCAGGTAGCCCTTGTAGCGGTCGTTGCCCACGGGGCCGAAGCGCTCCTCCATCATCACCTCGGAAAACCCGATGATGGCGTTGAGCGGCGTGCGGATCTCGTGGCTGATCTTGGCCAGAAAGTCGGACTTCTTGGAGCTGGCGCTTTCCGCCTGGCGCTTGGCGTCGGTGAGTTCCTCCTCCGCCTTCTTCCACTGGGTGATGTCGCGCAGGACCGTGCAGAAGCGCGGCCCGTCCGCGCCATGGCCGACCCGGCCGATGGTCATGAACAGCGGAATGAGGCCGCCCGATCCCACTTGGCCGATCACCTCGCGTCCGTCGTTGAGCACGCTCGCGACCCCGTTGCGGGCGAGCCCATCGAGATAGTCGAGCGCGTCGCGGTGGCTTTCCGGCGCCAGGTAATTGATGAGAGGCGCACCGTTCATCTCGTCGCGGGAGGCATTGAACAGGGCTTCCGCCGAGCGGTTCACCTTCACGATGGCACCGTTCTCGTCGAGAATGAGCACGCCGTCGGTCGCGGTCTCGAGCACGGCGTCCATTTCGGCGACCTGCTCTTCCGAAAGGGCCAGTGCGGTCTGTACCTCGTGCAGCCGGTCGAGCGCGGCTTCCTGCGCCGGATCGTGACGGTCGACGAGCGACATCATCAGTGCCGTGTCGTCGTTCCACTCCACGCTGTGCAGGCGGGCCTTCACCGGCTTGGCGCCGCCGTCGGCGAGCCGCAGGCGCATGGTGCGCTCGGTCATGGAGCCGGGCAGGGAGCTGGGCCAGTCCTCCGGTTCGGCAAACAGGGCGTCGAGACCGCCGGCCTCCTGCAGGGCGGCGAGATTGGCGTATCCCGACAGCGTGAGCAGCGTCGTATTGGCGTAGATGACGGTATCGTCGGCGATGATCGCGACGCCAACCGGCAGCTTGTCGAGAAGCGAGGTGCGCGGCGTGCGCTTTGCCGGTTCGACCGGACGCGCGATGATGCCAAGCGGTTCCACCACACCATGGCCGGCACGCTCTGGCGCCCGGGGAGCGGCGTGTCCGTCCGTCGCATGGGGTTCGGGTTCGGCCTCGTCCGCCGTGCGGGCACCCAGCGCCTCGGCGATCTTGCGGAAGGCGTCCCGCTCCGGCTTCGACAGGCGCGAGGTCTCCAGCGCCGTGTCGACCGGCGTCCCCGTATCGTCCCTCATTGACGCCGGGAGGTCGGGCATGTCTCGCTCGGAGACGGCTTCCTCAACCTCGACGGGATCGGCTTGCTGGTCGTCCGGCTCGATCTCCTCGAACTCGGTTTCCAGGAACTCTTCCACCTCCGCCTCGGGCTGCTGCCGGGGCGCGTCGTCGTCGGTTTCCGACAGGACCACGGCCGCTGCCGCCGAAGCCGCCGCAGCAGCGGCGGGAGCGAAAAGATCCTCATCCATCTCCAGAACGGAGGAGGGCTCCGCGTTGTCGTCCGTGTCCGTCAGGCCGGCATCGGCAGGGGACGCCGAAATCTCGTCGGATGCTTCTTGCGGCTTCTCTTCGGCACCTGAGACGTCTTCAACGTCCTCGTCCACCGCGTCGATGGCGGCCTCGTCCTCGGGCTCTGCCTCCTCGAGGGAGACGTTCTCATCGACCGTTGCCTCATCCGCATCGAATGCATGGTCGGCGCGTTCCGGCTCGGTCTCCTCGAGCTCGTCCTGTCCGGCTTCCGGCTCGACAACCGCAGCCTCGTCGTCCGCGTCCTCTTCGGCGGCTTCGGCCGCGTCTGATTCTGGCGTTTCAGACACCTCAGGCTCCGGAGTCTCCCCGGCGTTGTCCGGGGCGTCTTCCAGGTCCGATGCGAGCGCAACCGCCGCGCCACCGGCTGCGGAGGTTGCCGCGATGGCCGCTGCCGCGCCGCTCTCATCGGGATCGCCCGCGGCCTGAGGCTCATCCTGGGCGGGCTGGTCTTCGGGCTGCGCCGGCGTGTCCTCGATGGCCAGGCGAATGCCAAGGGCCTCCGGATCCGTCTCCGCCTCGCCGGTGCGGCACACGCCGAACCCGCGGAAGCCTTCGAATACCCGTTGCCGGTCGAAGGCCGGCAGGGCGGCCATGTCCACCGGAACGCGCAGTGCATGGCCGCTTACCGGCCACAGCACGGTGCGGCCGCTCCACGTGTCGCGGCGCTTCAGCGCGGCGGCGACGCGTCCATCGGTATCGATCTCGAAGCGTTCGGCGATCTCGTCCCAGCTCTTGCCAACGATATCGGCGGCAAGCGGTCCGAGCGCGTCCTCGAACTCCGGCGAGAGGAAGGTGAACCGGCGCTCCACATCCATCTTCCATGCAAAGCGGATGGCTCGGTCGCGCGGTTCGAAGACGAAATCGTCATCGGCATGAGCGGCGAGCGCCGGCGCGGCACATGGCTCATCGACCGTTTCCTCGTCGCCAGTCCGGGCCTCCTCCGTGCGCGGGTCGTCTGCCTCCAGGGGACGGGATTGGGCTGCCTCCTCGATGGAGGCCCCGACAGGTTCTTCCGCTTCGGCGGGCGCTTCCGCACTCTCCCCGACTGAGACCTCGGGATCGGTTGGGTCGACTTCCGTGCCGGACTGCTCATCCTGCGAAGGTGCCTCCTCCGCCGGGGGCTCTTTACCCAGAAGTTCCTCCGCGAGCATTTCCTCGGCCGCAAGCGTCTCTGCCGAGAGTGTGTCCTCGCGCTCCGTTTCCAGCAGGTGCGGACCGGAAACACTCTCCTGGGGCGAAGCGGCGTCCGCGGTGGACTCCTCCGGGGCGTCGGGCTCGTTGGCCTCTTGGCTTTCCGAGGTCACGGGCTCGGCGGCAGGCTCCTTGCGTGCCAGAAACCGTGTCGCGCTGGCGAAGGCGAAGAGACCCGTGGCGTTTGCAATGCGTTGCCGCACGGGCGACCCATCACGGGCATCCGGCACGGTCTCCTCGTCGGTTTCCGGTTCGGATGCACTGTCGGCAACGTCCTCGCCCGGGGCCTCGTCCGCCGCGATGGCATCTGCGGCGTCGATCACCGAGATGGCATCCGGCGCGTCAGGGGTTGCGGTTTCATCGACGCCGGCCTGTGCCTCATTGTCGAGAAGCACGAGGGTCTCGCCGCTGTCGAGCATCAGCAGAACACTCGCGTGATCGCCGTCGCCAAGCGAAAGCATGGCGCGCGCCGGGGCATGTTTGGCCGCGCGCAGGGCCCTGGACACATCGTCGAAGTCCGGAGTGCCGAGCGTTGAGGAGCTTGCGGCGACCTGACCCTTCGCGTCGAAGACGATCGCGGAGGTTTCGCGTGCGGCGGCCCCGCCCGACACGAGGTCGACAAGTGCCTGCGAGAGCGGCGTGGTCACGGAGGTGCCGGCGTCGAGGGCGACGATGAGCGCTCCGCTTTCCCCATCGGGAAGCGTGATGCGGCGGCAGGAGCAGGTCACCAGCATGACGCGCAGGCCACGATAGAAGCGAAGCCGGTCCGTCGTGTCGCGGTCGACCGGGCCGCTTTCAGCGACGCGCATGATGTGCGGGCGCGCGGGAGCACGCTCATGGCCGGACAGGTCGGACAGGGCTGCCAGGGAGCGCACGCCGAAGAAGGCGGCTCCGGCCGGATTCGCCCAGAGCACCGTCTTTCCGTCCCGTGCCCAGATCCAGGCCGGTCTTTGATCACCCAGATGCAGGCTCGCGGCCGCGAAGCCGCTCAATGTCATGAAGGTGCTCAACTGGCTGTCCATTGGCATGTCGCCTCCGCCTTTCAGCCCGTCTGGCTCCGCTGTCCCGGCCGCCGCGACTGTTGCACGCGAACAAGGTCGCGGAAATGGCCGTCCCTTGGCCTCACTGCGCCCGGTGCGGTAAACAGAGTGTAAATATCGTCTTGCCCACGAGTCGTCCACGTTCCGGGCGGTTGATTGGCCGATTCTTTCCCGCAGTGGTTAACCTGACGTCTGCCCGCTCGAAGTCCCGACGATAGACGGGGCTCCATTTCATCGCGATTTCATCTAGGATCGCTAAGGGTTGCATCCAGGGCGAAAGTGCTCCCGGCGCGGTTGTGTGCCCCCAGACGGAGGCATGCGGTGTTCGGGCGCTCCGGCTTGTGATGTGACCATGTGACGTTTCCAGGGTCGCTGCGATGAATGCCCATTGCAGCCGACGACCAGTGCAACGAACGACCACCGGCAATGCAAGGAGAGGCGACATGACGACGGGCAAGACACCTGGCTTCGAGATCCCCGACCAGATGCGCGATCTCGCCGACCGCAGCGTCGAGCAGGCCCGCAAGGCCTTCGATGACTATATGGTGGCCGCGCGCAAGGCGGTCGGCACGGTCGAGGACCAGGCGAAAACGGCCAAGGCGGACGCGGACAACATCCAGCGCACGGCGCTGGAGTACAGCGAGGAAAACATCGCCGCCGCCTTCGAACTGGCGCAGAAGATGGTGCGCGCTGGAGATGTCAACGAGATGGTGAAGCTTCAGAGCGACTACCTGCGCAAGCAGATGGAGTCGCTGGGCGAGCAGGTGCGCGATCTCGGCGACAAGGCGACCAAGGCGGCGCAGACGGCGGCCCAGTCCGCCGCCCAGTCGGCCACGCGCGGCGGATCCTCTGGCGACTGAGCCAGTCCGTAGGCTTGTATATCCAGGGCGGAAGGAGGGCGCGCATCATGCACCGCCCCCTTCCGCCCGATCTTTTTGTGCGTCGCAATAATTATGTTGCAATGCACAAGAGGTGCTCCTATATTGGAAGTCGTACAACGGCGATCGGAGCATGTGTTGCTTGGCGATCGCACGACCTCTTCCCGCACCGCCGGGCAGGCCCCTGCCGGGCGGTCTGGAGCGGAACAAGGAGTTGCAAGCATGACCGAGACGCAGACCAAGACCGCCGCGCCGAAAGCACCGCGCGCCAAGACCACCAAGACCGCTGACGAGACTGTCGTCGCGTTCCCGAATTTCGAGGCTTTTGCCATGCCGAAGATGGAAATCCCCGCCGCCACCCGCGAGATGGCCGAGAAGGGCATCGAGCAGGCGCGTGAGACCTACGCACGCATGAAGACCATGGCCGAGGACGCCACGGACATGATGGAAGACAGCTTCGAGACCAGCCGTCGCGGTGTTCTCGACCTGAACCACAAGGCCCTCGACGCCGCCAAGGCCAACTCCGACGCGACCTTCCAGTTCGCGAAGGACCTGTTCGAGGTGAAGTCGCTGGCCGAGGCGATCGAGCTGCAGACCGGCTTCATCCGCAGCCAGTTCGACGCCTTCACGGCGCAGGCCAAGGACATGCAGGAGCTTGCCACCAAGCTCTCCGGCGAGGTGTCGGACACGGTCAAGGGCGCCGTCGAGAAGGCGTCCAAGGACTTCAAGGTCGCGTAAATCGCGCCCTGAACACAGCACCTGTGAAGGGGCCCGCCGCGAGACCGTGGCGGGCCCCTTCGCGCTTGGCGGTTTGTGGTGTCGCGCCCGCTTTCCCTCACCTGTGGACGAGCGTGGGCGCGGCGTGTCGCGGGCTCTTGCATTCCCGCTGAATTGGCACTAGGTTCCGCCACCGAATTGACGTGCAGACGTAGCTCAGTTGGTTAGAGCGTCGGATTGTGGCTCCGAAGGTCGTTGGTTCAACTCCAACCGTCTGTACCATTCGCCTCCTTCCTGAAAATCAACCTCGGTGACAAGCGCTCTTCGCGGTCCATCGCGATAGCTGACACCTCTCCTGCGTTCCCTGCGCGGCACGTTGCGTGTTGTGTGCCCTTCGGGCAGTCTTGTGGAAGGGCTGCGCGGGAGGCGTGCCCGCGAGGTCTGAACGGGAGCGGTCGGGAGCGGTGCCCAGAAAACGACAGGAACCGCAGTCAGGCGGTCCGTCGGGATGCGGAGGAGCTTCCTTCCGCACGCGCCGTCTGCTCGAAAGCTATTTCGACCTGACACTCCAGATCCAGGATCACCTCGGCATCGAGGATGTCTCCGATGTGCTCATGCTTGTGCTCATCGGTATCGCCGATCTGCGCGGCGCACCCATGGATGCCGAACTCCTCGCCGAGAAGCTCCTTTCCTCCCGTTCGACCGTGGAGCGTCGGCTGCGCTCCTATCTGACGTCGGGTCGCGTGCTCAAGGAGCGGCGCGGAAAGTCCGTCGTCTACCTTCTCTCCTTCGACCAGCACGAAAAGCCGGAGCCGGACATGAGCGTGGACATGGTTCGCTCCGTCATGGCCATGGTTCTCGACATTTCCAACGATTGACATGGCGTAACAACGCTGCTGCCAAAACATGTGGAAAACTGAAACAAGCATGGAATTACGTGCGAATCGAAAGCCGTGCCGATTCCCCGAATGCATGGGGCTGGCCAATAAGACCGAAAAATGGCGTACTTTTCGTCAAATTGACGAAGTTTGGGCGGAGGAACTGGGCCATGACGCTGGGAGATGGAACGCTTTCAACCGAGTCTCACCGTATTTTGAGAATTTACGAGATGTTTTTCGCGCTCATGTTCCGCTTTATGGAAGAGTATGGGGTGAAAGATCTCGGAAACTTGATGATAATAACAACTATTTCCATCGCGAATGCCAACCGTATACATCCAGATATCGAAACAATATCAGAGGAAACGGATATTCCGTACTCGACCGTCAGGAGGAAGGTCGAGAAATTGTGCGAAGATGGCGTCCTGATCTCGAAGAAAGAAGCGGGCAAGATCTATTTTTCGATATCCGATGATGTCGGTTTCGCTCATCCCGATCAGGGTGATGGAGATGTAAATAATATTTTCCAGAGAGACGTATTGGATGCGGTCGTAAAATCCCTTACCGCAATAATATTGGAAAGAAGTAAGTAAAAATCATTCTGAAAAATAGATTAAATTGACTTGTTAAACATTGATTAATTATATTCTACGCATACTCGATCACGACATCGAGCACGTGACCCGGAAGCAGATATAAAGCGACACCCCGGGTCGACCCATCGGCGATCTCGATCGCACAGTGAGGACGAAGCTTGGCATTGGGCCGCATTACCCTGCGGAACCAAACGGGACCCTTGTATCCGCGTCTCGGTCACTGGCCGGCTATAACAAGAAGCGAGGCAGACCATGTCTTGGAACCAGGAACGCGAAGATTTGCTCCGTAAGCTGTGGCTGCAGGGCTTGAGTGCCAGCCAGATCGCCTATGTCATGTCGGGTATCACGCGCAACGCAGTGATCGGCAAGGCTCATCGAATGGGGCTTCCCAAGCGTTCTCCGGCGACGAGCCAGCGTCCCAAGGTCCGCGTGCAGCGCGGAAAGCCCTCTCTTGCCTGCGTCGGCGGTCGTCCGTCCACCCGTCCCGACGTTCGGGAAGCTCCGGTGCGCGACGAATTTGCATTCGCTCTGGCGAAGGCCAATTTCGAGGCTGTTCAGGGTCCTCGCGATGCCAGCGAGCGCGTCACGCTGATGACGCTGACGAGCCGCACCTGCAAGTGGCCGATCGGTGATCCGGCGGATCCCGACTTCCACTTCTGCAGTGTGGATGCCGAAAGCGGCCGTTCCTACTGCGAGTTCCATCACCGCCTTGCCTATCGCGGCCAGCGCCGCCGGGCCGAGACGGTCGAGACCGCTCCGGCGCGCCAGGCGCGCATCGAAGCCATCGCGGTCTGACCGAACGCGACCGGGTCACATACCCGGTCGTATCCCCCCACGCATTGGGTCGAACGACGCTCGACCTCCCCCCTCCCGGGTCCTGCGTTGTTTGCCCCGGCGGGACCGGCTTGCCGGTCCCGCCTTTTTGTTTCCACGTGGCAGGGACCGGCTTGCCGGTCCCGCCTCTTTTTTGTCTCTCATGGCAGGGGTCGGCTAGCCGGTCCCATCCTTCCCGTTTCCGGCGCTGGGGCGTTTGCCGCGTCCTCTTGCGTCTGTCCCGTTGACCTTGCTCAATGTTTTCCTCCGCGCCTGTGTCAGGGTACCCTGAATGCGGTTCGTTCCTTCCCGGTGTGGCGGGAGTGAGCCGGACACAAGACGACAAGGGCCGGCTCGATCAGCCGGCGGCAAGGGAGTGAAGCCTTCATGAGCGATTCCGTGGACCTGAAGCTGATCCGGCTCAACCTCGCCCGGACGAAGGAGTTCCCCGGCGGCTCCGCGCGGCACGGATACGAGTTCACCGCCCCGCTCGACGCGGACGGGCACATCGATGCGGCAGCCTGGAAAAAGCTGCGCGAGAAGTGCCGCGTGCGCCGGTTCTGGGCGGACGAGGAGGAGGATATCGGCCACCTCATGCACCGGCCGGGCGGGTCCTGGGCGTTCCACTACGACATCGGTGGCGACGAGGATGACGAGGCCGGCTACCGGTTTGGAAGTCATGCCTTCAACGTCGGCGAGTATGTCTCGATCCGCGACGAGGATGGCGAACTCCACACGTTCCAGGTAGTCACCGTCCAGGACGTGTAGGCTCGCGCGGCAGGGCGTGCCGACCGTCCGGAGTCATTCCATTTCGGAATTGGTTGGCGATGTTCCCGGCTTTGCACGGGGCCTTTCCCGTCGCTATACCCGGATCAGTCAGTTTCTTGATGGATCGGGGTAATCGACATGGCCAACCGGGGTGAACGGCACAGCGGCACGGGCGGCGCGCTCATTGTGCGCGCGCTGGAGGAACTGGGCGCGGAGCGCGTGTTCTGCGTTCCGGGCGAAAGCTACCTGCCCGTGCTCGATGCGCTTCACGATGCCAGCATTCCGGTGACGCTGTGCCGCCAGGAAGGCGGCGCGGCCATGATGGCGGATGCCTGGGGGAAGATGACCGGCAAGCCCGGCATCTGCATGGTCACCCGAGGGCCCGGTGCCACCAATGCGGCCGCCGGCGTGCATGTGGCCCAGCAGGATTCCACGCCGATGATCCTCTTCGTCGGCCAGATCGAGACCGGAATGCGTGGCCGCGACGCCTTCCAGGAGGTGGACTACGTCCAGGTCTTCGGCTCGATCGCGAAGTGGGTCGCCGAGGTCGAGGATGCGGCCCGTATCCCGGAGATGATCGCCCGCGCCTATGCGATCGCCACCTCGGGCCGGCCGGGGCCGGTGGTGCTGGCATTGCCCGAGGATGTGCTGGCCGAGGTTGCGGAGGTCGCGAGCCTGTCCGCGCACCAGCCGCTTGAGACCCATCCCTCTCTTGCCCAGATGGCGGACCTGCAAAAGCGCCTGTGGGCCGCGAAACGTCCGCTGGCGATCCTGGGCGGCAGCCGCTGGAGCGAGCAGGCCCGCGCGGCCTTCACCCGCTTTGCCGAGCGTTTCCGGCTTCCCGTCGCCTGCTCCTTCCGCCGGCAGATGCTGTTCGACAACCTTCACGAGAACTACGCCGGCGACGTCGGCATCGGCATCAACCCGAAGCTTGCCGCACGGGTGCGCGAGGCGGATCTTCTGCTTCTCGTCGGCGGACGCATGTCGGAGATGCCGAGCCAGTCCTATGCGTTGCTCGACATTCCCCGGCCCGGTCAGACCCTCGTGCATGTTCATGCCGGTGCGGAGGAGCTTGGCCGCGTCTATCAGGCGGATCTGCCGGTCAACGCGACGCCGAACGGATTTTGTGCGGCGCTCGAGGCCGTGCAGCCGCCCAATGCCTGCCCGTGGGAAGGTGCCGTCGCCGAGGCCCACGCGGATTATCTCGTCTGGTCGGGCGCGCGGCCGAAGGTGCCGGGCGTGCTTCAGATGGCGGAGGTCATGGACTGGTTGGAGGGCAATCTTCCCGAGGACGCGATCCTGACCAATGGCGCGGGCAATTACGCCACCTGGGTGCATCGTTTCCACCGGTTCCGCAGGCTCAACACCCAGCTTGCGCCGACCAGCGGCTCCATGGGCTATGGCCTTCCGGCGGCGGTTGCCGGCAAGCTCAAGTATCCCGAGCGCGAGGTCGTGTGCTTTGCCGGAGACGGCTGCCTGCAGATGACCATGCAGGAGTTCGGCACCGCCTGCCAGGAGAAGGCGAACATCATCCTCGTGGTGGTGGACAACGGCATGTACGGCACCATCCGGATGCATCAGGAGCGCGAGTTCCCGGGGCGAGTCTCGGCGACAACCCTTGTGAACCCGGACTTCGCGGCCCTTGCGCGGGCCTATGGCGCCCATGCGGAAACGGTCGAGCGGGCGGAGGACTTCGGTCCGGCCTTCGAGCGGGCGCGGGCGTCCGGGACGCCGGCGCTCCTGCACCTCAAGCTCGACCCGGAAGCCATCACGCCGGTGCGCAGCCTGAGCGAGATCCGCGCCGGCTGAGGCCGCTTGGGGAGCGTGGGGCGCCTCCCGTCCGGCCTTTCCCATCACATCAGTCCGCGGCGGTGTGACCGGCCGCCACGGGCAGGGTTACCTCGGCGATCGACTCGTCGTCGGGCGAGGGATGCACGGAAAAGCCGAGCGCGCCGCACATGGCGAGCATGGTCGTGTTTTCCTTCAGAACCTCGCCCTTGATCGTGGCGATTCCGTCGGCGGCGGCATAGTCGATGATGAGCTGCATCAGCGCCCAGCCCAGCCCTTTGCCCTTCAGGCCTGACTGCACGATGATCGCGTACTCGCCGGTCTGGTGGTCCGGATCGGCGTGCAGGCGCACGACGCCGAGGATCTCGCCGCTCGCCGGATCCGACGCGGCGAAGGCCATGGCGCGCGCATAGTCGAGTTGCACCAGGCGGGCCATGAACGCGTGGCTGAACTCCTTGACGGGCGCGAAGAAACGAAGACGGAGGTCCTCGGGCGTCACCTTTTCCTCGAAGAAGCGGCGATAGCGGTCCTCGTCCTCGGGCTTCACCGGCGACACCTTGACCGTGCTGCCGTCCTTGAGCGTGAGCATCCGCTCCCATTCCTGCGGATAGGGCAGGACGGCAAGCCGCGAGCGTCCGCTACGGCCCGGATGCACGACCGGCTCGGCGACGGCGATGCGTCCGTCGAGAGCCAGTGCGCCGCGGTGGTCGGCGGCCAGCGGGTTGAGGTCCATCTCGCGGATCTCGGGAATGTCGATGGCGATTTGCGACACCTTCACCAGCGTGAGGGCGATGGCATGCATGTCGGCGCGCGGACGGTCGCGAAACCCCTCCAGCAGGCGGCTGACCCGCGTTCGGCGAATGAGCGCCTCGGCAAGGTTGAGGTCGAGCGGGGGGAGGGCAAGGGCCACGTCTCCCATGACCTCGACCCCCGTTCCGCCGTGGCCGAAGGCGATGACGGGGCCGAAGGTCGCATCGTCCGCGAGACCGATGAAGATCTCGCTCGCATGGGCGTGGCGCACCATGGGTTGAAGCACGATGCCCGTGACCCGGGCTTGCGGGTGGGTCGTCGCGATGCGGGCCAGCAGGTCGCCGGCCGCGGCCTCCACGGCCTCGGGCGTGGTCAGGTCGAGCACCACGCCACCCACGTCGGACTTGAAGGGCAACTCGGGCGAGACGAGTTTCAGCGCCAACCGGCCCGCGGCCGGCAGCATCTCGGCGGCAACCGCGGCGGCCTGTGCCGGGTCGCTGGCGAAACGGCTTTCCACCTGCGCGATGTCGTAGGCGGCAAGCACCTTGCGCACGTCGGGTGGCGTCAGCCAGGTCTCGCCACGGTCCAGGGTCGCGCGAACGACGGCGCGCGCGCTTTCCACATCGGGTGAAAAATCGGTGGGCAGGCTGGGCGGAGCGGCCATGAGCTGGTCGCGGGCTTCCGCATAGCGTGCCAGATGCATGAAGGCGCGAACGGATTCCGACGCGGTGCCGTGGCAGGGCACGCGGGCCGCGTCCAGCGCCTTGCGGGGAAGGGGTGCGCCGGCGGTCAATGCCACGAGCAACGGCTTGCGTCGCGCATGTCCGCCCCGCCCTGGCGTGGCCAGCGAGGCGAGCGCGTTTGCCGTTTCGCTCATGTCCACGAAGGGGGAGGGGGCGACGACCGTCAGAACCGCGTCGACGTTCCTGTCACCTAGCATCGTCGAGGCCGCACTCGCATAGCGTTCGGAGGGGGCGGTCTCGTCGAGCGTGAGCGGATTGGCCTCCGTAAGGCCCGGCCTTTGCAGGGACGCGAGTGCCCCGGTGGTTTCCTCGGACAGGCTGGCGAGTTCGCCGCCGAGCCGCTTGAGATGGTCGCCGGCGAGTGTCGCGAGGGAGCCGCCCGTGGCGACGATGCCGAGCCGCCGTCCCGTGACGGGCTTGAGCCGGCTCACGGTCTCCGCCGCCTCGAACATCTCGTCCAGCGTGTCGACCCTGAGCACGCCGGCGCGGGCGAGCGCCGCATCGAAGACCGCGTCGGGGCGCGCGATGCGCCCTGCGTGGGTGATGCCGTCATGGGAGCGCTCACGGCTGGCGCCGGAGCGCAGCACCACCACCGGCTTGGACCGCGCCGCGGCCCGGGCGGCGGACAGGAACTTGCGCGGGTGCACGATGGTTTCGAGGTGCAGCAGAATCGCCCGGGTGCGGTAGTCGAGGGCGAACCAGTCGAGAAGGTCGGAGGCATCCACGTCCGAGCGCTGGCCGAGCGAGACGATGCCGGAGAATCCGGTTCCGTTCGCCCTGGCCCAGGAGAGCGTGGCGTTCACCACCGTGCCCGAACGGGCGACGAAGGCGAGGTCACCCGCTCCGGCCTCGCAGGCGCCCAGATGTGCGGCAAGCCGGCTTGCCGGTGCCGCGACCCCGAGGCTGCCCGGCCCCAGAAGGCGCAGAAGGTGAGGCCGCGCGGCCAGAAGGGCGGAACGTGAATCCTCCGCGCTCCACCGGTCGTAGCCGGCCGAAAGCGCAATCGCCGCACGGGTCCCGGCGGCACCGGCGGCGGAAACGAGAGAGGCCGCCTCGCCCGGAGCCCCGGTCAGGATCAGCAGGTCGGGAGGTGTCGCGAGATCCTCGATCGCGCGCGCGTGCGAGAACCGTTCGGGCATGTCGGCAAGATCGGACTCGCTGCCGCCAACGAGCGACAACGGCCCCGTGAAGCCGCTTTGTGCCAGCCGGTCGAGAAGGAGCTTCAGCGCGCCGCCGGGCAATCTGCTTGGCCCCGCGACGGCGATGGAGGTCGGACGAAACAGTCCTTCGAGGTTTCGGATCGTCACGGTGGGTCCTTTCCTTCCGCGGTCCATCCTCCCCGAAGTCTGTGTCAGCCTTGCGGTCGTTGCTACCCCGTTACGGCATTTCCCCGCCACGGGTGGTAGGCGGGACGCCGCCATCCCCCCGAACGGCGGCGTCCCCGTGCCTGTCGCATCCCCTCAGGATACCCCCCAGGCACGTTGGCTTGCGAAAAGGGCGCCGATACATGGCGCCCTTTCCGTCTGTGTCAGTGGGCCATCAGCACCGGTACGGTCATGGCCGCGAGAATCTCGCGCGTTGCGCCGCCGAACAGGAACTCGCGCATCCGCGAATGGCCGTAGCCGCCCATCGCAACGAGATCGATCGACTTGTCGGACACGTAGTTGAGGATCGCGTCGGCGACACCGCCGCTCGGGCGCGGAACCACGTCGATGGTCACGTCGAGGCCGTGACGGGCGAGATAGGTGGCGATGTCGCTGCCCGGCTCGCCGTGGGCACGCCGGCCGTTCTCGACGATCATCACGGTGACCTTGTCGGCCATCTGCAGCATCGGCATCGCCGCATGCACGGCGCGGCTCGCGGTCGGGCTGCCGTCCCAGGCGACCATGACGTTCTTCAGCGGAAGCTGCCCGCCGATATAGGGCACCATGAGAACCGGCACGCCGGACTCGAACAGGATCGATTCGATGAGCATCTCACGCATCGGCTCCGGCTCGTCCGGGTTTTCCTGGCCGACGACGACCAGATCCGTGAGCCGGCAATGGGCAAGCACCGTCTCCGCCGATCCGCCGGTGATCATCTCGGCGGTGCGCACTTCCGCCTTCACACCGGCCATGCGGGCCATGTCGTTGAAGGTCTTGCCCGCGTCCTGTGCGGCCTTGAGCGCCTGGTTGCGCGCCAGTTCGATGTAGTCGGCCGGCATGGGCGCCGCGACGAAGCCGGGAACGACCGGCTCGAAGGCAATGGTCAGGCCGGTGGCATGGGCGTCGCAGCGCGACGCGAAGTCCAGGGCCGCACGCGCCGCGTGCTGCTTGCCGGCAAGATCGACCAGCGTGAGAATGTCCTTGATTGCCATTGGGTAGTCCCTCCTTTGCGTGACACGGATCCGAAGCGTGTCCGCTGATCCGCTCACCGTTGAATGCAGGTTAGGCGGATCGGGATCACCGGTCCTTGACCGGAATCAAACGGGTTCGTTTCGCGTCGCTTCCAGTTAACGCAATGAAGGGCAAGGCATTCAATAGGTGGATTTCCCATGCCGTAGCGACAGTTTCGCCGTTCGTGCCGCTCTCACACCATCTTCATCGTCTCGCGGGCGATGATCAGGCGCTGGATCTCGGAGGTGCCCTCGTAGATCGTCGTGATGCGCGCGTCGCGTGCATGGCGCTCCAGCGGATAGTCCTGCACATAGCCGGCTCCGCCGTGGAGCTGCAGCGCGGTGTAGGTTGCGCGCTGGGCCGCCTCGGAGGCAAACAGCTTGGCCATGGAGGCCTCGCGGGCGAAGGGCTTGCCCTGATCCTTGAGGGCGGCGGCCTGCAGGATCAGCAGGCGGGCGGCCTCGAGCTCCGTCTCCCGGTCGGCGATCATCCACTGGATGCCCTGCATGTCGGCGATCGCCCGGCCGAACTGGCGACGCTCCTTCACGAAGGCCTTGGCCCGCTCCATCGCCGCGCGGGCGATGCCGAGCGCGAGGGAGGCGACACCGATGCGGCCCCCGGCGAGCTCTCCAACGGCGATGCGGAAGCCGTCGTTCAGCTTGCCCATGACCGCGCTCGCGGGCACGCGGCAGTTCTGGAACAGCACCTCGTTGGTCGCCGATCCGGTCTGCCCCATTTTCTTTTCCGCCTTGCCGATGACCAGGCCCGGCGTGCCGGCTTCCACCAGGAAGCAGGTGATGCCCTTGCCCTGCGGTGCGTCCGGATCCGTCACCGCCCAGACCACGAAGATGCCCGCGTATTCGGCCGAGGTGATGTAGAGCTTGGCGCCGTCGAGCACGTAGGAGTCACCGTCGGCGACGGCGCGCGTGCGCATGGAAGCCGGGTCGGATCCCGCTCCGGCCTCCGTCAGGCAGAAGGCGCCGGCGGGATAGTCGCCTCCGGTCAGGCGCGGCAGATAGGTCTCGCGCTGCGTGTCGGAGCCGACCGCCTGGATCACTTCCGCGACCATGTTGGAGACCGACACGGTGACGCCCGTCGATGCGCAGGCGCGGGCGATCTCCTCCACCGCCAGCGCGAATGCGACGGTTCCGGCACCCGTTCCGCCATAATTGGGAGAGACATTCAGCCCCATGAAGCCGTTTTCGGCCAGAAGCCCGAGATTGGACAGGAAGGCCTCGCGGCCCTCGCCCCGGTCGAGCGTTTCGGCAAGCGGTTCGATCCGGTCGGCGGCAAGCTTTCGTGCCGTGTCCCGAATGAGATACTCTTCCTCGCTGAGGGCAAAATCCATCCCGTCCTCCCAATCATCTTTCAGCCGGATCCCGAGGGGCGCTGGACACGGTTATGGCAAGGAATACGGCCTCTGGCGAGGCTTCTTCGGGCGTGTCGCCATCCACCACCGTTGCGGAAGGCGGTGACGTGCCCTCGGGCCTATGGAGGTCACTGGCACGCTGGAGCCTGTTCCTGCTCCCCGTTGCCGGGCTTCTCGTCCTTGCCATGCTTGTCGCCGGCCTCGTCGAGAGGGATGCGGTCGAGGAGGGCGAACTGCGGGCGCGGGAACGCCTCTCCCTTTATCGCGAGACCGTGCTGCGCGAACTGGAGAAGTTTCGCTATCTACCGCATGTGCTGGCCCGCGATCCGCGCGCGGCGGCGGTGATCGAGGATCCCGCCATGATGCTTGCGTCGAGCCGCTTCCTCAAGGACATGGCGGCGACCACCGGTGCCGACGCGCTCTACGTGATGAACGAGGAAGGTCTTACGGTCGCGGCGAGCAACTACGACAGTCTCGGCTCCTTCGTCGGGCGCAACTACTCCTTCCGTCCCTATTTCAGCGCGGCGCTGGACGATGAACTCGGCCAGTTCTACGCGGTCGGCGCGACGACGGGAAAGCCGGGCTTCTTCTTCGCCCGCGCCACGCCGCCCGGTGAGGGGCCGCGCGGGGTCTTCGTGGTCAAGGTGGATCTCGCCGGTCTCCAGCAGAGCTGGCGTGACGCGGGCGAGACGGTCTTCCTCACCGATCGCAACGGGGTGATTTTCCTCGGCACCCGGCCCGACTGGCTCTACTCCTCCCTTGAGCCCCTCTCGGACATGGTGGTGGCCGCGATCCGTTCGAACCGCCAGTACGGCGGCGTCCCGCTGCCGAGCCTTCAGGACGGGCCGGCGGACGCGGAGGTGCTCTCCCTCGATGGCGAGGCCTGGCGCCAGGGGCAGCTCAAGGTCGGCGTGCTGGGGTGGACCGTGCACTATCTCACGCCCGAGGCGCGGCTTCACGCCGGTCGCGACATTGTCTGGCTGTCGGCCGTGGCCCTGATCCTCCTTTACGCTCTGGTGTTTCTGCTCCTGCGCAGCCGCGCGCTCGGGCGTGCGACCCGCAGGCTGCAACGTCACGCGGCCGACCTGCGCGGTCTGAACCGCCGCCTGAGCGCGGAGATCGAGGAGCGCCGTCGCGTGGAGCGGGAGTTGCGCGAAACGCAGGCCGGTCTCGCGCGTGCGAGCCGCCTCGCGGCCGTCGGCGAGATGTCGGCGGCGGTCGCGCATGAACTCAACCAGCCGCTGGCCGCGCTCGGCATGTTCGTGTCCGGGGCGCGGCTGTTCGAGGAACGTGGCGATGGGGAGGGGCTGCGCGAGAACCTGGACGAGATCGATGCGCTGCGCCACCGCATGGCGACGCTGACGCAGGAACTCAAGCGGTTCGCCCGACCCGGTGAATCCCGCATCGAGAATGTGGATCTGCGCGAGTGTCTCAAGACGAGCGCCAAACTGCTGCGTCCGCGCGTGGAGGAAACCGGCACGTCCCTCGCGCTGCATCTTCCCGGCGAGGCGGTGGTTGCGTCCACCGCGCCGCTGCGGCTCGAGCAGGTGCTGGTGAATCTTCTGCGCAATGCCGTCGACGCCTGTCAGGCTGCCCCGTCGCCGCGTGTTGAGGGGAGGCTGGGCCGCGAGGACGGATTTGCGGTGATCCGCATCTCCGACAATGGCCTCGGCGTGCCGGAGGACCTGCGCGACCGTATCTTCGAGCCGTTTTTCTCCACCAAGCCCGCGTCCGGCGGACTGGGTCTGGGCCTTGCGATTTCGGCGCGGATCGTCGAAGACCTTGGCGGAACGCTGACGATCGGCACCGGGGAGGACGGTGGCGCCTGCTTCGTGCTCCGCGTGCCGCTGGAGGTGGAGCAGCGACAGGCGGTGTCTGAAGCGCGTGCGGAGGAATGCGGGGAGACATGAACAGGGCAACCGCGAAGCAGGATCGAGCGGGTACGGAGACGCCCGGGGGTCCGGGCGGCGAGGGAGAGCCGCGTCCTCCCGTTCTGGTCATAGACGATGATCCCGCCATGCGTGCGGGCCTGCGCCAGTGGATGCGTCTCGGTGGCTTCGAGCCGCTGGAGGCGGTCGACGCGGAAGGCGGGCTTGCCCATGTGAACGAGCGTTTTCCCGGCTGCATCGTCACCGACGTGCTGTTGCCGGGCATGAGCGGCGTGGAGCTCCTGCGCAAGGTGAAGGCGATAGATCCCGACCTTCCGGTGATCCTTCTGACCGGGCATGGCGATGTGCCCATGGCGGTGGAGGCCATGCGCGAGGGGGCTGCGGACTTCATCGAGAAGCCCTTCGATCCGGACGTGCTGGCCGCCGTCGTGCGCCGGTCCGCCGCGCACCGCCGCCTGGTTCTGGAAAACCGTGCCCTGTCGCGCAGGCTCGATGACATGGAGGGGCTCGAGGCGCGGCTGCTGGGCGAATGTGCCGAGATGCGGCGCCTGCGCGCCGAGATCAGCCACTACGCGGCGACCGACGCCTCGGTGATGGTGGTCGGCGAGACCGGAACCGGCAAGGAAGTGGTTGCCCGTGCCATTGCCGACCTGTCGCCCGTCCGCGAGGGGGCGTTCGTCGCGCTCAACTGTGCGGCCCTGCCCGAGAGCATGGTGGAGGCGGAACTCTTCGGCCACGAGGCGGGGGCCTTCACCGGCGCGGACCGCGAGCGCATGGGGCGTGTGGAGCAGGCGGACGGCGGCGTGCTGTTTCTCGACGAGATTTCCGCCATGCCCATGGCGTTGCAGCCCAAGCTGCTGCGCGTGCTTCAGGAGCGCGAGGTCGACCGCATCGGTGGCCGCGCGCCCGTTCCGGTCGACATTCGCGTCGTGAGCGCGGTGAACATCGAGCCGCGCGAGGCGGTCGAGCGGAACCTCCTGCGTCAGGACCTGCTTTACCGCCTAAACACGATCGAGCTTCGCATACCGCCCCTGCGTGAGCGCGGAGGCGATGCGCGCCTGCTCTTCGACAGTTTCGCCAACCGGTTCGGTGCCGACTACCGCATCGATCCGCCGCGGCTGTCGGCGGACGACGCGGAGGTCCTGGCGGCCTACCGCTGGCCGGGAAACGTGCGCGAGCTGCGCAACGCGGCCGAACGCTTCGTGCTGTCCTCCGCTCTCGAGCGTCCGAGCCTGCGGGCTCTCGTCACCGGTGGCGAGCCCGGCCGGGAGGCGCCCGCGCGTGGACGCCTCCGCGTCCTGATGGAAGACTACGAGCGGCGCGTCATCGCCGACGCGCTTGCCCGTCACGAGGGGCGCGTCATCGACGTGATGGCCGAACTCGACCTGCCGCGCCGCACCCTCAACGAGAAGATGAGCCGTCTGGGCCTGAGCCGTCCCTGATCGTCGGAAAACGAGATTTCGGCAAGATCTTGCCGATCGGCTCCGTTCGTTCAGCGGGATTCCGCTCACTTCGTTTGTTTTTCAGGGGAGCAACCGGTGCGTTGCCGCGGCGTTCCGCCGTCCGGACGGGGCGTGATGTATGGCACGTGGCTTGCTACTCTCTTGTCGGCCGTCATCCGGGAGGGATGACGCGTGTTGTTGTCTGGCCGTTCGGGGGAGATCGCGTCGCGCGAGACGGGACGCCCGGAGGGCTTTCTTGGGAGGACTTACCATGACCTTGCGTCGCAAGATGGTCGTGCTCGGCACGGCTGCCTGCCTTGGCCTCGGCTTTGCCGGCGAGGCTTTCGCGCTCGAGTGGAACGTGTCCGTGTGGGGCAAGCGCCGGGCCTTCACCGAGCACATCGAGAAGCTGGCCGAGCTGGTCAAGGAAAAGACCAACGGCGAATTCACGCTCAACCTCGCCTATGGCGAGGCCCTGTCGAAGTCGCGTGAGAACCTCGACGGCATTTCCATCGGCGCCTTCGAGATGGCGCAGTTCTGCGCGTCCTATCACACCGACAAGAACCCGACCCTGAGCGTTCTGGAGCTGCCGTTCCTGGGTGTTCCGGACCTTGAGACCCAGGTCGAGCTGGACCGTGCCGTCTACGCCCACCCGGCGGTGGAGAAGGACCTGGCGCGCTGGAACGCCAAGCTGATCATGTCCTCGCCGATGCCGCAGTACAATTTCGTCGGTAAGGGCGAGGCCCCGACCGAGGTGGCGGACTTCGATGGCATGCGCGTGCGCGCGCTCGGCGGCGTCGGCAAGGCGATGGAGACCATCGGTGCCGTTCCCACCACCGTGACGGCGTCCGAGACCTTCCAGGCGATCGATTCCGGCACGGTGCGGGCCGCGTCCTTCGCCCCGCACGCCCACCTTGCGTTCAAGACCGTCGAGGCGGGCAACTGGTGGACCACCAATCTGAACCCGGGCACCGTGAACTGCCCGGTGGTGGTCAACATGGACGCCTATGCGGCGCTTCCCGACAACTTCCGCGAGGCGCTTGATTCCTCCATCGAGCCGGCGATCGACCACTATCTGGCGACCTACGCCAAGGTCTACGACAAGTGGTATCCGACGCTCGAGGAGATGAACATCGAGCAGATCACCTTCCCCAAGGAGCAGCTCGACGCGTTCAAGGAGAAGGCGGGCAAGCCGCTCTGGGATGCCTGGGTCGCCGAGATGGATGCCAAGGGCATTCCGGGACAGGAACTTCTCGACCTGGTCCAGTCCAAGCTGAACTGAGTGCCGCGCCGGCTTCCGGCGCATGACGGCCGGCGTGCAATGCGCCGGCCGTCCCTCATCGGCCACACGGGCACCACCGCCTGACGGTGGGTACGCCCCTTACGCCGTGGCCGCGCCCGGCTGCCACGTCACTTGCGTCCGGATCCCTGTTTTTCCGCCCCGTCTCCCCGTCGAGCGGGCTGGTCGGAGTTCGTCATGACATCCACCTCCACGACGCGTGGACGGCCCGAGACCTACATTCGTTTTGACGGATGGCTGGGTCGGGTCGAAAACGCGTTCAATATTGTCGCGGCCGCCAGCATCCTGTTGCTGATGCTGCTTGCCGTCGCGCAAATCGTCGGGCGCAACGGTTTCGACATGCCGGTGCCCGGTTTCATCGACATCGCCGAGCAGGCGATGGCCGTCTTCGCCTTCATGGGCATTGCCTATTGCCAGCGCCTTGGCGGCCACATCCGCATGGAGCTCTTCCTCGGCAAGCTGTCCGGGCGCCCGCTCTGGATCGCCGAAACGCTTGGCGTGGTGCTGATCTGGCTGGTCGTCGCGACGCTGATCTACGGCTCCTGGTTCCACTTCATGCGCTCGTGGGAGCTGGGCGACAGCTCGATGGACATCGGCCTGCCGACCTGGCCCTCCAAGCTGGTGATCCCCGTGGCGCTCACCTTGCTGCTGCTGCGCCTCACCCTGCAGATCTACGGCTACCTGCGTCTCGTGCGTGATCCCGAGGCCGAGCCGATCGCCGTTCCCGTGCTGGCCGACATCGAGACCCAGGCGCGTCACGAGATCGAGGAAACCCTCGACGGTGACGAGGAGGACGGAAACGGCAGTGACACATCCGGCGGCAAACCCGGCAACACGGGAGGAGCACGCGGATGACCCCCTTTGAAATCGGCCTGATCATGTCCGGCGTTCTGCTGGTCCTGGTCGTTCTTGGAATGCGCGTCGCCTTTGCCGCGGCCTTCGTCGGCGTCGTCGGCCTGATCGCGATTTTCACCCAGAAGCTCGGTTTCGAGCGTGGTGTGGTCGTGGCGATCAAGATGGCGGGCACCATTCCGCATTCGAAATCGGTGACCTATTCCCTGTCGGTGCTGCCGACCTTCATCCTGATCGGCTTCCTGGCCTTCTACGCGGGGTTCACGCGGCAGCTCTTCGAGGCGGCAAAGCGCTGGCTCGGCTGGCTGCCGGGGGGCATGGCCGTGGGCACGGTCTTCGCCACCGCGGGCTTCGCCGCCGTTTCCGGTGCCTCGGTCGCCACGGCGGCCGTCTTCGCCCGCGTCGCGATCCCCGAGATGCTGGCGGTGGGCTACTCCAAGCGGCTCTCCTCGGCGGTCGTGGCCGCCGGCGGCACGCTGGCCTCGCTCATCCCGCCCTCGGCGATCCTGGTCATCTACGCGATCCTGGTGGAGCAGTCGGTCGCCAAGCTGCTGATCGCGGGCTTCCTGCCGGGCATTTTCTCCGCCGTTGTCTACGTCGCGATCATCGTCGGCATGGCCATGTGGAAGGGGGACGCTCCCCCGGTGCGCGGCTTCACCTGGAGCCAGCGTTTCGCCTCGATTCCGGGGACCCTGCCGATCGTCGCGGTGGTGGTGATCATCTTCGGCTCGCTCTACTTCGGCTACGCGACGCCGACGGAAGCGGGAGCGCTGGGCGCCTTCGTCGTGCTGATCTCCGCCTTCGTCAACGGAATGCGGGGCAAGCAGCTCTGGCAGGCCCTGCACGAAACCGCGAAGCTGACGGTCATGATCTTCACGCTCATCTGGGGCGTGTTGGTCTACGTCCGTTTCCTCGGCTTCGCCCAGCTTCCTGAGGCGTTCCGCGATTTCGTGGTGTCGCTGGAGTTCTCGCCCTGGCTGGTGCTCGTGCTCATCCTGTGCGCCTACGCGGTGCTGGGCATGTTCATGGACGCCATCGGCATGCTGATCCTGACGCTTCCGGTCGTCTATCCGGCCGTCATGGCGCTCAACGGAGGCGAAGGCGTTTCGGCCGTCGACAGCACCTTCGGCATGTCGGGCGAGCTTTGCGCGATCTGGTTCGGCATCCTGGTTGTGAAGATGGCGGAGCTTTGTCTCATAACGCCACCCATCGGCCTGAACTGCTTCGTGGTGGCGGGCGTTCGCGAGGACATCCCCGTGCAGGAAGTGTTTCGGGGCTGCACGCCGTTCTTCGTCGCCGACATCCTGACCATCGCGGGGCTGGTTGCCTTCCCGGCGATCGTGACCTTCCTGCCGTCGATCATGTGATGGCCCGGGGCCGGCGCGCCATGTGCCGGCCCCACCAACAATTCTCCGCTGCTCGTGAGCCCTCCTGAGCCGAAGTCCCGGCGCGGGCCACCTCCTCACAGCCCATCTCCGTAACTGCTTGCGAGAGGCGCGCGGTTGCCCCGTGTTTCGGCGCTGGCCGGGGTTGCCAATGGGTCCCGGGTCGCGGGCTTCCAGCCCTTGCCCGGGATGACGGCAACGCGGGATGAAACCTCTGGCGCGATATTCTCGGGTCACTGGCTGCGTTGCATGCCGTTCTTGGGGCTCGGCAAGAGCGCGCGGGGGCAATTCCCTCTCCACCCCCTAGAACAGCGAGCCCTGGTCCTTCGGCGTTGCGGTGGCTTTGGGCCTGGTCTTGCGCGGCTTCCTGACCGTCGGCGCGGCGGCGCCGTCCGACACGGCCAGCGCGTCGAGCCGCGTGTCGTCGCCGAACTCGATGGCAAGACGGGCTCCCGGCGCCACCTGGCCGGCGGAGCGCACCGGGGTGCCCGCATCGTCGCGCACCAGCGCGTAACCGCGCGCCAGAACGTTCTTGTAGGATAGGCTGTCGAGCAGCTTTGCCGTCGAATCGAGCCGGGCGCGTTCACGTGCCAGACGGTTGGCATGGGCGCGGGTCGCTCGCGCCGAAAGCCCGTCGAGGCGCTCGCGGGCGATCGAGACGCTCCTGGCCAGCATGTGTGGCGACAGGCGCTGGGCGGCGGCCTGCTGGCGCGAGCGCCGGTCGCGCAGGCTGGAGCGCAGCGCCGGGGCCAGGCGTTCGCCGTAGGTGTCGAGGCGCTGGCGCGGCAGCGCGAGAAGGTCGCGCGGAGAGGGCAGGGCGGCGGCGGCCGCGCGCAGTTCCGTTCGCCGCGCGGTGACATAGCGCAGCAACCCGGCGATCTGGCGGCGTTTGAGGTCGTCGACGCTGGCCAGAAGCTCGCCACGCACGGGAACGGCGATTTCCGCCGCGCCCGTCGGGGTCGGCGCGCGCAGGTCGGCGGCAAGGTCGATCAGGGTCCAGTCGGTCTCGTGGCCGACGGCGGAGACCAGCGGGATCCCGGAGGCCGCGGCGGCCCTGACGACAACTTCCTCGTTGAACCCCCAAAGATCCTCAAGCGAGCCGCCGCCGCGCGCCACGATGATCAGGTCCGGGCGCGGGATCGCCCCGCCCGGCTCCAGCCGGTTGAACCCGGCGATGCCGTTCGCCACCTCGCGCGCGGAGGTCTCGCCCTGCACCCGAACGGGCCAGACGAGGACATGCAGCGGGAACCGGTCCGAGATCCGGTGGAGGATGTCGCGGATCACCGCGCCGGTGGGGGAGGTGACGACGCCGATGACGCGCGGCAGATAGGGCAGCGGACGCTTCGCGCTTTCGGCGAAGAGCCCCTCGGCGGCGAGCTTCTTGCGCCGTTCCTCCAGCAGCGCCATCAGCGCGCCGACGCCGGCGGGCTCGATGGAGTCGATCACCATCTGGTACTTGGACTGCCCCGGGAAGGTGGTGATCTTGCCGGTGGCGATCACCTCGAGACCCTGTTCGGGCTGGATTTTCAGCCGGGAGGCATTGCCGCGCCAGATGACGCCCGCCAGCACCGACTGGGCGTCCTTCAGGTCGAGATAGATGTGTCCCGACGCCGGCCGGGAGATGCGCCCCAGTTCACCGCGCACGCGCACGAAGCCGAAGGTGTCCTCCATCGTGCGCTTGATCGCGCCGGAGAGTTCCGACACCGAGTATTCGGCGATGTTGCTGGTCTCGCTCAATGCGTTCGCTTCCTCGCGCAGGGGATCAGGGGCGTGTCGCGGAAGGGGAGCCCACGCGGCCGGCCGCGTCAAGGCCCGCTGCGGGCTTGTCGACAGCCGCCTGCTGGTTTACCCGGTGGCGCGTGCGTCCCGCTCATGCGCGGAAAGGACCCCATGCCCCGCTACGAATTCCGAATGCAGCGCCTGTTTCTCGACGCGGCGATCAGCAGGGACACCCCGATTGCCCTCGATCGCGCCCAGGCCAACTACCTGCTGAACGTCCTTCGGCTCAAGTCGGACGACGAGGTTCTGGTCTTCAACGGCCGCGACGGTGAATGGCGCGCGCGCATCGCCGTCGAGGGGCGCAAGGCGGCGAGCCTGGTGCCGGTCGGGGAAACCCGCGCGCAGGCACCGCTGCCGGATCTGCTCTATCTCTTCGCCCCACTCAAGCATGCGCGGCTGGACTACATGATCCAGAAGGCGGTGGAGATGGGCGCCGGGCGGCTGGCGCCCGTCCTCACGCAGCACACCCAGACGAACCGGCTGAACCTGGAGCGCGCCCGGGCGAACGCGGTGGAGGCGTGCGAGCAATGCGGCGTTCTTTCCGTGCCGGAGATCGGCGATCCGGTGCCGCTCGAGGCCGTGCTCGCCGGCTGGGAGGAGAACGAGCCCGGTCGCCGGCTGATTTTTTGCGACGAGGGGGAGGCGGGCCAGAACCCGCTGGACCCGCTTCAGGCACTGGAGCGCGGGCCGTTCGCGGTTCTTATTGGACCTGAGGGCGGCTTCTCGGAAGAGGAGCGCGCGCGCCTCAGGGCGCTTCCTTTTGTCACGCCGGTGCCGCTGGGTCCGCGCGTTCTGCGCGCCGACACGGCGGCGGTCGCCGCGCTCGCGGTGGTGCAGGCGGTGCTTGGCGACTGGCGCTAGAACGACGGTCGCTTGGCGGGATTCGCCATGCGATCAAGCCCGAAACCTTGATCTATCATCACAAAAAAACGCGTTTGTTTTGACCGGACCGCCTGAGTAAGGTGCGCGCCAACACCGCGAAGGAACCTGTTCTCATGGCCCGCGATACCATCGATACCACCCCCGTTTCCGGGGTGTCTGAACTTGCCGCGACCCTCGAGGCGGGGTGCAAGCCGGAGAGCGATTTCCGCATCGGCACCGAGCACGAGAAGTTCGGCTTCAATCTCTCCGACAACTCCCCGATTCCCTATGAGGGTCCGCGCGGCATCGAGGCCGTCCTGACCGGCATGGAGAAGCTCCTCGGCTGGGAGCGCATCGAGGACAACGGGCTCATCATCGGCCTGGCCGATCCCGTCGGCGGTGGAGCGATCTCCATCGAGCCCGGCGGACAGTTCGAGCTCTCCGGCGCGCCGCTGGAGAGCCTTCACCAGACCTGCCGCGAGACCAACTGCCACCTCGCGCAGGTGCGCGAGGTGGCCGAGCCGCTGGGCATCGGTTTCCTCGGCCTCGGCATGACGCCGAACTGGAGCCGGGAAGAGGTTCCGGTGATGCCCAAGTCGCGCTACCAGATCATGGCGCGCTACATGCCCAAGGTCGGCACGCTGGGCCTGGACATGATGTTCCGCACCTCGACCATCCAGGTGAACCTGGATTTCTCGAGCGAGGCCGACATGCGGCGCAAGATGCAGGTGAGCCTGGCGCTCCAGCCGGTCGCCACCGCCATCTTCGCCAACTCGCCCTTCACGGAGGGCAAGCCGAACGGCTTCCGGTCCTTTCGCGCGGAAGTCTGGAAGGACACGGACAACAACCGCTCCGGCAACCTGCCGATCGCCTTCGATCAAGGCTTCGGCTTCGAAGCCTACGTGGAGTGGGCGCTCGACGTTCCGATGTATTTCGTCAAGCGCGGCACGACCTATTACGACGTCACCGGCACCACCTTCCGTGCCTTCATGAACGGCGCCCTGAAGGACACGGTGCCCGACGGCCTGCCCACCATCGGCGACTGGAACAACCACCTGTCGACGCTGTTCCCGGACGTGCGCCTCAAGAAGTACCTCGAGATGCGTGGCGCGGACGGCGGTCCGTGGCGGCGGATCTGCGCGCTGCCCGCGCTCTGGGTCGGCCTGCTCTACGACCAGGGCATGCTTGAGCAGGCGGAGGAGATGGTGCGCGACTGGACGCAGGAAGAGCGTGACGGCCTGCGCAACGATGTCCCGCGCGAGGGGCTTGCCACGCGCTTCCGCAACCGCACGGTTCTCGACCTTGCCAGGGACATGGTGGCCCTGTCGCGCGAAGGCCTCAAGCGCCGCGCCCGCCTCAACGACGGTGGTCAGGACGAGCGCGTGCATCTGGCGGCCGTCGAGGAGACGCTTGCCAGCGGCATGAGCCCGGCCGATGTCATGCTCGCCCGCTACGAGGGGGCATGGGGCGGCGATCTTTCGCGCGTCTTCAAGGATTACGCCTACTGAGGACGAGCGTCCGGCGCGCGGCGCCCCCCTTGGGCCGTCGCGCGCTTGCTTGCCGGCATCCGCGCGCAAGCGCGGGTTTGACCCGGCCTGCGTGAAGGTCGATGATACGGCGTCAGCAGGCAGAAAAGGGCCCGGGATGTCGGACGAATTTCCCCGTTTCACCGCCTTCGATCCCGCTTCGGTCAGCGAGGCGATGCAGCGCCAGTTCGGCTGGAGCGAGGTGGAGATCCGCAAGGCAGCCGAGGCGCTGATGCCCGCGGCCCTTGCCGGAATTCGCCATTTCGGATCCACTCCATCGGGCTTCGAGGCGCTCATGGCGCTGATGCCGGGCCCCGGACGCGCTGCCTCTGCGCCACCGCAAAACTTCGTCGGCGAGCCGCTTGCCTTCGTCTTCGGTCCCGAGGATGTCCGCCGCAGGATTGCCCGTCACGTGGCCGAGCAGACCGGGCTGGAGCTTCCCGGCGTCGAGACCATGATGCCCGTCGCCGCGACGCTGGCACTGGGTCAGGTCGCGCGCCAGTTCACGTTCGGGCCCGCACGCGATCTTCTCGACGCCTTCCTGGCCGGCTATGCCCGTGGCCGTCCGAAGCCCGTGCCCAATCCCATGCGCATGATGGCTCCCTACACGGACGCCGTGCGTTCGTTCTGGGACGGCTACATGGGGCTGTTCCAGCCGCCCGCCTCTGAGGACGAGGCTCCGGAGCCGGAGGACGCCGGCCAGGCGAGCGAACAGGCATCCGCCGAGGCGTCCCCGGGTGACGGCGAGGAACGGGCGGGCGCCGGTCTCGTTGAAGGGTGGCTCGAGCTTGGCCGCAACATCCAGGAAAGTCAGGTGCGCCACTTCGAGACCCTGTTCGACCGGGCTGATCGCGACACCCGCAAGACCTGATCCGGGCGCGTTTCCTTCTGAAACCCCGAATAAAAAAAGCCCGCCTCCGAAGAGGCGGGCCAGGTGTGTCGGCGAGGGGCCGACAGGGCCTCTGGTGCGCCGGGCAGGTTTCCACCCGGCGCGAATGGGATGGCTCAGGCGCGGCGCCGGCGACGCTGGGCGAGTATGGTTCCGGAGCGCTCGTTGCGCAGGTGGCAGAGCCGGGAACTGGGATCGACGAAATCGCCCGACATCAGGGATGAGGCGACGTCGTCGCGGGTGATTCCCATGTCCGCGAGCATGAAGTCGTCGTAGGTCAGCAGTTCGGCGATCTCGCGACGCTTGCGACGGCGTTCGAAGGCCTCGACGAGGAGGCTCGCAAGACCCGACAGGCCGGCGAAGAGCGACGCGGCAACGGCGCGGTTGGATCTTGCACTCGCGGGTGTGACGACCTGGGTCATGGCGGCACTCTCCTTTCCGGTCCCACTGGACCTTTTGGTTGGGCAGGGAAGGCGGTATTGCTCCCTACGTCTTTCGTATGATGATATCTATCGATCAGGTACGCATTTAACAAACGAATGTTTTTTATGGAAACCCATACGGTATTGTGATGTATTGGTCGAAAGTCGCCGAAAACCGCGCCATCGCGGGGTGACGTGAGGCGCTTGCCGGTCTCCGGCGGCGCGCAGGCCCTGAAGGAAGCAGGAGGCCGGCATGGCCCATGCCCTGGACATCGACCAACTGAGAACCTTTCTCGCCATTGCGGAGCTCGGCAGCTTCACCAAGGCAGCGGATGCGGTGAACAAGACCCAGTCCGCCGTCTCCATGCAGATGAAACGGCTCGAGGAGCGCATCGAACGCCCGATCTTCGTCAAGGACGGGCGTCAGTCGCGGCTTTCGGAAGACGGCCACCGGCTCGTCGAATACGCCCAGCGGATGATCCGGCTGAACGACGAGACCATGAGCGCCTTCAGCGAGGCCAGCATTGTCGGGCGTGTGCGCCTTGGGCTTCCCGATGATTATGCGGAGCGGCTGCTGCCCCAGGTCCTCGCGGCCTTCGCCCGCCTCAACCCGGCCATAGAAACCTCGGTGCAGTGCCAGGGCTCGATCTTCACCGGCCAGATGGTGGAACGCGGCGATCTCGACATCGCCATCGTGACCTCGGGCGATTGCGTGCGATTGCCCGGCGAGGTGATCCGGCGCGAGCCGCTGCACTGGGTGGCGCCGGCCAATCTGTGCATCCATTGCGAGGAGACCGTGCGCCTGGCGCTCGGGCCGACCACCTGTTCGTGGCGGCGCGATGCCACGACGCTGCTTGATCGGATCAACCGCCCCTATTGCGTCTCCTACACGTCATCCAGCGCGGCGGCCCTTATCGGCGCGGTCCAGGCCGGGCTTGCGGTCGCCGTGCTGCCCGAAAGCGCGATCCGCTCCGGGATGCGGATTTTGGGCGAGAGCGACGGCTTTCCCGCGTTGCCGCCCTGCGACATCACGCTCCTGCGCGCGGCGAGTGCCACGGACCCGGTGCATGACGCGCTTTGCGCGCATATTCGCGCCGCCATCGGCAATGTGAGCACGGAGCTCATGGCGGCGGAGTGATCCGCGCTCCGGTCGCTCGGGAGGCGGTAAGGCGTGACCTTCAGCCCGTCTCGGGTGCCGGTCGGGTGCGGGACCGGCGCAGCACCAGAAGGTTGCCGGCGAGCACGCAGCCAAGCCCGGCGAGCGCCCCCGGGCCCCATTCGAAGCCTTCCATCACCGTCGAGACAAGCAGCGCCACGACCGGGAACATGACCGTGGAATAGCCCGCCCGCGCGGAACCGATCCGCCCGATCAGGGTGAGGTAGCAGGCGAAGGCGATCACCGAGGCGACGATGGCCAGATAGGCCAGCCCGCCCAGATAGGGGAGCGTCATCGGCACGGTGAAGGAGTGACCGCGCGCGAGCGAAAAGGCGCCCAGAAGCAGCGCGCCATAGGTCATGCCCCAGGCGCTGGCGGACAGGACCGGGATGCCGATCCGCTGGTTGGAGGCGGAAACCATGCTGCCGAAGCAGAAGGACAGCGTGCCCGCGATGCAGAAGCCGAGGCCGATGAAGGCCTGGGCGTCGAAGGCCGCGCCGGTGCCCATGATCTGCGGGCGAAACAGCAGCGCCACGCCGATGAAGCCGAGGGCCGCGCCGCCCATTACCCGGCGGCTGATTCTCTGCCCGAAGATCAGGAAGGCCAGCAGGATGTTGAAGACGGCGGTGAGAGAGAACACCACCGACAAAAGCCCCGAGGGAACCGTTGCCCCGCCGTAGTAGAACAGGGTGAAGTTGGTGGAGAAGATCAGCGCGCCGAGAGCGGCGAAGCGCAGGTGGGTCTTCGGCGCGAACCGCAGCCGCGCCCCGCGCAGCATGGCCCAGCCCATGGTGACGGCGGCCGCGAGCACGAAACGCCAGAACACCGAGACCTCCGGCGGGACGCTGCCGACCTGGAGCTTGATTGCGTACCAGGAGAATCCCCAGGCAAGCACGGTCAGGCCGTAGAGCCCCAGGTCGCCCGCGTCGAGGCCGGACTCGTCGCGAAGGGGAGCGGTGTCGCCGAGGGAAGTCATGTCACGATCCTGATGCGAAAGGCCGGGAAATGGCGGGCTCCACGGTCGAAAGGCCTGCGGGCCGCGAACGGCATAGCCGATGCCGTTTCAGGCGACCAGTTCCGATTTTTGATGGGTCCCGGTGCGCGGCGCTGATCGGTCACCCGTCAGGGGTGTGCGCTTTCATGCCAGACGGGGCGGTACCCGGCGCCAAGCACACGCACGACGGCCGGCGGGGTCAGCACGTCGACGCTCCCGGAAAGGCTGACTTCGCGAACCTCGCGGTATCCCGCAAAACCCCAGCGGAGCAGGCGCCCGGCGTTCTTCACCAGCACGTCTTCGCCCGATCGAAACATCGCGCCGTCGGGGAGCGCCGCGAACGCCATCGGGTGAACGCGCTTGGCACGCCCGCACCGCCGCTCGGCGTCGAGAACCGCATCAATCCCGCCGGCGCGGGGCATGTCGGGTGAGATCCCGGCCCTCGCCCAGGCCGCCTGAAAGGCGCGCGCCTCGGTCCGCCTGCATTCGAAGCAGGGCCTGTGACCGGCGGCAAGGGCGCTCACCTCGTCCAGGAAGAAGAGCTCCGTGTAGCCCTGGCCCATCACCTGCCGGTGGCGGCCGCGAAAGGCGGTCCGGCAGCAGATCCAGGCACGCGAACGCCAGCGCGCACGAGCGAGTTCGCGGGTGTGCGGGTCGTGGAAACGCCCGCCACGGTTGCCCATGAACATGCCGCGCATGGGATCCGCGTGGATTTCGCCATCGGGGGAGACCCGGTTCCGCAAGGTCATTCCGGCGTCTCCCGCCGTTCAGCCCCGCCGCCAGGTCTCGCGCGTCTGACCCTTCGCCCGCATCTCCTCCAGCTTCGCGTTGGAATACCGCTGGAACCCTTCCTCGGCATGGGCACCCGAGCGCACCCATTCGAAGAAATGGTAGAAATAGAAGGGCGGGAGATAGCCCTGGATGCGGGCGATCTCGGCACTGTGTCCGTCCTTGCCCGCGACCGCGGCCGGATCGGCGGGGAAGAACACGATGGTCGGCGTGAAGTTGACCAGCCACTTGCGCCCCAGCGCGCGCTCCTCCAGCGCCTCGCCGTCGAAATCGGTTGTTTCGCGGGCGCCGAACAGGTCGAGCTGAACGAAGGTGAAATTCTCCTTCAGCCAGGGCACATAGTCCTCGCGCGTGAGGTTCACCTCGTGCGTCTGGCGGCAGAAGGGGCAGCCGGCCTGCTCGAACATCACCACGAAATGCTTCCCGGCCGCATGGGCCTCGGCGAGGTCGTCGCCCATGTCGAGGAAGCTGTCGAGAAACCAGTCCTGCTTGTAGAGCCCGTCGTCGCCGAGCGTCGCCGCGCGCCCCGGCGCCATGCCAAGGGCGGTGGCGGCCCCTGCCGCCAGCGAGGCGGCGGCGAATTGTCTGCGGTTCAGCATGGATCCCTCCCGGTCACATTCTTTGCGATGAATGTATCACCAGGCGCGCACGCGCGCATCAGCACGTTCTCGTGTGCGCCTCCCGCGTGGCGGGAAGGCGGAATCGGCAAAAGCTGCGGTTTGCGTGTTCCGGGGACGGGCCTCAGGAAAACATCAGGCGAACAGCGCGTCGATGTCGTCCTGGCTCGCCACGCCCTCGTCCGTCTCGAGCGAGGGGCCGTTGAGCAGGCTCGCGTCGCCTTCGCGCGTGGGCATGGTGTCCGGCTCGATGGTCTGGAAACTCTCGATGCCGCCCCAGATGTCCATCATCTTGATGATGCGGTCCTCGATGAACCGCAGCGTGTTGATGACCTTGGTGATGCGCTGGCCGGTAAGGTCCTGGAAGTTGCACGCCTCGAAGATGTGCAGGACCTTTTCCTGGATGTCGTTGGCCAGCTCGGCGTCCTGACCGGCAAGGCGCGCGCTCAGGGTATTGGCGGTTTCGTCGATGTACTCGGCCGAGGAGAGAATCGTCTCCGTCGCGCCCTCGGTGCCCAGCACCACGGCGTCGAGCTCGTTGGTGACGCGGCTCATGTCGCGGCTGTCGGCGCTGGTCGTGCTGTGCAGCGTGGCGATCTCGTGCTTGGTCTTGGCGATCGCCTCGTAGATCGAATCCAGCTCGGACTTCAGCTTCGCGGCCTCGCCCAGCTCCTTGCGGAACTTGGACAGCATCTGGTCGCTGATGTCCTCGACCGGACGGATCAGGTCCTTGATGGAGGCGATTTCCGCCATCAGCTCCTGATGCTGCGCCCGGGAGGCGGCTCCCTCGGGCGCGCCGGCAACCTGAGCCTTCTGCAAAAGGCTCTCGGCTCGGAAAGCTCGTTTAGTTGCCGTCATGATCGTGTCCGTCTCCCCGGTGGCTGGCCTGGAGGTTCTCGTTTGGTCGCGACAATCTATAGCTTGCGAGATTTAAGGAATTGTTCCTGTTGCGGACCGGTCGCCGGCGATGATTTTGTCGTTCCTCCCGGCAGTCCGGTTCTATATGCTTGCCCGGCCTGGAACATACGCGTTCAGGGCCGGAATGCCGGGCCGCTCCGGCAGGGAAATCAGGGGGTTCCGGCTCGATGGGGCGGGGCCGCTGGGTTGAAGAAGTGCCAGGACGTCGAACAAAAGTGCGCCGAGTTCTCCCCCTCCTGTTCGTTTTCCTTGTCGCCGTCGCGCTGTCGTTCCCGCTCGCGCGCGAGACGCGGGCCGCGTCCTACACCTTCTCCACCGAGGAACTGATCGACGGCTTCATGAAGACCGTGTTCGGGCTCGAATACCGTTCGTGGAGCTGGCAGCCCTATCTGGTGAAGAAATACGTCGGCCCGGTGCGTTTCCACGTGCACAACCTGGCTCGCAAGAACCGCAAGCCCATGGTCTATCGCTTCATCGAGACGCTGGGCAGCAGCGTGCGCGGTCTTGCGACGACGATCGTCGCCAACCCGGCCGAGGCGAACTTCCATGTCTATGTGGTCGATCGGGACCAGTACACGGACGTCGTCCGGCGTTCGATCTACAAGGACTCGCGCGCCGATGCGCCGGGCCGTTGTCTGGTGCGCGTGGTGTCGGACAGCTCCGGCATTTCCCAGTCGGCGGCGGTGATCGTCTCGGACGAAGGCGATTTCCTGTTCCGCCGCTGCATGGTGGAGGAGATCCTCCAGGGGCTCGGCCCCATGAACGACGACCCGTCGCTCTCCCACTCGGTCTTCAACGACAAGTCCCGGCACAGCCGCTTCACGTCCTTCGACCGGATGCTGCTGAACATGCTGTACGATTCGCGCATCAAGCCGGGGATGCGGCCCGACGTGGTGCGCCCCATGCTGCCCTCCATCGTGCGCACCGTGCGCCCGCTGGTGCACTAGTTCGTTCACGCTTTCTTCACCAGCTTTGGAAACCGCGCGCTAACCACGCGACCAGATTCCCTCGTCCCGGGCGGAAGGGTTTACGAAATCCTGCCGGAGCCTGCCTAGGCTCTTCCTTCGCGTCCATCTTTCGTCAACCGGGGAGGGACGCGTGTCAGTCCCGTTCGACGAAACAGGTTGCGAGTACGTCGATGCGAAAAAGAGCGTTTCTTGTCCTCGCGCTGGCCGCCGGTCTGGCGGGCGCGATCACTCCGGCTTCCGCCGGCAGCCGTGGCGCCGGAGCGCCGCCGCTTATGCTGTCCCCCGATCTGACCGAGCCCTGGGTGCTCCAGCTTCGGCCCGAGCGTCGTGCGGTGCGTCCGCAGGTGTCCCAGCGTCCGCTGCTGCAGCCGCGCACGCAGACCCGGCGGCAGGCCGTCTATGCCACGACGCCGCGCCTTGCCGCGCCGGGCAAGCCTCGTCGCCAGAGCGTGGCGCGGCGGATCGATCCGCGTTTCCTGCCGACCACCGTTTCCTGGAACGGCGGCGAGAGGCCCGGCACGATCGTCATCGATACCAACGCCCGCTATCTCTATCTGGTGGAGAAGAACGGCTTTGCCCGCCGCTATGGCGTCGGCGTGGGCCGTCCCGGCTTCGAGTGGGCCGGCACCCACAAGGTCACGCGCAAGGCGGAGTGGCCGGACTGGCGTCCGCCGGCGGAGATGCGCAAGCGTCAGCCGGGTCTGCCGGCGTTCATGCCCGGCGGTCCGAAGAACCCGCTCGGCGCGCGCGCGCTCTACCTCGGGTCGACGCTCTACCGCATTCACGGCTCCAACGAGCCCTGGACCATCGGCAAGGCGGTTTCCTCGGGCTGCATCCGGATGCGCAACGAGGACGTGATCGATCTCTACGGCCGCGTCGGCGTGGGCACCTCGGTGCGCGTCATCTGACGACCCGCCGCGCGATGGTGTGAAAGAACGAAAGCCCCCGCGCCGGTCAGGTGCGGGGGCTTTTTTCGTGGTCTCGTGCGGCCTGCCGCCTGTCGCGTCACGCCGCTCCGGCGTGGCGTTCCGAAAGGGCGGACGGCATGGGGCCGCCGTAGGCCCAGTCGAGAAGCTCGGCCGTATGCACGATCGGCAGGTCCGTGCCGCCGCCGATCTGCGTCATGCAGCCGATGTTGCCGGTGGCGATCAGGTCGGGGGTCGTCTTCTCGATGTTGGCGACCTTGCGGTCGCGCAGGCGCTTTGCCAGCTCCGGCTGCAGGATGTTGTAGGTGCCCGCCGATCCGCAGCACAGGTGCCCCTCGGGCACGTCGCGCACGGTGAAGCCGGCCGCCGTGAGGAGCTGCTTGGGCAGGGTCGTGATCTTCTGTCCGTGCTGCATGGAGCAGGCCGAGTGATAGGCGACCGTCAGCTCCGGTCGAACCGCCGGCTCGCCGAGGTCGAGTGTCGCCAGGTATTCCGTCACGTCCTTGGCGAGGCTCGAGACCCGGGCCGCCTTGTCCGCATAGGCCGGATCCTCGCGCAGCATGAAGCCATAGTCCTTGATCGTTGTGCCGCAGCCCGAGGCGGTGATGAGGATGGCGTCGAGACCCTTGGTCTCGATCTCGCGCGTCCACACGTCCACGTTCCGCTTGGCGTCGGCAAGCGCATCCGCCTCGCGGCCCATGTGGTGCACCAGCGCGCCGCAGCAGCCTTCGCCCTTAGGCAGCACCACCTCGATGCCGAGGCGCGTGAGCAGCGCGATGGTCGCATCGTTGATGCCGGGCTTGAGCACCGGCTGGGCGCAGCCCGAAAGCAGCGCCACGCGGCCCGTTGTCGTGCCGCTATCGGGCGCATGGGTCGCCGGCGCGGCGTAGCGCGCACGCTCGGGCGCGCGGGTGGGCGCAAGCGAGAGCATGGCGCCGAGCGGCTTCAGCGGGCCGCCGATCGCCTTGAACAGCGGCGCGAGCGGCCGGGCGTAGAAGGCGGCCATGAGGGAGGCACGGAAGCGCGCCGGCCTGGGAAGCACGAAGGCCAGCAGCCTGCGGGTCAGCCGGTCGGCGAGGGGGCGCTTGTAAGTCTCCTCGATATGGGCGCGCGCATGATCGACCAGATGCATGTAGTGCACGCCGGAGGGGCAGGTGGTCATGCAGGACAGGCAGGACAGGCAGCGGTCGATGTGCTTGACCGTGCGCGCGTCCGCCGGCCGGTCGTTCTCGAGCATGTCCTTGATGAGATAGATGCGCCCGCGCGGGCTGTCGAGTTCGTCGCCAAGCAGCGCGAACGTCGGGCAGGTGGCCGTGCAGAAGCCGCAATGCACGCATTTGCGCAGGATCGACTCGGCCTCGGCCACATTCGGGTCGGCAAGCTGATGGATCGAGAAATTGGTCTGCATCGGCTCAGGCTCCCATCCGGCCCGGATTGAGGATCCCCTTGGGGTCGAACTGCGCCTTGATGCGCGCGTTGAGGGCCGCAAGGGGCGCGGGCTGGGGGTGGAACACCGGCACCGAGGCACGCATGGGCGCCGGTGCGCGCACCAGCGTGGCGTGACCGCCGCCTGCCGCCGTCACCGCCGCACGCACCTCGTCGGCGCGCGGGTCATCGCCCTCGACCGCCAGCCAGACAAGCCCGCCCGACCAGTCGTAATAGACCTCGCCCGCAAGCGTTTCGCGGAGCGTCTCCACGAAACGGGTACCGGCGGCGGGCGCCACCGAGACGCGCCAGACCAGGCCCGATGTGCCGGCAAAGGGAAGCACGTCCCGCACCGCCTGCCACAGCGCGCGCGAGGCGTCGACGTCAAGCCGCGTGATCCGCCCGGCACCGCCGAGCCGCTTTTCCAGCAGCGCGAAACGATAGTCGACGGACGGGCCGAAGCCTTCGAGGCGCAACAGGGTTGCCGGGCCGGACAGCGCGTGTCCCTCAGCCGCCAGCCGTGCGGCGACGGGGTCCGGCAGGTGGGCGGCGGCGGAAACCTCCGCCGACGACCCCATGGCCGAACACATGGCCTCCACGGCGGCGGCATCGCCGAGGCCGGAAACGACCAGTGTCGCTTCGGTTTCCGCGCGCGGCTGCACCTTGAGCGTGATGCGCGTGGAGACGGCGAGCGTGCCCCAGGAGCCCGTGAGCGCGCGCGGCAGGTCGTAGCCGGTGACGTTCTTCACCACGCGTCCGCCGGACTTGAAGATCTCGCCGCGTCCCGACACCGCCTCGAGCCCGAGAATATGGTCGCGCGCGGCGCCGAACTTCAGCCGCTTGGAGCCCGCGAAATTGGCGGCGATCACGCCGCCGACTGTACCTTCTCCCGCCGGCTGGCCGAGCAGCGGCCCGTAGTCGATGGGGTCGAAGGCGAGTTCCTGGTTCTTGTCCGCAAGGGCTGCCTCGATCTCGGCCATCGGCGTTCCCGCAAGCGCGGTCATCACCAGTTCGGCCGGCTCGTAGAGCTCGATGCCGGACAGGCCGGAGAGATCCAGCACATGCGCGGCCTGCACGGGGCGTCCGAGAGCGCGCCTGGAGCCGGTGCCCAGGATCTCGAGAGGTTGGTCTTCTGCCATGGCCCAGAGCACGGCGTCGCGTGCCTCCTCGGGGTGGCGGGGCTTGAAGGTGTCGGCCATCGTGATCGGCGTGTCCTGCTGATGCGAGGTCAGAAGCGCGGAATGTCGGGGAAGGGAAGCTGCCCCTTGTGGACGTGCATGCGCCCGAGCTCGGCGCAGCGGTGCAGCACCGGAAACACCTTGCCCGGATTGAGGAGCTGCGCCGGATCGAAGGCGCATTTCACCCGCTGCTGCTGCTTGAGGTCGTCCTCGGAGAACATCTCCGGCATGAGGTCGCGCTTCTCGATGCCGACCCCGTGCTCGCCGGTCAGCACGCCGCCGAACTCGACGCAAAGCCGCAGGATGTCCGCGCCGAAGGCTTCCGCGGCCTCCAGCTCGCCGGGCTTGTTGGCGTCGTAGAGGATGAGCGGATGCAGGTTGCCGTCGCCGGCGTGGAAGACATTGGCGCAGCGCAGACCGTGCTTTTCGCCAAGCTCGCGCATCCGCGTGAGCACCTGCGGCAGCGCCTTGCGCGGGATCGTTCCGTCCATGCACAGGTAGTCGGGCGAGATGCGTCCCACCGCCGGGAAGGCCGCCTTGCGGCCGGCCCAGAAGTTCAGCCGTTCCTCCTCGCTGGTGGAGACGCGCACCGACGTCGCCTTGTTGTCGGCGGCGATGGCCTCGATGCTCGCGAGCAGGTGGTCGACCTCCGCCTCCGGTCCGTCCAGCTCGACGATGAGCAGCGCGCCGGCCTCGCGCGGATAGCCCGCGTTGACGAAGTCCTCGGCCGCGTTGATGGCCAGTTCGTCCATCATCTCCATGCCGCCGGGAATGATGCCGGCGCCGATGATGTCGGCGACGCAGCGCCCGCCGTCCTCGCTGGTGGGAAAGCCGATCAGCGCCGCGCGTGCCGTTTCCGGCTTCTGCAGCATGCGCACGGTCACCTCGGTGACGACCCCCAGAAGCCCTTCCGATCCGGTCATGAGCGCCAGCAGGTCGTAGCCCTCGCTGTCGAGGTGCTTGCCGCCCAGCCGGATGACCTCGCCCGTGACGAGCACCATCTCCAGGCCCAGCACGTTGTTGGTGGTGAGACCGTATTTCAGGCAGTGCACGCCGCCGGAGTTCTCGGCGATGTTGCCGCCGATCGAACAGGCGATCTGGGACGAGGGATCGGGCGCGTAATAGAAGCCCAGATGCTCCACGGCGCGGGTGATGCCGAGGTTGGTGACGCCGGGCTGCACCACCGCCGCACGGTTGGCCACGTCGATGTCGAGCACCTGGTTGAACTTCATCATCGACAGCAGCACGCCGTCGCCAACGGGCAGCGCTCCGCCGGACAGCGAGGTTCCCGCGCCGCGCGGCACCACCTTCACCTCGTTCTCGTGGCAATAGCGCAGCACCTTCGAGACCTGCTCCACCGTTTCGGGCAGCACGACCACGAGCGGAAGCTGGCGATAGGCGGTGAGCGCATCCGTCTCGTAGGCGCGCATCTCGACCTCGGTGTCGATCACGCCCTCGCCCGGCACGATGGCCCTGAGCGCCTTGACGATGTCGGCGCGCCGCGCGATCACGTCCGCGTCCGGCGCGGGCATGGCGATGCCTGTCATGGCAGGTTCCTCCCTCCGCGCGGCACCCTGCCGGGCGGCGCGATCCTGAAAGCTACGTCATCCAGTCTGGCAGGGGATGCGTATCGGTAAAATAGTCTAAAGTGGACAAGAATAAACTCCGGGACGTTGAAAATGAGCAGCTTTCCCGACATGGAGATTTTCGCCCGCGTGGTCGGGGCCGGCAGTATGTCAGCCGCCGGGCGCGAGATGGGGCTGTCTCCCGCCGTCGTCTCCAAGCGCCTGCGCCGCCTCGAGGACAGGCTCGGCACGCGCCTTCTCCAGCGCACGACCCGCCAGCTCGCGCTGACCGAGGCGGGGCAGGGCTACTACGAGCGCGTCGTTGCGATTCTCGCTTCGGTCGAGGAGGCGGAGGCGTTCGTCTCGCGGCGTTCGGCGGTCGCGCGCGGCACGCTCAAGGTCAGCGCCCCCACGTCCTTCGGCCGGATGCACATCGCGCCGCACCTGTCGTCGTTCCTTGAGGCCCACCCCGAGCTTGCCTGCAATCTGGACCTGACCGACGCGCTGGTCGACATCGTCGGCGAGGGCTACGACCTGGCGATCCGCATCGCGGAGCTGGAGGATTCGAGCCTCGTCGCGCGGCGTCTCGCGCCCGTGCACCGCGTTCTGTGCGCGGCGCCCTCCTATCTGGAGCGCGCCGGCGCGCCGGGCTCCATCGCGGATCTCGAGACGAACCACGTCTGCCTGTCCACCACCCAGCAGGAGGTGTGGCGGCTGGAGGGGCCCGACGGCGTGCGGCTCGTGCGCACGGGCGGACCGATCCGCACCAACTCCAGCGAGGTGGTGCGCGAGGCGGTCCTGTCCGGGCTCGGCATCGCGCTGCGGTCCACCTGGGACGTGGGGCCAGAGCTGCGCGCCGGCAAGCTGGCGCTGGTGCTTCCCGACTACCGCGCCTCCAAGGATGTCGGCCTGTTCGCGGTCTATCCCAGCCGCCGGTTCCTGCCCGCCAAGGTGCGGGTCCTGATCGACTTCCTGGCCGATCTTTACGGGCCGTCCCCCTATTGGGACGAGGGGCTCGACGCGAACCTTCTGGGCGCGGGAGGACGGGCGACCGCGACGTGAGCGCCACGAGCGATCCTGCGACAAAGTGCCATCTCGGGGTGACGCCACGTATCAACGTGTTAGTGTCCCGGATTGCGAAACAAGGTGGCGACGAGCGGCCACCGGGAGAGCCCAGGACATCGGGAGACAGAATGATGAAACGAGTGATGATGCTGGTCGGCGCCGCCGCCGTTGCGCTCACCGCGGGCCAGGCTTTGGCCGACGGCGACGCGGCCAAGGGCAAGAAGGTCTTCAGGAAGTGCGCCGCCTGCCATGCCGTTGGAGAGGGCGCGAAGAACCGGGTCGGGCCCGAGCTCAACGGGATCGTCGGCCGCAAGGTGGCCAGCGTTGGGGACTACAAGTACTCCAAGGCGATGACGTCGTTCGGCGAGGAGCACCCGGAGTGGACCGACGAACTGCTGCATTCCTATCTGGAGAAGCCGCGCAAGGTCGTGAAGGGCACCAAGATGGCCTTCGCCGGCCTGCGCAAGGAGTCCGAGCGCGACGACGTGATCGCCTATCTCGAGCAGTTCAACGCGGACGGCACCGAGAAGTGACGCGAGGGACACGAGCGGCCCCAGGCCGTCGTGTCCCGTCATGGTTTGCAGGCCGGGCCTCGTGCCCGGCCTTTTCGTTTCCGGAGAGGGGCCGTCAGCCTTCGCCGTCCGCCTCGCCGTGATGCCTGCGGATGCGGCGGACTGTGAGGAAGACGACGACGAGCACCACCGGCACGGCAAGGGCGGTCAGCGTTTCCGGTCCCGGAAGGAGGCCCTTCAGCGGCCCCGCCTTCGCGCCCTTGGCCAGATAGGCGATTAGCCCCACGACATAGTAGCTCACGGCGGCGACGGAGAGCCCCTCCACCGTCTGCTGCAGCCGCAGTTGCAGTCGCGCACGCCGGTTCATGGCTTCAAGCTGTCCGCGTGCCTGTTCCTGCAGCTCCACGTCCACGCGCGTCCTGAGCAGCGTTGCGGCCCGGGCCAGCTTGCGTGACAGGTTCGCCTGGCGTTCCTCCAGCGTCTCGCAGGTGCGCATGGCCGGCGCGAGACGGCGGGAAAGGAACTGGGTGAAGGTGAAGTGGCCCTGGCGCGAGGTCTCGCCGATGGTCTCCAGCCGCTGGCGCACGATCTGGTAGTAGGCGCGGCTGGCGCCGAAACGGTAGGCGCTCCGGGCGGCACCCGCTTCCAGATCGCCGGCGAGGCGGGTCAGGTCGGTCAGAAGCGCGCGGTTGGCCTCCAGCCCCTCGCTCTGGCGCATCCGCTCGGTGAGCGAGAGGAGCGTGGCCTCGATGCTCGAAACGCTGGGCGACTGCCGGTTCGCCTCGGCCAGGCCGAGCATGGCGAAGGTGCGGTAGGTTTCCAGTTCTAGCAGCCGCTGCACCAGTGCGCCCGCCTGAACATCGGTGAGGTCGCGCGCGCCCACCAGCAGGCGCGTGAGCCCGTCCCGGTCCTGGCGGAAATCCGTAGCGATGGTCGCAGCCCCCCTGTCGACGTCCGAGGCGGAGAGACTGGTGCCGTCGAACGCGGCCAGGCGCTCGGCGAAGGCCGGCGTGTCGGCATCCACGAAATCGAGCCGCGCTGCGACGAGCAGCGGCCCGGCGGCGCGAAAGCCGGCGCCGAAGGGATGGTCCGGCGGCGGCGCGTCACGCGGTGCGGCCGGGTCCAGCGGGCCGTCCCAGGTGTAGGTGACGAACTCGCCGTGGCGCTCGCGCTGAAGCACCGTGTCGCCGATGCGGACCATGTGGTGCCGCGAGGCGGGTTCGGGGCCGGCCGCCCCGCTGGCCCGGCAGTGACCGGCGAACCACTGCCGGTCGGCTTCCGCGCCGGCGTCATCCACCTGGAAGCCGTAGCGCAGGAAGGTTCGCGTGCCGGTGACAGGATGGAACGGACGCGCGTGGATCTCGCCGAGCACGAGGTCGCGCGCGGGATGAGGCGCGAAGGCCGGCATGGCCGTCGCCCGAGGCCCGGGCTGATCCTGTCTGCCGGACCGCTCCCCGCCGTCCTCGTCCTGTGTCATCGATGCGCGCCTTCGTGCCGTTGCGTCTGCGTGGTGAAAGCTTCGGCCAGCCAAGGGGCTCTTGGCAATCCTCGCGAGGCGCCTGCGACCGGTCGCCGCGCGCGCGGCGGGGCGACCGGGGCCTTTCCCTAGTTCAGCAGCACCTGCGGCAGCCACAGCACGATGCCGGGGAACAGGATGCAAAGCGCCAGTCCGATGAGCTGCAGGATCACGAAGGGGATGATGCCCTTGTAGATGTGCTGGATCGTGACGCCGGGAGGCGCGACGCCCTTCATGTAGAACAGCGCGAAGCCGAAGGGCGGTGTCAGGAACGAGGTCTGCAGGTTTGTCGAGACCAGGATCGTGAACCAGATCAGCGCCACTTCGCCGACACCCTCGAAGCCGGCCAGATGGGTGCCGAAGTCGAGGCCGGACACGATCGGTCCGAACACCGGCAGCACGATCAGCGTGATCTCCACCCAGTCGAAGAAGAAGCCGAGGAAGAAGATCATGCCCATCAGCACGAACAGGATGCCCCAGGGCCCCACGCCCGCCCAGGCGATGAACTCGTCGATCAGCGTCTCGCCGCCGAGCCAGCGGAACACCAGCGAAAAGCAGGTTGCGCCTAGGAAGATGCCGAACAGCATCGCCGAGGTCAGCGCCGAGCGGTGACACACGTCCTGCATCACCTTGAAGGTGAGCTGCCGGTTGAGGACGGCAAGCAGGGTCGCACCGAGCGCGCCCACGCCGGCGGCCTCGGTCGGTGTCGCCACGCCGGCGAAGATCGAGCCGAGCACGATGACGATCAGGAACACGGGCGGCACGAAGCTCTTGAAGATCATCGTCCAGAACTCGCCCCGGTTGGTGGGACCGATGTCGTCGGGCAGCGGCGGGGCGAGATGCGGCTTTAGCCGGCACAGCACGATGATGTAGAGCGCGTAGAGCCCCGCGAGCAGCAGGCCCGGCAGGATCGCGGCGATGAACACCGTGCCGACCGGGATCGACATCAGGTCCGACATGATCACCAGCATGATCGACGGCGGGATGAGGATGCCGAGCGTTCCCGAGGAGGCGATGGTGCCGGTCGCCAGCGGAATGTTGTAGTTGCGCTCCAGCATCACCGGCAGGGCGAGCAGGGTGATCATCACCACCGACGCGCCGATGATGCCCGTGGTGGCGGCCATGATCGTGCCCATCAGCGTGACGGACAGGGCCAGGCCGCCGGGCACGCGCCGGGTGAGCACCTGCAGGCAGTGCAGCAGGTCCTTCGCCACGCCGGATTTCTCCAGCATCGTTCCCATGAAGATGAACATGGGGATCGCGACGAGCACCGGATTTTCCATGGTGCCGCCGAAGATGCGGTTGGGAATGATGACCAGCCGGGCGACGTTGAAGGCGCCCAGCTCCTGGGCGAGGAAGGCGAAGCCGAGGCCGACGCCGCCGAGAATGAAGGCGACGGGAAAGCCGGAAAACAGCAGCAGCGCGAGCGCCACGAACATGAAGACCGGGAGCAGTTCGACGAATGTCATGAGGCGGGGTCTCCGGTCAGTCCGTGATCGGGCCGGTGGATTTCACGTCGTCCGGCAGGTCGGCGTGATGGGTTCCGGCATAGTCGCCCGCTTCCTCGCGCAGGTAGCTCGGGCCGAACAGGAACGCGAGGCAGCGCAGCGCGGCCGAAACGCCGGCGGCGAACAGCAGCGCGAAGCCGAAGGGAAGCATGGCCTTGATGATCCAGCGGTGGGACAGGCCCGTCTGGGCCGCCGAAACCTCGTTGAGGGAGTAGGACTTGGAGGAGAACACCCAGCCGAACTCGACGATCAGGTAGCAGTAGGTCAGCAGGAACAGCACGATGCCCGCCAGTTCCGTCCAGACCCGGCCGCGCCGGCTCATGCGGTCGCGCACCAGTTCGATGCGCACATGCGCGTCCTTGCGGTAGGCAAAGCCCAGGCAAAGCAGGAACAGCGTCGCATGAAGGTGCCACTCGAGCTCCTGCAGCTTGGTGCTGTCGATGTAGAAGGGCGTGTCGATGAGGCCGGTGTCGTAGTTGAGCCACTGGCGCTGGCTGACGTCGTAGAAGATAGCGATCATCATCGGCACGAAGAGCCAGGAGGCGAGCTTGCCGACACCGTTGACGACACGGTCGATATCGTCGGAAGCCCCCAGCATCGTCTCGAAGGATCGCGGCGCGCGGCTGCGCAGGATCGCCAGCGTCAGTCCGAGCACCAGAAGCGCGCCGATCAGGCCCGACAGGCCGTCGTAGATCTTGAAGAAGCGCCGGGGATTGGCGCCGTTCATCTCGATTATGGCGCTCATGCCGTCGGGCAGGACCGCGAAGACGAAGGCGCAGAACACCATGCCGAAGATGGCAAGCGAGAGCCGTCCGCCAAGGAAACCGCCGACGACGCAGACCGCGAAGCCGGCGAGGCAAAGCACGTAGCCGGGAATGCCCGGGCCGATGATGCCCAGGGCCGCGAGTGCGATGCCGAACACGCAAAGCAGGGTTGACATGAAAAATGGATCTCCGCGCCGGTCACGCTCCCCCGTTCCGTGGAAGGGGGCGCTCCGGGTCCCGGCCGCGTTGCGGCCCGGGACCGGGAAGGAAAGGCCCGCGCGGCCTTGTCCGGCCGCGCGGGAGACGTTTCCGTCACATGACCGGGATCAGCGCAGGTAGCCGAGCTCGGACCAGGTCTTGTAGTTCTCGCGGAACGTGGACAGCGATTCCCAGACCTTGGCGAAGTTCGGGTTCGCGGCCTTCTCCTCTTCCACGACCTCGAGCCACGCGGTGCGGAGCTGGTCGAGGATCGCCGGGTCCCAGGACTTGATGTTGACGCCGTTCTTCTCCAACTCGGCGAGCGCGGCCGGCTGGATCGCCTCGCCCTCGGCGATGCCGTAGGTGATGTTGGCGTCGCACACCGTCTCGAAGATCGCCTTGGTCTGGTCGTCGAGCGCGTCCCACTCGTCCCTGTTCAGCATCAGCTCGAAGATGGTCGACTGCTGGTGCCAGCCGGGGAAGTAGTAGTACTTCGCCACCTGATAGAAGCCGAGCTTGAGGTCGATGGCGGGCATGGAGAACTCGGTCGCGTCGATCGTGCCGAGCTCCAGCGCCGGGAAGATGTCGCCGCCGGCGAGAAGCTGCGTCGAGACGCCAAGCTTCTGCATGACCTTCGCGCCAAGGCCGAAGAAGCGCATCTTCAGGCCCTTGAGGTCATCGGCGGAGTTGATCTCCTTGCGGAACCAGCCGGAGGCTTCCGGCGCGATGACCGCGCAGGGTAGCGACTTGATGCCATAGGCGGAATAGACCTCGTCGAAGAGCTCGTTGCCGCCGCCGAACTTCATCCATGCGATGTACTCGGACGCGCGCGGACCGAAGGGAACCGCCGCGAACAGCGCCAGCGAGGTGTCCTTGCCGGTCCAGTAGCCCGGCGTCGACCAGGCCGCCTGGACGGCGCCGGAGGCGACCGCGTCGAAGGCCTCGAGAGCGGGCACGATGGCGCCCGGTTCCTGGAACTTGAGGTTGATTTCTCCACCGGAAACGGCGTTCAGACGCTCCGAAAGGACCTTGCCGAGCGTGCCGAGCTGGGTCAGCGTACCCGGATAGGTTGACTGCATGTCCCAGTCGATCTGATCGAGCGCATTCGCGGAGCCGGCCACGCCGACGACGAGAGACGCCGCGATGGCGACGGACGAAAGCAATGATTTCACGTGGATTCCTCCCAGATAGAGACGCCATCCGGGTCGTTGCCGACCAGGCGACACCTGCCGTGGCGCTCCTTTCGCCGTCGGCAGTCTCTCCTTTCAAAGGGCACCGCTCCCGGCGGTGCCGGCCCCTCTTCACCGTGGCGCGCGCCGCTTTTTGCTTCCGTGAGCCCCTGCAGTCCCGATTGTCCGGCGGTGCCGTTTCCGGGGCCTCTCCCAAGGCGCCTTTGCATCGTCCGATCGTTCGGGCAGGGGGCACGCAACGTCGCGCCCGGCCGCTTGTGGCGGTGCGTGGCCTGCCTCCCAAACAGGTCACCTGCCGCACAGACTGGATAACAATATTGACCACTTGACGCAATAACCAAGGCGAAAGGCGTTCTGTAACTCTCGGGAAAGGGGTTGTTTTTATTAGTACAAAAGTATGATATCGCGTGTTCGGGAGGGTATTTGTATGATTTTTAGAAAGATCCGGCACAACCGGACGTCGGACGCCGTCATCGGGCAGCTGGAGAGGTTGATCCTGCATGGTGTCCTGCGTCCGGGAGACAGGCTTCCCGCGGAGCGGGAGCTTGCGGGCATGGTCGACGTGTCGCGTCCGATCCTGCGCGAGGCGCTGAAGGAACTGGAGGACCGGAACCTCATCTACTCGCGCCATGGTGGTGGAACCTTCGTGGCCGATGTGATCGGTCCGGTTTTTTCACCCGCGACGGCGGAACTGTTCCGCAGGCACCCTCCCGCGATCGCCGATTACCTGGAATACCGCCGCGAGATCGAACGGCTGACGGCACGTCTCGCCGCCGAACGGGCGACGGATGCGGACCGGCACATCATCACCACCGTTTTCACGGCCATGCGCGCGGCCCATGACGCCGGGGACACGGAGCGTGAGGTGGACCTGGATGTCGAGTTTCATCAGGCCATTGGCGAGGCGGCGCATAACATCGTCTTGCTGCACACGCTGCGCTCCTGCTACCGTCTGCTCGTCGATGACGTGTTCTACAATCGGGCGGCGTTCTATCGCTATTCCGGCGCCAGCGAGAAGATCTTCGGTCAGCATCAGGTGATCTTCGATGCCGTGATGCGGGGGGATGCCGATGCGGCCGGAGACGCCGCCATGGCCCATATGGATTTTGTCGGACAGGTCGTGCACGAGGTGGTGCGCGCGGGCGACCGGGATATGGTCTCCGCGCTTCGTCTCGAGCAGAGACAGGCCGGAGCGCGCCGCGAGGCGGCTCCGGGGACGGGCCGGGTCGAGGGAGACCGGACCGCCGGTGTCGAGGAGGGCGGCGAGGGCCGCAAGCGCCGTTCCACGCGGCGAGTGAGGGAGGACGAGGAATCGTCATGAGTGAGAATGCGCCCGCAAGGGCTTCCGGGGGGCAGGGCACAGCGCCTCTCCGGGTCGGACTTTTCGTCACCTGTCTCGTCGACCTGTTTCGCCCCAGCGTGGGATTTGCCGCGGTCAAGCTGATGGAAGACGCCGGCTGCACCGTGGAGGTGCCGGCCGCGCAGACCTGTTGCGGCCAGCCGGCCTTCAATTCCGGCGACCGGGCCGATGCCCGCGCCATCGCCGAGCAGGTGATACGGGCCTTCGAGGGCTACGATTATGTCGTCGCCCCGTCCGGCTCCTGCGCCGGGATGCTGAAGAAGCACTACCCGGAGCTTTTCGCCGGCGACGAGGCGGCGCTCGCGCGGGCCGAGGCCTTCGCGGGCCGCGTGCACGAACTGGTCAGCTTCCTGACCGACGTGCTTGGCGTGACCGGTGTCGAGGCCGCGTTCTCCGGCAAGGTCACCTATCACGACAGTTGCTCGGGCCTGCGCGAACTCGGCATCCAGGCCCAGCCGCGCAAGCTGCTCGCCTCGGTGGAGGGGCTGGAGCTTGCCGAGATGCGGGATCCCGACGTGTGCTGCGGCTTCGGCGGCACCTTCTGCGTCAAGTATCCCGACATTTCCGACAAGATCGTCACCGAAAAGACCGCCGACATTGCCGGAACCGGTGCCGACCTGCTGCTGGCGGGCGACCTCGGCTGCCTGATGAACATGGCCGGAAAGCTCAAGCGCGAGGGCAAGGCGATAGAGGTCCGCCATGTCGCCGAGGTGCTGGCGGGCATGACCGACCAGCCGGCCATCGGCGAACGGCGCCGCTAGGCGTCGGGGAGGGAGAGAGCCTTGCAGATCACATCACCCCGGTTCAAGAGCAACGCCCGCGAGGCGCTTGACGATCCCGCGCTCCAGCGCGCGCTCGGCAACGTGCGCTCCGGCTTCATCGGCAAGCGCGCCAAGGCGGCCGCCGCGCTGCCCGAGTTCGATGCGCTGCGCGACAATGCCCGCGACATCAAGAACCACGTGCTCGCGCACCTGGATCTCTATCTTGAAGCCTATTCGGAGAAGGTCGAGGCGGCCGGTGGCCATGTCCATTTCGCGCGCGACGCGGAAGAGGCACGCAACATCATCCTCGGCATCTGCCGCGACACCGACGCGCGCACGGTGACCAAGGGCAAGTCGATGATCACCGAGGAGATCGGGCTCAACGCCTTCCTCGAGGAGCATTCGGTGGCACCGGTCGAGACGGACCTCGGCGAATACATCATCCAGCTTCGCGGCGAGCATCCGAGCCACATCATCGCGCCGGCCGTGCACGTCAACAAGGATCAGGTCGAGGCGGATTTCCGCCGCGCCCACACCCATCTCGATCCGCAGCGCAATCTCGAGGAGCCGACCACGCTGCTCGCGGAGGCGCGCGGCGTATTGCGCGAGAAATACTTCCAGGCGGATCTCGGGATCACGGGCGCCAATTTCCTCGTCGCGGAGACGGGAAGCTCGGTGATCGTGACCAACGAGGGCAACGGCGATCTCACCCAGATCCTGCCGAAGACCCATGTGGTGGTCGCCTCGATCGAGAAGATCGTGCCAACGCTCGAGGACCTGTCGCAGATCCTGCGCGTGCTGGCCCGCTCGGCCACGGGGCAGGACATGTCGGTCTATACCACCGTCTCCACCGGGCCGCGCCGGGAGGAGGATCCGGACGGGCCGGAGAACTACCACGTGGTGCTGCTCGACAACGGCCGTTCGTCCATGCTCGGCACCGAGTTCGAGGAGATGCTGCGCTGCATCCGCTGCGGTGCCTGCATGAACCACTGTCCGGTCTATCACGCGGTCGGCGGCCACGCGTACGGCTGGGTCTATCCTGGGCCCATGGGCGCGGTGCTGACACCGTCGCTCGTCGGCGTCGACCAGTCCGGGCACCTGCCCAATGCCTCCACGTTCTGCGGGCGTTGCGAGAGCGTGTGTCCCATGCACATCCCGCTGCCGAAGATGATGCGCCACTGGCGCGAGCGGGAGTTCTCGCGAAACCTCAATCCGGCGACGGCCCGCTACGGGCTGGCGCTGTGGGCCTGGTTCGCCCGACGCCCCGCGCTCTACCGGCGCGCGGCCGGGCTCGCGGCCGGCGTGCTTGGCTGGCTCGGGCGCGGACGCGGTCGCTTCGCCTCGCTGCCGCTTGCCGGCGGCTGGACGAAACACCGGGATCTTCCGGCTCCCGAAGGCGGCACCTTCCAGGCCCAGTGGGCGAGACGCCAGGCCGAAGCGGCGGCGGGGAGGGGATGATGAGCGACGCAAGAACGGCAATCCTGGCACGGATGCGCGCCTCCATGGGCCGCAAGGCGGATGACGCGGAACGCCGTGCCGCCGTGGCGGAACGTCTGGGCGCGAGCCCGCGCGGGCTGATCCCCGCGCGCGGGCGCCTCGATCCGAAGGAGCGTCTCGATCTCTTCTGCCGCATGGCGGAAGGCGTGCAGGCAAGCGTCGCACGCGTGTCGTCGGCCTCCGACATTCCCCATGCGGTCGCCGATTACCTCAAGGAGAAGAACCTTCCCGCGCGCATCCGTTTCGGCGAGGACCAACTGCTGGCCGGCCTGCCGTGGGATCGCGAGAGGCACGTGGAGGTCCTGCGCGGTCGCGCGGTGAACGAGGATTTCGCGACGCTGTCCCATGCGCTGGGCGGCGTTGCGGAAACGGGCACCTTGATGCTGACCTCGGGGCCGGACAATCCCACCACGCTGAACTTCCTGCCCGAGCATCACATCGTGGTGCTGGAGGCCTCGGACGTCGCCGGCGACTACGAGAGCCTGTGGGACCGTGTCCGCGCCCGCTTCGGCAAGGGTGTGATGCCGCGCACGGTGAACATGATCACCGGCCCGTCTCGCTCCGCCGACATCGAGCAGACGCTGCTGCTCGGCGCTCACGGGCCGCGCGCCCTGCACATCATCGTGGTGGGCTCGCCGGAGACCGGCACGGCCTGAGCGGGTTGGCATGGATTGAGTTGAGGAAAAGGCCCGGTCGGGATCCCCGGCCGGGCCTTTTCGTGTCTGGAAGACCTGTCCGCCTTACCTGTTGAGGCGCAACCGGGTGATCTCGTCGGCGATACGCTTGAACGCGTCGACCAGATCCGAGTTCGAGCGGGCGTCGAAGGCCATGGCAGCCTTGGACGCGCAGTTCCGCATCATGTTGACGGTGTTCTGGTCGGAGATCTGGAAGGCGATGGTGTAGACCTGAACGCCGTCAGCCTTCGCGTTGGTGCAGGTGGTCGCCAGTCGCGAGTCCATCGTGTTGGCGATCGACCAGGACGAATTGATGCCGGGCCCGAGACGCTCCTCCGCGCCGTAGCCATAGGCTTCCGGTTCGGTGTTCATGAACCAGCGGTAGCGGCTGCCATAGGTGTTCTGGCCATCCGTCATGACGATGAGGATGCGAACGTGCTCGCCGTCCTCATTGTCCTCCTCCGTGCGCGCGGAGTTGAACGGCGCGCCCTTGGACAGCAGCCGCCAGCCCCACACGGCGCCCATGTGGATGTTGGTGTTGCCGTCGGCGCGCAGGTTCCGGATCGCCTGCAGCACGGTCGACTTGTTCTCGGTGAGCTCGGTCAGCGGCTCGGTGCGGCAGTTGTAGTTCGGCCCCTTCTGCCATGTGGTGCCGAAGTTCTGCGGCTGGTTCTTGTACTTGCAAAGCCGCTTCTGGGCGTATTCCCAGCGGTCCATGCCCTTGGACGAGTAGACGTATTTGGCGTCGCGCGTGCAGGCGCCCTTGTCGTCGTTGAGATAGGAATTGTAGACGTCGTCGTACCACTTCTTGTTCTGGCTGTCCGGTTCGTCGGGTGAGAACTGGGGCACGAAGAGCGTGGCCGGGTTGCCGGTTCCAGGTGGTGTGTTGGTCACGTCATAGGGCGAGGGCCTCGCCTCGACACAGCCGCGCCAGTCCGTGCCACGGAGCTGCTTGAACAGGGTGAAGCGGCTCGGGCGGCCGTTGGTCATATAGCGGGAATCGAATTCCTTCGGATCGGGTGTCCCGTCCGCGCGGACCTCGAAGTTCTTCCAGTGGATCGGTGAGAGCCCCTCCTGGTCCATCCAGGCCGCGCCCGACTTGTCCGAGCCGACGTTGACGAAGGACGTGAAGGGAACGAGCCCGATCTTCACCCGGTCCTTCTTGTCGCTGACCTGGTTGACCTCGAGCAGAGTTTCGGCGAGATCCTTCGCCGCGTTCTTGAGTGTCGTCAGCTTGCTGCCGCGCATGGAGCCGGAGTTGTCGAGCACCATGGCGACGTCGAAGGTCGCCTTGCCGACCACCGTCTGGGACTGGACGCCGATCTCCATCGAGCTCATGCCGAGGATGCCGCCGAAGTTGGCGGGCAGGTCCAGCGTGCCGTTGACCGTGACCGTGCCCTTCTCCACCGAGACGTCGAGCTTGGGGGTCGCGCCGGGCGGCGGGGTGTAGATGGAGTTGAAATAGTCGACGGCATTCTGCCGGATCTTGCCGTCGGACAGGCCGTTGCTGTCGTAGTTCGCCGCGAGCGCGGTCGCGTCCACCGCCGCCTGAAGGCTTACCTTGGCATTGTAGCCCCGCGCGAAATCGATGCCCGCTCCGATGATCAGCACCATGAGCGCCACGCAGATCGCCAGCGGAATCACGATGTTGCCACGCCGGTCGCGGGCAAGCATCCGCAGCAGCGACGGAATGCGGATCGCGCGAAGGCGTCCGCCAAGCATGGGGCGGTGATCGGATTTCATGCGGGCAGGCTATGCGCGCAAGGTTTCGAAATCCTTGCAATACCGTACGTTTTTCGCACTTGCGAACGTGAAAAAAATCGCGCTTGCGAGTCATTGACAGCCCGCCGGGGCCATCTTACATCAGGCGCGCTGTTAGCACTCTCGTTCACAGAGTGCCAACGTGGTCCGCGGCTTCCGTCGTCGGATCCGCGCTACCGGGGATCGATGTTCCCGGGAAGCGTGAACGCGGCGGAGGAAGTACCACGCTGGCCAGGAAAGGAAAGAGCAAGACATGAAATTCCGCCCTTTGCATGACCGCGTCGTTGTCCGCCGCGTCGATTCCGAGGCCAAGACCGCCGGCGGCATCATCATCCCGGACACCGCCAAGGAGAAGCCGCAGGAAGGCGAAGTCGTCGCTGTCGGTCCCGGCGCACGCAAGGACAACGGCGAGCTGATCTCGCTCGACGTCAAGGCTGGCGATCGTGTCCTCTTCGGCAAGTGGTCCGGCACCGAGGTCAAGATCGACGGCGAAGACCTGCTGATCATGAAGGAAAGCGACATCATGGGCGTTGTCGGCTGAGCCGCACCCCTTTCTGACGCTTGAAAGACCGGCCGCATCGGGCGGTGACCGGATCGAGACGCGGCCCCTGCGGGGGCATGACGGCCCTCCGGCCTGCTTTTTCCGCCGCCTGGCGGCCACGACACTCTTTTAGGAGACCTGAAGAATGGCGAAAGAAGTCAAGTTTTCCTCCGACGCTCGCGACCGGATGCTGCGCGGCGTGGACATCCTGGCCAACGCGGTCAAGGTGACGCTGGGTCCGAAGGGCCGCAACGTCGTCATCGAGAAGTCCTTCGGCGCTCCGCGCATCACCAAGGACGGCGTCTCCGTCGCCAAGGAGATCGAGCTCGAGGACAAGTTCGAGAACATGGGCGCGCAGATGGTGCGCGAGGTCGCGTCGAAGACCAACGACATCGCCGGTGACGGCACGACCACCGCGACCGTTCTTGCCCAGTCGATCGTCCGCGAGGGTGCCAAGGCCGTTGCCGCCGGCATGAACCCGATGGACCTGAAGCGTGGCGTCGACATGGCTGCCGCCGCTGCCGTGAAGGACCTTGAGTCCCGCTCCAAGAAGATCTCCACCTCGGGCGAGGTTGCCCAGGTCGGCACGATCTCCGCGAATGGCGACACGCAGATCGGCAAGGACATTGCCGAGGCCATGCAGCGCGTCGGCAACGAGGGTGTGATCACCGTCGAGGAGGCCAAGTCGCTCGAGACCGAGCTCGAGGTCGTCGAGGGCATGCAGTTCGACCGCGGCTACCTGTCGCCGTACTTCGTGACCAACGCCGAGAAGATGGTCGCCGACCTGGAGAAGCCGTACATCCTTCTCCACGAGAAGAAGCTCTCCAACCTGCAGGCGATGCTTCCGATCCTCGAGTCCGTCGTCCAGTCGTCGCGTCCGCTGCTCATCATCGCCGAGGACGTCGAGGGCGAGGCTCTTGCCACGCTCGTGGTCAACAAGCTGCGTGGCGGCCTGAAGATCGCCGCCGTCAAGGCTCCGGGCTTCGGTGACCGCCGCAAGGCCATGCTTGAGGACATCGCCATCCTGACGGGCGGCACGGTGATCTCCGAGGATCTCGGCATCAAGCTCGAGAACGTGACGCTCGACATGCTCGGCACCGCCGAGAAGGTCGAGATCACCAAGGAGAACACGACGATCGTCGACGGTGCCGGCGACAAGGCCGACATCGAGGGCCGCGTCGCGCAGATCAAGGCGCAGATCGAGGAGACCTCCTCGGACTACGACCGCGAGAAGCTCCAGGAGCGTCTGGCCAAGCTCGCCGGTGGCGTCGCGGTGATCCGCGTCGGCGGTGCGACCGAGGTCGAGGTGAAGGAGAAGAAGGACCGCGTCGACGACGCCCTCAACGCGACCCGTGCGGCCGTCGAGGAAGGCATCGTCCCGGGTGGCGGCACCGCTCTCCTGCGTGCCAAGAAGGCCGTCGAGGGTCTGTCCTCGGACAACCCGGACATCATGGCCGGCATCAAGATCGTGCTGCGCGCCCTTGAGGCTCCGATCCGCCAGATCGCCTCGAACGCCGGTGTCGAGGGCTCGATCGTGGTCGGCAAGATCCTCGAGAACGCGGACGAGGTCTTCGGCTTCAACGCCCAGACGGAAGAGTTCGTCAACATGGTCGAGGCCGGCATCATCGATCCGACCAAGGTCGTGCGCACGGCTCTCCAGGACGCGGCTTCGGTCGCCGGCCTGCTCATCACCACCGAGGCCATGGTCGCGGAGCTTCCGAAGAAGGAAGGCGCCGCTCCGGCCATGCCGGGTGGCGGCATGGGTGGCATGGGCGGCATGGACTTCTAAGAAGTCTGTCGCGAACTGTCGCAGGAACACCGGAGCCGGTTTCGGCCGGCCCGGATTTCTGGATCAGCCCCGCCGGGTCTCCGGCGGGGCTTTTCTTTTGCGCGGCCCCGTCCGGCGTGGGTGGCGGCGAAGCTGTGACAGCGCCGGACGCTTGTCATATTCTGATACAAAAGAACCCTTGCAGTTCGGTCGCGGCCTGCGTCTTCTGCAAGGCGTGAGCCACCGGGCCCGGAGGGGCGGACGGTGCGCAGGACGGTCAGCAAACTGGAGTATCGATGTCGATCTGGAGGCAGATAGCCCTGACTCTGGTCGTGGTCCTCGTGGCCGCGACGGTCTGGGCCCGTTTCTATCCCGGGGCGGGCGACCAGCTCGCGCGCTGGGGCGTTGACTGGCTGCCGTTCGCGACCGCCGGATCGCCACCGCAGGAAACGGCTGGCGCACAGGCGCCGCGCCGCGCGCCCAGCAGCGGTGTCGTGACCGCGCCGGTCGTCGAGGTCACCATCAACGACCGCCTCCAGGCCATCGGCACCGGGCGCGCCGTGCGCTCGGTCGAGGTGACGCCCTATGCCAGTGGCCGCATGGTCGAGCTGCTCGCCCGGTCCGGCACGCCGGTCAAGCGCGGCGACGTGATCGCCAAGCTCGATTCCGAGGCCGAGCAGATCGCGGCGGAACGCGCCGCCATTGCGCTCAAGGACACGGAAGCGCGCCTGGAGCGCATGCAGGCTTTGCGCAAGTCGCGGACGGCGACGCTCGTGCAGGTCACCGATGCCGAGCTTGCCGTCGGCAATGCAAGGCTCGAGTTGCGCGAGGCGGAACTGGCGCTGTCGCGGCGCTCGGTCGAATCTCCCATCGACGGCATCGTGGGCATCCTGCCGATCACCGCCGGAAACTACGTCACTTCCTCCACGGTGATCGCCACCGTGGACGACCGCTCCGAGATCCTGATCGATTTCTGGGTGCCGGAACGCTACGCCTCCTCCGTTACCGTGGGTGCGCCGCTGACCGCGTCCTCCGTGGCCCGTCCGGGCGAAACCTTCCCCGGCGAGGTCAGCGCGGTCGACAACCGCATCGATTCCGCCAGCCGCACGCTTCAGGTGCAGGCGCGTATCGACAACACCGCCGACCGCCTGCGTGCCGGCATGTCCTTCCAGGTCAACATGCGCTTCGCCGGCGACCGGTTCCGGGCGGTCAGCCCGCTCGCGGTCCAATGGGGTACGGACGGAGCCTATGTGTGGGCCGTGCGGGAGGGACGCGCGCACCGGGTGCCGGTCGCCATCATCCAGCGCAACGCCAACGCGGTTCTCGTCGATGCGCAACTCTCCGTGGGTGAGCCCATCGTGATCGAGGGGCTGCATCTTGTGCGCGAGGGAAGCGAGGTCACCGTGATCGGCCAGGAGAGCGGCAGCGCGGTCTCGCGCAAGCCCGCCCCCGGCGCCAGCGGATCGTGAAGCGGAGCCGACGACGATGCAGCGCAAGACAGATGGTGGCCTGACCGCACTTTTCGTTCGCCGCCCCGTGCTGGCGTTCGTGATGAACATGCTGATCGTGGTTGCCGGCCTCGCGGCCGCCTTCGGCGTCGAGATCCGCGAGCTGCCCGACGTCGACCGCCCGGTCATCACGGTAAGCACCGATTACACGGGTGCGGCGGCCGAGACCATCGACCGCGAGCTGACCGGTGTCATCGAGGGGGCGGTGTCGCGTGTCTCCGGCGTCAAGTCGATCTCCTCGACCTCGTCCTTCGGCCGCAGCCGCGTGACCGTCGAATTCTCCGATGATGTCGACATCGACACCGCGGCCTCGGACATGCGTGACGCGCTGGGGAGGATTACCAACGACCTTCCCGAGGACGCGGACCCCTCGCGCATCATCAAGGCGGACGCCAACTCGCAGCCCGTGGTGCGTCTCGCGGTCACCTCGGACACCATGTCGGTCGAGGACATGACCGTGCTTGTCGAGGACGAGATCGCCGACCAGCTCGCCGCCGTTCCGGGCGTCGCGGACGTGCAGGTCTACGGCGACCGGGAGAAGATCTTCCGCATCGACATCGACCAGGCCAAAATGGCCAGCCTCAACCTGACGGTCGGCGACGTCGCCACCGCCCTGTCGTCGATGGCCTTCGACACGCCGGCCGGGTCGCTCACCAGTCGCGACCAGGACCTGATCGTGCGCGCGATCGCCTCGCTCGACACGCCCGAGGCCTTCGAGAACATCATCTTCGACCGGCGCGTCCGGCTGCGGGACTTCGCCACCGTGACGCTGGGTCCGGATATCGGCCAGTCGCAGTTGCGCGCCAACGGTGAATCCGGCATCGGCCTGGGCATCGTGCGCTCGGCCCAGTCGAACACGCTGGAGATTTCCGAGGGCGTGCGGGCGGCTGCCGCCCGCATCCAGGAAACCCTGCCCGAGGGCATGAAGATCGAGGTCACCAGCGACGACGCGACCTTCATCAACGGCGCCATCCACGAGGTGGAGATCGCGCTCGTCATCTCGGTGAGCGTCGTCCTGCTCATCATCTACATCTTCCTGTGGGACTGGCGCGCCACCATCATTCCGGGCGTCTCCATGCCCGTGGCGCTGATCGGAACGCTGGCGGCGATTTACCTGGCCGGCTTCTCGATCAACATTCTCACGCTGCTTGCACTGGTGCTTGCGACCGGTCTCGTGGTCGACGACGCCATCGTGGTGCTGGAAAACATCGTGCGCCGCCGCAACGAGGGCATCGGCCCGCGCGCGGCCGCCGTCCTGGCGACGGAGGAGGTGTTCTTCGCCGTCGTCGCCACCACGGCGACGCTGGCGGCGGTCTTCGTGCCCCTGTCGTTCCTGCCCGGTCAGACGGGCGGGCTGTTCCGCGAGTTCGGCTTCGTGCTGGCGATCGCGGTGCTGCTGTCGTCGGTCGTCGCCCTGTCGCTGTGCCCGATGCTCGCCTCGCGCATCCTCAAGGGCGGTGCGGACCATGATGGCCACGGCGGCGGCGCGACCGGCCGGCTCGGAAACGCCCTGTCCGGCCTCTACCGTCGCAGCCTGCGCGCCTGTCTCGACGCGCCGCTGGTGGTCGTGGTGGTGTCGATCCTTTTCGCCGCCACCGCCGGCGTTCTGTTTCCCTCCGTCAAGTCCGAGCTCACCCCGTCGGAAGACCGCTCCATCGCCTTCATGCGCATTTCCGCGCCGCAGGGCGTGAGCCTCGACTACCTCTCGGACCAGATGCAGCGCATCGAACGGCTGCTGCAGCCGTTCCGCGATGCCGGCGAGGTCACCAGCACCTTCTCGGTCGTCGGTTCGGGCGGCTCGTCCAACAGCGGCTTCATGGTGATGCGGCTTGCCCCCTGGGATGACCGCGAGCGCCCGCAGCAGGCGATCATGGCCGACATCTCGCGGGTCGTGCGCGAGGTTCCCGGCGTGCGGGCCTTCGCCTTCCAGCCCAACAGCCTGGGCATTCGCGGCGCCGGGTCCGGTCTCCAGTTCGCCGTTGCCGGCAGCGCCGACTACGCGGTCCTGGGCGAGGCGGCCGACAAGATCGTCGCTGCCCTGCAGCAAGACCCCAGGTTCCGGCAGGCGCGCCTGTCCAGCGAGGCGACGCAGCCGCAGCTTTCCATCTCGATCGACCGCGAGCGGGCCTCGGATCTGGGCATCGACATCAACGGGCTGGGCGCGGCCATGCAGGCCATGCTCGACGGCCGCAAGATCGGCCAGGTGTTCGTCGCCGACCGTGCCTTCGACGTGAAGTTCGTGTCCACGACCAACCCGGTCAACGATCCGACCGACCTGGAAAACATCTTCCTGAGGACCGGGGACGGGCGCTTCGTGCCGGTCTCGACCATCGCGAGCCTGACGGAGAAGGCCGTGCCGCCGTCGCTTGCCCGCGAGCAGCAGTTGCGCTCGGTCGCCATCACCTCCGCGCTTGCACCGGACTTCGCGCTGGGAGAGGCCTACGAGGTGGCGCAGCAACTGGCCGAGCCCCTTCTGCCGCCGGGCGCGCGGATCATTCCGCTGGCGGAAACGGCGACGCTCGGGGAGCAGTCGTCCGGCATGGTGCGGACCTTCGGCTTCGCCCTCGTCATCATCCTTCTGGTGCTGGCGGCGCAGTTCGAGAGCTTCATCAGCGCGCTCATCATCATGGCGACGGTGCCGCTTGGCCTTGCCTGCGCGATCTTCGCCATGTTGATGACCGGCACGACGCTCAACGTCTACAGCCAGATCGGGCTCGTGATGCTCGTGGGCATCATGGCCAAGAACGGCATCCTGATCGTGGAGTTCGCCAACCAGTTGCGGGACCGGGGCGAGAGCGTGCGCGAGGCGGCCGAGAACGCCGCCAACATCCGCCTGCGTCCGGTCATGATGACGATGATCTGCACCATCGTCGGCGGTCTTCCGCTCATTCTGGCGAGCGGGGCGGGCGCCGAGGCGCGCATCGCGCTCGGCTGGGTCATCGTCGGCGGCCTCGGCCTCTCCACGCTCTCGACCCTGTATCTGACCCCCGTCGCCTATCTCCTGCTCGGACGCTTCATCAAGCCGAAGGCGGAGGAGGAGGCGCGCCTTGCCCGCGAGATCGACGCCGCCCACTCGCCCCGGCCTGAGGCCGGCGAATAGGTGCGCGGAACGGGTTCAAAACCCGCTGCGTTTGGGGTAGCACCACGCGACGCCACGCCAATCACGCAGCGGGACCGCTCCACATGACATCGCCCGAGACGCCAAAGACCCTCGAGGACAGGGTCATCGACCTGGAAAGCCATCTCGCCCACCAGGCGCGGGTGGTGGAGGATCTCAACGCCGTGGTCACGGCCCAGGCGAAGCTGATCGACCGGCTGACGTCCCGCATGGAGGCGCTGGCCGGGGAGATCGAGGATCTGGGCGAGGCCATCGAGCAGCACCCGGTGGCAAGGCCGCCGCATTATTGAACCCTGCGCCCCGTCCTGGCGCGGCGCATGTCGGCACTGGCCGGACGGGATTGATCTGATAGGCTGACCGTCGTCCTTGTCCGGGACCCGGAAGGGGACCGGGTGCAGCCCTGGATCATCGAGCGAGTATCCGTTCCCGTCATGACGCATATTCTTCCTATCGCCGCCCTGCTTGCCGGATCGGCGCTGCTCCTCATGGCGGGCGGCCTGCACGGCCTCTTGCTGCCGTTGCGGGGCTCCATCGAGGGGTTCAGCGACGCGAGCCTCGGCCTGTTGGGAACGGGCTGGGCGATCGGCTACATCGCCGGCTGCCTGCTGATTCCGCCGATCGTGTCGCGGGTCGGGCACATCCGCACCTTCGGCGTGCTGTGTTCGCTCGCGGGCATCGTCGTGCTGCTCAACCTGATTCTCATGCACCCCGCGTTCTGGGTGCCCTTGCGCGCCTTGTCGGGCTTCTGTTTCGCCGGCGGCGCGATGGTGGTGGAGAGCTGGCTGAGCGAGCGGGCCTCGCCGGAAAACCGGGGCCGCATCTTCGGCATCTACACGATGATCAACCTCGGTGCGACGACCATCGGTCAGATGCTTCTGACCCTGGGGGATCCGGCCGGCTACCTGTTCTTCGTCATCGGGTCGATCATCTATTCGCTGGCGTTGCTGCCCACGGCCCTTTCGACAGCCGCCCAGCCCGTGCCGCTCGCCCGCGTGCGCCTCGATGTCCGCGCGCTGTGGCGCCAGTCGCCGGTCGCGGTGATCGGCGTCATGCTGATCGGCATTTCGAACAGTGCGTTCGGCACGCTCGGCGCGGTCTACGGACGCAAGATCGGCCTCAGCGTCACCGATATCGCCACCATGATGTCGGTGGCGCTTCTCGCCGGATCGCTGATCCAGGTTCCGGTCGGCCTTCTGTCAGACCGCATGGACCGCCGCGTGGTGCTGATCGGCCTCGCCGGGGCCGGATCTGCGATCGGTATTGCGCTCGGGTTCGGTGCGGGCTTCGCCCCCCTGGTGGTGATCGCGCTGATCGGTGCCTTCGGCGGCACGATCTATTCCATGTATCCGGTGATCGTTGCCCATGCCAACGATCACGCGCCCGCCGGCGAGTTCCTCAAGACGAGCGGCGGCCTGCTTCTGCTGTTCGGCGTGGGGTCGGTGGTGGGGCCCCTGCTGGCCGCCGGCATGATGACCCTGACCACCCCCGCCGGCCTGTTCCAGGTGACGACGCTGGCCCACGCCAGCATCATCGGTTTTGCCCTGTGGCGCATCTCCAGGCGCAAGGCCATGCCCACCGCCGACAAGGAGGATTTCGTGGCCATGTCGTCCGGCGTGCGCTTCTCCACGCCCGAGACGCTGACCATGGATCCGCGCGCCGAGGAGGAGGAGATCGAGGAGGTTCGCGAGGAACCGGAGACGCCGGACGAAAACGCGGAAACCGTTCCCGACGACCTGCCGGGCGGGGAGGGCGACCAGGGAGGGCCGGAGCGCGTTTCCTGACCTCTCCCCTTGCGTCCGGCCGTGGTGCGTGGCATAGAGATCCCATCATCAAGAGAAGGGCTGGCGCCCTCGCCAACCTGCCCGACCGGGCAAGGTGGTTTCCCTGATCCGGGTCCCGTAGGGGCCCGACCTTGGGGATGGGGCCGCGAAAGCGGCAACCAAGCGGTCGAAGATTTCCGTCTCGCACCTGCGCCAGTCCTCCTCGGGAAACCGATGGAGGATTTTTTAATGTCGCACGCGTCCCGTACCGCCCGCCTGCCGGTCGACCCCCTCCGTCCCGGGCATGGGGCTCCGGTTGCCGGCCGTAGCCCGGCCGAAGCCGCCCCCCTGCAGGAGGCCGGTCGCACGCATCGTATCACGCTGGTCGAACTGAGGGTTCTCGCCGCCGGTGCCGGTCTTGCCGCGCCGGGCGCGACGCGCGGGGCGGCCGGTCGCGCGCTTCTTGACGAGAATGAACGCCAGACCCGCCTCGAACAGCTCGTTCTGCTGTGGCAGGGCGGGTGCCGGCGCCTCGTCGACGAGACGCTGTATCTGGATATTGCCGCGCGCCACCCGGACCTTGCGCGCAGGGTACGTCGTCGCCTGCGCCGAAGCCGGGCTGGCTGAGCCGCATCACCGTCGCTGCAGGGCTGGTCTCAAGATGATCGGTTATCGACGATATGCGGATCATTCGGGCAGCGCGGGCTGTTCCGGCGGAACCGGCACAGGCCGGCCCTCGTCATCGACGGCCACGAAGGTGAAGGTCGCCTCCGTCACCTTGACCCGGCCGCCGACCCGCTGGCGACGGGCCCAGGCCTCGATCCACACCTTCATGGACGTGCGGCCCACCCCGAGCAGCTTGCAGTAGACGCACAGTACGTCGCCGACCCGCACCGGCCGGATGAAGGTCATGCGGTCGACCGAGATGGTCACCACCCGCCCGCCGGAGCGTTCTCCGCAGGCGATGCCGCCGGCGAGATCCATCTGGGAAAGAACCCAGCCGCCGAAGATGTCGCCCGAGGCATTCGTGTCGCCCGGCATGGCCATGGTGCGCAGCGTCAGTTCGCCTTCCGGGGTCTCGTTGTCGACGTGCTCGCTCACTCGATCTTCTCCATCGTGATCCGTGTTCGTGCCGAGCGTACAGGCGGGAAGTGGACTTGCACAGATGCAGCGACGCGTGAAACGGGCGGCTCCCACAGATGACGCTTTCTCTTGGCAATCAGACAACCGCATGAAACACTTGGCATCCTTCCCTTATTCGGTCGCCGCCGCGCGCCCGTTCCATCCCGCAGGTTCCACGAGCCGGCCCCGCAGCTTGCACGAGTAGGTGTCATGACCCGGTCTTCCCACGCCTCGCTTGAGGGCCCCTTGCACGAACAGTCGGCCCTGGCCCTGTCCCGCGCCATTCATTCCCGCGAGATTTCCGCCCGCGAGCTGATGGAGGCCACGCTGGCCCGCATCGAGGCGGTCAATCCTTCCGTCAACGCGGTGATCTCGCTGCGCGACACGCAGGAGCTGCTCGGCGAGGCGGAGGCCGCCGACGCCGATCTGGCCAAGGGACGCTCGCGCGGGGTGCTGCATGGCTTTCCGCATGCGGTGAAGGATCTGGCGATGACGGCCGGCATTCCCACCACGATGGGCTCGCCGGTCTTCGCAAGGCAGGTGCCCGCCGAGGACGGCATCGCCGTCGCGCGCCTTCGCGAGGCGGGCGCGATCTTCATCGGCAAGACCAACACGCCGGAGTTCGGCCTGGGATCGCATACCTACAACCCGGTCTTCGGCGCGACGCGCAACCCCTACAACCGCTCCCGCTCGGCCGGCGGCTCCAGCGGCGGCTCCGCCGTGGCCCTGGCCGCGCGAATGCTTCCGCTCGCGGACGGATCCGACATGATGGGCTCGCTGCGCAACCCGGCCGGCTTCTGCAACGTCTACGGCTTTCGTCCGAGCTATGGTCGGGTGCCGTCCGGTCCCGGGCCGGAGTGCTTCATGGACAGCATGGCCACCGAAGGCCCCATGGCGCGCACGGTCGCCGACATGGCGCTGCTGCTGTCGCTTCAGGCGGGCTACGATCCGCGCGCGCCGCAGTCCCTTCCAGGTGACGGCTCGGAGTTCGCCGCGCTTGCGGAAGCGCCGCCTCCCGCCGACCTCAAGGGGCTGCGCATCGGCTGGCTCGGAGACTTCGGCGGCCATATGGCGATGGAAGACGGCATTCTCGACCTGAACCGGCAGGCGCTCTCCGTCCTGTCCGATCTCGGGGCCGAGGTCGAGGTGGCCTCGCTCGGCTTCGATGCGGAGCGCATCTGGAAAAGCTGGACCGACCTGCGGAGCTGGCGCATGGCCGCCAAGCTCGGCGCGATTCTCGATGCGCCGGAAACGCGTGACTCGCTCAAGCCCGCCGCCGTGTGGGAGGTGGAGCGCGGCCGCGCGCTGTCGCTTTCCGAGATCGAGGCGGCCAGCCAGACCCGGAGCGCCTGGTACCGGGCGGCGCAGCGGCTGTTCTCGAACTTCGACCTCCTGGCCGCGCCCGTCGCCCAGCTTTTCCCCTTCTACGTCACGCTCGACTGGCCGAAGGAGATCGCGGGCCGGTCCATGGACACTTATCACCGCTGGATGGAATGCGTGGTTCCGGCGAGCCTGCTCGGGTTGCCTTCGGTCTCGGTGCCCGCCGGGTTCGGCGAGGGAGGCCTGCCGACGGGGCTGCAGCTCATTGGCCGTCCGCGTGACGATCTCGGCGTCCTGCGCACCGCAAGCGCCTACGAGCAGGCGACCGACTGGGTCTCCCGCATGCCCGATCTCGGCAAGGCCTGACGGGCGGCAAAACGAAATGGAGACCGCTTCCGGGGGAAGAAGCGGTCTCCGATGCGGGGCCGGATCGGGTGGGCCCCGTTGGCGGGGCGCCGGGTTTGACAAACCGCGTCGCCTGAAACGTCTACGCCGGGGACAACCGGGTGGATCACATGCGGAGGCGGTGCAGGCGCCGGTCGCCGTCGCCACCGCGCGAGACGGGCAATCTCGCGCAATTTCGACTCAATTCTTGCAAGTTTTCTTTTCTAGATTGCCGCGACTTGCGCTGTTCGCCCCTCAATCGCGCCGGTCGGCGTAGCGCGATTCCTCTTCGTAGTAGGCATCGAAGCCGACGTGCCGGCGCAACTCGGCGAAGTCGAGGAGCAGGTCGTCGGGATGCTGGCCGGCCCGGATCACGGCCAGTGCGTCGCGCATGGCCCTGGTCATCGCCGAAAGCAGCGTCAGCGGGTAGGCGCCAAGCCGGAACCCGATACGCTCGAGCTCGGCGTGAGGCAGCAGCGGCGTCGCGCCTCCCTCCACCAGATTGGCCATGTGCCAGCCCGGAACCTCGCGGCAGATCGTCTCCATTTCCTCAATGCTTTGAGGCGCTTCCACGAAGAGAATGTCGGCCCCGGCCTGCGCGAACAGGCGCGCGCGTTCCAGCGCCTCGTCCAGTCCGTGACCATGTCGGGCGTCGGTGCGCGCCAGGATGAGAATGTCGTCGCCTTCCTCGCGCGCGTCGACGGCCGCCTTGATGCGGTTGACGGCCTCCACCCTGTCCACCACCAGCTTGCCCTTGGTGTGGCCGCAGCGCTTGGGCGCCACCTGGTCCTCGATCATCACGCAGGCAAGTCCGGCCCGGGCATATCCCTTCACCGTGCGTTTCACGTTGAGCGCGTTTCCGTAGCCGGTGTCGCCGTCGCCGATGACCAGTGCGGAGGTGGCCGCCGCCACGTTGCGGGCCGTGTCGACCATCTCTCCATAGGAGATGAGGCCGGTGTCCGGCTCGCCGATGCGGGTCGCCGAAACGGCGAAACCGGACATGAACGTGACGGGAAAGCCCGCTTCTCCGATCATGCGGGCCGACAGTCCGTCGAAGCAGCAGGGCATGGGCGTGAAGGGCGTTGCCTCGAGATGGGCGCGCAGGCGGGCGGCTGGTGAGGTCATCGTCGCTCTCGTCTCGGGGGTCGGTGCGGGCGCAAGGGGCCCGTCACAGGTGGAAGGGAATATAGAGGACAAGGTCGGTCCAGAAGAAGATCAGCAGCACCGACAGCAGCATGATGAGCAGGAACGGCCACACGCCTGCCGACACCTCGCCCATGGAGGCTTTCCCCACCGCCTGTATCACATAGAGGTTGAGCCCCACCGGCGGCGTGATGAGCGCGCATTCCACCATGATGACGAAGAAGACGCCGAACCAGATCGGGTCGATGCCAAGCCCCATCAGTGCGCCGGACAGCACCGGAACCATGATGAGCATCATCGAAAGGGCTTCCAGGAACAGGCCCATCACCAGCAGGACCAGCCCGACAACGAGAATGAAAAGTCCCGCCGTTTCAATGTGCTGTGACAGGAACATGGAGATGTCCTGCGGGATGCGGTAGAGCGTGATCGCCTTGCCGAACACCTTGGCGCCGGCCACGATCAGCAGGATCGCGACGGTCGTGGTCATGGACTCCACGACCGCGTCGCGGAACTTCGGCCAGTCCAGGGTTCGCAGCACCACGGTGACGATGAAGAGGGCGCCGAGAAAGCCCACGGCGGAGGCTTCCGTCGGCGTCACCGCGCCGGCATATATCCCCGCGATGACGGTTCCCGCCAGCAGGATCGTCGGCAGGGCGCGCAGCGCGGTGGCGCGCCGCTCCGCCCAGCTCGCGCGCGGGCTCGGCTGATAGTCCGAGGCAAGGCTCGCGTAGAGCACCGACCAGCCGATGAACAGCGCCATCAGCAGCAGGCCCGGCCCGATGCCGGCGAGAAACAGCGCGATGATCGATTCCTCGGTGATCGCGCCATAGACGATCATCGGGATCGACGGGGGGATAAGGATGCCGAGCGTGCCGCCGGCGGCGAGCAGGCCGAGCACGAAGCGGCGGGGATAGCCGCGGCTCGTCATCTCCGGAATCGCGACGGTTCCGATCGTCGCGGCCGTCGCGACCGAGGATCCCGAGATCGCGGCGAAGATACCGCAGGAGAGGATTGTCGCGATGCCGAGGCCGCCGGGCCAGTGACCGACCCAGGCCTGAACGGCGGCGAAGAGGTCGCGCCCGACGCCGCCCTTGAGCAGCACGTTCGACATGAGCAGGAACAGCGGCACGGCGATCAGCACGAAGCTGTCGGCGGCCGAAAGCAGGCCCTGCGGCACCATCAGTGGCGAGAAGCCGCCGATCGCAAGCAGACCGAAGCCGAGCCCGGCGAGCGCGAAGGCAACCGGTATCCCCGAAAGCAGCAGTGCGAACAGGGCGGCGAGAATGAGGATCGTCACCATGCGGGATCAGTGCTCCGGACGGGAGGGCGGCGGCGTGGTGCCCGCCGGCGCCAGCGCGACGCGGGCGGCCTCGACGAGGGATTGCAGGCACAGCAGCAGGAAACAGGCGGGCAGCGATGCCTGGGCCCACCACGCCGGCATGTCCAGCATGGAGCCGGTCGTGCGGCCGCGCGAAAAGGAATCATAGGCGATCCCGCTGCCGTCCTTCACCACCAAGGCGGCAAGGGCCGCGACGAACAGCAGCGCGAAGACCTCCTGCCATCGCCGCGCGCGCGGCCCCAGCATGTCGGTCACCAGCGTGATGGTGATGTGCTGTCGGCGATGCACCAGGATCGCGGCACCCCCGAAGGTCGCCCAGACGAGCAGGAGCCTGGACAGCTCTTCCGCCCATATTGTCGGAGCGGTGAACGCGTAGCGCATGAGCACCTCGTAACCGAGCATGAGCGCGATCACGAAATAGGCCCATCCGGCCAGCGTCCCCAGGTACCGGGACAGCCGGTCGATGACGTTGAACATGGCGGGATCCGTCGCGAAGCGGCCGGGCCGGATGCAGGGGCACCCGGCCCGGCTCGTGTGAACTCGTCAGTTCCTGAGCGCGCGGGCGGCGGCAAGCACCTTCTCGCCGAGCGCGCCGGAATCGGCCAGATACTGGTCGTAGACCGGCTGCGCGGCCGCGAGCCATGCCTCCACTTCCGCATCGGAGAGTTCGTAGACGGTCATGCCGTTGGAGCGCGCCGCGTCATAGGCCTCCGTCTCGATGGCCGTCATGCGGTCGCGCACGTCCTTCTCGGCAAAGAGTGCGGCCTCGGTGATCCAGTCGCGGTGCTGCTCGGGAAGGCCGTTCCAGAAGTCCTCGTTGACCACGACGATGAACTCGATGTCGGCGTTGTTGGTGACGGTGATGGTGTCCATCACCTCCCACAGGCGCCGACTCTTGACGCCGGATACACCGGTCATGCCCACGTCGACGGTGCCGCGCTGATAGGCGATATACTGTTCGGAGCCGGAGATCAGCGTCGGCGCGCCGCCGGCCGCCTTGATCCATTCGCCGAGCGTCTTGCCGAAGACGCGCACCTTCTTGCCTTCCAGGTCGGCGGGCGTGCGGATCGGTCCGCCGTTCGACAGCAGCACGGAGCCGCCGTAGGCCTGCCACCACAGCACCTTGGCGCCGGTCTCCGCGATTGCCTCGTCAAGCGGCGCGCGCACCGGGCTGCCCGGCGCCACGGCCTTGCGCACGAGGTCCTCGCTGTTGAGCAGGAAGGGCAGGTAGAACAGGTCCACCGCCGGAACATCGCCCACATAGCGCGTCAGCGAGGCGACGCCCATCTCGATGGAGCCCGAACCGACGGCCTCGGGAACCTCGTTGTCCTTGTAGAGCTGGGCGGAATCGTAGATCTCGACGGCGATGTCGCCCTTGGAGATCTCCTCGACCTTCGACTTGAAGACCGAGAGATTCTCGCCGAGATGGCTTTTCAGCGGCAACTGAAGGGTGATGCGCAGCGTCGTGGTCTCGGCCATGGCCGCCGACACGGTGAGCGCGAGACCGGCGGCAACGCCGGCGGCAAGGCGAAAGAGCTTCATTCCTGTTCCTCCCTGGCACGCCCTTCGCGCGGAATTTGGACCCCACGCACAAGGACGCAATCATGCGGCTCCCCGGATTGCGGGGACCACGATCACGACCCACCGCCGGCGTCGGTGCCCGCTGGCACCGGACTCGCCCGTCCTCCACGGGCAACCGTCGGTCAATCGTGTCTTCCGGCTCACCTTTGCGGATGGCCGGCCTCCTCCCGCGACGCTCGCGTTTTGTCGCGATGCATCGCACCCGCACGCCTGATCCCGGCGACGCGGACCCCTGGACGGTAAACGAAGGCTCGCCGACTATGCAACTCCTTCAACGGGCGTTTTACGCAGGGGAGACACCGCGGCCGGGGCGCTTGAACGCGTCGCGCGCGGCTTCCACCTCCTCGCGCACGCAGCAGCCTTCCAGGTGGTCGTTGACCAGTCCCATGGCCTGCATGAAGGCATAGACCGTGGTCGGACCGACAAAGGACCAGCCGCGTCGCTTGAGGTCCTTGGAAATCATCTTCGAGACGGGCGTCTGGGCAAGCACGGAGAGGCTTGCATGGTCGCAGCGTTCGGGCCGTTCCTGCGGTCCGGGCTCAAAGGACCAGAAATAGGCCGCGAGCGATCCGAACTCCGCGACGAGCTCTCGGGCGCGTTTCGCGTTGTTGATCGTCGAGACGATCTTGCCGCGATGGCGCACGATGCCCGCGTCGGCGAGCAGCCGTTCCACGTCGGCCTCGCCGAAGCCGGCGACCACATCGAAATCGAATCCCGCGAAGGCGGCACGGAAGTTCTCCCGCTTGCGCAGGATGGTCAGCCACGAAAGGCCCGACTGGAAGCCTTCCAGGCAGATCTTTTCGAACAGGCGCCGGTCGCTGTCCACCGGGCGGCCCCACTCGGCATCGTGATATGCGAGGTAGTCCGGTCTGTTGCCGTGCCAGGCGCAGCGGACCCGTCCGTCCTCGCCGCGCAGCAGCCCCCGGGGCAGCGTCTCGTCGCTCGGGTTGACGGAGGTATCGGCGGTCTCGCTCACGCAATGTCCTTTCGTGGCCGCGCGCAATCGCGCGAAACGGCAATTTATGTTCCTGATATGTTCATGGTAGCGTCCAAGCGTTTCGCCCGCAAGCTGTGTGCATCGGTCGAGACATGCGGCCTGCGAAATGCGCTGTGGAGCGTGCGGGTCAGTCCGCCGTCGATTGCGTGACGGAGAAGGGAAGGGAGAGCGTTGCGCTCTTGTCGCCGGCCCGGTCATGCAGGGCGATGGCGAGCGTATACTCCCCGGCGCGCAGCCCCTCGAAGGCGAAGCTGAGCGTCGTGTGGAACTCGTGCACGCGGCTGCGGGCCGTCATGCCGAGATCCGCGAAACCCGTCTGGCTGGCGAGAACCTGCCCGGAGGCGTTGAGGATCTCGAAGTCGGCCACGAGGTCGACCTTGTAGCCGTCCTCGACCCTGTCGTAGCCGAAGCCGACCGGCTCGGCATAGACCACCATGGTTTCTCCGGGAGCGAAGCGGGCATCCTCGCGGGGCGTGTAGCGGCCGAAGCCTTCCACCTTGCCCTTGACGAATGTCGCCGTGGCGAAGGCGAGCGGGGCGGCATCCCAGGCCGTGTCGAGCGCCGACCAGGCATCGGCGAGCGGAGCGGGGAGGGCCGTTGTCGTCTCGGCACGCAGAGCCGTCTGGGCGGTCAGGAACACAAGGCTTGCGCCCGCCAGGGCGGCGGTTGCACGGCCCGTGAACCGCAGGCCGGTGGTGCGTGCTGGTCTCGTCATGTCTGCCCCCGCAGATGGTCGGACCGCGCCGGGGCGCGGCCGCGCGATTTCGCAGCGCACCGTATAGCCCCGACGGGAAACCGCCACAAGATTATCCGGCAAAACCGGTAAAGTCCGCGCTCCCCTCGCCACGTCCGCTCCAGGACTGGCGTTTGCGGTAGATGGTGGACGGGCTGATCTCCAGCGCCGCCGCCGCCTTGGCGATGTTGCCGTCGAAGGCATCGAGCGCGCTTTCGATGATCCGCTTTTCCTGCGCCCACAGCGGTTCGATCTCGACGGCGCGGCGCGGGCCGCGTTCGCGCATCGGCTCGAGCCGGGTGGAAAGTCCCTGGCCGGTCAGGAAGGAGGGCAGCATGTCGGCAAGAAGCCGGGTGCCCTCGTGCATCACAACGGCCTGGCGGATGGCATTCTCGAGCTGGCGAACGTTGCCGGGCCACCCGTGGGTGAGCAGCCGTTCGCCGGCACATGGAGCGATCTCGGAGAAGGCGCGTCCCTCTTCCTCGGCGAAGCGGGCAAGGAAGCTCGTCGCCAGGGGCAGGATGTCCTCCCGCCGGTCACGCAGCGCCGGCATCCGGATCGGCAGCACATGCAGCCGGTAGAAGAGATCCTCGCGGAACCGGCCGCCGGCGATCTCCACATGGGGATCGCGGTTCGTCGCGCAGACGATGCGGACATCCACCGACCGCGTGCGGGTGTCGCCGATGCGCTGCACAAGGCCGGTCTGCACGAACCGCAGAAGCTTGGACTGCAGGGCGAGATCCATCTCGCCGATCTCGTCGAGGAACAGCGTGCCCCCGTCGGCAAGTTCCGCCGCCCCGGTGCGCGCGTCCGCGGCGCCGGCGAAGGCCCCGCGCACGTGGCCGAAAATCTCGCTCTCCATCAGTTCGCCGGGAATCGCAGCACAGTTGATGGCGATGAAGGGAGCATTCTTGCGTGGCGAACGGGCGTGAATGGCGGCGGCGCAAAGGTCCTTGCCGCTGCCGGATTCGCCGGTGACGAAGACGGGCGCGTTTGACGGCGCGATGCGGCGGATCTGGTCGTAGACCTCCCGCATCCGCTGGGAGCCGCCGACGAAGCGCTCGAACCTGAAGGGAGCTGTCGCCTCGGGAAGCGCGTGGGTGTTTTCGGTTCCGCTTCTTTCGCCGGTCGGGAGCCGGCCTCGTCCCTCTCGCAGGTGGCGAGGAGCTGCCGTGTCGCGCAGGGAACGCGTGTTCTGGATCAGGAAGCGGTCGATCTTCTCGGCCACGGCCCTGGGGTTGGCGGGGAAGGAGATCACGTCGTGGGCGCCGGCTTCCATCGCCGCCAGGCTTCGCGTGAGCGATTCCCGCGCGCTCACGGCCATCAGCATGGCTTGCGGCTGCGCGGCGGCGAGGCGCGAAAGGAAGCCGTCCTGGCCGAGCGTCTCCAGATCCACGATCATCACGTCCGGCTGCACCTGGGTGCTGGCGGCATAGAACGGTTCGAAACTGTGATAGGTCAGCGGTGCCGCGCAGGCATGGTCCATCGCATCCGCGACCGACCCCGCCAGACGGCGTGTTTCACCCTCGCCGTCGAGAACGGCGAGCCTGATCTGCCCCTGATCGCCAGGCATGGATTCCATGCAGTGGCGTCCCCCTTGCTCTTGTGCCGCATCAGGCGGCATCGGATTGATTTGCCGACCGGAATCTTCTGCCGACATGGTAAACAAAGTGTTGCCAAGTCGGGGTGCCTTGCCGCTCGCGCCGCATCAACGCGTCACATGGCAGGTGGAATCGGCCGCCCGTTCTGCCGGAGGGGCGGAAAAGTCGTTCAAGGACAAATGGTTGTTTGAAGCGACCGTCGGTCGTGATGGCCGTGGGAGGCCGCGTGCCGGTCGTTGGCGAGGGAGAAAAAATCGGAGGACGCTGACGGTGGCGCACACCTCACCCAAGGGCAGGTGTTAACGCCCTGGAGGAAAGGTCCCCGGCCGTCCGCCTGGGGCTGGCGACGGCCGGGGCGGGTGGCAAGGGTCACCCGGTGACGTCGAACCCCGCGCCCTCGATGGCGGAGACGACCCCGTCGCGCGCGAGCGTGGTTCCAACGTCCGCCCGGCCCGTGGCGAGGTCGATGGAGACCTCCGCCTTCGGATCCTGCTTGCGGATCGCGTTCTCTACCGAGCGTACGCAACCCTGGCAGTCCATGCCCTCGATCATGAGGGTCATCCTGCCGGCTTCGTCCGTGGTGGTGGTCTGGTCCATGGCAACATCTCCTGAATTGGGGAGGCGGGACGCCGCAGCATCCTGTCTTTCTCCACATGCACCTTCCAGCAAGAGGAAGGTCAAGCGCCGAGGATGGCCGTTGCCGCGACATCGTGCCGCCGCCGGAATGGGCAGACAGTGCCGGAATGCTGGCGAATCTCGAGAATCGTTCTATTCATGGGCTATTCGCGGTAGGGTGGATTCGGCTTCGGCAAGTCCCTTGAGTATGGCCGGATGGGTATGGCACGGGCGACCAGCATCTTCATTTTCCTCTGCATGGGGGTGATTGCCGCTTCGGTGACGGCGATCATGCTGTTCCAGTTCGCCCGTCCTCCGGGCGAGGCGATCTCGCTCGGCCTGGCGCTGATGTGTGCCATGGTGGTGTCCCATCTCGTCTTCACCCGCCAGCGCGAGCGGTCCGAGGTGACCCGCAAGGTCGCCGAACTCGAGGAGCGTGTGCTCGAGGTCGACGAGGACATCGGCAACCTGGAAGGCCGTCTGACCGGCATGGAGGGCAATCTGCCCCGCCGCACCCGTGAGGAGATCGATCCGCTCTTTGCCGAGGTCGAGGTGCTTGGCAGCCTCATCAAGCAGATGGCCGAGGCCATGGCCGGCATGGAAGAGCGCATCGACGAGCAGGACAGCCGCCAGCTCGAACCGCCTCCGCCGCCCGAGCGCTATGCGCGCTACGAGGAAACGCCGCGCGCGCTCGGCTACGCCCAGCCCGACGCCCCACGTCAGCCCGTTTCGCACCAGCCGCAGCATCGCGCGTCGGCGGAGCCTGCTCCCGCGCCCGCCTCGGGTTTCCGCGAACCGCGCGCGCCAATGTACGACGAGCGGGAGCGGTTTCACGACGAGCGGGACCGCATTCCCGTGAACCATGCCCCGGCCCGTGAGCCGGAGGCGCCGCCCGTTCGCCCCGTCTCGCCGCAGGATGCCGCCTTCCACCGGGGCGGCGAGACGTCCTTTGGCGGGAGCGGAGCCGGCAACGAGGAGGCTGCCGTGCGTCCGGGACGGGCCGCCGCCAGCCGCAGCCAGTCGTCCGACCCGGAGATGCGCGCCCTCATTCAGGAGGCGCTCGACGCGAGCCGTGTCGACCTCTACCTGCAGCCGCTCGTGACCCTGCCTCAGCGCCAGGTGCGTGAATACGAGGCGCTCACCCGCATTCGCGACCGCAACGATGGCGTCCTCGAGCCGGTCGACTTCATCGACGAGGCGATGCGCGCCCATCTGATGCCGGCCATCGACAACCTGATGCTTCTGCGCTCGATCCAGGTGCTGCGCCGCCTGTCGAGCCGCAATCGCAAGTCCGGCCTCTTCGTGAACCTTTCGGTCCAGACGCTGGCCGACGAGCGCTTCTTCCCGGGCTTCCTCGATTTCCTGCGGGCCAACGAAGGGTTCTCGGGGATGATGACCTTCGAGTTCTCCCAGGCCGATGTGGCCGAGATGGGCGCGCTGGAGCACGAGAGCCTGGCCGCCCTGTTCGAGCTCGGATACCGCTTTTCCATCGATCGGGTCGATGACCTGCGCATGGACTTCAAGGCCCTGTCGGAACGCGGGTTCCGATTCCTCAAGCTGCGCGCCGCGCGTCTTCTGGGCAGCGAGCGGATGCACGCGAGCCACATCCACCCCGCCGACCTGGGCGATCTTCTGCGCCGCTACGCCATGGAGCTGATCGTCGATCACGTGGAAACCGAGGCGCAGGTGCTGGAACTGCTCGACCTCGACGTGCGCATCGCCCAGGGTTACCTGTTCTCTCCCCCGCGCCCGGTGCGCCCGGAGGTGCTCCAGTCGGCAGGCGGGCGCACGGGCGCCCCTGCAAGGGGGCCGACGCGCCGCGCCGCCGAGTAGCGTCGCGAAGCGAAAGACGCGAAACGGGAAAGCAAGCCGAAATGAAAAGGGCCGGAAGCGGATCGCTTCCGGCCCTTCGTGTTGTTTGAAGCGGAGGCTTGCGTCGCCGCTTACTGCGCCACCGCCGGTGCCTGCGGGCCGACCGTCACCACCAGTGGGGCCGCGCCGTCCAGCAGGCGCTTGCGCACCCGGGCGATGTCCTCCAGCGTCACCGCCTCGATCAGGTCGTTGCGCTCCTCGATGTACTCCTTGCCGATGCCCTGCACCTGCAGGCCGAGAAGTTGGCCGGCGATCTTGTCCGACGTGTCGAAACGCAGTGCGTAGGATCCGGTCAGATAGGCCTTGGCCTTGGCCAGTTCCTCGGCGCTCGGCCCGTCCTTGGCCATGCGGGCCACCTGTTCGTCGATGATCGAAAGCGTCTCGCCTGCCCGGTCGGCGCGGGTCGCGGTCGCCACGGCCAGCATTCCCGAATGGGCGTAGTCGATGAGATAGGACCCGACCGAATAGGCGAGCCCGCGCTTCTCGCGCACTTCCTCGTAGAGCCAGGAAGAGAAGCTGCCGCCGCCCAGGATGTGGTTCATGACGAAGGCGGGAATGAAGTCCGGGTCGTCGCGCTTCAGTCCGGGAAGGCCGAGGCGGATCGAGGTCTGGGGCACGTCGAGCGACACGGTCTCGGTGATGTCCGTCCGCGGGGTGATGTCGGCGACCGGGGTGAGGTCACCCGTCTCAGGCAGTCCGGCGAACACCTTGTCGAGCTCCGTTGCCAGCTTGTCGGCATCGATCGCGCCGACGACGGCGATCTTGAGCCCGTCACGTGCAAAGAGACGCTGGCGCAGGCCCGCGAGATCCTCCGACGTCAGGCCCGTCACCGTCTCGATCGTGCCGTCGCGCGGCTTGCCGTAGGGATGATCGGGGAAGGCGAGTTCCGCAAAGCGGCGCCCGCCGATGGCGTTCGGGTCGGTCTCCTCGTTGCGCAGCCCGGCCACGATCTGCCGCTTCATGCGTTCCACCGCCTCGGAGTCGAAACGCGGCTCGTTGATCGCCAGCCGCAGCATCTCGAAGGCCTCGTCCGTGGTCGGAGACAGCGTGCGCAGCGAACCGTAGAAATTGTCGCGGCCCGAGTTGAAGCTCAGGCGCACCGACAGGTCCTGAAGCCGGGCCTGGAAGGCCTGGGAATCGAGATCGCCCGCGCCTTCGTCAAGGGTCGCGGACAGAAGGTTGGCAAGCCCCTCCTTACCGTCCGGGTTCTGGCTGTCCCCCCCCTCGAAGGCGAAGTTCACGGCCACGATCGGCACGGAGTCATCCTCGACAAGCCAGGCGGTGAGTCCGCCGGGCGTGGTGATGGTCTGGATCTCCATGGCCTCGGCCGGGCGCGGCGCGGCGACAACGAGAAGCATCAGCGACAGGGTGAGCGCGGCGGCGAAGGCGCGCCGGAAACGGCCCGCGGTGCGGTTGGCGGCACGGGCGGGGGCGTCGGTGGGTCCCATGAACAGGGTCTCCGGATTATGGATCATCGAAAGGGCCTGCCGAGCGGCCGGAATGGGAGCCGGGACGGTCACCGGGTCACCGTATCGGACATCGGCTGAACGGCGGGAGCGCCAGCCGCATCGGCCGGATCGTCGCTCGTGCCTTCCTGCGGGCGCAGATAGGCGGTGACGGGAGCGTCCGCGAGATAGCTTGCCGCTGCTTCGCGCACGTCGTCGGCGGTGATGGAGGCGACCAGCGCCGGCCAGGCCTGCACGGATTCCACCGTGGCGCCGGTCGTGAGCGCGACGCCGAAGATGCGCGCGAGGCTCGCCTGGTTGTCCTGGGCGTAGAGGGCTCCGGCCAGCAGGGAGCGGCGGGCACGCTCCAGCTCCTCGTCGCTGACACCGTCGCGGGCGATGTCCGCCACGACCTCGAGGGTCGCCTTGCCGACGTCCTCCATGGCGACGCCGTCGGCGGGAACCGCATAGAGCATGAACTGGGAGGCATCGAGCGCGTTGCCCTGGTACCAGCCGCCGGCGGAGGTCGCGACCTGCCTGTCGATCACCAGCTCACGATAAAGCCGGCTGGTGCTGCCGCCACCCAGGATCTCCGACAGGACGTCGAGCGATGCGGCGACGCGCGGCCCCTTCTCCGCATCTTCCCGTGCGGCGGAGGTGTAGCTCGGCACGACCCAGGCCTGGCGCAGGCTCGGCTGCTTGACCCGTTCGTCGGACAGGCTCACCTCGAGCGCGCCGCGAAGGTGCTGGGTTTCGGGGCGCACGCGCGGCCCCGGCTCGGCCCGGCGGGCGACCTTGCCATAGGTCTCCTCGGCGAGCTTGCGCACCTCGTCCGGCGTCACGTCACCGGCAACGACCAGGATTGCGTTGTTGGGCGTGTAGTAGCGATCGTAGAAGGCGATGGCGTCCTCGCGGTCGAGCTTCTCCATCTCGTCCTGCCAGCCGATCACCGGCGTTGCGTAGGGATGGTTGACGAAGAGCATGGCCGACAGCGTTTCGCCAAGCTGCGAGGAGGGATCGCCGTCGATCCGCATCCGGCGCTCCTCGAGGATCACGTCACGCTCGGGAAGGACGACCTCGTCCGTCAGCACGAGGTTCTCCATCCGGTCGGCCTCGAACTCCATCATCTCGGCGAGGTGCTCGCGCGCGACGCGCTGGAAATACGCCGTGTAGTCGCTGGAGGTGAAGGCGTTCTCCTGGCCGCCGATCTCCGCGACCCGGGCGGAAAAGGCGCCGTCGGGGTGCTTCTTCGTGCCCTTGAACATCAGGTGCTCGAGGAAATGGGCGATACCGGAGGTGCCTGCTTCCTCGTCGGCGGCGCCGACCCTGTACCAGATCATGTGCGTCACGACCGGCGCGCGATGATCCTCGATCACCAGAACCTGGAGCCCGTTGTCGAGGGTGAAGCGGCTCACTTCTCCGCCGATGCGGATGTCGGAAAAGGCGGCGGTATCGCTTGCGGATGCGGTCTCGGCAATCGCCGGCGGTGCGAGAACGAGCGCCGCGGCCAGGGGCAGTGCCGCAAGGATCGTTGCGCGAATGCCGGGCCGGGAGCGGCGCATGGCATGGGCGGGAAGGGTCGGTCGGGGCAAGAATACTCTCCGTTTGGCGGTGCCCTTCGGGCTGGCGGAAGCTGGCTCCGGGCGAAAGTCGGACACGGGCGCGCGGCCCGCCGGGCAGGTGACGCGCGTTCGCGCGCGGCGCGCATGCGACGCATCACCTTGAGACCAGATATAGGCGGTGGGGCGGCGAAAGCCCGTGAACTTTTCGTAAGGTTCGCGGGGCGATCCGGCACGGTGCGGCCAGGGGCCCATGCAAATGCGCCGCGCCAAGGTGGCGCGGCGTTGCGATGTCGTTAGGGCAGCGGTGGTCCGGACGTGGTCCGTCAGCGCAGCGTGCGCGCGGACTTGCCGTCCATAAGCTGCTCGGTCGTGCTGATGCGGGGCTGATCCTGCTCCACCTTTTCCGGCGCGCGCATGGGGGCGTCGGGCGATGGCTTGGAATAGGCCGTCGGCGGCTCGATCAGGTAGCGGCGGACCGGATTGCCGTTCTCGTCCACAACGCGCGTGTCGGCCTTGGCGACACCGACGCGCTGGCCGAGTTCGTTCGGCTTCAGGCGCGCGTCCTCGAGACGGTTTTCCTTGCGGATTTCCTCGGAGATATTTCGGTTCGCGCCACCGGAAGCGAGCTGCTTGATGCCACGCGACTGCAGCGGGCTGCTCGGCCCGGCATCCTCGAGCTGATCCGGGTTCTTGTTGCGATAGATGTCCTGGATCTTCTTCAGGTCCCCGTCATTGGCCTCGGGCCAGTTGGCGACGACCTCGCGCTCTTCCGGCGGCGGCAGGGTGTCGACCTTGCTCGGCATCGCCAGCGGCGCACGCGGGGTGTATTCGATCTTCTTGTCGGTTTTCGCGTCGACCGCGCCAAGCCCTTCCATCAGCGAGCGAACCATCGCCACGTCCGGGGCTTCGTCGTTGGTGGAGCCGTCACTGAACCCGTCGGACCCGGACTGGCAGCCGCCGAGCGCCAGCGCGCCGACGGCGGCGGCGGCAAGCAGGCCGCGCCGGGTTCCCGGGCGGGAGGAGCGGGTCAGGAAGGATAGGCGACGCGGCACAGCAGAAATCCTTGTCCGGTGATCGATCCGGTGTCGTTTCGGGTCGAGTTGACCGTCTTGCGGGAATGCGCTTTCCACCCACACCCACAGCCAGTCTACTCAGACCGTCCTTTTGCGGCATCATTAGGGCTGCCGCGGAAACTGTCATACATGAGAGCCGCCACACCGGCAACGATCCACACGTCGGCAAGATTGAAGACGTACCAGGAGAAGTCGCCGACGTGGAAGTGGAAGAAGTCCGCGACCGCGCCCCACACGACCCGGTCGATGCCGTTGCCGATGGCGCCCGAGATCACCAGGGCGAAGCCCCATGCGGCCAGCCGCCGGTCCGCGCGCGCTCCCCACAGCCAGAACAGCACGGTGACGACGAGCGTTACCGCCACGAGCAGCCACCGCCCCGTGTCCGCCTCCTGCTGGAAGAGGCCGTATGAGATGCCGTAGTTCCACACCATCACCAAATCCAGGAACGGCGTGACGGCGACCCGGCCGCGCGAGGCGATATCGAAACCCTCCAGCATCCAGAGCTTGAAGCCCTGGTCGGCGATGAGGCCGAGGCCCGCGACCACCAGGATCAGGAAGCTGTAGGGCCCCCAGACACGGAACGAGGATCGGCCCCGGGAGGACGGCGAAGTCATGGATGAAGGATCTCCTTCGGATGGCGCCCGGCGCCGGCAGCGGATATCCCGCGCAACATGGGAAGCCCGCCCCTTTCCGTCAATTGCAATGCGCGCCGAGGGCAAGGCGGCAAGGGCGTGCGCGAGATGAGGGGCGAGTGCTTAGTCCGGCGGGCCCGTCGGGGCGATGCGTGCGGCCAGTTCCGTCTGCCGGCGCCGGTTCTCGCGGTTGGCGATGTAGATGCCGCTGCAGACGATGAGCGCGATGCCGAACCACGTCGGGCCGTCGGGGAAGTCGCCGAAGACGAGAAAGCCGAACAGCGTGGCGCTGACGATTTCCAGGTAGTTGAACGGTGCCAGCACCGATGCCGGCGCATTGGCGAAGGCCTTCACGATGAGCCCGTGCGCGAAGAACGACATGCCGCCCACCACCGCCAGGAGCGCCCAGCCGGGCAGGTCCGGCATGACGGCCTCGGCCGGCTCGTAGCCGACGATGTTGGCGGCGATGAAGGCACTGCCGAGCAGGGCCGTGCCGGCCAGGCCCGCCGTGAACTGAACGCACAGCATTCCGCCCGAGCCCGAAAGCTGTCGGGTGATCATGAGGTAGAGGGCGAAGAGAAAGGCGGTGGCCAGCGGCAGAAGCGCCGTTGCGCCGAAATTGGCGAAGCCGGGCCGGATGATGATGATCGCCCCGACGAGCCCGACCGCCACGGCCGCCCAGCGGCGCGGGCCAACACGCTCGCGCAGCACCAGCGCCGACAGCGCGGTGAGGATCATCGGCTCGATGAAGAAGATGGCGATCGCATCGGCGACCGGCATCGTCGCGATGGCCGTGAAGAAGCAAAGGGAGGCGCTTGAAAGGAAGACGCCACGCAACAGGTGCGGCCAGATGTTGGGTGCGCGCAGGACGGCAAGTCCCGGACCGATCGCTGCAACGGCCAGCGCGAAGATCATCTGGAACGCGAACCGGCCGAGCGTAACCTGAAGCGAGGACATGTAGGCGGAGAGATATTTCGCCGTCACGTCCATGATCGGGATGATCAGCATCGCGACCGTCATCAGGATGATGCCGCGCATGACGTCGCCGGGTGCGACGCCGGAGTCCTTGGGTGCGCTCATTGGTCCGGCCAGGCGTTGAGGGCGAGGTCGAGATCGCCGAGTGGCGTGAGGGAGGCGAGCAGCGCGCGCGCCTCGGCGGAGTCGCGGTTCATCTGGTCGACGAGGGCCTCGGCGCTGTCGAAACGCTCCTCGGGACGCAGATGGCCCGCGAGCATGACCTCCATGCGGCGGCCGTAGAGATCGCCGGTGAAATCGAACAGATGGACTTCGAAGAGGGGGGCGCCGTTGTCGAAGGTCGGACGCCGGCCGAAGCTCGCGACTCCGTCGTGCACCCGGCCGTCGACCCGCACCCGCACCGCATAGATGCCGTGGGCGAGGGCGGTTTCCTCCGCCAGCGCGAGGTTGGCGGTGGGGTAGCCCAGTTCACGTCCGCGCTTGTCGCCATGGGCGACCTCGGCGGAGAAGAACCAGCGGTAGCCCAGCAGCGCGTTGGCGAGCGTGACATCGCCTTCGGCCAGTGCCGCGCGGATCCGGCTGGAGGAGACGGCCTCGCCGGCCTCGTCCGTCTCCGCCGTGACGATGGTGACCCCGAAGCCGTCGGCGGCACCCGCCTCGACGAGGAATTCCGGCGTGCCGCGCCGCGCGCGTCCGAAGTGGAAGTCGTAGCCGGTGACAGCGTGAACGATGCCCATGCGCTGGCGCAGGATGTCCTCCACGAAGGCTTCCGCCTCGATGGACGCGAAGGCGCGGGTGAAGGGGGCGGTGACGATGCCGTCGAAGCCGTAGGCGGCCACGATTTTTGCCCTCTCCTCGGCCGGTGTCAGCCGGAACACGGGCCTGTCGGGGGCGAACACCGTGCGCGGATGCGGCTCGAAGGTCAGCACGAAGGCCGGAACCTCACGCCCGTGCGCCACGGCCAGCGCCGCGTCGAGAACCGCCCGGTGACCCCGGTGCACGCCGTCGAAATTGCCGATTGCCACCACGGCGCCGCGCAGGTGGTCGGGAAACTCCGCAAGATCGGTGACGGACGTGAAGCGGAGGGCGGGCAGGTGGGTCATGGACGTGGACGGACCGGATGAAGCGTGAACCGGAGCGCCGGCACCTGGAGCCGGAGACCGGTCGAGCCGGTGCCGAAGTGTGCCGATGCCTGTGTGCCAGCGGACCCTGCCCATTCGCCCTGAAAAGGTCAAGCACGCGGCCCGCCGGCCCCGTCCCGTTTGAGGGGCCTCGGTCTAACCGTCTTCCGGCTCGCGTCCCGCCGTCTCGGCCATTTCGGAGCGGCTGGGAACCTTGACCGTGGCCTCGCCTTCCAGAACCACCGTGTCGCCGACCTTGCACAGGCAGTCGAGACGGGCGCGATGACCACGCTCGATCAGTTCCGCGATGGTCACCGAAACGACCACCTCGTCGCCGATTCGCACGGGCGCGCGGAATTTCAGCGTCTGGGAAAGATAAATCGCGCCGGGCCCCGGCAGTCGGGTTCCCAGCAGCGCGGAGATGAGGCTGGCGGTGTAAAGGCCGTGCGCGATGCGGGTGCGGAACGGCGTTCTCGCGGCGAAGTGCTCGGAGAGGTGGATCGGATTGCGGTCCCCCGAAACCTCAGCAAAACCGACAACATCGGAGGCGCTCACGATCTTGGTCAGGCTCTCGGTCTGTCCGAGCGAGAGATCTTCGTAGAACAGTGTCTGCAAGGAAAGCACGATGACTTTTTCACCCCGTCGTCTGCCGCATTCCGATGAGCCTATTGGGCGGGGGCAAGGGGCGCAACACGCCTTTGGAAGAAGAAGTCGTGGGCATTAACGGAGTTTTCAGGGGCGGTTCGTAAAGTGAGGCTACATGGGAGGCAGGAGCGCGCAAGCGCCATCCCTCCGAAGTGACAGGAAGCATCAAGCGCCCGTTCACAACGGGTCGGGCAGATTGACAGTATGGAGTAGACAATGGCCCTCGATGTTCAGATGCCGGTCCTCGTGGTGGACGATTACAAGACGATGATCCGCATCATTCGGAACCTGCTCAAGCAGCTCGGGTTCGAGGATATCGACGATGCCGCCGACGGCACCGAGGCGCTGGAGAAGATGAAGCAGCGCCGCTACGGCCTGGTGATTTCCGACTGGAACATGGAGCCGATGACCGGCTACGAACTGCTCAAGCAGGTGCGGGCCGATGCCGGCCTCTGCAAGACGCCGTTCATCATGGTGACGGCGGAATCCAAGACCGAGAACGTGATTGCCGCCAAGAAGGCAGGTGTCAACAACTACATCGTGAAGCCGTTCAACGCGCAGACGCTGAAGGGCAAGATCGAGGCGGTGTTCTCGGAGTAATCCGCGCAAGCGGTACCCCGGACAGTCGACGCAGGCGCCCGGCGCCACGTGTCGGTCAGGCGACGAGCGCCTGCCCGTGCGGGTGACGTGTGTCGCGACGGACAAGGAGACCGGCCAACGGTCGAGGGGGCAGCCAAGGGGCAGTCATGGGTGCACTTACGAAAGACGACGTGGCGGGGCTGATCTCCTTCCTGGAGCAGAACCGCGAGAAGGACGTGACGCTGAACGACGTGATTCATCTCGCGGAGATGATGACCGGTTCCATGCGTGAGTTTCTCTCCGCGATCCAGCCCACCATCACGTCCGAGCTCATGGCCATTGCCGATGAGATCGGCCGCCTCAAGGTCGAGATCCAGCAGCTTCGCCCGCACGACATGAAGGCGAACCAGATTCCGGAGGCCGGACGCGAGCTCGACGCCATCGTCGAGGCGACCGAATCCGCGACCGTCACCATCATGGAGGCGGCCGAGACGATCATGGGCGCGGACGACATGAGCGAGTCCGACTATCGCGCCCTGGTCAACGACAAGATGATCGAGGTCTTCGAGGCCTGCTCCTTCCAGGACATCACGGGCCAGCGCATTTCCAAGGTCGTCGGCACGCTGAATGCGATCGACCGCCGCGTGTCGGGTTTCGTCGAGCGCCTGCGCATCGCCGAGACCGATGAGTCTCCCGAGGAGGAGACGGAGGAGGAGCGCCGCAAGCGCGAGCTGATCCTGCACGGCCCCCAGCACGAGGGCGAGGGCGTCTCCCAGGCCGATATCGACAGCATGATGGCCGGCGAGAGCCAGGCCGACATCGACAAGCTCTTCGACTGAACGCACGGGCCCGGTCGCTGCGGCCGGGATTGCCGGCAAGCGTTCCAGGGTCACGAGATCGGCGTCCGCCCTTGCGGTCGCCCGACGGTTCCGGGCCAGCCCCCGCGAGTGGCCGGAAAAACCGAAGAAGGCCGGACCCGTCGTCACGGGCCCGGCCTTTTTCGTTTCTCTCCCTCGCTGTGCCCTTACCAGCGAAGCTCGGGGATGGCGGCGCGGGCACGAAGCCCTTCCTCCGCCAGCCGCTTGCGCACCAGATCCTCCTCCGGCGCTCCGGCGGGACCGAAATCCGCGCCGTGAATGCCTCCGGTGATGAACAGCACGTCGAGGCTGTTGGCATAGGCGCCGCGAATGTCGGTCGGCAGGCCGTCGCCGATGGCGAGGATGGACGATCGCTCCAGGGGCGCGCCGGCGGCGGCCTCGGCGCGGGCAATGGCAAGGTTGTAGATCGGCGTGTGCGGCTTGCCGACGATGGTCACCTTGCCGCCCATGTCCTCGTAAAGCCGTGCCAGTGCCCCGGCGCACCACACCAGCTTGTCGCCGCGTTCCACGACGATGTCCGGATTGGCGCAGATGAAGGTCAGGCCGCGCTCGATCATCCGCTCGAAGGCCGGGCGATAGCTTTCCGGCGTCTCGTTCTCGTCGTCCACGAGACCGGTGCACACGACCGCTTGTGCGTCCTCCTCGCCCACGAGCGGGTTGGCGAAGCCCTCGAACAGCGTCAGGTCGCGCTCCGGCCCGATGTGCTGGATCGGCGCGCCGTCGAGCGCGGTGATCGCGTCGCGTGTCACGTCGCCGGAGGTGACCACCTCGTCGAAGGCGTCGCGCGGCACTCCAAGGCTTGCGAGCTGCGCCTTCACCGGCGGGTTGGGGCGCGGCGCGTTGGTGATGAGAACGACAGGAGCACCGGTTTCGCGGCGGAACGCGGCAAGTGCCTCGCAGGCCGGAGCGAAGGCGGCGACGCCGTTGTGCAGCACGCCCCACACATCACACAGGATCGCGCGGTAGGAGGGGGCGAGGACCGAAAGGCCCGGGATCAGGAGCGGCGTGGTCGCGGTCATGGAATGCCTCGTGCGGATGGAAAGGGGCGAAGGGCGGGGCGCGCGGCCCGGAGGTGCGTGACGCGGCGCGACGATACCCGATCGCCCGGCACCGGGAAATGGGCGGCGGCTACATCAGCGCCGCGATCGAGAAACCGGAAGCGACAAAGTCGATCAGCAGCTTCGCGTTCAGCGCCAGGATGATCGCGGCGATGATCGACGCGAACAGGACCAGCCAGACCGGCGCGACCAGCGGACCCATGCGCGATCTGCTGGCGGTGAACTGGACAAGGGGCACGACGGCGAAGGAAAGCTGGAGGCTCAGAACGACTTGGGTGAGGATCAGCAGCCGGCCCGTGCCCGCTTCACCATAGGCAAGCGTGACCGCTGCCGCCGGAATGATCGCTATCACCCGGGTCACGAGCCGCCGCAACCACGGGGCAATCCGTATGTTCAGGAAGCCCTCCATCACCACTTGTCCGGCGAGGGTAGCCGTGACGGTCGAGTTGAGTCCGCTTGCCAGCAGCGCCACGCCGAAGAGCACGGGGGCCGCGACCGTGCCGAGCAGAGGTGCCAGAAGCGCTTCCGCTTCGGCTATGTCGGTCACATCGATTCGGCCCGAGGCGTGAAAGACGGCGGCGGCGAGGATGAGGATCGAGGCATTGATCGCGAGAGCGAACATGAGCGCGATGCCGGCATCCAGGGTGGAAAACCGCAAGGCCTCGCGCCGTGACGGCAGATCCGCTTCATAGGCCCGCGTCTGCACGATCGCCGAATGCAGATAGAGATTGTGGGGCATGACCGTCGCGCCGAGAATGCCAAGGGCGAGATAGAGCATGTCCGGGTCCCGGACGATGTCCGTCGTCGGCGCGAATCCTCGGATGACCGCGCCCCAGTCGGGGTCGGCGAGTGCGATTTCCGCAGCGAAACAGGCGGCGATGATCATGATAAGGGCGATGACGGCGGCCTCGAGATAGCGGAAGCCGAGACGCTGCAGTGCCAGGATCGCGAAGACGTCCAGCGCTGTCAGGAGGACGCCGAGTTCGAGCGGGATGCCGAAGACGAGGTTGAGGCCGATGGCCGTGCCCACGACCTCGGCAATGTCGGTTGCGATGATTGCGATCTCCGCCAGAAGCCACAGCGGAACCGCAGCCCATCGCGGATAGGCGTCACGGCAGGCCTGGGCGAGGTCGCGGCCCGTGGCGATGGCAAGCCTTGCACAAAGCGCCTGAAGCACGATCGCCATGATGTTGGAGATCAGGGCGACGACGAGCAGCTTGTATCCGAAAGCGGAACCACCGGCGATGGAGGTCGCCCAGTTTCCCGGGTCCATGTAGCCCACGGCGACGAGATACCCCGGGCCGACAAAGGCGGCAAAGCGGCGAAGCGGATTGCGCGCGGCCGACACCGAAACGGAGCGGTGAACGTCGGCCAGTGCCGCCTCGCCGCGTGACCGGCGCCAGCGGGGTTGCTCCGGTGAAGTGGCATCCGGACCCTGCATGTCGTTTGACTTGCGGGCAGACGGCAAACCGGTTGCGCCTTGGCGCATGGACGGTCCTCTTGCGGTTTGCTGGCCGGGTCCGGGACGGGAAGGTCGTCGCGGATTGTTGACTGGCTAATGCGAATGAATTGCAATAGCAATATTGCAGTGCAACGCGTTCGTCAACAGATCCGTGCGGCGGTGCGCGTGCCGTGCTTGACGGCGCGCGCCGCGCGGTGCAGTCCGGCGGGAGTGGCGTCGTGCTTTCAAAGCGCGGATGCTGGTGCAGCGGATGATGACGATTCGGAGTGGCAGCCCCCATGGCGATCCGGCAGTTGAGCGACCACGCGATCAACCAGATCGCGGCCGGAGAGGTGATCGAGCGGCCCGCCAGCGTCATCAAGGAGCTGGTGGAGAATGCCGTTGATGCCGGAGCCGGCCGGATCTCGGTCGTGACGGCCGCCGGTGGCAAGACGTTGATGCGGGTGGAGGACGACGGCGGCGGGATGAGTGCCGCCGACCTGGCGCTCGCGGTCGAGCGCCATTGCACCTCGAAGCTCTCCGAGGAAGATCTTTTCGACATTCGCAGCCTCGGGTTCCGGGGTGAGGCGCTGCCCTCCATCGGTGCCGTGTCGCGTCTGTCCATCACGTCGCGCCACGGCGCGGAGTCCCATGCCTGGACGCTGGACGTGGAAGGCGGCGCAAAGGGGGAACCGCGCCCGGCGAGCCGGCCGAAGGGCACCCGTGTGGAGGTTCGCGACCTCTTCTTCGCGACGCCGGCCCGGCTCAAGTTCCTGAAATCCGACCGCGCCGAGGCGGGCGCCATCACCGATGTGGTGAGACGTCTTGCCCTGGCGCATCCGCATGTGCGGTTCGAACTGTCGGGAACCGACCGGCAGACGCTGACGTTCGCCTCCGCGACCGGGGAGCGTGCCCTGTCCGCGCGCATCGCCCAGGTTCTCGGTGAGGAATTCGTCGAGAACGCCTGCGAGATCGACGCGATGCGCGAGGGCGTCCGGCTGTTCGGGCTGGCGGGCCTGCCCACCTATCACCGGGCGAACTCCCTCTCCCAGTTCTTTTTCGTCAACGGCAGGCCGGTGCGCGACAAGCTGCTGATGTCGGCGCTGCGCGGCGCCTATGCGGATGTGCTCGCCCGCGACCGGCACGCGGTCGTGGCACTGTTCATCGAGCTCGATCCGCGTCAGGTGGACGTCAACGTGCATCCGGCAAAGGCCGACGTGCGCTTCCGCGATGCCCAGCTCGTGCGCGGCCTCGTGGTCGGCGCCCTGAAGCAGGCGTTCGCCGCCTCGGGGCACATGTCGTCGTCCCACAACGCGACGGCCGCTCTTGCCGCCTTTGCGGGCGGCGGTGTCGAAGCCCGCGGCACTTCAGTCTATCCGGGGCGACCGGCAACACCGTCCTGGTCCGACTGGCAAGCCTCGCCCCAGCGTCCGCTCGGCACATCGCAAGGGGATGCCGGAGCCGCGTTCGGTGCGCTGCGGGAGGGCGGCGAGGAGACCACCGGCCTGGCCGGGTTCCAGATGCCCTCGGCGGATGCGCGCGCACATCTGGAGGAGGCGAGCGAGGAGCGGATGGCCCGGCCGCTCGGTGCGGCGCGTGCCCAGATCCACGAGACCTATGTAATCGCCCAGACGGAGACGGGCCTCGTCATCGTCGACCAGCATGCCGCGCACGAACGCCTCGTCTACGAGCGGCTCAAGACGGCGCTCGCCACAAGGGGCGTCACGACACAGGGGCTCCTGATCCCGGAGATCGTGGAACTGCCGGAAGAGGATGTTGCCCGTCTGGCCGAGCGGGCGGAGGAACTTGCCACGGTCGGGCTGGTGCTCGAGCCCTTCGGGCCGGGCGCGATCGCCGTGCGTGAGACGCCGGCCATGCTCGGCCAGATCGACATTCGCGGGCTGGTGCGCGATCTTGCCGATGATCTCGCCGAATGGGACACGGCGACACGCGTGCGCGAACGACTCGATCACGTTGCGGCGACCATGGCGTGTCACGGCTCGGTGCGTGCAGGACGCAGGCTGAGGCCGCAGGAGATGGACGCATTGCTGCGCGAGATGGAGGACACGCCGAACTCGGGCCAGTGCAATCACGGCCGCCCGACGTGGATCGAGCTCAAGCTCTCCGACATCGAGCGGCTGTTCGGACGCAAGTGACCCCGCGCGGGCAATATAAGCCACGGGTGTCACCGATCTGTCGCCGGTCTCGTGGTGTAATCGCGCCTTGAACGCGACGGGCTTCAAGGAAACTGGCGTCGATGAAGGTGATTGTCTGGTCGGCTGCGGGAGTGCTGATCCTGCTCGGCCTTCTGACCGTGTGGATGCCCATTCCCACCGGGGTTCCGCTGCTTGCGGCAGGCGCCGTTCTCATTCTTGGTTCAAGCCGTCAGGCGGCGCGCTGGTTGCGCGGACACCGGCGCTCCTGGCATCCGCTCGATGTCGCCATGACCTGGGTCGAGGACCGTGCGCCGCGCACGCTCGCCTCGGTGCTGCGCCGCAGCCGTCCGCGACGCAAGGTGCCTCCGCTTTCCGTGCTTCCTCCCGCCCGGAGGCGGGATCCGCACCCCGGAGCGTGAAGCAAACCGCGCGTCAGTCGCGCGTCGAGAGCCCGAGAAAGAGCACCTGGCTGTCGCCGACGATGCGCCGGTCGAGTTCCTCGTAGCCGTCCGGGATCTCGACCTCCGTTTTCGCGTCCTCTTCCAGAAGGACCAGCGCGTCGGCCTTCAGCCAGCCGCCGGCGAGTGCGGAGGACAGCGCCTTTTCGCCAAGCCCCTTGCGGTAGGGAGGATCGGCGAAGACGAGGTCGAAGGGCTCGATGGTTCCCACGGGGCCGAGTTGCGTGGCGTCGCGGCGAAAGAGCTTGGTCGCGCCGTTCAGGCCTAGGGCTTCCACATTGGAGCGGATTGCCGCGCGCGCACCGGCGGCCTCTTCGATGAAGAGACAATGGCGCGCGCCACGGCTCATGGCCTCCAGTCCGAGCGCACCGGTTCCCGCGAAAAGGTCGAGCACGCGGGTCCCGTCGAGCTTGTCGGCATGCGCATGGGCGAGAACGTTGAACACGGTCTCCCGCAGCCGGTCGCTGGTCGGACGGGTGCCGTCTCCGCGCGGAGCCTCGATGGCCGTGCCGCGATAGCGCCCGGCAACGATCCTCAACGCTTGCCTCCCTTGGGACCAGCACGCCCCGGACCACCGCGAGCGGGGCCGCCGCGCGACGGACCACCACGTCCCGGACCGCCTCGGCCGGAGCCGTCGCGATCAGGCCCGCCGCGCTTGCCGTCACCCTTCGCGAAAGGCTTGCCGCCAGGTTTGCCGGGGCCCTTGCCGAAGCCCTTGCCGGCACCACGGTCGGGACCGCCGCGCCTGGGGCGGTCGTCGCCCGCATCGTCGCGCTGGCGCTTGGGGGCGCCAAGGCCGTAGGAGCGGATAGGCTGGTCGTCGCGGTCTCGTCGGCGTGCGCCGCGCTCCTGCGCCGGAGCGGTTTCCTCGATCAGCTTGCCGTCTTCGTCCCAGACCCGCCGCCGCCGGGTCTCGTCCTGGGCCGCCTGGCGTTCCTTCGGCATCAGGTCCGGCGTGAAGCGGAAGCGCGAGCGCGGCGAGACATAGGTGCTCCTGGTCTCCGGCTCCTTGCGGCCCGCGCCGCGATCATCGCCCTTGCGGCCCGAACCGCGCTCGCCGCGCGACTTGCGTGCCGCGCGTCCGTCGGCCGCCGCCTCGCCCTCGCGCTTGGAAAGGTAGCGTCCCTCGCCTTGCGTCTGCCGGCCGCGCTGCGGCTTTTCGGCCGGCTTCGCCTTGGCCGGGGCATTCTCGCCGGTCTGGGCGAGCAGAGGTGCCTCGAAGTCGGCGTTGGCCTCGGTGGCGAGGCGCTCGCCAAGCTGTTCGCGCAGCACGCGGCCACGGATCTCGCGCACCTCGCCCTCGCCGAGCTCCGCGAGCTGGAAGGGGCCGAAGGAAACGCGGATCAGCCGGTTGACCGACAGGCCGAGGTGCTCGAGAACGCGCTTGATCTCGCGGTTCTTGCCCTCGCGCAGAGCGATCGTGAGCCAGACGTTGTCGCCCTGCTCCTTGTCGAGGCTGGCCTCGATGGAGCCATAGAGCACGCCGTCGACCGAAACGCCGTCGGCCAGCTTGTCGAGATCGGCCTGGGTGATGCGGCCATAGGCGCGCACGCGGTAGCGGCGCAGCCAGCCCGTCGCCGGAAGCTCCAGGACGCGCGACAGCCCGCCGTCGTTGGTGAGCAGCAGCAGGCCCTCGGTGTTGATGTCGAGACGGCCGACGCTGAGCACGCGCGGCAGGTCCTTCGGCAGACGGTCGAAGACCGTCGGCCGGCCTTCCGGATCGCTGTTCGTCGTCACCAGCCCGCGCGGCTTGTGGTAGAGCCAAAGGCGGGTGCGCTCGCGCTCGGGCAGCGGCTCGCCATCGACCGTGATCGTGTCGGACGGGCGCACGGTGGTCGCCGGGGTCTTCAGGACGGTGCCGTTGACGGCGACGCGGCCATCCACCACCCAGCTCTCGGCCTGGCGGCGCGAGCACAGGCCGGCGCGCGCGATCACCTTGGCGACGCGCTCCGCCTCGGGCGCCTCTCCCCCCGCGGTCTCCCTGGCCGCGACCTTCGGCGCACGCACGGGCTTGCCCGCGCGCGGCGGCTTGCCGCCCTTCGACGGGCCGGCGAACTTCTGGCGGCCGCCCTCGCTCTTGGAAAAGGCGGGCTTGTCGCCGGTACGGCCCGGGGCGGCCGGACGTGCCGGACGGCCTGAGGGCTTGCCGGAGCGCCCGGCGGGGCGTCCGGAGGGTTTTCGGGGGCGGGTATCCTTGGTCATGGCGCGCGTCATACCAGAGCAGCGGGAGGCGGGGAAGCGCGCTTTTCGCAGGGCTCAGCGCTTGCCGGCATGATGGGTGACGGGGCGGGGATTGACAAGGCGCGCCCGCACCCGATGATCCGCCCGATGACCGACCGAACACGCCCTGATCCACCGCCCCCCGAAGGCCCTCCGCCACCGTCTCCGACGCAGCGCCAGGGCGGCTTCATGGATCTTGCCCTGTCCGAGGCGCGAAAGGCCGCTGAACGCGGCGAGGTTCCCGTCGGCGCCGTTCTTGTGCGGGATGGAAAAGTGCTGGCCGCCGATGGCAACCGTACCCTGGAACTCGCGGATCCGACGGCCCATGCCGAGATGCTCGTGCTGCGCGCTGCCTGCCGGACGCTTGCAAGCCAGCGGCTTCCGGATTGCGACCTCTATGTAACGCTTGAGCCCTGTCCCATGTGCGCGGCGGCGATTTCCTTCGCGCGGATCCGCAGGCTCTACTTCGGCGCGGGCGACGAAAAGGGGGGCGCGGTGGAGCACGGCGTTCGGTTCTACGCGCAGCCGACCTGTCATCATGCGCCGGAGGTCTATTCCGGTCTCGCGGAGGTCGACGCGGCGGACCTGCTCAAAGGGTTTTTCCGTCAGAGGCGGGAGGAGGAGACGAAATGATTGCGGTGATCTTCGAGGTCTGGCCGAAAGAGGGCCACAAGGGGGCCTATCTGGACATTGCCGGCGAACTCAAGCCGCTGCTTGCCGAGGCGGACGGCTTCATCTCCGTCGAACGCTTCGAGAGCCTGATGGAGCCCGGCAAGCTCCTGTCGCTCTCCTTCTGGCGCGACGAGGAGGCGGTGGCCGCATGGCGCAGGACGTCGGAACACCGCCTCGCCCAGGCGGCGGGAAGAAACGCGCATTTCGCCAACTACCGGCTCAGGGTCGCGGGCGTTCTGCGTGACTATGGCATGGACGAACGGGCGCAGGTGCCGGCCGACAGTCTCGACGCTCACAAGGGGTAGGAGACTATCGTTCCGGCAGCACAAGGACGGTTGGCGTGACAGGCAGGCCGGTGCGACGCGCGACGAAGCGGGGGCTGTCGGAGGTCTCGACCGCATAGCCTTCGCCACTCATGCGTGCCACGAAGCTCTCGCGCGAGCCGTAGGTATAGGCGTGCATGGGAATGACGATGCGGGGGCTGAGCGCGGCAAGCACGTCGACGAGCGTGTCGAGCTTCAGCGTCGAGGCGTTGTCCACCGGCGCCATGACGATGTCGATGGTGCCGAGCACGGCAAGGTCTTCTTCCGTCAGGCGGTGATGCAGGTGACCCAGGTGGGCGATGCAGAGATCCGCCACCTCGAAGACGAAGATGGAGTTACCCAGCAGCCGGGTCGTCCCGTCCCATCCGCGCGTGTTGGTCTGCAGGTTGCGGATGCGCGCGTCACGGATCGAAAGATCGTGGGTCATCTCGCCGCCTTGCGGATTCCAGCCCAGAAGCACGTGCTCGATGCCGGGATCCGGGTTGAGCGTGAAATGGGTGCCATGGGCCCCGTTCATGGTCACCACATGGGGCAGGCGCTCGGGGCGATGCACCGCGTTGTAGTCGGTTGCGATGCGAAGCCCGTCCGGCGTCTCGATCTCGAAGGTGGCGTGACCGACATAGGTGATCGCGACCTGGTCGGGCGCGAGCGCCGCCATGACCACCGGAAGCCGCCCCTGCAACGGGTCCGTGCCGGCCAGCATCTGGCAGGTGGCGCGTGCCGGAAGCGGCGCGAGCAGCAGCGCCAGGGCAAGCAGCAGCAGTCCGTGAACGTGTGGGGAGAGGATCGGCAGGGGACGCGCGCGAAGGCGCGGGCAGACGAGGTGAAGGGCAAACGGCATGGGCGCGCTCCGGCTGTGCCGGAACCACGGGAGAGGGGGAAGGCGCCGGCGGAAACCTGTCCTTGTGAAACAAGGGTAGCGCCGAGGCGCCGCTCATCAAGGGCCGGACTGCCCGTCAGCCGGCGGCAGCGGATTTGAGGTGGGCCTCGATGACCTCGCCGAGTTGGCGTTTCACGGTTTCGCGCAAGGGCTCCGCGCCAGCCAGGATCTCCTCGGTCTTGAGGAAGTCCAGAACCCGGTAGCCGGGAAGATCCGGCTTCACCAGCACGTTGGGCTGGCGGCTCTTGAGCTTCTCCAGGGTGATCGACTGCATGAGGATCTGGATCGAGCCGAACAGGGCGTCGCCCGTGCCGGGAACCGTCTTGCCCTTGCGCGGTATCGGGGATCCGACCACGTCGCTTCCCACGACGATGTCGATGTTGTCGGGCAGGGCGTCGAAGGGCAGGGGATTGACGATGCCGCCGTCGACCATGACGCAGCCGTCCACGACCACCGGCCTGAATATGGCCGGGATTGCCATGGAGGCGGCGACCGACCGGTGGAGATCGCCCTCACGCAGGCGGATCTCGCGGCAGGCGAAAAAGTCCGTCGCGATCACCGTCAGTGGAATGCCCAGATCGTCGAACGCGGGCGGGATATGGTTGCCGATGAAGGTCTCAAGCACCCGCGGCGCATCGAACTGCATGATGCCCGGCGATGAGAAGAGTTCGCCGAAACGGCGCGGGCGCAGCTTCCAAAGCCGTGCGGCGACGGCGTTTCGGTCGCGGAAGATCTCCGTGGCCACGGCTCTGAGCTCTTCACCGGGAAGCCCTCCGGCGTAGCCGGCCGCCAGGATCGCTCCGATCGACGTGCCCGCCATGGCGACCGGCTTGATGCCGAGGTCGTCGATCGCCTCAAGAACCGGAACATGCGCCAATCCGCGCGCACCTCCGCCCCCCAGCGCGACGCCGATCCGCGGTCCGCTCATTCGAAATGCCTCCTGCGTCGGAACCTTGCCTGCAACGTTCATGGTGTCGCCGCGAAAAGCGGTAAGATCAAGACAGGATACGGAAGCTGCCTCCCGATGTGAAAGGCGGTCTGGTGTGGCGCGGATGTCGCCCGTCCGCTCCGCCCGGTATAGTGGGCAGGGGAAACGGCGCCTGCGAGATTCGCGAAACGCCTGCCGTTCCCCCTGGCGTTTTTCGCCCGGGCCCCGTGCTCTTCGCACCGGGTGCCGGTGAAGGATGCCTTGTTCCGCATACCCGAGGGAGGCCCATGGCCAGCGAAGCAGCCCCGCCGTTCTTTGTCGAGTCCATGCTCTTTCTCACCGCGACCGTGGTGGCGGTTCCGCTTGCCAAGCGCATCGGGCTTGGATCCGTTGTCGGATTTCTGGCGGCCGGCATCGCGCTCGGACCCTACGGCCTGGACCTCATCGCGGGTGCGGGAGATGTGAGGGGCGTCGCGGAACTTGGCGTGGTGCTGCTGCTTTTCGTGATCGGACTGGAACTCGAACCGGCGCGATTGTGGCAGATGAAGGGGGATATCTTCGGCCTGGGAACATCCCAGGTGCTTGCCTGCGGGGCGGCTTTGGCCGGACTGCTCCTGCTGGTGGGCACGAGCCCCGAAGTCGCCGTCATCGCGGGCATGGGCCTGGCGCTCTCCTCCACGGCCTTTGCGCTGCAGATCCTGCAGGAACGCGGCCAGCTCACGACCGCCTATGGCCAGCGGGCCTTCGGCATCCTGCTTCTGCAGGACATGGCGATCGTGCCGCTTCTGGCCCTGATCCCGATCCTGGCACCGCAATCCGATGCCGATGCGGGACGCGGGGTCCTGGTCGAACTGGGCATTACCATTACCGCCGTGGGCGGCGTCATCGCGGCCGGGCGCTATCTGCTTTCTCCGCTCTTCACGCTTCTTTCGGCGGTGCGCGCGCGCGAGGTCATGCTGGCGGCGGCCCTGCTCGTCGCGCTAGGCAGCGGAGGCATCATGCATGCCGCCGGGCTGTCCATGGCACTTGGTGCCTTCCTTGCGGGTGTGATGCTGGCGGAATCGAGCTTCCGGCACACGCTCGAGGCGGACATCGAGCCGTTTCGCGCGTTGCTCATGGGGCTGTTCTTCATCTCCGTCGGCATGTCGCTCGATCTTGGCCTGGTCCTGTCGAGCTGGCATCGGGTCGCCATTGGCGTCGCGGCGGTGATGGGGGTGAAGGGAGCCCTGATCTGGGGACTGGCGCGCCTCTTCGGGTCGTCGAATTCCGATGCGCTCAAGATTGCCGTCACGCTTCCCCAGGGCGGCGAATTCGCCTTCGTGCTCTTTACCGCCGCCAGCGCCGCGCAGATCCTGGCGCCGGGCCAGATGACGCTGCTTCTCGCGATCGTCGTCGTGACCATGCTGCTGACGCCGGTCGGCTGCGCGATCCACGACATCATCGCTAGGCGCCTGCAAAAGCGCGGTTACGTGTCCGACGCGATCGAGGTCTTCGCCGAGACCCGCCCGGCGGTGATGGTCATCGGGTTCGGCCGGTTCGGCATGATGGTGTCGGAGATGCTGACCGCTGAGGGGGTTCGCATCATCGCGCTCGACAACCGGCCCGACCGTGTCACCTATGCACGCAAGCTCGGCTACAAGGTCTATGTCGGCGACGCGACCCGCGCCGACGTGCTCAAGGCGGCCGGTGGCGACGACGCCGTTCTGATCGCGTTGTGCATCGAGAACGACAAGGTCATGGGGCAGGCGGTCGACCTGATCCGGGAGGAGTTCCCGCACGCCAAGATCTACTGCAGGGCGACCGACCGGTTGCACGCCCTGGATCTCGCGCGCCGGGGGGTGGACTACCACATTCGCGAGACCTTCGAATCGAGCCTCAGCTTCGGGCGCGCGGCTCTCGAGGCGCTGGGCATCAAGGGTGATCGCATCGAGGAGATCGAGGAGGATGTGCGTCGCCGGGACCTGGAACGACTCGAGCTTCAGCTTCGCGACGGACCGAGTGCCGGAGCGGACCGCATCAACCGCATGACGCCGCGCCGGGCTTCCGCCACGCCGAAGGATGCGGACGGCACCGGGGATGACGCGACAGGGCCGTGAGCGGCAGGCGATCGGCGGTGGTCAACGCGTGACCGGGCCGCTATGTAGGGCGTGAGATCATGAGACGAAACGGCAGGGGCGGGCGATATGCGCCGCAGGGGCGAGGTCCTCGCGCCGCCGGAGGCAGGAACGGCATGAACAGACTGGACATTCCGCGCGCGGAGGGCGAGGCCCGCATCCGCTATCTCGACGCCGACTATCAGCTCCTGTCGCCGGGCACATTCGTGCTGTGCGCGGTCACCGGGCAGCAGATTCCGCTCGATGAGCTGAAGTACTGGAGCGTCTCGCGCCAGGAGGCCTACGTCGACGCCCATGCGGCGCTCGCCCGCTACCGCGAGAGTGGCAATCAGGCCTGACCGCGCGCGCGACCGAGCCGCGCGTCAAGCAACGCGGCGAGCGCGGGCGCGTCGTCGGCCACCATGCGCACCTTCAGCACCTGACAGCTCGCGAGCAGTCTGGCAACCGCCGGGTCCTCGCGCGTTGCGCCATGCGCCATGCGCACGAAATCCTTCTCCGTCGTGACCGGAACGAGATCCCGCGCCTCCGCCCGCGCCATCAGGCGGGCCGCATCCGCGACCGAATAGGCCCGGTGATCGCCGAAAACGTGTCGCTCGACGATCCGGGCACCTTCCCGCTCCAGTGTTTCGAAGAATTTCTCCGGCCGCCCGATGCCGGCGAAGGCGAGAACGCGGCGGCCCGAAAGCCCGTGACCGGGAATAGGCGCAAGCCGGGCCGAGAGAACCTGCCGGTGGGAGACCCGGGCGCGGGCGCGCAACGCGTCTCCGGCGGCGGCCTCGCGGCCCACGAGCACCACGGCATCGGCACGTGGAAGCTGGACCTCGAGCGGTGCGCGCAAGGGACCGGCGGGAATGACGCACCCGTTGCCGATGCCGGTGGCGGTATCCGCGAGAACCAGCGACAGGCTTTTGGCAAGCGTCGGGTTCTGAAAGCCGTCGTCCATGACGATCACCGATCCCAGCGTCTCGGCCAACCGGGCGCCTGCCGCCCGGTCGGCGCTGACGATGGTCGGCGCTTCGGCGGCCAGCAGCAGCGCCTCGTCTCCGACCTCGTGCGCTCCGTGCAGGGGCGCCTCCACGACGACCGGCTTGTCGCGCCCGAACGTGCCGCCGTACCCCCGCGTCAGAAATACGGGCGCCTCTCCCATCTCCCGAAGCATCGAGGCCAGCAGGAGCGCCATGGGGGTTTTTCCCGTGCCTCCGGCGACGAAGTTGCCGACGCAGATGACGGGCAGCGGGGATGTGAAAGCGGGTGCGCGCTCCATGCGCCTCGACGAGAGGAAGCCGTAGACAAGCGAGAACGGCAAAAGCAGATGGGCGGCGAGCGTGATGCGCGGTCGCCACCAGAAACCGGGAGCGCCAAGCCCAACCATCACGCGCCGCCCTGTCGTGCGGAGATCGGGAGCCAGGAGGAAAGCGCGTCCAGTGTTGCCGCAAGGGCGCCGCTTCCGGCGTCCGTGACGTCCCCTGCAAGGACCGCGACATGCCGTGCGGCATCGGGGTCGCGAAGCAGCCTTTCTACCTGGTCGGTGAGCCCGGCCTCATCCTCCACGACCAGTGCGCCGCCCGCGTCGATCAGCGGCGTGTAGATGTCCTGGAGATTGAACACATGCGGCCCCGTCAGGATCGCGGTGGACAGTCTGGCCGCCTCGAGAGGGTTCTGGCCGCCTTCAGGCACCAGTGACTTGCCGATGAAGGCGACGGGAGCGAGCCTGTAGAACAGCCCGAGTTCACCGATCGTATCGGCCAGATAGATCTGGGTGCCCGCGTCCGGGATCTCGCCCGCGCTGCGGCGTGCAACGCGAAGGCCGCGCGCGGAAAGGTCGTTCGCGATGATCTCGCCGCGCTCGGGATGGCGCGGAACGACAATGCTCAGAAGGTCCGCAAGGCCCCTTGCCTCGAGGGCCTCGTGTACGCTGGCAGCAATCGTCTCCTCGCCCTCGTGCGTGCTGGCGGCAAGCCAGCGCGGACGTGAGCCGAGAGCGGACCGCAGACCCTCGAGGGCGTGCGGATCGGCGGCAAGCTTCTGGCTGTCGTACTTGAGGTTTCCGCTGACCTCGACGCGTGGCACGCCGAAGCCGGCAAGGCGCTCCGCGTCGGCCTGCGTCTGGGCAAGGCAAAGCGTGAGGCGTGAAAAGATCCGGCGTGCCACGAAGGGCACCTTGTTCCAGCCCGCGCGCGTGCGTTCCGACATGGTCGCGCTGGCGATGACAAGCGGAATGCCGCGCGCATGAAGCCGGTGGATCGTTGTCGGCCAGATTTCTGATTCCAGCGTGATAGCCAGGTCGGGGCGCCAGTGGTCGAGGAAACGGGAGATGTTTCCCGGCGTGTCGTAGGGCACGAACTGGTGCAGAACGCCGGGCCGTCGCTGGCTGGCGGCAATGCGGGCCGACGTCACCGTTCCGGTCGTGAGAAGCACGGTGACACCGGTTTCTGCCAGCGAGGCGATGAGCGCCTGCGCGGCGTTCATCTCACCGACACTCGCCGCATGCAGCCAGACAAGCGGCCCGTCCGGACGCGCCAGGGAGGCACGGCCGAACCGTTCGCCGCGGCGGGCCGGGTCCTCCTTGCCGCGGCGCATCCGCCGCGCGTGCAGCAGGGGAAGCAGCGGCGTCACGAGGCGCCCGAAAAGACGGTATCCGGCAAGAAGCGTCTCGCCGGCGATCCGCGAAAGAGTGCTTTCGTTCGTGGGACGGGCGCCGCTCATGAGGGAGCCGTTTCGAGCGCTCCGGGAAGCGGCTCGCCGTCCGCGAGGGCACGGGCGCGTTCCGTTGCCCGGTCGAGACTGCGCTGCAGGGCCTGCCGGGCCTCTTCCATTGCCGCCTCGTCGGCATCGCGCGGTACGTGGACGAGTTCGCCGAGCGACAGCGCCATGCGGCTGAACGGCAGGTTGATCGTCGCCCTGTCCCAGGTGGAAAGGTCGATACGCCGGCTCGTGGTCATGGCAAGAGGCATGATCGGGCGACCGGAATAGCGCGCGAGCTGGATGATGCCCGATCCGACGACACGCCCGACCTTGGGAACGTCGGCGGTCATGGAGGCGCTCGCGCCTTGCTTCAGGACACGCAGCAGTTCGATGAAGCCGCGCGCCCCGCCGCGCTTGGCGATCTGGTGTGCACGGTGAGCGCCGGAGGCGCGGACGATGCCCATGCCCAGCTTGCGGGCCGCAATGGCGTTGATTTCGCCGTCCGCGGACTTGGAGATCATCACCCGGACATCGTGGGTCTCGGGCCGTGCGAAAGGCACGAGAAAATGCTGCCCGTGCCACATGGTCACGATGGCCGGCAGGTCGGGGAGAACCCGCTCACCGAAGTCGGGCGGATCGAGAACGAGCGTGCTCGTTGCGCGAACCGTCTTCAGATACGCGGCGAGTCCGTTCCCGATCAGCTTCTGGACGATAGGGCTGCGTCCGGCGCGCTTCAGCATGGCCGGCCCCGGCGCGGGGGCGCGGCGAGCCGCGGAGCCCGGAAATCAGACGGGTCAGTTATCGTCGCTCTCCGGGTCCAGGAGCCGGTGCATGTGGACGATGAAGTAGCGCATCCGGGCGTTGTCGACCGACTGCTGCGCCTTCTGCTTCCACACCTTGTAGGCGCTGGCGTAGTTCGGGTAGATGCCGACGATGTCGAGGGCGTCGAGATCGGCAAACGTATTGCCGTCGATCTTCTCGAGTTCACCGCCGAACACGAGGTGGAGCAACTGCTTGCCGGGTGCTGCATCGGTCATGGTCTGTCTCCGGGTGTGCCTGCGCGCACGTCGCTTGTACCAGGCCGGCCAGTGGTCGGCGCATTCTCTTGCCTGTGACCGCCGACCCGAACGAGGGTCGTCCGGCGGCCTCAGCCGGGATCGGCCAGAAGAACGCGCAACGGATCGACCAGCGCGGGCGGTCCGGCGAGAAGGGCCGGATGGCGGACGCTTGGCCGGTTGTAGGCGAGCGGCGTGCCGCTCATGTCCTCCAGCCGTCCGCCCGCTTCCTGCACCAAAAGATCGGCCGCCGCAAGATCCCAGTCGCACGCATTCTCGCGGGCGACGGCGACATCCACGCGGCCTGCCGCGACCATGGCCAGCCTCAGCGCCAGGGAGGGCACATATCCGATGCGCGCCAGTCCGTGGCCTTCAAGCTTCGTCCCGTCGCTCAGGGTTCGCGGACCGGCCAGACTGGACCCCTGAAGCGCCGTGCGCCGCGAGATGGCGGCGGATTGGCCGTTGAGGGTCGTGCCCGCGCCAAGCGTCGCGCGGTAGAGGTCGCCGTTGACGGGACGGTAGACGACCGCCGAAACCGGCCTGCCATCCTCCACCACCGCGAGCGCGACCGTCCATTCGTCGGAGCCGGCGAGAAAGCCGCGCGTGCCATCGATCGGATCGACCACGAAGCTGCGCCTCTTTTCCAGCCGGATGCGATCGTCGGCGGTTTCCTCCGACAGCCAGCCATAGCCGGGGCGCGCGGCGCGCAGTAGCTCTTCAAGATGCCGGTCCACGGCAATGTCGGCCTCCGAGACGGGAGAGTCGTTCTCCTTGGTCCAGCGGCGCGGATCCTTGCGGAAGAAGGTGAGGGCGATTTCGCCCGCCGCCCGCGCGGCTTCGGTCAGAAGATCGGTATCGTCCCGGTCGGTCTGTGTGTCACGAACCGGCAATGGCCATGTCCTTCACCAGAACGCTCGGCACGCGGAGCGCGGAACGCGTGTCGAGATCGTTCGCCGGCTCCAGCGAGGCGAACATGTCGACCAGATTGCCGGCCAGTGTGATCTCGCTCACCGGATAGGCGATTGCGCCGTCCTCGATCCAGAACCCCGAGGCGCCGCGCGAATAGTCGCCGGTCACGCCGTTGACGCCGTGGCCGATCAGGTCGGTGACGAGCAGACCGGTCCCGATCTCCGCCAGCATCTCTTCGCGCGAGCGCGCGCCCGGACGCAGGGTGAGATTGGTGGGCGAGGGACTGGTGCCCGCTCCGCTGCGTGCCGCGCGTCCGTTGGAGGTCAGGCCCAGCTCGCGCGCGCAGGCGCCATCGAGAAGCCACTGCGTCAGACGCCCTTCCTCGACAAGCCGCAGCGGCCAGGCCGCACGGCCCTCGCCATCGAAGGGCCGGCTCGCGGGACCGCGCCGGATGGTCGGGTCGTCGTCGATGGTGATCGTGGGGGAAAAGACCGCTTCCCCGAGCCGGTCCTTCAGGAAGCTGGTGCCGCGTGCGATGCCCGCGCCGTTGATCGCCCCGGCGAAATGTCCAAGCAATGTGCGCGCGGTGCGCGGCTCGTAGACGACGTGCGCCCGCTGGCTGGAGAGCTTGCGCGGGTTGACGCGCGCCGCGGCCCGTTCTCCCGCGCGCCTGCCGATGGCGTCCGCCGCCTCGAGATCCTCCAGGAACGCCCGCCCGTCGTGATCGTAGTCGCGTTCCATCGCGGTGCCCTCGCCGGCGATCGCCGTGGCCGAGACACCGTGTCGGGAGGCAAGATAGCCACCGGAAAAGCCGTTGCTGGTCACGAGGACCAGTCCGCTGATGCTCCAGGACGCATGCGCGCCGCCGGACTTGCTTACGCCGGAAACGCCAAGGGCCGCCGCTTCCGCCGTCCGCGCCCGCTCCACAAGCGCCTCGGCTGCCACGACGGTCGTGTCGAGCAGCTCCAGGTCGGGAAATGCGTCCTTGAGAAGGTCTTCCTCCGGCGCGAGCCCCGCGTAGGGATCCTCCGGTGCGGCCCTTGCCATGGCGACCGCGCGCTCGGCGAGGCGTTCCCCATCGCCGAAGGCATTGGCGGACACCGAGGCAACGCGCTTGCCGACGAAGACACGCAAGGTGACGTCGTCTCCTTCCGAGCGGTCGGTCTCTTCCACCGCGCCGTCGCGCACGTCGGCACCCAGCGACAGGCCGGTCGCTGCGACGACCTCGGCCTCGGACGCGCCTGCGCGCCGGGCAAGATCAACGAGGCGGGCCGCGTTTTCGGCAAGACGGGACTGATCGATCGGCAAGGTCATCTGGCGGGAGATCCGGGTTGGGAGAATGTGCGCTGAAACTAGTCGTCGCCGGCGCCCCCGGCAAGGAAGGCGTTCGTGGCCGGTCACCATTTGTTTGCCCTGTCCGGTGACCAATCACTAACCCTGGTTGCAGACACCAAAACTTAACCGCGTTCGTTAAGCGGATCGGGACGCCTGACTGCTAGTCTCGAAACCATCAGAGGCCGACAACAAACAGGCCCGATGGAGAGCGAATTGAAGCGTCAAACAGCCTATCAGGATGCCGTCGCACACGGATCGGGCCGCGCCACGCGGCTCGATCCGGCCGAGATGCCGCATCGCTTCGCCGCCCGGGGCCCTGGCCTCGGGGAGGCGGGGGAGGCCGCATCCCTCGACGTCTACATCGACCGGGTCCAGGTCATCGTGAAACGCCGCCTCGGCGGGCTTCCCCTGACCATGGCCCAACCCGTCAGCGCCTATCTCGGCGTCTTCGCCGAGGTGTCTCCCGGTGCCGAACCGGGCACTTTCGCCGCCCGCATAGGCCTGCTTCACCGCGACCGCGACCAGTCCATCGAACTGGCACGGGGTGATGCACTGGAAACCCTGGCCGCCGACTGGCGGGCCTGGGCGGATGCCCTGGAACTGCCGCTGCTGCTTCTGGAAGCAGACGGTCACGTGACCCGTCTGGACGGTCCCTCGACGATGCCGCGCAAGCGCATGACGACCCGTCCGACCGGCGTGACGACCCGCCGCCGGGTTGCCGCGCTGACCGCGCGCCGTCCCCGCTTCCTCAACCGCCGCAAGGCGGGGCGCGCCTCCGGGACGGCCACCGTCCACGGCGGCGAACGCGAGATCATCGCCCGGCACTGAAACGCGGATGTGCCGGGCCGCGGCCCGCACTCCTGCGCCTGCACTCCTGCGTCAGAGCAGGGCCTGGATAAGCGCGTCGGCGACGAGGCCGGCGAACAGGATCCATCCGAATCCTTCGTTCGAGCGGAAGAGCTTCAGGCACTGGTCGTTGTCGTCGATGTCGAGCACGACGATCTGGCGTGCGAGATGGCCGAAGCCAAGGGCCAGGCCGACGAAGGCGGCCGGACCCGCATCCACTCCGAATAGTGCCGCTCCGACGAGCACCGTCGCCCCGCCATAGAGCAGGGTGAGCGCCGGTTTCGTGTGGCTTCCGAACAGGCGCGCGGTGGAATGGACGCCGACGATGGCGTCGTCCTCCTTGTCCTGGTGGGCATAGATCGTGTCATACCCGATCGTCCACAGGATGCCGCCGGCGTAGAGCGCGAAGGCGGGCCAGGAAAGGCTTCCGAAGGCTGCCGCCCAGCCCATGAGGGCCCCCCACGAGAAGGCCAGCCCCAGGAAGAGCTGCGGCCAGTTGGTCACCCGCTTCATGAACGGATAGATCGCGACCACCGCAAGCGAGGCAATGCCGAGCAGCACCGTGAAGCGGTTGAACTGGAGCAACACGACAAGACCGACGAGCGCCTGCGCGACCAGGAAGAGCTTGGCCTGGAAGGGTGTCACCTGGCCGGACGGCAGTGGGCGCGAGCGGGTACGGGCCACCTTGTCGTCGATATCCTGGTCGACGAGGTCGTTGTAGGTGCAACCCGCACCGCGCATGGCGATCGCGCCGATCATGAACAAGACGAGATGCCAGATGTTCGGCACCGCGTGGCCACCGGCGATTGCCGCCACTGCGGCCGACCACCAGCAGGGCCACCGCAGAAGCTGCCAGCCGATTGGCCGTTCCCAACGCGCGAGCCTGGCATAGGGCCTCAGCCATTCGGGAGCATGATTGTCGACCCAATGGCCGCGCACCGCGTCCGCGACCTGTCCCCTGATCGTGCCGTCGTTCATCACTGTTCCAAGCCGGTTTGAAGCATGTGAACGTGATAGCGGCTTTGCACGTCCGATGAAAGGGTGGGCGCAAGGCAAGGGCGGGGCTTGTCTCCCGCTCGCTTGCGCTGTACGACCCGCGCGACGGTCGTCCGCGCTGGGTCGCGGGCTGGCCGCGGATGAGCAACGGGCGCGCCTTTTCGGCCCGCCGCACACGAGCACGGGGCGCGCGAAAGCCATGAACATTCTCCTGATCGGTTCCGGCGGACGCGAACATGCCCTTGCCTGGGCCCTGGCGCGCTCGCCGCGTACGAAAACCCTGTATGTCGCGCCCGGCAATGCCGGCATCGCCGTCGAGGCGACCTGCATCGCGCTTGATGTGTCCGATCATTCGGCGGTCATTACCTTCTGTCGCGATCATGACGTTGAGCTGGTCGTGGTCGGTCCCGAGGCCCCGCTTGTGGATGGCCTCGCCGACAGCCTGAAAGCGGCGGGCATCAAGGTGTTCGGCCCGAGCGCCGCCGCCGCCCGGCTGGAAGGCTCCAAGGGCTTCACCAAGGATCTCTGCGCGCGCGCGGGAATTCCCACGGCCGCCTACGGGCGTTTTGCCGATGCCGCCAGCGCGCGGGCGCATGTGGAGGCCAATGGCGCGCCCATCGTCGTGAAGGCGGACGGCCTTGCCGCCGGCAAGGGCGTCGTCGTCGCGATGACCCGGGACGAGGCTTTCGAGGCCATCGATGCGTGCTTCGAGGGCGAGTTCGGCGCCGCCGGTGCCGAAGTGGTCGTGGAAGCCTTCCTTCAGGGCGAGGAGGCGAGCCTCTTCGTGATCTGCGACGGCAGGACCGGTCTCGCGCTTGCCACGGCCCAGGACCACAAGCGGGTCGGCGATGGCGACACCGGTCCCAACACAGGCGGCATGGGGGCCTATTCTCCAGCACCCGTCATGACGGACGAACTGACCCGGCAGGCCATGGACGAGATCATCCGTCCCACCATCGACACACTGGCCGCCGACGGCACGCCTTTCGTCGGGGTGCTCTATGCCGGGCTGATGATCACCGACAAGGGTCCCGAGCTCATCGAGTACAATGTCCGCTTCGGCGACCCCGAGTGCCAGGTTCTGATGATGCGGCTGGAGAGCGATCTCGTGGATCTGCTGGAGGCCGCCTGCGACGGGCATCTCGACGAGGCGAAGGCGGTCTGGCGTGACGAGGTGGCCCTGACGGTCGTTCTCGCCGCCAGGGGCTATCCGGGAACCTATGAGAAGGGCACCGAAATCCGGGGGCTCGCGGACCTCGAGGACGATCCGCTTCTCAAGGTGTTTCACGCGGGCACCCGCTCGCAGGAAGGCAGGATCCTTGCGAACGGCGGTCGCGTCCTCAATGTCACCGCTCTCGGAAGCAGCGTCGCGGAGGCACAGGCCCGCGCTTATGCGGCGGTTGGCCGCATCGACTGGCCGGAAGGATTTTGCCGGACCGATATCGGCTGGCGTGCCCTGAAACGCTGATCCCGCCGTGTGTTTCGCAGCGTTTTCCGACGGGCCGGGGCAGTGCCGGTGGTGCCTGCCCTTGTGGCTATTGTCACCTTGAGAAACAACGCATAATCCAGCATTCTTCGCGACGTGTTGCTCCCCCCGACGATGCAAGAGCGCGCGATTCCGCGGCACGGGGAGGCGCGCGGGGGGAAGCGTGGGATGCTGAAGGCAGAGCGGGACTTGTTTCCGGGGTTCGAGGAACGGACCCTGGCCGGGGACGGGGTGGAGATCCATTGCCGTATCGGGGGCAGCGGTCCCCCGCTTCTGCTGCTGCACGGTTACCCGCAAACACACGCCATGTGGCATCCGGTCGCCGGCGATCTCGCCCGGTGTTTCACGGTCGTCATCGCCGACCTTCGCGGCTACGGCCGTTCCGGTGCCCCGGAAGGGGACACGGACCACATGCTTTACTCAAAGCGGCAGATGGCGCGCGACATGATCGTGGTGATGCGCGCGCTCGGTCATGAGCGTTTCGCGGTTGCCGGGCATGACAGGGGAGGCCGCGTGGCCTACCGGATGGCGTTCGACCATCCCGACAGCGTTACCCGCCTCGCGGTCCTGGATATCCTGCCGACCTACGACTACTGGCAGAACATGGACTGGCGCTATGCCATGGCGATCTACCACTGGCTCTTCCTGGCCCAGCCGAAGCCCCTGCCCGAACGCCTGATCGCCGGCGCGCCGGACTTCTATCTCGACTACACGCTGGCGAGCTGGACGGCGACGAAGGATCTCTCGGCTTTCGATCCGGATGCGCTCGCCGAGTATCGGGCCTCCTTCCGGCAGGAAGCCCGCCAGCACGCCGCCTGCGAGGACTACCGCGCGGGGGCGACCATCGACATGGATCTGGACACCCGCGACCGCGAGGCCGGGCGTCGCATTGCCTGTCCGCTTCTGGTGATCTATGGCGCGGCCGGTCTTGCCGGCAAGACGGCGACGCCGCTCGACACCTGGTCGACATGGGGCGACGACGTGAGTGGCGCGCCCGTCGATGCGGGGCATTTCATGGTCGAGGAAAATCCGGCCGAGACGCTGCGCGTGTTGCTCTCGTTCCTGTGCGAGGGCGTCTGCTGAAACCTGCCGGAGGGCAGGGAGCCGCGATGGGGCCACACCCTAAAGAGCGGTGCCGCCGATGGTCATGCCATCGATGCGCAGGGTCGGCTGCCCCACGCCCACCGGAACGCCCTGACCCTGCTTTCCGCAGGTGCCGATGCCCGGATCGAGCGCCATGTCGTTGCCGATGGCACTGACACGCGTGAGCGCGTCGGGGCCGTTTCCGATCAGCATCGCGCCCTTGATCGGAGCGCCGACCTTGCCGTTTTCGACCCTGTAGGCCTCGGTGCAGGAGAAGACGAACTTGCCGCTGGTGATGTCGACCTGTCCGCCGCCGAAGGAAACGGCATAGATGCCGTCCTTCACGCCCTCCAGGATCTCCGCCGGATCCCTGTCTCCCGCCATCATGATGGTGTTGGTCATGCGGGGCATGGGGATATGGGCGAAGGACTGGCGCCGTCCGTTCCCCGTCGGCTTCACGCCCATCAGCCTCGCGTTCTGCCGGTCCTGCATGTAGCCGGTCAGGATGCCGTCCTCGATGAGGACCGTGCGTCCCGTCGGCGTGCCTTCGTCGTCGATTGTGAGCGAGCCGCGCCGGCCGACGATGGTGCCGTCATCCACGATCGTCACGCCCCTCGAGGCGACGCGCTGGCCCATGAGACCGGCGAAGGCCGAGGTCTTCTTGCGGTTGAAGTCGCCCTCGAGTCCGTGGCCGACGGCCTCGTGCAGCAGGATTCCCGGCCAGCCCGACCCGAGAACAACGTCGAAACTGCCGGCGGGAGCGGGTACCGCCTCCAGGTTCACCAGCGCCTGGCGGAGGGCCTCGTCGACCGCGTGCTTCCAGCTTGCCTCGGTGAGATAGGTCTCGAGCGGTTCGCGCCCGCCGAAGCCATGCGAGCCGCTTTCCTGCCGGTCCCCGGATCCCGCGACGAGGGAAACGCCGAAGCGCACCAGGGGGCGGATGTCGCGCACCCGGTGGCCATCGGCGCGAAGGATGTCGACCACCTGCCAGGATGTGGCGAGCGAGACGCTGACCTGGCGCACGCGCGGATCGCGGGCCCTGGCGAAGGCGTCGACCTCGGCGAGGAGCCGGGCCTTTTCGGAAAAGTCCGGCCGGGCGCTCGGGTTGAGATCGCCGTAGAGCCTTTCGTTGGTGCCCGCCGGCGCAGCGTCATACCGGCCCGAGTGGCCGGCCGCGACGGCGGACGCCGCATCGGCGGCGCGCTTGAGGGCCGCCATCGAGATCTCGCCGGACTGGGCATAGCCCGCGGCCTCGCCCGCCACGGCACGCAGGCCGAAACCCTGGGAGGTGTCGAAATTCGCTCCCTTGAGCCGACCGTTGTCGAAGACGAGGCTCTCGGCTTCCCGGTATTCCAGAAACAGCTCGCCGTCATCCGCCCCGGCGAGTGCGTCCGCAACGACGCGGCGCACGTCGGCCTCGTCGAGACCGGTATCGGCGAGCAGATCGGGAACGGAGAGGGTCACGGGCGGGGTCCTGACGTGTTGTGGCGCGGAACCCTCGGGTTTCCGCGCCGGTGCTTTTGGGCGTCGCGGCGATGATGACAAGGATTGCGCGCGCAAGCGCCCGGTCAAGGGGCGTGTTCGAGCGCGACGCTCGGCTTGTCCTAGGGAAGCGCGTCGAAGCCTTCGGAGAAGCCGTTCAGCGAGATCGGAATGCCGATGCCCTCTTCCGGCGTCTGGAAGATCACGAAGGTGGCCGCGTTGCCGGTCTTCATCTTCTCGATCAGGTCGTCCTGCATCACCACCTCGACGATGCAGCCGTTGGGCAGGCAACGCACGAAACCGGCCCGGCCAACGTCCGCGTCGTCGACCCGCAGGCCAAGTCCCATGGGAAGCAGGACACCGAGCGGGGCAAGCACCCGCAACAGGCGGGAGTTCTTGTCGGCGGTCTTCAGGACGATCACGGACAGGCCGACGTTCTCGCGGTCGTCGGCGGTCACGTTCTGGATCAGGGCGCACTGTTCTTCCTGCGCACCGGCCGGGGTGTCACAGCGCATCTGCCAGTCGCCGTGAACCGAGCGCACGGCGCCCTGGGCGCTGGCGGTTGTCACGGTCGCACCGAGATGCGCGAGAACGAGAGCCGCCACGGCAAGGAGGCGCGTCAGGGGCTTTGTGGCAAGGGACACAGGCGAAACTCCGTTGGTTCGCGGCGCGGGACCAGTCGCCGGCTCCGGTCCGGCGGCCGACCGGATGATTGTCTCGGGGCCGCTCATCCGTGACTTGATTCGCCGGAAACGGCACCCTTGAGCTTTTTCTCCGCTGGAAAGGTCGATTTCAAGGCGAAACACTTCCGCCGTCCTCTTGCGTGGCCACCAAACGTCATGCCGGGCCGCGACGCGCGGCTGCCCATGATACGCGAGGTCGGAATTGGCCGGAATTTGGGCACTTCCGAAACTACTGCATTGCGAAACGGGGCGGCTTGTGGTTTTTCATCCCCGCTTTGATCTCGATCATGCGCGGTTGCGGCGTTTTGACGCTCCTTCCCGCGATCTCGAGTTAAGCTACACTTTGGCAACACGAGTGTGGCCGAAAAGAGCCTTGCGGCGTAAGGCCGACCGCGCTCTTTTGGCGCAGCGACGACCCGGGCCCGGGGGCACCGGCAGGTAGGCAAAGGGCCTTGCAGCGGGTCCCTGGTCCGGCCCGACCGGTCGCGCGACGCTTGGATTTATGAGACAAGGACCCATGATGCCCGTCGGGGCTGGGTCAGGAAGGGAGCACGGACGTGACACAGATGGTCGAACTGGCGCGGAAGGTCAGGCGTCTGACGAACATGGCATTGGTCTCCGCGACGGCGCTTCTTGGTGGCGCGGGCGCCGCGATGGCGGCGCAGCCCGAGCCTTGGCACATCACGCTGCAGCCGGCGGTCACCGAGATCATGCGTGACATCACCTGGTTCAACAGCTTCACGCTGACGATCATCACGGTGATCGTTCTCTTCGTGCTGGCGTTGCTGCTGTGGTGCATCTTCCGCTTCAATTCGAAGGCCAATCCGACGCCTTCGCGCACGTCGCACAACACCATGATCGAGGTCGTTTGGACAATCGCTCCGATCCTGATTCTCGTTGTGATCGCGATCCCCTCGTTCCGCCTTCTCTACAAGGAGGTGAACGTGCCGGCCTATGACATGACGCTCAAGGTGACCGGCTACCAGTGGTACTGGGGCTACCAGTATGCGGACGAGGGCATGGAGGATGTCTATTTCGACAGCCTGCTTATCCGCGACGAAGCGGAGCGCAAGGCGAGGGCCGCGGCCTTCAAGCGCCCCGAGAGCGAATACCCGCGTCTTCTGGCGGTCGATACCGAGGTCATCGTTCCGGTCGACAAGGTCGTTCGCGTTCAGGTGACGGCAGCCGACGTGATCCACTCCTTCGCCATGCCGGCCTTCGGCGTGAAGATCGACGCGATCCCGGGCCGCCTCAACGAGACCTGGTTCAAGGCCGAGAAGACCGGCATCTACTACGGCCAGTGCTCTGAGCTTTGCGGCAGGGACCATGCCTTCATGCCGATCGCCATCCGCGTGGTGGAGCAGGACCAGTATGACGCCTGGGCCGAGGCAGCCAAGACGGATGTCGAGGAAGCCACGAACGAGCTGATGGCCGCGATCGCCGCCGGCAATTCGACGGCCGATGCGGGCGCTTCGATGGCCGTCGCGACCCGCTGAACGAACGGCACAACTTACGGAATCGCCGCGGACGGACTGTCGCCCGCGGCCCACGACGGGCCGGGCCCGTTACCCGGAATCGACAACGAGGGAGCTGGAAGATGGCCTATGCAGCGCACGCGCAAGGCGACCATGACCATCCGACCGGATGGACGCGCTGGGTCTATTCGACCAACCACAAGGACATCGGTGTCCTCTATCTGATCTTCGCGATCATCGCGGGTATCGTCGGCGGCGCGCTGAGCGTCGGCATCCGTATGGAGCTCCAGGAGCCCGGGATGCAGATCTTCAGCAATCCGCATACGTTCAACGTGTTCACGACCTCGCATGGTCTCATCATGATCTTCTTCATGGTGATGCCGGCGCTGATCGGTGGCTTCGCCAACTACTTCGTGCCGATCATGATCGGTGCGCCGGACATGGCGTTCCCGCGGATGAACAACATCTCGTTCTGGCTGCTTCCGCCTGCTTTCCTGCTGCTGCTGCTTTCGCTGTTCGTCGAAGGACCCACGGGCGGCTACGGCTTCGGCGGTGGCTGGACGGCCTATCCGCCGCTCTCCTCGGCAGCTCCGGGCGGGCATCCGGGGCCGGCAATGGATCTCGCGATCCTTGCGCTGCACGTGTCGGGTGCCTCGTCGATCCTGGGCGCGATCAACTTCATCACCACGATCTTCAACATGCGCGCCCCGGGCATGACGCTGCACAAGATGCCGCTCTTCGCCTGGTCGGTGCTGGTGACGGCGTTCCTGCTGCTGCTCTCGCTCCCGGTTCTCGCCGGTGGCATCACCATGCTGCTCACGGACCGCAACTTCGGCACCACGTTCTTCGATCCGGCCGGTGGCGGTGATCCGATCCTGTTCCAGCACCTGTTCTGGTTCTTCGGTCACCCCGAGGTGTACATCCTGATCCTGCCGGCCTTCGGCATTGTCAGCCACATCATCTCGACCTTCGCCCGCAAGCCGATCTTCGGCTACCTGGGCATGGCCTATGCCATGGTCGCGATCGGCGTCGTCGGCTTCATCGTGTGGGCCCACCACATGTACACCGTCGGTCTCGACGTGGACACGCAGGCCTACTTCGTCGCGGCGACGATGGTCATCGCGGTTCCGACGGGCGTGAAGATCTTCTCCTGGATCGCGACGATGTGGGACGGTTCGATCTCGTTCCGCACGCCGATGCTCTGGGCGATCGGCTTCATCTTCCTGTTCACCGTCGGTGGCGTCACGGGCGTCCAGCTCGCCAACGCCGGCCTCGACCGCTCGATGCATGACACCTACTACGTGGTGGCGCACTTCCACTACGTCCTGTCGCTGGGTGCCGTGTTCGGCATCTTCGGAGCCTGGTACTACTGGTTTCCCAAGATGTTCGGCTACATGTACAACGAGACCATCGGCAAGGCGCATTTCTGGATCACGTTCATTGGCGTGAACCTGGTCTTCTTCCCGCAGCACTTCCTGGGTCTGCAGGCCATGCCGCGCCGTTACGTGGACTATCCGGACGCGATGGCCGGCTGGAACTTCGTCTCCTCGATCGGTTCGTACATCTCGGCCTTCGCCGTGCTGGTGTTCCTGGCGGGCATTGCCGAGGCCTTCGCGAAGAAGCGCAAGGCCGGTGACAATCCGTGGGGCGAAGGTGCGACGACGCTGGAGTGGACCCTGTCCTCGCCGCCGCCGTACCACCAGTTCGAGACTCTGCCGCGCATCAAGTAAGCGGCCTCGACGAAACGCTTCCCCGCACATGTCACGAGCTGTGCGGGGAAGCCGCCTGCCCGGGATGACTTTCCGCGTCCGGACAGGAGCACTGACCTGACCCCGGCCAAGCATGGTTGCCGGGAACCCATGGGACGAAGAACCGATCATGTCGTTTGCAGAACTTCGGGACGGACCGCTCGACGACGCCGCCGCATTCGGCGGACAGGGAGAGGTCGGCGACTATCTCGCCCTCTTGAAGCCGCGCGTCATGTCGCTCGTCGTCTTCACGGCACTGGTCGGGACCCTGATCGCGCCGAGCGGCATCCATCCGGTTCTCGCGCTCGTTGCCATCCTGTGCATCGCCATCGGCGCGGGAGCGTCGGGTGCGCTGAACATGTGGTATGACGCCGATATCGACGCGGTGATGTCGCGCACCCGGTCACGGCCTGTGCCCTCGGGCCGCGTCGCGCCTGGCGAAGCGCTGACCTTCGGTCTGACGCTTTCAGCCTTCTCGGTCGGCATTCTCGGGCTGGCCACAAATTGGCTTGCCGCCGGTCTTCTCGCCTTCACCATCTTCTTCTATGCCGTCGTCTACACGATGTGGCTCAAGCGCTCGACGCCGCAGAACATCGTCATCGGTGGTGCTTCCGGCGCGTTCCCTCCGATGATCGGATGGGCGGCCGTGACCGGTTCGGTCAGTGTTGAGAGCGTGACGCTCTTTCTCATTATCTTCATGTGGACGCCGCCGCATTTCTGGGCGCTGTCGCTGTTCAAGCGCGGCGACTATGAGGACGCGAAAATTCCGATGCTTCCCGTCGTCGCCGGCGAGGATGTCACCCGCAATCACATTCTCGCCTATTCGGTGCTGCTCGCACCCATCGGTGTCGCCCCCTGGCTGCTTGGCTTTGCCTCGCCGATCTATGGGGCGGTCGCCATCGTCCTGGGGCTGGTGTTCGTCATGCATGCGATCACGGTCTGGCGTCGCCGCGAGGGTGAGGAGGCCCGCAAGGCGGCCGTGTCCCTGTTCAAGTTCTCGCTCGTCTACCTGTTCCTCGTTTTCGCGCTGCTGCTTGCCGACAGCACGCTTGCGCCGCTTGTGTCCGCGCTGCTTCCGGGAGGCATGGCATGAGCGAGAACGGGATCCGGATGAGCGAAGAGCAGAAGCGCCGTCAGCGGAACCGGTCGATTGCCATCGGTCTGGTTCTCGCCGGCCTCGTGGTGCTGTTTTACGTCATCACCCTGGTCAAGATGGGACCGGGTGTCTTTGATCGCTCGCTGTAGGGCATCGGGCTGGGGGATGAGGAGGACTGCATGACGCGGAAACCTGAAAATACGACGCCCGAGACCGCCGCGGACGAGGCGGCGCGCCGTCGCGGGCGTGCCAACCGGCGTGTCGCGATCAGCGCTTTCAGCGGTGTCATGCTGATGGTTGGCGCGGCCTATGCCGCCGTGCCGCTCTACCAGATCTTTTGCCAGGTTACCGGCTATGGCGGGACGACCCAGCGCTCCGACAGCGTGACGGGCGAGATCATCGATCGCAAGATCACGGTGCGGTTCGATGGCAACGTGAACTCGTCGCTGCCGTGGAAGTTCGGCCCCGACACCCATGCCGTGACGCTGCGCATGGGCGAGACGGGAACGATGTCCTATCACGCAACCAACCTGGCCGGAGAAGCGAACGTGGGGACGTCGGTCTTCAACGTGACGCCCTTCGAGGCCGGGGCCTACTTCAACAAGATCCAGTGCTTCTGCTTTACCGAGCAGCCGCTCGCCGCCGGCGAAACGGCGGAAATGCCGGTGGTGTTCTTCGTCGATCCGGAGATGGACAAGGATCCTCAGTTGAAGCACATCAAGGAAATCACGCTTTCCTACACCTTCTACCCGGACAAATCGGCGGAGACGCCGGTCGCCGCCAAGGCCACCGGGGCGGGTGAAGAGAAGAACAGCTTGTAAGGACCGTGGCCCGTCCCGGTGACGGTGCCTCAAGACAGAGAAAGATCGGGGGAAGACCCATGGCCCACGCCAAGAACCACGATTACCACATCATCGAGCCGAGCCCCTGGCCGTTCCTTGGCGGTGTCGGCGCCTTCATCATGGCGCTTGGCGCGATCGGCCTGTTCAAGCTGCACAAGGGCGTGCCGTTCCTTCTTTTCGGCGTCGATCTTGCCGGATGGGGCATTTTCGCCGTCGGCCTGCTGATGGTTCTCTACGTGATGTTCGGCTGGTGGCGCGACACCATCCGCGAGTCGATCGCGGGCGATCACACACCGGTCGTGCAGCTTCACCTGCGCTACGGCATGCTGCTCTTCATCGCGTCCGAGGTGATGTTCTTCGTCGCCTGGTTCTGGGCCTTCTTCGATGCGTCGCTTTTCGTCGGCGAGGCGCAACAGTATTCACGTTTCGAGGCGACCGGCGGTGTGTGGCCGCCGCAGGGTATCGAGACCTTCGACCCCTGGCATCTGCCGCTGTTCAACACGCTGATCCTGCTTCTTTCCGGAACCACGGTCACCTGGGCGCACCACTCCCTGCTGCACAATGACCGCGAGGGCCTTAAGTGGGGCCTGGTGTTCACCGTTGTGCTCGGCGTGTTCTTCTCCTTCGTGCAGGCCTATGAGTACAGCCACGCGACCTTCGGGTTCTCCGGCTCGATCTACGGCTCCACGTTCTTCATGGCGACCGGCTTCCACGGCTTCCACGTGATCGTGGGCACGATCTTCCTTGCGGTTTGCCTGATCCGTGCATCGGCCGGCCAGTTCACCCCGCAGAAGCATTTCGGTTTCGAGGCGGCAGCCTGGTACTGGCACTTCGTCGACGTGGTGTGGCTGTTCCTCTTCGTGTCGATCTACATCTGGGGCGCGGGCAGCTCCTACCACTCCTGATGATCGCGGAGCCCGGCCAAGTGCCGGGCTCTTTTTTCTGCCCCGCCTCCGGTCATGAATGGAGTGCCCTTTGCGCCGTCGAAGAGTCACTTCGATCGCTTTCTCCGTTCTGGTCGTCCTGAGCGTGGCCGGCTTTGCACTGTTCGATGGCCAGGCGGAGATCCCGCCGGTGCCGGGTCATGGCGAGACGGACGTCGCGCTGGTGACGTTGTCGAAGGCCGAGCGGCGGCTGGAGCTCCTCGACGGGGATGGCGCGGTGGTCGCGCGCTATGACGTCGCTCTCGGGAGTTCACCGGTCGGCCACAAGCAGCGTGAAGGTGACGGTCGTACGCCCGAGGGGCGCTATCTGCTCGACTGGCGCAACCCGCGAAGCGCGTTCCACCTGTCCCTGCATCTGTCCTATCCGGATGCGGCCGACACCAGGGCTGCGGACGCCCGCGGGGAGGATCCCGGCGGCATGATCATGATCCATGGCATGCGAAACGGTCTGGGGTGGATTGGTGCGGCGCATCGCCTGATGGACTGGACAGACGGCTGCATCGCTGTCACCAACGAGGAAATTCGGGAGATCTGGAGCCTCGTGCCGAATGGTACACCGATCGAGATCCGCTCCTGAGCGGCAGGCTGACGAGAGACCTTGCGGCCTGTGCCCGGACCAGAGCCGGAAAGGCGAAATGCCATGAAACATGACAAGGACAGCGCGCTTTACCCCAGGCAGGATCCGATCCGCACGGGGCTGGCCGGAAAGTGCCCGCGCTGCGGCCAGGGGAACCTCTTCAAGGGCTTCCTGTCCACGCGCGATCATTGCTCCAATTGCGGCCTCGACTACGATTTTGCGGACAGCGGAGACGGACCGGCAGTGTTCATCATCATGCTGGTCGGTTTCATCGTCGTGGCGCTGGTGCTGGTCACCGAACTCACCTGGCAGCCGCCGATCTGGCTGCATCTGGTCCTCTGGCTGCCGTTGACCGTGATTCTCTGCCTTCTCACCCTGCGCCCGCTCAAGGGGGTGATGATTGCACAGCAATATACCCACAGTGCCCGCGAGGGACGCCTCGAAGACACGACCGAGGATTGAGTGAGCACCGGAATGCCCTCCTCCGATACAAGCTCCGTTTCACGGGAACCCCCGCGCAAGGGGGGGCTCGTGCTCCTCAGCGTGTTGTCACTGATTGCCTTCGCGATCCTGCTCGCGCTCGGGACGTGGCAGGTGCAGCGGCTCAAATGGAAGCTCGACCTGATCGAGCGGGTCGAGGCGCGGGTCGACGCCGCGCCTGTCGCGATGCCCGGCCCCGCTGCCTGGCCAGACCTCACGGACGAGGAATGGGACTATCGGCCCATTGAGGTCAGCGGCCGTTTTCTGCCGGGCGAGGTCTATTATTTCATCTCTCTCAGCGATCCGCGGGGCGACTTCGGTGGTCCCGGGTATTTCGTCTACCAGCCCTTCGAGACCGAAGACGGTCTCGTGGTCATGGTCAATCGCGGCTTCGTGCCGGACACGAGGCGTCTGCCGGAAACACGACCGGGCAGCGAGGCGGACGAGGGCCGGACGACCATCGTCGGTCTGTGGCGGCGCAACGAACACGGCAACTTCCTGACCCTTGCGCCCGACCTCGGCAAGCGGATCTGGTTCGTGCGCGACGCGCGCGAGATGGCCGCGGAACTGGGGCAGCGCGGAGATAACGTCGCGCCGTTCACCCTGGATCTCACGGCGAGCTTCACGCCCGCGGGAGGGCTTCCGCAGGCCGGAGAGACCATCATCACCTTCACCAACAACCATCTCCAGTATGTGGTGACCTGGTACGGCCTCGCTGCGGTGCTGGTCGTGGTCTATGGGGTGTACGTGCGCCGGCGTCTCGGACGTCCACGCGAGGATGGTGCGGCGGGGACCGACTGACGGGACCGCGTCTGTCTTCGTTCAGGCAACAAAAAGGCCGGCCCCGCATAAGGGCCGGCCTTTTGCTGTCTGCAAGCGTTCAGGGGCTAGAGAGCGGCAAGCACCGCGGCCGCGCCGGACGCCTCGGCCGAACCCGGGCTCTCCTCGACGTTCAGCGTGGTGACCTTCCCGTCCTTGACGATCATCGCGTAACGCTTGGAACGGATGCCCATGCCGAAGCCCGATGCGTCCAGTTCCATGCCGATGGCCTTGGTGAAGTCGGCGCTGCCGTCGGCGAGGAACGTGATCTTGTCGCCGGCGTTGCTCGCCTTGGCCCAGGCGCTCATGACGAAGACATCGTTCACCGACACCACGGCGATCTCGTCGACGCCCTTCGACAGGATCGTGTCGGCGTGCTCGACGAAACCGGGCAGGTGGTTGTTGTGGCAGGTCGGCGTGAAGGCGCCGGGCACCGCGAAGAGTACGACGGTGCGGCCCGAGAACAGGGACTTCGCGTCGCGCTCGGCCGGACCGTCGGCGGTCATGATCTTGAACGTCGCGTCGGGAAGCGTGTCGCCAACCTTGAGGGTCATGGAAAAACTCCGGAACGTGGTTGTGGTCCGTGAGGTGCATCGCCCGCAACCGGGGCGTGCCACGGCTCTCCCTGACATAGGATGAAACCGGACTTCCGTCGAGGGGCAAGCGCTTGTGGGGGCTTACCGTGAGGGTGAGGCATCTCCGGGAATGCTCGCCTGAAAGGTTACGGCACGTGCCCCTTCCACGAGTGTCAGCTCGAGTGGACGCGATCCGTCATCGACGGACTTCAAACCGGTGACGGGCAGCGCGAAGCGTGCCGATTTCCCCTTCCGCTCAAGCAGTCGCGGAACGGCATTGTAGGAACCCGGCGCTCCTTCCGCGAAAAGGTCGATGCTTGTGCCAGAGTCTGACAGATCCGCCTCGACGAGGATGGTGGATGCATCGGACCCGCCTGCGTCCTCAAGCGTCACCGACGCGATACGGGGCGCGGTGTCGTCCTGCGGGAGCGGGAGCTTCAACCGGGCGGACGCGATCTTCATCTGCTGCGCAAGGTCACGTTCTCCGGCAAGCGGCAGTTCGAGGTGCGCCTCGCCGGGCACACAGATATCGCTGCAGATGCCGAAACGGACGCTCGCGCGCAGGACAGCCGGATTTGCGGACCCGTCGGTGACCAGATCGATGGGCAGGACGACATGGTCCTTGTAGACGATCGACGTTGAATACCCGTCGTCATGGCGCTCCGGGGCAGGGTAGCGCAGCGTTGCTGCTTTCAGTCCTCCGGAGGCGGAGAAGTCGGCTTCCGTCGGAATGCCCGTCTCGCCGGGAAAGCGCCAGTAGATGTGCCAGCCCGGTTCCATCTCGAATTCCAGCGCCGCGTCCGGCTGCGGCGACACTGCATCGCCCGCCCCCTGTTCCGGGCCGCCCGCCGCGATCAGTCGAACGCGGGCACCGGCCACGGTCTCCCATGCGCCCGCATCGGCGTTCGCGGTTGCGAGGGGAGGCATGAAGAGCGCGAGGAGGAGAGCAAGAGCGCCGTTGAGTGTGCGAGACGTCATGAGGTGAACCCGGGTCCGGTTGGCCTCGGCCGGGCCGGTTGCGGCACGGCGGCTGGCAGGTTCTCAGGAGTGCCGCAATTCCGGTGTCCGGTCCAGCTTCCGCCGGTCGCGGCGAGGCCACAAGCGTGTGAACGGCGAAGACCGGAGCGCGCGGGGCGGTTAACATCGCCCCGCCTTCGGCGTAAAGTCATGCGGAGGTGCCACGTGCAAGCTGCGGGAGACGCGACGTTTTCCCGCTCGCTCCCTGGCCGGTGCCTGAAACTGCGGCGTAGGCGGGCACGGAGCCGCCACCGCTCTTCACGGGATGATGCGACATGGTGCCGGATCACAACATGCCGAACTCGCTGGCAGGCCAGTTCCTGATCGCGATGCCGCAGATGGCGGATACGCGATTCGCTCATTCCGTGGTCTATCTTTGCGCCCATTCCGACGAGGGCGCGATGGGAATTGTCCTCAACCAGAAGACGCCGAGCCTGTCCTTCCCGGATCTTCTGCGCCAGCTCGAGATTGTCGATGGGGGGGCGGATATCGTCCTGCCCGCCCCGGCGGACCGCATGGAAGTCCATCGCGGCGGGCCGGTGGAGACCGGGCGGGGCTTCGTCCTGCACTCGGAGGACTATGTGGTCGCGAATTCGACCATGGCGATCCAGGACGGCATATGCCTGACGGCGACGCTCGACATCCTGCGCGCGATCGTCGAGGGACGGGGGCCGCGCCGCGCCATGCTGGCGCTCGGGTATGCGGGCTGGGGTGCGGGGCAGCTCGAGACCGAACTTCAGGAGAACGGCTGGATCACCGGGCCGGCCGACAGCGAGATCATTTTCGACCCCGTGACGGAAGGCAAGTGGGATCGGGCCTTGGCCAAGATCGGCATCGATCCCGGCATGTTGTCCAGCGAGGCGGGACACGCCTGAGCCGAGTGTCGCTTCCGTTGCCTTGCAGGCCGTGCAACCGCCTTGCCCGCTGGCGGGCGCGGGGATAGGGTGCGCGCATGGGCCGGGCGGCCCCTCCCGCGCGAGGCATGCGGTAGAGCCGGCCGTTTCCCTTTCTGCCGAGGCCGGTCCAAAGGGGTCGGACACTCGCGACTCGGCACGTCAGCCGGCGCGGGCGATCAAGCAGAACCTCGGGGTGCGGGACAGGCCCGACCCGGCAGGACGCCGGGCGTCGCCGGTTTCCCGACCGCCGACAGTCTGGAGGACCTCAGGGTCGTGAAATATGTGAGTACGAGGGGCGAGGCACCGGCACTGGGGTTTGCCGATGTTCTCCTGACCGGTCTCGCCGCGGATGGTGGCCTTTATGTTCCGGCCGAGTGGCCGCGTTTGTCCCCAGGGACGATCGCCGGATTTGCCGGGCGTCCCTATGCGGAGGTTGCCGAGGCGGTGATCGCCCCCTTCGTTGCCGGCGAAATCGCCCGTGACGATCTGGCCGCGATGATCGAGGAGGCCTACGCCGGCTTTCGCCACGAGGCGGTGACACCGCTTGTGCAGATCGCTCCCGGCCGCTTTGTCCTTGAGCTGTTCCATGGCCCCACGCTCGCGTTCAAGGACGTGGCGATGCAGCTCCTCGGACGCATGATGGATCATGTCCTCGCCGAGCGGGACCGGCGCGCGACCATCGTCGGCGCGACGTCCGGCGACACCGGCGGAGCGGCCATTGAGGCGTTCCGCGGACGCGACCGCACCGACGTCTTCATTCTCTTCCCCGATGGCCGGGTTTCCGATGTCCAGCGCCGTCAGATGACGACGCCCACGGATGCCAACGTGCATTCCCTGGCGCTTGAGGGAACCTTCGACGACTGTCAGGCGATCGTGAAGGGCATGTTCACCCATCCCGCCTTCCGCGACAGGGTGCAGCTTGCCGGCGTGAACTCGATCAACTGGGCGCGCATTGTCGCGCAGGTGGTCTACTATTTCGTCGCCGGTGTTGCGCTCGGCGCGCCGCATCGGCCGGTTTCCTTCACCGTGCCGACGGGCAATTTCGGCGATATCTTCGCCGCTCACGTCGCGGCGCGGATGGGGCTTCCGATCGAGAAGCTGGTGATCGCGACGAATGCCAATGACATTCTCGTTCGGACGCTGGAGACCGGCGCCTACACGATGAACGGCGTGGTGCCCACGTCCTCGCCGTCGATGGACATTCAGGTCTCGTCCAACTTCGAGCGTCTCCTGTTCGAGGCGCACGGGCGCGACAGTGACGCGGTGCGTGGCCTGATGGCGCGCCTTGCCCAGTCCGGCGGGTTCACGCTGGAGGTCGGGGTGATGAAACGCATCCGCGACGAGTTCGCGGCCGGGCGCTGCGATGAGGCGGCAACGGCACGCACCATTGCCGATACGCTTGCGCGCAGCGGGTATCTTCTCGATCCCCATACGGCGACGGGTGTTCACGTGGCAGCTCAGCTTTCCCAGTCGCCGACACCCATGGTGGTCCTTGCGACCGCGCATCCGGCCAAGTTCCCGGATGCGGTCGAGGCGGCAAGCGGCGTCCGGCCGGAACTGCCGGAGGAGTTGCAGCCGATGATGAGTGCGCCCGAGCGCATGGAACGCCTGCCGGCCGGCCGCGAGGAGGTCGAGGCCCATGTGCTCGACCATGCCCGTGCCGCCCGCGAAACCAGCCCGGCGGAGGTGTCCTGATGGATGTACGCGTGACCCGGCTCGAGAACGGTCTCACCGTCGTGACCGACACCTTGTCCCATTTGCGCACGGCTGCTCTGGGAATATGGATCGGCGCCGGCTCACGCTCCGAAACGGCCGAGCAGAACGGCATAACCCATCTGCTCGAACACATGGCGTTCAAGGGGACGGCAAAGCGCACGGCGCGCCAGATCGCCGAGGAAATCGAAGCGGTCGGAGGCGAGCTCAACGCGGCCACGAGCGTCGAGCATACGAACTATCATGCAAGGGTTCTGGCCGAGGATGTGCCGCTTGCGGTCGAGATCCTGGCCGACATCCTTCAGAACTCGTCCTTCGACCCCGAAGAACTGCTGCGCGAAAAGCATGTGATCCTGCAGGAGATCGGCGCCGCGCACGACACGCCCGACGACAAGGTCTTCGACCAGTTTCAGGAAACCGCCTGGTCGCGCCAGCCGCTCGGGCGCCCGATCCTGGGCACGCGCGAGACGGTCATGGGATTCACGCCTGACGATCTCAGGGACTATCTGGCGACCCATTACCTGCCGGGCAACATGGTCCTCTCGGCGGCCGGCGCGGTCGATCATGATGCTTTCGTGGCCCTGGCGCGCGAGCATTTCTCCGCGCTCTCCGCGCGGCCTGCGCAAGCGCCGGTCGCGGCCCGCTATACGGGCGGCGAGGCATATCTCGAGCGCGACCTGATGGAGGTTCAGCTCGTTCTCGGCTTCGAGGGACTCTCCTACGGCGATCCCGACTACTACGCGATCCAGACGCTGGCCTCGATCATGGGCGGGGGCATGTCGTCGAGACTGTTCCAGGAAATCCGAGAGCTGCGCGGCCTGTGCTACGCGATCTATTCCTTTCACTGGTCGTTCCAGGACACGGGCGTCTTCGCCATTCACGCGGCGACCGGCGAGGAAGACATCGCCGAGCTCTTTCCCGTCCTTCTGGACGAGATCGCCTCGGCTTCCGCATCGATCACCCAGGCCGAGCTCGATCGTGCCCGCGCCCAGATTCGCGCCGGTATCATGATGGCGATGGAAAGCCCTGCGGCGCGTGCCGGGCAGATCGCCCGCCAGTGGCTGATCCACGGCGAGATTCTGAGCCCGGAGGAGATCCAGGCTCGAATCGATGCCGTGACCCTCGAGGACATTCACCGTGTCGCGCGCACGACCTTCGCCAGCCGGGTGACACTTTCCACGATCGGCCCCAAGGGGGTACGCCTGAATCTCGAGACGGTCGAGGCGCACCTCGGGTCCGGGGTCCGGCGGGCGGTTGTCGGCTGACGTTTGACCGGGGGTCGCGATGGCGTTCTTGCGGGCTTTCGGTACAACGGATGGAGTGCGTACCCTGAGAAGCGCACCGCAGGCCGGTGTTCCCGTGTTCCTGCGGCCTCCGCTGGCACAGGATTATGTGCCCTGGGCCGCACTGAGGGCCAAGAGCCGCGACTTCCTGCAACCCTGGGAGCCGCTTTGGGCGCGCGACGAGTTGACGCGCGGAGCCTTTCGGCGTCGCCTGCGGCGCTATGCCCGTGAACAGCGGGAGGACAGGGCCTATCCGTTCTTCGTGTTCCGGGAGAGCGACGGGGAGTTGCTCGGCGGCGCGACCCTGTCAAATGTGCGCAGGGGCGTTGCGATGGCCTGCACGCTCGGGTACTGGATGGGCGCGCCACATGCGGGCAAGGGATACATGAGTGCGGCCGTGTCGCTGCTTCTGCCTTTCGCCTTTGGCGAGCTTCGACTCAATCGTGTCGAGGCGGCCTGCCTGCCGACCAATTCCGCCTCCCGGCGCCTCCTTGAAAAAGCCGGGTTTCAACGGGAAGGCTACGCTCGCCGCTACCTGCGGATTGCCGGCGAGTGGCGTGACCATGTGCTGTACGCATGTGTCGCCGGCGATGTCGAGGCCCGGGTCACCGGGTGCCTCTCGCCCGTCACGAGCCATGCCCTGCCGTCCGTGCCGGGCGACGAACCGGGCCCGCCCGGTGACTTACTGTAAGTTCCGCGGAGGCCGATTGGCGTCCGCTTCGATGAGAAAGCCAGACCTTTGCGGGAAATCCGATTGCGCCTCCTGATTCTCGTCTCGCTCGCGCTGACCGCGTGGCTCTCCGTCGCGTCCCCGTCGCATGCGCTGGAGGCGGTGGAGGTGCCTGCAAGCTCCGACGCGATCGATCTGACCCGCTCCGTGGAGCTCTACCCCAATTCGGGCCCGAGCCTTCAGGTGTCCACGGCGCCGGGCGCGGATGGCATCGTGCGCCGGATCGAGGTGAACTCGCTCGATGACGCCAACTCGAGCTGGGCCGTTTTCGCGCTGTCCAATCCGGGGGACGAGCAGATCGACCGGCTCATCGTCGCCCCCTTCTTCCAGCTCGTCGGCTCGCGGCTTGTTTGGCCGGATCTGGGCTCCTCGCGGATCGCCTCGATCACCCCGAGCCAGGGCATCGCGCCGGAGCGTCAGTCGAGCCAGGAGGCGGACGTCTTCCTGGTCACGCTCGATCCGGGCGCCGTGGTCACCTATGTCGTCGAACTGCGGAGCCCCTCGCTGCCGCAGATCCGCCTGTGGGAGCCCGACGTCTACAAGGATACGGTGAACGCCTATACGCTCTACCGTGGCATCATCCTCGGCATTTCCGGCCTGCTGGCCCTGTTCCTGACGATCCTTTTCGTCGTCAAGGGAACGATCATGTTCCCGGCGACGGCGGTGCTCGCCTGGTCGGTGCTGTCGTATCTGACGATCGATTTCGGCTTCTGGAACAAGGTGCTGCAGATCACGCCGGGCGACGAGCAGCTCTACAGGGCCTGCGCCGAGGTCGGGCTGGCGGCGAGCCTCATCATCTTCCTCTACGCCTATCTCAACCTGAACCGGTGGCACATCCGCTACAGCCATCTGGCGCTGGCGACGCTGATCCTGGTTCTGGGGCTGCTCGGCGTTGCCGTCTGGGACCCCTCGGTCGCCGCCGGTATCGCGCGTATCTCGCTCGGCATCATCGGTGTTCTGGGCTTTGCCGTGATCGCGACACTGGCGGTTCAGGGATACGACCGGGCGATCATGCTCGTACCCACCTGGGTGCTGCTGCTGGCCTGGCTGACGGGCGCGGCCATGACGGTGACGGGGGTCCTTGCCAACGACATCGTCCAGCCGGCGCTTGCCGGCGGTCTGGTGCTCGTCGTCCTTCTCATCGGCTTCACGGTGATGCAGCACGCCTTCGCGGGCGGGGCGATCGCCCAGGGCCTGATCTCGGACGTGGAGCGTCGCGCACTTGCCTTCACCGGCTCCGGCGACATCGTCTGGGACTGGGACATCGACCGCGATCGCATTTCCACCGGCCACGAGGTGGAGGACCTTCTGGGACTCAAGCCGGGAGTGCTGGAAGGGCCAGCGCGCGACTGGCTCGACGTCATCCATCCCCAGGACCGTGACACCTTCCGCAGCACGCTCGACGCGGTGATCGACCTGCGCCGGGGGCGCGTGTCACAGGCATTCCGCCTGCGCTCCGAGGACGGTCACTATCGCTGGTTCCGTCTGCGTGCCCGCCCCATCGTGGGCTCCGATGGCGAGGTGATCCGCTGTGTCGGGTCGCTGCTCGACATCACCGAGCAGAAGGTGACCGAGGAGCGTCTCCTGCATGACGCCGTTCACGACAACCTGACCGGCCTCCCGAACCGCGAACTGTTCATGGACCGGCTTTCCGCGGCACTTGCACGTTCGCGTGCCGAGGGGCTTGGACGTCCGTCGGTGATCGTCCTCGATCTCGACCGTTTCAAGCAGGTCAATGATTCCATCGGGCTGTCGGCTGGCGACAGCATTCTGCTGACCATCGCGCGTCGTGTGTCGCGACAGTTGAAGCCCCAGGACGCGCTGATGCGCCTTGGCAGCGACACCTACGCCCTCGTGCTTCTGTCGGAGCAGTCCGCCGACCGGATCGCGGCCTTTGCCGATGCGGTGCGGCGCGCGGTGCGCTCGCCGATCACCTTCGGCGAGCAGGAGGTGTTCCTGACCGCCTCGGTCGGCATCGCCATTCCCGACAGCAATCCGGTCGAGTCGGACGAACTGCTGCGGCAGGCCGACATGGCCATGAACCATGCCAAGCGCATGGGCGGCGACCGGGTGGAAGTGTTCCGCCCCACGCTCCAGACCACCGGGTCAAACCGCATGGAGCTGGAGGCCGACCTGCGCAAGGCCCTGCAGACCGACGGGATTTCGGTTCACTTCCAGCCGATCGTGCGCCTTGCCGACCGCTCCATCGCCGGGTTCGAGGTGCTGGCGCGCTGGAACCACCCCAAACGCGGTCCGATCTCGCCTTCGGAATTCATTCCCATCGCCGAGCAGTCCGGCCTCATCAACGAACTGGGCCTCTTCGTGCTCGACCGTGGCGCGCGCCAGCTCTCCGAGTGGCAGGCGGCCTACCGGCTGCCGGTTCCACTGTTCCTGAGCGTGAACATTTCCTCGCTGCAGCTGCTGCGCCACGATCTCATCAATGACGTGAAATCGGTACTGTCGCGCTCGTCCCTCGCGCCCGGAACGCTCAAGCTGGAGCTGACGGAATCCGTGGTCATGGCCAATCCCGAGTATTCGGCGCGGATGCTTGAACGTCTGCGCCATCTCGGAGCCGGCCTCTCGCTGGACGATTTCGGCACGGGCTATTCCAGCCTGTCCTACCTGCAGCGGTTCCGCTTCGACACGATCAAGGTTGACCAGTCGTTCGTGCGGCCCAACGGGCGCAGTGCCCGTCCGGTCATCCTGCGCTCCATCGTTGCACTGGGGCACGATCTTGGAATGCAGGTCGTGGCGGAAGGGGCGGAAAGCGAGTCCGACGCGCTCGAGCTGCATCAGCTTGGCTGCGAGTTCGCGCAGGGCTTCCTGTTCGGTCAGCCCATGGAGGCGCCCGAGGCGGGCAAGATGCTCGATGCCGAGATGGAGACGCTCAGGAACTGAGGCGGGCCCGCCGGTCCCGCCTCAGTTCCTGAGCGTCACTTCTTGTAGGGAGCCATGCCCCTGCGGGCCAGCTCGTCGGCCCGCTCGTTGTCGTCGTGGCCGGCATGGCCCTTTACCCAGTGCCACGTCACGTCGTGGCGGTTGCGCGCGGCGTCCAGCGCCTGCCAGAGTTCGGCGTTCTTGACCGGCTTCTTGTCGGACGTCTTCCAGTCGTTGCGCTTCCAGTTGAACATCCACTTGGTGATGCCGTCGCGCACATAGGTGCTGTCCGTGTGCAGGTCGACCCGGCATGGCCGCTTGAGCGCGTTGAGCGCCTCGATCGCGGCCATGAGCTCCATGCGGTTGTTGGTGGTGCGCGTCTCGCCGCCGCAAAGCTCGCGCTCGTGCTCGCCGAACCGCAACAGCGCCCCCCAGCCGCCGGGCCCCGGATTGCCCGAGCAGGCGCCGTCGGTGTGGATCGTGACTGGCTGGGCGTCTTCGGGGATCTTCGCGGAGGCGCTCATGCCGACAGCCCGTAGTCGGCGGCGGTGACGACGCTCTGGTGGAAGCGCAGCTTGCGAAGGTACTCGCGCGGGTCCTTGGGCGTGACGAGCGCGCCCTCGGGCACGCGCAGCCAGTCGTGCAGACGCGTGAGCAGGAACCGCAGAGCCGCGCCACGGGCCAGAAGCGGCAGGCTGTCGAACTCTGCAGGGGTCAGTTCCCGCACGCTGCGGTAGCCGTTCAGGAGGGCTCGTGCCTTGGTGACGTTGAACGAAAGGTCCGGCTCGAAACACCATGCGTTGAGGCAGATGGCGAGGTCGTAGGCAAGCGCGTCGTTGCAGGCGAAATAGAAGTCGATCAGGCCCGAAAGTCGCTCGCCGATGAAGAACACGTTGTCGGGAAAGAGGTCTGCGTGGATGACGCCTGCGGGCAGATCGTCGGGCCATTTGGCCTCGAGCACGTCGAGTTCTTCCGTGAGTTCCCCGGCAAGGCCTTCAACGATCGTGTCGGCCTGGTCGCGTGACTGGGCGAACAGCGGCCGCCAGCTGCCTACCGACAAGGCGTTGGGGCGAACAATCCCGAAATCGCGTCCGGCGTTGTGGAATTCCGCAAGCGTCTTGCCGAGTTCCGCGCAATGAACCCTTTGCGGGCGGCGTACCCACATGCCGTCGAGAAAGGTGATGACGGCTGCCGGGCGTCCCGCGAGCGTGCCAAGCGTTTCCCCGGCACGGTTCGCCACCGGCTGCGGGCAGGATATGCCGCGTGCCGCCAGGTGCTGCATCAGTCCGAGGAAGAAGGGCAGGTCCGCCGGTTCCACGCGCTTCTCGTAGAGCGTGAGGATGAAATAGCCCTGTCGCGTGTGAAGCAGGTAGTTGGAGTTCTCCACGCCCTCCGCGATGCCTTTCAGCGCGAGAACCTCGCCGATATCGTAGCCGGCAACGAAGCCGACCAGTTCCTCGTCGGAGACGTCCGTATAGACTGCCATGTATTCTGTCGTCTTTCTTTCGGCCTTGGCTGTGCCAGGTCGTCAGGGTCAGGAGGGCGAGAGCGGCGTCCGGCTGTCGGCCAGGATCAACCCGCCGATGCCGACGAAGCAGGCGCCGGCGACCCGCTCGATGGCGTGCCTTGCACGCGAAAAGCGCCTGAGCACCGGCGGTGAGGAAATGAAGAGTGTCACGAGCGTGTACCAGGATGCCGCGCTCGCAACGACGAGAGCAACCATCGCGACCATCACCCAGACCGGCATGTCGGGCGTGACCGAGGTCGCGAAAACGCTGGTGAACAGCACGACGGCCTTCGGGTTCGTGAGTGTCACGGTGAACCCGAAAGTGAAGGGCGAACGAGCGCTTCGGCGGTCCGCGGTGTCGATTTCAAGCGGATCGGGACGCGAGAAGAGCAGTCTGGCGCCCAGCCATGCGAGATAGAGCCCGCCGCCGACCCGCACCGCAAACGCGAGCATCTGGTACTCGACCAGGATCGCGGAAAGACCGAGAAGCGAGAGCATCGCGTAGAGCCCGAGGCAGGAGGCGACCCCGAGAGAGGTCAGCAGGCCGGCGCGGGTACCGTGGACCATGGAAGAGCGCACGACGCCGATGAAGTCCGGTCCCGGCAGCACGAGCGCGGGCAGGAAGATCGCGAAGACGGCGCCGAGAACGGCGATCCATTCCATGGGGTCAGGCTCCGGTCGGCGAGGGTGGCTGGATCACTCCGCCGCCTCGCGCAGCGCGCGCGGCAGGTTGAAGGCGATGGTCTCTTCCGCCGTGCGGACGGTTTCGACCTTCACGTCGTAGCGTTCGGCGAAAGCCGCGATGATCTCCTCCACGAGAACCTCGGGCGCCGAGGCCCCGGCGGTGATGCCGAGCCGCGTCAGGGAGGGGAGGCTTTCCCAGGGGATGTCGGCGGCGCGCTGGACCAGAACGGAAACCGGACAGCCCGCGCGTTCCGCGACCTCGCGAAGGCGCTGCGAATTGGAGGAGTTGGGCGCACCGACAACGACCATTGCATCAACATCCGGAGCAACCGCCTTGACCGCTTCCTGCCGGTTGGTGGTCGCGTAGCAGATGTCGTCCTTGTGCGGGGCGATGATATCGGGAAAGCGCTCGCTCAGGACGTCGACGATCTCGCGCGTGTCGTCGACCGAAAGCGTGGTTTGCGTGATCCATGCAAGCGGACGGTCGCTGACCGGTGTGAAGACGCGCGCGTCCTCGGCCGTTTCCACAAGCTGGACCGCGCCTTCGGGCAATTGTCCCATGGTGCCGATCACCTCGGGATGGCCGGCATGGCCGATGAGCACGATCTCGCGTCCGCGCCTGTGGTGGATCTCGGCTTCCTTGTGCACCTTGGAGACGAGCGGGCAGGTGGCGTCGAGATAGAACATGTTGCGCGCCTGCGCGTCCGCCGGCACGGACTTCGGCACTCCGTGGGCGGAAAAGACCACCGGGCGGTCCTCGTGCCCTGCCGGGATCTCGCCGAGCTCCTCGACGAACACGGCTCCCTTGTCACGCAATCCGTCGACGACGAAGCGGTTGTGGACGATTTCGTGCCGTACATAGACCGGAGCGCCGAAGCGCTGGAGCGCCAGTTCCACGATTTGCACGGCCCGGTCCACGCCGGCGCAGAAGCCGCGCGGCGCGCAAAGGCGCACGGCCAGCGGCGTACGTTTGACCTGCGCGTCCGGTGTCTCTCCTGCCTGGATCGAAGTCATGGGATACCCTTCCACCGTCGCCGCATGGTGGCCTCCTGTGAGAGATGCCGCCTTGCCGGGACGAGTTCTTCCGCCGCGCGACCCGGGCCCACCGGCCCTGTCCCGCAGGATGCCCCGTCGCCCGCGTGTGGGGCAATAGAGGGAGAGGAGGCAGGTGTGTCAAGGTGGGGCGCCGTCTCTCGCCAAGCCGCCGGACCCCTGATATACGGTTCGCCCTGGACCTTGAACGAGAAGCACTGGATCGACAGGCATGACTCTCGCCAAACGGATGCGGCGGCCCGGTACGCTGGCCGGCCTTTCCCTTACGCTTGCGCTGGCCGGGTGCGGCAGCGGCATTGGCGATTACGGGAACGACATTGCAAAGACGGTCATTTCCGGCAATGCGGCCGATCAGTCGGTCATCGATACGGTCGATTCCCGGACCTTCGAGCGTGAAGTGGCCTGTCCCCCGATCGCCGTCGAGGACGGACGCTATATCGTGATGCGCTACAAGGCGCGCAATGAGAACAATCCCGAGGCGCTGCTCTATCAGGCGAATCTTGAGAAATGGGCCCGCCGCTGCACACGCACGGCCGATGGCGTGAAGATGACGCTCGGCGTTTCCGGCCGCGTCACACCCGGCCCCGCCTGGGAAGGCGGTGAACTCTTCCTGCCGATCCGCATGGCCTTCGTTGGTGCGGACGAGGATGATTCGAAGCGCGGCCGCAAGCCCAAGGGGCAAGTCTACAATGTGCCGGTGACTTTGGGCGCGGGAGCCCCCGCCGAACAGTGGGCGCTGGTGGAGGAAGGCATTGCCGTTCCCCAGAATGCTTCAGTCAAGGCACAGATTGCTCTGGACGAGCCGGGCAAACGACGTCATTAGGGACACCGTTGACAGTGCGACACGTGCTGTCGACAATGCGACATCCGATCCGGTGGGAGAAGACCTTGCCTGATCGGAACGCATCTGACTGAACGCGGCGTAGACGTTGTGCGCTGCGGGCCGAGGCAGGAGGGATGTTCCCGAAACGCCCGGTCAGGACGATACGCGGGAGAGGTCGGTGCCACGGGCGCCGGCGCCGAAGGAGCAACCGCCCCGGAAACTCTCAGGCAAAAGGACCGCGTGTCGAGCAACGCTCTGGAAAGCAGCCCCTGCAAGCCGAAGCCGTGAGGTGCCGGCAGGTGAGGGCTCACCGAAGGAGTAACCGCCGGAACGAGTGCGCGCCATCGGGTGTGCGCGGGGCGGGAAATCTCTCAGGTCGTCAGGACAGAGGGGGTGCGTGAAGGGGAGGGTTCGCCCGCCTTCGCGTCACCGAACCCGAGACCATGACCCCAGAGCGCAGGACGTTCCCATGAGCGACGCCGACACAACGCCCCTTCTTTCAACACCCCTGACGGATCTTCACAGGGAGCTCGGCGCCCGCCTCGTGCCCTTCGCGGGCTACGAGATGCCTGTCCAGTTTCCCGCCGGCATCATCGCCGAACACACCCACACGCGTGAGAAGGCCGGCCTCTTCGATGTCTCCCACATGGGGCAGGCCTGGCTCGTCGGCCCGGATCACGCGACCGTCTCCGCAGCGCTGGAGAGCATGGTTCCCTCCGCGATTGCAGGACTCAAGCCCGGGCGCCAGCGCTACACGGTGCTTCTCAACGCCGACGGCGGTATCGTCGACGACCTGATGGTTACCCGTCCGCTGGGCGAGGAAAACGATGGTCGTCTGTTCCTGGTGGTCAATGCCTCGCGCAAGGATGTCGACTACGCGATGATCGAGGCGGGCCTTCCTGAGGGCGTGCGGCTCGAGAAGGTCGAGGACCGGGCGCTTGTCGCGCTGCAGGGACCGCTCGCCGCCGAGGTGATGGCGGCCCATGCGCCCGCCGCGGCCGAGCTCGCCTTCATGAGTGCGGCCGAGATGGAGTTCGACGGCATCGGCGTGCATGTCTCGCGCTCGGGCTACACCGGCGAGGACGGCTATGAGATTTCCGTGCCCGCGGGGGCGGCGGAGCCGCTCGCCCGGGCCCTTCTGGCGGACGAGCGTGTTGCTCCCGTCGGTCTCGGCGCGCGCGACAGCCTGCGCCTCGAGGCTGGTCTCTGCCTCTACGGGCATGATCTCGACGAGACGACTTCCCCGGTCGAGGGGGGCATCACCTTCGTTCTGCAGAAGCGGCGCAAGGAGGCCGGCGACTTTCCCGGTGCCGCGCGCATTCTCAAGGAACTGGCTGACGGACCGTCCCGTCGCCGCGTCGGCTTCCGCCTCGAGGGCCGCGCGCCGGCGCGCGAGGGCGCGGAAGTGCGTGCGACCTCCGGCGAGATCATCGGGGTGCTGACCTCGGGCGGCTTCTCCCCGACGCTCGGTGCGCCGATCGCCATGGGATACGTGGCGGCCGGCCACGATGCCCCGGGCACCCGGGTGAAGCTCGTCGTGCGTGGCCGGGAGCTCGACGCCAGCGTCGTCGAAATGCCCTTCGTTCCCCAGCGCTATTACCGCAAGCCGTCCGCCTGACGGACATACGATCCAGGAGACCCGCCGGCCGCAAGAGCCGGCCTTCCAGAGGACTGATGACAATGTCGACCCGTTTTACCGAAGACCACGAGTGGATCACTGTCGACGGCGATGTCGCCACCGTCGGCATCACCGACTACGCGCAGAGCCAGCTCGGCGATGTCGTGTTCGTGGAACTGCCCGACGTGGGCCGCAAGCTCAAGAAGGGCGACGAGGCGGCTGTCGTGGAGAGCGTGAAGGCGGCTTCCGAGGTCTATGCACCGCTCGATGGCGAGGTGGTCGAGGCCAACGATTCGCTCGCCGACCAGCCCGGCACCGTCAATGAGGATCCGGAAGGCGCGGCCTGGTTCGTGAAGATCCGTCTGTCCGACAAGTCGCAGCTCGACAGCCTGATGGACGAAGCGGCCTACAAGGCACACGTCGAGGGGCTTTGATTCCATGGCCGGGCACATCCACACCGCCGAGATCGTCTGGACCTGCGAGGGCGAGAACTTTGCCAAGGGCAGATACTCGCGCAGCCACGTCTGGCGGTTCGACGGTGGCGTGGAAGTGCCCGCCTCCGCCTCTCCCGCCGTGGTGCCGCAGCCCTATTCGCTCGTGGACGCGGTGGACCCGGAGGAGGCTTTCCTGGCCGCCGTCTCGTCCTGCCACATGATGACCTTTCTCGACCTCGCGCGCCGGGACGGCTTCGTGATTGCCGCCTATTCCGACAAGGCCGAGGCCATGCTGGAGCGGATCGCGCCGGGGCGCATGGGCATCACGAAGGTGACCCTGCGCCCGGCCATCACCTTCCGTGCGGAGGCGGAACCGGACGAGGCCAAGCTCTCCGAACTGCATCATCTCGCCCACGAGATGTGTTTCATCGCCAATTCGGTCCGCTGCGACATCGTGGTGGAGGCGGAGCCCGTGCGGCTCGTCGCCCCCGAGTAAGGGCGAAACCCGACCCGTAACCGCAACAGGGGAACGACGTCCCGATGCGTTATCTTCCGCTTTCCGATGCCGACCGCGCCGACATGATGGCGCGCGTGGGTGTCTCGGACATCAACGAGATCTTCGCCGATATTCCGGCAAGTGCCCGGATCGAGGGGCTGCTCGATCTGCCGTCGCACCAGGGCGAGGCCGCCGTGGAGCGGGATCTCTCGCGCATGGCAGCGCGCAATGTCGCCGCCGGCTCGGTGCCGTTCTTCGTCGGAGCCGGTGCCTACAGGCATCATGTGCCGGCGACGGTTGACCACCTGATCCAGCGCTCCGAGTTCCTCACCTCCTACACGCCCTATCAGCCCGAGATCACGCAGGGCACGCTGCAGTATCTCTTCGAGTTCCAGACCCAGGTCGCGGCGCTCACCGGCATGGATGTGGCCAACGCCTCCATGTACGACGGGTCTACCGGCACCGCCGAGGCGGTGCTGATGGCGCATCGGGTCACCAGGCGCAACAAGGCGGTGCTTTCCGGTGGCCTGCATCCCCAGTACCGGCAGGTCGTGGAAGGACTGTCTGCCCAGGCGGGCGACCGCACGCAGGCGCTGGCCGCGGATCCGAAAGGCACCGAGGACATTCTCGCCGCGATCGACGACGAGACCTCCTGCGTCGTGGTCCAGTCGCCCTCCGTCTACGGCCACCTGATCGATCTCGCGCCGATCGCCGAAAAGGCCCACGCTCATGGCGCGCTGCTGATCGCGGTCTTCACCGAGGTGGTCTCGCTCGGCCTCCTCGAGCCCGCCGGTGCGCAGGGCGCCGACATCGTGGTCGGCGAGGGCCAGTCCGTCGGCAATGGCCTGACCTTCGGTGGTCCCTATGTCGGTCTTTTCGCGACCCGGCAGAAATACGTGCGCCAGATGCCTGGCCGACTGTGCGGCGAGACGGTCGATGCCAACGGCAAGCGCGGCTTCGTGCTGACGCTTTCCACCCGCGAACAGCACATCCGCCGCGACAAGGCGACGTCCAATATCTGCACCAACTCGGGTCTCTGCTGCCTCGCCTTCACGATCCACATGTCCCTGCTGGGCGGCAACGGCCTTTCGCGGCTGGCGCGCATCAATCACGCCAACGCGGTGAAGCTCAAGGAGTTGCTCGATGGAGTGCCGGGTGTCTCGGTGCTGAACGACACGTTCTTCAACGAGTTCACCGTCGAACTGCCGAAGCCGGCGGCCGGCGTGGTCGAGGCGCTGGCGGAGAAGGGCGTTCTTGGCGGCGTTCCCATGTCGCGCCTGGAGCCGGGCAAGGCGGAGCTTGAAAACCTTCTCGTGGTCGCCTCCACGGAGGTGAACTCGGACGAGGACCGCGCGGCCTTCGCCGCCGCGCTCAAGGAGGTGCTGGCATGAGCATGAACAATCAGGGACGCCCCTCCGCGCCGGTCGAGACGGATGCGGTCGCGCTCCGCGAGACCTTCACCGGCAACAAGGCGCTTGCCATGGAAGAACCGCTGATCTTCGAGGTCGGCCGCAACGACGTGTGCGGCGTCGACCTGGAAGAGCCGGCGGATGTTCCCCTCGCGCTCGGCGGACACGCCCGCAAGGAGGCGCTCGACCTTCCCGCGCTCACCGAGCCGGAGGCCATGCGCCACTATGTGCGCCTGTCGTCCAAGAACTATGCGATCGATGCCGGCCTCTATCCGCTCGGCTCCTGCACGATGAAGCACAATCCGCGCCTCAACGAGAAGATGGCCCGGCTGCCGGGCTTCGCGGACGTGCATCCGCTGCAGCCTCTGTCGACGGTGCCCGGCGCCATCGACCTGATCGCCGAGCTCGGACACTGGCTGGTCACCATGACCGGCATGAGCGCGGTTGCCATGAGCCCCAAGGCGGGCGCGCACGGCGAACTCTGCGGCATGATGGCGATCAAGGCGGCTCACAAGGCCGCCGGACGGGACCCGAAGATCGTGCTGGTGCCCGAATCCGCCCATGGCACCAACCCGGCGACCGCCGCGCTCCTCGGCTACAAGGTCGTCGCGGTGGCCGCACGCGCGGACGGCACCGTCGACCCTTCCGAGGTTGCTGCGCGGATCGCGGAGCATGAGGGCGACATCGCCGGCATCATGCTCACCAATCCGAACACCTGCGGCCTGTTCGAGCGCGATATCATCGCCATCGCGGAGGCGGTCCACGCCGCCAATGGCTACTTCTACTGCGACGGCGCGAACTTCAACGCCATCGTCGGAAAGGCGCGACCGGGCGACCTTGGCGTCGATGCCATGCACATCAACCTTCACAAGACCTTTTCCACGCCGCACGGCGGTGGCGGGCCGGGTGCCGGTCCGGTGGTCCTGTCCGAACGTCTGGCACCCTTCGCGCCGCTTCCCTTCCTGCGCAAGGACGGTGACACGACGACCTGGGTGGAGAACGAGAGCGAACTGAAGGACGGCGAGAAGCCCTTCGGCCGCATGACCGCGTTCCATGGCCAGATGGGCATGTACGTGCGTGCGCTCGCCTACATGAAGAGCCACGGTGCCGACGGCCTGCGCCAGGCGTCGGAAGACGCCGTGCTCAATGCCAACTATGTGCGTGTCGGCCTGCAGGATCTCATGAGCCTGCCGTTCGGCGAGCGCTGGTGCATGCATGAGGTGCTGTTCGACGACAGCTTCCTGAAGGACACGGGCGTGACCACCCTCGATTTCGCCAAGGCGATGATCGACGAGGGCTATCACCCTATGACCATGTACTTCCCGCTGGTTGTCCATGGCGCCATGCTGATCGAGCCGACCGAGTCGGAAAGCCGCTCTTCGCTCGACCTGTTCGTCGCCACCATGCGCGATCTGGTCATGAGCGCGAAGAAGGGCGAGACCGACCGTTTCGCCGGCGCTCCCTTCCATGCCCCCCGGGCCCGTCTCGATGAGACGCGCGCCGCGCGCAAGCCGATCCTCAAGTGGGAGCGGCCCGACCCGCGTGAGGTGGAGCCCCAGGCGGCGGCCGAATAGCGCCACCGCCTCACGTCAAAGCCACAACGCAAACGCCCGGCCATCGTGCCGGGCGTTTGTCGTTTGTCTGTGCGATGCGCGGGGCGCATTTCCCTTTGCCGTCGCGCCGTGCCTGCCCCATCTTGCCGCGTGATACGGCAGCCCTGTTTTGAAAGGCCGACATGCGCAGCGAAAAGCCGAATGATCTCGATACCCGTCCGGGACTTCCCGAGGACCAGCGCTTCCTGCTGGAGGTCCATCCGAGGGAGACCTGGGCCGGACATGACAATCTTGGCGGATTGATGCGGTTCTGGCTTTCGCGGCACGACGGCTTTCGCGAGATGGGAGCGGGGCTCGACAGCCTCATTTCCGATTTTCGCGAAGGCAACGTCGCGGCGCCCGATCTTGCGCCGCTTCTGGTTCCGCGTCTGCAGGTGTTTCTGGGCGAACTGCATCACCATCACCTGATCGAGGATCACCACTATTTCCCGGTCTTCGTGGCCGCCGAAAACCGGATGGCGCGCGGGTTCGAGCTGCTCGAGAACGATCACGAGGTGATCCACGCTCGTATCGAAGCCGTCGCGGAAAGCGCCAACGCTCTGTTGCGCGATCTTCAGGGGGCGGATCCGGATCGCATCCGCCGCGCGGCCGATGCCTATGCCGGTGAGAGCGGGCGCCTGATCTCCGGCCTCATGCGCCATCTCGGCGATGAGGAGGACCTGATCGTGCCCCTGGTGCTGGAACGCGGGGAGGATGACCTCGGCGTGGCCTGACGCCGCCCGTCACAGAGAAAAGCCTCCGCCGGTTTCCCGGCAGAGGCTTGAGGTCAGGTGCGGGGAAGCGCCTTTTTGTCGAAGGGATCGTCAGGCCGCGCTGCGGCTGGAACTGCTCATGTGCACGGCGCGGAACTCGGCGCGAAGCGTGTCGATAGGCTGCCGCTTGCCGGCACTTTCCACGTGCCAGTATGTCCAGCCATTGCAGGCCTCGAGACCCTGAACGGCCGCTCCGACCTTGTGGATCGAGCCCGAGTGCTCGCCACAGACGAGGGAACCGTCCGCGCGAACCTTGGCCTCGTGCCGGCCCTTGGAACAGGTCAGCCGGTCGCCCGGAGACACGAGCCCCGCGTCGATCAGGCTGCCGAAGGGCACTCGCGGCGCGGCGCGCTTGCCGCGCGAGACGCCGAGCGCTTCCGGATCCACCGTGTCGATCTCGTCGATACGCTGGCGTGCCGCGTCGATATAGGACTGCTCGCGCTCCACGCCGACGAAGTGACGTCCGAGCTTCTTGGCGACCGCACCCGTGGTGCCGGTGCCGAAGAACGGGTCGAGCACCACGTCGCCGGGGTTGGTCGAGGCAAGCAGCACCCTGTAGAGCAGCGACTCCGGCTTTTGGGTCGGATGGACCTTATGGCCATCGTCGTCCTTGAGCCGCTCCGACCCGGTGCAGATCGGCAGGTGCCAGTCCGAGCGCATCTGAAGGTCGTCGTTGAAGGTCTTCAGCGCTTCATAGTTGAAGGTGTACTTCGAGTCCTTCGACTTCGAGGCCCAGATCATCGTCTCGTGGGCGTTGGTCAGCCGTTTGCCGCGAAAGTTGGGCATCGGGTTGGACTTCAGCCACACCACGTCATTGAGGATCCAGAACCCGAGGTCCTGGAGGATCGCTCCGACGCGGAAGATGTTGTGATAGGAGCCGATGACCCAGATGCCGCCGTCCGGCTTGAGCACCCGGCGCACGGCCATCAGCCACGCGCGGGTGAAGGCATCATAGGCCTCGAAGCTCTCGAACTGGTCCCAGTGGTCGTCGCAGGCATCCACCCGCGACTGGTCGGGACGGTGCAGGTCGCCACCGAGCTGCAGGTTGTACGGGGGATCGGCGAAAACCAGATCCACCGACTGCCGCGGCAGGCGTTCGAGCGCTGCGACACAGTCTCCCTTGAAGATCGTGTCGAGCCATTCTTGGTTGGCGTTGGACGCCTCGGGAAGACGGGGTGCCACGAAGGGCACCCCTTTACGCTGTACACTCATTGCGACGCAGAACCTCACGCAATTACGAGGATCATGGTTACCGGGCGTGGTAAATCGGGAGTTAAGGGGCAAAAGAAAAAAGGCTATTTGAATCAATAGTCTGTTTACCTTGTTGTACGGAGTCCCCGATACTGCTTCGCTTTGTTAACGCGCTGTTTCCACCGCTTGCGACGGCGCTCCGTCCTAACGGGCTGCCTTGCCACGGAATTTTCGGAAGCCTCACGATCCGCGTCTTGCAAATTGCGTGTACTGCCCGCCCGATCCGTTAACGCTGCCGGACGGGGAGCGCCTGAAACGAAATCCCTCGTTCCCGGCGCATTTTTTTCGCAAGGTCATGCTAGCAAGGCACAAAAGGACGATCGCGTCGTATCGGCGGCGGATCAGGAGAACGGGAGAAACCGCGATGACCACCGACAATCGGCCCAAGGAGCATGCGACCCGCATGGATGCGTCGGGCGGGGCGGGGGCTTCGGTCGATGCCATGCCGTTGCGACAGCCGGACAATCCGCCCTTTGCCGCCTTCACCGATCCCGATGCCGCCGTCGAGCAGCTGAACGAGATTTTCGCGACCAACACCGCGTTCCTGCGCGATGCCTTCAAGGACTTCGTGGCGGGAGAACTGCCTTCCTGCCGGGTGCGGGCCTGCTATCCGCAGATCCGCATCGCCACCGCGACCCACTCGCGGGTCGACAGCCGGCTCGCCTACGGTTTCGTCTCGGGCCCTGGAGTTCATTCGACCACGGTGACGCGCCCGGATCTTTTCGCGGGGTACCTGAGGGAGCAGATCGAACTCTTGCTGCGCAACCACGAGGTGCCGGTCGAGATCGGACTCGGCGACGTTCCGATCCCGCTGCATTTCGCATTTTATGACGGGACGCATGTGGAAGGAGTCGCGGAGGCGCTGAACCACCCTCTCGCCGATGTCTTCGACCTTCCGGACCTGTCGATCCTGGACGACGCGATCGTCAACGGCACCCATGAAGTCGCCGCCGGCATGGCGCGGCCGCTTGCGCCTTTCACGGCGCCGCGCGTCGACTACTCCCTGCATCGCCTGCAGCACTACACCGCGACGGCGGCGGAGCATTTCCAGAATTTTGTGATCCTGACCAACTATCAGTTCTACATTGACGAGTTCTGCCGACTGGCCGGCGAGCTGATGGCGCAGGAGGGCAGCGGCTACACCCATTTCGTCGAGCCGGGCAACATCACAGTCGCCCCGGACGGCTCGCTCTCCGGTGAGAGGCCTTCCCGGTTGCCGCAGATGCCGGCCTATCATCTGGTGCGCCCGGATCATTCGGGCATCACCATGGTGAACATCGGCGTTGGTCCCTCCAACGCGAAGACGATCACCGACCATGTGGCGGTCCTGCGGTCCCATGCCTGGCTGATGCTTGGGCATTGCGCGGGTCTGAGAAACAGCCAGAAACTCGGCGACTACGTCCTTGCGCATGGCTACGTGCGGGAGGACCACGTGCTGGACGCGGACCTGCCGCCCTGGGTGCCGATCCCGCCGCTCGCGGAGGTGCAGGTGGCGCTCGAGCAGGCGGTCGAGGAGGTCACGGGGCTCGCCGGCTACGAACTCAAGCGCGTGATGCGCACGGGAACGGTCGCCTCCATCGACAACCGCAACTGGGAGCTTCGCGACCACCGGGAGCCGGTGCAGCGGTTCTCCCAGTCGCGCGCAATCGGTCTCGACATGGAATCGGCGACCATCGCCGCCAATGGCTTCCGCTTCCGCGTCCCCTATGGCACGCTTCTTTGCGTGTCGGACAAGCCGCTTCACGGCGAACTGAAGCTGCCGGGCATGGCAACCGATTTCTACAAGAGGCAGGTCGCCCAGCATCTCAAGATCGGCATTGCCGCGATGGAGAAGCTGCGCGCGATGCCGCGCGAGCGCCTTCATTCACGCAAGCTGCGCTCCTTCGCCGAAACCGCGTTCCAGTAGGCTACACCCTATCGGAAAGCCGGCCCGTGGCACCAGCAGGTGAGTGACCGGCGTCGGCCGGATGTCACCGGTGCCACCCGATGGAGCATGAAGGAGGCGAAGAGCGTGGCATCGCCGATGCCCCGCTCGCTCGCCTGTACAGCTCCGCCGAGGTTGATCTCCAGCGCTCCGCCGTCATAGGCGTCAGTCTCGCTCAGTTGCACCACGATCGTGAGCTTGCGTCGCCGTGCGAGCGGACCGTCGCCGATATCGGAATGCCAGTCGTAGTGCCCGGCGACGCTCTCGTCATAGGTCGCGACCTGAAGCCGCTCGCTGAAATCGGTGATGTCGAAGTCGAAGCGCTCGCGGTTCGCCCGCGCGACGCCGGCGACGATACGCTCCATGACCCAGGAGGCGGAGCTCTTGTCGTCGAGCCAGGCGATGTCCGCCCGCCGGATGTTGTGATGCTGGAGACCGCCGACGAGGCCGCCGGTCGCCTGATGGGCGTCTTCGGCCAGCCGGATCACTTCGGCGGCCTCGGCGCGGGAAAAAAGCGCAGGCATGGAATGCGTGAACATGGCCGAAGTCTCCGCAACGGCTGGAACGATGCCCACTCGGGACGAGCGTCTATGATGCAGTTTGCGGAAAAGCGCAACGGCTTTGACAGGCACGTCCGTGACGTTGGCTCAGCGCCGTGTGCCGGCCTCCATGGCCTTGCGCATGACGGTCGGCAGGGCCTCGCCGGAAAGGGCGTTCGCACCGGACCACCAGCAGCCGTCGGGGGCTTCGGCCTCAAGCGGCGCGCGCGCATGCCACACCGCGAGTTCAAGATGAAAATGCGTGAAGGTGTGGCGCACGTCCGTCGGCACGCGCCGCCAGTCGAGACCCATTGCATCAAGCTCCGGCGGAACGGCGGCAAGGTCGTCCTTGGCCACGCCTTCTCCCCACGCGCTGACCGGCGGTTCGCTCATGCCGCCGAGAAGTCCCTTCGGCGGTCGGCGGCGCAGCAGGACCGCGCCGTCGGCCCGTTCTACGACGAAAGCCATGCCGTGCCGTGTCGGTTTTGCCTTCTTCGGAGCCTTTCGCGGCAGGGTTTCCGCGATGCCCGCCGCGCGTCCGGCGCACGGTGTGATCCAGGGACACAGGGCGCATGCGGGTTTTCTCGGCGAGCAGATCGTTGCCCCGAGGTCCATCATGGCCTGTGCGAAGTCTCCCGGACGGTGCGTCGGGACCAGGGCGGCCGTCTCTTCGCGGATCTGCGGCTTGGCGTCGGGCAGCGGTATTTCCATGGCGCGAAGGCGGGTCATGACCCGCTCCACATTGCCGTCGACAACCGCAGCCGGCCGGTCGAAGGCGATGGCCGCGATCGCCGCCGCCGTATAGGGGCCGATGCCCGGCAGCGCGCGCAAGGCCTCTTCCGTATCCGGGAAGCGGCCGTCATGGTCACGGGCAACCGCTTCCGCGCAGGCCTTCAGGTTGCGGGCGCGCGAGTAGTAGCCAAGCCCCGCCCAGGCCTTCATCACCTCCGCCTCGTCCTCGTTCGCGAGCGCCGAAACGTCGGGCCACCGCGCCGTGAAGGCATCGAAATAGGGTTTCACGGCCTGAACGGTGGTTTGCTGAAGCATGATTTCGGACAGCCACACCCGATAGGGATCGGGGCGTTTTCCCCTGGCGCGCTCCCTCGGCCCCACGCGCCACGGCAGCGTGCGCGCGTGTCGGTCGTACCAGTCCAGGAGTTCGGCCGCGAGGGATGTCATGAGGGAGGGGGCTTCCATTTTCGTGTTCCGGTGAAGGATCGGCGTGCGTCCGGCGAATTCAAGCGTTTCACGGACATTGCTGTGGCAAAGCTGTGGACGGGGTGAGGGCAATTATCTTCGCGCGTGGAAGGACGGCGGTGTCGCGAAATTGTCCCAATTCCGGAGTCGACTGGCCCACATGAGCGATTCGCGCCAACATGCCGTGTCGAGAAAGCCCGCGCAGCCCTCCAGCCTGCGAAGGGTGACCCGTGCGCGCCCCATCGGTGACCTGATCGGAAAGACGCTGGAGCGGTCCTGCCGCAGGCGTGGCTTTGCCGCCGCCGATCTTGTCGTGGACTGGCCGGACATCGTCGGCGAACGTTATGCCGGCAAGGTTCAGCCCCTGCGCGTGGACTGGCCGCGTGTTCCCGAAGGCGTGAGCGATCCCGAGGCGCAGCCTGCCACGCTCGTTGTCCAGACGGACGGCGCCACGGCACTTCTTTTGACGCATGACATCGGTCAGGTGGTGGAGCGTATCAACACCTTCTTCGGCTGGGGCGCGATCGGACGCATCCGGATCCTGCAGCGCCCCCTGACGCCGCCGAAACGCACGCCGCCCCGGAAACCGCGTCCACTGACCGCGGACGAGGAAGCGGAACTCTCCGACAAGCTCGCCGGTGTCGGGAACACCAGGCTGGGGGCCGCGCTGGAGAAGCTTGGCCGCGCGGTGCTCGCGAAGACGCGCTGACGCGAGGGCTTTTGCCCGGCAACGATGAATGGCCCGGGCCTGGCGAAGATGGTCGGGCTGTCGCGTTGGCCGGCCTTGGCGCGCGGTGTCGCGAAAATGTGAAGTGCATGGAGCCTCGAAGCTTTCCGCCTTCCCAAAGACGCCATATTCTCCTTGTCGGTTGACCGGATCGTATGAGGCGCTAAACAGCCTTCGAGTCGTCGTGACCGTATCCTATGGGAGTATCCCCGTGCGTTTGAACCGCCGCCAGCTTCTCATTCGTTCCTCCGCCGGACTTGCCGCCGCAGGTTTTGCGCTCAACGCGTTGCCGGCTTTTGCCCAGTCCGTCGATGTCGAGGAACTGATGACGCCGGGCCCGCTGCCCGAGATGGTCCTCGGCTCCGAGGATGCGCCGCTGACGATTGTCGAGTACGCCTCGATGACGTGCGGCCACTGTGCAAACTTCCACAAGTACAGCTATCCGCACCTCAAGTCGGAGTACATCGATACGGGCAAGGTGCGGTTCGTCTTCCGCGAGTTCCCGCTCGACCCGGTCGCAGCCGCTGCCTTCATGCTTGCCCGCGGCTTGCCCGAGGACAAGTATTTCGATGCCATCGACCTGATGTTCGAGACCCAGTCTTCGTGGGCCTTCACCGACGATCCGTATACGGCGCTTCTCAAGCTCGGTCAGCAGATCGGCTATACCAAAGAGACCGCCGAGAAGACCCTCGGGGACCAGAAGCTGCTCGACAGCATCACCGCGATCCGTACGCGGGCCGGCGAGAAGTTCGGTGTCAAGTCGACCCCGACGTTCTTCTTCGACGGAAACATGGTTGGTGGCGCGCTGACGGTTGCGCAACTCGACGCGGAAATTGCAAAATACCTTTGATGGCCGGATCGGCCGCGCCTGACGCCGGGGTCTGATCGACACAAGGATCGGACGCCGGGGCCACGTGCGGCCCGGCCTTTCACGATCTTTCGCGTGATGTCGCGCGTCAGGAGATCAGGGGCCGGGCACGAATGGCGGCAAATGCGGCAGTTCGCAGGTGTGTCTCGCGGGTGCGCTTGCGCCCGCGCGTCTGCTGCTGTTCGCCTGCCGAATGCCTGTCCTCGGGCGGGGCGGCCCGTCCATGAAATTCTCCAAGCTTCGTGTTCTCGGCTTCAAGTCCTTCGTCGAGCCGATGGAGTTCATCATCGGGGACGGGCTGACCGGTGTGGTCGGTCCCAACGGATGCGGCAAGTCCAACCTCGTCGAATCCCTTCGCTGGGTGATGGGCGAAAATTCCTACAAGAACATGCGTGCGTCCGGCATGGACGACGTCATCTTCTCCGGCAGCCTCAACCGTCCGGCGCGCAACACGGCCGAGGTGACGCTGTTCCTCGACAATTCGGATCGCACGGCGCCCGCCGGTTTCAACGATGCGGACACACTTGAGGTTACCCGCCGTATCGAGCGTGAATCCGGCTCCAACTACAAGATCAATGCCCGGGACGTGCGCGCCCGCGACGTGCAGCTTCTCTTTGCGGATGCCTCCACCGGTGCGCGGTCGCCGGCCCTTGTGCGTCAGGGACAGATCGGCGAACTCATCGCGGCCAAGCCGACCTCCCGCCGCCAGATCCTGGAAGAGGCCGCCGGGATTTCCGGGCTTCATTCGCGCCGGCACGAGGCCGAACTGCGCTTGCGTGCCGCCGAGCAGAACCTCGACAGGCTGGAGGACGTGCTTGTCCAGATCGACGGCCAGGTCGACAGTCTGCGCCGGCAGGCGCGTCAGGCCGGGCGATTCCGCAATCTGTCCGCCGAAATCCGTTCCGCCGAGGCCAGCCTCTATTACCTGCGCTGGCTGGACTGTCGTGACCGTCTCTCCTCCGCCGAGGAGGAATTCCGGGCGGCGGAGACATCGATGGGCGAGGCGGCCGCTCTTCAGGGCGAGGCGGCCCGTGTTCAGGCGATCGCCGCGCACAAGGTTCCGGAAATGCGCGAGGCATCGGCGAAGGCCGGCGCCGCGCTTCAGCGGCTCGTCATTGCACGCAACGAACTCGATGGCGAGGAGCGCCGGGTGCGCGAGCGGCTTGAGGATCTCTCCCGCCGGCTGCAACAGCTTCATCAGGACATTGCCCGCGAGGAGAGCCTGCTGGCCGACAACGACGGTCATCTCGCGACCCTGGCCGAGGAAGAAGAGGAACTGCGCACCGAGACGCTGGAGGAAGAGGAACGTGCCGCCGAGGCCGCCGTGCGGGTGGAAGAAGCAGATGCGGTGGTGGCCGGTGCCGAGGAGCGCGTGTCCGCGCTGACCCAGGAACAGGCGGGCATTCTCGCCCGCCGCCGTCAACTGGCCGAGGCCTTCGAGGCCGCGCGCGCGCGGTCCGACAAGCTTTCGCGTCAGCACGAGGCGGCGCGCGCCGACCTTGTGAGGCTCGAGGCCGAAGTCGAGGACGCGCCCGACCTGGAAGCCGGTCGCGAGGCTCTCATGCTGGCGGAGGAGGTTCTGGCACGCGCCGAGGAGGACGTGCTGGAAGCGGAGGAGCGCACCGCGTCCGCCCGGGCGCGCCACGAGGGCGCGCGTGCGCCGCTCGGCGAGGCTGAGGCGGCGCTCTCCAGGCTGGAAACGGAAGCCCGAACGCTCGCGGAGGTTCTGGGCGAGGGGCAGTCCGGCGACCGGCCGGCCGTGGTCGAGGACATGTCCGCCAGTCCGGGCTACGAAACCGCGCTGGGCGCGGCCCTGGGCGAGGACCTGGACGCCCCGCTCGGTGGCGATGCTCCCATGCGCTGGTCGAACGCCGACGAAGGCGGGAAGCAGGATGATCCATCGTTGCCCGCCGGCGCGGAACCTCTCTCCGCCCATGTCGAGGCGCCCGGCGCGCTCGCCCGTAGGCTTGCCCAGATCGGCGTCGTGGAATCCGGGCAGGGGGAGGTGCTGGCCCGCGCGCTCGCACCCGGCCAGCGTCTCGTGACGCGGGACGGCGCCCTGTGGCGCTGGGACGGCTTTCGGATCGATGCCGATGCGCCGACACCGGCCGCGCAACGCCTTGCGCGCAAGAATCGTCTTGCCGCGCTGGATGGCGAGATCGCGCTTGCCGCGGAGACGCTCGAGGCAAGGCGAGCCGGGTTCGAGGAACTGGGAGAGGCCCTGCGGCAGGCGGGGGATGCGGAAGGAGCGGCGCGCCAGCGTGTTCGCGACCTGCGTGGTCAGGCGGAGACCGAACGGCAGCGCGTGCTGCGGCTGGAACGTGCCCATGCCGAGGCCGAGGCGCGTCTCGGCTCGCTGCGCGATGCGCTGGAGCGTCTGACCGGAGACCTCGAGGATGCACGCATGGCGGCTGCGGAGGCGGGCGAGGCCATGCGCGAGATCGAGGAAGACGAGGGACTTGCCCGGGCGATCGAGGAAGCGCGCGCCGCTCTTTCCGAAGCCAGGGCCGCTCAGTCGCGCGAGCGCGCGGCGGCCGAGGGAATCGCCAGGGAAGGCGAGATGCGACGCCGTCGCGTCGAGGCGATCGCGCGTGAACGGGCCGCCTGGACCCAGCGTGCGGCCGGAGCCCGCGAACAGGTGGAGACGCTTCGCGACCGCATGGAAGCTGCGGAAGAGGAGCGTGCGGACCTGATCGAGGCACCCGACGACATCGAGATCCGTCGTCGCGACTTGCTGAGCGGGATTTCAAGGGCGGAAGCCGAGAGGCAGGCGGCCGACGACGCGCTGGTCGCCGCCGAGACGCATCAGCGAGAGGCGGATCAGGCCGCACAGGCTGCGTTGTCCGCGCTCTCGCAGGCGCGTGAGCGAAAGATTCGCGCCGAGGAGAGGCTGGGGGCGGCCACATCGCGCAAGGCCGAGATCGAGGCTCTGATCGACGAGGCCCTGGAAGTGCCCGTGACCGCACTGCCGGGGCTTGCGGGACTGAAGGAAGGCGCACCGCTGCCCGATCCCGACTCCATCGAGCGGCGCGTTGAACGTCTCAAGGCGGAGCGTGAGCGCCTTGGGGGCGTCAACCTGCGCGCCGAGGACGAGCTGCGGGAGATCGAGGACCAGCGCGGCACGCTGACCGGCGAACGCGACGATCTGATCGAGGCGATCAAACGGCTTCGCGGCGCGATCTCCAACATCAATCGCGAGGCGCGCGAACGGCTTCTCAACGCCTTCGACACCGTGAACGGGCATTTCCAGCGTCTCTTCACGCATCTCTTCGGCGGCGGAACGGCCGAGCTTCAACTCGTCGATGCCGATGATCCGCTCGATGCCGGCCTCGAGATCATCGCCCGCCCGCCCGGCAAGAAGCCGCAGACGATGACCCTTTTGTCGGGTGGCGAACAGGCGCTCACCGCGATGGCGCTGATCTTTGCCGTCTTCCTGACCAATCCGGCGCCCATCTGCGTGCTCGACGAGGTCGATGCGCCGCTGGATGACGCCAATGTCGAGCGCTACTGCGACCTTCTTGACGAGATGACGCGCTCCACCGCGACCCGCTTTGTCGTCATCACTCACAATCCGATCACGATGGCGCGGATGAACCGGCTTTTCGGCGTGACCATGGCCGAGCGCGGGGTCTCGCAGCTCGTCTCCGTCGACCTGGAGACCGCGGAGCGATTCCTCGAGGTCGTGTAAGCGGGCATCGAGGCTGCGCGGGGCGGCCGGCAAAAAGCGCGCAAGGGACTGTTGCGCGCCTGTGTGTGGACTGGAAAAGCGATATAAAACAATAGGTTGAATGCACTCTATGTCGCCTTGACAGGGGCGGGGGTGCCGACTATGGTGCGCCCGACTTTCAGGGGCAGGCGGCGTTCGCCGGTGTGGTTCGAGAAAAGGAGACGGCAGGTGATGTCTCCGGACAGGAACGGACCGGACAGCGAGAGGCGGCTCACGGAAGCGGAACTGTCCGAGCGAAGGAGCCGGCTGGTTCGTGAGCTCGAGGAGCGATCCGGAACCAAGGAGAAATCCGGTCCGGCAAGCACCTCGTCCACGGGTCAGGGAGCCGCTCAGGCCATGAAGCTATCGACGGAGTTCGTCGCCGGCGTTCTGGTTGGAGCGGGGATCGGCTGGTTGATTGACCGCAGTGCAGGCACGTCTCCCTGGGGGCTGATCGTGTTCTTGCTGCTGGGCTTCGTTGCCGGGGTGCTCAATGTGTTGCGATCCGCCGGAGTTGTGGCGGACCCAGCGCAGGAGCGTCGAGGCGACCGTGACGGACGGACCTGAACCAGATACGGCGCGAAAGCGTTCCATGCGACCGCTAAAGAGGGGCTGACCCGGTGGCGAACGACCCGATCCATCAGTTCCAGATTACCAAGCTTGTTCCGATCGAGGTCGGCGGGCTTGATCTGTCCTTCACCAATTCGGCTCTTTTCATGGTCGTGACGACCGCGACCGTGGCCATGTTCCTGATCCTGTCGACGAGCGGGCGCGGCCTCGTTCCCGGCCGCTGGCAGTCGATCGCGGAAATGAGCTACGAGTTCGTTGCCGGAACCTTGCGAAGTTCAGCCGGCAACGAGGGGATGCGCTTCTTCCCGCTCGTGTTTTCGCTGTTCATGTTCGTCCTGATGGCGAACCTGCTCGGCATGTTCCCCTACTTCTTCACCGTCACCAGCCACATCATCGTCACCTTCGCTCTGTCGATCCTGGTGATCGGGACCGTGCTGGTCTACGGCTTCGCCCGCCACGGGCTGAAGTTCCTCAAGCTGTTCACGCCGGATGGCGTGCCGCCCGCGCTGTTCATTCTCGTGACGCCGATCGAGATCATCTCGTTCCTGTCGCGTCCGGTCAGCCTGTCGGTTCGTCTTTTCGCGAACATGCTTGCGGGTCACATCACGCTCAAGGTCTTCGCCGGCTTCGTCACGTCGCTCCTCGCGGCGGAAGGGCTTGGCGTGTTCGGCCCGGTCTTCTCCATCCTGCCGCTCGGCATGACGGTGGCCCTGACCGGTCTCGAGTTCCTCGTGGCCTTCCTTCAGGCCTACGTGTTCACGGTTCTGACTTGCATGTACCTCAACGATGCCCTGCATCCGAGCCACTAGAAGTCAGTTTGGTTCGGCTCCGCAATAAGGCGGAGCCGTCGTTACGTCGCTGCAATCTCATCTCAAGGAGCAAGTGTCATGGAAGCTGAAGCAGCAAAGTACATCGGTGCGGGTCTCGCCTGCCTCGGCATGGCCGGTACCGCTCTCGGCCTCGGCAACATTTTCGGCAGCTACCTCTCGGGCGCGCTGCGCAACCCGTCTGCCGCCGACGGCCAGTTCGGCCGCCTCATCTTCGGCTTTGCCGTGACCGAGGCGCTCGGCATCTTCTCGCTTCTCGTCGCTCTTCTCCTGCTCTTCGCCGTCTAAGACCGCGTTAGATCAGCGTCAGCGACGCAAAAGTTCGGCCGGGCGCAGGTCTTGCGCCCGGCTGCGCATCCGGCATCCCGGATGCGTGACTGTCTGCGGCATTGGAGACGAAAATGGCCACGACCGGCGCCGAGTCCCAGAGCGATAGCAACGCCCACGGCGTTATCGAGATTCCCGCCGACGAGCATTCGGTCGGCACGTTCCCGCCGTTTGACGGCTCGACCTATGCCTCGCAGATCCTGTGGCTGGCCATCACCTTCGGCCTGCTCTACTGGATCATGAGCAAGGTTGCGCTTCCGCGCATCAGCGGCATCCTCGAGGATCGCCGCGACCGAATTGCCGGCGACCTCGCCGAGGCGAACCGCCTGAACGAGGAAAGCAACGCCGCCATCGCCGCTTACGAGCAGGCGCTTGCGGAGGCGCGCGACAAGGCTCACGGCATCGCGCAGGAGACGCGCGACAAGCTGAAGGCCGATATCGATCGCCGCCGCGAGGAGACCGAGGGCCAGCTCTCCGAGAAGCTTTCGGCCGCCGAGAAGCGCATCTCCGAGATCAAGGGCGAGGCTCTCGCCAGCGTTGGCGAGATTGCTTCAGAGACCACTGCCGCTCTCGTCGAGAGCCTTGTCGGCAAGGCGCCGACGAAGGCGGACCTGAAAAAGGCCGTCGACGCGGCGATGAAGTGAGGACGCTCTGATGGACGCCACAGCATGGGCCCTGGTCGGCCTCATTCTCTTCCTGGGCATCATTGCCTATTACAAGGTTCCGGGCATGATTTCCGGCGCGCTGGACAAGCGCGCGGACACCATCCGCAAGGAACTCGATGACGCCCGCCGTCTGCGCGAGGAGGCCCAGGCCCTTCTCGCCGACTACCAGCGCCGCCGCAACGAGGCGGAAGCCGAGGCCGAGGGCATCGTTGCTGAGGCAAAGCGCGAGGCAGAGCGCATGACCGTCGAGGCCAACGAGGCGCTTGACGATCTCATCGCGCGCCGCACCGCCGCCGCAGAGGCCAAGATCTCCCAGGCCGAGGGGCAGGCGATTGCCGAGGTCCGCGCCAGGGCAACCGATCTGGCCGTCATGGCGGCTCGCGAGATCCTTGAAAAGACGGTGCCGGGCAAGGTCGGCGACGACCTGCTCTCCAAGAGCATCACCGAGGTCAAGACCCGCCTCAACTGATCAGGCGGATCGTCCGGGCTCTTCCGGAGATCACCAGAGACAAGTGAAATGGCCCCGGATCGTACGGTCCGGGGCCATTTTCGTTTGTGTGGTGGCTGCCCGACAGTGCCTTGGGCGGGATCAGCCGGCGGCATCCAGCAGCGTCGCGATCGGACGAAAGCTCTTGCGGTGAAGCGGCGTCACGCCAGCGGTGGCAAGTGCTGCCGCATGGGCTGCCGTGCCATAGCCCTTGTGACGGGCAAGGCCGTGGTCCGGCCAGACCGGATCCATGCGCTTCATGAGCCGGTCCCGCGCGACCTTGGCGACGATGGACGCGGCGGCGATGCACTGCAGTCGGGCATCGCCCTTCACGACCGCGATCCCCGGAGCAGGAAGGCCCGGGGGCACATCGCGGCCGTCGACAAGGCAGAAGGAGGGTGCCATCTCGAGTGCGCAGACCGCCTGTGCCATTGCGCCGAGCGTGGCGGCACGAATGTTGAGCGAGTCGATTGTAGCCGGCGACGCGAAGGCCAGTCCCACGTGGGCCTTGGCGAGGATCTCCTCGTAAAGACCTTCACGGGTGGCTTCGCTCAACGCCTTGGAATCGGCAAGTCCTTGCGGAATGTCGCCTGGTGCCAGAATCACGGCCGCCACGGCGACCGGCCCGGCCCAGGGGCCGCGCCCCGCTTCATCGATGCCCGCGAGCCGGTTGTCGAAAGTCGCCGCGATCCGGGCTTCCGCTTCCGGATCCATCGTTTCCGGAACGTCGATCCTGTCGAAGAGCGGCATCGCGCCTTTCTGGGACATGGGCAATCCTTGGAGGTGTGAGCAGGCGAAGGGCGGCGTGTTGCGGACAGTCCTGCCCAATCCGGTCCCGCCTGACAAGCCTCGGCCCCGGACATGCCTCGTTTATGGGGCCCCCTAGAAAAGCCTGAGCTGTACCCCGCCGGCCTGGGGGGCAAGGAAGTTCTCCGCGGAAAGGCTTCTGCGGCGCTGGTTGAAGCCGATGCGTTTCGCGGCAATCTGGAACCGCCTGGCGAGCTGGTCTGCATAGGGACCTTCGCCCTTCATCCGCTTCTGCCACTGGGCATCATAGTCCTTTCCGCCGCGCATGGAGCGGATGAGGTTCATCACATGGCGGAAACTGTCCGGCCGGTGCCGCAACAACCAGTCGCGAAACAGCGGGCTGACCTCGATGGGCAGCCGGAGAAGGATGTATCCGGCCTCTCGCGCCCCTGCTTCATAAGCGGCTTCCAGGATCTTCTCCATCTCGGAATCCGTGAGGGCGGGAATGACGGGGGCGACCATGACGCTCGCCGGCACGCCCGCCTCGTTGAGTCCCCGGATCGCGGCAAGGCGCTTCTCGGGAGTTGCGGCGCGCGGCTCCATGGAGCGTGCGAGCTTGCGGTCGAGCGTGGTGACGGACAGGGCGACTTTCACCAGACCCCGTTCTGCCATTGGCGCCAGAATGTCGAGATCGCGCAGAACCAGCGCCGATTTGGTTACGATGCCCACCGGGTGATTGCAGCGGTCGAGCACCTGAAGGATGTCGCGCATCACCTTCCAGTCGCGCTCGATGGGCTGATAGGGGTCGGTGTTCGTGCCGATGGCAATGGTGCGGGGCGTGTAGCCCGGCCGGGAAAGCTCGCGCTCGAGAAGCTCGGCCGCATTGGGCTTCACGGTCAGGCGGCTTTCGAAGTCGAGCCCCGGCGAAAGTCCCACATAGGCGTGGCTCGGCCGGGCGAAACAATAGATGCAACCGTGCTCGCACCCCCGGTAGGGATTGATCGAGCGATCGAAGGAGATGTCGGGCGACTCATTGCGCGTGATGATCGTGCGCGCGCGTTCCTCGTTGACCTGCGTGCGAAGGGCCTGGATTTCGTCAAGCGTTCCCCAGCCGTCATCGAAGGCTTCGAGAGCCTCCTTCTCGAACCGGCCCGCCATGTTGAGGCCTGCACCGCGTCCGCGCGCGCCGGCAATATCGCCTTCGGGCCGCGAACCCGGCTCGGGCACTTGCACCTGATCGGGTGCTGGGGGGAGTGAAAATCCCATTGTTTCAAGCCCTGCACGTCACCTGTTGGGAACCGTTCGGCCGACGGGCTTAGCGCCAGCCCGAGAGTGAACATAACAGGAACATTTTGCGCTTGAAAGAGGGATGCGTGGCACGACTGAAGAACGGACCGCCCCGGCGGGGTGGCGGGGCGGTCCGGTCCAGGGTCCTTGATCAGCCGCCGCTGTTCTTCTGCGCGACGGCCTGAAGCTCGGCCTCGGACAGGGAGCCGTTGCCGTCCGTATCGGCCGCGGTGAACTCCTCCATGGTCATGTTCGGAATGACGGCGGTCACCTCCGAATAGGACAGCTCGCCGCTGCCGTCCGCGTCGATGTCGTCGAAGGTGACGCCCTGTGCAGCGGCGGCGCCGGCCCAGGCGAGGGGGCTCAGGGTGGCAAGCGCGATGATCGTCTTCTTCATGGTCGGTTTCCTTTCCATGTTCCGGTTCGGCGGCGGCCTCTGGCCTGTCAGCCGGTGGTCGATCCCGTGTCGTCCACGGAAGGAAAGGTGGTGGCGCTGTCGGACGTGAAGACGTCAGGGAGAAGGTCATTGAGGGATAAGAAGATGGCAGGCCAAAGATGAGGCCGAAAAACGTCAGGGTTCCCTGCGATTAGAAAGAAAAACGGACCACATGGAAGTGCCATTTGGACGGAAAGCCGCTCCGGCCTCGTCGTAAATTGCAGGGGTGTTTCGTCATCGTGCCGCCAGGCCCGCCAAAACAAGGCAGGATCGTCGCGTCCTGATCGTGAAAGGCGAGCCGGTGAAGCGCCAGGTGCCCCTTCAGCGCCTCAATGTGTCGCTCGGCCGCTCCCCGTAGGTCCGCCGATAGGCAAGCGCCGCGCGCCCCAGGTGCGTGAAACCGCAGGCGTGGATCATCTCGGTCACACTGGCATCGCCATCACCCGACAGCAGGCGCTCATGAAGAAGGGCGAGGCGGCGACGTTCGAGCGCGGCCGTGACCGTCTCGCCCCGGTGCCGCCGGAAGCCCGCCTGCAGGGCCCGGACGGAGCAGCCGCAGTGGTGCGCGAGCGCGGCCATGTCAAGCGGTTCCTCAAGCCTTGCGTCCAGATAGTCGAGTGCCCGGGTGATCCGGGCGGGCGGCGTGAAGGTTTCGGGGGCGGTTCCCAGCAGCCGCGTCCGGTGGGTGCTGTCTTGTCCCCACACAAGTGTCTGGACGATCGTCTCTCCAAGGCGCGCGAGCGCCGGCTCGGACGCGCCGCCGGCGGTGTCCGCAAGTGCCGCGAGATGGGCAACCTGCGCGCGGAGCGTTTGCCCGAACCCGTCATCGAGGCGCACTCCCGCCTCGAACACCAGATCTCCGACATCGTCCTGGAGCAAGTCTGCCAGGGCGGCTTCGACCGGTGCGCGATCGAGCATGAGGATGAGCTGGCCGCAGGATGCGCGCCAGCGCATGACGGCGGGGCGCGTTGGCGAAAGCAGCGAGGCGGTGCGGCCGGGGCCGGTTTCGCAGCTTCCGCCGGAAAGGCGGATCTCGGCGGACCCGCGCAAGGGAATCTGGAGCAGGAAGAAGCGTTCCAGGCAACCGGGGTCGATCTCCACGTCGCCGCCGTAGGAAACGTAGTTGATCGAGCCGCCTGGAAAACGGCGGTGGTTGTGCAGGGCGTTGAAGTCCTTAGCCCTGTCGAGGGGGCTGAGCCGGTGCGCGCAGAAAATTCGCCCGACCTGCTCGGCCGCCTGGTGGACGTCTCGCGTCGCCACTTTCGCATGGTCGGCAAGCGGCACGCGCGCCCCCCTCATGGCGCACCTGTCATGACTGTTCCGTCCTCTGGAAACCGGACCGTTCGCGGCCCTTGTTGAGAAAAAAGCCTAGCACGCCCCCGGCGGTGCGTCATCCGGGACGGCGAGCCGGCAAAAGGGGCGCCGCGTCGTCATGCGGACAGATGTTGCGTTCAGCGGATAGACGGCCGCGCCGAACCCGGGCTTTCATGATGAGGCGAGAACACGCGCGCGCCGGCGAACCGGCAGCACGCACCGCACCAGAGGACGGATCAAAGCCGCGCGCGTTGCGGCGCGTTTCAGGGGAGAATTGCTATGAACAAGGCGATCGCCAACATGGTGAAGGTCAACACCGATCCGGGCATCACCCCGGCGGGGACCGGCCATGACGGGGTGGAGTGGAACATTCTCGGCCACACCTACTGGATGAAGACCGAAGGCGAGGCATGCTTCTCCTTCGAGACGCTCGACCCGCCGGGAACCTTCGTGCCGCCGCACATCCATCCCACCCAGGACGAGTTCATCTACGTGCTGGAGGGACGTTTCGACCTCTACCTGGATGGCGAGCACCATCAGGCCCATCCCGGCGACGTGGTGCGAATGCCCATGGGCATTCCCCATGGCTACTACAATCTGACCGACACCGCCGCGCGCGCGATCTTCTGGGTCAGTCCGGCACGGCGCCTGCGCGAGCTCTTCGACAATCTGCACAATCTCGGGGACCCGGCGGAAGTCGTGCGCCAGTCCGCGCTGCGCGAGGTGCATTTCCTCAAGCCCGAGGACATGGCCTTCGATCCGCTCAAGCTGAGCGTCTGAACAGCAAGGGCGTGCCCTCCGCCGGACGGGGGCAACGCCTCGGACACCGGGACATTTCACATGGTCAAACGCAAGCGCGTCTGCGTCATCGGCGCCGGCGTGAGCGGACTTGCGTCCGCGCGCGCCTTTCGGGACAAGGGGCATGAGGTCACCGTTCTCGAACGGAGCCACGAGCTTGGCGGGGTCTGGGGGCCTGCGCGCTCCTATCCGGGCATTCGCACCCAAAGCCCCAAGGATCTCTACCGCTACACCGGCTTGTCCATGCCGGAGGATTATCCGGAGTGGCCAAGCGGGGCACAGGTCCATGCCTATCTGACGGACTTCGCCGGCACGTTCGGCCTGCTTCCTCTCATCCGTTTCCGCCATACGGTGACCGCCATGGAGCGCGCCGCGAGTGGGGGCTGGAACCTTTCGGTCGAGGACGGTGAGGGTGAAAGCAGCGTCCAGCACTACGACTTCGTCGTGGTCGCCAGCGGTACGTTCACGGACCCCAACCGATTGCGGCACAGGGGCGACGACGAATTTGTCGCCCGGGGTGGCAGCATCCTGCATTCCAGCGAATACACCGATCCGGCAATCGTGCGTGGACGCAAGGTGGTGGTGCTCGGCTTCTCCAAGTCGGCGACCGACGTTGCCGTCAACGCGGTGAAGGAGGGCGCGGAGGAGGTGACGGTCGTCTATCTGGAGCCGGTGTGGCGTGTTCCCTACCGTTTCGCCGGGCTCGTGAACTTCAAGCACATCCTTTACTGCCGTGCGTCGGAGATCATGTTCCCGCCCTGGAGCGAGGGGCGGGTCGCCAAGGTGGTCCGTGCGCTGACGAAACCCCTGGTCTGGGCGAACTGGAGAGGGCTCGAGGCCCTGCTGACGCTCCAGTTCGGATTGAAGAAAAACGGTCTGCGCCCGAAGGCGCCGGTGGACGATACCATTGCCTGTGGCCTGTCCATCGCGACCGAAGGGTTCTTCGACCTCGTCTCGAAGGGCAGGATCAGGACCGTGAAAGGTACTTTCGAGAGGTATGAGGACGGCGAGGTGATCCTGTCGGGCGGTGAGCGCCTGCCGGTCGATGTCGCGATCCAGGCGGTCGGCTGGAAACTTGGGGTGCCCTTCCTCGACGAGGCCACGAAGGATGCGCTGATCGACGATGACGGTCAGTACCGGCTCTATCGCCTGGTTGCCAATCCAGACGTGCCGGACCTCGGATGCGTGGGGTTCAACTCGAGCTTCGCCACCGTCCTGACCAGCGATATCGCGGCCCAGTGGCTCGTGCGCTACGCGGACGGGATGCTCGCGAAGCAGCCTGGCCCGGATGACATGCGGCGCTGGATCGACGAGCACCTGAAATGGCGCAGAACCGTTCGTCCCGCCGCACGCGTTTATGGCGGTCTGTGTTCAGCGCCCTATCATTTTCGCCATATGGACGAACTGCTCGCCGACATTGGCGCGCGCAAGCGCCGCCGCAATCCCCTGGCGGAAACGTTCCTGCCGCCGGATGCGAATGCCTACGCCCGCTTTCTGGACAGCGCGCCCGCCTACAGTGCGGAGTGAACACGTCACATGAGAAAGGGGCCGGCGTTGGCCGGCCCCTTGAACAATGCATCGTCGTGCCTGAGCGGCCCGGGCCACACCCTAAAGCTCGAACTGATAGGTCGCCGGGGTCCAGCGATATCCCTCGCCGACCTTTTCCACGTAGCCGATGGCGGGAAAGGGCATGTGGTAGCCGGAGATGGCCAGCCCGTCGGTCGCCGCCATGTCGAAGATGCGCTTGCGGGTCGCGACGGCCTTCTCCTTGTCCATGTCGTAGCGCACGTGCCACTCGGGACGCTGGACGGAGGCGGCGAAGTGGTTGGCCACATCGCCCCAGATCATCAGCTCCTGGCCGTCGCTTTCCAGATGGAAGGACATGTGGCCCGGCGTGTGGCCGGAGGTGTCGAGACCGGTGATGCCGGAAACGACCGCGTCCCCGTCACCGATGAAGGTCATCTTCTCGGCGAGCGGCACAACGTTGGAGCGCACCAGGTTGGCACCGCGTTCGGCCGCCGTGCCCATGCGGTCGTCGGAGGACCAGAAGTCGTACTCCGTCTGGCCGGTCACGTAGCGGGCGTTGGCGAAGACAGGAGCGCCATCCTTCATCAGTCCGCCGATGTGGTCGCCGTGCATGTGGGTGATGACCACCGTGTCGATCTGGTCGGTGGAATAGCCGGCCGCCTCGAGCTGGGCCGCGAGCTTGCCGGTCTCCCCGCCAAGGCCGGTGTCGAAAAGAACCAGTTCGGACCCGGTGTTGACGAGCACCGGCGTGAAACCGTTGACCATCCTGTCCGTCGGCAGGTTGTTTTCCCGCATCAGTTCGGCGACGGCATCGGCTTCCTGGTCCTCTCCGAAGATGGGGTGCGGGCCGTCCATCGCGCGTGCGGCGTCGCGCAGGGTCGTGACTTCGAAGCTGCCGAGCTTGATGCGATGGAACGCGGGCGCGGAAGCCCCCATCATCGGCGCGGCGGCGCGCACAGGACCGAGCGTGGAAAGAAGAGCAGGCGCGGCAAGCGTTGCCGTGGCCGCACCGGCGAGCAGGGTGCGGCGGTTCACTGTCGTATCCGTCATATCCTCAAAGCCTCCCGTTTGCGAACGAAAGCGTTCCGCAAAGCCAGTTAGGCCGCGGGATGCGGGAAAAAAGAGGCGATAACGGATCCGTGAAGTGGCGTGGCCCGAACGGGGAGCCCGGCTTCATGCCTCGCGCAGCTTGCCCCGCTTCAGATGCTCGTCCAGGCGCGGCATGATCTCCACGAAATTGCAGGGCATGTGTCGGTAGTCGAGCTGCCACTTCAGGATGCCGTCCCAGGCGTCCTTGCAGGCGCCCGGAGAACCCGGCAGAACGAAGATGTAGGTCGCCCCTGCGACGCCGCCGGTCGCCCTCGACTGGATCGTGGAGGTGCCGATCTTGTCATAGGAGATGCGGTGAAAGACCTCTGAGAAGCCGTCCATGCGTTTCTCGAACAGGGGTTCCACCGCCTCGGGCGTGACGTCCCGGCCCGTGAAGCCGGTGCCTCCTGTCGTGATGATCACGTCGACCTGAGGATCGGCGATCCAGCGGTTCACCACGGTGCGGATCCGGTCCACGTCATCGGTAACGATCTCGCGCCCGGCGAGACGGTGACCGGCGTCACCGATGCGCGCGGCAAGGGTCGAGCCGGAGCGGTCCTCCTCCAGCGAGCGTGTGTCCGACACCGTCAGCACGGCGATGTCGAGGGGGATGAAGGGGCGGCTGTCATCGATGCGATGCATGGCTGTGCTTGTCACTCCGCTGGCATGGGACTGGCCGGCAGAATAGGCTTGGCCGCAACGGGACGCCAGAGCGCGCGGAACGACGACTGCGGGAGGAGGTGCGAGATGGACTGGACGGCGCCGATCGATGCCTATTGCGAGCGCCTCGATGCGGGGTTCTGGGCCGAGCCGGTCAACGCCGTGACCAACGCGGCCTTCCTGATCGCCGCCCTTTTCGCCTTTCGCGACTGGCGCGAGCGCGGGCAGGGCGATCCCGCAACGTTCCTGCTTGCGGTCATCGTGGCGGTGGTGGGCGTCGGGTCCTTCCTGTTCCATACCTTCGCGACCCGCTGGGCCGCGCTGGCCGACGTGCTGCCGATCGCATTGTTCATCAATATCTACTTCTGCCTTGCGCTGCGCCGGCTGGTCGGCCTGTCCTGGCCGCTCGCCGTCTTCGGAACCCTGCTCTTCCTTGGGGCGAGCTATGCGCTCGGCCCGCTGTTCGGACGGCTTGCCGGGTCGAGCGGGGGCTACGTGCCCGCCCTCGGCGCGATCTTCGGCGTCGCGGCCACGCTATGGCTCATGCGCCGTCCCGGGGCGGGGATGCTGGCGGTGACCGGAACGGTGTTTCTGCTGTCCCTCGTTTTCCGCACGGCAGACATGCCTGCCTGCGAGGCTTTCCCGCCAGGCACGCATTTCGTATGGCATTGCCTGAACGCGCTTGTGCTCTTCTTGTTGATTCGCTTGCTGATCCGGGCAAAGTCTCATGAGGGAGCCCCTGCCGCCGCACCGGTGGGGAATGCGCGAGACATGCCCTGATCCCCTTGCCACCGCCGCCGGCCTTCAGGCCGGAGGCTTCACCGACCGAACTTCCAGGCCCGAGTGACCGCCATGACCGACGCGCCGAAAAACCAGACACCCGCTTCCGCCAGCTCCGCGCAGGCGAACCCCGCACATGACCTCGACGAGGCGGCGCTGTTCTACCACCAGCATCCGCACCCGGGAAAACTGGGCATCCAGGCGACCAAGCCGCTGGGCAACCAGCGCGATCTTGCCCTTGCCTATTCGCCGGGCGTCGCGGCGCCCTGTCTGGAGATCGCCCGCGATCCCTCCACGGCGGCCGACTACACCGCGCGCGCAAATCTGGTCGCGGTGATCTCCAACGGTACGGCGGTGCTCGGCCTGGGCGCCATCGGCCCGCTCGCCTCCAAGCCGGTGATGGAGGGCAAGGCGGTGCTCTTCAAGAAGTTCGCCGGCATCGACGTGTTCGACATCGAGGTGGACGAACTCGACGTGAACCGTTTTGTTGACGCGGTGGCGGTGCTGGAGCCCACCTTCGGCGGCATCAACCTGGAAGACATCAAGGCGCCGGAATGCTTCATGATCGAGCGCGCTCTGCGCGAGCGGATGAACATTCCCGTCTTTCATGACGACCAGCACGGCACGGCGATCATCGTCGGCGCCGCGGTCAAGAACGCGCTGGAACTGTCCGGCAAGGACATCTCGAAGGTGAAGATCGTCGCCTCGGGCGCCGGCGCGGCGGCCCTTGCCTGTCTCAACCTTCTGGTCTCGCTTGGCGCGAAGCGCGAGAACATCTACGTCACCGACATCGAGGGCGTCGTCTACAAGGGCCGCGAAAGCCTGATGGACGAATGGAAGGCCGTTTTCGCGCAGGAAACCGAAAAGCGCACGCTCGCCGAGGTCATCGAGGGGGCGGACGTCTTCCTCGGCCTGTCGGCGGCCGGTGTTCTCAAGCCCGAGATGGTCGCGGCGATGGCCGCCAATCCGCTCATCATGGCGCTCGCGAACCCGCGCCCGGAGATCATGCCGGAGGCGGCGCTTGCCGTGCGCGACGATGTCATGATGTGCACCGGCCGCTCCGACTATCCCAACCAGGTCAACAACGTCCTGTGTTTCCCCTACATCTTCCGCGGCGCGCTCGACGTGGGCGCGACCACCATCAACGAGGAGATGAAGCTCGCGGCCGTGGCGGCGATCGCGGAACTGGCGCGCGAGGAGCCGTCCGACGTCGCCGCGCGGGCCTACGGTGGCGTGACGGAGACCTTCGGGCCGAAGTATCTCATTCCCTCGCCCTTCGACCAGCGGCTGATCCTGCGCATCGCGCCGGCGGTGGCCCGTGCCGCGATGGACAGCGGCGTGGCCGAACGGCCGATCACGGACTTCGACGCCTACAACGACCGCCTCAACCGTTTCGTGTTCCGGTCCGGCCTGATCATGAAGCCGATCATCGCCGCCGCAAGGGCCAGCGAGACGCGCATCATCTATTCCGACGGAGAGGACGAGCGCGTGCTGCGCGCCGCGCAGGTGCTGCTCGAGGACAAGCTGGCGCGGCCGATTCTCATTGGCCGCCCCTCGGTGATCGAAAGCCGTTGCGAACGCTTCGGTCTCAAGATCCGTCCCGGCACCGATTTCGAGTTCATCAACCCGGAAGACGACCCGCGCTACCGCGACTATGTCGACACGCTGCATTCGCTCACCGGACGGCGCGGCGTGACGCCGGAGGCCGCCCGCACCATGGTGCGCTCCAACACCACGGTGATCGGCGCCCTTGCCGTGCGTCGGGGCGAGGCCGACGCGCTGATCTGCGGTCTTGAGGGGCGCTACACCAAGCACCTCAACAATGTGAAAAGCATCATCGGAACGGCGCCGGGCGTGCAGGACTTCTCCGCGCTTTCCCTGCTCATCAACGCGACCGGCGCGACCTTCTTCACCGACACCTATGTGACCGCGAACCCCTGTGCGCGCGAGATCGCCGAAATGACCCGGCTCGCGGCGGAGGAGATCAGCCTCTTCGGCATCACGCCGCGCGCGGCCCTTTTGTCGGCGTCGAACTTCGGTTCGCGGGACATGGCCTCGGGAGAGAAGATGCGCGAAGCGCTGGAGATCCTGGGAGAGATCGCCCCCGACCTGGAGGTCGACGGCGAGATGCACGGCGACAGTGCCCTGTCCGAGGCGATGCGGGCCCGTGTCATGCCGACGTCGCGCCTGACGGGCGAGGCCAACCTGCTCGTGTTCCCGAATCTCGATGCGGCCAACATTGCCCTCAACCTTGTGAAGGTCATGACCGAGAGCCTGCACGTGGGGCCGATCCTTCTCGGCACCGCGCAGCCGGCGCATATCCTGACGCCGTCCGTTACCTCGCGCGGCGTGGTCAACATGTCGGCCTTCGCCTCGGTGGAGGCCCAGACCAAGCGCCTCGCGGCAGAGGACTAGGGTGTGGCCCCATAAACGAGGCGGGTCCGGTTTGTTCGCCAGGGTCGGATACGAGGCGCAAGCCTGCAGGAAACCGTCCGGTTTTCAAAGGCTGGCAACGCTGTTGCCCGGCCCTGACCGAGCAAATCCCGACGGGACATGAAAACGGCTTCGATCTGCGGCGTCGAAGCCCTTGGCCGGGCGGAAGGCCCGCCCGGCGTGCTTCTCCTTGCATCTCTTTGCCGTTTTTATATGAGCCGAACCGCGTTTGCGGGGGGAGGGCCTAGGCAGTTTGCCGGCTTAGTCCGAAGCTGGCCGAATCCGTCATGGAATCGTCGCGCGCCTGAGGCACTCTTTCCCGATGGGGAGGACGTTCGGGTGGACGCTCATGACGCATTTTCTCGTGGTTTACGCCACGACTGAAGGCCAGACCGGGAAGATCGCCAACCGCGTGGCAAGCCGGTTGCGCGCCTGTGGAGGACAGGTCTCGCTCGTGGATGCACGGGCGGCGGCGGCGCTTGAGCTCGGCACCTTCGACGGTGCCGTTCTCGCCGCCTCGCTTCACCTCGGGCGCCACCAGAAGGAGATGGTGGATTTCATCCGCCTGCAGCGTGCGCGGCTCGAACGCGTTCCCACCGCCTTTGTCTCCGTCAGTCTGTCGGCGGCCGGAGGAAGCGAGGATCTCGCCAACGCCGAAATCGCGGTGGAGGATCTTTTCGATGCTCTCGACTGGGAGGCGACCAGCGTGCACCTCGCTGCCGGCGCGGTGCACGACACGCGGCTGAATTTTCTCAAGCGGTGGGTGATCCACGGCATCCTGCGGGAGAAGGGCATCGAGCCCGATCCCTCAGGCGATATGGAGTTCACCGACTGGCCGGCACTCGATCTCTTCACCGACAGCTTCTGCCGGCTGGCCGCCCGCAAGGCAAAAGAGACGGCCTAAAACGCCTGCCCTGAAACGGAAAGGGCGGCGAGCTGTCGCCCGCCGCCCCCTGTTCCTTCCATCGCAGTCCGCGCGATCACATGTTGGGGTAGTTCGGTCCGCCTGCGCCTTCCGGCACCGTCCAGGTGATGTTCTGGTTCGGATCCTTGATGTCGCAGGTCTTGCAGTGGACGCAGTTCTGCGCGTTGATCTGGAAGCGCGGCGCGTCCTCGCCTTCCTCGACCCATTCGTACACGCCGGCCGGGCAGTAGCGGTTCGACGGTCCCGCGAAGACATCGTGTTCCGACGTCTTCTGCAGCTCCATGTCCTTCACCTTGAGGTGGATCGGCTGATCCTCCTCGTGATTGGTGTTCGACAGGAACACGGAGGAGAGCTTGTCGAAGGAGACCTCGCCGTCCGGCTTGGGATAGTCGATCGGCTTGTGTTTCGCCGCCGGCTCCAGACATTCGGAGTCGCGCTTGCCATGCTTCCGGGTGCCGAAGAACGAGAACCCGAACAGCTCGTTGGTCCACATGTCGAGACCGCCGAGCGCCGTGCCGAGCGCGGTTCCGAAGCGTGACAGCAGTGGCTTGACGTTGCGCACCCGCTTCAGGTCCTGGCCGATCTCGCCCGCCCGCCATGCGGCGTCATAGCTCTCGAGGTCCGTGTTGGCCTCGCCGCGTGCCAGCGCGCCCATGACTTCCTCGGCCGCAAGGATGCCGGATAACACGGCGTTGTGCGATCCCTTGATGCGCGGCACGTTGACGAAACCGGCCGAGCAGCCCAGCAGCAGGCCGCCGGGGAAACTCGTCTTCGGAACCGACTGGTAGCCGCCCTCCGTGATGGCGCGCGCGCCGTAGGAGATGCGCTTGCCGCCCTCGAAGGTGTCGCGGATCGCCGGGTGCGTCTTGAAGCGCTGGAACTCGTCGAAGGGCGAGAGATACGGGTTTTTGTAGTTCAGGTGGACAACGAAGCCGACCGCGACCTGATTGTCTTCCAGATGGTAGAGGAAGGAGCCGCCACCGGTCTTGTTGTCCAGAGGCCAGCCGAAGCTGTGCTGCACGAGGCCGGGGCGGTGCTTCGAGGGATCGACCTGCCACAGCTCCTTGATGCCGATGCCGTATTTCGGCACGTCGGCGTCCTTGTCGAGCTCGAAGCGGGCGATCAGCTCCTTGGCGAGCGAGCCGCGCGCGCCTTCGCCGATCAGGACATACTTGCCGCGAAGCTCCATGCCGCGCGTGTAGTTTGCGTTGGGCGTGCCGTCGCGCGAGACGCCCATGTCGCCTGTCGCGACACCGACGACACGACCCTCGTCATCGTAGAGCACTTCGGCAGCCGCAAAGCCGGGATAGACCTCGACGCCGAGCGCCTCGGCCTTCTCGGCGAGCCAGCGCGTCACATTGCCGAGCGAAACGACGTAGTTGCCGTGATTGTTCATCAGCGACGGCATCATCAGGTTCGGCAGGCGCATGGAACCGGCGGGGCCGAGAACCAGGAAGTGGTCGGCGGTCACCGGGGTCTTGAAGGGCGTGTCCGCCTCCTCGCGCCAGCCCGGCAGCAGCCGGTCGATGCCGATCGGGTCGACAACCGCGCCCGACAGGATGTGGGCGCCTACCTCGGAGCCCTTTTCCAGAACGACCACGGAGACATCCGTGCCGCTTTCCTCGGCAAGCTGCTTGACGCGGATCGCGGCTGCCAGGCCCGCGGGGCCGGCGCCAACGATGACGACGTCGAAATCCATGCTTTCGCGCTCAGGAAGTTCCCCGGTCTCGGCCATCCCGCTCTCCCTCTTGTGGCTTCTCTGTGTACCCGCCTTCTCTTTAGTGCAGTGCGAAACGCCCTGCAATCCGCCTTGCCAATTTGGATATCTATATGACCCTCACGTCAGGGGAACTCCTGCTCAACGGAGCAGGGGTTTGCCACGGGCGTCGTTGCGCTGGCGCGCGCGATGCGTCACAACACGCTCATGGGACCGAGCAGACCAACAGACGAAACCGCATCCGGAGGCTTCGAGCCACCGCGAGAGGTGGTGCGCGGGCTCGAGGCGCTGCTTGATTTCTATCTTGCCTCCGGGGCCGATGCCTGGGGCGATGACGTGCCGGCCGACGCCTTCGCGCTCAGCGAACAGGCGCGAATGCAGGTTGAAGTACGGAACCGGCCCGCCACACGGCCTGGCGGTTCTGCTCCGGCAGCGGGCGGCGCGCGATCCGGCGAGGGGCCGGCGGAGCGGTCCGCGCCCATGTCGACGGATCCGCGCGACTATCTGAAACCGGCGGCGGGTGAACGCGAAAAGCCGGCGGCCCCCGTTACCGGCGGCACCATCGCGCTGCCCACCGACGAGACGGTCGATGCCGCGCGCGAGGCGGCGGCGCGTGCCGCAAGCCTTGAGGAACTGCGAGACATCCTCTCCCGTTTCGAGGGCTGCAATCTGCGCCTGACGGCGAAATCCCTAGTGTTTGCGGACGGCAACCCGCAGGCCCGCGTCATGTTCGTGGGAGAAGCGCCGGGACGCGAGGAAGACCGTCAGGGGCTTCCCTTCGTCGGCCGCTCGGGAAAGCTGCTCGACCTGATGATGGCCGCCATCGGCCTGGACCGCACCAGCGCGTGGATCACCAATGTCGTTCCCTGGCGCCCGCCCGGCAACCGCACGCCGAGCCCGCAGGAAACCGAGATCTGCAAACCTTTCATCATGCGGCAGATCGAACTGATCCGGCCCGAGGTTCTGGTGTTCCTGGGCGGCGCCTCGGCGGCAACCCTTGCCGGCACCAACCAGGGCATCCTGCGCTTGCGCGGTCGCTGGCTGCAGGTGCCGCTGCGCGCGGAGGCCGGCGGTGGCGCGGTGAGGGCGCTTGCAACGCTCCATCCGGCCTACCTGCTGCGCAATCCGCTGCAAAAGCGCTTCGCCTGGCGCGATTTCCTCGCCCTGCGCGAGGCACTCGATGCCGGACCCGCGGGTGAGGGCAATGGTGCGGGCGGCGCCGAAGGCTGAGGCGTTCTCCCTTTTATCCCCTTGCGAAACGCCTATATCCGGTGAGACCGCCCCTGGTTTCGCAGTGACAAGGAAACGCCCCCGCCGTGTTCGACAAGCTCCGCAAGCGCCTTCCCGGAAAGCTCGGCCAGGTGCCGACCACCATCCCCGTCGTCCGCCTGCAGGGCGCCATCGGGATGGGAGCGCCCTTCCGCCCTGGCCTGTCGCTGGCAAGCGTTGCGCCGCTTCTCGACCGCGCCTTTGCGCTCGATGCCCCCGCCGTTGCCCTTGTCATCAACTCGCCAGGCGGCTCGCCGGTCCAGTCGCGCCTCATTCATGACCGCGTTAGACAGCTCGCGCGCGAAAAGAAGCGTGATGTGCTCGTCTTCGTCGAGGATGTGGCCGCATCCGGCGGCTACATGCTGGCGATCGCCGGCGACGAGATCCACGTGGATCCCAGCTCCATTGTCGGGTCCATCGGCGTCGTGTCGGCCGGTTTCGGCTTTACCGAGGCGATTGCCCGCCTTGGCATCGAGCGGCGCGTGCACACGGCCGGCGAGAGCAAGGCCATCCTCGACCCCTTCCGCCCGGAACGGGAGGAGGACGTGACCCATCTCAAGGCGTTGCAGGCGGAGGTGCACGATGATTTCATCGCCCTTGTTCGCGAGCGGCGCGGCGATGTTCTGTCGGAGGCATCCGATCTCTTTTCCGGCCTGTTCTGGAGCGGGCGCACCGCGCGCGATCTTGGCCTTGTCGACGGGATCGGCGACATTCGCTCCACACTGCGCGCGCGCTTTGGCGACAAGGTCCGCATGAAGCTGATTGAACCGCGTCGGGGGTTGTTCGGCCGCAAGTTCGGCGTCGGCACCGCGTCGGATACTGTCGGCGGACTGGGGGCGGGCATCGGGGCCGGTGCGTCGGCGGAGCTGCTCGCTTCGGTGGAAGAACGTGCGCTATGGGCGCGCTACGGTTTGTGAGCGGGAGAGGGACATGGTCAATGTGATTGCGGCCGCGAGCCTGGCCATCGGCGGATATCTGATCGTCAAGGCGGTGCGTCGCGAGATGGCCCGGGTGGAAAAACAGGTGTCCAGGGCCGCCCGCAAGGCGGCGGGCGATACGATCAAGACACTTGAGCGCGATCCCGAAACGGGGCGCTATCATCCCAAGGACTGATCGGAACGCCCGTGCGGGTGTTGTGAGAGTGAAATGAAAAACGGCGGGGCATGGATGGCCCCGCCGTTTTCATGTCCATGATCCGCGCCGGTCTCAGCCGGCGATCTTCGAAAAGTCCGCAACCGCGCGGGTCGCCTCGCGGATCTCCGCCAGAAGCCGCAGCCGGTTCATGCGAAGGGCCGGATCGTCCGCATTGACGAGAATATCCTCGAAGAACGTGTCCACCGGCGCGCGAAGGCCGGCAAGCGCCGTCATCGCACCGGCGAAGTTCTCCTCCGCAAGCGCCTTGCGGATCTCGCCGCGCGCGGTGTCGATGGCCGCCGCCAGCGCGATTTCGGCGGGCTCGGCGAGATGGTCGGCCTGGGGCGCGCCTTCCACCGGCTTGCCGTCCTTCTTCTCTTCCGCGCGCAGGATGTTGGCGGCGCGCTTGATGCCGGCGAGCAGGTTGGCTCCGTCCTCGGTGGCGAGGAACGAGCCGAGTGCCTCCACGCGCTTGACCACCATCAGCAGGTCGTCCTGCCCCTCCAGCGCGAAAACGGCGTCGATGAGATCGTGCCGCGCGCCCTCGTCCCGGAGGTGCACCTTCAGCCGGTCGCCGAAGAAGGAGAGCAGATCGGCCGCAAGCGCGTTCGCCTCGCCAGCCATGGCCGGATTGACGCGGGCGAGAAGCTCGCCCATGCGCAGGCGAAGCCCGTTCTCCAGCACGATGCGGATCACGCCGAGGGCGGCGCGGCGCAGCGCGAACGGGTCCTTGGAACCGGTCGGCTTCTCGTCGATGGCCCAGAAGCCGGCCAGAAGGTCCAGCTTGTCGGCGAGCGCGACGGACACGGCGACCTGATCGCTCGGCACCTGGTCGGACGGTCCCTGCGGCTTGTAATGTTCCTCGATGGCAAGCGCGACGGAGGCATCCTCGCCGGCGGCTTCCGCGTAGGTGCGGCCCATCTGGCCCTGCAGCTCGGGAAACTCGAAGACCATCTGCGTGACGAGATCCGCCTTGGCGAGCTTCGCTGCGCGGGCGGCCTTGTCGGCATCGGCGCCGACCAGCGGCGCGATCTCGCGCGACAGCGCTTCCAGGCGGCGGATACGGTCGCCCTGGCTGCCGAGCTTTTCGTGGAAGACCACGTTCTCGAGCTTCGGCAGACGGCTTTCCAGCGAGGCGTTGAGGTCCGTCTCGAAGAAGAAGCGCGCGTCCGAAAGCCGGGCGCGGATCACCTTCTCGTTGCCGGCAATGATCGTGGCGCCGGCGTCCGGCGCCTCGATGTTGGAAACGGCGACGAAGCGGTTGGACAGGCGCCCCGTTGCCGGGTCGCGCAGCACGAAGCACTTCTGGTTGGCCCGGATGGTCAGACGGATGACCTCGTCCGGCAGCTTGAGGAAGTCTTCCTCGAAGGACCCGACCAGAACCACAGGCCACTCGACGAGGCCCGCGACCTCTTCCAGCAGGCCCTCGTCCTCGACCAGTTCCAGCCCCAGCGCCATGGCCCGGTTGCGGGCGTCATGGGCGATGATGTCCTTGCGCCGGTCGGGGTCGAGCACGACCTTCGCCTTTTCCAGCTTCTCCGCGTAGTCGTCCAGCCGGCGCACCTCGAAGGCGTCCGGCGCGTGGAAGCGGTGGCCGCGCGTGAAGTTGCCGGAACGGATGCCGTCGATCTCGAAGGAGATCACCTCCGGCTCCTCGGTTTCGGGGCCGAAGCTCGCCACGATGGAATGCAGCGGCCGCACCCAGCGCAGGGAGCCCGAGCCCCAGCGCATGGACTTCGGCCAGGGGAAGGAGCGGATGATGCCGGGCATCGCCTCGGCGATGATGTCGGGCGTTTCACGGCCCGGCTTCTCGATCACCGCGACATAGAAGTCGCCCTTCTTCGGATCGGAAACGACCTGCGCCTCGTCGATGGAGGCAAGGCCCGCACCGCGCAGGAACCCTTCGAGCGCCTTTTCCGGCGCGCCGACGCGCGGTCCCTTCCGCTCCTCGCGGGTCGCCTTGGACCCGGCGGTGAGGCCGGCGATGTGCAGGGTCAGCCGGCGCGGCGTGGAGAAAGCCTTCGCGCCCTCGTAGGTCACGCCCTGATCGACCAGCGCGTTGGTCACTAGCGACTTCAGGTCCTCCGCCGCGCGACGCTGCATGCGGGCGGGAATTTCCTCGCTGAAGAGCTCCAGGAGAAGATCGGGCATGGATGATCTCGAATGGTTGGGCTGCCCTGAGCGGCGGCCGGGACGTGCTGCGCGTCCGTTAGCAAGTGCGGGGGGAAAAGTCACCCCCCGGGAACATGAAGCCGTGTCCGGCGGGGCCTACCAGCCGCCGCCGCCACCGCCACCGCCGCCACCGCCGGAGAAACCGCCGCCGCCGCTGCTCGAGAACCCGGAGCCGGAGGATTTCGGCGCGGGCAGGGAGCTTGAGAAGCCGTCCGCCATTCCGCCGCCCATCGTGTTCGCGAAGGAGCCGGCGATATCGGACCGGTCGAAATGCGTGCCGTGATAGAAGCCTGGATGATAGCTTGCGGCGATGGCCGCGCCTTCCGCTGTCGCGAGCCAGCTCTGGAAGGCCTCCGACCAGGGCTTCTCGACCTTCAGCGCCACGGCATAGGGCAGCAGCGTTTCGAAATGGGAGGGCGTCATCCTCGGCGCGCCTTCCATGTTCATGCGCTCCTTCTCGGCCACGTCCAGATACATCCTGAGACCCTCGATCTCGTCCAGCGCCTGGCGTCCGAGCGCGGTCGGCGCGCCGAGGATCCAGCCGAAGAACACGTTGACCGAAAGCAGCGTCAGCGCGATCAGCGGCAGGACCGGCGTTTCGCCCAGTTCCGCCATGAGCACCGCCGCGCCGACGATCTGGCCGGCGCCGGTCAGGAGAAAGAACACGAGCGCGATCAGGACCCGGAAGACCACGCCCCTGGACCGCTGTACCGCCTTGCCGAAGTGAACCGAGAAGACGGCCACGGCCATCGAGACGATGAACAGCGGAATCATGGCCGCGATCTGGTTGTCGCTCATGTTTCCGAAGGCGAGCAGGGCGAAGATCGTGACGACGCTCAGCGCGATGCCGGGCACCAGCCAGATCCTGTTGCGCTTGAAGTAGCGTTCCCTGTTCTCGCCTTCGATGGCGCTGCGGAACGCCTTGCCGAGCGACAGGATCGACTTGCCGTTGTCCTTGTTCAGGGTCAGTGGTTCGTCGCGCCTGTTCATCCAGCGGATGATGGCCTTCTCGCCGCGCGGCAGGTCGGAGGTGCCGGTGTGGTCCCCGGTCGGACGCGAGATGGTCAGGTCGTCGTCAAGGTCCGAGAAATCGAGCCGGCGCTTGACGGCGAGGTTCAGGCAGGCGGCGGACAGCGCGCGCCATCCGCCGCTCCCGAACCCCTTGTCCGCCACATAGGCGCAAAGGGCGGGGGAAAGGTCTTCGGGCGCTTCGAAACGTGGGAAGATGACCCCCGGGCGCGGATCTCGCCCGACCGTCCACCATGCGAAGACATAGTAGACGATGACCAGCACCAGGCCGATTCCGGACAGGATCTCCACCCGATGGTCCGCGAAGAACCAGGATATCTGCTGGTCCGCGCTCGGCTGTGAAATCGTCCCTGGCGGCATCGAGACGGCGACGCTCAGTCCTTCTTTGGGGCGCAGGGGGCGTGTCGCGGTGAAGGAAATGCGTCGTCCACCGTCCTGCGTGACGATGCGCACGTCCTTGCCCGTGTCACCGTAGTAGCCCGTGAAAGCGTTGCTTTCGAGCGCGCGAACGCCCTTGGGCAGCACGACCCGCGCGCTCGCGGCATCGATGGGGAAGGCCCATTCGTTACCGGTCGCGTTCCAGAAGACCTCGTCATGGTCGTCGAAGAAACGAACCTGCCGGTTCGTCTCGTAGGTGATCGTGTAGGTGTAGGCTCCATCGCGCAGGAAGACGTTCTCGTCGCCGATGTAGATGCGCACCCCGTCGTGACCGGAATCGACGGAGTAGGGCTCGGCCTTGCCGCTGCGCTCGACGGAAACCAGGTGAAAACCGGCACGCACCGTCGTCCCGTCCGCCTGTTCGATCCGCAGCGGGATGTCGCGGAAGATGCCCCGCCGGATCTGCTTGCCCTCGGCCCTGACGCGGATGGTCTCCGTCACGGTGAGCGTGCCGTCGCGCGCGACCTGCACATGACTGTCGAAGGAGAGGATCCGCTCCTCCGCCTGCGCGGAGAGGCTTGCCGCAAGCATCAACGCGAGCGACAGGACAAGACGGACGAGACGAAAGAGCATTCTGCTGCGTTCCTGGCAGTGTGGCCGGCGGCGGTTCAGAACGAGACCTGGGGAACGGACCGGTCGGCGGGATCCTCGATCTCGAAATAGGGCTCGACGTCGAAACCGAAGCGTTCGGCGACCAGATTGGCCGGGAAGCTTTCCACCTGCGTGTTGAGCTGCCGGACGGCACCGTTGTAGTAGCGGCGTGACATCTGCAGAGCGTCCTCGGTCTTGTCGAGGGCTGCCTGCAGGTCGCGGAAACCGTCGTTGGCCTTGAGGTCGGGATAGGCCTCCGCCACGGCAAAGAGGCGGCCGAGCGCCTGGGAAAGCATGCCTTCCGCCTGTGCGCGTCCGGCCACGTCGTCACGCGCCACACCGGCCGCGCGGGATCGCATTTCAGTAACGCGGTCAAGAGCTTCGCGCTCGTGGGTGGCGTAGCCTTTCACGGTCTCGACCAGGTTGGGAATGAGATCGGAGCGGCGCTTGAGCTGCACGTCGATACCGCTCCAGCCCTCGCGCACCATCTGCCGCTTTCGCACCAGGTCATTGTAGAGGTAGACGAGATAGACACCGATCAGAACGATCAGGCCGAGTACGATCCATGTAGCCATCCGGCGAAATCCCCTTGCGTGCGCGACTTGCGCGAGAACGCTACTGCAAGCACGCCGCAGTGAAAACCGGAACAGGCAAAGGGGATGTGACACAGGTCACCGGCACGGCGAAACCCGTGCCGAGAGGCGTGATCGTACGCGCGGCGCGGTGCCGGCTCGTCCTCAGCGATACATGAAGAGCAATTCCTGTTGCGGATTGCGACGCCACACCGTTGGGTCCGAGGTGGCGCCGAAATAGTCGGTGAAATAGCCCTTGTGGATCCAGCCGCAGGACTTCCAATTCGGCGCCCGCACACACATGAAGCCGGAGAACCCGCCCTTGTCGTCGACATGCACCGTGCCGCCCGGCAGCGGACGGCAGTTCACGTCGACGGGCTGGCCCTTCTTCGTGCTGGCCTTGGCGGAGCGGGCCGCCGCCCGCTTGTCCTGCCGGTTGGGGTTGTTCTTGCTGACGCGCCCTAGGAACTCGAGATTGTAGGCGTGGGAGCGGCTCTGCAGTGTCTTGACGAGCGTTTCCCACTCGGCCTTGCTCGCGCAGGCGGAAAGCGGGGTGATCCCGGCCTTTGTCTTGGCCTGAACCGGCGTGACGAGCATTGCGGAAGCGACAAGGCCGACGAGACAAAGGAAGCGGTGAGGTATCAAGGAACGATCTCCTGCGGGTTTTGAGGCAAACGTTAAAAATCAAAATTTTCCCGAGCTTTACGGGCGCCAGGTCTTGCGGTCACGGGACGGCCGATACCGCGAAAGCGCGGTCACATGCGTCCACTGGCAAGCGGACCAGCCTTTGGCGCGCACGCAGAGCATCTTCTTGTCGTAACGCCACGTTTCCTCGACGACGAGCGTCGTACGCGGCAGCGGCTGGCACTTTACGTTGAGCGGATAGCCGAACTTCGAGCGGCGATGGATCCTCTCCATCTCTTCACGGTCGGCCTGGATCCTCTTGAACTGCCGTTTTGTCAGCCGCTCGCGCTCCCGCTTCGGCAGGCTCATGTCGATCGGGTATTTCCTGTTCCGCACGACTTCGCCCAGATGCGCCATGGCGCGTTTGTTAATTGCGCTGACAAGGCGCTGGTAGTGTCGCGCGGAAGCGCAGGCGGATCGTCGCGTCAGGCCCTCGACAGGCTGCTTGTAGAGCGAGGGGCCAAAGTCGTTGGCCGCCGCCGCGGGAAGGCTTGAAACAGCAAGAAAACCAATGATTTGAATGCCCACGCTCAGCAGGCGGAAAACCCTTGTCGGCATGGTCGCTCCAACCCGGAAACAAGATCAACCAAGGGTAGCTTGCGGGCTATCTGATTTCAACTTGTCACAAGGCCGGGGAATGCCCGACGCAACCGGCTTCGGTCTCCAGGAAGACCGCGCCGCTGACGACGTTTCCAACAGGCGAGAGCCCCCCTTTGACGGAAAACTGTCCTCTTTCGCTCATATTATGATTGACGATTACGAATAATCATCATTAAACATGTGTCATGTCACGCTCGCCATTCCGCTCCTTCCGGAGCGTCTGAAAAAGTTAGTGAAATGATAGAGTTGAAGGGTGTGGAGCCATTCTCCTCAGGCTCCTTTCGCGACTGCTTCGTCCATCCGGACGATCCCTCCCGCTGCATCAAGGTGGTTCATTTGCGATCCGGAGCGAGCCGGATCGGGCGGGTCGAGCGTCTGCTGGGGCGGAGGATGGTTGACGCGAACCTGCGTGAGTTCCGCGAGTACCGGCGGCTTGCCGCGAACCGTGTTTCTCTGGAACGCTACTTTCCGAGGCTTCACGGACCGGTGGCGACCGATCTTGGGCGGGGGCTGTGTTTCGACCGCCTTGTGGGGATCGACGGCCGGCCTCCGCTGGCGCTTGCCACCATTCTTCAGGGAGAGGGGCCGGAGGACCTCGACGCGGAATTCGTGTTCCGGGAAGTCATGGATTTCGCGGGCTTTTGCCGGCGCCATGCGATCCTGGCCTCGTGCGACGAGATCGGAAACATCGGTTTCCTGCGCGAGGACGAGGGGTTCAGGCTGGTTGCCTATGATCTCAAGTATCGCGTGAACAAGGAACTTCTCCCCCTGTCCACGCTGTTCGAGGGCTTTCGCCGGCGCAAGGTCGAACGGCGCTTCGCGCGATTGTTTCGCTTCATCGCCGAGACGCCCGGCATGCCTTGCAGGACATAGGAGCGGGCTGGGAAAGGCCCGCCCGTCGCGCCGTGGCAGGCGCTGCGATCCCCGCCGCCCGGCGGGGATCGAGGCTTGGCGTGCGTTCGCCGGGCTCGGGCTACCGTGCGGGTTCGTACCCGACGCCGCCGGCCTCGGTTTCCAGGAAGGCCGCGCCGCAGGCCTTGGCCAGTTCACGCACCCGCAGGATGTAGCTCTGCCGCTCGGTGACGGAGATCACGCCGCGCGCGTCCAGCAGGTTGAAGCAGTGCGAGGCCTTGATGCACTGGTCGTAGGCCGGCAGCACCATCTGGTGCACGGCCGCGCCGCTTGCCTCGCGCGCCGCCGCGCCGGCCGTCAGCAGCCGGCGGCACTCGTCCTCGGCATCCTTGAAGTGGCGGAACAGCATCTCGGTGTCGGCATGTTCGAAGTTGTGCCGCGAGTACTCCTGCTCGGCCTGCAGGAACACGTCACCGTAGCTGATCTTTTCCGCGCCCTCGCGGCCGTTGTAGTTCAGGTCGTAGACGTTATCGACGCCCTGGATATACATCGCCAGACGCTCGAGCCCGTAGGTGAGCTCGCCGGACACCGGCGTGCATTCGAAGCCCGCGACCTGCTGGAAATAGGTGAACTGCGACACCTCCATGCCGTCGCACCAGCACTCCCAGCCAAGCCCCCAGGCGCCCAGCGTCGGGCTTTCCCAGTCGTCTTCCACGAAGCGGATGTCATGCAGGGCCGGGTCGAGACCGATGGCCTTGAGACTGGCGAGATAGAGCTCCTGAAGGTTCTCGGGTGAGGGCTTCAGGATGGCCTGGAACTGGTAGTAGTGCTGGAGCCGGTTGGGGTTTTCCCCGTAGCGACCGTCGGCGGGACGGCGCGAGGGCTGCACGTAGGCCGCCTTCCACGGACGCGGTCCCAGCGAGCGAAGCGTGGTGGCCGGGTGAAACGTGCCGGCGCCGACTTCCATGTCGTAGGGCTGCAGGACGACGCAGCCCTTGTCCGCCCAGAAGCGCTGCAGCGTCAGGATCAGGCCCTGGAAGGAATTCTCGGGTCGCATGTGCGCTGGCACCGCTTCGCTCGTCATTTCGCTAGTCCTCGGGTTGGGCGGGAACGCGGCCGTGCGCAGGGCGCGGGCCGGCGCCGCGCGACTGGTGCCATCATCGCTCAATCACGTCAAGGCGCGGGGAGATTGCATTCGCCCCTCGCGGCCCTAATGTCTGTGGCGTTCGGGCGCCGGATGTCCCCGTGGCCCGTGGGGGACAGGCGGGGGCCGGAAGGACACGGGAAAGGGCAGGCGATGTATTCGATCGGGGCGCTGGCGCGCGAGACCGGGGTGAAGGTCCCCACCATCCGCTACTACGAGCAGCAGGGGCTGATCGCCGAGCCGCCGCGCTCGGAGGGAAACCAGCGCCGCTATCCGCCGGAGACCCTGGGCCGGCTCGCCTTTATCCGCCATGCCCGCGACCTCGGCCTGTCGCTGGAGGCGATCCGCGAACTCCTGCATCTGAGCGAAAACCCGTCCATGCCCTGCACCGAGGCGCATGTGATCGCCCGCGCCCATCTTGGAGATATCCGCGCCCGCATCCGCCGCCTGCAGACGCTGGAAGGCGAGCTTGAACGCATCGTCTCGTCCTGTCATGGCGAGACGGTGGGGGCGTGCCACGTCATCCAGGCGCTGGCCGACCACGGGCTGTGCGAGAGTGAGCACTGAGCCCCGGCCGGAATCAATTTCGGGCGAGTTTCGACAAGAAAGTTCGAAAAATTGACGTGTGCGATTGTCGAATTGACGTGACCGCGCGCGCCTTCGGGGGCTATTCGGCCGGGCCCGCGAGAAGCCGCTCGACGGGCGCCTCGCGGATCGGGAGATGGACGATCGCGGCGAACAGGCCGAGCGCAATCCCCATGTACCAGATCATGTCGTAGGAGCCGGTCTGGTCGTAGAGCCGCCCGCCCAGCCACACGCCGAGGAAGGCGCCGATCTGGTGGGAGAAGAAGACGAAGCCGAACAGGGTCGCCATGTAGCGCGGCCCGAACATCACGGCGATCAGTCCGGACGTCGGCGGCACCGTGGACAGCCACAGGAAGCCCATGACGCCGGCGAAGGCCAGCACCGTGAACGGGGTGGCCGGCACCATCAGGAAGACGGCAATGGCGATGGCGCGGCCGAGATAGATCGCCGACAGCAGCCAGGGCTTCGAGAAGCGTCCGCCGATGTAGCCGGAGGCAAGCGCGCCGAACACGTTGCAGAAGCCGATCAGCGCGATGGCGATGGCGCCCCAGCTCGCGTCGAGGCCAAGGTCGACGATATAGGGCGGCAGGTGGACGGTGATGAAGGCGACGTGGAAGCCGCAGACGAAGAAGCCGAAGGTGAGAAGCACGAAGCCGCGCGTACCGAAGGCTTCCGCCATGGCCTGGCGCAGCGACTGGTCGGCACCGCTTCCCGGCGCGCCGGGCACATGCACCGAACGCCCCCGCAGCGCGATGCCCAGGAAGGGCACAAGCATGGTGAGGGCGGCGAGAATATAGAGCGCCTGCTGCCAGCCGAAGCCGTCGATCAGGCCCTGTCCGAGCGGGGCGAACAGGAACTGGCCGAAGGAGCCCGCCGCCGTGCCGATGCCGAAGGCGAGAGAGCGCTTCGCCGGGGTGACGGAGCGGCCGAAGGCCGCCAGCACCAGCGAGAAGGAGCAGAAGGCGACGCCCAGCCCGATCATGACGCCGGCGGAAAGATAGAGCAGGCCCGGTGACTCGACCTGCGCCATCATGACCAGGCCGGCGGTGTAGACCAGGGCGCCGATGGCGATGGTGCGCGCCGTGCCGTAGCGGTCGGCGATCATGCCGGCGACCGGCTGGCCGGCGCCCCACATGAGGTTCTGGATGGCGAGCGCCAGCGAGAAGATCTCCCGCGACCAGTCCCGCGCCTCGGTCATGGGGGTGAGGAACAGGCCCAGCGCCGAGCGCGGTCCGAAACCGATCATGGCGACCAGACAGCCGCAGGCGATGATGAGCGCGACGTTGGGGCGGTCGGCGAAACCGGGCGCGCCGGGCGGCGCGGAAGCGGGCGTGGAACGGGACATGACGACGATCCTGTCGGGGCGCCGGAGTGTCGAACGCGGGGCATCCGGGCCGGGCCGGATCACCGTCGCCGTCGCACGTCCGGCCTGTGGTGAGAGCGTTCCGCCCTCGCGGCCAGGGCGCGCATGGCCCGGCGCACGGGAGGAACCGTTGCGCCGATCATGCGGGAAATCCCGGATGCGGGAAAGCGAAAGGTTCTGATCGGACGCATTCGCCCCGCACATGAGTGGGGAAGGCACTGTCAGGTGGAGCAATGGCGCGGGCGCCCCGGTTTGGAGACGCCATTATCGGCCTACTAGCTCCTGAAGGGCCAGAAAAGGCTTCGCCGGGTCGCGGCGCGGGGCGTCTCGACGGCATGGGGCGGATGCTCGCTCTCGCGCTTCGCGCCTTCGGGCGGATAGGGCAGTGCGTTCTCTATACCCGCGATGTCCTCGGCGGTCAGGTGCGGGAAGGGAAGCCGCCCTTCCTTGCGCCAGGTCTCGACCTCCTCGCCGATCTCGCCGGCCTTTTGCGCGTCCACGCCGCTGTCGCGACCCAGATAGAGCGTCTGCGCGGGCCAGGCGAAGTTCGTGCCGGAGGCGGAAATGATGCCCATGATGCGCAGGAACAGGTCTTCCTGGATTGCCAGGAACTCGGACCATTCGATGGCGCGGACATAGGCGAAGATCTCGACCTCGAGCCGGTTCTGCTCGACGCCGGTGAAGCGCACCCGTGCCGGATCGGCGGTAACCTTCGGGTGGCCGACCAGCAGCTTGCGGATTTCCGTCAGCACGAAGCGAAGCTGGTCGGGCGTCGTCTCGGGACGCAGCGCGAAGGTCCGCCGCATGAGGATGCTGTCGCGCCTGGTGTAGTTTTCCAGATGCAGGCCGACGAAGTTCGCGTTGGGGATCGCGACCAGCGTGCGGTCGATGGTGCGGATCGTGGTGGCGCGCAGGCCGATGTGCTCCACCGTGCCGATGCGCCCGTCGAAACGGCCGAGCTCCCCGACATCGACGGGACGATCGGCGAAGAGGATGAAGCCGGCAATGACGTTCTCGAGCATCGAGCGGGCGGCGAGCGCGATGGCCAGGCCGCCCATGCCCAGCCCGGCGAGCGCCGCGCCATAGGGAATGCGCAGGGCCTCGGCGAACAGCAGGATGTTGGCGCAGATGATCAGCACCTTGGTCACGCCGACCAGCAGAGAGGCGAGAATGTCGCCGCGCGGCGTGATCAGTCCGGCGGTGTCGAAGGTCCCGCGGATCCGGTCGATGATGTGGAACTCGACCGGGATCGCGCCGGTGATCATGGTCAGAACCGCAAGGGTCTTGACCACGCCCGCGAACTCCGAGGGCAGGCCGAGGATCGCGAAGCCGGCGTAGCTGATGGCGCCGAAGGCGAACAGGCGGATGCCCCAGACATAGCCGGGCGAGGCCGACCGGTCGGGCTGGCGGTTGAGGAGCCCGCGCAGGCCCAGCACCGCGCGTCCGACGACGAAGCTTGCCAGCGCCGCGCACCCGAACAGGACGGCGAGCCCGAACCATTGCCAGATCTCAAGCGGACCGGCCGAACGCAGCCCGGACGGGGCAAGGCTGGCGATCTGAGCGCGAATGCGGAAATAGGGGGCCTTCGAATGGGTGTCGTAGGGAAGGATGCGCACGGCCGGCGGCAGGTTTTCCGTTGCGGCGTAGAGCGAGCGGATCGAGCGCAGGGTTTCCGGCGTGAACTTCCATCGTGGCCCCTCCGGGGTGTCCGTCGGCGCGAGCACGATGTCGCCGGCGGGGTGCATGAAGTAGACGAAGGGTTCACGCGCGTTCGGATCGTTGGGGATCTCCTGGTAGATCACCTCGCCGATGCGCGCCAGCACCTCGTTGAGATACTCGGCCGCCAGAACCGCCTCGCGGTCACGCACCACGACCGGCATCTCCGAAAGGTCCAGCGCCCCCAGGGCGGTGTTCTGCATGACCGGCCCGGCACGCATGGCATCGAGGAAGACCTCCATGGTGGCGCGCGGCGTGTCCATCGCCAGATAGCCTCTGCGCGGCGCCGTCCGCTTCTCCGTTTCCGACAGGATGTCATGAAGGGTCTTGCGCACGATGTCGGGGGAGGGCGGCACCATGAACCATTCGCCGGCCAGCCGCCGGAACTCGAGTGGCAGGGCCCTGCCGTCGTAGCGGGTGAGAACGAGGGTGGCCGTGTCACCGGCGGGCGGCGCGGTCTCGAAGACATCCGGATCGACCGTGTACTGGTTCAGGAGCAGGGCAAGGGGACCGAGTTCGCGGGCGTGGTTCGCCTCGTCTCCCTGCGGGAAGGCGAGCAGCGAGATCAGGTCGTCCTGATACTCAAGCCGCCCGGTTTCGACCGCCTCAGCGGCGACGAGGAACGTGCGCAGCGTTTCCGCCGGTGTCGACTGGAGCGGCTTCAGGTTGCGCTCGTTGTCGGGCAGGATGCGCGATCCGGTCCACCACTGGTTCTTGCCGAAGCGGCCGATGAAGCTGCGGCCGTCCTCGGAAAGGATGAACTCGAAGCTTCCCTCCCCCTTGGGGGCGGACCATGTGCCGATCAGCCGACGCCCGTCGACGGTGCCCTGCAGGCGGCCGCGATAGGCCGGATAGCGTCCCGTGACCTTGCCATCGTCCTGCCGCAGGTAGACCCGGGCACCGCCGCCGAGCCAGCGTGAATCCCACGTTCCGCTCCAGTCGGGCGCGGTGGCCGCCCGGACGGGGGCAAGGCCGAGGCCTGCCGCCACAAGCCCCGTGACCAGCACGAGAAGGAACCGCAGGCTTCGGCCGCGCGGGAACAGGGTTCCGCGACCAATGGCCTTGAGGGCGAAAGAAATCATGGCCGGTCAGCCCGCTCCGTCTGCAAGGGAAGTGTTGTCCTTGAGATTCAAGCGTATTCGGCCCGGACGGGTGCGTCCAGTCTGGGAGGGCGCGGACCCGCCCGTTCGCGGGGACACACCCGGCCTCAGATCGGCTGCCGTGCCAGGCCCTTGCCGTGGATCGGCCCGGTGGGAAGGTCGGTCGGCGAGCCGCCCGGAGGCTCGAAGGTGATCTCGTAGAGCTGGTCCGGGCGCGGCGGCGGCAGCCCGTCCACCTTGAACCGGGCCCCCTTTTGCGCCTCGAGCAGGCCGAGCGAGACGGGCGGCCCGTCGTCGGCGGGCTTGGTCCAGACCTGCATCACCCTGTCGTCGGGCACGCGCGTGCGGCCGAGCAGCGTGATCCACGTGGTGTTGTCGCTGGCGCCCTCCACCAGGGCCACCGGCTGGTTGGAGGCATCCAGCAGAACGGCCACCACGACCGGCTGCGGGGCTGTGAGAAGAGACCAGACGAGCGCGATCGCCAGCATCAGGGAGGCGGCGAGACCGCCAAGCGCGGTGGCACGCCAGCGGCGCCCGGCGCCGGGAAGGCGCGCATCCGGCGGTGTCAGCGGCACCACGTTGGTCGGGTCCTCCTCGTGGAGGCCCGTGTCGCCACCGGGATTTTCGCGGTCGTCGTCGAGGCGTTCGCTGACGCGCTCCCACAGGTGTGCCGGAAGCGGGATCTCGTCCGCCGTGGCGTCCAGTTCGCCATAGCGCTCGCGCGCCATGGCCAGACGCGCGGCCACCTGCGGATCGCGCCGCGCCAGTGCCTCGATCTCCGCATGTTCGGCCGCATCGGCCAGGCCGATGACCACCTCGTCGATACGCTCCTCGAGCGTGCGCGCGCTCATGACAGGCACTCGCGAAGCTGGGCGAGCCCCCGGCGGACCCATGCCTTCACCGATCCGAGCGGTGCCTTCATCCGCCCGGAAATCTCGCCGTGGCTGTAGCCCAGCACGTAGGAGGAGAGGATCGCCATGCGCCTGCTCGGTTCAAGCGCGCCGAGGCATCGGCGCAGGTCGCTGTCCATGTCGAGGCGCGAATAGGCGGCATCGAGAACCAGGTCGTCCGGGTTCTCCTCGCTGTCGGGGGTATGGCCGGGCTCGACGAGCCCGCGATCCGCGTCGCGCAGCAGTGTCAGGCAGCGGTTGCGCAGGATCGTGTAGACCCAGCCGCGCGCGCTGCCGCGTGCGGGGTCGAACTGGGCCGCCTTGCGCCAGATCGCGACGAAACTGTCCTGAACCGCATCCTCGGCAAGGTCCTGCCGGCGCAACATGCGCCGCGCGACACCGAGCATCCGCGCGCCCTCGAGGTCCATCAGGCGCCTGAGGCTGGCGCGGTCTCCGGCGGCACAGGCATGCAGAAGGGCACCGTGGTCGTTCTGGCTTGCGCTCATCTTGCTCCCGGGCGGACCGTTCGGGCCGGTCTTTGGATCACGTTGGACGGATGGTGGCGCGAGAGGGCGCGCGAGGCAAGCAAATCCCGGCGGGCGCAACGTTTTTCCTCCTCCCGCACCCGTCTCCGCACGGAGCCTTGGCGGCTTCTTGACCAGCGCGGAGACGGGGCCGGGGGGATGGGGACCCCCGGAGCCGGAGCGGCCCCGAAGGTGCGCGGCGGATTACTCCGCGGTCATCACGGTGATGTCGCGGACCTTCACGCCGTCGGCGCCCTTCAGCGGCCAGCTTCCGGTAACCTTGCCGGTCTCCAGCGAGACCGTATGGACCATCGGACCGGAGACGAGCCACGCGGTGTTGTTGCCCTCAGCGTCCGTGGCGATGTCGAAGGCGTAGACGTCGCTGCCCTCGATGCCGAGCTTTCCGACCGCCGCCAGCGTGCCGTCATTGGGCGAGGTCTGGCGGATCAGCGCGACGATGGTGCTGTCGATGTCGTACATCGCGGTCGTCTCGGGCTTGCCGTGGGAGTTGGTATAGGCGGCGGCGACAATGGCCGGGGCCTCGCCCGCGTGCATGTCCTTGCTCTCGAAGGCGAGGCTGCCGTCGACCGTCACCTTGCCGCTCTCGATGTCCACGCGGTGGTTGGTGGTGCCGGACATGAAGCGCAGCTTGTTGGCCTTGGGATTGAAGTCGACGATCACCGGCGCGCCGTCGGCCACCGGAAGCTCCTTGTCCATGGTGGAGATCTTCGTGGCCATGCCGGTTTCGGGATCGATCTCGACAATGTCGAAGGTGGCGCTCACGCCGATGAGCTGGCCGGTGGCCGGGCGCAGGTCGATGCCGAGCAGCCGGTCGACCCCCTGAACCTCCATGCTCTTCTCGACGGTGGCCGTGCCGGTATCGACCACATGCAGCATCCGGTCTCCGGTCAGCGCGATGGCCGCCGGCTTGTGGTCGGCGGCCTGGGCCGCGGAGGCAAGGCTCATGAGGGCGGTCGAGGCAAGTACGAACGTCATCCTGGTCACTAGATGCACTCCCTTTGGGTCCTTGTGGCCGCGGCCTGTCCGCGGTTCCAATGTCCTCACGACTCCGGGGGAGGCCGTTTGGATGCAGGGGAGGCGAATTTTTTTGAAAAAATCTGCCGCAGCGTTTCCAAGGCGGCGGGATGGCGTTCGGGCCCGACATTTGCTCACTCGCTGCAAAAGTCGTTGGCAAGCCGGGAGGGCACGCCTATATATGGGGCAAAGGGAAGTCGCGTCGGCTAGGGCCGCGTTTTTTAAAACGCAATTTATGCTCAAATTGAGTATAAGAACTCCGACACGATGCGGCCACAGCCCCCGGGCAGGTAAAGGCGGTGCGAACCGTTGGCGCCGTCCCGACACGACAAGGACAGGACGGACGCCGCTCCGCCCGGAGGAAAGACGACGCGGGGCGCTGACCCGCTCCGCACAGGCCAAGGGAGGTCGCCATGTCGACCATCGCGCTTGCTAAGGATATGGACAGGGACACGGCCGTCGCGGGCGGCGGGGACGCGGGAACGCGCCGTTACGCGCGCCTGCCGCGCCCGGACCTGACCTTCACCGACGAAGTGCGCGAGGCCACCGCGCCCGTGTACGAGAAGGTCAAGCATCTCATCCCGGAGATCGAGTGGCCGCTTCTGGCCCCGGTGATCCATGCGATCAACACGCTCAAGGTCGAGCGCAACGCGGTGATCCTGGCGCACAACTACATGACGCCCGAGATCTTCCACGGCGTGTCCGACATCGTCGGCGACAGCCTGGCGCTCGCCAAGGAGGCGGCGAAGTCCGAGGCGGACGTGATCATCCAGTGCGGCGTGCACTTCATGGCCGAGACCGCCAAGATCCTCAATCCGGAGAAGACGGTCCTCATCCCGGACATGAACGCGGGCTGCTCGCTGGCCGAGTCCATCACCGCGGCCGACGTGCGCGGCCTGCGCGAGAAGCACCCGGGCGTGCCGATCGTCACCTATGTGAACACCTCCGCCGACGTGAAGGCCGAGTGCGACATCTGCTGCACCTCCGCCAACGCGGTGCAGGTGGTGGAAAGCCTCAACGCGCCGCGCGTGCTGCTGATCCCGGACCAGTTCCTGGCCGCCAACGTGGCACGCCAGACCGACGTCGAGATCCTCACCTGGGCCGGGGCCTGCGAGGTGCACGAGCGCTTCACCGCCGACGAGCTGCGCGAGTATCGCGACATCGTTCCGGGCGTGAAGATCGTCGCGCATCCCGAGTGCCCGCCGGAAGTGGTCGACGAGGCCGACTTCACCGGCTCGACCACGGGCATGATCGACTGGGTGAAGGAGCACCGGCCGGAGAAGGTCATGCTCGTGACCGAGTGCTCCATGGCCGACAACATCGCCTCCGCGACGCCGGGCGTCGACTATGTGCGGCCGTGCAACCTGTGCCCGCACATGAAGCGGATCACGCTGACCAAGATCCTCGACTCCCTGCTGGAGATGAAGGACGAGGTCACCGTGGACCCGGCGGTGGCGGCGCGCGCGCGCACCTCCGTCGAGCGCATGATCAACCTGAAGAGCTGATCGCGCGGCGCGTCTCCCGCGCCTGGGCGACCAGGAATCGAACGACAAGACGCCGGGCGACGGTCCTCCCGCCGCCGCCCGGATCGACACGACCGGTCCCGCACGATCGCCGATCCAGGATTCTCCCCCGCCCCTGAGGCGCGTGCCCTGACGTCCGGCCGGATATCCTTCAAAGCCGCCACCTGCGGCCATTCCGGACACATGACATGACTTCCAGCCATTCCGCGACGAGCCACATCGACGATGTCGTCATCCTTGGCGGCGGGCTCACGGGCCTGTTCTGCGCGCTCAAGCTCGCGCCGCGCCCGGTCACGATCCTGTCCGCCTCGCCGATCGGCGAGGGGGCGTCCTCCGCGTGGGCGCAAGGGGGCATCGCGGCCGCCGTCTCCGACGAGGACAGCGCCGACGCCCATGCCCGCGACACGATCGCCGTCGGCGGCGGTCTGTGCGAGGAAAACATCGTCCGGCTGATGACCGAGGAGGCGGGCGAGCGGGTGCGCGACCTGCTGGAATACGGCGTGCCCTTCGACATGGACCTGGAAGGCCGGCTCCAGCTTTCGCGCGAGGCCGCGCATTCGGTGAACCGCATCGTGCGCGTGCGCGGCGACATGGCCGGACGCGCCATCATGGACGCGCTGGTCGCGGCCGTGCGCAAGACCTCCTCGATCCGCGTGGTCGAGGGGTATCTCGGCGAGGAACTGCTGGTGGAGGGCAAGCAGGTGGCGGGCGTGCTCGCCCGCCGGCGCGGCGACCGAGACCGCCTTGCCTTTCCCGCCCACGCGGTGGTGCTCGCCTCGGGCGGCATCGGCCATCTCTATGCGGTGACCACCAACCCCGGGGAGGCCAACGGCCAGGGGCTGGCCATGGCCGCGCGGGCCGGCGCGGTGATCGCCGATGCGGAATTCGTGCAGTTCCATCCGACCGCGCTGGATGTGGGCGCGGATCCCGCGCCGCTTGCCTCCGAGGCGCTGCGCGGCGAGGGCGCCATCCTGATCAACGGCGACGGGGTGCGCTTCATGGAGGCGGTCCATCCGCTCAAGGAGCTTGCGCCGCGTGACGTGGTGGCGCGTGCCGTCTTCGCCGAGATCCAGGCCGGGCGCGGTGCCTATCTCGACTGCCTCGAGGCGCTGGGCGCGCGGTTTTCCGAAAAGTTCCCGACCGTTCATGCCGCCTGCATGAAGGCGGGCATCGATCCGGCGGTGCAGCCGATCCCGGTCGCGCCGGCCGAGCACTATCACATGGGCGGCGTGCTGACCGACGCCAACGGGCGCACCTCGCTCGACAACCTCTGGGCCGCAGGAGAGGTTGCCTCCACCGGCGCCCATGGCGCCAACCGGCTCGCGTCCAACTCGCTTCTGGAAACGGTGGTCTTCGCCGCGCGCATCGCCGAGGACATCCAGAACCAGATGCCGAACCCGCGCACGGCCCACTGGCCGGGCATCGACGACACGATCCAGGAGCCGACCCGGCGCAACGAGGTCGAGCGCGAGGCGATCACCGTCCTGCGCGAGGCGATGAGCGCCGGCGTCGGCGTGCTGCGCGATGCAGACGGCCTGCGCGGAACCCTCGCCGTGATCTGCGCGCTTGAAACCCGTTGCCGCCGACGCTCGATCCTCAACATGATGACCGCGGGCAAGATGGTCACCGCCGCCGCCCTGAAGCGCACGGAAAGCCGGGGCGGACACTTCCGCGCCGATTTCCCGCAGGAGGACGCCGGGCAGGAGCATCGCTCCTTCCTGACGCTCGCCGAGGCGGACGAAATCGCCGCCGAAGCCTGCGCCAGCGATGCGGGGCGCAAGGCGTTGGCCGCGCGCCGGCTCGACCAGCCGCTCGAGGGAGAGGACGCATGACCGGAGCCGTGAGCGAAACGCGCCTGCCCGTGCTGCCCGCGCTGATGGTGGAGGACGCCGTGCGCGCGGCCCTGCTGGAAGACTGGGGCCGTGCCGGCGACATCACCGCACAGGCGACGCTCTCGGCCGGACATCGGGCAAGCGCGGTCATCGCGGCGCGCAAGCCCGGCCGGCTCGCCGGTCTCGATCTCGCCGAAGCGGCCTTCCGCCTCAGCGATCCCGAAATCCGGGTCGAGAAGGTCATGGCCGACGGTGCGCGGCTCGCGCCCGGCGACGTCGTGATGCGCCTGGCGGGGCCGGCCCGTGGCCTGCTCTCCGCGGAGCGCGTGGCGCTGAACTATCTCGGCCACCTGTCCGGCATCGCCACGGCGACGGGGCTTTTTGCCGACAAGGCCGCACACACACGGGCGCGGATCGTGTGCACCCGCAAGACCACGCCGGGCCTTCGGGCCTTCGAGAAATACGCCGTGCGCTGCGGCGGTGGAGCCAACCACCGCTTCGGGCTCGATGACGCGATCCTCATCAAGGACAATCACATCGCCGTTTGCGGGGGCGTGGAAAAGGCCATCGCGGCGGCGCGGGACTTTGCCGGGCATCTGGTGAAGGTCGAGGTGGAGGTGGACACGCTCGACCAGCTCCGCGAGGCGCTGCCTGCGCGTCCCGACGTGATCATGCTCGACAACATGGGGCCGGACACCCTGCGCGAGGCGGTCGCGATCGCTGGCGGAAAGGTGCTGCTCGAGGCCTCCGGCGGTGTGGATCTGGACACGGTCACGGCCATCGCGGAAACGGGTGTCGACCTGATCTCGGTCGGCTGGATCACCCATTCCGCGCCGGTGCTGGATCTCGGCCTCGACATCGTGATCGACTGAGCGACACTTTCAGGCCGGTTTCGCAAGGCCCGGGAACATGCCGGTCGCGACCTCCTCGAAGGCCCGCGCGACCCAGGTGCCCGGCAGCCGGGCGGGCCGGGCCAGCGCCACCCGGTGCGCGGGCACCGGATCCTCGAGCGCGAGATGCGCGACCTCGCCGCCGTCATAGGTGGTTCGATAGGGCAGTTCGGTCGCCAGCAGGCCGACGCCGAGACCGCTTGCCACCATGGACCGCAGCATTTCCGTGGAGCCTGTTTCCAGCGCGATGTCGGCGACAAGCCCGCGCGACTGGATGACGGAGAGGAAATAGTCCCGGCTCTGGGGCAGGTTGACCAGGATCAGCGGGTCGGCAAGCAGCGTTTCCAGATCGACCGATCCGCGCGTGGCCAGCGGATGATCGCCCGCGACAAGCGCATAGGGCGGCACATCCACGAGCGGAAGCAGTTCGACGTCGCCGGAGCGTCCGAAATCATAGACCAGTGCCAGGTCGATGCGCCCCGTCTCGAGCCAGTCGTGCAGGGTCTCAAGGTCCGCCTCGTGCAGCCGCAGCCGCACGCCGGGAAGGCGTGCGCGAAACGCGCGGATGAGCGCCGGCACATAGAGCGGCCCGAGCGTTGAAAACACGCCCAGTTCAAGAACCGGCGGGAGGGCGCCGGAGCCGTCGTCGGCGGCGAGCAGCGCGCGCATCTGGGACCGCAGGCTGCGGAACTCGACGAGCTTGCGCCGGCCGAAGGCGGTCGGCGTCATGCCCTGGCCCGCCGCACGGCGAAACAGGGGCTGGCCGAGGGTTTCCTCCAGCCGCGCCACGGCAAGCGAAACGGAGGGCTGGGACACGTTGACGAGCCGCGCGGCCGCCGCCGTGCTGCCGGTCTCCGCGACCGCGATCACGTAGTCGATCTGGCGAAACCCGATAGGTATAGGATCCATTTATTTAGTTTATGAGAAAACAATATTTATGCCTATAGCCAATCGCTTCCTATCCTGAGCCGGAAACCGGGACCGGAAAGGGCGGGACTATGGACGCGGACAAGGCAGGGCGGCCCCTCGAGGGCGTGCGGGTAATCGATTTCAGTCGGGTTCTGGCCGGCCCCTATTGCACGGCGCTGTTCGCCGATCTCGGCGCCGACGTGATCAAGATCGAGAGCCCGCAGGGTGACGACTATCGTCACGTCGGCCCGTTTCGCGACGGAGAAAGCCTGCTGTTCCAGGCGGTCAACAGGGGCAAGCGCTCGCTCGCCCTCGATCTCAAGGACCCCGACGCCGTCAAGGCGGTGCGGGCGCTGTGCAACACGGCGGATCTGGTGGTGGAGAACTTCCGCCCCGGCGTCATGGAGCGTCTCGGGCTCGGGGCGCAAACCCTTCAGGGTGACAATCCGCGTCTCGTCTATCTCAGCCTGTCCGGCTTCGGCCAGAGCGGGCCGAATGTCTCCCGCCCGGCCTATGACATCATCGTGCAGGCCCTGTCCGGCATGATGCATGTGACCGGCGCGCAGGACGGGCCGCCGACCATGATCGGCGAGGCGCTGGGCGACGTCGCCGGCGGGCTGTTTGCCGCGTGGGGGGCGATGGTTGCCCTGTTCGAGCGCGAGCGTACCGGGCGCGGACGTCACGTGGACGTCGCGCTGTTCGACAGCCTTCTGTCCATGATGCCGGTGACGGCGGCGCGTGTGCTCGGCGCGGGCGAGGATCCCGGACGCACCGGCAACCGTCACGCGCTGTCCGCGCCTTTCGGCACCTATCGCGCCGCCAACGGCCATTTCGCGCTGGCGGTTCTCAACGACAGGCTCTTCGCCACGTTCTGCAAGGCCATCGGTCATCCGGACGCAGCACAGGATGCCCGTTTCGCCAGCGACACGCTGCGGCGGCAAAACGAGCCGGCGCTTGCCGGCCTCATCGAGGACTGGGCGGCGGGCCTGACCACCGGCGAAGCGGTGGACCTGCTTGCCGCCTCGGACATTCCGGCGGCCCCCATCGAGACGGCGGCCGAGGCCTGGCGCTCGCCGCAGGCGGAGGAGCGCCGTCTTTCGTCAACGGTCGAGCACCCTGTGCTGGGCGAGCTGCGCGTGCCCTGCCAGCCGGTGCATTTCGCCGGCATGACCCGGGAGGGCGGCACGCCCGCGCCGTCGCTCGACCAGCACCGGGACGAAATTCTTGCCGAACTGCGCGAAGGAGAGACGCGATGATCCCGGAGCTTGCCGATCACGAGATGGCGATCCTGAACGAGATCGAACGGTTTTCCGACAAGGTCCTGCGGCCCGCGGCCGCGGCGATCGACGCGGAAGGCCGGTTCGCGACGGAGCATCTGCCGGCGCTTGGCGGGATGGGCATCATGGGCATGAACCTGCCGGAGGCCCATGGCGGGGTCGCGCTTTCCGGCCCCGCGCTCTATCGCGCGGTGGAGCTTGTGGCCGGGGCCTGCGGCTCGACCGCCTCCATGCTGACGGCGCATTTCCTGGCGACCGACTCGCTCCTGCTCGGCGGCGACGAGGCCCTGCGCGCGCGGTTACTGCCGCAGGCGGCCTCCGGCGCGACGCTCGGGGCCTTCGCCCTCACCGAACCCGAGGCCGGATCGAACCCCGCCGACATGCGCAGTTTTGCCGTGCCAGAGGGAGACGGCTACCGGCTGAAGGGTTCCAAGTGCTTCATTTCCAACGCGGGCGCGGCGGATTTCATCGTCGTCTACGCCAAGACCGACAGGACGGCGGGCGCGCGGGGCGTGAGCGCCTTCGTGATCGAGCCGAAGGCGATGGACGGCGTCGAGATCGGACCGCATGAACGGACCATGGGCCTGCGCGGCGGCCATGTCTTCCCGCTCTCCCTCGACTGTCACGTGCCGGCGGAAAACCGGCTCGGCGCGGAAGGTTCGGGGTTTCGCACGGCGATGAAGGTGCTCGACAACGGGCGTATCGAGGTGGCGGCCCAGGCGACCGGCATTGCGGCGGCGGCCCTGGACGCGGCTGTCGCTTATGCAAAGGAGCGCAAGGTGGGCGGTCACCCGATCGCCGATTTCCAGGGGCTGCAGTGGATGCTCGCCGACATGGCGACCGATCTGGCGGCGGCCCGTGCGCTTGGCTATCAGGCGGCACGCAAGCGGGGCACCGGCGAGCGCTATTCGCGCGAGTCGGCCTTCGCCAAGCTCCACGCCAGCGAAGCCGCATGGCGCATCGCGGACAAGGCGCTGCAGATCCATGGCGGCTATGGCTACACGGCCGATTTCCCGCTGGAGCGCTATCTGCGCGACCTGCGCATCTTCCGCATCTACGAGGGCTCCTCGGAGATCCAGCGCACGATCATCGCCCGCGACCTGCTGGCCTGATGCCCGTCGCCTCCCTCTAGGTGAGGCAGGCGGCGCGGTCAGGCCGTTTCGGAAAGGCCCCTGGGCGCGATCTCGATGAGCGGGCGCACGGCGGAGGCACGCGGTCCGGCGGGAACGCCGGGTTCTCCCGTATCCTCCTCGGCATCGGCACCGAAGCTTGAGGCGGAAAGTCCGTCGCGCTCCGCCTTGGCCCGGTGCTTGAGCCGGGCGATGTGGTTGGAGAGAAGGTCGAGATTGCCGATCGAAATGCCCTTGGGCAGATGCAGGACGGCGATGGAGACGCTCAGCAGCGGATAGACCTGCGAGCGGCCGCGACGGTCCTCGGCAACGATATAGCCCTGTCGCCGGTGCTCCGCGCTGTAGAGGCTTTCCATCTGGCGCGCGAATTCCATGCGCAATTCGGCCATCAGCTTGACGACGCGGTCCGGCTGCCAGTCGTCGAGGCCGACGAAGAAGTCGTCGCCTCCCACATGGCCGACGAAGGCATGGAGTGCACCGAGCCTGCGCTTCAGCAGGTCGGAGAACAGGATGATCGCCCGGTCGCCGATGCGGAAGCCGTAGGTGTCGTTGAACGGCTTGAAGTTGTCGAAGTCGATGTAGCAGTAGGCACGATCCGAGCCGGGATTGGCGCTGGACCGCACGACGTGGTCCGAGATCGCGGAGTTGCCGGGCAGCTTCGTGAGCGGGTTCTGGTCCTGGGCGATCTGCAGCCGCGCCTCGTTGGAGATCTTGAGCAGCGTCGTCGTCGAGAGCCAGCCCGCGTAGCGGCCGTTCTCCGTCATGATGATCCCGTCCGCCGTCTCGCTGCCGCCGAGGTCGACGAGGCGGGCGAGCGGCGCCTGCACGTCGGCCACCCGGCAGGGCCGGATGAACCGCTTGAGGTGATTGTCGATGGTCGGGTTGAGCAGCAGGTCGCGCCCGTAGGAAAGATAGAGGAAGGACTTCAGGTCCGGCTCGCGGATGATGCCCACGGGCTCGTTCATTCCGTTGACCACCGGCAGGACGGTCTGCGTCGGATGGGCGCGGAACACCTCCAGCGCCCTGGACATGTCGTCCGTCTCGTCGATCGCGACAAGCCGCTCCACTTCCTGGTCCAGGAACTCGCGCTCCTCGCGACGGCGGGTGTCCTGCCTGCGGTCGCTGCCGTTGGGAAGGGGATAGGCCGGGCGGATCGTGTCCGTCTCGCCGACCGGCCGGGCCACCAGCGAGCCCTGCACGAGATCGCAGCCGACCGAGCGGCAGGCCTGGAGTTCGGCGACCGTTTCCACGTTGGTGGCGATCACGCGGATGCCGAGGACATGGGCGAAATCGACCAGGCTCGAAACGAACAGCCTCTTGCGCGCGTCGCTCTGCAGCGCGGTGATGAAGTCGCGGTCGATCTTCAGCACGGTGGGCTCGACGTCATACAGCATGTGCATCCGCGAGAAGCCCGAGCCGAAATCGTCCAGCGACAGGGCAAAGCCCCGGTCGCGGGCGGACAGCGCGAAGCGGCGGAGATTGGCGTAGCGCGTGTGGTCGAGAAGCTCGGGGATGTCGAGGCAGATGTTCCAGGGCAGCAGCCTGTGGGCGGCGACCGTTTCCCTGAGCACCTCCAGCAGGTCCTCTTCCTCCTCGGTGCCCGCCTGGGCCGCCAGGTTGAGGAACAGCTTGGCCCGCTCGCAGGAGGCGACCTGTGCGAATTTGGCCAGCACCTTGCGCAGGAGCAGCTTTTCCAGGTCGAGTGTGCAGGCGAGCGAGGCGGCGTGCTCGGCAAGCGCGTCGCGGCTTTCGAAACCGAGCCGGTCGTAATCGCTCAGGCAGGCGCGGAAGCCGTATATCTCGCCGGAATGAATGTCGACGACCGGGTCGAAGGCAAAATCGAGTGCGGCTTCCGCCTGGGCCAGAAAACGCCCGACGGTCCGCGCAATGCGCGGGTCAGAAGTCACGGGGTCCATGATACCCGTCCACAATCTGGCGCCGTTGCCATCAACGACGCGAAGGCAATGCAGCTCGGGCGCACGCGGATCGCGCGTCCATAGTCAGACTTGAGGTCCGGATGCCGTTCCCCGGGAGGAGAGAGACCGGACAGACAAAGGGGAACATGCGTGAACCGCAGGACAGCCGGAAAACCCGGCATGCGGGCGCGTCCCATCGACGGGTTTTTGCTTACATGGGAAGCATGAAGAGAATGTTGCGGAAAAAGGTAAACACGATGAACAAATGGAGGTCTCCCAGACGCAGACCGCCCGGGAGACGAGGGAAATCCTAGCTCCAGCCGCCCCCGTAGGTGCGGTAGAAGATGTGCTGGCCGATCTTCTGCAGCCGCTTCATGTGACGTGCCCACCGGGGTTTCACGTAGGTCGCGTGGTAGTGGGTCGAGGCGCCGACCTTCTCCAGATAGCGCTGGCCCGACACCGTCTCGCGCGCGACCTTCTGAGCAAGCTCCCATTCCGGCTTCTCGGTGATGCGGTCGCGGATGCCGTCGCAGGCGAAGGAGAACTGGCAGCGGTTGCGCAGGTGGCGGTTCTGGTAGACGACCTTGCAGATCGTGTCCGGGTAGGCCGGGTTGCGCACGCGGTTCAGGACGACCTGCGACACGGCCGCCTGGCCGTCGACCGGCTCGCCGCGCGCCTCGAAGTAGATCGCCTCGGCAAGGCAGCGCTGCTCCTTGGACGTGATCACGCTGGCCGGCAGCGGACGCTTGGTCCACCAGTAGGGATCGCTCTCGGTGTTGGTCGCAAGCGAGGCCTCGTCGCCGACACCCGCCAGCGGACCGTCACCCAGCAGCGCGTCGAAGGGCGCGCGGATGTTGGTGATGCCGCTCGGCGCATAGGCGGAGGCATAGGACACGCTGGTCGCGGCCACGTTGCGGGCCATGGCGAGCCTTGCCAGGTCCAGCGGACCGGAGGCCTTGTCGTCGCCGGAGGCAAGCTGGGTGGAGGACGGCATGGACGGCCGCACGAAGGCAACGCGCGGAAGATCGTTCGGGCTGCGTTCGGCGATCAGGTTGCCGAGCGTGTAGATGGAGCCGGCCGCCGTGTCGACCATCTGCCGGTCGGGCGCCATGCTCATGAAGCGGTCGCCCTTGCGCGAACGGTTCACCGGGGTTTTCGCGGGGGGAGCCTTCGGGGCACTCTCGTTCACGAAGACCTCGAGACCGCGCACCACGGCCGGGTCCGTGCCCGGCGCGGCGTTCGTCACCGCGTAGTCCGGAATGTCACCGGCGGTGTCTACCGACGCGTCGGCGAGCACCACCGACGGTGCGATGCTCGATCCGTGCCGGGCGGCCTCGACGGCCGACATCCAGCGCGGCGCCTGGCCGCGCGAGGCCTCGATCAGCGCCGTGATGTCCTGCTGCGCGACGGTCGTCGTCCATCCCAGATAGACGAGCGGCCCGAGCAGCAGAAGCCGGACAAGACGGCCGCGGCGCACGGTGCGAAGCGGCCGGCGGGAGCCGGGACGGGCGGGGGTGTAGATACGTGCCGTGGCCTGCATACGCGGCAACTCCGGTCCTTACGCGATACTCGATGCGACCCGGTCACTACGTCCGGTGCGATATTCACGATCTTCGCGGTTTAACCTTGAAAAGGAGTTAATGGGCCCGGGATGGTCCGGTTTCCCTGCGTTCGCGGCAAACGACAAGCGTCGCCACGCGCACGGCGTGGTTAACGCCGGAGCCGGTCAAGCCGCTCGCATGGCAGCCTTTTTTCAGATTTGGGAAAGGAATGGCGACTCAGAAGGGAACGGGCGCGTGATAGGTGATGCGCTCGCCGCCCTGGGGGTGGTGCAGTTCGAGTCGCTCCGCGTGGAGCTGCAGCCTGGGGGCGGCGTGAAGCGCGTCGCCGGTCGCATAGAGCGTGTCGCCGAGGATCGGGTGCCCGAGGCTGAGAAGATGCACGCGAAGCTGGTGGGAGCGTCCGGTGACGGGATAAAGCTCCACGCGCGTCGTGCCGTCGTCGTCGCGCGACAGGACCTTGTAGTGGGTCACCGCCTTGCGCCCCTCGATCGGGTCGACCATCTGCTTCGGCCGGTTGGGCCAATCGCAGCGCAGCGGCAGGTCGATGGTGCCCTCGTCGCCGCCCATGTGCCCCTGAACCCGCGCCACATAGGTTTTCGACACGTGACGGCGCTCGAACTGAAGCCCGAGATGGCGGTGCGCCGCGCTCGACATGGCAAGGGCGAGAATGCCGGAGGTGTCCATGTCGAGACGGTGCACGACCCTGGCGCCGGGATAGCGCTCCGCCGCCCGGCTCGCCACGCAATCCTGAAGCCCCTCGCGCTTGCCCGGCACGCTCAGCAGCCCGCTCGGCTTGTTGATCACCAGAAGGTCGTCATCCTGGTGCACGACGTCGAGATAAGGCTCGGTCGGCGGCCGATAGGGGCGGGGGGCTGGCGGGACGAAGGTCATGCGCCCTGATAGCGCGCCCGTCCCGCACATGCCAGAAAAAGCCGCCGTCTCCTGCCCGCCGTCGCCTGTGTCAGGCGAACCGTTCGCCCTCGCGCCCGTCGAGCACGAGAAGTTCCTCGAAATGTTTCATGTCCTCGAACCGGCAGAATGCGGGCGGTGCGAGCTCGATCACGGGGGCCGTCCGCGCCAGCTTGTCGAGAATGCCCGGCACCGCCGCGTCCCAGGCACGGATCGCCTCGTCGGACAGCCGCCGGCGCAGATAGGCGAAAGTGACGTGGAAGGCGTAGTCGTCATGGTCGGGGTGGCAGTAGCCGAAGACCTCCGACAGGCGGTCGCGCCAGTCGCTCAGGGAAATGGCCGACGCGGCATCCACCGGCACGAGAACGAGCCCGTTCGGTGTCAGGGCCTTAGGCCGCATGGCGAACGCCCGGCCGGGCGTGAAGCCGGCGAGACGCTCGAGGTAATGCGCGGTCATGGTCTCGACGGGCGTGTCGGCGGGAACGTCCTTCGGCCAGAAGGGCCAGTCGCGGCGAAACTCGATGATGCCCTGGAAGAGCGTCATGTGCAGGCTCGATGCGGGCGTCGCGGCAAGCCGTTCGCGCGCCTCGGGAAGGTCGAGCAACGCCGCGCGCGCCTCCAGAACGGCAGCGTGGCTCGCCGAGCCCTCCACCAGATGGCACACCACCGTGTTGCCCGGCTCGGGCAGGAAGGTGCCCGCCGCATCGTGGCGGCGGCCGAGATGGCGAAGCGGCGCCGGGTTCAGGCTTTCCGAAAAGGGCCGAAGCTCCGGGGAGACGGATACGGGCGAAGAGCTGGCGTCGTTCATGGACGGACCGGGGAGCGAGAGGGAAGGGGAGAGGTCCCGCTAGCGGGTCTGCATGACGGTGTCGTGACGCCGCGCTGTCTCAGCGGCCGCCGACACGCAGGCCGAGGGCGGGGCGCTCCTTGAGAACCTCGTGGCGGAAGCGGAAGAGCGCGGCGGGCCGCCCGCCCGTTGCCGTCGAGGTTTCGCCCGTCGGCTCGACCAGTTCCGTCCCCTCCACGAGGCGGCGGAAGTTCTGCTTGTGCAGGTGGCGCCCGGAGATCGCCTCCACGCAGCGCTGCAGTTCCGTCAGCGTGAAGCTGTGCGCCATCAGCTCGAACACGACGGGCCGGTACTTGAGCTTGGTGCGAAGCCGCGAGATCGCCGTCGCCAGGATACGGCGGTGGTCGTAGAGCATGGGCCGGCCGAGGGAGGGCAGCGCGTCCCGTTCAAGCGCGGCGGGACGCCCGTCGCGCCGTGCCTCTTCCACCAGCCCCGCCTCGTAGAGAAGCTCGTAGCGGTCGAGGGCGCGTTCCTCGTTCCAGATGCCGTCGGTGACGTCGAAGGCCTGGTGCACCCGGTCTTCGCGGGTGCGCATCCGCGGGGGCGCGTTGTCGGGCACCGGCGACACCATCCAGCTTTCAAGGGCGGGAAGGATCTCGCGTTCAACGACCTCGGGCATCCCGTTGCGCCAGTCCTCCCAGGGAAAGAAGGAGTACCAGGACTGCCAGCGTGCCTGCTGCCGGGCGATCGCCTCGTCGGAGCGCGCGGTCTGGCGGGCCAGCGCAAGATACCCGACCGAAACCACATGCGGACCGGCCTCCGGCGTGATGTGGTGACGGCCACGGTCGCCGAAGGTGTAGAGCTGCTCCACCCAGCCGAGCTTGAGCGCGGTCTGTTCCTCCACCCACTCGCGCAGGCCGATCTCGAACGTGCGGTGACGCGTCGGATCGAAGGGACCGAACGGCAGGGCGGGCTGTTCGCCCTCCTCGGGCATGGGGATCGTCAGCACCTGCGGCTGGGGATCCGCGACCGAGACGATGACGGCGTTGAGGCCGATTTCGAGCATCAGCCCTCCGGCGTCACGATACGCGGGGCGAGTCCCGGCACGTCGAGGGTGAAGGGAAGTCCTTCGAAGGCGTCCTCGCCGCGCCCGATGGAGCGCACCGCCTCCACCATGCGTCCCTTGCGGTCGAGCAGGTCGTCGGCCAGCGCCACGAGGCGCGCATTGGGGGTCGCGGACGGGGCAGCCGTGCGCAGGGCCCGGGCAAGCGACATCTCGTTTGCCTGCGGGGCAAGCGCGCAGGCGGAAATGAAGGCGGCGGCGGTCGAGCGGCTGATGCCCGCGAAACAATGGATCACCAGCGGTGCCTGCCGGTCCCACGTTTCCACGAATTCGACAAGGGCGGCGACATGCTCGCGCCCCGGCGGTGTCAGCCCCTCCGCCGGCGCCGTGATGTCGTTGAAGGCGAGAAAGAGGTGGTCCTCCACAGGGATCGTGGCCGGGCGGGGCACCTCCGTTCCGGCGCTGATCAGCGTGACCAGGCGGCGTGCGCCGGTGCGTTCCACCGTTTCGGCAAGCCGTGAAAGCGAGCAGACCGTTATCACCGCCGTATGTCTCCCTCTTGCCCCGTTCCTCGGGCGCCGGTCCCGCCTGTTCCATACAGGAGGGCGGCGCCATCCTTTTCACTCTCGCGCGTCTCGCACACGGCTTCGCGCCCGTCGAACGGGGACCATGAAACCATGTCGGCGCGATGACGTCGCCATGCTTGTGCGCGATTCCGGATCGCTCCGCGTTTTGCCCGCCGCGCTTGTCAGCCTGCCGCCCTTGCTGCGCCGCGCGCGGCCTGGATCTCCTCGAAGCGGACGAGGAAGGCGGCCTGCGCCCGCGAGGCCGGCAGGGGCGCAAGTCCGAGACGCGGCGGGGCACCGCGACCGCGCGGCGTGCCGAAGCCTTCCGGCTTGCCGAAGATGCGCTGTGCCTCCGCGTCGTCGAAACCGGCCAGTTCCACCGCCTCGAAGTAGGCCGCGATGGTGTCGGCGCGCTTCGTGAGCTTCTTGAGCGGCCCCGGCAGGGCCGCCTTGAGCCCGAAGCTCAGGTGGATCGCCGTCTGCAGCCGCTCCTCGATCTCCTTGTAGCTGCCGCCCATCACCGCCTTGAAGGGGGAGATCATGTCGCCGATCACATATTCCGGGGCATCGTGAAGTAGCACGCCGAGACACTGGTCGGCGGTGAGTTGCGGCTCGATGTGGCGCGCGATTTCCTCCACCAGAAGCGAATGCTCGGCAACCGAGAACGCATGATCGCCGACCGTCTGCCCGTTCCAGCGCGCCACCCTGGCGAGCCCGTGGGCGATGTCGGAAATCTCCACGTCGAGCGGGGAGGGATCGAGCAGGTTGAGCCGGCGGCCGGACAGCATCCGCTGCCAGGCGCGCGGCTCGGATTTGGCACCCTTCGCCATCGTCGCGTCTAGTCTCTGTCGGCCGGAACGGGCCAGTCGAAGGAGGCCCAGTCGGGAATATGCGGCTCAAGCGCGACATCTCCAGCGGTGACCGGGGTGCCGGCGGCGCGCGCTTGCGCGATCCGGTCGAGACGCACCAGCGCCAGGCCCCTTGTGCCCGCGACCGTGCCGAGCTGGCCGGCAGGCTTTTCACCCGCCATCACATCCGTGCCGGAGGCGGGAAGCGCCTCCGCCCCGCTCACCTGGATCACGCGGCGGCGTGCCGTGCCGCGATGCTGCATCCGGCTGACCACTTCCTGTCCGACGAAGCAGCCCTTGTCGAAGGCGACACCGCCAAGTTCGTCCATGTCGACATCATGGGGAAAGGCGTCGCCAAGCGCATAGTCGAAGGGGGCTTCGGGCACGCAGGAGGTAACGCGGCGGGCATGCCAGTCCGCCTCTGTGCCGTCTGCAAGGCCGGCGGGTGCCGAGGCGTCGTTGCCGGCGTCCCCGAGCGGCAGATAAAGACGCAGCCCGAGCTCGGCCCGGCGCGGATCGTCGAAGACATGTGCGTCGGGGAAGGCGGTGCGCAGCGCGCCCGCATCCGCGTCCCAGGCGGCGAAGACGGCAAAGGACGACGAAACGTCCTCCACAGTGACCTTGGCGCGCAGCTTGTAGAAGGTCAGGCGCTTGACCAGGTCCGGCAGGCTGGCCGCGTCTGTTTCGAGCAGGTAGCCACCGTCACCGGTCGGGCGCACGAGAAAGGCGAAGAGGATCTTGCCCTGCGGGGTGAGCAGCGCGCCATGGGAGGCGCCGGTCTCCGCCGCGCGGTCGAGATCGCAGGTGATCAGGTTCTGCAGGAAATGGCGGGCATCCTCGCCCGAGACCCGCGCGAGAGCCCGCCCGCCAAGGCGAACGGCCGTTCCAGAAGTCATGACACCCTCCGCCTGACACGACGCCATGGGCGGGCCGTCCGGACGCGCTGGCCGCGCGCATCCCCCGCCGCACGGGTTGTCGAAGATTCGTGGTCGAGATCGTCCTTGCGACATAGGCCGGATCGTTCCCACCAGCAAGGGGGCTTGCCGATCCTCCGCGTGGCTTCGTCGGGCCTCGTGTGAGGTTTGGAACATGTGATCGACCATTTGGGGAGGTGATGGGACGGATTTCGTGCAAAGCCCGTAGAAGATCGAAAATTGGATACGATTTATTGGCGGCTGCGGCATAGACTTGGCACGTCAGCGGCGGACCGTCCGGCCTGCCGCCTTTCATGCCTTTCTAGGTCAGGAAGACCGTCATGTGCCGTCTGGCCGCCTATCTCGGGACCGAGATCCCGCTCGAGAACATCATTGCCCGGCCGAGGCACTCGCTGCTGGTGCAAAGCCAGGACGCGCAGGAAGCGAAGCTGAGGGTCAACGGCGACGGCTTCGGCATCGCCTGGTACGGACACCTGCCCGAGCCCGGCCTGTTCAAGGACGTCCTGCCGGCGTGGGCGGACACCAACCTGCCGAGTATCTGCCGCCTCGTGCGGTCGCATCTCTTTCTCGCGCATGTGCGCGCGGCGACCACCGGATCGAGCTCCCGCGAGAACTGTCATCCCTTCGTGCACGGGCGCTGGGCCTTCATGCATAACGGCTGCATCGGAAACTTCGCGCATCTGCGCCGGGACATGGAGGCGCTCATCGATGACGGCTTCTACGCCCAGAGGCGCGGCACGACCGATTCCGAACTCGTCTTCCTGATGCTGCTGACCAACGGGCTCGATGCGGATCCGGTCGGCGCCCTTTCGCGCACGCTGGAGCAGATCGGCGCCATCGCCAGGCGGCGCGGCACCAACGGCGAACCCGTCCGCATGACCTGCGCCTTTTCGGATGGCACGGCGATTTATGCCTTTCGCGCCGCCGACGACGGCAAGGCGCCCTCGCTCTATCTCTCCGACTGTCTGGACCACGGCGGGCGGGCGTTCGCCTCCGAGCCGCTCGAGGGACCGTGCGAGCGCTGGCGGCGCGTCGAGCCCGACACGCTGCACGTGCTTTCGCGGGAGGGGCTTGTCACCGCGCCCTTCAGCCCGATCGAAACGGGCGCTGACATGCACAAAGCCCCCGCCTGAGCGGAAGGGGCGCTCCGACGGGGGCTTCCGGTGACCCGGCAAGCTCGTTGGGGAAGAGGCCGGGTCAGGCCGGGCTCGGCAACTGGCCGTGTCCGCCGAAGGCGTTGGTGAGCTTCGCGATCCGTGCGCGGGCCGGGATCGGGCGGATGGTGAACAGGCGCGGAACGCGCGGCGTCTCCACGTCGCAGGCAAGCGCCAGCAGCGATTCGACCTGCGTGCCCACGCGGCGGTGGGTCTCGGTCTCGATGCGCACGCGCCGCCACACGTGGCGCTGGATGACGAGGTTGAGGCAGGACTTGAGGTCGGGGATCAGGAACTCGAGATCCAGGGTCGGCAGACCGAGGTAGGCACGCAACTCGTCGAAGATCGTGCGCAGCACGCCGGCGTAGGCCATGTCCTCCGAGGTCGGGCGCAACTCGTTGATGTCGAGGCACTGGATCTGTGCCTCCTCGCGCGCCGTCTCCACGAAACGGGCGATCTGGGTGCCGGTCAGCCGGCAGCTTCCTTCCTCGAGCGCGAGCTGCTTCATGAGAAGGGACGCCTCGAACACGTCGAGGATGCGCCGGGTCAGCAGATGGACCAGATGGCGCATCGCCTGCTCCTGCGGCGGATTGCACTCGAGAAAGTTCATCTCGATGATGTCGAAGAGCCCGGCCTCGAAGGTCTCGCTCATGTTGCGAAAGCAGGGATGCTGCCTGAGCAGCTTGTTGACCACGGGAAGGGCTTCCGCCTCGACCGGGCAGTCCGACATGCGAATGTCGTTGATGTCGGTGAACAGGCCGGGAATGAGTCCCTCGCAGGTGTCGTGGACGTGAACCAAGGCAAGCTCCTTCGCCGGCGCCAGCGGTAAGGCGCGCGCGCTGTCATGTTGTTCGTTTGAGTCGCGGCCGGGAGGGGCCGTGTTGGTTAATTGATTCCGAATCGAAATCTGAGTCGCAACTTTCAAAGACGTCGGGAAGACAAGCTTATTTCGGCCTCTTGACTCGATTTTCTGTGGACATGGGCGAATCGGCGAGTCGTGGCGCGGCGGACACGCGGGGCGCCTTTGTGACCGTCATCACGGCGATGTGAGGCCTTTTCGGCGATACCTTCCGCAAGACTAACCAGGGATTCACGGCTTTGAGCTACTTCTGTCCCGACAAGACGTGAAAGCGGGACGAAATCGAGGTGGGTGTCTTGCGTGCGATGATGATGCGAAACCGAATGAAGACATCCTCCGCTGTCGGAGGAAACGGTTCGGGACTGGCGCGTGCGGCGCTGGCCGGGGTCATGGTGCTCGGGCTTGGGCAGGCGGCGTTTGCCAACGACACGCGCGAGCTGAAACCGGTTTCCGTGCGCGGCGACGTCAACATGACGCCTGCGAGCGGTCGGGACGATCCCGACGCGCCGCTGCAGATCCTCGTGTCGCTGTCCGAGCAGAAGCTCGACGTCTATCGCGGCACGACGCTGATCTCCTCCTCGCGCGTCTCTTCCGGGAAACCGGGCCACGGCACGCCGACCGGGGTGTTCTCCATCCTGGAAAAGCGCAAGCGCCACTTCTCCAACATCTACGACAATGCGCCGATGCCCTACATGCAGCGCCTGACCTGGTCGGGTATCGCCCTGCATCAGGGGCATGTGCCCAACCGGCCGGCCTCCCACGGCTGCGTGCGCCTGCCGAAGGGCTTTGCCGCCGAACTCTTCTCCATGACCGAACGCGGCGGCCACGTCATCGTGACGCGCGGCGCCACCCATCCGGGCATGATCGAAAGCGCCGCCCTGCCGGGCGCCCTGGCCCGGCCGACCGAGGTGGCGAGCCTGTCCGACGCGTCCGGCCTGCGTCCGGGGCTGCCGGTCTCCGACAGCGACCCGGCGACGGTCGCCTCCATCGAGTCGATGGACGTGGCGCCGCTCGCCGAGGAGCCGCTGCGCATCCTCATCACCCGCCATCCGCCGGTCTCGAAGGTGCGTGAACTGCAGCGGATGCTGGCAAGCCTCGACTACGGCCCCGGTCCGGTCGATGGCGTGGCGGGGCGCCGGACGCGCGCTGCCACGCAGGACTTCCAGAACGCCATGGACCTGCCCGCCACGGGCGAGGCGGACGACATCACCATGGCGAGGCTTTATCGCGAGGCGGGCGAGAGCCGGCCGCGCTCCGGGCGCATCTACGTGCGCCGCAAGTTCAGGGAAATCTATTCCTCGGACATCGATCTGGCCGATGCGGATGCACCGCTCGGGACGCATCTCTACACGCTGATCGGCCGGGAAGGCGCGCGTCAGAAAGCCCGCTGGATGGGCGTGACGGCTGCCGATGGCGACGGTGCGGATGCGCGTTCGGTGCTCGACCGCATCACCTGGACGGACGAGGCGCGCGCCTTCGTCGAGGACCGGCTGGCAATCGGCTCGTCGCTGATGGTCACGGACCGCCCCTTCCGCCTGCACTCGGGCCTTGGCACCGATTTCGTGGTCATGACGCGCCAGTAACCGGTGCGCCGAAAGGCGGCAGCATTCCGCAAACCGTTGCGCCCGGTAATCGTCGATGGACGATTGCCGGGCGTTTTCGGTGTGGCCGGTGCTTACTCGCCGGCGACGAAATAGTGCAGCGTGCCGTCCGGGCCGATTCCCACCCGGTAGAAGGTCCATGTGCCGGTGATGGCCATGTCGGCGTAGTCGCCCGAGGTCACGATCCGGTACATTTCCACCTTCTGCTCCCGTGACAGGCGGGCGAGCGGGTAGCGGGCGAAATAGGGCCAGATGTACATTTCCTGGGCCGACCCGACGTCCGCGTGCACATAGCCGGCCTCCAGGATTTCCGTCAGGATCGCCATGATCTCCAGGCCTTCGCCGTCGCCCGAGGCTTCCTTGAGGAAGTCGATGGGATCGTCGATCTGGCCGAAGGAGAGCGTGGGCATCATCTCGTTGCCCTCGAGCACCATGCGGATGCGGTCGAGATCGCCCGCGTGCGCGGCCTCCAGAAGCTGGGCCCGCATCCGTGCCACGGGCTTTGGCAGGTTGGCGTCGCCGTAGTGGATCTCCGGCAGGTTGACGGGAAGCGGCGCGGAGAGATCCGACGGAGCGGTGCCCGCCTCCGGGTCCGGGGTCTCGCCGGCTTCCGGATCCTGCGGGATGGCGTTGGGCCTGTCGACCTCTGGCGGAGCGACCTGAATGCGCTCCGTCTGAACGGTCGCGGCTTCGGCGACGGCGGGCCAGGGCGTGAGGCCGGTTGCCGTCGCGGCGAGAAGAAGGGCGATTGCGGCGGTCTTCATGGATGGGTCCCGTCCTGGGCCGCACCCGTCGGGGAAAGCGGCGTTGCGGAAGCGAAGCGATTGCGCGGCGAGCCTATACCACGAACCCCTTGCGGAAAATGCCCCGTGCGATGTGGCCCACGGGCTGTTGAGCGTGCGCGCTCCATTGTCTAAACGAAGGAGGAGGGGGTCGGTTCGACCGGCCCCTCGGGCACACCCTCGAGGGAGGGGAAGGCGCGACCCGGCCGGGGTTCGCCGTGTCGGGGGCACAAGGCGCGGAGCGCGAGCGGGACTTGCCGGATCCACTGTTTTTTCTTGTCGGCCTGGGCATCGGCCTGATGACGAGCGCGCCGGTGGGCCCGGTCAACGTGGCGGCAATCGAGCGCGCGGCGCGATTCGGGTTTCTGCCGGGACTGATCGCCGGTCTCGGCGCGGTCTTCGCCGACGGGGTCTATGCGGCCTTCGCCGCGTTCGGCATCACTGCCGTCTCCGATTTCGTGCAGGGCCATAGCGATCTGATCCAGACCGTTGGCGGATTGTTGCTGCTGATTTTCGGCGCGCGCGTGCTTGCCGCCCGTCCGCACATGGCCGGCGATGAACTGCGCCAGTCACGCATGATCTCGTCGTTCGTGACCGGGTTTGCCATCACGCTTACCAATCCGGGCGTCGTGCTCGGCTTCCTGGCGATTTTCGGCAGTCTGGGAAAATGGGCGCCGGACCCGGGAAACTACACCGGTGCGGCACTGCTGGTGGCGGGTGTCGTCTGCGGTGCGCTCGGCTGGTGGGTCATGATATCGGCGCTGGTGTCGTGGCTGCGCGGGCGAATGACCGATGCGTGGCTCGCCTGGATCAACCGGATCTCGGGCATCGCGCTCATCGTCTTCGGCCTGGCGATCTTCGCCCACCTCTTCCTGGCGTCGTAAGCCGGTCCCGGACATGAAAACGGGGCCCGTGGGCCCCGTGCCATCCGCGCCCCCTCGCAGGGGTGGCCTCCCTGTCGCCGGCGCGTCGGTCCTTTGCTTGGCGTCCTGCCTTCGCTTGGTGTCCAGTCAGTGGACGTTGCGGATGATCGTGTAGTCGCCCCGGCGCACCCGCTCGGGCAGGGTGGCGGCGAGTTCCGCCACGGCTTCCTCGCCGAAAGAGGCGACCAGGTCGGCGAAGGCGGTAAAGAGCGCGGCATGGGCCACGGCCGAGGAGTCGAGCCCGTCCGCCACCGCATCCGCAAAGGCGGTGTCGATGTAGCCGAGCGCCATTTGGCGAATCTCCTGGTCGCTCACCAGGTGTTCGTCGTGCTCGCCATCGATGGTGTCGTGTTCACGCATTGGCTGTCCGCATCCCGCATGTTCGTGTGATCCTTGCGGCAAGTGTGCGCGAGTCGCGGGGGGAGGGTAAAGAAAACCTTAAAAATTTGACGCAACTTCCGGCAAATATGGTTAACGCCCCATTTACCATGTTTGCCTGATGCCGATGCGGTCGGGACCGCGTTTTCTCACCTGTTGTAGCGTGTGGTGACGTTGCGGATGAGCGCGCTTCCTTCCTCTACGTAACGGTCCAGCGCGGCCTGTGCCGCCTGCGTGCAGCGCCGGTAGACCGAGGAATAGCCACGGTAGCCCTGGTTGAAGCGCTCGACGAAACGCCGCCGCCGCCCCTCGTCCTGCACTTCCGCCTCGATGAGGGCCTGCATCTCGTCACGCCAAAGGGTTCCGTCCGGGGCGCCACAAAGCGGCCTGAGATAATGAAGCGCGCCGAGGATCTCCGACAGGCGCATGAGATCCTGCTCGTAGGGCGGATCGTCGGGACGCTCCTGTGCCACGGCCGGACCGGCAAGGCCAAGCGTGATGGCGACAATGGCACCCCATGCCAGCGCGCGCATCCTTCCGCCCCGGGTGGATGCCGGGGAAGGGGGGCATGATGGAACGTGCATGGTCGGTCGGGCGCGCATGGCCGGCAAGATGCGCCGCCCGTGTCCGCTGCGCAAGACCGACGTGTGGGTGGCGGTGCTCATCCGTGTTGCCAGCCCAGAAGGCGCCGTATCCGTGCGGCCGTCCCGGGTGTCATGGCAAGTGCGTCGAGCGTTTCCGGTGCGACGAACGCAGCCTCCGCCGCATCGTCCCCGGCACGCGGGTCGCCGCCCTGCGCCCGGCCCCGGAACACGGCAATGACGAAATGCGCTCCGCCGGGAACGCGGGCGTCGTCGGGCAGGATCTCGACCATCTCGACTGGAGCGTCGTCGAGGTCGGCGGTCAGGCCGGTTTCCTCAAGAAGCTCGCGCCGCGCGGCGGCACCAAGCGTTTCCGCGAACTCGACGCTGCCTCCCGGCAGGCTCCAGGCCCCCTCGAAGGGTGGCTTCGCGCGCTTGACCAGCAGAACGCGGCCATTGTCCTCGACAAGAACGCTGACGCCGAGACGGGGGCGGGAATCGGAACCGGATGAACTCATGGGAGGAGGGGAGCACGATGGCCGGCGGCCGGCAAGCGGCAGGCGTCGCAACTACCCTCTTATGCGAAGAGCGCGTCGATTTCCGCCTGGGAGCCGGCATCGTCGGTATCGATCGCCGTCGATTCGCCATGGATGATGGCGGAGGCGGCGGAGATCAGCGGGCGGATCTCCTCCACGCTCTGGCGGGCAATGTCCTCGCTGATGCCGGCGATGTCGTCGGCGTTGCGCAAGCGCCCCTGTTTTTCGCAAACAGCGGTGTCGAGCGTCGCGACAACGTCGCGAAGAGCCCGGCGCACGGCCTCCGGCGCCGCGCCGAAGGCATCGATGGCAAGCTGCTTTTCGGCGAAGCTGGAGGCACGAAAGTGCTGCTCGTAGGTCGCCGGCTGCCACTCCAGAACGTCCCCGGCACACTCGGGCATGGCGGGAAGCATTTCGAGCATCATGACCACTTCATTGAAATGGTTCAGGTAATCCGTGGCGAGGCCGGTGCGCGGATTGATGTTGGCCGCAACGAGCCGGTCCGCGGCAAGGCGGTCCTTCCCCAATGTCAGCTCCGCAACCGCCATTTCTCCTGCCTCTTTTGTTCTTCGTCCCGGGAGCCTAAACCTTATCCGGTTTCGAATTGCCTAATGTAACAGGGGGCTTCCGGTACGACCGGATGCCGAAGGGGGAACGAATGTGCGGACGCTTCGTCCTGGCCGCATCGCCGGAGCAGGTGCGTGATCATTTTTCCCATGTGGAAAGGGAAGAGTTTCCGCCCCGCTACAACATCGCGCCGACCCAGCCGATCGCGACCGTGCGCCTGTTCGAGGGGGCGCGGCATTTCGTGCTGGTGCGCTGGGGGCTGGTGCCGGGCTGGGTGAAGGACCCGGCAAGTTTTTCGCTGCTGGCCAACGCGCGCGGAGAGACGTCCGCGGACAAGCCGTCCTTTCGCACCGCCATGCGCCACCGGCGCTGCCTCGTTCCGGCCACCGGCTATTATGAGTGGCGGGCCGGTCCGGACGGGCGCAAGCAGCCATATTTCGTCCGGCCGCGCGCGGGCGGGCTCGTCGCCCTGGCCGGCCTGTGGGAGGAATGGTGCGACCCCGACGGCGGCGTCATCGACACCGGCGCGCTGATGACCGTGCCGGCGAACGCCGCGCTCTCGCATATTCACGACCGCATGCCGCTGGTCATCGCACCCGAGCACTTCGACCTGTGGCTGGATGTGAAAAGCGCGCGGCCGCAGGAGATCCAGGCGCTGATCAGGTCCGCGCCCGATGACCTGTTCGAGGCCTTCCCGGTGAGCCGGAGGGTCAATGGCGCGCGCGACGACGACCCCGGTCTGCTCGAGCCGGAGCGCGCGGAAGAGGTCGAGATCCCCGAAGCGCCCGCGAAACGCCGGAAGGCGGGACAGGGCGAAGGGGGCGATGGCGGCGGACAGCTCGACCTGTTCTGATCCGCCGCCGGATGCGGCCCTGAGGCTCCCTGTTTGCTCGAGCCGTCAGAGAACGCGGCCCGGGTTGAGGGTGGTGTTGGGATCGAAGGCGGCCTTCACCCGCTTCATCAGCTCCAGCTCCAGCGGGCTCTTCACCTCCGCCAGCAGGTCGCGCTTGAGTCGCCCGATGCCGTGCTCGGCCGAAATCGATCCGTTGAACCTGTGCACGATGCCGTGGACGAGTTCGTTCATCTCGTCCCATCTGGCGATGAAGCCCGCCTTGTCGGCGCCCACCGGCTGGCTGACGTTGAAGTGGATGTTGCCGTCGCCCATGTGGCCGAAGGGAACAGGCCGGCAGCCCGGCACCATGGCCTCCACCGCCGCGATCGCCTCGTCGAGAAAGTCGGGAACGCTGGCGACGGGGACCGAGACGTCATGCTTGATGGAGCCGCCTTCCTCGCGCTGCACCTCGGACATGCCGTGGCGCAGGTGCCAGAAGCTCGCCGCCTGCGCCTGCGATTCGGCCAGTGCCGCGTCACTGACGAGCCCGGCCTCGAACGCCTCGCCCAGGATGGTCTCCATGAGCGCGCGCGTGGGGTTTTCCCCCTCGCCCGTCTCGGTGCCGGAGGAAAGCTCCATCAGCACGTACCAGGGATGCGCCTCCGCCAGGGGATCGCGGGCACCGGCAAGGTGGCGAAGCGTGAACTCGATGCCGACGCGCGGCATCAGTTCAAAACCCGTCAGCATGCTCCCTGCACGGGCGCGCGCGGATGCGAACAGGGCAAGCGCGTCGTGCGGGGAGGCGATTCCCGCAAAGGCGACATCCTGTGCCCTGGGCCTGGGGAAGAGCTTGAGGACGGCGGCCGTCACGACCCCCAAAGTGCCCTCGGAACCGATAAATAATTGTTTCAGATCGTAACCGGTATTGTCCTTGCGAAGGCTTCTGAGGCCTTCCAGAACCCGTCCGTCGGGCATGACCACCTCGAGCCCGAGAACGAGGTCGCGGGTGTTTCCGTAGGCCAGCACGGCGGTGCCGCCGGCGTTGGTGGAGATGTTGCCGCCGATCTGGCAGGAGCCCTGCGAGCCGAGCGTCAGGGGGAACATCCGGTCCGCTTCCGCGGCCGCGTCATGGATTGCCTGAAGCGTCGCGCCGGCTTCCACGGTCATGGCAAAACCTTCCGCGTCGACCTCGCGGATCCTGTTGAGGCGTCCGAGGCTTAGAACCACCTCACGCTCGGGATCGCAGGGAATCTGCCCGCCCACGAGGCCCGTGTTGCCTCCCTGCGGGACAATCTTGAGGCCGTTGGAATCGGCATGGGCGAGGATGGCGGAAACCTCCTCGCGCGTGCCGGGGCGCAGCACCATCGGCGTTTCGCCCTGGTAGAGGTCGCGCCATTCGCGCAGGAACGGCGCCATGTCTTCAGGCGCTGTCAGGACATTGCGCTCGCCGACGATTTCGACGAAGCGCGCATGATGAACGGGATCGGGCATTGGGCGGCACCAACCTGCTGTCGGGGACGGGATCTGGATGCGGCGAGGCATATCACATTTTGCGGTGACGTCGACGGGGAGGCCCCTTGCCAGTGGCTTGAAGGCGATCTGGCCCTGTGCCATAGGAACGCGTCCCGGCAGGCGGTGCGACCGCATGTCGCCGGGACCGGGACGAGTCGCGCGACAAGGCCACCACACGGGCGCGCGACCCGTGAAGAATGTGCGTGCAGGAGACAAGGCATGGCGACGACACAGGGACTGATGGCTGGGAAGCGCGGGCTTATCATGGGCGTCGCCAACAATCGGTCCATCGCTTGGGGCATCGCCAGGGCGCTTGCCGACCAGGGCGCGGAGATTGCCCTGACCTACCAGGGGGACGCCCTGCGCAAGCGCGTCGAGCCGCTCGCCAAGGATCTCGGCGCCATCGTCGCCGGCCATTGCGACGTGACCGACGAGGCCTCGATCGACGAGGTGTTCGCCCATCTCGAGAAGACCTGGGGCAAGATCGACTTCCTCGTCCATGCCGTCGCCTTCTCCGACAAGGACGAACTGACCGGCCGCTACGTTGACACCAGCGCCGACAACTTCGCCAAGACGATGCAGATCTCCTGCTACTCGCTGACCGCCGTCGCGCAGCGCGCGGAGAAGCTGATGAGCGAGGGCGGCTCGATCCTGACACTGACCTACTACGGCGCGGAGAAGGTCATGCCGCACTACAACGTCATGGGCGTGGCGAAGGCCGCGCTCGAGGCGAGCGTGCGCTACCTTGCCGCCGACCTTGGCAAGGACGCCATCCGCGTCAACGCCATCTCGGCCGGTCCGATCAAGACGCTTGCCGCATCGGGCATCGGCGACTTCCGCTACATCCTCAAGTGGAACGAGTACAACACGCCGCTTCGCCGTACCGTGACCATTGAGGAGGTGGGCGACGCGGCCCTGTTCCTGCTCTCGGATCTCGGACGCGGTGTCACCGGCGAGATCCAGCACGTCGACTGCGGCTATCATGTCGTGGGCATGAAGGCCGTGGACGCGCCGGACATCTCCGTCGTCAAGGACTGATCCCGCCGGGGCGCCCCACCGGGTGCCCCATTTCGGCCGGATCCGTGTCGCAAGAGGCTGGAAGGGACACCCGGTGACCACCGCCGGGAGAAGAAACCCGTCCGCCATCCTCTGCCGGAGACTTCATGACCGAGACCGCGAGCGCGCATCTTTCCCCGCCTTTCCTGATCTTCATCCGTCACGGGCAGACCGACTGGAATGCCGAAGGCCGGATGCAGGGCCAGCGCGACATCCCTCTCAACGACACGGGTCGCGAGCAGGCGAAGCGCAATGGCGAGGCCCTCAAGGGGTTTCTCGAGACGAAAGGCATGGCGCACGAGGATCTCGCGTTCCTCGCCTCTCCGCTGTCGCGCGCCGTGGAGACGATGCAGATCGTGTGCCGCGAGATCGGCCGCGAGGACGATGCCTTCAGCCGCGACGACCGGCTGCGGGAGATCACCTTCGGCGCCTGGGAGGGATACACCATCCCGGAACTGGCCGAGACGCATCCCGACAAGACCGCCCGGCGCAAGGCCGACAAGTGGGGCTTCGTGCCGCCGGAGGGAGAAAGCTATTCGATGCTGGCCAACCGCATCGATGCCTGGCTTGCCACCATCACCCGGCCGACGCTCGTCGTGTCCCATGGCGGCGTGATGCGTGTCCTGCGCGGGCGCCTGCTTTCCGTGCCGCGCGAGGAAATCCCGTCCCTGGACACGCCCCAGGACAAGGTCCTCGTGTGGGACGGTCAGGAATTCGACTGGATCTGAGTCGGGGCCCGATCGTCCGGAAACAGCCTGTCTGACAGGAAAACACCCGACACGTAAACGCCGGCCACGAGGACCGGCGCGAGGCAGTTCGGATGTATCCGGCCCGGACCCAGGGTGTGGCCCGGGCGGCGAAGATCATTCCTGAATCTGGACATCGGTGAGCGTGCGGCCGTCGGTGTCCTCGTCGTAGAAGGCGAGCACCTTCATGCCGGGCTTCAGGTCGTCGACGTAGAAGTCGACGGGAATCAGGTAGGACGCGCCATCCGACAGGATGAGCGTCGAGGAGTCCGGGCGAATCTCGACGATCGTTGCCTCGACCTCGCCGGCCAGCGCGGCGGAGATCATCGTTCCCATAAGGGCGATGGATGCCAGGATCCTTTTGGTCATGCTCTTCATTTCAATCTCCGTCGGACCACCGGTCGACCGGCGGCACTGGATCGAAGCGGAAGTACGCGGGGCCGTCAAGCGCTCCTGACGGTGGCCGCGCCATATCCGCATGCTCATCACGATTGCGTGGGGACGAGATTGGTCTCGAACCTTTTCCGGCCCTTGTGCGTAAGAGAGACAGGCCGGTAGCGGATCGTCGCAAGCGAACGTCTCGCGCAAGGCATGGGAGCACGGTGCAACCGGGTAGCGGGCAAGGATGGCGTTTCGATGGCGGTTACCATCTCTTCGGCTGACGATTTCTACGAACGTCTGGCGGCGCTCTCCGACTTCGGACGCGTTGGCGACGACACCGCCTTCTCGCCGGTTCCCGACGACTGGTGCCTGCTGGCGGCCGACATCGTGCGTTCGCGCGACGCGTTGGCCGAAGGGCGATACAAGACCGTCAACATGATCGCGGCGGCCGTCGTCACGGCGGTCCTGAACGCCTGCGGCCGTCAGGAACTGCCCTTCGTCTTCGGGGGCGATGGCGCGATGGCGGCGGTTCCCACGACCTGCCAGGGCGTGGCGTCCCGCTCGCTTGCGGGCGTTCGGGTCATGGCGCGCAAGGTTTGCGGTCTCGAACTGCGCATCGCGGCGATTCCGGTCAGCGCGCTTCGGGCGAGGGGTGTGGATCTCAGGGTCGCCAAGTTCGAGCTCAGCCCGGGCAACAACCTGGCCATGTTCTCGGGCGGCGGCGTGGAAATGGCCGACGCGATCCTCAAGGATCCGGACGGCGCCGGTCCATACGGCATCGATGCCGGGGACGCGGGCGTCGCGGATCTCGACGGGCTGTCCTGTCGCTGGGAGGAACTCCCCGCCGAGCACGGTTCGATGGTCACGCTGCTGTTGCGGCCCGCGGCCAATACTCCCGGCGCGGTCTCGGGGATCCTTGCCGGTCTGTCCGGAGCGCTGGGCATCGACCTTGCGTCCCGTACGCCGGACATCGCGCCGGCGCGTCGTTCCAACCTGAGGTTCCGCTTTCCCCCCACCGGCCTCTGGCGCGAGGCGCGGATCGTCGGGCACGAGCGTGGCCGTGGCGTCGTCTTGCTGCGGGCGTTCTGGGAATCGCTCGCCTTCGTCCTGGCAAAGGTAAGCGGGATGCGGCTCGGCAGCTTCTCCGCCGACAGCTACCTCGACGACGTTATCCTCAACACCGATTATCGCAAGTTCGACGACACGCTGCGCCTCGTGCTCGACCTGTCCGCCGAGCAGGTGGAAGCCCTCCGCTTTCATCTGGATGCCGAACAGGGGGCAGGGCGGCTGGACTACGGGATGAATGTCTCCCGCTCGGCGCTCATGACGTGCCTTGTCTTCAACCTCGAGCGGGCCGGACATATTCATTTCGTCGACGGATCCGACGGGGGATTCGCGCGTGCCGCGCTTGACCTCAAGGCCCGGCTCGAGAGCGTGCGCGAGGGCAGGGAAAGCCGTCCCTCCGACGGCTGACCGGCCAAGCCCGCTTTTCTTTTGATGTCCGAACGCCTAGAAGACGGGCTGGGTCGCGAGGCCCGTCCGCTCAGCCGCTCGCATCAGGGTTCGACCATGTCGCACAACAGTTTCGGTCACCTCTTCCGCGTCACGACCTGGGGCGAGAGCCACGGTCCGGCACTTGGCTGCGTGATCGACGGCTGCCCGCCGCTGCTGGAGATCACCGAGGCCGAGATCCAGACCTTTCTCGACCGCCGCAAGCCGGGACAGTCGAAGTTCACGACCCAGCGGCGCGAGGCCGATGCGGTGCGCATCCTCTCCGGCGTCATGCATGACGACCAGGGCATCCAGCGCACGACCGGAACACCTGTCTCGCTGATGATCGAGAATACCGACCAGCGCTCCAAGGACTACTCCGAGATCCGGGAAAGCTACCGCCCCGGCCATGCCGATTTCACCTATGACGCCAAATACGGCATCCGCGACTATCGTGGCGGCGGCCGGTCCTCGGCGCGTGAGACGGCGGCCCGTGTCGCCGCCGGCGCCATCGCGCGCAAGGTGATCGCGGGGATCACCATTCGCGGGGCCCTGGTGCAGATCGGCCCGCACAAGGTCGATCGCTCGCGCTGGGACTGGAGCGAGATCGACAACAACCCCTTCTTCTGCCCCGACGCGACGACGGCGGCGCGCTGGTCTGACTATCTCGACGGGATCCGCAAGGACGGGTCGTCCGTCGGCGCGGTGATCGAGGTGGTGGCCGAGGGCGTTCCGGCCGGTCTCGGCGCGCCGCTTTACGGCAAGCTCGACCAGGACATCGCCTCAGCCCTCATGTCGATCAACGCGGTCAAGGGCGTGGAAATCGGCAACGGCTTCGAGGCGGCGGAACTGACCGGCGAGGAAAACGCCGACGAGATGCGCATGGGCGCGGATGGCAAGCCCGTCTTCCTGTCCAATCATGCCGGCGGCGTGCTGGGCGGCATTTCCTCCGGAGAGCCGGTGGTCGCGCGCTTCGCGGTCAAGCCGACGTCCTCCATCCTGACGCCGCGCCGCTCCGTGACGCGCGGCGGCGAGGAGGTGGACCTGCGCACCAAGGGCCGGCACGATCCCTGTGTCGGCATCCGCGCGGTGCCGGTGGGCGAGGCCATGCTTGCCTGCGTGCTGGCGGATCACTATCTGCGTCATCGCGGGCAGGTCGGCTGATTTTCAGTCATACTGAATTTCCGGTCATTTTTCATTGCTGCTGAAATCCTGTTCGGCTAGGCTGCAGCCATGAGACTTGATGAATGGCTGTCACGAACCGGGGAAACCCGATCCGCCTTCGCCCGCCGCGCCGGTCTTTCCCCGGCCGCGGTTACGGCACTGTGCAACGATCCCGACGTCTGGGTGTCGCGCGACAGCGCGCAACGCATCGCCGCCGCGACCAGCGGTGACGTGACGCCGAACGATCTTCTCGGCCTGAAAGGACCCGCGAAATTGGATATGTCCCAGACCCGCGTCGCGGAGGCGATCCGCGCATTCGAACGTGGCGAGATGCTTGTCGTCACCGATGACGACGACCGCGAGAACGAGGGCGACCTGATCGTCGCCGCCTCGTTGGTGCGGCCCGAGCAGATGGCCTTCATGATCCGCCACACGTCCGGCATCGTCTGCGCGCCCATGACGCGCGACACCGCGCGCCGGCTGCGCCTCGACCCGATGGTCGCCGACAATGACGCGCCGCTGTCCACCGCCTTCACCATTTCCGTCGACTATCGCCACGGCCTCACGACCGGCATTTCGGCCGAGGAGCGTTGCGGCACCGTGCGCGGGCTCGCCAACCCGAATGCGGGTGCCGCCGACTTCGCGCGGCCGGGGCACGTCTTCCCGCTGGTGGCGCGCGAGGGCGGCGTCCTGATCCGCTCCGGCCATACGGAAGCCGCTGTGGATCTGTGCCGTCTCGCGGGCCTTCCCGAGGTCGGCGTGATTTCGGAGCTGGTCAACGACGACGGCACGGTCAAGCGCGGACAGGAGGTGGCCGAGTTCGCCGCCGAGCACGACCTCAAGATGGTTTCCGTCGCCGACCTCATCGCCTGGCGGCAGCGCATGGAGCGGCTGGTCGAGCGTGTCGCCGAGCAGCCGGTGGAAACCGTTGCGGGGCCCGCCTACGCGGTCACCTATTCCACGCCCTATGATCCCATGCATCATGTCGCGCTGGTGTTCGGCGATATTCTCGACGGACGCAATGTGCCCGTGCGCCTGCAGCTTGAATCCGTGCTCGACGACGTCTTCGGGGAAACCCGCGTGCTCGACGACGTCATGCGCGACTTTGGCGGACGCGGGCGCGGAGTGATCGTCTATCTGCGTGAAGGGTCGGTCGGCGTGGCCCGGCAGGCAACGCGGGCGCGTACCGACCTCGCCGCCGCCGAGGTGGAAGAGCACGAGTCGGCACAGGCGCGCGAGGAACAGTGGCGGGAGATCGGAATCGGCGCGCAGATCCTCAAGGATCTTGGCGTGAACTCGATCACGCTGCTCGCCTCGCGCCAGCGCCGCTATGTCGGTCTGGAAGGGTTCGGGATCGTGATCGAGAAGACCGAAATCCGGGAAGCCTGACGGCTTCGGGATCGATGCCCGGGGCAGGCAAAGGGACAGACAAAAAAGAGGCCGCGCGCAGCGCGGCCTCAAGTCGATCACTGTGCACGTGGCCCCATCGACCACAACTTCTGTTTAGTTGTTTTCGCGCGCTCGTGCACCCCCTTTTTTAAGGGAACCGAACAAAATGCGGCTGCAAGTCGCAGGAAACAGGCGTTCTTCTACGGGTTTTCCCGCAGGCCGACGCGACCAGACGACACAACTTGCCCAGTCCCGCGGTATTTGCGTGGGGGGCGCGCTTGATGGTATTCACCGCCGAACCGCTCGCCGAGCGCCACTGAAGCCGGATGACGAAACCCGTGTCACAGACTTCGCAGCCCTACAAGCGTCCCGAAACGCCGCTTCTCGATCGTGTCCGCACGCCCGACGACCTGCGCGCGCTGCCCGAGAAGGATCTGCGCCAGCTCGCGGAGGAACTGCGCGCGGAGATGATCGATGCCGTGTCGGTCACCGGCGGACACCTGGGAGCGGGGCTTGGCGTCGTCGAACTCACGACAGCGCTCCACTACGTCTTCGACACGCCGCGCGACCGTCTCATCTGGGACGTCGGTCACCAGTGCTATCCGCACAAGATCCTGACCGGGCGGCGCGACCGGATCCGCACCCTTCGTCAGGGCGGTGGCCTGTCCGGGTTCACCAAGCGCTCGGAGAGCGAGTACGATCCCTTTGGAGCGGCCCATTCCTCCACCTCGATCTCCGCAGGCCTCGGCATGTCCGTGGCGCGCGATCTGGACGGTGGAGACAACAATGTGATCGCGGTCATCGGCGACGGCGCCATGTCCGCGGGCATGGCCTATGAGGCTATGAACAACGCCGGTGCCCAGCACTCGCGGCTGATCGTCATTCTCAACGACAACGACATGTCGATCGCGCCTCCGGTGGGGGCGATGAGCGCCTATCTCGCCCGCCTCGTGTCGGGGCGCACCTACATGACGTTGCGCGACGCGGCCAAGCAGCTTGCCAAGGCGCTGCCGCGCCAGCTCAAGGAAAAGGCGGCGCGGGCCGAGGAATACGCGCGCGGCTTCTGGACCGGCGGGACCCTGTTCGAGGAACTCGGCTTCTACTACGTCGGCCCCGTCGACGGACACAATCTCGATCACCTGCTGCCGGTGCTCAAGAACGTGCGCGACACCCATCAGGGTCCTGTGCTCATCCATGTGGTGACCCGCAAGGGCAAGGGCTACGCGCCGGCGGAATCCTCCGCCGACAAGTATCACGGCGTTGCCCGGTTCGATGTCGTCACCGGCAAGCAGTCGAAACCCAAGGCCAATGCGCCGAGCTACACACGCGTCTTCGCCGACAGCCTGATCGAGGAAGCGCGCCACGACGAGCGCATCGTCGGCGTGACGGCGGCCATGCCCGACGGAACGGGGCTCGACCTCTTCGGCGAGGCGTTTCCAAAGCGCACCTTCGATGTGGGCATCGCCGAACAGCACGCGGTTACCTTCGCCGCCGGCATGGCGAGCGAGGGCTACAAGCCCTTCTGCGCCATCTACTCGACCTTCCTGCAGCGCGGCTACGACCAGGTCGTCCACGACGTGGCGATCCAGGGACTGCCGGTGCGGTTTCCCATCGACCGGGCCGGACTTGTCGGCGCCGACGGGGCGACCCACGCCGGCAGCTTCGACACCGCCTATCTGGCCTGCCTGCCGGGCTTTACGGTCATGGCGGCTTCCGACGAGGCGGAGTTGCGCCACATGGTGGCGACCGCCGCCGCCTACGACGAGGGGCCGATCTCGTTCCGCTATCCGCGTGGCGAGGGTGTCGGCATCGACCTTCCCGAGCGCGGCAGCGTGCTGGAGATCGGCAAGGGACGGGTCGTGCGCGAGGGCTCCAAGGTGGCGATCCTGTCCTTTGGCGCTCGGCTGCGCGAATGCCTGGCAGCGGCCGATGAACTGGATGCGGCCGGCCTGCCCACGACGGTCGCCGACGCGCGCTTCGCCAAGCCTCTCGACACCGACCTTCTGGAACGGCTTGCCCGCGAGCATGAGGTTCTGGTTCTTATCGAGGAGGGGGCCGCCGGCGGCTTCACCGCCCATGCGCTCCAGCATCTGGCGCAGGCCGGCGCGCTCGACACGGGCGTGAAGGTGAGGCCCATGTGCCTCCCCGACGTGTTCCTTGATCATGACAAGCCCGAGCGCATGTATGCCGATGCGGGTCTCGATGCCGGCGGCATCGTCACCACCGTGTTTGCCGCGCTCGGCCGCGCATCCGATACCACCGTCCGCCGGGCCTGAATGCCCGTATAGCCGCCGGCACCCGCCATCGCGATCCCGCGTCGGCGGGCCCGGGATTTCCACCGAGGGCAGGACCGCGGCGCGCCGGGTCCCGCTCCAGCGAGGGACGCCCGCGTATCATGGCCCAGGCACTCGCGCCGGTGACGGCGCTGCTTCTTGCGATTTCATTCCTCATTCTCGGCCATGGCCTGCAGAGCACGCTGCTTCCGCTCGCCGGCTCCGAGGCCGGCTTTTCGGAACTGGCGATCGGTCTCGTTTCGTCGAGCTACTTCTTCGGAATGGTGCTCGGCTGCCTCGGCGCGCCCTATGTCATCATGCGCGCCGGGCATATCCGCGCCTTCGCGGCGCTGGTCTCGCTCATGTCGGCGGCCGCCATCCTGCATCCGGTTCTGGTCGAGCCGGTCGCGTGGAGCCTTATCCGCGTCGTGTCGGGCTTCTGCCTCGCCGGCTTCTACATGATCGTGGAGAGCTGGCTCAACGAGCAGGCCTCGAACGAAAATCGCGGCACGATCATGTCGATCTACATCGTGATCGTGAACGCCTCCATGACCGTGGGCCAGCTCTCGCTGACGGGCATGGACGTGACCACCTTCGTGCCCTTCGCCGTCGCCTCGGTCGCCGTCAGCCTCGCGGTCATTCCCGTGTCGCTGACGACGGCCAACCAGCCGGCGCCGATCACCGTCGTCAGCTTCCGCCCGGTGAAGCTCTACCGCAACTCACCCACGGCGCTGGTTGCGGCCCTGCTCATCGGCGTGACCCAGGGCGCCCTGTGGATGATGGCGCCGCTCTACGCCATCCAGATGGGGCTCAGCACCAACGAGGCGGCCTATTTCACCGCCGCGATCATCGGTGCCGGTGCGTTGGCGCAATGGCCGATCGGACGCATTTCCGACCGCTTCGACCGTCGTTTCGTGCTGCTGGGCCTGTCGGGCGCCGCCGTCGTTGTCGGCCTCGTCTTCATCGGGGCGCCGATCACGGGGCTCGCCGTTGCACTGGTCATGGCGCTTCTGGCGGGCGTCGCGATCCAGCCGAGCTACGCCATCGCCGTGTCGCACGCTTTCGACCATGCCGACCGTGATGACTACGTCGAGACCTCCTCGGGCATGATCCTGGCATTCGGCATCGGATCGTCCATCGGCCCGCTCTCCGCCGCGTATCTCATGCAGGCGGTCGGACCCTGGGGCCTGTTCCTGCAGATCGCCGCTGTTCAGGCGCTCCTTGGTCTCTACATTCTCTCCCGCCTGTTCCAGCGCGCCGCGCCGACGCTGGAGGAGAAGACGGACTTCGACTACGCCTCCACCGCTCAGGTCGGTTCGGTGCTCACGCCGGATCCCCTCGACATCGAGGATCCGCAGGTCATCTCGCCGGAAGAGTTCCCGGCCTACGAGACCGACCCGGAAGCCGACGAGAACCTCGTGCAGGAGGAGACCTTCGCAACGGCGGAGGACGAGGAAGAGACCGGCGAAGACGATGGCGCACCGGTTGCGGAGAGCGAGACAGGAGAGTCCCGCGCGACAGACGAGCTGGAGACGCGCGAACCGGATACCGGAAGCACGGACGAAACCTCCTCCCGCGCCGCCGGGACGACCTCGGACAAGGAAGGCGCCGGCGAAGACACGAAGACGGACGGTCCCGACGAGACGCCCGACAAGCGCGGGGAGTGATGCGGACGGTGTTTTGCGGGGACGTGCTGCTGCGGCAAAACACCGCTCGACCCGGGTGCGCGCTTCGGGCATTGTCGCGACCATGAAAAGACCTGCCACCCTTCTGACCAGCCTGAGGCGCGAGAGCCTGCCGCTCGCGCTGGTCGGGATTCTGGTGGTTCTTTTCCAGCTTCTGGGCACGCCCACGGCGGGTGTCGCCGCGCCAGCCACGACCTCCCCGGATGGCATTGTCCTGTGTCTTGGCCTGGATGGCGATGCCGAGGGGCATTCTCCCGTCGACCATCACGGATCCGGGACCTGCCCGTGCGGGCCGCTGTGTCTTCATGCGCTGTCGGCCGCCCACGCGCTCACCCCGCCAGAGTCAATGCTCGCGCCCACGGGCTGGAACCTTGCGGAGCGCCGCGCCGTTTCCTGGTGGCCCCGTCGCGGCGAGATTCCCGAGGCACCACATCTCACGACGCGGTCCATCCGCGCGCCCCCGTTTCAAGCGGTCTGACGCCCTCCGGGAGGGCTTCTCAATTCGGCCCGTCGAGTACGGGCCCCGGCAAGGGCCAGGCCTGCCGGGAACATGATCCTTGAAAACGGAAATCCACGACAATGACCAAAACTTTCATCCGCTCCGCACTGCGTCTCGCAGCTCCCGCATTGCTTGCCGCGACGCTTGTCTCCACCCCCGCTCTTGCACACGACAAGAAGACCGTCGGTGACATCACCGTGTCCGGTGTGTGGACGCGCGCGACACCGCCGAACGCGAAGGCTGGCGGCGGTTTCGCCGTGATCGAGAACAAGGGCGCGAGCGACGACAGGCTTGTCTCGGCCGACTCCGACGTTGCCGAGAGCACCGAACTGCACGAGATGGCCGTCAACGACGGTGTCATGAAGATGCGCGAGATGACCGATGGCATCGCGGTGCCGGCCAATGGCACGCTCGAACTCAAGCCCGGCAGCTACCACGTCATGTTCATGGGCCTGAAGGCGCCTCTGAAGCAGGGCGAGCTTGTCCCCGTCACGCTCACCTTCGAGAAGGCGGGCTCCGTCACGCTTGATTTCAAGGTCGAGCGGATCGGGGCCAAGGGACCCGAGCATGGCGAGGGCGATCACTCCGGCATGACCAACGGTGACATGAAGAAGATGGACGGAATGGACCATGGCAACATGGATCATTCCAAGATGGACCACGGCGCCAAGAGCAATTGAGGACACAATGAACACCGTCAGGATCATCCGCTATGTCGCGTGGGCGGCCGTCGTCGTTCTGCTCGGCGTGATCGGCTACGTCTCCCTCGCGCCGATGCTGGGCCTGAAGGAGACGATCACGAACCAGGGGGTCGCCAGCATTGGCGGCCCTTTCACCCTGGTTGACGCCTCCACGGGCGAGACCGTCACCGAGGCCGATTTCAAGGGCAAGCCGTCGGCCTATTTCTTCGGCTTCACCTTCTGCCCCGACGTATGCCCGACCACGCTGGCCGAAACCCAGCAGTGGCTTCAGGAACTCGGCACCGACGCCGACAAGATCAACTTCGCCTTCGTCACGGTGGACCCGGAGCGCGACACCGCCGAGGTCCTGCGCGACTACGTCGGTGTTTTCGACAAGCGCATCCATCCGTTGACCGGCAGCCGCGAGCAGATCGACGAGATCATCAGGAACTACCGCGTCTATGCCCGCAAGGTGCCGCTCGATGATGGCGACTACACCATGGACCATTCGGCCGCCGTCTACCTGATGAAGCCGGACAACACGTTCTTCGGCACCATCGCCTATGGCGAGAATCCGGAAAACGCCATGGCCAAACTGCGCCGCCTGATCGATACTGCCGGCTGATCGGACAACCGGACGGGACGATATGAGCGGCAATGCCGAGAACGACGCGGGCGGGCACCCGGCGGAGGGATGGGACGCGGAAACGCGCGCCCTTCTGCTGCCGTTCGCCCTCGTCGGCGCTCTCGGGCTCGTCATCGCCTGCGTGTTATGGTGGGTGCATGGCGAAAGCATCTATCTCGACCGGCTGATCACCGGCATCGCCAACTGCTTCTGAGCGGGAAGGGCGGAGACGGTGGGCGAACGGCTGGACCAGCATCTGGTCACACTCGGGCATTTCGAAAGCCGGGCGCGGGCAAGGGACGCGGTGTTGCGTGGCGTTGTCATCGTCGACGGCGAACCCGCGGACAAGCCAGCACGCAAGATCCAGCCCGGCCAGCGGGTGGAGGTTGCCGATCCGGCCGCCTGCTATGTTTCGCGTGCCGCCCTCAAGCTGAAGAGCGGCCTTTCGCATTTCGGACTTTCCGCCAGGGGGTGCATCGCGCTTGATCTCGGAGCCTCGACCGGAGGCTTTACCCAGGTGCTTCTGGAAGAAGGGGCCTTGCGCGTTCACGCGATCGACGTCGGACACGGCCAGCTTCACCATTCCCTCGACACCGATCCGCGAGTTGTTCGCCGCGACGGGGTGAACGCTCGCGCGCTGACCCTGGCGGACCTCGATGGCGAACATCCCGGCATTGTCGTATCGGACATGAGCTTCATATCGCTGCGCCTCGCACTGCCGCCGGCCCTCGAGCTGGCCGCACCGGGGGCGGGCGGGCTGTTTCTGGTGAAGCCGCAGTTTGAGGCGGGCCGCGCCGCCATCGGCAAGGGCGGTATCGTGGACCCCGAAACGGGTGAGCGGGTCGCGCGGGAGGTCGCCGACTGGCTCGACGGTCTGGCCGGTTGGCGCGTTCTTGGTCTCGAGCCGTCTCCGATTACCGGCGGCGACGGAAACAGGGAATGGCTGCTCGGCGCCCTGCGCGACCGGATAGCCTGACGCGCGCCCGTCCCGCCGCGGCTTTGTCGCTTGCCTTTGCGCTCCGCGCGGGGTAACCGCCGCGCATGACCAGATCTTCAAGGCCCCGCAATGGCGGGATGAGAGGCCGCAACACCCGGCCGACAGAGGGGCGCGACGGCCCTGTGAAGGAGCTGCCGCCGGTGACCGTCACCATCGAGGCACTCGCCCACAAGGGCGAGGGCCGCGCCTCGGTGGACGGCGAAGTGCTGCATGTGCCCTTCACGCTTCCCGGCGAAACGGTGCGGGTTGCTCCCGACGGTCGCGGGCGCGCGCGTCTGCTCGAGGTGCTGGAGCCGTCCGATGCCCGGGTCGCGCCGCCGTGTCGGCACTTCGGGACCTGCGGCGGCTGCGCGCTTCAGCACATGGATCGGGATGTGCTTCTGGCGTGGAAGCGAGAGCAGGTGGTGGCGAGCCTTGCCGCGCGCGGGCTGGGTGACGTCGAGCCTCTGGTCGAGCCGACAGTGGACGCAGGCGGCGAGGGGCGCCGGCGCGCCGTTCTGGCCGCGACGCGTGCCGGGCAGAAGATCCTGCTCGGTTTCCACGAGCGCGCGAGCCATCGGCTGGTCGACGTGGAGGAGTGTCCCGTCCTTCTGCCGGCCATCGTCGAAAGGCTGCCGCTGTTCAAGAGGCTTGCGGGTCTCGTCATGCCGCGCAAGGGCGAGGTCGGGCTGACCGTGCTGGCGGCCGACGGCGGGCTGGACCTGGCCATGACCAGCGCGGCGAAGCTGGCGCCGCGCGCGACGGCTGAACTGATCGAGACCGCGATGACGGGTGGTGTGTCGCGCCTGTCGCTCAACGGCGAGGTTCTCGTCGAGAGCAAGCCTCCTGTCCTCGACATGGGCGGCCTGCCGCTGGTGCCGCCGCCGGCGGGCTTCGTGCAGGCGACGAAAGCGGGCGAGGAGGCGCTTGCCGCCCGGGTTCTCGAGGGCATCGGTGACGCGAGGAAGGTTGCCGATCTCTTCTGCGGGGCGGGCACGTTCGCCCTCCGGCTGGCCGCAAAGGCAAGCGTGCGTGCCGTTGAGGGCGAGGCGGCGAGCCTTGCGGCTCTCGACAGGGCGTGGCGAACGGCCGGCGGCAAGTTGCGCGAGATCACCTGCGAGCGGCGCGACCTGTTCCGCAACCCGCTGACGGGTGAGGATCTGGACGACTTCGGCAAGGGCATGGAGGCGGTCGTCTTCGATCCGCCGCGCGCGGGCGCGGAGGATCAGGCCCGCGAAATTGCCCGCTCCAGGGTCTCCCGGGTGGTCGCTGTTTCCTGCAATCCGGCGACGCTGGCGCGTGACCTGCGCCATCTGGTGGATGGCGGGTATCGCGTGGTCTCCGTTCTGCCGGTGGATCAGTTCCGCTTCTCGCCCCATATTGAAGTCGTGGCGGTGCTCGCGCGCGACTGATGCGGACGCTCGGCATCGCCCTCGGATTCTGAACGGGGAGGCGATGCGATGGACGCGAACGGCGTCGGGAGCGAGGCGGAAACCCGGAAGGGCGGCGCACGGCGCTGGTCCCTGCGCACGGCCTATGCCCTGCGTCAGGCGAGCCGGGTGGCGTGGTTCACCGCGCATGGCGAGGTGGCACAGGCCATCACGCGGCGCATCGTGCGAAGATCGTCAGGCGAACAGCCCGCGAGCGCGCGTCCCGCAGGCGCGCGTCCCGCGCGCGAGACGCCTGACCTCCTCCGCCTCTTCGGGCAGATCGGCGCGTTGTTTCGCTGCGATCTCGCCAACGTCGAGGCCGGTCACTATCCGCTGCCCGACGGCGAATTCGGTTCGCCCATGGCCTTTCTCGACCTGAGCCGGCGGTTTCTCGCCGACGTTCCGAAGGTCGCCCGCCGCCGCCTTGACGGTGCGCATCAGGAGGTTTTTGAAACCGATCCGGACGCGGCAAGGGGATTGCCGCGTTACTATCGGCAGAATTTCCATTTTCAGACCGACGGCTGGCTGAGCGCCGAAAGCGCGCGCATCTATGATTTTCAGGTGGAGGTGCTGTTCAAGGGAGCGACGGCGGCCATGCGGCGCCAGGCGCTGGTGCCCTTGTCGCGGATCGCGCGCCGCACCGACCAGCGCCGTCTTGCCTACGCGGATATCGCCTGTGGCACGGGCGGGCTTCTGGCTCCCGCGCTCAGGGCCTTTCCCGCGTTGAAGGGAACAGGTGTCGATCTCTCGCAGGCCTATCTGGACGAGGCGCGGCGTCGGCTTCCGGCCCGCTCGCGCCGGCGCGCATGTTTCGTCACCGCGCCGGCCGAGGCGCTTCCCTTCGCGGATGCGAGCCTCGATGTGCTGAGCACCGTCTATCTCTTCCACGAACTGCCGCCGAAGATCAGGCGGCAGGCGGTGGCGGAATTCGCGCGGGTGCTGAAGCCGGGAGGGCAGGTGATCTTCGCCGACAGCCTGCAGTCAGGTGACGAGCCGGAGAACGACGGGTTGCTTGAGCTGTTCCCGGAGCTGTTTCACGAGCCCTATTATCGCAGCTATCTGGAAGAGGATCTGGATGCGATCTTCGCCGCGCATGGTCTTGCGCGCATCAGCCTGGAGACGGCGTTCCTGACGCGTATCGCGGTCTATACGAAGGAAGGCTGAAGCCCATCCAGCGAACCGGTCGTGGCGTCAGTCGACGTCGAGCGGCGTGGTGCCCGATGCGCTGCCGTCCTCGGCGAGCTGGATCTTCTCCACCTTTGCCTCGGCGGCGCGCAGGAGCTTGTCGCAATGACGGCGCAGCGCATCGCCGCGCGCGTAGAGCTCGATGCTCTCCTCGAGCGGGACATCGCCGCGCTCAAGCCGCCCGACGATACCCTCCAGCTCGCGCAACGCCGCCTCGAAGGGCATGTCGGCGATTGCGGTATCGGCTGTGTCGGCACTGGTCACGAAGCAGGCTCCTCGTCTGGATTGCTTCGCGATCCTATCGGCGGCATCCCGCACGGGCAAGGCGGCGCGACCGGCTGTGGACAGGCTTTGTAACGCCGCTCAGAGGAGGCGTGTCACGACTTCATCAGCGTCATGACATGGGCGGCGACGGAGCGTGCAAGCCCTTCCAGGTCATAGCCGCCTTCCAGCAGTGACACCGCGTGTCCCTCGCAGGTGCGGTCGGCGATTTCCATGAGACGAAGGGTCGCCCAGGCGAAGTCGGCCTCCACCAGGTTGAGGCCGCCGAGCGGGTCCCGCGTGTGGGCGTCGAAACCGGCCGAGATGATCACGAGATCCGGCTTGAAGGCCTCGATGCGCGGCAGGATGGCGATGTCCATGGCCTCGCGGAAGGCGTCTCCGCCGTCGCCCGCCTGCAGGGGGGCATTGACGATCGTGTCGGCCTCGCCGCGCTCGCTCGCGGCTCCCGAGCCCGGATAGAGGGGCATCTGGTGGGTGGAGGCGTACATCACGGTCGGGTCGTTCCAGAAGATGTCCTGGGTGCCGTTTCCGTGATGGACGTCGAAGTCCATGATCGCGACCCGTTCGGCGCCATGCACGGCCTGTGCGTGTCGCGCCGCGACCGCCGCGTTGTTGAAGAAGCAAAAGCCCATGGCCCGGTTCGCCTCGGCATGATGGCCTGGCGGGCGCGAGGCGGAGAAGGCGTTGCTCACCCGCCCGGCCATGACCTCGTCCACCGCCCGACAGGCGCCGCCGACCCCGTGGAGTGCCGCGTCGAGCGTGCCCGGCGACATGGTCGTGTCGGCGTCGATGCGCACGAGCCCGTCCGTTGGCGACGAGTTCTCGATCATGTCGACATAGGCTGCCGGATGGGCGCGCAGGATGGCCTCGACGTCACCGCGTGGCGCCTGGTCCCGGTCGAGAACCTGAAACCGCTCGTGTTCGAGAATCCGGTCGATGGCGCGGATGCGATCAGGGCGCTCCGGATGGCCGACCGGCGTCAGGTGATCGAGATAGGATCCATGCTGCAGATAGAGGGTCGGCAAGGGCAAGTTCCTGAAAGATCTGTGATGCCCGCACTGTGGCCGGTGTGGCGAGACGCTGTCAATGAGCGAGGTCAAACCCTGTCCGGCAGCGCACCGGGCGGCGGCCGGTCGCATCCTTCCGGTAATGGTGAGGAGATAAAGCCATGAGCAGGCAAAGAAAACCGGGGCTGCTTTGAGGGCTTGCCCCGGATGAGGTGCGGGCGTTGGAGCCCGTAGGGGAGGTATATCGGAACCGAGAACCTGAAATGTAATACTAATTGATTCTGTCGTGGACCAGAAGTCGAATGGCGATTTTACACAATTTCATCTGTCGGTTCGTGGTGTGAAGGTCACAGGTGCTTTGTATCATTCGTAAGATTGACAATATCATGAATGAGTTCGTCTGTGTTCTGAAAAATTCCGCTACGGCAATTCTGGTCTCAGCGGGGCGCGGCGGCACGACCCAGGCGGTCGTTGATCGCCTCGCCAAGGCCCTCGCGGGGGATGGGCATGACGGCGATCGTCGCCGCTCCGCTGGCGTCAAGGCGGCGCAGGGCGGAGAAAAGCCGCGCGGCGGCCTCGCGCGGGTCGCCTGTTAAACTGAGCTGTTCCACCGCCACCGCGTGTTCCTGACCGGGCAGGGGGGCGGGCCCGAAGGCGAGAAGGGCTTCGCCGGGGGCGAGCGCGGTTGCATTGAGTCGCATACGGGCATCGGGCGCGTAGTGCGACGTCAGCATGCCGGGGGCGAGAGGGGCCGCGTCATGACCGCCGGCGGCCTGCGGTATTGCGGCACCGGCAAGGGCGCGCCCCAGAACCGCCTCCAGGTCCTCCCGGGGAATGCCGCCTGGGCGCAGCAGGCGCGGCGCCCCGTCGACAAGGCCGACGATGGTGGATTCCACCCCGACGGGCGTGGGGCCGGCGTCGATGAGAAGGGCGAGAGAGGGGCCGAGATCGGCGGCGACGTCATCCGCCGTGGTTCCGCTGATCCGTCCGGAGCGATTGGCACTGGGCGCGGCGACCGGAACGCCGGCCCCGCTTGCCAGGTCGCGCATGATGGCGGCGGAAGGGACCCGCAACGCCACCGTATCGAGACCGGCCGTCGCGAGGTCGCAGACGGTGCTTTCGGGGCTCTTGGGCACGACCAGCGTGAGCGGGCCGGGCCAGAAGGCGGTCGCCAGTGCGCTGGCGTCCTCATTGAATACACCGTGGCGCTTCGCGGTTTCGAATGAGTCCACATGGGCAATCAGCGGGTTGAACTGCGGCCGTCCCTTGGCGGCGAAAATCGCGGCGCAGGCTTCCGGGTTGGTCGCGTCTCCGGCAAGGCCGTAGACCGTTTCCGTCGGCACGGCGAGGAGGCGGCCGGCCAGAAGGTCGGCAAGGGCTGCCTCCAGCTCCGGCGTGTCCGGCCAGTCCCGTCGCGCGGGATCGATCTTCCAGCGTCGCATGTCGTGTTCGCTCCGCTTCTTGTTCCTGATGCCGGCAAGGCCGGTGATGCCTGTGGGCGGATTGTCTGCCGGCGCTCGCCGCCCTTGTTTTTCAGGGGCGTGGCGTGACAGTTTGCGCGCCTGCGGGACGGTTGGCGAAGCCCTTTCGTCGTTGACGTTTACGTCAATCGGGACCATCCTCGCGCCAAACCCGATGCGGGCCGGTTCTGCGGCTTCCGCCCTCTTTCGTCAAGCCGGGAACGCCGTCGCTTGCCGAAGCGAGCGGAGGAGCATGTCCGGTCCGGGTAAAAATGGTCAGGGAGAACACGATGTATCGTGCGCCGGTTCAGGAAATTGCCTTCACTCTCAACAAGGTGGCCGATCTCGACAAGGTTGTCGCCGATCCGCGTCACGAAGAGGTCGGCGAGGACCTGGTGGCGGCGATCCTGGAAGAGGCCGGACGCTTCGCCGGGGAGCAGATCGCGCCGCTCAACGAGGTGGGCGACCGGATCGGCGCGAAGTGCGAGAACGGCGAGGTGACCATGCCTCCGGGCTGGCGCGATGCCTATCGCGCGTGGGCCGAGGGGGGCTGGAACTCCCTTACCGCGGATCCCGAGTTCGGCGGCCAGGGGCTGCCGATGATGCTGCAGGCGGCCGCGCTCGAGATGTGGAACTCCGGCTCCATGGCATTCGCCATCGGCCCGACGCTGACCGTGGGCGCCATCGAGGCCCTTGAGAAGCACGCCAGCGACCACCTCAAGGCCACCTATCTGCCCAAGCTCGTCTCGGGCGAGTGGATGGGAACGATGAACCTGACCGAGCCGCAGGCCGGCTCCGACCTCAACGCCCTGCGCGCCCGCGCAGAGCGTGCCGAGGACGGCACCTATCGCATCTTCGGCCAGAAGATCTTCATCACCTATGGCGAACACGATTTCACCGACAACATTGTCCATCTGGTGCTGGCGAGGCTGCCGGACGCGCCGGCCGGCACGCGGGGCATCTCGCTCTTCGTGGTGCCCAAGTTCCTGGTCAACGAGGACGGGTCGCTGGGTGCGCGCAATGACGTGCGCTGCGCGGGCATCGAGCACAAACTGGGCATCCATGCCTCTCCGACCTGCACCATGGCATATGGCGACGAGGGCGGGGCGATCGGCTGGCTTGTCGGCGAGGAAAATCGCGGCCTTGCCTGCATGTTCACGATGATGAACAACGCCCGTCTTGCGGTCGGCATCCAGGGGCTTGGCGTTGCGGAGCGTGCCACCCAGCAGGCCATGGCCTATGCGCTGGAACGCCGGCAGGGCCGTTCGGCGGATCACAAGGGCGAGGGCATGAGCCCCATCGCGCTGCATCCCGACATTCGCCGCACGCTTCTCGACATGCAGGCCTGGACCCAGGTTTCACGCGCCATCTGTTATGCCTGCGCCCAGGCCATCGACCTTTCCGGCCTCGGCGAGGATGAAGAGGCGCGCAAGCATTGGGGCGAACGCGCCGCCATGCTGACTCCCATCGCCAAGGCACTGTCGACGGACATCGGCGTCGAGGTTGCCTCGCTCGGCGTGCAGGTGCACGGCGGCATGGGTTACGTGGAGGAGACCGGCGCGGCGCGGCACCTGCGCGATGCGCGTATCGCGCCGATCTACGAGGGCACGAACGGCATCCAGGCCATCGATCTCGTCATGCGCAAGCTGCCGCTTTCCGGCGGCGAGCATCTGGCCGGCCTCATCGGCGAGTTGAGCGGGATTGCGGCAGCGGCACGTAAGGATACCGCCTCCGACCTTGCGGATGCGGGAACCCGGCTCGAGCAGGCGCTTGCGCAGCTTGCGGAAGCAGGCCGCTGGATGCTCGACGCGCAGGCCGACGACCGTCAGCAGGAGGCCCTTGCCGGCGCCACGCCGTTCCTGCGCCTGATGGGGATCGCACTCGGCGGTGCACTGCTGGTCAAGGGCGCGCTTGCCTGTCGGGACGACAACTCCGAGCCGGCCCGCAACCGCCGCCTTCTGGCGACCTATTTCGCGGCGGCGCATCTGCCCGAGACGGCGGCGTTGCGTGCGCAGGTCGAGGGACTTGCCGCTTCCGTGCTGGCGTTCGAGCCGACGGCCTGAGGCAGGAGGCATGAGGATGCCGGCATTTGCCGGCATTCCGCGACAGGGGAGGGTCGCCTGATGATCGAGACCGGGATTTCCGGCGGCGTGCAGCACATCCGGCTCAACCGGCCGGAGAAGAAGAACGCCCTCACTGGTGACATGTACACGGCCTTCGCCGAGGCGCTGGAGCGCGGAAACGCCGAGGGCTCCGGCGTTCGTGTTCATCTGGTCACGGGGGTGCCGGGCGCCTTCACCGCCGGGAACGACATCGGCGACTTTCTCGCCTTCGCCAGCCGGGGGAGCATGACGGATGCGCCGGTCGCCCGTTTCCTGCGCGCCCTCGTTGCCTGCGAGCGGCCGATCGTGGCGGCCGTGGACGGGCTGGCGATCGGCGTTGGCACCACCATGCTGCTGCATTGCGACATGGTGCTGGTCAGCCCGCGCTCCGTGTTCAGGACACCTTTCATCGATCTGGGGCTCGTGCCGGAGGCGGGGTCGAGCCTGCTCGCGCCCGCGCTCATGGGACATGCGCGGGCCTTCGAGTTGCTCTGTCTCGGCGAGGCTTTCGACGCTGAGGCCGCCTGCCGGGCGGGCCTCGTGAACCGCATCGTCGCCGAGGAGGAGTTGGAAGCCTCGGCGGAGGCCATCGCGCACAGGATCGCGGCCAAGCCGCAAGAGGCGCTGGCGATCTCGCGCCGGTTGCTGCGTGGCGACCGGGCGGCGCTCGAAACCCGGGTGGAAGAGGAAATCGCGGCGTTCGCCGCGCGTCTCGTGTCCCCGGAGGCCTCGGCCGCCTTCAAGGCGTTCATGGACCGGTCCCGCCCGTCGGGCTGACACACGGTCCACACGCCAACGTTTGCCAGCATCTCATCTGGGAGGAAACGGATGTCGCTTGCGGGAAAGACCCTTTTCATCACCGGCGCCTCGCGGGGCATCGGCAAGGAAATCGCATTGATGGCGGCCCGGGAGGGCGCCAACATCGCCATTGCGGCGAAAACCGCCGAACCGCATCCGAAGCTCGAGGGCACGATCCATACCGCCGCCGCCGAGATCGAGGCGGCCGGGGGGCGGGCGTTGCCGCTCGTGGTGGACGTGCGTGACGAGGACAATGTGCGCGAAGCCATCGACCGCACGGCCGAGACCTTCGGCGGGCTCGACATCCTCGTGAACAATGCCAGCGCGATCCAGCTGACACCACTCGCCGAAACGGACGTGAAGCGCTTCGATCTGATGCATCAGATCAACACGCGTGGAACGCTGGTCGCCTGCAAGCATGCGATCCCGCATCTGGAGAAGGCACCAAACCCGCATATTCTCATGCTGTCACCGCCACTCGACATGCAGGAGAAATGGTTCGCCCCCTTCACGCCCTATGCAATCGCCAAATACGGCATGAGCCTCGCGGTGCTGGGGCTTGCCGGAGAGCTCAGGGCGCGCGGTATCGGCGTCAACGCCCTGTGGCCGCGTACCACCATCGCGACCGCTGCCGTGCGCAATCTCATCGGCGGTGACGACATGATGGCGGCAAGCCGGACGCCGGAAATCCTGGCCGACGCCGCGCGTGAGATATTCCTCAGTCCGTCGCGGGAGTTCACCGGCAACTTCCTGATCGACGACACGTTCCTGGCGAGCCGGGGAGTGAGCGATTTCGACCGCTACCGCGTCGATCCCTCCAAGACACTGACGCCGGACTTTTTCGTGCCCGACGACAGTCCCGCCCCGGCGCCGCTCACACCCGTGAAAGGATGAGCGGCGATCCTTGAACGGAAAGTCGGTTAAGCGTCCGTTTGAACCGGATTTCAGTTGAATTCCGGTCCGCGCGGGCGATAGGGGCGCAATTCCTTCCAGGCGCGCATGAGGGCCTCGAGCTCCTCGTCGCCCTGCTCGGGCAGCACGATCCGCAGCGCGACGAGAAGGTCGCCGCGCCCGCCCGACTTGTTGGGCAGTCCCTTGCCCTTCAGCCGCATGGTCTTTGCGGTGCGTGCGTTTGGCTGGATGGTCAGGTTGACCGCCCCGTCGAGGGTCGGCACGCGAACCTTTTCTCCCAGAACCGCCTCGTAGAGCGTGATGGGAAGGTCGAGCTTCAGATCGTCGCCAATCGGCGTGAAGACCGGATGGCGTGCGAGATGGATCTCGACGATCGCGTCGCCGGCCTCACCGCCCGCTTCTCCGGGGTGTCCCTGGCCGCGCAGGCGGATCTTCTCGCCGTCGACCGTGCCTTCGGGCAGCTTCACGTCCACCGACTTTCCGCTGGGCAGGGCGACGCGCACCTTGTGCTCATGCACAAGCTGCTCCAGCGTCACCCGTGCGGTGACCTGTGCGTCCGCACCGCGCCGGGGCCTGCCGCCACCGCCGCGTGCGCCGGCAAAACCGGGGCCGCCAGCCCCGAAACCGCCTGTTCCCGCGCCCCGCGACCGTCCGCCGAAGCCGCCGAGGATGTCGTTGAGGATGTCGTCGAAGCCTCCGGCCTGTCCGCCGGCGCCACCGCCGCCGAAGCCGCGACCGGATCGCGCGTTCCGGAAGATGTCGCTGTCGGAAAAGCCGTCGAAGCCGTGTGCCTGAAAGCGCGGCTTGCCGTCCGCGTCGATCTCGCCCCGGTCGAACTGGGCACGCTTCTCCTTGTCGCCCAGGATCTCGTAGGCCTGGCCAACTTCGGCAAACCGCTCCTTGGCCGACGGATTGTCGGCGTTCTGGTCCGGGTGGTACTTCTTCGCAAGCTTCCGGTAAGCCCGCTTGATTTCCGCCTCGTCCGCCGACTTGCCGACGCCGAGCACGCTGTAGGGGTCACGCATGGTTTCGACCGCTGAATTCTGAGTGGTTTCGACGGGTATACACCTGCAAACCGACTCGGGGGAACGAATATCGCACAAGGGCCGCCATGACCCTTTGCCTTGTCCCCGATATGGGGAGTGATAGGAATTAATTCCAGAGGGGATTGCGGGAAAGCAGGCCGGAAGTTCCGGGTACAGAAGCCGGGTGGCGGCCGCGCCGTGTGAGGAAAGCCCGAGCAGTGGGGGAGGGCAATGGGACCCGACGAGCGTCAGCCGTTCGGTTCGTCTCCGGATGCCTCGTCCTTTTCGGCGAGGCTGATGACGGACCAGTCCTGCATCACGTCCTGGCAGGCGACGCCGTTGTAGGCACGCACGCCGCCAATCGTGTTGGCGGTCGTTTCGAAGCGGGTGCAGCCGGTGCCGCCCGGCACGGAATCGTCGACGAGCGAGAGGATCGTGCCGGAATTTCCGGTGATGGGATTGGTCCAGGAGAAGGGCGGCTTGCCCGCCGTGTCCTGCTCACGGGCGGTTGCAATCGCGGTGGCGATAATCGCCCGGTCCTGTTTGTTGATGTCCACGTCGGCAGTGTTCTGCTGCCCCTCGATCGAGCCTGTCAGATCCAGAGGGGTCTCGACATCGGCGCTGCCCATGGGCATGGAAACACCACCGCAGGCGCCCAGAACAAGCGCAAAAAGCGCCACGCCGACAGGGCGTCGCGACGGGCGTTCAGGGCCGTGGTCCGGTGCTTTGGGCAGTGGCGTCATGTCGGTCTCGTCCCGCTTTGGCAGGCGAGGGCATTCCAGCCGTCGCAGTCGCCCTTCGTCGGGCGCAAGCCGCGCGAAGGAGTGTCCTGCAAGGATCCGCCACGTCACTTAACAAATGGTAAGCGCGCTCGAATAGCGATCCGGGATCGGGTTGCAAATCAGCAGGCTGTGGACGGCGATGCGGTCGCGGGCCTCACGCAGCGGCATGGGTGGAAGGTCTCACAGGAGCTTTTTCCAGCGGAAGTAGAGGAAGTTCAGCGCCACCGAGATGATCATGACGACAATCGAGAAGGGATATCCCCACGCCCATTGCAGTTCGGGCATGATCTCGAAGTTCATGCCGTAGATCGAGGCGATCAGCGTGGGCGGCAGGAACACGACGGCGAGCACCGAGAAGATCTTGATGATCTGGTTCTGCTCGAGATTGACGAGGCCCACGGTGGCGTCCAGCAGGAAGTTGAGTTTGGCGTCGAGAGCGTCCGCGTGCTCGCGGATCGAGCGTATGTCCCGTCCCAGCGTCTTGCACAGTGTCTTCTGCTGGCTGGTGAGGGCGACGGTCTTGGCGTGTGCGGAGAGGAACAGGAACAGCCGCTCCAGGCTGCCGCAGACATCGTGCATTCGCGCGACCTTGAGGCCGATCTTGCCGATACGCTGGATCATGCCCTTGTATTCGGCGCTCTTGCGGGAATCGACACCCTCGCCGAACACGTGACTGGCGATGCTGTCGAACTCCGCTGAGGCCTCCTCGATCACGTCCGCGGCCCTGTCGGCGATGGCATCGAGCAGGATCAAAAGCGCGTTTCCGGGGTCGCGTCCGCCCTCGACGGTTCCCTGCAGGCGGTGCACCGCAACTGCGATCGACTGGGAATCCGCATGGCGCAGGGTGGCGATGCGGTCTCGGCGCGCGACGATGGTGAGTGCGGACGTCTTGAGATCGGGCGCACGCACGTTCATCGGCAGCAGCGTCGTCATCACCAGCGCGCCAGCATCCTCGTAAAGACGCTCCGAGGTTTCGATCGCCGCCATTTCCTCTCGTGTGGGAATGGCAAGGCCGAGCCAGGCTTCCGCCGCCGCGCGTTCGTTCGCGTCGGGTGTCACGAGATCAAGCCAGATGGCGCCTTCCGGTATCGGATCCTCGGCCCCCATGGCGTGAACCGAGACGGATTTGTCGTTGGCGCAGCAGGCGTTGATCATGTGGCAGGCTCTCCGGTTCGCGACGGCATGTCGAGGCGCCCCGCATGAGCGCGGGCGGGTCGAGCCCCGCAACATAGCCATCAAACCGGACAGTTTTGCAACGGCTTGCCGCTTGCCCGGCAAACCCGGTGCGCCGGGCGTCAGCTCGCCCGGCCGCAAACCGCAGGGGTGGCCTTACTTGTTGGCCGTGCCGTTCTTGACGGTCTTGGGCGTCTTGCAGCACATGGCCGCCGCCGTCACGGCGTTGATGCCGACCGGCTTGTAGAGCGCGTCGAGGTTCACGCGCGGTGTGGGCTGGGCTGCTTGGGTCTTGGCACTCATCGGTCTTGTCCGGATAGGTGGTTGAGCCTTGGGTCGTCGTCCATTCGACAGCTGCACGGATCGCCGCCAATTTGGACATATTCAAGGATGCGGGAAGGCAAAGCCGTGATGCCAGTCACATTCCTTATCCTGCTGTAATGTTTCAAAATTCCATTTTGCCGCCGCAGGTGTTCTATGAAGATGCCGTAAGGGCATCTCCGTATGGCGCGGAGGAGCCATGATTTGGGGAAATAATTAAATGAAATCAGATGGGTGGGAGGGTTCTCAGCCGAAGGCGCACATCGGATGCATTCGGCGCCCGAGGTCCTGAGCCTGCTGTCGGGCAGGGGTATTTACCGAGTCAGGATCGTGAAGAGGGGGCCCGCGAAAATTCCGACAGGAGCCCCTTCACTGTCCGGCAACGGGCCGAAGGCGTGCCGGACGGCCCGGTTCGGCGCTGGTTTCCGGAAGAGGCGTCGAACGCGGAGCATCCGCATCCGAGGCCGGTTGGGGTGCCGGCGTATCGCTCTCGTACACTTCGGAGAGATCCGGCGGAAGCGGTTCGAGCCCGTCCGGCGTCACTCCGGTAGCAGCATCCGGCGACGGCCCGTCGATGTCCGGGGCGACCGGCTCCCCCGCCTCGGGTTTCAGGCCCGGTACTGGCGGAGGCAGGTCGGAAGGCGTTGAAGCATTCGGGTCGAGTGGCGGGAGTTCCTCGGGCGGGGCACCTGCCTCATCCTCGTCCACGGCCTCGATCACACCATAGGCAGCCAGAAGAACGGCGTCGAGGTCGGCCAGGAACCCGCGTATCCTGCGCGCGTTGGCGCCCAGGTCGTGCAGCCCGACCTGGGAGGCGGAGCGGATGTCGAGCCGCGCGCCCACCGGATCGGGCAGGATCCGCACCGCAACATCGTCCCGGAAGCCGTAAAGGGGAGACACCGCCACGGCCTGGAAGCGGGTCGGCTCGTCGGGCATTCCCGGCGGGAGCTCGGCGGTAAGCATCCAGCCGCGCTGTTCGGCGACAGTAAGCGCCGCCTTGTGCAGCTCCGATGGCGGAAGGCGGAAGCGCCGGCTGACAAGGTCCGGATAGAACTCGGCCTGCAGGTCGGCGGCATCCGCCGGGATCGTGTCCGGCGCGTCACCGCCCAGGGCGGGTGGATCTTCCGTGTCGGTGCTGATGTCGGCAAGCTGCGGATGGGTCACATAGGCGGCCGTCGCGGCGCCAAGCGGGAGGAGCGCGATCAGCGCGTAGGCCGCGCCGCGCATCGCGCGTCCCCAGCCATGGCCGCCGCGCGCCCAAAGCCGAACCAGCGCGATCACGGCGGCGACGATGGCCGCGAGCGCGATCAGCGACCCCGTGATCATCAAAAGCAGGAACTGGGGTGTCGAGACGAAGTCCAGTCGGTGTGCCAGGACCGACAGAACGATAACCGGCACCCCGAGACGCGCGGTCCGCAGGCTGAAGGTCGCAAGGCGCGATCGGTGCGACGGCAGGAACTTTCGCATGGTGCGGACGAAGGGTCCCGATTTGTTGATCCACAAGCCCTAGCACGAGCGGCGAAAAATGCGAACCCGGGCTTTGCGCCGTATGCTTTATGCGCGGGCGGCGATCCACTCCGCCGCTTCGCGCAGGCCGCCCACGACATGGTCGGCGTCCTCGCCGAAAGCGGCCGCACCACGTGGGCCGGTCGCAACGCCGAGCGTGCGCGCGCCCGCTGCCCGTCCGGCATGAATGTCGTGCAGGCTGTCACCGACCATGACGACCTCGTCCGGCAGCAACCCGTGCGCGGCGCAAAAGGCGGTGACCATGCCGGGGCCGGGCTTGGCGCCATGCCCGCTGTCGAATCCCAGGATCGAGGCGAAGCTCGCGCCCAGGCCAAGTGCCTCGACCTGTGTGCGGGCGGAGGCTTCGGAGTCATTCGTGGCAACGCCGAGGACCAGTCCGAGCCCCAACAGGCGCTCCAGCGCGTCGTCGAGTTCCGGGAAGGCCGAAAGGTGCGGCAGGCTGAGAGCGCCGATACCGGCATTGATCTCCACCGCCAGCGCCATCGGGTCGGCGTGCTCGAGGATGTCCGCGAACGCTTCCACCACATCGTCGTTCGATCCCGCGACCAGAATGGAATCGGGATGAAAGGCGCGTGTGTCGAAGTCGTAGCCACCGGCCTCGCACAGACGGCGCATCCTTGCCTCGTCGCCCTCGGCGAGCTGGGCGATCAGGGCGTGAAACGTCGGGCCCCAGGTTGCATCGAAATCGATCAGCGTGCCGTCCTTGTCGAACAGGACGGCCCTGATGGCGCGCGTCGTTCCGCTCATGCGGCAAGCTCGCCGGTCGCCAGCGCAAGAAGCGGATGCATGCTGTCGAAGACATGATCGGCCGCCGGCTCCAGCTCGGCGCGCGATACGGCGCCGGTGGTCACCGCGATTCGGATCATGCCGGCGGCCTCCGCCGCATGCATGTCGTGCAGGCTGTCGCCGACCATGGCGATTTCACCCGGATCGAAGCCCACATGGCGGGCGAAGGCCAGAAGCTGGCCGGGCTCCGGCTTCCGGCCGTGTCCGGAATCGTAACCGGCCAGGAAGGTGAAGGCCTCACCGAGGCCGAGGATCTCCATCTGATGGCGGGCGGATGCTTCCGTCCCGTTGGTTGCGAGGCCAATGGGCAGTCCGGCGCGGACCAGGCCGTTGAGGGTCTCGACCACGCCGTCGAAGGGGGTGACATTGGTCCCGCAGTGACGCAGCAGCGTCGCCTCGATGCGTTCCAGCATTGCCGTGGGATCGGGCTCGCCGAGCACCTGAGCCCAGCGGGCCGAATAGTCGGCCGGAGCCTGCACCTTGAGCAGAGAGGGGCCCGTGAACCGCTTCTGTTCAACGCTGAACAGCGACATCTCCTCAAGCGTCGCCAGGGCCCCGGCATCGTCGCCGGCAAGCTCGCGGAGAACCTCCGCGATCGCCGGACCCCAGGTGCTGTCGAAATCCGTGAGGGTTCCGTCACGGTCGAAGAGGACGGCCTTGATCTTCATGCGTATGCCAGCCTGAAAAAGGGGGAACATGGCGGGGCGGCCCGCCGGATGCTTTCTCTTGCCATGCAAGCAGGGCGACGTCAAAGGCGGGGTTCGGCGCCCGTGTGACGCGGCCGATCAGGCCGGTCGCAGCCGGCTGGACAGCGAAACCACCATTTCCGGGACGCCTCGCTCGTCTTCGGCGTGAAGCAGGCCGCGTTCGGCCAGCCATTCCGCCTGTGCGAGCATGGAGAGCGCCGCGGCCCCGTGAAGGGCCGGATCAACGTCACGGTAGATCTCGGCCACCATCTCGGGGATGCGGCTCGCGCCCATGCGTGCCAATGCGTCGAGAAGCGCCTTTTCGCGGGCCTGACGATGGGCTTTGAGCCCTTGCAGGTAGCTGGCGGGATCCGCGACCGGTCCGCCGTGGCCTGGCAGATAGAGGGCGTCGGAGCGCTCCAGGAGCCGGTCGAGGGAGGCCATGTAGTCGCGCATCGACCCGTCCGGCGGCGCGACGATGGAGGTGGACCAGGCCATCACGTGGTCGGCGGAAAAGAGAATATTCCCCTCGTCGAGCGCGAAGGCCAGGTGATTGGCGGTGTGCCCGGGCGTCGGGACGGCCGTCAGGGTCAGGCCATCCACCGTCAGCGTGTCCCCGTCGCCCATTTCACGGTCGGCGCGATGGTCGCGGTCGCCGCTTGCGTCCATGGGATTGGTCTCGCCGCCCGCCAGTGGCCGTGCGGCGCGGTGCGTGCCGCAGCCGACGATGGGGGCTCCGGTGCGTTCCTTGAGGAGCCTTGCACCTGGCGAATGGTCCATGTGGGTATGGGTGACGAGGATCGCGGACACCGGCGCGGGCCCCGCCGCCCGCAGGATATCCTCGACGTGATCGGCATTCGCCGGGCCCGGATCGATGACCGCGAGTTCCGAGCGGCCCACGAGGTAGGTGTTGGTTCCGTGGAAGGTGAAGGGGCCGGAGTTGCGCGCCGTTAGCCGGCGAACGGCGTCGGCGCATTCGACCGGTTCTCCGTGGGCGGGATCGAAGTTCCTTTCATGGCGAAGCATTTCTGGTTTCCCTCGTGAACTGTCCACATGCCCGGAGCCGGCGCATTTCGGCGGATGGCGCGTTTCCGCGACGTACCCGCCTTGCGCGCGCGTCGGCTTCTGCGCAAAGTACCGCATCCAGAGCGTCTGGCGCGGTGTTTCAGGACCAGTCTGGACGGCTCGGATGTCACACTAGCGTTGTCAATTTGACTTAATTGGCCATGACAGCGATCCGGGGGGTGTTTCATCCGGCTCGTAGATAGGTCAAGACAAAATCCAACCGGAGAGGTCCGTCCATGAATATCTCCCGCCGCACCCTGCTGAAAAGCTCGGCCGCCGCGTCGACCGTGCTTGCCGCACCGGCGATCCTGAAGGCCAGCGATGCGCTCGCCTCCTCGGGTCAGGTCAATGTGTTCGCCTGGGGCGACTACATCCAGCAGAACATGATCGACAAGTTCGAGGGCGATACGGGCATCAAGATCAACCTGTCGACCTACGGATCGAACGACGAGGCGGAGCAGAAGCTGCGCGCCGCCGGCGGCAAGGGCTTCGACGTGATCTTCCCGTCGATCACCAACGGCAACAACTACTATCCGGACGGTCTTCTGGCCCCGATCGACGAGAGCAAGGTCAAGCTCGACGCGCTCATCCCCTCGATGCTTCGCGACAGTGTCCAGCTCGGCGGCACCTACCGTGGCAAGCGCATGCTGCTCCCGTTCAACTGGGGCACCGAGGCGATGACCCTCGACAGCTCCGTGTTCGATGCGGACAACGTCTCCTATGGCGACATGTGGGCCGAGAAGGCCGTCGGAAAGTCCGCTTTCCGCCAGAAGTCGGCCCTCATGGGTGTCGGCCTGTACCTGGAGTCGATCGGCGAGCTCGAGTCCAATCGCATGACCGACGTCTACAAGTCGGAAGAGGACGCGCACCGCTGCTTTGATGCGTGCACCACGTTCATCCTGGCGCACAAGTCGAACATCGCGGCCTTCTGGAACTCGGCCACCGAGGCGATCAACGCCTTCAAGCAGGCGGGCGCCGGCATCGGCCAGACCTGGGACACCACCGGCCTGCTCCTCAACCGCGAGGACGCCAAGTGGAAGTACCGCATGCCCAAGGAAGGCGGCATCACCTGGATGGATTCGGTCGGCATGCCGTCGGGCGCCGCGAACGTCGAGCAGGGCTATGCCTTCCTCAACGCGATGCTCGATCCGGTCATGGCCGGCATGATGAGCGGCAACACCGGCTACAACTCGGCCGTCGCGGGTGCCGCCGACCATGCGGGCGAGACCTACAAGAAGCAGTTCGCGGAGGTCTACAACGCCGACAACCTGGCGAACCTGTGGTGGTGGCCGGCCGACCAGCCTTGGGTCACCTCGGTGCGCCAGGAGTACGTGGACAAGATCACCAACGCCTGAGGCGGGTGACCTGACCAAGGGGATCGCGGCCGGCCAGGCCGCGATCCCTTCCCCTTTTCGCCAGGGGGCGATGACCGGCTTTCGTCAGGCATGGCGGACAGGACAAGGGCGGCCAGTCGCCGGACGGTCCGGACAAGACAACAAATAACGGGGCAAAGAGGGGCACATGCACGGACAGGACGTGGTTCTCGACGGGGTTTCCATGCGGTTCGGCGATTTCGTCGCCGTGCAGCCGACGGACCTGACGATCAACGCCGGGGAGTTCTTTTCCATTCTGGGGCCTTCGGGCTGCGGCAAGACCACCATCCTGCGCATGGTTTCGGGGTTCCTCGATCCGAGTTCGGGCGATATTCGCATCGGCGACAAGAGCATGGGCGGCATCCGCCCCAATGCGCGTCCCACCGCGCTGATCTTTCAGAACCTGGCCCTCTTCCCGCTCATGAGCGTGTGGGAGAACGTGGCCTTCGGGCTGGAGGCGCGCGGCATGTCGAAGAAGAAGCGGCGAGCGCGCGCCGAGGAGCTTCTGGCCATGGTGGCGCTGGAAGGGCAGGGCGAAAAGCGGCCGACCGAGCTTTCCGGAGGCCAGCGCCAGCGTGTCGCGATCGCCCGTGCCCTTGCCGTGGAACCCTCGGTCCTGCTGCTCGACGAGCCGCTTTCGGCGCTCGATCTCAAGCTGCGCCAGCACATGCGCGCGGAACTGAAGGAACTGCAGCGCAAGACCGGCGTGACCTTCATCTACATCACCCATGACCAGGGCGAGGCGCTGACCATGTCCGACCGCGTCGCGGTCATGAACCGGGGCGTGATCCAGCAGGTCGCGACCGCCGACGAGATCTACAACAATCCGCAGACCGCCTTCGTGGCCGGTTTCGTCGGCGAGCAGAACGTCTTCGCCGGGCGGGTCGCATCCGTCTCCGGCGGCCGTGCCGAGATCGAGACCCCCATCGGGCGCGTGCTGGGGATGAACCGGCACGAGCTTGCCGTTGGCGACGAGGCGATCGCCATGGTGCGGCCGGAGCGGATGTGGATCGGGAGTGGTCGCGATCCGGAGCCGGCCGGAGAGGTGCCGCACAATCGCGTTGCCGCCAATCTCCAGCGTCGCGATCTGGAAGGTCCGCTCATCAACCTCCACCTGGAAAGTGCCGGGCAGCCGATTCAGGTTAACCTGCACAACACCGGCGACGCGGGCCTTGGTGCCGCACGAGAGCAGACGCTTTTCTTCGCCGCGGACGACACCCTGGTGATGCGTCCCGCCACGGCCGGCGAGGCGTGACGTCATGGGGTCGCTGATCAAGAGCTACGGCAAGGGCCTGACGGGCCTTTTCGTGCTGATGACGGTGGGCTGGATCCTGCTGCTGATCGTCTTGCCGCAAGTGCGCATGGTCGAGCGCGCCTTCACCTATGCCGACAGGGGAGGTGCTGCGGCGACGCTCTCCGTGGATATCGACAGCGCCTATGTGCGGGTGTTCCAGATCGACGAAACGCTGCGAGACCTGAAGGCGCACGTCGACGCCGGAGGTGCTCCGGCAAGCGGCGGCACGCCGTCGCCCGGCGTTCCCTCGCCGTCGCTCGTGCCAAGTCCTTCGCTGGTTCCCGGGCCTTCGGCGCCGAGCCCGTCGACGCCTTCCCCGGCAACACCTTCCCCGGGCGGCCTCATGCCGAGCCCCTCTGTCTCCATGCCCTCTCCCGGGACACCGAGCCCGTTTTCCGGCACGCCGCGCCAGGAACTGTCGCCCGACGAGCTTCGCGAGCGGATCGCGGCGCTTGAAGCCGAGAAGGGGCAGCTTCAGGAAAAGATCGAGACGCTCGAGGAGCAGGAAGCCAACAACGCCGCCGATGTCGGGGTGAACGAGGTCTATTCGACCAAGAACTTCACCGACATGAGCGAGCTTCACTTCAAGATCTTCCTGTCGACGCTCTTCTATGCGCTCTGCGTGACGGTTCTGTCGTTCGTGGTCTGCTATCCGGTCGCCTATGCGGTCGCGACGACCCGGAGCGCGCGCAAGGTCGCGATCATGATGCTCGGCCTCGTGATCCCCTATGCGATCAACGAGCTGCTGCGCATCTTCTCCTGGGTCATGATCCTGGAGAAGCAGGGCATCCTGAACGGCCTGCTCGACATGTTGGGCATCATCGACATGCAGGCCGGGGAGGGCTTCCGCTTCGTCGCGTCGAACGGCGCCGTCTTCACCGTCATGGCCTACACCTATGTGCTCTTCATGGTGTTCCCGATCTACAACACCATCGAGACGCTGGACAAAAACCAGATCGAGGCGGCGAAGGATCTCGGCAGCTCCATGTGGCGCATTCACTGGCGCGTCGTGCTGCCCCATGCCAAGCCGGGCATCGCCGTGGGTGCGATCATGACCTTCATGCTGTCGGCCGGCTCGATTGCCGCACCGGAGATCGTCGGGCGCGGACTTCATCCCGACTGGTTTTCGCAGGTCATCTATCGTCGCTTCTTCGAGGCGAACGCGTGGAACGAGGGCGCGGCCTATTCGCTGGCGCTGCTCGTGGCCTGTCTGGCCTTCATTCTCGTGAACATGGCGGTCTTCCGCGTCGGCATCAGGGACATCGCCAAATGACCAAGGCCACCACGCCCCCGATGGCAACGCCCGCGAAGGCGCCCGCCCGCAAGACGCGTGACTGGTCGGATGCCATCCTGTCCGGCTATCTCGTGTTGTTCTTCGCCTACATGTTCCTGCCGCTCCTGTTCATGGTCGCGGCCGCCTTCAACGCCAATCCGACGCCCTCGGTCACCGACTGGCAAGGCTTCTCCCTGCAGTGGTTCTACGAGCTTCCCCGGGATGAGCGGTTCCTGGAGGGGCTTCTGCACTCGCTGCAGATCGCGTTCGGCGTCATCGTGATCGCGATCCCGCTCGGTCTCGCCGGTGCGCTGATCCTCACCCGGCTGCAATCGGGAGCCTCGACGCTTCTCTACACGGTGCTGGTCTCGCCGATCCTGACGCCGGGCATCGTTCTCGGCGCCACGACCATGATCTTCTGGCGCGACATCTTCGGTCTCGAGGCGGGGCTGCTGACGGCGACCTTTGCCCAGGCCGCCTTCATCGCGTCCTACTGCATGCTGATGTTCATGGCGCGTCTTCAGCGCCAGGACCGGGTTCTGGAGGAAGCCGCCCTCGATCTTGGCGCTTCGTCGGTCTTCGTGTTCCGCCGGATCACGCTGCCGTTCCTGATGCCGACGGTGATCACCGCCTCGGTGATTTCGTTCCTGCAATCGATCGAGAACTACAACACGACCTTTTTCGCCATCGGGTCGAGCTGGACGCTGGTGACCGAGATCGGTGCGCGGATGCGTTTCGGGCTGTCGCCGGTGGTGAATGTGATCGGCGTCATCTTTGTGGCCATCACCATCGTGGTGGCAACCGCGTGGGTGCTGGCCCAGAAGCGCGACAAGGCCGGTTGACGGCGACCGCCGGCCGGCGCAACCCTGCGCCTTCCGGCCAGGGCCGGATTCGAATGACCGGTATGGCGGGAGCCGGAGCAGCATCCCGCCGGCCGGATGAACCTTGTGAGGACCCAGGACATGGCCGGGACGCAAGCGCCCTGCATTTTCGACGCAACGGTGCCCTACCTGCGCGAGGACGCTTTCGCGCTCTTCGTCGACCGCTTCGGTCTTTGGTGGCCGACCGAATACACCTTCTCGCGCGATCCCGCGTGCCATCTGTCCATCGAGCCGATGGTGGGGGGCGCCTGTGAGGAAATCGCGCCAGGGCACCCGCGCAAGGTGTGGGGCACGGTGCTGTCCATCCAGCGCCCGCTCTTCATCCGTCTTGCCTGGCAGATCGGCCCCGACCGCGAAGTGATCGCCGATCCGGCGGCCGCGAGCCGTGTGATGGTGGAGTTCCGCACCGCCGCCGACGGCACCCGCGTCGAACTGACCCATACGGATTTCCTGCGTCACGGTGAAGGCGCGGAGGCCTACCGCGAGGCACTGTCCGCGCCCGAGGGCTGGCCCTACTGCCTGTCGCGGCTGGTGCAGGCCGCGAAAGACCGGAAATAGGAGAGGCGATGCGTCTCGTCCTGCGCTGTCTGCCGGAGCTGCTTGGTCATGTTCCCGAACCTGTTCCGGCGCGGGCGAGCCTTCCCGACTGGCTGCGCGCGCTGCCTTCCATGGTCGAGAGCGAAACGCTCGGCGGCGTCGAACTGCGCGGCATGAAACACTGCCCGCCGCTCGTGGACGCCCTGTCGCTTGGGGTGATGTTTCGCCTTGCGGCCGACCTCGAGGTCGACGACGGCGAGATTGCCTGGGACTGGGACCCGCCGATTGCCGCCGATGCCCTGGAAACCCGATCTCCCGTCGGGGCCCATGCGCCGGAGCAGGCGCGGGGCGCGCCCTTCGGGCTTTCCCCCGACCAGTTTCTGGTCAAGTTCACGAACTTCTGGACAATCGAGGCACCGGACGGCGTCTCGCTTCTCTTCACCCATCCGCTGAACCGGGAAGACCTGCCGTTTCGCACCCTTGCCGGTCTCGTCGATTGCGACCGCTTTCGCGACGGCTATGTGCATTTCCCCGCGATCTGGAGCGATCCGGGCTTTTCCGGTGTTCTGCCGGCGGGTACGCCCGTTGCCCAGGCATTTCCGCTTCGGCGGGATGCGCTGGAGCTTTCCTGTCAGGCGATGGAAGAGGCGGATCTTGCGCGCCACCGCGAGGTCCAGCAGGTGCTTCAGGCGGAGCCGGGTGCCTATCGCAAGCGGTTTCGGGCGGGGCTACCGAAGGCCTGACGCGCGGCGAGCCTTGTGCCGGACAGCGGCAGTCTTCCACGCGGCCCCTGCGTCATGGCCTTGAGCAGGCGAGCACGGTCCTGCGGATGGTCCGCGTAGAGCCGGCGCAGGTCTGCATGGCCGCGCTCACGGTCTTCAAGCTGCACGGCCTCGCCACGCGCGAGAAGCGCCTCCCTGTCGTCGGGGCGCAGGGCAAGGCAACGCTCAAGCGCCTCGACAGCACCCTGGGCGTCGCCAAGGCGCAGGCGGATGCGGCCGAGATTGAGCCATCCGTCCGCATCCTGATCCGCAGCCCGGCAATAGTCGGAAAAGGCCTTTCCGGCGTCCTCGAGATGTCCCAGGTCCATCAGGCAGGCTGCGTGTTCGAACCGCGCGTTGAGGTGCGAGGGCGCGAGATTGCAGGCCGATGAAAGGGCCGCAAGTGCTTCCTCGTCCTTGCCGAGCCGACGCAGGGCGAGGCCCAGATTGTAGCGGATGGAGGCGTTGCGCGGATCGGCGAGCGCGAGAACCTGCAAGGCCGTGACCGCTTTTTCCCAATCGCCGCGCGCAAGCGCGCCCTGAACGGCCTGTGCCGCCTGTGCAGGTGTCATCCCGTCCCGGTCCACGTTGAGAGGGCTTCAAAGTCGCCATGATGGTCTGGCGCACGCCTGTTTTCATAGCACTTCGCCCGCGGACCGCAAAGACAGGCGTCCTTCGGCCGATCAGGAGAAGCTCTGAAGCTTTGCCGGCTTGACGAGGAAAAACGGGCATGTCTTGGGTCTGTCATGCCCGGCGTGTTAAAGCCGGCCCTCTTTTGCGGTGTGCCGAAAGGGCGGGCTGGCGGGCCCGGCCGAGCCTTGAGCAGGGCGCGGCATTTGTGAGGCCAGTTCATGAGTGACGAGACGACCGCGGCCGGACGGCCCGACCAGAGGCACCTGCGCCCTGACCTGCGTGAGCGCATCGTGACCCAGCGCTGGGTGCTCGGTGCCGCGCTGATCCTGGCGGTGGTGGCCCATCGAAGCGGTGCCGTGCCGGTGTGGGCGGCGCTTGGCGGTTTTGCGCTTCTGGTGGTTGCCGCGCTTTTTGCGCCCCAGCGGCGCAAGGCCGTGATACGGCGGATGCGCGAGGCGCGCGCCGTGACGCCCTGGCCCGATACCGGCATGAAGCGCATAGCCGAAGCGCTGCATGATCCCTGTTTCATCGTCGATCACCGTGGCATCACTCGATACGTCAACCGCGCGGCACAGCAGCGTTTCGGTGATCCGCATCCGGGGGACCCGGTCTCCTTCCGTCTGCGCTCGCCGGCCGTTGTCGAAGCTCTGGACAAGGTGATTGCGCATGGTGAGCCCCAGCGCATCGAGTGGAGCGAGAAGGCTCCCACGGAGCAGTGGTTGGAGGCGCAGATCGCGCCGATTGCGGACATGGCCGGGGAGACGGTGATGCAGGCGGGCCCGCGCTTCATCCTCGTGACCGTGCGCGATCTGACCGAACAGCGCCGCCTGGAGCGGATGAGGGCGGACTTCGTTGCCAACGCCAGTCACGAGTTGCGTACGCCACTTGCCTCGCTGACCGGGTTTGCGGAAACGCTGCTCGGACCCGCACGCGAGGATCCGGTGGCCCGGGAGCGGTTCCTTGCCATCATGCTGCAGCAGGGCGAGCGGATGCGCCGCCTGATCGACGATCTCCTGTCGCTGTCGCGGATCGAGATGAAGGCGCATGTCCAGCCAGAGACTGTTATCGATCTGGTGCCGATCCTGCGTCAGACCGGCGATGCCCTGAAACCGGTCGCGGATGAGCTTGGCGTCGTCATGATGATCGAGGCCCCCGATACCCCCTGTCTCGTGCGCGGCGATCGCGACGAGCTTATCGAGGTGGTGGAGAATCTTGCAGAGAACGCGGTGAAATACGGCGCCTCGGGCGGGCGGGTCGAAATGAAGCTGTCCGTCGCGGAGGAAGAGCGCTCCGGCGCGCCCGCGCGTCCGGGGATGCTCTGTCTGAGCGTGCGCGACCATGGTCCGGGCATCGCCCCGGAACACCTCCCGCGCCTGACCGAACGCTTTTACCGTGCCGATGTCGCCACCAGCCGCGAGATGAAGGGGACCGGTCTGGGGCTCGCGATCGTGAAACATATCCTTACCCGGCATCGTGCGCGTCTCGAGATCGACAGCCGGCTGGGGGAGGGGGCTGTCTTCACTGTCAAAATACCCCTCGCTGAGACCGGTGATAAAATGCTGGCTCCTGACATAGATTAGTTTTTTCAATTGGTTGCTCTGTCATAAAACCGATACAAAACCTTCATAGAAGGATCATGGCGCGGGACTAGGGTCCGCCCTGTTCCGGCCTCGAGGTGACGGAACTCATGTGAAATCCTGAACATCCAAGGGAGAAGTCAGGTGAACGTCAAAGCTCTTCTCAGCGCCACCGCGCTCGCGGTTGCCACCACCGCCTTCGCCGGTGCCGCCCATGCCCGTGACCAGGTCCAGATCGCCGGCTCCTCCACGGTTCTTCCCTATGCCTCCATCGTTGCTGAGGCCTTCGGCGAGAACACCGATTTCCCGACCCCGGTGGTTGAGTCGGGCGGCTCGTCGGCCGGTCTGAAGAAGTTCTGTGCCGGTGTCGGCGAGAACACGATCGACATCGCGAACGCCTCGCGCTCGATCCGCGAGAAAGAGATCAAGGCCTGCGCCGAGAACGGCGTGACCGACATCATGGAAGTCCGCATCGGCTATGACGGTATCGTCTTCGCCTCGGACATCAACGGCAACTCCTTCGCCTTCACCCCGTCCGATTGGTACAAGGCGCTCGCCGCCGAGGTCGTCGTCGACGGCAAGCTCGTCGCCAACGAGGCGACCTCCTGGAAGCAGGTCAATGACGCGCTTCCCGACCAGCAGATCCAGGCCTACGTGCCGGGCACCAAGCACGGCACCCGTGAAGTCTTCGAGGAGAAGGTGATCCTGCAGGGTTGCGAGGACACCGGTGCTCTCAAGGCCATGGTCGACGGCGGCATGGACAAGAAGGCTGCCGAGAAGAAGTGCATGGAGCTGCGCACGGACGGTCGTTCGGTCGACATCGACGGCGACTACACCGAGACGCTCGCCCGCATCGACTCCAACAAGGACGGCATCGGCGTGTTCGGTCTCTCGTTCTACGAGAACAACACCGACAAGCTGCAGGTCGCGACCATGTCCGGCGTGACCCCGTCGACCGCCACGATCGCCTCGGGCGAGTATCCGGTTTCCCGCCCGCTGTTCTTCTACGTCAAGAAGGCGCACATCGGCGTGATCCCGGGCCTCAAGGAGTACGCCCAGTTCTTCGTCTCCGACGAGATCGCCGGCCCGAAGGGCCCGCTGGCCCAGTACGGCCTGGTCTCCGATCCGGAGCTGTCCAAGGTGCAGGACGCGGTCAACAACGAAACCGTCCTGACCCACTGAGCCGACTTGAAATGAAAGGGCGGCGAAAGCCGCCCTTTCCCCTTTTCTCCGGTCGGATGAAAACCCATGTCATTGCCTGTGATCCTTCTTGCGCTGCTCGTCCTGGGCATCGCGGGATTTTTTCTGGGACGCCGACGTGCGCTCGCCTCCGTCGAGGGGGATGCCCGGCTTCTCCATTCCCTGCCCAATTATTACGGCTGGAATGTCGCGCTGGTGACGTTGATCCCCTCGCTCGTCCTTCTGGCTGTCTGGCTTCTCGTCCAGCCCATGGTGATCGATGGCCAGGTCTCCTCGATGATCTCGCAGGAGACCGCCGACCAGAGTTCGCGTGACCTCGTCATGAGCGATGTCCGGCGGACGGCCCATGGCCTCGACCTTGCCGTCGCGCAAGGCGCGATGAGCGCGGACATGGCAGATTCCATCCGCACCGAATTTACCGACGTGCGCAACCGTCTCGGCGAAGTGGGTGTCGCCCTCGGTTCGAACGTGACCGCCGAGACCCTGCGTGCCGCGCAGCGTTACCGGGCTCTGACCGCCACGGGCGATATTGTCCGGACCGTCGTGGTTCTGGGGCTCGCGATCGCCGGTTTCGCATTCGCCTACCTGCGCACCATCCCGCTCTTCCGCGCCCGGAACACTGTCGAGAAGGCGGTCCTGTGGCTGCTGATCGTTTCCGCGTCGATCGCGATCCTGACGACGCTCGGCATCGTGCTGTCGCTGATCTTCAACACGGTCGAGTTCTTCCGTCTCTATCCGGCGAGCGAGTTCTTTCTGGGCACGACCTGGAGCCCGAGCTTCGGCGGTGGTTCCGAACTCGGAATTCTCCCGCTGATCTGGGCGACACTCTACATCTCCCTGATCGCGCTCGCGGTCGCGGTCCCCGTCGGCCTGTTCGCGGCGATCTATCTTTCGGAGTACGCCCCGCCGACGGTTCGTGCCTTCGCCAAGCCGATGCTGGAGGTTCTCGCCGGCATTCCGACCATCGTCTACGGTCTCTTCGCCCTTCTGACGGTCGGCCCGCTGCTTGTCAGCGTCTTCGGCTCCGGTGGCGTGCTGGGGGTGAACTGGATGGCTGGCGGCACCGCCGTCATGACGGCCGGCCTCGTCATGGGCATCATGCTGATCCCCTTCGTCAGTTCCCTGTCGGACGACATCATCAACGCGGTGCCCCAGGCGATGCGTGACGGGTCGCTCGGCCTCGGCGCGACACATTCCGAGACCGTGAAGCAGGTGATCATGCCCGCGGCGTTGCCGGGCATCGTCGGCGCCATTCTGCTGGCCGCCTCGCGTGCCATCGGCGAGACCATGATCGTCGTGCTCGGCGCGGGCGCCGCCGCCAAGCTCAGCCTCAACCCGTTCGAGGCCATGACGACGGTGACGGCCAAGATCGTCAGCCAGCTTACCGGCGACGCCGACTTCGCCTCACCCGAGGCGCTCGTCGCCTTCGCGCTCGGAATGACGCTCTTCGTCATCACGCTCGGCCTCAACATCTTCGCGCTCTACATCGTGCGCAAATACCGGGAGCAGTACGAATGACCGACGCGACCTTGTCCCAGCCGCAGTCGCCGTCGCAGACGTCCGGACCGCGCAAGAAGACCTCGCTTCTCACCGTCGACAAGCTGACGCGCAAGCGCAATGCCGCCGAGACCCGTTTCCGCCTTTACGGCATCGCGGCAATCCTCGTGGGCCTCGCCTTTCTCGTCGCGCTTCTCTGGGCCATTTTCTCCAACGGCCTGACCGCGTTCAGCCAGACCTTCGTCAGCGTGCCGATCTCCCTCGACCGGCAGAAGGTGGAGGAGGCGGAAGCCTCCATGGTGAAGACCTCGCGCTACAACGCGATGATTGAGGCGGGGCTTGCCGCTGAGCTTGCGAAGGTCGGCGTCGAGACCGAGATGGGCGGACGCGACCTTCGCCTGCTCCTGTCCTCCGGTGCCGCGGCGAGCGTGCGCGACTTCGTCCTGGCCAATCCGGGCGAGATCGGCAAGACGGTCACCTTCGACCTCCTCGCGTCCTCGCGGGTCGACGGATACATGAAGGGCCGGGTGACCCGTGATGCCCTCGTGAACGACAAGAACCTGGACGCAGCGCATCTCGACATCGTCGATGTGCTGGCCAAGGACGGGATCGTCGTGAAGCGCTTCAACACGGACTTCATCCTTGGCGCGGATGCCTCGGACTCGCGTCCCGAGGAAGCGGGCATCGGCGTTGCCATGATCGGGTCCTTCTACATGATGCTGGTCGTGCTGGCGCTCGCGCTGCCGATCGGTGTCGCCGCCTCCATCTATCTGGAGGAGTTCGCGCCGAAGAACCGCTTCACGGACCTGATCGAGGTGAACATCTCGAACCTGGCCGCCGTGCCGTCGATCGTCTTCGGTATTCTCGGCCTAGCAGCCTTCATCCAGTTCGCGCACCTGCCCCAGTCGGCGCCGCTCGTCGGCGGTCTCGTGCTCACGCTGATGACGCTGCCGACGATCATCATCTCCACCCGCGCTTCGCTGAAGGCGGTTCCGCCGTCGATCCGCGACGCGGCGCTGGGTGTTGGTGCCTCCAAGATGCAGTCGGTGTTCCACCACGTGCTGCCGCTCGCCATGCCCGGCATTCTTACGGGCACGATCATCGGCCTCGCACAGGCGCTCGGCGAGACGGCTCCGCTGCTTCTGATCGGCATGGTCGGCTTCATCGCCTCGAACTACCCGACGTCGGCCGCGTCCGGCTTCCTGGATCCGAACTCGGCCATGCCCGCCCAGATCTACGAGTGGGCAAAGCGCGCCGATCCCGCGTTCTATGAGCGCGCCTGGGGCGGGATCATCGTCCTGCTTCTCTTCCTGATGACCATGAACATCCTTGCGGTGATTCTGCGCCGCCGATTCGAGCGCCGTTGGTAAGGGGGGCGTGACATGAACCAGATGCTCAAAGCCGAGAAGGTGGCTGACATGAAGGAACCGAAGATCCTGGCCAACAAGGTTCAGGTCTATTACGGCGAGACCCACGCCATCAAGGATGTGGACCTGCGCATCGAGGACAAGACGGTGACGGCCTTCATCGGCCCGTCGGGTTGCGGAAAGTCGACCTTCCTGCGCTGCCTCAACCGCATGAACGATACGATCGACATCTGCCGGGTGCAGGGCAAGATCGAGATCGACGGCGAGGACATCTACGACCCCAAAGTCGATCCGGTGCAGCTTCGCGCCAAGGTCGGTATGGTGTTCCAGAAGCCGAACCCGTTCCCCAAGTCGATCTTCGACAACGTGGCCTACGGGCCCCGCATCCACGGCCTTGCCCAGAGCAAGTCCGTGCTGGAGGAGATTGTTGCCTCGAGCCTGCAGAAGGCGGGCCTGTGGGAGGAGGTCAAGGACCGTCTCTACGAGCCGGGTACGGGCCTTTCCGGCGGGCAGCAGCAGCGCCTGTGCATCGCCCGCGCCATCGCGGTCAGCCCCGAGGTCATCCTGATGGACGAGCCCTGCTCGGCGCTCGATCCCATCGCCACCGCCAAGGTGGAGGAACTGATTGACGAGCTGCGCGCCAATTTCACCATCGTGATCGTGACGCACTCCATGCAGCAGGCCGCGCGCGTGTCGCAGCGGACCGCTTTCTTCCACCTCGGCAATCTCGTCGAGGAAGGGGATACGAAAGAGATCTTCACGAACCCGACCGACAAGCGCACGCAGGACTACATCACGGGCCGCTTCGGCTGAGGACAGGGAGCGGGCGGGGCGTCATGCGCCGTCGCCCGGGACCGTCCCAGGCCCTTGCCCGCAAGGGAGACCAGACATGACCAGCCATACCGTCACATCCTTCGACGAGGAACTGAAGGCGATCGCCGGACGCGTGTCCGAGATGGGCGGCCTCGCGGAGGCCATGCTTAGCGAGGCCATCACCGCGCTCGTGCGTCTCGACAAGGAAGTCGCGCGCCGCGTCGTTGCCCAGGACAAGCGCGTCGACCAGCTCCAGTTCGAGGTCGAGGAACAGGCGATCCTCATCATCGCCCGCCGCCAGCCGGTGGCACAGGACCTGCGCGATGTCATCTCGGCGATGCGCATTTCCAACGACCTGGAGCGCGTCGGCGACCTGGCCAAGAACATCGCCAAGCGTGTCATCGCCATCGACGGCTCGTTCGACAGCAAGAAGTTCGCGCTTGGCGTGGAGCATATGTCCGAGCTTGCGCAGGAGCAGCTCAAGGACGTGCTCGATGCCTATGGCGCGCGGGATGCCCAGGCCGCCGAGGCGGTGCGCGATCGCGATGACGCGGTGGACGCGCTTTACACGTCGATCTTCCGTGAACTCCTGACCTACATGATGGAGGATCCGCGTCAGATCTCGATCTGTGCCCACCTTCTGTTCTGCGCCAAGAACATCGAGCGCATCGGCGATCACGCGACCAACATCGCGGAAAATGTCATGTACATGTCGACGGGTGTCCAGCCGCTCGAGGAGCGCCAGAAGCAGGACGAGATGGGCGTCGAGACCGGCGTCTGATCCGGCTTTATGCGTGCGCGGTCAGGCGCCGCCGCACGCGACGGATCCCGGACGGGACGTACCGGCGCCCCGTCCGCCACAACGAAAAACGAGGTTTGCGGGAATGCCGAAGGTTCTGATTGTCGAGGACGAGGAACCTCTTGCCATGCTCTTGAGGTACAACCTCGAGGCGGAAGGATATACGGTCGAGACCTGTATGCGCGGTGACGAGGCGGATATCCGCCTGCGCGAGGACCAGCCCGACCTGATGATCCTGGACTGGATGCTGCCGGGCCTTTCCGGCATCGAGCTGTGCCGTCGGCTGCGCTCGCGCTCCGAGACGGAGCGCCTTCCGGTGATCATGCTGACGGCGCGTGGCGAGGAGCAGGAGCGCATTCGCGGTCTCGCCACTGGCGCCGACGACTATGTGGTCAAGCCTTTCTCGATCCCCGAGCTCATGGCGCGCGTGCGGGCCATGCTGCGCCGGGCCAAGCCTGAGGTCGTTTCCTCGTTGCTGCGCTCGGGGGACCTGGAGCTTGATCGCGAAACCCATCGGGTTCGCCGGTCGGGCCGGGAAATCCACCTGGGGCCGACCGAGTTCCGCCTGCTTGAGTTCCTGATGACCTCACCCGGCCGCGTCTTTTCCCGCGAACAGCTCCTTGATGGCGTGTGGGGACATGACGTCTATGTGGACGAGCGCACGGTGGATGTTCACGTCGGGCGCCTGCGCAAGGCAATCAATCGCGGCAAGGCCGTCGATCCGATCCGCACCGTGCGCGGAGCCGGCTACGCCTTTAACGACCAGTTCGCCGCCGCCTCCTGATGGTCCGGCGCCGGTGGAGCGATCCGCCGGCGGGATCGGGTGACCGATACGACAAAGGCCCGCGTGATCCACGCGGGCCTTTGTCGTTTTCGCTTGCCGCTGTGATGCAGGTCAACCGGTCGCGGAATTGCGGTCGCGACGACGGTCGTTGGCGGGCTGATAGGCAATGCGGCAATGGTACGGGCAGTAAGGCACGCCCGGTTCGGAGGAGTTGCCGCAGAAGTAGAAATCGTCCTTCGTCGGATCACCGATCGGCCATTTGCAGGTGCGCTCGGTAAGCGTGAGGATCGAGGCCCGCTTGGCGATCGGAACGACCTCCGCCCGGGGCTTTTCAACGGGCGCGGGGGCGGGCGTCGCCTCGACCTTCAGCGCGGTGGCGCCGACGGTCTGCGGGGCGCTGCCGCCGGTCTCGGCCGGAGAGGAGGGCTGGGCATCGCCGTTCGCAGGGCGCGTCGTCTTGCGCGCCTTGGCGGGCGCCGCCGGCGCCTTGGCCCGGCCCGACAGACCGAGACGGTGCACCTTGCCGATCACCGCGTTGCGCGTGACCCCGCCCAGTTCAGCAGCGATCTGGCTGGCACTCAGTCCGTCCAGCCAAAGCTTCTTGAGAAGGTCGACACGTTCGCTTGTCCAGGACATGCGTCACACTCCGTCTTGGTCGCCCACCCGGCATATGGTTAATAAAACCTTGCCGGCACACCGGGTAGGTGTCCCGCCAATTGCCGGATTTTGAGGCTATTCTGAGTCAGGCACACGATATGTCGTGTCTGTCTGGAAAAAACCTACAATATGCCGGGTTTTTGGTGCAAGGTTCCGGCCCGATTCACTTGGGGATAGCTGAGGTTTTCCCCAGCAAACGGCGCGTGACCGGCGCGGGCGCACGTCGTGCGCGCATGCTATTTCGTTGACTTTGCCGCGCATGCGCGGTGTATATCGGTCCGATCGTCGTGCCGCCTTCCGGGGCGGCGCTGTGCTTTTCGGGGGAAGGCGCTGCCCGTGGCACCGCGATCTTCCCGACACCACAGATCCGGCGACAGGCCAAACGCATGACGCGCCTTGTGACAAGGGCGCCGGCAACCAAGGAGCAAGACGGCAATGGTTGGCTCATCTCTCTATCAGACCTACAACCGCGCGAACCTGGTGTTCGAGCGCGGCGAGGGGGTGTGGTTGGAGACGGCCGACGGGCGACGTTTTCTCGACTGCGCCGCCGGCATCGCCGTGAATTCGCTTGGCCACAGCCACCCGGCTCTGGTGTCCGCGCTGAGGGACCAGGCCGAGAAGCTGTGGCACGTGTCGAACGTCTACCAGATCCCCGGTCAGGAAGAGTTCGGCCGCAAGCTCGTCGAGGCGACCTTCGCCGATCGCGTGTTCTGCACCAACTCCGGTGCGGAGGCGCTCGAATGCGCTATCAAGACCGCGCGCCGCCATTTTCACGTGAAGGGGCAGCCCGAGCGCGTCGATGTCATCACGTTCGAGGGCGCCTTCCATGGCCGGACTCTGGCGACCATCGCCGCCGGCGGACAGGCGAAATATCTCGAGGGCTTCGGTCCCAAGGCTCCCGGCTTCGTCCAGGTCCCCTTTGGCGATCGTGACGCATTGCTGGCCGCGATTTCCGAGACGACGGCCGCAATCCTGATCGAGCCGATCCAGGGGGAGGGCGGGGTGCGCGCCGTCGACACGGAGACCCTGCGCGACCTGCGCAGGATGTGCGACGAGAACGGCATCCTGCTGATCCTTGACGAGGTCCAGACCGGAGTCGGGCGTACCGGCAAGCTCTTCGCCCACGAATGGGCCGGCATCACGCCGGACATCATGGCGATCGCGAAGGGTATCGGCGGCGGTTTCCCGCTCGGCGCGTGTCTTGCGACCGAGGAAGCCTCCGACGGCATGCAGCCGGGCACCCACGGCACGACCTATGGCGGCAACCCGCTCGCCATGGCGGTCGGAAACGCGGTGCTCGACGTGGTGCTCGCCCCCGGCTTCCTGGAGGGCGTGCGCGAGAAGGGGCTTTTGTTGACGCAGAAGCTCTCCGGCGTCGTTGACCGCCATCCCGACATCTTCGAAGACCTGCGCGGCAAGGGGCTGATGCTTGGCCTCAAGTGCCGTGTGACCAACACCGCGCTTCTCGACCATTTCCGCAACGCCGGCGTGCTGGCCGTCGGTGCGGGCGAGAACGTTCTGCGTATCCTGCCGCCGCTGACGATCACGGCGGAGGAGATCGAGGAAGCGGTCTCCCGTATCGAGACCGCCGCGGAAGCCATGGAAAGCGACATGAAGAAGGGAGCGGCCGAGTGATGACTGCTCAGCCCCGCCATTTTCTCGATCTGACCACCGTCGACGCCGAGGAGTTGCGCTTCATCCTGGATGGAAGCCGCCGCATCAAGGAAGCGCGCGGTCCCGTGCGCGTGAGTGGCGACGGCCCGCTTGCAGGCCGTGTCCTGGCCATGGTGTTCGAGCAGCCCTCGACGCGTACCCGCATCTCCTTTGACGTGGGAATGCGGGAACTGGGCGGTGAGACGCTGATGCTGACCGGCGCCGAAATGCAGCTCGGTCGCGGCGAGACCATTGCCGACACGGCCCGTGTGCTGTCGCGCTATGTCGATGCGATCATGATCCGGATCCTGGATCACGAAGCGCTGCAGGAGCTGGCCGACAACGCAACCGTCCCCGTGATCAACGGCCTGACCAAGCTCACCCACCCGTGCCAGATCATGGCCGATGTGCTCACCTTCGAGGAGCATCGCGGCAAGATCGCCGGGCGGTCCGTTGCCTGGACCGGCGACAGCAACAACGTGCTGGCCTCTTGGGTTCACGCCGCGTCGAAGTTCGACTTCGAGCTTCGCATTGCGACGCCGGCCCAGCTCGCGCCGCCTTCGGATCTGATCGCCGAGGCCCGCAAGGCCGGGGCCGAGATCCGTGTGACGGATGATCCCTTCGAGGCCGTCAAGGGCGTCGACGCGGTCGTGACCGACTGCTGGGTGTCCATGGGCGACGACGAGGGCGACCGCCACAACCTGCTGAAGCCCTATCAGGTCAATGCCCGCCTCATGGCGGAGGCTGACCCGCAGGCGATCTTCATGCACTGCCTGCCGGCGCATCGCGGCGAGGAAGTGACCTCGGAGATCATGGACGGACCGAACTCCGTCGTCTTCGACGAGGCGGAGAACAGGCTTCACGCGCAAAAGGGCATTCTCGCCTGGTGCCTGGGAGCCCTGCCGGCCCGATGAGCGTTTCCGACGAACTCGACCGGCTCGGCGTCGCGCCGGCCGGGCGCGATGCCGTTCTGCCTTACGCGGTGGAGCCGCTCGACGTGCGCGGTCGTGCCGTGATGATGGGACCGGCGCTCGACACCATCCTCAAGCGCCACGCGTATCCCGCACCGGTCTCCCGGCTCCTCGCGGAGGCCGCGACGCTTGTCTCGCTGCTTGGAACCTCGCTCAAGTTCGAGGGTCGGTTTACCCTGCAGACGACGTCCGACGGTCCGGTCTCCATGCTTGTCGTGGATTTCGCCACGCCCGACGGCCTGCGTGCCTGTGCCCAGTTCGACGAGGATGCGGTCAGGCAGGCCGAGGCCGAGGGCAAGGCCGACAGCGCCAGCCTTCTGGGCAAGGGGCATCTGGCGATGACCGTCGACCAGGGGGCGGCCATGAACCGCTACCAGGGTATCGTCGCGCTCGACGGAGCCTCGCTCGAGGAGGTCGCCCACCGCTACTTCGCGCAGTCGGAGCAGATCCCGACCGTCGTTCGCCTCGCCGTCGGCGAGGTGCTCGACCGCAGGGAAGGCTCCGCCCCGTCCCACGCGTGGATTGCCGGCGGCGTGCTTGCCCAGTTCCTGCCCGAGGCGCCGGAGCGCATGCGCCAGCCGGATCTCGCACCCGGAGATGCGCCCGAAGGGGCGGAAGTCGCACAGCACGACGAGGACGACGCCTGGACCGAGGCACGTGCCTTGGTCGAAACCTTGCGCGACGACGAACTCACCGACCCCGCGATCACGGCGGAGCAGGTCCTGTATCGACTGTTCAACGAGCGTGGCGTGCGCATTTTCGAACCGCAGCCGCTTGCCGATCGTTGCCGCTGCTCGGACGAGCGCATTCGCGCCATGCTGAAGGGGTTCACCGACGAGGAGCGCGCCGACATGACCGTCGACGGGCGTATCGAGGTGACCTGCCGTTTCTGCAACACCCGCTACGATTACAGCGCCGACGAGGTCTGAGTTGGACCGGCGTCAGGCGATTTCGCCGGTCTCGCGCGCGAAGTCGGCAACGGCCTGTGCTGTCCGGGTGAGGTTGCCTTCCCAGGTCGCGGGCGACGCTCCGCGCGGGGCCAGATCGTGACTGCCATCCTCCAGCCAGACGAGACGGGCCTGATCCGGTAGCGCCACCTCCTCAAGCTCGGCGGCATTGCCGAAGGCGTCGCGTTCGCCCTGGGCGATCAGCACCGGACGGCGGGATGCTTCCAGCGGGGCAAGTCGCCATGTGTCCGTGCGCCCCTGGGGATGAAAGGGATAGCCGAGACAGGCGACGCCCGTGACCCGGCGCGGCAGCGACGAGGATGCCGCCAGCATCGCGGCCACCCGCCCGCCCATGGACTTGCCGCCGATAAGCACGGGGCCGGATGTTTCGCCGAGGACCTGCTGCAGTGCCTTCTGGAATTCACCCACCAGAAGCTCGCCCTTCGGCGGCGGGCGTTTCGGGCCGCCGGCACGCCGTCCTGCCATATAGGCAAACTCGAAGCGCGCGACGTCGAGGCCGGCGGCTGCCGCGTGGCCGGCAAAGCGGTTCATGAAGCCGGAGTCCATGGCCGCTCCCGCGCCATGGGCAAGAAGCAGCGTCGCCACTGCCGGCGCCTCGCCATCGGGTCGGGTCCACAGAAAATCGGTCATGAAGGCACCTCGCTTGCGCCCCGGCTCTTGGTCACGAAGCCTTGATCCCGGAAGCGGTCGCCTATCCCACGAGACGGACGTAGGTTCAAGTGGTACCGGTCTTCAAACCGTTGAAAGGGAGCGGGCGGACGCATGAGCGAAGCGGATATCAGGCTTGCCGCATTTCTCGGCATTTTCGCCGCGATGGCGGTTTTCGAGATTGTGGTGCCGCGCCGCGCGCTCCTCGCGTCGAAGGCGCGACGCTGGACGACGAACCTTGCCATCGTCGCACTCGACACCGCTGTCCTCCGGGTCGTGTTTCCCATGGCGGCCGTTGGCGTCGCGCTCTATGCGCAGGACGAGGGAGCAGGTCTTTTCGTGCTCGCCGGGCTTCCGCTTTGGCTGGCCGGGGTCATGGGCTTCGTCGCGCTCGACTTCGCCGTCTGGCTTGAACATTGGGCCTCGCACAAGATCCCGCTTCTTTGGCGGATCCATCGCATGCATCATGCCGACCGTGATATCGACGTGACCACGGCACTGCGCTTTCATCCCCTGGAGATCGTGCTTTCCATGGCGTGGAAGGCGGCCGTCGTCCTCGCTCTCGGCATTCCGCCCATGGCTGTTCTCGTTTTTGAGGTGGTGCTGAACGGCGCGGCCATGTTCAACCATGCCAACCTTCGGCTGGGGAACCGTCTGGACGGCCTTTTGCGCCTGCTTGTTGTCACGCCGGACATGCACAGGGTGCATCACTCGGTCATCCGCAGCGAGACGGATTCCAACTACGGCTTCAACCTGTCCGTCTGGGACCGGCTGTTCGGAACCTATGTTGCGCAGCCGCGTGACGGCCACGAGGGCATGACCATCGGGCTCGAGGTGTGGCAGGATGAAAGGCCGTCGGGCATCGTCTGGTCGCTATTGCTGCCGTTTCGTCCCTTGTTGAAGGATGCAAGCGCGGAGCGGACGGGCTCAGTAGAAGCTGACAGGGAAGTAGCGTAGGTAGAGTTCGGCATAGACGCCCTTGGCCTGAAGGCGTGTGAGAGCATGATTGACCGCTGCCTGTCGCAGTGCGTCGTCCTGGCGGAATGCGATGGTCAGTGCCCTGTCGAAGTAGCCCGGCTCCAGCCAGGGGCCGCCGACGAACTCGCAGCAGTCCCCCGACGTCTTGCCGTTCAGCCAGAATGACAGCGAAAGCCCGTCGCCGAAATGGACATCGGCTTCCTCTGTTCCGAGCGCCGCTCGGGCTTCCGTCGCCGTGGGGTAGGTCTTGATCGTGGCATCGGCGAAGTAGGTGCGCAGGAACGCCTCGTGCACCGTGCCGGCCTCGACGGAGATGCGTTTTCCGGCCAGATCCTCGGGCAGCACGGAAAGCGTCTTGCCCTGCAGGACGGTGAAACGACCTGGCAGCTTCAGGTAGGGATCGGAAAAAAGCAGCGTACGGGTGTTCGCCTCGGTGCGGGCTAGGCCTGCGATGATCGCATCGCCTTCCTCCCGCACGAGGGCGGGCACGAGCGCGTCGAAGGACTTGATCCTCAGCGAGCAGGCACTGTCCAGTTCCTCGCAGATTGCGCGGGCCAGGTCGATGTTGAAGCCGGTGAGCCGGCCTGTGCCGTCACGAAAGGCAAAGGGCGGAAAGTCGTCGCTGGCCAGAAAGCGGATGGTGTTGGGCGTGACGGTCGGCCTGTCGGCGCCGCCACGCGGGTCCCAGAAGTTGGGTACGGTGACCGCAGCGGGATCACCCTCCTGGCCGGACGCTCCGGGTTCCGCGCCTTGAGCCAATGCGCCCGCCACACCTGCCATGAACGCAAGGGTTGCAATCGCAAGGCGCCTGCTATCAAATCCGAAGGCCATTTCAGTTGTTTCCCGTCTCCGCCCCGCCTGTCCGGAGGGACGAGCATCCTTTTATCCCGTTCGCCCTTCAAGCGATATTACGAAGCGTTGTTCATGGTCGATACCCTCTTGCCGCAGGAGAGAGCCGTTCCGCCTGGCGGGCCGCCGTATGGTATGCCGATCCGCGTCCCGTCCTCAAAGGCAGCGCGGCGTATTTCCAAAGAGAGGATGCCCCCCGATCATGGGGCACGGTTGCCCTCGCTGCCGGAGGATCTGCGGGCCCTTTCGGAGCGCGGGCTCACACCGGCGCTTCTGCGTGAAGGGCTGCGCGAGGCGGCCCGTGCGCGGGTTGCCCCGGGCAGGGCGCTTCTTGATCTCGGCCTTGTCTCGAGCGAGGGGTACTATTCGGCCGTGGCCGAGGCGGCCGGCGTGCCCTTCCTGCCCGAGGGAAGCATCATCGCCTGTCTTGATCCGGCCTTTCCTCCACCCGGGAACTTCAACGGCCCCCTTGTGGTGGGGCGCAACGCGCGGGGCGAGACGATCGTCGCCGTTGCTCCGCCTCCCGGGCGCTTCGAGGTCTTTGCGCGCCACCTCGCACGGTTTCCCGGGTTGCGGGAGCGGGTGAGGATCGCATCGCCGCAGGCCATCGCCCTGGCGGTTGCCGAGGCGGACCCGGGCAGGAGGCTGTCGCGGCGCCTGCCGGAAATGTCCGCGGCACGCACGCTGACACGCACGCAAAGGCTCGTCGGTCTGTCTCTCCTGGCGGCCTTCGCCACGGGTGTTCTGCTCGGGGTTAAGGGGCTCATCCTCGTGCTCTCGATCCTGGTCACGTTCCTGGGGCTGCTCGCAAGCGTCGCCCGGACCCTTGCAGGTATCGCTTCCACCCGCAGTCCGCGTTGCGGAACCGGTCCGGCGGACGCGCGGCTTCCCTTCGCAAGCGTCCTTGTCCCTCTCTACAGGGAGGGGCGGGTGGCCACCTCGCTTGCGGCCCATCTTGCCATGCTCGACTATCCGCGCGACCGCTTCGAGGTCCTGTTTCTGGTCGAAGCGGACGATGACGAGACGCCCTCGGCGCTTTTGCCCCACCTTGAGGCGGGAATGCGTATCGTCACTGTTCCACCGGGAACACCACGCACCAAGCCGCGTGCCCTGGCCTACGGGTTGTCGCTTGCCCGAGGGGAGATCGTGTCGGTCTTCGATGGCGAGGACAGGCCGGAACCCGACCAGATCAGGCAGGCCGCCACACTGTTTTCCCGACTGCCACGGGATGTGGCTGTGCTTCAGGCGCATCTGGCCATTGACCATGGGGCCCTAAGGTTTTTTCCGCGCCAGTTCCTGATGGAGTATTCCGCGCTCTTCGACTGTTTGCTCCCCTGGATGTCGTCGAGGGGCTGGCCGATCCCGCTTGGGGGAACATCCAACCACTTTCGCCGGGCCGCGCTGGAAGCCGTTGGCGGATGGGATCCGCACAACGTGACAGAGGATGCCGATCTGGCGGTGCGCCTTTCGCGCGGGGGGTATCGTATGTCCACCTTCGCCTCGACCACCTGGGAAGAGGCCCCGCTGACCTGGCATGCCTGGCACCGTCAGCGCACCCGCTGGCTCAAGGGCTGGCTGCAGACACTTCTGGTCTGCCTGCGTGATCCGCCGGCCCTTTTGGCGGACATGCGACGCGGCACGCGCCTCGTCGTCCTGCTGCTCTACCTTGTGGGCATGGTCACGACCCTTGCGGTGCATCCGCTTTTTCTGGCGGTCGTCATCGTCTACGGCCTGGGGCTTGCCGAGGTGCCGCTGGAGGCGGTGGACTATGTCGCGGTGATCGTGCCGCTGGCCGGCGTCAGCGTCATTGCCTGCTATGGCAGCATGGGCGTGATGGCGATCGGCGGCGCGGCGGCACGCGGGCGGCGGCCGTCCTTGCTCGACCTGGTGCTCATTCCTTTCTACTGGCTGGCGCAGAGTGCCGCCTTCTACACCGCCGTGGTCGAGCTCGTGCGACGCCCGCACCAATGGAGCAAGACCGAGCACGGTTTCGCCAGCCGGCCCGGTGCGCGTCGCAACCTTGAGCCCGGCATGCCGCCGTGTTGAAGCATGACCCGGTTTTCGGCTAGGTGGAGGTTCGCTCGCGCGAGTCGCGCAACGTCCCGCCCGTGAGGGCCCAGAGGAGGGAAGACGTGTCCGCCTTCAGTTTCGTTCATGCGGCGGATCTTCATCTGGGCAGTCCGCTCACGGGTCTTGCGGCGCGTGACGACAACCTCGCGCGCCATCTTGCCGATGCCATACGCGATGCGGTGCGTAGCCTCGTCGATGCGACGCTCGAGAGGGGGGCGGACTTTCTCGTCATTTCGGGCGATGTCTACGATGGCGAGTGGAAGGACCATTCGGTCGGCCTGTTCTTCAATCGCGAGATGGCCCGTCTGGACCGCGCCGGAATCCCGGTCTTCGTCATCAAGGGAAATCACGACGCGCACAGCGTCGTGACGCGTTCGATTACGCTGCCCTCCAATGTGACCGTGTTCGGTGTCCGCAGCGCCGAGACCCATGTCATCGAGCATCTCGGCGTCGCGCTTCATGGGCAGAGTTTCGCCGATCGACAGGTGCCGGAGAACCTGGCCCGCGACTATCCCGCGCCCACGCCGGGGATGTTCAACATCGGCATCCTGCATACGTCGCTCACCGGCCGGCCGCCACATGCCGACTACGCGCCCTGCACGCTCGATGACTTGCGCATGCGCGGGTATGACTACTGGGCGCTTGGTCACGTCCACGCTTTCGAGGTGATCAGCCAGGATCCCTTCGTGGTCTACCCCGGCAACATCCAGGGCAGGAACATTCGCGAAACCGGCGAGAAGGGGGCCGTGCTCGTCTCGGTCAGCGACGGACGCGTCACGGAGCTTGAGCGGCTTGTGGTGGACCGGGCCCGCTTTGAGCGGCTCGACGTCGATGTCGCGGGCTGTGGCGATCAGAACGAAATCCTGCGTTTCGTCGAAAGCGAACTGCGGCCGCTTGCCGCTGAGGCGGGCGGACGACCGCTCGCCGTGCGGTTGCGCCTTCATGGTGAAACCCCGTTGCGCGACGCTCTGCTGTCCACCAGGCAGATGCTTGCAACGGAATGCCAGGCCGCCTGTGCCCGTGTTGGCGAGGACGTCTTCCTGGAAAAGCTGGTGCTCGACCTTCCCGCGCAGCAGCGCACGGCGGCATGGCTGCCGGCTGACGGGCTACTCGACCTCGAGGCCCTGCTGAGCGAGGTCGCGAATGACGATGCGCTTGTCTCCGCCGCACGAGGCGAGATCGCGCAGCTGGCGGCGAAGATGCCCGGTGGCCTGCCTGATGCGGAGCGCCCCTTCGGCGCCGAGATCGACATGTTGATCGACGAGGCGCGCGCCCTGCTGGCGCTGCGGCTTGGCGGCGAGAGCTGAGGCGGGCGGCCCATGCGCATCGAACGGCTCGATCTCATCCGTTACGGCAGTTTCACGGATCGCAGTCTTGCGTTTCGCGATGGCGCGCGTCTGCATCTCGTCTACGGGGCGAACGAGGCGGGCAAGTCGACGGCGCTTGCCGCGATCGCGGATCTCCTCTTCGGGTTTCCCCACGCCAAGGAGTGGGACTTCCTGCATGAGGCGCGCGCGCTGCGCCTTGGTGCCTCGCTGGTGAACCGCAAGGGCGAACGCATTTCGTTCCGCCGCCGCCGTGGCAACAAGAACACGCTGCTAGCGGATGACGAGGGCGAGAGCCCCTTGCGCGACGACGCGCTCCTGCCCTTTCTCGGCAATCTGGGGCGTGAGGTCTTTCTCTCCAGCTTCGGGCTCAATTCCGAACGGCTCCAGGATGGGGCGCGTGCCTTGCTGGCGGAGGACGACGACGGGCGCGGGGCGCTGTTCGCCGCCGCGTCCGGCCGGCATGCGATCGCTTCTGTGCGCAAGGGGCTGGACGAGGAGGCGGGGCAGATCTTCACCGACCGCCGCTCCAAGGACAGGCGCTTCTATCAGGCGCTGACGCGCTACGAGGACGCCAATCGCCTGATGCGCGAGCGTGAACTGCGCGAGACCGCCTGGAAGGCGCTCAATCAGGATGTCGAGCGCGCGCAAGCCGCGCTGGAAGAGGCGACAGCCGCACTTCGTGAGCATCGAGCGCGTGAACGGCGCTTGCAACGACAGGTCAGCCTGGCCCCGCGCCTGACGGAACTGGCCGAGGCCGAGCGCGCGCTTGGCGAACTGGATGATCTTGCCGAGGTGACGGCAGGTGCCGGCCGCGACCTTGAGGATGCGGTGCGTGCACTGGCGGAGGCCGAGGCACGTGAACGCGATGCCCGCGCGGCCCTGGCTGAGGCGGAGGGCGCGCTTGCCGCGATCCGCGTGAATGAGGCGATTCTCGAGCGGGCCCGCGAGATCGCGGACCTTGTCTCGGAGACGGGCGCCTACCGGCAGCGTCTTGCGCAGATCCCGCGCATTCAGGCGGAGGCCGATGCTCACGACGAGGAGATCTCCGCTCTTCTGCGCCGTCTCGGGGTGTCCGGTTCCGCGGGAACGGGCGCCGGGCTGACGGGAGAGGAATTCGACCGGGTCTTTCCGGGAGATGCTGTTCTCGCGCGTCTCGAGGAGGAGATCGCTGAAGGGCGCAAGCTTGCGGAAACCCTTGCCGTCCTGTCGCGACGCGAGGCGGAGGAGCAGACGGCACTTGCGGCGATGGACAGGCGCGGGACAAGCGATGCGATCTCGGATCCGGCACCGCTTGCAAGCCGGTTCCGTGCGCTGTCTCCCGATCTTGCCGGCCTCGATCACGCCGACGATCTTGCCGCGCGACAGAAGACACTGGCTCGCGAGGCGGAGGAGGCGGCCGCGCGCCTCGACCCGCCGGTGCACGATATCGACCGTTTGGCGAGCCTGCCGCTTCCCTCCGCTGGCGAGATCGATGCCCATCGCCTTGTGCTTGCCGAGGTGCGTGAGGCCATCCGCCGAGGCGAGGCGACCCGCGCCGAACGCCGCGCGCTGATTGAACGCCGCGCGGGGATGATCGCGGAGGCCGAACGCGGTGGCGATGTCCCGGACGCGGAGGCTATCCGGGTGGCGCGCGCTGCACGTGATGCGGCATTGTCCGCGCTTCCCGAGGTAATGGCACGTGATCGGGACGGGGCAGGCTCCGCTCTGGCCGAGGTCGCGCGGTTGACGGCCGTGGCGGATGGTCTTGCCGACCGGGCTCTGTCGGAGGCCGAGCGTGTCTCGCGCCTGCGTGCGGAGCGCGAAGCGCTGATGGGAGAACGGGCGGAACTGGCGGAGAACGAAAAGGAACTTGAGCGGCTGCGCGGCCGCGAAGTGGGGGCTCTTGGCGCCTGGCGAATGCTGTTCGAACCGCTCGGAGTGACCCCGACCTCGCCCGAGCGCATGGCCGATTGGCGCCGCGCGCTGGAGGGCCTGCTGGCGGTTCGCGGGGAGGCGGCGGAATACGCCGACCGGCTGGCCGCCATGCACGAAAAGGCAGAGGCGCTGCGACCCGAACTTGCCGGGCTGGCAGAAGAACTCGGACTGGAGATGCAGGTTCGCGAGCGGGTGCGTGCGCTCGCCCGACGGGTGGACGACGCGCTTTCCGCGCGTCGCGACGCCTGGTCCTCCGAACGTGTGGAGGCCGGACGACGCTCCGACATCGAGGAGCGTCTGGAAAGGATGGAGGCGGAGCGCGCCGGGTGTCTTCGGGCGCAGGAGAGCTGGCGTGCCCGTTTTGGATCGACGCTGCTGCGCATCGGCCTTGCGGAAGACGACACGCTCGGCGCTGCCGAGGCCGCGCTTGCCGCCTGGCGCGATCTGCCCGGCGTTGTCTCGGCCCGTGACCACGAGGCGCGTCGGGTCGCGGGCATGCGGCGGGACAATCGCACCTTCGAGGACGCGGCCGCCGGCCTCGTGGCGGCTCTCGCGCCGGACCTTTCCGATCTCGCGCCCGCCGACGCGGTCAATCGGCTGAATGATCTTCGCGAGACGGCACTGGCCGACAGGACCCGCCGCGAAAGCGCGATTGAAACCCGTGAAAAGGCGGTCGAGCGCGCGAAGGCGTGCGCGGCCGATGTCGAACAGGCCAGGGCGTTGCTTCATGAGGCGCTGGCACGGTTGCCCGCTCACCTTGGCGGGAGCGCGATTGAAGATGACCCCGCTCCGCTTCTGGCGAGGCTTGCCGAGCGCAGGGAATTGCTTGCCGCGCGGGACGACAGCCTGCGGCGTTTCGAGGAAGTCGCCGACGGGCTTACCCGCGAAGAGGCCGCACGTGAACTCGAGGGGTTCGACCGCGATGCCGCCCAGGCGGATCTTCAGATCCTGCGCGAGGGTGAGGAGGCGCTGACGTCTGCTAACGGCGAGGCGACGTCAGCCCATCAGGCGGCGCTTGCCCGCCGTCGCGAGGCGGAAATGGCGGAAGGGGCGGAAAAGGCCGCTTTCGACCGGAGTGCCGCGGAGGAGGAAATGCTGGAGACGGGACGCGAATGGTCCGTCCTCCGCATCGCCGGTCTCATGCTCGATGCCGCCCTTGCCCGTCACCGCGAGGCCGAGGGGGATCCGCTGCTGGCGCGAGCCGGGGAGATTTTCAAGACGGTCACGGGGGGCGCCTATTCCGGCTTGTCCAGGGCGCTGGACGAGGACGACGCGACGGCCCTCGTCGCGCGCCGCGCGGACGGCGGCGAGATACTGGTGCGTGCAAGGGAGGCGGCCGGACATGCTTCCGGCCTCAGCGAGGGCACGCTCAACCAGCTCTATCTGGCGCTGCGCCTGGCTTTCCTGACGGACTACGCGGAGCGGGCCGAGCCCGCGCCCTTCATCGGCGATGACCTGTTCCAGTCATTCGATGACGCGCGCACCGCAAACGGGCTCGGTGCACTGGCCGGCCTGTCGGAAAATCTCCAGCCGATTCTCTTCACGCACCATCGAAGCGTGGTCGATCTTGCGGCGCGCGAACTGGGCGAGGGGCTCGACCTGATCGAGCTGTAGTGCGCTGCACGCATGCAGGCGCGCGTGTCGCGACACACGCTTGTCCCATCGCCAGGACGGATCGGGAAAGGCCAGGGCTGATCGGGAAGGGATGGAGCGGGTGAAGGGAATCGAACCCTCGTATGCAGCTTGGGAAGCTGCCGTTCTACCATTGAACTACACCCGCATCACGCGCTCTAGATAGACGTTCGCGCGGTTTCAGGCAAGAGGGATTGGCGGCATCCTGACGGGGACAAGTCCCCTGCGCCGCTTGAATTCGGCGAACCGCTTTCCCAAGTCAGTCGCGCCCGGGGGAGGTCCCGCGGGTCGATTTCAAAACCACCGGCTCAAGACGGGGAGACAGGCGGACAATGCTGGATCAGGGGCGGGACAAGCTTGCCGCGATCGTGGGGTCGCGTCGCTGGGAGGCGACGATCATCACGCTGATCGTCCTCAATGCGGTAACGCTGGGCCTGGAGACCAGCCCGACGATCATGGATCTGGCCGGCCCGGTCCTTGTCGCGATCGACCGCGGGCTGCTGGCCATCTTCACCGTGGAGATCGCACTCAGGATCTATGCGCACCGCCTTGCCTTCTTCCGCGATCCCTGGAGCGTGTTCGATTTCTCGGTCGTCGCGGTGGCGCTGATGCCGGCGACGGGGCCGCTCTCGGTCCTGCGTGCCCTGCGTATCCTGCGGGTGTTGCGCCTGATCTCGGTGGTGCCGTCGCTACGCCGGGTGGTGGGCGGTCTCGTGGCGGCCCTCCCGGGCATGGGCTCGATCGTGCTGCTGCTTTCGCTCGTGTTCTATGTCTTCGCGGTGATGACGACGAAGCTCTACGGACCGTCCTTCCCCGAGTGGTTCGGCACCATCGGAAAGTCGCTCTACACGCTGTTCCAGATCATGACGCTCGAGAGCTGGTCCATGGGCATTGTGCGGCCGGTGATGGAGCAATATCCGCTCTCGTGGCTGCTGTTCGTGCCCTTCATCCTGTGCACGGCCTTCACCGTGCTGAACCTCTTTATCGGTGTGATCGTCTCCGCCATGCAGCAGGAGCATGAACAAACCGCCGAGGCGGACCGACAGGCCCTCCACTCCGAAACGGGCTATGTTCTGACGGAAGTGCGTGCGCTGCGCGACGAGGTTCGCGCGCTCAGGCACGAACTCGGTCGGGGCGACGCGCCCTGAGAATGCCCGGGCGCGCCGCGCGGATCAGTCCGCGCGGAAGTGCTTCGACAGCTTCAGGGACTGGCCCTGGTAGTTGGAGCCGATGCCCTCGCCATAGAGGCTGTCGGGACGGTCCAGCATCTGCTCGTACACCAGGCGTCCGACAGTCTGCCCGTGTTCGACGATGAACGGCACCTCGTGCGAGCGCACCTCCAGCACGGCGCGTGCCCCCGCGCCACCGATGGCGGCGTGGCCGAAGCCGGGGTCGAAGAAGCCGGCATAATGGACGCGGAATTCTCCGACCAGCGGATCGAAGGGAACCATCTCGGCCGCGAACAGGGGCGGCACGTGCACGGCCTCGCGCGACATGAGAATATAGAACTCGTTCGGATCCAGAATGAGCTCGCTCTTGCCCCGATGATAAATCGGCTCCCAGAAATCGAGCGGATCCTGCGCGGCCTTGGCGTCCACGTCGATGACGCCCGTGTGGCGTTTGCCGCGATAGCCGATGAGGCTGCCCGGACCCTCGCCCTCCAGGTCGATGGTCAGATGCACGCCGCCGGCGATCACCGCCTCGGTATCGTCTTCCTCGGCTGTCGTGCCGCCGCCGGACACGATTCCATGAGCGAGGTGAATGGCAAGAAGGGCATCGTCGCTCACAAGGGACTGGCCGACGCGAAAGCGGATCTGTGAAAGGCGCGATCCCTCGCGCACAAGAACCGGGAAGGTGCGAGGGCTGATCTCGGCGTAAAGCGGCCCGTTGTAGCCGGCCGGAACCGTGTCGAACGCCCGTCCGCCATCGGTGATGACCCGGGTGAACACGTCGAGGCGTCCGGTCGAGCTCTTGGGATTGGTCGTTGCCGAGATATCGGGCGCAAGGGCGAGACTCTCGAGAAGCGGCACGATGTAGACGCAGCCGGTCTCCAGGACGGCGCCGTCCTTGAGGTCGATGGCGTGGAGCTTCAGGCGCTCGAGCTTTTCCGCCACGGGCGTTCCCGCTCCGGGCAGGAAACTGGCGCGTACGCGGTAGGCAACCGGGCCAAGCCGCAGATCGAGACTCGCCGGCTGGATCTGGTCGGGGGCGGGAGAGCGCGGCGCGATGATACGTTCGCGCTGGAAAAGCGCGCGAATGGCCTGCGCCGGAAGAATGCCGTGTTCGGCTGCGGTCATCGTGCCCCCCTCGATTCGCGATTTCCGCCGTGATTATCAAAGCGCGCGGGAATTGGCCAATGCGTTTCTGGCAATGGTGGGGTGCGTGAACGGGACCCTCGTTCGGCACGACGGGTAGAAACCTTCCGGAAAACCCCGTATTGAATGTATTTTAGAATATACTAATATTATCACATATTGACCCGCAGGAGGTGCAAATGACCCTTGATCGTGCCGTTCTCGCCTTTGCCGGAGTCATGACGCTGCTGTCCGTCGTGCTCACGCTGACCGTCTCCCCCCTCTTCGTCTGGTTCACCGTCTTCATCGGTGCGAACATGCTTCAGGCGGCGTTCACCGGGTTTTGCCCGGCGGCCATGATCTTCCGCCGCCTGGGTGTTGCGCCGGGAACGGCTTTCTGAGGGGCTGGGAATGAACTTTCGCGCTTGTCTCCTTGCTCTGCCGGCGCTTGCCCTGGCGGGGCCTCTCCTTGTGACGCCTGTCCTTGCCGCATCGCTGACCGTCGCGCGCGAGCCCGTTACCGAGTGGAAGGCGCTTTACGGGCAGGTGGAGGCGCGTGACCAGGTTCCCGCCCGTGCGCGTATCGGGGGCACGATTGCGGAACTGGCCGTGGAGGAGGGCGATACGGTCACGGCGGGGGAACGCATCGCGACCGTCGCCGACGAGAAGATCGCGTTCCAGATCGCCGCACTCGATGCCCGCCTGCGCGCGTTGCAGAGCCAGCTCGAGAACGCCGAAGCCGACCTGTCCCGGGCCGAGACGCTTGTGGAGCGCGGTGTGGTGACCCGCCAGCGTCTCGACCAGTTGCGGACCTCCGCCGAGGTCACGCGCAATGAGATCGCGGCGACCAGCGCCGAGCGTTCCGTGATTGTCCGTCAGGGCGAGGAAGGTGACGTTCTGGCGCCGGCCGATGGTCGCGTTCTCACGGTTCCCGTGACCCGTGGCGCGGTCATCATGCCGGGCGAGACGCTGGCCGTTCTCGGCAGCGGTGGAACTTTCCTACGCCTGTCGATCCCGGAACGCCATGCCGGCGATCTCAAGGATGGCGCGGAGATCCGCATCGGCGGAACCGGTGCCGGCGAGGCCCCCCTGACCGGCCGGTTGGCCAAGGTCTATCCCACCATCCAGTCCGGCCGGGTCGTCGCGGATGTCGATGTGGACAGCCTTGACACGCAGTTCATCAACGCGCGCGTTCTCGTTCGCGTGCCCGTCGGAACCCGTGAGGCGATCCTGGTGCCCGCCCGGGCGGTGACGACACGGGCGGGCCTTGATTTCGTGAAGGTCGCGAGCCCTCAGGGGCCCGTCGAGCGGACCGTTCTCACCGGCGCCACGCTGCGCAAGGGCGAGGAAAGCCGCATCGAGATTCTATCGGGCCTGACGCCCGGCGACGAGGTCATCCTTCCATGACGAAGCCTTCCGGCGGTCTCGGCATCGCGGGCGGTCTCACGCGCGCGTTCATCACCTCGCCCCTGACGCCTCTTTTCCTGCTTGCCTCCCTTGCGCTTGGTCTTGTCGCGCTCGTCTCGCTCCCGCGGGAGGAGGAACCTCAGATCTCCGTGCCCATGGTGGACATTCACGTCCAGGCCAGCGGCCTCAAGGCCCCCGATGCGGTCAAGCTCGTCACCGAACCGCTGGAAACCATCGTGAAGGGGATCGACGGCGTCGAACACGTCTATTCCCAGACCCGGGACGACTTCGTTCTGGTCACGGCCCGCTTCCTGGTCGGCACGTCGCCGGATTCAGCCGTGCTGCGCGTGCACGACAAGATCCGCGCCAACATGGACCGTATCCCGGTCGGCATTCCGGAGCCTCGTGTCGTCGGACGAGGAATTGACGATGTCGCCATCGTCTCGCTGACGCTGACGCCTGCCGTCGGCACGGACAATATCACGCCGGCCGCGCTGACGCGGGTCGCGCGCGAACTGCAGGCCGAGGTTTCCAAGGTCGAGAATGTCGGTCTGTCCTATCTCGTCGGCGCGGTCGGCGAGGAGATCCGCATCGCGCCGGATCCGGAGCGTCTGGCGCTGGCCGGTGTCACCCTGCAGCAGCTTTCCGGAAAGGTCGCAGGTGCCAACCGGTCGTTTCCGGCCGGCCGATTGCGTGATGCGGGGCGCGATGTGACCCTCGTCGCCGGCGAGACGCTTTCCACTCCTGACGAGATCGGAAACCTCCTTGTCACCACACGTGACGGGCGTCCCGTCTATGTGCGCGACCTGGCCGACGTCTCCCTTGTATCGGAAAGTGATGCGATTACGGCCATGCACACAAGCGCAACGGCGCCAATGCCTGCCGTGACGCTTGCGGTCGCGAAGCGCGCAGGCTCCAACGCGGTGACGGTCGCGGAGGCGATCCTGCACAAGGTTGAGGCGCTGAAGGGGCGTCTCGTACCTGCCTCCATGCAGGTGACCGTGACACGAGACTACGGGGAAACCGCGAACGAGAAGGCGAACGAACTGCTCTTTCACCTGGGGCTCGCGACGCTCTCGATCATCGCGCTGGTGATGGTCGCGATCGGTGGGCGCGAGGCGATGGTGGTGGCCGTCGTCATTCCGGTCACGATCCTGCTCACCCTGTTTGCCGCCTGGGTCATGGGCTACACGCTCAACCGCGTGTCGCTCTTCGCACTCATCTTTTCCATCGGAATCCTGGTCGACGACGCCATCGTCGTGATCGAGAACATCGCCCGCCACTGGGCCATGGGCGACACGCGCGACAGACGCGCGGCGGCCATCGAGGCGGTGGCCGAGGTCGGCAACCCGACGATCGTCGCGACGCTCACGGTCGTCACCGCGCTGCTGCCCATGCTCTTCGTCTCCGGCATGATGGGCCCCTACATGAGCCCCATTCCGGCGAATGCATCGGCGGCAATGATCTTTTCCTTTTTCGTCGCCGTCACCGTGACGCCCTGGCTGATGCTCAAGGTCGCCGGACGTGCTCCGCTCCACGACACGGACAGCGCGCACGATGGCTCGTCCGGCGGCAGGCTTGGACGGGCGTATCTGGCCGTTGCCCGTCCGGTACTCGCGTCGAAGGCGCGAAGCTGGCTCTTCCTGTTGCTGGTCGGGGGAGCGACGCTCGGTTCGCTTGCGCTCTTCGCGACCAAGCATGTGACCGTCAAGCTTCTGCCCTTCGACAACAAGTCCGAGCTCGCCGTGACGGTGGACCTTCCCGAGGGCAGCACCGTCGAGACCACCGATGCGGTTGCGCGCATGGTCGCGCGCACCGTCCTGATGCTGCCCGAGGTGATCTCCGCAACCACACATGCGGGCACCGCCGCGCCCTTCGACTTCAACGGACTGGTGCGACACAGCTATCTGCGTGCGGAGCCCCAGCTTGGCGACGTTGCGATCCTTTTGTCGCCCAAGGGGGACAGGGCCCGCGAGAGCCATGAGATCGCGCTGGAAATCCGCTCGCGTCTCGCCGAACTCGACGTTCCCCCGGGCACCTCGCTCAAGGTGGTGGAGCCACCTCCGGGACCTCCCGTTCTTGCGACGCTGCTGGCCGAGATCTACGGGCCCGACGCGGAAACCCGCCGCGCGGTCGCGCGCAAGGTGCGGGAGGCCTTTGCCTCCGTTCCCTTCGTCGTCGACGTGGACGACAGTTTCGGCGTACCGGCTCCGCGCAAGCGCGTGACCACCGTAACCGATGAACTCGACTTCTTCCGGGTTCAGGAATCCGATGTCTTCGACACCCTGGCGATCCTTGGGGGAGGACGGACCATCGGGTACTCGCACCGTGGCGCCGGGCGCGCTCCGATCCCCATTCGCATGGAGCGCCCACGGGGCCACAAGGTGCTCGACGAGCGTTTCCTCGCCACCCCGATCCCGGCAGACGTGCTGCCGGGAAGCACGAGCGTCGTCGAGCTTGGCGACGTGGTGGAGGTGACCGACGAGGCCTCCTCGCTGATGGTCTTCCGCCACAATGGCCGCTATGCCGACATGGTGACGGCGGAACTTGCCGGCGACTTCGAGGCCCCCCTCTACGGGATGCTTGCGGTTCAGGAGGCGCTTGACGCCATGGACTGGGGTGACCTGCCCCGGCCCGTGATCCGGCTGCACGGCCAGCCGGAGGACGAGACCGGTGTCACCCTGCTGTGGGATGGCGAGTGGGAAGTGACCTGGGTGACCTTCCGCGACATGGGCGCCGCCTTCGCGGTGGCGCTTCTCGGCATTTACATTCTGGTCGTTGCCCAGTTCGGGTCCTTCAAGCTGCCGCTGGTCATCCTGACGCCCGTGCCCTTGACCTTCATCGGCATTTTGGGAGGACACTGGCTTTTCGGCGCGCCTTTCTCAGCAACCTCTATGATCGGCTTCATCGCGCTTGCCGGTATCATCGTGCGCAATTCGATCCTGCTGGTCGACTTCATCCGCCATGCGAGAAAGCCGGGTGAGCCTCTGACTCCGGTGCTCCTGGAGGCCGGCGCGATCCGCTTCAAGCCGATCCTGCTCACGGCCCTTGCGGCCATGATCGGAGCGGCGGTGATTCTGACGGATCCGATCTTTCAGGGGCTCGCGATCTCGCTTCTGTTCGGACTGGCCTCGTCCACGCTGCTGACGGTGCTGGTGATTCCGGCCATTTACCGGGTCTTGCGCACCTGAGACATTGCGGCGGGCGGGCCGGCCGATCCGGCCCGCCCGCCGCAAATGCGTTGACGCCCGTGCCTGCGTGGACTATCAGACCCCATCTTCCGTGGTGATTTGGGCCGGCCGGCTTGCAGCCACGTTAAAAAAGTCGCTAAACAGGCCGGGTTGCAAAAACCCCGGTCCGTCACGGCCGGGGTTTTGCATTTTGGAGTGCAGCATGAGCGCGAACGACCGGGACTGGCATCCAGACACCACCCTCGTCCACGGCGGGACCACCCGCTCTCCCTTCGGCGAGACATCAGAGGCGATCTTCCTGACACAGGGCTTCGTCTACGGAACGGCCGAGGCGGCGGAAGCCCGCTTCAACGGCGATGATCCGGGTTTCGTCTATTCCCGATACGCCAATCCCACCGTTGCCATGTTCGAGAACCGCATGGCGGCCCTGGAGGGCGCGGAAGCCGGCATCGCCACGGCGAGCGGCATGGCCGCGGTCAACCTGGCGCTCATAGCCTGCTGCAAGGCCGGCGATCATGTCGTGGCCGCCAAGGCGCTGTTCGGTTCCTGCCGCTATATCGTCGAGACGCTGCTGCCACGCTTCGGCGTCGAGACGACGCTGGTCGATGGAACCGACCTGGACGCCTGGCGCGCCGCGATCCGTCCCGGAACCACCGCCTGTTTTCTCGAGAGCCCGACCAACCCGACACTCGAGATCATCGACATCGCCGCCGTGGCCGAACTTGCCCATGCGGTCGGCGCGAAGCTTGTCGTGGACAATGTCTTCGCGACCCCGATTTGGCAGTCGCCGCTCGCGCTTGGCGCGGATGTCGTCATCTATTCCGCGACGAAACACATCGATGGGCAGGGGCGCTGCCTCGGCGGCATCGTGCTCGGCGAAAAGGACTGGATCGACGACGAAGTGATGCCTTTCGTCAAGCATACCGGCCCGTCCATGAGTCCCTTCAATGCCTGGGTGCTCCTCAAGGGACTGGAAACGCTGTCCCTGCGCGTCGAGAGGCAGACCACCTCCGCCGCACGGCTCGCCGACCTGCTGGCGGAAAGCGATGCGGTATCGCGGGTGATCTATCCCGGTCGCGATGATCATCCGCAGGCGGATCTGGCGCGCCGGCAGATGCGGGCGGGCTCCACGATGATCGCCTTCGAGATGAAGGGGGGCAAGGAGGCCGCCTTCCGGTTCTCCAACGCGTTGAGGATCGTGAAGATGTCGAACAACCTGGGTGACGCGCGCTCGCTGGTCACACATCCGGCGACAACGACCCATCAAAGCGTGGCCGAGGAAGCCCGTGCGGAGCTTGGCATCGGTGCGGGGTTGCTGCGCTTCTCCGTCGGCCTGGAACATCCGGACGATCTTGCCGCCGATCTGGCGGCGGCCCTTGCAGCCTCACGCGGCTGATCCGGCGCTTCAGTCCCTGAGGAGCTGAAGCACGAGCGCGACGCGCGCGCTCGCGGAGACAAGACAGATCGCGGCAAAGGCCCAGGCGATTGCCGCGAACAGGTCCGGCAGGAGACACATGGCGAGGAAGACGGCGATGGTCTCTGCTCCTTCCGCCAGTCCGCCCAGGTAGTAGAGAGACTTCTTTCCTTGCGCGTCGGTGCTCAGGCCGCGCTTCTCGGCCATGATGGCGAAGCCGAGGAAAGTTGCCCCGTTGAGATAGAAACTCAGCAGAAGGGCTGCCGCCGGAAGCGCGTTCGCCTGGGGATCGCCCGTTGCGAAGGCAAAGGGCACCGCGCCGTAGAAGGCGAAGTCGAACACGATATCCAGGAAGCCGCCACGGTCGGTCTTCCGGCTGGCCCGGGCGACGGCGCCGTCGAGGCCGTCGAGCAACCTGTTGGCGACCACGAGGCCCGCCGCCGTGAATGTCAGGCCGGAGTGGATCGCCAGTGCGGCAAGAAGCGCGGTTGCAAGGCCCGTGAAGGTGAGCGCGTCCGCGCTCACGCCGGCCCGGGCAAGACGCGTTCCGAACGCGTTCAGCGGCGGGTCGATGAGCGGGCGAAGGCGGGTATCGAACATGAGGTGCGCGGTTCCGGTGAGCTTGACGAATGCGTCGTGTCTTGATGGCCTGTGAAGCCGGCGCGCGGCAAGGGCGGCCTCGTCAAGATTTCGTCAGCAGGCAGCGCGCGGTCTGGGGTGTGGACCCATGAACAAGGCGGGTCCGGTTTGTTCATGGGTCCACACCCTAGCTACGATCCGAGCGCTTTTCGCGGGAACCTTCGGTCAGGAACGGGACAAGAGAAGATGCGGGCACGAGACCAGGGCGGATCCGAGACGGATTTCACGTACCGGGCGCTTACACGCAATATTCAGGTCACGGTGGAGCCGGTCTATCTTCCCGACCGCTCGGAGCCGGACGACGGGGTGCACGTCTGGGCCTACTCGGTCGACATCGTGAACCTCGGGCTGGAATTGGTGACATTGCGGTCGCGTCACTGGAAAATCATAGACGGTGAGGGGCGGCTCGAGGAGGTTCGCGGCGACGGCGTGGTCGGTGAACAACCCACCCTGGGGCCCGGAGAACGGTTCGAATACACCTCCGGCTGTCCCTTGCGCGCGACATCCGGCGTGATGAGCGGTTCCTATCGGTTCGAAACCGTCGAAGGCGAGACGTTCCAGGTAGCGATACCTGCATTCTCGCTCGATATTCCTGGGGGCGTCCGTAGCGTAAACTAGGCGGGCTTCATCCATCGACGTGCCTTGGCTCGGCTCTGCTTGTGACGTTGAGTAAAACCTTTGGCCGCCTGCCTCTGAATATCGTCATAAATACCTATGAGCTGCAAAATTGCTTATAGGATCATCAACTTTCTCATGATTTGATGGTCGCACTCCAAGGTTCGAGCACGAGTGCGAGTTGGATCATTTGGCAGAGCGCGGCCAGGGCGAAGTGGCGATTTTGGCGACCGGACGGCGACTTGTCGGTCCGGACGGCGATCTGTGGAACACGTTCGGCGGGCGCGCCTTTCATGCGGCTTTCGAGGAATCGCGTTTCCGCATGATCGTGCTCGACCGCCACCTCGTCGTGCGTGGCGCGAACAGGGCGTTTCGCGAGGCGGAGGGAGCCGGCGTGAGCGTGGTCGGACGCTCCTTCACCGGCTTCTTCGGTGAAGCGACCTATGCTGCACGTCGACCGCTGCTGCACCGGGCCCTTTCGGGCGAAGTTATCACGTTTGTGGACTGGGGACTGCGCGAAAGTCCGCAAGAACGGCTGCTGCGGGTGTCCTATCTTCCGGTCGAGGATGAAGCCGGAGAGGTCGACGGGCTTGTCATCGTGCTGGAGGACACGACGCGCGTTCATGACCTTGAACGCAAGGTCTCCATGCAGGAGGAGGTCATCAGCCAGACCTCCGACGGGCTCGCGATCATTGGAACGGATTGCCGCTATCTGTGGGCGAACTTGGCCTATACGGAGCGTTGGGGGCTTGGTCCCGATGACATCATCGGTCGCCCCGTCGCGGAGGTCGTCGGAACCCGGGGCTATCTGGAAAGCGTTCTGGTTCCGCTGTCTCGCTGTTTCGCGGGCGAGACGGTCGAGTTCGAGGATCCCAACCAGAAGGACGACGGATCGGCGGTGATCTATTCCATCCGGCTCGAGCCCTTCCGGGACGAGGCGGGAGTGATCTGCGGAGCGATCGTCAACCGCCGCGATGTCACCGAAATTGCCGTTGTGCGCGAGCGTTTGCTGAAGCGTGAGCGCGAGGATCCGGTTACCGGCCTGCCCAACCGGCAGGCCCTGCTGGAGGAACTGGCACGGAGCATTGCCCCCGGTGCGGAGCGGGAGGGCGATGGCAATCTCGGCCTGATGGTCATCGACATCGATGACTTCCGGATCGTCAACGACCTGACCGACCAGGCTGCCGGAGACGAGCTTCTACGGCACATCGCGACCCTGCTGCGCGGACTTGCGCCGCAGGCCCATGTCGCACGCATCGGCGGAGAGCAGTTCGCCGTTGTCGCGTCGGACGAAGGAGGTCACGGCCTGGAGGCGATTGCCGAACACGTCGTCGCGAGCGTGGAGGCAACCGGGTTCGACTGGGGCGGGAACCGGTATTCCGTCGGGGTCAGTGTCGGCCTTGTCGATCTCACGTCCGAGGTGTCGGGCGGTGCCGCGCTGACGGTTCTCGAGGTGCTCAATCGTGCCGACCGTGCCTGCATGATTGCCCGGGAAGCCGGAGGGTCGAGGGTCGCGCTGTTTCGCGCCGATGACAGGGAGATCATCGCACGGCATCAGGAGGTCATGAATGTCCGCCTGATCCACGACGCGCTGCGAGCAGACCGCTTCGAGCTTCACGCCATGCCCATCCAGCCGCTGTATGAAGGCGGCACTCCCCACGACGAGATCCTGCTCAGGGTTCTTGATGAAAGCGGCAAGGCGCTTCCGCCGGGCGCCTTCATCGCCGCTGCCGAGCGTCACGGTCTCATGTCGCGGGTCGATCGCTGGGTGGTCGAGGCCGTCCTGAACCGCATTCCTTCCATGCCGGAGGGGTATCGCATCACGGTCAATCTCTCCGGCCAGTCTGTGGGCGACCCCAGGTTCCGCGACTTTCTTGTCAATGCCCTGGACGAGGCGCCTCCGCCGCCCGGCCTCCTGTCGTTCGAGATCACGGAGACCTCGGCCGTGCGCTCCATGACCGCGGCACGTGAGCTGATCGCCGCGTGTCGTGCGCGCGGGTGCGGAATCATTCTCGACGATTTCGGCTCAGGGTTGTCCTCTTTTGGATACTTGCGTCAGTTCGATGTGGATATGCTGAAAATTGACGGTAGCATTATCGGAGGGCTGCTCGAAGATCGTGTGCAGCAGGTGATTGTCGCGGGGATCGTTGCGGTTGCGGAGGCCATGTCGATCCGTGTGGTGGCCGAATATGTGGAAGATGCGGAGACTACCGAGTTGCTGCGGGAGCTCGGCGTGAGTTTCGCTCAAGGGTACGCGATCGGCCGCCCCCGGCGTTGGAACGTGCCCGGGACCGCCGGATAAGCTTCTGCCGCCGCTCTCTGCGACGTGCGGCATGGAAAAACACTGTTCTGGCCGACCAACGGCACATCGAAGATCGCGCTCGGGGGAAGGAAGGGAAGCGTTCGCAGGGAGAGGTATAAGCAGTTTCAGGGGGTTGGACGGAACCTTGGGGCGTTCCCGGAGAGGCGGTACGGACTGTGCCAAGAGCTTCCCGGTTGCTTTCCGCAGGTAGGAGCCGGTCATGGGGACGAAGACGCGAAGCAAGAGCGGGTCTGGCCGTCTCGGGGCATCCCCGAGCGGGGAGAGTGATGCCGAATGGCCGTTTTCCGTCTCTCGGGACGTGGTTCACAGCGCCATCATAGACATGAGCCGGGCCGGGGTTTTTGTGTGTGATCGCGAATACCGGATCTGGGATGTCGACGGCACCTTCCTTGACATGGAGGAACTGCCGCGCTCCGAGGTGATCGGCAGGACCGTTGCGGAGGTTCTTGGCGACGAGGTGTTTGGCCTCCGAAGGACCAATATCGACCGCGCCTTCGCGGGGATCGCCTCCAGACTGAGGACGCCGGGACTGCGCAAGCGGAATCGCGGGCGCGTGCTCGAGGTGTTTTTTCGCCCTGTTTTCGATGCGGCGGGAAAGGTCGCGTGCGTGGCGTCCACCGCACGTGATGTTACCCAGTTCGAACAGCTCAACGAGCGCCTGTCGCTGCACGAGGAGATCGTGCGCCAGACCGCCGACCGTATCGCGCTTGTCGGTCGCGACTTTGTCTATCGCTTCGCCAATGCCGCCAACGCGGCCTTTTACGGCATGACGCCGAGCGAAATGGTCGGCGTCCACGTGCGAGACCTGATCGGGGGCGAACGTTTCGACGGTCGTGCCCGCGCCCGCTTCGAGCGGTGCTTCGCCGGCGAAAGCGTCGAGTACGAATATGAAGTCAGGCAGACTGCCGGGAAGTCGATCTTCGTGCGCATTCGCATGGATCCCTATCGCGACCGCTCGGGGGAGATAACCGGCGCGCTGCTGGTGCTGCGCGACGTGAGTGCCCAGACCAGGCTTGCCCGCGAGCTTCACCGCCAGGCGCGCGAGGATGTGCTCACAGGGCTGTCCAATCGTCTCTGGCTGCAGGAGGAACTCGCCAATGTCCTGAACCGTGTCGACGGTTCGGGCGAGACCTCGGGTCTTCTGACGATCGACATCGACGGCTTCAAGCTCGTCAACGACGTTGCGGGACATACCGCCGGCGATGCACTCCTGTGCCAGATCGCGGACATGCTGCGCTCCTTCGAGGCGAATGAGGGAGTCAGTTGCGCCCGCTTTGGCGGAGACGAGTTCGCGGTTCTGGTCGAGGGGGTTGGAGAGCGGGAGGCGAGCGCGCTCGCGGAGAGCATCGTCTCGACCCTGGACAGGATGCGGTTTTCCTGGGACGGCTCGATCTACCGTGTCAGCGCCAGCATCGGTGTCGCCATGATCGAGCCGCGTGCGACAACCGATCTGCCACGCACCATCGTCGAGGTCCTGCACCAGGCAGACCAGGCGTGCCTGCACGCCAAGGAGACCGGTGGCGCCAGGGCAGCGGTCTATCGACCGGACACGGCCGAGATGATCGCCCGGCGGACCGACATCGGCAACATCCAGCTCATTCGCCGGTCTCTCGAGCACGGAACCCTGCAACTCCACACCATGCCCATCGCGCCCATCGACGGGACGAGCGAACCCATGCGCGAGGTTCTTCTGCGGTTCGTGGGAGATGACGGGCGCATTCTTCCGCCTTCGTCGCTGATCGCGACCGCCGAGCGGCACGGACTGATGCAGGAGATCGACCGTTGGGTCGTGTCAAATGCCCTTGCGCATGTGGGCACGCTTGCCGACGACGAACGCATCACGATCAATCTTTCCGGCCTTTCGGTCGGGGACCGGGATTTCAAGTCGTTCCTGCTCGATGCGCTCGATTCCGCGCCTCAGTCGGCGCTGCACGTGAGTTTCGAGATCACGGAAACGGCGGCGGTGCGCAGCATGTCGACGGCGCAGGCCCTGGTCTTCGCGCTGCGTCAGCGCGGCTGTGGCGTCATTCTGGACGACTTCGGCTCGGGGCTTTCGTCGTTTGCCTATCTGAGGCAGTTCCCGATCGACAGCCTCAAGATCGACGGCAGCATCATCGGCGACGTGGCGCATGACAAGCTGCAGCGCACGATCGTTGCCGGCATCGTCGCGGTGGCGCGCCAGATCGGCGTCTCGGTGATCGCGGAATATGTCGAGGACGCCCGCACGCTGGAGGTCCTGCGCGAACTTGGCGTCACCCATGCCCAAGGCTATCACGTGGGACGCCCGACCCTTTGGGTGGAAGGCATGGACACGGGCGGCGAAATTCCGCCACGTGTCGTTTCGAGCGGGTCTTCCGGTCTTGGGGAAGGTGCCGGTTCCGAGGGAAGCGGGACTCAGGCGCCGCGATAGCGGGCCTGTGCGCCGCGCTCGATCGCGGCGACCGTGAGCTTGTCGAGGCCGAGCGCATCGCGCAGCATCTGCAGGACCCTGAGCTCCTCGCGCGCCACCATCAGGTCGGCGGCGGCGATCTCGACCGCAAGCGCATACGCGGTGTCGCGATAGGAGAGCGGCACGCTGTCCGCGATCAGCGCGAAGGTGTCGGCCATGCCCGTTTCGGCCTGCAACCTCTCGCTGCAGTCCTGCGCCACCGGGAGAAGGCGCTGCGGGTCGAAGCCGCGGAACGCTGGGGCTGTCTTGATGATTTCGCCGATCGCGTGCAGTTCCCGATCGGTCATGCTGCTGTCGGCGGCAGACACCATCACCATCGCGTAGATCAATGCTTCCTGCAGGCTGACGTTTTCGTTCATCGTGAAACCCTGGATCTTGTCGAGGTCGTTCTGGGCTCCTCCAGGAGCTGCTTCCTGCTCTAAAGCGCCCGCCCCACCCATGCAAGCCGCCTGTTGGCGGCGGTTCACCCCGGCAAGGGCGTGCGAGCGCGGTTTTTTGCCGTTTTCCGGTTTCGTTTGCCGGTCGCTTGCAGTAGTGTCCGGCGCGTCTGCGGGCAGGTGCCGCGCGCCTCGTCCGCTCTTCTTTCCAGCAACAGAACCGGTTTGATCATGACGTCAGTGAAGCTGCCTCCGCTCGACCTGTCTCCCGCCCTCATCGAGGCGGCGAAGGTCTCGAAAGCCTGGCCTTTCGAGGAGGCGCGGAAGCTGCTGAAACGCATCGAGGGGCGCGACCCCTCCCGGCCGGTCCTGTTCGAGACGGGGTACGGGCCATCGGGGCTGCCTCACATCGGCACCTTCGGCGAGGTGGCACGCACGACCATGGTGCGCACGGCCTTCCGCGTGCTCACCGGCGACAGGATCCCCACGCGTCTGTTGTGCTTTTCCGATGACCTGGACGGGATGCGCAAGATCCCGGAAAACGTGCCCGACCGCGCCGCGCTCGAGCCGTATCTGCACAAGCCCCTGACGGCGGTTCCCAACCCCTTCGGCGGCGATCACAAGAGCTTCGGCGATCACAACAACGCCATGCTGCGCCGTTTCCTCGACCATTTCGGCTTCGAATACGAGTTCGCCAGCGCGACCGAGTACTACAGGTCCGGACGCTTCGACGAGGTCCTCCTCAGGGCGGCCGGCAAGTATCAGGACATCATGGATGTGATGCTGCCCACGCTCGGGGCGGAGCGGCAGGCGACCTATTCGCCGTTCCTGCCGATTTCGCCCACGACGGGCCGCGTGCTCTATGTCCCCATGAAGGCCGTCGACGCGAAGGCAGGCACGGTCACCTTCGAGGATGAGGATGGCACCGAGATCACGCTTCCGGTGACTGGCGGCAACGTCAAGCTCCAGTGGAAGCCGGATTTCGGCATGCGCTGGGCTGCGCTCGACGTCGATTTCGAGATGTTCGGCAAGGATCACCTGACGAACGCGCCGATCTATGACCGCATCTGCGAGATCCTCGGCGGCAAGGCGCCGGAGCACTTCGTCTACGAGCTGTTCCTGGACGAGAACGGCGAGAAGATCTCCAAGTCGAAGGGCAACGGTCTGACCATCGACGAATGGCTCACCTATGCCTCGCCGGAGAGCCTGGCGCTTTACATGTTCAACAAGCCGAGGACCGCGAAGAAGCTCTACTTCGACGTCATTCCCAAGGCGGTCGATGAATATGTGACCTTTGCGACGCGCTATCCCTCCATGTCAGTCGAGCAGCAGCTCGCGAATCCTGCCTGGCATATCCATTCCGGCAATCCGCCGGAGGTGGATGTTCCGGTCTCCTTCGCCATGCTGCTGAACCTCGTGTCCGCCTCCAACGCGGAAAACAAGGACGTCCTTTGGGCCTTCATCTCCCGCCATGTTCCGGGTGTGACGGCTGAAAGCCATCCCAAGCTGGACGAGTTGGTCGGCTACGCGATCCGCTACTTCGACGACTTCGTCAAGCCGACGAAGGTGTTCCACGCGCCCGACGACGTGGAGCTTGCCGCGCTGAAAACACTGGATGCCACGCTTGCGGAGCTGCCCGCGAACGCGGACGGCAACATAATCCAGGACGCCGTGCTTGATGTGGCGCGCCCGATCGAGCGCTATCAGGACGAGAAGAAGAAGGGACCGGATGGCGGTCCGGGTGTCTCCGTGTCCTGGTTCAACGCGCTCTATCGGCTCCTGCTTGGCCAGGAGCGTGGACCGCGCTTCGGCTCCTTCGTGGCGCTTTACGGCATTCCCGAGACCCGGGCCCTGATCGCCAAGGCGATCTCCGGCGAGCTGGTTGCCGGCAACGCCTGAGAAATCCGATCGCGCATGAAACGGAAAAGCCCCGGCGGGATGACCCGCCGGGGCTTTTCTTTTTGCCGAAGGAAACATGGAGAGGCCGGCCGGTCAGGCGGCCCGCACGGTTTCCAGAAAGCGATCCATCTGCGTGCGCAGGACAGCCGATTGCTCCGCCAGTTCGTTGGCGGATGACAGAACCTGCGCCGCCGCCGAGCTCGATTCCTGTGCCGCGACCGTGACCCCGGTGATGTTGTCCGTGACTTCCTGTGTGCCCTGAGCGGTTTGCTGGATGTTGCGGGCGACCTCGGTCGTCGTGTTGCTCTGCTCGCCAATGGCGCCGAAGATCGCGTCTGAAATCGAGCTCATGTCGTCGATTGTCTTTCCAATCGAAGCGATGGCGTCGCCCGCGACCGTGGTTGAGCCCTGCATGGACTTGATCTGACCCGAGATCTCGGCCGTGGCCTTCGCGGTCTGCTCGGCGAGCCCCTTGACCTCGTTTGCAACGACGGCAAATCCCTTGCCCGCCTCTCCGGCGCGTGCCGCCTCGATGGTGGCGTTAAGTGCAAGCAGGTTCGTCTTTTCCGCGATTTCGTCGATCAGGCTGATGATGGCGCCGATCTGGTCGGCATTCTGGCGCAACTCGCGCATCTGGCCGTTGGTGCGCTCTGCCTCGCTGACCGCGCGTGCGGCCACGGATTTCGACTGTTCGGCCTGGCGACCGATCTCAGTTGCGGAACTCGCCAGTTCCTCGATAGCTGCGGCGACCGTCTGCACGTTCATTGCGGCCTGCTCCGCCGCGCTGGACACCGAGGCCGACTGCGAACTCGTCTCTTCGGCCGAGGAGGTCAGCGTGCTGGCGGCCGCCTGGAGTTCGGCCGATGCCGAGGAGACGATGTTGACGATCTCGCCGACGGCACCTTCGAAATCGTCCGCGAGGCGGACCATCTCCGCGCGGCGTTTTTCCGAGGCGATCCGGTCCGCCTCGGTCTTCTCTTCGGCCTCGCGGCGGGCTTCTTCGGCAAGTTTCACCTTGAATGCCTCAACCGCCTTCGCGATCTCGCCGATTTCGTCCTTGCGGTCGCGGCCGGCAACCTGGATGTCGAATTGGCCGGCGGCGAGCTGCTGGACGCTTCCCATGAGCGCCCGGATCGGATTGACGATACCGAAGCGCGTGATGAGAAAGCCGATCAGGACGCCACCGAGAATGCCCGTTCCGGCGAGGATCAGCATGAAGCGTTCGCTGGACTGATAGACCTGGGTGGCCGACTGCCGTGCCTCGTCCACCTGATTTTCGATTTTTCCGGAGAGGTCGATAAAGGCCTGGCGCAGCTTGCGGGTTGCCCCGAGAGTCCGCGAAAGCGACTCACGCAACTCGGCCACCTGCTCCGCCGAGCGATCCTCGCCGAACGTTCGGTTGAACTCGATGTCCTCGTCGATTTCGTCCTGCAGGGAATTCCAGAGGCGCTCGATATCCGCAAGATCTTCCGCAATCAGTGTCGAGTCGTTTTCACGAATGCTCCGAACGCGGCTGGCGAAGGTCTTGCGCTCCTTCTGGATGCTGGCGATCGCCTCCTGGATCACCTTATCGCTTGGGTCCGCCGCCATGCGGTAGTCCTCACGGCTGACCGCGAGAAGGTTGGCGCCAAGCATGGCAACGAGACGCGAGTTCGTCGCCTGCGTATCCATTTGGACGCTGGCACTGTTCATTACGTTCATGGCCGTGGTGGCCTGATAAGTGAGCAAGGCTGCGATCGCGCTCAGAAGTGCGACGACGCAGATGACCTTGTACAGGGTCTTGAAATTTGAGAACCGGATCACCGTGTACCCCCAGGGAGAAATGGAAACGATGCTGGAGCGAGCCGGAAGGTATTCGAGCAAAGGAGCGGGCAAGATTTTTATTTCATGTGTATGAAAGTATTTATTCTTGATGTTCCTTTTGAATAATCTCCATGTCTTTCACTTCAGCGAAGTCATGATCAAATGAATGTAAATTTAGGTTAAAAATTTGTTTATGGTGCACTGGTTGTTCAAATTTTTCTTTGAATATTCAAAGGAAATCGCCTCGGTATATGGTCGGGATTTCTGGCGAGCCAGTTTCATGTGCGATTTAGTCGAGTGAAACATGCGACTGGGCCTGCTCGGTCGTGCAAGAGGAACCGCCTGAAGCGTTGTTCGAGACGTGCGGGCCTGGATCTTCAGGGTGTTGGGTTCGCCGCGTTTGACAGAGCATTGCGGCCGTCCCCTTCAGCGGGAGAAGGCTGGATCGCGGGGCTGTCCGGAAGGACGCCGGGAAGGTCGAGTTCGAACTCGGGTTCCACCGGCCGGGAGAGTTCCGGGTCCAGTTTCGGCAGTCCCTCGAGCTGCCAGCGTCCCTTGCGCTCATTGCGTGCGGTCTTCGCGGCTTCCACGAGGGCTTTCGGCGCGCCGTCTTCCGGGAGCGCCCAGCCCTGTTCGACCATCCAGGTGGCGAGGTCGGTGGTGTTGCGCCTGCAGGTCGCCGTGACCGGGCCGTTTTCCGGACGATCGATGTCGGAGCAGGTGATGGCGAAACGGCGGACGAAGGCACGAAGCGCGGTGCGCGCGCGCACGCCACAGGGCCAGGAGCCGCCGAGGTGCGACGGGCAGGCCGCGTCCAGGCCGGGCGCCTCGATGCCCGCGAGGCGGATCACGAGCCCGTCGGCTTCCAGTGTTCCCCCGTCCAGCACCACCGGCTGGCGTACGGTGATCTCGTCGGGCACCTCCCGTTTCTCAACTTCGGGCAGGCGCGGGGCGACACGTTTCAAGGGCCCGTTGACGGGGGGAAGCGGCAGAATACCGCCTGGCGTGACATTGCGCAGCGTATCCGGCAGGGGCGCCGGCGGCAGACTGGCGGCGAGGGCCTCCTCTGCCGCGCGACGTTCGGCTTGTTCGTTTTGCAGGGCGATGCGGGCGCTGGCTTCCTCGGCCGAGGGGGGAGGGGGGGCGGTAAGGCGCAGGAGCGCGAGCACGACGAGGCCGACCGTCGCCAGACCGGCGGCAAGCGGCAGCAGGATACGTCTCATTGCGATCTCCTCGGGCGCGCGGGTGGCGTGCCCGTCTTTTACTGGCTCGCCCAGATCACCCTTGCGATCCAGGCAATTTCGGTGATGCCATGGCGCAGCGGCGGGTCGCTTTCGCGCGCTCCGGCGAATTCCACGCGGGTTCGGGTCCGGCGCAACAGCACATGGGCCGAGAGTCGCCCCCCGGCATGACGGACGAGCACCCTGTCTCCCGGACGGATGTCGGCTGCCGGGGAGACGACCAGAACGTCACCGTCCCTGTAAAGGGGCATGAGGTCGCGCCCGTGCACCTTGAGCGTCAGGTCATGATCTGGAAGCGCCGCCACCCGTTCCGCCGCTTCCACGTCGTCATGGTCGGGCCAGCTTTCCGAACTGGCCGCGGCGGCATCGCTGAAGAAGCCGGCCATTGCCGCCGGTGGCATGGGCGTCATGGAGGACGCTTCGGGATGCCGCATGAGCGCGACGAACTCGGCCAGATCCACCTTCGTGGCGTCGAGAATCTTCGAGATCGATTCCATCGACGGCCAGCGCGGGCGTCCGTCCGCGGCAATCCGCTTGGACGGGTTGAATGTCGTCGGATCAAGGCCGGCGCGACGGGCAAGGCCCGATGGCGTCATCCCGTTGTGCCGGGCCAGCCGGTCGATCGCCGACCATACGCTTTCGTGCGACAACATGCGCCCGCTCCATGCCCTTGCGGAGACCCGCCCCGGTGCGCCCCGGCGACCGTCCGGCGGAACTTGTCCCCGCTCCGGTATATATTCCTATTGATGCCGGTGTGCCAGTGCGCTGCCGCGTCGTGCGGACAAATGGCAGGGGTGTCGACATGTCTAAGTCCGCGCGCGGCCTTGTGCGGATGCCTGTCACCCTGTAATCCGGCGGGCGCGGACGAGGGCACGAGACGAGGGCGCAAGGCATGACGCTGATCTACAAGATTTCCCCGCGCGCGGCGTGGCGCGCGGCAGAGGATGCGGGCGTCTACACCGGAGCGCCGGTCGACCTCGCTGACGGTTTCATCCATTTCTCAGCGGCCGATCAGGTGCGGGGCACGGCGCAAAAGCACTTTGCCGGCCAGTCGGATCTGGTGCTTGCCGCCATCGACGCGGAAGCCCTTGGCGACGCGCTCAGGTGGGAGCCCTCGCGTGGCGGAGCGCTCTTCCCCCATCTTTACGGCGACCTCCCGATGAGTGCCGTCGTCTCCTGCGTTGCCCTGCCGCTTGGCGGTGACGGCAGTCACGTCTTTCCGGAGGGGCTTTGATGTTCGCGTCGCTCGCTTCCGGACTGGCGCGGCGCGCGCTTTTCACGCTCGACGCTGAAACCGCGCACGGCCTGACGGTCAAGGCGCTTGCCAGCGGCCTCGCTCCCGTTTGTCCGCCGACGGCGGACCCGCGTCTCGCTGTTCATGCGGCGGGCCTCGCATTTCCCAATCCGCTTGGCATGGCGGCCGGGTTCGACAAGAACGGCGAGGTGCCGGACGCGTTGTTGCGCATCGGTTTCGGCCATACCGAGGTGGGAACGGTCACGCCGCGACCGCAGTCGGGAAACCCCAAACCGCGCGTGTTCCGTCTTGAACGGGACAAGGCGATCGTCAACCGGCTCGGCTTCAACAATGACGGTCACGCCGCGTTGCTCGCCCGTCTCGATGCGCGCGCCGGCCGCGATGGTATCGTCGGCGTGAATGTGGGGGCCAACAAGGACGCGGAGGACCGCGTCGCCGACTATGTGACCGGCATCGAGACCTTTGCCGCCTGTGCGTCCTATTTCACGGTCAACATTTCCTCGCCGAACACGCCCGGACTGCGCGACCTTCAGGCCCGCGCCGCGCTTGCGGAGCTTCTGGGGCGTGTCGTGGAGGCGCGTGAACGGCAGGTCGAGCGTGTGGGGCGCCGCGTGCCGGTTTTCCTCAAGATCGCGCCCGACATGGACGAAGCGGGTCTCGATGACATCGCGGCCGAGGTGCTGGCCTCCGGCATCGAAGGGCTTGTCGTCTCCAACACGACTCTGTCTCGCGCCGGTGTGTCGGATCGTAAGGGGGCGTCGGAAACGGGGGGCGTGTCGGGGCGCCCGCTCTTTCGCCGTGCCACGATCACCCTTGCGCGGATGCGCCAGCGTGTCGGTCCCGATCTGCCGATCATCGGTGTTGGCGGCGTCGGCAGCGGCGAAGCCGCATGGACCAAGATCGCCGCCGGCGCGACCCTGCTTCAGCTCTACACCGGGCTCGTCTACGAGGGACCTGAACTTCTCTCGCGTATCACGAAGCACCTTGCCGCCAGCCTCGACCGGGAAGGGCTTGCGAACCTTTCCGAGGCCACGGGGCGCAATACGGACGCCTGGGCACGCCTCAACCCGGACGGGGAGGGCGGCATATGAGCGGTGAAGCCATCATCTGGCACAATCCGCGCTGCTCCAAGTCGCGGAGAACGCTGGACCTCCTGCGCGAGGAGGGCGTTGAGCCAACGGTTCGCCTCTATCTCTCGGACGCGCCCGATGTAAGAGAGATCAGGTCGGTTCTCGCGGCCCTTGGCCTCGACGACCCGCGTGCGCTGATGCGGACCTGCGAGCCGGTCTACCGTGAAGAGGGACTTGACGAGGTTTCCGATCCGGATGCTCTCGTCGACGCGATGGCCAGGCATCCGATCCTGATCGAACGCCCGGTCGTGATCGCGCGCGGGCGTGCGGTCATCGGGCGCCCTCCCGAGGCTGTTCTCGCCCTCCTTCGCGCTCAGTAGGCGCTTTCGACGTCTCCCATCTCGACGTAGACGGACTTGATCTGGCTGTAGTGCTCGATGGCCGCGTGCCCGTTCTCGCGTCCGATGCCGGAATGTTTCATGCCGCCGAACGGCATCTGGATCGGCGTCAGGTTGTAGGTGTTGATCCAGCAGGTTCCCGCGTTCAGGCCGGCGATCACACGGTGTGCGCGCGTGATGTCGCGGGTGAAGACGCCCGCCGCGAGGCCGAACTCGGTCGCATTGGCGCGTGCCACGGCTTCGTCCTCGGCCTCGAAGTCGAGAACGCACATGACGGGGCCGAAGATCTCCTCGCGCGCAATCGTCATGTGATCGGCGACGTCGGCGAAGACCGTCGGCGTCACGAAGAGCCCGTCCGGCAGTTCCTCGACCCTGGCCCGGTCACCGCCGCAGACGAGGCGTGCGCCCTCGGCCTTGCCGGCCTCGATATAGCTGGTGACCTTGTCGTATTGCGCCTGCGACACGAGGGGGCCGGTGTCGACGGCCTCGTCCATCGGGTCCCCCATCCGCGCCTTCGCGGTGCGCTCGGCGAGCCGGGCGAGGAAGGCTTCCTTGATGCCCTTCTGGACGAAGACCCGTGTGCCGTTGGAGCAGATCTGGCCGCTTGAATAGAAGTTGGCGTTGATCGCCGCCGAGACCGCGTTGTCAAGATGGGCATCGTCGAAGACGATGAGCGGCGACTTGCCGCCAAGCTCCAGTGTTACGTGCTTGAGCGTTTGCGCCGCGAGTCCGGCCACCTTCGTGCCCGTGGGAACTGATCCGGTCAGGGAGACCTTCGCGACATCCGGATGGCTCACGAGGTGCGCGCCTGTCTCGCCGAAGCCCTGGACGACGTTGAAACAGCCGTCGGGAAGTCCGGCTTCCTGAAGGATCTCGGCAAGCTTCAGCGCCGACAGGGGCGTGATTTCCGATGGCTTGAACACGACGGCGTTGCCGCACGCTAGGGCAGGCGCGGACTTCCAGCAGGCAATCTGGATCGGGTAGTTCCACGCACCGATGGCCGCGACAACGCCCAGAGGCTCGCGGCGCGTGTAGGCGAAGGAGCCGCCGAGATCGATGTGCTCGCCCGTCAATGTCCCCGCCAGTCCGCCATAATACTCAAGGCACTCGGCGCCCGAGGCGGCATCGGCGACCAGCGTTTCCTGAAGCGGTTTGCCCGTGTCGAGCGTTTCCAGTTCCGAAAGCGCACGGTTGCGTTCGCGAAGCAGTGCCGCCGCCTGGAGCAGCACCCGCCCCCGCTCGACCGGGGGCGTTGCCGCCCAGATCTTCTGTCCGGTGCGTGCGGCGGCCACCGCCGCGTTCACTGTCTCGGAGCCGGCCGCATGAAGCCGCGCGATCACCTCGCCGGTGGCCGGATAAAGGCTCTCCAGCGGCCGGCCGTGGAGATCTTCCTGATAGGCGCCGTTGATGAAATGCGAGGCTTGCGGCTGTGCGCGCATGGGCGTCTCCCTGAAGTGTCTTGCGGGCGTGCGGCGTATCATCTTGAGGATAGCGGACAAACGGGGCCTGACCAGACCTCAGCGCTGGCTTGTCCGCCAGTCCGGGTGGATCCAGGGCTCCTGGTTGGAGGCCGGAAGCGGATCCTTGCCCATGACGAGGTCGGCGATCTTCTCGCCGACCATGATCGAGGGGCCGTTGAGGTTGCCGTTCGTGATCTGGGGGAAGATGGAACTGTCGGCGACGCGCAGGCCCTCCACGCCGATCACGCGCCCTTCCGGGTCGACCACGGCCATGGGATCGCCGACGTCGCCCATGCGGCAGGTGCCGCAAGGGTGGTAGGCGCTTTCCACGTGCTCCTTGATGAAGCCGTTGAGGTCCTCGTCGCTCTGAACCGCCACACCCGGCTGGATTTCCTTGCCGCGATAAGGGGCGAAGGCATCCTGGCTGAAGATCTCCCGTGTCAGGCGGATCGCCTTGCGGAAGTCCTCCCAGTCGTCCGGATGCGACATGTAGTTGAACAGGATCGATGGCGCGGCCCGCGGGTCGGGCGAGGTCAGGGCGACACGCCCGCGCGACTTCGAACGCATCGGTCCCACGTGCGCCTGGAAACCGTGCCCTTCCGCCGCAGCCTTGCCGTCATAGCGCACGGCAAAGGGCAGGAAGTGGTACTGGATGTCGGGATACTCGACGCCGGCCCCGGAGCGGATGAAGGCGCAGGCCTCGAAGTGGTTGGACGCGCCTAGTCCGGTGCCCGTGAGAAGCCAGCGCGCGCCGATCAGCGCCTTGGAAAACAGGTTCCAGTGCTTGTAGAGCGTGATCGGCTGGGTGCACGCCTGCTGGATATAGAGTTCCAGGTGGTCCTGCAGGTTCTGGCCGACCCCCTTGCGGTCGGCGATCACAGGAATGCCGAGCGCGGACAGGGCGTCCGCGTCGCCGACGCCCGACAGCATCAGAAGTCGGGGCGAGTTGATCGACGAGGCGGCGAGGATCACCTCGCGCGAGGCGCTGTAGGTCTCGATGCCGTTTCCGCGTGCGACCTCGACGCCCGTTGCCCGCGTGCCATCGAACAGGATGCGACGTGCGGTGACGCCGGAGACGAGACGCAGGTTGTCCCGCTTGAGCGCCGGCTTCAGATAGGCGTTGGCCGTCGACCAGCGGCGCCCGCGCCACACGGTCATCTCCATGTCGGCGAAGCCTTCCTGCTTCAGCCCGTTGTAGTCGGCGGTGGTCTCGTAGCCGGCCTGGCGCCCCGCCTCGATGAAGGCGTCGTAGAGCGGGCTCCACTTGGTTCCGCGCGTCACATGCAGCGGACCCGTCGAGCCGCGCACGCCCGCTTCGCCGCCGTGGGAGGTCTCCATGCGGGCGAAATAGGGGGCGACGTCCCTGTAGGCCCAGCCCTTCGCCCCCATCGCTTCCCAGGTGTCGAAGTCGCGTGCGTGGCCGCGCACATAGACCATACCATTGATCGAGGACGAGCCGCCGACGACCCGCCCGCGCGGCGTGGCAAGCCGTCGTCCGCCCAGATACGGCTCGGGATCGCTCGAAAAGCCCCAGTCGTAGCGTGACATGTTCATGGGATAGGAGAGCGCGGCCGGCATCTGGATGAAGGGTCCGGCGTCCGTGCCACCGGCTTCCAGCACCAGAACCCGGTTGGCGGGGTCTTCCGAAAGGCGGTAGGCCAGGGCCGCGCCGGCGGAACCGGCGCCGATCACGATATGTGTGGCGTCCTGCATGGTGTCAGTCTCCGGATTGGCCCTGTGGCGCGCCGATCTGCCGGTCCACGTAGTCCTCGACCCGGCGGATCGCGATGCGGGGCTGCGGCGGCCCCTCGGCGAAGACATGCTGCAGCCAAAGCCCGTCGATCATCGCGGCCGTTCCCTCGGCCGCCGCGCGGGCGCGCTCGCCGAGATCCAGCGCGCTGTAGGCGTGGGCGAGGTTCGAGACCAGACGCGCGTGATAGATCCGCAGCAGCCGGCGTGTTTCGGGCTCCGTGCGCGCCTGGAGATAAAACGCGAGCCACGCGGAGATCAGGGCGGGCTGGAACTGGGCCGGTGCGAAGCTTGCCGCGATCATCGCCGAGATACGGGTGCGCGAGCCTGTCGAACGACCCATGCGGGCTTGCGTTTCACGCGACAGGTCGGCGAGCAGCGCGCGCATGGTCGCGTTCAACAGTCCCGCCTTGGAACCGAAATAGTGATGGGCGAGCCCGCCAGACACGCCGGCGCGCCTCGCGATCTCTGCCATGGTCGCGTCCTGGAAGCCGCGCGCATGGATGGTTTCCACGGTCGCGTCGATCAGGGCCTTGCGGCGATGCGATTCCATTCCGATGCGCGGCATGGCGAGCCTCGTTGGTGGTGTGGGGCATGTCTGCGGTGCGACTGTTCGCCGGTGCGTTGCGCGTGTGCGCCAGCATTCGTTTCCGGACACGTCGACCGTTCGCCCGCTGCTTTTCAGGTCTATTTTTGATTGGTCATTCAATCAATGAAAAAAAGGCATTTTGGCGGAGCATTTGCCAACTCCTGCGAAAAGTGCTTTCATATCGGCCGTCGGGGTGCTGTCGGCCTTGTGCCGCCTGCGTCGACCCGGACGCAGCCTTGATGCTGTGCGCCACCTGTTTTCTCCGGGCCGGGACGAGCGTCCGGGGCACGGGTTGGCTGCCGCGCGAGGTGCGGGCTTCCGGAACGGGCGTTCGCCCCGCCATGCGACACTTGCGTGAAACGACGGGCCCCGCCCGGCGTGCAAGGTTCCCTTGCGCGATTGCGCGGGGCCGTCGCCGCGTTCATCATCCGGCCGCCAGGCCGGATCCGTTTCGTGCCCGTTGCCCTGTGCGCCGGGCACGTTGTGATCCTGGAGAGGGGTCGTGATCCTAAAGAGGGAAGGACAAGATCACATGACGACATTTGCCCTGCGATTCGGCGCTGCCGCGCTTGCTCTCGGCCTGTCGGCCGGAACGGCCTTCGCCGCGGAGCCCGCCGCCTGCAAGACGGTCCGGTTCTCCGACGTGGGCTGGACGGACATCACGGCAACGACGGCGGTTGCCTCTGTTGTCCTGGATTCGCTCGGCTACGAGACGGACGTGAAGATCCTCTCCGTTCCGGTGACCTACGCCTCGATGAAGAACAAGGACATCGACGTCTTCCTCGGCAACTGGATGCCGACCATGGAGGGCGACATCGCGGCCTACCGCGAGGACGGCTCGGTGGAGACCGTGCGTGCCAACCTCGAAGGTGCCAAGTACACGCTCGCCGTTCCGAAATACACCTACGACAAGGGGCTCAAGTCCTTCGCCGACATCGCCAAGTTCAAGGACCAGCTCGACGGCAAGATCTACGGCATCGAGGCGGGCAACGACGGCAACCGTCTCATCATCGAGATGATCGACAATGACACCTTCGGCCTGAAGGGATTCGAGATCGTCGAGAGCTCCGAGGCCGGCATGCTGTCCCAGGTCTCCCGCGCCACCAAGCGGGATGAGGACGTGGTGTTCCTGGGCTGGGAGCCGCATCCGATGAACGCCAACTTCGAGATGGCCTACCTCGATGGCGGCGATGACGTCTTCGGCCCGAATTATGGCGGCGCCACGGTCTACACCAACGTCCGCGCCGGTTATGGCGACGACTGCCCGAACGTCGGCAAGTTCCTCGAAAACCTCGTCTTCTCGCTCAAGATGGAGAACGAGATCATGGGCGCGATCCTCAACGACGGCACCGAGCCGGAGGATGCCGCGCGTGCCTGGCTGAAGGCCAACCCGACGGCCGCCGACGCATGGCTCGAGGGCGTCACGACGCTCGATGGCGGGGATGCCGCCGCCGCGCTGAAGGGCGATCTCGGCCTTTGAGGGGCGTCTGATCCCGAAACATGGCACCGCGCCGGGCCTTTTCGGTCCGGCGCGACACCTTGGGGCGGTGACGTCACCGCCTGTCTGCCGCGCCCGGTTCCGGGGGCGGCCTGATCCGAAATCCGGCATGAGAGGGGGCGGGCTGACGTGAACTGGCTGACCGACGAAAAGCTGCCGATCGGGGCCTGGGCGAAGTCCGGCGTCGATTGGCTCACCGACAATGGCGCCTGGTTTTTCGACGGCCTGTCCGCCGTTCTCGAGGCGATGATCGACGCAATCCTCGCGGTGTTGCAGGCACCGCCTCCGCTTGTGGCGGTGCTGATCGCCGCCGCGCTCGCCTACCTCGTCAGGCGCAAGGTGTCCTTCGCCGTCTTCGTCGCCGCCAGCCTCCTGCTCATCCTGAACCAGGGCTACTGGGAGGAAACGACGGAAACGCTGTCGCTGGTGATCGCGGCCTCCATCGTCTGCATGGCCATCGGCGTGCCGCTCGGCGTCGCCGCCGCGCACCGTCCCAGGCTCTTCGCCGCAATGCGACCCGTTCTCGACCTCATGCAGACGATCCCGACCTTCGTCTATCTCATTCCGGCCCTGATCCTCTTCGGCCTCGGCATGGTGCCGGGCCTGATCGCGACCGTCGTCTTCGCGATTCCCGCCCCCATTCGCCTGACACAGCTCGGCGTTTCCTCCACTCCGCGCCAGCTCATCGAGGCGGGCGAGGCGTTCGGCGCGACGAAGTCGCAGCTTCTGTGGAAGGTCGAGCTTCCCTATGCGCTGCCGCAGATCATGGCGGGGCTCACGCAGACCATCATGCTGTCGCTGTCCATGGTCGTGATCGCCGCGCTCGTCGGAGCGGACGGACTGGGCGTGCCGACCCTGCGGGCGCTCAACACCGTCAACATCGCGCGCGGTTTCGAGGTCGGCATCGCCATCGTGCTGATCGCCATCGTCCTCGACCGCTTTTTCCGCAATGACGGCAAGGAGGGGCGTTCGTGATGACCAGAACCGCCGTTTCCTTCAAGAACGTCGACATCGTCTTTGGCCGCAAGCCGCAATCGGCCTTTCCGCTGATGGACGAAGGCGTGTCGCGTGCCGACATCCTGGAGCGTACGGGGCAGACGCTTGGCGTTCATGACGCGACCTTCGACATTCACGAGGGCGAGCTTCTCGTTCTCATGGGGCTTTCGGGCTCGGGGAAGTCGACGCTCCTGCGCGCCGTCAACGGCCTCAACCGGATTTCGCGCGGCGAGGTTCTGGTGCATGACGGCGACAGCGGTTCGGTGAACCCCTCGACCTGCTCGCCGGCGGAGCTGCGCGCGCTCAGGCGTGGGCGGATCGCCATGGTGTTCCAGAATTTCGCGCTCCTGCCCTGGCGCAGTGTGCGGGAGAACGTGGGCTTCGGCCTCGAGCTCGCCGGCATGTCCGCTGCGCAGCGCCGCGAGAAGGTCGACAACCAGCTCGATCTCGTGGGGCTCACCCCCTGGGCCGACAAGCATGTGCACGAGCTTTCCGGCGGAATGCAGCAGCGCGTCGGGCTCGCTCGCGCTTTCGCCACCGACGCGCCGATCCTGCTCATGGACGAGCCCTTCTCCGCGCTCGACCCGCTCATTCGCGGGCATCTGCAGGACGAGCTTCTGGCGCTGCAGGACAAGCTCGGCAAGACCATCATCTTCGTCAGTCACGATCTTGACGAGGCGGCAAAGATCGGCTCGCGCATTGCGATCATGGAAAGCGGACGCGTGGTCCAGCTCGGCCGTCCGCAGGAGATCGTGCGAAAGCCCGCGGACGACTACGTGGCGGAGTTCGTGGCCCACATGAACCCGCTCGGCGTGTTGCGCGCGCGCGATGTCATGCGGCCGCTCGCCTCCGGTGAGGAGGGTCTTGCGGAAGCGGGCGCGCCCACCTGTGCGCCGCGCGCGCCGGTCCGCGAGGTGATCGCCCTGAAGAGGGCGAGCGATGGGCCGGTGCTCGTCGTCGAGGACGGTCGTCCGCTCGGCGTGGTTGGCGCCGACGAGATCCTTGAGTGTCTGTCCTGATCCGCGTTCACACGGTCGCGGCCGGAAATGTCGCGGCCGCGCGTCTGGGCGCGATCGCCAGAAGCGAGAAGCCGCGCATGGCGAGGAACACCGAGAACGCCAGCCACAGGCCGTGATTGCCAAGCAGCGGAAAGGCGATCCAGTAGACCGCCAGAAAGCTTGCCAGCGACACCAGCATCATGTTGCGCATGTCGCGTGACCACGTGGCGCCGATGAAGACGCCGTCCATCTGGAAGGCGAGAACGCCGAGCAGCGGCGTTGCCGCCGCCCAGGGCAGAAAGGTTTCGGCCACCTCGCGTACGTCTTCGGCCGTGGTGATCGTCTCGATGAGCAGCGGGCCGAGCGTCAGGAACACCACCGCCAGCAGCCCGGCGAGCACATACCCCCAGAGCAGGCTCAGCTTGAGCGACCGGTCGAAGGCGGGACGATAGCGCGCCCCGACCGCCTTGCCCGAAAGCTGTTCGGCCGCCGTCGCCAGTCCGTCGAGGAAGAAGCTTGCCACCATGAACAGCTTCTCCAGCACCGCGTTGGCGGCAAGAATCGTGTCGCCCTGCACGGCGGAGCGGGAATAGAAGAAGCCGAAGGCGGCGATCAGGGCGAAGGAGCGGATCATGATGTCGCCGTTGAGCGCCATCATGCGGCGGAACTTCTCTCTGTCCATCAGCCTTGCGCGCGAGGGAAGCGGCGCCCCTCGCAGCACCCGCCACGCGAGCAGGGCGCCGGCAAGGCAGGCGGCGGCTTCCGCGGCAACCGTGGCTGCGGCAACGCCGGTCACGCCCCACCCGAGACCCAGCACGAACACCACCGAAAGCGCGATGTTGAGGCCGTTGAGGCCGGTCTGGAGCAGCAGCGCCGTCATGGCCTGGCCCCGGCCGATGAACCAGCCGAGAAACGCGTAGTTCGCCAGCGCCAGGGGGGCGGACAGCGCGCGGATCGAAAAATAGGTGCTGGTCGCCGCCTGCACGTCCGCGCTGCCGCCCATCAGCCAGAGACCGATGCCGAGCAGCGGGAGGTGCAGCGCGACCACCGCAAGCCCGATGGTGGCGGCAAGCATCAGCGCCCGCAGAAGCACGGCACGTTCTTCCGTGTGCTCTTCCGCGCCCACCGCCTGCGCCGTCAGTCCCGTGGTGCCGGAGCGCAGGAAGTTGAAACTCGTGAAGACGAGGTCGAACAGCACCCCGCCGAGCGCGATGCCGCCCAGCAACGCCGCATCGCCCAACTGTCCGATGACCGCCGTGTCGACCAGACCGAGCAGCGGCGTGGACAGATAGGCGAGCGTCATCGGTACGGCGATGGCGAGAACGCTTCTGTTCGTCACCTCGAACGGTCGGACGCGCGGCCCCGTGACGGGTTCGGAACCGGTGTCCCCTGCGGGGCTGGTGTCATGGGCCACGAACCGTGTCCTTGTTCTGGGCGAAGCGGCGGGGAACTGCGGACGTGCATCGCACGTCCTCGACGGAAGGCCCTGAAATCTAGTCCATCGCCCGCGCGCGGCAAATGCCCTTTTCGGGAGGCGTTCGACTTTGAGGGGATGCCACCCCTCTCCAGCGTCACCCCGGGCAAGGGCTGCAGGACCGCGCCCCGGGGCCTATTGGCAACCCCAGCCGAGGGTGAAAGGTCCGGCGGGGGGCTGCGAGGGCGAGGCTCAGCCGCGCCGGCCTCACATGCGGCTGCGTGGATTGGGCCCCGGCTCTCCGCTTCGCTACGTCCGGGGTGACGGCGGAGTTTGAGGACACGAGGGAGCCGGGGTCACGCTCCTTGTCATCCCTGTCGCCTGCTCTCCTCTCCAGCGTCACCCCGGGCAAGGGCTGCAGGCCCGCGCCCCGGGGCCTATTGGCAACCCCAGCCGAGGGTGAAAGGCCCGGCGGGGGCTGCGAGGGCAAGTCTCCGTCGCGCCGGCCTCACATGCGGCCGCGTGGATTGGGCCCCGGCTCTCCGCTTCGCTGCGTCCGGGGTGACGGCGGAGGTCGAGGACGCGAGAGAGCAGGGACCACGCTCCTTGTCATCCCTGCGAAGGCAGGGATCCAGTATCCTCGATAGGCGGTGCGATGCGCCGGCGGGGGCGTGCAAATCCCCGCGATCCTTGCCCGAAAGCCCGCTTTCGTCTAGGACACCGGCAACCGGCGGCACCCCGCCGCCCGAGGCACTTTCTGACGGATCCCGCTCGTCCATGGCAAAGACCAAACCGAACAAGCTGAAGGCGCGCCTGCCGCGCGGCTTCGTCGACCGTTCCGCGTCCGACATTCGCGCCACCGACGCGATGCTGTCGAAGATCAGGGGCGTCTACGAGAGCTACGGCTTCGATCCGGTCGAGACGCCGGCCTTCGAGTATACCGACTGTCTCGGCAAGTTCCTGCCCGACACGGACCGGCCCAATGCCGGCGTCTTCTCCGTGCAGGACGATGACGAGCAGTGGATGAGCCTGCGCTACGATCTCACCGCGCCGCTCGCCCGCCATGTGGCGGAACACATCAACGAGATCCAGCTTCCCTTCCGCAGCTATCGCGCGGGCTGGGTGTTCCGTAACGAGAAGCCGGGGCCGGGCCGCTTCCGCCAGTTCATGCAGTTCGACGCCGACACGGTCGGCGCGCCGGGCGTCCAGGCGGACGCCGAGATGTGCATGATGATGGCCGATGTCATGGACGCGCTGGGCATCTATGAAATCGACGAGAACGGCAACAAGAAGCCGCTCTATGTCATCCGCGTCAACAACCGCAAGGTGCTCGACGGCGTGATGGAGGCCATCGGCCTTGGCGGCGAGGAAAACGCCGAGCGCCGGCTGACGGTGCTGCGTGCCATCGACAAGCTCGACAAGTTCGGCATGGAGGGCGTGCGCCTGCTGCTGGGAGAGGGCCGCAAGGACGAGAGCGGCGATTTCACCAAGGGCGCGGGGCTGAGCGGCGAGCAGATAGACCGCTTGCAGCCTGTAATCATGGGCTTCAGGGTGGCCTTGCCCAAGGTGGAGGGCTCCGACCTTCCCTATGATGACATGATCCCGAACGAGAAAACCGGAAACTTCGCGGACAATATCGCCACCTGCGAGAGGCTGGTACGTGACGCGACCAACGATATCGAGCGGGAAGGCGCGGAGGAATTGCTCGCAATCAGCCGGCTGGTCACGGCTGCGGGTTATGGCACCAAGCGCATTTTGATCGACACCTCCGTCGTCCGTGGCCTCGAGTATTACACCGGCCCGGTCTATGAGGCGGAGTTGCTGTTTCCCGTCCCCAACGAGAAGGGCGAGGTCGTGCAGTTCGGTTCCGTCGGCGGCGGCGGGCGCTATGACGGGCTCGTCAAGCGTTTCACGGGCCGCGACGTTCCGGCAACGGGCTTCTCCATCGGTGTCTCGCGCCTGATGACGGCACTCAAGAACCTCGGCAAGCTCGAGGCCGAGGAGGTGCTTGCCCCCGTCCTCGTCACCGTGATGGACGGCGATGCGGAGAGCCTGGCGCGCTACCAGCGCATGACGCAGGAACTGCGCGCCGCCGGCATCCGCACCGAGATGTATCAGGGCAACTGGAAGAAGTTCGGCAACCAGCTCAAGTATGCCGACCGGCGCGACTGTCCGCTCGCCATCATCCAGGGCGGTGACGAGCGCGCCGAGGGCACTGTCCAGATCAAGGATCTGGTGGAGGGCAAGCGTCTGTCCGGCGAGATCGCCGACAATGTGACCTGGCGCGAGAGCCGCCCGGCGCAGGTGAGCGTCCCGGAGGGCGAGCTTGTCGCCACCGTGCGCCGGATGCTGGCCGAGCAGGCGGACGACCGCGAAAAGGGAGCAGGCAGCCGATGAGCCTTCTCAGCGAAACCCACGCCGGACTGGCCTCCCTTCTGGAAACGGCCGGCTTCCCGCGCGTCGAACCCGCGATTCTGCAGCCCGCGTCCCTGTTTCTCGACCTGATCGGCGAGGACATTCGCGGCCGCATGTTCCTGACCGCCGGTCCGGACGGCGAGGAGATGTGTCTGCGGCCCGACTACACCATTCCCGTCTGCCGCGCCCATCTCGACGGCGAGGACGCGCGCACGCCGGCGCGTTATTCCTATGTCGGCAAGGTGTTCCGCCAGCGCAGCCAGGGCGCACCGGAGTTCCTGCAGGCGGGTGTCGAGTGCTTCGGCCGCGACGATCTGGAAGCCGCCGACGCGGAAATCCTGGCGCTCGGCCTCGACAGCGTCCGTCACCTCGGCGTTGACGACGCCGACGTGCGCATCGGCGACGAGGGTCTGTTTCGTGCCGTTCTGGAGGCGCTTTGCCCACCAGCGGCCTGGAGCCGTCGCCTTGGCGAGCTTTTTGGCGAGACCGACCGTCTCGAGGCGGCGCTTGCCGTCATGGGCGCGAGCGAGGAGACCGGCAGCGCCCTTCCGGCAACGCCGACGCTCGCCCGTGTGCTCGAAGGGCTGGATCCGGCGGCGGCCAAGGGAGCGGTCGCCGAGCTTCTCGGGCTGACGGGCCTGCGCCCGGTCGGCGGGCGCTCGGCCGCCGATATCGCCGAGCGCCTGCTGGAGCAGGCGAGCCTGTCTGCCCAGGATCCGGCTACGGTCCGGGCGGCGGAGCTTTTGTCACGCTACCTGAAGATTTCCGGCACGCCGCGTGCGGCGCTCGCCGAGATCGAGGCCTTCGCCGCCGCGCAAGGGCTGGACCTCGGCACCGCGCCCGCGCGCTTCGCCGCGCGCCTTGAGGCCCTCGAGGCGCGGGGGATTGCCGCGGACGGCATGAGCTTCTCGGCCAGCTTCGGCCGCCGGCTCGACTATTACACGGGCTTCGTCTTCGAAATTCATTCCAGCTCGCGCCCGCAGGCGGGACACATCGTCGGCGGTGGTCGCTATGACCGGCTGCTGTCGCTTCTTGGTGCCAGCGAGCCCATTCCCGCGACAGGCTTTTCCATCTGGCTCGATCGCATCTGACACCCCGGGAGAGCGGACGTGGCGGGGGACACGCCACGCCCGGCACGAGCGGCTCGGGCCGCCCGACATGAGGCAGACATGACGACACCATTGATCATCGCCATTCCCTCCAAGGGCCGGCTGCAGGACAACACCCACGACTTCTTCGCCCGCGCCGGCCTGCCGGTGAAGCGGCCGGGAGGCGCGCGCAACTACCGTGGCCGTCTGGGACGTTTCGATGCGGCGGATGTGGAGATCGCCTTCCTGTCGGCCTCCGAGATCGCGCGCGAGCTCAGCGCCGGCAAGGCGCATCTCGGTGTCACCGGCCTCGACCTGGTGAGCGAGACCATCGCGAACCCCGAGGAGAGCGTGCATGTGGTGACGCCGCTCGGCTTCGGCTTCGCGGATGTGGTTGTCGCGGTGCCGGACGCCTGGATCGATGTCTCGACCATGGCCGACCTCGTGGATGTCGCCTCGCATTTCCGCGCGCGGGGCGGGGCCTCCGTCGCCGGCGGGCGCATCCGTGTCGCGACCAAGTATCTGGCGCTGACCCGGGCCTTTTTCGCGGAACACGGCCTGTCCGACTACCGCATCGTCGAAAGCGCCGGCGCGACGGAAGGCGCACCCGCCGCTGGCACGGCGGAGCTCATCGTCGACATCACGACCACCGGCTCGACCCTTGCGGCGAACAATCTCAAGGTGCTCGACGACGGCGTCATCCTGAAGAGCGAAGCCAACCTGGTCGCCTCCCGCAGCGCGTCCTGGAGCGAGGCGCAGCGCGCGGCCGCCCGTCTCATCCTCGACAGGATTTCCGCCGAGGAACGCGCGCGCGGCTTCCGCGAGATCCGCGCGCTCGTGCAGGCGCCGGAACTGACCGCGCGAGCTGCGGGAGAGACCTTCAGCGCCATCGCGCCCTTCGGCACGCAGGTCGGCCAACCCCTGCTCCTGCATTGCCCGACGGGAAACGCCGCCGATTGCGCCAGGCTGCTGCGCGATCACGGCGCGCCGCATGTCAGCGTGACGACGCTCGACTATGTCTTCACCGCGCAGAACCCGCTGTTCGACGCGCTGGCCGAAAAGATCCCGGCCGCCGGGTGAACGTGCGTCAGGGGACGCGCTTTACCGTGTCGCGAGGTGGCGCTGTCCAAGACGCTTGCAATCGGGGCGCGGCGGACTATGGTCCCGCGCGGCATGGGAGGGATCGACCGGCGCGCTGCGCGAACCGGCCACCGGCAACAGGACAGCGAATTCAGGCGTGAAACCGACCCGTTCCGATTTTTCCGCCGGCGTCTCCGGCAGCGACCGTGAGCGCAACCGCGCGGACGCCTTTGCGCCGGCCGTGCTTTCCGTGGTGCTTCCGACCTACAACGAGCGCGACAACCTGCCCGTGCTGCTGGAGCGGCTCGAGACGGCGCTCGCCGGTATCGACTGGGAGGCGATCGTCGTCGACGACAATTCGCCCGACGGAACCGGGGAACTCGCCCGCGAACTCGCCCACATCAACCCGCGTCTGCGCGTGATCCGCAGGGTCGGACGGCGCGGTCTGTCGGGCGCCTGCGTGGAAGGGATGCTGGCGTCCTCCGCCGACTATGTCGCGGTGATGGACGCCGACCTTCAGCATGACGAGACGCTGCTGCCCAGGATGCTTGCCGCACTTTCCGGCGCCGACAACAAGGGCGGCGCGGATCTTGCCGTTGCCAGCCGCCACGTCGAAGGCGGAGCGGTGGGCGAGGGGCTTTCGGGCGTTCGCGCTTCGGGATCGGGTCTTGCCAACCGTCTGGCGCGCACCTTTCTCAAGGTCGAGCTTTCCGATCCGATGAGCGGCTTCTTCATGATCCGCCGGGCGGAGGTCGAACGCCTTGCCCCGAAATTGTCGTCGCAGGGGTTCAAGATCCTGCTCGACATCGTCGCGAGTGCACGCGGCTCGTTGCGGATCGTCGAGCTTCCCTTCGTCTTCCGCGAGCGGCTGCACGGCGAAAGCAAGCTCGACACCCTCGTCGCACTCGATTTTTTGGGGCTCATCTTGTCCAAGCTCGCCGGAGATCTCGTCTCCATCCGCTTCCTGATGTTCATGATGGTGGGAGCCTCGGGCGTCGTCGTGCACATGGCGGTGCTCTTCACGCTGACCGAACTCTTCGCCGTGCCCTTCACCGCGGCGCAGACGTCGGCCACATTCGTCGCGATGACGTCGAACTTCTGGCTCAACAACCGCCTGACCTACCGGGATCGCCGGCTGAAGGGGCTGGCGGCCCTGCGCGGCCTGCTCACCTTCTACCTGGTGTGCAGCTTCGGCGTTCTGGCCAACGTCGGCGTCGCGACCATGATCTACCGCGAGGACGGCGGTCCGCTGCTCATCGGCATTGCCGGCGCCGCCGGCGCGGTCATGGGTGCGGTGTGGAACTATGCCGCAAGCTCCGTGCTGACCTGGCGCAAGGCCTGATCCCGCCATGACGACCGCCGCGCCGCGTCGCGAAAGCGATCCGACACTTCCGTTTTTCCTGCGTCCCGCCGGGCTCGTGCTCGTCGTCGGCGTGCTGACGGCGATCAAGCTCTTCGTCGCCGGCGCCTCCGGACTTGCCGAGGACGAGGCCTACTACCGCCTTTGGGGCCTCGCGCCGGCTCTTGGCTACTATGATCATCCGCCCATGATCGCCTGGTGGACCTGGGCGGGCCTGTCACTGTCGGGCGACGGATCGCTTGGCGTGCGCCTGATGCCGGTGCTTGCCGGGATGCTCGGCTCGCTCGCGCTGTGGCGCACGGGCCTGCTGCTCTTCGGCGAGCGGGCGGGCAGCTATGCGGTGCTGCTGTTCAACGCGGCGCCCATCATCGGCATCGGCGGCCTGATGGCGACGCCGGACGCGCCCTCCGTCTTCTTCTGGGGGCTGGCGATCTGGGCGCTGGCCGAACTGCACCGGAGCGGCAACGGCTGGTGGTGGATCGCCATCGGAGCGATCGCGGGCCTCGGCCTGACATCGAAATACTCCGTCCTGTTCCTCGGTGCGGGCATCGTGCTGTGGCTCGTTTTCGTACCCGAGGCGCGGCGCTGGTGGCGTTCCTGGCAACTGTGGGCGGGTGGTGCCGTCGCGGTTGCGCTTTTCGCCCCGGTGATCTCCTGGAACGCGGCCCACGAATGGGCGTCCTTCGTCAAGCAGTTCGGCCGGGCCGTGCCACACGGCTGGACGCTGAAGTACGTCGGCGAGTTCTTCGGCGCGCTCGCGGGGCTTTTGAACCCGATCACGGCGGTTCTGGTCCTCGTCGGCCTTGGCGGCTTGGTCGCGGATGTGCGCAAGGGGCGGGCCGAGGCCGGGTTGCTGTTCTGGACCAGCCTGCCGTTCCTGACCTATCTGCTGTTTCATTCCTTCCACACCCGCGTGCAGGCCAACTGGCCGGCGCCGCTCTATCCCGCGCTCGTGCTGCTGGCGGCAAGCGTCGCCGCCGCTCCGCCGCTGACGGGACGCAGGGTCTGGCGGGGCCTTGCCGCCTGCGCCATCGTCGTCGGCATCGCCCTGGGCACGCTGGTGCAGATCCACGCCGTCGTTCCGATCACCGGCGCCTTCGCGCGCAAGGATCCGACTTTCCAGATCCGGGGCTGGGAGGGCATTCGCGGTGCGGTGCTGCGCATGGCGAAGGAGCAGAAGGTCTCCTGGATCGCCACTCATGGCTACGGGCTCAACGCCCAGCTCTCCTTCGCCCTGCGCGACACCACGCTGCGCGTCGAGCAGGTCAGCGAACGTATCCGCTATGTGATGGCGGAGCCGCTGCCGGTGGAGGTCGTTTCGCGTCCGGCGCTCTTCGTGACCGAGAAACGGCGCGATCCGGGCGTCGACAAGCTGCGGGAGCGCTTCGGCGAGGTGGTTCGCCTTGGCACTCTCACGCGTACGGTGAAGGGCGTCACGCTCGAGAACCTTCTGGTCTACAAGGTGGCCAATCCGCGCGGCGGCGACCCGCGTGATCCGGTCTACCCGCTTCCCTGAGCGGCGTGAGGCGAAGGGCCCTTGCAGGAATTGACGCTTGGCAAGGCAAAATGCCTCGGCCATAGCTTATGGGTCCGCGCCCCATGGCGTGGTCCCGTGATCGGGACGGGACCTAGGACGACAGGTCGCGAAAACAACGCATGAAGCGCATTCAGCTTACCGCGCCCGACTACGGGCTCACATTCGGCATCGACCGCGCGCTGCGCCAGCTCGCGCAGGACGGGTTGCTTTCGGCAATCGGCTGCGTCGTCGCCTCCGATCTGTGGTCGCGCGAATATCTGCCCCTGCGCGATGCGGTGGACGCCGTGCGCCATCACACGCGGATCGGCCTGACACTGACGCTGACCGGCCCGCATGCACCGCTGTCGGTGCGTGGTCGGGAACTCTTCGGCGAGCAGCTTCCGCGTGCGCGCTGGTGGCGCTGGCGAGACCGGTTGCGGCTCGTGCCCGACGAGGTGCTGGCGGAGGAAACCGACGCGCAGTTCACCTGTTTCGAGGAGTTCTATCAGCGCCCCGCCGAGTTCCTGCATGTGGGCGATGACCTCTTGGCCTGTCCGCGTATCGCGCGCGTCGTGCTCAAGCAGACCGGCCTTCGCCGCGTGCGGCCCTCGATCGTTTCGCCGTTCCCAACCGATCCCGCCGCCCGGCCCGGGCGCGCGGAAAAGCGCCTTGCCCGGCTCGCCCGGGAGAACGGACTGAGGATCGTGCCCCGCGCGCCGTCCTTCCCCACGAGCCCCGGCCGCAAGGTGCTGGAACAGCATGTCTGGCGCGGACTCAACGGACAGGAGGACGGCGCCGTCGTGCTCTGCCAGCCGGGCGAGGTGGACGACAGGCTCCGGCGCAGCGAACCGCGCGCGGCCCAGGAGGCGCGGCAGGCCCAACTCGATTTCCTTCGAAGCCAGGCTTTCTCGCTGCTGATCGTGGAAAAGGACATCTTCCTCTACTGACGAGGAAGCGGCGCGTCGTCCCGTGCCTCGCCGAGCAGCAGCGCGCTGACGTCCTCGTCGAACAGGCGCCGACAGCCTTCCAGGAGCACGCATTCGGGATGTGCGGGGTCGCGCAGCGCGCGGGCAAGACCGTGTGCGCGCAGCACCTGAGCGCAACCGACCCAGTCGCCGTCGTCCCTCGGGCGGTTGACCGATGCCCAGCTCAGCGTGCCGCAGACATCGTCGCCATAGGCGTGCCGGGCGTGCCATGAGGCGCCATGAGCCAGCAGGTGATCGGCAAGGTCGGCGTTGCCCTGGAACACGGCGTGGTTCAGGGCGCTTGCCGACCAGTCGCCACCGGCAACGTCGATCGGCCAGCCCAGGCCCACCATCAGCTTCACGGCCTCGACGCACCCGGCCTCGGCGAGTTCCGGAAGCAGTTTCAGACGTACCGGGTCGAGCGAGGCGGGAAGGTCCGCCCGGCGGGAAAGGATCTCTCGTGCGGCGCTCTCGTCGGCTTGCGCACAGGCCGAGAGAAAGGCGTCTTCCTCGCTCACCCGTGTGTCGCCGTCAGCCTTGCCCAGAAGCTCCGCCACCTCCGTCAGGCCGTTGCGCACAGCCTGGATGCGGGCACTGACGCCATCACCGGTGCGTGCGGACGGATCGGCTCCGGCGGCAAGGATCGCCTCGACATGCGCGCGCGAGCGCCGGCGCCGGATCGCGTGGAGGAGCACTCGTCCGTCGGAAAGCTCCTCGCTTTCGCCAGCATGGATCAGAAGCAGCCGGAAGGTGTCGATGTCGTCGAAATCGAGGCAGCGCATGAGTGCGTTGGTGCCTGTCACGGTCGCGCCTGCTTCAAGCAGCAACGGCGTGCAGACCGGATTGTCCAGCGAATGGTAGAGTGACTCGCCGTCATTCGGGTCGGCTCCGGCCGCGAGAAGGCACCTGGTGAGCGCCGGGTCGTGGTTGACGCCGGCGGCCCCGTGCAGCGCGCTGACCTGCCAGGTCTCGGCCGGAATGCGGGAGGACAATTGCCAGGTCCGCTTGATGCGCCGGTTGGGATCTGCGCCGGTGTCGAGTAGGAGGCTCGCGATGGTCCGAAGCCTTTCGCCATGGTCGCCAAGCGTGAGAAGGCTGGAGTGGGTCGTTGCGATGAGCGGCGTCAGGTCGAGCTTACCGCCTTGTCGGTTCACCCAGTCGGGATCGCCTGCCAGTGTCGCCCGCACCGTCCCGACATCGCCCGCCGCGCAGGCAATCCATGGATCGTGCCGGGCAAGGTTCGGGTGTTCCTCCAGGAGCCGCGCCGCCAGATGCGGGCGGGACCGGGTCATGCCGCCTGCAATGTCGCTCGAGTAGACGAGGTCGAGGAAGGCGGTCGCGAGAGCGTCCGGGTCCGAGGAACGAAGGCGGCTGATCTCCACATGGGTCCGAAGGTCGGCCCACGAGGCGAACCCGTATTCGCGGGCGATGCAGGATTGTGCGTCGTGCAGGCGAAACGGATGCCGCGCCAGCGTCCCAGGTGTCAGGCCGCGCACGGCCGGCAGGGCCTTGGCGAATCTCTCGAGTGCTCCGGCGTCGCCGCCGCGCGCGCCGGCGAGAAGCGTCTTGGCCTGTCGCTTGAGATGCTCGATGTCGGGACGTGCGGGAAGGGGCTTCATCGTGACCTCCGTGCATTGTATGCCGACGACCCGCAGCTCGGCTGCACAAAGGCGTGAGAAAGCAAGGATTCTCGGGCAAGTGGGTTAAACCCTTCCCGCGGGTCCGGAGGCGGCCTGCACCGCGCTATGGAACCGTAAGGACCGCTCCTGAGCTTGTCAAACGCGGCTGGCGGGGGAAGGGCGATCGGCCCCTGAAAACGCGAAACCCGGCCCCCCGCGGGGAACGGGAGCCGGGGTTTCGTGTGGAGGGACGACAGGTCAGGATCGCCGTCCCTTGAACAACAATATGGGGACGATTTCGTTCCAGCGAAGTGACGAGTGTCACAAGGCGCCCGTCTTCGCGGGGGACGATTGTCTTCACACCTGCGTGTGAAGGCGGTTCCTCCGGTGCGATCTTGGTATAAGATGGGGGCCTTGCAAGACAGAAAGCAGCCGCGAACACGGTACGCGGGCCGGGGCAGGTCCGAAGCCGGGCTGGGAAGCTGTCTTGCGGGAGAGAACGACCCGCGCACGGCGCGGGCGGACGCGGCAGGGAATGAGGCTGAAACAGCGACGCCGGCGATCCGGCGTGCCGTTCGGCCGTCAAGGGTAGCGGGGCGCGGGGCGGATGCTCGAGCTGAGAGCCTTTCTCGAGAACAGCTTCTCCATGCAGGGGCTCGATTGCCAACTCGCCGGGGGGCTTGCCGCCCTGGCGCGGCCCATGTCGGTCAAGCCCGGTGCCATCCTCTTCGAAGCAGGGGACCCCGGCAATGGATGCTATGCCATTCTGGAAGGGTCCCTGAAGGTGTCCATCGTCAGCTATGACGGTGACGAGCAGCTTCTGGCGGTGCTTGGCCCGGGCGCCATCGTCGGCGAACTGGCCCTTCTCGACGGGCGTGCGCGTTCGGCGACCGTGACCGCGCTCAAGCCCGCGCGTCTCGCCTTCATCGAGAAACATGCGTTCGAGCGTTTCGCCGACGAGAACCCGGCGCTTTACCGTCACATGCTGTCGATCGTCGGCCAGCGCCTGCGCCAGGCGAACGACGTTCTTGCGGCACGCTCCTTCCTGCCCCTGCCGGGGCGGGTCGCCCAGGCCCTGCTTCAGCTTGCCGATACCTTCGGCAAGCCCGTCGATCAGGGCCGTATCCTGATCCACTACAAGCTTTCCCAGGCGGATATCGCCAACATGGCTGGCGCAGCGCGCGAAAACGTCAGCCGCGTGCTCAACGACTGGAAGCGGGCGGGCACGATCAGCCGCATTTCCGGCTACTACTGCCTGGAAAAGCCGGAGTGGTTGCGCGAGGCGTCGGCGCTCTGAGGAATGCGTGAACCCTTGGGCGCAGCCCTGTTCCGACAGGTTGGCACGCCTTTTCGCATGATCCGGCTCGTCCTGCCGCTGATTTAGGTCGGGTGATCCCGCGCAGATGACGCTACGGCAATTTTCCGGTTTCGACAGTTCTGGCCGAGGCGGGAGACGAAGAAACGCCGGTTTTCCGCTCGTTTGGAACGCCTGTCGTTGTCGATTGCATGTATTACGTATTTTTGCACTCGTAAAAAATTATATGCTTGTTGTTTCGCAATTACCGAAGTGGACGTTGCGACAGTTTTTGAGATGTAAGACGTTTTTGTATTAATTGGTTTTTCTCTGCTGAATTTGGTCGATATTCCTGAATAATGTCAGTGAATTGTCATATTTTTTAAGTCCGAAAGCGATTAAGTCGATGGTAACGCAGTCATGCGACAGAATTCGAGGTCCGAATGTCCTTGAAGTCTGCGTGTGAGGCCCTCGATGCGGTTTGCCGATTTTTCGATCCGGAACAAGCTTCTTGCAAGCGCCGGAATTCTGTTTCTCGTTTCCGTGGCAGGTGTGAGCCTGTCGGGGTCCCTGGTGATGTCGTCCTCGGTCGAGGTCGCTGCCGAGCGTGAGGCCGAGGCTCTGCTCGAGGGGTATGCGAGTGACGTTGCCGGCGATATCGGCAATGCGATCACGACCGCCAAGACGTCGGCCATGGCGGTCGAGGGGCTCCTGTCCGGCGGAATGCGCGACCGGGACCGTCTTGGCGACATGATGATCCGCACCGTGGAGGCGAACCCGGAACTGGTCGGAATGACGCTGGCGTTCGAGCCGAACGGGCTTGACGGCAAGGACGCGGCATTCACGGATCACAAGTATTCGGACGCGGCGGGTCGTTTCGTTCCCTACTTCTACCACGACAGCAACGGCGACGTGGTCGTCGAGAAGCTGGTGATGACCAAGGAGGCGGGCACCGAGGGCTGGTACGACAAGCCGGTGCGCGAGAACCGCTCCCTCATCACGCCGCCCTACACCTATCCCATCGATGGCAAGGACGTGCTCATGACGACCGTGAGCTGGGTCGTTCGCGAGAACGGCAAGGCCGTCGGCATCACCACGTCCGACCTGTTGCTGTCCGACATCGTGACCCAGATGGCCTCCAAGCGCCCGTTCGGGGCGGGTGAGGTCAAGCTCGTGGGTGGCGACAACCTCTGGGTCGCCAACTCCGACGCCGGCAAGCTCGGCAAGGTGGTCGAGGATCCGGGCGTGCTCAAGCTGCTTGGCGAAAGCGCCTCCGGGGTTCGCGTCCTGAACGAGGGCGGACGTTATCTGGCTCTGCGTCCGGTCTCCTTTCCGGGTGTCGAGGAGCAGTGGTTCGTGGCGGTCGATGTGCCCTTCTCCGCGATGGTCGCGGGGGCGACGAGCGCACGCAACACGATGTTCGCCATTTCGGCTGGCTTCCTCGTCGTTCTGCTCGGGATCGTGTGGTTCGGTGCTGGCATGATCGCCCGTCCGGTGGTCGAACTCACCGGTATCATGAGCCGGCTGGCCGGTGGCGACACCTCGGTCGAGGTGACCCAGGACGAGCGTGGCGACGAGATCGGCGACATGGCGCGTGCGGTCGAGACCTTCCGCGAGAACGCGCTGGAGCGGCAGCGTCTCGAGGCGGCCCAGTCAGGTGAGGAAGAGGCGCGCGCCGCCCGCCAGGCACGGGTGGAGGCGCTGATTTCGGAGTTCCGCGAGGCGACCTCGCATCTGACGGGAACCGTCAGCCAGACGGCGGCGAGCCTGGACGCCACGGCGCGCGAGCTGACCGGCATGGCCGGTGAAAGCGCCGAGAGCGCCGCCGAGACCACCGAGGCCAGCGCCCGGGCCACCGACAGCGTGCAGACCGTCGCCTCGGCGGCGGAGGAACTGTCTGCCTCCATCGGCGAGATCTCGCGCCAGATCGGCCAGACGACCCAGGTCGTCAGCCAGGCCACCCAGGGCACCCAGACCACCAACGAGAAGGTCGCGGGCCTCGCCCAGGCCGCCAACAAGATCGGCGAGGTCGTGACCCTCATCCAGGCGATCGCCGAGCAGACCAACCTTCTGGCCCTCAACGCCACCATCGAGGCGGCGCGCGCGGGCGAGGCCGGCAAGGGCTTCGCCGTTGTGGCGGCGGAGGTGAAGGAACTCGCCACGCAGACCTCCAAGGCGACCGAGGAGATCTCCGCCCAGATCGCGGCGATCCAGGGCTCGACCGGCGAGGCGGTGACGGCGATCGGCGAGATCGCCCAGATCATGCAGGAGGTGAACGGCTACACCACCTCCATCGCCTCGGCGGTGGAGCAGCAGGGCGCCGCGACGAGCGACATCTCGCGCTCGGTGCAGCAGGCGGCCGAGGGAACCGGCTCCGTGACGCGGACCATGGAGCGTCTCGCCTCGACGGTGGAGAACACCTCCTCCGCCGCCTCGAGCGTGCTCGGCGCTTCCGAGGCCATGGCCCGCGACACCCACGCACTGAGCCAGGAGATCGACAGCTTCCTCACCCGCGTGGCCGCGGCCTGAGGCAACGGCAGGAACATTTCGGACCGAAACGCGAAGGGCGCGGCCATGATGGCCGCGCCCTTTTCGTGTTCGCAAAGGGTGGCTGGCGCTATTTGCCGACAAGAACGACGACGGCGGCGCCAGTGCCGTCGCGCAGCATGACGCGGCCCGGCATCCCGTCCACCTGCACGGCGGCGGGGAAGTAGCGCATGAAACGGCGTTCCAGGTCGCCGTTGAGGCCCTTGCAGTCCATGTGCGTCGACATGACGTCGCTGGACACGTCGAGCGCGCGCCCGTTCTGCTCCAGGGTGCCGCGCAGCCGGTTGCAGCCGGCGGAGGCCATCCACAGCCCGTGGCGGTCGACACGAACCTCGGTGCTGCTTGTCAGGCCGCCATCCAGATCGACCAGCGCGCCGGTGGCGGTGGCGATGGCGGCGATGCGCCATTCTCCGGTGAGTGACGGGTTCGCCTGCTCGGCCGCCGCCGGAACGATCAGGCTGGCAAGAAGGGCGAGAGAAAGCGTGGCGCGGAACATCTTGTCTTCAGCTCCCCTACCGGTGAATGCTGTCCGGTGCGGATCGGCCGAAACGCTCGAGCACGTACAGGCCGCCCCATGCGGCGCGCCGTGCGGTTCGTTCCGGCTGGTGTCGGTTGAGACGGGACGGCGCGGTTCGCAAGGCCGACCGTCTCGCAGCAGGTGGTCCATCGAATCGCAGCTCGTGCGAAAGTGCAACCGCCCCTGCGGCATTTCCTGTGTCTTCCTCCAATGTGGCCTGAAAGCGGCACGGATTCCGTTGGGACCGGATTTCCGTTTGATCCTGCCGCTGAGGCCCCCTACATCTCGCTCTGACGAGCCGGCCTCGCGCCGTGCCGCAACACCCTCAACGCCCGGGACACATTGCCATGTCGAACCGTTCTCTCGATCGTTTCCTCGGAGGTTCGCCGGGCGCAGTCGTGCTGAAGCTGGTGTTCCTGTCCTTCGTCGTCGGGGTGCTCATGTCGGCGCTGAACCTGCATCCGCTCGACCTCTTCGACGGGCTGCTCTCCTTCATCGAGCGGCTGTGGAACATGGGCTTTGAGGCGCTGGGACGGCTCGGCGGCTATTTCGTGCTCGGCGCCATCGTCGTGATCCCCGTCTGGCTGGTGCTCCGGCTGATGAGCTACGGGCGCGGCTGAGCTCCCACCGCGAGCCGTTTCACGCAAACTCCGCCGCCACGGCGAAAAGGCCGGCGTGCCGGCGCGCCAGCCGGTCGATGTCTTCCAGATAGCCACCGCCGATGACGCAGGCGAGCGGCAGCCCCGCTTCACGCACGCGCGCCATCACCATGCGTTCGCGCGCCCGCAGGCCCGCATCGGACAGTGCGAGCCGCCCCAGCCGGTCTTCCAGATGCGGGTCGACGCCGGCGTTGAGGAACACGATGTCGGGCGCGCCCGCGGCCAGGGCCGTTTCGAGCGCCGGAGCAAGGGCCGCCAGGTAGTCGTCGTCCGCACAGGCGTCGGGAAGCGCCACGTCGAGGGAAGAGGGGCGCTTGCGCACCGGGTAGTTCTTCTCGCCATGCAGCGACAGCGTGAAGACGCTGTCATCGCCCGCGAAGATCGCGGCCGTTCCGTCGCCCTGGTGCACGTCGAGATCGACCACCAGCGCGCGACCGATCGCGCCGTCCGCCTGCAGCACCCGGATCGCCACGGCGACGTCGTTGAAGACGCAGAAGCCCGCGCCCTGCTCGCGGCGAGAATGATGGCTGCCTCCCGCGGTGTTGAGCGCTAGGCCGTGCTCGAGCGCGAGCGTTGCCGCAAGCACGGTGCCGGCGGTGGCGCAACGGGCGCGCAGGGCAACGGACGCGGTCATGGGCAGTCCGATTTCGCGGGCGACCTTCTGCGGCACGCTCGACGACAGGACCTGGTCGACATAGGCGCGGTCATGGGCGAGCGTCAGCCATTCGGCCGGTGCGGGAACGGGCTGGTGAAAGCCGCCGGGGCCCAGGAAGCCCTCTTCGGTCAGAACCTCCGCGAGCCGGCGGAACTTGTTCATGGGAAACCGGTGGGCGGCCGGAATGTCGGCGCAATAGGCGGGGTGATGAACGATCGGGAGCGACATCGGGCGAGCGGACCGGACGGTTTGCGGATGGCGGAACGATGGAGGGGCCGGAAGCGCGTGCCGCCGACCCCTTGTCGTGTCTTACGCGTCCGCGCCGGACCGGATCAAGCCGCCGATGTCTCGCGCGCCGGTGCGAAGCGGCGGTAGAAGCGGTCGTCGGTCTTCGCCATGTCGATCAGCAGCGCGTTGGGGGCGAAGCGCTCGCCATGGGCCTGCGTAAAGCGTTCGCACAGCTCGACGAAGGCGCGGGTGCCCATGCCGTCGATGTAGGACAGCGTGCCGCCGGAATAGGGCGCGAAGCCGAAGCCGAGGATCGAGCCCACGTCCGCCTCGCGCACGTCGCTCAGGCAGCCTTCCTCGAAGATGCGCGCCGTCTCCAGGGCCTGCATGACGAGCAGTCGCTGCTTGAGTTCGGTGACGTCGAAGCTCTCGGCCGGCTTCGGTTCGCCGACGACGTCGGGAATGCCCGGCCACAGCGCCTTGTCACGGCCCTGGTAGTCGTAGAAGCCCTTGGCGTTCTTGCGCCCGAAGCGCTCGCGCTTGACGACCATCTCTTCCAGGATCGCGTCGAGCGGGCTTGGCTTGTAGGCCTCGCCCAGGTCCTTGCGGGTCGCGGAGACGATCTTCCAGGCGAGATCCAGTGCCACCTCGTCGCCGAGCGACAGCGGTCCGACCGGCATTCCCGCCATCTTGCCGCAGGTCTCGACCATGGCCGCCGGCACCCCGTCGGCCAGCATCAGAAGCCCCTCGCGGATGTAGGTCATGACCACGCGCGAGGTGTAGAAGCCACGGCTGTCGTTGACGACGATCGGTGTCTTCCTGATCGCGCGCACGAAGTCGAGCGCGGTGGCGAGCGCCTCGTCGCCGGTCTCTTCGCCCATGATGACCTCGACCAGCATCATCTTGTCGACGGGCGAGAAGAAGTGAATGCCGATGAAGTCCTTCGGACGCGACGAGGCCTGGGCCAGCGACGTGATCGGCAGCGTCGAGGTGTTCGACGCGTAGATCGCGCCGTCACCCATGGCGGCTTCCGCCTGCTCGGTGACCTTGCGCTTGATCTCCCGGTCCTCGAACACCGCCTCGATGACGAGATCGCAGCCGGAAAGCTGCGCATAGTCGGTCGTCGGCGTGATGAGCGACAGGAGCTTTTCCTTGTCCGCCTCGCTCGCCCGCCCGCGCTTGATGGCCTTGGACATCAACTCGTCGGAGTGAGCCTTGCCCTTGTCGGCGGCGGCCTGGTCGCGGTCGATCAGCACGACCTCGATGCCGGCCTTGGCGCTGACATAGGCGATGCCCGCGCCCATGAAGCCCGCGCCCAGAACGCCGAGCTTCTTCACCGAGCGGTCCGAAACGCCCTCCGGCCGGCGAGCGCCCTTGTTGAGTTCCTGCATCGAGACGAAGAGCGAGCGGATCATCGCCGCGGCTTCGGGCGTCTGCAGAACGTGGGCGAAGAAGCGGCTTTCGACCGTCAGGGCCTGGTCCATGGAGAGCTGAAGCCCTTCGTAGACCGCGCTCAGCAGGCCGCGCGCGCCGGGGTAGTTGTCATGGGTCTCGCGGCGGTAGATCGCATTGGCAGCGGGCCAGAACTGGAAGCCCGCCGGCGACTGGATCGGACCGCCCGGCAGCTTGAAGCCCTTCTTGTCCCAGGGTTTCACCGCGTCGACGCCGCCTTTCAGCAGTTCGCGCGCGGCATCCACCAGCGTGTCGGCGGGCGCCGTCGCGTCGATGAGGCCCATGGCCTTCGCCTTGCGCGCGTCCAGTGTCCTGCCCTGAAGCAGGAACTGCAGGCCCTGCTGGGGATCGCACATGCGCATCACGCGCTGGGTTCCGCCGGCACCCGGGAACAGGCCGACCTTGACCTCGGGAAGCGCCATCTTGAAGGCATCGCCCTCGGCCGCGATGCGGGCGTGACAGGCCAGCGCCAGTTCGGTGCCGCCACCCATGGTGGTGCCGTTCAGCGCCGCCACGAACGGCTTCCCGCAGGTCTCCAGCTTGCGGTAGATGAGCGACAGGCGGCGCGAGCCGTCGAACAGCATCCGCGCGGCGCCTTCCGGGTCGTCGGCCCTTGTGCGGTGGAATTCGCCGAGAAGGCCCTCCAGCATGGTGAGATCGGCACCGCCGGTGAAGGTGGACTTTCCGGAGGTGATGATCGCGCCCGTGACAGCCTCGTCGGCGACGATCCGGTCGATGATCGCGTCGAGTTCGTCCATGACGCTCATGTCGATGACGTTCATCGACTTGCCGGCCATGTCCCAGGTGACGAGTGCGATGCCGTCGTCGGTCGTCAGGGTGAAGTTCTTGTAGGTCATGATGGTGTCTCCGCCCTTGTCGCTCACACGCGCTCGATGATCGTCGCCGTGCCCATGCCGGCGCCGATGCAGAGCGTCACGAGTGCGGTGTTGAGGTCGCGTCGCTCCAGTTCGTCGAGCGCGGTTCCAAGGATCATGGCGCCGGTCGCGCCCAGCGGGTGGCCCATGGCGATGGCGCCGCCGTTCACGTTGACGATGGCCGGGTCCAGCTCGAAGGCCTGCAGGAAGCGCAGGACGACGGAGGAAAACGCCTCGTTGATCTCGATGAGGTCGATGTCGGAAAGCGACATGCCGGAGCGCTTGAGCAGCTTGTTCGTCACGTCCACCGGCCCCGTCAGCATCAGCGCCGGGTCGGAGCCGATGTTGGCGAAGGCGCGAATGCGCGCGCGCGGCCGGAGCCCCGAGGCCGTTCCGGCCTCGGCCGATCCGATCAGCACGGCGGCCGCGCCGTCGACGATGCCGGACGAGTTGCCGGCGTGGTGGATGTGACGCACCGCCTCCACTTCCGGGTGGGCCTGGATGGCGACGGCGTCGAAGCCGCCCATCTGGCCCATCATCTCGAAGGACGGGGCGAGGCCGGCGAGCGATTGCATGTCCGTGTCCGGACGCACATGCTCATCGCGGTCGAGCAGCGTGAGGCCGTTGATGTCGCGCACCGCGATCACGGAGCGCGAGAACCGGCCGTTCTCCCAGGCCGCTGCGGCGCGCTTCTGGCTCTCAACCGCATAGGCGTCGGCGTCGTCCCGGGTGAAGCCGTATTTGGTGGCGATGAGATCGGCCGACACACCCTGCGGCATGAAGTAGGAGGGCAGGGCGACCGCCGGGTCGACCGGCCATGCGCCGCCCGAGGAGCCGATGCCGAGGCGGCTCATGGATTCCGCGCCGCCGCCGATGACCATGTCGTGCTGGCCGCTCATGACCTGCGCGGCGGCGAAATTGACCGCGTCGAGCCCGGAGGCGCAGAAGCGGTTGATCTGCACGCCCGGCACGTCCGCCTCGTAGCCGGCGGCGAAAACGGCGGCGCGGGCGATGTCGCCTCCCGCCTCGCCGATCGGGTCGACGCAGCCCAGCACCACGTCCTCGACGAGCCGGGTGTCCAGCCCGTTTCGCGCCTTGAGCGCCTTGAGCGGCTCGGCGGCGAGCTTCACGGCGGTCACCTCATGCAGCGCGCCGTCCTTCTTGCCGCGCCCGCGTGGCGTGCGCACGTGGTCGTAGATGAATGCGTCGGCCATGAAAGTCTCTCCCTGAATGTCGTTGGCCGTGCCGGCGGCTCGAGCGCGCCGGCACGGCGTGAAACGTCGGCAGGACGCCTCAGAAGGCGGCCGCGTCGAGGCCCATCACCGTGTCGGAGCCGGCCGAAATGCGGGCGAGCCTGAGGCCCGTCTCCGGCATGTGGCGCTCCATGAAGTGGCGAGCAAGCGTGAGCTTGGTCTCGTAGAACTCCGTCTCGCCGGTGCCGGAGGCCAGCGCGGCGCGGGCGGCCCTGGCCATGCGCGCCCACATGAAGCCGAGCGCCACCGTGCCGAACAGGTGCATGTAGTCGCTGGAGCCCGCGCCGGCGTTGTCGGGTTTGGCGAGCGCGTTGTTCATGAACCACATGGTCGCCTTCTGCAGGTCGTCCGCGCCGGCCTTGAGCGGGCCGAGCAAGGGCGCCAGGTCGGCGTCTTCCGCATTTTCCTGAAGGAAGGTGCCGACCTCGTTGAAGAAGGTCATGATCGCGCGGCCGCCGTCGCGCGGCAGCTTTCGGCCAACAAGATCAAGCGCCTGGATGCCGTTGGCGCCCTCGTAGATCATCGTGATGCGGGCATCGCGCACGAACTGCGACATGCCCCATTCCTCGATGTAGCCATGCCCGCCGAACATCTGCTGGGCGGCGACCGTGTTGTCGAAGCCGACGTCCGTGAAGACGCCCTTGATGACCGGAGTCATCAGGCCCATGTGGTCGTCCGCCGCCTGGGCCGCCTTCTTGTCCGGGCTGCGGTGCGAGATGTCGGAGCGCAGCGCGGTCCACAGGATCAGGGCCCGCGCAGCCTCGTTGAAGGCGCGGACCGACATCAGCGTGCGGCGCACGTCCGGATGCACGATGATGGGATCGGCCGGGCCGTCCGGGTTCTTCGGGCCAGACAGGGCGCGCCCCTGCAGCCGGTCTCGCGCGTAGGCTACCGCGTTCTGGTAGGCGACCTCGGACTGGGAGAGCCCCTGCACGCCGACGGCGAGCCGGGCCTCGTTCATCATCACGAACATGGCGTTGAGGCCGCGGTTCTCTTCGCCGACGAGCCAGCCGGTCGCCCCGTCGTAGTTCATGACGCAGGTGGCGTTTCCGTGAATGCCCATCTTTTCTTCGAGCGCGCCGCAGGAGACCCCGTTGCGCGTGCCGGCCTCGCCGTTCTCGTCGGGCAGGAACTTCGGCACCACGAAGAGGGAGATGCCCTTGGTGCCTTCCGGCGCGCCCTCGATCCGCGCGAGGACCAGGTGCACGATGTTGTCGGTGAAATCGTGCTCGCCGGCCGAGATGAAGATCTTCTGGCCCGTGATCGCGTAGCTGCCGTCGCCGTTGGGAACGGCCTTCGACTTGATGAGACCGAGGTCGGTGCCGCAATGGGGCTCCGTCAGGTTCATGGTGCCGGACCAGACACCTTCGGAGAGCTTTGAAAGATAAAGCTTTTTCTGTTCTTCCGAGCCGTGGACGGCAAGTGCGGCGGCAGCGCCCTGCGACAGGCCCGGATACATGCCCCATGCCAGATTGGCACCGGAAATGAATTCCTGGATGATGGTGTTCAGCGTCGTCGGCAGGCCCTGGCCGCCATAGGCCTCGGGCATCGACAGGGCGATCCAGCCGTTGTCGCGGTAGGTCGCGTAGGCCTCCCGGAAGCCCTTGGGCGTCGTGACGGACGCATCGTCGGAACGCGTGCAGCCCTCCCGGTCGCCGACCGCGTTGAGCGGCGTGAGCGCCTCCTCGCAGAACTTCGCCGCCTCGCCCAGGATCGCCTCGATGAGATCCGGCGTCGCCTCGCCGAAGCCGGGAAGCTCCGCGTGGGACTGGAAATCGAGAACCTCGTCGAGAAGGAAAAGCACGTCGCGGACAGGCGCGGTGTAGCTCGGCATGAAGTCGTCCTCCCGGTTGCCTCTTGCCTCCAGGATCGTCGGCCCTCCCGTTCGATCCGAAGGCTTACGTTTGCGTAAACGTCACCTTGCCTCTCTATAGGGGCTTCGCGGCGGCTCGGCAAGAGCCCCGCGTCGCCGTGTGCCGGTTGCGCGGAAGGTCAGTGTGGCTCCAAATTCCGGCAATTCTCGACAAGAATTTTCGAAAAGTTGCGCGAAACATGCGCGAGATTGCCGCAGATCGGACCGCCGCGCGCCGCCCGCACGGGTTTGCAAAATGCAAGGTGGGGCGGAACGCGTCCGGGGACAACTCCGCGAAAGTGCCAAGAGGCTGTCGGGAGGCAAGCGAGAGGGCGAGCGGAACCGGCCCGGGAGGGGTGTCACCGGGCGGTCGAAAGCGCGCGGGATCACTTGTCCCCGCTTGGGGAAGCGGGAAGGCGCGGCGTGGGCCTGGGAAATGCCGGTCGAAAAGCGGAAGGCAGGGCGTCGCCGGATCTACTCGGCGGAATCGCCTTCCTTTTCCTTCAGCATGCCGGAGACGATCTCGACCGTCCGACCGAGTTCCTCGACCGCCTGGTCGATGTCGCGACGCTGCTGCTGCAGGATGTCGATCTGGCCCTGAAAACGCGACAGCGCGACACGAAGCTGCGTCACCTGGCCGTCGCGGAGGTCGTAGAGATCGAGCATGTCGCGAATTTCCGAAAGCGAAAAGCCGACCCGCTTGCCCATCAGGACCAGTTTGAGCCGTGCCCGATCCCGGCGCGTATAGACCCGATTCATGCCATCGCGGCGCGGGTTGATGAGGCCCTTGTCTTCGTAGAAGCGAAGAGTTCTCAACGTGACGCCAAATTCCTTGGCAAGATCTCCGATGGTGAAAAGCGTCTTCTTGGTTGAGTCATCCTTTGCCGCAACCGCATCGACGATGTCGTTGTTGACGGAAAGTGCTTCACTCATGGTCGGAAATCCCTGGTGACTTGCCGTGAGCGCGCCAATACGTGGTCGACCGCAGGGGCGGACGTTCGCTCAGGGTTCTCCGAATACATTCCGTCAAGGTAAGCGTCAAGCCGTGCCGAGGCGCAAGGACAAGGCCGAGTCGGCCGCGCGGGGCGCCGCTCACCCTTGCTTAACCATACGAAACCGCCGCTTAACCGGGTGTTTACCATAAGTGGCGAAGGTTTCGCCTGAGATCGACCGGATCGTGCGTAGCCGTTTGCGGCCGGGAGAAGAATGCAAGAACGCAATGGCGCCGATGGCGCGCCCCTCTGGGAAAGAGGCAGATCATGTCCTGGAACCTGCGCAACCGCACTTCGCGTGGCGAAAGCCCGGATAGCTGGAATGGCGCGGCCGACGGCCGCGACGTCGGCGAGGCCGATGGCTGGTACGCTCCGCAGAACCGCGCGCCGGCCTGGCAGCGCGGCGGTGGCGGGCGCAACGCCCATCCCGACGATGGCTACCGTGCCCCGCGACCCGGCGCCGAACTGCGCGAGGCGCGTCAGGAGCGCGAGATCGCCCGCGCCCAGCTCGACGACGTGGCCGACGCGCTTGGCCGGCTGATGCAGAGCCCGGAGGCGGCGCCCGCCGCCGGTCCGAACCGCCATGCGCGACGTGCGGCTGCCTCCCGCACCCGCAGCGAGGCCCGCGCTCCCGCCCGGTCGCAGCGCCCGGCCGCGGCCCCCTCGGGCGGCGACGCCCGCACCAGCCGCATCGAGGCGGTTCTGGGAGCGCTCGACCGGCTCGACCGCCGGGTCGAGGACCTGGCCCACACGACCGAGGAGTCCGTCGCCGCCGCCGACGAGGCGCCGGCTGGCGCGAACGGGATCTGGCACCAGCCGGATCCGCGCGACTACGCTCCCTCCGATGCCGACTATGACGCCTGGCGGGACCAGGACGATTTCAGGTCGGGCGACGACCGCCGGGGTCGGGGCGACTACGGGTCCCGCGACACCTACCGGACCCGCGAGGCCCGCATGGCGCCGCGCGAACGCATGGCTCACGATGCCATGGCTCACGGTGCTGACGGCGACCTGCGGCCGCTGATCCAGGATCTGGCGCGGCGCATCGACGGCGCAGCCGGGCCGCGTGCGGCGGAGCTTTCGACCCTGCGTGGCGAGATCGGCGAGCTGCGCGCCATGCTGATGGAAAGCCTGCGCTCCGAGCGCGGCCGTCCCCAGCCGCGCGACACGGGCGAGATGCGCCGGCTGTCGGACGCGGTCGAGCGGCTGCGGGCCGATCGGGGCGACATGCGCCTGCTCAACGACCTGCGTGACGAGATCGCGGATCTGCGCGCGACCATCGGCCAGTCCAACGTGGACGGGATGCTGAAGACGCTCGAAAGCGGCTATGCGCATCTGGTCCAGCGTCTCGACGAGTTGGGACGCGGCCGCGTCGAGCCGCGCGTCATGGACGAACTCGCCGACCGCCTTGCCGACATCGAGAGCGCGTTCCGCATCGTTCCGCGCGCCGACCAGCTTTCCGCCCTCGACGACCGGGTCGCCGACATCGGTCACCGGGTGGAGGAGCTCGTGCGCCGCAATTCCGGCGAGGACGTGCAGGCGCTGCGTGGCGAGATCCGGGGCGTGCGCGAGCTCGTCGAGCGCATCGACGTGCGCGACGTGCTGGGCGACATCGACGAGAGCATGGCGGCCCTTGGCCAGCGGCTCGACGTCATCGACCGGCTGTGCGACGACCAGCGCGCCATGGCCGATCGTCTGGACGCGATCGAGCGGCGCGTGCCGCATGGCGGGGCCATCGACCGGCTGAACGACCGGCTGAACGAGATCACCGGGATGCTTGCGGAGGACCGCTCCGGGTGCTCCGTCGCCGACCTCGACGAGCGGCTGGGCGAGATCAGCGGACGGCTCAAGCGCATCGAGAACGCCCGGCAGATGCCGCCGAGCTACGATGCCGCCTTCACCCTGCTCGAGAAGCGTCTGGCCGCCATCGACGGCAAGATCGACACGCTCGACCGGCCCGAAAGCATGAGCTTCAACGTCGAGGGCGCGAGCGCCTCCGTCGAGGCCGACCTGATCGCGCGTCTGGAAAGCGGCATCGCCCGGCTCAACGAGCGTTTCGAGAACGGCACACCCGCAGGCGATGGCGACCTTGGCGGTCTGCGCCAGGAGATCGCGGCGCTTCGCGAGAGCGTGTCGCGCCCCGCTCTGGACGACGATCTGGAAGCGCGCCTGCGCGATCTGGCCGACACGGCCACCCGGGGTGCTGGCAGCACCGACACGGCGCTTCTCGGCCAGGTCGAGGAGAAGATCGCCTATCTCGCCGCCAAGCTCGACGCGGCGGAGAGCGGCTTCGCGCGTCTCGACAGCCTGTCGGCATCGGCGGGCGAGGGCGATGGCGCGATTGCCGCCGCGCTGCGCGACGACCTTCACCGCTTGATGGACGCGGCGACCAGCTCCGAGCAGCGCTCGCGCGAAACCATGGACAGCGTGCAAGACGTGCTGGCCTCCATCAACACGCGCCTTCAGGCCCTTGAGGCCGGCGGGGGCGCCGCCGAGCCGATCGAGATCGAGGACACGCGTCCGCTCGAGCCGGGGTCGGGCAAGCCGCCGCGCCGCCGCATGAGTCAGCCCGCGCCGCAGCCCGTCCGTCGCGAGACCGCGACGGCACGGCCCGCCGCCGAGGCCCGTCCCGATCCGGGTGCCGAGGCCCTGCGCAAGGCGGCTGCCGCCGCCTCCGCCGCCCAGGCGGCCGGTGACCAGGGTGGAACGCTGCGTGATCGCAAGGCCGACTTCATCGCCGCCGCCCGGCGTGCCGCGCAGGCGGCCACCGAGGAAGCGGAGACCCGCAAGGGCGCCATGTCGTTCCTGACGGGCGGCAATGGCGCGGGTGAGGGCGAACAGCAGAAGGCCGGCGGCTGGCTGCGCTCGCGCCTGCCGGGCCGCCGCAAGGCCGCGACCCCCGAGGATGGCAAGACCGGGGAGGCGGATACCGTCGCTCCCGAGGTTCAGGCCGAGCGCCGCGAGGGCAGCCGCCGCAACAAGGGCGACACCCGGGACGCGCAGAATGTTTCGGCCCCCGATGTGACGATCGAGCCGCCGGTTGCCGACGAGCAGCAGGGAGCCGGCGGTCGCCAGCTCTTCTCCAGGAGCGGCCGCCGGGCCGTGCTTCTGGCCGCCGCCGCCGTGGTGATCGCGCTCGGCGCACTGCAGATGGTCAAGCTGGTGACGCCCGGGCTCAACGACGTGGCGAGTGTGGAACAGCCGCCGGCGATCGAGGGCAGCGCGACACCGGAAGGTCGGGTCGAGCCCGCGTCCGTCGCCGCCGAAGAGGCCGCGCGGGAAACGAAGGTTGCAGGCAGGTCGCCTGAACCGGAAGCGGGATCACAGGCAGGACGGAACGCCGCGGCGGCGGACAAGTCCGTCTCCGGCGAAGCGTCGCGCGCGGCCGATGTAGCCGGGCATGACAGTGCGGCCGCTGCTGACGATGCTCCGGTGACCGGCACCGCCGCCCGTGAGAGCCGCGAAGACAGCGACGTGGCCTTCGCGCCGCCGGCTGGCGCGGCAACAGGCTTCTCCGCCACGCCGGGGGCCATTCCCGCCCCCAGCTTCCAGGCCCGGGGCGCGACGCCTGCCAGTGCCGCCAAAGCGGTCGAGCCGAAGGCTGAGGCGGATGCCGCCGACGTGTCGGGCGCCGGCGTGGATCCCGCAGCGCTTGCCGCGATCCCCGCCGATGCAGGCTCCCTGGCGCTGCGCCAGGCTGCCGCGAAGGGCAATCCGGCGGCGCTGTTCACCATCGCCGTGAACTACACCGAGGGCACCGGCGGAGCGGCCCCGGACCTGGCGGCCGCCGCGCGCTACTACGAGAAGGCGGCCGAAGCCGGCCTCGCTCCGGCGCAGTATCGCCTGGGAAGCCTGTACGAGAAGGGGCGCGGCGTCGAGCGCAGCCTGGAGACCGCGCGGGACTGGTACCTGCGCGCCGCCGAGCAGGGCAACGCCAAGGCCGCGCACAATCTGGCCGTGCTTTACGCCGAGGGCCTGTCGGGAACGCCCGAGTTCCGCGATGCCGCCTATTGGTTCAAGCGAGCGGCCGCTTACGGCCTGGCCGACAGCCAGTACAATCTGGGCATCCTCTACGCGCGCGGACTGGGACTGGAGAAGAATCTCGTCGAAAGCTACAAGTGGTTCGCGCTGGCCGCGCGCCAGGGTGACACGGAAGCCGGCAAGAAGCGCGACGAGGTCGCCAACATGCTGTCGACCAAGGACCTGGCCGAGGCGCGCCTGTCGGTCGAGAACTGGACCGACCAGCCGCGCACCCCGGCGGCCAACGAGGTGGAGACCAAGCCGTCCTGGACCGCGCCCGCAAGCTCGGTGTCCAAGGCGTCCTTCACCGCCGACCCGCGTGAGCTGGTGATGAACGTGCAAAGGCTTCTCGCCGCGCGCGGCTTCGATCCCGGCACGCCCGACGGGCAGATCGGTCCGCGCACCCGCGAGGCGGTGAGGGCCTATCAGGAAGCGGCGGGGATGCGCGTCACCGGCGCGATCTCGACCGAACTGCTTGCGTCGCTGACGGGGACCGCGATCTGATCGTCGCGGAGCCCGGTCCGCGCGGGGAAACATGTGATCCGGCAATGACAAACCGCCAGTTTGGCGGTTCCGGACATTGACACGTCCCGCGCCCCGGCGCTTTATCGAGGGTATGGCGCAGGGTCCCGACGGCCGGGGATTGAAGACAGGGGCCGTCGCCGGATGCCGAGGGGTGGCGCGCTGCCCGTAAACAACCACGCCGCCGCGCGAGCGGACGGCCCAGTCGCCGGTGTGCCGTGCAAATCTACCTGCCCATCGCCGAATTGCCCGTCAACATGTTCATGGTGTTCGGGATGGGCGGTGCCGTGGGCTTCCTGTCGGGCCTGTTCGGCATCGGCGGCGGCTTCCTCCTGACACCGCTCCTGATCTTTTCCGGCATCCCGCCGGCGGTCGCCGTGGCCACGGTGACCAGCCAGGTCGTGGCTTCCTCCACCTCCGGCGTTCTCGCCTACTGGCGGCGCAAGTCCATCGACTTCCGGCTGGCGATGATTCTGCTGGTGGGCGGCGTCGCGGGATCGGCCATCGGCGTCTGGCTGTTCGGCATGTTGCAGACACTCGGCCAGCTCGACCTCGTCATCTCGCTGTCCTATGTGACGTTTCTCAGCACCATCGGCGGACTGATGCTGTTTGAATCGGTGCGCGCGCTGACGCGCCGGCGCTCCGGCGTGCCCGTTCCCGTGCGCCAGCCCGGCCGCCACAACTGGGTCCACGGCCTGCCGTTCAAGATGCGCTTCTACCAGTCGCGCCTCTATGTCAGCGTGATTCCGGTCATCGGCCTTGGGGCGTGCATCGGCTTTCTCGGCACGATCCTGGGCATCGGCGGCGGCTTCATGATGGTGCCGGCGCTCATCTACCTCCTGCGCGTCCCGACCAACGTGGTGATCGGAACGTCGCTCTTGCAGATCCTCGTCACCATGGCGGCGGCGACCTTCCTGCATGCCGTCTCCAACCAGTCGGTCGACATCGTGCTGGCCACGATCCTGATGGTCGGCGGTGTCATCGGCGCGCAGTTCGGCGCCCGCATGGGCCAGCGGCTGCGCGGCGACCAGCTCCGCCTGCTGCTCGCGCTGCTGGTGCTGAGCGTCGGGGTGCGCTTCTCGGTCAACCTGCTGATCCGGCCGGACGAGCTCTATTCGATCTCCGTCGTCGCGGGGGTGATGCCGTGATCCTCGCGCGTTCCGAAGCCCTGCGTGTCCGTGTGACGCCGGCCGTGGCGCGGGCGCTTCTCGCCCTTGTCGCGACCGGGCTCGCGCTGGCCCTGTCGGGGGTGCGCGAGGCGCGTTCGGAGCAGCTCATCGCGGCCATGTCGGCGGACGAGATCCGCATCCAGTCCAACTTCACCGGAACGACCATCGTCGTCTTCGGCGAGATCGCCCGTGATGCCGTCACCGTGTCGCGGCCCGAGCCATACGATCTCGCGGTGGTCGTGTCCGGTCCCGAGCAGGTGGTGCGCACCCGCCGCAAGGGCCGTTTTCTGGGCATCTGGGTGAACCGCGAGGCGGAGACCTTCGCCGAGGTGCCGAGTTTTCTCGCCGTGCACACGACCCGCGCCTCGCATGAACTGGCCGCGCGCTCGATCCTGGAGCGCTACCGCATCGGACTGCGCAATCTCAACCTGCCGATCGTGGCGGCGTCCGAGGCGCCCATGTCCGACCGCAACAACTTCCGCGAGGCCTTCCTGCGTCTTCGTGTGCAAGCGGGACTGTACGCCGAGCGCCCCGGGTCCATCGATTTCCTGAGCGGATCGCTGTTCCGCACCGCCGTGCAACTGCCGGCGAACATCCCGGTGGGCGAATATACCGTCTCCACCTACCTGCTGCGCGGCGGCGCGCTGCTGGCCTCGGCGGAGCAGAAGCTGACGATCGCCAAGACCGGCTTCGAGCAGTTCACCCATTCGCTCGCCTACGCCTATTCGGCGGTCTACGGCATCATCGCCATCGCGCTGGCGCTGTTCACCGGATGGCTGGCGGGAGTGATCTTCCGCAAGGACTGACGCGTAGACCCTGACCGGACACAGGATGCCGGGACGAAAAGGGGCCGAACGTCATGTCCGACGTCACCGCAAAAGACACGCCATCCCCGCGCGGCCAGCCTTCGGCGGCGGCATGGCTCGGGCTGGCCGGGCTCGTGCCCTTCGTCGCGGGCGCGGCCTATCTGACGGTTGCCGCCTTCGAGGTCGTGAGCCCGGCGGCAACGGGACATGCCGCGCTCGCGGTGATGCTCTACGGCGCGGTGATTCTGTCGTTCCTGGGGGGCGCACGCTGGGGAGCGGCCATGCAGGCCGGTGAGCGCGGAGCCGCCGGCTATGCGTTTTCCGTGCTTCCCTCGCTCGTCGCCTGGATCGCGGCCATGCTGCCGCCCGTGCAGGGCCTGCTCATGCTCGCCGCCGGACTTTTGCTGCAGGGCATGGCCGACACGCGGGCCGCGAGCGCCGGCCTGCTGCCCGCATGGTATGGCGGCCTGCGCGCGAGGCTCACCATGGTGGCGGTGGTGTCGCTGTTGATCGCCACCGGCTCCCTGCTTCTCGTGCTGCGCGAAGGGCTGATCTAGACGGCATCTGCGCGCGACTTGCCAATTTCATCTGGTTGCAGTGCCGGGCGCATGGCACCATCGCGTTGTCGTTCGGGGACAACGGGAGGGTGTTCGAATGTGGGGGCAGGGGATTTTCCGGTCGGGAGCCCTGGCGCTCGCGGCAATGGCGCTTCTGTGCGCACCGGCGCGGGCGGAGGACATTCCGGAGGCGGTGCTGGCACTGGAACGGGCGGAAAACGCCGACACCTGCCGCGAGCAGATGGATTTTCTCGACGGCTATATCGTGCCCGTGGAGGCCAACGGCGACGGTCTCGCCGACTATCTGGTCAACACCGGTCACCTGATGTGCGACGGCACCCAGATGATGTGGTGCGGAACGCTCGGCTGCGTGCACCGGATCTGGCTGCAAAGGCCGGACGGCACCTTCGAAAAGGCGTTCGAGAGCTATGCCTACGAGATCGTCTTCGACCGTCCGGGCGATCCGTCCTTCACGGTGGCGACCCGACGGGGCCGGGAACGCTCGAGCCTCGTGGAGGCAGACGGGACGGGTGGTGACACGGCGGCGTCGGCGGACGGAGGCACGGTCTTCTCCGCGCCCGCGGAGCGTTGGGTCTACCGGAAGGATCCGGCTCCCGTGGCGGCGATCGGGCCGGCGGATGCGCATCTGTCGCTGACCTGCGAGGACGGCGGCCTGCGGCTGCGCTACTCGGCCTGGTGGCTCTACGACGGCAATGAGATCAGCGACCATGCCCGCGCGTGGGAGGCCGAAGGGCGGGGCATCCTGCCGACCTTCGCGGTCGGGCGCGACGAGACGGACATTCCGGTGGGCATTTCCGAAGGGGAGAAGGTTCTCGTGGCGGATGCGCTGCTGCCGCCTGACGCGGGGCTCGTGGATGCGCTGGCGCGTGGTCGCCATGTGACGGTGCACCATGGCGGCTCGCTGGAGCACATGCTGCAGTATCCGCTGAAGGGATCGTCCGCCGCCCTGCGTTCGCTGCGCGCGGCGTGCCGGCCGTGACTACTGGTCGCCGACGAGCCGGGAGCCGGTGAAGGGGTAGAGGCGGCCCTCGCCGAGCATGAAGACGGAGAACTCGCGCGCCTGGAAATAGGGCTGCCACGCGGTGTCGAGCACGTTGAGGCCGCCGGTAAGGACACCGAAGGCGGGTAGAACGAGCCGGTTTCCGTCGGTTGCGAAGCACGGACGGCGGACCGAGCGGCCATAGCGTCGGATGCGCGCGCAAGGGTGAAGGTGGCCGGAGATCTCGCCGGGCGCCGCGTTCGCGTCGGGCTCGTGCCGGAAGACGAGGTTGCCGATGGCGATCTCGGCATGGGTCTCGCCGCACAGGAGAACCGGCGCGACCGGATCGTGGTTGCCGGTGATCCAGACCCACTCGCGCCCGAGTTGCAGCGTGGTGAGCATGGCGCGATAGGCGGCGGGAAGGCGGTCGGAGCCGTCGGCGTCATGGAAGCTGTCGCCAAGCGCCACGACACGCGAGGGTTGGAAGGCGTCGATCACCTCGGCGAGCTTTTCCAGCGTCGCGGCGGTGTCGTAGGGCGGCAGCATGACGCCGCGCCGGGCGTAGCTCGAGGCTTTCTCGAAATGCAGGTCCGAAACGATGAGCGTGTTCTCGTCCGGCCACCAGAGCGCCCCGCTGTCATGCAGGCCGACAAGCTCCCCGGCGATGGCGATGTCGTGACAGACCGGCGCGAAGCGCCGCGTCTCGATTTCGGCCGTGAAAGGTCTCACCCCATTGCCTCCCTGACCAGATCCTCCGCTGCATCGGCCAGCAGCGCTTCCTGCGCCGCGCCGAAGACGGGTTCCTTGCCGATCTCCAGCATCACCGGAACGGCGAGCGGAGAGATTCGCGCCAAACGAGTATGCGCGATTCGACCGCGTATTCGGGCAAGAAGTTGCCCCAGGCGCGAGATATCCAGAAGTCCTGACGCGGCGTCCGCCCAGGTTGCCTCCAGAAGGATGTGACCGGGCTCGTGCCGCCGCAGCACGTCGTAGATGAGATCCGAGGAGACGGTCACTTGCCGTCCGGTCTTCTCCTTGCCCGGATGGCGGCGCTCGATCAGTCCGGCGATCACGGCACAACTCCTGAACGTGCGCTTCATGAGGCTCGACTCGGCAAGCCAGGCGTCGAGGTCGTCCCCCAGCATGTCCTCGTCGAACAGCGCGTCGAGCGAGAGCCGCCCGCTCTCCGCCTCGGCTCCCAGGTCCGTTAGCCCCCACACGGCGAGCGCATAGTCGTTGGCGACGAACCCGAGCGGATGCAGGCCGGCGCGCTCGAGCCGGCGGGTCAGCAGCATTCCCAGCGTCTGATGGGCAAGCCGACCGTCGAAGGGATAGCAGACCAGATAGTGTTTTCCCGAGCGGGGAAAAGTCTCCACCAGCAACCCGTCGCGGTCGGGCAGGCGCGAGTTGAGGAGTTGCAGCTCGAGCCAGTCGCGGACCTGGCCGGGCAGGGCGGACCAGCCGGCGGGATCGGCGAGCATCGCCCGCACACCTTCCGCCAGATAGGTGGAAAGCGGAAACTTGCCGCCCTGGTAGGAGGGGATCTTGGGTGCCTCGGCGCGGGCGCGCGAGACGATGGCCTCGTTCTCCGCAAGGCCCTCGAAGCGCAGGATTTCGCCCGAGAACAGGAAGGTGTCGCCGGGGGCGAGTTGCTCGATGAACCACTCCTCGATCTGGCCGAGCACCCGTCCGCCGCGCCCCACCGCAGCCCGCCGCCCGTCGGCGCGGGCCCGCTGTAGCCGCACCCTGAGCATGGGCGCCTCGACGATGGTGCCCACGTTCAGCCGGTACTGCTGGGCGATCCTGGGATGCGACAGACGCAGGAGACCGTCGCCGGCCGGCTTCAGGCGGGCATAGCGCTCGTAGGTGGACAGGGCATATCCCCCGGTCGCGACGAAATCGACCACCCGGTCGAACTGGTGCCGGGTGAGGCTCCGATAGGCTTCCGAGGACCGGACTTCGCCAAAGAGCGCGTCCGGCGAAAACGGCCCCGCGCAGGCAACGCCCAGCACGTGCTGGGCGAGAACGTCCAGCGCGCCCTCGCGCAAGGGGGGCGTGTCCTGCGCGCCGACGCGCGAGGCCGCGAGCGCCGCCTGGCACTCCAGGACCTCGAATCGGTTCGCCGGCACCAGGACGGCGCGCGAGGGATCGTCCATGCGGTGGTTGGACCGGCCGATGCGCTGGGCGAGGCGGCTTGCGCCCTTCGGCGCCCCGACCTGGATGACGAGATCCACGTCGCCCCAGTCGATGCCGAGATCGAGCGAGGAGGTGCAGACGATCGCCTTGAGCCGGCCCTCGGCCATGGCCGCCTCGACCTTGCGCCGCTGGCCGACGTCGAGCGAGCCGTGATGCAGGGCGATGGGCAGGTTGTCCTCGTTCGCGTGCCACAGGTTCTGGAACAGCATCTCGGCCTGGGAGCGGGTGTTCACGAAGACGAGGCTCATGCGGTTCGCCTTGATGAGCTCGTAGACGTCGCCGACCGCATGGCGCGCGGAATGTCCCGACCACGGCAGGCGTTCGGCCGTGTCGAGAATGGAAATGTCCGGCGTTGCCCCGCCCGCGACCCGGACGAGTTCCGCAAGCTGCCTGTCCCCGTCCCCCTGTGATACGAGCCAGGCCCGCAGGTCGTCGGGATTGGCCACCGTCGCCGACAGGCCGATGGCGCGAAGGTCGGGCGAGAGCCGGCGCAGCGCGGCAAGTCCGAGCGCCAGAAGGTCGCCACGCTTGGAGGTGACCAGTGCGTGCAACTCGTCGAGGATCACCGTGTCGACGCCCGACAGCATCTCGCGGCCCTGGGGATCGGAGAGAAGCAGGGCGATCTGCTCCGGCGTCGTCAGGAGAATGTCGGGTGGCGCCTGTTTCTGGCGCTGGCGCTTGTGGGTCGGCGTGTCGCCGGTGCGGGTCTCGATTGCGACGGGAAGCCCCATTTCGGCGACCGGGCGTTCCAGGTTGCGGGCGATGTCGACCGCCAGCGCCTTCAGCGGCGAGATGTAGAGCGTGTGCACGTGGCGTCGCGCCGGCGTTCCCGGCTTGCGCCTGCCGCGCGCGGCGAGCGCGATCAGGCTGGGCAGGAAGCCCGCCAGCGTCTTGCCGGCACCCGTGGGAGCGATGAGGAGCGCCGAGGCTCGCGCCTGCGCCAGCCGCACGAGGTCGAGCTGGTGCCGGCGCGGGGCCCAGCCCCGTGCGGCGAACCAGCTCGAGAAGGTCTCCGGCAGAAGTGGGTCGTGTGCGGCGTCCATCGGGATCGAGACATAGGCCGATCTCGCGGCGACGTCGAGGCGCCGCCATGACGGGAACGGGGCCTGCGACACCTTGTATCTTTGTATCCCCGCCGATCGCCCTTTGATGCAATGGCGAGGAGAACCATGTAAGGCTTTGAGGGAGCGGGCTTGGCCGCTCCATGACAGGGCAGGAAAAGCGTTCATGCAGGAACCGCAGAGCGGCGGGGCGCAAAAGCCCGTGGTCGCCGTGACCGGCGCGAGCCGGGGCATCGGCCATGCGATCGTGCGCCTGTTCTACCGGGAGGGCTGGGACGTCATCACGCTCGCCCGGACACCGTTTTCAAGCGTGTGTCCCTGGGCCGAGGGCATCGTCCATCACATCACCACGGACCTTGCCGATCCGGCCTCCGTGCAGGAGGCCGCCGATGAGCTCAAGGCGATGCTCGCCGGCCGCCCGCTGACCGCGCTGGTCAACAATGCCGGCATCTCCCCCAAGGGCGAAGACGGCGCGCGGCTCGGCGCAATGGAAACGTCCCTTGAGACACTGCAGACCGTGCAGCAAGTCAATCTGATCGCGCCGCTTCTCCTGTGCCAGCAGCTTCTCGACGAGCTGAAGGCGGCGAAGGGCTCCGTGGTCAATGTCACCTCGATCGCCGGCTTTCGCGTGCACCCCTTTGCCGGTGCGGCCTATGCGGTGTCGAAGGCGGCCCTTTCGGCGCTCACCCGCGAGCTTGCCCACGAACTGGCCGAGTTCGACGTGCGTGTGAACGCGGTCGCGCCCGGCGAGATCGAAACGGCGATCCTTTCGGCCGGCACCGAGCATGTCGTGGAGACGCAGGTTCCGATGAAGCGGCTCGGGCGGCCGGAGGAAGTGGCGGAGGTGGTGCATTTCCTGGCAAGCCGACACGCATCCTATGTGACCGGCAGCGAGATCCACATAAATGGCGGCCAGCATATCTGACGCGGCAGAAGGGGGCGCCGCGAAGCCGCGCTCCGTCCTCTCCGGAAGCGATATCCTCACGCTGACGGAGGCCGGTCTCTACTGCCCCGCCGGCGGGTTTCACATCGACCCGCTGCGCCCGGTGCCGCGCGCACTCGTCACCCATGGTCATGCCGACCACGCACGCGCCGGTCACGGCGCGGTTCTGGCCTCGCGCGAGACGCTTGCCATCATGGCGATCCGCTACGGCGCGGAGTTCGCCGGCGCGACGCAGGAGGCGCGCCCCGGCGAGACCTTGCGGATCGGCGAGGTGGATGTGTCCTTCCATCCCGCCGGCCATGTGCTCGGCTCCATGCAGATCGCCATCCGGCAGGGCGGAATCCGGGTGGTCATCTCCGGCGACTACAAGCGTCAGGCGGACCCCACCTGCGCGCCTTTCGAGCCCGTGCCCTGCGATGTCTTCATAACCGAGGCGACCTTCGGCCTGCCGGTGTTCCGCCATCCGCCCGCCGGGGAGGAATGCGCGAAGCTTCTCGCCTCGCGGGCCCTGTTTCCCGACCGCACCCACCTCGTGGGAACCTATGCGCTGGGCAAGGCGCAACGGGTCATCGCGGAACTGCGCCGGGCGGGTTACGACCGGCCTGTCTACCTGCATGGCGCACTGGAGCGCCTTTGTGCGTTCTATCAGGAGGAAGGGATCGACCTCGGCCCGCTGGAAGCGGTCGGACGGCGGGGGAAGGAGCTTGCCGGGGAGATCGTTCTGTGTCCGCCCGGCCAGCTTGCCGACCGTTGGGCCCGAAGGTTCGGCGATCCGGTGACGGCGATCGCCAGCGGCTGGGTGAGGGTGCGCGCCCGCGCGCGTCAGCGCGGCGCGGAGTTGCCGCTCGTCATTTCCGACCACTGCGACTGGGACGATCTCTGCGGAAGCGTGACGGAAACGGGCGCCGGTGAAATCTGGGTGACCCATGGCGCGGAAGAGGCGCTGGTGCATTGGTGCCGGACGCAGGGGCTTTCCGCGCGACCGTTGAACCTCATCGGATATGGCGAGGGGGAAGGCGAGACCGGTGAAGCCGGACCGCCGCCGGAACAGGGACCGGGCGGAGGCAGGCAACTCACCGGTGACAAAGCCGGATGACCTCTGGACAGGGACAGGGCGCGGTGATCCTCTGGGAGGTGTGACGGCGCTGCCGTAACGGTCCGGCACATGGCTGGACGATGTTGCAGGGAGAAGTGCAATGGCTGACTTCGGCTCCGACGACCGCAACGGCTCCTTCGGGGAGAACGGGGCACAATCGCAGGCCGGCGAGACGGCGTCGGTTAAAGCCCTCGAGGACGCGGTGCTCCAGCTCTTCGACGACTATCGCACCGCCTTCGACGATTTCGACGCGGAGGCGATTGCCGACTGCTTCTCCTATCCGGCGGTGATCTGGCAGTTCGGCAAGGGCAACGTCTTCGTCGACGAGGAAGAACTCCTGGAGAACATCGACAAGCTGCTCTCGGCGCTCGACCAGGAAGGCGTGGTCAACTCCGACTACGAGGTGGTCTCCGGCCATGTGGAAGGGGATGCGGGGCTGGTGACGCTGGCCTGGACCCAGAGCACGGCGGATGGCGAGCCCGTGTTCGAGTTCACCTGCCACTATCATCTGATCTACGCGGGAACCGACTGGTCCATCGCGATGATCGTCAACGAGCCCTGAGCGGCCGCAAGGTCCATGCAGCGTTTCGCAAGTCTCCTCGACCGGCTGTCGCACGAGCCGCGCCGGGGCGCGAAGCTGACGCTTCTGGCCGATCACTTCGCCCGGGTGCCGGACCCCGACAGGGGGCTGGCGCTTGCGGCGCTGACGGGCGGCCTCAGGTTTCGCAACGCCAAGCCCGCCATGCTGCGCGCGCTGGTCGCCGAGCGCGTGGATCCGTATCTGTTCGAGCTTTCCTATGACTTCGTCGGCGACCTTTCCGAGACCATCGCGCTGATCTGGCCGATCCCGGAGGATGCACCGCCGGGCGAGGCGGGCGATCTCTCCCTGTCGATGGTGGTGGAGCGTCTGGAGACGGCGGGGCGGAACGAGGCGCCCGGGCTGGTCGCGGATTGGCTCGACCGTCTCGACGAGACCGGGCGCTGGGCACTGCTCAAGCTCGTGACCGGGGGCTTGCGCGTCGGGGTCTCGGCGCGTCTTGCAAAGACCGCCGTCGCGGCACTCGGCCCCAGGGAGCCCGACGAGATCGAAGAGGTGTGGCACGCGCTCAAGCCACCCTACGAGGCCCTGTTCGCCTGGGCGGAGGGAACCGGGCCGAGGCCCGAAACAGACGATCCCGCTCCCTTTCGCCCGGCCATGCTCGCTCATCCACTGGAAGAGCGCGACCGCGAGGCGCTGGCGCTTCCCGATTTCGCCGCCGAATGGAAATGGGACGGCATCCGGGTGCAGGCCGTCTCGGGGCACGACCGCACGGGACGGCGGGTCACGCGGCTGTTCTCGCGCACGGGAGAGGACATCTCCCCCGCCTTTCCGGACCTGATGGAAGCCCTCGACTTCGACGCGGCCATCGACGGGGAGCTTCTCGTCATCGAGGACGGCCAGGTGCGCTCCTTCAACGCGCTGCAGCAGCGCCTCAACCGCAAGAGCGTCACGGCGAAGATGATGCGCGCCCATCCGGTCGCGATTCGTGCCTACGACCTGCTGGCGATCGAGGGCGAGGACCTGCGCGGCGAGCCCTTCCGCGTGCGTCGCGCGCGTCTCGAAGCCTTCGTCGAACGGCAGGCGAGCCCGCGTCTCGACCTGTCGCCGCTCCTCGATCTGGAGAGCTGGGACGCGGCCGAACGGGCGCGCAACGATCCGCGACAGCTCTATTCGGGCGCGGATGCCGCGGCCATCGAGGGCGTGATGCTGAAACGGTGGGAGGCGCCCTATGTGCCCGGTCGCCCGCGTGGCGAATGGTTCAAGTGGAAGCGCGATCCCCACCGGGTCGATGCCGTGCTGATGTACGCCCAGCGCGGACACGGGAAGCGCTCCTCATTCTACTCCGACTACACGTTCGGCGTCTGGCGCGAAGGCGACGAGGGGCGCGAACTCGTGCCGGTGGGAAAGGCCTACTTCGGCTTCACCGACGAGGAACTGCGGGAGATCGACCGCTTCGTGCGCGCCAACACCGTGAACCGCTTCGGTCCCGTGCGGGAGGTGCGTCACGACGCCGATGCCGCGCTCGTTCTCGAGGTGGCGTTCGAGGGGCTTGCCCGCTCTCCGCGCCACAAGTCGGGGCTCGCCATGCGCTTTCCCCGGATTTCTCGCCTGCGATGGGACAAGCCGGCCGCTGAGGCGGATACCATCGACACGCTGACGGCGCTGCTGGAGGCGGTCGAGAAGGCTTGATCGTGACCGCGTCCCGTCGCAGGGTACGCCACCTGTCCCGGAAGATCGTGAGCCTTCATGCAGCGCGTCATCGACTATTACTACACCCATGCCTCGCCCTGGGCCTATCTCGGCCACCGCGCCTTCGTGGAACTGGCCGACCGCCGCGAGTACGCGGTGCGGTTCCGTCCGGTCTCGCTGACGACGGTTTTCGCCGAGACCGGCGGCCTGCCGCTGGCCAAGCGCCATCCGGTGCGTCAGGCCTACCGCCTGATCGAGCTTCAGCGCTGGAGGGCGCACCGCAACCTGCCGCTGACGCTGCAGCCGGCCTATTTCCCCGTCAATCCGGACCTGGCCGACCGCATCGCGGTGCTTCTGGCCATGGATGGCGGCCCGGTCGTGGACTACAGCCAGGCCGTCTTCGAGGCGACATGGGTCGAGGAGCGCGACATCGCCTCCGAGGCCGTGCAGGCCGCGATTCTCGATGGGCTCGGCCTCGCCGGCACGGACGTGATTGCCCGGGCGGCTGAAAAAACCGTCGTGGCGCGCTATATGGAAAACCAGGCCGACGCCATCGGGGGCGGCGTCTTCGGTTCGCCGAGCTATGTGCTCAATGGCGAGGTCTTTTGGGGGCAGGACCGGCTGGCCCTGCTGGACGAGGCGCTCGAAAGCGGCCGCGCGCCCTACGAGCAACCGTAGGCCGCAAGGGTCACGCGCGGGCCATACGGCAGGGGCGCCCGGCGCCCGGCACGTGGAAGGAGCAAGACATGCGCATGAGTGCCAGGGTCTTCGGGCTCGCCGTCGGCGGGGCCGTCATGCTTGCCGGCGTGGGCCACGCGGCCGGTCTGGACGACCGCCCGCAGGTCGACCGGGACCGCTATGTGCTGGCTCCGGCGGGCGACATCTTCCTGCGGCTCGATCGCGAGACGGGGCGGGTCGCGGAATGCAGCAAGGTCAACGCCACATGGCGCTGCGTTGCCGTGCCCGACGCCCAGCTCGCGCTGGAGGCGGAGATCGAGCGTCTCGGCAAACAGGTTACGGCGCTGCGCGCGGAAAACGCCGAATTGCGCCGCAAGGCGGGCCTGGCGCGCCCCGGCGAGAGCGTGCCCAAGACCGACGCCCTGCCGCGGGTCGACGGCGACGACGAGCCGACCTTCACCCCCGAGGAGGAGAAGGAACTCGGTCGCGCGCTCGATTTCACGGAAAAGGCGATGCGCCGCTTCTTCGGCATGATGAAGTCGTTGCGCGAGGAATACGACGATCTGGGGAACTGACGCCAGTGGCCTGGGAGCCTGATCGTCAGTGCCTCATGATCTTCGACGCCGATCTTCGATGCCTCGTGACCGTCAGCGCCTGAGTGCTGCTTTCAGGATCTCCTGACGCACGTCGTCGGCAAGGGGCGGCGCCTTGCGCGTTTCAAGGTCGAGCGCGAGGCACACCACGTCGGCCGCCGCGACGAAACGTTGGGTGCGCGCCTCGAACATGTGGTGACGGATCGTGAAGGTGGTCGTCCCCGCACCGGTGACCCCGCTCAGCGTCACCACCGGTTCACCCACCTTGAGCGGTCCCGCCCAGCACAGCTTCAGCTCCGCGACCACCCGGCCGAGATTGCGCTCGGCCAGCCAGGCCTCGTCCATGGGCGTCATGTTCCAGGTGTGCGGGGCCGCTTCCACGAAACATCCGGCCGCGAAACAGTCGTCGGCGCGTCCATCGGGGCCCGCGTGACGCGGCAGCACGGTGGCCCTGTTGGTCACCCGCGCGCCGGCGGCCTCGAGCTGGGCCGGCGTCACGCCGTTCATCTCGCCGGTGGCGGAGGTGCCGCGCGGCTGGGCGGCGTCGGGCATGGCGTCGGACGCCTCGGCGAAGCGCCGGCGCAACTCGCGCGCCATGCTGTCGGCGGGGGCGTAGCCATCGATCGCCGTCGCGGCCAGCGAGCCGTCGGCGGTGCGCCGCAACTCGTGCACCACGGTCAGCATGTAGGGGCCGTCGAAGGCCACATGGCTGGTCATGTGCAGGGCGTCGCCGGCGAAGAGCTCATTGTGAAACCGCACGTGCCGCGCGCGGCGCGGACCGGCGACGGCGTCGCTCAGCCCGCCGAGAAGGCGAAACTGCCGGTCGGCCTCGTCGAAGCGGCTGAGGTAGAACTGGACGTTGAGGTGATCATTTTCGTCGCATTCCCAACAATTTACAAAGGAAAACAGGGTTTCGAACGCAGGCATTCAAGAAGGCTCCGAGGCTGGAGACGCCGGTGGAAGGATTATCCGGAAGGGATCAGGTGGGCGAGGAAACGGTCGATCGCCTGGTTGCTTTCGCGGGCGATCCGCAGGTCAAAGCGCTGGAAGACGTGGCAGCCGCCGGGATAGACGGCAAGCTCCGTCACGTTGCCCGCCGCGCGCCAGCGTTCGGCCATGAACAACGTGTCGTCGAGCAGGGGATCGCGCGTTCCGACCGAGAAATGGGCGGGCACCATCCCCTCGAGACGGGCGAGGAGCGGCGAGATGTCGGGATCGTAGGGCGAATGGCCGTCGGCGAGGTAGTGGCGGGCGAACATGGAGATGTCGCGGGTGTTCAGCACCAGCTTTTCCTCGCCCCAGTTGCGCGCGCTTGGCGTCAGGCGAAGGTCGAAGCAGCCGCAGGCGAAGACCGCTCCGGCGAACAGGTCGCTCAGGCCGTGCCGGTCGCGCAAGCGCAGCAGGGTCGTGGCGGCGAGGTTGGCGCCGGCGGATTCCCCGCCGATGGCATGGATGCCGGGGCCGAACACATCCGCACCGTTCAGGTGCAGCCAGAGCGCGGCCGCCTCGCAGTCGTCGGGCGCCTGCGGATAGGGATGCTCGGGCGCGAGCCGGTATTCCACCGAAACGGCGGCGAGGCCGGTGCGTTCGGCGATCTCCGCAAGGCGCGGGTCCTGTTCGCTCGCCCCGCCCAAGGTCCACCCGCCACCGTGCAGATGCAGGAAGACGCCCTGACAGGGGCGCGTCTGCGGTCTCAGGATGCGCAAGGGAATGTCGCCGTGCGGGCCCGGGATGATCAGGGTTTCCGCGTGGTCGAGCTTCGGCGGGGCGGGGAAGGGGCCAAGCCCCTCGGCCCGTCTTTCGCGGATCACGGACGGGGGAAACGACCACTGGTCGGGAAACAGTGACAGCCGCCGTGCAAGGTCGCGGTTGAAGTCCCGCGTTTCCTCGTATTCCTCGCCGCCCAAAGCGGCCCTGCGATCGCCTGAAGCCATTCCGCCGCCGCCCCGTCCCATATCTTCCGCAGTCCGAATTATTGCGCACAGGCTAAAGGTTACCGGTGTTTCTGCCAAGCCCTGCGCGAACCGTTCGGGCGTGGGTTCCGGCCGTTTTGGACAGCATGAGAAATTGTCATGCGAAGGAGAGGGCGCCCCTGCGCTTGCGCGCGCGCCGTGGCCTTCGCATACTCGCTGTCCGGTCAGCGGATTGGAGGTCAGGATGACCCGCACGAAGAGCGGCGAATCGTTCGAGGTCTGGACATTCGAGGATGACGGGCTCGACCTGCGCCAGCGCATGGGGCGGCTGATGGTGGCGACCCGGGGGCGCGGCGCCTATGGGCTCGGACGGGTGCTGGATGCCTGGCTCGAGGAGCAGGGAATGCGCGATGGCGAGCTTTCCGTGTTCCTGCGCCACACCACCGCATCGCTGACCATCCAGGAAAACGCCGATCCGGATGTTCAGGCCGACCTGGTCGACGCGCTGTCACGGCTCGCGCCGGAGGACGCGCCCTGGCGCCATACCGTCGAGGGGCCGGACGACATGCCCTCGCATGTGAAATCCGTCCTTACGGGCGTGAGCCTCATCGTGCCGGTCGTCGCGGGCCGGCTGGACCTCGGCACCTGGCAGGAGGTCTACCTGCTGGAACACCGCGACACGCCGCACCAGCGCAGCCTGACGCTTCGGTATCTGGGTACCTGAACACCCCTCGGGCGCGTGCCGATTGTTTCCGTTCGTGGACACACTGTTTCCGCATTTTGTTCTGGCGGCAGGGGCGGAGCTCCCGATATCTAGGGGCAGAGTTTCGGCGCTGTCTCTTCCCGCGGCGCCTTCAACAATCGACGCAATTCTCGACCTTCGCCTGGCCATCCGGCTGGCGGGAGCCGTCTCGCGTCGGCAAATCAGGGGCATTTTGCCATGACGATCCAGTTTATCGACGCGCTTGCAAAGCGCCGGACCCAGTATGCACTCGGCAAGACGCTGCCGCGTTCGAAGGACGAGGTTGCCGCTCTCATCCAGTCGGCGGTGAAGCATGCGCCGTCGTCCTTCAACTCCCAGAGCTCGCGTGTCGTGACGCTGTTCGGCGCCGAGAGCGACAAGCTGTGGAACATCGCCAAGGAAGAGCTGCGCAAGATCGTGCCGGCCGAGAACTTCGCGCAGACCGAGGCCAAGCTCGACGGCTTTGCCGCCGGCGCGGGCACCGTGCTCTTCTTCGAGGACCAAGACGTGGTGAAGGGCCTGCAGGAGCAGTTCGCGCTCTACGCCGACAACTTCCCCGTCTGGTCCGAGCAGGCCAGCGGCATGGCTCAGCTCGCCGTCTGGACCGCCCTGTCGGAGGCCGGCATCGGCGCCAGCCTGCAGCACTACAACCCGGTGATCGATGCCGGTGTCGCGTCGGCCTGGAACATTCCCGCCACCTGGAAGCTGCGGGCCCAGATGCCCTTCGGCTCGCACGAGGCGGACATCGGCGAGAAGTCCTTCATGGACGACGCGGAGCGTTTCAAGGTCTTCGGCTGAAGCCCTTCGCTACAGCGAAACCGAAACGAAAAGGCGGCCGGGGATCCCCGGCCGCCTTCTTTTTTGCAGAGCGGGTTCTGGCACCGCCGGCCGTTTCAGGTCCCGGACGCGAAGCGTTGGGTGGCCGCGACAAGCTCCGCCGCAATGCCGGGCTCGCCGGCAGCGTGCCCCGCATCCTCGACGATGCGCAGATCCGCCTCCGGCCATGCGGCGGCCAGATCGTAGGCGTTCTTCATCGGCGTCACGGTGTCGTGGCGGCCATGGACCAGAACGCCGGGAATATGGCTGATGCGGTCGATGTCCCGCAGGAGCTGACCGTCCTCCCGGAAGAAGCCGCCGTTTGCGAAATAATGCGCCTCGAGCCGGGCAAAGGCGAGTGCGTAGCGGGCGTCGGAGAAGGCTGCCTCGCGCTCGGGATTGCGCAGCACGCTCAGGGTCGAGGCTTCCCACACGGCCCAGCGGCGCGCCGCCTCCAGCCGCACGGCCTCGTCCTCGCCGGTGAGCCGGCGATGGTAAGCGCCGATCATGTCGTGCTGTTCCTCGGGCGGGATGAAATCGCGGTAATGGGCGAAGAGGTCCGGATAGAGCCAGCTTGCGCCTTCCTGATAGAACCACAGCAGTTCAGCCCGCCTCAGCAGGAAGATGCCGCGCAGGATCAGGCCGGTGACCCGCTCGGGGTGGCTCTGGGCGTAGGCGAGTGCCAGCGTCGAGCCCCAGGATCCGCCGAAGACCTGCCAGGCGTCGATGCCCAGGTGTTCGCGAAGGCGTTCGATGTCGGCGACCAGGTCCCATGTGGTGTTCTCGCGCAGGTCCGCATGGGGCGTGGAGCGGCCGCATCCGCGCTGGTCGAACAGCACGATGCGATACCGGGCCGGATCGTGGAAGCGGCGCATGATCTCGCCCGCGCCTCCGCCGGGGCCGCCGTGCAGCATGACCACGGGCTGGCCTTCGGGATTGCCGCAGACCTCGTAGTAGAGGCGATGCAGGCCGCCGGTCTCCAGCATTCCGGAGGCGTGAGGCGTGGTCGGGGGGAAAAGCGCGTCGGTCATGCGGGTGCCTTCGGGAAGCGACGTGAAACGGGGTGGAGCGACACCCTAACCGACCGTGCCGCCGGTGAAAATCCCGACAGGCGCGTGCCGTGCCCGCCTGAAAGGCGCGGGGTCGGTAGTTCTGCAACTTTCAGGAGGTGGCAAATTGTGAAAGACATGGGAAGGATCGACGCAGCGTCACCCTGCCTCGCATCTTCGGGGGACTGTGCAAGGATGCACGGCGAGGTTGCGGCGGGGCTTGATGCGATGGGGCGCGAAGCCGATAATGCGACTAGATGACCGATAAGCCGGGCGACACCGGCGGTCGAGGGAGGACTGGGGCGTGGCGGAAAGCGAAAGCTACCATTTTCTGATTGCGGACGATCATCCACTTTTTCGCGGCGCCTTGCGCCAGACCATCGACAATCTGTTTCCCGGTGCCGGCATCACCGAGGTGGGATCGCTTGAGGATGCGGTCTCGGCCATCGAGGGCGAGCGCGACATCGATCTGGTGCTTCTCGATCTTTCCATGCCGGGAATGCGCGGCTTTGCCGGGCTGATCTATCTGCGCGCCCAGTACCAGGGGGTTCCGGTGGTGATCGTCTCGGCGACGGAGGATCCGCCGACCATCCGCCGCTGCATGGAACTCGGCGCGTCCGGCTTCATCCCCAAGTCGCGGGGCATCGAGGTCATTCGCGAGGCGGTGACGGCGGTGATGAACGGTGGCGTGTGGTCTCCGCCCGACGTCGATCTGGGCGACGAGGAGGACGACGTCGCGGCCATGGTGCAGCGCATGTCCACGCTCACGCCGCAGCAGGTGCGGGTGCTGATGATGCTGTCGGAAGGGCTGCTCAACAAGCAGATCGCCTATGAGCTCAGCGTCTCGGAGGCGACCGTGAAGGCCCATGTCTCCGCGATCCTGCAAAAGCTTGGCGTTGAAAGCCGCACCCAGGCGGTGATCGCGGCCGCGCGGATCGAACAGGGCAACTGGCAGGTGGCGGCGGCCTCCGGTTGAGGCCCCCAGGGTGTAGCCCCCTAAACGAGACGGGTCAGGGTTTCGCGCGCGCTTCCGGCTTCGGATAGCCCATGCCGTCGCGCTTGCCGAAGCTGGCCTGGTGACAGGCACTGCAGGCGGTGATGACGTCCATCGCCATCGGCTCGCCCGTCGGCGCGACGGCCATGTAGTACCAGTCGCCGGTCACCGGGGACGTGCCCTCGGCCACCTTCTGCATGATGAACAGCGGTCCCTTGGCGACATGGCCCTTTTCGTCGACCGTGTAGGACTCCTTCGCCAGAACGCTGCCTTCGGGCATTTTCACGCCCTCTTCCGCGAACTGCATGTACGCCTTCTCGCCGACCGGATTGACGAAGGTCACCAGAAAGCGGCCTCCGTGCACGCTGGATGCGGCGGGAAAGTCGCTCGCGGCCTTCCAGGAGCGGTAGTCGTTGATGAACTCCTCGGGGATCCAGCGCTTGTCGCCTGTCCGGTAGCCGGCGACGAGATCCTCGTTGAGGCAGTGCCAGAGCTTCGCCGCGTCCATCAGGCTCAGCTCAGAGCCTGGCTTGTCCACGTCGCAGGCAGCCTCGGCACGGGCGGGGGAAACGCCCGCCGCCGAAACGCAGGCAAGGGTGATGGCGAACGCCACCGGAGCGCTCGCGCTGGAAACCGTCTTCATCCGTCTCTCCCTCGAGGGTGACCCGCATGGCCGGCGGGTCTGGGCTCTCCGGAGACTTTCCCCGCCCCCCGAGGCGCTTTCAAGGCGGTTGACTACAAATCCAGTTGATCACAGTGGCTTGCGCACTCACGCGGGACGAGGCGCGACCTACTCCGCCGCCACGAGCGCCTGGACACGGGCGAGGTGGGCGCGCAGCGCGGCGGGCTTCACCGGCTTGTTGAGCAGGTCTATTCCCTTGTCGGCGGCCTCGGAGCGTACCGCCTGCGAGCGGTCGGCGGTGATCAGGATCGCCGGGGTCTCGGAGCCGAACAGCCAGCGCAATTGCACCGCGGCCTCGATGCCGGTGCCCTCGTCGAGATGGTAGTCGACGAGGAGCACGTCCGGACGGAACCCGCCCTCCGTCGCCTTGCGCGCCGCCTCGCGCGGGTCGAGCGCGGTCTCCACCCGGCACCCCCAGCCGCTGAGCAGCACCTGCATCCCGTCGAGGATCTGGGGTTCGTTGTCGATCGCCATGACCTTGAGCCCGGTCAACGCGCCCGGTGATGCCGGGGCGGGGGCTGCCCTGGGCGCATCGGGCAGGCTGGCGGCAGCGGGCACCTCGATCGCGAAACGCGAGCCGTGGCCAGGCTTCGACGAGAGCGTCACCGGATGGCCGAGCACCCGCGAGATCCGCTCCACGATGGACAGGCCGAGCCCCAGCCCTCGTGCTTCCCGCGCGCCGTCGTCGAGACGATGGAACTCGAGGAAAATGATCTTCTGCTTGGTCTCCGCGATGCCGATGCCGGTGTCCAGCACCTCGATCACCGCCTTGCCGCCGCGCCGGCGCGCGCCGACGAGCACCCGGCCTTCGCGGGTGTATTTGATCGCGTTGGAAACAAGGTTCTGCAGCAGCCGGCGCAGCAATCTTCGGTCCGAGCGCACGCTGAGGCTAGATTCGAGGATGCGCAGGTCGAGGGCCTTTTCACGTGCCACGGGTTCGAATTCGAGCCGCAGCGGGCCGAGCACCTCCTCGATGCGGAAGACGCTCAGCTCGGGCTTGAGCGCCCCGGTGTCGAGACGCGAGATGTCGAGCACGGCACCGATGATCTCCTCCACCGATTCCAGCGAGGCGTCGACGTTCCGCACCAGGTGCTTCAGCTCCCCTTCGGCGAAGCGCTCGTTCAAGGTGGAGGAGTAGAGACGCGCGGCGTTGAGCGGCTGGAGGATGTCGTGGCCGGCGGCGGCGAGGAAGCGAGTCTTGCCCAGGTTGGCCTCCTCGGCGAGCCGCTTGGCCTGGCTCAGTTCCTCGTTGACGCGTGTCAGTTCCAGCGTGCGTTCGCGCACCCGGCGCTCCAGGGTCTCGTTGGCCCGCGCCAGCGCCTCCTCGCCGAGCACGCGCTCGGTGATGTCGGTGTAGGTGGTGACGATGCCGCCGTCGGGCATGGGGCTGGTGCGGACCTCCAGCACCAGTCCGGAGGTCGCCAGATGCTCCTGAAAGGTCTCCTGGCGCACGGCGAGCTTGGCGATGCGCTCGCCCACCAGCGCCTCGACGGAATCGGAGCCGAAGGCGCCGCGCTTGGCGTTGAAGCGTATGATCGCGTCGAGCGGCGTGCCGACCTGTCCGTATTCGGCCGGCAGGCCGAGCAATTCGCGGAACTGGCGGTTCCAGCAGATCAGCCGCAGGTCCCGGTCATAGACCGAGATGCCCTGGCGCACCTGGTCGAGGGCGGTCTGCAGCAGGTCGCGATTGTACTGGATCGCGACCGTCGCGTCGTCCAGCAGCTTCATCGCCCCCTTGCCGCTCGGGTCGCGCCGCTTGACCAGAAGCGACAGCACCAGCCGTGACGAGGCCGCCCCGATGGCGCTGGCCAGAAGCTGCTCGGAAAAGCGCAGGATCTGCGCGTCCGCCGTGGCGGTGAGGTCGTAGTCCCGCCCGCGTTCGCGCGCGAAGCGCTGGAAGGACCGCTCGGTGCGCTCCTCGCCAAGGTAGCGGGCGATGGTCGCCTTGAGGTCGCCGACGGTGACCGAGGTGCGCCACAGCCTGAGACCCGGCGCCGGCGAAAGCTCGGACGGCACGAAGATGTTGGCCTGCAACCGCTCGATGGGTTCGGGCGCCCGCGACAGGGACACGAGCACATAGGTGGCCAGATTGACCGCAAGGCTCCAGAACACGCCGTGGGTGAGGGGATCGAAGGCCAGCGAGAACAACGCCTGGGGCCTGAGCAGCCACAGGCCGAAGGGGCCGTTTTCCAGGAAATGGAGCGGGATCAGGCCGGACTGGGCGAAGGTCGGCAGAAGCAGCGTGTAGACCCACAGCGCGAAGCCGGCGAGCATTCCGGCAATCGCACCGCGCGCCGTGCCACGCCGCCACAAAAGGCCGCCGAAGAAGGCGGGCGCGAACTGCGCCACGGCCGCGAACGACAGCAGGCCGATGGAGGTCAGCGCGGCGGTGTCGCCGGCGGCGCGGAAATAGGCGTAGGCCAGCAGCAGGGTGAGAAAGATCGAGACGCGGCGGATGAGCAGCAGCAGGCGGCTCATGTCCTCGCCCTTGGAGGCGATCACGGTGTCCTCGCTGGAGCGGCGCAACACCAGCGGCATGACCAGGTCGTTGGAGATCATGATCGCCAGGGCGACGGTGGCCACGATCACCATCGCCGTGGCGGCGGACAGGCCGCCGATGAAGGCGAAGAGCGCAAGCCACGGAGACTCGAAGGCGATCGGCAGCGCCAGCACATAGGTGTCCGGGTTGACCGAGGGCGAGAGCAGCAGCATTCCGGCCGCCGCGATGGGGACCACGAACAGGTTGATGGCCACCAGATACAGCGGGAAGAGCCAGGTTGCGCGCCTGAGTTCCGCACCGGAATTGTTCTCCGTCACCGTGACGTGGAACTGGCGTGGCAGCAGGATCACCGCGAAGAACGACAGCAGGGTCATCACGACCCAGTTGCCGCCGGCAAGCTCGCCCGTCATCACCTCCATGACCTGCGGATCCGCGGCCATTTTCGAGACCATCTCGCCGGGGCCGTCATAGACCCAGTAGGTCACCCAGATGCCGATGGTGAGGAAGGCGACGAGCTTGACCACCGCCTCGGCGGCGATGGCGAGCATCAGTCCCTCCTGATGCTCGGTTGCGTCGATGTGCCGGGTGCCGAACAGGGCCGCGAAGATCGCCATGCCGATGGCGATCACCAGCGTGATGTCGTTGAGCCACGGCAGATGGGCCGCGCTGGCCGGAAGATCGAACCGCGCGACCATGGTGGTCACTGAAAGCGACACGGCCTTGAGCTGCAGGGCGATGTAGGGGATCACGCCGATCACGGCGATGATGGCCACAACGGCCGCCACCGGCTGGCTCTTGCCGTAGCGGGCGGCGATGAAATCGGCGATCGAGGTGATCCGCTCGCTCTTGGCAAGCCGGATCACCCGGCGCAGCAGCGGGTAGCCGAGCGAGAACAGCAGCACCGGACCGATGTAGATGGTCAGGAACTCCAGCCCCGCATGGGAGGCGGTGCCGACGGAACCGAAGAAGGTCCACGACGTGCAGTAGACGGAGATCGACAGCGCGTAGATAAGCGGCCGGCCCTCGCCGGAACGGATCAGGCGCGTCGTGCGATCGCCGAAACTCGCGATCGCGAACAGCAGCAGCACGTAGCCGACCGCCGCCACGAGCACGACCCAGCCCTCGATCATCTCCGCTGCATCCTCCCTTCGGCCCGGCATGCCGGCCTTGCCGCCTGTTTTGGAGCCGGGATGCGAGCATGTTTGCCGGCCCTTGTCCATTGCCACAAGGGGGAAGCCGGCCGCCCGCGCAAGGGGGAGGGGGCGCGTGAACTTCTGCGATACCGGTCCGTCGCGGGGCGTGCTAAAGCAAAAATGACGGTTGCAGCGGACGGTTGCCTGCGGCCGGGTCGAAAAGGGGGTGCGCGATGCTTGCGGAATTCAAGAAATTCGCCCTGAAGGGCAACATGCTGGACATGGCGGTCGGCATCATCATCGGCGCGGCCTTCAGCGCCATCGTGTCGTCGCTCGTCGATGACATCCTCATGCCGCCGATCGGGCTTCTGCTTGGCGGCGTCGACTTCTCCGATCTCTTCGTGGTGCTGAAATCCGGCACGCCGGCGGGTCCCTATGCCACCGTGGCCGCCGCCACCGAGGCGGGAGCCGTGACCTGGAACGTCGGTCTTTTCGTCAATGCGATCATCAAGTTCGCCATCGTCGCCTTCGCGCTGTTCATGGTGGTGCGCGGCATCAACCGGCTGCGCCAGGAAAAGGAAGTGGCACCGGCGACCCCGCCCGCGCCGAGCAAGGAAGAAGTGCTGCTGACCGAGATCCGCGATCTTCTGAAGGATCGGCCCGCCGCCTGACGCGGCACAAAGACCGACGCGCCGGGAGGGTTGTCTGTTGAGAAATGTGAACGACACAATGCCGGGTGCGGCGGCGGATGGCCTTCGCGACGTGACACCGGCCGCGCTGGAGTCGCTTCGCCGGGAGGCGCGCTGCGCTCCCGAAAGCGGCATCGTCGAGGTGGTGAACTTCGCCCGGGACCGCTCCGACCTGATCCCGCTGTGGGTGGGCGAGGGCGACCTGCCGACGCCCGAGTTCATCAACCGGGCCGCGATGGCCTCCCTGGCGCGGGGCGAAACCTTCTACACCTACCAGCGCGGCATCCCGCCGCTGCGCGAAGCGCTGTCGCGCTATCATCTGGAGCATTTCGGACGGGACTGGGGCGCGGAGCGCCACTTCGTCACCGGCTCGGGGATGCAGGCGATCCAGATCGCCGTCTGCGCCATCGCGGGCGCCGGCGACGAGGTGGTTTATCCATCCCCCGCCTGGCCGAATTTCGCCGCCGCGCTGGAGCTTGGCGGCGCGCGGGCGGTTCCCGTCGCACTCGACTTCGCGCCCGAGGGCTGGAGCCTCGACCTGGAGCGGCTCGAGCGGGCGATCACGCCGCGTACCCGCGCCATCTACCTGAATTCGCCTTCCAATCCGACTGGCTGGGTGGCCGACAGGCAGACGCTGGCCAGCCTGCTGGAACTGGCACGCCGTCGCGGCCTGTGGATCATCGCCGACGAGGTCTACGCCCGCTTCGTGCCGGAAGGCATGTCCCGTGCTCCCTCGTTCATGGATGTGGCCGACCCGGAAGACCTGGTGCTCTATGTGAACACCTTCTCCAAGAACTGGGCCATGACGGGCTGGCGTATCGGCTGGCTGTCCGGTCCTCCGGTGATCGGACAAACGGTCGAGAACCTCATCCAGTACGCGACCTCGGGTGTCGCGCAGTTCATGCAGGCGGCGGCTCTCGCGGCGATCGAGGAGGGCGAGCCCTTCCTGGCCGAACAGCGCGCGCGCGCCGATGCCGGCCGGCGGATCGTCACCGAGGCGCTGGCCGCGAGCGGCCGCGTGCGCATGGCCGAGCCCAAGGGCGCCTTCTACCTCTTCTTCGGCATTGAGGGGTATCCGGACAGTCGGGCGCTGGCCAAGCGCATCGTCGCCGAGACCGGCGTCGGCCTGGCCCCCGGGATTGCCTTCGGCGATGCCGGCGAAGGCTTTCTCCGGCTGTGCTTCGCCCGCTCGCCACGGCATCTTGAAGAGGCGGGAGAGCGGCTTTTCAACTGGATAACGCGTTGACCGACTCGCGGCTCCTGGGCTACGCCTTTCTCAGTAGGAACCCGTAGACCGCAGGATCATGCGGCGCGAAAGGCTGGGTCAGGCATGAGCGAAAACGCCGAGCGCGCAGGGGGCGCGCCGCCGACCGTGTCGGAAGCCCAGCTTCTGAGTGTGCTCGACACGGCGGTGGACGGCATCGTCGTGATGGACGATCGCGGTCGCATCATCCTTTACAACAAGGCGTGCGAGACGCTTTTCGGCTACACCGCCGACGAGGTGCGCGGCAAGAACGTGAAGGTGCTGATGCCGGCGGACTACGCCCGTGCCCACGACGGCTATGTCTCCAACTATCTGTCCACTGGCGAGAAGAAGATCATCGGCATCGGGCGCGAGGTGCGTGCGCGCCACCGTGACGGGACCGAGTTTCCCATCGAGCTGTCGGTCGGCGAGGCAAAGACGCCGGACGGACGGCAGTTCATCGGCATCATGCGCGATATCCGCTCCCGCAAGCAGGTGGAACGGCGGGTGGCCGAACTCCAGTCCCAGCTTGTCAGCGCGACACGCATTTCCGCGCTCGACGAGATGGGCGCGGCGATTGCCCATGAACTCAACCAGCCGCTGACGGCCATCATGCTCTATCTGCAGGCCGCAAAGCGCAAGGTCGCGGCCGAGAGCAACGACGGAAAGCTCGTCGAGATCGTCGACAAGGGGGTTCGCGAGGCGGAACGCGCGAGCCAGATCATCCAGCGCATGCGCCGTTTCGTGGAAAAGCGCGAGCCGGAGCGGCGCCAGGTCTTCGTGCCGCGCCTGATCGAGGAATCGCTGGAACTGGTACAGCTCGGCACCGCCGTCGACGGCCTGAGTGTCGAGATCGACGTTCCGGAAGAGCTTCCCGAGATCAGCATCGATCCGGTCCAGATCCAGCAGGTGCTCATCAATCTGCTGCGCAATGCCGTGCAGGCGGTGCGTGAGGCATCGATTCGCCGGATCGGGGTTTCGGCCGCCGCGCAGGACCACGACATCGTCATTCGCATCACGGATTCCGGCGGGGGCGTGCCGGCGGAGGTCGTTCCGACACTTTTCAAGGCCTTTTCGGGCCAGAGGAAGGGTGGGCTCGGCCTGGGGCTGGCGATCTCCCGCTCAATCGCGCAAAATCACGGCGGGGATCTGTCGGTCGAACCGAAGGGATCGGAGCTGGGGGCGGCCTTCGTGCTGCGCCTGCCCATCGACACGACGGAACAGTCGAGCCAGGACGAAGAGGGAACCTCGTCATGAACGCCATGCCGCATGTCATCCATATTGTCGACGATGATCCGGCGATCCGTGACGCGCTGACGGTGGTGTTCGAACTCGAGGGCTTTGCCGTTCGGGAGTTCGACGATGGCGAATCCTTCCTCGGCGTGGTCGACGGGGAGCGGCCCCACTGCGTCATCATGGATGTGCACATGCCCGGACAGTCCGGCATCGAGATCCTGCGCCGCCTTCATGCCGCGGGCTTCGACGTTCCCGTCTTCGTCATCTCCGGCCAAGGCGACATCCCCATGGCCGTGGAGGCGATCAAGCACGGCGCGCATGACTTCATCGAGAAGCCCTTCGATGCGGACACGGTCGTGGGGCGCGTGCGCGATGCCATCGCCGCGGCCGAGAAGTCCGGCAACGGCAAGGGGCTCGCCGCCGACTTCCCCGGATCGGACAGCCTGACGCCGCGCGAACGCGAGGTTCTGGCCGAGATCACGGGCGGAGCCTCCAACAAGGAGGCGGGGCGCACGCTCGGCATCAGCCCGCGCACGATCGAGGTCCATCGTGCCCGCATCATGGAAAAGCTTGGCGCGCGCAATGCCGCCGACCTGGTGCGTATCGTGCTTTCGCGCGAGGGCACGGCTCAATAAGGCGCAGCCACGAGCGAGGCGCCGGAGCATCGCGCGCCTGTTTCCCGGGAGCGGAGATGCGTACCGGCGTGGCCGCGACTGCGTGTTCCTCCCAAGTTCGCGTCTTCCCCAAAAGGCCTATATTCGCCGCGTGCTGTCCACTGGATGGCCTGCCGCAACGACTTGCGGTCCGGCGACGTGTTTCCCGCATGCCGGATACCGCAAGGGCCTTCCGAATGGGGAAAACAGGTGTTCGTTCACATCGTCGAGGATGATCCGGGCGTAGGCGACTCGCTGGCTTTGTTGCTGGCGCAGATCGGCCACGAGTCGCGTGTCTATCCCGACGCCGAATCCTTTTTCGAGTGCCATCCGCCCGATCCCGATGACACGGTGATCGTCGACCTCGGCCTGCCCGGCCTCTCCGGAATGCAGGTCGTGCGCTGGCTGTCTGGCCTCAAGACCCCACCGAAGGTCATCGCCATCACGGGGCAGCCGAGCCGCGCCATCGCCGAGGTCGTGGACGGTCATCTGCCCGCGATCCTGCTGCGCAAACCCCTTACCGAGGAATCTCTCGTCTCTCACCTGTGAGCCGGGCGAGGGGGCCCTTCGCCGACCGGATTTTGCACCGCGGTAGGTAGATGGTCGTACGAAAACGACCGAATTTCTCTTCCTCCCCGGGAGGCATAGGGTCGGGACAGGTCGATGGACAGTTTCGCACCGGACGGGGTGCGGGCTGAGGCGCGAAGGATGGACGGTCCGTACGCGCCGGAAAAATCCTCCAGCCGACCACCTGCAGCCAAGGAGGGGACATCATGGCCTATTTCGAGCATTCGGTCGCGCATTCCGACAGCGCCGCAAGCGGCGCCGATCGCGGCCTTGCCGCTCTGGCTGCGGACACGGCACGCCAGAGCCGTACCCAGCGGCTGGGCCAGCACAGCATCATCTTCTACGAGGGCGACACGGCGGATCGGGTCTACGAACTCAGCGCCGGCACCGTGATGCTCTACAAGCTTCTGCCCGATGGCCGTCGCCAGGTGGTGGAGGTTCTCACCCCCGGCATGGTGTTCGGCGTGTCCGCCGGCGAGACCTACGACTGCTCGGCCGAAACCCTGACGCCCTCGGCGGTCCTGTCTCACGAGCGGCGGGAGGTCGAGGAGACCGCTTCCCTGCAGCGCCATGTGTCCCGTTGCCTGATGGCGCAGATGGAACGCATGCACGACCATGCGGTTCTGCTGGGGCGCAAGTCGGCGCTGGAGCGTGTCTCCACCTTCTTCATCCGCATGGTGCCCAACCGGGGCGGCGAGGGATGCATCGGCCCGGCCGACGCGGATGTCGACACCCATGACATCGTGCTGGCCATGACCCGCCAGGAAATCGCCGACTACCTCGGCCTCACCATCGAGACCGTGAGCCGTGTGATCTCCGAACTCAAGCGGCGCGGGCTCGTGCGGGTCGAGCGCCAGGACAGCATTCACATCACTCGCGTCTGCGGCATCTGCCAGCTTTCCGGGATGCACTGACCGGTCATCCCGCTCGCCAAGAAGGCCTGTTTCCCGCCCCCGGACGGTTCGACGTCCGGGGGTTTTTCGTTGTCGGACCGTCAGGTCACACCGCCACCGAGTGGCGGGCGGTGCCGCGTTCCAGATAGGCATCGAAGGCGGCTGCGGCGACACGCGCGTAACGCTGGCCCGCCTCGCTCACCTCCACGAGGCCGCTCGTGCGGCGCACCAGCCCGTCGGCAACCATCTCCTCGAGCTGCGCGAAGGCCGTTGCGAACTGGGAGAGCGGGAAGCCGTGACGGGCCGCGATCTCGGCGACGTCGGCGCGATGGTCCGTCATGAGCCGCTCGATGATCTCGGCACGGCAGCGGTCGTCGGCGTCGAGCGCGATGCCGCGGGCGACCGGCAGTTCGCCCGCATCCACCGCACGGCCCCAGCCGCCGATGTCCGGCATGTTCTGAACGAAGCCCTGCGGGAGGCGGCCGATGGAGGAACAGCCCAGGCCGATCAGCGCATCCGCCGTGTCGGTGGTGTAGCCTTGGAAATTGCGCCGCAAGGTGCCGTCGGCATAGGCGATGGCCATGCTGTCGTCGGGAAGCGCGAAATGGTCGAGCCCGATGGCCGTGTATCCGGCCTCCGCGAGGCGCGCGCGTGCGAAGTCGGCGGCCGCGATGCGGGCGTCGGCGTCCGGCAGGCTTTTCTCGTCGATGAGGCGCTGGTGCTTCTTGAACCAGGGCACATGAGCATAGCCGAACAGGGCGATGCGGCCCGGGCGCAACTTGCGGGTCAGCCGGATCGTCTCGGCGATCGTGTCGAGTGTCTGGTGCGGCAGCCCGTACATCAGGTCGAAATTGATGGCGTCGATCCCGACCGCCCGCAACGCGCCGACGGCGGAAGCCACCTGCTCGAAGGGCTGGATCCGGCCGATGGCCTTCTGCACGGTATGATCGAAGTCCTGAACGCCCAGGCTCGCGCGGGTGACGCCCGCCTCGCGCAGGGTCCCGGCCAGCTCCGGCGTGACCGTGCGCGGGTCCAGCTCGATGGCGTGCTCGTGGTCTTCGGTGAAATCGAAGCGCTCGCGCAGGACCCGCATGATATCGAGGAAGCTCTCGCGCGGCAGCAGGCTCGGTGTGCCGCCGCCCCAGTGGATGTGGCTGACGGAGCGCCTGTCGCCGAGCCTGTCGGCAACCAGGGCCACCTCGCGCGCCAGTTTCAGGGCGTAGGCGATCACCGGATCGTCACGCCGCGCGCCCTTGGTGTGGCAGCCGCAGTAGTTGCAGATTGACCGGCAGTAGGGGACGTGCAGGTAGAGCGAAAGCTCCATGTCCCGGGGCAGGTCGGAAAGCCAGCCGCCGAGCGTCTCCGCGTTCACGCCCGCATGGAAATGCGGCGCGGTGGGATAGCTCGTGTAGCGCGGTACGGCGCGGGTGGCGTAGCGGTCATCGATCGTGCTCATGGGGCGACTTAACCCCATTTGCAGGCCCGCGACGTTGATCTGGCTCAAGCTTCGCGGGCTTTTGAGCACGCCCCTTCGCGGCGCGCTGGCGGCGCATATTTCTGCCGTTCGGGACGATGAGAAAGATGCGCCCGGGCGTCAAGGCGCGTAGGATCGCCTTGCCCGCCACGCAACCGACTCGCCCCCGACGATCCTCCTCATGACCCTGTTCCCCCAGGCTTCCGCCGTTCTTCTCGTGACCCTGAGAACTCTCGCGATCGGCGCTGCCGGAGGCTATGCCTTTCACGCGCTGGGCTTTCCCGCCGCCTGGCTCGCGGGGCCGATGATCGTCGTCGCCGCGGCCGTCCTTTCCGGGATGTCCGCGAATGTTCCCTCCCGCCTGCGCGACCTGCTCTTCGTCGTTCTGGGCCTGACCATGGGCAGTGGCGTGACACCCGAAACGGTGGAGCGGGTCGGGGAGTGGCCGGTGACCATGGCCTTCATCATCGTGGCCGTGGTGGCAATCCTGCTGGCGACCTATGTCTACCAGCGGCGTATCGCCGGCTGGGACCGGGAAACCGCCTATTTCGCCGCGATTCCCGGCGCGCTTTCCTATGTCATGGCGCTGACGCTCGACTATCCGCGCGCCAACGTGCTGCGCGTCGCGGCATCGCAGAGCCTGCGCGTGTTCCTGCTCGTGGCGGTGCTGCCCATGGTGGTCACCGGCAGCGAGGGCGGGCTGCACGAGGTCGTGCGGACAAGCGTGCCCATGGCGCCGCTCGCTCTCGCCCTGCTTCTGGCGGCGGGGCTGGCGGCGGGGGCCGTGACCCAGCGTCTGGGCGTTCCGGCCGGCTGGCTGACCGGCCCGTTCGTCCTGAGCGCCGTGCTCAACGCCAGCGGCCTCGTGGCCGTCAGCCTGCCGGACTGGCTGAGCATTCCCGCGCTGATCGGGCTCGGCAGCGTCATCGGTTGCCGCTTCTCCGGCGTTACGCCTATGGAACTGGTGCGGATGCTCGGCGTGTGCCTGGGGGCCTTCGCCGTGGGCATGAGCATCTCGGTGGTGGTCTGCGTGGTGATCTGGGCGACGCTCGGACTGCCCTTCGGACAGCTTCTGCTGGCCTATGCCCCCGGCGGCCTGGAGGCGATGACGCTGCTTGCCTACCTGCTCGACCTGGATCCGGCCTTCGTCGCCGCGCATCAGCTCGCCCGCTACATGGGCATGGTCCTGATTCTGCCGCTGGTCACCCGTCGCGTTCTCGGCCCGCCGTCGCGCGACCCCGCTTCGCGCTCCTGAGCGCGGACACCTCTGCCCGGACATCGCTGCCTGCTAGGGAATAATACGGGGGGCTTTGACTTCCCTGCGTTATTCATGGACCTTTCGTCGCAGGGAACCTGCGTCGCAGCGACGTTGTCATGGGCATATCGTAACGTCGCTTGACCTGGATCAAGGTGGGTTTCGCTGCATGCGTCATACCCGACCAGGAACCCATTGGGGTTTGGATCGCCGGCCCGCCCGCCTTCCTCGGGATGTGGGCGCAAGCTTCGGCAAATGCAAGCGATCGGTTTCGTGCGGTGGGCATCCTGATGCCGCGCGGATCGGTCTGAGAGAATTTGGGGCGCTGACATGGCTCACGCAAAAGCCAAATACCTGTCGATCGAGGAGGGGCTCTTTGCCGCATTCCTCGTTCTTCTAGCCTTCGTCTGCCTGATCATCGCGGGAAAGACCTACGATCAGGTGATGGCGTTTCACACCGCTATTGGCTCTCTGTTTGCGGCCATCGGTGCGTTCATCATCTTCAAGAACTATTTTGACGATGGTGGCGTGGTCGTGCCGCAGGAGATCGACGGCAAGCCGAACTACAATCTGGGACCGATCAAGTTCGGTGCCTGGGCGGCCGTCTTCTGGGGCATCGCCGGCTTCACGGTCGGTCTCATCATCGCCCTTCAGCTCGCCTACCCGGTGCTGAACTTCGACCTTCCCTGGACAAACTGGGGCAGGCTGCGCCCGCTGCATACCTCCGCCGTGATCTTCGCCTTCGGCGGCAACGTGCTGCTTGCCACGTCCTTCTACGTGGTGCAGCGCACGTGCCGCGCCCGGATGCCCGGCAAGATCGCGCCTTGGTTCGTGATTCTCGGCTACAACGCCTTCATCGTCATCGCCGGCACGGGCTACCTGCTCGGCGCGACCCAGTCGAAGGAATACGCCGAGCCGGAGTGGTACGCCGACCTGTGGCTGACCATCGTCTGGGTGGCCTACCTGCTGGTCTTCCTCGGCACGCTGTGGAAGCGCAAGGAAGCCCACATCTACGTGGCGAACTGGTTCTACCTCGCCTTCATCGTGACGATCGCGATGCTGCACATCGTCAACAACCTGACGGTTCCGGTGAGCGTGTTCGGCACCAAGTCCTACATCGTCTGGTCTGGCGTGCAGGACGCCATGGTGCAGTGGTGGTACGGCCATAACGCGGTGGGCTTCTTCCTGACCGCGGGCTTCCTGGCGATCATGTACTACTTCGTGCCCAAGCGCGCCGAGCGGCCGGTCTATTCCTACCGCCTGTCGATCGTGCACTTCTGGGCGCTGATCTTCCTGTACATCTGGGCCGGTCCGCACCACCTGCACTACACCGCCCTGCCGCAGTGGGCCTCGACCCTCGGCGCCACCTTCTCCATCATGCTGTGGATGCCCTCCTGGGGCGGCATGATCAACGGCCTGATGACCCTGTCGGGGGCCTGGGACAAGCTGCGCACCGATCCGGTCCTGCGCATGATGGTGGTGTCGGTCGCCTTCTACGGCATGTCGACCTTCGAAGGCCCGCTGATGTCGCTGCGTGCGGTGAACTCGCTGTCGCATTACACCGACTGGACCATCGGTCACGTGCACTCCGGTGCGCTCGGCTGGGTCGGCTACATCTCCTTCGGTGCCCTCTACTGCCTGATCCCCTGGCTGTGGAACAAGAAGCAGGTCTATTCGCTCAAGCTGGTGAACTGGCACTTCTGGATCTCCACCATCGGCATCGTGCTCTACATCTGCGCGATGTGGGTGTCCGGCATCATGCAGGGCCTGATGTGGCGCGCCTACGATCAGCTCGGCTTCCTCGAGTACTCGTTCATCGAGACCGTCGAGGCGATGCACCCCTTCTACGTGATCCGTGCTCTTGGCGGCGCCCTGTTCGTCATCGGCGCCCTGATCATGGCCTACAATCTTTGGATGACCGTTCGCTACGGCGAGGCCGATGAGGCCGAGACCGTTGGCGCCGGCGCCATGGCCCCTGCCGAATAAGGGGGGAGAGGCGACTATGTCGATCTGGAACAAACACGAAATCTTCGAAAAGCACTCCCTGGTGCTGACAATCGGCATCCTCGTGGTCGTCGCCATCGGCGGCCTCGTGGAAATCGCCCCGCTCTTCTACCTGAAGAGCACCATCGAGAAGGTGGAGGGCATGCGTCCCTACACCCCTCTCGAACTGGCGGGCCGCAACGTCTACATCCGCGAGGGCTGCTATCTCTGCCACTCGCAGATGATCCGCCCGATGCGTGACGAACTGGAACGCTACGGCCACTTCTCGCTGGCGGCGGAGTCGATGTACGACCACCCCTTCCAGTGGGGCTCCAAGCGGACCGGTCCGGATCTGGCGCGTGTCGGCGGAAAGTATTCCGACGAATGGCATCGCGAGCATCTGACCGATCCCCGCTCGGTCGTGCCGGAGTCGATCATGCCCGGCTATCCGTTCCTTGCGGAGGCGAAGGTCGAGACGCGTGACATCGCCGATCACCTGAGGACCAACACCGTCGTCGGCGTGCCCTACACGGAAGAGCAGATCGAGGGCGCCGCCCGGGACCTGGTCGCACAGGCGTCGCCGGACAGCGACAATGTCGATGCCTTCCTGGAACGGTACCCCAATGCGGTCGTGCGTGACTTCGACGGCGATCCGTCGAAGGTCACGGAGATGGACGCGCTTGTCGCCTATCTGCAGATGCTCGGCACGCTTGTCGACTTCTCGGTCTACGACAACAAGGCCAACCTCAGGTAACGGGAGAGACACATGTCGGAAGGTTACACGACCGTCGCGAGCTTCGCCCAGACCTGGGGTCTGATCTACTTCGTGGTTCTTTTCCTCGGCGTCCTTTTCTACGCGCTGCGGCCCAAGAACCGCCGCCGCTTCGAAGACGCGGCCAATATCCCCTTGCGGGAGGATTGAACGATGGCTGACACGCATAAAAAGGAAATCGACCGGGTCACCGGCGTCGAGACCACCGGCCACGAGTGGGACGGTCTCAAGGAGCTCAACAATCCCCTGCCGAAGTGGTGGCTGTACATCTTCTACGCCTCCATCGTCTGGGCGATCGGCTACTGGGTGGTCTACCCATCCTGGCCGCTGATCTCGAGCTACTCTGCCGGCGTCCTCGGCGACAGCCAGCGCGAAAACGCCCTTGCCGCCTATGATGCCGGCATGAGCGAGCGCGCCCAGATCGGCGAGAAGCTGATCGATGCCTCGCTGAGCGACATCGAGGGCACCCAGTCGCTGCTGGAATTCGCCATGGCCAACGGCCGGGCGGCATTCGGCGACAACTGCGCCGCCTGCCACGGCACGGGTGCGACCGGCTCGAACGGCTACCCCAACCTCCAGGACGACAACTGGATCTGGGGCGGTTCGCTCGACGCCATCCACCAGACGCTGCAGTACGGCATCCGCTCGACGCATGACGAGACCCGCTTCGGCGAAATGCCGGCCTTCGGCCGCGACGGCATGCTCGACAAGGAGCAGATCACCCAGGTTGCCAACTACGTGGCGAGCAAGGTTGGTCTGGACACCGAGTCGGGGGTCGATCTGGCGGCCGGCGAGCAGGTCTACGTCGACAACTGCGCCGCCTGTCACGGCGAGGACTTGAAGGGCATGCAGGAGGTCGGCGCGCCGAACCTCACCGCCCGGAACTGGCTCTACGACCGCTCGCTTGCGGGCATCGAGGCCCAGGTCAACAACCCGCGCAACTCGGTGATGCCGGCATGGACCGACCGTCTCGATCCGGCGACCGTCAAGTCGCTCGCGGTCTACGTCCATTCGCTGGGCGGTGGCGAGTAAGGACGCAATGCCCGAAAGGGCCAGGCTGATGGAAAGGGCGCCCCTCGGGGCGCCCTTTTTGTTTTGGTCACTGGCGTTGGAAGAGTGGGCGCCAGAAGGGTAGGCGCCAGAAGAGTAGGCGTCAGGCGAGTGCGCGTCAGCGGGGCGAGAGAGTTTCGGCGGCCCGTTTCACGCCTTCGGAAGCTCCCGGCGTGCGCCTGACGGCGAGATGCCGGCCTGGCGGCGGAAGGCCCGTGCGAAGGCGCCCTGGTCGTCGTAGCCGAGCCGCCAGGCGATTTCCGCGACAGGAAGATGCGTCTCGCGCAGGGCCCACAGCGCGTAGGACAGCCTGGCATCCTCGATCACCCCGCGAAACGACAGCCCGGCCAGCGAAAGCCGGCGCCGCAGGCTGCGCCGCGACAGGCCGCAGTCGGCGGCGATGGTCGACTGGTCGAGCGGCCCCTGACCGAGACGGGCGTAGACCGCCTCGACAATGCCTCCCGCCACCGAGGTCCCGCCGTTCCCTTCGGGTTTTTTCATTGTCTGCCCGCCGTGCAGGAGGGCGGGGGCGCGAAGGTCGGCTGGAACCGGTTCCTCGAGCAGGGCCGCCGGAAACGCGAGAAGGTTGGTCGGTTGGCCATGCAGTGGCTCGCTGCGGCTTTCCCCGGCAAGGTCCGCGCTGCTGTCGCGCTCGTGTTCGAAGGCGAGCGTCACCGTGCTGGGAGGAAGCGAGCCGCTGCAGCGCGTGACGATCCCGTGCAGGAAACCCAGCGTGAACTCGGCATCGCGCGAGCGCGGCCAGATCGAAGGATCGATGATGCGATAGGACACCAGGCACAGGCCGTCCTCGACGTCGAGACGCATGCTGGTGCCTGCCTGCAGCCGCTGTAGGTCCGAAAGGACGCCGGTGATCAGCTCGCCGAGCGAGCGGCATGTGGCGCCGGCTGGAAAGAGCCCCCTGAGCGCCGGTTCAACGATCTCGCGTCCGCAGCGCCACAGCGCCGGGTGAGCGGGCAACTGGGTGCCTGCCCGCTGCAGCAGGGCGGTAAAGACGGAAAGCGGAATGCTGTTCAGAGCCGCATCGCGCGCGAAGGCGAGGTGGGCGGGCAGGCCGACGGCGGCAAAGGCCGCGGGGGCATCGAGCCCGCTTGCCGCCATGGCGCCGGCAATGAGGGGAAGGGCCGCGCCGCCGATGGTCGGCGCGGGGATGCGTGCGACCGGCCTTGCGTCCCCCTGCATGCCCGTTCTCTCCCTCACGAGAACAAGGAGCCTGAGGCGCGCGACCTTCCACGTCAAGGCTCCGGGGGGAATGCCCCCCGGAGCCGGATGCTTCAGTTGTCCAGGCGCAGGGTCAGGGCCGGGTTGTGCGGGAAGAAGTTGAAGGGGCGCAGCATGAAGCCCTTCCACATGGTCGACATGACCGGCCAGTCCTCGGTGTGGGGCACGTGGTGGAAGCCCATCGTGTACCAGGTCACCACGTCGGTGTCGGCGATGGGGCGGTCCTGCGCCGCCCAGGTCGCCAGCGTGTCGGATCCGTCGCTTTCGAAGGCGAACTGGCCGCCCGCATACCGCTCGTCCGCCTTGTAGGGCGTGTTCCAGAGCGTGTACTCGACATAGGCGTTCCGCTTCATCGGCATGTCGTTGACATAGTCGAAGGGCGAGTAGGCGACCGAGTTGTTGGGCACGATCATGTAGCCTGGCCGATGTCCGAGCGGACCTTCCGCACTCATGTTCATCACATGGTACATGGCCGGGGCCATCGGGTTGACCTTGTAGCGGCCCTCGAGCTCGCTCGTCGCGGGCTTCGTCTCGGTCACCCAGAACGAGCGGCGCGGGGCGTCGTCCTCCGGCGTTCCCGGCACCAGTCCGGTGCGCATGAAGGTGTTCTTCTGTCCGTCGATGTCGAAGTCGAGGCGGAAGTTGAAGAAGTGGTCATGGTTGGGCGCGATGAGGTTTGGCGCGATCAGCGTGCCGTGACGGGTTTCCTCCGCCGCCCCCGCGTCGTTCATGGACTTCGCCGCGGCCCCCTTCACCGCGTCCAGGCCGGTCGAGCCCACCATCACGTCGATGCGGCCGTCCTGATGGAAGACGTAGTCGACGAGATAGTCGTAGTTGCCCACCTCGGAGGCCGAGCGCACGACGAGTTGCGTCGCCGGACGACCTTCCGCCGGCACCTGCTGGTCCTCGCTCTGGGCGAAGATCTCGTAGTGACGCCAGGCCGGATCGCCGATGTTGCGTTCGAACAGGCAGATCGCGTCGGGGATCGTCAGCGGTTCGCCGTTGTCCTGGTGAACCACCGCCGGCAGGAAGGTGGCGTAGTCCGGGCAGTCCACGTTGCGCCGCAGCGGCGTGAGGAAAATGCCGAAGCCGTATTCGCCGCTGTCCATGTAGGTGCGCCAGTACCAGCCCGCGTCGGGGTCCATGTAGGGCACGAAGACCTCGGACAGATGCGCCTGGTAGAGCACCGACCGCCAGCGTTCACCGTCCTTCACGTCGATGTTGGACAGCACCACTCCCGGACGCTTGTCGACACGGGCGCGGAAGCGCCAGATGTCCCAGGAAATCAGACCGTCCTCGATGGTGATGTTGCTGCCGCCGGGCTGGGACAGTTTCGCCGGCGACATTTCCGGGCGCAGGGAGCCGGTACGCGCGGCGACCTCCTCTTCCGTGTAGCCCCAGGCATCTTCCGAGATCGGCACGACTCCGCTGTCGAGCACCTCGACCACGTTGCGGGCATTGAGGTCGACGACGGCGTAGAGCCCCTCGATCGGCTTGGCGTAGAAGTTCGATCCTGTCGGAAGCACGTAGCAGGGCACCTTCATCAGGCGCCGGCCCTCTTCCTCGGGCAGGCCGAACTGGCCTGCCGTCAGCGGCAGGCAGAAGACATCCTCGGGCTTGAGATCGCGTTTCGCCAGTCCTTCGACAAAGGCCGGGTCGCCGGTCGCAAGCTCCATGGCCGTCAGGAATTCAGCCAGAAGGATCATGGTCTCGCCATCTGCGGGCTCGACGGATGCGACACTGTCGGCGGCGAGATCCACCTCGGCGACGAAGGCCCCGTCGCCGGAGCGGTAGTGCACCTCGACGACGCGCGGGCCCGGGGTTCCGGGCTCCCAGGCGAGAACCTCCGACTTCTCCGGCTCCTTCAGCGAAATGTAGGGAAACAGCGTCGCGTCATCGACGCGCCCCGCCTCGCGGAGCAGGGCAACGGCCTCGGTGATCTCGTCCGTCGTAAGCGCGTCGAGCGGATGGGCCGAGGCCGTGTGGGAAAGGCCCGAAAGGGCGGTGAGGCCAAGGGCCGCGGTAAGCGCGGTGGCCCCCGGGCGCAAGCGTCCGGTCAGCATGAGTGAAATCCTCCTCGTGAGGGCCCCGCATGGGGGCTGTCCGTCTCTGGTCGGGGGCCGACCTTGTCGCGGTCGTGTCACCCTCGAGAGGCAGTGTAGCGGGGACGAAGGCGGCGCGTTGTGCAGGAGAGGCCAGAATGTCGCAGGCAGCCCGACGGATTTTGCATCTCGCGGAAGTGTCTGGCTCCGCGGCGGGTAGAGATGGCGGCGATGGGCCCGTTCGGGCATCGCGGGCCGTCTCCCGGGCGTGTGGACTTCTTCGGCAAACACGGTGCGCGGGAGGCGGGCCGTTTGCCGGCGGCAAGCTCCGGTTTCCTTGCGCGCCGGATCATGATTTTCGCCCCGGAGTTTTTTCACGCGACGCGACGTGTTCCCTGTCCTTTTCCTTCTTCTGACGTTTGCCGTGGGGCCCGCCATGGCTGAAAGCGGGATCCCCTGCTGCCGGTCGTCGCCTGCACCGGCTTGATGCGGATCAAGGCGGTTCGCCGACCGCTTGTGGTAGGATGCCTGCAGGATGGGAACTTTCTCCTCCCGGCACGTGGTCCGGCAGGGGAAAGGCTTCCGGACGCGAGGCGGAGCCGCCGTCACGGTCCCCGTGATTTCACGAAGGTGACCGATTGTCGCGGAGTTGACGTGTCGCAATCCCGTGCGCCGGTCCAGCCGCTAGGTTGCGGGCGTTGCGAGCCGGATCCCGTCCGCGCGACGGCCCCCAGGGGCCGGCAAGGGCCGCGGGGAACCGGCGGTCGGTCTCCCATGGGGCGGGAGCCGACCACGAGGGGCCCCGGCAACGGCCGACGAGACAAGGAATGGACGGAACGATGCGTGCAGAAACGGATCCTGCCGGCGCCGGTGGTCAACCGGAGGAATGGTTCGCCTCGGCGAAGAAGATCTATCCGATGGCGGTGCACGGCACCTTTCGGAAGATCAAGTGGGCTGTGCTCTTCATCACGCTGGGCATCTACTACTTCCTGCCCTTCATCCGCTGGGATCGCGGCCCCGATGCCCCCGATCAGGCGGTTCTGGTCGATCTGGCGGGACGGCGCGCCTATTTCTTCTTCATCGAGATCTGGCCCCAGGAGGTCTATTACCTCACCGGTCTTCTGATCCTCGCTGCCATGGGGCTCTTCCTCATGAACGCGGTCGCGGGGCGGGTGTGGTGCGGCTATCTCTGTCCGCAGACCGTCTGGACCGACCTTTTCCTCTTCGTTGAACGCAAGGTCGAGGGAGACCGGCGCGAGCGGATGCGTCTGGACCACGAGCCGTGGACGGCCGAGAAGGTGGCGCGCAAGGGTGCCAAGCACTTCCTCTGGCTGATGATCGCCTGGTGGACCGGCGGTGCCTGGGTGCTCTATTTCTCCGATGCCCCGACGCTGGTGTGGGACCTGGCCACCGGCCAGGCGCCGTTTACCGCCTATCTGTGGATCGGCATCCTGACTTTCACCACCTATTCGCTCGCCGGCCACATGCGCGAGCAGGTGTGCATTTTCCTCTGCCCCTGGCCGCGCATTCAGGCGGCGCTGACGGACGAGGACGCCCTCAACGTCACGTACCGCTACGATCGTGGCGAGCCGCGCGGGTCGTTGAAGCAGAACAAGAAGCGCGAGGCCGAAGGGCTGCCGGCGGGTGATTGCGTCGACTGCCACCAGTGTTTCCATGCCTGCCCGACCGGTGTCGACATCCGCGACGGAACGCAGCTCGGCTGCATCCAGTGCGGCCTGTGCATTGACGCCTGCGACGCGGTGATGGACAAGGTGGGCAAGCCGCGCGGCCTGATCGCCTATGACACCGACGAAAACATCAAGCGTCGCACCGAGGGACGCGAGACCCAGGTCCGCATCCTGCGTCCACGCACGCTGATCTACGTGGCGATCATTTTGCTCGTCTCGGGCATCATGGCCTATGCGCTTGCCACGCGGCAGTACGAGGACCTGAACGTGCTGCATGACCGCAACCCGATCTATGTCGAGCTGCAGGACGGCGCGGTGCGCAACGGTTACACCATCCGCCTGCTGAACAAGCGCACGCTCGAGCGCAACTTCATCCTTTCGGTCGAGGGCATGCCCGCAGGCACCCGTATCGAGGCGGTGGGCATCTCGGAGAACGTGCTCGGCAAGCCGGTCATCCCGGTGGGTCCCGACACGACCCGCGAGATCCGGGTGCTCGTCTTCTCGCCGGCGGATGCCACCCTGCCGACCACGACCCCGATCACCTTCCGCATCACGGAAACGGTGATGGGCAAGGTCGCGACGGCGGGCGACTTCTTCAAGGCGCCCTGACGGTGCCTGCATGAGCGACTTCCGGCGGCGGGCACGGGCTTGTGTTCGCCGCCGGAGGATGCGACATCCTTTCCGGAGTTCCCCCCAATGACAGCAGCGACCGATCCCATGTCCCAGACCCCCAAGGGAAAGCCGATCACGGGCCGTACCGTTCTCTTCTGGCTCCTCGGCTTCTTCACGGTGGTCTTTGTCGCCAACGCCATCTTCATTCAGCTTGCGCTGGATTCCTTCCCTGGCGTGACTTCCGACAGCGCCTATGAGGACGGCCTCGCGTACAACAGCACGCTTGCCGCCGCGCGCGATCAGGCGGCGCTGGGCTGGGAAGTCGCAGGTGAGGTCAGCCGGGTCGAGGGCACGCCCGATGCGATGATCGCTGTTAACGCGCGCGACGCGGACAATGCCCCGATCGCCGGGCTTCTCGTGACCGCGAAGCTTCAGCGCGCGGCCTCGCCCGAGGCGCCGCGCACGCTGGTGCTGCAGGAGGGAGAGGTCGGACGCTACACGGTCGATGTCTCGGGTCTGGAAAGCGGCAACTGGCTGCTGGAGCTTGTGGCGGCACGCGGCGAGGGCGATGCGCGCCAGGAGTTCCGCTCCGAGAACCGCATCTTCCTGCGCTAACCGCGCCGGACCGACCCTGGCAAGGAGAGAGCCCATGAGCGCGCACGAGCGCGACTGGGATGCCTTCGTGACGCTGTCGCCCGAGGGCGTCGCCCACATGGATCTGGCGGTGGAGGGGGTGACCTGTGCCGCCTGCATGGTGGAGATCGAGCGCGGCCTGTCCGCGCGCGAGGGCGTGGAGCGCGCGCGTCTCAACCTGACCAGCCATCGCCTCGCGGTGGACTGGAAAGCCGGTGAAACGTCCGCCGAAACCATCGTCGAGACGCTGTCCAGGCTCGGCTATCGCGCCCATCCCTTCGACCCGGCGACGGTGCGCGCGCAAGCCGATGCGTCCGGCAAGGAACTGCTGCGCTGTCTCGCGGTCGCCGGCTTCGCCATGATGAACGTCATGCTTCTGTCGGTGTCCGTGTGGTCCGGCAATGCGTCGGGCATTTCGGCCGAGACACGCGACTTCTTCCACTGGCTGTCCGCGCTCATCGCCCTGCCTGCGGCCGCCTACGCGGGCCGCCCCTTCGTGCGCTCGGCGTTTTCGGCCCTTGCCGCGCGCCGGCTCAACATGGACGTGCCGATCTTCATCGGCGTGACGCTGGCGCTGTTCCTGTCGGTCATGCAGACGCTGCAATCCGCGCATCACGCCTATTTCGAATCCGCCGTGATGTTGCTCTTCTTCCTGCTGATCGGCCGTTACCTCGACCACATGATGCGCCGGCGCACACGCGACTTCGCCGAGAACATCGCCGCGCTGAAGGCCGAGACGGCGGTCGTCATGCGCCCCGACGGATCCTTGCGCGAAGTGCCGCTGTCCAAGGTCGAGCCGGGGCAGGAGATCTTCGTGCGCGCCGGCGAGCGCATCGCCCTCGACGGCGTGGTGGAAAGCGGAACCTCCGAGATCGACCAGAGCCTGGTGACCGGCGAAACGGCGCTGGCGGGTGTCGCGCCCGGAGCCCGTGTCTACGCCGGCACGCTCAACGCGTCCGCCAATCTGGTCGTGCGCGTGACGCTCGCCTCGGGTGCCACGCTGCTCGACGAGGTTACACGGCTGCTCGAGACGGCAAGCCAGGCCAAGTCGCGCTACGTGCGTCTCGCCGACCGGGCCGCATCCCTCTATTCGCCCTTCGTGCATCTTGCGGCCCTGTTCACCTTCCTTGGTTGGCTGGCCGCCGGGGCTGGCTGGCAGCAGGCGCTGGTCGTCGCCATTTCCGTGCTCATCATCACGTGTCCCTGTGCGCTGGGCCTTGCCATTCCGGCCGTGCAGGTGGTGATTTCCGGGCTCCTTTTCCGCTCCGGCGTGTTGCTGCATTCCGGCGACGCGCTCGAGCGTCTGGCCGAGGTCGACACCATCGTCTTCGACAAGACCGGAACCCTGACGCTCGCGGTTCCCGAACTCGTCGAGACGGAGGAGGCCGAGGTCGATGCGGGCGTTCGCGCGCTTGCCGGCCGACTGGCCCTGTCGAGCCGGCATCCGCTTGCCGCCGCCCTTGCCCGCGCCACCGATGCGCGGCAACCGCTCGACGATGTGAGCGAGGAACCGGGCGCGGGAGTGAAGGCCGTCCTGGAGGGGCGCGAGTTACGCCTCGGCAGCGCGGCCTTCTGCGGCCTTTCCGAGGACGATGCCGAAGAAATGCTGGCCCGCTGCCCCGGTGCGACGCTCATCGTCTTCCGGGACGGGGAGGGGGCACCCGTTCCCTTCCTGGTGGCGCAGCGCCTGCGTCCGGATGCAAGCGCCACCGTCGAGCGCCTGCGGGCTGTCGGCTACGGTCTCCAGATCCTGTCGGGAGACCGCGAGGCGCCGGTGGCGGAGGCTGCCAGGGCGCTTGGCATCGATGCCTGGTCCGCATCTCTGAAGCCCGCCGACAAGATCGCCCGGCTCGAGGCGCTGAAAGCGCAGGGGCACAAGGTCCTGATGGTCGGTGACGGGCTCAATGACGCTCCGGCACTTGCCGCTGCCAACGTGTCCCTGTCGCCGGTCACGGCGGTGCATGTGGCGCAGGCGGCGGCGGACGCGGTGTTTCTGGGCGACCGGCTGGCGCCGGTGGCCGAGGCGCTTCGGCTCGCGCGGCGGGCCCGCGGCGCCATGATGCAGAACCTCTGGTTTTCCACCCTCTACAACCTCGTGGCCGTGCCTTTCGCCGTGGCCGGTTTCGTGACACCGCTGCTGGCCGCGCTCGCCATGTCGCTGTCATCCGTGGTGGTGACGCTCAATGCCCTGCGCCTGCGGCTCGGGGCCAGTGACAGGTCCGTCTGATGGATGTTCTGATCTATCTCATTCCCGTTGCCCTTCTGCTCGGCCTGTTCGGCCTTGCCGGTTTCCTCTGGTCGCTCAAGACGGGCCAGTACGACGACCTGGAGGGCGCGAAATATCGCATTCTCTACGATGACGACCTGCCGGAGAGGCACGATGGCGGCACGCAGGGCAAAGAAAGTCGCGACAACTAACCGTTGCTTCAGATTTTTCGTGCCATAAGGGAGACGCTCTGGAGGTTTTTCGTGTCTCTCGATCTGGCATCGCTGACGTTTCTTCTCGTCGAGGACAGCGCTTACATGCGCACGATCCTGCGCACCATGCTGCAGGGGTTCGGCGCACGGCGCATCGTCGAGGCCGAGGACGGGGCCTCGGGCCTCGAGGCGATGGAGCGTGCCAACCCCGATATCCTGATTCTCGACTGGGTGATGCCGATCCTCGACGGCGCCGACATGGTGCGCATGATCCGCAACCCGCACAATCCCTTCGCCTATATCCCGATCATCATGGTGACCGGTCACACCGAGCGCAGCCGTATCATCGAGGCCCGCCGTCTCGGCGTGCATGAACTGCTGTCCAAGCCGATCTCGGCCAAGGCACTCTATCAGCGGGTCAGCTCGGTCATCATGCACCCGCGCGATTTCGTGAAGACGCCGAGCTACTTCGGCCCCGCACCGCGCGAGATCCGCAATCGTCAGAAGATCTGGCAGGGTGCGGACGGTGGCGGGCAGGCCGCCTGAGGCCCTGGCTGCCCAAGGCCCTGCCTGATTTCCCCCGACAAACGAAGCCGGACCGCTCCCGGCACGCACTCATGCGAGGGTGCGAAAGGCTCACTCCTCGTCGAGCAGCGACCGCTTTGTGCTCCCGGCCTGTTTCGGTGCGCCCTTGCGCCGGCGCAGGTTTGCGCGCAGGGCGGAGGCGAGACGGTCCTCGCGGGTGCCGGGGGCATCGGCCGCCCGCCGCGTCTTGCTTTCGGGCCCGTCGCCGGCGACGGGCTTTTCCGACGGAGACTTCGGCGTGTCGCTCATCTGGACCTCCATGACGGGTGGCTGCAGGCAGTACGCGCGCGCTTGCACGGACGCCTTTCCGCCTCGCGGGCAATAACGGGGAGGCGATAGCAGTTGGCCGAGGAAATGCCAACAAGCCCGCCCTTGGCCATGGCCTGTCTTGACGGGCTGGCGTCCGTGCCGCGAACGGCCGCTCCCGCACGCGGGACGGGAGCCTCGAAGCGGCGCGTGTTGCATGGCATCGGATGAAGGGAAACGCCTGCAGGTTCAGGGGGGGCACAAATTGCACCCCTGGACCAATCGTACTAAGGTTCGCGCTCTGCGTGCGGCCTCGCACTCGGCTATCTGCCTGAAGAACAGTGATCTGATGTGACGACATCGCCTGCCCTTACCAGTCTGGCTCCCTCGATTCCGCTCTTCGGGAGCTACTTTCCGGCGTGGCTGCTTTGCCTGTTCGCGGCCATTGTTCTGACGCTCGTGGCGCGGGCCCTGCTCGTTGCGACGGGGATCGACGACATCTTGCGCTGGAGGGTTCCCGTCTACATGAGCATGAGCCTCGCGTTCACCTATCTGTCCCTGACAGTGTTCTTTGGCCGCTGAACCATGCCCCTAGCTATAAAGTCAGGACGGCTCGCCGCCGTTGCCGGTGCAACGATCAGTCTCCTGATCATCGCGGCGGCGGCCGGTCTGGCCTATCGCAGCCATCTGATCTCGCAGGCCAATCCTCTGTCGGACGATGCTTCCGTGTTTGCCGATGTCACCCGGATGGCGACCAGCGTCGGCGGACGGGTGAAGGCTGTTCACGTCCAGGAAAATTCCTTCGTTCGAAAAGGCACCCTTCTTCTGGAACTCGAGGACACGGCCTATCGGTTGGCGGTCGAGCAGACCCGCGCGGACCTCGAGATCGCGGAGGCTGCGGTCAGCGACAGGTCCCGCAATATTCAGGCCGAACTCGCCAATGCGGATATTGCCGCGGAGCAGGTTGAACGGGCCCGCTCAAACCTGGATCTGGCAACGCAGTCGCTCGAGCGGCTGCAGCCCATGGCCGAAAAGGGATATGTCTCCGCCCAGCAACTGGACGATGCCCGCACGCTCAAGCGGGACGCCGAGGTCAGCCTCAGGGAAGCCCTTCGACAGCAGGATGCCGCACAGGCACTGGTGGGGGACGACCTCGCGGCGGAGGCACTGGTGCGTGCAAGGCGTGCCGCGGTTGCGATCGCGGAGCACGAGCTTGCCGGAACCAGGCTCTATGCCCCGCATGACGGCCACGTCGTGGGCGTGACGACCTCCGCCGGCGACTACACCTTGCCAGCGCAGTCCCTCTTCACCCTCATCCAGAGCGACGTCTGGTACGTCAACGCCAATTATACCGAGACCGTCATTCCCGGGATCGCCGCCGGCGATTGTGCCTCCGTTCATGTGCTCGCCGACCGCGATCGGGTGATCAGGGGAGTGGTCGAGAGTGTTGGCTGGGGCATTGGCTCCAAGGACCTGATCAACCTTCCCGTCTCCTTGCCGATCGTGCCGAAGTCGCTCGAATGGGTTCGGGTCCAGCAGCGTTTCCCCGTGCGGATTCGCCTTTTCGATCCGCCTGCCGACCTGATGCGCGTCGGCGCGTCCGCCGTGACGACCATTCATCGCGACAATGCCTGCTGAAGGGCCGGTCTCCAGCATGGTCGCGCAGGCCTGGCGCGATCTTCAACCTTTCGAGGGGAGGTTCGGTCAGGCTTGGCGGGTTGCCCTTCTGTGTGCCCTGGTGACCGGCGTCGCCATGGCCTACCGGATCCCGGAGCCGGCGATAAGCTGCTACCTGGTCATTTTCCTGATGAAACGCGATGCAGTCATGAACTGCCTGCTCGGCGCCGGTCTGATCGCCCTGGCTTCCCTGGTGGTTCTGGCCATGATTCCGGTCATCAACCTGAGCATCGACAGTCCTGCCCTCCGGTTGGCGATCATGTTCTTCACGTCCTACGTCTTTCTGTTTCTCAGTTCGACGACCCCTCTGGGGGAACAGGCGGCGATCGTGGGATTGATTGTCGCTTTCATCATGACGCTTGTGACCGACGTTCCGGTCGGGCAGATCGGGGATCAGGGCCTTCTCGCGGCGTGGAAGATGGCCTGCATGCCGATGGCGCTCATGATCCTGTTCAATCTCGTTTTTGGAACGCCGTCGCAGGTTCTCGTGCGCGAGCGGATCGTCGATCGCTTGCGGTCGTCTGCCGACGCACTGGAAAACGATGGCGAGAGCGCAAAGCTCACCGAGCTTCTGGCCGAGGGCAACGACGAGTCGCTGAAGCAGATGCTGCTCGTGAAGCTTCTTCACCTGGTTCCGCGCGACGAAGCGCGCTGGCTGAACGGTGCGGTCGAGACCAGCTACAGGATCGCGCTTGCGGCTCAGGCCCCCGGCGAGGCTATCCTTGCGGACAGGCGCGGGATGCTGGCTGCCCGGTTGCGGGATGTCGCGGATCTGGTCTCGAAACGGACGTTTCCTATTTTCGCTCCCGCGCAGGACGCCGAACAGCAGCCGTCAACTCCCGTCGAAGGTGCCCTGCGGTCGGCGCTGAACAGCCTCGCCCACCCCGATGCCGGCGCCAGTCCCAAGCCGGAGCCCGAGCCGCTGCTTGCCGCTGACGCCTTTTCAGCGCCGCGGCATCAGCTCTATGCGCTCAAGACCTCGATCGCTGCCGTTGTCTGCTATCTCATCTATACCGGCATAGACTGGAACGGCATCCATACCGCGATGATTACCTGCTACGTCGCTGCGCTTGGCACGACCGGAGAGACCGTCCGCAAGCTGACCCTCCGGATTGCCGGGTGTCTTGTCGGAGCCGCCATGGGTGCCGCCGCGCTTCTGTTCGTGATGCCGAACCTCACGGATGTGGGAGGGCTGATGGTCCTCGTCTTCTGCGCCGTTCTCATTGCGGGATGGGTTTCGTCCGGCAGCGAGCGCATTTCCTACGCCGGTGTCCAGATCGCGCTGGCTTTCCTGCTCACGACATTGAACGGGTTCGGCCCCAGTTTCGAATTTTCGCAGGCGGGAAACCGGATTGTCGGTATTTTCCTGGGAATTTTCGTGATCTTCGTGATCTTCACCCAGTTCTGGCCGGTGAGCATCGTCAACAGGTTGCGCTTGCGGCTCCTGACGAGCGCGAACGCACTTGTCGATCTTGCCAGACAGTCCCCGGATGCCCGTATGGCCGACATCGCGGCCTCCTCGAAGATCCTCTCAAGCCTCGAGGAGGCCCCCAATCTCCTGAGTATGGCGTATTTCGAGCCGCGCCGGCAACGGGCGAGCGACGGGCAACTTGCCCGGCTCGCGACGCTTCGCCGGGACCTTGAAGCGATCTATCGTCACATACGCTTCCAGGAGAGGGTTTCCGAAGACGTCGCGGCAAGGCTGGATGAGATCCGCCGCGAGCTTCAAGAACAGTCCATTGGTGCTCCCAGGCCCGTTCTGCTCGCCCAACGAACATAGTCTTCAAGGGAGCCCTGGCATCCGGCCCGGGCTACCTCCTAGCGCAGGGCCTCTTCCGGGGCGGAGCTGGACGTCATGTTGCCCAGCATGAACGCGAGGGACGATGCGGCAAGAAGGGAGGCCGCATGTGCATCTGCCTGTGCCTCCCGGGCATCGAGGAGGGAACTGTCGGCGGCGGTGACATCCGTGAGCGTTCCAAGACCGTTCTGGTACGCTTCGAAAGCCGCATTGTAGGTGACGGTCGAGGCCCTGCGCAGTTCCGATGCCGCTTCATAGGAGGCAAGCGCGGATCTGAGCGAGTTGGACGCGAGAAGGATCTCCCGGATGGAGGCCTCCCTGGTTTGCCGATGAAGTGCGGCGGCGGCCCGCGTCGCGGATGCAGCCTGACGTTGGCGGTTCTTGCGGATCTGACCATCGAATATGGGAACGGTAACGCCAAGCATCACGCCGCTTGCCGTATTCTGCAGGCCGACGCCCGGCAAGCCGCCTGCCTGCACGCTCCCCTGATTGGCGGCCGCGACGGCGCCCAGATAGACCTTCGGCAAAAAGGCTGCGGCGGCCGCGCGTTCATTCGCCTGGCTCGCCTTCAGGGCAGCATAGCTCGCCAGAACGTCGGGACGTCGCGACAGGGCCTGCCGGATGACCTTGTCCGTGGGTTCCACGCGCGTGCCCGGCAATCGGCGGTTCGTGGACGAGGCCACCTTAATTCGCACATTCGGTGCCAGGCCAACGGCACCGGTCAGACCCTGATACGCATCGTCGAGACCGTCTTGCGCCTGTACGAGCCTGAAACGGGATTGCGCAACCAGTTGTTTTGCCTGGGCAACCTCTATGCTGGTCCCGATGCCGCTGGAATACCGTCCCTGCGCGGCCGCCAGTATCTTGCGGCTGTTGCGAAGTGAGTATTCGGCAATTCCGCTTTTTTGTCTGGCAACGCCATAAAGGTAGTAGGCTCTTGTGATGTTGTGAATGAGAGCCTGATGCGTTCCGTTGAAAGAAACATTCGCGGCGAAGGCGGTTTGTTTGGCGGCGTCCAGAAGTGCCTGCCGCTCGCCGAAATCGAAGAGCAGCCATTGCAGGGCGATGCTTGGAACGACGCCACTCGCCTTGGTCGATACATAGTCGGTGCCCCCGAAGGGCGTGGGGAGCGGGGTCGTGACGTCCTGGTATCCGGCGATCACATTGGCCGAAATCATGGGAAGGAATGTGCCTTCCGCGATACCAACGGCGGCAGCGGCCTGGCGAGCCTGCTCCCAGGCCACCCGCGTCGAGGGGTGAGATCGCTGACCTAGATCGATCAACTCGGAAAGCGTGTAGACCTTGCCACCCTGGATCCGGATCCGGGGAGTGGCCGATGTTCTCGCGAGCGTGTCGTCGACGGGGCCTTGAACGGCGAAGCTTCCACTGTCGCCGGCTGGTCCCCACGGTTTGTCGGGTGCGGAGGAGGTCAACTCGGACGGGTCGCTCAGGCACCCGCTCAACAGCACACAACCGAACAGAAGAACCGCATGCCTCGCATGTGTCGATTTCATGAAACTCACGCTAAATTCATGTTTCTGTCCGCCGACTTGCAATGAACCACAGGATCAATCTGTTGCACAACCCGTTGAGGTTTTTCAGTCGCCCGGGATCATGAGGGGCCCCGCGTCCGGCGCCAGAGGCATGTCAACTCAACGTCTCTCGAACGTTGGAGAGGGGCAAGGCATCGCCGGACCTCTTCGGAGCCCTCCCATGAAGGTGCATTGCTCATTGGCGGACCTCGGTTGCTAGTTTTCCCTTTTGGCGAATTAACTTAGAGAAAAAAGCATATATTTGCATAATATTTATTGAGCATAGGAAGCCATATAGCGCGCAAAATATTGGAAGAATAAGAGGGCTATTAAAACCTCTTGCTAGATGAGAGGTATTTTTTACAATTCTCTCATCAGACGTAAAGAGAACAGATCCAAATATAAAAGTAATGAAGATGACATATAGGATATAGTATAGCGAAAATATGTTAACAGGCCTGTATGCGGAAGGGGTACTAGCCATCTCACTCCTGTATTTTTGAGAAAAGGTTATTGATTGAAATAATACAAGAATTGAAGATAATGTTATTGCTGTTGTATAATATATTGCATGGGTAGTGCCGATGGTCATTATTTGACCGTATCGTACTTCTAATATTGGTGCGAATTGTATTATGTGGCGTGATATTTCTTTCATATCATTTTCTGTGAGAAAATTTTTCATTAATAGGTATGCTATATGTACAGCTGCGACGTATGCCGTGATTGGTGTAAAGATCCTGAGGGGGGTGAAATAGAGATCGAAGCCTGGGTAGTCGCCGTCCCTGATGGGGGCATTTTTTGCTAACTTTTCAAAAAAGTATTTGATTTTATGAAGCATAAATACCGCCGATCTCCGTGAGTTTATTGGGGGAACTCGTCCGGTCCTTCCATAAGTGCCTACGCCATTTCTCAGCCCGGTTACAGGCTATGGTCATTGCCACATCGTACTGCGTCGGCAGCCATCCTGGAGAATTCCAAACTCGCAGCAACCTTACCCGCCCGTCGATTCCGACAGCTCCGTCACTTCGTAAGGAGCATTTCCGTCTTTGTTGCCGAGTGCAATCCGTACGTGCAAGTTTTCGCAGGCGATGGTGCTTTGCGTTGATTGCTTGTGAAGCTTTTTTGATGGGGGTGGGCTTTTCGTGGGCAGGCAGCAAAAAGACAAATCGCGGGGAGGGGCTACATGACGGACACTCGCCAACGCACAAGATGGCGTTGGCGAGTGTCCGCCAGCGTCTTGAGTTAAATTGGTTGTTTGTTGCGGGGGGGGGCTGCGTGCAATGCCGCCAGTGGGTCTGTCGGAGGCGGCTTTTCGAGTACCCGGAAAATGATGCCACCGCCTCCCGAGGTTTGAAAATCATTTCCCGTTCGTGTCGAAAGGCCCGGTGTAGGCCATTACCTTTCAAAATCTCTGTGGAACACTGATCGTGTTGGCTGCAAAGTTTGCACGTTTGAACAAGGTGGCCATAGCAGAATCGTGGACGAAAACGACGCTGCTCAGCCCCACGGGCATTCCGACTTCCGCAATTCGAGAGCCGCAAGATCGCCGCTTGAACACCTCCCGCGGACGGGGCCTGCACTCCGCTGATCTATACCGCGAGGTGTGCCAAAGGCTCTGACGACGGATAAAGATTGTAGGGACATTGCGTGAACAATGCTGTTTGGATGTCGTACGAGATGGCCGGCCCGATCCCCGCGCGCTCATGAAAAGTCCGGTTGGATGGCGACCGGCGAGGGGATGAAAATTTCCCACAAGGAGAACCCCGAACCGGCTTGACGGCTTGGGTTTTACGCCTTACACCCGCGCACATCGCTGCCGTAGCTCAGGGGTAGAGCACTCCCTTGGTAAGGGAGAGGCCGAGAGTTCAAATCTCTCCGGCAGCACCATTTTGTTCCCATCAAATCCTGTTTTGTATCTGTACTCGGACGCATGCATGCGTGCGGAGACTTGCAATGGCATGTGCAGAACAGCATGTGCTGCCGCGCAGGATCCGGCAGTTCCTCCCGGGCCAGCTTCAAACCGCAAGCAGCAAGTCGTCAGGGAAGGTGCGGGGACGCCAGCGGGGCGGTGTGCGCCTCGTCGGTCGGTCGGCTGGTGTTTCTGAACATGCCTATGTTATCTCACAAGGAAAGGTTCCACTCTTCGTTGCGCTGAAGGCATGTGCCGCAACGAAACGCGGGACCGTGCAAGCGTGACAGGCGCAAGGTGGCCAGCGCGCAACGGGAAGCGAGCCGGCGACCGGGCGGGGAGAGGCATTCGATGGATCAAGACGCGCATATCGCCTGGCTTCGTGCCGCGAGCGAGCGGTGTACCCGGTGGTTGTCTGACGATGCGATGCCGCAATGGACCGGCCTGGGCATCGACCCCGCTGACGGGGGATTTCTGGAGGCCATCGATCCCGCCGGGCCGCATGCCGTTATCGCTCCGCGCCGCGGGCGGGTTCAACCCCGGCAGATCTATGCAGTGATCGAGGCGGGGCGGCTTGGCTGGACCGGCGACTGGGCCGCGATCACGGGCCGCGCGCTGGACTGGTATCTTGCGCATTTCAGGCTTCCCGACGGAACGTTCGCCGACCTCGTTGCCCCCGACGGTGCAATGCTGGACACGCGGTTCGACCTGTACAATCAGGCCTTTGCCCTGTTCTCACTGGCCCATGCATCCGCCGCGCTGCCGTCCCGTCGCGGAGAGTTCGAACCGATCGCCCGCTCGTTGCTCGAAAGACTGGAGGCGCACTATCGGCATCCGCAGGCGGGCTTCGAGGAGAGCTGCCCGCCGAGCTTGCCACTGCGCGCCAACCCGCACATGCATCTTCTGGAGGCGACCCTCGCCTGGGAAGACATATCCGACGACACCGAGTGGAGCAGGGTCACCGACGAAATCATGGAACTGGCGCTGGCCCGGTTCGTTGATCCGCTGACGGGAGCCTTGAAGGAGTTCTTTGCGTCCGACTGGCGTCCCATGCCCGACGACAGCGGACGCCAGGTCGAGCCGGGCCATCAGTTCGAGTGGGCCTGGCTTGCGCTTGTCTGGTCACGGCGGCGCGGGCGTGCCGATGCCGCGATCGCCGCTCGCCGGTTGTTCGCGATCGGCGAAACCTGGGGCATCTGTCCCCGGCGGAAGGTCGCGGTTCTGGAGCTGAACGACGACTTTTCCGCGCGGGCTCCCATTGCCCGGCTGTGGGGGCAGACGGAATGGATCAAGGCGGCGCTGGCGCTGGCGCGTGTCTCCCAGGGGGCGGAGCGTGCGCACTATCTGGCTTCCGCGTGCCGGGCGGTCGAGGCACTGGAAATGTTCTTCCTGGAAAGCCCGACCGGCTTGTGGCGCGACAAGCTGCAAGAGGATGCCCGCTTCGTCGAGGAGCCGTCGCCGGCGAGTTCGCTCTATCATATCGTCTGTGCGATATCCGAACTGAACAGAGCCTTTGCGCCGGGTGGCTTTCTCTCAAAGCCCTCCTTGACAGTATAAAGTTTGTGGAGCGGTGCACGCGCCGCTGCCGGCCTCCCTGATTTCGCCGGAAAATGATGCCCAAAACCATCCCGTGACCGGAAGGCGAAGGAAGGACGTCCGCCATGCGGCGGCGTCCGCACATGGCTGGATGCGGTCTTTCCAATGTCGCGGAAGACGAGATGAGGTTGTGGGGCGCGGGGTTTTCCACTGTGTGTGGAGCGGATGTTGCCGTGCGGAAACGAAGTCTGTTGTGCAGCAGCAAATACGATAGGGTTCGGCAACGCGAATCTTGCCGCAGAACGTTTCATTGTCGGATCGGGTGAGGATTGCCGGTAGAGCGATGGGAGAGACGATCTCGTGATCAAAACGCTGCCGAGGATTGCGCGCTATGGCATCCGCAGCCGTCACTTCTGGCTGTCCCGCGTTGCATCGTTGGCTCTTGTCCGGTTGTATCCCCGGCGCCATGAAGGATGGCGGCTGAGGCTTGAAGTGGCCTCGAAGTCCGGCAGCGACGTCGGCGAGTGCGTCCGCTTGTACCTGGAGGCACTGGCGCGCAACAAGCTGGACGACAAGGCGAAAACGATCCAGGCGTCGCATCTCCTCAATCTGTGCATTCGAAAAGGGGGCGGTGCTTCCGTCAATGTCGGATGGCGGCCGGGACTGGGAAGTCCGAGGTCATCCGAAGCGCCCGGCCCGCTGGAAGCGATTGAAGAGGCGACGGCGCTCGTCGCCGCCAGACAGGCGATGTCGCCGGAGTATGCGGTCTCGACAGGCCGGCTGATCGGGGACCTGCTTCGTGCGAAACCGGCCGAGGAGGCCGCCGTTGCCGAGGCCGTCGCAAGGTTGACCTTGGCTAGCGTGGAGGCCTTGGCTCCCTCTGAGATACGGTTGGCCAAACCCCGGCGTATCGTCGGGCTCTACATCCTGCAGGGTGTTCTGGCACCGGCGGACGCGCAGGGAGCCGACGCACTTGGCGGTCACCTTGCGACGGCCGTCGTCCAGGGGCTACAGCAGGCGGACTTGAGCGTTTTCGGTACTCGCGAGAAGGGCCGGGTCTCGACCGGTCTTGTGAACTGGATCCGCCGGACCGGCCGCTCCGCCGCGCACAGCCGCATTCTCGAGCAGGCCCGGCAATCGGTCGAAACGACCATCGGCGGTCCTCAGAAGGCGGATGCCGCCTTTGCGGCCGGAGACCACGCCAGGGCGCTCGACCTCTACGCGGCCCTGTTCTCCGCAAGGCCGCAGGATCGGCGAAGCCTTGACCGCATGACGGCTTGCCTGAAGGCGATGAAACACCCCGATGCGGCCAGACGTCTTGCCGATCTTGCCGGGCCGGCCATTGCGACCGTGAAGAAAAACGAGGTCCTGCTTCATCGGCTCGCGATCGCCATGGCATCGCTGGAAGGTGAGGGGCGGCATCTGAAATCCCCCAACAGGCTTCAGGCCGAGGATTTTCTCGATGCGGCCCTGCGACGCGAGCCTGGTGATGCGGGTCTGTGGAGCGAACGCGTCTACATCCACCTCTCCCGGCTGGAATTCAGCGAGGCCGAGGCGGTGATCGCCGACATGGCAAAGGCCTGTTCCGGCGATCCGCTGATTCCCGTTCTGAAAAGTGTCGCGGCCCGCATGGCCGGACGGCTGGATGAGGCCGTCGATCATGCCGAAGAGGCGGTGTCCCATCCGCAGGTGAAGATGACGCAGGCGGCGCTGAGATACGGCGATGCCTTGCGGGCGCGCGGCCAGATTGCCGCTGCGGAGTTGGCCTACGGTCTCGCGGTGGAGAGTGCGCCCGGCAATGGCGAATCCCGGCGCAAGCGCGCTGAGATGCGGATTGCTCTTGGTGCCGTCGCGGCCGCCGCGCAACTGAACGAACCCTCGGCGCTTGATGACGTCCTTGCCGGTACGCTCGATACTCCGACGCAGCCGCGAGACGTGCATCTTGTCGTTCGTGCCGACGATGGCTTTCCACCTCTCGGGCAGGTGTTGGAGGAGGCCGGGTCGTCCGGCTTCATCGTGCTGGCATCACGGGAGATCGATGCGGAGGCCGTGGACACGCTCGTGCGGGAGGCGCGGGACAGCGTCGGCCTGACCTATCTGGCAGCCCCGGAGAATGAGCCGTTCCAGTCCGTGCCGGATGTCTCGCGAGCCCATGCCGTCGCCCTGCGCCGGGCCGATCTCGCGCTGGCCGGCGAACAGGCAGGCTCCTTCGCATCGCTTTCCGAGATCCTGCAGGTCGCGGCAGCTGCATTGAATGCCCAGTTCGTACCTGGAGGATTGAACGGATCGTCCGCGACGCCGGGCCTGGAGCGGGTTTTCGCCGTCGAGGAAAGCGGTGAGGGAAGCCAGCGTGTTCTGGGCTTGAAGGCCGCACCCGCTGTCGATGCGGGACGTGTCCTGTGCGCCGATGCCTCCCTTGCGGAAGCGGACGGGCGCGAATTCATCGAACCGGGCACATTGCGCGCTGCGTCTTTTGCCGATCCCGCGTCGCCTGTCGTCGTTGGCTGGCGGAACCTGTCCGAACCGCTGGATCTGGCCGGTTTGCGCGCGCCATTGATCATCAGTCTGGACGGGCTTCCGCAGGTCGAGCGGGAAGCGCTTGCGTCCGACGAGGCCCTTGCGCGGAACTGGCGTCTGCTTTTGAACCGGGCCGCATCGGTGATCGTGACCGACGTGGCGGTCGAGCATTGGCTGGAAGACACCTTCCGGATCGGTACCGCGGTCAGCGAGACCGCAGAGAAGGGGCTCGACCGCGCGCTTTCCTTCCTCGGTCGCCGTTTCCTGCTCATGATCGGTGCGGGGATCGGCAACATGCTGCTCTCCACGCCGCTGATCCGCTTCCTCCACGCACGGCTCGGCGTTCCGGTGGACATCTGCGTTCACTCGAAGGTCGGGGTGGCACATGAGCTGTTCGGCGAGAGCGATCATGTGAACCTCGTCTATCACGCCGGAGCGAGCCTCGGCGGTCGCGACTATGACCACGTGTTTCAGGCATCGACCATGGGCGCGATGGCGATGCCCGCGTTTGCGCCTCGGGTGTTCTTCCAGCGTGCCGTCTATGACTTTTATGGCACGACCCGCTACATGTCGGAGGCGCGCTACTACTTCAATGGCCTGTCGACCTTCCTGGAATGCGACCCCAGGGAAACGGATGCGGAGATCGTTCCGTTTGTTCGCGGGTTCGACGAGCCCGCGCATGGAACGAGTGCGCCCAAGCCGACGAACGGCGCGAAGGTCGCCATCGCGGCCGGCCGGAGCGGGGCGATCTGGGGCAATCGTCAGTGGCCGCATTTTGCGCAACTGGCGCAGGACCTGTCCGATGTCGGCGTCATCGCCCACAGTGTCGGCGGACCGGGAGAGGCGATCGCCGGATGCATCGATCTGACCGGCTTGAAACTGCGTGACTCCATCGAGCGCCTGCGCGAGATGGATGTGTTCGTCGGAGCGGATGGCGGCGCCTTCCATATCGCCGACGCGCTTCAGGTGCCCACCGTCGTGATCTTCGGGCCGACAGGCGTGCTCAAGAACGGGCCGATGGTGCCTTCGGCATCCGTGATGCGATCCACGCGGTCCTGTTCGCCCTGCCAGTTCCGCAAGGAGTTTACCTCCTGCAACGCCCCCATGTGCATGTCCGATGTCACCTTGGCATCCGTGCTCAGCGAGGTTCTCGACAAGATCCGGCTTGGCGGGACGCACGTCGGTAACAGTCTTTCGCGTGCGATCGAGATGGAGGTCGAGCGCCGCGGGGTCCTGGTTCGGGAGCCATATCAGGCCCAGTTCGCCGCCGACTCCTTCTCGCTCTATCCGTATCTTTCGGGGAAATGGTCGGACCCGTTCAAGGCGCTGGTTGGGCGCAAGCGCATGGACCGGGCGCGTCAGGTGCTCGACTGGCGTGTGCGGACGGCCGGCGTCGATGATGAACTGCGCTATGAGCGTGCGCGTTTTTCCTATGTCGCGCGCGACTACGACACCGCGATCACCTATTGTCTCGACGACATCGGTCGCGTCGAGCGGCCCTGGGTGTTGCGCAACATCCTCCTCAGAAGTCACATCGCGCGTGGCGAGGCGGAGACCATCGTTTCTCTGTGGCGCTCGTGGGATGTCGATGAGGAGGTTCCCGAGGATCGCATCGCCTGGGTCGAGGCCGCGACGATTGCCTTGCGCGCCTTTGCCTCCCTTGGAGAGGGGCAGGAGGCCGCTCGTTTGAAGGACAGGCTCCTGGTTGCGGCGCGGGGCGACGGCGGCCCGCTTGCGACGTTGAAGCAGGAACTCGGCGTAACGCTGCCCAAGACGCTGCCCAAGACGCTGGCGCAGGTCGTGGTGCGACTGGACGACACGCCCTACAGGCTGCCACATACCCGTTTCGATCCACCGGAAGGGAAGCTGGCCTTTGCTCTCGTGGGAGACTGGACCTCCCGGCCGGAGGAACTTGCCGCCTTCAACGAGGAAGTCGACGTCTTCTGCCTGAAACCCGGCGAACTGAAGAGCGAGGAGATCGCGGGCAGGATGGACTTCGTCATCATGCGGGAGGATGCGGTTGACAAGGCTGCTCTCGCTGGCACGTGGGAGCGGCTCGACATGGCGGCTTCCTGCCGCGATGCCGAAGGGCGCGAACTGGCCCTTTTCGCGAACGCGCGGGGCGGGAAACAGGACGGCGCGGCTGCCTCCCTGTCCGACCTCCTGCGGCAACACGGTGTTGCGCGTCCTGTCACGGGCGGAAAGCGGCTGCTCTTCGCGGCGCATCACCACCTTGAGAAGCATAATCCGCGCGGTGGAGAACGTTCCACGCGGGCCATCGTCCAGCAGCTCAAGGAGGAAGGGTACGAGGTTCTTGTTGTCGTCGAGAACAAGAAGACCGCCGAGGCCTGCCTGGATGAAACGGACCTCTGCCGGTATGTGGTGGCCGGTCAGTATGTCTTCGCGGACACGCTGGCGGCCGCCATCGCCGGCTGGCGCCCGGACGGAGTGTTGACCTATGGCGGCGCGGGTCTCGCTGCAGTGCAGGTCTGCCAGGCGACGGATGTTCCCTATATCTTCTTCCCGCGCGATTGGGGGGAGATCTGCCCCAAGCCCTATGTCGACCTGCTGGACCGGTCGCCGGTTCGCAATGAAAAATCGCTGTACAGGTCGGCCTATGCCGGCGCGTTCAGGATCATCACCAACGCGCGCTATGTCGCCCAGGTGCTGAAACGGCTCTATGACGTCGACGCCACGACTTCCTATGTTCCCGTTACGCCGCCACCGGGTGCTGCCGGGATCAGGCCCCTCGCGGAACGCTCCGAGATCCTCCTGATCAATGCATCCAAATGGCGCGGCGGCGACCTCGTCCGCCAGTTGGCGGCCAACCGTCCCAACTGGAGGTTTCGTGTCATCGGAGGGGACGGGAAGCCGTTCCCGGCGAATGTGCGGGTTGATCCCTTCTTCGATGGCGCCGATTTTTCCAGCATGTACGAGAACGCCAGGGTTTTCCTTTTCCCGCTTGGAAACGAGGACCCTTGCGGAACCGGTCGTGTGGTGTTCGAGGCGCTGATCTGCAGGACGCCGACGATCTCGACGGATCGCGGTGGAATGAAGGAAGTGCTTCCGCCCAGATGGCTGGCGCCGGACGACAACGTCGATACCTGGCTCGAGCTGCTGGACCGCACGATGTCGGAGGATGTCGGCGATGCCGAGTTTGAAAGACTGATGGAACCTTTCGACGTCGAGACGCAGTTGAAATGTGTGTCCGATGCGGTCGCCGACCTTGTCCGGACCAAAGAGATGCAGCCAGGCTGAACCTGCTTGCGGACATCGATCCGTCCTCGGGATCTCTCCTGCGGACGGCGGATGGGTCGACTTGCGCAGCGTGCCCAAGACCGGAACGGACATGCTCGGCATCAATGCATCGCCCACGACCGGTGAACGGTTCGTCGTAAGCTCCGAGTCCGTCCTGCTGACACATGACGGCGCCGACCAACGGCTCAAGCTCAACAAGGCGGCGGCGGCAGACACCGCGTCGCTCCTGTTCCAGACTGGATACAGCGGACGGGCGGAGGTCGGCATTGCCGGCGACGACCATTTTCGCATCAAGATCTCGGCGGACGGCGCCGTTTTCCGGTCTGCTATTGATATCAACCCGTCAGATGGGGATTTCACCTACGCCCTGTCCAACGGCGGAAGCATTCAGTTCAGTAGATATGGTGTTGGAGCCAGCGCGCGTCTTCTGGCCAATGCAGATCAGACTGATGGTGCGCGCGCCTACATGTCATTCCGTCATTCCAACATCGAGTATGCCGCGTTTTACACCCAATACAACTCGGCGACCGGCAAAGCGGACTTCAGCATTCGGTCGGTCGAAGATGATGGAGATATTTTCTTCATCACCCGTCATGCCGGTGTGACGCAGTGGGCTCATCTGAAGCTCGATGCCGCGACGGGGTTCACGGGCATCGGGACGCATACGCCCAGCACCAAGCTCGACGTCGACGGGCCTGTCCGCGTCAAGGGCTACACGGTTGCCGGTCTGCCCTCGGCGGTGGAACACGGAGCGGGGGCGATTGTCTTCGTGAGCGATGAGAGCGGAGGACCCGTCCTTGCCTTTTCCGATGGGGCGGAGTGGCGAAGGCTGAACGACCGGGCCGTTGTCTCCTAGCAGGAAGACGCCCGGTCCGGGGCGGGCGGGAACGCGGTCGCGGCAACCTCCGGCCAGCCCACCGCCTGCCAGGGGCGAATGTCATAGGTGAAACCGTCGATCGTTCCGCGTGCCGGCTTGTCATCCGGCACAAGCATGAGCCCGCGTTTCAGGCCGGCTGCGGCGGCCGCTTCCATGTCTCCCTTGCGATCTCCGACGATGAAGGACGTTCCAAGCGCCACAGGAAGCAATCTTGCCGCTTCCAGCAACATGCCGGCTCGCGGTTTTCGCCAGGGGTGGTCGGCAACCGCGAGCGCGTCCAGGCCCTCTTCATGATACGCGCAGGCCAGAATGGCATCGATGGTTGCACCGGCTGCCGCGAACTCCTTCAGGATCCGGCGGTTCACCGCGTCGAAGTCGCCCCAGCCGTAGTATCCGCGTGCGATGCCGGACTGGTTCGTGACAACGACAACGGGACTCTCGCGGCGGTTAGCGGCTCTGACAAGCGGGGCCGTATCCGTCCAGACCTCGAGCGTTCGCGGATCGCCGACATATCCCGTGTCGCGATTGAGAACCCCGTCCCGGTCTAGGAAGAGTGCGGGCCTCGTCGTGCCCGCGAAGGGGCGAAGGATCTCCCGCCACAGGCCCGGCGCGATACGCCTCGGGTCGTCGTGCCGGAATGTGTTGCCGGTGCTCACGTCTTGATCTTGCGGATGGTCTCGGTGGTGCTGCGCCCCTCCACCAGATCGAGCAGGATCACTTCACCCCCGTTCGCCTGCACGCTGTGCGCGCCCACGACCGTATCCAGCGTGTAGTCGGCGCCCTTGAACAGCACGTCCGGCTGCAACGTCTCGATGAGCGACAGCGGCGTGTCGTCGTCGAACACGACGACGGCGTCGACGGAGCGCAGCGATGCCAGAAGCATGGCGCGGTCATGCACCGTGTTGACCGGACGGCTCGGCCCCTTGAGACGGGATACCGATGCATCGGAATTCAGGCCCACCACCAGCCTGTCGCAGTGCTCGCGCGCGCGTTCGAGCATGGACGCGTGCCCCGCATGGAGAATGTCGAAACAGCCGTTCGTGAAGCCGACCTTCAGCCCCTCCGCCTTCCACTGGCTGCGGGTCTGCAGAGCTTGCGACAGGCTGGAAAACGACGGCATCACCGTGCCGGGAATATGCTGGCGGGCCATCTCGCTGCGCAGTTCCTCGCGGGAAATGCGGGCCGTGCCCCGCCTCTGGACCGCCAGCCCACCCGCGACATTCGACATGCGCGCGGCCGCCTGAAGGCTTGAGCCGCTCGCCAGCCCGACGGCGAGCGTCGCCACGACTGTATCCCCGGCGCCCGAGACGTCGAAGACCTCGCGGGCCCGGGCCGTCAGGTGAGTTGCCGTGTCGCGCTCCACGAGCGACATGCCCTTTTCGCTGCGCGTTGCGAGCACGAAGTCGAAGCCGAACCGGTCGATCAGCTCCCGGCAGGCGGTAACCACCTCGTCATCATCGTGGAGCTTGCGCCCGACGGCCGCGCTCAACTCCTTGAGATTCGGAGTTATTCCCGTCGCGCCGCTGTACCGGCTGAAGTCGTTGCCCTTGGGGTCGACGATCACGGGCTTGCCCAAAGCCGTGCAGGAGCGGATGAGAGACTGGCCGAGCGGGCCGTGAAAGATGCCCTTTCCGTAGTCGGACAGGACGATGCAGCTGGCTTGCGAGGCGTGCTTCTCGATCAGTGTCGCAAGGACCGCATGCTCTTCGTCGGCGAGCGGAGAGTCATCTTCCTCGTCGTAGCGGATGACCTGTTGCCCATCCACGACGAAGCGGGTCTTGGTGGTGGTCTTTCGGTGGTTCGAGGGAACGATCCCGCTCGGCTCCACGCCGTAGTCCTCGCAGATGCGGGTAAGGAGGGGGCGTTGATCATCCGCCCCCGAAACCGAGAGAAGGGTCGCGTTGCCACCCAGGGAAACGATGTTGGCCGCGACATTCCCCGCGCCGCCAAGGGTGTGTGTGGCGTATTTGTGCCTGAAGACCGGGACGGGGGCCTCCGGGGAGATCCGCGTGATCTGGCCGTGGATGTGACGGTCGAGCATGATGTCGCCCAGGACCAGCGTATGCGAAGGGGGGATCTGGTCGGAGGTCGTGTCCATCTGGGGTCTGTTCCCGTGTCGCGTCCCGGAAATCCGGGGCTACCGATGCGGATCGGTCTTCAGAAGGTAGTCGCGCATCGTGATCTCCACGCCGCGCTCGATCGAGGTGCCGCCGCCGTTGTAGCCCGCCTGGCGCAACCGTGTCATGTCGGCCTCGGTAAAATACTGGTACTTGTCGCGAAGCGAGACCGGCATGTCGATGTAGCGGATATTCTCCGCTTGCCCGGCGGCCTTGAAGGTGGCGGCGATCAGATCGCGGAAGCTGCGCGCCTGTCCGCTGCCCACGTTGAAGACCCCGTTTTCAAACCGGTTCGAAAGCAGCCAGCAGACAATGTCGACGCAGTCGTCGACGAACACGAAGTCGCGAAGCTGGCCGCCGTCCTCATAGTCGGGGCGATGCGACCTGAAGAGCGGCACTTCCTCTCCGGCGGCGCATTTTTCCCGGTTCTTCGACACGATGCTCATCATGTCGCCCTTGTGCAGTTCGTTCGGCCCGTAGACGTTGAAGAACTTGAGGCCGGCCCATTTCGGCGGTGTGGCGCGGCCCCTGGCCTGTTCCGACAGGGCCCAGAGATCGAAGAACTTCTTGGACCAGCCGTAGAGGTTCAGCGGCTGAAGCTGCTTCATCTGCTCGATGTCATTGTCGTCGCGAAAGCCCTGGCTGCCATCGCCATAGGTGGCGGCGGACGACGCATAGATGAAGGGGACGGAGCGATCCGCGCAGTATCGCCAAAGGCTCTGCGACAGGTCGATATTGGTCCGGACGATGAGATCCGCGTCGCTTGCCGTGGTCGCGGAGATCGCCCCCATGTGAATGACCGCGGCGAGATCGGGAGAGGAGGCCAGGAAGTCGCCAAGCGCCTCGGGGGCGATGATCCGGTAAAGCAGACGGTTCTTGAGGTTCTGCCACTTGATGTTGTCGTCGCCGAGCCAGTCGCAGACCACAACCTCGTGCCCGTCGTCGCAGAGCCGCGCGACGATGTTGCTTCCGATGAAGCCGGCTCCTCCGGTGATCAGTATCATCCTCATGTCTCCGTGTTCCTGAGTCGCCGTGCACCACCTGGAAGGGCTCACGGTCCTGGGCGCCCGCTTGCCCGGATGAGAAGGCGGACAGGGTGGCGCAACGTCCGGTGGCCGCCACGGTTTGAAGAGCGGTACCCCGAGGCGCAACCTTCACAAGGATGCGTTGTCCGCTTGCATGTGCCTGTTCAGTACCGCGCAGTAGGCCTCCCGTGCCCTGCCGACCGAGTATTTTTCCCAGATATGGGAACGTGCCGCGCCACCAACGCTGTCCCGCAACCGGTTGTCGCCCAGGAGCTGGTCGATCCTTGCCCACAGGGCGCTGTAGTCGCCTCGGCGCACCAGATATCCCGTTTGTTCATCCACGATGGTTTCACGATAGCCTCCACCCTCGAACGCCACGACAGGCTTTCCCATGATTCCGGCCTCGAGCGGAACCCTGCCGAAGGGCTCCGGCCAAATGGTTGGAAGGGCGACGACATCAGCGCTCCCAATCGCCGCATACAGGCCCTTTCGATCCAGGAACCCGAGCATCCTGACCTGCCCGTCGATCGTGTTCTCACGGCAGAAGTCCACAATTTCCTTCGACAGGGCCTGGCCCCGCCCGGCAATGTGAATTTCAATTTTCGGGTCGGACCTGATCCTGTCCAGGCTGTTTCGGATGAACTCGAATTGCCCCTTCGCCTGGGTAATGGAGCCAATCATCAGGACAATGCGGCGGTCGTCCGGTCTGGCGGGAGACGCTGCGGGCTCCGGGGCATCACCGACGAAATTCGGCACGATATGCACCGGCACGCTGGATTGAACCAGCCCCTCGATCTGGCTTTGCAGGTATTCACTGGTAACGATGATGTCGTCGAAAGCTCTCAGGCTTCCTCGGCGCTCATCCCGCACGCCTTCCAGGACGCGACGGAAGTCGGGCGTTGCAAAAGGGGCATCCTCGTCTGCGCAGGCGAAATCGCATCTGCTGCACACACTGCCGTTCACGACCATGATCTGATTGTGTCGGGCGCAGAAAAAGCGATTGTCCCGCACATACGCGATCTTGTGGATGTTGCTCCAGAGAGCCTTCGATCGATCCATCGCTCTTCTGGTCAAGACGATGCTGCGGGTATTGTTCGCGATGACCCTGGACACCCGCAATCTGGATGCGATCTCATTCAGGAACCGGGTCCTGAAAACGTAGTTCTCGGGAATGGCATCCGCAGGTATGCCGCCGACAGGTTTTTCCCGTCGCAAAAGAAGCCTGTAGTAGGCAAACCGCAGTCTGGTTAGGCCGAACCTGAGCGCATAGGCATAAGAAACGGGAACGTCGCTTACGCGTACGCCGAAGAATTTCAGGCGCGAGATCGGGTGCGGGAGAGCGTTGTTGAACATCTCGTGTGGAAGCAAGCGGGGGGCAACGATGACCTTGATGCCGTCCTCCACATAGAACCGAAAGTCATTGTCCGCGCCGGTGAACTTCACAACAAGGTATTCGTTCGGATTCGCGCTTTCCTTGATAAGCTGGTGCATGCTTATTTCGGCGCCGCCGGTCGTTTCCGGCGGGTACTCGTCCGAAACGACAAGCGTCGATACAATCCCGTTGAAGGCGCTCTCGATCTCGCGTAGCGCAGTGTTGATCTTACGCCTTGTCGAAATCAGCACCACATACGCTCCACGATATGCTTCCAAGTCAGGTGGTTTGCGATGGTCGTCCGAGCATCGTCAATATGCTTTTTGTATTTGTCTTCATCTTTGTATTCGGCCATGAGCGCCACTGTACGCTCGACATCTTGATCCGAGGTCAGGCCGCGTTCGCCAATTCCATACACGCTTAGCAGATCGTCCAGTCCCTCATGTCCTGACAGAATGGGCAGGGTGCCAAGAGCGACCGCTTCGAGAGCGGTTATTCCAAAGCCCTCGTAACCGCCGGTCTGCGCATCCATCTCGGATGGCAGGATCACGTGGTCACTGATCTCCATCATCCGATTTCTGTCTTCGTTGCCCAGGCCGCCATGAAAGAAGATCTTGCTCTCCAGGCCTCGCGACGCTGCCGCGTGTCTGAGGGACTTCTCGTGGGGGCCGCTGCCGATCACATGAAGGATGCTGTCGGTTCGCTCCAGAATGCCGAAGATCCTCTCAACCCGCTTGTGCTTTACGAGACGGCCGACGTAGCACAGGTGGATCTCATCTCCGGCCCATCCGAACGCCTGCCGCTTTCGCTTTTTCCGGTCAGGTCCCGCAGGTATCCAGTCACCTGATCTCGTGTAGTCCCTGATGTCTATGCCGCACCCGCATACGGAATACTCCCTGTTCCCGTGTATGTTTTTCGCGAGATGCATCGTGAAACGGCTGTTGCAATAGATGTTCGAAGACCGTGTAAGGGCGCGGTACAGTTGAAAGGGACGCGACCCGATCAGATGTGCCTTGAGGTGCCCGGCCGCATCGATGCACTCGGGAAACTGGCTGGATATTTCGGTGCCATGCAGGACCAGATCGCAGTCGATCCCCAATTCCGCTGCCGCGGCCATGGCTCCGTCGCCATAGTAGTAGTGATGGACAAGCAGTATCTTGTTTATGCTCTTCTTGTTGCAAATATCACGGATCAGGTTCCGCGTTCTCTCGTCTTCGAGCCTCTTGCGTTTCTCGTAATTCCGGACCCTGGATTTCGTGTCCGGCACGAGATCGTATCTGCTTCCTTCCGGAGTTGCGCCTTTCGAAGAGGATGGAGCCAGCAGGGCCGCATAGTCACAGCGTTCCGCGATCGCATTGGAGATGTGATGCGCGAAATTGGATATTCCGCCAACTTTCGGCAGCGCATCTACCGAAACGATCAGGACTCTTTTGTCTTCCAAGCGATTTGCATCCATTTCGAGAAGCGGCCGGTGATGATCGCCAGTTACGTCCACTACCGCACTTCATGTATCTGAACCGGAGGGGACGGGGTTGCCGGCGCCGTCGGACTTCATGACGTGGCGCCAACCGGAAGAACAGGCCGGCATGGCATTGTTGTGGCCTTGCGCCGTTTTCGTCGCGATCAGGCTTGCGCGCGAGTGTGCGCCTCGATCGCCGCTTCCACATCCTCGTAGTAGCGCAGGCGCCCTTCATGCAGAAAGCACCCGCTCTTGCAGAACTTCCGTATCGTGCTCATGCTGTGCGAGATCATGATGATGTTCGCGTCCTGCATCTTTTCTTCAAATACCTGATCGCATTTGCGTTTGAAGCGGGCATCGCCCACGGAGGTGACCTCGTCGATCAGGTAGCAGGAAAAATTGATCGCCATGCTGACGCCGAAGGCCAGGCGCGCTCTCATGCCGCTGGAGTAGGTCTTGATCGGCAAGGACATTGACCGGCCGAGTTCGGAGAACTCCTCCACATAGGTCACGACGCGCTCCGTATCCTCGCCATACATGCGGGCGACGAATTTCGCGTTTTCCATGCCTGTCATGTCGCCGTTGAACCCGCCGCTGAAACCCAGCGGCCAGGACACGATGCCATGGCGAAGGATCCGGCCGCGATCCGGCAGCTCCGCGCCTGCGATCAGCCGCATCAGCGTGGACTTGCCGGCGCCATTCTCGCCAAGGATGGCGATGTTGCGGTCCGAAGGCAGATCAAGCGTCACATCGTCGACGATGACCTTTCGGACGCCTTTGAGGCGGTAGGTTTTCCTGACACCGCGAAAGCTGATCATGACGCCGCCCTAGTTCTGGTGCTTCCGATAGAGGCGTTCCGCTCCAAAGGCCACGAAAAACAGGATTGCGATGTACATGCACAGATAGGGTACATCAAGGACCTGACTGTGATAGTTGCTGTAGTAGCCGACACGGAAAAGGTCGATCGCCTGAAGAATGGGATTCCACGACAGCCAGTATCTCATGGTCGGCGGGAAATTCGACGGGATGAAGAACACGCCCGACAGAAAAAACAGCGGTCGCGTGATGACCGCTTCGATCCTTCGCCAGGTCGGCCAGAGCATGTAGATGACGGCATTGGTCAGCCCGGCGCCCAGGCCGAGCGCCGCGATTGCCCCAATGGCGAGAAGCACCACGTCCAGGCGATGCGGAAAATGCGCGAGCCCCAGCGTGATCAGTCCCCCGAAGAAAATGATGTAGATGAAAAGATAGGTCATCAGGATCACGAGAAACCGCGCGAAAACCACGTCGGTTTCCTTGACCAGAGGATAGGCCAGGAGTCCGCGATTGGCCTCGAAGACCGCCATCAGTGAGCCCGACAGCTTCTGATACAGATTGTAGATGAGAATGCCCGTGGCGAAGAACAGGGCGAAACTCGTCCCTATCGGCGGATGGCGCGATATGAGCGAGAAGATGAACGTGAGCAGTGCCGTTCCCAGAACCGGCTCGAAGATCGCCCAGAAGTAGCCGAGCTTCACGGCACCGAAGGTCACGCGCGCCTCGCGCAGCGCAAGAGCGCCGACGACGCGCGCCTTGATGACGATCGGGTTCTCGCGAGATCGCACTGCTGTGGTCATTCGTCTTTCGTCCGCGCCATGGCCGGATCAGGCCCCGCGCCGCGATACACAGTCGCTACTGCATGTTGTCCCGGATCGAGTACGCCAGAAGCACCCCGATTCCCCAGAGGATGAGCGACACAATGAATACCAGTGCGGTGTCGATATACCGATAGGGGTAGAGTGCCAGTTCCGGAACACTGGGCGATTCGAACACCGCGAGGAAGCGCTGCTGTCGGTCTGCCTCCGCACGCGCGCGTTCGAGAGCGGAGAGCGAGGCGGCATAGGCCTTCTGCGCGAACTCGAGATCGACCTTGAGCTTTTCGTAGTCGGAGAGCAGCGCGGACAGCCCGCCGCCGGAGCGCAGCGGATCGGGAACGTCCTCGTTCACTTCCGTCTGCTTCTCGAGCAGTTGCTGCTCGAGTGCTGCTATCTGCTTTCTCAGCTGCACGACGGACGGTGCATCGTCGCTGAGGGAGCTCTCGAGGGTTCCAAGCCTTGCGCGCAATTCGACCAGTCGGCCTTCGATGCTCGCGACCAGTTCCACCTGTGCGGCGGCCGAGGCGGCCGGGTCGACGGCGCTTGACGACGTCCGGAACTGGCGCATCCGGTCCCGGATGACCTTCAGCCGCAGTTCCGCGCTCGCCGTTTCCCGCTTTGCGAACTGCACCGCGTCTTCGCGCGCCTGCGCCGAAAGGCGATTGATGAGGTCCTGACTGTGCTTGACCACCTGAGCCGCGATGGCTTCCGCATCGGCGGGGGTAAACGCCTGCACCTCGAACTTCGAGATCGCGGACGTGTTGTCATAGGACGGCGAGACCATGTCGCGCCAATAATCCACGAGGTCCTCGATCGGCGCCTGAGGATCCAGACGATAGGCGAAGTCGATTCCCGGTCGGCTGAACGCCGCCCTCAGGTCGAACTCCTTTTCAACCTTCTCCACGATCTCCCGACTGTGCAGGTACTGAAGCAGGATGAAGGAATCGGTCGTTGTGGTTCCGACGCTGGAGAGGCCGCTGATTGCACCCAGGAAATCGCCGCCGGGCACCGTATTGTCCATGCTGCGGACCGAGAAGCTCGCTCCGGCGACATAGCGGTCGGACGCGATCAGCAGGAAGTAGGCAGCTCCAAGCAGCGTCGGTATGAGCACGCAGAGCACGAAGGACGCCTTAAGGATCAGCCGTCGCACGCCCTGGGGCCGGATGTTCTGCTCGGCCTTGCGAACAATGGCCGCGGCCGCGCGGTCGATTCTCAGGGGAACGACGCGGGGTTCCTTCGCCGCCTTGTCGGCAACCTGGCCTCCCGCCGACGCTTCCTTGACGCCGGTTTTCTCCTTGAGAGCCGCTACACCACTCGCCTTGGTGTCAACAGGTTTCGCTTCCGCGTTGTCAGACATCTATTGAGGCACCGCAGTTGGTTTGCACGGCATTAAGAGATACCACCAAATCACAACGATCCGTTGCCAAATTGGAAATTTGATGGCGACGAACAGGCGCCGGGGTGACCGGGAGCGTGTTTCCGGTCACTACAGCGTGGAGTTGGTCCGTTGTTTTGAACGCATGCGGCGTCGGTTTGCAAATTCAATCTCGGGTCTCCTCGCCTGGGGCTTATCCGCAGCATGGTTTTTGTAAATTTGTCCCGGCATTCATAGTGACTTGTTCAGCGGCGCGGCTTATCAGACACGGCGGTTGGCATTGCATGGGGGAGCGAGCCGCAGGAGCTGCTTCGGGCATGACGCCTGGATGTGGCAAGAGCCTGACAGTTGGCGAGCCTTCATGACCCTCGATTTCACGACCCTTTACGTTGTCATCCTCCTGAATTCGATCGGCATTGCCGTCGTCTGGGCCGGTGTCGCCATTTCCTATCCCAAACTCGTGGCGGCGCGCTTCTGGCTGGGAGCGCTGATCTGCACGAGTTTCGGCGGGATCATGTTGTACATCGAGGCTGCCGAGAGCGCGCGATTCTGGACCTTTCTGGGGATCGCGGCGATCGGCCTGGGCTACAGTCTGATCTGGCAGGGGGTGCAGGTCTTTCTGGGCCGCTCCGCGCGATGGCCGATGGCCATGGGCTACATGGTGGCCTGCGTGTTTGTTCTGGCGCTCGCCGGTGACACGAGAGCGGGGCAGAATGTCGTCTTCTCCGCGATCCAGATCCCTCCGATGATCTTCAGCGCCCTGGCGCTCAGGTCGGAGAAAAGTTTCGGACTGGGCACCCTGGTGGCGCTCGCCGCCGCCGGTATCGCTCTTTTCGGCCAGTCGGTCGAGGTGGTGACCAATCTCATGCGCATCGCTGGTGCGCTCTCCGATGAAGGCTACTACGCCTTCGCGGCCTGGCTTCTGATGGCGACGATCATCGGCACCAGCACGCTGAATTTCGGTTTTCTCCTGATGGCGATCGACCAGTTGAACTCGGAGCTGGCAGCTCTTGCCACCCGTGACGATCTCACGGGGCTTCTCAACCGGCGCGGCATGCGCGAGCGTTCGGCGTTGATCGCCAAGCGCGCGAAGCGGCAGGGGGAAAAGGTCTGCGTGGTGATGATCGACCTCGATGGCCTCAAGGTGATCAACGATACCCATGGCCACGGTGCGGGCGATGCCTGCCTCGTTCACGTGGCCCGGCTTGCCAAGGGCCTGCTGCGTCCGGCGGATGTGCTGGCGAGGTTGGGCGGAGATGAATTCGCGGTGCTGCTGCCGGTTCATGAGGTCGGCGCGGCGGAGCGTTTCGCCGAGGCGCTTGCCGGGGCCGTATCCTCGACGCCCGCCGTTCACCTCGGCTCCGTCATCGAGACCTCCGTCAGTGTCGGCCTGAGCGTCTGGGACCCGGCGAGCGGAAAGCCGCTGTCCGATCACCTGCAGGATGCGGATACGGCGCTCTACGAGACCAAGCGAAGCGGCCGGAACGGGTATTCCGTATTCGATCCGGAACGTGGAGTGCCCGCAACCTCGCCGACGTGATGCCGCGCCCTTGGGGGCGGTGTCCGCAGGCCGATATCGGGGGGGATGCCTCACTTCATCAGGCGGGTCCGGACGCGTGGCGCGGTGGCGCCTCCGCGCTTTTGACGAGCCAGTCGGCGAACAGGCGGGCGCGGCTCGTCGCGCGCGGGTGGACCCTGAGCTCGAAAGGCGAGGGGGAGGGGATGTTGTCGGCCACGAGCTTCACCAGCCGCCCTTCTCTCATCAGGTCGCCGACGAGGCCGTCCCAGCCCAGGACCGCTCCCACGTCGTCCTGCGCCGCCTGAAGCGCGATCATGTAGTTGTTCACGTGCAGCCTGCGGCGCTTCGGTTCGCCGTGTCCCAGGGCGGCGAACCAGTCGTCCCAGGTGGTCCAGCCGGTCTCCTTGCCGCTCGCGTGGATGAGGGGCGCCTTGTGCAGGTCCTCAAGCGTCGAAATCTCGAAGTCGGCAGCGAAACGCTTCGTTCCAAGCGCGACGATCGTGTCGCGGAACAGCTCGCGATAGTCGGCTCCGCTTTCCTGCGTGCCGCCATAGTGGATGCTGAGGTCGCATCTGGCAGTCATGCCGGGCACGTCGCTGATGATCTGCGAAACCGTGATCTCCGGATGGATCTTCCAGAACGCGGTGATCTTCGGCGTCAGCCAGAGAGCGCTGAAGGCGGTGCTGGTGCCGATGGTTACGTCGACCGTTTCTGGGCGGTCGCGGATGTGGGCGAGAGCGTCCGATATGCCCTCGAAACCCCGCTGCGCCGCGATGAAAAGAAACGCTCCCTTCTCGGTCAGCTCGACCCCGCGATGCTGACGCAGAAACAGGCTGCAGCCGAGGTCGGTTTCCAGCGCCTTTATCTGATGGCTTATGGCCGCCGGTGTCACGTTCAGTTCCTGCGCGGCCTTCTTGAAGCTTGAACTCCTGGCTGCCGCCTCGAAGCAGACGAGTGCGGTCATCGAGGAAAAGTCATAGGGGCGTGACATGTGAGGCGGCCCTCGCCCTGCGGTTTTGGATTACTTCAGATAACTCAAGATGAATTTTAGTGATATTGTCAATGCGGGATCTGGAGCGAGAAGATTTATCTCAGTTGAACATGCTGAGCCTGGGTTCCGCAAATGACAAGCAATGCACCTTCCCTTGATGAACTCCTAGCCCGCCGGGTGTCCGGCTACAGCCTGGAGCAGCCTTTCTACGTCTCTCCCGAGGTCTACGACCGCGATCTGGAGGTCATTTTCGGCCGGGAATGGCTCTATGCCGTGCCCGCCTGCCAGCTCCCGCGAACGGGCAGCTATGTCACGATGCGGGTCGGCGCGAACGAGGTGATCATCGTGCGCGGCCGCGATGGCAGGATCCGCGCCTTTCACAATTCCTGTCGTCACCGCGGGTCCCTGATCTGCAAAGCCCGGGAAGGGCAGGTGGCCAAGCTTGTGTGTCCCTATCACCAGTGGACCTACGAACTCGACGGCAAGCTGATCTGGGCCAATGACATGGGCCCCGAGTTCGATCCGTCCCGATACGGCCTGCATCCGGTGCACCTGCGTCTGCTCGAGGGCCTCGTCTTCATCTGCCTTGCCGACACGCCGCCCGACTTCGAGTCCTTCGCCGAGCGGGTCGCTCCCTATTTTGCGGTTCATGATCTTGCCAACGCCAGGGTCGCCTTCACCTCGACGATCATCGAGAAGGCGAACTGGAAGCTGGTGTGGGAAAACAACCGCGAATGCTACCACTGCAGCAGCAATCATCCCGCGCTCTGCCGTTCCTTCCCGCTCGACCCGGAAGTGGCTGGCGTTCAGGCGGATGGCGGCGTGTCGCCGCGCCTTCAGGCGCATTTCGATCGTTGCGAGGAGGCAGGCGCGCCGGCGCAGTTCCACCTATCGGACGACGGGCAGTTCCGGGTTGCCCGGATGCCGCTGCAGGAACGTGCCGTCAGCTACACGATGGATGGCAGGGAGGCGGTCGCACGGGCTCTCGGTCGTGTCGCGCCACGCGACGCCGGTACACTGATGACCTTCCATTATCCCAGTACGTGGAGCCACTTCCTGCCCGATCACGCGCTGACCTTCCGCGTCATGCCGGTCGGGCCGCACGAGACGGAGGTCACGACGACCTGGCTGGTGCACAAGGACGCGGTGGAGGGTGTCGACTACGATCTGAAGCGGCTGACCGAGGTCTGGCTTGCCACCAACGACGAGGATCGCGGGATCGTCGAGGTCAACCAGCAGGGGATCTTCTCGTCGTCCTATCGCCCTGGCCCCTATTCGCCGGGGCAGGAAAGCGGCGTGGCCCAGTTCGTCGACTGGTATGCGGAGCGGCTCCAGAGTGCGCTGGTACCGCGCCAGGTGGCGGCGGAGTGATGCGATGAGCCGGTCAAGGTCGCTGTCCTTCTGGACGGACGCGGAACCGCTCGAGTGCGTTTCCCGTCTGCCCGAAGCGCCGAATGTCGTAACATTCAGCTTCCGCAGCCCGTCGGGTGCCCTTTTCAATCACGATCCCGGCCAGTTCATCACGCTTGAACTGCCGGTGCCCGGCGGACCGCTCCATCGCACCTATACGATCTCGTCGTCACCCTCGCGGCCCGTGTCGCTCACGGTGACGGTCAAGGCGCAGCCGGATTCCATCGGCACGCGCTGGATGATCGACAATCTCGAGAAGGGGATGCGGCTCAAGGCGATCGGGCCGGCGGGGCGGTTCTCCATAACGGAGCACCCTTCGGAGAAATATCTCTTCATCTCGGCCGGCTCCGGCATCACGCCGATGGTCGCCATGACGACGTGGCTCTACGATTCCGGTGAGGAGCCCGATGTGGTCTTCATCAACTGCGCGCGCAGGCCGTCGGAGATCATCCTGCGCGAGCGGGTCGAGATGATGGCCTCGCGCATCGAGGGGATCGACGTGAAGTGGGTGGTCGAGGAGGCGGACCGTTTCCGCCCCTGGTCGGGGTATCGCGGCACCTTCAATCAGATCATGCTCGGCCTGATGGCGCAGGACTATCTGGAACGCGAGGTCTTTTGTTGCGGCCCCGAGCCCTTCATGCAGGGCGTGCGCGAGGCGTTGGTCGCGCTTGGCTACGACATGAGCCGCTATCATCAGGAGAGCTTTTCCGGTGCGCTGGAACGTGCGGAAGCGGTTCCCGACGACGTTGTGCCCGACGAACAGAACCAGGCGGAGGTGGCCTTCTCGGTGTCGGGTGTGACCGCACGCTGCAGCGAGGCCGACACGGTGCTGGCCGCGGCCCGCGCCGAAGGGCTGGTCATCCCTTCAGGCTGCACCATGGGGATCTGCGGCACGTGCAAGGTGCTCAAGACCGGTGGCGAGGTTCATATGGTGCACAATGGCGGTATCACCGACGAGGATATCGAGGACGGCTACATTCTCGCCTGCTGCTCACGCCCTCTCGGCCGCGTCACGGTCGAGGCGTGACGCATGGCGGGCGAAGAACCGGTCGAGTTCGCGCTGCTCGGGCTTCTGGCCGGTGAAGATCTCCACGTAGGCGGGAATGCGTTTCAGCCGCTCGCCAGCGTCTTCGCGTGTCTGCATGGAAATGTAGCCGATCTGGGTCAGGTAGATGGTGCGCGCACGCACGTCCGCGCCTGCCGGGTCGTACCCGAAGCGCGTGAACATTGCTGCAAGAGCCTCGATGCGACGGGTGTCCGCACGCTGGACCTCCGCAAGGGTCTCGGGCGACTGCAGGGCCCAGCTCCGCACCGCGAACTCCAGGCGGGAATCGAACAGTTCTGGGTCGAGCCAGCAGTCGAAGACGTTGAGCATCGCCTCGGCGATCGTCTCTGCATAGGCCTCGGCGCGACCGACAAGATTGCCTGTATTCCTGTCGCGCCAGAGCGAAACCAGCGCGTCGAGCAGAGCGACGCGGTCCTTGAAGAACCAGTAGAAGCTCGTGCGCGACAGATCGAGCCGCTTGGCAAGCGGCTGGATTTTCACCGCGTCGACGCCGCCTTCCAGCAAGGCCTGGTACGCCGCCTGCAGCCACAGGTCCCGCGACCCGCGCCATCCACTGTCGTTCGTCGTGTCATCCATGGCGCTTCATTAGGGCGTGGGGAACATCGAAGTCAATTTCATTGACACTAGTGAACTTGAAATTGACACTAGTGAACATTTCTGGATAGCCTCTTTTTTCGAGACGACCGCCAAGCCAGACAGCGGAGCCACGCACATGTCGAGCGATCCCCTTCTCCAGCCGTTCCAGCTCAAGCACCTGACGCTGCGCAACCGCATTCTCATGACCTCCCACGAGCCGGCCTATCCGGAAGACGGAATGCCGAAGGACCGGTATCGCGCCTACCACGTGGAGCGGGCCAGGGGCGGCGTCGCGATGACCATGACGGCCGGGTCCGCGGCGGTGTCGAAGGACAGCCCGCCGGTGTTCAACAACCTGCTCGTCTACAAGGACGAGGTTGTGCCGTGGATGAAGGATCTGACCGACGCGGTGCACGAGCAGGGTGCGGCGATCATGATCCAGCTCACGCACCTCGGCCGGCGCACCCGCTGGGACAAGGAGTTCTGGCTGCCCGTCGTCTCTCCCTCGCACAACCGCGAACCGTCTCACCGCGCGTTTCCCAAGAAGATGGAAGACTGGGATATCGAGCGGATCATCAAGGACTATGCGGATGCGGCCGAGCGCATGAAGGCCGGCGGCATGGACGGCATCGAGCTTCAGGCCTACGGCCACCTGATGGACCAGTTCTGGTCACCGCTGACCAACACGCTCGACGGTCCCTATGGCGGCTCGCTCGACAATCGTTTGCGTTTCGGTTTCGACGTGCTCGGTGCCATTCGCGAGCGTGTCGGGCCGGACTTCATCGTCGGCGTGCGCTACACCGGTGACGAGATGCTCGAAGGCGGTCTGTCGCGCGAGGACGGGCTGGAGATCTCGCGCCGGCTCAAGGACAGCGGGCTGGTCGACTTCCTCAACGTGGTGCGCGGGCATATCGACACGGATGCGGGGCTGACGGACGTCATTCCCATTCAGGGCATGGCCAACTCGCCGCACCTCGATTTCGCGGGCGAAGTGAGGGCCGCGACCGACTTTTCCACCTTCCACGCGGCCAAGATCCCGGATGTTGCAACGGCGCGTCACGCGATTGCCAGCGGCAAGCTCGACATGGTCGGGATGACGCGGGCGCATATGACCGACCCGCATATCGTGCGCAAGATCATCGAGAAGCGGGAAGAGGAGATCCGCCCCTGTGTCGGCGCCAACTACTGTCTCGATCGCATCTACCAGGGCGGGGCCGCCTATTGCATCCACAATGCCGCCACGGGGCGCGAGCTCTCCATGCCGCATGTGATCGAGCGTGCCGAAAAGCGTCGCAAGGTGGTGATCGTGGGAGCGGGGCCGGCGGGGCTGGAAGCGGCTCGCGTCGCGGGTGAGCGCGGTCACGACGTCGTGGTGCTCGAGGCCGCGCCCAATGCCGGCGGACAGGTCCGTCTGAGCGCGCAAAGCCCCCGGCGCAAGGAGATGATCTCGATCATCGACTGGCGACTGGCGGAATGCGAGCGGCTTGGCGTTTCCTTGCGGTTCAACACCTGGGCGGAAGCGGACACGGTTCTCGCGGAAACTCCGGACATCGTCGTCATCGCGACTGGGGGATTGCCGCACACCGAGGTGCTCTCTCAGGGCAACGAGCTTGTCGTCTCCGCCTGGGACATCATTTCAGGCGACGTGAAGCCGGGCACGAACGCGCTCGTCTATGACGATGCAGGCGACCATGCGGGCCTTCAGGCGGCGGAGGTTCTTTCCGGGGCCGGGGCAAAGGTGGAAGTCATGACCCCGGACCGCACATTCGCGCCGGAAGTCATGGCCATGAACCTCGTGCCCTACATGCGCACGCTGCAGGCACGTGATGTAACCTTCACGGTCACCTTCCGCCTCGAGGCGGTCGAACGACGGGGCAACGAACTCGTGGCCCGCATCGGCAGCGACTACGGGGGCGTCGCAAGGGAGAAAGCATTCGACCAGATCGTGGTCAATCACGGCACGATCCCGCTCGACGAGCTCTATTTCGAGCTGAAGCCGGGCTCGGTGAACCATGGCGAGATTTCCCACGACGAACTCGTGGCCGGTTCGCCGCAGACGGTTGTTCGCAATCCGGAAGGGGCGTATCGGCTGTTTCGCATTGGCGATGCGGTCGCCGCGCGCAACACCCACGCCGCGATCTACGATGCGTTGAGGCTTCTCAAGGACGTCTGACCTTGAAACACATCTCAATTCCGCATCGGTGTCCACGGAACGTGGGCGCCGGTGCCCGGAATACCTGGACATCCTCCGTGGAATCACCAAGACTTCAGCAAATATATTGATATTCAAGGAAATTGCTGGTGACCGGATCCGAGCGACGCCGAATTGCACGCAGTCGGTTGGCGCTCGGGACATCTGTTGCCGCACTCCTCGTTTCCGGGGCAGTCCAGGCCGACGCGGCAACGCTTCCCGCCTGCGACACGCAAGGCGCGACGGCCACTCTCGAGATCGCTCGACAAGGCGCCAACGGTCCTGACGGCCACGGCACGGTCCCTCCCGGGGCCGGCGGGACCGGCGCCACGATTTCCTGCCGGCTGGACGATGACAACGGCAAGACGCTCGTTCCCACCGTGGCCAGGTCGAATGGCGGTACGGGTGGCAAGGGCGACGAGTTCAACGCCATTTTCGTGATTGTCGGGTCGCCCGGCGGGGCCGGCGGCGCTGGCGGAACGGTCAATCTGGCCATCGACGGAACCCTGAGCAGCAACAATTTCGGCTATGGCGTGCTGGCGGTCGGCGGCGTCGGCGGCGATGGCGGCGTGTCGTTCAAGAGCAAGCGCGGGAGCGGCGGAGCGGGCGGCGCTGGCGGAAACGGCGGCGACGTCACGCTGACCCATGGTGGCACGCTGACGGTTGGCGGCTACGAAAGCTCAGCTCTCGAGGCAACCAGCACGGGACGCGCGGGTGGCCTGGGCGGCGGCTCCTCCAAGGATCTGGGTGACGCGGTATTCTTGGGTCTTGCCGGAGGCGAGGGCGGCAAGGGGGGCGATGGCGGCAAGGCCTCCATCGTCAACGCCGGCCATATCGTGATCGGCAACGGTGCCTATGTCGGCATCAGGGCGCGCAGCACCGGCGGCGACGGCAACACGGGAGGAGTGTCCGACAGGGGCCTGCTCGGTCAGGTGAAGATCGGCGCCAGGGGCGGCCATGGCGGGCATGGCGGTGTCGCATCGGTCACGAACTCGGGATCCATCAAGACCGACGAGATCAAGGTGACCGCGATTCTCGCGCAGACGTCGGGAGGAAACGGTGGAACCGGTGGCAGCGGTATCGGCGGTGTCGGTGGAAACGGCGGCGATGGCGGCACCGTCAACGTCACCAACAGCGGCACGATCCTGACCACGAAGATGCTCTCCGATGGCATCTTCGCACAATCCATCGCCGGGCAGGGCGGCGCAGGCGGGGAGAGCGCGGCGGGCGGCAGCGGCGGTTCGGGGGGAGACGTTACCGTCACCAACTCCGGGACGATCACCACGCAGGGCTACTTCTCCACCGCGATCTACGGGATCAGCGTGGCCGGCGGTGGCCAGGACGGCGGCGCGAGCGAGGGCGAGATCGCGGTCGGCGGCGACGGCGGGGCCGGCGGTCGGGGTGGCAAGGTCACCGTCGACATGGATGGCACGGCGCTGGGCGCGGGCGAATACAGTGTTCACACACAGGGCGCCTTCTCGAACGGCATTCATCTGATTTCGGTCGGCGGCGGTGGTGGACGTGGTGGTAACGCGGTGGCGACGGGAACCTTCTCGGCGGTCGCCATCGGTGGCAAGGGCGGTGCCGCTGGCGACGGCGGCGGCGTCACGGTGCATCTGAACAAGGCAGCCAGCATCCTGACCGAAGGCGATCTGGCCAATGCGATCATCGTGCAGTCGATCGGTGGCGGTGGCGGGTCGGGTGGCAGCGCCCACGCGCAGGCCTATTTTTCGTCGGTTGCGATAGGCGGTTCTGGCGGTGCCGGTGGCGACGGCGGCACCCTCGATGTCAGGCTCGGCGACCAGGCCAGCATCGCCACACGCGGCCACCATGCTTCGGCGATCATCGCCCAGTCGATTGGCGGCGGCGGTGGATCGGGCGGTCAGGCGCATGCCTCTTCTTCGGCGCCGATCCTGGCGACCTCCGTTTCCATGGGGGGCAATGGAGCGTCCGGTGGCGACGGCGGCGAAATCACCATCAACCTTGGAGCGGGCTCGTCGATCTCGACGGGAACCGAGAACTCCGCCAGCGCCCATCTTGTCGACGGCGCCGGCACGCACTCGGTCGGTGTTCTGGCCCAGTCGGTCGGCGGTGGCGGCGGCAACGGCGGATCGGCGGGCTCCTCATCCGTCTCGTATGGGGGCGGCGTGTCGTTCTCCGCATCGGTCGCCATCGGCGGCAAGGGCGGGACGGGCGGCGACGGCGGCAAGATCAACGGCACCGCCGACGGCAGTGTGACCACCTACGATGCCAACTCGGACGCCATCGTCCTGCAGTCCGTGGGCGGTGGCGGCGGCAATGGTGGCGGGGCACATGCGTTTTCCCTGAGCGTTGGCAACGAGATCGACAGCATTTCGGCAAGTGTTGCCATCGGCGGGCATGGCGGACACGGTGGCGATGGCGAGACCGTAACGCTGGGCAGCGCCGGAGCGATCCGCACCGAGGGGGACAACTCCGACGGCATCGTCCTGCAGTCGATCGGTGGCGGCGGCGGCAACGGCGGGTCCGCGCTCGCCTTCTCCGCCGGCGTCAGCATTGGTCCGACGCTCAACGCCTCCGTTGCCGTTGGCGGAGGCGGGGGAACGGGTGGTGTCGGCCGGGCGGTGACCTTCAACGGGTCGGGCAGTGTGACGACGCAGGGCCGGAACGCACTTGGGGTCGTGGCCCAGTCGATCGGTGGCGGCGGTGGCAATGGCGGGTCCGCCACGACCGTGAGCGTGTCTGCCTCGACGCAGCAGTCCATCACGCTTGGAGCCTCGGTCGGCGGCGGTGGCGGCAGTGGCGGTCACGGGGAAGCCGTGACGATCAAGGGTGTCGGGAAAATCTCGACCTCCGGCGAGAATTCCATCGGCGTGTTGGCGCAGTCGGTCGGCGGTGGCGGAGGCAATGGCGGCAATGCGTCGGCCGTGACCCTGTCGGCCTCCGCGGAAGGATCGTTCTCCGCGCCGGTCGCCGTGGGGAGCAGCGGTGGTGACGGCGGCAATGGCGGCACGGTCTCCCTGACCACCAAGGGCGGCAGCGTGACCACGGCGGGCGCGAATTCCGCCGGCATGCTGATCCAGTCCATTGGCGGCGGCGGTGGCAACGCCGGCACGGCAATGAGCGTGAATGCCAGCATCACGACCGGGCCGAACGCCAAGAGCATCACGACGCCGGTTTCCGTTGGCGGCAGCGGAGGTCCGGGCGGAACGGCGGGAAAGATCGATATCTCCTCCGCGACGGTGATTGCGACCAGTGGCGACACGTCGTCCGGCCTGATCGCCCAGTCGATAGCGGGCGGCGGCGGCAATGGTGGTGCGGCCATCACCGCCAACGTAACGATTTCGGATGAGGCGCGCGGGTCCCTTGGCGGCGGCGCGGCCATCGGCGGCGGCGGCGGGACCGGACACAAGGGCGGCACGATCGATCTCACCAGCTCCGGCGCGATCTCCACCGAGGGGGATATTTCGCACGCCATACTCGTCCAGTCCCTTGGCGGCGGTGGCGGCAATGGCGGTTCGGCGTCCACGCTCACCTTCACGCTTTCGGCGCCGGCTGACCTGGAAAAGAAGAACAACGCCGTCAATCTCGAAACGGCGATTGGCGGCAGTGCCGGCAGCGGAAATCACGGCGGCATCGTTTCCGCCACCAACACGGCGGTCATCGGCACGCTCGGCAACCATTCGGCCGGCATGCTGGTCCAGTCCGTTGGTGGCGGCGGTGGTGCGGGCGGAAACGTTGCCTCCCTCTCCGGCGCGGCCGGGAAGTCCGTGACCAGCGTGGGCGTGGACATCGGCGGCAAGGGTGGGGCCGGCGGCGACGGTGGCGATATCACCGCGAAGAACACCGGCACGATTGCAACGCTTGGAAACAACTCGGTCGGCGTGCTGCTGCAGTCGATTGGTGGCGGTGGCGGCTACGGCGGAAACTCGGCTCGTCTTGCGGCTGGAGCCGGTGCCAAGGTCAAGAACCTCAATGCCGTTGTCGGCGGCACAGGAGGGTCGGGCGGCGATGGCGGCAGCTCCGACAAGGCGAAGCAGTCTTTCACGAATTCCGGCGTGATCGTGACACAGGGCCATCGCTCCGCGGCGGTCGTGGTGCAATCCCTGGGCGGCGGCGGCGGTGCCGGCGGTGATGTTCTCACCCGGACGGCAAGCCTCGGGGCAAAGAACACCGATCACGGCAAGCGTTCCGTCACCAGCGGAACGACAACCCTGTCCATGGGCGGCGCGGGCGGCAACGGTGGCAACGGGTTGGCCGTTTCCATTGCCAACGATGGCACGGCTTCAACCTTCGGTGCGAATGCGCATGGTCTCGTCGGCCAGTCGATTGGCGGTGGCGGCGGCATGCACGGTCTTGTCGATACCTTTGACCTGAAGGACGGGACCGGAGGCGGGTCTTCCTCGTCCACGGCGCCGGACGTCAAGGCGGTGATCACGCGGGCTGTCGAGCGAAAGATCTTCGGTGGCGCGGAAGCGGGGACACAAGGCAACGGCGGTACCGTCGACATTCGTGGCGCGGCCGGCAGCGTTGTTTCGACCGCTGGTGCCGCATCCCATGCTGTTCTGGCGCAATCGATCGGCGGCGGCGGTGGCGACATCGGCCATGTGGAGGCCTTGAGCCTTCAGGCCGGGGAGAGTGCGCCGGGAACCGAAAGCGCGGGGACCGACAGCTCGACCTATGACTTCACCGTGCAACTCGGTTCCGGTGATCACACGCTGACCAGCCAGTCCGGAAAGAGCTCCGTGACACTTGCCGGTGGCGCAAGTGTCGTGACCTCCGGAGCCGGATCGCGTGGCGTACTTTCCCAGTCGGTCTCGGGTGGTGGCGGAACCTTCGCGACCGTTCTCGACAGCACGCACGTTGCCGGAGAGGTCTCGACCGCGACCTTCAACGTCACGCTCGGCGGAGAGCAGGGGCACAGCGGGCATCCGGCGCAGGGCGGCGAGGCCGGCGCAACGCTGCAGACCACGGACGGCCATGCCGCCCGTGTCGCGACGGGTGGCGACCTTTCGCATGGTGTGGTGGCGCAATCGGTCGCCTCCGGCGGTGGCAGCGCCGGTGTGATCGTTTCCGACGCGCTTTCGGTCGATCACCAGGACATCACCGCCACGCTTGGCGGAACGGGTGCTGCCGAGGGAGCGGGCGGCAAGGCGAGCGTTTCCGCAACAGGCACCATCATGACAGGCGGGGCAGGCTCTTTCGGCATCCTTGCACAGTCCGTGGGCAGCGGCGGTGGCGAATTTGTCGCCGACCTGGCCCGGAGCGACAGCGCGACGCTCCACCTCGATTTCGGAACGAGGACCGCCGGCTACGCGGACGCGGGGGAAGCCCGCGCGGATCTGACCGGAACGGTCTCGACGTCCGGGGACCTGTCCCACGCCATCGTCGTGCAGTCGGTTGGCGGTGGGGGGGGCATCGCGGGAATCCTCGCCGACGGCATCGGGTCCGTCGATCTGCACTCGACATTCGGCAAGACCGTGTCCGCGGGTGGCAACGGTGGCGCGGCGACGGTCGCGTTGACCGGCGGAAAAGTCTCCACCATCGGCGATTTTGCATATGGCGTTCTGGCGCAGTCGATTGGCGGCGGTGGCGGGCTGCTCTCCCTCGATACTGGCGGGGGGGCGGTCACGCTCGACCTGAACCTGCAGGCAAGCGGGAGCGGTGCCGGCGGTGACGTGTCCGTTACGCTGGATTCCGCCAGCACGATCAGCACGACCGGTCATCATGCACATGGCATCTTCGCCCAGTCCGCGGGTAATGGCGGCGGACTGGTAACGGTCAACGGCAAGGTGTCCGGAACGCCAACATCGCATGTCGGTGCATCCGGGGCAGGCGGAACGGTAACGGTCACCTCGCACGGCGACATCAGCACGTTCGGTGACTACTCGGACGGTATCTTTGCCTATTCGGCGAGCGGCGCGGCGCTCGTTCTGGAAAGCGCCGACGGCGTGCGGGAGATTGCCGGTTACGAGACAGGCACGCAGTCCGGCCAGGTGAGCGTTACCCAAAGCGGCACGGTCTCGGTGTCCGGTGCCCATGCATCGGGCATCCACGCGCTGGCACGCCGTTCCGACGGACTGGGCATTGCTCTCGATATCTCGGGCAAGGTGATCGCCTCGGGCGAAGACGGTGCCGGCATCCGCGCGATCAATGGCATCGCGGTAACTTCGGGCGGCTCCAGGGTCTCGACGAAGGTCGATATCCGAAAGGGGGCGTTCGTGTTTGCGCGCGATGAGGACACGGCGACCAGCGCCATCGTGATCGGAGACGAACGCTCGGCGTTCGAGCTCAACATCGAGGGCACCGTCGCGGCGGTCGGAGCCGATGGCTCCAAGATAGCGACCTACGGCGGCAAGCAGCGTGCCGTCAGCGCCAGCGGCCGCGGGGCCATCGTGGTCGGGGAGAGCGGTGGCGTCGAAGGCACGATCGAGGTGGCCCGTGGCACCGTCGCCGTGCTCAACAGGGGCGTGATCGACGGGTCGGTGATCAATGCGGGTCTATACACCACGGAAAAGGGCAGTCGCCACTTCCTGGAGATCGACCTTGTGGCAGGCACCTCCGCCTATATTTCCGCGCTGGCCGTGACCCGCAACGGCGGCACGCTCAATCCCTATCTCTCGTCCTTCGGAAAGCTGGCGAACTCCGTCGAGATCGTCGACAGCCTCGGCGCGAGTGCCTTCGAGGGACATGTGGCCGACACGCCGGTGCTCAGCTTCCAGACCTCGTCCGACATGCTGAGCGTCAAGGTCACGGACGTTGATGCAAGCTTCGCGGACGCCGGGCTTTCCGGCAACGCCGCCTCGGTGGCCCGGGCCGTGGATCCGCTCGTTGCGCGCTGGATGGACGGTGAGGCGGTTTCCGCCGGTGACGAACGGCTTTACGAGTTCCTGCTCGGTGCGGCCAATACAACGACGCTCTCGGCCCTTTCGCGGACGCTCACGGATCACCTTGACGCCTCGCAGGACTATGATCTGGCGGTGACCCAGCATACCGCTGCCATCTCGCACATCGACAACCTGCACAGTTGCGGCACCCAGTACGGGCCCTGGGCGGCCCTGCGCGAGGATGAATGCACCTGGGGGAAGGCGACGCAGAGCTTCACCGACAATTTCGCGGCCAACACCACGGTGCGTCTGTCGGGCTTCTCGTTCGGCCGGCAGGCGGCGATTGCGGAGAACTGGCGCCTCGGGCTCGGTGCCGGGTTCAATGTCAGCAACAGCAGCGGCGCGGGTGTTTCAAGCGATGGCTACGGGATTCACGCGGGCGGTGTGCTGAAGTACACGCAGGGACCGTGGCTCGCGACCGCCGCGCTGTCTGGCTCCTATTCCTGGGGCGACAGCAAGCGCTACGTGCCGGTCTCGGGCGATATCGCGCGGGCAAGGCTTCGCGCGGCGGGCATTTCGGGTCGTGTGCGGCTGGCGCATGAACTGGACTTCGGCCGTGTCTTCGCGATCCCCACGCTGGATCTCGACATGTCCTGGATCCACGATTTCGGTTACACGGAGCGGGATGCGGGAAGCCTCGGGCTGGCGCTTGACGCGCACGACATGTTCATCGCCGACCTGCATCCGCAGTTGCGTATCGGAACGGATCTGCGCTTCGACGATGATCTCGTGGTGCGCCCCTATCTCGAAGCCGGCGTTGCCTTCGCGCTCGACAACGAACACAGGATGACCCAGTCCTTCGCAAGCGGAGCTCTGGCGGGGGCGAAGCTGTCGTTGACCTCGGAGCGCGAGAAGGTGCGCGGAACCGTCGCGGCGGGCTTCAGCGTGCTTCAGGGCGAGCGTTTCGAGGCGAAGCTGCACTACAGCGGCAGCTTCGGCGAGGAAAGCCGGTCCCATTCCGCAAGCCTCAAGGTCGGCCTGCACTTCTGAGCGGTTTGCGGGCGGCGCGCCGGGAGGAAGCGCGCCGCGCCGGACGCCGTTGGGCGGGCTCAGGCGCCGCGACGGGCCTTGTAGACGCGGCTAACCGGCGCGATACCAAGGCCGCTTTCGCAATAGGCGACCGCGTCGAGCAGCTTCTCCATTGAGAGGCCTGTTTCGTAGCCTTCTCCCTCGAGCATGTAGAGCACGTCCTCGGTGGCGACATTGCCGGTTGCACCCGGTGCAAAGGGGCAGCCGCCAAGGCCGCCGGCAGCGGCGTCAACCGTGCGAATGCCCATCCGCACCGCTTCCAGAACGTTGGCGACGCCCAGCCCGTAGGTGTCGTGAAAATGGGCCGCCACGTCCTCCAGGGGCACATGGTTCGCGACCGCCTCGATGACGGCGGCGATCCGGCGCGGCGTTGCCCTGCCGAGGGTTTCGCCGAGCGCGATCTCGCCGCAGCCCATGTCCCTGAGGGCCCTGGCCACGGGGGCGACCGCCTCGGGAGGCACCTCACCGGTGTAGGGGCAGTCGGTGATCGTTGAAATGTATCCGCGCACGAAGACGCCTGCCGCCCGTGCCGCGCTGACGAATGGCGCGAAGCGCTCGAGCGAGGCGTCGACGGTCCGGCCGATGTTCTTGAGCGCGAAGGCATCGCTTGCAGCGGTGAAGACGGCAATTGCACGTGCGCCGTTTTCCAGGGCCTGATCGAGCCCGCGCCGGTTGGCGACGAGCACCATGTCGCCGGCCCGCTCACGCGAGCCGGTGGCCGCCATCACGTCCGCCGTGTCGGCCATGCGCGGCACACGGTCGGGGGCGACGAAGGCACCGACCTCGATACGCCTTGTACCTGCCTCGCGCAGCCGTTCCACGAGCCCGATGCGTGCGCTCGTCGCGATCGGCTTCGGCCAGGCCTGGAGGCCGTCCCTTGGGCCGACCTCCACGATTTCGACGTGCTGGCTCACTTGCCGCCCCGGAGGCGGGCAAGGATCTCTTCGGCCAGGTCCTGGCGAACCTTGCCGAGCGCCTTGAGCTCGCTCGCGACCTGGTCGATTTCCGCGCCGACCGCGCCGATTGCAAGTGCGACGTTCTGGGCATGAAGCGCCATATGGCCTTTCTGGATGCCGGTCGTGGCGAGGGCGCGCATGGCTCCGAAGTTCTGCGCCAGACCGACCGAGACGATGATGCGGGCGAGTTCGTCCGCCGTCTTCACGCCGAGCACCGCGAGGTTTGCCTGGGCGGTCGGATGGACCTTGGTGGCGCCGCCGATGAGGCCGACCGCCATCGGCATCTCGAGAATGCCGACCAGATTGCCGTCCGCGTCCGCCTCCCAGCGCGACATGGAACGGTAGTGGCCGTCCTTCGCCGCGAAGGCGTGCGCACCGGCCTCGATGGCGCGGGTGTCGTTGCCGGTGGCGAGAACCACGGCGCTGACACCGTTCATGATGCCCTTGTTGTGCGTCGCCGCGCGATAGGGATCCGCATCGGCGAAATGGTAGGCCGAGAGCATGTCGTCGCGGACCTGCTCGCCGCCGATCTGGTCGAGCGGCCAGACGGCGCGGGCACGCACCACGCGGCGGTCGGCGAGGTTGGTCAGGATGCGCAGAAGGCTGCGCGCGCCGGTCCACTCGACGAGCTTCGGTGCCAGCGCCTCGGCCATGCTGTTGACGGCGTTCGCCCCCATCGCGTCGCGCGTGTCGACGATGATGTGGACGATGGTCATCGGGCCTTCGTCGGTTTCGAGCACGCGGATGTCGAGATCGCGGAAACCGCCGCCGAACTTCAGGAGCAGCGGATCCGTCTCGTCGCAGATGGCGCGGATCTCGTCCATGCGCTCATAGACCTTGAGGCGGACGTTCTCCGGGTCGCTGGCGCCGAGAAGCTGGATCTGGGCCGCCATGACCGGGCCGCTGCTGGAGGTGCGGAAGCCGCCGGTCGGGCGGCAGCGCTTCGCGGAGTTGCAGACGGCGGCGACGACGGAGGACTCCTCGGTCGCCATGGGAACGACCATCTCGCGGCCGTCGACGATCATGTTGGTGGCGATGCCCACCGGGATCGCCATGGAAGTGATCGCGTTCTCGACCAGCCGGTCGGCGAGCTCGATCTGCCCCTCGGCCGCGGCGGAAAGGCTGGCGATGGCCTCGTTTCCGAGGTTCGCCTGTTGCGCCACGGCCTGAAGGCGGGCCTCCGGCGTCATCTTGTGAAGGCCTTCAATACGAGACGATCGGACGTCGCTCATCGTGTGTCCTGCTTCTTACTTGATCATGGAATGGGGGAGCCACAGCACGAGCTCCGGGAAGATCGCGCAGATCAGGATCCCGAGTGCCTGGAGGAGCATGAAGGGGATGATCGCGCGGTAGACGGTGCCCATGCCGATTCCGGCGGGCAGCACGCCCTTCATGTAGAAGAGCGTGTATCCGAAGGGCGGTGAGATGTAGGCCATCTGTGCCGAGACGAGGAACAGGATGCCGAACCACAGCCGGTCGAAATCGAGATAGTCGATCACCGGCAGGAACACCGGCACGCAGAGCAAAATGATGCCGATCTCGTCCAGGAACATGCCGAGGAAGAACAGCATGGCCAGCATGACGGCCAGCACGACCCAGCGGTTGGCCTCGAGATTCTGGATGAAGCCGAGCAGGAAATCCGCGCCGCCGGTGCCGGTGAAGATGGCGACGAAGGCACGCGCGCCGATGGTGATCCAGAGGATCATCGTCGTCACCTTGACCACGTCGAGGCCGACGCCGTGGATCAGCTCCCGGTCGAGGCGGCGTTCGATGAGCGCCGAAACGAAGGCCAGTGCCACGCCGACGGCCGCGGCCTCGGTCGGGGTGGCGATACCCATGTAGATGGTTCCGAGCACGCCGACGATGATGAGCATGGGCAGAACCAGCGACTTGAGCGCGGCGATGCGCATGCCCCAGGTGATGTCCTCGATTTCCTCCGGGCGCGGCGCCATGGACGGGTTCAGTGTCGCACGCACGACGATGTAGCCGATGTAGAGCGAGGCGAGCAGGAGCCCGGGAACGACACCGGCGATGAACATCTGTCCGATGGAGGCCTGTGCCGTCACCGCATAGACGATGGTGATCACCGACGGCGGGATCAGGATGCCGAGCGTGCCGCCGGCGCAGATCGTACCGATGGCGAGCTCCGGGTGGTAGTTGCGCTTCAGCATGGAGGGAAGCGCGAGCATTCCCATGGCCGCGACGGCCGCGCCCACGATGCCCGTCATCGCGGCGATGATGGTGCAGATGGCGATGGTGCCGACCGCAAGGCCGCCGGGAAGCCTCCGCGACCAGAGCTCCATCGCCTTGTAGAGGCTTTCGATCACGCCCGAGCGTTGCAGGATGCTCGCCATCATCACGTAGAGCGGGATCGCGAGAAGCGATTCCGAGTGCATCGTGTCGAACAGGTTGAGCACGGTGACGGCGAGTGCCGCCTGTCCCCACAGCGTGATGGTGAAGAGCAGCGCGAGCGCGCCGAGGGTGAAGGCGAGCGGAACACCCGTCAGCAGAAGGCCGACGAGGCTTGCGAACATGATCGCGAGAACGAGCTCCGAGCTCATGGGCGAGCCTCCTCGTCAGTCGGTCCGGTGAGGGTGGAGATCGCCTCGACGAGGGCCTGGGCGAAGAGCATGGCGAAGGCGAACGGCACGACGAACTTCATCCACCAGATCGGAGGGTTCCAGGCGGAGAAGCTGGTCTCCCCCAACTCGTAGGCATTGATCGCCAGCGGCCAGCTCACCTTTGCCAGGATGGCGGCGAAGATCGCCACGACGGCATAGGAGAAGATCTGCAGGACCTTGCGTGGCGTGCCCTTGACCCGTTCGCTGAGGATGTCGACGGAGACATGCCCGTGCATATGCAACAGGTAGGGGCCGGCCAGCATGAAATGGGGGCCGAACACGAGCGTGCTTGCCTCCATGGCCCAGACCGTGGGCGCGTCGAAGGCGTAGCGCGCCACGACCTCGTAGAGCAGCATCGGCACCACGGCGAAGATGATCGCGGCGGCGAAGACGAAAAGGATCCGGTTGAGGCCGGTGACAAGGGCGCAGAGTGCTTTCATGGGGCTGCCGATTGGTCGCGAGGCGCGGCGAAAACGGACGGGCGGTGCCGGATGGCACCGCCCGTCGCATGTCGTTTGCGGATCAAAGGAGCGCGAGCGACTTCATGAAGGCGGTCTGGCTCTCGACGATCCTGGTCGCGAGCGGATCGCCCTTGGTCGCCTTGGACCAGGATTCGACCGCCTTGGCGCGGGCCTCGGCCACATCGCCCTGGTCCAGATGAATCACCTCGACGCCCTGCTCGCGGTACTTGTCGAGCACCTTGGTGTTCTCGACGAGAATGCGCTGGCGGAGCGAGCCGGAGATCTCACGGGCCGCGACGGCGAGCGCCGCCTTGAAGCCGTCGGGCAGCGCCGCGTAGGCCGCGTTGTTGGCCACGTAGCTGGTCGCGGTGGTCGGCTGGTGCACGCCCGGCAGGATGATGAACTTCGCCACTTCCGCGAGACCGGCCTCGTAGTTGGCCGTCAGGTCGCCACGGTCGGCGAAGTCGATCAGGCCCTTCTCGAGGCCCGAGTAGACCTCGGCGGTGGCCAGCGGCGTCACGGCGACGCCGAGGTCGCCCATGACGGCGGAGGCGAGGCCCACGAAGCGGCCCTTCTTGCCGGCCATGTCGGCGATCGTCTCGATCCGGACGGTCGAGTGCATCGGCTCCTCGCCATAGACGGTCGGTGCGATGTAGGTGAGGCCGGCCTTGCCATAGGCCTCGCGGGCCATGTCGAGACCGCCGAGTTCGTAGAACCATGCCTCGTACTGGTCCGCCTCGGGGAAGCCGAAGGGAATGGTCGAGGTGAAGGCGAACGCGGGAATCTTGCCCGCCTCGTAGCCGTCGAAGGTCTTCATCATCTCGAAGGCGCCGGCACGCACCGCGTCGAACGCCTGGTTCGCGGGCACGAGCTGTCCGGCGGAGAACAGCTTGATCTCGAAGCGGCCGTCGGTCAGTTCGCCGACGCGCTTGACGAAGGCCTTCTCGAACTCGAACGGCGTGGTGCCGCCGTCCCAGAGCGCCTGCATGCGCCACTGGACGTTTTCCTGGGCGCGCGCGACGGCGGGCATGGCAAGCGTGGCAGCGCCACCAACGGCCGAGGCCGTCAGAAGGCGGCGGCGGGTCAATTCGGTCATGGGCATCCTCCCGGGGATTGTATGTTTGTAGACCAGCCCGAATTGTCATAAAACGTACTGGGACAATCAAGGGACAGTTTGGCGCGATTTGGCGATGACTGTCCCATTTATTTGGCTGGGACAGTCATCGTCAAGACTGCCGAGGTGCGCATGTCGAGAGTCGACAAAATCGTCCAGAATGTCAGCGGGTTGCTGTCGGCGGGCGCCTACAAGGCCGGCGAGCGCCTGCCGTCCGTGCGCCAGGCCGCGCGCGAACATGGCGTGTCGAAGAACACCATGGCGGACGCCTATGACCGTCTGGTGGCGCAGGGGCTGCTCGAGGCACGCGCCGGCTCCGGCTACTACGTGGCTCAGTTCCAGATCGTGCGTCCCGCGCCCCAGGCGCCGCATGTGGCGGCGGCGGTGGACATCGTTTCCCTGCTGCGTGAACAGCTCGACCAGCACTACGAGGTGCGACCCGGAGACGGTCGCCCGCCCGCCTTCTGGACGGAAGGGTCCGAGCTTAAGCGGTTCTTTTCCGGCTTCAAGACGGCCGAACCGGCCTCCGTCGATTTCGGTTACGGCAGTTCCTGGGGCTATGCGCCACTGCGCGAGCGGTTGCGGATGCTGCTGCTTGAGCGCTCCATCTCCGTGCCGCCGGACGGTCTGCTGCTCACCCATGGCGTCAACCACGGGCTGGACCTGATCATCCGCCACCTGATCGAGCCCGGCGACACCGTGTTCGTGGATGATCCCGGCTACTATCCGCTGTTCGGCAAGCTGACCCTGGCCAAGGCGCATATGGTGGGCATCCGGCGCGGCCCGGACGGGCCGGATCTTGAGGATCTCGCGGCCAAGCTTGCCGTGCATCGCCCCAAGGTCTTCTTCACCCAGTCCCATGCGCACAACCCGACGGGCGGCACGCTGTCGCCGGCGGTGGCCTTTGGCCTCATGCAGCTTGCCGAGCGGTCCGGCTTCCTGATCGTGGAAAACGACGCGCTCGCGGACATCGTTCCCGCGACCCTTCCAAGGCTCGCCGCGCTCGACCAGCTCAACCGCGTTCTCTACGTGGGAACCTTCTCCAAGACGCTCTCGGCAAGCCTTCGCTGCGGTTTCGTCGCCGGTCATCCCTCCATCGTGGGGGCGCTGAGCAATCTCAAGATGCTGACGATGGTGGCGACCTCGGACTACGTGGAGCGTTTCGTCTTCAACCTCATCCAGGGCGGGCAGTACCTGCGCCATCTGCGGCGGCTCAAGGCGCGGGTGGAGGAGGCGCACAAGGCGTCCGGCGCGCAACTGGAGGCGGCCGGCCTCAAGGTCCGCCAGAGCGTGACGCCGGGCTTCTACCTCTGGGCTGAGTTCCCCGGTGACGTGGACGAACTGGAACTGTGCCGAAGGGCGGCGGAGCGCAGCATCTTTCTTGCGCCCGGCAGCGTGTTCTCCCCCGACCGGGGCGTGCGGGGGCCGGCGACCATCCGCGTCAACGTCGCCTATGGCACCAACCCGGCCTTCATCGACTTCCTGCGCGAGCAGATCCGCTGAGGAGGGGTGGGGAGGCCACCCAAAACGCCTCCTGTCATCCGCTTCAAAACGGCACAAAAAGCTGGTAGACTTTTCGTGCTTGAAAAGTTCTTTGAAAATCAGTGGCTTTCAGGAAGGGCGTTCCCCGCACACGCGGGGATGAACCGGTGTCGAGCCTGATCCGTCATTCGCCGGCAGTGCGTTCCCCGCACACGCGGGGATGAACCGCCAAGCTAAGGGCCGAAACAGACGCGCAAAAGGCGTTCCCCGCACACGCGGGGATGAACCGCTCGCCTCGATGCGCGGCGGCGGCGGCGACGAGCGTTCCCCGCACACGCGGGGATGAACCGGAAAAGTTCGGTATGCCGCCGGGTACTATGGCGCGTTCCCCGCACACGCGGGGATCGGAGCGCTTCCCTTTTTGCCACCTGGCCTGCACACTCCCCGGGTGCGGATGTGCAGGCGGGGCGGGGAAGCTTGGGCGAGACGGAGACACATGCGGTCCGGCACGCGCTGTTCTGGGCCAAGACAGGCGCGGACGACGCCCCCTGGCGGTACAAGCCCGTTGCCCATCACGGTCTGGACGTTGCCGCCTGTGTCGAGGCGTATCTTCGGCACAATCCGGCTCGCCTGTCGCGGGAAGTCAGCCTGTCCGGCCTGTCGGGGCGCGCGCATGTGGCGACATGCGCGTTTCTGGCCGCCTTGCACGATCTGGGTAAGTTCTCGAACTCCTTTCAGGCCCTTGCACCGGAGGTCTGGCCGGTCGCCGCGCTTGGGCCGGTGCCCGCCGCGCTGCCGGGGCGGGTGTCCCACTGGCAGGCGAGTGCGGTTCTTCTCAACGCCGGCCCGGTGCATCGTGCCCTCGCGCCCGTTCTTGGGCCTTTCGGGCCGGACCGGCAGATCATCGCCGCCGTGGCCGGCCACCACGGCGTCGCGCCGGACATGGATCATCTCGATCGGTGCGACGCGCAACAGGCGGAGCGGGATCCGCTGATCGGCAGGGCGTGCGTGGCGGCGGCGGTGGCCTTCTGCGAGGATCTCGTGCGGCTGTTTCCGGACCTTCGCGACATCGGCGACCCGCATGACACGGCCGGCTTCTCTTTTTCCCTGAACGGCCTCGTCACCCTGGCCGACTGGGTCGGCTCGGATGTCGCCTGTTTTCCCTTCGAGGATCCGGACCTTCCGCTTGCCGAATACTGGTCGCTCGCCCGGCAGCGGGCGGAAACGGCGCTTGCGGACAAGGGGCTCCTGCCGGCGCGCGTGGTGTCCTCTCCCGTCCTTGCGCGGTTTTCCGCCCATACGCTCGCGCCGCGCCCCATGCAGGCGCGGGCGCGGGACCTGTCGCTTCCCATGGAACCACAGATCATCGTGATCGAGGACGGCACGGGCTCGGGCAAGACCGAGGCGGCCCTGTTGCTCGCCGCGCGGATGATGGCGGCCGGGCTCGGCGAGGGGCTGTTCATCGCGCTGCCCACCATGGCGACCGCCAACGCGATGCACACGCGCCTGGAAACCGCCCTTGCCGGCCTGTTCGAGGGGCCGGCCTCCCTCGTTCTTGCTCATGGAAAGGCCGGGCTTGCCACCCGGCTCGACCGGCTGGCGGCGGGCGACGGGCCGGACGCGCGCGACTCGGCGGTGCGCACCTGGTTCAACGCCTGGATCGCCGACAATCGCAAGAAGGCCTTCTTCGCCTCGGCCGGGGCGGGGACCATCGACCAGGCATTCCTCTCCATCCTGCGCCGCAAGCATCTGACCATGCGCCAATATGCGCTCGCCGGGCGGGTGCTCGTCGTCGACGAGGCCCACGCCTGCGACGCCTACATGGGCGAGGAACTCGAAGTGCTGGTGGAGATGCACGCGCGCCTCGGGGGCTCGGTCATCGTTCTCTCGGCAACGCTCGGACATCGCGCGCGGGCGGGCCTCGTCGCGGCCTTCGCCCATGGCCGGGGCGTCCACCCGAACGATCTGCCCGACCTGCGCCGACGCGTGTGCTCGCCGGCCTATCCGCTGCTGACGCACTGGAGCGCGACGACGGACGTGGAGGAGTGCCCCGTCGAAAGCGATCCCGCGCTGGCGCGCCGCATTGCCATCCGGCGCGTCGAAAGCCGGGAGCAGGTCGTCCGGCTCGCATTGGAGGCGGCCGGGCAGGGCGCGTGCATTGCAATCATCTGCAATGCGGTCGATCCCGCCGTCGAGATGTGGCATGCGCTTGTCGAAGGCGGGCAGGACCGGGAGCGCTGCCATCTCTTCCATGCCCGCTTTACCGTGGCGGACCGTGGCGCGATCGAGGCACGTGTCCTGCGCCTGTTCGGTCGCGACAGCGATCCGGCGACCCGGTCGGGGCGGATCCTCGTGGCCACGCAGGTGGTCGAGCAGTCCCTGGACGTGGATTTCGACGTGATCTTCTCCGACCTCGCACCGGTGGACATGGTGATCCAGCGCGCCGGCCGCCTGTGGCGGCATCACCGCGAGGCACGTCCCGTCGCCGCGCCGGTGCTGCACCTTCTCGCTCCCGACCCGCACGGCATCGGCGATGCCAGGTGGCTGGAACCCGTTCTGGGTGCGGGGGCATTCGTCTACAGGGTGCCCGGCGTGATGTGGCGCAGCGCGCGGGATCTTTTCGCGAAAGGCGCGCTGGAAACGCCCGGCGACCTGCGCTCCCTGGTCGAGGCCGCCTATGATCCCGCCTTTGAAGGTCTTCCCACATGTCTTTATGGCGGTCACATGGAGTCGCTCGGTTGTGAGAGTAGCGCGGAATATATGGCCAAGCGAAACGCCATCCACCCGGACGATGGCTATGCCGCGCTTGCGGAGCTTTCCGCCGACGAGGACATCGGGACGCGTCTCGGCGAGCCTTCGCTGACCTTTCGCCTTGCCCGGCGCGAGGGCGGCGTGCTGGTCCCCCTGTGCCAAACGCCCGGCGCCGAGGATTTGCTGAACTGGAGCCTGAGCGAGATGTCGGTGCGTGAAGGCTGGTTGCGGCGTGCCGGCGGGGGAGCGCTTCCCGGGCCCCTGGATCCGGTCGCGGTCGAAAACGTGCGTGCCAACTGGCCGGAATGGGAGCAGACCATGCCGCTCTACGAGGTCGATGCCGACGGGCACCTCCTCACCGCCGACGCGGAAAGTCTTCGCTACGACGCCTCATACGGGCTCGGAAGTGGTGCGGTGTCTGTGTGATGAATGGTGCTGGACAGGCGGTACCTGTCCCGGTACCACGAGACATCCTGCAAACGCGGGAATGACCCGGCACGCCGCGTTGGGATGCAGCGCCGGGAAGAATGTTCCCCGCACACGCGGGGATTTCATTAAGTGGCAAGGCATCTTGTGGCAGGAGAAGTCTGTTCCTGGTGTTTAACGATGTAAGAAACAATGAGTAGGTGAGGAAATTAAGGCACGGCGCGTAGGTCATGACCAGGATAATCCTTGACACGCCGGCGTGTCTGGGTAAAAAAAGACCTCCGGGCGAGATTCGCCCGGAGGTCTCAATGAGCGCGATAGCAGTCAGAGGTGTGGTGACCGAACTGCTTCGCTATCAAGGAACACGCGAGGTGAGCCCACATGGGCATCAGACCTGACTGTGCGCGGCCTTCTATGCCGCGCTGAATACCCTTTTGTATGCAATATGTCCAGCGCGCGTGTGCGCGCTGGACACTGTTGGGGGTTCATGCGTGTCTGTTTCAAGGAAAGTTTTTAATCTCAACATGGTGAGGGATCCGGTCTTTCCGGTGCTCACCCTGTCCGGCGCGCGGCGCTGGGAGTGCCTTTCAGGCCTGCTTGCCGAGGAAGAGGATTATCCCGTCGCCTTCGACTGGCCGCGCGGCGACCTCAACGTCGCGAGCGCGGAGCTTGCCATCGGCCTTCTGACGCTCCTTCACAAGCCGGCCGGCGAAGACGACTGGCGCGCCCTGTGGGAGGGGCGCGGCGAGGGGGATCTGGCGGCCGGCATCGAGCGTCTTGCGCCGTTCTTCAATCTCCTTGGCGATGAAGCGGGCGAGGGGCCGCGCTTCTGTCAGGACCTGGACGAGCTTGCGGGAACGCCGAACCCGGTCGAGGCGCTGTTCATCGACACGCCCGGCGCCAACGGCCAGAAGAAGAACTCCGACCTTCTGACCCATCGCAACCGCTTTCCCGCGCTGGGGCTCGAGGCGGCTGCCATGGCGCTATACGCGTTGCAGCAGTTCGCGCCCTCGGGTGGCGCCGGCAACCGCACATCCATGCGTGGCGGCGGCCCGATGACCACGCTCGTCGTGCCGAATGCCGGCGGCGGTGAACCGGTCCCGCCGCTGAAGCGGCTGCTCCTGCTCAATCTTCCGCTGACCTTCGGCGGGCGCGATGGCGCTCTGCCGGCGGACGAGATGCACCGGGCCTTGCCCTGGTTGCGACCGACGATCACCTCGAAGGGCAAGCCGCCGCGCACGATCGCCCAGGCGGACCCGGCGGTGCATCCCGTGCAGGCGTTCTTCGGGATGCCGCGCCGCATTCGTCTCGTTGCCGAGGGAGAGGGCGTGTGTCCGCTCACCGGGCGGGAAGGTCCGCTGGTGACCGGCTTCGTGCAAAACCCGTGGGGCATGAACTATTCGGACTGGACCCATCCGCTCACCCCCTACCGTCAGACCAGGAGCGATCCGCCCTACACGGTGAAGCCGAAAGCCGGGCGACTGGGGTTTCGCGATTGGGTCGGCGTGACGGTCGGCCTGCAGCGCAAGGAGCTTGCGGCGCGCCCGGCGGAAGTCGTGGACCGGGTCGGCGCGCGGCTGCGCGCGCTTCGCCGGCGCGGCATCGGCGTCAGCCTGCTTGCGGCCGGCTGGGCCATGAACAACATGGAAGCCGAGCGCTATCTGGAGGCCGCCGAACCGCTTCATATCTCCCTCGACGGCGATGAAGAAGCGGTCGCGGCCCTGTCCCGCAGCGCGCGCGATCTTGCAGAGGCGGCGGAGGATGGGCTGCGCCTCCTGCGCGGTGCTCTCAACGAGGCGCTGTTCGGCGGACAGGCCAAATCCACCGACAGCGGTCTGTTCGAGGAAGCGGGGAACAGCTTCTACGAGCGTGCCGAGGACACCTTCCACGATCTTCTGGCGCAAGTTGCCGCGCGCGGCGCGGAGGCCGACGACGACGCGCTTGCCCGCCAGTGGCTCGCCACGGTGCGCGGCCTGTGCCTGTCGATCTTCGACGAGCATGCGACCCTGCGCCTCGTTGGCGGTGACATGCGCGAGGCCGAGCGGATCACCAACGCCTATGGCCGTCTGTTCTCCGGTCTCTCGGAGCGTTCGAAAATCGCGCAGGCCCTGCGCATCGTCGCAAGGCCGCGTTCCGCGGATGCCGCGACCCCAATGGAAGGAGCGTGATCATGGCAATGCCCACGCCACGGGACGGGGCGGGCAAGGCCCCCCGCCGTCACGACGAGACTGTCACGGCGTTGATTTCCGTCTGGCGGCGGCTCTATCCCAACCCGGAGACCCACCAGCGTGGCGACGCCGGCGCGCGCGCCGCCCTTCGGCGGGCGCCCTCTCCGGATGCCGTGCTGCTGGAGCCGGCCTTTCACGCGCTGCTTCTTGCGATGAAGGAAGGAGGCTTTGACTTCCGTTCCTTCGATAACGACCGCTACCGGCGTCTGGCGCTTGTGTCGGCACTTCTGGCGGAGCGCCGGGACGGGAGCTCGGGACCGAAACGCCTGCTGCAGGTGCTGGGCGGGTTCGACGCCGACCAGCGTTCGCTCTCCGTCCTGCGCTTCCAGTCGCTGATGGCCGCGCTCGATCGCGGCCTCGATGAGGAGGCCATGACCGCACTCCGCCGCGCGTTGAAGGTTGCCGGCGAGGCCACGTTCAACATCCAGGCTTTCGCTGGCGACCTGCTGGGCTGGAGCGAACGCACGCGGATCAAATGGACCTTCGACTACTTCGGCCGGCCGCATGTGGCCGAACCGTCCGGCCTTGATCCCGTCCCGACCCACATGTCCGCCGAGGAGACCGCGCGATGAGCCGCTTCCTGCAATTGCATCTTCTGACCGAGTATCCGATTTCCAATCCCAACCGTGACGATCTCGGGCGTCCCAAGACGGCGCGCATCGGTGGCGAACTGCGCCAGCGCATTTCCAGCCAGGCGCTCAAGCGCGCAATCCGCACGCATGATGCCTTCGCCACCGCGCTCGAGGGGCACACTGGCCAGCGCACCCAGCGCATGGGCGAGCAGATCATCGAGCATCTGATGAAGAAGGCCGTCGACGAGGCAAAGGCGATCGAGGCGGCCAAGGCCATCGTGCCCGTCTTCGGCAAGCTGGAGTCCAACCGCAAGCCCGAGGCCGCCCGAACCGCGCAGCTCGCCTTCGTGTCGCCCGACGAGAGGGCCGCCGCTTTCGATCTGGCGGAACGTTTCGTGGCCGGTGAGGAACTGCCCAAGGACAAGGACCTCGCCCGCCTCGTCCTTCGTCCGGCGGACGGAGCGGTGGACATCGCCATGTTCGGCCGGATGCTGGCGGACAACGCCGACCTGAACCGCGATGCCGCCGTGCAGGTTGCCCATGCCTTCACCGTCAACCGCGTCGTGATCGAGGATGACTTCTACACCGCCGTCGACGATCTCAAGCAGAAGGCGGAAGACGCGGGAGCGGGCTTTGTCGGCGAGGCGGGCTTCGGCGCCGGCCTCTACTACCTCTATGTCTGCGTCAATCGTCCGCTGCTGGTGGAGAACCTCGATGGCGACCGCTCGCTCGCCGCGCGGGGCATCGAGGCTTTCGTGCGCGCGGCGGCCATGGCCGTGCCGGGCGGCAAGATCAATTCCTTCGCAAACCATGCCCGCGCGAAATTCATTCTCGCCGAACGCGGTGACGTACAGCCCGTCAATCTGGCCGGTGCCTTCACCGTTCCCGTGCGGGGGCCCGATCTTCTCGCCGAGGCGGTCGCGAAGCTGGAAGGGGAGCGTGACGGGTTCGCGCGGAGCTATGGCCTTCGCGCCGACGGCGAGATGCGGTTGCATGTCGGGGACGCGGAGGCCGCGACGATCGACCAGCTTGCGGGGTTCGCGGCGGAGGGGCTGTGATGGCCGAATGGCTCGTCATCGCGCTTGAGGCGCCGTTCGCGAGTTTCGCCGATCAGCCGGGCAACACCACGCGCAAGACCGGCGACATGCCGACGCGCTCGTCGCTCATCGGTCTTGCCGGGGCGGCACTTGGTGTCCGCCGCGAGGATGCGTCCGGGCAGGCGGCGCTCTCGGCCGGGCTGGTGACGGCCTCGGCCCTGATCGAACCGGGAAATCTCCTTGCGGACTTTCACACCTACGAGTCGCTGCACCAGGCGGCGAAGGGCGTGGCGACACGTGCGGAGGCGCTGCGCCGCAAGGAGCATCTCAACACGTCGATCACGCGCCGGGACTATCGCACGGATGCCCTGTGGCAGGCCGCGTTCAGGTTGAGCGAAACGCCGGGCGAGTTGACGCTCGAGACCCTGGCCGACGCCTTTCGCAAGCCGGTCTTCGTCCTGTCCGTCGGGCGACGGTCCTGCACGCCAAGTCATCCGCTCTGCCCGAAAGTCGTCTCGAGTGACGATGTGCGGGAGGCCTTTGCGGCACATGCACGCGCGCTGGACGACGCCCGCACCGCGATGCGCAAGCGTCGGCTCGGGCCGGCTCGCCTTCATGCGCTGGAAGACCCGGTGGATGCGCCGGGCGCCAATCGCGTTTCGGCTCACTGGCGACGGGACCAGCCGCGCGACCGCTCGAGCCGCTGGACGTTTTCCGACCGGCGCGAATGGCGGATCCCGGGCGGGGTGGCGGAAGAGGAGAGCGGCGCATGAGCACCTTGTGGTTCACCCGCGCGACCCTGAAACGGGGATCCCCGGACGTCGCGCCGCTCCTGGGCACATTGCTTGGCGAGCGGGACGGCGGTTCGCTTCTCGACACGAGCCACCGCCTGCTGTGGACCCTGCTGCCCGAGGCAGTGCAGCGGGCAGGGGAGACCGGGAGCGGGCGCGCGGCCTTTTTGTGGCGGCGCGCCGACGACAGCGCGGACGGGTCCGTCTGGTATGTGCTTGGCCCCGAGCCCCGGTCCGACTGCGCGTTCTTCCATGTGGAGAGCAAACCCTGGGAGCCGGCGTTTGCGCCCGGAGACCGTCTTGCCTTCGACATGGTCGTCAATGCCACGGTGGAACGCATGGAGGATCCGTTGCGCGGCCGCGACGGGCGCCGGCGGGTGGACGTGGTCATGGATGCGATGCGCGCCCGGGAGCGGGAGGGTGTGGAGGTGCCGCGTGCGCGCCTGCGCCGCGATTGCGGCCAGGATGCCCTGTCCGGCTGGCTTGCGCGCCAGGGCGAGCGCAACGGCTTTCATGCCCTGGAAACCGAGCTTGCGGACTACCGCACCGTTCCGCTTCAGCGCGGTCGGGGCCGAACGCGCGCGCAACTGGGCATCAGTCACCTGAAGGGCCTTGTCGAGGTGACGGACCCCGAAGCCTTTGCCGCGCGGCTTGCGTCCGGCTTCGGACGGGCCAAGGCATTCGGCTGCGGGCTGATGCTCGTCAGGCGGGCACGCTGAAATGGGCGAGGCGGGTGTTCGCCTGTATTCCACCGGACAGCCGGGCGGTGCGCGGGCCGACCGGCTCTTGTGGCAATGCCGGATGGCGCTCGATCCCGACGCGCGGCTCGCCGTCGTGCGCCACATGTTTCAACTCCGCTTTGGCGAAACAGCGCCCGAACGTCGCTCCGTCGACCAGTTGCGCGGCATCGAGGGCGCGCGCGTGCGCGAGATCTACAAGGTGCTTGCGCGGCAGTTCGGCGTTGCCTGGAAACGACGCGCCTATGATCCCGGCAACTTCGATCTGTCGGATGTTCCCAACCGGTGCCTTTCGGCGGCGACATCCTGTCTTTACGGCCTGACCGAGGCAGCGGTCCTGGCAGCGGGCTATGCGCCCGCGGTGGGCTTCCTCCACACCGGAAAGCCGCTGTCCTTCGTTTATGACATCGCGGACCTGTTCAAGTTCGAGACCGTGGTGCCGGAAGCCTTCCGCATCGCGGGCCAGCACGCGAAAGGCAAGCTGGACAAGCCGGTGGACATGGCCGTGCGCCATGCCTGCCGGGACGCCTTTCGCAAGACGGGGCTGCTGTCGCGCCTCATTCCGGCGATCGAGGACGTGCTGCTCGCCGGTGGCCTGCCGCGACCCGAGGCGCCGGCCGATGCGGTCGGGCCAGCGTTCGAGGATCCCGCGCCGTCGGGCGAGGAAGGGCAACGCGGATGATGGTCGTGGTGACGAGCAACGTGCCACCACGGCTGCGGGGCCGGCTCGCGGTCTGGCTTCTCGAGGTGCGCGCCGGTGTCTATGTCGGCAATTACTCCGCCCGCACACGGGAGATGATCCGCGAGCAGGTCGCCGGGATGATCGGCGAGGGGGATGCCGTCATCGCCTGGGCGAGCCCCAATGACGCCGGTTTCGACTTCGAGACCTTCGGGGAAAACCGGCGCGCGCCGGTGGATTTCGAAGGGCTCAAACTGGTTGCCTTCCACCCTCTGGAGTGAGGCTGCATATTTTCGACGCAAGGCCGGAAAGGAGGCGAATTTCCCGGTGGAGTTTTTGGTGGAAAGAATGTTCAATTCAAACAGGTGCTTCCAGGAAGAGCGTTCCCCGCACACGCGGGGATGAACCGCAGGGACAGGCCTTGGCGACCCCCGGAAAATCGCGTTCCCCGCACACGCGGGGATGAACCGCCGGTCTGCACCCACCGGGCCGAACGCGAGGTGTGTTCCCCGCACACGCGGGGAAGATCAACGAAAACCGGCGCGGCGGTTTCGCGTCGCGCCGGTCTCCCAGGTTTGTGTCGGTCAGGCGGATGTGAAGGTCACGTCTCGTCCGCGCTGTCCTTCAGCCGGTAGCGGAAGTCGCAGTGGCTGGCGCCCTTCATGATGGTCTGGGTGCGGGTCAGTTCCATCTTCGGATTGTAGCCGATGCAGAAGTCGCCATCGCGGTTGCACGAGAGCAGGTGCCCGATGTCGCCGAGACCCATGTCCTTGTAGATCTCCGAGTAGCGGCAGCGGGTGATGTTGAACTCCAGCCGGTCCGGGCTCTCCTCGATCACGTCCATCTCCAGCGCGCCGTCCATCTTCCACAGCGGCAGCAGGTCGGCGAAATCCTTGAGGTCCGGCTCGTGGTCCTCCTTGGCGCGGAATTCCTTGCCCTGGGCAATGGCCGAGTTCGACACCGCCTCGCCGATCACGGCTTCCGCCTCCGTGCGCCCGTGGCGCTCCACGAGCACGTCGAACACGCACTTGAGGATCTGCGCCTCGATGCGGCGCTTCTCGAGCATCGGCAGCGGTGCGGGGGTGGAGGGGGACGCGGTCTGTGTCATGATATTCCTGTCCTTCTCGCATCTGGGCGCCGCTGGACGCGGGCACCTGGCGCGTTTCGGGTGGCGGGGCGGCACCGGCGCGTCACGCGCCGGCGACATGACCTCCCAGATAGGCATCGGCGACCCGGCTGTCATTGGCCAGTTCGCTGGCGGTGCCTTCCATCAGGATGCGCCCGCCCTCGATGACCGCGGCGCGGTCGGCGATCCGCAGCGCCGCCTTGGCGTTCTGCTCCACGATCAGGATCGCGTAGCCTTCCGAGCGGATCTTCTCCACAAGGTCGAAGATGAAGCGCACGAGCAGCGGGGCAAGACCCAGCGACGGCTCGTCGAGCAGCAGCACCTTGGGCTTGCGCATCAGCGCGCGCCCGATGCACAGCATCTGCTGCTCGCCGCCGGAAAGCGAGCCCGCGCCCTGGCGCAGCCGCTCCTTGAGCTTGGGGAACAGCGTCAGCACGTGGTCGAGTTCCGCCGTGCCGAGCGGCCCGCCGCCGATGGTCAGGTTCTCCAGCACGCTCATGTTGGAGAAGATCTGCCGACCCTCGGGAGCCTGCAGGATGCCCTTGTCGACGATCTGATGGCTCTTCAGCCCGACGATGTTCCGCCCCTCGTAGCGGATCTCGCCGCCCGTCGGCTGGTAGATGCCGGAGATGCAGCGCATCAGGCTGGTCTTGCCGACGCCGTTGGCTCCCAGGATCGCCAGGATCCCCTTGTCGGGAAGCGAGAGGGTGATGTCGTGCAGGATGTCCTGGACGCCAATCCTGAGCGACAGGTTTTCGATATCGAGAACGTTCACGCGTCCACTCCCAGATAGGCTTCGAGAACCTCCGGCGTTTGGCGCACCACGGCCGGCTCCGCGTCGGCGATCTTGCTGCCCGAGGCCAGCACGACGATGCGTTCGCAGATGCTCATGACGAGGCCCATGTCGTGTTCGACGAGCATGACCGTCAGCCCTTCCGAGTGGAGCGTGCGGATGAAGTCCGCAAGCTCCGCCGTCTCGCTGTCGTTGAGGCCCGCCGCCGGTTCGTCGAGGATCAGCAGGTCCGGCTTCATGGCGAGCGCCCGGGCGATCTCCAGATACTTGCGCTTGCCGTAGGCGAGGTTGGCGGCCAGTTCGTTGGCCTGTTCGGTCAGGCCGACCTTTTCCAGCGCCTCCCAGCTTCGCTCGGAGATGTCCTTCGCCCGCGACGAGCCGGACAGGATGGCCTGCAGCGGTCCCTGTCCGATGGCGCCCACCGCGCCGACCGACACGTTGTCGAAGACCGTCATGTTGGGAAACACGCGCAGGTTCTGGAACGTGCGCGAGATGCCCAGATGCGCGATCGCCGAGGGCTTCAGGCCGCTGATCTGCTTGCCGCGATAGCGGATCTCGCCGGAGGAGACCGGCGTGAAGCCGGAGATCAGGTTGAAGAGCGTGGTCTTTCCCGCACCGTTGGGGCCGATGAGGCCGACGAGTTCTCCCTCGCCGACATGCGTGGTCACCTCGTTGACGGCCATCAGGCCGCCGAAGCGCCGGGACACGTTCTCGATCTCAAGCATGGCGCTCATTTCCAGCCCACCTTCTGCTTGTCCGGAGCGTTCTGCCAGGCGCCGTTCATCTGGCGGCGGATGAAGTTGAGCGCGGGCACCTCGCCGAACAGCCCCTTGGGCAGGAACAGGATCGAGCAGAACAGGACGACGCCGACGATGATGTTGCGGATGTCGCCGACCGAGCGCAGTGCCTCGGGCAGCAGGATCAGCAGCAACGCGCCGATGATGGCTCCGGGGATGGACCCGAGACCGCCGACCACGACCATGGCCAGGATGAGGATGGATTCGGCGAAATCGAAGTCCACGGGCGAGATGTAGCCGGTCGTGTAGGCCCACAGCGCGCCGGCGATGCCCGCGAAGAACGAGGAGATCATGAAGGCTTCCACCTTCAGCCGCACCGTGTCGATGCCCATGGCATCGGCGCACTGGTCGTCCTCGCGCAGGCTGCGCAGCGCGTTGCCGTAGTAGGAATGGCTGAGCCGGTGGATCATCCAGATCGACACCGCGACGATGGTCGCGACGACGAAATAGGTGCCCGTCTCGCTCTCGATCTCGAAGCCGAACAGGTCGATGCCCGAGAACAGGATGACGCCGTTCGGTCCCTTGGTGACGTCGACCCAGTTCTGCAGCACCAGATAGATCATCTGGCCGATGCCGAGCGTCGCGACGGCGAAGTAGATGCTCACCAGACGCATGGTCGGCAGCGCGACCACGAAGGCGACGGCGGCCGCGCCAAGTCCGGCCAGCGGCAGGCCGATGGTGAAGCCGATGCCGTAGTCAGCGCCCGCGAGCGCGGCGATATAGGCGCCGATGCCGTAGAAGGCGGCATGGCCCAGATGCAGCAGGCCGGCGATGCCCGTCACGAGCTGCAGCGAGACCGCCAGCAGCGAGAAGATTAGGGCAAGTGTCGCGATCTGGTAGAGATAGCCCTGGCCGAGAGCGGCGAGCACGGCTGGGATCGCGGCGAAGACGACGGCGAGGATGGCGAGCTTCAGGAGTGCCGAGCGGACCCTGCCGGAACGGTTAGCGGTATCAGACACGCTCCCTCCTTGCCCCGAAGAGGCCCTGCGGGAAGAAGATCAGGGTGACGATGAGGAACAGGTAGGCGACCATGTCCGCCCAGACGGAGGAGACGAAGGTCGTCGACATGCTCTCGGCCACGCCGAGGATGAGAGCCGAGATCACCGCGCCCGGGATCGAGCTCAGCCCGCCCATGACCATGGCGACGAAGGCCTTGATGCCGGGGATGAAGCCCATGGCCGGGAACACGGCGCCGTAGTAGAGCCCGACCAGGATGCCCGCCAGCGCGCCCATCATCGAACCGATGAGGAAGGTGACGACGATCGTGCGGTCGGTATTGATGCCCACGTATTTCGCGCCCAGCGGGTTGTTGGACACGGCGCGGATCGACAGGCCGATGGCGGAGTAGCGCAGCAGGTACTGCAATCCGCCCAGCATCAGGACCGACACGACGAAGATGATGATGTCGCCGTTGACGATGGTGATCGGGCCGAGCTCGATCGGCTTGTTGATGAGGTAGGCGATGTCGATGGTCTGGAACTCGGAGCCGAAAAGCAGCTCCATCGCCTCGCGGGCGATGATCGACATGGCCAGCGAGGACATCAGCGTCGCCTCGCGCATGGCGCGGGACTTGAGCGATGCCTCGTCGGAGAATCTTCGAAATGGCCGGAACGCGAGCCGCTCCAGCCCGAAGCCGGCGATCGCGCCGGCTGCAAGGACGATGAACACGACGATGAGGAACGGCGGGCCGAAGGCCGCGATCGCCATGATGCCGGCGAAGGCGCCGATCGTGTAGACCTCGCCATGGGCGAAGTTGACGACGTTCAGCACGCCGAAGATGAGCGTGAAACCGATGGCCATCAGGGCATAGACCATGCCCAGGGATATGCCGATCGTCAGCTGCTGGAGATAGTAGGGGTCGAGCACGTTGATCTGTCCTGGCAGTCAGGGGCGCGGATGGGGCCGCAAGGCGTCAGGGAACGGATCCCGGCGGCCCGCGAGAGGTCGCCGGGATCCCTTGGCATTATTCGACCGGGACGAAGGTGCCGTCCTTGACGGTGGCCTTGGTGAGCTGCTTCAGCGCTTCGCCATTCTCGTCGAAGGAGGTGACACCCGTCACGCCCGGGAAGTCCTTGGTGGCGGCGAGCGCATCGCGCACGCTCTCGCGGGTGGCGTCGGGACCGGCGGCCGCGACGGCCGCGAGCATGATGTTGACCGCGTCATAGGCCTGGGCCGGGAACTGGCCGGGCTCGGCTCCGTCGCGGGCGGCCTTCCACTCCTCGACGAAGGTCTTCACGTTCTCGGCGTCGGAGTTCGGCAGGAAGGTCGCCGTGAGGAACAGGCCCTCGGCGGCCGGACCGGCAAGCTCGACGAGCTTCTGGTTGTAGGCGGCCGACGTCGAGTGGACGGGGATGTCCACGCCGAGCTGCTGCATCTGCTTCATGAACTGCGCGCCGTCCTCATAGAAGAAGCCGGTGTAGATCGCGTCGGGTTCCGCGCGCTCGATCTTGGTGATGAGCGAGCGGAAGTCGGGCAGGCCGCGGTTGAAGAACTCGGTGAAGACCACCTCGCCGCCATTGGCCTCGACCTTCTCGGCGAAGTCCTTGACCACCGACTGGCCCCAGTCGGTCTGCTCGGCGATCACGGCGATCTTCTTGTAGCCCTTGTCGTTCATCCAGTCGGCGTTGAAGACGCCTTCCTGGGCCTGGGTGGTGATGTTGCGGAACTGCCACTCGGAGATCTTGGCGTAGTCCGGGTGCGAGGCGGTCTGGCTGAGCTGCGCCATGCCGGCCTTCTTGTAGACCTGCGCGGCGGCCATCGAAACGGTCGAGGTGAAGTCGCCGAGCACGGCCACGATGCGGTCGTCGTCGACGAACTTGCGGGCGATCGCGATGCCTTCCTTGGCGTCGGAGCGCGAGTCCTCGAAGATGATCTCGACCGGCACGGACAGCTTGCCGGAGGCATTGAAATCCTTCAGCGCGATTTCGGCGGCGGTCTTGAAGTCCTGGCCGTACTGGGCGGTGTTGCCCGTCAGCGGAAGCTGGTAGCCGAGGTAGACGGCATCCTGCGCGCTTGCCGTGACGGGAAGGGCGGCGATGCCGGCGGCGGCGGCAACAAGGCCGAGCCAGGTTCTGCGTGTCATGCTCATGGAACGATCTCCTTGTGATGGCGGGAAGGGGCGCCTTCCCGCTTGATCCGTAAGTGTCGGCCGGGCTGCGCCGGCAGCCGGCCCGGGTGTCAGTCGGCGGCCTGGCCGGGCTCGACCCTCAGCAGGCAGCAGCCCGTCTTGCCCTTGGTCCAGGTCTCGCCCTTGAAGGTGAAGCCGGCCTCGGTGAACAGCCCGCCGTCGATGGCGCCGGCGGCCTTGCACAGGTGCTCCAGGTCCTCGTCGTTCCGCCCGTCGGCGGCCCAGGTGTCCTTCAGCGGACAGCGATGGAACTGGATCTCCATGCTTTCATCGTCACATTTGCGGATCTCGGGTGCAAACATCTGCGGCGCGCAGGGAATGCCGCCGATGAAAGCCTCCTTCAGTCCGGGCAGGTTGTCCGGGCCGAGATGCGCGAACTTGCCGCCCATGTCCTTGCCCAGCCTGCGGGTGGACTCTCCGATCAGTTCGACGGCGCGTTCCGCGCCAAAGGCCTCGCGCAGCACGTCGAACATGTGCGCATAGGCACGTGCCCGCATCGCGTAGGCGCCCTTCAGCATCTCGAGGGTGATCTCGGGCTCGTCCGCGGGTGTCTTCGTGGTGTCCTGGGTCATGGCTTGAGTCCTTTCCGGATCCTTGGCTTGATGGGGTCAGTCACGCGTGTCGCGCCAGCGGTAGTAGGGCAGGAACACCGGCAGGGCGAGCCGGGTCACAAGATCGTGCATGGGGATGGGCTTCGGCTCGGAAAGCGGCAGCGCGAGCTCCTCGAGAGGCCTGCCGGCGATGGCTCCGGCCAACTCGCGTCCAAGCGAGATCGAGAGCGCCACGCCGCGTCCGTTGCAGCCGGCCCAGCACCAGAAGTCCGGCCCGAGCCGGGTGATGAAGGGGAAGCGGTCCTCGGTCATGCCGATGAACCCGTTCCACACATAGTCGAATGTCGGCGTGCCGAGGGCGGGGAAGGCCTCCGCAAGGCGCTTGCCGACCAGGGCCTTCAGCCGTTCCGGGCCGTTCACGGGGACGGCGAGCGCGCCGCCCGCGACGAGCCGGTTGCGCTTGTCATAGCGGAAGAAGCGCAGGTCGCCGTGGGTGTCGGACACGGCCTGCCGGCCCGGCACGATCGTTTCGCGCTGGGTATCGGTAAGCGGGGCCGTGGCCATCTGCCATGACAGCACCGGAACAAGGGAACGCGCCACGGTCGGTGCCAGCTTGCGCTCGTGAAAGCCCGTGTAGGCATTGGTGGCGAGCATCACCGAGCGCGCGACGAGAACCGCGCCGGACGCGGTGACGAGATGCCACTTGCCGTCCTTGCGTTCGACGGAGGCGACGGGGCTGTTCTCATGGATCGTCACGCCACGGGCCTCGCAGGCCCCGGCGAGGCCGCGCGCGAGCGCCAGCGGATTGATATGGCCGCCGGTCGCATTGTACATGCCGCCGAACCATTGTTCGGATCCAAGCAGCCGCGCGGCTTCCTCGCGGTCGACGAGCCGGGCCGGAGCGCCGCGTTTCGACCAGGCCTCGACACGCTTTTCCGACAGCGCCATGCGGCTTGCGCGATGGGCGGGCTGGAACCAGCCGGTCTGTTCGCCCTCGCAGTCGATGTCTTCCGCCCGTGCCGTATCGAACAGATAGGCGGCGCTGTCGCGGATGAGACCGACAAAGCGCTCGCCCACATCGCCGAAGCGGGCTTCGATGGCGTCGGGCTCCACCGCTGTCATGGTCGGGATCACCTGGCCGTTGTTGCGCCCCGATCCCCCGAAGCCGACGGCCGCCCCCTCGAGCACCGTCACCTGGATGCCCTCGCGGGCAAGGTGAAGCGCGGTGGACAGGCCCGAGAAACCGCCGCCGATCACCGCGACGTCGGTCTCCGCCTGTCCGGCCAGCGCGGCGGCGGGCTTGCGGTCAGGGGCGGTGGCCGCCCACAGCGAGGAGGAGATCTGGTTGGCGAAGGTCATGCAGGGTGTCCGGTAAGACGGGTGAATGGGGCGACGGGAGCGGTCTTAGGGAGCGCTCTGGAGCGGTACGGTTTCCAGGGGCAGCTTCGCGCTGCGCTTGATCTGTTCCATGGAGAAGCAGGAGGTGACATCGTTCAGTTCGATGAGGTTGATGAACTTCTTGTAGAAGGCGTCGTAGGAGGCGTTGTTTCTGGTGACGACCTTGAGGATGTAGTCGTATTCACCCGCCAGCCGGTTGACTTCGACGATCTCGGGAAACAGGGTCACGACATCGTTGAATTTCTCGAGCCATGCCGTGTTGTGCTGGTTGGTTCGTACCATCACAAACACCGTGAGATCGAGGCCGATCTTGCTTTGATTCAAGAGTGTTACGCGGCCATCGATATACCCCTCGCGCTCCATTTTCTGCAGCCGGCGCCAGCAGGGGGTCGAGGAGAGCCCGACCCGTTCCGAAATCTGGGCTACTGATAGGCTAGCATCATCCTGTATGACAGAAAGTATTTTTCTATCGAACTCGTCAATTTGCATCTTTCATACCTCTGGAAGCGTTTTTATGGGTATGTTCATTCTATAGCAGGTTGCTATCTTGGGCCGAAGGAGAATGTGCCTTCTAACCGTCGGAGCCAGTCGGAAGGCCCTTGCGTGCCGTGTGTTGCGGTCTTTTTGCCGGATTTGTGGGCATGGCACGGATTTGATCAGATTGTGAAAAACTGCAGTCGGCCGCAAGGGAGCGCGCGCGAGGTCGCGACGAGCAGCGCCGCTGCCGGACACGAGAACGGGTGGCCGGCCTGAATCAATGGCAATGAGATGTCGCGGGCGTGGGGGAGGGGGCGCGAGGGCGCGCGACGGAGGCTTCCTCCGCCGCGCCGTGAGGGTCAGTCGTAGTCCATCTCGATCAGGCGCCCGTCGCGGGCGAACTCGGCTTCGAACAGGCGTCCGTCGGCGCTGCGGCCCTCGATCTCGATGTGATCGCGATCGTCCAACTCGACCTTGTGAAACATGGCGTCCGCGGGATAGCTGGCGTTGTCGCGCACCGCGGCCGGAATGAGGCTCTCGACGGCGGATGGGGAAAAGCCCTGCCGGTCGCGCGCCTCGATCTCCTCGACGCTGCCGTCCCCTTCCAGCTCGACTTCCACGCGCGCGCCACCGGGCAGGCGGCCGTCGATGGTCGTGCCGTGATGGCGTTCCCGCTTGGGGTGGATCGAGGTGTCACTCAGCCCGAGCGTCCTGATGACGCTGTCCGTTGTGGCATCTTGTGCGAAGGCCGGCTGAACGAGCGCGAGCGTGGCGAGAAGGGCAAGCGGAAGGTGTCGCATGGGCATCTCCATCGTGCGGGTGGCGGGGCGATTTGCCCGCTTGCCGCATATGGGGTGCCTTGTGCGATTTGCACGCGGGTCGCGAAAAGGGCTACCCGCGTGCGCTGCGCCTGGCATCGCGCGGCGACAGGCCGAAGGCGCGCTTGAAGGCGGTGGCGAAATTGGCCGGGCTCGAGTAGCCCGCGCGGTGGGCTGCCTCCGCGACGCTGACGCCCTCGCGCTCCAGAAGATGGCGCGCGCGCAACAGGCTGGCGCGGCGTATGTGATCCGAGACCGACACGCCGTGCCCGAGCCGGAACAGCCGCTGCAGGCTCGACACGCTCATGCCGCACTGGCGCGCGATCCGCTCGACCGTCGGTGCCTCTCCCGCACTTGCCGCGATCGTGTCCTCGACAAGCTGCAGCCGGCGCTGGTCCGAGGGCGAGAGCGTGGGGTGTGCATGACTGCCCCCGCGCTCGCCGAGAGCGGAAAAGGCCTCGCCGAGCAGGTCGAGGGCCCGGCTTTCCAGATAGAGGTGCTCGGGGTAGCAGGGGCTGCGTGGGGAGTGGAGCATCTGTTCGGCGATGGCCACGAAGGCGGGACTCGCGACCCACTCGAAGCGGGCGAGATGCGTGGCGCAGAACTCGGCCACCACATTGCGCTCCAGCGAGCCGTCGAAGCCGCAATCGGCAACCCATTCGGGCGAGCAGGTGACGACCACCTTGCGCATTCGCTCGCCCTTGCGCGCCCGGCGCACGAAGCGGTCGGCCCTTGCACGTGAAACCATGACACCGCGCACCGGGCCGTCCTGCTTGCGGCCGACCTCGAGCGGCACACCGCCGATGCTCGCGTCCACGTCCCCTTCCAGGAAAACCATGACGGTGAGGCCCGCCGGCTGTTCGATCGCGGTGGTCAGGTCCTGAAGCGTCGTCGTGTCCGAGGTATGCACGCTCAGGCCCGGGCGCAGCCGCACCATGCGATGGTCGCCGCGCAGCACCGCCTTGCGCGCGAAAGCCAGTGGTCGCACCACCTTGAAGTCCGGGCCGGTCAGCACCGACTGCGCCTTCAGGTCCGCCGCGAGGATGTCCTCGCCCTTGAAATCGACGCTGCCTTCCACCCGTTGCGGGCCTCCGTTCATGAGCCGTGTGCGGCGCAAACGTGTTTGACGCCTGCGCAAAGAAACGGCTCTGGCACAAACCTTTCCGTTCTCCTAACAAACATGACTATATCCATCAAGTTTTCGCGTGGCGGCCCGGCTGCCGCGCGCACAAGGGGCTCAAGATGTCACACACCGCGTACCGTTCCCGCCCGTCCGGCGCCACCCTGGCCCGACTGGCGGGTCTCCTTCTCGCCTCGGCCGTGCCGGCTGTGTGGGGCGTGTCGCTGGCCAGGGCGCAGGACGGGGACACGGTGCTTCTGGATCGCATCACGCTCGAGGGCGCGAGCTATGAGACGGATGATTCCGACAGCTACACCTCGGGGCTGGTGAGTGTCGGCGAGAAGGACGTTCTCTCGGTGCGCGAGATCCCGCAGTCCACGTCGGTTCTGACCCGCGAGCACATCGAGGACGGCGGCTACACTTCGCTCGACACCGCCCTGCGCGACACGCCGGGCATCGTCGTTCTCAACAATGACAATGGTCGCTCTAGCCTGTTCTCGCGCGGCTTCGAGTTCGATTCCCTTTACTTCAACGGTCTGTCCGCGCCCCTTTCGAGCGTCTATGGCACACAGCCCGATCTCGCGATCGTGGATCACATCGAGATCCTGCGCGGGCCGTCCGGCCTGTTCGGGGGCAACGGAGAACCGGCCGGCGCCATCAACATGCGCCTGAAGCAGGCCAAGCGCGATTTCGAGGCGCGCTTCGAGGGTGCCTTCGGGTCATGGGCCCACAAGCGCGGCGAGGTCGATATCACCGGACCGCTCAATGAATCGGGCTCCGTGCGCGGTCGTTTCGTCGGTGTCCTGCAGGACGAGGACGGCTTCGTCGACGAGACGAAGAACGGCGTCGGCGTTGCCTACGGCACGATCCAGGCGGACATCGGCACCAACACCACGGCGACGCTTTCGATCAATCATCAGGCCCGCGACATCAATCCCTTCAACGGTCTTCCGACCCTGCAGGACGGAACGCTGCTCGATCTCCCCCGCTCCACCTTCACCGGGCAGGACTGGAACGACTTCAACAACAGCGTCACGGACTACATCGCGGAGCTGGAGCACAAGTTCGAGGACGGCGGTCACGCAAAGCTCTCCGCCCGCTACCAGCACACGGATGTCGACTTCCTCTATGCATGGGCCAACGGCTATGCGGCACCGAACGGCGACATCATCTCCGGTGGTGGCGACACGGACGACACGCGCTGGCTCGCCCGCGACTACAGCTATGATTCCGTCGCCGTCGATGCCCACGTGAGCAAGCCGTTCGAGCTTTTCGGCCAGGAGCACAACGTCATCGTCGGCGCCGACTACCAGAGCTTCGACAGCACCCTGCGCCAGGGAGCCGACACGATCACCGGCGACCAGAACATCTACAACTGGAATTCGGGTCTTGCCCGCCCGGTGGTGAACTACACCACCCAGACCGGCATCAAGACCGACAAGTTCGGCCTCTACGGCCAGCTTCGCGTCAAGCCGTTCGAGCGCCTGACCCTCATCGGCGGCGGTCGGCTGAGCTGGTACGACGCGACGACCACGAACCTGTTGAGCGGCGCCGTCACCAACCGGCAGACCATCAACGCCAAGGTCACGCCCTATGCGGGCGCCGTGTTCGACCTGACGGAGTGGCTGTCCGCCTACTCCAGCTACACGGAGATCTTTCAGCCGCAGACCGAGACCGACATCTCCGGAACGGTGCTCGATCCGCGCGAGGGGCGTCAGGTCGAGGCCGGTCTGAAGGCGGAGTTCTTCGACGGAAACGTCAACGCGTCCATGGCCTATTTCAACCTGCGCGACGTCAACCGCGCGGTGGCGGATCCGGGCAATCCCGGCGTTTCCATCGCCCAGGGCGAAGTCGAGGTGCAGGGCTTCGAGATCGAGGCCTCCGGAACGGTGCTCCCGGGCTGGGAGATCTCCGGCGGATACACCTTCACCGACAGCCAGTATCTGAACGGCGGTTCGGCGGGGCAGGTGTTCAGCACCTACACGCCCAAGCACATGCTTCAGCTTTGGACCAAATACACCTTCGACGAACGCTTCGACCGGCTGAACGGCCTGTTCGTCGGTGGTGGGCTGACAGCCTTCAGCTCCTTCTCCAGCGTGTCGCGGGGGATCACCATCGAGGCGCCGGGCTATATCACCGCCGACCTCATGGCGGGCTACAAGCTCAACGACAACCTGACGGCCACGCTGAACATCAACAACGTCTTCGACAAGAAGTACTACTCCCGTGTCGGCGGCAACTCGGTGTTCAACTTCTACGGCGAGCCGCGCTCCGCGCAGTTCCGCCTGTCCGCCAAGTTCTGACACGAGACCCCAGGGAGGGGAGGCTGTCGGGCCTTCCCTCCCGTCCTGATTGCCATGACGCAACGCGGATGTCGCAAGGGGCTGGAACCGGTCCGAAGCTGTCCGCCCACGGAACGCGCAGGAACCCAGAATGCCCGCCTTGCACACCACCGTTTCCACCGGCAATGCCTCCCGCTACCTGCAGCAGCTCTGCAAGCATTTCGCGCACAAGGTGCCCGTCACCTATGACGAGCGCGAAGCGGAGGTCGCCTTTCCCTTCGGCGAGTGCCGCATGTGGGCAAACGAGACGGACCTGCGTATCGAATGCGCGTCCGACAGCGAGGAAACGCTGAAGCGCACGCACTTTGTCGTTCACGACCATCTGGAGCGTTTCGCCTGGCGCGAGAAACCCGAGATCGTCTGGCAGGAGCTTTCCCGCGAATGACCCTTCGTACGTGTCTTCTCGGCATCGCCGCCGCCGTCGGCGTTCTGGCGGCGCCGGCCTGTGCCGCTCCCGAGGCCGCATCCGCGCGAACCGCGTCCTCGGGCGCGGTCCGGCCTGTCGTTGTCCCCGGTGCGCGCGAGATCCCCTTCGTGTCCTCCGTGACCGGCACGCCGATGCGCCTGCTGGTCTGGCAACCGCCTCGTCCCGCGCCGCCGCAGGGGTATCCCCTGCTTCTCGCCTTCGACGGCGACGACACGTTCGCCCTTCTGGTCGACACGTATCGTTCCATTGGCGGTGCCTCCTTGCGCGCTGGTGCCGCACCGCTTGCCATTGCCGCCATTGCCTATGGCGAAGGCGCGGGTGGTGAGCGGGACCGCATCCGCGACATGACACCGGCAATCGTCGCCAGCGACATGCCGGATCGGCCGAACGGAAAACCCTGGCCAGAAACCGGGGGAGGCGACCGCTTTCTCGAGATGGTGGAGCGGGAGGTGAAACCGCTGCTTGCTTCTGCTCTCCCTCTCGATCCCGGTCGCCAGACGCTGTTCGGGCACTCGCTCGGCGGGCTGATGGTCCTGCATCGCCTTTCGACGAAGCCCGACGCCTTCGACTGTTACGCGGCCAGCAGCGCCTCGCTGTGGGCCGGAGGCGGGCGCATGGTGACGGCGCTCGCCGATTTCCTCGACAAGTCCGCGCCGATGGACCCCCGTCCGCGTCTCATCCTGTCCGTCGGGGACGCCGAGGAGGATCTCGGGCCTTGGGACGCCGGCGTTCCGGGAATGGACATCGAGGCCCGCAGACGCTGGATCAAGGGCAATGCCATGGTGAGCCGTGCCCGCGATCTTGCCGCAATCGTGCGGGAAAAGGGCTCAGCAAAGCTCGACTTCGTCTTTCGCGAATATCCCGGGCGCAGCCATCAGCCAGCCAAGATCATCGCGTCCCTCGATGCCGTCGGGGAGGCCGTTTCCTGTGGTGCGCCCTCCCGCCCGGCGCCGTCACGCTGACCTTTTTCCTCCACCGCCGGAGATGCTCATGTCGAAGATTTCAAACCGCCTTCTGCGCCGTCTTGCCCTTGCCGCCCTGTCCGGCGTGCTGCTTGCCGGAACGGCGAGCCTTGCGCCGTCCGCTCACGCGGAAACGGTCGAGATTCGCGATGCACGCGGTCCCGTTACGGTTCCCGCCAGGCGGGAACGCATTGTCGTCTACGATCTTGCGGCCCTCGACACGCTCGACGCCCTTGGCGTGACACCGGCCGGCGTCCCGGAGGGAGTAAAACCCGCCTATCTCGAAGGGTACAACGATGCCGGTATCGCCAAGGTCGGAACGCTGTTCGAGCCGGATCTCGAGGCCCTGCTGGTCGAGGCGCCGGACGTCGTGGTGATCGGCGGACGCTCGGCCGCAAAACGGGATGAACTCGCCGCGATCGCGCCGACCGTCGACATGACCGTCGACACCTCCGACTTCCTTCCAAGCGCGGAGGCGCGCATCCGGGCGCTCGCCACCCTGGTCGGAAAGCAGGACCTTGCCGAGGCGAAGCTGGCGGAGATCGAGGAAGCCACGCGAAAGCTGCAGGCAAGGGCCGCCGATACGGGCACCGCGCTGGTGATCCTGACGACGGGAGGGCGCATGAGCGCCTACGGTCCCGGGTCGCGCTTCGGCATCCTGCACACCGCCTTCGGTTTCGCGCCGGCGGTCTCCGACCTGGACGTGGCCACCCATGGCCAGGCGGTCTCCTACGAGTTCCTGCTCAAGACCGATCCCGACTGGCTTTTCGTGATTGATCGCGACGCGGCGATCGGTCAGAAGGGCGAGGCGGCCGCCGCGATGCTCGACAACGAGATCGTCCGCCGCACCAGCGCGTGGAAGAACGGACGCGTCGTCTATCTCGATCCCGGCATCTGGTACCTGAGCGGTGGTGGTCTGACCTCGCTCAAGGCCATGGTCGACGAGGTTTCCGCCGCGCTCGCCACCGAAAACTGATCCCGGGAACCCGGGCCCGAAACAGGAAGGTTGTGCGGTCCCCGGGGACCGCCCACTCCATGCCAGACGTCGAACGACTGCCCTCCCGTCACATCGGAACCGGTGCGCTGGTGCTGGCGCTGCTCGCGCTGGCCAGCCTTTTCGTGGGCGTCGTGGACGTGAACCCGGCCAGACTGCTCGACGCGGCAACCCGCGACGAGGCACTGGCGGCGCTGGTCGAGACCCGTATTCCCAGAACGCTGGCGCTGCTTCTCTGCGGCGCGAGCCTCGCGGTCGCCGGCGTCATCATGCAGATCCTCGCCCGCAACCGTTTCGTCGAACCCTCCACGGCCGGCACCATCGAGGCCGCAGGCCTTGGAATGCTGGTCATGCTGTTGCTTTTCCCCGGTGCGCCGGTGGTGGTGAAGTCACTCGTCGCGGCCCTTTTCGCCCTCGCCGGAACGGGGCTCTTCCTGCGCCTTCTGCGGCACGTGCCACCGCATTCACCGCTTCTCGTTCCGCTGACCGGGATCATGCTGGGGGCGGTGCTTGGCTCCACGACCGCGTGGCTGGCCTACCGTTTCGACATGATGCAGGCGCTGGGCGCCTGGCGGAACGGCGACTTTTCCCTCGTGATCGCAGGGCGTTACGAACTCCTGTGGATCGCCGGGGTTCTGGGCGGACTTGCCTATTTCGCGGCCGACCGCTTCACCATCGCCGGCCTTGGCGAGGACATGAGCCGCAATCTCGGCCTCGACCACAAAAGCACGGTGGCGCTTGGCCTGACCATCGTGGCGCTGGTGTCCGCACTGGTGGTGAGCACGGTCGGCTCCATCCCCTTTCTCGGGCTTGTGGTGCCCAATCTCGTTGCCCGCATGCTGGGCGACAACCTGCGCCGGACGCTGCCCGTCATCGCGATGACGGGAGCGGGGCTCGTTCTGGCCTGTGATATCGTCGGGCGGATCGTCGTCGCGCCCTACGAGATCCCCGTCGGCACGGTCTTCGGTGTCGTGGGCAGCGGGCTGTTCCTGTTTCTCCTGCTGAGGCGGACGTCCGATGCGGCATGAGGCGGCTCTTTCGCGGTCCTGGCGGCCAGGCCCGCACATGGTTCTCCTCCTGCTCGCCCTGGCGACACTGGCGGTCGCGGTCGCTTTCCTGACCGTGGGGCTGCGCGGCCCCGTCGATCTCGTGCTGATGCTGCGCGGGCGCAGGCTCGCCGCGATCTGCGTGGTCGCGGTGGCGACCGCGGTCTCGACCGTGATCTTCCAGACGATTGCCGGGAACCGTCTGCTGACCCCGTCGATCATGGGATTCGACGCGCTCTATGCCCTTGTGCAGACCGCTCTGGTCTTCGTCTTCGGCAGCCTGTGGCTGCTGGATGTGAACCCGCGCCTGCTGTTCTTCCTCGAGGCGGGCATGATGGTCGCCTTCGCGCTGGCGCTCTATCGCTGGCTGTTCCTGGGGCGTGGCCGCAGCCTGCACCTCATGCTGCTGGTTGGAGTGGTTCTCGGGCTGCTGTTTCGAAGCATCACCAACCTGCTTCAACGCATGATCGATCCGAACGAGTTCGTCGTGCTGCAGGAGCGCCTTTTCGCCAGTTTCAATGGGGTTGCCCCCGATCTTCTGGCGATTTCCGCCGCCGTTCTGGCCGTCGTGCTCGTGGTGGTCTGGCGAATGCGCGACACGCTCGACGTGCTTCTTCTGGGGCGTGACCAGGCCATCGGGCTGGGCGTCGATCACCGCCGGACGGTCTCGCTGGTGCTGCTGCTCGTCGCGTTGCAGGTGGCGGTCGCGACCGCGCTTGTCGGCCCGCTCAATGGGTTCGAGCCGATCAGCTTCTTCGGTCTTCTGGTCGCGACGCTCGCCCATGCGGTCCTGCCGGGCTTCCGGCATCGCCATCTTCTGCCCGCGGCGGCGATGCTCGGGATCCTGGTTCTCGCCGGCGGCCAGCTTCTGCTCGAGCAGCTTCTGGGGCTGGGTTCGACGGTCGGGATCGTCACCGAGTTCGCCGGCGGAATTGTCTTCATTATCATGCTGTTGAAAGGTATCGCGCGATGATCGGGGTCGAGGCGGTCAGCAAGGGATACGGCGGAAATCTCGTCGTCGATGACGTGAGCCTGACGATCCCGAGGGGCCGGCTTACCGGCATCATCGGGCCGAACGGCGCCGGAAAATCGACATTGCTCGGCATCATGGCGCGCCTGCTCGAGGCCGACCGCGGACACGTAACCGTTGACGGGCTGGACGTGCGGGATACCCCCGGCCGCGACCTGGCCAGGCGGCTTTCGGTTCTCAAGCAGGACAACGCGATTTCAGCGCGTCTGACGGTGCGCGACCTCGTCGGCTTCGGACGTTTTCCCCATGGGCGCGGGCGGTTGGGCGAGGAGGATCACGCCCATGTGGATCGTGCGCTCGCCTACCTGGAACTCGAGGACCTGTCGGGCCGCTTTCTGGACGAGCTGTCCGGGGGACAACGCCAGCGCGCCCATGTGGCGATGGTGCTGTGCCAGGACACCGACTACATGCTGTTCGACGAGCCGCTCGCAAGCCTCGATATCCGCCATGCCGTTGCGATGATGGACCTTTTGCGCCGCGCCGCGCGCGATTTCGACAAGGCGGTCGTCGTGGTGCTTCATGATCTCAACATCGCGGCGAACTTCTCCGACGAGGTGATTGCGATGAAGGACGGGCGGGTCGCGGCACAAGGTCCCGTCGACGAGGCCATGACGGCGACGCGGCTGAGCGCGATCTACGGTTTGCCGGTGGAGGTGCACGCCATCGCGGGCCAGCGTGTCATCACATATGCGTCGCCCGTGAAGTCCGCCGGGTGACCGACCGAAAGGGCAATCCCGAAAAACAACGGGCGGAATTTTTCGAAGAATTGAGTCGATTTCTTGCGAAATTGACGCCTCCCGACGCCGTCTTCGCCGGGAGCGGGCTGTCACGAGGCTAGCGGGTTATCGCTATGGCCTTCCGTTTCGGCTATAGGTCCACGCAATGGCGACGAGAGGCAAAAGGCATTTCCCGTTCCGGGCCGGACCTGCGATCCTCGCGACCGAAATACAGACCGGGGAGTCACATGGAGTCGTTCGATCCGACCGCTGAGTATTCTGAAATCCGCGATGGCGTCGCGCGGGTCTGCGCGGAGTATCCTGGCGCCTACTGGCGCGATCTCGATCGCCGCCGCGCCTACCCGAAGGAATTCGTCGACGCGCTCATCCGCGAGGGCTATCTCGCCGCGATGATCCCGGAGGAATATGGCGGCTCGGGCCTGAACCTCTCGGCCGCCGCCGTTATCCTCGAGGAAATCCACCGCAACGGCTGCAACGCCGCTGCCTGTCACGCCCAGATGTACACCATGGGCACGGTGCTGCGGCACGGCAACGCCGAGCAGAAGGCGATGTATCTGCCGGGCATCGCCGACGGGTCGCTGCGCCTGCAGGCCTTCGGCGTCACGGAGCCGACGAGCGGCACCGACACGCTGTCGCTGCGCACCACGGCGCGCCGTGACGGCGACGACTACATCGTCAACGGGCAGAAGATCTGGATCTCGCGCGCCGAGCATTCGGACCTCATGGTGCTGCTGGCGCGGACCACGCCGCGAGAGCAGGCGAAATCGCGCACCGACGGCCTGTCGGTGTTCCTCGTCGACCTGCGCGAGCTCAAGGGCAACGGCGTCGAGATCCGTCCGATCCGCACGATGATCAACCACGCGACGACCGAGATATTCTTCGACAATGCCCGCATTCCGGCCTCCAGCCTGATCGGTGAGGAGGGCAAGGGCTTCCGCTACATCCTGTCGGGAATGAACTCCGAGCGCATCCTGATCGCCGCCGAGTGCATCGGTGACGCGAAGTGGTTCATCGAGACGGGCTCGGCCTATGCGAAGGAGCGTCAGGTCTTCGGCACGCCCATCGGGCGCAACCAGGGCATCCAGTTCCCTCTGGCGCGCTCCTACGCGCACATGCTTGCCGCCGAGGCGATCGTCTATCGGGCGGCCGCCATGTATGACGCCGGGCACAACCCGGGCGTGGAGGCCAACGCCGCCAAGATGCTCGCCGCCGATGCAAGCTGGGAGGCGGCGGAAGCATGTCTGCAGACCCACGGCGGCTTCGGCTTCGCGGAGGAATACGACGTGGAGCGGAAGTTCCGCGAGGCGCGCCTCTATCAGGTCGCCCCGATTTCCACCAACCTGATCCTGTGCTTCATCGCCGAGCAGGTTCTGGGGCTGCCGAAGTCCTACGGCCCGAACGCCTGACCGGGGACGAGAAGGGGAAAACCATGTCTCTGATCGGGGATGTCCTCGACCTTGCCGCCCTGCCGGACGATGCGCTGCCCGGGTCCGCGCTGGCGTTCGCCAGGCTGTCGCTGCTCGACTGGCTTGCCTGCGGGCGGGCGGGCGTCCGCGAACCGCTTGCCGGGAAGATGCGCGAGCTTGCCGCGCTGGAAGGGGGGAGAGGCGTTGCCTCGCTCTTCGGCGGCGGCCGCGCGCCGGCTCGCATGGCCGCCCTCGTCAATGGCGCGACCAGTCACGCGCTCGACTATGACGACACCCACTTCGCCCATGTGGGGCATCCTTCCGTTGCGATCTTCCCCGCCGCCCTTGCGGTCGCGGAGGAGCGCGGGTCGGACGTCGGGGCGGTGGTCCGGGCCTTCCTCGTCGGCGCGGAAGCCTCCGTCCGCATCGGCATCGCGCTGGGGGCGGCCCATTACAATCGCGGATTCCACCAGACCGCGACGGCCGGAGCCTTCGGCGCGACGGTCGCCGCCGGAAGGCTGATGGGGCTGACCCGCGATCAGATGCGCGTCGCCCTGGGGCTCTGCGCCACGCGCGCCTCGGGCCTCAAGAGCCAGTTCGGCACCATGGGCAAGCCCTACAATGCCGGCATCGCCGCCTCGAACGGGGTGGAATGCGCGACGCTGGCGGCACTTGGCTTCACCTCCTGCGACGACGGGCTGCTCGACCGGCAGGGCTTCCTGCCCACGCATTCCGATGCGATTGACGAGGCCGCCACCTTCCGCGACCCGCCGCCGGAGACCTTTCTGTTCGAAGCCGTCAAATACAAGCTGCACGCCTGCTGCCACGGCACGCATGCCATGATCGAGGCGCTGCTCGAGGCAAGGCGCGAACGGGGCACCGCCGCCGAGGAGGTCGCCTCGCTCCAGGTGTTCACGAACCCGCGCTGGCTTTCGGTCTGTGACATCAAGCGCCCGCGCACCGGACTCGAAGTGAAGTTCAGCTACGCCTGGCTTGCCGGCATGGCACTGTCCGGCATCGATACGGCACGTGACGCGACCTATACGGACCGGCTCGCCGGCGATGCATGGCTTGCCGACTTCGCCACGCGCGTCACCGTGACGGGGGAGGAAGGCCTCAGCGACATGCAGGCGCGCTGTTCGTTGACACTCAGGAACAACGAGACGCTGACGGTGACGCACGATCTGGCCGACCCGATCCGCCCCGAGGTTCTGGAACAGGGCCTGCTCCGCAAGGCGGAAGCCCTGCTTGGCGCGGCGGAGACGGCGGGTCTCCGGGCAATCGCGCTCGAGGACGCGCCTGAAACGGCGACGGGCCTGGGACGAACCATTCGCGGGGGAGACGACACATGAGTGACGCGGACGACTATTCGGGGTGGATCGGCCATCGTATCTCGCGCAGCGAGATCGTCACGGACCGCATGGTCGAGCATTTCCGGCTGACGCTGACGGGCACGCGGGGACCGCTCGACGTGCCGGCCGGCTTCCACTGGTGTCTCGCCCCGGACGCGGTGGAGCCCGCGGACTTCGGCCGTGACGGTCATCCCCGCACCGGGATCTTCCTTCCGGCGCTGCCGTTGCCCCGGCGCATGTGGGCCGGTGGCGAAGTGGTCTGGTCCGGGGAAATCGGCCCCGGCGATACCGTTGAGCGCATATCGACGATCCGCGATGTGACCTTCAAGCAGGGCCGCAGCGGACCGCTCGGCTTCGTGACGGTCGATCACGAGTATCTGGTTGGCGGCGAGGTGCGGATCCGCGATCGGCAGGACATCGTCTACCGGGAAGATCCGAAGCCGGGCGTGCAGCCCGCGCCGAAGGCGGGCGAGCCCTGGGAACCGGTGCAAAGCTGGAAAATCACGCCAACCTCGACACTGCTCTTCCGCTATTCCGCGCTGACCTTCAACGGCCACCGCATTCACTACGATTATCCCTATGCCACCGGTGTCGAGGGATATGACGGGCTCGTCGTGCATGGTCCGCTCCAGTCGACCTGGATGCAGAACCTTGCCGCCGATCTTCTCGGGCGCCTGCCCGCATCCTTCGCCTATCGCGGCCTGTCGCCGCTGACCTGCGACCGTCCGGTGATGGTCGAGGCGCGCGAGACGGACGAGGGCATCGAACTGCGGGTGCGTCGCGGCGAGGACGGCGTCGTGACCATGCAAGGTCTTGCACGGGTATGACGCTGGCGCGGGCCTGACGCCCGCATGTGGGGACACGCTCAGGCGTCGACCAGTTGCCCTTCCCAGATGCCCCGGCGCACGAGATCGCGCGCGACTTCGAGCGTGATCTGCTCCACCGCGCGGCAGGCGCGACTTTGCGAACGCGTGGGCTTGGACACGAGATAGACCGGGCGCGGGATCACCGGCGCCACGATGGGGGCCTTCAGCAATTCTCCCCGGGCGACGAAGTCGTGCACGGCGGCGGGCGCGAAGATCGTATGGCCCGATCCGCGCGCGGCGAGCTCCTTGATCTGCGTCATCGCGTCCATCTCGATCACCACGTTGAGCGCGATGCCGTTGGCCGCCGCGTGACGCTCGATGGTCTTGCGCAGCCCGTGCGAGGGGCCGGGCAGGATCATCTCCAGGTCGGACAGCGCGCGCATGGGGACGGGCGTTCCCGGTGGCGTGTCGAGGGGCCAGGTGTCGGGGGCGGAGAAGAAGAAGAGCTGCTCGTCGAGCACGTGGATGACGCGGAAATGCTCGACCTTCTCCAGATCGTAGAGAAAGCCCATGTCGACCGTCTCGTCCTCGATCCAGCCCTTGATGTAGCCACTCATCGCCTCGATGGCGCGCAACCGCACGTCCGGAAGCTCGACGCGCACCGTCTCTGCAAGCGGCACCGACATGACCATGGAAATCGACGGCGGGAGGCCGAAGCCGACCTTGCCCCGGGTGGACCCGCTGAGGTCGTGCATCTCGGCGACCAGCCGGTCCATGCTGGCGCAGATCTCGCGCGCATGCGCGACGAGGAGCTGGCCCTCATGGGTCAGCACCGTGCCGCGCGGCGACCGCTCCACCAGCCTGACGCCGAGTTCATGCTCCATGCGCTGCACGTACTGGGACAGCGAGGGTTGCGCGACGCCGATCTCCGCGGCCGCCGCCGAGAGCGACGGCGCCTCGGAGATGGCGATGAAGTAGCGCAGGTGTCTGATGTCCATGAGACCGGGTATCGCTTCCCTTGGGGATGTCAGTCGAACTCGATGATCTGGCGGATCGCCGTCCCGTCGTGAAGCTGGTCCATCGCGAGGTTGATATCGTCGAGCTTCAGCCGGTGGCTGAGCATCTTTTCCACCGGCAGAAGCCCGCGCGCGTGCAGGGCGAACATGCGGGGCAGGTCGCGCTGGGGCACGCAGGAGCCGATGTAGCTGCCCTTGAGCGAGCGTTCCTCGGCGACGAGCTTCAGCGCGTTGAGCGACATGCGCGCGTCCGGATGCGGCAGGCCCGCCGTGACCGTGGTTCCGCCGCGCCGGGTGATGTCGTAGGCGGTCTCCAGGGCACGCACCGAACCGGCCAACTCGAAGGCGTAGTCGACGCCGCCACCGGTGAGATCGCGCACCGCCTCGACCGTTTTCTCGTCCGCCGTGACCACATCCGTCGCCCCCATCCGCCGTGCCGTCTCGAGCTTGGAGGCGAAGGGATCGATGGCGACGATCTGCCCGGCGCCCGAGGCGGCCGCGCCAAGGATCGCGGAAAGGCCCACGCCGCCGAGACCGACCACCGCGACCTTGGAGCCCGGCTTGATATGGGCGGTGTTGAAGACCGCGCCGGCGCCGGTGAGCATGGCGCAGGAGAACAGCGCCGACAGGTGAGGGGCCACATCCGCCTCGACCTTGACCAGCGACTGGCGCGACAGCACCGCGTGGCAGGCGAAGGCGGAGACGCCGACGTGGTGGTTCACCGGCGTTCCGTCCATGGAAAGTCGCCGGGCGCCGGTCATCAGCTCGCCGACGCCGTGGTGGCGGGCGGCGCGCTCGCAAAGGGCCGGCCTGCCTTCCGCGCAAGGGGTGCAGCGCCCGCAGCCGGGCGCGAAGATGCACACCACATGGTCGCCCGGCGCAAGGTCGTCGACACCGGCGCCGACCTCTTCCACGAAGCCGGACGCCTCGTGGCCGAGCACCATGGGCAGCGGGCGTGGACGCGTGCCGTTGATGACCGAAAGGTCCGAATGGCAGACGCCCGCCGCGGCGATCCGGATCAGGACCTCGCCGCGCCCCGGGCCCTCGAGGTCGAGCTCACGCACCGTGAGCGGGCGCTCGGCCGCGAAATTCTCGGTGACTCCGCCTCGCTCCAGAACGGCTGCCGTGATCTTCATGTGGTCCTCCCGATACTGTCCTTGTCCGCGTGCTTCGGCGCGTTGCCGAGGCACGATCCTCCCGGACACTAAAGACGCATAGCCGAAATCGGTCTATCATTCCGTGTCAGTTATAGGATTAGGCTATGACCGGGTGCTTCGCAAATTATTGGTAGCCCTCATGGGGAGAACCTAGGCTTCCCGATATCCAAGACGCTCTGGGAGGAAGCAGATGGGTATCACGACAAAAAGCGCATGTCTTGCAGCCGGGCTTCTCGTCGCGGCGGGATCCGCGGCGTTTGCCGAGGGATCGCACGACTGGACGACATCGAAGTGGGGCAAGGACGACCAGATCGGTGCCGCCAACCTGATGACGCCGGAGAGCGTCAAGGCGGCCTCGCAACTGGTCACGACCGGCAAGGTCTACAGCCTCGGGATGATCGTCGGCAGCGACACGCCGGCCTTTCCGCCGCGCAGCCTGTCGGTGACGGTTCTCCAGCCGAACCAGATTTCCAACAGCGGCATGGGCAAGAACGCCTTCACCTACAATGACGACATCTTCATGGGCTGGCTGGGCATCGGTCCGCAGATCGACGGCCTGGGTCATGCCGGCGTCGACCACGTCTACTACAACGGACACAAGGACAGCGATTTCGCCAAGGCCGCCGGTCTGACGGAACTCGGCCTGCACAACCTGCCGGGTCTCGTGGGCCGTGGCGTGCTGCTCGACATGGCGAAGTTCTACGGCGTCGACATGGTGGAGGAAGGCACGGCCTATACCGCCGACGACGTGAAGGCGGCCGCGAAGCAGCAGGGAGTCGAGCTGCGCGAGGGCGATATCGTCCTGTTCAATTCCAACTGGATGAACCTGCTCGACGGCGAGAACCCCGATCCGAAGCGCTTCGGCGCCGCCGAGCCCGGGCTCGGTGTAAGCGGCGCGGAGTATCTGGCGGAACTGGGCGTCATGGCGGTCGGCGCCGACACCTGGGGCATGGAGGTCGTGCCGGCCGAGGTGGAGGGCGACGCGTTCCGCGCCCACCAGATCCTGCAGCCCGAGAACGGCATCTACATCCTTGAAAACATGGACACGCGCAAACTCGCGAAGGACGAGGCGCACGAGTTCCTGTTCGTGCTGGGTCAGGCCCGGCTGAAGGGGGCCGTGCAGATGATCATCAATCCGATCGCGATCCGCTGACGGGAAGATCCGCAGCGAAACGGGAGATGGCGGGCGGCAGGTGTCGCCCGCCCACTTTTGGGAGGAAACCAATGAAGAAGCTACTGCTTGCAACGGCGGCGATGATCGCCGCCCCGCTCGCGGCCCTTGCCGCCGAGAAGCCGGCCGAACTCAAGGTCGGCGTCACCACGTTCCTGACCGGCCCGGCCTCGGTCTTCGGCGTCCCCGGGCGCGACGCGGCCGAGATCCTCGTCGAGAAGATCAACGCCGAGGGTGGCATCGCCGGCGTTCCGGTGAAGCTCTCCTTCATCGACGAGGGCGCGGGCGCCGAGGCGCTGACCTCCGAGTACCGCCGCCAGGTGGAGAGCGAGGGCGCCCACGCCATGCTCGCCTCGATCTCCTCTGGCAACTGCCAGACGATCGCCCCGCTTGCCGAGGATCTGAAGGTCCTCAACATCATGTGGGATTGCGGCACGCAGAAGATCTTCGAGGAAGGGAAGTACAACTACGTCTTCCGCACGCAGGCCAACGCCACGCCGGAAATGCTGGCGACCGTGGTCTATCTTCTCAAGACCCATCCGGACTTCAAGACCATCGCCGTCGTCAACCAGGACTACGCCTGGGGCCGCGACAGCTGGCAGATCTTCTCCACCGCGCTGAAGGCCATGAAGCCGGACGTCGAGGTGGTCGGCGAGTTCTTCCCCAAGTTCGGCGCGCCGGACTTCTCCACCGAGATCTCGCGCCTGCAGGCGATGCAGCCGGACGTCATCCTGTCCACCTCCTGGGGCGGTGATCTGGACACCTTCATCCAGCAGGCGGCGCAGCGCGGCCTGATGAACACCTCGACCTTCGTCATTCCGCTGGCCGAAAGCTCACTCGAGCGCCTGGGCTCCACGCTCCCCGCCGGCCATATCGTCGGCGCGCGCGGCGACCACTACTTCCTGCATCCGGATCGCCGTGACGATGCGGACTTCAAGGAGTTCATGGCCGCCTTCGAGGAAAAGACCGGCTCCCACGCGATCTATCCGGTCTTCCACATGAGCCAGGCGATCGCCGCGCTCAAGGCCGCCTACGAGAAGGCCGCCGAGGCCAAGGGCGGCGAATGGCCGAGCGAGGACGAGGTCATCGCCGCGCTCGAGGGCCTGACGTTCCAGGGTCTGGGCCGCGAGGTCACCATCCGTGAGGATCACCAGGGCATCGAGGCGCAGCTTCTGGGCACCAGCGTCCAGAGCGGCGAATATCCCTTCGCCACGCTCGAGAACATCATGATCTTCGACGGCGCCGACCTGACCGCTCCGGTCGGCGAGGAGTCCGTGGAGTGGGTGAGCAAGCTCGGTCCCGACTTCGTCGAGAGCGTCAAGGTCGACACCTACGAAAAGTAAGCGTCCGTCAACGAGACGCATCGCGGCGGGGCCCGTGCCCCGCCGCGTCCGCCGCAGGCCCGCATGCCACCGCGCACAACAGCCGGCCCGCGACAGCGATGCCATCACCGCGCGCAACGGAACCCCATGAACCTGACCCTGTTCCTACTGGCCCTGTTCGACGGAGTAGCCTACGCGGCGCTCGTCTTCATCGTCGCCGTCGGTCTCACCCTCATCTTCGGCGTCATGCGCATTCTCAACGTGGCGCATGGCTCGCTCTACGCCGTCGGCGCCTATCTCACCGTGTCGCTCACCGGCTGGGTGCTGGCGATGGGTGCCGCCCCGGTGCTCGCCTTTCCGCTGATGCTGGTCTCCGCCGTGCTCGTCGGCGTGCTGGTCGGCGGACCGATCGAATGGCTGCTGCTGCGCCGGATCTACAACAAGCCTGAGGTGCTCCAACTCCTGGTCACCTTCGCGGTGTTCATGATCCTGGAGGACGTGCAGCGGCTCGTGTGGGGCACCCAGCCCTATTTCCAGGCCGCAGTGCTGCAGGAACTGGGCCGCGTGACCGTTTTCGGCGTCACCTACATGGCCTATCAGCTCATCCTTCTGCCGGTGATCGCGCTGGTGCTGCTGTTCGGCCTGCGCTTCTTCCTGCGCCACACGGTGATCGGCAAGCTCATTCTCGCCACCACCGAGGACCGCGAGGCGGCCCAGTCCATCGGCATCGACGCGGACAAGGTGTTCCTGCTCACCTTCATCGTCGGCGCGACGCTCGCCGGTCTCGGTGGCGCGCTCGCCTCGCCGACGACCTCGATCCTGCCCGGCATGGGCGCGGACATGATCGTGCTGTCCTTCGCGGTGGTGGCCACCGCCGGCCTCGGCCAGATCGAGGGCGCCGCCTTCACCGCGCTGCTGATCGGCCTGGGCCGCTCCTTCGCGGTCTACGTGTGGCCGGAAACGGCGGTGCTCGTTCCCTATCTCATCATGCTGCTCGTTCTGCTGGTGCGCCCCGAGGGGCTCTTCGGCAGCCCGTCGGCGCGCAAGATCTGAGGCGGGCCCATGCTGTTTCGTGTCCTGATTCCGCTTCTCGCCGTTGCCGCCGTGGCGATCGTGCCCTTCGCGGCGCCCTCGCTGCAGCTCCTGGTGAACCTTGCGCTTGCCAAGGGGCTGGCCGTCGTCGGCGTGACCGTGCTCCTGCGCGCCGGCCAGGTCTCCTTCGGCCATGCGCTCTACTTCGCCATCGCCGCCTATGGCGCGGCCTTCCTGTCGTCGTTCATGAACGGCGCCGACCTGATCCTCGTCATCCTGGCGGCGGTCGCCTCCGCCGCCCTGTCGGGACTTCTCGTCGGCCTCTTCGTGGTGCGCTACCGGGGCATCTTCTTCGGAATGCTGAACCTGGCGTTCTCGATGATCTTCTGGTCGATCCTGGAAAAGTTCTACCACTACACCGGCGGCGCGGACGGCATCCGCCTGCCGCGCCCGACCGTCCTCGGCATGGCGCTGGAACGCGGTCCCTTCGAACTGCTGCTGTTCTACCTGTCGCTGGCGCTTGCGCTGCTGCTCGGCTGGTTCACCGTGCGCTGGTTCTCCTCGCCGGTCGGACAGCTCTTCCAGACGGTGAAGACCAACGAGACCCGTCTCCAGTATCTGGGTGTGTCGCCGCAGCGCACGCTGCTTGTCGGCTATGTGCTCTCCGCCGTCCTGTGCGGCACCGGCGGCGTGCTCATGGGCATCGCCCAGGGCGTGGTGACGCCGGAGTTCGCCTGGTGGATCCGCTCAGGCGAGATGGTCTTCATCGCCGTGCTCGGCGGCGCCGGTTCGGTGCCGGGCGCCTTCATCGGCGCGCTGATCTACGAGGTGGTGCGCACCTATGCCAGCGCCTTCGCCGGTGACGTGTGGCAGATGCTGCTCGGCGGCTTCCTGCTCGTCATCATCCTGTTCGCCCCCGGCGGTGTCATCGGCATCTACGACCGCCTGACCGGGCGCGCCGGCGCCCAAGGGAGGTCCGAATGACCGCGCCCCTTCTCGAGGCTCACGACCTCCAGATCCGCTTCGGCGGCGTGATCGCCGCCGACGGCGTGTCGCTCAAGATCGAACGCGGCCGCAATCTCGCGATCATCGGTCCCAACGGGGCCGGGAAGACCACCTTCCTCAACATCTGCACCGGCTGGATCAAGCCGAGCCGGGGCAAGGTGATGTTCGAGGGCAAGGACATCACGCCGCTGCAGCCGCGCAGGATCGTGAAGCTGGGCGTCGCGCGGGCCTTCCAGATCCCGCAGCTCTTCACCGAGCACACGGCGCTGGAAAACCTGCTGATCTCGGTCGCCGCGCGCGACGGACTGAAGAACCCGCTGCAGAACCTGCACGACGTGCCCGAGCGCGAGGAGATGATGCATCTGCTCGACATGGTGGGCTGCGCGGACGTGGCCGACCGGCACGTGGTGGAACTCTCCGAGGGCCAGCGCAAGCTGATCGACATCGCCGTCGCGCTGGCGCTCAAACCCCGCCTGCTGCTGATGGACGAGCCGACGTCGGGCGTCGCCTCCTCGGAGAAGTTCGCCGTCATGGACATTCTCGTGAAGGCGCTCGCCGAGGCGGAGGTGACGGCCGTCTTCGTCGAGCACGACATGGGCATCGTCTCGCGTTACGCGGACGAAGTGGCCGTATGGGCGGCCGGAAACGTGCAGATGCGCGGCTCGCCGGCGGAAATCCTGAAACATCCGGACGTGATCCGCGACGTGATCGGGGAGGCGGTGTGATGCTGGAACTCAAGAACGTCGACGCGCGCATCGGCATCATCCCGATCCTGCGCGGCATCAACCTGACCATCGAGGCGGGCGAGACGGTCGCCCTCATCGGCCGCAACGGCGCGGGCAAGACCACGCTGCTGCGCTCGATCATGGGCTTCACCACCGTCACAGGCTCCATGAGCTTCGCGGGCACGGAGATGACCTCGCTCATTCCGGCCAGGCGCCCGGGGCTCGGCATCGGCTACGCGCCGGAGGACAGGCGGCTGTTCTCCCCCTTCACGGTGGAGGAGAACATCCTGCTGCCGGCGCAGGTGGCGCGTCTCGACGCCGCCGAGACCAAACGCCGTATCGACCGGGTCTACGACATCCTGCCCGAACTCAGGGAGATGGCGGGACGCCCGGCCGGCAACGTGTCCGGCGGGCAGGGCAAGATGGTGGCGCTCGGCCGCGCGCTCATGCTCGGCACGAAGCTCGTGATGCTCGACGAACCCTTCCAGGGTCTGGCGCCCGCGCTGGCGCTTCGCTACGCCGACGCGCTCAAGGCCCTGCGCGATGCCGACCTCACGGTCGCGCTCGTGATCACCGAATCCAACCCCTCCCTGCTGCGCGGCTTTGCCGGTCGCACGCTCGTGATCGAGCGTGGCGAGGTCAGCGAGGGTGTCCTGGAGCACGAAAGGACCTGATCCGATGGACAATCTGAAAGACTTGCTGCCCGATCCCCTGAACCTGATCGGTGGCAGATGGATCCCTGCGGCCTCGGCCAGGGAAATGGAGGTCCGCTCGCCGGTCGATGGCGCGGTGTTCGCGGCGATCGCGGACTCCGGTCCCGAGGACGTGGACGCGGCAGTTCGCGCCGCCCGCGCGGCGTTTGACGGGGGCGACTGGTCGAAGCTGACGGCGGCCGAACGCGGCCGGCTCATGCTGAAGCTGTCGGCCCGCATCGCAGACGAGGCGGAAGCGCTGGCGCGCCTCGAGACGCGCGACAACGGCAAGCCGCTGAAGCAGGCGCGCGCCGACATGCTGGTCACCGCCCGCTACTTCGAGTTCTACGGCGGCGCGGCCGACAAGGTGCACGGCGAGGTGATCCCCTTCCTCGCCGGCTACAATGTCGAGATGCACCGCGAGCCGCACGGCGTGACCGGGCACATCATTCCGTGGAACTACCCCGCGCAGATGTTCGCCCGCTCGCTGGCGCCGGCGCTCGCCATGGGCAACGCGACCGTGCTGAAGCCGGCGGAGGATGCGTGCCTCACCGCGCTGAGGATCGCCGAGCTTGCGCGCGAGGTCGGCTTCCCCGCCGGGGCGATCAATGTGGTGACCGGCCGGGGCGAGGTCGCCGGCAAGGCCCTTTCCGAGCATCCGGGCGTCGACTTCCTGTCGTTCACCGGCTCGCCGGAGGTGGGCGTCATGATCCAGGTCGCAGCGGCGAAAAACTTCATCGGCTGCACGCTGGAGCTTGGCGGCAAGTCGCCGCAGATCGTTTTCGCCGATGCCGATCTCGAGGCGGCCTATCCGGTGATCGTCAACGCGATCATCCAGAACGGAGGGCAGACCTGCTCCGCCGGGTCGCGCATCCTGATCGAACGCCCGATCTACGATCAGGTGATGGCCGAACTGGCCCGCCGCTTCGGCGAGATCGCCTGTTCCGACAGCTCCGACGAGAACGCGGTTCTCGGTCCGCTCATCTCTGCAAGACAGAAGCAGCGGGTCGAACGCTACATCGAGGAGGCGGACGCGCCCCTGGTGGCGCGTGGCACCATCGCCGGCAACGCGCCGGAGGGTGGCTACTATGTGCCCGCCGCCCTGTTCGGCCCGTGCGACCCGACGTCCCGCATCGCGCAGGAAGAAGTCTTCGGTCCGGTGCTCTGCGCCATTCCCTTCGACGACGAGGCGGAGGCGATCCGCATCGCCAACGACACCGAATACGGGCTCGTGACCGGTTTGTGGACCCGTGACGGCAGCCGCCAGCAGCGGGTGTCCAAGGCCATGCGGTGCGGTCAGGTCTTCATCAACGGCTATGGCGCCGGCGGCGGCGTGGAGCTGCCCTTCGGCGGCGTTCGCAAGTCCGGTCACGGCCGCGAGAAGGGGTTCGAGGCCCTGCACGAGTTCTCGCGCATCAAGACCATCGTCAACAACCACGGGTGAGGAACATCCAATGAGACTTTCCGGCAAGACAACGCTCGTCACGGGCGCGGCATCCGGCTTCGGCAAGGGCATCGCCGAAGCCTTCATTCGCGAGGGCGCGAAGGTCGCCGTCGTCGATCTCAACGGCGAGGGGGCGAAGGCCGTTGCCGCCGAACTGGGCGAGGGGGCGATTGCGATCACCTGCGACGTGTCGAAGGCCGACGACGTGCAGGCGGCCGTCGACGAGACCCTCAAGGCCTTCGGCTCGCTCGACATCGTGGTCAACAACGCGGGCTGGACCAACCCCAACAAGCCGCTGATGGAGACCGACGAGGCGACCTTCCGCAAGATCTACGACATCAACGTCCTGTCGATCTTCCACATGACCAAGACCTGCGTGCCGGTATGGGAGAAGCAGGGCGGCGGCGTCATGATCAACGTCGGCTCGACGGCGGGCATCCGGCCGCGCCCCGGTCTTACCTGGTACAACTCGTCCAAGGGCGCGGTGAACCTGATGACCCGCAGCCTGGCGGTGGAGCTGGCGCCGAGCAGGATCCGCGTCAACGGCATCGCGCCCGTGATGGGGGCGACCGGGCTGCTTGAACAGTTCATGGGCGTGCCCGACACGCCGGAGAACCGCGAGCGCTTCATCGCCACGATCCCCATGGGACGCCTCTCCGAGCCGCGCGACATCGCCAATGCGGCGCTCTACCTCGCCTCCGACGAAGCCGACTTCATCACCGGTGTCATCCTGGAGGTGGATGGCGGCCGCACCATCTGACGCCCCGGGGTTCTTGCCCCAAACTGGGGCCGGCTCCTTCCCCTCGGGGCCGGCCCCGCTTTTTCTCCGAGTCAGCCCTTCCCGGCGGCGCGGTCCAGGATCTGACGTGCGCGCAGGACGACCGGAAGGTCCACCATGGCGCCGTCCACCGCAACCGCACGCGTGCCGTCCCCGGCCGCCTCCACCACGCGGGTGGCCCAGGCGATCTCCTCCTCCGCTGGAAGGAATCCGGCGCGGGCGGGGGCGATCTGGGCGGGATGGATCAGCAGCTTGCCGCCGAACCCGAGGGTGCGCGCATGATGGCAGTCGTCGGTGATCAGGCCCGCGTCGCGGATGTCGGCCGTCACCCCGTCGATAGGTGCGCCCTGTCCGGCGAGCCTTGCGGCGAGCGCCAGTTCGAAACGCGCGTGGGAGAGCGGGCCGCGCTCATGGGCAATGCCGATGTCGGCCGCGAAGTCGATGGAACCGAAGGCGAGACGATGGCTCGCGCGGGCGATCTCGCGGGCATTGGCGAGGCCCGCGGCGCTCTCCACAAGCGCCACGACGGGCAGGCCGGTGCGGGCACCGGCGTCGCGGACGGCCTCCGCCGTTTCCGCCTTGGGCAGGACGATACCGGAAAGCGGGAGGGTCGCGCAGGCGGCCAGGTCGTCGCCATGCCACCGGGTATCGGCCGCGTTGACACGCACCAGCACGGGCACGGGAGCGTCAAGGCCGGCGAGCGCCTCGCCGAGCGCCGTCGCGAGACCCGCCCGCGCGTCCGGCTTGTCCTCTGGCGGCACCGCGTCCTCCAGGTCGACGAACACCGCGTCGGCTCCCGCCGCGAGGGCCTTGGCGAAGCGTTCGGGACGGTTGCCCGGCACGAAGAGGGGGAGGGCGATCCGCGTCAGCGGATTGTCGGCATGTGCGGTCATGGCGGTTCCTGCAAGTGTGTGGGAAGGGCGGCAAGACTGCGCGCTTGCGGTTTCGAAAGGAAATAGCGGGATGTGCGCGGACACATAGTCTGGAGCAATAGGTCCGGGGACGCGTGAACGCGAGGGGAGAGGGTTCAATTCGTCGCAGTTGCGCAAGGCATAGCCTGAGACAATAACGGCGGCGCAAGCCCTTTATTACTCCGCCCCGGGTCCCTCGGGCATACTCGCGCCAAAAGAAAGGGAGATGCCTTCATCATGGCTTCCGATTTGTCCGGTTTGTTCGTTGTGTCCGTGGAGCAGGCGGTTGCCGCTCCCTATCTGTCGGGACGTCTTGCGGAGGCCGGTGCCCGCGTCATCAAGGTCGAACGGCCGGAAGGCGACTTCGCGCGCCAGTACGACCACCTCGTTCACGGCGAAAGCGCCTATTTCGTCTGGCTGAACCGGGGCAAGGAATCCGTCTGCCTCGATCTTCGCCAGGAGGACGACAAGGCGCTGCTCGAGGAGATGATCTCCCGTGCCGACGTCTTCATCCAGAATCTGGCGCCGGGCGCGATCTCGCGGCTCGGTTTCGCGCCGGAGCGCCTGCGCGAGGCCAATCCGCGCCTGATCACCGTGTCGATCTCCGGCTATGGCGAGGACGGCCCCTATCGCGACCTCAAGGCCTATGACCTGCTGGTGCAGGCGGAAAGCGGCCTCTCGTCCATCACCGGCAACCAGGAGGGGCCGGCACGCGTTGGCGTGTCCGTGTGCGACATCTCCGCCGGCATGACCGCGCATCAGGCCGTGCTGCAGGCGCTCTTCGCGCGTGAACGCAGCGGCGAGGGGCGCCACATCACCGTGTCGCTCTATCACGCGCTCGCCGACTGGATGAACGTGCCGTATCTCCAGTTCGCCTATGGCGGCAAGACGCCGGCGCGTTCGGGCCTCAACCATCCGACCATCGCCCCCTATGGCGCCTATGCCGGGAGCGACGGCAAGGAAGTGCTGTTTTCCATCCAGAACGAACGCGAGTGGGCGATCCTGTGCCGCGACGTGCTGGGGCGCGAGGAGGTGGCGCGCGATCCGCGCTTCGACAGCAACTCCAACCGCGTCGCCAATCGCGCGGCGCTGGACGACATCATCGCGTCCGTCTTCGGCACGATCCCGCGCGACGAGATCGCGGAGAGACTGGAGGCCGCGCGCATCGCCTATGGGCGCGTGTCGACCATGGACGATCTGGTCGCCCATCCCCAGAACCGCTATGTGGAGGCCGACACGCCGACAGGGCCGGTGCGCCTGCTCGCGCCCGGCGCCCTGGTCGACGGACACTCGCCCGCGTTCGGCCCCGTGCCGGCGCTTGGCGCGGACACGGACCGGGTGCGCGACGAGTTCGCCCCCGCCGGCGTCGGGCGGGCACGGTCGTGAACACGGGAAACGGAAGCGCAGCCATGACCACCACCCTTTCGCGTGCCGGAGACACCCCGCCGCCGCCCGTTCCGCAGACGAACGAGCGTCTGCTCGACCTGCTTGCGCGCGCCGGCGCGCGCGACGTTCTCGACATCGGCTGCGGCCATGGCGCGCTGTCTCGGCTTCTTGCCGCCAACGGCTACCGGGTGACCGGCATCGATCCCGACTGGACGGCGGTCGAGACGGCACGCGCCAAGGTGGCCGGGGCCCGGTTCGAAGTGGCGACGGCGGAAAACCTTCCCTTCGCCGAGGACGGTTTCGACGCGGCGGTCTTTCTCAACGCGTTGCATCATGTTCCAGGCGCGGCGATGGCAAGGGCCCTCGACGAGGCGCTTCGGGTCCTGCGGCCCGGCGGCACGCTGGTCGTGGTGGAACCGCTCGCGCGCGGGTCCTTCTTCGAGGTCATGCGGCCGGTGGAGGACGAGACCGCGATCCGCGCCGAGGCGATGACGGCGCTTGATGAGCGCATCGCGAAGCGGGACTGCGAGCTTCGCCAGAAGGTCGTCTACGACCGGGCGACGACCTTCGGGACGCTCGATGACTTCATCGCCTATCTGGTCGCCGTCGATCCGGCACGGCGCGAGGTCGCCGACGCGCGTCGTGCGGAGCTTCAGTCCCTGTTCGAACGCCACGCGGTCAAGGCGGTGGACGGGCACCTTCTGGTGCAGCCATTGATGCTTGCGGAGCTCGGCGCGCCGCCGCGCGGGTGAGTTCCCGGTTGCTTTGAGGCGCGAAATCATTACCTAAGGCGGGCGGGGGCATGCTCCGGCCCGTCCGGCCGGTCTGCGTCCCCCTGTCAATGTTACCAGCCAGACCGCACCGGGACGCGCAGATCAATGGATCAGCTCAAACTTGCCGCGCTTGATGCCGAGGACCTTCAGGTTCTCTCGGCGCATGTTCAGGATGCCGTGCTCAAGGTGGGCGACATTCGCTTCTTCGCCGCCGACGGGCATCTCGTTCTGACGATGAACCGCTTCGTCTGGGACAAGGCGCAGGGAAAACCGCGCCGGGGCGAGCAGCTCGAGCGCCGCAGGGCCGCGCTGTCCTTTGCCCGCGTGAGCGATCTCAAGGCGCTGAACATCCGCCAGGACGAGAAGGACGCGATCCTGTCCCTGCTCGCCATTTCGTTCGAGCCGGGCGAGGAGCCCTCGGGCCGTGTCGAACTGGTGTTCGCCGGCGGGGCCAGCCTGTCGTTTTCCGTCGAATGCATCGAGGCGCAGCTCGCCGACCTCGGTTCCGCCTGGGCGACGGACCACCGGCCGCAGCACGCGCTCGACTGATCCTTCCGGGACCCGCTCCCGCCGTTTCATGCAAGTTTCGGAGTGATTGCCTTGGTGCTTCGACTGTCCACGAAGGATGCGGACTTCAGCGCCGCCTTCGCCGATCTTCTCGCCAGCAAGCGTGAAGCCTCCGCCGATGTGGACGCGACCGTGCGCGACATCCTCGACGACGTGCGCGAAAACGGCGACGCGGCGCTCCTGGCCTACACAGCGCGCTTCGACAGGCTGGAGGCGGACAGCATCCAGGCGCTCGCGGTCACCGAGGCGGAGATCGACGCGGCCCTGGCCGGCATCGAGCCGCGGACGCTCGAGGCCCTGACGCTGGCCCGCGACCGTATCGCCTCCCATCATGCCCGGCAGATGCCGAAGGACGACCGTTACACCGATCCGCTCGGCGTCGAACTCGGCTCGCGCTGGACCGCCATCGAGGCGGTGGGCCTCTATGTGCCCGGCGGTACCGCAAGCTACCCCTCTTCGGTGCTGATGAACGCGGTGCCCGCACGGGTCGCCGGCGTGGACCGCATGGTGATGTGCGTGCCAAGCCCCGACGGCGTGCTCAATCCGCTGGTGCTGGCCGCCGCCCGCCTTGCCGGCGTCACCGAGATCTACCGGATCGGCGGCGCGCAGGCGATCGCCGCCCTTGCCTATGGAACGGACACGATTTCGCCGGTCTCCAAGATCGTGGGCCCGGGCAACGCCTTCGTGGCGGCCGCCAAGCGCCGGGTGTTCGGCACCGTCGGCATCGACATGGTGGCGGGCCCGTCCGAAATCCTCGTGGTGGCCGACGGCGAGAACGATCCCGACTGGATCGCGGCGGATCTCCTGTCCCAGGCCGAACACGACACCAGCGCCCAGTCGATCCTGATCACCGAGGATGCCGGTTTCGCGGACCGGGTGGCGGAGGCCGTTGAACGCCAGCTTGCGCTCCTTCCACGTGGAGAGGTTGCCGGCGCGAGCTGGCGCGACTTCGGCGCCATCATCATGCTCGACCGCCTGGACGAGGCGCCGGCCCTGGTGGATGCCATCGCGCCCGAACACCTGGAACTTGCCGTCGCCGACCCGGACGCGCTTTTCGCGCGCATTCGAAACGCGGGCGCGGTCTTCCTGGGCCGTCACACGCCCGAGGCCATCGGTGACTATGTGGGCGGGTCCAATCACGTGCTGCCCACGGCACGCTCGGCGCGCTTTTCCTCCGGGCTTTCGGTTCTCGACTTCGTCAAGCGGACCTCGATCCTGCGCTGCAACGCGGACAACCTGCGTGACCTCGGACCCGCCGCCATCCGGCTCGCGGAGGAGGAGGGACTGGGCGCTCACGCGCGCTCGGTGGCCATCCGCCTGAACCTTTGACGCCGCTGCGACGCGCGACGCACTTGTCCCGTGCCGCCGGCTCGCGCTAGGTGTTGGGACGGGTCGCCGCCCGATCGGGGCGGTGCTGGCGGAGATGGCGGAACGGGCATGGACGCAACACGCGATAGCACCCAGGTCTCATCGGCGCGTCTGGTCGGCGTCGAACTGGACGAGGCCTCGATTTCCCGCTCGACGCCCGACATCGAGCACGAGCGCGCGGTCGCCATCTACGATCTCATCGAGGACAACGTGTTCGAGCCCGCCGGCGCGCCGGAAGGGCCCTACAGGCTTCGCCTGTCGCTGGTCGAGAAGCGTCTCGTGTTCGCCGTGTCCAGCGACGCGGGTGAGGAACTCGTCACGCATATCCTGTCCCTGACACCGCTCAGGAAGGTGGTGAAGGACTATTTTCTCATCTGCGAGAGCTACTTCGAGGCGATCAAGTCGGCCACGCCGAGCCAGATCGAGGCCATCGACATGGGCCGGCGCGGCGTTCACAACGACGGCTCGCGCATTCTCATGGAGCGCCTCGAGGGCAAGATCCGCGTGGACATGACCACGGCGCGCCGCCTGTTCACCCTCGTCTGCGCCCTGCACTGGAAAGGCTAGGGCGGCGGATGGGTCCGGGGACGGCGCCGGGAGCCGTGCTCTTTGCCTGCGGCATGAACGCGGTGCGTTCGCCGATGGCGGCGGCGATGCTGGCCAAGCTGTTTCCGGGCCGCGTCTACGTCAAGTCCTGCGGCGCGCGCGCCGGCGAGCCCGATCCCTTCGTCGAGGCCGTCATGGCCGAGATCGGCTGCGACCTCTCCGCCCACAAGCCCAAGAGCTTCGAGGATCTGGACGAGTCCGGCTTCGATCTCGTCATCACGCTGGCGCCGGAGGCGCACCACAAGGCGCTTGAGATGACACGCACCGAGGCCGTCGACGTCGAATACTGGCCGACGCCCGATCCGACGCTGACGACCGGCTCGCGCGCCCAGATCCTCGACGGGTACAGGGGCGTTCGCGACATGCTGCTGGCGCGCATCAAGAAGCGCTTCGGCTGGACGCCGGTTCCCGGCGGGTGAGGGCGCGAAAAGCCCCGCGCCGGCCGCACGGGAGCCCCCTTGAAAGCGCGTGAAACTGCCTGTTCCCTTTCGTCGTGCGATCCGTTAGGTTCCCGGCCACATCAGAATGCTAATCAGGAATCCATATGGCCAAGGAAGAAGTCCTCGAATTTCCGGGCGTGGTGACGGAATTGCTGCCCAACGCGACGTTCCGCGTGAAGCTCGAGAATGATCACGAGATCATTGCCCATACCGCAGGGCGCATGCGCAAGAACCGTATTCGCGTGCTTGCCGGCGACCGCGTGCTTGTCGAGATGACCCCTTACGACCTGACCAAGGGTCGCATTACCTACCGTTTCAAGTGACAAGGGCTGCCGCAGAACAGGCGGCAGCAAAGCCTTCGCGAGAGGTCGCGTCCCGATGACCGCTGCTGACCCCGCTCGATCGTCCCCCCGGATGCCGCTGGTCCTTGCCTCCGCCTCGCCGCGGCGGCTTGCACTGTTGCAGCAGATCGGCGTCGACCCGGATACGCTGCTGCCCGCCGACATCGACGAGACGCCGCGTCGGGGCGAGACCCCGCGCGCGCTCGCCCAGCGGCTTGCCCGCACCAAGACGGAAGTGGCGCGCAGGGCCGCCGACAGGGTGGAAGAGAACGTGGACGGGCTGGTGCTCGCCGCCGACACGGTGGTGGCCGTCGGTCGCCGCATTCTGCCCAAGGCGGAAACCTTCGAGGAAGCCGAGGCCTGCCTGCAGCTTCTTTCGGGGCGCGGGCACCGGGTCTACACGGCGGTCTGCGTCAGCGCGCCGAGGGACGTGATCCGCCAGCGGCTGGTCGAAACCCGCGTGCGTTTCAAGCGCCTGTCGCGTGCCGAGATCGCCGCCTATCTGGAAAGCGGCGAGTGGCGGGGCAAGGCCGGCGGATACGCCATCCAGGGTCTTGCGGCCGCCTTCGTGGTCAAGCTGACCGGCTCCTACGCCAATGTGGTCGGGCTGCCGCTCCACGAGACGGCGAACCTTCTTGCCGGGCTGAAGTATCCGCTTCTCGACGCGTGGCGTGACCCGGCCAGCATTCGCCCCTGAACCGGAGCGTTGCGGCCGGGCCGGCACCGGATCTCCTTTTCCCCCTTTCTGTCGTCGCTTCGGGCTGGCATGATCGCCCCGGCCACAACCTGTGGTCGGGAGAATCTTGCAAGCATCGGGAGGATGTTCATGGGAGGACGGCTTGATGGCCGCGCCGCGCTGGTGATTGGTGCGGGGTCCAGCGGACCGGGCTGGGGAAACGGCAAGGCGACGGCAGTGCTTATGGCGCGCGAGGGCGCGCGTGTCGCCTGTGCCGATATCAATGCGGAGGCCGCCGAGGAGACGCGGGCGCTGATCGAGAGCGAGGGCGGGGAGGCAATCGCGCTGACCTGCAATGCCGCGCGGTCAGATGACGTGGCCGCCACGGTGGCTGCGACGGTGGCCGCCTTCGGACGGCTCGATATTCTCGACAATAATGTCGGCATCGCCGTGACCGGCGCCGTGGTCGATCTCGCGGAGGACGAGTGGGACCGGGCCATGGCGGTCAACGTCAAGAGCATGTACCTGGGCATGAAACACGCCATTCCGGCCATGCTCGAGACCGGCGGCGGGGCGATCGTGAACATCTCCTCCGTTGCCTCCATCCGCCACATCGGCGTGTCCTATGCCGTCTACAACGCCTCGAAGGCGGCGGTGAACCAGTTGACGAGCGCGACGGCCATCGACTACGCGGGGCAGGGCATCCGCGTGAACGCGGTGCTGCCGGGGCTGATGAAGACCCCGATGGTCGAGACCTCGACGGGCCTTGCCTCCGCCTACTCGGACGGCGATATCGAGGAGATGTGGCGCAAGCGCGACTCGCAGGTGCCCATGGGGCACATGGGCGAGGCCTGGGACGTGGCCCATGCGGCGCTGTTTCTCGTCACCGACGAGGCGCGCTATATCACCGGGCACTCGCTCGTCGTCGATGGCGGGCTTTCACTGAAGATCGCCTGACGCCGGCCCGCGGGGCCGGTGGGGCAGGCACAGCCGGACAGGAACGGATGGCCGACAAAGATACCCCCGCCAGCCCCGCGCGCACGGTGCGTCCCTGCCCGGAATGCGGCAAGCCCTCGAGCGAGGTGTCCTATCCCTTCTGCTCGAAGCGCTGCGCGGACGTGGACCTCAACCGCTGGCTCTCGGGCAGCTACAGCGTGCCGGTCGTGGAGCTCGAGCCGGAGGATCTGGCCGAGCTCGAGGCCCGGCAGCAGCGCGAGGAGGACGAACGCGGCGGCCGCTGACGCGTGCGGCTTGCGTCCTGCATGTGACGCCCGTCACCGTGTTCGTGGCGTCGCGGCCGTAAGGTTGACGCAAGGTCGGGCATAGGGTCCCGGTCCCGGCTCGGAGGAATGCCCATGCGTAGCAAGCTTCTTGTCCTGGCGGCGATGATCGCCGCGCTCGCTCCCGCCAAGCATGCATTCGCCCAGGAACGGGCCGGGGTCGCGAGTGCGGTCACCCAGACCGCGCGCGGGCAGGTCGGCGGCGGGTCCATGCGCACGATCCGCATCGGCAAGTCCGTGTTCAGCGGCGAGCGGATCACCACCGACGCTCGCGGTCGCGTTCAGGTCCTCCTGGCCGACGGCTCCAACTTCGTCGTCGGGCCGAACTCCAGCCTCGTGATCGATGAGTTCGTCTACCGGCCCGAGCAGGGTGCGGGAAAGATCGTGGCCACCTTCGGGCGCGGTGTCGCCCGCTATGTGGGCGGCAGGATCTCCAAGAACCGTGGCGGCGTCACCATCCGCACGCGGCAGGGCACCATCGGCGTGCGCGGCGGCATGGCCAACCTGGTCCAGCGCGGCGACGACACGGTGTTTTCCTTCCTCTTCGGCAAGGACCTGACCTTCACGGGGCGCAACGGCCGCGAGATGCGGGTCTACCGGTCCGGCTTCTCGGTCTTCGCCTCGGGCGGTCAGGGGCGGGTCGGACGCACTCCCGCCAATCTGCAGAATCTCGTCACGCGGCAGCTGACGGGAACCGGCGGAGCGGGGCCGCGCCCGAACGCGGAGCAATTGCGCCGCTTCGGGTTCGCGAATTCGGCCCTGCCGCCGGCGCCGGGGTCGCCGATCCCGCCGCCCGTCATCACCTCGCGCGGGGTGCCGGTGCCCGGCAACAGACTCGACCGCAACTTCGCGAACGGCTCGCGGATCGGTTATCCCCCGACGCCGGGCTGTGTCAGTTCGCCTTATTGCTGAGGCACGGCCCCTCCCGCCCGACCGCACACGCGAAAGTGCCTGCGGATGACGCCGAACGGCTGTTGCGGGCCGGGACCCAAGCTGGCAAGCTCACCGCGCGGCAGTCCCTTTGCCAGGGCGCGCCGCCCGTCCGGCAGGGGGCCGGACGCGGCTATCGCGTGCCCCCGGGATGCGGGCGCGGGCTCCAGGAGACTGCTTGACATGATGCGACGGGGATTATTCACGGGGATCGCGGCCGCCGGCCTTTTCGCTGGCCTGGGGATCGGCGCGGCACAGGCGGATTTCGCGCTCACGATCCTGCACGTCAACGACCTGCATTCGCGGCTCGAGCCGATCAACAAGTATGATTCCACCTGCGGCAAGGACGACGACGCCGAGGGCAAGTGCTTCGGCGGCATCGCGCGCATCAAGGCCAAGGTAGACGAGCGTCGCGCGGCACTTTCCCAGGCCGGCCGCAACGTGCTGATGCTGGATGCCGGCGACCAGTTCCAAGGCTCGCTTTTCTACACCACATACAAGGGCGCGGCGGCGGCCGAGTTCATGAACGCCATCGGTTTCGACGCCATGGCGGTGGGCAACCACGAGTTCGACGACGGCCCCGAGGGGCTGGCCGCCTTCCTGGAGAAGGTCGACATGCCGGTCCTGTCCGGCAATGTCGACGTGGAGAACGAACCGACCCTGAAGGGCAAGGTTCCCGGTACGCTCGTGCTCGAGGTGGGCGGCGAGAAGGTCGGCATCGTCTCCGTCTTGGCCGAGGACACCTCCGAAACCTCGTCGCCCGGTGCAAACGTCCACTTCCTGCGCGCCGAGACCTACCTCAAGGGGGCGGTCGAGGGGCTGGAGGCGGCCGGCGTCGACAAGATCGTGGCGCTGACCCACATGGGCCTGCCGCGCGACATGCAGATCGCGGCGCGCGTCCCCGGCATCGACGTGATCGTCGGCGGTCATTCCCACACGCTGCTGTCCAACACCGAGAAGGGGGCCGCCGGTCCCTATCCCGTGTTGGTGCAGAACCCGGCCGGCCGGCAGGTGCCCATCGTCCAGGCCTATGCCTACGGCAAGTATCTGGGCGAGGTGGAGATCGTCTTCGACGACGCGGGCAACGTGACCTCCGCCACCGGCAATCCGATCCTGCTCGACGCCTCGGTCGCCGCCGACAAGGACATCGCGGCGCGTCTCGACGAACTGGCGAAGCCGCTTGAGGAAGTGCGCGCCAAGGTCGTCGGCCGCACCAACGGCGAGATCGACGGCTCGCGCGAGACCTGCCGTGCGCAGGAGTGCACGATGGGCGATCTCGTGGCCGATGCCATGCTGGAGCGGGTGCGCGACCAGGGCGTGCAGATCGCCATCCAGAACGGTGGCGGCCTGCGGGCGTCGATCGATTCCGGCGAGATCACCATGGAAGAGGTCCTCACGGTGCTGCCGTTCCAGAACACGCTCGCCACCTTCCAGCTCAAGGGCTCCGACGTGATCGCCGCGCTCGAGAACGGCCTGTCGCAGGTGGAAGACGGCGCCGGACGCTTTCCGCAGGTCGCGGGGATCCGCATGACCTGGACGCGGGCGAAGAAGGCCGGCGAGGGGCGTGTCGTCAGCGTCGAGGTCGAGGGGGAGAACGGCTGGGAGCCGCTCGATCCCGACAAGCTTTATGGCGTGGTTTCAAACAACTACATGCGCGGCGGCGGTGACGGCTACAAGGTCTTCGCCGAGGCTGCGCAGAATGCCTACGACTACGGTCCGGGGCTGGAAGAGGTGCTGGCCGATCACATCGCCGCGATGCCCGACGGCTACACGCCCGAAACCGACGGGCGCATCCGCGAGCTGCGCTGACGCGCGGTTGACGTTGTGTTTGCAACTGGATGGCGGCGGGTCTCTCGCCGTTTTCCGGTTGTGTCGTGGCGGCAACAGGTGCTTGCAAACACGTGACAAGCTCGTGGCAGGCCGGGACTCGGCCCGCCCCCTTCGCGTAAATTCCCGGCAGGGAGTCCGGTGGCGGACCCTTGCGCGTTTTCACGGGAATTGAGCTGTTGGGGGATGGTGTGAACCTTGCGGAACCTGCCAAGGTGAACGTCCGGTGTCTGGTGGTTGCGGCTCTTCTGGGCTGTGCGACCGCCGGGAGCGCCCTTGCCCAGCCCGCCGACGGCGTGACCGTGCCCGGCGACGTCACGCCCGCCTCCGCGCCCGCCGTATCCGCCATGAGCGCTCCGGAGCTGCGCGCGCGTCAGTCCGAACTTCTCGGCGTGATGCTGCGCGATCCCTCCAATCTCGACGTTGCCTTCGAATACGCCACTGTTTCCGCGGCCATGGGCGATTACGAGGCCGCGATCGGCACCTTCGAGCGGATGCTGATCTACGCGCCGGGCCTGCCGCGCATCCAGCTTGAACTCGGCGTCCTCTATTTCCGTCTCGGGTCCTACGAGGCGGCGCGCTCCTACTTCGAGGCGGCCCTGGCCGCGCCAGACGTGCCGGCGGAGGTGGAGACGCGGGTGCACACGTTCCTTGTGGCGATCGACGAGGCGGAGGAACCGCACAAGATCACGGCGACGTTCATGACGGGCCTCCGCTGGCAGTCCAACGCCAACGCGGGGCCGGGTGCCCGCGAGGTGACGCTCAACGGACTGACGTTCCTGCTCGACGACACCGCCATCGGCAAGCCGGACTGGAATGCGTTCCTCGCCGGAAATGTTCACTGGGCCTACGATCTCGGCAATCAGGGCGACCTGCTGGAAGCGGACCTGCTGCTTTATGCGGGGCGCTATTTCAACGAGACCCGGCTCAACACGTCGATCGCGGAGCTGACCTTCGGTCCCTCCTTCAATCTCGCCCGTTTCGACATCGACAACGCGCGGCTCGGCGTCTACGGCATCGCCTCCGGCATCCGGCTGAGCGAAGCCAATTATTCCGGCGCGCTGGGCTTTGGCAGCCGGTTCGCCGTGCAGCCGGATCCGCTGTCCTCCGTTTCCGGCAAGCTCGAGTACAGGCGACGCTGGTACCGTGACACGGGGCAATATCCCACGGTCACCAACCGGGACGGCTACCAGATCAGCGGCCAGACCACCTACACCCGCCGTTTCGACGAGCGCTGGTCGGCGCGCGGCTTCGTGCTGGGAGACTACGAGGATACCGCCGCGCGTTTCGAGCAGAGCTGGGAACTCGGCGGTGGCATCGGCGTCACCTATCGCTTTTTTTCCCCGATCGCGAAGCTGCGTGACAAGGGCCCCTGGGCGCTTGACCTGGAAAGCGGCTACCTGCGTCGCGAGTTCGCCAGTCCCGATCCGGCGGTGAGTGCGACCATGGCCCAGCGCGACAACGAGTTCTGGGTGCGCGGTGGCCTCACCGTGCCCGTGCGCGAGGATGTGGCGCTTGGCCTGACCACCGAGTTCCGCCGTCTGCAGTCGAATTACGAGACGCGCGACTACGCCAACACCTCCGTGATGATGAGCGTGGTCAAGGCGTTCTAGCGTTGCCGCACCGTCCGGGCGAACCGGGAAGCGGATTTTGAAAATGAAGCCGAGGAAGTCGAGATGAACCGCTATGCGCCGCTTGCGCTGACCGTGCTTGGCGTTCTGCCCCTTCTGGCGGGCGGACAGCAGGCGCTGGCGCGCAGCGATATCGGCGTTGCCGCCGCAGTGAACCAGCAGGCCGAACGCACGCCCCCGGGCGCGGCCCCGCGCACGGTGGTGCTGGGTGACACGCTCATCTTCAAGGAGCGCATCCGGACCCAGGGCGAGGGGCTGGTGCAGATCCTGCTGCGGGATGGCTCGACCTTCACTGTCGGAGCGAACTCCGATCTCGTAATCGACGAATTCGTCTACGATCCGCAGGCGGGATCGGGCAAGCTGGTCGCCTCCTTCGGCAAGGGTGTCGCGCGTTTCGTCGGCGGCAAGCTGAGCAAGAAGCCGGGCGGTGTGACTGTGAAAACCCCGGTGGGCACCATCGGCATTCGTGGCGGCATCGCCAACATCGAGGTCGGCGGCGGTACGGGCCAGTTCTCGCTTCTGTTCGGGGACGAACTGTCCTTCCTGGGGCCCAATGGCGTCACGCGCCGCATTTTCGAGCGCGGCTATACACTGTCCGTCAATCCGGGCGCCGGCGGCTCGCGGATCCGTCCGACGACGTCGGGGGACATTTCCAGCGTTCAGAGACAATTGTCCGGGGCGCCCGGCCAGAGCGGCGGCTCGAACAATCCGCCAAGTGACCGGCAGGTCGGAAATTCACCCGTGGGGAGCGTGAACTCCAGACGTGGCGTCTCGAATGCCAGGCCGCAGCCGAAGCCGAAAGTGGTCGCGGCGTCCAACCTGCGTGACGGTGACCGTATCCTCGGCGACATCGCGCGTGACACGAACCGTCCGACGGGGGACGCGGGAAGCACCCTTTCGGTCCGGGTGCTGAGCAGCGGCGAGAGCTACGAACCGGCCGGCACGGGCGCGACGGTAACGACACCGGGCGCCCAGGACCTGCTCGGCGGAACGCCGGAGACGGATCGCTCGGTCGTGTTTACCGTCGATGCCGGGCGCACGCAGATGACCGGAACGATCGACGGCGAGACGGTCACCATGCCGCTTCCCTCGGGGGGGGAGGCGGTTTTCCGTGCCGTCACCTCGACCGGGCGAACCGTTACCGGGTCCGTCTTCCGAAACGGCGATCACTTCGTGGCCTTCACCTATTTCGAGGAGATTTCCACCTCGGTCCTGGCGCTGGATCATCCGGTGTTCGGTTTCGGAGGCGTGCCGACGGATCTCGCGTCCTTCGAGGCGGCCAACGACTATGCGCAGGTGCGCAGCTATACGCTGACCAGCAATCCGATGCACAGCTTCCGCACCGGCTCCACGCACGCGCTGTATTTCCTCAATCCGCTTGCCGCCGACAAGCTGGGCACGGCCTTTCTCGACAACGTCAAGACCAGTGACCTGCTGGTCATCGGCACGGATGCCTTCGAAAACGAGGATCCGCGCTATCTGGTCGCCGCGATGAACATCCAGGGCGAGGGCACCGACCAGAAGTCGGCGGTCTCCCTGTCCACCGGGCGGATCGAGGGCGACCTGGTCGGCGGCTACGTGCTGACAGGCAGCCGGCGAGGAGGCTTTCGTGCCGATTCCGCCGATGCCGGCGTGCTCTACGACGGGCCGGTGACGTCCCTCGCGGACCCGAACGGAGCCCATTTCTTCGGCGACAATGCCGATAATTTCGTGATTGGCGCGAACTTCGGCGGCCTTGGCGATGATGTGGGAGCCGACACCTCGGTGCTCGGCACGTCTCCCTATGCCGACGCAAGCGAGACCTATTCCGGATATGTGCATGTGGCCGACCTGCAGAGCACCTCGCCGGCGGGCGAGTTCGTGCGCACGGACCGCTCCCTGTCCGGCTATGCCTCCGGCATGGTCGAATCGACCGCGACCGGCGGGACGCCCGTTCCCATGTGGTCCAACACGCCCGGCGACCTGCGGCTCTCCTTCAATGCGGCGGATGCCTCCGCCGGCGCGATGCTGACGCTGAACGACAACACCGGTCTCAGCCCCCACCTGCAGTCGCTGACCATCGGTTTCGGCAACAATCTCAACGAGAGCGGCGCGGACGGGTCGTCCGCCTTCGTCGACAACGACCGCTACGCCCTGTCGCAGAATTTCGCGGCGACGGCGGCGGAGATCGCCGGTGTCGGCGAGGTCGGACATGCGCCCTCGGGCGAGCCGCGCAGCTACATGATGCCCTCGACACTGGTCGACGGCGGGGACGATGCGCTGTTCCACACCGCCACGCGCTGCACCTGCGCCTTCCTGGAATGGGGCTACTGGGGCACCAGCTTCGAGGCCGACAGTTCGGTGGCCGGCGTGGGCGCGACGAAGGATTTCGTGCATCTGGGCACATGGGCTGCCGGCGACACGCCGACCTTCGGCCAGTTGCCGCTCGCGGGCTCGGCGACCTACACCGGTCACGCGGTGGGGACGGTCGCGTCGGGCTCGCCTTCCAGCCCCTCGCAGTATCTGGCGGCCGGCGACTTCTCGATGACATACGGGTTCGCCTCGCGCACGGGCACGGCGTCGATCACCGGCTTCGACGGTCGCGATTTCAGCGGAACCGTTGCCCAGCCGGGAGGCGTTTCGGCCAGTGCGACCAACCGGTTTACGGGCTCGCTCGGTCAGGTCGGGGTGCCGACGGGCACCGGCGCGAGCGGAACGCTGAACGGATCCTTCGTGCGTGGCCCGCAAGGCCCGGTGCAGGGCGTGATCGGCGGTTTCGGGCTCTCCGATCCGACCAACAACTGGTCCGCGACAGGCGTCGTCGTTGGGCAGGGCGTGTCGGGCGTGGCGCTTGGCGAATGAGGCTGAGCACGGTTTGCGGCGGGGTGTCCAACCCCTTGCGCGAGCTTGTGCAAAACTTTGCCGTCACCGCTGGACAGGCAGAATTTCAGCCTCTATAAGACCGGCACTTCCGGGCGACACGCGACAGATCGCGCCGCCCCGGGCCCAGGTAGCTCAGTTGGTAGAGCAGCGGATTGAAAATCCGCGTGTCGGTGGTTCGATTCCGCCCCTGGGCACCACCTTTCCCCTTGAAAATCAAATCTTGCCATGCTGTCAGCGACTTGTCGTCGCGCGTGTTCTTGCGCTTGCAGGCGACGGGCTTGCGTGGAAGAAAGCGCGGGGATCGGCCGCCCGGGTGTGAGGCGGCCCTTGCGGGGGCAGAGCGACACATGGGAACGGGAGCGACCTTGGAAACGGCACCGGCCGGGCAGGGCGCAGCCGCGGAGGCATCGGGTGCGCTCACGGTCGTGACGGGCGCCGATGCGCGCTTCGCACGCACGCTACATCGTTTTCTGGCCAGTCTTGAACGTCACCGGGGCGATGCGGTCGCCCGTGTTCTCGTCGTCGATCTCGGGCTTGCGCCTGGTGACCGCGAGCGCATCGCGCGCCGTTTTCCCTTCGCCGCGATCGTGCCCTTTCCTTTTCACGCCCATCCTCCGCATGTGGCCGTTTCAAGCGGCACCTTCGCCTGGAAACCGCTCGCCATCCTGGAGGCCGCGCGCCGTTTCGGCGGCAAGGTGTTCTGGTTCGACAGCGCGACGTTGCTGCACGCCGGCCTCGACGAACCGCTTTCCACTCTCGGGCGAACCGGCCTCTATACCCTGAAGGGCCAGTCGAATCTCGCCCAAAGGTGCGAGCCGCGAGTGCTCGGGCATCTCGGTGTCGAGCCCGCGTTCCTCGATCGGCAAATTCGTCTCGGCGGGCTCTTGGGCTTCGACTGGGACCATCCGGGCGCGCGGGAGGTTCTTGAGGACTGGGCCCGTCTCGCCCTGGACGAGGAGGCGTTTCGCCCGGCCTCGGCCACCCACAATGCGGATCAGAGCGTGCTCACCGTCCTGCTGCTGCGGGCGGAGGCCGCCGGGAAGGTGGAACTCGGCGACGAGGACGTGGACATTTCCTCCCCCCGGCCCATCCGCTGGGCCTCGACGCGCAACAAGATCGACGCGCGCCGCCCGGCCTGGACCGACCCGCTGCAGGGCCTCTGGTATCGGGCCTACAAGGCTGGCGACCGGCTCAATCTTCGCTGGCAGGACTTTTATCGCCGCCGGATTCTGGGGCTGCACCGGTTTCCCAAGGAGCATTTCCAGGTCTTCCTGATGCGGACGGGCATGAGTGCCCCCGTTGCGGTTCCGGCGCCGACCTTCAGCTATTACGCCGACCCGTTCCTGCGACGCGTCGAGGGGCGCCTGTGGCTGTTCGTCGAGGAGTTCGAGTACCTGGAGCAGCGCGGCCGACTGGTGGCGATCGAGCTTGGCGAGGACCTGAGGCCGTGCGGGCCGGTCGTGCCGGTGCTGCCGATCCGCGAGCACGCATCATTTCCCTATGTCTTTGCGGCGGACGGCGCGCTCCTGATGCTGCCCGAGACCTGCGCGGTGGGCGCGCTCGACCTCTACGTCTGCGAGCGGTTTCCCGACCGCTGGCGCCGGGTGCGGCGCCTGGAGCACGACGTGGACGCGGTGGACGCGCTGGCCTGGCCGGATGGGCAGGGCTGGCGACTGGTGTCCTGCGAGCGTGCCGGCGGGTCCGAGGAGGCGAGAACGCTGGCCGTGTATCGCATGGCGGGGCTTCCGGACGGGGATCTGAAGCCGGATCCGGTGAACGGGACCGGAGTGTTCGCCGACGGACGGCACGGCTACGGGCGTGGCGCGGGCGATCCGCTGGCCGAGGCCGACGGAACCGTCCTGCGTCCCATGCAGGCGAACCGGACATACTATGGCGAGGCCGTCGAAATCCGCCGCACGGGCGAGGACTCCGGCGGCGCCCATGTCGAGGAGGCGGTTGGCGACGACCACCCGCTGGCGCGTTTCGCGCGGCTGACCTCGCCGCATCACATCTCGCTGTCGGGCGATGTCGTGGCCTTCGACCTGCGCACGCGGCTCGGCTTCGTTTCAGGCGTTCCGTGGCTTGGCCGACGACTGAATGCACTCAATCCGGCCGCGAAGCGCTTCCTTGCGCGCGATCCGCGGGTGCTGGCCGAGCTTGAGCGGATCCTGCCGGAGGTGACGCGTCGGCTGCACCCGCTTCACGGCTGCTGACGGCTGCCTTTCCGAGCGCGTGGCCGCCCACCGTCCAGCGGTCTGCCATGTGACGGATGACGATGGTGTTGTTGCGGGTCTCCGGCGTCCCGCCGCCACGGTTGACGAGACCCAGGCTGGAGGCCCGGTAGAGCCCCTTGCGGGTCCACTGCTGGAAGCCGGCACGTTTCGACGGAACCACGAACTTGCGTGCCGCGCAGAAGCCCGAGATCCACACGTCGTCGACATAGAACGCCTCGGGAGGCGCGTCGCGATGGGCAAGCATCGCGTCCATTTCGGGGAAGAAGCGCGGACGAACGAGATACCCGGAGAACCCTTGCAGGATATCGATCTCGAAGGGCTTGCGCAGGCGGCGCGCCCGCACGGGCGCCGGAGGCTGCATGTGGAGATTGCTTCCGATCGTCGTCGGGCGGTCGGTGAAATCCGCCGGAACCACCCAGCCCGACAGGCCGCAGGCCGCATCCGGGTCGCCGTCGCCCGCCGCGCTCAGCGTCTCCACGAAGCCCGGCGGATAGATGCGGTCGTCATCGACCACGATGATCGCCTGACCGTCGCTGGCGCCGCTCAGCGTGGGGAAGAGCTTTGTCGCCGGGCCGACGTCCTCGCAGCGCACGATCCTGACCATCTCCAGCGCCTCGAGCCAGTCCGGCACGTCGTAGGCGCAATTCTCCCGTCGCGAATGGCGGGGGATGTTGAGGTGGATGCGCGCGGGCGGGAGCGTCTGGTCGAGCAGGCTCTTCAGCGTCATGCCGATAAGCCCGATGCGGCTTGGAATGGTCGTCAGCGTCACGATGGCGTCGGAACGCCGGCGCGCCATGGCCTTGCGGTCGAGGTCGGCGAGATCCGCGCGCGCGAGGCGCGCCGTCCGGATCAGGTCCGCGACCAGCGTCTCGCCCTCGAAGAAGTCGTGGGCGGCGATCGCGGTGGCGAGACCGCCTCCGACGGCTGCGAGCGAGAGCGGTAGAACGAGGGACATGTGCGGGCCGGAGCGGTTGAAGACGGGCGGACAGTCGCTTCGGCGTCCGGGCCTGTCAAGACGGCGGGATCAAAGGCCTGCGGCAGCCTGCCATTCGCGGATCGTATCGAGCGGCCAGACCAGCATCACCACGTTGAGGGTGAGATTGTCGCGGATGACGAGCGCGGCGACGACTTCCATCGCGAGCGCCAGAACCACCGTCAGCCACACCGGCAGGCGCAGGGCGAGCCAGAAGCCGAGCAGCATCCAGAGAATGTCGAAGACGGAGTTCAGAACGCTGTCGCCGGTGTAGCCGGCGGCGATCGTCGCTTCGCGGTAGCGGTCGATGATCCAGGGGCTGTTCTCGACGATTTCCCATGCGGCCTCGACCACAAGGGCCGCGACGGCGCGCCAGCCGAGCGACAGGCGCGGGGCGGCAAGATGCAGCACCCAGTAGAAGATCATGCCGTGGATGATGTGCGAGAAGGTGTACCAGTCCGCGATGTGCTGGGAGTTGTCCGAGGAGGTGACGTCCCAGGTCCAAAGCTTCACCTCTCCGCAAGTGCAGATGGGAACCCGCCCCATGGCAAGCAGCACGATCGCCGTCGCGACAAGAAGAACGAGGCCGGTGGCGACCGGCAGGAAACGGCGGGAGATGAGCGGCATGCGGGATCCGTGCACAAGGAGGGGGGCGACGACAAAGCCATAGCCGTCGCGCCGCGCCACGGCAATGCGCGGCGCCGTATCCGGCACTGGCGTTTTTTGCCGGACTCCACTAGAGGTCTCGGCAAGATGGCGGCGGCGTGACCGCGCCGCGCCTGAAGATCCGAAGACCACGCTTGGCCGGAGAACCGGCCTGGGAGACGGCATGAGCCTCACCGATACGCAGACCGCGACGGGCGCCGCGCAGGCGCCCTACATGACGCGGCGCACCTTCGCCATCATCTCGCATCCGGATGCGGGCAAGACCACGCTGACGGAGAAGCTGCTTTTCTCCGGCGGCGCCATCCGGGCGGCCGGTCAGGTGCGCGCGCGCGGCGAGCGGCGCCGGGCACGTTCCGACTGGATGAAGATCGAGCAGGAGCGCGGCATCTCGGTGTCCTCGTCGGTCATGACCTTCGAGCGTGACGGCATCACCTTCAACCTGCTCGACACACCGGGCCACGAGGACTTTTCCGAGGACACCTACCGCACGCTGACGGCTGTGGACGCCGCGATCATGGTGATCGACGCCGCAAAGGGCATCGAGACCCAGACGCGCAAGCTGTTCGAGGTCTGCCGGTTGCGCGACATTCCCATCATCACCTTCGTCAACAAGATCGACCGTGAGGGGCGTCACCCGCTCGAAGCTCTCGACGAGATCCAGGAAGCGCTGGCGCTTGACGTCACCCCGATGACCTGGCCGGTGGGCATGGGCTCGGACTTCTTCGGCGTCTACGACTGGCGCAAGAAGCGTTACCTGACGTCCAGCGAGGGGCGGGGCCAGCGCTTCGACATCATGCACGAGGTGTCGGGTCTCGATGATCCGCTGCTGACCGACACCGTTTTCGCCAACGTGATGGGCGAGCTCGAGGAGAACGTCGAACTGGGCGCGGAAGCCTATCCCGCGTTTGATCGCGAGGCGTTCCTCGAGGGGCATCTCACGCCGGTCTTCTTCGGATCGGCGCTGCGCGACTACGGCGTCGAGGAGATCATCGAGTTCATCGCCGAGTTCGGTCCGCCGCCCCATGCACAGCCGGCGACATCGCGCGTCATCCGTCCCGAGGAGCCGAAGGTCACCGGCTTCGTGTTCAAGGTCCAGGCCAACATGGACCCGAAGCATCGTGACCGCATCGCCTTCGTGCGCCTGTGCTCGGGCGTCTTCAAGCGCGGCATGAAGCTGAAGCACGTGCGCGCGGGTAAGACGATTGCCGTGTCCGCGCCGATCTTCTTCTTCGCCGAGGAGCGCGAGCTTGCCGAGACGGCCTATCCGGGCGACGTCATCGGCGTGCCCAACCACGGCCAGCTCCGCGTCGGCGACACGCTGAGCGAGGGGGAGGAGATCCACGTTACGGGTCTGCCGGCCTTCGCCCCGGAAGTCCTGCGCCGCGTGCGCCTCAGTGACACGATGCGCGTGAAGCAGATGCGCCAGGGGCTTCAGGATCTCGCCGAGGAGGGGCTTGTGCAGATCTTCAAGCCCTCCATCGGTTCCAACTGGATCGTCGGCGTTGTCGGCATCCTGCAGCTCGATGTGGTGATCGACCGTCTCGCGACGGAATACGGCACGGAGATCGGCTTCGACCCGGTTCCCTACAACACCGCGCGCTGGGTGGAATGCGACGACGAGCTGGCGCTCAAGAAGTTCCTTGATACGAATCGTTCCCACCTGGCGCATGATCGCGACGATCGGCCCGTGTATCTGTTCAAGAATGCGTGGGAGGTCTCCTACATCGGCGAGAAACACCCGGACATCCGTTTCCGCGAGACGCGGGAAATCGTCCATTCGCCAGATGCTTGACCTGGAAACCTGACCTTGGGGCAGGGTCTGGCGGGCAACTGGGCCGACACTGCCGAAAAGCGAAATGAGTGCGCTTTTTTCTTGCGAAAGCGTACGAAGCAGCCTATCTACTCATGGTGTGCTGGCATGTGTGCCGGCAAAAGTGATTCTGTCTTTCTTTTCGAAAGCCTAGCTCTGAAAGGCCTCCAGAAATGGCCCTGGCCGACGTGACCCTTCCCAAGCTGCCGACCCGTTTCGACCGGGTGCTGGAGAAGGTGCGTCTGCTGCTCGGCGGCAAGCCCGAGGCCGTTCAGGTGGCGGCTCTCCCCTGGCGGAGAAACGCGGAAGGGCGCGTCGAGATCCTCATGGCGACGAGCCGCGACACCGGGCGTTGGGTCCTGCCCAAGGGCTGGCCGCACAAGAAGCTCTCGCTGGCGGGATCCGCCGCGCAGGAGGCCTGGGAAGAAACCGGGTTCACCGGCGCCGTGGGCGAACGCGCTCTCGGAAGCTTCCGCTACCTCAAGGGGCTCGACAGTGGCTTCCAGCGCCGGGTGCGGGTGCATGTCTTTCCGCTTCGCGTCGAGGCGCAGGAGGACAACTGGCCGGAGCAGGGGCAGCGTTCGCTGCGCTGGTTCGAGCCGGACGAGGCCGCCCGTCTCGTCCATGAGCCGGAACTTTCTGCTCTTCTTCGTAACAAGACTGTCTTCGACCGTCTGGCATGATGGATTCTCGTGACCGGGTACGGGATCCGGTCGAGCGATCCGGAAAACGCCAGCCGGAGCCGAAGATGACGGGTTCCACGTCGGGGCGTAGTGCGCTCGACAAGGATCTGGACAAGATCACCTATGCGGAGGAGGCGACCGTCTTCTTCGCAAGGTCGCGCATCGCGATTGCCTGCGGTGCGGCGTTCCTGCTTGCAGTCTTCCTGATTTCGGCCGTCGTCCTGCAGAGCCATCCCCAATGGCTGTTGCTGACCGCCGCGCTGGCGCTCGGCGGCTACATGGCGCTGAACATCGGCGCCAATGACGTGGCCAACAACATGGGGCCGGCGGTGGGGGCCCGCGCGCTCACCATGGGCGCGGCCCTGCTGATCGCGGCAGTCTTCGAGGGCGCGGGAGCGCTGCTCGTCGGCGACCGGGTCGTGGACACGATCTCCACCGGGCTCCTGAACTCCGATGTATTCCAGAACGCCGGCGATTTCACGCTCGCCATGCTGGCCGCCCTTGTCGCGGCAGCGGTGTGGGTCAACATCGCCACGCTGATCGGCGCGCCCGTCTCCACCACTCATGCGGTGGTGGGAGGTGTCCTGGGCGCGGGGATCGGGGCCGTCGGCCTTGGCGCGCTCTCCGGGCCGACGCTGTTGCTCGTCGCCATGTCATGGCTTGTCACGCCGCTTGCCGGAGCGCTCGTCGCGGCGGCGATGCTGGCGGTCATTCACCGGGGCATCGTGCAGCGCGAGGACAGGGTCGCGGCGGCACGGACCTGGGTGCCGGTGATCTTTGCCGCGATGGCTGGAACGTTCACCCTTTACATGCTTGTCGTCGTTCCGCCGCGCAGCGGCGGTGTCTCCGCCGCCGTCATGGGGGCGGCCGTCGCGATCGCGGGTCTGGGCGCCTATCTGCTGGCGCGTTCGGTGCTGGACCGCCTGACGGTGGCGAAGGGGGATGAACTGCCGACCCTTCGCCAGCTCTTCCGCGTGCCGCTTGCCGCCGCCGCCGCGCTGCTTTCCTTTGCCCATGGCGCGAACGACGTCGCCAATGCGGTCGGTCCGGTCGCGGCGATCTTCGCCGTGGTGGAGTCCACGCCGGGAGCCGAGCATCTCGAGTTCGGCATGTCCGTGCTTGCGATCGCCGCGCTGGGCATCTGCCTCGGCGTGCTGCTGTTCGGTCCGCGTCTGGTGCGCATGGTCGGCGAGCGCATTACCCGGCTCAACGCGGTGCGCGGCTTCTGCGTCGTGCTCGCGACCGCCACGGTGGTGCTGATGGCCAGCGCCTTCGGGCTTCCCGTCTCCTCGACGCATATCGCGGTTGGCGCGGTGTTCGGCGTCGGGTTCTATCGCGAATGGGTTTCCAACAAGGGGCGTGGTTCCCGCGCCAGGTCCTCCGACCAGCAAACGGACGCCGACGGCATGGATCGTGCGCCCGACCTGCATCGGCGTCACCTCGTGCGCCGCGCCCACCTGCTGACGATCGTCATGGCCTGGGTCGTCACCGTTCCCGCCAGCGCGGTCATCGCCATGGTTGCGCGCTATTGTCTTCAGATGATAGTCGGCTGAACCGTCGCAATTTTGACGCGATGGCATCCGATCAGTCCCTCTGGTCGGAATGGTCCGGGGAGCACGCGTCATTTCCAGGTATCGAACTCGCCTTCTTGCAGATCTCGAACGCTGGCAGGCCCGCGGCTGGGTGAATGCCGAGGGGGCCGGGCATATCCGCAAGGATGTGGCCGAGGCATCTGGAGGCGCAAGCCGGATTCCGGGCCTTCTCGCGTCCATCGGCGTCATCTGTCTCGCACTCGCGGTTGCCGCCTTCGTCGCGGCGAACTGGGAGGCGATTCCCCGCGTGGCGAAGCTTTCCGGCATTCTGGCCCTGCTCGCGGGTACCCATGTGCTTGCCGGTGTCGCGGCGAGCCGGGGGCGGCGCCTCGTCGCCGATCTTCTCACCATGTTTGCCACGCTGGTCTTCATGTCGGGCCTGGCGCTGGTCGGACAGATGTATCACCTGCCCCAGGACTGGCCCGCCGGCGCGATGCTGGTGACGGTCGGCAGTCTAGCCGCCGCCTGGCTCTGCGGATCCCGCGCGAGTCTCGTTGTTGCCGCGCTGGCGTCGATGTCCTGGGTCGTGGCGCACGGTGAAGGTGCGGACCCGACGCCGGTCACGGCGACGATCGTGGTGGCGCTGCTGCTGGCGACGGCCCTGCACGCGGTCCGCTATCCGTCTGCGGCCGGCCGATGGGCCGTGCTTCTTCAGGCCTGCGTCTCCTACGGCTGGCTTCTGATTGGCGACGCATCGGACCCTGTCCTCGCGGAGGAGACGCTGGCGGCCGTGGTCTTCTATTTCGGCGGCGCGGTTTTCGCCGCGTCGCTTGTTCTGTGGGGCTGGGCCGGAGCGGGTATGCCCCGGGCCTCCCGGACTTCGTCAGCCGGTGACCGGCATCTGCTGTATTCCGCCGATCTCGCCGGGGCCGCGGCATCGCTTGGCGTCTTCATGATTGCCGTTCTCGCGCTGACCGCCGTCACCCTCGGCGTTCCGCAGGACATGCCTCCGCTGGCGGTGCTGGCGTCCTTCCTGTCGCCGCTGGTCTGGGTGCTGCTTCTCGCCTCGCTTGTGCCGACCGGTCTTCTGCTCTGGTCCCGTGGGAACGCACACGCGCCGCTGGCGGTGATTTGCATCGCGTTTTCCGGGCTGGTCCTGGCCGTCGTCGTTCTGGCCCTGCCGCACCGGGAGATCCTGCAGACGGTCCTGGCGCTCGTGCTGATGCTCGGCATCAGCATCGCGGGCACTGCGATGTCGTCGCGCATGTGGATCGCCACCGGCAATCTGTCGCTTGCGGCCGGGCTGCTCTATGTCTTCTGGCGCGCCGTCGGTTCGCTGCTCGGGCAGTCGATCTTCTTCATGATCGCCGGTGTCGTGCTTGTCGTCACCGCTCTTCTGGTGTCGCGGCGCATGAGCCGGAGAAAGGCCGTGCCTGAAGATACGGCCGGGGAGGGAGGCGAATGATGGCCCGCGCACGCCGCATCACGGCCCGGCCGCTCGTCCTCTGGGGCCTCGCGGCATTCATCCAGATTGGGCTGATCCTGACGACGCTCGGCGAACGCCTGATCGTGCATGCGACCGGTAACGAGGTGACGCTCGCGCTGCGTCCGGTCGACCCGCGTGACCTGCTGCGCGGCGATTATGTGATCCTCAACCCGCAGATCGGGCGTGTGGCCCTCGACCTTGCAAGGGACACCGGCGAGTTTCGTGCCGGCGACGAGGTGTGGACGGTGGTCGAGGCCGACGAGGATGGCGTCTCACGCGCCGTCGAGATCCTGCGAAGCCCGCCGCAGGACGGCCGCCGGGTCTTTGCCGGGCATGTCAGGTCGGTGTGGCAGGACGTCGTCAACATCGACTACGGCCTGACCGCCTTCTATGTGCCGGAGGGACGGGGACGCGAGATCGAGCGCCTGCCGGGCGACACGCTGCGCCTTGTGGTCGCCCTTACCGCGGACGGGAAGTCGGCGCCGCTCCGGCTGGTCGCCGACGGCAAGACCCTTCTGAGCGAGAGCGCGTTCTGACGGCAGCTCGTGATCCGTTGGGTCACCCGTAAAATATGCATCCGTAATACCTCTTTGTTGCGATCGTGATGTAAAAGAGGTATCTCATATGCATGATTAAGCAGGAGATGCCCGGATGCGCCTGACCCTTCACACCGATTATGCCCTGCGCATGATGATGCAGCTGGCCCTTGCCGGCGAAGGGCTGGTGACGATCGCCGATGTGGCCGCGCGCTACGACATCTCGCGAAACCATCTGATGAAGGTTGCCGGAACGCTGGCCCAGGCCGGTTTCGTGGAGAGCCAGCGTGGCCGCCTCGGCGGATTGCGTCTGGCCCGCCCGGCGGGCCGTATCAGCGTCGGTGCCATCGTGCGTGAACTCGAGCAGCGCACGGCGCTCGTCGAGTGCTTTCCTGGCGGCAACGGCATGTGCAGGATCGCGCCCGCCTGCAGGTTGAAGCGGGCATTGGCGAAGGCGCGGGAAGCCTTCTTCTCGGTTCTCGACGACTACACACTCGAGGATCTCGTCGGCGGAAATGCTGGCCTTCGGGATCTTCTGACGGGAGAGGCGGCATGAGCGACATTCGCGTGCGCAGCGCAAACGACAGGCGGCGGGACATGCGACTGGCCGCCGGACGTCTCGGGGTCGACGAAGCCTATATCTCGACACTCGTCGAGACCTTCTACGACCGCGTGCGGTCGGATCCCGAACTCGGGCCGATCTTCGCGCGTGCCATCCCCGGCGACTGGGGGCCGCATCTTGCGAAGATGAAGGACTTCTGGGCTTCGGTCGCGCTCGGCGACACCCGCTATGACGGCCGCCCGGTGCCCGCGCACCAGAAGCTGTCCGATCTCAAGCCGCCGCATTTCGCGGTCTGGCTGGCGCTGTTTCACCAGACGTTGCGTGACACCGCGCCCTCGCCGGAAGCCGTGGACTTTTTCATGGAGAAGGCCCGGCGCATCGCCCAGAGCCTGGAATTCGCCATCTCGGGCGTGCCGCCCATACTGAAGGAGAGACGGACATGACCTTCGCAGCATTCGCCGTGCTTGTCGCGGAAGCCGGGGCGTTTCTGTTCTTCACCGCCTACCTGGGTGTCCTGACGCTTGGAAGCCGCGACGATGACGAGGCGCCGCGCGCACCCGTTCTCGACGCGACCGGCCGCTCGCTCTTCACCGCCGCGCGAAGCGCTTTCGCGACCGGCATCCTGGCCGTCGTGGCCCTCACCGTCTGGACAGTCGCAGGGAGCCTGGCATGACCCGTACATCCCCGACATGGAACACGCTCTGGCCCTGGCTCCTGCTGTGGGGCGCCGCGCCAATGCCGCTCTACATCTGGCTCGCCGTGGGGCTCATTCTTTGAGGTGTGACCGCCGTCAGCCGGCCGCATCCTCTTCCGCCAGCATTTCCAGCTCCAGCCAGGTGTCCTCGGCGTCCGAGAGCTTCGACTGGAGGTCGGTGAGCTTCGCCATCAAGGTGTCGAACCGCCTGGGCTCGCGGGCGTAGAGGTCCGGATCTTCCAGCTCGCCCTGAAGCTTCGCGATCTCGCGATTGAGCTTCTCGATCTCGCCGGGAAGCGTCTTGAGCTGGTGCTGCTGGGAGAAGGTAAGCTTCGACTTCTTCTTCGGACGCTCGGATGTCGTCTCGGCCTTGGCCGTCGCAGATTTCGGCGCAGGCGCGGCCTGCGCCTTCCGCGCCGTGACACCGGCGCCGCGCTGGGCAAGCATGTCCGAGTATCCGCCGGCATATTCGCGCCACAGGCCGTCACCTTCCGCGAAGATCACCGACGTCGCGACACGGTCGAGAAAGTCGCGGTCGTGGCTGACGAGCAGCACGGTGCCCGGATAGTCGGCCAGCATTTCCTGCAAGAGGTCCAGCGTCTCCAGGTCGAGATCGTTGGTTGGCTCGTCGAGCACCAGAAGGTTCGAGGAGCGCGCCAGCGCGCGGGCGAGCATGAGACGTCCGCGCTCACCGCCCGACAGGGCGGAGACCGGCGTGCGGGCCTGTTCGGGCGAGAACAGGAAATCCTTCATGTAGGAGATCACGTGTCGCGGCCCGTCGGGCAGCATCACGGTGTCGCCGCCGGAACCGGTAAGGACCTCGGAAACCGTGTCATCGTCCTTCAGCGAGGCGCGGCCCTGGTCCATCGTCACCATGGTCAGCGACGTGCCGATGGTCACCGATCCGGTGTCCGGCTCGAGCTCTCCCGTCAGCATCTTCAGAAGCGTGGTCTTGCCGGCGCCGTTGGCGCCGACGAGTCCCACTCGGTCACCGCGCAGGATTCTGGTCGAGAAGTCGCGCACGATGGGACCGTTGCCGAAATCCTTGGAGATTCCGAAGGCCTCGATGACACGCTTGCCCGAGACCTCCGTCTCGCCGACGGAGAGCTTCACGGTGCCCTGCGGCCCGCGATGATTCTTCTTCTGGGCGCGCAGGTCGGCGAGTTCGCGCACGCGGCGCATGTTGCGCTTGCGCCGTGCCGTCACGCCGTAGGTCATCCAGTGTTCCTCGCGCTTGATTTTCTGCGCGAGCTTCTGCTGGTCGCGTTCCTCCTGCTCGAAGACCTCGTCCCGCCAGGCCTCGAAATGGGCGAAGCCCCTGTCGAGGCGGCGCGCGATGCCGCGATCGATCCACACGGTCGCGCGGGTCAGGTCGGAGAGAAAACGGCGGTCGTGGCTGATGAGCACCAGCGCCGACTTCATCGAGGCAAGCTCTCCCTCAAGCCACTCGATGGCGGGAAGGTCGAGGTGGTTCGTCGGCTCGTCGAGCAGCAGGATGTCCGGCTCGGGGGCGAGCGTCCGGGCAAGGGCGGCGCGACGCTTCTCGCCACCCGAGAGGGCGGCCGGGCTCTCGTTTCCGGTAAGACCCAGCACCTCGAGCAGATACTGGACGCGATAAGGCTCATCGCCGGGCGCGAGGCCGGCGCTTGCATAGTCCAGAACGGTCTCGTGGGCGGAGAGGTCCGGTTCCTGCGGCAGGTAGCGGATGGTCCGGCCGGGCTGCACGAAACGCTCGCCGCTGTCGGCCTCGATCATCCCGGCGGCGATCTTGAGCAGGGTCGACTTGCCGCAGCCGTTGCGTCCCACAAGGCCGATCCGGTCGCCTTCTCCCACCTGCAGCTCGGCGGAGGTCAGCAGCGGCGTGCCTCCGAAGGTGAGTGCGATGTCGCGAAGGTGAAGCAGGGGAGGGGCCATGTAGTCTCGCGTTGCAGGCTGTGGAACAGGTGATGTCGCGCTGGCGGACGAGCGTCCGCGTCGCGGCATTGGTAAGAGAGGACGAGGCGGGGCACAAGATGGTGAGGTGAGAGCCGGAGGCCGGTGCGCCGACGGCCTCAGCCCGTGCGAAGGGCCCCTGCACGTACCAGCATCGCGCGGGTCAGGCCGATGAGCTCCGCCATGGCCGCGCGGGCGCCCTCCGCGTCGCGGCGTTCGATGGCCTCCAGCACGTGTGCGTGCTGGGAGATGGCGATCGGGTCGGTCACGCGGGGATCGGAAGTGATGACGATCGAGGCGCGCAATGCGTTCTCGATGCAGGCACCGAGACCGGAGATGAGCGCATTGCCGCTGCTGGCAAGGATCAGGCGATGAAAGCGCACGTCTGCGTCAAGGGTTTCGGGCGTCCGGGCGCCGTCGGCGATCCCCATGGCGTGAAGTGCCTCACGCATCTCGGAAACGGTCTGCGCGTCGGCGTGGCGCGCGGCAAGGGCTGCGGCTTCCGGCTCGACCAGTTCGCGAACCCGGACGAGTTCGCCCAGGATGATGTGCTGCGGCACCACCTTGCGCCGCCAGGTGAGCATGTCGCTGTCGAGGAAGTTCCAGTCGACCGACGGGCGAACCCGCGTGCCGTGCTTGGGACGGGACGAGATCAGGCCCTTTCCGACGAGAATCTGCAGCGCCTCGCGCAGGCAGGTCCGGCTGACCCCGAGTTCGCCGAGCAGGTCGGCCTCGGTGGGAAGCGTGTGGTCGGCAGGGTAGGTGCCGTCGAGGATACGCAGCGCGATCGTTTCGGCCACCGCCGCCTTCAGCGTTGTCCGGCGGCCGTCCATGTCGTCTTCGAGTACGGTCATTTCACCCAGGATGGGTCCCCGCTGGTCGGATGGCGTGATCCAGGGGGCCTAAGGAGCGCGCCGATGCGAAATGTAGGCTTCTTGGACGGTTTGTCACGGCCAAACAATCTCGGCAAGCGTTGCGCGCCTGCACTCGCTTCGTCCCGCATGATGCGATAGAAGAACCGCGTGTGTCGAGGCGGCACCTTCTGGAGCGAGAATTCATGGCGTCGAACGAGGACGATCTTGCAGGAGCCGGCGTGCTGAGCCGGCGGGCCTTTGTGGTCGGATTGCCGCTTGTCGTGGCCGCCTGCCAGTCGACGGGCGTCTCCACGAACACGGCCGCGAGCCTGACCGGGGCGAGCCATCCGCCGCTTCCCGGCGACGATTTCGACTATGCGGCGGCCTATGCGGCGCGCACGGACTACGATTTCAAGGTCCCGGCCATTCCCTACAAGAACTTCGACCGCAAGTACTGGCGCCAGGTCGTCGACTACGACGGCGGGCAGCCTTCGGGAACCGTGGTTGTCGATCCCTATTCCAAGTTCCTGTATCTGGTCCTTCCGGGCGGCAAGGCGCTGCGCTACGGCATCGGCGTCGGCAAGGCCGGTTTTGCCTGGTCGGGCGATGCCAAGATCCGGGTCAAGCGCGTGTGGCCGCTCTGGCGCCCTCCACGGGAGATGATCGCGCGCAACCCGCACCTGGAGAAATACTGGAAGGACGGCTATCCGCGCGGCCCCAAGAACCCGCTCGGCGCGCGAGCGCTGGACCTCTGGCAGGGCAACGTCGACACGCTGTATCGCATCCACGGCACCAAGCAGCCCTCGAGCATCGGGCGCAGCGTGTCGTCCGGCTGCATCCGCATGTGGAACCAGGACGTGATGGACCTGTTCGAGCGCGTGCCGACCCACACAAAGGTCGTGGTGCTGTCGAAGGCGCAGAAGACGTCCTGATCTGGAGGCCGGTTTGCGGTCGCGTTTCTGAAGCCGGGCAGGGCGACCTGTCCGGCTTTTTCGCATCCGCGATCAGGTGGTGGGGCGGCTCTTTCCCGCAGCGGCGAGCGAGGCCACGAAATCGTTGAACCGCTCGCCCTGGATAAGCACATGCGCGCGCAACGCGGCGTCGGTCGCCGCCGTGTCGCCGGCAATGATTGCGTCTACGATGGCCTGGTGCTCCGAAAACGAGTTGCGCACCCGGTTTCCGACACGAAGCTGAAGCCGCCGGTAGGGCTTGAGCCGGTTCTGCAGCGCGCGGGCCTGCTCGGCCAGAAACGCGTTGCCGCTCATCCGGTAGATCGTGTGGTGGAACGTCTCGTTCGCCATGAAGTATTCGTTCTGGTCGCCGGAACGGGCGGCGTCCTCGCAGGCGCCATGCACGGCCTGCAGCTCCCTGTGGTCGTCACCCGTCATGCGGCGCGCGGCCAGACGGCCGCACATGGCCTCGAGCTCGGCCATCACCTCGAACATTTCGATCAGAGCCGGAATGCCGATCTCGCGCACGAAGGCGCCACGACGCGGACGGATCTCGACAAGACCGGAGGCGGCGAGTTCGATCAGTGCCTCGCGAATGGGAGTGCGCGAAACGCCGAAGCGGCGCGCCAGGGAAACCTCGTCAAGACGCGTTCCCGGAGGATACGCACCAAAGGCGATATCGTCCTCAAGCGCCTCGCGCAGGGCACGGGCTGCCCGCAGTGCCGGCCGGGAAGGGGCGGTGACGTCGTCCATGGCCACGAACATATGCAATAAGATTGCTCTTGTATACAAAATGCGTTGACTTGGATGCGCACCGCGTGATTGCCTTGACGCACGACGGAGGGGAAACCTGCATCCGAAGCAGGCCTGCGTTCGAACCAGAGGGGATCGGCCTGGAGGAGGCCGTTCCGTTTCGCGCCGGCGGAGGAGCCGGCCAGGCCGGAGGCGCGATGCCGCCGGTTGTCGAAAGGGAGGACGACATGCTCAAGACTGTGACGCGGCTGGCGCTCGGGGTAACCACGGCGCTGGCGCTTTCAATTCCGGCTGCCGGTGCGGCTGACGTGAAACTCAAGGCCTCGCACCAGTGGCCCGGCGGCAAGGGCGACGTGCGCGACGAGATGGTGCAGATCCTGGCGCGCGAGGTGGCCAAGGCGGACGTTGGCGTCGAGATCGTGATCTATCCGGGGCAGTCCCTGTTCAAGGCGCGCGAGCAGTGGGGCGCCATGACCAAGGGCCAGCTCGACATCTCCGCCTTTCCGCTGGACTATGCCTCGGGGCGCCATCCGCAGTTTTCGGCGACACTGATGCCGGGGCTCGTGCGCAACCACGACCGCGCCGCCCGCCTGAACACCTCGCCGTTCATGGACGACATCAAGAAGATCGTGAATGACGCGGGTGTGGTGGTGATCGCGGATGCGTGGCTCGCCGGTGGGTTCGCGTCCAAGAAGCAGTGCATCACGTCGCCCGAGTCGATGCAGGGCCAGGTGACGCGCGCGGCCGGTCCGGCGTTCGAGCAGATGCTCGTGGGGGCTGGTGCGTCGATTTCCTCGATGCCGTCCTCGGAGATCTACACCGCCCTGCAGACCGGTGTTCTCGACGCGGCCAACACCTCATCCGGCTCGTTCGTCTCCTATCGCATCTACGAACAGACCACCTGCCTGACGGCTCCGGGCGCCAATGCCCTGTGGTTCATGTATGAGCCGATCCTCATGTCCAAGCGCAGCTGGGACAAGCTGTCCAAGGAGCAGCAGGACGCGCTGATGGCCGCGGGCAAGGTGGCCGAGGACTATTTCGCGGCCGAGGCGAAGGGGCTCGACGCGAAGATGATCAAGGCCTTCAAGGACGCGGGCGTGGAAGTGGTCGAGATGTCGGCCGACAACTACGACGCCTGGCTCGCGATCGCCAAGGAGACCTCCTACAAGAACTTCGCCGACAACGTTCCCGGCGGCGAGGAACTGATCGCCAAGGCGCTCGCGGTCGACTGATCGCGGCGGGTTCGCCTTGTGCCCGTCGGCTGGCGCCGACGGGTCTTTCCCTCCGGGGCCGGTCTGACCGGTCCCGGCCTTTCTCTCGGCACGTACGCCGGCCTCGTGCCGATGCGCGCGGGCCCGACCGTAGCCGAAGGCCGTCCCGATGACCTTCTATGTCACTGCAATCACGGCGCTTTCGCGCGCGCTTGGCGCTGCCGCGATGCTGCTCACCGCCTCCGCCGCGCTCGTGGTCACCCACATGGTGATCGTGCGCTATTTCCTTAACGGCTCCACCATCTGGCAGACCGAATACGTGATCTACGCCCTGGTCGCCGCCACCTTCCTCGGTTCGCCCTACGTGCTGCTGCACAAGGGGCACGTGAACGTCGACGTGGTGCAGACGAGCCTTCCGCTCCCCGCACGCAAGGCCATGCAGATCCTGTCCGGCCTCTTCGGCATCGCCTTTTGCGCCCTGCTTGCCTGGTCCGGCTGGATCTACCTGCACGAGGCATGGGCCTACGGCTGGCGGACGGACACGGTCTGGGCGATCCCGTTGTGGATCCCGCTGTTTCCCCTGCCGCTCGGCATCGGCGTTCTGGTGCTGCAGTACATCGCTGAAATCATGAAGATCTGCGGAGTGGCCGAATGACACCGATGCTTTGGGCCGGGGCCGTTCTCGCCGTCCTGCTCTGTCTTCTCGCGCTCGGCGTGCCGATCGCCTTCGCGCTGGGCTTCGTCTCCATCGCGGCCCTCATTCTCGCCGATGGCTGGGGCAGTCTCAGCATTCTCGGGGAGACCTTCTTCGGCGGCCTGGCCTCCTTCGGCCTCGTCTCCATCCCCATGTTCATCCTCATGGGAGCGGCCGTGGCGTCCTCGCCCGCCGGCAAGGATCTCTACGAGGCCCTCGACCGCTGGCTGAACCGGGTGCCCGGCGGCCTCGTGCTGTCGAACCTTGGCGCCTGCTCGATCTTCGCCGCCCTGTCCGGGTCCTCGCCCGCCACCTGTGCCGCGATCGGCAAGATGGGCATCCCGGAGATGACCAAGCGCGGCTATCCCAACGAGATCGCGGCGGGCTCCATCGCCGCCGGCGGCACGCTCGGCATTCTCATTCCGCCTTCGATCACGCTGATCGTCTACGGCATCGCCACCGAAACCTCGATCGGGCGTCTCTTCCTCGCCGGTCTCGTGCCGGGCTTCATGCTCACCGCGCTGTTCATGATCTGGACGATCTACGACTGTCGCCGGCGCGGCGTCGGGCTGGACATGGTGACGCGACGCTTTTCCTTCGCGGAGCGTTTCGAGGTCCTGCCGCGTGTGCTGCCGTTCCTGGCGATCATCGTCGCGATCCTCTTTGTGCTCTATGGCGGTGTGGCGACGCCCTCGGAAGCGGCGGGCGTGGGCGCGCTGCTCTGCCTCGTGCTGGTGGCGGTGATCTACAAGCTGTTCAAGCCCTCGCTTTACACCGGGCTTTTCCGCGACACGCTGAAGGAAAGCGTCATGATCATGATGATCATCGGCGCTTCGGAGCTGTTCTCCTTCGCCCTGTCGTCGCTGTTCATCACCCAGACCATCGCCGCCTGGATCGCCGATCTGGACGTGAACCGCTGGGTGCTGATGGCGATCATCAACGTGTTCCTGCTGTTCGCGGGGTTCTTCCTGCCGCCGGTGGCGGTGATCCTGATGACGGCGCCGATCCTGCTGCCGATCATCATCCAGGCGGGCTTCGATCCCTACTGGTTCGCGATCGTGCTGACCATCAACATGGAAATCGGGCTCATCACGCCACCCGTGGGCCTCAATCTCTATGTTATCAACGGTATTGCACCAAATATCTCTCTGGGCGAGGTTCTGCGCGGCTCCATCCCCTATGTGGGCTGCATGGTGCTGGGCATCGTTCTGTTGTGCTTCATTCCGCAGATCGCCCTTCTGCTTCCCGACCTCGTGATGGGACCCGGTCAATGAACTCCACGAGCTTCTTCAACGACCTGCTCTCCTCGATCGCCGAGCAGGGCCGCCAGCTTCTCGATCTGCGCCGTGAGCGCAGCCCGAGCGGCCGGGGTCTCGGCGATCTGTGCGAAGCGCTCCTGTCCGGACGCGGAGAGGCGTCCGGCGTGGCGCTCGCGCGCGACATCCTGACAAGCTATGCCGCGCTCGACGCGACGGAGCGCAAGAGCTTCTTTCTCGAACTGCATGCCCGCTTCGGGGCCGACGGGGAGCGCGTGTCGGCAGCGGCCCGCGAGGTGCTGCAGGCGCCCGGGGACCCCGCGCGCCTGCGGGTGCTGCACGCGGCCTCCGAACCGCGCCGACAGGAACTCATCCGGCGGCTGAACCTTGCTCCCGGAGGGACCACGGCGCTGGTGAAGATGCGCAAGGACCTGCTGGGCCTCCTGCGCGACGCGCCTGAGCTGAAGGACATCGACGTCGATTTCGAGCACCTGTTCTCGTCCTGGTTCAACAGGGGCTTTCTGGTGATGCAGCGCATCGACTGGTCGACCCCGGCGGCGGTGCTGGAGCGCATCATCCGCTATGAGGCGGTGCACGAGATCCACGGCTGGGAGGACCTGCGGCGTCGGATCGCGCTGCCCGACCGCAGGCTCTATGCCTTTTTCCATCCGGCACTTGTCGACGATCCGCTGATTTTCGTCGAGGTGGCGCTGCTGCGCGCGATCCCCGACGCGATCCCCCCCATCCTCGCCGAGGACCGGGACGAGGTGCCCGCCGGCGAGGCGACGACCGCCGTCTTCTATTCCATTTCCAATTGCCAGGAAGGGCTGCGCGGCATCTCCTTCGGGAACTTCCTGATCAAGCAGGTGGTGGAGGAACTGCGGCGCGACCTTCCCGGTCTCAAGACCTTCGTGACGCTGTCGCCGGTGCCGGGCTTCCGCGCATGGCTGACACGTTCGGCCGAGGCCGGCGAGGGAAGCGTCGTGAAGAGCCTTCCGGCGGAGTTCCGCGCAAGCCTCGCCGCAAGCGACACGACCGATGCGGTCAACGCGATCCTTGATGACGCGGAACAGACGGAGGGCCTGCGCGAGCCGCTTCGCGCGCTGTGCGCCCATTATCTCGTTCGCGAGAAAAGCCGGGGCACCCGGCCGCTCGATCCCGTCGCTCGGTTCCATCTGGGCAATGGCGCGCGGCTGGAGCGCGTGCACTGGAACGCCGATCCGTCCGCCAACGGACGCCGTCAGTCCTTCGGGCTGATGGTCAACTATCTTTACGATCTCGGCGAGATCGAAAAGAACCACGAAGCCTTTGCCGCAACGGGTCTCGTCGCGGCGTCGAGCAGTGTCTCCCGACTGCTCAAGGCCGTGCCAGAACAGAAGAAACAGACACCGGACCCTGTCGAATGACGCAAGTGAACCATCTTTTCTCCGAGATCCGCGCCGCCATCAGTGACGGAAGCGCCCCTTTCATCGAGACGCCGGACGGCGCCACGCTGACCTATGACGGACTGGTCGAGCGGTCGGCCGCCTATGCCAACGCTCTGGTGGCCCTCGGCGTCACGCCGGGCGACCGCGTGGCGGTGCAGGTCGAGAAGAGCGCGGACGCGCTCATGCTCTATCTCGGTACGGTTCGCGCGGGCGGCGTCTTCCTGCCGCTGAACACCGCCTATACGCCCGCCGAGGTGGAGTATTTCGTCGGCGACGCCAAGCCCGCCGTCGTCGTCTGCGACCCCGCGCGCCGCGATGCCATTGCTCCGATCGCAGAAAAGACCGGTGCCCGGCTCGAGACGCTGGATGGTGCCGGCAAGGGATCGCTCAGCGCGGCTGCCGACGCGTCCGCGACCTCCTTCGAGGACGTGGCGCGCGGGGCCGATGATCTGGCCGCGATCCTCTACACTTCCGGCACCACCGGCCGGTCCAAGGGCGCCATGCTCAGTCATGAGAATCTGGCCTCCAACGCCCGGGTGCTGATGCGCGAATGGCGCTTTACCTCGGACGACGTGCTTCTGCACGCGCTGCCGATCTTCCACACCCACGGTCTGTTCGTCGCGACCAACGTGACGCTTCTGGCCGGCGGCTCGCTGCTGTTCCTGCCGAAGTTCGACCTCGACGAGATCCTGCGGCTGATGCCCAGGGCGACCACCATGATGGGAGTCCCGACCTTCTATGCCCGCCTGCTTGGAAGCGACGCGTTCACGCGTGAGCTCGCCTCGCACATGCGTCTTTTCGTGTCGGGCTCCGCGCCGCTTTCGGCCGAGGTGCACAAGGCGTTCAGCGCCCGCACCGGCCATGCCATCCTCGAGCGCTACGGCATGACCGAGACCAACATGAACACGTCCAACCCCTATGACGGCGACCGCCGTCCGGGCACCGTCGGCTTCCCGCTGCCGGGCGTGGATCTGCGCATCGCCGATCCCGAGACCGGCAAGGCCCTGCCCCAGGGCGAGGTCGGCGTGATCGAGGTCAAGGGCGCGAACGTGTTCAAGGGATACTGGCAGATGCCGGAGAAGACGGCGTCCGAGTTCCGTGCAGACGGTTTCTTCATCACCGGCGACATGGGCCGGATCGACGAGCGCGGCTATGTGTCCATCGTCGGCCGGTCGAAGGACCTCATCATTTCCGGTGGCTTCAACGTCTATCCGGCCGAGGTGGAAGCCGTCATCGACGAGATCGAGGGCGTCGCCGAAAGCGCGGTCATCGGCGTTCCCCATGCGGATTTCGGCGAAGGGGTCGTGGCTGTCGTCGCGCCGCACAAGGGAGCGAAGATCGACGCGGACGCGGTGATCACTCCGCTTGCCGACAAGCTCGCAAAGTTCAAGCAGCCCAAGAAGGTCTATGTGCTGGACGAACTGCCGCGCAACACCATGGGCAAGATCCAGAAGAACGTCCTGCGCGATCAGTTCAAGGACACCTTCGCCTGATCCCGCGTTGAAAGCCGCAATCCGGAAACCGCGACGGGCGGAACGGCAGTGCCGTTCCGCCCGTCTTTGATTCATCCGTCTCGTCTATGGGGCCACACCCTAGAACATGCCTTCGGCCGTCGTCAGGCCAAGCACCATCCAGTCCTGCATGCCGCCGCGATAGTAGTGGATCTTCTCGGCCGGATAGCCCTCGCGCACCATGGCCTTGATCGCGGTGGGGCTTTGCGGACAGGCGGGGCCGTTGCAGAAGGCGAAGACCTCCAGTGCAGAAGCGCAATCCCACTTTCCCTGTTCGCCGGTGCAGCCCAGTTCGTCGAGGCGCATGGAGACCTCGGTGTAGGGAATGTGGATCGAGCCCGGGATCGTTGCCTTCACGCGCCACTCCGTCGTGCGCATGTCCACGACCCGCGCATTCGGATCCTGCAGGGCCGCCAGCACTTCAAGCTCGCCGGCGGGCCGGACACCCGGGACCGGCACCAGCGGCTGCAGAACGCCGCCGATGAGCTGTGTCTCGTTGCGCGACCGGGTGATTTCGACCGGCCCGTCCTCGGTTTCGACGGTCATAGACGTTACGCCGGGACTGATCTGGAGGTCGTCCTCGGCAAGGGCGGGGGCTGCCTGCAGGGCGCAACCGAGCATCGCCGCCAGGCACAGGCGGCGGGAAAGGCGCGAAGGAAACCGTGTCATCATGTCATCCTCCCGAACGGGCCGCCTGGAGTTTGCGGCCTCTTTCTGACGAATGCATGATTTCGAATATGAGGACGAAGCGCAAGCGGGAAGACGCTCGCGGCGGTTGCGCCCCGCGTGGCCTGTCGCTCAGGCCGACGCCTTGCGCGCGAGGACCGGGGGAGGTGTTTCCCTTGCAAGCTCCGCCTCGAAAACGGCCGACAGTTCGTCAAGCGCCTGGATCACTGTCCGGCTGGCGCGATCAAGCTCGTGCAAGTGCCGTGATGTCGCCTCGTTGTCGCCCTTGGCATGGGCTTCGAGCGCCGCCTTGGCGGCCGCATGAACCAGCTTGTGTGGGGCATTGATCGCGGTGTAGGCGGGGTGTCGTCGCACGGCCTCGTTGTCGATGCTTTCGTACCAGCGCCCGAAGCGGCACATGTGATGGTCGGGAACCTCGCCGGTGGACCAGTTGTCGTGCCCGATGATGGTGTCCACCACGCGTTTCTTGAACAGGACGTGGTCGATTTTGGCCATCTCACACATGGATCGGCTGGAGGACGCGTCGAACCAGTTGCCCGCGGACGCGGCGAAACGGTCGTTGCTCGCCTGCAGCGTCTCGCTCATGGACACCAGTTCGCGATCGTTTTCCGCCGCCAGATCCGCCACGCCGTTGATGCTCTCGGCGATCTCCTGGCTGGAATCCTTCTGCTGCTGAAGGATTTGCGAGATTTCCTTCATCCGCTCGGAAACGTCGCCGATCTGGGACGTGATCTCGTTCATGCGCTCATGGGCGTCCGAGATCGTCTTCTGCCCGCGCTCGATGGCGTCGTTCGAACTGGCGATGGCCTGCTGCGTCGTGGTCATGCCGCTGCGAAGGGTCGCGATGCGGTCGGTTATGTCCTCCGTGGCCCTCGCCGCCTGGGTGGCCAGGCTCTTGACCTCCTGCGCGACAACCGCGAAGCCCTTGCCGGCATCACCCGCGCGCGCCGCCTCGATGGTGGCATTGAGCGCGAGCAGGTTGGTCTGGCTGGCGATGTTCTCGATCACGGACAGGAAGTCTTCGATCTGCTCGGAGGCACGCTGGAGTTCGGCGAGATTGGCCGCGCTTTCCCGGGAGGTGGCCGAGATGTCGCTCATGCATCCGGAGACCTCCTGCATTGCGCTCAGGCCTTCAAGAACGGCGGAGTTCGTCGCATCCGCCTTCGCGGCCGCGCCGTCGCTGTTGGAGGCGATCTGCTCGACCGAGGTGACCAGTTCGGTCGCTGCCGCGGAGATGGCCTGGCCGCTTTCACGGGCGCGTTTCGTATTGCGCGAGAAGGACGCCATGCCGATGGCCAGATCGTTCACGTCCGTGATCGTTCCGGCGAGATTGCGCAGGGAGACCAGCTCGGTGTCGGCGCGATGCTCCTCCGCGCGCTGTGCGAGAACGCCCTTCTCATAGGCGTCATACGACAGGATCATGTCGATGAAGATCCGGCCGACCAGCATCTGGACGGCCTGGGCAAGGCGCCCCGGCTGAAGCGGATAGGCACGTGCGAGAGCCGGAATTCCGTCCACCAGAAGGCGTCCATAGGCGGCGAGATACCACTTGGGCTCAAGGCCCGTGCGCACATGGGCCGCGCCAATCCGTTCCGAGCGCTCGACGATGGAGGGGCCGAGCGGGTGCGTGAAGATATGGCCCCAGTGAGAGGTCTGCGCCTTCTTCAGGTTGGCGACGCCCTTCTCGGACGAGCCGAGCATTCCGGCAAGCTCCGGCGTCTTCGCGATTGCCTCGTAGAAGGAATCGAGAATGCCGGGCATTGCGGGCTCGAGTTTTTCCCACGAGGCCCGGACGTCGCCCGTCTCGTGCGCATCGATGCCCAGGAAACCCGCTATTGCCTTGGCAAGGTCGAGGCCGGTCTGTCGATCTGTGGGCTGAGAGGGAGCGGTCATGAATAACACCTTGTGGATGTCGGGTTTTTCGTGACTTACAGGGCCTGCGGTAAACACGTAGCTAATGCCGTTGGGGCAGCTTGCAGGAGTTTTCGTTCGCCGGCGAATCGACGATACTTGGCGCCTTGTCACAAGTCCTGTCCGGCCAGGGGGCCGGCGAACCGTGCGCGACGTGTCGCGGGCGCCTGCGGTTTATTCCGAGGTGGGGGTGTGGCACTCATGGGCACATGGTGGCCCGGCGCCGTTGCAGGCGCGCGACCGGATTGGCCCTCCGGGCGGCGGCAAGGCGTATCAAGCGGATGACAGTTCACGGATGACAGTCAGTATCGACATGGGCGAAGTGATGGGGGGCGGCGTGTCCGGGCCCTGCGGCTTCGATCTGGAAGAACTTCTGGCGACTCGTCTGCTGGTGCAGGGGAACTCGGGGTCCGGCAAGTCGCATCTTCTGCGCCGTCTGCTCGAACAAAGCGCGGCCTGGGTGCAGCAGGTCATCGTCGATCCGGAAGGGGATTTCGTCACGCTGTCGGACCGGTTCGGCCATGTGGTGGTCGATGCGGCGGCGAGCGAACGGGATCTCGCGGTCATTGCCGCGCGTGTGCGTGCGCATCGTGTCTCCGTTGTGCTCAACCTGGAAGGGCTGGAGCCTGACCGGCAGATGAAGGCGGCGGCGGTCTTTCTCAATGCGCTCTTCGAGGCCGACCGTGACCACTGGTATCCGGTTCTGGTGGTGGTGGACGAGGCGCAGCTCTTCGCGCCGGCCGCCTCGGGAGACACGGGCGAGGATGCGCGCCGGGTCTCCCTCGGGGCCATGACCAATCTGATGTGCCGTGGCCGCAAGCGTGGGCTCGCGGGCGTCATCGCGACACAGCGTCTGGCCAAGCTGGCCAAGAACGTGGCGGCCGAGGCGTCCAATTTCCTGATGGGGCGCACGTTTCTCGATATCGACATGGCCCGTGCCGCCGACCTGCTCGGCATGGAGAAGCGTCAGGCCGAGTCCTTTCGCAACCTTGATCGCGGACACTTCGTGGCTCTCGGCCCGGCCGTCTCACGCCGGCCGCTGCAGGTGCGTATCGGGTCGGTCGAAACGGTCGGGCGGGGTGGTGGGCCGAAGCTGACGCCACTTCCGCAATCGCGCCCGGAGGATCTTCAGGACCTGCTATTCCAGCCGGCTTCGCAGGGCGAACGGACCGAGGCGGAGCGTCCGCCCGTGCAGGAGAGCGTTCCGGCGTCGGAGGTGCTTGAACGGCTGACCCGTCAGGCTTCGGCACGCGACGCACTCGAGTTTGCGCCTATCGAGAACGACGAGGCCCGCGAGAAGGCGATCGATGCCATCATCGGCGAGTTGCTCGAGGATCCGGAAGCCGCCTTCCAGCCGGTCGCCGCGCTTTATCAGGATTTTCAGGTGCGCTGCCGCATCGCAAGGCTGTCGGGCCGGCCGCTGGACCTTGCAAGCTTTCGCCAGCGCGTCGCACTGGCGCGGGCCGGAGTCTCCGACACGGATGTCGATCCCGAGATCTGGGCGACCGCCGAAGCCGTGGCCGCGAGTCTGCCGGAGGAGATGCGCGGCGTCTATCTGCTGATCGCCCGTGCGGCCTTGCAGGGGGAGCCGTGTCCTTCGGATCAGGAGATCGCCACGGCCTATGGTACCCGCTCGCCCGGCCGGGCACGTTGGCTTCTGACCCACATGGAAGAGCAGGGGTTCCTGGTCTGTGCCAATGACCTGCGGGGAAACAGGATCGTCACGCTGACGGACCTGGACCGCCAGACAGCGGCGCCGGCGGCGCGGGCCCTGCTTTAGGCTCCCGACCTTACTGGACGGACCGTGGCGGTCGGCGCGGAATGGCCCTGGTCGGGATCGAGGCAACGATCTCGAGGGATGCTGTCATGCCGTTTTCCTGCATGTAGTCGCCGATCAGGCTCAGGGCCTCGTCCACGTTGCCCTCGAAGATGCATCGGTTGATTTCGGTCGAGATCAGCACAAACGTATTTGCGCGCGTCTTGGTGTTCACGACATCTCCTCCTGCAGCCGCGGCTCCGCTTTTTCCAGGACATCCGGTGCGGGGATGCGTTGTGCCGTGCCGGGGGCGCCGTCCGTCCTGTGACGCCACTGGCGCAAAACCATTGCCGTGGACAGCGCCTGCACTTCCGGATGCCGGGCGAGGCGGTCGCGCAACTCCTCCAGCGTTCCGTCCGAGGCGCAACTCACAAGCAGCGTCATGTCCGTCTCTCCCGCGATGGACCATGCTCCAAGCACCTCCGGCCACGCCTCGATCGTCTCATAGACGGTCTTGCAGAACGGGCGTTTCAGCTTGAGGTGGAAGAAGGCGGTCGCCGCGGGCTGGGTCGGGCCGCTGGGGCCCGTATCGGCGAGCTTGATCGTGAAGGTCTCGATCACGCCGCGATCCACCAGCCGGTCGACACGGTTCTTCACGGTCATGCGCGAGACGCCAAGGATTGCAGCCAGTTCGGTGTAGGAACGGCGGGAGTCTTCCTCCAGCAGGCGGATCAGCTTGCGGTCCATCGGCGACAAGGCGATATCCATCGGTCCACCTTTCCCGCGCATGTGCGAGAGTTGATATATATTTGCAACTGATGCGAGAAATTTCTCGCATTTCGCAAATCTTTTGTCAAATCGCAAGGTACTCTCTCGCGCTTTGCCCAGCTATCCAAGGCGGTATCGGTGCCATGCCGGCCGGGGCTTTCGCAGGAGCAAAGGCAGGGGCATGCGGCAGACGTCCGGGAAGGCGGGAGAAGTCTATGTCGGGCTTGCGAAAGCCTTTGACGATTGCGCGCGGGATCGCGCTCATGCTCAACATCGTGATCGGGGCCGGCATACTGGCGCTCCCTGGCCTCGCGGTGAAGCAGGTGGGGGATCACGCCTTTCTCGCGTGGATCCTTTGCGCGCTGGCCTCGCTTCCGCTCCTGGGTGTCTTCATCGTGATGGGGCGGCGCTATCCGGACGCCGGCGGTATCGCCCATTACGCGATGATCGGCTTTGGCCGACGCGGGTACACCGTTGCCTCGTTCCTGCTTCTGGGCGCGGTGCTGTTCGGCCTGCCGTCCATTGCGCTCACCGGCGGTCACTATCTTTCCGGGGTTACCGGCCTGCCTCCCTTTGCAAGCGGTCTTCTCCTGCTCGCGCTTGCCACGGCAATGCACATGGCGCCGAGCGCACTGGTGTCGCGCGTCAACGCCCTCATGGCTGTGGTCATCACGGTGGCGATCGTCCTGCTGGCGCTGGCCGGCGCGCTTCTGGCCAATTCGGGCGACGAGGCGGCGCGCGTGTCTTCTCTGCTGCCCGAGACACTGGAACCGGCACGGGTGGTCTTGCCTTTCATGATGCTGTTCTTCGCCTTCACGGGCTGGGAAATGGCGGCAAACACGGCGGAGGAGTTCAGCAACCCGCGCCGGGACTTTCCGATTGCGATGCTGGCCTCGTTCGCGCTCACCGTCTCGATCTATCTCGTGATCGCCTTCGCGACCCAGCGCCTCGGCCTCGATGCGGGCTTCGAGACCGCGTTCGTCGATATTGCGCGCGTGAGCCTGGGCGCCTCGGGCGGCATGGCGGTTGCCTGGCTGGCGGGTGCCATCATCCTGGCGAACCTTGCCGGCGCGATCTGGGCCGTGTCGCGAATGCTCTATTCCCTGAGCCGCGAGGGCATTCTGCCGGCGTTTGTCCGCACGACGCGCGGGGGGAGCCCCTGGCTTGCCGTTGGAATGACGTCGCTCGCCCTTGCAAGTGTCTTGTGTGCCAGCGGAGCCGGTCTGTTCCACCTCGACTGGATGCTCGCCCTGGCGGGACAGAACTTCCTCATCCTCTACGGGATTGCAGCGCTGTCCTTCCTTCGCATTGCCCGCAATGCGGCCGAGGTCCTGCTGGCGGTGCTCGCGGGAGCGCTCGCCGTCTATCTCGTCGTCGCTCACGGACTGGCACCGGCCTACCCGTTGGCGCTCGTGGTCGTCGCCCTGCTGGTTGCCGGCGCATGTCGTCCGGCCCCGGCCCGGTCGGCGCCACCGGAGGAGGTGCGCGGACCCGCCTGAGCGGTGGCCCTGCGACGATGAGGCAGGGAAATGCAAGGTCTTTACGGTTTCGACATGTCGTCCGGTTACCGATTGCCCAGGTTCAATTGACGGGGTGGGGCAAATGACGAAGCACGACAAGGCTGTGCCGGATGACGGGAGCGGGCAGGGCGGTTCCCATGCCGCCCCCTGGCGGCAGATCCTTCCCATTCTGGCCGCGGGTGTCCTCGTAGGCCTTGAAGTATCCCATGTGCTCGATGGCGGCTCGCTGCTCTTCTTCTTCCTTGCAGCACCCGTGCTGGTCTTCACCGTCTTTTCCGCCGTTCACTTCGCCGAGGTGGTTTCGTTGCGGATCGGCCAGCCGTTCGGCTCGATCCTGCTGGCGGCGGCCGTTACGGTGATCGAGGTGGCGCTGGTGGTGTCCATGCTGCTCAATCCCTCCCATGGTGACACGACAATCGCCCGTGACACGGTCTTCGCGACGCTGATGGTGGTTCTCAACGGTGTCGTCGGCCTGAGCCTTCTGATTGGCGGCATACGGCACCGCGAGCAGCTCTTTCACAGCCAGGGCGCGGTTGCCGCGTTCAGTGTGCTGGGCGCGCTTGCCATCCTGACGCTTATTCTTCCGAACTTTACCGTCGCCGTCGAAGGGCCTTTCTATTCGCCCGCGCAGCTCGTGTTCGTTTCCATCGTTTCGCTGGCGCTCTATGCGGTCTTCATCTTTGCGCAGACCGTGCGCCACAAGAGCGACTACGTGGATGTCGCGGCGCTCGGGGAGGACCATCCGATCCCGACCGGCCGCGAAACCGCCTTTTCACTGCTGTTTCTGGCTTTGTCGCTCATCGCCGTGATCCTGCTCGCCGAGGCACTTGCCCCCACGGTGGAGCGCGGTGTGGCGGCGGCCGGGCTGGCGGATGCCTTCGTCGGTGTCATCATTGCTGCGGTCGTGCTCCTGCCCGAGGGACTGACGGCACTGAAGGCGGCGGCGCAAAACCGCCTTCAGACGAGCCTGAACGTCTCGACCGGCTCGGCGCTCGCCAGCATCGGTCTCTCCATTCCCACCATCGCGGCAGTGTCCATGGCGATGGGCAAGGACCTGACCCTTGGTCTTCACACGGAACACTCGGTGCTTCTTGCCCTGACGCTCTTCGTGGGAACCCTGACGCTGGCGACGGGCCGCACCACGATCGTCCAGGGGGCGGTGCACCTGGTCATCTTCGGCTGCTTCTTGATGATTGCCGCCGTTCCCTGAACGGGGCATCAAAAAGGGCTTGGCAAACACCGATGGACAGGTCTCCATGTATCTGGAAAGGTAGATACATGGACAAGGCTTCCGCTCTCTCCGCCCTTGCGGCGCTCGGCCAGGAAACGCGACTGGATATCTTTCGTCTGCTGGTGCAGGCCGGCCAGGCCGGGGTGCCGGCGGGGGAGATCGCCCAGAAGGTCGGGGCGGTGCAGAACACCGCGTCGGCCCATCTCAAGGCGCTGTCTCAGGCGGGGCTGGTCTTGACCGAGCGGGAAGGGCGTATCGTGCGCTACCGCGCGGACATTGACGGGTTTCGGGATCTTCTCGCGTTTCTGATGGAGGACTGCTGCGCGGGAAACCCGGACATCTGCCGTCCGTTGATCGACGCGGTGACCTGTTCCGGGTGAGACGGTGGGCGCCTCTTTCCGGGTTGATGGCCCGATCCTGAAAACTCGTGTGTGAGGATCTGCGTCCCGATCCGCACCATTTCAACGTGGAGGCTTTTGGTTCAAAGCTTCTATTGTTGGAGTTATCTGGGAGCGGGCGAGATTGCCATTCGTCCTTGCGTGCAAAAGCTTCCCGATATCAGGGCAAGCGCAACACGAGCTTTGAATGCGATGATGCCGAGTAAAGTGAACAGTCGGGCGATCCGACCGCCTTATCATTGTTGTTGAAAATTTTGGGAAAATGGTCGGAGTGGCAGGATTCGAACCTGCGACCCCCTCGTCCCGAACGAGGTGCGCTACCAGGCTGCGCTACACTCCGACTTCCTGGTCGACGGGGCGGCGCAGAGCCGTCAAACCGTCTGTGAGGCGGGTTATTATCACCAAGGTTCGGGGACTGCAACCCCGCTTGGAACCTGTTTTCCGACTGGGCTGTGGATGATCGCTCCGGAGTTGTTTCATTCCCTTCCGACAGCCGTTTCCCATGGTCTTGCACGCCTCGCCGACGATGGCTATACAGACGCTCTCTTGGGGCGTCGCCAAGTGGTAAGGCAGCGGCTTTTGGTGCCGCCATTCGCAGGTTCGAATCCTGCCGCCCCAGCCATCCTCCCGGTATTGGCCCGTACGAATACTTCCGCCGATGGTACCTGGCGACTCCGCGAAGTGTTCATGCGTGGCCGAATCATACCGGAAGGCGCCGCTTTCCCGCTGAAAGGGCGCGTTGAGACCCCTCTGAAATATATGTAGGTAATGATACTTATGACGCAGCGTAAGTATTGCTATTTTTGTTTTTGTGGAAGGATATTTGCGTAAGTGTGTGTTTTAAAAGGCGTAATTAAGATATGTTTGGAGTCTTCGAGATAACCAATCATGCATAAATAGGTGCTCGATTCGGTTTTTATGTAACGAGGGTGGCCGTGAGGGGCGAAGTTAGCAAATTTTAAAGAGCGCCAGGGTGAAGGTCATGGTGATCTTACCTAGGGGTATGAAATGGCTGGCATCAATAAAGACACCACGCAGAGACGCATTGAATTTGCGCGGATTGACGACTCAACCCGGACGATGTTGCGCCAGCTCTGGCCTGTCGTGGAGCCCTGTCTGGACGGTGTCCTGAAGCGCTTCTACGAGCATGTGGTGACGGAGCCTTCGTTGAAGGCGCTTCTTGGGAACCGCCAGTCATCGCTCGAGAACGCCCAGAAGGTGCATTGGAAGCGCCTGTTCACGGCAACCTTCGACGACGACTACGTACAGAGCATCGATCGCATCGGGCGTGCGCACAGCCGCATCGGGCTGGAGCCGCGCTGGTATATCGCAGGATACCAGTTCGTGCTCAACGAACTGGTGAGCGTGGTAATGAAGAAGTTCCGCCTGTCTCCGGCGCGGGCAACCAGTGCGATCCATGCCCTCAACCGCGCGGTCATGCTGGACCTCGATTTCGCCATCTCGACCTACCAGCAGATTCTGATGGAGGAGCAGGAGGCGCGGACGAAGGCTCTCAGCGACGCGATCGAACGCTTCCAGGGCAGGATGGGGACGAGCCTGCAGTCTGTTGGCGCTGCCGCCGAGAAAGTCGGCTCCGGCGCCGGAGCGCTGTCGTCCGTGGCCAGTTCCGCGGCGCGTGAAGCGGTATCCGCGGCCGCGGCTTCCGAACAGACGTCCGGTAACGTGCAAAGTGTGGCATCCGCCGCCGAGGAGTTGGCGAGTTCGATCCTCGAGATCGGCCGGCAGGTCTCCGGAGCATCGAACGTGACACGCCGGGCGAATGGAATCACCGAGACCGCTTCGTCCGAGGTCGGAATGCTGTCGGTTTCCGCACAGAAGATCGGTGACGTCATCGGCCTCATTCAGGCCATCGCGGAACAGACAAACCTTCTCGCGTTGAACGCGACCATCGAGGCGGCCCGCGCCGGAGAGGCTGGGCGCGGCTTTGCGATCGTGGCGCAGGAGGTCAAGCAGCTCGCGGGCCAGACGTCCAAGGCGACGGAGGACATCGCAAGCCAGGTTGCCGAGGTGCAGGCCGCGACGACACGTGCCGTGAGCGCGATCGGCTCGATTTCCTCGACGGTGGGAGAGATCGACAGTCTGACGGCGGCGATCGCCGCCGCCATCGAGGAACAGGGCGCTGCGACGCGGGAGATTTCCCAGAGCGTCCAGCACGCGGCCGAAGGCACCTCGACGCTCACGCGCAATGTGGCCGGGGTGACGGAATCCATCGAGAAGACCGAGAGCGCGGCAACGGATTTTCTTGCCGTGTCGAGCGACCTCCAGAAGCAGTCTGGCGATATCGCCGAGCAGATTCGGGAGTTTTTCGAGGATATCCGCCGCAGCACCTCGGGTGCGGCTGGCAGCAAGCACGCTGCCTGACCGACGGACTTCAAGGCTGAAAAAAAGACCACCCGCCCGGTTGCCCGGACGGGTGGTCGACCCCTCTGAAAACGTTCGCATTCTACCTTCTGAAGTATCCCCCTCCGGTTTTCCCGGATCCCTGCATTTCCCTCGTGTCGTCTCTGGCTCCGGTTCCCGTTGCCCTCCGGTCCCGTACCAACTGCCTCGTGCCGCCGCCTTCCGGTGCCGGAAAAATGGGCCGGGGTAGCAATCCCCGGCCCAGTTGGGTCACGTGCGATCCGAGGCCGGAAAGCCTTGCACGGCTCGCAGTGCATCGGATGGCGGTCTTCGCGAGCACTGCGGAAGACGTTCAACCGATGGCACCCCTGAACACGGGCCGCATGCACGGCCCGCGTGTTTCCTCACCCGGCCCCGATGCGGCCGGCCGGCAATCTGCTGGTGGTGCTTGGCGAATCCCCCGATCAAGCCATTGTCGGGTTCCCTGCGACGGAAACCGACATGAGGAATAGTCTTGCCGTCCCCTGCAAGAACCTCTTGTGAACGCGATGCAACACCATTTAGCGTTATCTTTGCGTGATTTTGTCGCACGGCTTGCAGGGAGGAGCAGGGCGAGAAGAAGTGACCGGTTCGGGAGGCAGGGACCGGATGCTTGTGCGTCGCCTGGCCCGTGGGCCGGATAACCGTGACTGCATCCTGATGGGGGGGCCGGCTTGGAGGGCAAAGCGGGGGCAGCTTCCAGACGCGGGACAGGCCGCGAGAACGGTTTGGCGCACGGACCGACGCTTGATGTCGCTGTCCTGGGAACGCCGGCTTTCGCTGTTGCCGGAATGCCTGTCCAGTTTCGCTCGCGCAAGGCGGAGGGGCTTCTCGCACGTCTGTGTCTTGCCAGCGACGGGCGCCTTTCGCGTGAAGCGGCGGCCAATCTTTTCTGGGAAGACAGCTCGGAGCACCACGCCCGCTCGTCGTTGCGCCAGACCTTGCTCATCCTGCGCCGCAATCTCGAGCCCCTCGGGTTCGACGGGCTGACCAGCGACAAGCAGGTGATCTCCATCGACCTGACCAGGGTAAGGCTCGATCTCGACGATCTTCTGGCGGGTACCGGTCCGTTGCCGTTGCGATTGCTGCATGAACGGCGTCTGTCCGAGCGGCTCTTCGAGGGCGGGGAACTTCTGTCGGAGCCGTTCACTGATTGGCTGCGAGAGCGGCGCCAGCAGTTCCATGACGAACTGCGGGCAATGCTGGAGCCGTTGCTCGTGGATCCCCGGGCCGACTTCGAGCAGATCGAGGAAGCGGCCATCGCACTCCTCAACCTGGATCCGACCCATGAGCCGGCCTGCCGGGCCTTCATTCGTGCGCGCGCATCCCGCGGCGACTACGCCTCGGCGCTCAGGGCCTACGAGGATCTTTGGAACGTGCTCGATGACGAGTTCGACACCCAGCCCTCGAGTGAGACGCAGGAACTGATCGTTGAGATCAAGCTCGGCAAGTTTCCCGAGCGGCAGGATATTGCGGAGCCGGCTGAGGTAGGCGCCGCGCATGGAGGTATGGAGGAGCGTTCCAGAGCATTTCCGGTTCAATTTCCGGGCCTTGCCGGAGGGCCTGTTCCGGAACTGGGGCCAAGGGTCGCGGTTGTCGTTTCGCCGGTTGTCCAGGACGCGCGGAACGGACAGGACGCCGCCTGGCTGACGCGGGTCTTTTGCCAGGATCTCATTGCGCGTCTGGTGCGATTTCGGGAATGGACGGTGCTGGAGGAACTGGGGGAGGGGCTCGACCGGTCGGGGCTGCCTGTGTACCGCATCGCCGTTTCTGCCATGCGTGAGGGCGGGCGGCTGTTTTATACCGTGACGGTCAAGAGCCATCGCAGCGGACATTACGTGTGGGGCAGCAATCGTGAACTGCCGGTCGACGGCGGTCTCGCGGCCCAGGCGGAGGTCGTGTCCGAGTTCGCACTCGTGACCCATGCCCGGATTTCCATGGAACAAACGGTTTCCCTCGGTGCCCAGGAGGTGCCGTTGCGTGCCCATGACCGGCTTGTGCGGGCCCGCCAGCTGATGCAGACGCGCCGCATTTCGGATTCCCTCCGGGCGGAGGAAATGCTGTCGGGCCTGATCCAGGAATACCCTCGTTTTGGCGCGGCCTATGCGTGTCTTGCTCATGTCCTCAACAGCAGGCCGCTGGTTTTTCCCGGAACGCGCCACACCCGGCGCTCGCTTGAACGTGCGACTGCCCTGGCCGGCACCGCGATCGGCCTCGATCCGCTCGATTCCCGCGCATTGGTCACCTTCGCCTGGAGCGCTGCGCATCAGAACCGGCATGACCTGGCCGAACAGACCTACCGCCGGGCGCTCGATCTCAACCCGTGCGATCCGTGGACGGTGCTGAGCTGCGCTCACGGGCTCGCCGGATATGGCGCGTTCGACGAGGTGGCGGTGATCGCGCGACGGATGGGCGAGGCCGGAGTTGTCACGGGCCCCGCGCTCTGGTGCCTGCATGCGGGAACCATGGTGCTCGGCGGAGACCATGAGGCGGGGCTCGCAAGTGCGCAGAAGATCGGAGCCGACTGCCTGGCCGGTGAACTCTGGCGGGTTCTGGCCCTTGTGGGTCTGGAAAGGGAAGCCGACGCGCGCACCGACGCAACCAGGCTGCAGAAGCGTGTTGCAGAAAGATGGGTGCAGCCACGGACCCCGACGCCCGGTGACATCGGACGCTGGCTCGTGAGCTGTATTCCGGCGGGTATCCTGCTGGTGCGGGAGCGGATCACACGGCATCTGCTTTCCGCCGGCATCGTCTTGCCGGACGATCTTGTGCCGGGTCGCGAGGTGGATCCCTGGCGCGTGGCCCCATGAACGGGCGGGCCATACCCTGGCTCATGCGTATCGCAAGGCCGTCCCTGTGGCATGTTCCGCCACGCGTCCACCTGATCCGTGCAGGGGGCTGGAGCGTATCCGACTTGGTCAAACTGCCACGTGGTGGAACAGGGCCGGATGGCGTAGGCTGAGGAAGGCTCAGGCGGCTGGCAAGCCGCTGCAAGAACCGACAACCCCGGGGCAAGCTGCAAGCTGACCGTTGCAGGCACCCGGGGGCGACAGGGGTGGACAGAACGCGCATGACGGAGAAAAGACCGACGGTCTTGCTCGTCGAGGACACCTATGCCCTCGCGGAGACCTATCGCGCCTATCTCGATCCTCAGGATCTCGATGTGCATCTGGCCGCAAACTGCGCCGAGGCGCTGGAGGCCGTCGAACGCCTTTCGCCATCCGTGATCGTGATCGATGTGAACCTTCCCGACGGCAGCGGGCTTGACCTCATGCGCAGGATCAAGGGACGCCCGGCGCCGTGCGAGGTCGTTCTGGTGACGGGCATGGCCTCGGTGAACATGGCCGTCGAAGCCATGCGCGAAGGGGCCTACGACTTCATCATGAAGCCCTTCACGGCCGAGCGCCTGCGCGTCACCCTGCGCAATGCGCTGGAGCGCTTGCGCCTTGCAAGCCGTATCGAGGAGCTTGCGGCCGAGGCGGAAACGCTTCCGGACGGAGAGGGCGTTGCCGGCATGATCGGCAGGTCCCGGTCCATGAGGACGGTCTATCACATTCTCGCCAATGCCGCCCCGACGAATGCCACGGTCTTCATCACCGGTGAAAGCGGCACCGGCAAGGAACTGTGCGCCGCCGCCGTCCATGCGCTGAGCAAGCGTGCGTCGGGTCCGCTCATCACGATCAACTGTGCCGCGATCCCCAAGGGAATGCTGGAAAGCGAGATCTTCGGCCATGCCAGGGGGGCGTTTACGGGGGCGCTGTCGGACCGTCAGGGAGCGATGCTTTCCGCCGACGGGGGGACGCTGTTTCTGGATGAGATCTGCGAGATGGAGCTCGAGCTTCAGTCGAAGATGCTGCGGGTTCTCCAGGAAAAGGCGGTCCAAAGGGTTGGCGAGGATACGGTGCGCCCGGTGGATGTGCGCATCGTCTGCGCGACCAACCGCGATCCTCAGGCCGAGGTGGCGGCCGGTCGGTTCCGGGAGGACCTCTACTATCGTTTGCATGTGGTGCCGGTGGAGCTTCCTCCGTTGCGCGAGCGTGACGACGATGTGCTTCTGATCGCGCGCCATTTCCTGCAGACGTTTGCCGCCGAGGATGGCAAGCGGTTCCGGGAGCTGAGCCGTGACTGCGAGGCGGCATTGCTGGAGTACGACTGGCCGGGCAATATCCGCGAACTTCAAAACACAATTCGACGCGCTGTCGTGCTCAACGACGGGGAAGTGATCGAACGGCAGATGCTGCCGTTGCCGCGCCCCTCCGTTGCGCCGGAAGGTGTTTCAGGGGTGGCGGCACCTTCTGCGACGAAGCGCGATGGTCTCGATTCCGGGCCGGAGCGGCCCGGGGGCGGCGCGAGAGACGAGGGCGGGCGTGAGATCGTCCCGCTGGAGACGGTGATCCGGGAGACGATCGAGAATGCCGTCAGGGACTGCGGCGGCAATATTCCCCGCGCCGCCCAGGCGCTTCAGGTGAGTCCCTCCACCATCTATCGAAGGATGCAGGTCTGGAGCCTTGAGCCGGCGGAACCACAGGAGCGTTCCTGAGGCGGCGCGTTGACGGGGGCTACTGCTCTCTCAGGTCAGGTCTCGCGCTTTGTTGCCGGTGTTTCGTTATCCGAAGGTGCTGGTTCGTCGTCTTCGGGGGCGGTGGCGTTCATCCGCGTGCGCTCGCGTGCCATGCGGTCCATCTCTTCACGTAACGCAGGGTCTTCCTCCAGCAGGCTGTGGAAGTCGCTGCGGGCGAGCATCAGCAGATGGCAATAGCCGAGCGCGCGCACGTCCGCCGTGCGGGGCGCGCCGGTCAGCAGAGCGATTTCTCCAAAGACGTCACCGCGCCCCAGGCGGATGTGCCGCCCGCCGGCGGCGACCTCCACCGCGCCGGTTGAGATGAAGAACGCGCTGTCACCTCGTTCGCCCTTGCGGATGATGGTCTCGCCCGGAACGGCGAAACGCGGACGCATGAGCTGCGAGATGGCCTTCAGCCTCTCCGCGGGCAGGTCCCGGAAGAGCGGCAGTTTCGCCACCAGGTCGTCGGTGTTCATGCCCAGGTCCAGCGGGGGACGGTCATCGGCCCGACCCCGTCCTTCGCGCACGTATTGCGCAAGATTGGAATAGAGTTCGTTGCCGATCAGGTTCTGCGCCAGAAGAGACCGGTAGCCGTCCTCCTCGATACGCAGGCCGACTTTCAGCAGGAAGCGCTGGTCAAGCTGGTCGGCATAGTCGGGATACTGAAGCCTCAGGGCCTCGAGGGCCGTCACGGTCGCCTCCCGGCGATGGAGCAGGATCTCGGTCAGCAGTTCCGCGACCCTGTGACCGAGCAACGGCTCGACCTTCTCGGTGGCGAAGTTCAGGAGTTCGTCGAGAACGATACGCGCCAGAAGCAGGATCTCGTAGCGGTCGGCAAGAAGGCGCGCCAGCCAGCGGTCATGCTTCAGGTGTCGTTGGCACCACTGCGCGATGCGCATCGTCGGGGCGTAGGCGAGGCTTGCCCTGACCGCGCGATTGTATTCGATGCGCCCGCCCGCCCGCGCGGCGTCGCCCATCCGTCCGGTTCTTGCAAGCAGCACTTCCGCCGTGTGGATCGAGACCGTGCGCTCTCGCAGGTGCCTCAGAATGATCTCGCGTTCCTGGTTGGTGATGACGATGAGGGCGAGTGTGATGCGATCGCGGTCCAGGATCTCGGCGCCGTCGCCCGCGCCCTCGCTTTCGGCGGCGAGACGCTCCCGGTAGGGCCGGTCGACATTGTCCGCGATCTCGCTCTTCATGCCGTAGCCCTCGGCGGCATTTGAAATGCCCTCGCGCACCCGCGACAGGGCAAGCGCCAGGACCTGCGAGCGCATCGCCTTGTCGAGAGGCGAGAGCTGATCGAGCCCGAAGACCTTGATGAGCGGCTTCAGGGTGGTGCCGTAGACGAGCAGGGTGAACAGCACGAAGCCGGTCGCAAGCACGGCGACGAAGCGTTGCACCTGCGGATCGATGGCGGCGTTCTCCGTCACGCCGAGGGCCAGCGTGAGTGTGATCGCGCCACGCATCCCGCCCCAGAGCATGACGGTCTTGAAAGGTGTGCTGACGGGCTGGGAAATGCGCATCAGGCTCATGAGCGGCAGCAGGCCGAACAGCACGACGCCACGCGCGACGAGGGCCGAGACGACGACGATGGCAAGCAGGCCCAGATCCGTCCAGCCGACTTCGACCAGCAGCTTGGGGATGAGGATCGATGCCAGCATGAAGATGAGGGACGAGGCCCAGAAGGCGATCTGGTCCCAGACGTCGTTCAGATAGGTCCAGCCGTCCGGCGTGACGCGCGAGGGGCCGACCAGGTTGATGACGATGCCGGCGGTGACGACGGCAACGACCCCGGAAACGCCGGCCATGTGCTCGGCGAAGACATAGACCAGATAGGGCAGCGCGAAGCTCAGCGTCACCTGCGCGAGGCGGAACTCGCGTACCAGCGGAAGCAGGCGGACAAGGATCTGTCCGCCCGCATAGCCAAGCGCGATGCCTCCGGCAAAACTCCAGGCAAAGAGCCGCGCGGCATCGCTTGCGGTCGGCTTCTGGTCCCACAGGAGCGCATCGAGCAGCAGCACGAAGAGGGCGATCGCGGCCGCGTCGTTCAGCAGGCTCTCGCCCTCGACGAGACGCGCGAGGCGCGCGGGGGCCCCGATGTCCCGGAAGATCGCGACGACGGCGACCGGATCGGTCGTGGCGACGATCGAGCCGAGCAGCAGGCAGGCAATGAGCGAGAGACCGGCGAAGGGAGCGAGCGCAAGGCCGATGAAGAGCGTTGCGACGAGAACCGCCACGACCGCCATGGTGAAGACCACGGCCCCGTCCTCGGCCATGCGCCTGACGTCCAGTGTCAATGTCGTCTGGAACAGCAGGATCGGCAGAAAAAGATTGAGAATGCCGCTGGAGTCGAGCGGCAGGTTGACGAAGACATTCGCGATCTCGTTGAAGGCGTCGGTCTGTGTGGTGTGAAACAGCCAGGTCGCGGCGGAGCCGATGGCAACGCCCACCACGGCCAGAAGGACCGAGGGCGCAAGGCCCATGCGGCGTGCAAGCGGCTGGATGAGGGAGATGATGACGAGAAGGCCGGCGATCGCCCCGATCAGCAGCGGTGACTGCATCGCGGCGCTATCCATCGGACCTTTTCCCCGTGTTCGGACCGACCATCACCCTGGATTCCCCCTCGTATCCGTTTGCCGTGTCAGCCCCTTTTCGCGTTCGACCGTTCCGACAGGGCGATGCCCAGCAGGACCAGTGTCAGCGCGATGGCATGATAACCGTGAAACGGTTCGCCAAGCAGCATCACGGCGAGCAAAGACGAGAATATCGGCACAAGATTGATGAAAACACCAGCGCGCCCCGGTCCGATCAGTTCCACGCCCCGCATGAAGAAGATCTGGGACAGGCAGGACGGGAACAGCGCGATATAGGCCACGATCAGCCACCCCTTTGCCGTGGGCATCTGCAGCGTTCCCTGGGCAATCTCGAGAACGAAGAGAGGCAGGGAGGAAACAGCCGCGACGACCGACAGAACGGTGAAGAACACGAGGCCGGAAACGGCCGGGCGCTTGCGCAACAAAACCGCGTAAAGGGCGTAGAGCACACAGGCGATGATCATGAGGCCGTCGCCGGGGTTCACCTCGAACTCCGCAAGTCGTGCGAAATCTCCCTGGGAAGCGATGAAAGCCACGCCCGACATGGTCACCAGTGCTCCCACGATCTGCAGCATGCGAACCGGCGCACGCAGGATCACGAAGGCGCCGAACAGCACGAACATGGGCATCGCTCCCTGGATGATGCCCAGGTTGACGGCGGTTGTCTCATGCGCGGCGATATAGAAAAGCGAGTTGAAGGCGGTGAAACCGCAGATGCCCATGACGACGATCATGGGCAGGTGCTTCTTCAGGAGCGGCCATTCCGCCACGGTCTGGCGCCCGTAGAGCGCAATCATCAGCGCCGAGACCGCGATCCAGCGCAGGAACACCACCGCAAGCGGCGACACTTCGCCGATCGCCAGCCGGCCCGCGATTGCGTTGCCGCTCCAGAAGAGTGTCGTGAGCGACAGCAGGAGAAGCGGGCGCGAGTAGAAACTGGTCAGGGAGAGGGTTCCGGTGCGGGCCATGGGGGCTCTTGCGGTTCGAGAAGACAGTTGCCGAATATGTCCGGGCACGAAATGTACATCCCGGTTCGGCTCGGTCGCTGGCAGGCGGGAAGGTGGCGGCGACGCGGTGAGGCGCTATCCTATGTCCAATCGGCGGGCCGGATGCAAGGGAAGCAACTTCGGAGGATGATTGTTTCCATGGTGGATCAAGTCCTTCCCATTTGTGAATAATTGACCGGGAAGACGTGTTTTCCGAATATGGCGCCAACTTGAATGCCCCGTGCGGCTTGCCGGCGGGGAGAGTGCCGCAGCGCCTGGCCGCAGAGCCGGGCAAGAGCCCAGGGAGCAAGCGGGATCATGGAACGTATCGATCTTGCCGGACTGAAGGTTGACGGGGAACTCGCCGCGTTCGTGGCCGAGGAGGCCCTGCCGGGAACCGGAGTGACGCCGGAGCGCTTCTGGGAGGGACTGGCCGCGATCCTGCGCGATCTCGCGCCACGCAATCGCGAATTGCTCGCCCGCCGCGATGATCTTCAGGCCCGTATCGACGACTGGCACCGGGCCAACCCGGGGCCGATCGATCTCGGCACCTACAAGGCGTTCCTCAAGGAGATCGGGTATCTGGTCGAGGAAGGCGGCGCCTTCACCGTGACGACCGGCAATGTCGATCCCGAGATCGGCGAACTCGCGGGCCCCCAGCTCGTGGTTCCGATCACCAACGCCCGCTACGCTCTCAACGCGGCCAACGCCCGGTGGGGGTCGCTCTATGACGCGCTCTATGGCACCGACGCAATGGGCAGCACGCCGAAGCCGGGCGGCTACGACGCCACGCGCGGAGCGGAGGTCGTGGCCTTCGCACGCAAGCTTCTCGACGAGCGCGTGCCCCTCGACGGGTCCTGGAGCGATGCGGCCGGACTTGCCGTGTGTGATGGCGCGCTGGTCGTCGCGTCCACGGCCGGCGGCGAGATGGGACTTGCCGACGGCGGGCAGTTTGTGGGCTTTAGGGGAAGCGCGGAGGAGCCGGCGGCGGTCCTGCTTCGCCGCAACGGGCTGCACATCGAGATCGTCGTCGATCGCGAGAACCCGATCGGCAAGACCGATCCGGCCGGTATCGCCGACGTGGTTTTGGAGTCGGCCGTCTCGACGATCATGGATTGCGAGGACTCCGTCGCAGCCGTCGATGCCGAGGACAAGGTCGTCGCCTATCGCAACTGGCTTGGTCTCCTGAAGGGGGACCTCGCGGCCCGCTTCGAAAAGGGTGGCAGGACGGTTGAGCGCCGCATGGAAGGCGATCGCACCTACATTGCCGCACAGGGCGGTGAACTCGTCCTGCATGGCCGGTCATTGATGCTGGTGCGCAACGTCGGCCACCTGATGACCACGCCCGCGATCCTCGATGCCGACGGCAACGAGATTCCCGAAGGCATCCTCGACGCGATGGTGACCGCGGCAATCGCCATGCACGACATCGGCACCGGCGGACCGGGCGGTGGCGGTCGGCGCGGCAATTCGCGCGCCGGGTCGTTCTACATCGTCAAGCCGAAGATGCACGGGCCGGACGAAGTCGCCTTCGCCAACGAACTCTTTGCACGCGTCGAGACGGCGCTGGGCATGTCCGCCAACACGCTGAAGATGGGCATCATGGATGAGGAGCGCCGCACCACGGTGAACCTCAAGGAGTGCATCCGCGCGGCATCCGAGCGCGTGTGTTTCATCAACACCGGCTTCCTCGACCGGACCGGCGACGAGATGCACACGTCCATGGAAGCGGGCCCGATGATCCGCAAGGGCGACATGAAGTCGGCCGCCTGGATCCAGGCCTACGAAAACTGGAACGTCGATATCGGGCTCGAGTGCGGTCTGCCCGGTCACGCCCAGATCGGCAAGGGCATGTGGGCCATGCCCGACCTGATGCAGGCGATGCTCGAGCAGAAGATCGGCCACCCCAGGGCCGGTGCGAACACCGCTTGGGTGCCGTCGCCGACCGCCGCCACGCTTCACGCCCTGCATTACCATGTGGTGGACGTCGTCGCGCGTCAGCAGGAGCTGCGTTCGCGTGGACGTGCAAAGCTCGACGACATTCTCTCGATACCCGTTGCCGAGCGCCCCAACTGGTCGGCGGAGGAAATCCAGGCCGAACTCGACAACAACGCCCAGGGCATCCTGGGGTATGTGGTGCGCTGGGTCGATCAGGGAGTTGGCTGCTCGAAAGTGCCGGACATCAACAATGTCGGCCTGATGGAAGACCGGGCAACGCTGCGCATCTCCTCGCAGCACATCGCCAATTGGCTGCGTCATGGTGTCTGCAGCGAGGCGCAGGTGATGGAAACGATGAAGCGCATGGCGGCGGTCGTGGATGGCCAGAATGCCGGCGATCCGCTCTATCGGCCGATGGCGGCCGACTTCGATGCGTCCATCGCGTTCCAGGCCGCCTGCGATCTGGTGTTCAAGGGGACGGTCCAGCCTTCGGGCTACACCGAGCCGATCCTCCATGCCCGTCGTCTGGAAGTGAAGGCAGCCGCTCGCGGCTGACGACGGCACGGGACGTGGAAAATGAAAGGGGCGTGCCGCTGCACGCTCCTTTTTCGTTGTCAGCGCGGCATGCGGTGCCTCAGCTTCGGTCGGGAGAATAGGGCTTTGCGTAGCGGGTTGCGTCGCCGTTTCCAGCGGCATCCGTCAGTGCATCCGCAAGGCGCTTCTTTTCATCGTCGCTGTAGAGAAAACGCCAGCCCGACTTGTCTCCGCGTAGCCAGCGTCGCTCGGCGCGGATCTCGAGCCCGTAGGCGGGAAAGGCGATGCGCGCATTGATCGCGAACTGCGGAAGGCCGGGGGTCAGCATGCTGCAACCCGTCAGGCTGAGATCTAGCAACTGACCGGGCAGGGGGCCGCGAATGGTGATGACCGAAACGTCGAGCTCCCCCTCGGCCCGGGGCGCGCGTCTGCGCTCGCGAGGATCCTGTCCGGGGCGCTTCACCGTGCGTGATCGCTTCGCAGGCAGGCCGTTCTCACCCTCGGGGTTTCCGCGCCCTTGCCCGTTTTGCCCAGATAGATGCCCACCCATGCTGTCCCCCGCCTCACGCCCGGGACCATCCGGAACGCCAACCCGGCGCAATTGTTGATCGTGCACCTCCGAGAATCAAGAAAACAGAGAGGCATGGAGCAAGGCTCTTCCTTGGAGAGCAATGCTCCTGCCGCATTGAACGGTTTAACGTGCTGCCGGCAGTGTGATCCGCGCCCTCAGGCCGCCATCGACACGATTTTCCAGCTCCAGGGTGCCGCCATGTGCGTGGATGATCGAGCGGGCGATGGAGAGCCCGAGCCCGATGCCGCCGGTCACCTCGGAGCGTGATTCCTCAAGCCGCACGAAGGGCTCGAAGACGTCCCGGAGCTTGTCGTCGGGAATGCCCGGTCCCCGGTCCTCGACGAGGATCTGAAGCGTGTCGCCTTCCTGGCGAAGTGAAAGCTCGGCGGCTCCCGCATAGCGAACCGCGTTGTCGACGAGGTTGCGTACCGCCCGCTTCACGCTGAGCGGGCGGAAGGTCGTCACCAGCCTGTGCCCGAAGGGGGCGAAGGAGACGTCCTGACCGATGTCGCGATAGTCCTCGGTAATGGAATCGAGGAACTCTCCCAGGTCGACCCTCGAGGCTTCCTCGCGGGATGCCTCGTCCCGGGCGAAGGCAAGGGTCGCCTCCACCATGCGCTGCATTTCGTCCAGCGTCTCGATCATCTTCTCCCGGTTCTCGTCGTCATCGATGAACTCGGCCCGGATGCGCAGCGAGGTGATCGGCGTCCGCAGGTCGTGACTGATCGCGCCGAGCATTCGGGTCCTGTCCCTTACGAAACGGGTCAGCCTGTCCTGCATCTCGTTGAACGCGCGGATCGTTCCGGTGAGCTCGGACGGGCCGCGCTCGGGCAGCGGGTCTATGCTTTCGCCGCGACCCAGCCGCTCCGCTGCGGCGGAAAGCTCGCGTAACGGACGCGTTAGTCCGCGCACGCTCAGGGCGATGATGAGGATGATCGCGACGGCCATGATGCCGAGAGCGACGAAGACAGGAGTGAGCGTGTTGCGGGGCACGCGGAACCGGCTGGTGCCATTCAGCCAACGTCCGTCCGCAAGCTGTACCGAGGCCGTCAGGAACGTCGGCGCGTCACGCCAGTGGTGAGAGTGCTTGCGCTTGTCCTTCTTCTCGTCCTTGTCCGGGTCGTCGTCATCCTCATCCCGATCGTTCAGCTTGCGCTTGAACCGGTCGCGCACGGAATCGGGCAAGGGGCTGCGCAGGATGTCGATGCGCACCTCGCGGTTGTCGCCGATCTCCTCCTTAAGCATTTCGGCAAGCCGCTGGTCCGTTTCCCGCTCTCCGCCCCTGGCGAGGGCGGCCTCCGGCGTGATCCAGAACCGCAGGAACGGACTGGATACGGCGCCGATGATGTCGGCGTGCTGATCGCGCGGGGCGGCATCGACCCATCGCACCAGCGAACTCGTGCGCGACAGGATGACGTTGCGCGCGAGTTCCGTGAGCGCAACCTTGCGCTCGCCGGCGAAGAGCCAGAGTGTCAGGCCCTGGGAGACGATGAGCGCCAGCAGAAGCAGGGCGACGAGCTGACCTCCGAGGGAGCGTGGCCACAGGCGGAAATGCGTCATTCGATGCCTCCCTCGACGTCCGAGGTGAAGGTGTAGCCGCCGCCCCAGACGGTCTTGATGAGCTCCGGGTTTTTCGGGTCCGCCTCGATCTTGCGCCGCAGCCGGCTGACCTGGTTGTCGATCGAGCGGTCGAAGACACCCGGGCTGCGGCCCGACGTGAGATCCAGAAGCTGGTCGCGCGAAAGCACCATGCGCGGGCGCTTGAGAAAGGCGACGAGGAGCTGGTACTCGCCGGTGGACAGCGGAACGGCGACGCCATCGCTGCCGGTCAGCAGGCGCCGGGGCACGTCGAGGGTCCAGCCCGCGAAGGACAGGCAGTCGGTCTCGACGGGGTCCCGTTCCTTGGGGACCTGCGATGAGCGTCTCAGAACCGCGCGCACGCGAGCGAGAAGCTCGCGCGGGTTGAAGGGCTTGGTCACATAGTCGTCGGCGCCGATCTCGAGTCCGATGATGCGGTCGGTCTCCTCAGCCATGGCGGTGAGCAGGATGACGGGAATGGACTCGCTCTCCATCAGATGGCGGCACAGCGAAAGCCCGTCTTCGCCCGGCATCATGATGTCGAGCACGACAAGGTCGACGGCCGCGGCTTTGAGGAATTTGCGCGCCTGCGCGGCATTCTCCGCGACCGAGGCTCGCAGGCCGTTCTTGCGCAGGTAGCGTGCGAGCGACTCCCGGATGTCGCGGTGATCGTCGACCACAAGGATATGATGCCCGGTGTCATTCATGTCTCGGCTCGGTCCTTCTCCGGTTCGGCGCTGACCGTCTTCTGTGTATCCCCGCCAGGCGTGCGCGCGAAATCGGGTTTGTATCCATATGTATCAGGCCCCGATCCGGCGACAGCTTGCGACACAACAGGTGGTTCGCAGGCATAGTTTTGCGACAAGCCGTCCGTATCTCTTGGTCATCGCTTCAACAGCCGATGAGGAGTATCGCAATGAAGGGTTTCCGGAAAATCGCGCTCGTGGCCATGTCCGCAGCGCTGCTTGGCACGCTGGCCGGTCCGGCTTTCGCCGATCGTGACGGCAAGGGTCGCGGAGACGGTCACGGCTGGCGCCACGAGCAGATGCAGGGCAAGGGAAAGTGGTCCGGCAAGCGTCATCATGGCCGCCACGGCCATCATGGCGGGCGCATGGCGATGGTCTTCATGGAGATCTTCGACACCAACGGTGACGGCAAGCTCACCCAGGACGAGATCGACACCCGCCGCGACGAACTGTTCGTCGCCGCCGACACCGATGGCGACGGCCGCGTCACCCTCGAGGAGTTCAAGGTCGCCTATGCCGCGACTGTCGTGACGCCGAAGGTTCGCGCCTTCCAGCGCCTCGATCGCGACGGCGACGGCAAGGTCACCGAGGATGAGTACAACCGCCGTGCCGAACGCATGCTGTCGCGCATGGAGCGTCGCGACCGGGATGACGACGATGATCGCGGTCCCCGCCGTGGCGGGATGCGACCCGGCATGGAAGACTTCGATGCGGACGGCAACGGACGTCTGAGTGCCGACGAGATCCGTGCCGCGCGTGCCGACCGGTTCGCCAAGGCGGATGCGGATCGCGACAAGGCGCTGACGCTCGAGGAGTTCTCGACGATCTGGACCGCCCGCATGGACCGCCACATGGTGCGCATGTTCCAGCGTCTCGACCGGGACGGCGATCTGGGGATCACCGCGGAGGAGGTCGCGCGTCCGACCGCCAATCTGGTGACCCGCATGGACCGCAACGGTGACGGCGCCCTGTCCTTCGAGGACCGCAAGGGCCGTGGCAAGGGCAAGTGGGGCCACGGATGGCACGGCAAGTCCGGTGATCGTGGCGAGCGCGGCGGTCGCGACAAGGACTGATCCGTACACGAGGAACAGCCCGGGCTTTCTGCCCGGGTTCCGACCGGCCTGGTCCGGTCCCGCGAATGCCCTCTCGACGACACGGTTTTTGCCGTGTTCCGAGGGGGCGTTTGCGTTCCGGAACGCCTTGCGGCCCCTACGTCCGCCAATGCGATCCGGCTTGCGGGAAAAAATCGGCGTTCATGCGGATTTTCCCTTGATTGTGACGGCCTGTTGCCGCATATCTCCCCTTGCCCAAATTCGCACGTGCCCGTGGTCATCCAACCGCAAGGTGGCAGTCGCTCGCTAGGGCCCGGATCACTCCGGAAAGAGCGGCAAAACGGATGGCTTAAAGCAACGACGTAAGAGGGCTTTTTTGGTCTCTGCCGGGTTTCCAAGTCCCGGGGTCACTGAAGAGGCACTTGTTACATCCTTGCCGGCTGTGCGGTTCGGTACGTCCGATCCAATCCAAGGCATTACCAAATCGCGGAACGGCAGGTCCCGCGCCATTCAGGCGCCGTCCCGGCCCGACCGCTCGCAGATGAAGCCATGCTCGTTCCGTCTCCAAAGCGGACTGGGAGCGTTGCCGCATCCGCGACCCTGTGACCGCCGTTCGGAACGGGTGACTGCCATGACGGATCGTATCCGCAACTTCCTTCGCCAGCGACGAGACGACGAGCCCTGCGTGGTCGTCGATCTCGACATCGTGCGTGACAACTACACTGCCTTCGAGCGTGCCCTGCCGGACACGCGTGTGTTCTACGCGGTCAAGGCCAACCCGGCCCCGGAGATCCTTGAGCTGCTCGCGCGGCTCGGATCCTCCTTCGACTGCGCCTCCGTCGCCGAGATCGAGATGGCGCTCGCCGCCGGTGCCGGTCCCGAGCGCATTTCCTTCGGCAACACCATCAAGAAGGAGCGCGACGTCGCCGCCGCCTTCGAGCTGGGCGTTCGCCTCTTTGCCGTGGATTGCGAGGCCGAGGTCGACAAGGTCGCCCGTGCCGCTCCCGGCTCCCAGGTGTTCTGCCGCATCCTGTGCGACGGCGCCGGTGCCGACTGGCCGCTTTCGCGCAAGTTCGGTTGCGCGCCGGAGATGGCGCCGAACGTTCTCGAGCATGCCCATCGCTCGGGCCTGATCGCGCATGGCGTGTCCTTTCACGTCGGGTCGCAGCAGGCCAACGTCGAGGCGTGGGACACCGCGCTTGCCTCGGCCGCCGGTATTTTCCGCGAGATGGCGGAGCGCGGCATCACGCTGTCGATGGTCAACCTGGGTGGCGGCTTCCCTGCACGCTACCTCAAGGACATGCCGGGCGTTCCGCGCTACGGCGAGGCGATCCTGCGCGGCCTTTCGAACCATTTCGGCAACCGCATTCCGCAGACGATCATCGAGCCGGGCCGTGGCATGGTCGGCGATGCCGGCATGATCGAGGCCGAGGTGGTCCTGATTTCCAGGAAGTCCGAGGCCGAGGACGAGATGCGCTGGGTCTACCTGGACATCGGCAAGTTCAACGGCCTGGCCGAGACCATGGACGAGGCGATCCGGTATCCGATCCGCACGGACAAGGACCATGACCGCAAGACCCCTTGCGTGCTCGCCGGCCCGACCTGCGACAGCGTGGACGTGCTCTACGAGAAGGAGCCGTATGAGCTTCCGGTGAGCCTGTCCATCGGCGACAAGGTGCTGATCGAGGCGTGCGGTGCCTATACGACCACCTATTCCTCCATCGCGTTCAACGGCTTCAAGCCGCTGCGGTCCTACGTCATCTGAACGCGCTTCCCCGGTGACACAATCGGCGCCGACCGGTCGCATCCGCGACCGGTCGGCGTTACGCTACCCATGACTGCCCGCCAGCCGCGCGGGCCGGTCCGCATGACATGACGAGAGGATGCCCGAAATGAGCGAACAGACGACCAGGGCCGCGACGAAGAAAACCACCCGGCGCGCGCCGGCCGGCAAGGCCGCCAGGGCGAGCGCTCCGGCCAGTTCCGCTGCGCCGGTCGCGGAGGCGGGAAGCCATCCGGTTCACGGGACGATTTCGGGCCCGATCGTCATGATCGGTTTCGGCTCCATCGGCCGTGGCACGCTGCCGCTCATCGAGCGTCACTTCAACTTCGACGCCAAGCGGCTCACGGTCATCGACCCGGTCGACACCGATCGCGGCATGGTCGACGAGCGTGGCTATCGCTTCGAGCAGGTGGCGCTCACCCCGGACAACTATCGTGAGGTTCTTACGCCGCTTCTGACCGAGGGCGAGGGGCAGGGCTTCTGTGTCAACCTGTCCGTCGACACGTCCTCGCTCGACCTGATGAAGCTGTGCCGTGAACTTGGCGTGCTCTACATCGACACCGTCGTCGAGCCGTGGCTCGGGTTCTACTTCGACGAGAATGCCGACAACGCGTCGCGCACCAACTACGCCCTGCGCGAGACCGTGCGCCGGGAGAAGAAGAAGAACCCGGGCGGCACCACCGCCGTGTCGTGCTGTGGGGCCAACCCGGGCATGGTCTCCTGGTTCGTGAAGCAGGCGCTTGTCGATATCGCCCGCGATACTGGCACCAGGTTCGAGGAGCCGACCACCCGCAAGGGCTGGGCGAAGCTGATGAAGAAGGTGGGCGTGAAGGGCGTGCATATCGCCGAGCGCGACACCCAGCGGGCCAGGAAGCCCAAGCCGATGGGGGCCTTCTGGAACACCTGGTCGGTCGAGGGGTTCCTCTCGGAGGGCTTCCAGCCGTCTGAACTCGGCTGGGGCACGCACGAAAAGTGGATGCCGAAGAACGCCCGCAAGCAAAAGAAGGGCTGCAAGGCGGCGATCTATCTGGAGCAGCCGGGGGCCAACACCCGTGTGCGGACCTGGTGCCCGACGCCGGGCGCCCAGTACGGCTTCCTGGTGACCCACAACGAGTCGATTTCCATCGCCGACTATTTCACGGTGAAGGAGGACGGCAAGGTCAAGTATCGCCCGACCTGCCACTATGCCTATCATCCGGCCAATGACGCGGTGCTCTCGCTGCATGAGCTGTTCGGAGCGGCGGGCAAGACGCAGGAAGTGCTGCACGTGCTGACCGAGGACGAGATCATCGACGGCATCGATGAACTCGGCGTGCTCCTCTATGGCCACGAGAAGAATGCCTACTGGTACGGCTCCCAGCTTTCCATCGAGGAGACGCGGGAGATCGCTCCCTATCAGAACGCGACAGGCCTTCAGGTCACCTCTGCGGTTCTCGCCGGCATGGTGTGGGCGCTGGAAAACCCGACCGAGGGCATCGTGGAGGCGGACGAGATGGACTACCGCCGCTGCCTTGAGGTGCAGCGTCCCTATCTGGGACCGGTCAAGGGCTACTACACCGACTGGACGCCGCTCGAGGGCCGTCCGGGCCTCTTCCCCGAGGATATCGACGAGAGCGATCCCTGGCAGTTCCGCAACATCCTGGTGCGCTGAGACTGCTTTTCCCGTCTGACCGGCCGGCTCCGAAGCCATGTTGGCTCCGGAGCCGGGAGGTCGGTGCTGACGCGGATTCGAGGGGTCGAAGCCGCGCATGATCGGGAGCCGACCCTGGGCCGCCGGCGAGCCTGGGGGAGTGGCTCTGGAAATGTCTGCCCGCGACCGTTGTTGCACGGTATTCCGGCGCGTCGTGTCGTTGTGTGACCCCTGTCACGTGTCCGGGTTTTCCCCTGAATCGTCCTCGGGCTTTGTACGGATGTCGTAGCCCGAAGCATTTCCCCATCCTCGACAAGCGCCCGCGCACGTGTCTACAAAGCGCGGCAGTGCCAGTCCCGAATGGGCCCGACAGGCGAGGATCCGAGCCAGCATGAAGCCGACCAACCCCGTATTCACCGGTCTCCAGACAACGATCTTCGAGACCATGTCCCGTCTTGCGATCGCCCACGGGGCGATCAACCTCGGGCAAGGGTTCCCCGACGTGGACGGTCCCGAGGACGTACGGCGTGTGGCTGCGGAGGCCCTGATGAGCGGGCCGAACCAGTATCCGCCCATGCTCGGCCTGCCCGAATTGCGTCAGGCCGTGGCCGAGAGCAACCGGCGCTTCTACGGGCTCGATGTCGACTGGCAGAGCGAGGTCATGGTCACCTCCGGCGCGACCGAGGCGATTGCGGACGTGTTGCTCGCCCTGCTCGAACCGGGCGACGAGGTGATTCTCATCGAGCCGCTCTACGATTGCTACCTGCCGCTGGTGAAGCGGGCGGGCGGCATCCCGGTGCGCCTGCGTGTCACGCCGCCCCAGTGGCGGCTCGACCTCGATGCGCTTGCCGGGGCGTTCACCGAGAACACCAAGGCGATCCTGCTCAACAACCCCATGAACCCCGCCGGCAAGGTCTTCTCCGAGCAGGAGCTCGCCGCGATCGCGCGTCTTTGCAACGAGCACGGCGTCTATGCGATCTGCGACGAGGTCTACGAGCACCTTCTGTTCGACGGGCGGCAGCATCGTCCGCTGATGGCCTTCGAGGGAATGCGCGAGCGCGCGGTGCGCATCGGTTCCGCCGGCAAGACCTTTTCGCTCACCGGCTGGAAGGTCGGCTATGTGACCGCCGCGCCGAACCTGCTCGAGCCCATCGCCAAGGCGCACCAGTTCGTGACCTTCACCACGCCGCCGAACCTGCAGCGTGCCGTTGCCTACGGGCTTGGCAAGCAGGATGACTATTTCGAGGACCTGAGCCGGTCCATGCAGGCGAAGCGGGATCGCATGCTTGGCGGTTTGCGTGATCTCGGATTCGGTGTCCTGCCTTGCGAGGGAACCTATTTCGCCACCTGCGACGTGACGACGCTGGGCCTTGAGGGCGGAGACGTCGAGATCTGCAAGCGCATGGTGGAAGAGGCCGGCGTCGCCGCCGTTCCCGTATCCGCTTTCTACGTGGCCGACGCGCCGACGAACTTCGTCCGTTTCTGCTTCTGCAAGAAGGACGAGGTCATCGACGGTGCGCTCGAGCGGCTGGATGGCTGGGTCCGCAAGCAGACTGGCGCGGGCGCATCGGCGCCGCTTGGCGTTGCTTCCGTCGGTGGGGACTGATCATGGAAAACCCGGTTCTGGTCGAGGTCTTTCGCGGCGATGCCGTCGAGAGCCGTCATCGGGGCACCGTCGCGGTGTTCGATTCCGCCGGCACGAAGATCGCGGCGCTCGGAGATGTGTCGCGCCCGGTGTTTCCCCGCTCGGCGGTGAAGGCGCTACAGGCCCTGCCGCTGGTTGAGTCGGGGGCTGCGGATGCGCTCGATCTCGAGCCCGCGGAGCTCGCGCTTGCCTGTTCCTCGCATAATGGCGAGAGCGTTCACGTCAATTCGGCCCGCATCATGCTGATGAAGGCGGGGCTGGACGAAGAGGCGCTCGAGTGCGGCAGCCACTGGCCCAAGCGCATGCAGGATGTCGCGGAACTCCATCGCGCCGATGCCTGTCCCTGCGCGCTTCACAACAATTGCTCGGGCAAGCACGCGGGGTTCCTGGGTCTTGCGCGGACCCTTGGCGTGCCGACCAGTGGCTATGTCGAGCCAGACCATCCGGTGCAGCGCGAGGTGAAGGCCGCGATGGAGTCCATGCTCGGCATCTCGCTCGATGACATGGCCCGTGGCACGGACGGCTGTTCCATTCCCACCTATGCCATGCCGCTCGACCGGGTCGCGCGCGGCTTCGCCTGCTTCGGAACCGGCGAGGGGCTGGAACCCTTGCGCGCCGATGCGACGGCGCGTCTCTACGACGCCTGCGTCCAGAACCCGCTCATGGTGGCGGGCACCGGGCGTTTCTGCACCGATGTCATGAGCGCGCTCGACGGGCGCGTTTTCGTCAAGACCGGTGCGGAGGGCGTGTTCATTGCCTCCATTCCGGAAAAGGGCGTGGGCGTGGCGCTCAAGTGCGAGGATGGGGCGACGCGGGCCGCGGAAGCGATGATGGCGGCGGTGATCGAGGCCCTGATTTCGCTGAACGACACTGAACGCGAGGCACTTGAGCCCTGGCTTTCCAACGAGTTGGTCAATTGGAACGGTCGCCATGTCGGTGCCGTGCGGCCGGTCGCGGATGCCTTTCGCAGCCTGCGTGGCGCTGCCGGCTGACCACCGGCGCGGCAACGCACTAGCCTGCCAGGTTTCCCGAAAACGTCAGATGGGCGGGGAGGTTGGCACCCGCGCGGATCAGGTCGCCGGTCGCCGGATCCTTCCAGCGGTAGCCGACGATGGCTCCGTCGCTGGCACCGGAGATCATGTTGTTGGCGAGGAGCGCGGGGCCTGCGTCTTCCACGACGGTGACGGCCACGCCGGTCGGGCAATCGCGGATGATATTGCCCGTTGCACTGACATCGCGCAGATACCGGCCCCAGCCCATGTGGAGCCCTATACGGGCCGCGCCCTCGATCACGTTGCCGGTCACGGCCGTGTCCGCTTCGACGGCGATGCCTATGCCGAAGCCCTGGACCTCGGCCGGGTAGGGCCCCTCATTGGCAATGTTTCGGATGATGTTTCCCGAACACGTCGCCAGACGTCCGCCATCTAGGAAATTGGCGATCGAGATTCCGATTGCGCCACCGTCCACGAGATTGTCGGCAATCACCGCGCCCTGGAAGGCGAATTCCGAGTAGATCGCCGTTTCGCCCGAGCGCAGGCACGAGTTGCCGGACACCAGAAGTCCGGAGCCGGAGTTGGAGCGGATGGCGGAGAAGGCGCAGTCGGTGATCCGGTTGCCGCGCACGATCACCCCGGATGCGCGGAACACGTTGATGCCGTTTCCGTTCTGCCCGGTGCCTCCGTCTATTGCGCGGATCCGCTCGATCCGGTTGCCGGAAACGATCGTGCCGTCTTCGCCCGCGTTCCAGCGGTAGACGAGAATGCCGGCGTTGCCGCAGTCCAGCACCGTGTTGTCGAGAATTGCCAGGCCGCGCGCCTCGATGGAGCGGAGCCCGGCCTGGCGCGCGCCACTCAGTGTGTTGCCCGTGACGCGGCCCTGGCAGCGGTCGAGCGCCAGGCCGGATTTGCTGCTGCCCTGAACGGTGCACCCCGTGATGTCCAGATCGCTTACATCGGCGAAATGCAGCAGGCCCGGCGTGTACTCGCCGAGCGCGCGGTTGCCGCCGTCGAAGCGGATGCCTTCCATGCCGACGGAACTGGCGTTTTCGGCGAAGAGGAGATGCCCGCCGCCCTGGTAGTCGAAGCGGGTCTGGCCGGCGAGGCCGACGAGGCGTGAGCCCGGCCGCAGGCGCAGATTGGAGACGGCATAGCGTCCGCCGGGCAGGAAGAGGGCGCGCCCGCGTTCCGCAGCCGCGTCGATCGCCGCCTGCATCTGGGCGCTCTGGTCGTCGGGGGCGCCGGGGCGAACGCCAAGCTGGTCGGCATCGATGGAACCGCGCAGGTCGGCGACGCGTTGTGCCAGCGCGGGACGCGCGCAAAGCAGGAACGCGGAGACGCCACCAAGAAACGCGCGTCGATCAAATCGCGCGGGCGCGGGAGCTTTTCTGGTCTTCGATCCGGTTCGGGTCATGCGCGTGTCCTTTGGGAAAGGACGCGCAACCGTCATGCCAGCCTGAATGTTCCGTTTTGAAACGGGGGTCGCTCAGGGCGCGGTCCAGATGATGCGCTGAAGCGCGGCCTTGCGCAGTTCGGCCGCCGGCGGCAACCGGTCGAACGGGCCGGCATACTGCGAGATGGCGTAGACCAGTGTCACGTTGTCGGTGCCGCGCGCGGAGCAGATCGCCATGCCGCGCCACAGGTTGCGGCCGTCGCGGCAGTCGCTGCGCGGCGTGCCGATCTCGGCGAAGGTCATGCCGATACGCTCTCCGTTCGGACCCTTGAGGTGATGGGTGACCCCGTGCACCTCGCGGATCTTTCCGTCGTTGCGCTTGAAGATCTGAAGCACCTGGAAGCCGTCGGAATTGAAGGCGCCAATGGCCCATTCCGTCCGGTCCTCGGTCGCGGACTGAAAGCCCTCGGCGCGAAAGCCCGGCAGTGCCGCCTCGATCGCCTTCTGCGAGTAGCGGGTCTCCGCTGTCAGCCCGCCCGCACCTGCGTCCGTGATCTGGAGCAGGGTCACGTCGGACGTGCGGTCGACGAAAACCGGGCCGTCGGCGTCAACCGTCGGAGAACAGGCACCCGTCAGGAGCGCCGTCAGAAGGAAGGAGACGGAAAAGGCTTTGCCGAGCATGGAAGAAGAGGGCATGGCGGGACCTGGGTCTTGCACCGCGCGGCGCGGGCGCGCCGGACAGGCAGCAGCCTCGCAAGCCGGTCGGCGCCGGGCTGATGCGTATTCCGGGGTGGGATAGCATCCGCCAAAGCGGCATGAAACCCCCTCCCTGCGGGCTGGGGAAAGAAGAGCGGGAAAATTGTCGATATACAATCCATGGTACTCATTTGTTATACCTGCACCTCAGGAATCGGTTCGACGCGTGCTGCAAGAGTCGCGGTGTTCGCCGCAAGATCGGGGAGGGCGGGGCCGAACACGGAGGCGACGAGAAAAGCCTGCGGGAATTCGCGAGGCCGGTTCCGCTGGTAAAGGGTGGTGTTGATTGTTGTTTTTTGAGGTTTCCGCTACGTGCACCGGAGGGCGCGCGGTCCAGGATGGCGGAAAACGCTTTTGCAAGGGATGTAACATGTAGATTGTACGTATTTTACGTTGTATCTTCTACAGAGGGAATCCGCGCACATCTGACGTGGGCCTGGATGTTATTGTCGGTGTCGACCGGGGTGAATGCTCAACCGACGGCCATCCGGGCAGGCTGCGGAAACCTGAAGGGAAGTCGTCCGGTCGGGATCGGGATCCGCCGGGCGGGACGATGGCAGCACGAAGCGTTCGCGCGCGGGGGACCATGCGGAGGTCGCGTGACGCAAGCAAGGCACGACGCTGGCGATGGGGCCCGGCATGTCGTGCGGGGGTGGGCAGATCCGGGATTGCGGACTGCCAGGAACAAGAAGGCGGTAACGAATGGCCGAGCCGATGGAACTTCAGTCAAAGGCGCTCGCGATTGCGGAGGCCCAGTCGGGAAAACATGTGCTCGATATCGTCGAGGCGCAGCTTCGCCGCATGGGCGCGACGCACATTCTGGTGACGGGCTTGCCGATGCCGAATCGTCCGATTACCGGGCTGGTGCATCGCTTCCGCTGGGCGGATGACCGCGCGGGCGGTATCGAGCGTTCCGACCTTGATGCCGACGATGGCGCCCTCATGCTCGGTCTGATGCGCAATCGTCCGTTCATCTGGGACGTGACGACGGGGGAGACGGAACATTCGGACCTGCTGGCCTCGCTCGGGCCCGACACGCGCGTCGTGGTGGTTCCGGTGACCGAAGCGCATCCCTTCCAGGCCCTGGTGCTTGGTGGTGGCACCCATCTCGAGGGTGGCAAGATCGAACTCGCCAACCTGGAACTCATCTGCAATGCGGCGTTCCGCAGGCTGATCGAGCTCGGCACGATCAACACGCAGCGGCCGGGCGATCTTTCCGCGCGTGAGCGCCGTGTTCTGGAGCTCACGGCGCTCGGCAAGACGGCAAGCGATATCGCGGCCCTGCTCGATATCTCCCAGCGCACGGTGCACGCCCACCTGCAGAACGCGAGTGCCAAGCTCAACGCCTCCAACAAGACCCATACGGTCGTCGAGGCGCTGCGCTACGGCCAGATCGCGCTCTAGGTCGGGGAGCTCCTTATCAACGAGGGCCGGGCGCTTTCGTCCGGCCCTCGTGTTGTTTCGGGGAAGGCGACGGGCTGAAAGTCATCGCCCGGTTTTGAAGGTTTTCCGTTTCCTGCCGCACGCGCCTCGCATGTTTCCCGGTCGCTCGAACCGGGGGGAGGGCACCTGTTGTCGCGGCTTCCGACATTTCCTGACATAGCGCGCCGTTGACGTGGCCGGGATGACCGGGAGGCGTGCCGGAACCCGTTCCGTGAACCGTGCAGACCAGTCCTTCGCGAGATGCCGGAGGCGGGTCGGTTTCATTTCTCGACGCGCTCGTCTAGGCTTTGCCTCTCTCCATTGCCCTCGATCGTTCTTCACGATCTCTCCGGGAGCCTTCTCTGATATGACGTCCTCGTCGGTCCCGCCCATCCGCCTCGCCGCGGGCGGTCTCCTGTGTCTTGCTGCTGCAATGGGCATCGGCCGTTTCGTGCTGACACCCATTCTTCCCGACATGAGCGAACAGATCCCACTGTCGGCGTCGCTGGCGGGCCTTATCGCCTCGGCAAACTTCCTCGGTTATCTGGTTGGTGCGCTCGCTGCGACGGCGCTTCCGCGTGCGCTTGTTCCGCAAGGATTCGCGATTTCGCTGGTCGCGAGCGTGCTCACCAGCGGGGGAATGGCGATTTCCGACGACATTCTGTGGCTTGCCGGAATCCGCGCGCTCGGCGGGCTGGCAAGTGCGGGTGTGCTCGTCTTCTCCTCGTCCCTGGTTCTGGAACGCCTCGCCGCGCGTGGGCGGCCGGATCTGGCCGACCTGCATTTCGGTGGTGTCGGCCTTGGCATTGCCGGATCCGCCGCGCTCGTTGGTGTTCTCGTGGCACAGGGAGCCGACTGGCGTGTGTTGTGGGAGGGGGCGGGGGCCCTGTCGGCGCTCTTTTGCCTTGCTGCCTGGATTTGCCTTGCTCCGGTCGCCCGGCGCGGAGCGCCGGAGGAAGCGCCCGCGCCGCGCGTGTCGCGAGACGGCCCCGACCGGGTGGTGTCTTCCGCGCTCGTGCGTCTCGCCCTTGCCTACGGCCTGTTCGGGGTCGGTTATGTGGTGACCGCCACCTTCTTGACGAGCATCCTGCGGGCGTCGGAGACGCTCGCTCCCTATGAGGCACCCGCCTGGGCGGCGGTGGGCCTCTCCGCTGCCGTCTCGGTCTGGGTCTGGCGAAGGATCAGCCTGCATCTCGGGGGCGGGCGGGCGTTCGCGCTGGCCTGCCTGATAGAGGCGCTCGGGGTGGCTGCCAGCGTTCTGGTGCCAGGCGTTCCCGGACTTGTGCTCGCCGCCGTTCTGCTCGGCGGCACCTTCATGGGGATAACGTCTCTCGGCCTGCTCGAGGCGCGCCGGATTTCCTCCGGCGATCCCCGCAAGGTGCTTGGGGCCATGACGGCCTGCTTCAGTCTGGGGCAGATGATCGGCCCGAGCTTTGCCGGGGTGATTGCCGATGCCACGGGCAGCTTCTTCTGGCCGTCGATCGCGGCGGCGGCCGTTCTTCTTCTGGCCGCGGCCCTCGTTGGCCCGTTTGCCGATCCCGCCTGAGGGACGCATCAAATGAAAAGGCCGGCGCAGGAGGCCGGCCTTTCCGATTCCGATCTGACTTTCCAGCGCTCAGCCGTGCGAATAGTCCCAGTAGAGGTCCTTTGCACGAGCGGCGATCGGTCCGGGCTGCAGATCGCGATCCTCGATGCGGTTGACCGGGACGACCTTGAAGTAGTTGCCGGAGGAGAAGATCTCGTCCGCGTCGAGGAAGTCGCCGTAGCCAAGCGTGCGCTCGTGCACCTCGATGCCCGCGTCACGCATGAGCTTGATGACACGGCGGCGGGTGATGCCGTTCAGGAACGTGCCGTTCCATGCCGGCGTGTGGACGGCTCCGTCCTTGACCATGAACACGTTGGCCGTGGTCAGTTCCGCGACATTGCCCAGCATGTCCAGGACGATGGCGTTGTCGAAGCCGCGCGAGCGCGCCTCGACCAGCGCCCGGGCGTTGTTGGGGTACAGGCAGCCCGCCTTGGCGTTGACCGGCATCGTCTCGAGCGTCGGACGGCGGAAGGGCGACAGCGTCAGCGAGATCGCGGTGTCCTTGGGAGCCATGCCGGCCTCGAAGAGGCAGAGCGCGAAACGCGTGCCGTCCGGATCAGGCGCGATGGTGCCGATTCCCTCGATCTCGCCCCAGTACATCGGCTTGATGTAGACGGCGGCGTCGGAGGGAAACTTCTTGAGGCCTTCGGCGACGAGTTCCATCATCTGGCCCGGCTGCATGGTCGGCTTCAGCCCGAGCGCGAGGGCGGAATCATTCACGCGCTGGCAATGCAGGTCCAGGTCCGGCGTCACGCCCTCGAAGGCGCGCGCGCCGTCGAACACGGTCGAACTGAGCCAGGACGCATGGCTGCGCGTCCCCATGATCGGTGCATTGCCTTCCACCCAGGCGCCATCGATCCAGTTCCAGGTTAAAGACAATTCAGCCATGAGAAGCTCCCGATCACGTTCCAAATGTGGAGGGGATCGAACGCCCTTCGCCCGTTGAGGTCAAGCCTTTGGCGAGCGCGTGTCGAAAAACGACCGGATTGTTTTTCAACCCGACCGCAAACGTCGTTCGTCGCGCCGCATGCGGGCGGAAGCGGGAATATTTTCCCCGTTGAAACCGGTCGGGATTGGAAATGGTCCGCTTAGCTCTCGCTGCGGGGAAAGCGGTGCCCCGGCTCGAAGTTGTCGGGTGTTCCTGATGCGTTCATGTTTACGAGGCGCTGGTTTACGAGACGTTGGAACCGGTGCACGCGGGCAGAGGTGGGCGTGGCTTTCGCGAGGGCTGGCAGATGTTGCTTCCGACACTGACAGGCAGGGGAAAGGACCGTACACCTGACAAGAAGCCCGGCTTGCCCCATTGACACGCCAAACGCCGCGGGACCAATCTGAACGCTCTGTCAGGACAGATACTTGCCTCGAATTCCGTTCAAGGACGCGTGATGTCTACCCCCGCCCAACGCCCGATTTCCGCTTTTGTCTTCGATGCCTATGGGACGTTGTTCGACGTTCATGCGGCCGTGCGCCGTCATGCCGGCGACCTTGGTCCGGAAGCGCAGCGCCTGTCGGCGATATGGCGGGAGAAACAGCTCGAATATTCCTGGACGCGGGCTCTCATGGGTCGCTACCTGGACTTCTGGGTGCTGACCGAACAGGCCCTTGATACGGCCATGTCGATCGTCGGCGTCTCGGATGCGGCGCTGCGCGGGCGCCTGCTGGAAGCCTACTGGAAGCTCGACTGCTATCAGGAGGTTCCCTCGGTCCTGAAGAAGCTCAAGGACGGCGGTCACCGGTTGGCGATCCTGTCGAACGGTTCTCCGGCCATGCTGGAGGCGGCGGTCGCGGCGGCCGGCATCGGCGATCTTCTCGACGAGGTCTTCTCGGTCGACATGCTCAAGACCTACAAGACCAGCCAGGACGTCTACGAGATCGTCACCAATCACTTCCGCATCTATCCGGAAGCGGTGTCCTTCCAGTCGTCGAACCGCTGGGACATCGCCGGCGCGACTTCCTTCGGGTTCCGTTCGGTCTGGATCAACCGGACAGGGGCGGCGGACGAGTACGCGGACCTTCCACCGGTGGCGGTCCTGAATGACCTTCAGGGCTTGCTCAACCTGGCGTGATGGCCGCCGGCGCACGGCATTTCGCGATGCGCCGGCAACGGGTTCAGGTCTCGCCGCGCTCGATCCACTTCGGCGTCGCGGGCGGCAGGTAGCTCTCGAAGGCGGCCAGCATCTCTTCCGCCGTCTCGCGCACCAGCACCATGTCGCGCATTTCGGCACGAACGAAGCCCTCGTCGCGCTGCCGGTCGAGGAAGGTCAGCAGTCCGTCATAGAAGCCGGCCGCATTCAGGAAGCCGCAGGGCTTTTCGTGATAGCCGAGCTGTCCCCACGTCCAGACCTCGAACAGTTCCTCCAGCGTGCCGGCGCCGCCGGGAAGCGCGATGAAGCCGTCCGAAAGGTCCGCCATCATAGCCTTGCGCTCGTGCATGGAGCTCACGACGTGCAACGCGGTGAGCCCCGGATGGGCGAGCTCCTTCTCCTGCAGGGCGACCGGCAGCACGCCGATCACCTCGCCGCCTTCGGCAAGGGCGCCGTCGGCGACGGCCCCCATCAGCCCGACCCGCGCCCCGCCGTAGACGAGACGCAGGCCGGAACGGGCGATGGCCGCCCCCGTGGCGCGCGCGGCCGCCTCGTATTCCTTTCGGTTTCCGAAGCTGGATCCGCAAAAGACGCAGACAGATTTCATGGACTCAGTCCCTCGACAGTTCGTCGAGGATCCGCGCCCATGAGCGGATGCCCTTGTGATAGCTGGTCATCTCGTATTTTTCGTTGGGCGAGTGGACCTTGTCGTCATCCAGTCCGAAGCCGACCAGCATCGAGTCCATGCCCAGCATGGTCTTGAAGTCGCCGACGATCGGGATCGAGCCGCCACAGCCGATCAGTGCGGCCTCGCACTCCCACTCGTCCGAAAGCGCCTTGCGCCCCTTGGCGAGCTCGGGGCTGTCGAAGTCGAGCCGCAGGGCCGGACTTCCGCCATGCTTGGAGAAGCTCACCGAGCAGTCCGAGGGCAGGTGCTCGCGCACATAGGTGCGGAAGGCGAGGCGGACCTGGTCCGGGTCCTGATCGCCGACGAGACGGAAGGACACCTTGGCATGGGCCTGGGAGGGAATGACCGTCTTGAAGCCGGCGCCGTTGTAGCCGCCCCAGATGCCGTTGACCTCGCAGGTCGGACGCGTCCAGACCTGCTCGAGCGCGGTACGGTCGGTCTCGCCGGCGGGATCCTTGAGGCCGACGCCGCCAAGGAAGGTCTGATGGTCGAAGCCGAGCTTCTCCCACAGCGCGGTCACATCCGCCGGCATGTCGATCACGCCGTCATAGAAGTGGGGCAGCGTGACCCGGCCCTTGTCGTCATGCAGGCCGTCGAGGATCGTCGCAAGCACATGAATGGGATTGCGGGCCGCGCCACCGAACATGCCCGAATGCAGGTCGCGATTGGCCGCCGTGATGGTGATCTCCTCGCCGACGAGGCCACGCAGCATCGTCGTGATCGCCGGGGTGTTGCGGTCCCACATGCCCGTGTCGCAGACGAGCGCCAGATCGCAGGACAACTCGTCCTTGTTGGCCTCGAGGAAGGGATGAAGCGACGGGGAGCCGGATTCCTCCTCGCCCTCGAGCAGGATGGTGACCGGGACGGGCAGCCCTCCGGTTTCCCTGATCCAGGCGCGTGCCGCCTCGACGAAGGTCATGAGCTGGCCCTTGTCGTCGGCCGCACCGCGCGCGACGATGATCTTCGTCCCGTCCTCGCGGGTGACCACGGCCGGGTCGAAGGGATCGCGCTCCCACAGGTCGAGCGGGTCGACCGGCTGGACGTCGTAGTGGCCGTAGAAAAGCACGTGGGGGCCGCTCTTCGTGCCGTCCTTGTGGTGGCCGACGACCATGGGGTGCCCGGTGGTGTCACGTACCTCTGAAACGATTCCGAGCGCGGACAGCTCTGCCGCAAGCCAGTCGGCGGCGGCGCGGCAATCGCCCTTGAAAGCCGGATCGGTGGAGATGCTCTTGATCCTGAGAAGGTCGAAGAGGCGGTCGAGCGAGGCGTCGAAGTCGCTGTCGATTCGGGCGAGAACCCGGTCGAGATCGGACATGGAAAGGCTCCGGGGCTTGAAGGGGGCCTCGCGCACAGGCGGCGCGGGACGGAGAGGTTCCAACTTGGCCACAGATCCTCGGGCGAGGCAAGACGCACAAGGGGCCGCTTCCCTGTCCGGAAAGTGGCCCCCTGGCGTGAGCTCGGCCTGACGCCTCGTCAGAAGTTGCTGGCCTCCTGGCACTGGCTGGTCAGGTTCGCGCCGGTGATCACCGTTCCGTTGACGGCGAAGCTGTCTCCGGTGCCCTGGGTAAGGGTGGAGGCCATGTAGGGCGAGCGTCCGCAGGCGGGATCCGTGTTCGTGACCGTCACATTGCCGTTCATTCCGGAGAAGGTGCCCATCATCCAGAAGCCGGCGTTGGCGGCGCGGTCGATGGTGATATCGGCGAAGGTAAGGTTCTCCGAAGGCCTGAGCATCTGCATCAACTGGATGCCGATGACGTCCACGTTGGAGATCGAAATGTTGCGGAAGCTGGAGTCCCGCACCTCCTGGACCATCATGCCGCTGTTGCTGGCGCCGTCGATGACGAGGTTCTCGAAATCGTAGCCCTTGTTGGACTCCGCGCCCACCAGGATGGAGCCGTCGGAGCTGAAGCCGCTGATGTTGATGCCGCTGCGCATTCCGATGTTGGTAACGCCGCCGAGGTTGGTCAGGGATGAATTGCGGTAGGCGATGTCACCCGACGCGACGAATGCGAAGCCATCGGCACCGGTCATGTCGATGTTCACCCGGTCCAGCGACGACTCATGCACGTAGTGGAACACCGCGCCTTCCTTGGCGGTGTTCGAGATCGACATGTTGGTGACGGAAATGTTCTTCGACACATTGGCGAAGAGGCCGGTTCCGACCGTATTGATCGTGACGTCGTCGAGTGTCGCGCCGTCCACCCGGTTCATGCGGATGCCGACTCCCTTGACCAGCGCGGTCGGGTCGCCGTTGCTGAAGCCGTCGGCGCCGGAGAAGCTGATGTCCGACAGGCGAACCGTGGAAATCGAGTGGCCGCCGCCGTTCTCCAGGTTGATGCCGCCGGCCGCCTGGCCGGAGATCGCGAGGCTCGCGAGCGTGACGTTGTCGACGCCGTCCGCATTGATCGCGGTGCGTCCTCCGGTCAGCGTGAACCCGGTGACCGAGGTGTCGTTCGCCATCTCGAAGATATTGGCGCCGGCGTCGGTGCCGTTCAGGTGAGCGCCGCCCACGCGCACGCTGCGGCCCGTCAGCGGGTTGCGCGCGTCGAAGGCGCCGGCAACGCGCTGGTTGGCCGACAGGCTGATGGTGCCCGAGATGTCGACGGTGCCGTCGCCGCCATGCACGAAGATCTGCCGCGTGGCGCCTGCGTTCTCGATGTCGCTCTCCAGCGTCGCGCTTCCCGCATCGAGAATGGTGAGATCATCGAGCGACGCGCCGGTCGCCGCATCCACGGCAACGACCTCGCGGCCATAGGCGCCGCCTTGCGTGACGATGTCGACGTCGCGGACGACCGTCTCGGTCATGCGCTTCTCGAGCGGGGTGAGGTCCGGTGCCTCGTCCATGCCGAGCACGCGTTGCAGGGGGAGGCGCAGGCGGGCACCGAAGAAGCCCTGGTTGCCGCGCGGATCGTCATACTGGTATTCGGCATGGAGGCTGAGGCGGGTGCCTTCGACCAGAACGTCGTCGATGCGGTACTCCGCGCGCACGCGAGGTCCCCAGATGGTGTCGGCTTCGTCGTCGAAGAATGCGTAGCCACCCGCATGGACCCAGAACTGGTCCTTGCCGTCCGGCAGCAGGCTCAACCCCTTGAGCAGGGCACCGGCTTCGGCGTCGAAGCCCGTCATCGCGCGTTCCTGACCCTCGCGGACGGTGATCCGGTCGCTGCCGACGTTTGCCGCGTCGAAGGCGGACAGCGACTGGGTCGTCTTGCCGAAGGGAAGATAGGCATTGGCGCGCAGCGTCAGGGACTCCGTCATCAGCTCGCCGCCGATGGTCACCTGGGTGAAGTGGTTGTTGTACTCCGAGCGCCGGTAGTCGAAGAAACCGTATGCGCCGGCGATCCAGCGCCCGTCAATGATCTGGCGCACGCCAAGGCCGGCGTTGAGTTCCTGCGAGCCCTCGCGTCCGAACGTGCCGCGCAGGTCGGTATAGATGAGCCGGTCGAAGGTCTGGAAAAGCGGCACGAACAGGCTCGTCTCGCCCGTTGCGGTCTTGGTGCCCACCTTGCCGCCGATCTCGATATGCGGCGTCCATTTCGCCGGCTGTTCGGCGCGCGCCGGAGCGGTGGCCAGGGCCAGTGCGAGCGGAGAGCAAAGGGCGGTGGCCAGCAACAGTCGGCGTGAGCGCGGGCGAAGGGCCGAGGGCGTGGAGGCACGGCCGTTATCGAGGGAGGCGGTCGGCAGGGTCATGGTCACGTGTTTCTTGGTCCGCGTGCCGGACGGCCTGCGTCATGGTCGCAACAGACCATGCCGGCGCGCACGAGGCGGACGGGTGGGTAAGCTTGAGATGAGGTGGAAACCGGCCTGGCGCGAAAGGCTTGGAGGTCCCGGAGTGTGGTGCCGGCGATCCGTGCGCCCGGCGGGGGTCTGGATAATGTGGCAAAAAACAGGAGTCAATGACTCATATTTTTATTCAGGCGTTGAAATAAAAGAAAGAATTCTTTTCCGAAGGCATCCATGCGGTGAGCGGCTTGAAGCCGCTGCGTCAGGCGATACCTGTCATTTCGAACGGTTCATATCCGTTCATCAACCGTTTTTAACCTGATAAAAATTACGCGTCGGCGCGGGCGTCAGAATCCCCGCTTGAGAGAGCCGAGAATGCCGCGCACGAGCGCCCGGCCGAGCGCGGAGCCCACGGAGCGGGCAACGGACTTTGCCGCTGTCTCCACCACGCTGTCGGAGCGTGAACGGCGGGTGGTTCTCCGTCGGGGCGTGGGCGTGTCGTCCCGGCCGAAATCGGGCAGCGAGAAGCCGGAGCGCGTGCGTCGCGTGGTGCCGCGTCTGGCAACCTGCTGCTCCTCGCGCTGTTGCTGGCGTTCTTCCATGCGCGCGGCTTCCGCAGCGCGTTGCTGCAGAACCTCGAAGGCGGACACGCGATCGATCGTCTCGTCGTAGAGATGCGCCACCGGACTGTCGGCGATCACAGCCCGCCGCTCGTCATCGGTGATCGGGCCCAGGCGCGAGGAGGGCGGCCGGACCAGCGTGCGCTGGACGATCGAGGGAATGCCCTTCGCCTCCAGCGTGGAAACGAGCGCTTCGCCGACACCGAGTTCGGTGATCACCTGTGCCACGTCGAGGTCGGGATTGGGGCGGAAGGTCTCGGCCGCGGTCCTGACGGCCTTCTGTTCGCGCGGGGTGTAGGCGCGCAACGCGTGCTGGACGCGGTTTCCGAGCTGGGCGAGAACGCTGTCGGGCACGTCCATGGGGTTCTGCGTGACGAAATAGACGCCCACCCCCTTGGAGCGGATCAGGCGGACCACCTGTTCCACTTTCTCCAGCAGAGCCTTCGGCGCCTCGTCGAAGAGCAGATGCGCCTCGTCGAAGAAGAAGACGAGGCGGGGCTTTTCCGGATCGCCCACCTCGGGGAGTTCCTCGAAGAGTTCCGAAAGCATCCAAAGCAGGAAGGTGGCGTAGAGGCGCGGCGCGCCCATCAGCTTGTCGGCGGCGAGTACGGAGATCACGCCACGCCCGTCGCGCGACACGCGCATCATGTCGCGGATGTCGAGCGCGGGCTCGCCGAAGAAGGCTTCGCCGCCCTGTCGCTCGAGCACCAGGAGCTGGCGCTGGATCGCGCCGACCGAGGCCTTGGAGACATTGCCGTAGACGCGTGAAAGCTCCGAGGCGCGCTCGGCGACATGCGCCAGCAGCGACTGGAGGTCCTTCAGGTCGAGCAGCAGCAGGCCCTCGTCGTCCGCCAGTTCGAAGGCGACGTTGAGAACCCCTTCCTGGGTGGCGTTGAGATCCATGAGCCTGGCGAGAAGAAGCGGCCCCATCTCGGAAACGGTGGCGCGGATCGGATGACCCTTCTCGCCGAAGAGGTCCCAGAAGACGGTCGGAAAGGCCTCGTAGAGATAGTCCTCTTCGAAGCCGATCTGCCGGGCGCGCTTTTCCAGGAAGTCCTTTTCCTCGCCGGCTTCCGCGAGGCCGGCGAGGTCCCCCTTCACATCGGCGCAGAAGACGGGAACGCCGGCGTTGGAGAAGCCCTCGGCAAGGATCTGCAGCGATACGGTCTTGCCCGTTCCCGTGGCGCCGGTGATGAGCCCGTGCCGGTTGGCGAGCTTGAGCGAGAGATATTCCGCCTTGTCAGAGCCGCCGATGAAGATCCTGTCCGTGTCCAGCACCCGTATCCCTCCAGCCGGCACCGGGGCAGGGGCCCGGCGCATCCCGTTTCCCGCTTCGTTTAGCCTGACGCAGCGATCCTGTATAGCGGTTGAGCTTGATGCGGCTCTGGTGTGAGATGGGCTTCGCACAAGTCCTGATTCTGGAGGATCGCATGAACGAGATCATCAGCCGCATTGCCGCAGCGGCGGGCATCAGCGAGGAGACCGCGCTGGAAGCAGTGACGATCATCCTCAACTTCCTGAAGAAGGACGGTCCCCAGGAGGAGGTGGACAAGGTCATCGCGGCCATGCCGGGAGCGGAAAACCTGGTCAGCGCGGAGGAGCGCGGCGGTGGCATGCTCGGCAACATGCTCGGTGGCGCCATGGGGGCCATGGGCGCGCTCAACAAGCTGACCAGCGCCGGTCTCGACATGGGCGAAATCCAGACGGTGACGCGCGAACTCGTGAAGGTCGCGCGCGAACACGCCGGCGACGAGATCGTGGACAAGGTCATCGACGGCATTCCGGGGCTCGGCCAGATCGTCTGATCGGGCGGGCAGGCAGGGGCAGGGACCGGAGGTCGCGGGGCAAGAGCGGCGTTCCGGGCACGTTGTCTTGAGAAGGGGCCGGGTCGCTGGTGGCCGCGGCCGGGAGCACGGAGAGAAGCATGTCCTATTCCATTGACGAGATCGAAGGCATCGGGCCGACCTACGCCGGCAAGCTGAAGGCGGTCGGCATCGGCACGACCGAGGCCTATCTGGAGCGTGCGAAGGATCCCAAGGGCCGCAAGGCCCTGGCCGAGGAGACCGGCATCGACGACAAGCGCATTCTCAAGTGGGCCAACATGGCCGACCTGATGCGGATCAGCGGCGTGGGCGAGGAGTATTCCGAGCTTCTGGAGGCCGCCGGCGTCGACACGGTGAAGGAACTCAAGCACCGCAACGCGGCCAACCTTGCCGAGAAGATGAAGGAAGTGAACGAGGAGAAGAAGCTCGTTCGACAGGTGCCGGGCGAGAGCTCGGTCGAGAAATGGGTCGAGCAGGCCAAGACGCTTGCGCCGATGATGACCTACTGATCGTTTCCCGCCACGCACTCCGGTGCGTGGCGGGATGCCTGAACGTGGCCGGGCTCACGTCCGCGCGGGCCTTCAGAGGGGGCACGGCTGTCGGCGGTGTGGCCGGGGACTATGGGTTTTTCCGCAGGTCACTGGTTGCCGTTCACCCGGATGGCCCCTATTTTCCCTTTCGAGTCAGGCGCAGCCGGGGTGATTTCTCTCCGGTCGCCGCTCCGGACCGCCGGTGCCTTCGGCGCCGTGCGATCCGCATCGCATAACCCGCGCGGGCGACCGTCTTTGCGTGCCTCTCAGATTTGGTTCTCGTTTCGCGATCGCCCCGCAATCTGATCGCCCGATACACTCGGAGGACGTCACATGGCTTTTGAACTTCCGGATCTTCCCTACGCTTACGATGCGCTCGGGCCCTACATGTCCGCTGAAACGCTCGAGTACCATCACGACAAGCACCACCAGGCCTATGTGACCAACGGCAACAAGCTCCTTGAGGGCTCGGGTCTCGAGGGCAAGTCGCTCGAGGATGTCGTGCGCGAGAGCCACGGCAAGAACGCCGGCCTCTTCAACAATGCCGCCCAGCACTTCAACCACATCCACTTCTGGAAGTGGATGAAGCCGAACGGCGGCGGCACGTCGCTTCCCGGCGCACTCGCCTCGAAGATCGACAGCGATCTCGGCGGCTTCGCCAAGTTCCGCGAGGACTTCCTCGCCGCCGGCGCCGGCCAGTTCGGTTCCGGCTGGGCGTGGCTCGCCCTCAAGGACGGCAAGCTGGAGATCATGAAGACGCCGAACGGCGAGAACCCGCTGGTGCACGGCGCCGCGCCGCTGCTCGGCGTCGACGTGTGGGAGCATTCCTACTACATCGACTACCGCAACGCGCGCCCGAAGTACCTCGAGGCTTTCGTCGACAACCTGGTCAACTGGGAATACGTCGCCGAGCTGCTCGAGCAGGCGTCCTGAGCGGTTTCGCTCCGGCTTTGAAAACGCGAAAGGCGGGCCGTCTGGCCCGCCTTTTTCATGTCCGTGATCTCTCCTGCGCCGGTTTGGGCGCCTGCGGCGGGAGGGTTACCCGCCCTTTCGGCAGGAACTGGTGAAGACCTGCAGGAAGTACGTGCTCATGTAGTTCAGGAAGGCCTTGCACTCGGCCTCGGTCTGGAAACAGCCCTCGCGCGAGAACTGGCGCACCCGGCGAATGTCGACCTGCTTGCGACCGCCGATGAGCCCGTGCCAGACGTTCTGTGCCCCGTATTTCTGTTTCGCCGCCTTGCAGTCGTAACGGGTTCCATAGGTCTGCGGCACGTATTCGGGATCCTGCGTCGGGGCAAGGAGCAGGTCCTCGAGAAACCCTGCCTGGGCCGGCGCGCCCTGCGCCACGGCGAGGCTCGCCGCGAGTGTCAGGGTCGCGACGGTCTTGGAAAAACGGTTGCGCATGATGTCCTCTTTCGGGCTCGGGAGGGCGTTTCCTGAATTCTGAACGCCCCGCCACTCCGCAGTCTGTCCGTGACGGACTCTTGCCACAAATTGCGGCGGAAGGGTGAGACGGACACTCTCTCCGCCTTGCCTTGCGATTTCCTTATCCTTCGCACGAACAACCGCTTTGCGCATCGCATACGTGTCTTTGCGGCTTGTCTCTATGTTAATGGATTAGTACATACGGAAAAGCGAAATAAGTTGCAGGCCGCGATATCGTCGGGCCTGCGTGAGACGCCCTTCAAGGAGGCTGCCATGTCGATGATCACTCCCAATGTCGGCGGTTTCGACCGTGTCCTTCGCGTGGTCGTGGGGCTTGCCCTGATCGCCTTTGCGATCCTGGCGCCGGCCGGGATCACGTGGAGCTGGGTGGGCTGGATCGGCGTCGTGCCGCTTCTTACCGGGCTGCTGCGCTGGTGCCCTGCGTACACGCTGTTCGGGATCCGGACCTGCCGCGGCAACTGACGCGGCGGGCAGGCCCCGGAACGACCGCCGGACAAATGCACGCGCGCCCCACGCTGCATGGCCGGTGGACGCATGAGGCGGACGGGTTTCCCGTCCGCCTCTTCGTTTCCGCCTACTTGCGGAACGTGACCTCGACCTTGCCGACGACGATGCCGTATTTCATCACGTCCGCCGTGTTGCGCACCGTTCGGCTGTCGACCTTCCTCAGCGTGTCGAAGAAACGCAGCGCGACCGGGCCGTCCGCGGTCTCCACTGTTGCCGGGTAGTCGAAGCGCAGCACCGGGCCTCCCGACGTGATGTTGACCGGTGTCAGGACATCCGAGCGGGTTGCGATGTAGCGGTCGGCGGCGACCTTCTGGAAAAACCAGACCTTGGTGTCGCGCTCGCCATCGGCGAAGCGGAAGTCCTCGCGCAGGCGCAAGGTGAAGGTCTTCGGATTCCAGTGGCCGCGTGTCACGACCGTGAAGCGTCGCTCGATGCCCGCGATGTCACTCCTGAACACACCCTGGCCGGTCGTCGTGCCACCGAAGAACGTCTCCAGCACCAGGGGGCGTTCGGCCGAAAGGGCAGGTGTGGTCAGGAGAAGCGGTAGAAGCGCAAAGAGCGCGAACAGAAGGCGAAGTCGTCCGACATGGTCGCGTGCGGCCTCGCGGCAAAGGATGAGGGCGGGCATGGCGTTCTCTCCGTTGACCGTTCAGGGCGGTGCCGGATAAGGCCCGTTCCCCTTTCACGATCTACGGAGGCAACGCCCGGGCGGATCGCCTTCCCTGGCCCGGTGCCGGTCGTGGTCACGTTGCCAGCGTGCGCTCGAAGAATGCGACAAGCTTCTCGTGGTGCTCGTTCTCGGCTTCGCTGCGCGGAACGTGGTCCTCGTCTTCGTAAAAATGGACCTCGGGCGTCCGCTGGTGACGGTGCAGCCTTTCGGCAAGGCGGCGCGTCATGTCGACCGACCAAACGCGATCGCGCGTGCCGTGGCTGAGAAACAGCGGCCCCTCAGGAGGCGAGCTTTGCCGAAGCTGGTCAGCTTCGGCCCGTCACCTTCAGCGCGAAGGCATAGACGAGCGCGACTTCCTTGAGCCGGTCGAAGCGGCCCGACGCGCCGCCGTGGCCTGCTTCCATGTTGGTCTTGAGGTAGAGCGGCGCGTCGTTGGTGCGAAGCTCCCTGAGCCGTGCGACCCATTTCGCCGGCTCCCAGTAGGTGACACGCGGGTCCGTCAGGCCGCCGACCGCCAGAAGCGGCGGATAGGCCTGCGCGACAACGTTGTCATAGGGCGAATAGGCCGCGATCGTGTCGTAGTCGGTCTCGGAGGCGACGGGGTTGCCCCATTCCGGCCACTCGGGCGGCGTGAGCGGCAGCGTGTCGTCCAGCATTGTGTTGAGAACGTCGACGAAGGGAACCTCGGCGATGATGCCGCCGAAGGCCTCCGGGGCCATGTTCGCCACCGCGCCCATGAGCATCCCGCCGGCCGAACCGCCCTGGGCGACGATCCTGTCCGCCGAGGTGATGTTCTCCGAGGCCAGATGCCGGGCGGCGGCAATGAAGTCGGTGAAGGTGTTCACCTTCTTTTCCCGCCGGCCGTCCCGGTACCAGCGGAAGCCCTTGTCCTTGCCGCCGCGCACATGGGCGATGGCATAGACGAAGCCGCGATCCACCAGCGACAGGCAGGTGGTGGAAAAGCTCGCCGGAATGGTGATGCCGTAGGAGCCGTAGCCGTAGAGCAGGCAGGGCGCCGAGCCGTCGAGCGGCGTGTCCTTGCGATAGAGAAGCGTCACGGGAACGGTCTCGCCGTCCTCCGCGGGCGCGTGGATGCGCCGTGTCACATAGGCGTCCGTATCGTGGCCGGACGGCACCTCCTGTGTCTTGCGCAGGGTCCGCTCCCGCGTCTCCATGTCATAGTCGAACACCTGAGCCGGCGTCGTCATGGACGAGTAGGAAAAGCGGATCCGGTTGGTGTTGAACTCGTAGCCGTCCGACAGCCCAAGCGAATAGGCCTCTTCCGCGAAGGAGATCGGATGCTCGACGGCGTCGGCGATGCGGTGCACGACGATGCGGGGCAGGCCGTCCTCGCGCTCCAGCCGCACCATGTGCTTGGCATAGAGCGTATGCGAGAGGATCAGCCGGCCGGGCTTGTGCGGCACCAGGTCCCGCCAGGTCTCGCGGCCCGGACTGGCGAGCACCTCGTCGGCCTGCGCCGTCACGATGCGGAAATCCTCCGCGCCGCCCGCGTTCGTCAGGATGAAAAGCCGTCCCGCGCCGTCATCCTCGACCGAATATTCGACGCCGGTCTCGCGCGGTGCGACCAGGCGCGGTGCCGCCGTCGGATCGCCGGCCGGGATCAGCCAGGTCTCCGAGGTCTCATGGTCGTGGATGTCGATGGTGAGATAGGCGCCCGACTGGGTCTTGCCCACGCCCATGAAGAAGCCCGGATCGCTCTCCTCGTAGACGAGAACGTCGGACGTGGGGTCGCTGCCCACTTCGTGGCGGAACAGCTTCGACGGGCGGTGGTTGGCGTCGAGGCGCACATAGAACACATGCCGGCCGCAGGCCGACCAGACGCCGCCGCCGCCGGTGTCTGGAATGGTGTCGTCGAGGTCCTTGCCGGTGGCCAGGTCGCGGATGCGCAGCGTGTAGAACTCCGAGCCCGTGTCGTCGCAGGCCCAGGCGAGGCGGGAGTGGTCAGGCGCGTGCATCGCGCCGGCAAGCCGGAAATACGCCTTGCCCTCGGCCTCCCGGTCGCCGTCGATGAGAACCTCTTCCGCGCCGCCCTCGCGCGGCTCGCGAACGAGGCGCGGATGCTGGCCGCCGGTGACATAGGAGATGCCGTAGGCAAACGGTCCGTCCGGCGAGGGAACGGTGCTGTCGTCTTCCTTGATGCGCCCCTTCATCTCGGCGAAGAGCGCATCCTGCAACTCCGCCGTGTCGGCCATGGCGACCTCGAGATGGGCGTTCTCCGCCTCGAGGAATGCGCGGATTTCAGCGTCCAGCGTTTCCGGCTGGCGCATCACTTCCTGCCAGTTCGCGGCCCTCAGCCAGTCATAGGGATCGACACGGCGACGGCCATGGACCGTATGGGCGACCGGGTGCTTCGCGGCCTGCGGGACGCTGCGTTCCTCGGCGGTGGGGGAGGGGGCCTGTGCGGCGGCGGCGGATGGGGAGCGGGTGTCTTTCAGCATGGCCGGGAGGTAGGCTTTCGGGCCCGGCTTGGCAAGGGTCTCATGCGCGTGCGATGTCGGGATTGCGCGCGAGGATGCATGGGGCGCCGAATTGTGCTATGCACACGCCACGGCACGGGCCCGGAAGGGCCGGATCCCGCGATCCTGCCGCTCCGTTCCCGACGATCGCACCACGAGCGCGCCCGGTCCTTCCGCCGGGAGGCCCTGCCGCGACGCCGGGACGCGGACCCGGACATCTGGACGAGAACAGCAGCCAAAGGGCGACGAGGCGGTCATGAGCGAGCGCAACACGACGACGCTTTCCCCGGAAACCCGTACGAAGACAGAGCGGCCGCGCCTGCACAAGGTGCTGCTGCTCAACGACGACTTCACGCCGCGCGAGTTTGTCGTACAGGTGCTCGCCGTCGTCTTCCGCATGGGCGAGTCCGATGCGGTCCGCGTCATGATGACGGCACACCAGCAGGGTGTCTGCGTCGTTGCCGTCTTTCCCCGCGACGTCGCCGAGACCAAGGCGACGGAAGCCACCGAACTCGCCAAGGCCAACGGCTTCCCCCTGCGCTTCGAGACCGAACCGGAGGAGTGAGGGCCGCTTACTTTTCGATGGTGCGATCGGAGACGTAGCACTTGTCGGGAGTGCGAGCGACCTCGCGACACTTCTTGAGCGCGAGTTTGTCGGCAATGGCCTGGGATCTCTGTCCTACGCTCATGCCGCAACCCTTCATCCCGGTAATTGTAAATGCTCGACCTCTCGCGAAGGCGGAATATTTTACCTGCTGATGCTTCATGCGGAAGCGCTTGAGGTCGAACGTGCAGCTGTAATGGGCGCGCTGGGACGGGTCGATGCCCGGAAAGTCGGGGTCGTTCCAGGATTTGGCCAAGTCGTTCCAGGACTTGTTGCTGGATGCGGCCTGCGCGAGGCCTCCGTCGTACGCCGTAAATGGGACACCGGAGATGGCCAGAGCGGAAATGACGAGCACCTGGGCCATTCTTGACGTTCGCGTCATACCAGTTCCTTTCCAAGTCAATCAAACGAATGAAACAACAAGCCCGCCGTGAGCCGGAGCGGGACAGGAATACAAACACTGTGGCTCATCGGCAACGTCGAGAGCCGCCCAGTCTTCAGGCGCCCGGTCTTCAGGCGCTGATAAAAGATCCTGCCGCGACACCAAGGGTGCCTGGTCGGCGGCTTCTTGATCCGCAGACTCGAAGGCGGGCCGACCAGGCCCAGGATCACCTCGCAAGCAATCCCGACAGCGGCCCGCAACACCTTGTCTTCGCGAGTTGCCGCCGAGGCGGCCCTACTGCCCCGGACGCCCGCTCTTCTTCGGGCGGCCACGGCGGCGCTTTTCCTCCGCCGGATCCTCATAGGACCCGGCCCCGATCTTGCCACGCACCAGAGGCTTCACGTCGTCTTCCGGGGATGACCCGTCCTTGCCCGCAACGGGTTTCGACGGCAGCGGCCCCGACGACAGCGGAACCTCCGTCCGGCCCACGGTCATCTCGTCCAGGGAATTCTTGCGCACTTTTGACGTATTAGGCAAGTTCGCACTCGCGCCGTACTTCTTGTCGCCCTTGTAGCCGCCGGTCTTGCCGTCGACAGCGGACTGGCGCGACAGCGGGTCGTCGGCAAGCGCGAGCTCCGTTTCCTGCAGCCGCTTGACCTCGTCGCGCAGCCGGGCCGCCGTCTCGAACTCGAGATCGGCCGCCGCCTCGCGCATCTTCTTCTCCAGATCCTCGATGTGGGCCTTGAGGTTGTGGCCGACGAGATTGCCGTCCTCTGCAAAGCCCGCCTCGACCGTGACGTGGTCCTGCTCGTAGACGCTTTCCAGAATGTCGCCGATGGAGCGCCGCACGCTTTCCGGCGTGATGCCGTGCTCGTCGTTGTAGGCCTGCTGCTTCTCGCGGCGGCGGTTCGTCTCCGCGATGGCGCGCTCCATGGAGCCGGTCTTGCGGTCCGCATAGAGGATGACCTTGCCGTCCACGTTTCGCGCCGCGCGGCCGATGGTCTGGATCAGCGAGGTTTCCGAGCGCAGGAAGCCCTCCTTGTCCGCGTCGAGAATGGCCACCAGCGCGCACTCGGGAATGTCGAGGCCCTCGCGCAGCAGGTTGATGCCCACCAGCACATCGAAGGCACCGAGCCGCAGGTCCCGGATGATCTCGATCCGCTCCAGCGTGTCGATGTCCGAGTGCATGTAGCGCACGCGCACGCCGTTCTCGTGCAGGTACTCGGTGAGGTCCTCGGCCATGCGCTTGGTGAGCACGGTCACCAGCGTGCGGTAGCCCTTGGCCGCGACCTCGCGCACCTCGCCCAGAAGGTCGTCGACCTGCGCGGAGGCCGGACGAATGTCGATCTGCGGGTCGACGAGGCCGGTGGGACGAATGACCTGCTCGGCGAAAACGCCGCCGGCCTCCTCCATCTCCCAGTTGCCCGGTGTCGCGGAGACGCAGACGGTCTGTGGCCGCATGGCGTCCCACTCCTCGAAGCGCAGCGGGCGGTTGTCCATACAGGAGGGCAGGCGGAAGCCGTATTCCGCCAGCGTTGCCTTGCGGCGGAAGTCGCCCCGGTACATGCCGCCGATCTGCGGAATGGTGACGTGGCTCTCGTCGGCGAAGACGAGCGCGTTGTCCGGCAGGTACTCGAACAGGGTGGGGGGCGGCTCTCCCGGCGCGCGGCCGGTCAGGTAGCGCGAGTAGTTCTCGATGCCGGCGCAGGAGCCCGTCGCCTCGAGCATTTCCAGATCGAACAGCGTGCGCTGTTCCAGCCGTTGCGCTTCCAGCAGGCGGCCGTGGGCGGTGAGTTCCTCCAGCCGCTGCTTCATCTCGCTCTTGACGGACTTGATCGCCTGGGCAAGCGTCGGCTTGGGCGTCACATAGTGCGAGTTGGCGTAGACCTTCACGGACTTCATCTCGCCCTGCTTCTGTCCCGTGAGCGGGTCGAACTCCGTGATGGCCTCGATCTCGTCGCCGAACAGCGACACGCGCCAGGCCCGGTCCTCGTAGTGGGCGGGGAAGATCTCGACCGTGTCGCCGCGCACGCGGAAGGTTCCGCGCTGGAAGGCCGCGTCGTTGCGCTTGTACTGGAGCGCAACGAGATCGGCGAGAAGCTGGCGCTGGTCGATGCGCTCGCCCACCTCCAGCGCGAAGGTCATGGCGGTGTAGGTCTCGACCGAGCCGATACCGTAGATGCAGGACACCGAGGCGACGATGATGACGTCATCGCGCTCCAGCAGCGCGCGGGTCGCCGAATGGCGCATCCGGTCGATCTGCTCGTTTACCGAGCTTTCCTTCTCGATGTAGGTGTCCGTGCGCGGAACATAGGCTTCCGGCTGGTAGTAGTCGTAGTAGGAGACGAAATACTCGACCGCGTTGTCGGGAAAGAAGCTCTTGAACTCGCCATAGAGCTGGGCCGCCAGCGTCTTGTTGGGCGCCAGGATCAGCGCCGGACGCTGGGTGCGGGAGATCACCTGCGCCATCGTGTAGGTCTTGCCCGAGCCGGTGACGCCGAGCAGGACCTGCGTCTTGTCCTCGGCGGACAGACCCTCCACCAGATCCGCGATGGCGGTCGGCTGGTCGCCCCTCGGCTCGTACTCCGAAACGAGCTTGATCGGCACGCCGCCTTCGGACTTCTCCGGCCGGGCGGGGCGGTGCGGCGCCCAGGCCTCGCCGTTCTTGTGCAGCGGATTGCCGCTCTCGATCAGCGCCGACAGCGCCTCGACGGTCGCGGTGTGGCCGGTGGTGCCGTCCGACATCACCGGCTTGGCGGCCTTGCCCTTGCCCTTGTTGCGCTTTTTGGTCTCGGCAACCTGTTTCGCCAGAAGCTCCTCGGCGTCCTCCAGACTCATGTCGAGGCCGGCGACCGGGTTCAGCCCGCCCGAGGCCCGCTCGCGGGGATCGCTGGTCGCGCCCATGGAGGTGCCGCGCGCCGAACGGGCCGGCTTTTCGGTCCTGGCGGTGCCTTTGCCCTGTTCCTTCGCGGCCTTGCCCTTCGCCCGCGCGGGCTCGGCGCGAGGCGGCGCGTCCTCCTCGATCTGGCTTGCCCAGCCGGAGACAGGGCCGGTCAGCGGCGCGCCCTCGAACGCGGCCTGGGGTGCCTCGCCGAATCCGTCGCCATCAGGTGTGCCCGTGCCCGCCGGTGGCAGGTCGTCGCCGGACGCGGCCCCGCGGTCGGAAGGCGTGGAGGAACGGGAAGGGGAGGACGGTCGCTTTGCCATGGCGGCAATATGGTCCCAAAGCCGCCGTTCGGAAACCCCGCGTTCCGGCTTTGTCCTCCGCAACCTCGCGACATGCTGACACAACAGTGTCAGGAGACATCAGATCTTGTGACGGTAATGCAAATGCATTACCTTTAACCGGAGATAGCATGCGTGGCGAGGCCTCGCAGCCTCAAAAGGAGAATGGCGATGGCTGACCAGCTCGCGTTCGAGGCAACGCTGACCGACAAGTTCCAGAACACGGTCCCTTCCGCCGTTCGCCGGGCATTGGGCCTGAGCAAACGCGACAGGATCCGTTACCTGATCCGTGACGGTGAGGTGTTGCTGCAGAAGGCTGATAGCGACGATGGCGAGCAGGATCCTGTCATTGTGGGATTTCTCGACTTCCTCGAGGCCGACATGCTTCGCCATCCCGATCGGCTGACGCCGATGTCCGCGGCTGTCCTCGAGCAGGCGAGGAGGCTGGTCGAGGACGTCGAGGTCGACCTCGACGCGCCGCTGGAAGACGGCTGAGGCCAGATGAGTCGGGAAAACGCGGTGGAGGTGAACGGGTGGCTATTGCTGCAGCATCCTGCCTTCGCGGAGGCCTTCGATGCGTTGACGGTTCGGGTGCAGGAGTTGGCGGAGCGGGATCCCGAGGGATTTCGCGCGCGGGGGGAGACCAAGCTGCTCGCGGCGATCGTGAAACTGACGACCCGGGACATTCCGGCCAATCCAGCCGACGATCGATTTCGTCTTGGCAACACGATTGGCAAGGACCGGCGCCACTGGCGGCGTGCCAAATTCTTTCAGCAGTATAGACTTTTCTTCCGCTTCGACGGTGCTCGTAAGATCATCATCTATGCATGGGTCAACGACCGGACGACCTTGCGCGCCTATGGAAGCAAGACGGATGCCTATGCGGTCTTCCAGAAGCGCCTCGCCAAGAAACGACCTCCTGACGACTGGGATGAGTTGCTACGCGACGCCAGCACCTTTGCGGGTGATGTCGATCCCTCCTGAGCGCGGCTTTGAACCTTGCGCCCTTACTCGCCTCACCCTTCCCGCTTGTGCCCGTCCGAGTGGCCCAGGTCCCTGTCCGGCCAGACGAGGTCGCGCAGGCGTTGCTTCAGCACCTTGGCTTCGGGGAAGCCCCCGTCCGCCTTGCGGTCCCAGACCGGCGCGCCGTCGCAGGTGATGGTGAAAATGCCGCCCGTGCCCGGCACGAGCGTCACCGAACCGATCTCCTCGGAGAAGGTGGACAGAAGCTCCTGTGCCATCCAGGCCGCGCGCAGCATCCAGTTGCAGTGCCGGCAATAGGTGATGACCAGCGCCGGCTTGTGCTCGCGGGAGATTTCGTCGTTCATGTCTGCCGTCCGGTGAGGTGTCTCGGGACGGTCTTTTTGCGCCCTCATGTGGCGAAGCTGCAAGGGCGTACGAACCTCGCGGCCGCAGGGGGCGGGAAAAAGTTTCCAATGTCCGGCGAGAGGCTCGCGGCTTTGCGCGGCCATGGGAGGGATGAGGCGGTCAAGCAGGGCCGACACGGGAAGCGATCCCGCGCCGGCCCCGTTCCCCTGTCAGCCGGCGGCGGCCAGGGCCTCGCGCACGGCTGCTTCCAGTGTCTTCGTCGGGTGACCCGCAAGCGTCGAGAGCGCGGTGCTGTCGCTGTGGAGCGCGCCCTTGCCGGCTGCCGCGTCGGCATCCGCGACCACGGCGGCGAACCCCTCGGGAAGTCCGGCCTTCACCAGCAGCGCGGCGAACTCGGCCTCGCCCATGTTGGCGAAGGCGATCTCGCGGCCTGTCTGGCGGCCGATCTCGGCGGCGAGCTCCGCGCGGGTGAAGCCGGTGTCGCCGGCCAGTTCATGGGTTGTCGAGGTCGCCGGCGGGTCGCGCAGGACGGCTGCGGCCGCGTCGGCGTAGTCGCTGCGCGCGGCGGCGGAAATGCGTCCCTCGCCGGAGGTTCCGGCCACCGCGCCGTGGGCGAGTGCGGCGGCCACGTCGCCAAAGTAGTTCTCCAGGTACCAGCCGTTGCGCAGCAGGACGACCGTGCCGGGATAGCCGGCCAGCATGGCCTCGGTCTCCCGGTGCTCCTCGGCCAGGATCATCGGCGAGCTGTCGATGTTGAGAATGCTGGTGTAGGCGATCAGTCCGACGCCCGCAGCCCGGGCGGCCTCGATCACGGCCCTGTGCTGGGGCACGCGCTTGCCGACCTCGCTGGAGGAGACGAGAAGAAGCCGGTCCACGCCGGTCAGTGCCGGCGTCAGGGTCTCGGGCCGGTCGTAGTCGGCCTCGACCACCTCGACGCCATGCGCGGCGAGATCGGCGATCTTTTCCGGGCTGCGGGCGAGGGCGCGGATGGAGGAGGGGGCTTCCGTTTCGAGCAGGCGCTCGATGACAAGGCGGCCAAGTGCGCCGCTGGCGCCGGTTACTGCGATCATGGATCTGTCTCCTTGCTTCGGATCGGCCCCGCTCGCGTGAGGCCGGTTGACTGCCCATATGCGCCTCTTGCTTTCAAATTGTAAGTACGCACATAAAGGTTAGTATAAAGTCGGAAAGCTGCCGTAAGACCCTTGAGCGGGGCAGGCGCAAGAGGTTGAAATGTCTGCAGGGATGAAAGATGCCGCGACTGCTGGCGGGGCTGCCGGGGCAACCGGCACCGGGGAGGTGTCGCTGTCGGAACGCCTGCGCCGGGGCGAGCTTTTCGATGTCGGCTGTCCCTCGCGGGAGGTGCTCAAGCATCTGACCAGCCGCTGGGGCGTGCTCGTGCTTCTCGCGCTGCTCGACGGCACGCTGCGCTTTGCCGAGGTGAGGCGCAAGATCGGCGGCGTGAGCGAGAAGATGCTGTCCCAGACGCTCCAGCAACTCGAGGCGGACGGTTTCGTCGACCGGCGCGCCTATCCGGTGGTGCCACCGCATGTGGACTACACGCTGACGGACCTCGGCCGCGAAGCCGCGACCCGCGTGCGGGCGCTGGCGGACTGGATCGAGGTCAACATGTCGCGTATCTCCGAGGCGCAGGAGCAGGCCCGGGCGAGAGCCCGAACGCCGGGCGGGTAGCACGGCCGGCGCCGGTGGAAAGCGCAAGGGAGTGGAGACGGTGACCATGTCGGCGAACGCCGAAGCGGCCGAGGGGCTTGCCGTGCGGGATATGGCCGTCGGGCCGGAGGGCGCGCGTCGCTTCGTGCGCGCGTGGACGCCGCATCCGGAGGGGAGCCATGCCGGCCTGCCGCCTCTCGTCCTGTTTCACGAGTCGCTTGGCTGCGTTTCCCTATGGAAGCGGTTTCCCGAACGCCTTGCCCGGGAGACCGGGCGCCGTGTCATTGCCTACGACCGGCTCGGCTTCGGTCGTTCGGATCCCTTGGACCGGCGTCCGGGCTTCGATTTCATCGCGCGCGAAGGCGTCGGGAGCGTGCCGCTTTTGCAGGAGGCGTTGGGCTTTACGCGTTTCGTTGCCTGCGGTCACTCGGTCGGCGGCTGCATGGCGGTCGAGACGGCGGCCCGCTTGCGGGAGCATTGTGCCGGGCTGGTGACGCTCGCCGCCCAGTCCTTCGCGGAAGAGCGCACGCTTGCCGGCATTCGCCAGGCCGAACAGATGTTTCTGGAGGAGGCAAACCTTGCCCGTCTGGCCCGCCACCATGGTAACAAGGCCCGCTTCGTGGTCGAGTTCTGGACGCGGACCTGGCTCGATCCCGCCTTCGCCGGCTGGACACTGGACGAGGCGATTGCCAGCGCAGGCTGCCCCGTGCTTGCCGTGCATGGGGACGCGGACCAGTACGGATCGCCCGACCACGCCCGCCGGATCGCGGGGGATCGCGGTGACCTGCTTCTGATGAAGGGCGCTGGCCACATTCTCCACCGTGAGTGCGAGGCGGAGGTCGTGACCGCCATCGCGGCATTTCTGGCGCGAAACGGGATCTGAGAGGTCGCCGGATCGCGGTCAGCTCTCCAGCGCGTCGCGCAGCCGGTAGTACCAGATCGCCAGCGTTGCGTAGACCGGATGCAGGGCGTGAACGGGAAGCGGCCGAATGTCGGTGAAGCGGAAGGGGAGCGGTCGCGCGGCATCGAGAAGATGCGCGCCGATGGCGGTCCCCAGGGCGCTCGACAGCGCAACGCCGCGACCGTTGTATCCGGCCGCCATGACAAGGCCCGGCAGGGGCTGGTGAACGTGGGGCAGGTGGTCGGCCGTCATGGCCACGCGTCCCGTCCAGCGGTAGGCAATGGGCAGGTCGCGCGTCTCTGGAAAGGTTGCGTGCAGATCGCCCGTCACCCGGGCGAATGCCGTATCGGCCGGAGTGTCGGTGAACGTGCCGCGCCCGCCCATCATCAGGCGGTTTTCCGGGCCGATCCGGAAATAGTTTCCGACGCGGCGCGTGTCCGAGACCACGGACCGCCCGGGCAGGATGCGCGAAAGCAGCGCCTCTGGAAGCGGAGCCGTCGCGACCTGGAAGCTGCCGGCCGGAACGAGGCTGGCCCTGAGTTCGGGAAACAGCGGTCCGCTGTATCCGTTGGTGGCGACGATCACCTGGCCCGCCGTCACGCTCGCTCCATTGGCAAGGTCGATGCGCCAGTCCCGTCCCTGCCGGGCAAGCCGCGACGCGGCGGCGCCGACGCGAATGTCCGCCCCTGCCGTCCGGGCAGCCTCGGCGAGGCCCGTTGCGTAGTTCAGGGGGTGGAGCCTGCCGGCCCGCCCGTCGAACCAGCCGCCCTTGAAGATCGCCGATCCCGTCCGGGCGCGGACCTCTTCACGCGAAAGCAACGCCACGTCGGCGCCGCGCTTCCGCCACTGCTCCGCGCGCCGCTCGATCTGCGCCAGATGGGCCTTCTTCACGCTGCCCTGGATCCAGCCGTCCCGATGCGCGTCGCAATCGATGCCATGGGCTTCGATCAGCGCGAGAGTGGTTTCGGCCGTTTTCCCGGCAAAATCCGTCGTGGCTTCGCCGTAGACCCTGTCGATCCCGTCCGGGTCGATCTTGATGCCGGGGATGATCTGACCGCCGTTGCGGCCCGAGGCCCCGAAGCCTGGCGCATGGGTGTCGAGAACGATCACGGAGGCTCCCCCGCCAGCAAGCCGGAGTGCCGCCGAGAGGCCGGTGAAACCGGCGCCGACAATCGCGACGTCCGCGCGCATCTCGCCCTCGGGGGCGAGAAGATCGAGCGGCGGGCGGGCGGTCGCCGCCCAGAGCGAGGGAATGGTGTGGGACATGTGACTGGCCTCAGACGGGATGGGTGACCCTGCGCAGGAAATCCTGTGTCCGTTCGTGCTGCGGATTGCGCAGCATCTCAGCCGCCGGCCCCTGTTCGACGATCCGTCCGCCGTCGAGGAACAGCACATGGTCGGCCACTTCGCGCGCGAACTGGATCTCGTGGGTGACGACGAGCATGGTCATGTGCTCCTCGGCGAGCGAGCGCATCACCTGCAGCACCTCGCCGACCATCTCCGGGTCGAGAGCGGACGTGGGCTCGTCGAACAGGATGGCCTCGGGGCGCATGGCGAGGGCGCGGGCGATTGCCACGCGCTGCTGCTGTCCGCCGGAGAGGGCGGCGGGATAGGCGTCCGTCTTTTCGGACAGTCCCACCCGCTGCAGCAGGGACTCGGCGCGCTCGCGCACCTCGCGCGGGTTTTCCCGCAGCACGTGGACGGGCCCCTCCATGACGTTTTCAAGCGCGGTCCGGTGCGGAAAGAGATTGAACCGCTGGAACACCATGGACACCCGTGTGCGGATGGCATGGATGCCCGCGCTGCCTGCATCGACCGTCTCGCCGTTGATGGCGATGCGGCCCTGCTGGTAGGTCTCCAGACCGTTGACGCAGCGAAGCAGCGTGGACTTGCCGGAGCCTGACGGCCCGATCAGGCAGACCACCTTTCCCTTGCCGATCTCGGCGTCGATGCCCTTCAGCACCTCGTGGGTGCCATAGGACTTGTGAACATTGTCGAAGGTGATCATCGGGCTTTCCCCATCGCCACTTCAACGCGGCGCATGACGAAGTTCAGCGGCAGCGTCAGGCACAGGTAGAGCAGCGCGACCAGCGTGAAGACCGTCAGGTTGTTGAAGGTGGAGGACGCCAGCATCTTGCCCTGCATCGTCAGTTCGGCGACCGAGATGACGGAGACCTGCGAGGAATCCTTCAGCAGCATGATGATGTTGTTGGCGTAGGGCGGAACAACGATCCGGAACGCCTGCGGCAGCACCACCCTGCGCATCATCAGGCCCTGGCGCATTCCGATGGACTTCGCCGCTTCGATCTGGCCCCGGTCGACCGCCTCGATGCCGGCGCGGAACGTCTCGCCGATGTAGCAGGAATAGGTCAGCGCCAGTCCGATCACGCCCGCCTGGAAGGCGGTGAGATCGAGGCCGATCTCCGGCATCACGAAGTAGATGTAGAACAGGATGACCAGGATCGGGATGCCGCGGATGAACTCCACGAGCAGGCGGACCGGGGTGGCGAGGGCGGCGATGCCGGACGTGCGGCAGAGCGCCCAGACCAGCCCGAGTGCCGTCGCCAGGGCCAGCGACAGCACGGTGACGGCGATGGTCAGCCAGACGCCGGACAGAAGGAAGGGAAGGTATTCGGCGGACTGGGAGAGGAACGTGCTCATCTGCGGGGTGCCTGTGACGGTGAACGGCTGCGGGGCGAACCGGCGGCCGGCTCACCCCGCGTCGGATTGCTGCGACCGTCTCAGAGGCCGTATTTGGCGAAGATCTTCGCCAGTTCGCCGCTCTCCTTCATCTTGGCGAGCGCCGCATTGACCGTCTCGAGAAGCTCGGGATTGTCCTTTGCCACCGCGAGCGCCACGGTGCCCTGGCTCATGGGCTCGTAGCCCTCGACGAGGCGGACGCCGAAGCCCGGGTTCTGGGAGATCTGGTAGGCGACGATGGGCTTGTCGCCGAAGCCGGCCTTGATGCGGCCGAGCTTCACGTCGCGCATGATGTCGGCGAGGGAATCATACTGTTTCACCTCGCTGAAAATCCCCAGCGCGTTCAGCTTGTCGGCAAACACCGTGCCGACCTGGGCGCCGACGGCCTCGCCTTTCAGCATGTCCACCGTATAGGCGGCGTCGTCGTCCGCCGCCACGAACATCGCGTCGCCATAGGTGTAGACGCCGGTCGAGAAGTCGACCACTTCCTTGCGCTTGTCCGAGGCGAACATGCCGGCGGAGATCAGGTCGATCTTGCCCGTGGTCAGGGCCGGGATCAGGGCGGAAAAGGCGGTCAGCTCGAACTTGGCGGTCATGCCGGTGTCCGAGGCGATGGCTTCAGCGATGTCGACCATGGCGCCGGTCGGCTTCTGGGTCGCGGTGTCCACGAAGGTGAACGGCACGCCGGTGGTGGTGACACCGACGGTGAGGTCTTCGGCAAGTGCGGGCGTGGCCAGGCCGATGGATACGACCAGTGTGGCGGCGAGCTTCTTCATCATGCGTGTTCCCCTTTGGTTGTCTGGTTGCACCACTGCCGGTCCGTGCGGGCGAACGAAGGCGGGGATGCGTGGATATCTCGTTCGGCTATCCTGATTTTCACCATAATGAAAAGTTGGAGAGTTTCAATCCCGGTTTCGTCACAGGGTTCATGATGGTGAAGAAGTGGGGGGCTTCTGAGGAGATTGATTGGTTTTGGTTTGCCGATCCGATTGATCTCGCTTACCCTTCCCGGCGTCTCGCTCTCCGGATCGGCGGTCCAGTCCGGGCGGGCGGTTTTTCATTTTGGTGAATTTGGGGCGTATGAAGGTATGACGATTTCCGGATCGCAGGCTCCTGGTGTTGCGGAGACCGGCGACGAGCCGACGGAAGACGATCGCACGCTTGGGCTGGCGGTGCGCCGGGCGCGTCAGGCGCGTGGCCTGTCGCTGCAGCGGGTCGCGGAAGCGGCCAATGTGTCTGTCGGTCTGCTGAGCCAGATCGAGCGCGGCATCTCCTCGCCGTCGATCCGCGTCTTGCGCGCGGTGTGCAACGTGCTGGAGATCTCCGTTCACGCGCTCTTTGGCGATGCGGAGGCGGCCCTTGAGCAGGAAAGCCGCCGTATCGTGCGGATCAACCAGCGCCGGCGTGCCGATTTCGGCGACAAGGGCATGGTGAAGGAGTTTCTGACGGCACGCGACGAGGGTGCGCTGCAGGTGATGGAGATCGCGCTGGAGACGGATGGCGGCTCGGGCGAGGATCCCTACAATCACGAGGGCGAGGAATGCGGCGTCGTCCTCGAGGGGCGGCTCGAGCTCTATGTCGACGGGGCCGTCTACAGGCTCGCGGAGGGCGACAGCTTCTATTTCGAAAGCACGCTGCCGCACAAGTTCCGCAACATCGCCAATGGCCCGACCCGCATTCTCTGGATCACCACGCCGCCCGTCTGGTGATCCCTGGCGCATATCCAGACTTGTGGGCGCTGCCCGTCCTGATATCCTCGCGGTTGTATTTCACGCAAGCAATTGACCGGGGCCGATGGCGCTCATCCGCAGCTACACGCAGATTGAAGAGATGCGCCGCGCCGGTGAACTTACGCCGGCCGAGGAACGGCTTCTTGCTGAATGCCAGAGCGGGGAACTGGTCGTGTTTGGCGACGGCACTCGGCCGAAACGTGCCACGCCCGAGTGGGCGATCCGAGCGGATCTGCTGCGCTACCTGATCCTCGGCGGTTGCGAGCAATTCCGGACGCATGAGCATGGCATCCGGGTCCATGGTGCCTGGATCGACGGTTTGCTCGACCTGAGCGAGACGACTGCGCGCGGTGCGACGACGCTCAGGGATTGCGTGTTTCCGGACGGGATCAACGTCGCGCGGGCCAGGCTGGAGAGTCTCGATCTGACCGGGGGGCGACTGAAAAGCCTTGCGGCAGCCGGCTGTAATATCGCGGGAGATCTCACGCTCGACGAGATCGAGACCAGGGGGACGGTAAACCTGGCCGGAGCCCGGATCGCCGGCCACTTGTCTTGTATGGCCGTGAAACTGAACGGTTGCGGAGGCATGGCGCTCGACGCCGGGCGCCTGCGGGTCGGCAAGAGCTTTGTCTGGCGGCAGGTGGCCTACGCAAAGGGCTGCGTCAACCTTGCCTTCGCGCGTGTCGGAACGCTGGTCGATGACTGGAGCGGCCTGAAGGCGATGAAGAAGGTCCGCCTTGTGGGGCTGACCTATGATCGGATCGACGGTAGCGCGCACAGCGAGCGTGTACGCTGGCTTCGAACGGGCTCCTGTCACAATGGAAAATTCCATTTTCAGCCCTATGATCAACTTATAGGGGCTTTTGACCGGAGCGGCGATCACGAGGCGGAGACCGCTGTCCGCATCTGGCGGAAGGCGCAAAAGCGGCGCGAAGCACGTGAGCGACTACTGAGAGAGGCGGACTCGCCCCTGCAGCGCATTGCCATCAGGGTCCGAAATCTTCCCTATCGCATCTGGAGTGGTCTTGTCGGCACGGCAGTGGGCTTTGGTCTGCGACCTTGGTCTGCGATTTGGATATTGCTGTTTTATGCCCTGGTGCAGGCGCCGCAGATCCGTGCCGACTGGAGTTCGGGGCGCTTCGTTCCGGCGTCCGAAGCTGTCCTGTTGTCGGACGAGTGGCGGAGGATCGTGAACGCCTCAAGCCCGCCTGTGACCAATCCGTCCGCGACCTGGATGCGTCATACGGAAGCGGGGCGCAGTTATCAGATGTTCAACAGCGAACTCTATGCGTTTGATATGCTGCTGCCCTTTGTGGACTTGGGGCAGGAATCCGCCTGGGTCCAATTGCCGGCGAGGGGGTGGAGGGATCGCTTCAGCGACGTGCTGCAGAAAGTTCAGCTCTTTCTCACCTGGGTCGTCGCGGCGATCTTTGTCGGTGCACTCACCGGCATTATCCGCCACGACGACTGAAGGCGGGGGTGATGCGGGCAGGCGCGGGACGCCTGTCTTCCCTCACTCCTGCGTGAAGGTCATCGCCAGCCCGTTCATGCAATAGCGCAGGCCGGTCGGCGGCGGGCCGTCCGGGAAGACGTGGCCGAGGTGTCCGTCGCAGGCCGCGCAGCGGATCTCCGTGCGCACCATGCCGTGCGAGTGGTCGGTGATCTCGGTCACCGCGTCGGGGCTCACGGCCTCGAAGAAACTCGGCCAGCCGCAGCCCGCATCGAATTTCGTGTCCGAGCGGAAGAGTGGCGCGCCGCATCCGGCACAGGAATAGAGGCCGGTCTCGAAGGTGTTCCAGTAGGGGCCGGTGAAGGGGCGCTCCGTGCCGGCGCGGCGCAGCACGTGAAACTGCTCCGGCGTCAGCTCGGCCTGCCACTCGGCCTCGCTCTTGGTGACGCGGGGGCGTGAGGCTGTTTCGGTCATGCTGTGATCCTCGTCTGAACGCTCCGCGCGCGGACATGGCGGGCGGCAATCTCGGGGTGTTCAACAAATCCCGCGCCGGTGTTCCCAAGATCCGGGCCCGCGGACGGACTGGTGCCGACAGCTACAAATAGGAGCGGGGCTTGCCCGTGACAATGGGGCAATGTCTCGCGTCGAAAAGCTTGCGAAGACATGCGTAAATCGCTTGCCCGGGGGGATGTGGCGGTTATATGTGAGGCGAATTTCTTAACCGTTACGCCATTACAAGGTCGATTCGTGGCCTTTCGGGTCATCAGTTTCGACAAGCAGTTTCGAGGAGGCCCATGCCGCTCCCAGGTTCCGAGGCGACGTTCATCGCCGTCCTGGCCCCGTTCGCCGCCGCCGCCCTAGCGCCGGTCCTGACACGGGCGATGGGCCACAATGCCGCATGGCCGCTGGCGCTTGTTCCGGCCGCGGTCTTCCTCTTCTTCGCCGGGCTCGCGCCCGAAGTCGCCGAAGGCGCACGGTTCACGCCGTCGATGTCCTGGATCCCGTCCTACGGGGTCAACCTGTCCTTCCTCATCGACGGTCTCTCGACGCTTTTCGCGCTGCTGATCTCCGGCATCGGCACCTTCATCATTCTCTACGCGGGCGGATACCTGAAGGGGCATCCGCATCAGGGGCGGTTCTTCTCGTTCCTGTTCCTGTTCATGGGCGCGATGCTGGGGCTGGTGCTCGGCAACGACCTGATGACGCTGTTCGTCTTCTGGGAGCTGACGTCGATCACGTCCTTCCTGCTGATCGGCTTCGATCACCTTCGCACCGCCTCGCGCCGCGCCGCGCTGCAGGCGCTGGTGGTGACCGGCGGTGGCGGCCTGTCACTTCTCGCGGGCTTCCTGCTCATCATGTCGCTCACCGGCGAGACCTCGATGGCCGGTGTGCTCGCCTCCGGCGACATGCTGCGTGAGAGCCCCTTCTACGCGCTGGTCCTGGTCCTGGTGCTGGGTGGCGCCTTCACCAAGTCGGCGCAGTTCCCCTTCCACTTCTGGCTTCCCAACGCCATGGAGGCGCCGACGCCCGTGTCGGCCTTCCTGCATTCGGCGACCATGGTGAAGGCGGGCGTCTACCTGCTGATGCGCATGCATCCGGTGCTGGGCGACACGGCGCTGTGGACCACGATCCTGCCGCTCTTCGGCGGCGTGACGCTGCTCGTCGGCACGCTTCTGGCCGTGCGCCAGACCGACCTCAAGCTGATGCTGGCCTACACGACGGTCGCCTCGCTCGGCCTGCTGGTCATGCTGACCGGCACGAGCTGGGAGCGGGCCATCGAGGGCGCGGCGCTCTACCTGCTCGCCCACTCGCTCTTCAAGGGCGCGCTGTTCATGGTCGCCGGCACCATCGATCATGAAGCCGGCACCCGCGACGTGACGAAGCTCGGTGGCCTGCGCGGCGCCATGCCGGTGACCTTCACGGCCGCCTGTCTCGCGGCGCTGTCCATGTGCGGCCTGCCGCCCTTCATCGGCTTCATCGCCAAGGAGTACATGTACGCCGGCACCTGGTACGCGATGGAAGGGGCCGGCACGGCCGGCCTTCTGGTCACGGCAACCGCCGTGCTCGGCAACGCGCTCATGCTGGTGATCGCCGCCGCCGTCGCCATCAAGCCCTTCATGGGGCCGAAGGTCGAGACGCCCAAGCATGCCCATGAGGGGCCGCTGCTCCTGTTCGCCGGTCCCGTCGCGCTGTCGCTCACCGGTCTTGCGGCGGCGCTGCTCGCCCATGCGACGGGCGAGATGTTCATCGCGCCGGTGGTGACCTCCATCCTTGGCGAGCGTTCGGATGTCGTGCTGCATCTCATCCCGACCTACATCGGCGCGCCGCTGATCCTGTCGCTGGTGACCATCGCGCTCGGCGTGGTCCTGTACCTGTCGCTCGACCGGCTGCGTGGCGCCATGGCCGGCGTGCTCGCGGCCATCGGCTGGGGCCCGGACCGGGGCTTCGACCAGGTGATCGCGGGCATCGTGACGCTCTCGACCCGCCTGACGCGCGCTGTGCAGGGAGGCAGGCTCGACGTCTACATGACGATGACGTTCCTGTTCGCAGCGCTCGCGATCCTCGTGCCGCTGGTCTCGACCGGCAACTGGCCCTCGGCGATCTCCTGGCCGTCCTTCCGCTTCTACGAGTGGGGTGTCCTGCTGATCGCCGCCTCGGGCCTCTATGCGGTGCTGGTCGCCCGCACGCGCCTGACGGCCATCGTCTCGCTCGGCATCCAGGGTTTCGCGGTGGCGCTGATCTTCATGCTCTTCGGCGCGCCGGACCTGTCCTTCACCCAGTTCATGGTGGAAACCCTGTCGGTGGTGATCCTGGCCCTCGTCATGACCCGCCTGAACCTGCAGCCGCGCGATCATCGTCCGATGGTGCCGCGGCTGATCCACGGGACCATCGCGGCGGCGGTCGGCTTCGGCTTCGCCGCGCTGCTGATCCGCATCACGCAGCTGCCGTTCGATCGCTCGCTGTCGGACTTCTTCGAGGCCTACAGCCGCACCATCGCCCATGGCCGGAACATCGTGAACGTGATCCTGGTCGACTTCCGCGGCTTCGACACCTTCGGCGAGATCTCGGTGGTCATGCTGACGGGGCTTTGCGTCCTGGCCCTGATCCGCGTGCGGCCGAAGGCCGACCGCGCGGCCGCCTTCGACCGGGCCGCCGGCGACGAGGCGCATGAAAAGCGCGAGGAGGCCCGCGTATGAGAACGCTCATCTTCCGCACCATCGCTCCCTATCTGGCGGCGCTGATGGTCCTGTTCTCGATCTTCGTGCTTCTGCGCGGTCACAACGAGCCGGGCGGCGGCTTCATCGGCGGCCTGATCGCGGCCTCCGCCTTCGCCATCTACGGTATCGCCTGCGGGGTGGCCGCCGTGCGCCGGGCGATCGCCTTCCACCCGATGAGCATTTCCGCCGCCGGCGTGTTCCTTGCCGGCCTGTCTGGCATGCCGTCGTTCTTCACCGGCCAGGCCTGGATGACCAGCCAGTGGTGGTACCTGCATCTGGCGAATGTGGAAGTGCCGCTGTCGACGCCGCTGTTCTTCGACATCGGGGTCTATCTTGTCGTCGTGGGCTCGATCTCCTCGATCGCGCTCGCGCTCGAGGAAAGGGAGAGCGACTGATGGAAGCCGCCCTGTCGATCCTGATCGGCCTGTTCTTCACCGTCGCGGTCTACCTGCTGATGTCGCGCCAGCTCGTGCGCATCCTGCTGGGCATCGCCATTCTGGGCAATGCGGTGAACCTGCTGATCTTCACCTCCGGACGTCTGCTGCGCGAGGTGCCGCCGATCATTCCCGAGGCGCTGATGACGCCGGGCGAGACGATCGCCAACCCGCTGCCCCAGGCGCTGATCCTGACGGCGATCGTGATTTCCTTCTCCTTCTTCGCCTTCCTGCTGGTGCTGTCGTTCCGCGCCTATCAGGAACTGGGGACCGATGACGCGAGCGAGATGCGCGTTGCCGAGCCGACGGGCGAAACCGCGCCGCCGCAAGGGTATTGAGAATGGCCGCTTCCGAGATTTCCGTGGACATTTCCCAGGCGATGAGCACCCAGCCGGTGGCGGCCGCCGACTGGCTGATCGTCGCGCCGCTGGTCATTACAGCCATGGGCGGCGCGCTCTGCCTGATGCTGCGCAAGCACACCAGGCTGCAGCCGGTCGTCGGCATTGCGGTGCTGCTGCTTCTGGTCGCCGCTTGCGGCGCGCTGCTCGCGCGGGTGATCGACCACGGCGTGCTGACCATGGTCGCGGGCAACTGGCTGCCGCCCTTCGGCATCGCCTTCACCGTCGATCCGCTCGGCGCGACGCTGGCGTTTTCGTCCTCCATCGTGGCGCTTGCGGCGGGCGTTTATGCCATGACCGACATCGACACCTCGGGACGGCGTTACGGCTTCTATCCGTTCCTGCTGCTGATGATGACGGGCGTGTGCGGGGCGTTCCTGACCGGCGACCTGTTCAACCTCTATGTCTGGTTCGAGGTCCTGCTGATCTCGTCCTTCGGCCTGCTGGTGCTCGGCAACGAGCGCAGCCAGCTCGACGGCGCGGTCAAATACGCGCTGCTCAACATCATCGCCACGACGCTGTTCCTGATCGCCACCGGCCTGCTTTACGGCATCCTGGGCACGCTCAACATGGCCGACATCGCCATCAAGGTGCGCTCGGCCGGCATGTCCGGACCGTTGCTCACCGTCGCGGTGCTGTTCTTCCTGGCCTTCGCCATGAAGGCGGCCGCCTTCCCGGTGAACTTCTGGCTGCCGGCCTCCTACCACACGCCGCGCATTGTCGTGGCGGCGGTCTTCGCCGGTCTTCTGACCAAGGTCGGCGTCTATGCGCTGCTGCGTATCTTCGGCCTGATGATGCCCGAGGGGCGCGAGATCCTGGGCGACCTGATCGCCCTCGTCGCCATCGCGACCATGCTGACGGGCGTGTGCGGGGCGATTGCCCAGACCGACGTGCGCCGTCTGCTCGGCTACCTGGTGATCTCGGGCATCGGCTCCATGCTCGCGGGCCTTGCCATCGGCACCACGCCGGCGCTTGGCGGCGCGGTCTTCTACGCCGTCCATTCGATCATCGTCATGACGGCGCTCTACATGGCCGCCGGCATGATGAACGGTCTCGGCGGCTCCTACTCGCTGCGTGAGCTCGGCGGTCTCTACCGCATCAGCCCGGCCTTCGCGGCCGTGTTCCTGATGCTCGGCTTCGCGGTGGCGGGCCTGCCGCCGTTCTCCGGCTTCTGGCCCAAGGTGATCCTCGTCGATGCGGCGCTGCAGACCGGCCACGGCTGGATCGCGGGCGCGATCCTCGTCACCGGCTTCCTGACCACCATCGCGGTCGGCCGGGTGTGGATCTACGCCTTCTGGCGCGGCGGCGCGGAAGGCGTGGCCGACGGGTCGCTCACCACCTTCTCGGTTCCGGCCCCCGGCGCGACCGGCGCCAACGTCTGGATCCCGCTTCTAGTGCTTCTGGCAATCGTCGTCCTGCTCGGCGTCCAACCCGAGCCGATGATGCAACTCGCCGGAAAGGGAGCCGCCAGCCTGAGCGATCCCCTTGGCTATCTTCGCTCCGTCTTCGGGGAGGCTGCCCAATGATCGGCCTTTTTCTCATCAACATCCTGATGTCGCTTGCCTGGGGCGCGGTCACGGGCAGCTTCGAGGTCGCCAACCTGATTTTCGGCTTCGCGCTCGGCGCTCTGGCGCTGGGCCTCATCCGCGAACAGGTCGGTACCGGCCGCTACGTCAGCCGTGCCTGGCAGGTGGCGAGCCTTGCGGCGCTCTTTCTCTATGAGTTGGTGCTGTCGGCGCTGCGCGTCGCGGCCATCGTCCTGCGTCCCAAGATCGAGCTTTCGCCGGGCATCATCGCCTGTCCGCTGACCGTGGATCGCGATTTCGAGATCACCATGCTGGCGAACCTCATCACGCTCACCCCCGGCACCCTGTCGGTGGATGTGTCCGAGGATCGCAAGACACTCTACGTCCACTGCATCGATGTGCCGGATCCGCAGGCAACGATCGACGACATCAAGAACGGGTTCGAACGCAAGATCCTGGAGGCCTTCCGATGACCGATCTCGCCGTCTTCTCGGCGCGCTTCCTCGATGTCTGCGTGTCGATCAGTCTCGCGCTGCTGACGATTGCCTTCGTGCTGATCGTCATTCGCACGGTGCGTGGTCCCACGCTCCCGGACCGGGTGGTCGCCCTCGACATGCTGGTTGCCGTCGGTATCGGCTTCATCGCCGCCATCGGCGTTCAGACCGACTACTTTCTCTATGTCGACATCGCCATCGCACTCGGGCTGGTCGGCTTTCTTGCGACGGTCGCCTTCGCCCGCTTCGTGCTGAACCGCGGCCTTGCGAAGGACGCGACCATCGTGGACGAGATCCGCGCGAGCCAGACCCGGGAGGAGGCCGGACGATGACCACACCGCTCTTCGAGATTGCCGTTGGCATCGTCCTGGTGATCGGCTCGCTGTTTTCCCTCATTGCCGCCATCGGCCTCCTGCGTCTCAAGGACGTCTACATGCGCATGCATGCGGGCTCGAAGGCGGGCACGCTCGGCTCCGGTCTGATGCTCATCGCGCTCGCGGTCCACGCGCATCAGATCGATGTCATCACGCGGGCGATCGCCGGTGTCGTGTTCTTCCTGCTGACCGCTCCCGTCGCGGCGCATCTGCTCGCCAAGGCCGCGCTCGAGGTCGGCTACCGGCCCTGCGCGGATACCAAGATCGACGAGATGCCGCGCGACAAGGCGTGATCTTTCCGGTGGTGCGGTTGTGGTCGTGCCACCGGTCATTCACGTTTTGTGCCATGAATTAATCGTATTCTGCTTCCCCGGTATCCTGCGAAGACTGTTGTGCGGAACGAATTCCGCAATCGTGAAACAGCTTAAACAGCCAGATACCTCAAAAATTTCCCTTGTGATCTAGGATATCCCGATATATACGACGGGCGTGGCTTTTGTCCGGCAGAATCAAGGTCGGAAACGCTCTCCACCCAGTATCCGGAAGTAGGCGGAGCGTTTTTCTTTGGTTCCTGACGGTGATTTTCGTACCCGTTTCGGCTCCAATGGTGGGAAACAAATGACTGAGACAGTCGCTGACGACAATCTTATCGATCTGACCGCCGATATCGTTTCGGCCTATGTGTCCAACAACACTGTTGCCTCGAGCGACCTTTCCGGCCTCATCAGTGAGGTTTACGGCGCCCTGCAGCGCACGAGCGGCGCGGCGGCCGAGCCGGAGCCGGAGCCCCTTCGCCCGGCCGTTTCGATCAAGAAGTCGGTGACGCCGGACTACATCATCTGTCTCGAGGACGGAAAGAAGTTCAAGTCGCTGAAGCGTCACCTGCGCACCCACTACGACATGTCTCCGGAAGAGTACCGCGAGAAGTGGGGCCTGCAGAGCGACTACCCGATGGTCGCGCCGAACTACGCGGCGGCCCGTTCGGAGCTTGCGAAGAAGATGGGTCTTGGCCAGCAGCGCAAGCGCGGCAAGTAAGATCCTGCCCGTCCCTGGACGGGCGGTCGATTTGAGACCAGATGCAAGGGCCGCCGCGAGGGATCGCGGCGGCCTTTCGCGTTTGAGGACCGCAACCGTGCGGAGCGCTCATTCCCCGGCGCCCAGCACCCGGTCCAGCAGGGTTTCCGCCTGATGAAGGGCGATGAGCCGGTTGGTGTCATAGAGCCAGGACCCATCCCGTCCGAAGCGGATTTCCCGGGATCGCGCCGCCCGGATCCGTGTCCTGTCCCCGCAAAGGGTTGGCGGGGATGTCTCGTTCGCCTCGGCAAGGCGCAGTCTTCGGCGCAGCCGCAGATAGAGCGTCCTGGCCTCTTGCCGCGACAGAGACGCCGGTAGGCGGGAAAACCGCGAAACCGGGCGTTCGATGTTCTTGCACATAGCCGGTGGCGTCCCCTGCAGGGCGCGGGCGGGATGCCTCGCGCACCCGTCCAGTATTCGGCGTGCCGGCCGGGGCGGGGACAAGCGGGCCGGGCGTATGGCGCCGATGCGTCTCGCCCGGGACTTATCCCCGTGGTTGCAAAAATCCCGTAAAAGAATAGGAAAATAAACCTAAGATTGCTTCAGGGGTGTTGTTGCGGAGGTAAGGGAATGATCGGTCAGTCTGTCGTCATGCCGGTGAATGCGAGCGGGGAGGGACACGGGCGAAGAGGGGGCACCAGGCAGGGGAGGGCGGATGCGATCGTGAATGCCTGCGTCATGTCCGCCTTTGACGTGTCTACGGAGGAGATCGCGCTTGAAAGCCGTGGGCCGGCGCCTGTGGCGCTGGCGCGTCAGGTTGCCATGTATCTCCACCATGTCGAGCTGCGCCAGTCGTTGACCGAGGTGGCGTCGCGCTTCGGGCGTGACCGCACGACGGTCGCACATGCCTGCCGGACGGTGGAGGACAGGCGTGACGATCCGGCTTTCGACGGTTTCATCGGGGCGCTGGAGGCCGCCATCCGCAGCGCCCGGGCCTTGCTTCCGGGCGCAAGGAGCGGGGCATGAGGGCGCGGGAGAGTGTTGGGCCGGCGGGGGATGCGGTCTCGCCGCGTGCCATCGAGCGGGTGCTGGCGCGTCTTGCGGGGGCACGGGACTGGCGCATCGCGGAGACCGGCGACCCGTCGGGTGGCACGCTCACGCTCAGGTCCGAAACCCGGTCGGGCGGGCTCGTGCTTGACGCGTCGCTGGTGGACACGGCCGTCCACCTTGGTCTCGTGGACCGGCGCGGGGAGACGGTCACGCTCGCGCGCGCCGGTATCGCCCGGCTGCGCCGGGCTCGCGCCGGCGGCGATGAGGATGCCTTTCGTCGCCAGCATCAGCTCCGGGGCAGCAGGCGGATCCCGGAGGAGGGTGGCAGGATCCGTGTCGTCGAGGTGGATGACAGCGAAAGTCCGCTTGCCTGGTTGCGGCGGCGACGCGGACGCGGCGGGGCGCCGATGATCGACGAGGCCCAGTTCGCGGCCGGTGAACGCCTGCGCGCCGATCATGCGCGCGCGGGCATCGGACCCGCGCTTGCCAGCCCCGCGTGGAGCGTTCTGGAAAGCGGCGTTGGGGGCGGGCAGGGGCATGGAGGCGCCGGCGGCATGGCGGATCTGCACGATGCGACCGTCGACGCGCGCGCCAGGGTCGAGCGTGCACGCAGCGCCGTCGGGCCGGAACTCTTTCCCGTTCTGGTCGACGTGTGCTGCGATCTGAAGGGACTTGAGGAGGTGGAGCGCGGGCACCGCTGGCCGGCGCGCTCGGCCAAGCTCATCCTGTCGCTGGCGCTGACCCGCCTTGCGCGCCACTACGGCTATGCCGAACGACCCGGGTGAGGGGTTCGTCTCAGGCGGCTGCCTGCACCGCGCGGGCGTCGCCGCGAATGCGCTCCACCATCGACTTGAGGCCGTTGGCTCGCTGCGGTGAGAGGTGCTCCTTCAAGCCGATCCGCGCGAAGATCTCGTCGATATCCGTCTCGACGATCTCCTCGGCCGGACGGCCCGAGTAGGTGGCGAGCACGATGGCGACCAGCCCCTTGACGATATGGGCATCGCTGTCGCCCTGGTAGACGAGCACCGGCTTGCCGTCCGCTCCATCTTCCAGGCTGCGGGTCAGCCAGACCTGAGAAGCGCAGCCGCGCACCTTGTTTTCGTCGGTGCGTTCGGCCTCGGGAAACTCCGGCAGCATCCGGCCAAGCTCGATCACGTAGCGGTAGCGGTCGTCCCAGTCCTCCAGGAAGTCGAAATTGTCCAGGATCTCGGAAAGGGGAGGGATCATCTCGGGCCGTTTCGTCGCGTGAATGGAAGCCCCCTTATACAGATCCGGACCGGGGGCTGGCAAACCGCGTTGCCCTTGCGGGGCACGAAAAGAAAGACCCCGCGGCACGCAAGGGCAGTAGCGGCCGCGGGGGCGGGAGGTCCCGCTGAGTGTGGCGCTTTGAACGTTGGTGCGAGGCGCCGGAAAGCTGTCTGTGTTCGCCCGGATCAGGCCGGACGGTCGCCGCCGCGCGGCTTGGGGCGCGGCAGGACGGCCACGTCGCCCTCGCGCGGGGGGAGCGGAACCGGGGCGGCATTGGCCGGAGCAGCATCCGCCACCCGGGGCGCGCGAGCTTCGCCCTCGTGCTGGGGCAGGGTCCAGCCGGGAATCAGGTCCTCGGCCTTGAGCGTGTCGGTGCCGCCGGTCACGAGGCCCGAATCGGAATTGGCGGCGGCCTCCTCCTCGTCCAGGTACTCATAGATCAGCCGCGCGCTGACCTTGGCCTTGGCGCCGATGCGCGCGATGGCCTGGCCGCCGGTCTCGCAGGTGTCGGGATTGCGGTCGCAAAAGCCGCCGATGTCACTGATCGTGGACTGCGCCGCGAAGAAGGCGCGGACCGGATTGAGGCCCGGCGCGTCGGCGCTCTCGGGGCCGGTGTCGATCGGAAGGAGCAGGAGAACCAGCCCGATCCAGAACGCGGATTTGAGAAGAAACGACATGTTTTCTGCCCTTTTGAACCTGTCATCCGTGGCCGGTCGCCCTGATCTGGCAAGGTCGCCGGACATCGTTATGAGGGCACCCTAGCACCCGTGTTCGAATGTGCGGTTGCGTCTCGCGTTCGAGTTTTCGACAAGTTCGAGGCAAATTTTTCGAAGAATTGATTCAAATTTTAGCGATCCCGCCGCGCATTTGCCTTCGCCGCTGTGAACGTCTGGAAATCGCGTGGAAAATCAGTTGTCCCCGCCCGTGGTCCGGCAGGGCGCGGCGACGCGTTTCACGCTTCCTTAAGCCGTTCTTGGGACCATCGCGGCCATGAAATTTCGTATCGGGCGCGAGCGCGCCGGCAGGATCGACATGAAACCGGATCACCCGCGAGAAGGAACGGCGCTCAGGGGATTTCTCGAGAGCCTGGTGCACCCGCAGGTGGCCGGCGACGCGGGCGCGCGCCGCCTCCACCGCAGGTTCATTCTGCGCCATCTGGCGCTCGGCGGGCTCGCGCTTGCGCTCCTGCCGCTGACGCTTGCCTTCAACGGGGCGACGACACCGGCGGTGACGCTGGCCTTCGCATGGCTGACCGCGCATCTGCCGGTCGCCATGTATGTGTCGCGCACGGGCGCGCTCGAACGCGCCCAGACGGTTTCCGCCACGCTCTTCGCTCTCTTCATCGCGGGCCTTGCGGTGATGACCGGCGGGCTTGCCTCGCCGGCGCTTCCGTTTCTGGCGCTGGTGCCGCTGGAGGCGGTGCTGTCGCGCTCGCGTCGTGCGCTCATCGCTCTGCTGGGTATCTCCGTGGCGCTGGTCGCGGGCCTCGCCGGCCTTACCCTGACCGGCAGCCTTCCGGCGGACGCCGGCTTCGCGGACACGGGCCTGACGCTGCACGCCATCGCGCTGGTCGCGGCCCTCGTCTATGCGACGCTTCTGGCCGCGCGGGTGCTCGAGGCGTTTTCCGAGGATCAGGGCCGCGTCGAGGCGGCCGAGGCGCGGACCTCCCTGGTCGCCCGTCTCGGCGGCGAGGCGGTCGCGGTGTTGCGCGCGGGCGGCCGTGTCGAATCGCTGTCGCCCGAGGCCCTTCCGGGGCTGGAGGGCGTCGGCGCCGCCGACCTCGTCGGTGACGGGCTCTTCGAGCGCCTGCACGTGGGCGACCGGCCCGCCTACCTCAAGGCCGTGTCCGACGCTCTGGCCGGCGCGCGCTGCGAGCGTCTCGATCTTCGACTGCGTACCGGCGGCACGCGCCCCGGAGAGGCTGGCCGCGCCGCCTATGCCTGGGCGTGTCTCGCGGTCGCGCCGCATCCGGCCCGCTCCGACATGCTGGTCGCGACCCTTGCCGGCATCGATGCGCGCAAGGCGCAGGAAACCGCGCGTGCCGAGGCGGAAAGCACCGCCGCGGAGGCTCTGGCCGCGCGCAGCCGGTTCCTGGCCACGGTGAACCACGAATTGCGCACGCCGCTCAACGCGATTCTCGGCTTCTCCGACCTGATGCGCGGCCTGCCCGAGCGCAGCCTCGACGCGCGGCGGGTCGGCGACTACGCCACATTGATCCACCAGTCGGGCCGACACCTGCTGACACTCGTCGACGACATGCTCGACATGGCGCGCCTCGAGGGCGGAGCGATGAGCATCGCGCCGGAAGCCTTCGACCTGCGCACCTGCCTGGAAAGCTGCCGTCGCATGATGGAGCCGGAGGCCGCGCGCCTCGGTGTGACGCTGACCGCCGACCTGCCGCTGGGCATCGGCGAGATCAGCGCCGACCCGCGCGCCTGCCGGCAGATCGCGCTCAACCTCATGTCGAACGCGCTGAAGTTCACGCCCTCTGGCGGCCGTGCGGTGGTCTTCGCGCGCAAGGAAGGAAGCGGCGTCGTCTTCGGCGTGCATGATACCGGGATCGGTATCGCCGATCGCGACCGGGAGCGCATCCTGCTTCCCTTCGTCCGTCTGCCGGTCGATCCGCCGCGCGAGGGCGCCGGCATCGGCCTGTCGGTGGTCAAGGGGCTGGCCGAACTTCATGGCGGCCGGGTCGAGATCGAGAGCCGGCCGGGCGAGGGCGCCTGTGTGAGCGTGCGCCTGCCGCGTCGTGCCATGGCCGCGCGTGATACAGGGCAGGCCGGTGCCGGCGCGACCGCCGAACCGATCCGCGAACCGGGTCCCGCCGCGAAGCTCGCGGAAGTCGCGGCGACGGTGGCGGAGGATGCGCGTGCGGCCGGTCTCGCGGCCCGCCCCTTCGCCCGCAAGCCGGAGGCAACCCGCGCGCCGGCCCGGCTGAGCGCGTGAGGAGGCGAGTGTCATGAGCCGCAATCGATCCTCGGCCCCACCGGCGCGCGGCCAGCGCGCCACCGGCAAGAGCCGCAAGGCCGCGCCACCCGAGCCGGAGCACGGGTCGGGCGGTCTCGGCGCGGCCGCGCTGGACAACCCCGTTGCCGCCGGCGGCTCTCTGGTGATGGCGCTGACGGCCTCGCTGATCGTGGCGAACGCAACCTTTTTCCAGACAACGCCGCATCCGGCGCCGCTGATGGAGACGCGTCAGGACGCTGGCGGTCCGGCCGGAACCACGGAGGAACGGCCGGATCCGGCCGCCCTTCGTCGGCAGAAGCTGGTGCTCGACGCGCAGGTCGAACTGCGCCGCCTCGGCATGTACGAAGGCTCCCTCGACGGGCTGACCGGTCCGGCGACGGAACGCGCCGTCAGGGCGTGGGAGCGCGCGCGGGGCCTCGCCGAGACCGGCGTCGTCGACGAGAAGCTGCTTGGCCGTCTCGCCATGGACCGGGGCGGAGCGCTTTACGGCGTGCCGGTGCCGCCTCCCTCTCCCGTGTCGCCCGATACGGGTTCTGTCACGCCTCGCGCGACCGCCGGCGTTCCGGCTCCGGCCACGGCACCGCGTCCGCCCACGAGCGCGCCGACGCCCGCGCGAAACACGTCAAGCGCCGGCATCGGCGATCTGATCGCGCGCGAAACGGGCATCCCGGTGCCGCCTGCCGACGTCGGCGGATCATCCGTGGACCGCGCGCGCGTTCGCGCCATCCAGGCGGGCCTCAGGGACCTCGGCTACGGCCCCATCGACGTGGACGGACTGATGGGCGAACAGACCGCCAATGCGGTCCGTCGCTTCGAGCTCGATCGCGGCCTTGCCATTACCGGCGAAATTTCCGACACCGTGTTGCAGGAAATCGACCGCGCCCTGCGCCGCTGACGCGTCTCCTCAAGGTGCCGCGCGCCAGTGTCTGGCCGGGCGGGAGAGGGAGCGATCCATGCGTCTCACATCGGAATTCTGGGTGGCCGCGCTCGTGCGCCGCTGTTTCGGCGAAAACGCCTTCGCGGCCGTCGTGTCGAAGGGCTCGGAACAGGCGGGAGCGATCTATATCGTTCTCGACCGGCTCGACGGCACCCTCGACCTTTTCGGCCCCGCCCCGCAGAGCGCCTTCGACGACGACAACGCCGGTACGCGTCTTTTCGAGCGACTGCTCGAGCGCGTCGAGCGCGAGGCCATCCAGGCGCGCCTCGCCTCCGAAGCGCGCATGGATCCCGACATCTGGGTGGTGGAGATCGAGGACCGTGAGGCGCGGATCTTCTGGGATCTCGCCGAGGACTGATATTTTCTGCATTCTGTGAAGGGATATATTGTCAGGAATTACTATTATAGTTGTTATTTACAGTAGGTCTGACTGCGTATCATCGATGAAATAAAGAATAGATCATGTATAGATTCAGTCCGCATTAACCGGCGAAGGTCAGCTTCCGTAGAGGTCCTTTTGGGTGTGGAGTGATCTCAATGAACGTACGGATGCGAATTTGGGCGGGTTTCGCCGCTGTTGCCGCGCTGACCGCGCTGCTTGGAGCTTTCTCGGTTGCCGGGTTCATGTCGTCGTCGAAGGCGCTGAACGAACTCGCCGAAATGAACGGCGACGCGCAGCTCGCCGCTGAAATCAACGCCGACATGGCCAAGGCGATGGCGGCGACCAATCTCTATCTTGCCTCGCGGGACCCGTCCCAGGTTGCCGAGGCACAGCGCTGGCTTGGCCAGGTGGATGAGGATCTCGGCATTGCAAGGCGCGAGATCGAAAACCCTGCAAGGGTTGCCAATCGCGAGGTCATCGAGGCCGGCGCGGGGGTCTTCTCCGGCGCGCTTGCCGATGTGGTTGGTCTCTACAAGGAGCGGGATGCGTTGGTGAAGGACTCGCTCTATGTCATCGGGTCGGATGTGCGCAAGATCCTGACCGAGGTCAACCGCAAGGCCACCGCCGACGGTGCCTACCAGGTCGCCAACAATGCGGCTCAGGCGCAGGAGTTCCTGCTGCTGGGGCGCCTTCGCATGATGAAGTTCCTCAGTGACAACCAGGCCGCGGACTTCGCGGAGGTCGAGGCGAACCTGAGCCGCTTCGAGGCAAAGGTCGGTGAGCTGCGCGAGGAAATCGAGGACCCGAACCTCAAAAAGCTCATCGGTGAGATCGGACCCCTTGCCACGACCTACATCGGGAATGCCCGGCGCGTGCGCGATATCATCGGTGAGCGCAACGTCCTGCGCGACGAGAAGCTCATCGGGAACGGGCTGACGATCGTCGATGAAGCGGGGGAGATGAAGAACAGCGCCGGCGACGATGCCAGGGAGTTGAGCAAGGCGACGGTCGCGGCCATGTCCAAAACCATCCTGGGGTCCATCGGGGCGTCGGTGGTTGCGCTTGTCCTTGCAGCCCTTTGCGGCTTCCTGATCGCGCGGGGGATTACCGGGCCGCTCGCGCGCCTTGTGGCCGACGCCGAGGAACTGGCGGAGGGAAACACCTCGGTTGCCTTTGCCGAGGCGGAGCGCAAGGACGAGATCGGCGACGTGGCCCGCTCCGTGGCGGGCTTCCGTGACGGTGTCGTGGAGCGTCAGCGGCTGGAGGCTGAACAGAAGGCGGAAACCTCCAGGCGAGAGGCGCGCAACACGCGTGTCGCGGCCGCCCTCAAGGAGTTCGAGACGGACGTGCAGCGTTCCCTGTCCGAGGTGTCGTCCGCCGCGCAGAACCTGCAGTCCACGGCGACGATGCTGACCGAGACCGCCCGCGACACCAACCATCAGTCGACCACGGTCGCAACCGCCTCAGAGCAGGCGTCCGCGAACGTGCAGACCGTCGCGGCGGCCACCGAGGAGCTTGCGGCCTCGCTTCAGGAGGTCAGCTCGCAGGTTACCCATTCGGCGACCATCGCGGGCAGTGCCGCCACCGAGGCCTCGCGCACCAACACCCAGATCTCGGGTCTGGCGAGCGTGGCCGAGGATATCGGCGAGGTCATCGCTCTGATCTCCAGCATTGCGGAGCAGACGAACCTGCTGGCGCTCAACGCCACCATCGAGGCGGCGCGTGCCGGCGAGGCCGGCAAGGGCTTCGCGGTCGTGGCGGCCGAGGTGAAGGAACTCGCCAGCCAGACCTCCAAGGCGACCGAGGAAATCTCGACCAAGATCTCCGCGATCCAGAACGAGACCCGGGAAGCGGTCGGCGGAATCCAGTCCATCTCCAGGATCGTGGAGGAGATGAACGCGGTTTCGTCGGCAATCGCCTCTTCGGTGGAGGAGCAGACGGCGGCCACGTCCGAGATCTCGACCAACGTGGACCAGGCGTCCCAGGGGACGGCGGATGTGAGCCGGTCGATCATCCGCGTGTCGGCGGCTGCCGGCGAGACGGATCAGGCGGCGACCTCGGTCGTCGGCGCGGCCGAGCAGCTTACCGCCCAGGCGGAAACCATGCGGCGGCTGGTCGAAGGCTTCCTTGGCGAGGTGCGTGCGGCCTGACCCGGCTGCCAACCTGGCTGGCGGATCGTTCGTGAACCGTGAGGGCGGCGCCATGCGCCGCCCTTGGCCTATCCGCAGCGCGACCTTTTCCTTCGTTCCGCAACTGCAGGTATGCGCCTGACGCGGGAGTATACGCAGTTTTCGTGACCTGAACGCTTCGGAACCTCGTAAGTCTATGTTCATAAATCCCTGTAAAATTCGCCTAGTATCTGGCCTCCTTTTGGCGTTGACCTGCTCGTAAAATTTCTTGCGCGATCGAACGCGGGGCTCCGGGTTGGTGTGTTCCGGGAGAAGAGCGGGCTGGCTTGTGGCGACCGCGTCAGCGGAAACAGGGAAGACGTTATGTTCAAGCGCATGAAGTCCAGGAGCGACGAGCTCATCGAGGTTTTGGGAAATTTCTGCGGTGTCGGTCTGTGGGACGCCGTTCTCGTCGATGAAGATGCGCTCCACCCGCGAAGCCAGTGGACCTGGACGAACGAGTTCCGCCGCCTGGTGGGCTATACCTCCGAAGCGGACTTCCCCAACAAGTGCCAGAGCTGGTCGGACAAGCTCCATCCGGACGATGTGGCATCGACCTTCGCCGCCTTCGGCGAGGCGCTGAAGAAGAAGCCCGGCCAGAAGTCGTTCTATGACGTCACCTACCGCCTGAAGTGTGCCGACGGTGCCTACCGCTGGTTCCGGGCCACGGGCGGCGTCGTTCACGATGCCGCCGGCAAGGCGGTTCGCGCCTGCGGCTCCCTGGTCGATGTGCACGAGGCGACCATCGCCGCCGAGGCCACCAGGGAGCGCGCGAGCGAACTGGCGCGCATCAGCGCCGAGTTCAACAGCCAGATGGAAGACCTGACCGGGGCGCTGTCGGGGGCCGCCGGCGAACTGGAGAACACCGCGCGCCAGCTCACCGATTCCGCGACGCTCACCTCCAGCCGTTCGGAAGCGGCCGCGAATGCCGCCGAAGAGGCGAGCGACAACGTGACCTCCGTGTCCAGCGCCTCCGAGGAACTCAGCCAGTCGATCTCGGAGATCGGCCGGCAGGTGCACCAGTCCGCCGATCTTTCCAAGGGCGCCGTGCGCGAGGCGGAGACCACCGCCGGCATCGTGTCGGACCTGAGCAACTTTGCCGCGTCCATCGGCGGGGTCGTGGAACTGATCTCCGGTCTTGCGGCCCAGACAAACCTTCTTGCGCTCAACGCCACCATCGAGGCGGCGCGCGCCGGCGAGGCCGGCAAGGGGTTCGCCGTCGTTGCCGCCGAGGTGAAGCAGCTTGCGGACCAGACCGCGCGCGCGACGGCCGACATCTCCGACAAGGTCGCGGCCATCCAGAACTCCACCGAGCGCGCCGTGGAGGTGATCGGCGGAATTTCCGAGACCATCCGGCACATCGACGAGTCCTCGTCCTCGATCTCCTCCGCCGTTGAGCAGCAGACCGCCTCGACCCGCGAGATCGCCACCGCCGTGGCGCGGGCCTCGTCCAGCACGGGCGAGGTGGCGACGAACATTTCCGACATGACGCGGGTTGCCGCCGATACGGGCGAGGCGGCCGGCAAGGTGCTGACCGCTTCCGGCGACGTCGCGGCGCAGGCCGCGCGGATGCGGGACCAGGTCTCGCAGTTCGTGCAGCGCGTCAGCGCGGCCTGAGCCGGGGCAGCCGGACCGACAGGCAACAGGAACAGACGCAACAGAAAAGGGGCGGTGCCATGCACCGCCCCTTTTGCCGTTCAGCTGTTTCAGCGGCGCGTCAGGGTGAGAAGGGGGCGCCCGCCACGCCCGGTGAAGGTCACCGTGTTGCCCCGCCGTTCGACCCGGTTGGCGTTGGAGAGAGCGGTCAGGACATTCGCCTCCGCCACCTGCTGGGCCCGCACCCGGCAGAACATCTTGGTGCTCATGCCGGGGCCGCGCTGGTTCACCCGGCTGTCGCGGATCGCCAGCTGGCTGGAAAGCCTGTTGCAGCCGACCGTGGCGCTGACGCGGCCCGAGCGGTCGAGCGAGAAGCTGGCCTGACGGGCGAGATCGCGGCCAAGGCGCACCAGATAGCCGTTGTCGGCGGCCACATGGGTGATGCGGTACTGTCCGGCGATGTCGGCGGCGTCGATGCCGCCGGGCCGCTGCTGTCCGCCCTGGTGGGACCCGGGGCGCCCGCCGGAGGGAGGCGTGTTCACCCGCGCCGGCAGGATGCGGAACTCCGTGGCCGCGCCCGGACGTTCGGCACGGGCCGCGAGACGGGCCTTGCGGCCCTGGTTGACCCGCACGTACTTGCCGTTCTGGACCGAGCGCAGCGCGATCTTGTCGCCGCGCAACCGGATCTGCTCGAAGGTTTCCCAGCCCCGGATATGCGGGCTTGCAACCGACAGAAGCGTCTTCTCGCCGACACCGGCGCGCAGGAAGCGACCGCTGCGGGGATCGCGGAAGGCGACCCGGCCGCGCTGCAGCTTCACCGTATCGAGCCGCACCGCACGCCTCACGTCGGGGGTGGCGGCGGCCAGAACGCCGCCGACCTCGGTGACGTAGAGACCGTTTTGCGCCGACTGGAGGTAAACCTCGCGGGTGAAGGCGACGGATGACAGCGAGGTCAGCGCGACGAGCGCGCAGGCCGCGCCAATGGCAACGCGTCGCAGGCGGGGAAGGGCGGAAACGGAAGGGATCAGGCGAAGCATGGTCGGACCTCTTAAGGGTTGCCGTGAAAAGCGTTTCGATGGGAAAGGCTTAGCGAACCGCCGCTGATCGGGTCTTGAACGCGGCGTTCAGGAGGCGTTCATGTGGCCCGGGCAAGGCGCGCGTCGAACCACGCCGCCCGCGCCTCGGCGATGAGTCGCGCGTCGAAAGCGCTGGCGCGGGCCTTCACCTCCAGATAGGCGCTGACCGCGCGGACCTGGGCGTCATCCAGCATGGACAGGCGGTGGCGGGCATTGTCGCCCCAGGTGCGCTCGCCGTAGAGGCGGGGATTGATCCGCCGCTCCCGATTCTCGTCGGTGAGCCCGTCGACGATGTTGTAAAGCGGCAGCGCGTGGGAAAGCTCCCCGCGCAGGTCGGCGATCAGGAAGGCTGGGAGGTAGAAGCGCCAGGCGGCATCCGAAAGAAAGGAGAGGGCGGAACCCTGGCCGTCCGGTGCACGGTCGAGAAAGGCGCTGTCGAGCGTGCGCCAGTCGGTCTTGTCGGCGAAGACCTCGGCCACCCGGCGCGGCTCGTCGGTGACGGGCCCGCCGGCCGAAAGGGTCCAGTGTCCGGGAAAGGCGACGTCGGCAAAGGCATAGCGGATCAGCGCTTCCGCCCCTGCGGCGTCTATGCCGTCCGCCCGGGGAAGCGGATCCCCGTTGTCGTCATAGGCCTCCCACCACCTGTCCTGCGTCATGATCGCTCCCTGTCGCCGAAAGCGGCATCATGCACCCCGGATCGTCCCGGGCCTGTGTCGCGGATTACGGATCGTGCCTGTCACTTCTGCGGAGGTGGACGCTCGGTGCCCCAGTTGGAATAGATGCGGGACCGTCTGGCCGGAGCGTCCTGGTCGTAGCGGTTGCCGTCCTGGCAGCCCTTCTCCAGGGCGACCACCTCGGCGGCCAGCCGCTTCCAGGCGACGTTGGCGTCCCACACCCGGTTGTGCGACGGGGTCTCGATCTCCAGCTTGTCGATCGCTTCGCGGTAGGACACCAGCCGGTAGCGCAAGGCCTGCCCGGCCCAGTCGATGTAACGCCGGTTTTCCCAGACCCGCGCCTGTGCGCCGGCGAGATCCTCCTCGGAGGAGATGTCGCGCCGCCCGAGCGCGCGCAGCCGCTCGGTGTCCGCCGCGCTCACCCGCTCCGCCACCTCGCAGAAGGGCTCGACAAGGGCCGCGTCCGCCAGCGCATCGGCGGCGACGCGGTCGTAGCGCGCCTCGCTTGAGCGGTAGCGGTCGGAACTCAGATAGGCGTAGTAGCGTCCCGGATCGGCGGACCCGGCCTCGGGCAGGATGCGCGTGCGCATCAGTTCGGTGCGCGTGCCCTCGATCCAGTCCTGCGACGACGGCGGGCGGATCAGCGTCCAGCCCCGGTCGCGCAGTTCGCGCTCGTCGTCCGTCAGGTTGAAGCGCGAGACGGGTTCGCCACGGTTCGCGGCGAGTTCCGCGCCGGCTGCCGGCATCACCTTGTCGTGGATCACGGAGGGCGCGGCCCGTCCGAAATCGCCCGTCGGGCGCTGGCACGCGGCGGCGAGCGCGGTCACGAGCACCAGTCCGGCGAGCGACGCGAGGCGCGTGCCGGTCCTGCGCCCGATGCGCGGACGCGCGTGACAGGGGCGAGAGGCGATGATCACCCGTCGGTCTTTCCGGTCAGGGCCCGTGTCGAACGCCGGCCGGCATGGCCGGACGCCGCGCGGGCGGGAAGAGCCGCCTTGCGCGATGCGGATCCTGGGGGGCGAACGGTGTCAGTGACGCCGGCCCGGCTTCGGATCCACGCCGCAATAGGGCGACCCATCCTGTTTGCGCCCGATTCGTGCGGCCAGATCAAGGCCGCAGGCGCTCTCGCCGTGGCGTTCGATGCGCACGCCGGGAAAGATGACGATCTCGCCCCAGGTGCCCGAGCGTGCCGCGCCGGCGCGCATGTGCGGGCGGACAGGGCGATTGCCGCGATGGAAGTCCAGAACCGTACCCATTGCATCCTCCTTGGATCGCGGGGAGGGGGATCGCTTCCGATCCCGTTCCCCCAACCCGGACAGGCGACGCCATACAAATGCTGCCGTAGGGTTAGCTGAACCCTGAGTAGGAACGAGTCACAGTTAACAAGTCGCTAACGCTTTTCTGCCAATTTGAGCAAACGTGCCGGCCCGCGCTCCGGCGCGCGTGTATCCTGCGTAACGCGTGACAAGTCCGGCCGTGTCGAACCAACCGAAGAACCATCCCGCCGTGCCTCAGGCCGGCACCCCGAGACCTCAGATGGATGGCGTCGTGGATCTTCCCCTGGAACCCGATCGCGAGCGCAAGGCGCATGTGCTGCTCGCCGCCAGCGAGCTCTATGTCGCGCGCGGGTACCATGATGCGGGCGAGGCACGCATCTTCGAGGAATTGTTCCGCCAGCTTCTGCCCGAGACACCCGCCTCCCAGCGGCTCGCCATCGCGCGCCTTCTCGCGGCCTACGAGCATCCGCCCGAGGGCTGCCTGGAGACGCTCGCCGCGGACAGCGACGAGGCGGTCGCGGCCGCAGCCCTCGCCGGCCCCGCGCCGCTTTGCGAGGCCGCGCTCATCGCGGCCGTCGGCCGGGGGCCGGAACGCGCGCGCGCGGCCGTTGCGGCGCGCGCGGACCTTGCCGCGCCCGTGCGTCTCGCACTTGCCCGTCACGCCGCGCCCTCGACCCTCAAGCGTCTGCTCGCGATGGCGCCGTCCGGGCCCGACGACGATGTTCTGGATGTGCTGTTTACCCGCCCCGAGGTGATTGGCGAACTAGCCGTTCCGCTGGCACGGCGTCACGTGCTGCCGGCCTCGCTGCTCTTCGCGCTGTTCCTCGATCTCGACGAGGCGGGACGCATGGAGGCGCTTGCGGCGGCCGAAACCAGGGCACTTGCCGATTTCGCGCGACGCGGCGATCCGCGCGTGCTGCACGCCTCCTTCAAGCCGGACGTGCTGAAGCACCTTGTCGATGCGGCGCTGTCCGGCGGCGCGGCGGCCTTTGCCGCCCACCTCGCCTACACGCTGGATCTGGACGGCGAGACGGCGGCGCGCATCGTGGAAGACCGGGGCGGCGAGGCGCTCATGGTGGCCCTGCGCGCGCTCGGCACCAGCGATACCGAAAGCGGACGCATCGCCGTGCGCCTGCTCGGCCAGCGCCTGCCGCTGGAACGGCTGCGCGCGCTGCTCGCGCTGCATGACCGCATCACGCCCCATGCCACCCATCACCTGATACGCGGGCTCTCCGCCGGGCTCGCGGCCGCCCTTCGCGAGGCGCGTGAGGCCGCGAGCGTGCGGGCGGTCGCGGGAGAAACACTGCCGCTGGCAGCCGGTGGCGAGGGGCAGCACCACATGCCGCTGTTCTCCGGCCAGGCGCGCGGCGAGGCCCGGGCGTCGGACCCGCGCGGCACGGATGCGCAGCGCCAGCCAGCGGCCCGTCCGCTGCCGAGACGCGACCGCGACGCGGGCTAGTCCCCTAAACGAGACGTGGTTTATGGGTCCACACCCTAGCCTTGGCCGTCCGAATCGAGCGGCCGGCAGGTGGCCGCGTCCATGGCCTCCACGAGCGCCTGATGGGCCAGCGGGTCACCGTCGAAGGCACGCAGAAGGGCGTAGCCGCTCGTCTCGTCCGTCTCGATCACGATCATGTCCTCGAGCCCGATCGGCGGGTTCTCGCGCAGGATGGCAAGCTGCTCGCTGGAGAGCACCAGCGCCTCGAGCCGTCCGCCGTTGCCGGACGTGCGGTCATTGAGCGAATAGATCGCCTCGCCCTTGGCATTGAAAAGCGCGAACGACCAGAACGGAGGCGGCAGCGCGGCCTCGATCATCAAGGGACCGTCGGCGAGGGCGAAGCGGCAGGTGGCATGAAGCATGGTCGGGTCGAGCATGGGCAGGGGCTCGGCACCGGCCCGCGAGGCGGGCAGCATGTTGAACCGCCCGTCCGGCCCGAAGGCGGCGATCCGCGCGTGCGCCGACTGCGGCACCTGCCCGGGGATTCCCATCACCGTCGCGATATGGATGATGCCGCCGAGGAACAGGCCGGCCAGCATCACGAGCGCGAACCGGGACAGATGCAGGGTCTTGAGCCTCGCGCGGATCATCGGCATTGCCCCCGCGTGATCTCGGGCATGGGCACGTTGGCGACCCCCGTGCCGGTGGTCAGCGGCGTGTCGTAGAGCCTGAGTGCCAGCACCAGACCGTTGGCATCGCGCGAGGTCGGCAGCCAGTTGCCCGGGCGCGCCCGGGCCGCCGCGGTCGCGACGAAGGATCCGTCCGGACGGCGCAGGATCTGGCGGCTGGAAAGCCCCTGGCGAGCATCGCCCGTCTCGACCAGACGCAGCCCGGAGTCGAGGGGAACCAGCGTCCACATGCGCGCCGGCGCGGCCTGGCCCGAGATCGTGTAGTCGCAGGCCGGCGAGAGTGAACGTCCGAGCGAATCCGTGTCGGCGAGGAAAAGAAGACCCTCGCCGCCGGCCAGCGGAACCCGGCCCGTGCGCGCATGGGTGGCGGCGGAATAGGGATCGGCCTCGCGTGTGCCCTCGCTTGGCCGCGCCTCCCAGACGCCGAGCCGGAGATGGTCGAACCCCGGCCCCCGTTCCACCGCGAGATAGGCGGTGGTGAAACCGGATACGGCGCCGATGAGCACGACAAGGAACACGGTCAGCCAGAGACTGCCGCGCCGGTCCGACAGGATCGCCGGCACCTTGTCGGGAAACTGGCCGTCCGTCTCCGGATTGACGACATGACTGGCGGTCACGCGCATACCCCGATCACTCGACTGCCCTTGTCATTCGGTTGCCCCGTCACTCGGCTGTCCTGTCACTCGGCTGTCCCGTCACTCGATCGATCCGGTCGCGCCATCGGCGGGCGCCAGGGCCGCACGCTTGCCGATCGCCTCGAGCCGCGCCCCGATCCCGGTGAGAACCTCCATCGACGGTTCGCGCAGCAGGCGTGGCCTGTCCCCGCTGCGGGTCGCGCCGGCCACGAGGGCGGGGTCGGTGCCGCCGGGCGCCGCGTCGACACCGGGCATCGGCTTCAGCTCGATGCCGTTGTGGGCATATTCCATGATCGACTGCCAGGTCATGGCCGGAAGGCTGCCGCCGGTCATGCGGCCGGTGGAGGTGAAATCGTCGTTGCCGAACCAGACGGCGGCCGCGTAGTTGCCCGTGTAGCCCACGAACCATGCATCGCGATAGGCTTGGGTCGTGCCCGTCTTGCCGGCCGCCGTGACACCGGGCACGCGGGCCCGGCGGCCGGTGCCGTGCTCGATCACGTTGACGAGGACATCGTTCATCTCCTCGGACGCCTCCCTGGTGATGACGCGCTCGGGCACCGGGCGATCGCGGGAGAGGTCGTAGATCGTCTCGCCGTTGGAATCGCGCACCTCGAGGATCGGCGTGGGCGGCACCCGCAGGCCGTCGTTGGCGAAGACCGAATAGGCGGACGCCATGTCCAGCACGCGCACCTCGGCGACGCCGAGCGGCAGCGCGCGGGTGATCGGCAGCTCGGAGGTAAGGCCCATGTGATGGGCATTGTCGACGATCTTGTCGCGTCCCAGTGCCTGGGCGAGGCGCACCGGCACCGTGTTGATCGACTTTGTGAGCGCCGTCTTCAGCGTGACCGCGCCGGCGTAGCTGCGTCCGTAGTTGCGCGGGCTCCATCCGCCGATGGTGATCGGGGCGTCTGGCACCACGGAGGAGGGCTTGTAGCCGTTCATGAAGGCGGTGATGTAGACGAAGGGCTTGAAGGACGAGCCGGGCTGGCGCAGGGCGTCGACGGCACGGTTGAACTGGCTGGCGCCGTAGTCCTTTCCGCCGACCATGGCCCGCACGGCGCCCGTTTCCGGCACGACAACGGCAACCGCGGCCTCCTCCACCCGATAGCGCGCGCCGTACTGGCGCAGCGTGTCCAGCGTCGCGCGCTCGGCCTGGCGCTGCAGGCCGGGGTCGAGCGTGGTGCGCACGGTCACGATCCGGTCGTTGGCAAGGCGCGGATGCGTGCGTGCCAGCTCCTTGAGCTGGTTGAAGGCATAGTCGAGGAAATAGTCGGGCGACCGCTCCTTGGACCGGTCGATGGCGACCGCCGGGTTGCGTCTGGCGCCGATAACCTGGCCCTCGGTCATGAAGCCGGCCTGCACCATGTTGGTGAGCACCTCGTTGGCGCGCGCCCGGGCCGCCGGAAGATTGACGTGCGGGGCGTATTTCGTCGGAGCCTTGAAGAGGCCCGCAAGCATCGCCGCCTCGGCAAGGGACAGCTCGCGCACGTTCTTTCCGAAGTAGAATTCGGACGCCGCCGCGACGCCGAAGGTGCCGCCGCCCATGTAGGCGCGGTCGAGATAGAGTTTCAGGATCTCGCGCTTGGACAGGTTCATCTCCAGCCACAGCGCGAGAAACGCCTCGTTGATCTTGCGTTTCAGCGTCCGCTCGTTGGACAGGAACAGGTTCTTGGCGAGCTGCTGGGTGAGGGAGGAGCCGCCCTGCACGACCGTGCGCGCGCGCAGGTTCTCCACCATGGCGCGGAAGGTGCCCATCACGTCGATGCCGAAATGGGAGAAGAAGCGTCGGTCCTCGGTCGCAAGCGTCGCCTTGACCAGATAGTCGGGGATCTCCTCGAGCGGCACGGTGTCGTTGAGCAGGATGCCGCGATGGCCGACCTCGTTGCCGAACCGGTCGAGGAAGGTGACGGAAAAGTCCTCGGTCGTGCGCCAGTCGGCGCGCTCCGTCTGCTCGAAGGCGTCCTGGGCGAGCACCAGCATCAGCACGAGGCCGACAAGCCCGAAGGTCAGTCCGTCCGAGCCGAGTTCGGCCGCCACGCGCCCGAAACCGCGTGCCCGGAAGCGCCTCAGCCAGGCGGAATATCCCTCAAGGCCCGTGCGCAGGCCGGTGAGGCCCCGCCACAGCATGGTATCGACCCAGGCATCGACGGACAGCATCCATGCCCGGATCCTGCCGTGCCGGGGCGCGCTGTCGTGCCGCGTGGAAACGGTGTCGTCCCTGTCGCCGTCGCCGGATCGCTGGTTCACCTTGGCCGTCCGTTTTGGTATGCCCGGTCCGTGGTGCGGGTGCACCGCTGGCGGGTCATGCCGCCGCGTTTCCTTTTACCCCTGATCGCGCCGCCGTTTCAAGAAACGCGAACGGCCCGCGCGCCCGAGAACCGGCAAGGCCAGATGACCATCTCCGACAAGGATGCAGCTCCCGGCGCGGCAGCGACGGAAACCGGGGCGGATGCGCCGTTCTGGCGCGTGAAGGGCCTCGGCGAGTTGAGTACCCGCGAGTGGGAGTCGCTTTGCGACGGCTGCGGGCGCTGTTGCCTCAACAAGCTGGAGGACTGGGACACCGGCGAGATCGTCTGGACGTCGCTTGCCTGCACGCTGTTCGACGGCGAAAGCTGCCGTTGCCGCGACTATCCCAACCGCTTCGCCACCGTGCCCGACTGCCTGCCGCTGACGCCGGAGACCGTGCCGGGCCTGACCTGGCTGCCGCCGACCTGCGGCTATCGCCTGATCGCCGAGGGGCGCGACCTCTACTGGTGGCATCCGCTCGTCTCCGGCGATCCCGACACGGTGCACCAGGCCGGCATTTCCGTGCGCGGGCGCTGTCTGTCCGAGGATGGCGTGGAACTTGAGGAATACGAGCATTTCCTCGTCGACTGGCCGGGCGAGAACCCGATGGAGGAAAAGCCTCCGGTGGGCTTCATCAGCTTTCCGCGCAAGGATGACGCCTGACGGTCTCGTGCCCGGGGCCGGGTCACTCGGCCGGACTGACGACCTCGGCCTTCTCGCGGCGCGCGTCCTCGGCGAAGGCGACATAATACTTGTAGATGTTGCCGACGTAGCGCACCGGCTCGCGGCTGACGCGCGCGCGAACGATCCACTCCACGTTGCCGAACCACTCGTTGGGATCGTAGCCCTTCGTCTCCGCCTCCTTGCGCAGCCGCGCGAAGCGGCTCGGCCCCGCGTTGTAGGCGGCGAGCGCGAAGAACGCCTGGTTCACCGGATCGTCCGCCAGATCCTGGAAATAGCTGTCCGCGAGAAAGCGCAGGTATTTCACGCCGGCTTCCACGTTGCGGTCCGGGCTCTCGGCAACCCCCTTGATGCCGACGTTCGGATCGGCCGCCGTGGACGGCTTGATCTGCATGAGGCCGACCGCGCCGGCCCGGCTGCGCACGGACTGGTCCCAGCGGCTTTCCTGGAACGACTGCGCGGAGACCAGAAGCCAGTCGATGTCATAGGACCCGCCGTAGCGGGCGAAGAGCTCGCGCACGGCCTCGTGGCGCCGGACGTGCTCGGGATCGTCCAGCTTTTCCAGGTACGTCGTGTCCTTGAGGTAGCGCTTGAGGATCACGTTGCCGATGAGCGTGCCCTGCCGCGCCGTCTTCACGAAGGCATTGAGCTCGGCGGCAAGCTTCGGCGCGTCCTTGCGCAGCGCGATGGCGATCTCGCCGCCCTCGCGCAAGGGAGCCTTGTCGTGAACCCGGAGGCCGTCGAGCACGCCCGCCCAGAAGGCCGCCTTGTGGCTGTCCATGACGATGAGGTCGATGCCGCCGGCGGCGACGATTTCGGCAAGATCCTCGTCCTCGAGCGCGTCGTCCACCTCGACGATCTCCACCAGCGGGCGTCCCGCCTTCGCGAGGCGCTCGTTCAGGGCGCTCAGGCTGGAGAAGTAGCTGGAGGAGCGGCGCACGTGGACGGTGCGGCCCGAAAGCGCCTCGGCGCTCTCGAGCGCCGGCATGTCCGTGCGGCTGACCGGCACCTCGGAGATGCCGGTGTAGAGCGGATCGCTGAAGGCCGTAAGCGCCTTGCGGTCGTCGGTGACGGTCAGATTGCCCATGGCGATGTCGCCCCGTCCGGCCGCGAGATCCGAAAACAGCCGCTCGCGCGGGGTCGGCAGGAAGACGATGTGCCCGTCCCGGGCCGCCTTGCCGTGCCGCTTGACCAGGAACTTGCCGAACTCGCCCATCATGTCGACCGTGGTGCCGCGCTGGGTGCCGCCGTCGATGAAGTAGAAGGTGCGCGAGAAGGGCACGAGCACGCGCAGGAAGCCACGCTCCAGGATCGCGTCGAAATCGCCCTTGAACGGCGCGCGCATCGTCTCGCTGAGCCGGTCCGAGAGGTCCGGTGTCATGGCGCGTGCCATCGGGGAGGCGGCGAGCAGGAGCAGCACCGGCAGGACGACTGCAACGAGGCGGGGAAAGCGTCGGGAAGCGTTCATGTTCGGGTCCGGGACGGGAGGCGTTCGGCGCGCAGTTTGCGCATCTTCGCCGTGCGTCGCAAGGCGGAAGCCCCGGATATGCGCGACAGTGTCGCGGGAGGTCGGCCGAACCAGCCATTTTGAAAAAGAGAAAGCGTTCACAAGGTGTTGGAAGGTCGAGCCGTGTCGCGGACCGTCACACGGATGAGACATGTCTCTGGAAAGAGACGGGCTCACGCATTCCGCGAGAGGTTCCCATGACATCCTTCACGAGACGCCGTTTCCTGTCTTCCGCCGCGAGCCTTGGCGCGCTGGCGGCCCTGTCGCCGGTGCTGGTGCGCCGCGCCAACGCCCGGCCCGGCGCGGGCGAGTTGCAGATGGTCTCCGTCACGCCCAATCCCGCCGGCTCCGCCGAGCGCGTCTTCCTGCTCAAGGGGGATCCGCTCGCCGGTCCCGTGACGACCATCGTCGCCGAGGACGGCGCGCCGGTGCCCGAGCGCCGTCTTGCCGACGGCGAGCGCCACGTGCTGCGGCTGATGCATTTCAACGACATGCACAACCACATGACGGACATGCACCCCAGGCGCGGCGACACCCACCGCATGGCCCAGATGGTCAAGCGGGTGAAGGAGACGCGCGCGGCCGCCGGCGACGACGAGACTGTGCTGCTGCTGTCGGGCGGCGACGACCACACCGGCTCGATCTTCGACGAGCTGCTCGGCTGGAACGAGGCCGAATACGTGGTCGACGCCGGCTACAGGGCGGCTTCGGCCGCCGGCGTCGACATCGCCGTGCTCGGCAACCACGAGTTCGACCGCGGCGCGGCCCAGCTCAGGCTCGGCATCGAGCGGGACGCGGCCTTTCCCGTGCTCTCGGCGAATGTGGCGGAGTCCGCCCATCTCGCCCGCGACCGCGACTATGTGGCGGCGGCGGTCATCGAGGCCAACCGGCTGCGCGTCGGCGTGATCGGCCTGACCACCAACGTCGACATCCGCACCGGCATGAAGGCGGATCCGTCCATGCGGGTCGCCAGCCCGGTCGAGGCGGTGACCAACGTCTACAAGGCGGTGGAGGCCGTGTCCGACGTGGTCGTGGTGCTCTCCCACTGCGGCTACGGCAAGGGAATGCACAAGTCCGGCAAGGCCGGCTCCCTGCGCGAGATCGGCGAGGGCGACTTCACCATCGCCGAGGCGGTCGGTCCGCTGGCCGAGAAGCCGGTCGTCCTGATCGGTGGCCATTCGCACACCGAGCTCAACACGGACGGCATCGATCCGGACAACATGGTCTCGGGCGTGCTGCTCACCCAGGCCAAGGCCAATGGCGCCTTCCTCGGCGAGATCGCCATGTCGATCGCCGCCGGCGAGGGCCGCGACAAGTGGTTCTCCAGCGTGTCGCTGCATCCGGTGAAGAAGCGGGACGACACGGTTGCCGCAGGGGCGGAAGGCTATGACGCGCTCGAGCACGAGGGCGATTACGACGCGGCCTTCGAGACCGAGGTCATGGTGCCGATGATCGCGGCCCTCGACGACAAGCTGGCCGAGGTGATCGGCGATGTCGCGGCCGATGCGCCGGTGTCGACGGAAGAGACCCGGGCGACCCGCTACATCGGCGAGACCGCGCTTGCCAACTTCATGAACGACACGCTGGTGCGCCAGTCGGCGACCTTCCCCGGCGGGGCGGTCGATTTCGCCCTGTTCAACGCGACGGGCCTTGCGAAGGGCATCGCACCGGGTGAGCCGCTGAGCTTCCGTGCCTGGTTCGACGTCATGCCTTATGCGGACCAGGTCGAGATCGCGACCATGACCGGCGCGCAGATCCGCGACATGCTGACCTCCAACGCCAAGCGCCTGCTGCGCCCGGACGAGGTCGCCTCCACGGACCTGTCGGCGTTCGTGTCGCGCGGGCTGCTGCATTTCTCCTCCGGCATCCGCTACCGGATCGAGCTGGGCGAGACGGCGGCCGACGCGCGCGCGGTCGACATCACGCTCGCCGGCAAGCCGGTGGAAGAGGTGCTCGACGCGCCCTTCCGCTTCGCCTTCAACACCTATGTGATGCTGGGCGCCTTCTCGGAAGCCTGGAACGGCAAGGCGATCGGCGGCGGCGTGGCTGGCGACATCGCAACGCCGGACCTGCGCAAGCTGCCGTTCGAGAATACCGGCCTCGTCTACCGCAACGAACTCATCAGCGCGATCCGCGAGATGGGCACCGTGACCCGGGCCGGGGGCGCGGACCTCGACGGCCGCCTTGTTGTCACGGGGTGAGGGCAGGGTCTGGAAAATAGTCCTAGGAAAAAAATCCTTGACAGCGTGACGCTGGTTCGCTAGTGTTCGGTCATGGTCGCAGAGTTGCGGCTGAACGGCGGCGGGTCGAAAGGCCCTGCCGCCGTTTGCGTTTCAGGTGCCGTGTCATTGCCGCCCCCTCCGGGGCCTCTCCATCCCGGCCGAGATTGCCAATGGGCCCCGGGTCGCGGGCTTGCGCCCTTGCCCGGGGTGACGGCGGAGGGTGGGGCGACGACGGGGGGCAGCAGGCACGGCGCGCGCACTCTTGTTTTTGTCGCACCAGTCGGCAACTCTCGGGTGTGGAGTTCTTTGTCTACATTCTCGCGAACCGAACGCGCGGAACACTCTATGTGGGTGTGACCAACGACCTCGCGCGGCGGGTTTTCGAACACCGTTGCGGAAAGGCGGCGGGGTTCACGCAGAGGCATGGCGCGACGAGACTGGTCTACTACGAGACGTTGGCGTCCATCGTCGATGCCATCGCGCGCGAGAAGCAACTGAAGCGCTGGCACCGCAGCTGGAAAATTCAGGCAATCGAGGCGTTCAATCCCGACTGGAGGGATCTCTACGAAGATCTCAATCAGTAACACCGGCCTTTGGGACGGCCTTTTCTATGCCGCATCCTCCGGGGCCTCACCGTCCCGGCCGAGGTTGCCAATGGGCCCCGGGTCGCGGGCTTGCGCCCTTGCCCGGGGTGACGGCGGAGGGTGGGGTGATGTTGGAGTGCGTGGGCTGGCGATGTGCCGAGGAGGGCGATGTGATGTGCCGAGGAGGCAGGGTCCTCCTTCGGCGTCACCCCGGACGAGCCCCGCAGGGGCGATGATCCGGGGCCCAATCCACGTATCCTCTCGAGACACCGGTCCTTGGGACGACCGTTTCTCTGCCGGTCCCTCCGGGGCCTTTCCGTCCCGACCGGGGTTGCCAATGGGCCCCGGGTCGCGGGCTGGCGCCCTTGCCCGGGGTGACGGCGGAGAGTGGGGTGATGGTGGAGTGGGCGGGCTGGCGATGTGCTGAAGAGGGGGATGTGATGTGCCGAGGCGGTGCGATCCTCCTTCGGCGTCACCCCGGACGAGCCCCGCAGGGGTGATGATCCGGTGCCCAGTCCACGTATCCAGGCGCGACGCCGATCCTTGGGACGACCGTTTCTCTGCCGCATCCTCGGGGGCCTCACCGTCCCGGCCAAGGTTGCCAATGGGCCCCGGGTCGCGGGCTGATGCCCTTGCCCGGGGTGAGGGTGGAGAGTGGGCGAGCGGACAGTCACGCAAAAGGAGATCCGTATGACCGGGGCAAGCGGGCAACCGGACAGGCAAGCCCTGTCCGGGGCGCGGGCCGTGCCGGCGCGCAAGCAGCCGGTCCATCTGGGGACCGATGCCTGGCGCGAGGCGCGCCACCTGTATGAGGAAGGGGGCTGCGGAGCGGAGGAACTCGGCCAACGGTTCGGCGTCACGCGCCAGACCGTCGAACGGCGCATCCGCGTCGAGGGCTGGGTCCGTCAGGGGCATCTGCGCGAACTGATGGAAAAGGGCGACACGCGCGGTCTCGCCCGCATGGTCGCCCGGCTGATCGCCGCCTTCGAGGCGCAGATCCGTGCGGTCGAGGCGCAGTTTCTCGGCGGCGATGCGGTGGAAATCGCCACCGATCCCACGTCGGTGGAGCGCAACGCGCGAACCCTCGGCAGCCTGGCAAAGACGCTCGACATTCTCATCGAGCTGCGGGGCGGGCTTTCGGGCAGCGAGACACAGGCGGAAAGGGATGCCGATGGCCTCAGGCGAGAGCTTGAAAAGCGCCTTGAGCGCCTGTGCCGGGAAGCGCCTGCTGCCGCAGTTCCTGGCGGCACTCGGACCGGGCGAACTTGAGTTCCTGCGTCACGACTGGGACCTGTGGGCCCACGATCACCAGCGCCCGCCTCCCGGCGACTGGCGGGTGTGGATGCTGCTCGGAGGACGCGGCGCGGGAAAGACGCGGGCGGGCTCCGAATGGCTGCGGGCCCGCACCGGCGGACAAGGACCACGAGCCGGGCGCATCGCGCTGGTGGGCGAGACGCTGCAGGACGCGCGCGAGGTGATGGTGGAGGGTGTTTCGGGCCTTCTGGCGGTGTATCCGCCACGCGACAGGCCCCAGTGGCTGCCCTCGCGGCGGCGGCTGGAATGGCAGAATGGCGCGGTGGCGCAGGTGTTCTCCTCCGAGGACCCGGACGCGCTGCGCGGTCCCCAGTTCGATCTCGCCTGGTGCGATGAACTCGCCAAATGGCGGCACCCGCAGGAGACCTGGGACATGCTGCAGTTCGCGCTGCGCCTGGGCGACAGCCCGCGCCAGCTCGTGACAACGACACCGCGCCCGATTCCGCTGGTGAAACGCCTGCTCGCGGACCCGGAAACGCGCGTCGTTCGCGCGGCGACGGAGGCCAATGCCGCTCACCTGGCCAGGGGCTTCGTCAGCGCGATCCGCGCCCGCTACGCGGGAACGCGGCTCGGACGGCAGGAACTCGACGGCGAACTCGTCGACGACCGGCCGGGCGCGCTGTGGACCCGCGAGATGATCGAGAGCGCCAGGGCGGAGCGGATGCCGGAGCTTGAACGCATCGTCATCGCGATCGATCCGCCGGCCTCCTCCGGCAGGCGGTCCGACGCCTGCGGCATCGTGGTGGCGGGGCTCTCGGGCGAGGGCATCGCCTATGTGCTCGCCGACGCGAGCATGGAGCGGGCCCGTCCGGCGGACTGGGCGGCGCGGGCGGCGCGTCTCTGGCACACCCACGAGGCCGACTGCCTGGTGGCGGAGGTGAACCAGGGTGGCGAGATGGTCAGCGCGGTGATCGGTGGCGTCGATCCCGGCATTCCGGTGAAGGCGGTGCACGCTTCGCGCGGCAAGCTCGCCCGCGCCGAGCCGGTGGCGCTTTTCTATGAGCAAGGCCGGGTGCGGCACGCGGGCGCGTTTCCCGAACTCGAGGACGAGATGGCCGACTTCGGCCCCGGCGGGCTCTCGAGCGGCCGGTCGCCTGACCGGCTCGACGCGCTGGTCTGGGCGTTGGGCGAACTGCTTCTGGCCCGGCGCGGCGAGCCGCGACTGCGCAACCTGTGAGGCGGTGACCCCGGTGCGGAGCGCTTCCGGCGGCGCGGGATAATTCAGCGTGTGAAGAGCTTGAATCACTGTCTCAAGACGGACGAAAAGGTGTTTCCGATCATGGCATTGAGAGGGTTTCTCGAATCGGTTCGCAAGGGCTTCCGCCCGGCCGAGGCGAAGGCGTCGCGCACCGGTCCGCTGATCGCGCTGTCGGGCAGCGGGCGCCCGGTCTGGACCCCGCGCGACTATGCGGCCCTGGCCCGCGAGGGCTATGCACGCAATCCGGTGGTGCACCGGGCGGTGCGTATGATCGCGGAAGCCGCGGCAAGCGTTCCCTTCACCCTGTTCGACGGTGAACGCGAGCTCGACCGTCATCCGCTGCTCGCGCTGCTGGCGCGGCCCAACCCCGGGGCTTCGGGCAAGGGCTTCCTGGAAGAGGTCTACGGTCACCTTCTGGTGGCGGGAAACGCTTATGTGGAGATGGTGTCGATCGAGGGCGAGCCGCGCGAGCTGTTCGCCCTGCGGCCCGATCGGGTCCGGGTGGTGCCGGGCCGTGACGGCTGGCCCGAGGCGCATGACTACACCGTCGCCGGGCGCACGGTGCGCCTTGCCGCGCGCGAACCCGGCGGTCGCCCGCCCGTGCTGCATCTGAAGATCTTCCACCCGCTCGACGACCACTACGGCTTCGCGCCCATCGAGGCGGCGCAGGTGAGCCTCGACCTGCACAATGCGGCGGGCGCCTGGAACAAGGCCCTGCTCGACAACTCCGCAAGGCCCTCCGGCGCGCTGGTCTATGGCGCCGACGGGGCGAACCTGTCGGAGGAGCAGTTCGACCGGCTGAAGGCCGAACTCGAGGAGGGATACCAGGGCGCGCGCAACGCCGGGCGGCCGCTGCTTCTGGAAGGCGGGCTCGACTGGAAGCCCATGGGGCTGACCCCGAAGGACATGGATTTCGTCGGCGCGAAGAACCAGGCGGCGCGCGAGATCGCGCTCGCCTTCGGCGTGCCGCCCATGCTGCTGGCCATTCCCGGCGACAACACCTTCGCCAACTATCAGGAAGCCAACCGGGCCTTCTGGCGCCAGACCGTTCTGCCGCTGGCCGCGCGCACGGGAGAGGCTCTGGCGCGCTTTCTCGCGCCAGGCTTCGCGACGGAGGGGCGGGAGGCATCCCTGCGGCTCGAGCCCGACGGCGATGCGGTCGAGGCGCTGTCGAGCGAACGGGCCGCCCTCTGGCAGCGGGTCGAGGGGGCGAGCTTCCTGACGCGGGACGAAAAGCGTGCCGCCGTCGGCTATGGCGCGGGCGACGACGCCGGGGAGGGGGAGGCCTCGTGATGGTCGACCCGCACATGCTGGAGCCACACATGCTCGAACCCATGGCCCGCATCCTCGGCGGTGCGGGCGATCTTGCCCATCTCGTGCTCTTTCTCTGGGCGAGTTCCGCGACCAGCCTGCTTGTCTGGTCCCTGCGCGAGATGGCCCGCGCCAACAGGCGCTTCGACGACTTCGTCGCGGCCATCGCCCGGCTGAACCGCATCTTCGCGGATTTCGACGACGACTGACCGCTTTCCGGTCCGCTTCCACAAGGCAACGGAGACCTTCATGACGCGATCCCGACATCCGGGCCCGTGCGCGACCGTGCGCGCGTGGCCACCCCGTTCGTCCGGCGGCGGGCGTGACGCGCAGGGCTGCCACCGCGTGGTGTTTCGCCGTTTCGCGAACCGCCTCGGGCATCTGCTCACGCGCCGGCGCGCGGCGGACGCGCCCGCATGAGCGCGGTGACCCTGGCCCCCGGGCGCAATCCGGGCGAGGGCGCGCGCATCTCCGGCTACGCCAGCGTGTTCGGCATTCCCGACGAGGCGCATGACGTGGTGGTGCGTGGCGCCTTCCGCCGCTCGCTGAAGGAGCGCGGCGCGGCAGGTATCCGGATGCTCTGGCAGCACGACCCGGGAAAGCCCATCGGCATCTGGGACGAAGCGCATGAGGACCGGCTGGGCCTGCGGCTCGCCGGACGGCTGCTGACCGCCACGGCGGCGGGGCGCGAGGCGGCGCTTCTGGTCGCCGCCGGGGCGCTCGACGGCCTCTCCATCGGCTTTCGCGCCCGTTCCGCCCGTCGCGATCCGGCAAGCGGCATGAGGCGGATCTTCGACATCGACCTCTGGGAGGTCTCGCTCGTGACCTTCCCCCTGCATCCCGCCGCCCGCCTCGACGCCATCGCCGGGGCCGCGCCGCGCGCGACGTCTCGCTGAGGCGTTCCCTCCCTTCCCACGACGGCCCGAGGGCCGAAACCCTGGAGACTGCCCATGACCAGATCCGCCTGCGAACAGCGTTCTGCCGCCGATCCGCGCGAGCATGCCGCCCCGGCCAGCGGGGCGCCCGAAACCAAGGCGCCGGCTCCCCCCGCGACGCCGAGGCCCGCGCCCGAAACCAAGTCCGGGTCCGCCGGCGAGGGCCATGCCGACACCCGGCGCGAGCTCGACGACATGCGCGCCACCTTCGCCGCCTACCGGGAGGTGAACGAGGAGCGGCTTGGCGAGCTTGAAACGCGCGGCAACGCCGATCCGCTGGTGTCGGAGAAGCTGGCGCGCATCGATGCCGCCCTCGATCGCCAGCAGGCGCGTCTCGACCAGATGGCGCTGAAGGCGGCCCGTCCGGCACGTGAGCCCGCCGCATCGGGCCGTCACGGGACAGGGGCGGCCGATCCGGCGGTGCTCGAGCACCGCGAGGCGTTTTCCGGCTACATGCGCAAGGGCCATGAGGAGGGCCTGCGCACCATCGAGCAGAAGGCGCTTTCGGTCGGGTCCGACCCCGACGGCGGCTATCTGGTGCCCGAGCAGACCGAGAGCGAAATCCTGACCCGCATGGCGTCGGTCTCGCCGATCCGTGCCATCGCCGGATCGCGCCAGGTCACGGCGAGCGTCTTCAAGAAGCCGTTCTCCGTGACCGGTCCGCAGTCGGGCTGGGTGGCGGAGACTTCGGCACGCCCGCAGACCGGCGCTCCGACGCTGGCCGAACTCGCCTTCCCGACCATGGAGCTCTACGCCATGCCGGCGGCGACGCCCTCGCTTCTGGAGGATGCCGCCGTCGACGTGGAGGCATGGATCGCCGGCGAGGTGGAGATGGCCTTCGCCGAGCAGGAGGGCGCGGCCTTCGTGAACGGCGACGGGACCAACCGGCCGCGCGGGTTCCTCGACTATCCGCGGGTGGCCGAAGCCTCGTGGAGCTGGGGCAGCCTCGGCAAGCTGGCGAGTGGCGTCGACGGAGCCTTTCCGGCGAGCGCGCCCGCCGACGTGCTGATCGATCTCGTCCATGCGCTGAAGGCCGGCTATCGCCAGAACGCCCGCTTCGTCATGAACCGGCGCACGCAGGCGGTGGTGCGCAAGATGAAGGACGCGGACGGCAACTATCTCTGGCAGCCGCCGGCCTCCGTCGGCGCGCCGGCGACCCTGATGAGCTTCCCGCTCACCGAGGCCGAGGACATGCCCGACATCGGCATCGAGGCGGCGGCGATTGCCTTCGGCGACTTCCGCCGGGGCTACCTTGTGGTCGACCGGGCCGGCGTGCGCATCCTGCGCGATCCCTATTCCGCCAAGCCCTACGTGCTCTTCTACACCACCAAGCGCGTCGGCGGCGGGGTGCAGGATTTCGACGCGATCAAGCTGCTCTCCTTCGAGGCCTGACGGCTGGACAGCCGGTCGGTGGCGCGGGCAGGACCGCGCCGCCGGAACGCCTCTCCCCGACAAGGAAACCCGCATGACCGCACTCGTGACCTCGCCGCCGGCGCTGGAGCCGGTGACGCTGGCGGAGGCGCGCGCCCATCTGCGCGTGACCGCGACCGCCGAGGATGCCCTGATCGAACGCCTTGTCGCCGCCGCGCGCGCCGAGGTGGAACGCCTGACCCGCCGTGCGCTGATCCGCCAGGGCTGGCGGCTGTATCTCGACGGATGGCCGCCGGGGCGGGCGGTGCGCTTTCCCGTCGCGCCCGTGGTCTCGGTGGAAAGTCTCACCGTCTACGACGACGACGGGATGCCCGTCGTGCTGCCCGTGGGCGCCTACACGCAGCGCCTGAACAGCGAGCCGCCCGGCCTTTCGGTCGCGGTGGGCGCCGGCGGTCTCGCGCCCAACGGCATCGAGATCGATTTCACTGCCGGCTACGGCGCGGCGGCGGACGACGTGCCGGAACCCTTGCGCCAGGCGGTGCTGCTGCTTGCCGGCTTCTGGTTCGAGCGTCGCGAGGGGCTGGCGGAGGCGGGATCGCCGCAAGGGCTCGGCCTGCCGGGCGCGCTTGCCGCGCTGATTTCCGGATACCGCAGGGTGCGGCTGTGACGGGCGGCGGAGCGGGTGGGCTCGACCGCGTGATGCGGCTCGAACGGCCCGACCGGATCGTTGCCGTCAACGGCGAGACGGTCACGCAGTTCGCCGACGAGGGATCCCATTTCGTGGCGCTCGCGCCCGCCTCCCTGGCCGAACGGGTGGCGGGCGAACGCCTGGGCGGCACGGCCACCCACAAGGCGCGGCTGCGTGCGCCGAACCCGGTTCGCGCGGGGTTTCGTCTCGTGGACGAGGACGAGCGCGTCTTCCGCGTGCTCGGTGTCGATGACAGCGCCAGGCGGAGCGGCTTTCTCACCTGCCTGCTGGAGGAGGAGGCATGACGGACGCAAGTCTTGCCTTGCGCGGAGCGGCCTTCGCCCTTCTGTCCGGCGATGCGGACCTTGCCGCACTGGCCGGAGCGCAGCGGATCCACGATGGCGCCCCGCGCGGCGCGCCGTTCCCCCACCTCGTCATCGGGGCGATCGAAAGCCGCCCGCTCCTCGCTCTGGCGGAGGACGGCGAGGAGCACCGGCTGGACCTGGCGGTCTTCTCGCGCGCGGACTCCCGTGACGAGGCGGGCCGGATCCTGTCGCGCGCCGTCACCCTGCTTGCCGACAGGGCGGGCGTTGTGGCCGCGTTGGCCGCACAGGCGTCCGGCCAGACCCTCGTCGCAACGCGTCTCGTCGAGCGGCGAACCGAACGGCTGCCGCAGGCGCGCCTGTGGCGGGCACGCGCAAGGCTGCGGCTCGTCACCGAACCGCTCGGCTGACGGCCGAACCCTCTGAAACCCAAGGAGACCCGAAATGGCGGCCCAGGCTGGCAAGGACCTTCTTCTCAAATGCGACACCGCCGCAGCGGGCAGCTTCGTCACCGTGGCGGGCCTGCGTGCCCGGCGCATCGCCCTCAACCAGGCAAGTGTCGATGTAACCGACGCGGAGAGCGTCGGGCGCTGGCGCGAGCTGCTGGAGGGCGCGGGTACCCGTTCGGCCAGCCTGTCCGGCAGCGGCCTTTTCAAGGACGCGGCGGCGGACGAAAGCGTGCGCGGGCTGTTCTTCGACGGGCTGATCCGGCCCTGGCAGGTGGTGATTCCCGATTTCGGCACGATCATCGGGCCGTTCCAGATCACCGGCCTCGACTACGCGGGCAATCACGATGGCGAGGTGACCTACGAGTTGGCGCTGGAATCGGCCGGCGCGCTTGTCTTCGCCGCAAGCTGAGGAGAAACGGCATGGTCAACCGGCACCGTGGCGAAGTGGGTGCGGTCCTGGATGGCAGGCCGCGCGTTCTGGTGTTGACGCTGGGCGCGCTCGCCGAGCTGGAGGCGGCCTTCGGCGTGGGGGATCTCGCGGGGCTCGCCGCGCGCTTCGAGCGCGGACGGCTGTCGGCCCATGACCTGTCGCGCATTCTGGGCGCTGGCCTGCGTGGAGCGGGTGAAACGGTCTCGGACGCGGAGGTCGCGGGTTTCGCGATGGAAGGCGGGGTGCCGGCCATGGCCCGGCTCGTCGCCGATCTGCTGGCCGTGACCTTCGCACCGGAGACGGGCGACGAGCGCGGGGAGGGCGCGGGCGAACCTGCCGGCCCTTTCCCTGGCGGCTCGTGATCCACCTCTGTCTTGCCCGGCTCGGATGGTCGCCGGAAACCCTGTGGCGGGCGACCCCCCGGGAGGTCGCGCTTGCCCTTGGTCCGCCACCGGGCACCGGCGCGGCCGGACCGCTTGGCCGTCAACGGCTGGGCGAGCTGATGCGCCGGTTTCCCGATTGAACCCATGACAGGAGATGCAAGGCATGGCGGATGAACGCGGTGGTGAGACGGCCGGCGGGCTGGACGGGGGGTTGGACGGCGGACTGGCTGAGGGATTGGGAGACGCACGCGCGGAGGCGGCCGAACTGGACCGGCTGATGCGCGGCGTCGGCGTGAGTGCGCGGGCGGTCTCCTCCTCCCTTTCGGGAGGCCTGAAACGCGCGCTGGTCGACGGGCGCTCGCTGGAGCAGGTGTTTCGCCAGATCGCCCTGTCGCTGTCGAGCCGGGCGCTTTCGGCAGCGCTTGCCCCGCTGGAAGCGGGCATTGCCGGCGGGATCACGCAGCTTGTCGGCGGCCTGACGACCGGTTTGGCATCCGGTCTGTCGGGAGGTCTTGGCGGCGGGCCGGTGAGGGCCTTCGCCAAGGGGGGCGTCGTGGCATCGCCGAGCTATTTTCCGCTTGGCGGCGGCACGGGACTGATGGGGGAGGCGGGGGCGGAAGCGATCCTGCCGCTGGCACGCGATGCACGCGGGCGGCTCGGCGTTGCCGCAGGCGGCACGGGCGAAGCGGGTGTTCCGGCGGTCGTCTTCAATGTGCAGGCGAGGGATGCGGAAAGTTTCGCCCGATCCGAAACCCAGATCGCGACGATGGTAGCCCGCGCCGTCGGACGGGGACGGCGCGGGCTCTGACGTCGGGCCTGAAGAGGAGGGGCTCAGGCACCGGCGCTTCTGTCTCCGGCGGGCCGGAGAAGCAGGTCAGTCGGCTGCGAGAATGGCCGCGATCTGGTCCTTGAGCTGGAGCCGGGTCTTCTTGAGCTCCTCCAGCGCCTCATCGGAAGCGGGGGCGACCTCGGTCTCGATGCGGTGAATCTCGCGGTTCACCTCGTGATACTCGTCTGCAAGCTTTGCGAAGTGGGCATTGCTGGTCTTCAGCGCGTGCAGCGCGTCCGCCTTCCCGGGGAATTCCTCGTGAAGCTCGTGCGGAACATGGCTCATGTCTTGGCGTCCTCCGTTTGTTGTCCCGACCATGCGCGAGGCCGGAGCGTCGCGCCTTGAGGGAAATCAAACCGACGGCGTCTTCGCGTCTCCCGCGTCGCTTTTTCACCTCTCCCTGTCGATGTCCTGTTCTGGAGGCCCGCATGGCGGCAAGCTTCATCGAGGAGCGGTTTCCGCTCTCCGTTTCCTTCGGCGCCAGCGGAGGTCCCGAGTGGCGGACGGAAGTCGTCACGCTCGCCTCCGGCGCCGAGGCGCGAAACGCGCGCTGGGCGCGGGCGCGCCGCCGCTATGACGCGGGAACGGGCGTGCGCTCGCTGGCCGATCTCGCCGCCGTCGCCGCCTTCTTCGAACGCATGGGCGGACGGCTCACGGGGTTCCGCTTCCGCGACCCCTTCGACAACACGTCGGCCCCTCCCGGCGCGGAGGTGTCCCCGCTCGACCGGGAAATCGGCGAGGGCGACGGGACACGCACGGCCTTCCGCCTCGTTCGTGCCGCCGGCGCGGGGCGTATGCGCGAGATCACCAAGCCCGTGGCCGGAACGGTGCGCATTGCCGTCGGCGGCGAGGAACAGGATGAAGGGGCGGGCTTTTCGCTCGATGCGACGACCGGGCTCGTGACCCTGGCCGCGCCGCCCGGCCCGGGTGTTCCGGTCACGGCGGGCTTTCGCTTCGACGTTCCCGTGCGCTTCGACACCGACCGGCTCGACATGAGCCTGACCCACTTCGAGGCCGGGCGTGTGCCGACGATCCCGCTCATCGAGATCGATCCGGCTACCTGACGGGCAGGCCGGCCCCCTTGCGGAGGTTTTCATGAAGACAATCGATCCGGATACGCTGGCGCGTCTTGGCGCGCCGGCGGCGACCAGTGCGACCTGCTGGAAGGTGACCCGCCGCGATGGGGCCGTCATCGGCTTCACGGATCACGATCGCGCGCTTGCCTTCGATGGCGTCACCTTCGCCCCCGATCTGGGACTGGAGACCAGTGTCACCACGCTGGAGCCGGAGTTCGCCTCGGGAAGCGCCGAGACCGCCGGTATCCTGTCCTCCAAGGCGGTCGCTGAGGCGGACCTCGCGGCGGGGCTTTGGGACGGCGCCGAGGTCGAGATCCATGCGGTGGACTGGGAGGATCCGGCCCACCGGGTGCTGATACGGCGTGCGGTCATCGGCGAGGTCACGCGGGCGGGGGCAGCCTTTCGCGCGGAACTGCGCGGGCTCGCCCATCTGCTCGACGTGCCGCAGGGGCGTGTCTTCTCCCACCTGTGTGACGCCGTGCTCGGCGACGTGCGCTGCCGGGTCGATCTCGTCGCTGGCGGCTTTCAGGCAAGTGCGAGCGTGGTCGAGGCGGGCGCCGCCGACCGTCTTGTCGTGGACGGCGTGCCGGACCACCCGGCGGAATGGTTCTCCGGCGGCCGGCTCGAGGTGCTCTCGGGCCCCTTGTCGGGGGCGGTCGGCGACATCGTCTCGGACCGCAAGGATCGGGACATGCGCCGCCTTGCCCTGCGCGATCCGCTGGGTGGCATTCCGGTGGCGGAAACGGTGCTGCGCCTGTCGGCGGGATGCGACAAGCGGTTTGCGACCTGCCGGGCGAAATTCGCCAATGCGCTGAACTTCCAGGGCTTCCCGCACATGCCGGGCGCGGATCACGCGCTTGCCTACCCGAGCCGCGGGGCCGCCGAGAACGACGGCGGCGCGCTGGTCGGCTGAGGCGGGCTTCGAAGAGGAACTCCATGGTCACGCGAAACGACATTCTCGCCGAGGCGCGGGGCTGGATCGGCACGCCCTATCGCCATCAGGCAAGCTGCAGGGGCGCGGGCGCCGATTGCCTGGGCTTGGTGCGCGGCGTCTGGCGCGCGCTTTACGGCGTCGAGCCCGAACCCCTGCCGCCCTATACCCGCGACTGGGCCGAAGCCGGGGCCGGCGAGACGCTGCTCTCCGCCGCGCGCCGGCACATGCGCGAGGTCGCCCCGGAGCGGGCCGGGCCGGGCGACCTGCTGCTCTTCCGCTGGCGGGACGGCGCGCCGGTCAAGCACGCGGGGCTTCTCGGAACGGTCTTCGCCGAGCGCTGCCCGAGTTTCATTCATGCCTATGAGGGGCTGTCGGTCACCGAAAGCCCGCTCATCGCGCCCTGGCGCCGCCGGATCGCGGCGGCCTTCCTCTTTCCCGGGATCGATCCATGGCAACCCTGATCCTCGCCGCCGCCGGAAAGGCGCTCGGCGCGGCCGCTTTCGGCGGGTTCGGCGCGATTTTCGGTCAGGCCGCCGGCGCAATCGCGGGTTCGCTCGTCGACCAGCGGCTCTTCGGCGGCAGCCGGACCGTGGAGGGGCACCGGCTCGGTGACCTCTCCGTCCAGTCCTCGACGGAAGGCGCCGCGCTGCCACGGGTCTACGGACGCGTGCGCCTTGCCGGCCAGGTCATCTGGGCGACCCGCTTCGAGGAGGAGGTGCGCGAGGAAAGCGCAGGCGGCAAGGGCGGCGGGGGCGGCGGCACCACCGTACGCAGCTATGCCTATTTCGCCAGCTTCGCCGTGGCGCTGGCCGAAGGACCTGTGGCGCGCATCGGCGCGGTCTGGGCGGATGGCAAGCCGATGGATCTCGACGGCGTCACCTGGCGCATTCACCACGGCACCGCCGACCAGCTTCCCGACCCGCTGATCCTCGCGCGCCAGGACGATGCGCCCGCCTATCGTGGCACGGCCTATGTCGTTTTCGAGCGCCTGCCGCTGGCCGCGTTCGGCGATCGCCTGCCGCAGCTCACCTTCGAGGTGATCCGCCCGGTCGAGCCGCTGGAGGAAATGGTGAGCGCGGTGACCGTTATTCCGGGCGCGGGGGAGTTCGTCTACCACACCCGCCCGGTCACCTGGACTGTGCGCCCGGGCGTGTCGGAGACCGCGAACCGGCAGGTCTCCCATGCGGCCAGCAATTTCACCGCCGCGATGGACGAATTGCAGGCGCTGTGCCCGAACCTGGAACAGGTGGCGCTCGTCGTCGGCTGGTTCGGCGACAGTCTCGACTGTTCGGCGTGCACGATCCGGCCGAAGGTGGAAACACGTGGCCGGCAGACCGCCGGCGCGCAATGGGCCGTCTCGGGTCTGAACGTCTCCAGCGCCGGGGAGGTCTCGCGCCACGAGGGGCGCCCGGCCTACGGCGGCACACCGTCCGACGAGAGCGTGCTCGCCGCCATCGCCGACCTCAAGGCGCGCGGTCTCAAGGTTGCGCTCTATCCCTTCCTCATGATGGACGTTCCGGCGGACAACACCCTCGTCGATCCGTATTCGGGCGCGACCGGCCAGCCGCCCTATCCCTGGCGCGGGCGCATCACGGCATCGCGTGCGCCGGGCGTTCCCGGGTCGCCCGACGGAACGGCAGCGGCGACGGCGGAGGTCGTTTCATTCCTCGGCGCGGCGGTGCCGGCGCAGTTCGTCACCTTCGGGACCAGAATTCTCTACACCGGCCCGTCCGAGTGGAGCTATCGCCGCTTCATCCTTCATCATGCAAGGCTTGCCGAGGCCGCCGGTGGGGTGGACGCGTTTCTCCTCGGCTCGGAGATGCGCGGGCTGACGCGCCTTTATGATGAGACGGCGGCCGCGCCCTTCGTCGCGGGGCTGAGGCAACTGGCGGGCGAGGTGCGCGCGATGTTGCCGGGCGCGGCGCTCACCTATGCCGCCGACTGGTCCGAATATGGCGCGCATCAGCGCGGGGAGGGCGAGTTGCGCTTTCCCCTCGATCCGCTGTGGGCCGATCCGGCCATCGATGCGGTGGGGATCGACGCGTATTTTCCGCTCGCCGACCAGCGCGAGGACGGCGATCCGGACGGCAACGCCAATCCCTACGCGCTTGCTCCCCTGGCAGAGGCCGTCGCCGGGGGTGAGGATTTCGACTGGTACTACGCGAGCGAGGAGGACCGGCGCGCGGGTTTTCGCACGCCGATCACCGATGGCGCATATGCCAAGCCGTTCGTCTACCGCGCCAAGGATCTCGCCGGATGGTGGGGCAATGTCCATGTGGAACGCGTGGGTGGGGCGGAGCTTGAGGCGCAAAGCCCCTGGGTGCCGGCGTCAAAGCCTGTCTGGCTGACCGAACTCGGGGTTCCGGCGGTCACGTTCGGGGCCAACGAGCCCAATGTCTTCGTGGACGCGAAGTCGGCTGAAAGTCGCATTCCGCGTTTTTCGGACGGCGCGCGCGACGATCTGGTCCAGCGGCGCGCGCTGGAGGCGGTGCTTGGATACTGGTCGGGCGAGCATCCGCATCTGGAGCAGGGGGAAAACCCGGTCTCGCCGGTCTATGGCGGGCCGATGCTCGATCCGGGCCGCGTCCATCTGTGGGCGTGGGACGCGCGGCCGTTTCCGGCCTTTCCCGCTCATGAGGACCTTTGGTCGGATGGGGCCAACTGGCACAGGGGGCACTGGCTGAACGGCCGGCTGGGCAGCGTTTCGCTGGCCGGCCTCGTTGACGCGCTTGCCCGCGACTTCGACCTTCCCGAGGGCGTGCTCGAGCGCGCGGAGCTTGGTGGCACGCTGGACGGGATCGCTCTTGGCGGGCCAATCACGCTGCGTGCGGTGCTGGAGCCCCTGCTTGCCGCGCACGGCATTGTCGCCGTGGACCGGGGAACGGCGGTCGCGCTTCGCCCCGCATGGTCGGAACCGGTCGCCGATCTCGATGCGGATGCCATCGCCGTTTCCGCGCCCGAACAGGCCGCCGTCTCGATCCGCCGGACGCAGGAGGCCGACCTTCCAGCCGAGGTGCGCATCGCCGTGCGGGACACCATGCGCGATCACCGGCGCACGCTCGCCGCCGCGCGCCTTTCGTCTCACTCCGCCGGCAACCGGGTGGAAGAGCTGGACCTGGGGGCGAGCCTCGCCCCCTCCCTCGCGGCGACGCTTGCGGACCGGCTTCTGCTCAGGCGCTGGAACGAGCGCGAGGAGGCCGGCTTCGAGCTTCCCGCCGGGCGGCTGGAACTGGAGGCGGGCGATGTGTTGCGGCTTCTCGCCGACGGGCGCATCGGCGGTGAGGAGGAGCGCTTTTGCCGTATCGAAGCGATCGAGGACGGCGAGACCCGCCGTATCACGGGTCGCCTGCTGCGCCGGCCGGTGCCGGTCGCGGCGCGCATGTCCGGTGGCGGGGCACGCCCGCGCGCGGTAACCGGGGCGACGGGTGCCCCGGACGCGATCCTTCTCGACCTGCCGCCCTTGCCCGGCATCGGTGAGCCCGAACGCCCCCGCCTTGCCGCCTTCGCACGTCCGTGGCCGGGCGCGTTCCAGATCTACCGGGCGCGCGAAGGGGGAGGCCTCGCGGCCCTCGCGCTGGTGGAAAGCCCGGCGCTCCTTGGCACTCTGACCGCGCCGCTTGCCGCCGGTCCGGCGGCGGTGTGGGACCGGGGCGGACGGCTTTCGGTGGAGATTTCCGGCGGCACGCTGTCGTCCGCCACAGAAGCGGACGTTCTGGCCGGCGCCAACGCGCTCTGCCTTCTTGCGCCCGGAGGCACGCTGGAGATCGTCCAGTTCGCGCGGGCGGAGCTGACCGGACCGCGCCGCTACGATCTGACCATGCTGTTGCGCGGCCTGGGCGGAACGGAGGCCGCTGCCGCCCGGGAAACGCCGGCGGGATCCCGCATGGTGGTGCTTGACCGGAGTCTGGTCCCCCTGCCGCTGGCGCTGGACGAGATCGGCACGGCCTTCACCCATGCGCTGGTGCCGGCCGGCGCGCCGCTCGACAGTCCCGCCCGAGTTGACCTCGACCATGTGGCGAGCGCGCGCGGGCTGATCCCTTTCGCGCCGGTGCACCTGCGGCTTTCGCGCCCGCCGTCGGGCGATCTCGCCTTCACCTGGATCCGCCGCACCCGCATCGGCGGCGATGCCTGGCGGGAAACCGAGGTGCCGCTTTCCGAGGAGCGGGAGGCCTATCTCGCCGAACTGCTGGACGAGGAGGGCGAGGTGCGGCTGTCCCGCGAGACGGAGACGCCCGCGCTCGTCGTGAGTGCGGGCGAGGTGCTCGCCGCCTTCGGGTCGCCGTCAACGCACATGCGCCTGCGGATGCGCCAGATCTCGGCCATCGCGGGCGCGGGTCTTGCCGGCGAGGCGACCTTCGCCCTGTGAACCTTCCTGTCATTTCACGGCACCTTGAGGAGAGACCCATGCGGCTCAGCGAAAGGGGGGCGGCGTTCATCGCCCGCCACGAAGGCTTTGTCGATCATGCCTATCGCGACCCGGTCGGCGTGCTGACCATCGGCTTCGGCTTCACCATGCGCTCGGCGGTCTTCGCCGAGAGATGGCAGGCCCGGCACGGTCGCGATCTCTCCCCCGGCGACCGGATTTCCCGTGCCGAGGCGGAAACGCTTCTTTGCGAGCTGGTCGACCGGGAATACGGCGCAGCCGTCACGCGCGAACTCGGCCCCATGCCGCAGCACCGGCATGATGCCTGCTGCTCGGCGGTCTTCAACCTGGGGCCGCGTGCGCTCGCCTGGCGCTGGGCGCGCGCCTTGAAGGAGGGGGACGTGGCGCGTGCCGCCGACATTCTCGCCGCCAACTACAACACGGCCGGCGGCCGCAGGCTCAAGGGGCTGGTGCGGCGGCGCGAGGAGGAGGCGCGCCTGCTGCGTTCGGGCGACTACGGCGACGGCCGTCCGCCCGCGCTCGATACGCGCGGCCTGGACGAGGCAGCGGAGCCCGAGGGGCTTCTGAAGATGCTCGTCGCCTTCCTGAAGCGGCTCCTCAACCGCTGAGGACCCGGATTTTCCAACCAACGACACAGGAGTGGCTCATGCAGGGCTGGCGAACCTTCTTGCTCAACGCGCTCGCGGCGGCGAGCATCATCGTGCTGGAAATCGTGACGATGCTGGCCGGTGTCGACTGGCAGGCGCATCTGCCGCGCGAGATGGCCATCTGGATCGTGGTGGCGGTCAACATCGCCAACATCGTGCTGAGGCATGTCACGAGCGGACCCGCCGGCTGGCGCAACGGCGCGGCGCCTGGAAAGGAGCCGTCATGAGCGCGCTCCTGTCCTTCCTCGCGGGGCCGCTTCTGGCCGCGCTCCTGCGGCTGGCCGAGGCGCGGCTGAAGAACACGGGCGCGCGCGAGAGCGAGGCGGCCGGACTTGCCCGCGAGGCGATCCGTGCCGAGGTCGCCGCCCGGGCGGAGGCCCGTGCGCTGCTCGTTGCCGAGGGGGAGCATTTTTTTTCCGCCGCCCGGCTGGGACGGCTCCTGTTCGTGTTGCCGCTGGGGCTGTGGTGGGGCGCCGTGATGGCGGATTCCGTCTTCGCCTGCTCCTGGAACGTGGCGGCGCTTCCCGCTCCGCTCGACGACTGGGCCGGAGCCATTCTGGCCTCGCTGTTCCTCGTCGACGGCATGAAGGGGGTGGCGCGGGCATGGCGCGTGCCGGGCGCGCGGGAGAACGGCGGATAAGCGTCATATTCATGTGCCATTCAGCCGGGGCGCGCTAGTGTGGCCCACATGAGCAGGGACCATATTCGATTCACCAGCGGGGCACGTCGCCGGCAGCGGCGAGGGCGGTGGCTTGCGGCCGGATGTCTGGCCGTGGCGCTTGCCTTCTCCGCGACCACTGTAGCCGAGGCGGCCTGCCTCAGCCAGAGCGAGGCCCGCGCGGCCGTGAGCTCCGGCGAGGCCAGACCGCTCGGCAGCATTGCCGGAGCCGTGTCCGGAGAGATCGTTCGCGCCGACCTGTGTCGGGAAGGCGGACGGCTCGTCTACGTGCTCTCCGTGTTGACCGGCGGGCGTGTCGCCAACATGGTGGTCGATGCCCGCAGCGGACGCGTGCTGCGCTAGGGTGTGGACCCATACCCTGGGGTGTAAACCCCTCATTTCAGGACCGAATGATTCCATGCGACTTCTTGTTGTCGAAGACGATGCAGACCTGAACCGCCAGCTCAAGGAGGCGCTTGGCGAGGCGGGCTATGTGGTCGATACCGCTTTTGATGGCGAGGAAGGACATTTTCTCGGCGATACGGAGCCCTATGACGCGGTGGTGCTCGACATCGGCCTGCCGCTGATGGACGGGCTCAGCGTGCTGGAGCGCTGGCGCCGCGAAGGGCGGGCCATGCCGGTGCTTATCCTCACCGCCCGCGACCGCTGGTCGGACAAGGTGGCCGGCATCGACGCCGGCGCCGACGACTACGTGGCCAAGCCCTTCCACATGGAGGAAGTGGTGGCCCGCATTCGCGCGCTGCTGCGTCGCGCGGCCGGGCATGCCAGCAACGAGATTTCGGTTGGGGACCTGCGCCTCGACATTCGCGCCGGCAAGGTGACCCAGGACGGGACCTCGGTGAAGCTCACCTCGCACGAGTTCCGCCTGCTGTCCTATCTCATGCACCACAAGGGGCGCATCGTCTCGCGCACGGAACTGATCGAGCATCTGTACGATCAGGACTTCGACCGTGATTCCAATACCATCGAGGTTTTCGTGGGACGCCTGCGCAAGAAGCTCGACGGCGACCTGATCGAGACCGTGCGCGGTCTCGGCTACCGGCTCGGCGAGAGCGAGGCGTGAGCAGCGACAAGACGGACGAGAAGGAGGCCGCGCCGGTCCGCCGCCGGGCGAAACGGTCTTTGTCCAGACGGCTCGTCATCGTCGCCGCCGTGTGGTCCACCGTGGCCTTGGTGGCCGCGGCCCTCGTTCTCGTGGCGTTGTACCGGGAGGCGGCGGAACGCGAGTTCGACGCCCGGCTGGATGTCTACCTGCGGGCGATCATCGGCGAGATGGCCGGCGGAACGCCCGAGGAGCCGGCCGCTCCGGGAAATCTCGGCGAACCGCGCTTCGACCTGCCTGCTTCGGGGTGGTACTGGATGGTCACCCGCGAGACGACCGGCAAGGTGGTCTTCGCCTCCGCCTCCCTTTTCGGCGACCAGCTCGACCTGCCCGCGCCCGCTCCCGGGGCGGTTATGCGATCCTCGATCACCGGACCGCGCGGTCTGGAACTGCGCGTGGTGCAAAGGACCATCATCTTCGGTGAGGCGGCCGCCTACCGTATCGCGGTTGCCGGAGCCACGGACGAATTGCGCTCCCGCGAGGCCGACTTCGCGGGGCAGGTCGCGCTCACGCTCATCGTGCTGGGGCTGGGGCTGGTCGGCGCGATCGTGCTGCAGGTGAGGATCGGCATGAAGCCGCTGGTCGCGTTGCGCGCCTCCCTTTCCGACGTGCGTCGTGGCGACGCCGAGGCCGTCGACGAGGACCTTCCCCCCGAACTGGCCCCGCTCGCCCAGGAACTCAACGCGCTGGTGCGCTCCAATCGCGAGGTGGTCGAGCGCGCGCGCACCGATGTCGGCAATCTCGCACATGCGCTCAAGACCCCGCTCAGCGTGATCCTGAACGAATTGCGCGGCCGCGACGATCCGGTCGCCGCCAAGGTCAGCGAACAGGCGGAACTGATGCGCTCGCAGGTCCAGCACCATCTGGAACGCGCCCGCATGGCGGCACAGCGGCGGGTGATCGGTGTCTCGAGCGATGTGGAGCCGGTGCTCGACCGTCTCGTGCGGGCCATGGCCAAGATCCATCGTGGCCGGGGCATCGACGTGGCCTTCGAGGGCGGCGAGGGCATCCGCTTTCGCGGCGAGGCGCAGGATCTGGAGGAAATGGCCGGAAACCTGCTCGACAACGCCTGCAAGTGGGCGCGCTCCAGCGTCGATGTGCGCGTTGCCCGCATGGAAAGTGACCGGGGCGGGCCACGCTTCACGGTGACCGTCACGGATGATGGCCCTGGCCTCTCCCCCGATGAGATGGACGAGGCGGTCAAGCGCGGTCGCCGTCTCGACGAGACCGTGCCCGGCACCGGGCTGGGGCTTTCGATCGTCGTCGATCTCGCGAAACTCTATGGCGGCGACCTCAAGCTCGCCCGCGATTCGGACGGCGGTCTGGCGGCCCGTCTGACCTTGCCCTGCCTTTGACGGGCATCCTTCCGAACTGTCGAAAGTGCCTAGGCCGCTCGCGGTTGTCCCGTGATTCCGGCAAGGGAACGTCGCGAGGAGGCGGCATTTTGTCGGGCTTTGTCTTGTGTGTGTGGAACCGGAAGCCCATCCTCGCGTTCTGAACAATGTGCCGTGCCGTGGCCTTGGCGCGGTCCTGCCGCCTCCGGGTGGCAACGCGACAGGCTTCTGACACGCAAGGGGGGCGTTTCATGCAATTCATCGAGAGCTTCTTCGCCGTCATCGGCGATCTCACGTGGGGATGGGCGCTTATCCCGATCCTCGTCGTGCTGGGCGTGTTCATCACGCTGCTCACCGGGTTCGTGCAGCTTCGCTACTTCAAGCGCATGTTCCGCGTCCTGTCGTCGAGCAACCAGTCCGGCGACCCGAATGCGATTTCCGCGCGCGCGGCGCTTCTGGTGTCCGTCGGCGGACGGGTCGGCGGTGGCAACATCGCCGGTGTCGCCGTGGCGATCACGCTCGGCGGGCCGGGCGCGGTCTTCTGGATGTGGATGGTGGCGCTGCTCGGCATGGCGACCAGCCTCGTGGAATGTTCGCTCGCCCAGCTCTACAAGCGGCGCGAGGAGGACGGCACCTTCCGCGGCGGTCCCGCCTATTCGATCATTCACGGGCTCGGCACCGATTTCCGCTGGCTCGCCGTGCTTTACGCGCTGTGCCTGATCGCGGCCTTCGGTCTGGGGTTCAACGCCTTCCAGGGCAACACGGTCGCCGGCGCAGCGGAGGAAAGCCTCGGCATTTCGCGCCTTTGGTCGGGCCTTGGCCTGACGATCGTCGCCGGCTTCATCGTCTTTGGCGGCATTCACCGTATCGCCAAGGCGGCCGATGTGGTGGTGCCGGTCATGGCCGCCGCCTATCTGCTCATGGCGATTGTCGTGATCGTGCTGCACGCTGCGGAGATCCCGGGCGTTCTGGCCTCCATCGTGCGCAACGCCTTCGGCTTCGAACAGGCGGTCGGTGGCGGCATGGGCGCCGCCCTGGCGCAGGGGCTGCGGCGCGGGCTGTTTTCCAACGAGGCCGGGCTCGGCTCGGCCCCCAACGTGGCGGCGACGGCGGACGTGCGTCATCCGATCAGCCAGGGCATCACCCAGTCGTTCTCCGTCTTCATCGACACGATGGTGATCTGCACCTGCACGGCGTTCATCATCCTGCTCGGCAACGTCTACCAGCCGGGAGCTGAGAACATCGACGGCGTGGTGCTGACCCAGCTTTCGCTGGCCTCGCACCTGGGCGACTGGACGCAGTATTTCCTCACCTTCATCCTGCTGCTCTTCGCCTTCTCGTCGATCATCTACAACTACTATCTCGGCGAGAACGCATTGGCGGTGATGACGGAAAACCCCATCGCCATCAACGTGTTCCGGATTGTCGTCATGGCGATCGTCTTCGCCGGCGCCGCCGCGCCGGGGGCGACGGCGGTGTTCTTCTTCTCCGACCCGCTGATGGGCCTGCTGGCGCTGGTCAACCTGATCGCCATCATGATGCTGCTGCCGGTGTGTCTGCGGCTGCTGCGCGACTTCCGTGGCCAGCTTGCCGCCGGCGTCGAGCGTCCGGTGCTCAACCCGGACGACTATCCCGATCTCGACCTCGACCGCACGGCCTGGACGGGCAAGGTCAGCGAGGAAAGCGCGCGCTGACGTGCCGGCTTGCAACAGGTGTGGCCGGGATGCACAACCGACGCAATCCGGCCACAAATCCGTGGCGAGATCGGCTACAAGGGACGGGGGAACCGATGGCAGGGTCGAAGGACCCGGATCCCCTTGCGGACTTCGCGGGTGGCGTGGCGCATGGCGCTGCTCCTCGCGGAAAAATCGGCGGGCGGCCCGGGGGCGGGGACGCGAAACGCCTGAACTTTCGGGACGTATTGGCGGTATGAAGCGAATGACGAGCCTCGGTCGCAATCTTGCCTGCGGGCTGGCACTGCTTGCGGGAGCGTGCAGCACCGGCGGAACGGTGGACACCGGACCTGTCGTGGTCGGGGGAAGCCTGTTCGGCAGCGCGTTCAGCTCAAGCGCGGTGCCCCAGTCGGAAGCCGACGTGGTGCTGGCGGATCTCCTGCGCACCGATGCGGGCAAGGACCTGTCCACCGGCGATCGCCGTGCGGCGGCGACGGCCCTTCGCGACGCGTTGGCGGCGGACCGCACCGGCACGACCGTGCGCTGGGAGAACCGCTCCAGCGGCAGCCAGGGGCGGGTCGTCACCGGCCCCGCCTATCAGGTCAACAACATCGTCTGCCGCGATTACACCCACGTCATCGAGGCGGGGAACGGGGAGCGGTCCATGCGCGGTTCCGCCTGCCGTTCGGCCGAAGGCGCCTGGCAGCCGATCGTCTGATCCGGCTGGCGGCTTCGCGCGGCTGCGGACGCGCCGTCCGCCAACCTTCGATTAAGTGTTTTCTGGCAAGGTCATCGGGTTCGAAACGCCCGATGAAGCCGAGCTCACAAAGATGACGGACAGGCGATTCCTGACCGCCAAGATCAGAAGCTACCTCGACGAGTTGTCGCCGCGCGCCGTGCAGACCCTTCTGCGCAGCCTCGAGACCGCGCGCGACCGTGGCTCGGACGATCCCAACCTGGATTTGATTCTCGACGCCTGCCTGCGCGTTGTGCGTCGCTCCGACAGCCTCGTGGCCGAGATCGAACCGCGCGACAACTGGTTGCAGCGGCTGTTCTTCACGCCCGTGGAGGACCTGCTCGTCGACGAGATCCTGCCCGGGCCGGACCGGGGCCGCATCAAGCGCACGAGCCTGGACCTCATCTGGAGCTGGCTGCATCGCGATGTCGCGCCCGACCGGGTTCGCGAGGCGATGGAGATCGCGCAGCGGCTCGAGACCGATCCCGACGATATCGCCCGCCTCGCCAACGACCTGCGCGACGAGGTCGAACCCATCGTGCGCAACTTCATCGGCGATGCGCATGAGAACGACCGGGCCCGCCAGAAGCTCGTCATGCTGGTGGGCGGCGAGCGGGCCATGCGCGACCTGGAGACGGTGTTCGACGCGTTCCGCGCCCGAAGCTGGCTCGACGGTCTGCGTGAAAGCCTGCCCGAACGACTGACCGAATGGGACTTCAAGGCCGGAAGTCCGTCGCTGAAACGCATCAAGTCGGTGACCGACCGGCACGCGGACATGGCCCATCTGGTCGCGGCGGTGGTCGTGCGCCGGGTGGACGCGGCCGAGTCCATGATGTCTCTCGCCTGCGGGCTCGCCGGTGCGACGACCATCAAGAAGATCGCGGCGTCTCCCTATGCGGCCTTCGCCGAAATGGCGCTGTCCGAGGCCGAACGCTATGCCGTGATCGCCTGCGGCGACTGCCCGACCTCCGTCCTGTCCGATGCTCTCAACGCCTATTGCAGTCTGGTGCGGGTGCTCGACCGGCAGTTCGAGCTTCCGGACAAGCCCGACTGGATGCGCCGCATCGCCCAGACCCGGCGGATGCTGTCCGGCCTCGTCACGCGTGAGCTCGAAGCCACGCTTGGCCATATCCGCCGGCTGCTGAGCGTGCCGCAGTCCCGCGACGGCATGGAGCCCATGCTCGAACCCGGTCTGATGGCCGAGGGATTGCGCGGTGTCATGCTCGTCATCAAGATGCGCGACTTCGCCGAAAGCCTTGCCGTCAACGAGATCACGGCGCGCACCCGCCAGGCGCTGGAGCAGTCGCTGGAGATCAAGACGCGTGCGCTCCTGTCCGGTCTCGCGGAGGCAAAGGGGGGAGAATCGCGCAAGGCGCACCTGGTGGCGGTGGATGCAGCCATCGAGTTGTGCGAGGCCTACTTCGGCAAGGACTACGCCGACCAGCTCCGTCGCAGCCGCAAGGCGGCGTTGACCGCCAATGCGCCACTTGCGGAGAAGATCGCGCTGTAGGCCCTGTCTGCGAGGACCGCATCCCGGCACCCGCGTAGGGCTTCCACCTTACGGGATTTCGCGACGCGCGACCCCCTGTCACACCGGTCGAAATCACGCCGGTTTTCCTTGCGAAAGCCCTAAAGTCACGGTCTATATGCCCCATGAGCATATGGATCGTCTTTGCCGTGCTGACCGCGCTTGCCGCGCTCGCCGTGCTGGTGCCCCTGATGCGCGCGCGACGGCGCGCCGCCTCCGCCGCGCTTCACGACGTGGAGGTCTACAAGGCCCAGCTTGGCGAGGTGGAGCGCGATCTCGAGCGTGGCCTGGTGACGCCCGAGGCCGCCGAGGCCGCGCGCACGGAAATCGCCCGCCGTCTGCTTGCCGCGAACCGCGAGGCGGAGCGCGGCGCGTCCGGCACCGTTTCGGCCAGTGGCTCCGGTCCCTTGCGCGCGGTGCAACTGGTGGCGATTGTCGGCGTGCCAGCCCTTGCACTGGGAGCCTATCTGGCCACCGGCTCGCCCGATCTTCCCGACCAGCCGCTGCAGGCGCGCCTCGAGGCACCCGCGACCGGGCGCTCGCTTGAGGAACTGGTGGCGCGCGTCGAGCATCAGCTTTCGCGCAACCCGTCCGACGGGCGCGGCTGGGCGGTGCTTGCTCCGGTCTACATGCGCATGGGCCGCGCCGAGGATGCGGCTGCGGCCTATGCCTCCGCGATCCGCCTGCTCGGGTCCTCGCCCGAGCGCGAGACGGACATGGGCGAGGCTCTGGTCATCGCCAACAAGGGCATCGTGAGCGCCGAGGCGCGCGCCGCCTTCGAGCGGGCCGTGAAGCTCGACCCCGAAGCGGTCAAGCCACGCTTCTTCCTGGCGCTTGCGCTCACGCAGGAAAACCGCAAGGACGAGGCCATCGACGCATGGCAGGCACTGCTTGCCGAAGCGAAGGGAGACGAGCCCTGGGCCGAGGCCGTGCGTGGCCAGCTTGCCGGCCTTGGGGTCGAAACCCGGGTCGCGAGCGCGCAGCCCGGACCGACCCGCGAGGATGTCGAGGCGGCGGCCGGGCTTTCGGATGCCGGGCGCGCGCGGATGATCCGTGGCATGGTCGACCAGCTCGACACCCGTCTCGCGGAGGAGGGAGGCTCGCCCGAAGAGTGGCTGCGGCTGATGCAGGCGCTTTCGGTGCTTGGCGACACGCAGCGTCTGGACGCGGCCGTAAAGCGGGCACGCCTTGCCTTGAAGGACGACCCGGAAGGGCTCGCGCGCATCGATGCGGCGGCGCGTGATCTGGGCGCGGGCTCTTGAACGCGGGTTGGGGAAATCGGGGCAGGGGGCTGCCGCAGCGGGGGAACGCCCCCGACCGGAATGGTGACGTGAGGACGAAATGACCCGGAAACAGAGGCGCATGACCATGATCGCGGCCGCCGGCGGCGTGCTTGCCGTGGCGCTGGGCCTGATCCTGTTCGCGCTCAACGACCAGATCGCCTTCTTCCAGAGCCCGAGCGACATCGCGGGCAAGCAGTTGCCCGATGGCCAGCGCATCCGCCTCGGCGGACTGGTCGAGGAGGGAACGGTGGAGCGCGGCCGCGATGCGGAAGTGCGCTTTCAGGTCACGGACACGGTGGAGAGCGTCAAGGTCGTTTACGTCGGCCTGTTGCCTGACCTGTTCCGGGAAGGGCAGGGTGTGGTCGCGGAAGGCGTGATGCGCCCGGACGGTTGGTTTCACGCCGACAAGGTGCTCGCCAAGCATGACGAGAACTACATGCCCAAGGAAGTCGCGGACGCGCTGAAGGACAAGGGCGTCTGGCAGGGCCAGGAAACGAACTGAGCCGCCGGACCGGGTTCGGCACGACCCGGAAGTCTGTCGTCCGGGCGAAGGAGGGAAGCCCCAAATGATCGTCGAGATCGGCCATTTCGCACTGATTCTGGCGCTCGTCCTGTCGCTGGTGCAGTCGGTCGTGCCCGTGTGGGGCGCCATGACCCGCGACACGCGCCTGATGGCGGTGGCGCCACCCGTCGCCGGTGTCATGTTCCTGTTCGTGGGCATCGCCTTTGCCGCGCTGACCCATGCCTACATGACCTCGGACTTCTCGGTTCTCAACGTCATCGAGAACTCCCATTCCGCCAAGCCGCTGCTCTACAAGCTCACCGGCGTATGGGGCAATCACGAGGGCTCGGTGCTCCTGTGGGTGCTGATCCTGGTGCTTTTCGGTGCATTGGTCGCGGCGTTCGGACGCAACATTCCCGCCGAGTTGCGTGCGGCCACGCTGGGTGTGCAGGGCTGGGTGACGGCCGCCTTCCTCATCTTCATCCTGGCGACGTCCAACCCCTTTCTGCGCGTTTCGCCCGCACCGATGGAGGGGCAGGACCTCAATCCGATCCTGCAGGACGTCGGTCTGGCGATCCATCCCCCGCTTCTCTACGTGGGCTACGTGGGGTTCTCGATCGTCTTTTCCTTCGCCATCGCGGCCCTGCTGCTCGGGCGCGTCGACGCCGCCTGGGCGCGCTGGGTTCGCCCCTGGACGCTGCTTGCCTGGATGTTCCTGACCCTTGGCATCGCCATGGGATCCTACTGGGCCTACTACGAGCTCGGATGGGGCGGGTACTGGTTCTGGGATCCGGTCGAGAACGCCTCCTTCATGCCCTGGCTGACGGGCACGGCGCTCCTGCATTCGGCCATCGTGATGGAAAAGCGCGGCGCGCTGAAGGTCTGGACGGTGCTGCTCGCCATCCTGACCTTCTCCCTCTCGCTGCTTGGCACCTTCCTGGTGCGTTCCGGCGTGCTCACCAGCGTGCACGCCTTTGCGACGGACCCCCTGCGCGGCACGTTCATCCTCGGCATCCTGGTCGTCTTCATCGGCGGGTCCCTGGCGCTTTACGCGTGGCGGGCGCCGATGCTCAAGCAGGGAGGCCTGTTCGCCCCGGTCAGCCGGGAGGGCGCGCTCGTTCTCAACAACCTGCTGCTGACGGTCGCGGCGGCGGCGGTCTTCGTCGGCACGCTCTATCCGCTGGCCCTCGAGGCCCTTGGCGGCGACAAGATCTCCGTCGGTCCGCCGTTCTTCAATCTGACGTTCGGCCCGCTGATGATCCCGCTTCTGGTGGCGATGCCGTTCGGTCCGCTTCTGGCGTGGAAGCGCGGTGATCTGGCCGGCGTCTCCCAGCGCCTCTACGCGGCGCTCGGCCTGTCGGTCGCGGCGACCCTGGTGGTGGCCTGGATGCAGGGCACGCAGAGCATTCTCGCCGCCCTCGGCTTCGGCCTCGCCGTGTGGGTCATCGCCGGTGCGATTTCCGAGATCGTGTCCCGGGCCCGTTTCACGGACGTGGGGCTGTCCAGGGGCATTTCACGCCTCGTCGGCCTTCCAGGCTCGGCCTGGGGCACCGCGCTCGGGCATCTGGGCATTGGCGTGACGCTGCTCGGCATCGTTGCCGTGACCGCCCTGCAGGAAGAACGGGTGCTGACGGTGCACCCGGGCGAGCAGTTCGAGATCGGCGGATACGAACTGACCTTCGGCGGGCTCGCGCGCCGCACCGGTCCCAACTACGTCGATGACGTCGGTCATTTCGACATTTCCCGTGGCGGGGTGAAGGTGGCCGAGGCCGATCCGGCCAAGCGTCTCTACCTCGCCCGGCGGATGCCGACGACCGAGGCCGGTATCGTCACCTTCGGTCTGTCGCAGGTGTATATCTCCATCGGCGAGGTCCATGGCGACGGTTCGGCGGACGTGCGCACCTTCCACAAACCTCTCGTGACGCTGATCTGGATCGGCTGCCTGGTCATGGCGCTGGGGGCCACCCTGTCACTGGCCGATCGCCGGCTTCGTGTCGGCGCGCCCAAGCCCGCGCGCGGGCGCATGGTGGCAGCCGAATGACCCGGCTGGATCTCATGATTGCAAATCTGGCCTCGTGCGTTGGACGGCTTGCCGCCGTTCTGGCGCTCGTCGTGGCAACGGCTCTGCCCGCGTTGGCGGTGGCGCCGGACGAGATCCTCGACGATCCGAAACTGGAGGCACGCGCCCGGGATCTGTCCGCCGGCCTGCGCTGCATGGTCTGCCAGAACCAGTCCATCGACGACAGCGACGCGCCGCTTGCCAAGGATTTGCGCATTCTCGTGCGTGAGCGGCTCAAGGCGGGCGACAGCGACGAGGAGGTGATTGCATTCCTTGTCGATCGTTATGGCGAGTTCGTCCTGCTCAAGCCGCGCCTGTCCCTGCATACCATCGTGCTCTGGGGGCTGGCGCCCGCGGTCCTGCTGATCGGCGGCGCGGTGCTCCTGTTCAACGCGCGCGGAAGGGCCGGTCGGGAAAAGGTGGCCGCCGCCGCGCCCGAGGCCCGGTTGAGCACGGATGAAAAGGCGGAGCTCGACCGCATTCTGGCAAGCGAGACCTCCGGCGGGCCGGAAACGGACGCGGACACGCCAAGGGGCTGACCCCGAGCCGTGTCCGTTCGCGCCGAAAGGACGAACCACGTGAGGCCCGCACGGCTGGACGAGAGGGGCGAGGGATGGCGCAACCGGTCAGGTTGAACTTCAAGGGGCACGACGGCGCGGAGCTTGCCGCGCGGCTGGACGTTCCCGCCGGCGAGGTGCGGGCCTATGCGCTCTTTGCCCACTGCTTCACCTGCTCCAAGGACGTCACGGCGGCGCGGCGGCTCGCCGAGGCGCTGACGGGAGCGGGCATCGCGGTGCTGCGCTTCGATTTTACAGGCCTTGGCGGATCGGGCGGCGATTTCGCCTCGACGAACTTTTCCTCGAACATCGCCGATCTTGTGAAGGCGGCCGATTTCCTGCGCGCGCACTACGAGGCGCCGAGGATCCTCATCGGCCATTCGCTGGGTGGTGCCGCGGTCCTGGCCGCAGCCCACGACGTTCCCGAGGCCGTGGCGGTGGCGACCATCGGCGCTCCGGCGGACGCGGAGCATGTGGTGAGGAATTTCGGGGCTGACCTGGACACCATCCGCGAGGACGGGCGCGCGCGGATCACGCTGGCCGGACGCGAGTTCACCATCGAGCGGCAGTTTCTGGACGATGTGGAGGGGCACACGCTTTCCGACCGCATCGGCCATCTGAAGAAGGCGCTCCTCGTGCTTCACGCCCCGCGTGACGAGGTCGTTGGCATCGACGACGCCACGCGGCTCTTCGTAGCCGCGCGTCATCCCAAGAGCTTCGTGTCGCTGGACGATGCCGATCACCTGTTGTCCGATCCGCGCGATGCAGCCTACGCGGCTCAGGTGATCGCGGCCTGGGCCGGGCGCTATCTGGACGAGGCGCGCCTGCGGCAGCCGGACGTGGTGGAGGACGGCGTCACCGTGACCGAAACCGGTCTCGGCAGCTTTCAGGCGATGGTGCGTTCCGGGGCGCACCGGTTCCTGGCCGATGAGCCGGAGAGCGTCGGCGGCCTCGACAGCGGCCCGTCGCCCTATGACCTTCTGTCGGCGGCACTCGGTGCCTGCACCGTCATGACCCTGCGCATGTACGCCGATCGCAAGGACATCGACGCGCCACGGTTTTCCGTGACCGTGACCCACGGCAAGGTTCACGCCCGGGACTGCGAGGAATGCTCGAAGGAGCGGAAAGAGAACGGCGGGCGGATCGACCGCTTCGAGAGGGTGGTCACCATCGAGGGCGACGTGGACGAGGCCACGCGCGCGCGCCTTCTCGAGATCGCGGACAAGTGCCCTGTTCACCGCACGCTGGAAGCGGGAGCGGTGGTCGTGACCCGCGAGGAACGCGAGGCCCGGGACACGGGGCGGGAAAGCGCGGACTGAATCGGCGCTTCCTGCCGCCGTTTCGTCTCAGACGCCGAGGTAGGCCTCGCGCACGCGCTCGTCGGTGAGGAGCCCCTTGCCGTCGCCTTCCATGGCGATCTCGCCCGTCTCGATGACATAGCCGCGATTGGCGATGGACAGGGCCGCGAAGGCGTTCTGCTCCACGAGGAAGATCGTCACGCCGTTCTCGTCGCGCAGCCGCGTCACGATCTCGAAAACCTGGTCCACGAGCACGGGCGCGAGGCCCATGGACGGCTCGTCGAGAAGCAGCAGCTTCGGCCGGCTCATGAGCGCGCGGCCGATGGCGAGCATCTGCTGCTGCCCGCCGGACAGGCCGCCGGCCGGGTTGCGCCGGCGCTCCTTCAGGACCGGGAAGAGATCGTAGACATGATCGAGATCGTCGGCGATTTCCGTGTCCTTGCGCAGGTAGGCGCCAAGACGCAGATTGTCCTCGATGGCGAGCGGGGCGAAGATCTGCCGGCCTTCCGGCACCTGCGCGATGCCGGCCGCCACGCGTGCGTGCGGCGACAGGCGCGAGATGTCGCGTCCCTCGAAGCGGATCTCGCCGCCGGTCACGGGCTGCACGCCGGACAGGGAGCGCAGGAGCGTGGTCTTCCCGGCGCCGTTGCCGCCCACCAGAGCGACGATTTCGCCCGCGTGGACCGAGACGGAGACGCCGTGCAGCGCCTCGATGCGCCCGTAGGCGGAGCGCAGGCCGGAAACGTCGAGAAGCGGATCAGTCGAGGGCAAGGTTCGCCTCCCGGGTGCCGTGGGTTCCAAGATAGGCTTCGATGACCTTCGGGTTGGTGCGGATTTGCTCGCCTGTTCCCTCGGCCAGCATACGGCCCTGGTCGAGAACCAGGATCTTGTCCGAGATGCGCATCACGAGCTTCATGTCGTGCTCGACGAGCACCATCGCGACACCCTCGTCGGCAATGGCGCGCACCAGCTTCTCGATCTCCTCGGTTTCGACGGCATTGCAACCGGCCGCCGGTTCGTCGAGCAGGAGAACCTCCGGCTCGGCGGCAAGCGCGCGGGCGATCTCGAGCCGCTTCAACGCGCCGTAGGGCATGCTCGCAGCCGGCGTGTCGGCATAGTCCGAGAGCCCGACACGGGCGAGAAGGCGGTCCGCGACCTCCGCGCTCTCCCGGTTCTGCCGTCCCGTCGAGGGCAGGGCGAGCAGGTGGGAGAGAAGGCCGCGCCGCTCCTTCAGGTGCCGTCCGACCATCACGTTTTCCCGCGCGGTCATGCGGAAGAAGACCTGCAAATTTTGGAACGTTCGCGACAGCCCGCGCGTGGCGAGCCGGTCGGGCGACAGGCCGGTCACGGCTTCATCGCCAAGGGTCACCTTGCCGGCCTTGGGCTGATAGACACCCGAGACCAGGTTGAAGAGCGTGGTCTTTCCGGCGCCGTTCGGCCCGATAATGGAAAGCACCTCGCCGGTCCGGGCGGTGAAGGACACTCCGTCGACGGCTTTCACGCCACCGAAGGAGATGCCGATATCCTCGACCGTGAGGCGTGCGGGCGCTGCCTGCACCGACCGGGAGAGGGGGGCGGGTGAAGCGGTCATGGGCGCCTCCGCGAAACGAGTGCGGCGAGGCTCGGCACGATGCCGGCGCGCAGCACGATCATGATGACCATCATCAACAGGCCAAGCAGCATGTGCTCATAGTCGTGGAAGCTTGTGAGCACCTGCGGCAGGACGACCAGAATGGCCGCTCCGGCGAGGGACCCGAGGATCGAGCCCATGCCGCCGAGCACCACCATGGTCACCAGTTCGATGGAGTGCATGAAGTTGGCGCTGTCGGGGGTCACGAAGCCGTTGACCAGCGCAAGGGTCGCGCCCCCCACCGCGGCGTAAACGGCGGAAATGACGAAGACGGTCAGCTTGGCGCGCGCCACGTCGATGCCTGCGACGCGTGCCGCGACTTCCGAATCGTGCAGGGCCCGGAGTGCTCGGCCCGTTGGACTCGCAACGAGATTGACCGCGATCCAGGCACCGATGACCAGCAGCGCGCCGGAGATCCAGTACCAGGTATCCGCACCGCGCACGCGCCAGCCGAAGAGCGTCATGCGCGAAACGGGCATGCCGTCAGGGCCGCCCGTGAGCCAGGCCTCGTTGGAGATCGCCATGGCGACGAGGATGCCGAAACCGAGTGTCGCGACGGCGAGGTAGTGGCCCTTCAGCCTGAGGATCGGCCGCCCGACCAGGAAGGCGACCGCGCCCGCGATGATCGCGCCGGCAAGGGCTGCAAGCAGCGGGTGAACGCCGAACTGGGCGGGCAGCACGGCGACCGCATAGGCGCCGATGCCGAAGAAGCCCGCGTGCCCGAGACTGACCTGCCCCGCATAACCCATGAGCAGGTTGAGTCCGATGACCGTCAGTGCGGAGATCCACACCAGCGCGGCGACGCGGAGATAGAAGTTGGAAGGAAGGACGAAGGCGAGCGCCACCACGATGAGGGCGATCAGCACCGGAACCGCGAGGCGGTGAGACATGAGGGAGCCGCCCATCACACGCGCTCCACGCTGGCCCGGCCGAACAGGCCGCCGGGCAGGAAGAACAGCACCGCGAGGATGACGATGAAGGCGATGGCATCCTTGTAGGTGGACGACAGGTAGCCCGCGCCGAACGCCTCGAGAAGTCCGACGGTCAGGCCGCCGACGACCGCGCCGAGCGGGTTGCCCATGCCACCGAGCATCGCCGCCGCGAAGCCTTTCAGCGCCAGCAGCGTCCCGACGTCGTAGCTCGTCAGCGTGATCGGCGTGACGAGAATGCCCGCAACGGCGCCGATTCCGGCCGAAACCACGAAGGAGAAGCCGACGACAAAGGACGTGTTGATGCCCACGAGCCGTGCCGCAAGCCGGTTCGCGGCGGTTGCAAGCACCGCCTTGCCCAGCAGGGTGCGGTTGAAGAAGGCCCACAGGGCCACCACGATCACTGCGGCTCCGCCGAGAACCCAGAAGCTCTGCGGCAGGATCGACGCACCCGCGAAGCGGATCGGCGTGTCGCCGGAGAAGGCCGGCAGCGAGTGGAACTGCTTGTCGAACACCACCTGGGCCGCGCCCCGCAAAAAGATCGAGGCTCCGATGGTGATGATGATCAGCGTCACGGGCGAGGCGCCGCGTGCCGGTTCGATGGCGAGCCGGTGAAGCAGCAGTCCGACGCCCATGGTGATGACCACCGCGATCAGTGCCGCCAGCGGCAGCGGAACGCCGGCGGCCGAGGCGAAGACCGTGGTCATGCCGCCAAGCATGACGAACTCGCCCTGGGCGAAGTTCACCACGTCGGAGGCGTTGTAGATGATGGTGAAGCCAAGGGCGACCAGCGCGTAGACCGCGCCGACCGTCAGGCCGGAAATGCAGAATTGCAGCAACTCGGGCATGGGGCTCGGGCCTTGAACGTTCCTGTCGTGCCGTGATCGCGTGAGGGTGATCGCGCGTCCGCGCTCCGGCACGCGGCCGGGGAGCGGGATCCCGCCGGCGCGAACGCCGGCGGGCCGTCGGTTGGAAAGGCTCAGTCGGCGAGGGTCCAGTCGCCGCCCTTGATCTCGAGCATGCGGAACGCCGTCAGGTCGAGGCCGAGGTGATCGTCGGCGGACATGTTGACGACACCGGCGGTGCCCATGAAGCCCGAGGTCTCCTCGATCGCGTCGCGGATCGCCTGGGGCTCCTCGGAACCGGCGCGCTTGATGGCGTCGACCAGGATCATGAGGCCGTCATAGGCATGACCGCCGAAGGTCGACACCGGCTGGCCGGTGGCTTCCTCGTAGGTGGTCTTGTAGTCGACCACGACCTTCTTCTGCGGATCGTCGTCCGGCAGCTTGTCGGCGACGAGCAGCGCTGACGCCGGCAGGCGCACGCCTTCGGCCGCGTCACCGGCAAGATCGATGAAGGACTTCGAGGCAACGCCGTGGCTCTGGTAGAGCGGCACCTCGATGCCGAGCTGGCGGTAGTTGCGCGTCACGATCGCCGGGCCCTGGCCGAAGCCCGGGTTCGCCACGGCCTGGATGCCTTCGGCGTTCTTGATGTTCGTGAGCTGCGGCGTCATGTCGGAATCCTTGGGACCATAGGATTCGTCCGCCACGACCTCAATGCCGTAGTCGCCCACCACCGACATGCACTGCTGTCGCATGGACTTTCCGAAGCCGCCCGTGCCGGAGATCATGCCGATCTTGGCGATGCCCTTGGCCTGCATGTCCTCGAAGATCTTCTCGCATGCCATCTTGTCGGTGTGCGGCGTCTTGAAGGTGTACTCCTTCACCGGGTCGATGACGACCACGGCGCCAGCCAGCGAGATGAAGGGAATGCCGGCGTCCTCGAACACCGGGATCATGGCCATGGTGGTGCCGGTGGTCGAACCGCCGACCACGGCCACCACGCCGTCGTCTTCCACCAGGCGGGTGGCGAAGGTGCGGGCCTTGTTGGCGTCACCGCTGTCGTCATAGACGACGAGTTCCAGGTCCTTGCCGTTCACGCCTCCGGCCTCGTTGATCTGCTTGACGTAGATCTCGAGCGTCTTGGCTTCCGGATCGCCCAGGAAGGACGCAGGGCCGGTGACCGAGAGCGGGGCACCGATCTTGATGGTTTCGGCAACCGCCGGAGCGGCCGCGAAGGCAGTGGCGCCGGCGGCGATCATCGTGCCGGCAAGCAGGGTCGTGTGAATGCGCATGTGTTCCTCCCATTGCACTTCAAGGCAGTCGACCGGCCCCTCCTCCAAGGGGCCGGCTGGTGCCGTCCGGTCGTCAGGCTGCGACCGGGCGGCGCATGGCCGCCACTCGGAACCGGTTCGCGACAAAGGCACTGTCGCACAGACAGGCGTTGCCGGCCGGGTTCGCTCCGGTGACGTGGTAATCGGAATAGGCGGCGGACTGGTTCACGAAGATGCCGCCGGTCAGGTTGACCGAGAGCGCGACACCGGCGTCGGCGAAGGCATCCGCTGCCTTGTCGACCAGGGTTTCATCCGTCGCATAGAGCGCGGCGGTGATGGCGCCGCGCGACTTCGCCGAGGCCGCGGCACGTGCGATGGCCTCATCCGCGTCGTCCGTGGCGATGATAAAGCTGATCGGGCCGAAGCGTTCCTCGAGATAGGCATCCTCGTCCTTGGCATCGACCGCGAGGATGAGCGGCGTGGCGGACCGCGCCCCGTCCATGCCCTCGACGCTGGTGCTGTCGCGCAGGATCTTGCCAAGGCCGCGCGCCGCATCGATCCGCTCCAGCGTTGCCTGGCTCTGGACCGCGCCGAGCACGCCGGCCGCGCGGGCCGGATCGCCGAGCAGCTTGTCGACGGCGGTCGCGATAGCGGCCGCGACCTCGTCGAAGGACTTGTGTCCCTCGTCGGTCTCGATGCCGCCGCGCGGCACGTAGATGTTCTGCGGCGCGGTGCACATCTGGCCGGAGTAGAGCGACAGCGAGAAACCGATGTTGCCGGCCATCCCGCGCAGGGAGTCGGTGCCGGTCACGACGATCGAGTTGACGCCGGCTTCCTCCGTGTAGACGAGCTTGTCGCCGGCGTTCTCGCGCACCCACTTGCCGAAGGCCGGCGAGCCGGTGAAGTCGATGATCGCGATGTCGGGATGGGTGACGAAATCCTTGGTCAGCGGTGCCTCGACCGTGTCGGCGGCGAGCTGGAGGACGTTCGGATCGAAACCGGCCTCGGAGAGCACTTCACGCCCCATCTTCACCGTGATGGCAAGCGGCAGGATGGCGCCCGGGTGCGGCTTGACGATGACCGGGTTGCCGGTCGCCAGGCTCGCGAACAGTCCGGGGTAGGAGTTCCAGGTCGGGAACGTGGCGCAGCCGATCACGAGGGCGGGACCGCGCGGCACGATGCGAAACACCTTGTCGAGCACGAGCGGATCCTTGGGACCCTGAGGCTTTTCCCAGCGCACCTGGCCCGGAATGCGGCTCATCTCGTCATAGGCGTAGGCGACAGCCTCGAGGGCGCGGTCCTGCGCGTGCGGGCCTCCTGCCTGGAAGGCCATGACGAAGGCCTGGCCGGACGTGTGCATCACCGCGTTGGCGAAGAGGAAGCTCTGCGCGTTGATGCGTGACAGAAGCTCCAGCAGCACGCCGGCGCGCGCGTCGGCGCTCGCGGACGACCAGCCCTTCATGGCCTCGCGCGCGGCGGCGACCGCGAGATCGGGCGTCGTGGCGGGATAGGTGACGGCGAGATCAAGGCCGAACGGGCTCACCTCGTGACCGACACGGTCGCCGGTCGTCGGCTGATCAAGCTCGAAGGGTTTGCCCAGAAGGGCCTTGAAGGCATCTTCCTGGTCGGCTTTCGCCGTTTCGCCGTAGATCTTGCCCGACGGCATTTCCGGGTAGGCGGACCAGTAGCCGCGGCCGTGGATGGTCTCGACAGCCTTGTCGAGCGTCGCCTTGTGCTTGTCGAAGAATGCAGCCATCCCCGTCTCCCTTGTGCCCCGCGTCTTGTCCGGATCCGGCGCCGGGGAGCGGAAACCGCGCTCTTCACCAGGCCACCCGTTGCAGGGTCGTGTTGTGTTTCGTCTCGTTCGCGGAGCTGATTGACAGCGCCCGATTGAGGGTCATAATAATTTACCGACCGGTTGGTCAGTCAAGTTAAAAATCCGCGATCCGCTTCCCTGGCCCACGGGCGGGTGAGGGCTCCGTCAGGGAGCGGACCGAGAGCGGAAAAGGACGTTCAAGGGAGGTCTCATGGACCAGTCAGACACCACCGCGCCCGTTCTCACGGCACGGGACGGCGGCGTGCTCGTCGTTACGCTGAACCGGCCGGACAAGCTCAATTCCTTCAATGAGGCAATGCATGCCGGAGTGCGTGAGGCACTCGACGTGGCCGAGAACGATGCCTCGGTACGCTGCGTGCTGCTGACCGGCGCGGGGCGCGGCTTTTGCGCGGGGCAGGATCTCTCCGACCGCATGAGCACACCCGATGCGCCGCCGCCCGATCTCACGCGTACCATCGAATCCAACTACAACCCGCTGGTGCGCCGCCTGAAGGCTCTGCCGAAGCCGGTCGTTTGCGCCGTCAACGGCGTTGCCGCCGGCGCGGGAGCCAATATCGCGCTCGCCTGCGATATCGTCCTGGCGGCCGAGAGCGCCAAGTTCATCCAGGCCTTCTCGAAGATCGGTCTCGTTCCCGACAGCGGGGGAACCTGGACGTTGCCGCAGCTCGTGGGGCTTGCCCGCGCCAAGGCGCTTGCAATGCTCGCCACGCCCGTGCCGGCGAAACAGGCCGTCGAGTGGGGAATGATCTGGCAGGCTGTGCCGGATGCGGAGCTTATGGACAACGCGCTCGATCTTGCGCGCGGCCTTGCCGAGGCGCCGACCTACGGGCTCGGCCTCGTCAAGCAGGCGATGGAAGCGGCGACCGTCAACGATCTCGACACGCAGCTTGATCTGGAACGCGACCTGCAGGGCCGTGCCGGGCGCTCGCCTGACTATCGCGAGGGTGTCGCGGCATTTCTGGCCAAGCGGCCGGCGCAGTTTACCGGCCGTGTGCCGGACGGGGAGGGACGGGAATGAGCGAGGTCACCAAGGCCGCAGGACTGGACGCCGACGCGCTGGCGCGGGCCTGTGCCGACGTCATGTGGGCCAGCGACAAGGCGAGCCAGGGGCTCGGCATGGAGATCGTGGAGGTTGGCCAGGGCAGGGCGGTGGTGGCCATGTCCGTCAGCGAGGCCATGGTCAACGGTCACGGGATCTGTCACGGCGGTTTCGTTTTCACGTTGGCGGATTCCGCCTTCGCCTTCGCCTGCAACAGCCACAACCAGAATACGGTCGCAAGTCATTGCTCGGTGAGCTTCCTGCGTCCGGGCAAGCTGGGCGAGCGACTGGTCGCGACGGCGGTGGAGCGCTGGCGTGAAGGGCGCTCGGGCATCACCGATGTGACCGTAACCAACGCGGACGGCGAGACGGTCGCCGAGTTTCGCGGAAATTCCCGCACGATTCGCGGAACCCTGCTGCCGGAAGCCGAGGCTCCGGCGGGGGCGTGACAAGGCCGCCGGTAGGGAGAAACCGGCCGCCACCAGACGAGAATTCAGGACAATTCCGGGAGGAAAACCATGCTTGACCTGTCGCCCAGGCCTGGCGATCTCGAGCCTATCGAGACTGCCTCGCGTGACGAGATTTCCGCGCTCCAGCTCGACCGCCTCAAGTGGTCCCTGCGCCACGCCTACGAGAATGTCGCGCACTATCGCAAGAGCTTCGACGAGGCGGGTGTCCACCCGGACGACCTGAAGAGCCTTGCCGATCTGGCGAAGTTTCCCTTCACCCACAAGCAGACACTGCGCGACAACTACCCCTTCGGGCTGTTTGCCGTCCCGCGCGACCAGATTTCGCGCGTTCACGCCTCGTCCGGCACGACCGGAAAGCCGACGGTGGTCGGCTACACGCGCAATGACATCAGGACCTGGTCCCAGGTGGTGGCGCGCTCGCTGAGAGCGGCCGGTGCGCGGCCCGGCATGATCTGTCACGTGGCCTATGGCTACGGCCTTTTCACCGGAGGTCTCGGCATTCACTACGGTGCCGAGGAGCTTGGCATGACCGTGGTGCCGATCTCCGGCGGCATGACAGAACGCCAGGTGACCCTCATCGAGGACTTCAAGCCCGAAGTCATCATGGTGACACCGTCCTACATGCTTGCCATTCTTGACGAATATCGCTCCCGTGGTCTCGATCCGCGCAAGTCCTCGCTCAAGATCGGCGTCTTTGGCGCCGAGCCCTGGACGAATGCCATGCGCGAGGAGATCGAGGAGGCGTTCGACATGAACGCGGTCGATATCTACGGCTTGTCGGAGGTGATGGGGCCGGGCGTGGCCAACGAGTGCGTGGAGACCAAGGACGGGCTGCACATCTGGGAGGACCACTTCTATCCGGAGGTGATCAACCCGGAGACCGGCGAGGTCCTGCCCGACGGCGAGGTGGGCGAGCTTGTCTTCACCTCGCTGACCAAGGAGGCGATGCCGGTCATCCGCTACCGCACCCGAGACCTGACCCGTCTCATGCCGGGCACGGCGCGGTCCATGCGGCGCATGGAGAAGATCACGGGTCGTTCCGACGACATGATGATCGTGCGAGGTGTCAACGTCTTCCCGACCCAGATCGAGGAGCAGCTTTTCCGCGTGGAAGGTCTTGCTCCCCACTACCAGGTGGAATTGACTCGCACCGGTCGCATGGACGAAATGACCATCCATGTCGAAGCGCTGGCCTCCCACGCCGATGATGCGCATCGCGCCTCCGCCGCAGCGGAACTCAGGGCGCATCTGAAGAATGTGATTGGCGTCAGCGCGCGCATCCACGTGGCCGATCCGGACACGATGGAACGCTCCCAGGGCAAGGCACGACGGGTTATCGACAATCGTCCGAAAGAGGGCTGAGCCCCTTTTTTCGGATGCATGGAACATGCGCGGCGGTCTTCGGCCGCCGCGCGAGACGACGGAGAGCGGCATGGCGCGCCCGCGCGCGGACGATTACGACGAGAAGCGCAAGGTGATCCTGAAGGCGTCGGCGGAGCTTTTCGCCGAGCACGGCTTCGATCGGGCGTCGATGAACCAGATCGCGCTCGCGTGCGGTGTCTCGAAGGCGCTCGTCTATCACTATTACGCCAACAAGGACGCTCTGCTGTTCGACATCATCCGCGATCACCTCGATGACCTTATCGCGTCGGTCGAGGAGGCGGGAGAGACGCATGCGGATGGCGAGGAGCGGCTTCTGGCGTTTGTGAACGCGCTGCTGGACGCCTATCGCGACGCCAATGCCGAACACAAGATCCAGATCAACGAGATGAAGCGCCTGCCCGAGCCCCAGCAGGAAGAGCTGAAGGCGCGCGAGCGTGTGCTCGTGAAGCATTTCGCCGCAGCGCTTTGCCAGGCGGTTCCGGCGCTTTCGGGCGGATCACCGCTGCTGATGCCGGTGACCATGAGCCTCTTCGGCATGGTCAACTGGCATTATCTCTGGTTTCGCGAGGGGGGAGCGGTCTCGCGTGAGGACTATGCGAGAATCGCCACCAGGCTGATTCTGGATGGGGCCCGCAGCCTTGCCGGGTAAGGTGTGGCGGGAGATGGTTCCGATCACGCCTTGAGATCGTCGCTCCGGACCGCCATGATCGTGCTTCTCATGCCCACCGCTTTTCCGCGAAAGGACTCCCATGCTGCAACTCGATGAAGCCGCGACGCGCCAGGCACTTGACTGGTCGGCGCTGATCGAGGCGCTGCGCGCGATGTTTCGCGACGGTTGCGAGATGCCCGTGCGCCATCACCACGATTTCGCCATTCCGGGGGAGGACGACGGCACGCTCCTGCTGATGCCGGCCTGGGTGCCGGGACGCTACATCGGGGTCAAGCTTGCCACGGTCGTTCCCGGCAACGGCAGGCGTGGCCTGCCGGCCATCATGGCGTCCTACCTGCTGTCGGATGCCGTTACCGGCAAGATGGTTGCGATGATCGACGGAGGCGAACTGACCGCGCGGCGCACGGCGGCCGCCTCGGCACTTGCCGCCGACTATCTTGCCCGCCCCTCGGCGCGCCACCTTGTGATCGTCGGCACCGGACGTCTGGCGGCGAACCTCGCCGCCGCCCACGCCGCCGTCCGGCCGCTTTCGCGCATTTCCGTTTGGGGGCGTGACCCGGAAAAGGCGGCGGCGGTCGCCGAGGACGTCTCTGAGCACCTGGACATTCTGGCCCGCCCGGTCGACGACCTGGAAAAGGCCGTCGGCGAGGCTGACATCGTCAGTTGCGCGACCCTGTCCCAGACACCGATCATCCAGGGAGAATGGCTGCGCGAGGGCTGTCACGTCGATCTGGTCGGGGCTTTCAAGCCCTCCATGCGCGAGACAGATGACGAGGTCATGCGGCGGGGCCGGGTGTTCGTCGACACGCGCGCCGGTGCCACGAAGGAGGGCGGCGACATCGTCCAGGCACTTTCGTCCGGTGCCCTGAGCGAGGACCGCATCGAGGCCGATCTTTTCGAGCTTGCCGGTGGCAGGTTCGCCGCCATGCGCGACGACAAGGACATCACCGTGTTCAAGTCCGTGGGGGCCGCGCTGGAGGATCTGGCCGGAGCCATCCTCGCCTATGAAAGCGCTTCCGGGGCAGGTGGCGGCGAAGGCGAAACCGCGTCCCGGCTTCCGCCGATTTTCTGATCCTGGCCGGCGCGGAGCCGATACGCGCTGTCAGTATTCGATATCGGGAGTTCGGCCGGAGATGACGTCCGCGAGGTAGCGCGAGGTGCCGCAGGCCTGGGTCCAGCCATTGGAGCCATGGCCTGCGTTGAGGTACAGATTGTCGATCCTCGACCGCCCGACAATGGCGGGACCGTTCGCTGTCATGGGACGGAAGCCGCACCACGCGCTGGCGGTCGTGTAGTCCGCCGCCTCGGGAAAGAGGCTGCGCACTCTGTCGGTCAGTCCCGTCAGCGCACTTGGCCGGAGCGTTGGGTCGAAACCTGCGAGCTCTGCGACACCTGCGGCCCGCAGTCTTGATCCAAGCCGCGTGATCATCACTTTCGAGTGCTCGTCCATCACGGAGGAGACCGGTGCTCCGTCGCCGGAAGCGATGTCGCAGGTGATCGAGTAACCCTTCACCGGATAGACCGGCAGGGACAGGCCGGCGGTCTTGAGCAACTGCACGGCGAATGGGCCGCAGGCAACCACATAAGCGTCACCGGTAACGGGGCCGGCCTTCGTGACAACACCTTCGATCCGCCCGCCGGAAACGTCGAGGCCCGTTGCCGTCGTGTCGAACAGAAAACGGCAGCCGAGCGGTTGCAGAAGCTCCAGCAGGCGTTCGCAGAAAAGCTTGCTGTCGCCCGTCTCATCGCCGGGAAGATGCAGTCCGCCGGCAAGGGAGGCAGAGGTTCGCGCCAGCGCGGGCTCGATCGTTTCCACTCCGGCACGGTCAACGAGGCGGTGGTATATGCCAAGGTCCGCCAGAATGGCGGCCGATCGTTCTCCCCCCTTCAGCTCCTCTTCCGTTGCGAAGATCTGAAGCACGCCGCGCGCCATGTCGTCATAGGCAATGCCGGTCTGTTTGCGAAGGTCGACAAGGCTTTGCTTGCTGTAGTGGGCCATTGTCTGCATCCGCGCCTTGTTCGCGGCAAAACGGCTGGCGGTGCAATTGGAGAGGAAGCGGGCGAGCCAGCGCCACTGGGCGACGTCAAGGCTCGGCCTGATCTTGAGTGGCGCGGCATCGGCGAACATCCACTTCAGCGCCTTGAACGGCATTCCGGGGGCGGCCCACGGCCCTGCAAAGCCCGGACATACGCCGCCGGCATTTCCGAAACTCGTCTCAAGCGCCGGACCGGAGTTGCGCTCGACAACGACCACCTCGTGGCCGAGTGCCGTCAGGTACCAGGCGCTGGTCATGCCGACGACGCCGGCGCCGATCACGATCACCTTCATTAAGCGGAGTCCCTTCCTGCGCATCTTCGGGCATGAGTGCATCCCGCCCGAATTGCTTTTGTCGGGACAATGCCACGCGCGAGGGGGCTTGTCCGGCCCGATCCGGCAATCTCCCACAGAAGGCTTGCGGGACACGAAAAGGGCGGCGTGCGGCAACGCCCGCACACCGCCCCGAGTTCACGCCCGGCGTTTCCCGGGCAGGCAGGCTGTTTTACCAGGAACCCGTGTTGGCCATGGAGGCCCAGGGCTCGGCCGGCTCGAGGCGTTCGCCCGCCTGCAGGAGCTCGATGGAGATGCCGTCCGGCGTCTTGATAAAGGCCATGTGACCGTCGCGTGGCGGGCGATTGATGGTCACCCCTGCGTCCATCATGCGCTGGCATGTCTCGTAAATGTTGTCCACGTGATAGGCGAGATGGCCGAAGTTGCGCCCGCCCGTGTAGGTCTCGGGCGCGCTGCCGTCTTCCGGCGGCCAGTTGTAGGTGAGTTCGATCTCCGCGCGGGCACGCTGTCCCGGCTCGGAAATGTCCTCGGGGGTCGCAAGGAAGATGAGCGTGAAGCGTCCCGCCTCGCTGTCCATGCGACGGGTTTCCTTGAGGCCCAGAAGCTCGAAGAACTTGACGGTCGCGTCCGGGTCGGTGACGCGGATCATGGTGTGAAGGTAGCGGATCATCAGGCTGTTCCCTCTGTCATGTCAGTCTGAACGAATTTAGCCGCGGGCGCGGCGAAGGCGGGTCGTCTGGCGTTCGACGGGGGTACCATCGTACAGGCCGGCGGCTTGAAGCCCGGCGCGCCGGAGAGCCTGCTCCGGCATACGCCACAGGCGGCCGCCGGATCATCCGGCGGCCGCCTGTGCTACCATATGGAAAACAACCGCTTTTCGGCTAGCCCGTGTAGTCGGTGTCGGAAACCTTCTCCATCCACGTGACCGCGGAACCGTCGATGCTTTCCTGAATGGCGATGTGGCTCATGGCGGTATCGGGCGCCGCTCCGTGCCAGTGTTTCTCTCCGGCGGGGAACCACACGACGTCACCGGCGGAAATTTCCTCGACAGGACCGCCTTCGCGCTGAACGCGACCGCGCCCGAAGGTCACGATCAGGGTCTGGCCGGCGGGATGCGTGTGCCAGGCGGTGCGGGCACCGGGCTCGAAGGTCACATGGGCGCCACTCGTGCGACCGGGCTCCTCGGCCGCAAACAGCGGGTCGATGCGAACGGTGCCGGTGAACCAGTCCTGCGGACCGGGAGCGGAAGGGTTTGAACCGGAGCGAATGATCTTCATGACAGTCCTTTCCCTGCGCGGTCAGCGCAGTTTTTCGAAGCGGTAGGTAAGGGCGGGGCCGCCCGGCTGGTCGTAGGCAAGTTCCGCCGTGACCATTGCAAACGGCTCGATGAAGCGCGCCGTGCGCAGCGGGCCGGCCGCGAGAGGTTCGAAGCCGAGATCCGTGATGAGGCTTTCGGCAACGTCTTGGGCTTCTTTGTCATCCGAGCAGACGAGAACCTGCGGGCGTGGTGTCGTTTCGCGCCGGGCAAAGACCGGAGCAAAGGACTCGGAAGGGGTGGTGTTGAAGCAGGACACCCAGCGTGCGCCCGGGCGCATCCGCGCCAGGTTCTCCGCGCCTGACGTCGTCGGCCCCAGAACGAGGTTGGTGTCGGTCGGGTCGAGGGGGACGCAGCAGTTGAGCACCACTTTGCCCTCCAGGTCTCCTGCCTGCCTCAACACGTCCTCGACGCGGGGCCAATGCACGGCGAGAAGCAGGACGTCGGCCTCGACGACCGCATCGGCCACGGTGCCGCTCGCGCCGCCGCATTCGTGCGCCAGCCGCTCGAGCTTTTGCGGATCACGTGAATACGAAAACGTCACATCATGCCCGCAGCGGGCCCAGTGTCGCCCGATCGCACTTCCCATCAGGCCCGAGCCCAGGATTCCGATTTTCAATTTGCGGCTCTCCCTGTCTGTGCCGGCATGTGCCGACCGTGCCTACTTCTTGCGGCTTTCGAACACGTCTTTTGCCACCGGAAGCGCAGAGAAGACCTTGGGCCAGCCCGTATAGAAGGCAAGGTGTGAAAGCATCGCTCCGGCTTCTTCCTGCGTCAGGCCGTTGTCCATGGCCCTGCCGAGGTGGAAGGTCATCTGTTCCGGCTGACCGGCGGCGATGAGGGCGGCCACTGTAACCAGGCTGCGATCGCGGGGCGCGAGATCCGGGCGCAGCCAGAGGTCGCGGAACAGCAACTCACGAGTGTTGTCCACGACGCCCTTGCTGACATCGCCATAGGTGCTGCTTACGAATTCCTCGCGAGCGGCCTCGGCTGCCTCGTCCAGGGGAAGCAGCTCCGGCTCGGCGCCCGGCAGGTCCTGCACGGTGACGCCGCGGGCCTCGAAAACCGGAGCCACGGCTTCGCTCGCGGCCATCGCGTTGCCCCAACCGGTGTAGAAGGCAAGATGTGTGATCGTTTCGGAAATCTCGGCAGGCGTCACTCCTGCATCAAGCGCCAGGGCGGCATGTTCACCAAGGGCATCGCTTTCATGGCGCGTCATGAGCGCGGCGAAAGTCACGAGCGCACGGTCACGAACCGAAAGGGCTTCGTCGTCCCAGACCGACCCGAACAGGGCGTTCTTCGAATAGGCCTCGAGTGCCGGCGCGACCTTCCCGACGCTTTCGGGGAGTGTGCGCGTCACATCCTGTGCCCCGGCGGCGGTGCTGACGAGAAACAGGGCGGTTGCGGCGATGCGGGTCTTCATGGGGAGATGCCTCCTCGAACGTTATTGCTGCCCGTTCAATGTGGTACGTCTCCGCCTGCGCTTAATATCTTCTCTCCTCACGCCATTCATGATCTCGTTTCATGAGTTCAGGCCTTCTCGCGAAGGGCGTCCAGCACCACCTGGAACGCGGAGGACGGGCGCTGGCGGCTCGGGTAGAACAGATGAAAGCCCGGAAAGTAGGGAGAGTATTCCTCAAGGCAGGTTGTGAGGGTTCCAGTCTCGAGTGCCGGAATCGCGAGGCGTTCCGGAACAAGCGCCAGCCCGTGCCCGTCGATCGCGGCCCGGAGCACCGGGTTGATCGTGTTGAAACAGGTCTGCCCGCGTACCTTCACCCTGATTTCGTTGCCGTCGCTGTCTTCGAATTCCCACGCATAGAGCGCACCATGCGTGGACAGGCGCAGATTGATGCACTGGTGATCCGAGAGCTCCTGCGGGGTGAGCGGCACGCCGGCTTCGGCGAAATAATCCGGTGCGCCGATACAGACCATTCGCTCGTCCGGTCCGATGCGCATGGAGATCATCCCGTCGCTCACCTGCTCGCCGTATCGAACGCCCGCGTCGCATTGTGCGTCGGCAAGGTCGGTGAAGCCGTAGTCCATCAGAAACTCGACGTTGACCGACGGATGCTCCTTCAGGGCGGGGGAAAGCTTGGGCCAGAGAAGGCTTTCGATCGCATATTCGGTTGCCACGATGCGTACGGTGCCAGTCGGGTGATCGCGCGCGTCGTTGAGCGCCTGAAGCCTGGCCTCGATCTGCTCGAAGCAGGGGGTGAGCGTTGCCAGGAGATCCTCGCCCTCGATCGTGGGGGCGACCGATCGTGTCGTTCGGGTGAGGAGACGAAGGCCAAGCCGGGTCTCAAGCGCCTTGATGGTGTGGCTGAGGGCGGACTGGGAAATGTTCAGTCGCGCGGCGGCGCGCGTGAAGCTGCGCTCCTCGGCAATCGCGGCAAGCGCGATGAGATCGCTGATGTTTTCGCGAAGCATGGACGCTCCCGGGTCGCAGCTGCCATCCTGTCGACAGACAGGGGCGAGCATGATGCCAGTGGTTCACTCATGAGTATCCTTCATGAGTGCCAGTGTGCAACCGCAAGAAGCCGTTCTGCCGGCGGGATGTTCGCCGTCGTGGAGGCGTGTCGAGGTCCGCCGCCGCTACCTGGCCTCATTGAACCGGAACTGAGCCGCTGTCCGGGTCTCGGGGGCATCGACGCGCGGCCGGCCGTTGCATCGTCACCAGAGACAGGACGAGGGCGAGCGAGGCCACAAGGAACCAGACCTCGGCCGCACCCGTCTGCAGGGCCGGGATCGTGCAGGTGCGTGAGGTCAATGCCGAATGTATTCACGAGGCACGGATGTCTCCGGATGTTCCTTTTCATCCTGCCGGTTGGAAAAAGGTCCCAAGGTTATGACCCGAGGCCCCCTCCATCGGTTTCTTGGGAAGTGCCGACCGCGTCAGAAATAGCCTTGGGTGGCCGGACGCTAAAATTTCACATTTCTGATATTGGAGTAAAATCATATATATATTTATTATTTCAATGAATTGAATATAATTATTTTGTCGTTACGTTTGAAAATGATCAAAAAATAGGCGACGCTGACGCAGATGAGAAAATCGGATCATCGCTTCTATGTCCAGCTCGCAGCCAGACAAGCTTCGCCCGACCAGGCGCTCTGAACTCATTGCTTTCCTCGTTCTCGCTTTCGGGGTCTGGCCGTTTATTGCGGTCGGTGTGGTTGGCGGCTTCGGTTTTCTTGTCTGGATGAGCCAGATTTTTCTCGGGCCGCCGGGTCCGCCGGCCGGGCTGCATTGAGGCCGCCATGGAAAAGGCCACAGATCTCTCCAGACGCAGCTTTCTGACTGGTCGCAGGCGTCAGACTGCCGCACCGATTGCCCCGTTCCGGCCGCCCTGGCTCCGTGAAGATGTGGCAAGCGCCTGTACCGGCTGCGGGTCCTGTGCCGATGCTTGCCCCACCGGGGTTATCCGTATCGTCGGTGAAACAGCGACGCTGGATTTCACGCAAGGCGAGTGTACCTTCTGCGGTGCTTGCGCCGAGATCTGCCCGGAAGACCTGTTCGACCTGGCCGTGAAGCCGTTCGATCACGTGGTGGAAATCGCAGGCACGTGCCTGACCTATGCTGGCGTGACCTGTCGGTCCTGTGGCGATGCCTGTCCGGAACTGGCAATCCGCTTTGCCCCTCGCATCGGCGGTCCCTTTCTTCCAGAGGTCGATTCCTCCGCCTGTACGGGCTGTGGAGCCTGCATAGCGCCCTGTCCGGTCGGTGCGACCGGCCTTTCCCCCATGCGTGAGGCCGCCAATGCCTGACAGCCCGACATTCGTGATCTCCAGTGCGGTCGTGACCGCGATGCCGGATCGCGTGGAAGCCGTGCGGGACCGGCTCTCCGAGATGCCCGATATCGAGGTCACCGCAGCCGAGGGAATCAAGCTCGTGATCGTTCTGGAGGGGCGAACGCGGAACACGGTTGGAGGGCGGCTGTCGGAGATCGCGACCCTGGACGGCGTTATCTCCGCAAACATGGTTTTCGAACACGTCGAGGAGGGCACCTCATGAACCTCGAATTGACAAGACGCGACATGATCAGAGCCCAGGCGGCGGGTATCGCTGCTGTCGCGGCCGGCATAAGCCTGCCTGCCGAGGGGCAGCCCGTTCCCGGAGGCGTTGCGGCTCTCGATATCAAGTGGTCGAAGGCGCCTTGCCGGTTCTGCGGAACCGGGTGTGGCGTGATGGTCGGCGTGAAGGAAGGGCAGGTGGTGGCTACGCACGGGGACACCCAGGCCGAGGTCAACCGGGGCCTTAACTGCATCAAGGGCTACTTCCTGTCGAAAATCATGTACGGCGCGGACCGGCTGACGACACCGCTTCTGCGCAAGAAGAACGGTGCTTATGCCAAGGACGGCGAGTTCGAGCCGGTGTCGTGGGATGAAGCCTTCGACGTGATGGCCGAGAAGGCGAAAGCGGTCCTGAAGGAAAAGGGCCCGGAGGCCGTTGGCATGTTCGGGTCCGGCCAGTGGACGATTTTCGAAGGCTACGCCGCGCAGAAATTCATGAAGGCTGGCCTGCGTTCGAACAACCTGGATCCCAACGCGCGCCACTGCATGGCATCAGCGGCCGTCGCCTTCATGCGTACCTTCGGAATTGACGAACCGATGGGCTGCTATGACGACTTCGAGCACGCCGACGCCTTCGTGCTGTGGGGCTCGAACATGGCCGAAATGCATCCGATCCTGTGGACGCGACTGGCCGACCGAAGGCTTGGCCACGAACATGTCCGCTGTGCGGTCCTGTCAACCTTCACCAACCGCTCGATGGATCTGGCCGACATTCCGATCGTGTTCAAGCCCGGAACGGATCTCGCGATCCTGAATTTCATCGCCAACCACATCATCCAGACGGGGCGGGTCAACGAGGAGTTCGTCGGCAGGCATACAACCTTCATGAAGGGACAGACCGATATCGGCTATGGCCTTCGTCCCGAGCATGAGTTGCAGCAGCGGGCGACCGGCGCCGCATCGGCGGGAAAGATGGAGCCCATCGACTTCGAGGCATTCAAGGCGCATGTCGCCGAGTACACGCTGGAGCGTGTGTCGGAGCTCTCCGGTGTCGAGCCTGACTTCCTGCTTGAACTGGCCGAACTCTACGCCGATCCCGACACGAAGGTGATGTCCCTGTGGACCATGGGCTTCAACCAGCATGTTCGCGGCGTCTGGGCGAACCAGATGGCCTACAATCTCCATCTGCTGACCGGAAAGATTTCGGAACCGGGCAACAGCCCGTTTTCGCTGACAGGGCAACCGTCCGCCTGCGGCACGGCGCGTGAGGTCGGCACCTTTGCGCACAGGCTGCCCGCGGACATGGTGGTCACGAACCCTGAGCACCGGAAGCTTGCAGAGAAAACCTGGAAACTGCCGGACGGTGTGATCCCCGAGAAACCCGGTTTCCACGCGGTTCTCCAGGACCGGATGCTCCATGACGGAAAGCTCAACTGGTACTGGATACAGGTCAACAACAACCTCCAGGCCGCACCGAACAGCTCCGGCGAGACTTACCCGGGATACCGCAATCCGGACAATTTCATCATTGTTTCCGACGCCTATCCGACGGTGACGGCGATGGCGGCCGATCTCATCCTGCCTGCGGCCATGTGGGTCGAGAAGGAAGGCGCCTACGGCAATGCCGAACGGCGCACGCATGTATGGCATCAGCTTGTCAATCCGCCGGGAGAGGCGAGGTCCGACGTCTGGCAGGTGATGGAGTTCTCGAAACGTCTGACGACCGACGATGCCTGGCCGACGGAGATCCTGGACGCGAATCCCTCCTACAAGGGCAAGACGCTCTACGAGGTCCTGTTCGAGAACGGCAACGTAGATGCGTTCCCGCTGTCCGAGACCAGTCCCGACTACGAGAACCAGGAGTCCCGGCATTTCGGGTTCTACGTGCAGAAGGGCCTGTTCGAGGAATATGCCTCCTTTGGGCGGGGGCATGGACACGATCTCGCACCCTACGACCGTTATCATCAGGAACGCGGCCTGCGCTGGCCGGTGGTTGACGGCAATGAGACGCGCTGGCGGTTCCGCGAGGGATACGATCCCTATGTCGGCAAGGGGCGAGAGGTTGAGTTCTATGGCAAGCCCGACGGGCGGGCGGTCATTCTTGCGGTTCCCTACGAACCACCAGCCGAAAGCCCGGACAAGGAGTTCGATCTCTGGCTTGTGACGGGACGCGTGCTCGAGCACTGGCATTCAGGCTCGATGACGATGCGTGTCCCCGAACTTTACAAGGCGTTCCCCGGAGCGCGGGTCTTCATGCATCCGCAGGATGCGCGGGAACGTGGCGTGAACCAGGGGGCGGAAGTGGTGGTTCGCTCGCGGCGTGGCGAGATTCGCACCCGGGTCGAGACCCGGGGGCGGAACCGCATGCCCCGTGGCGTCGTGTTCGTTCCCTGGTTCGATGCGAGCGAACTCATCAACAAGGTCACGCTCGACGCGACCGACCCCATCTCCAAACAGACGGACTTCAAGAAATGCGCTGTTCAGATAGCCGCCGTCTGAAGTCAGAGACGGCTGGAAAGGCGTGGCCCTTCGCCGCGCTGATCCTCACATGCCTCGTGGTGTTTGCCATCCCGGCACTGTCCCAGGACGCTCCGCGACTGACGGGCGAAACGCCGCCGATGGAAAACGTTGCGGCCCCGCCGGTTCCCAAGCAGGTGACGGACGACGTCCGCAAGACGCGGGCATATCCCGAGCAGCCACCGGTCATCCCGCATTCCATTGAGGGCTATCAACTCACGGTCAATGCCAATCGTTGCCTGTCCTGTCATCGGCGTGAGTTTGCGGAGGCCGCCGGAGCCCCGATGGTGAGCATCACCCATTTCATGAACCGGGAAGGGCAGATGCTCGCCGATGTGTCGCCGCGTCGGTACTTCTGCACCATGTGTCACGTGCCGCAGCGGGATGTGCCGCCACTGGTCGAAAACACGTTTGTCGACATGAACGATCTGGGGCCGAAACCGGCCGGGGGGCGGTAAGCCATGTGGAGGCGGATCAAGGCTGCCTGTCACTGGGCCTGGCGGATTTTCGCTCGTCCCAGCGTTCACTTCGGGCTGGGCTTCCTCACGCTGGGCGGATTTGTGGGGGGCGTTGTCTTCTGGGGTGCGTTCAATACCGCGCTGGAAGTCACCAATACGGAAGCGTTTTGCATCAGCTGTCACGAGATGGAGGCCAATCCCTATGAGGAACTGACCCGTACGGTGCATTTCTCGAATCGCTCGGGCGTGCGTGCCTCCTGCCCGGACTGTCATGTTCCCCACAATTGGACGGACAAGATCGCCCGCAAGATGCAGGCGTCCAAGGAGGTGTGGGGGCACATTTTCGGTACCATCGATACGCGCAGGAAGTTCCTCGACCATCGTCTTGAGCTCGCCAAGCACGAATGGGCCCGGCTCAAGGCAAACGACAGTCTCGAATGCCGCAATTGCCATTCCGAGGCGGCCATGGATTTCGGCAAGCAGACCGACCGGGCGGCGGACATCCACCGACGCTTCCTGATCTCGGGCGAGGCGACCTGTATCGACTGCCACAAGGGAATCGCTCACCAGCTTCCCAACATGGAAAACGTCGAACCTGGCTGGATTGCTCCTGCCGAAATGCGGAGTTCCAAAGCTCATGGAAGCGACTCGGACGCGGAAAGCGTTCTCCGCTACCTGGCCTCATTGAACCGGAACTGAGCCTCCGTCCGGGCGGATGTCGTCCGCTTCGTTGCGGGCCCGGGCGTCGGCGCGGTGCATGAGTTTTGCCAGATGGAGGGCGAAGGCCCACGTCGCAGGCAAGCCGAGCAGAAGTCCGCCGCCGACAGCCTGGTACGGGCTGAGAACCGGCCAGCCGACCCAGCTTGCGATAAGCGACGCGAAGAAGAGGTTCACCGCCGCAGCGCCCGCGCCAAAGGGATAGAGCGCGGCGACAAGCCGCCAGCCGGGTCTCGGGGTCATCGACGCGCGACCAGCCATTGCACCGCCACCAGAGACAGGACGAGGGCGAGCGAGGCCACAAGGAACCAGACCTCGGCCTGGTCGGTCTGCGGCGCCGGGATCGGTCGCTCGAAGCTCTTGGCGACGGCTGGCGAAAGTCCCCCCACCAGGCTTGCAACAAGCGCGGCGGGAGTACGAAGACGGAAAAGTGCTCGCATGTCAGGTCTCCTCGATCAGGGAACGGTAGATTGCGGGAAGGGCGCGCGTCAGCCGCGCGGGGTCTGGCAGGAGTGTGAAGCCTGACCGGTTGAAGATGCGGGCGAACCAGTCCTGCCCATCCGCGTCCACTACGATCGAGTGGACCGCCTGGCCCGCGTTCCTGGCCTCGCGCACCGCCATGCGGCTGTCCTCGATGCCGTGAATGCCTTCGTAGTGGTCAAGGTCGTTCGGCTTTCCGTCGGTCAGAACGAGCAGCAGTTTCCGGGTCGCACGCTCCTCGCCGAGCCTTGCCGAGACATGGCGGATGGCAGCGCCCAGCCGTGTGTAGTGACCTGGTCGCAGGCCTGCGATGCGGGCCTGAACCTGCTCCGACAGGGGGGCGGCGAAGTCCTTGCAGCGGGTCAGGAACACGCGATCCCTCCGCAATGACGAAAAGCCCCAGACGGCGACCCTGTCGCCCGCCGCGTCGATGCCGGCCGTGAGCGCGGCAAGGGCCTCGCGGGCCGTGTCGATGATGGCCCGTTCGCCGATCACCGCTTCCGTGGAGCGCGAGCAGTCCATCAAGACCGCGACGGCGAGGTCGCGTTCGGTTACCCGCAGGTCGCGGTAGAACCGGTCGCTGCTTTCGCCTGTCGCACGAAGCGCGACACGGTTGGCCACGACCGCCTCAAGGTCGAGTTCCGTCCCGTCTGTCTGGCGGGCCCGCATGATGCGGCGTGGATGCAGTCCCTCGAACTGTCGGCGTACACCTTCGACAAGACGAGGATCTGGAAGGGCTTCTTGATGAGAGGAGGTTGGCGCGTCGCTCTCCAGAACCCGGCAATGGCCGGGAAGATAGGCGCGTGCCCGATGGTTCCACTCGGGGTAGACGTGCGTGTCGGCCAGCGCCTCGTGATCCGCGTCCTGCGGGGCGAGGTCGAGATGAAGCCGCAGGCGTGTCGCCGCGCGCCGGTCGTGCCTGGACAGGGTGATGTGTTCCTGGTCCTCGGCGGCCTTCTGTGCGTTCTCGTCGTCGTCGTCATCGACCGAGCGATTGAGGTTGAGGCTTTCGACCCAGCTCATGATCGCTTCGAAACGATGGATGATGAAGCTGTCGCGGCGGTTTGCCTCGTCCCGGTTCTCGCGTTTGCCGACCTTGCGCGTGGTCGTGGCCAGGCCGGGGGGCGCAATGCCGGGCGTTTCCTCCGCTGCCGCGTTGCCCGGCCTGCGCGCAACGAGTTTCGGCCAGATCGCGACCGGGCGCGGCGGGCGATACCCGCGTGGCGCGGTGATGTCGTTGCAGGAGCGTGCCGCAAGCTCCCTTGCGCGCCATGACAGGGCGCGCGTGGAGCCGAGGCTCGCACGGATGAGCTCCTCGACACTCTGCTCCGCGTCCCCGTGCGGTTGCGCGACCCGGGTCGCGAGCACCTGGCGACGCAGGATGCGGTGGCTCAGGGCGAGCCCCGGGCAGTTGCGGAGTGTCCTGGACGTTGCCTCCCGCAGGCGGGCAATGCGAACGAGATCCGCGGCCAACGGATCCTCCGGCAGGGTTTCGACATTCGCTGTGTGCGCGCAAAGCGCGGCGAGCCAGAGGTAGGCGGCCTTGTTCAAACGTGGATCGGGAAACTGATCCATGATCCCCGGAAGCCGAAGGTGCTCTCCGTCGAAGGTGGCAGAGCTTTCCATCGGGCGTGCGTCGGCAAGTGTCTCGGCGGCGCTACGCCGGTGCAAGGCACTTGTGGCCGGCGCTTCGGCGATCTCGACGCCGCTTGCACCGCCGAGCGCGCGAAAGAGCACGGCGATGCTGGGGCGTGTTTCCTCCAGCGTCACCGCACTGCCTTCATGATGCTCCCGCGCGCCCAGGCGGCTCGCCCAGTCGTGCCAGAGATTTCCGACGGCTTCTTCCGGCTCCAGCAACTCGAGGGGATTGAACATGGCCGCGCCGCTCCTATCCGTAGACCGTCGCGACGAGGTCACGCAGCGCCCGCTGCACGTCCGGTTCGTCGCTCATGGGCTCGATCACCGCCGCATCGAGCGCCCGTTCGAGCGTCATGCCGCCGGCAATCAGCGTTGCGGCATAGATCAGGAGCCGGGTCGAGACGCCTTCCTCCAGATCCATGCCCGAAAGCGCCCGGATATGTCCGGCGAGGCGCACGAGCGATGCGGCGCGTTCCTCCGGAAGTCCGCTCTCGCGCGCGACGACGGCTGTCTCCGTCGCCGCGTCCGGGAAGGTGAAGCTGATCGACAGGAACCGCTGGCGCGTCGACGGCTTCAGGCGCTTTAGGATGTTCTGGTAGCCGGGATTGTAGCTTGCCACGAGCATGAACTCCCGTGGCGCCTTGAGCTCCTCGCCGGTCCGGTCGATGGGCAGCGTTCTGCGGTTGTCGGTGAGGGGGTGCAGCACCACCGTCACGTCCTTGCGTGCCTCGACCACCTCGTCGAGATAGCAGATCGCTCCTTCCCGTACCGCCCGGGTGAGAGGGCCGTCGACCCACTCGGTCTCGCCGCCCCGCAGGAGATAGCGACCGATCAGATCGGCCGCCGAGAGGTCGTCGTGGCAGGCGACCGTGTAGAGCGGCCGGTTGAGACAGGCGGCCATATGCTCCACGAAGCGGGTCTTGCCGCAGCCGGTCGGCCCCTTCAGAAGAAGGGGCAAACCGTTTTCGTAGGCGGTTTCGAAGAGCGTGCACTCGTTGCCGACCGCCTGGTAGAAGGGCACCTCGCGCAGGGGGCGGGCGTCTTGCCGGGGGCTCATGCCAGACCTCCTTCAGGTGCGGGCACCTTGGTTCCCGGCGTGACGACCTCGCGGCGCGGGAACAACATGGCATAGATGAACAGCAGGGCTCCGAGCACGACCGCAATGCCTGCGCCGAAGCGCATCATGTAGAACAGGTCGAGCTGGTCCTGGACGTCCATGTAGTAGTCGCCCACGACCCGCTGCATGTGGGTCTGGATCGTGCCGGCAAAGGTCAGCACGAAGGTCATGAAGGCCATTCCGCCGGTCATCAGCCAGAAGCTTGCCATGTTGAGCACCTGGTTGTAGGGCGCGCGGCCCCGCAGGATCGGCATGGCATAGGTGAAGACCGCCAGGTTCAGCGCGACATACGCCCCGTAGAAGGACAGGTGACCGTGTGCCGCCGTCACCTGGGTGCCGTGGGTGTAGTAGTTCACCCCGTGCAGCGTGTGCAGGAAGCCCCACACGCCGGCGCCGAAGAAGGCGACGGTCGCGGACCCGAGCGACCACAGAAGCGCGGCCTTGTTCGGATGGTTGCGGCGCCCCTTCCAGACCATCAGGAAGGCGAAGCTCATCATGGCGAAGAATGGCACGACCTCGAAGGTCGAGAACACCGATCCGACCCATTGCCAGTAGGCGGGAAGCCCGATCCAGTAGAAGTGGTGGCCGGTGCCCAGGACGCCGGAGATCAGCGCGGTGGCGACGATCACATACAGCCATTTCTCGATGACCTCGCGGTCGACACCGGTGAGCTTCAGCAGCAGGAAGGCGAGGATAGAGGCCATCACCAGTTCCCAGGTGGCTTCCACCCAAAGGTGCACGACGAACCACCAGTACATCTTGTCGAGGCTGAGGTTGTCCGGGTTGATGAAGGCGAAGATCCACAGAAGTGACAGCAGCCAGAGCCCCATCAGAAGCACATTCGTGATCGCCGTCTTGCGTCCCGCCAGGGCGGTCAGCGAGATGTTGACCAGGAAGATCACCGCCGCAACGAGAATGCCGAACTTGACCCAGAGCGGCTGCTCCAGGAACTCGCGCCCGCCGTGGATGCCGACAAGATAGCTGCCGACCGCGCCAAGGGTGCCGACGACGAGAATGATGAGCTGCAGCCACGCGAGCTTGACGGAAAACAGCTCACGCTCGCTTTCCTCCGGCACCAGATAATAGGCCGCGCCGAAAAAGCCGAGCAGGAGCCAAACGATCAGCGCGTTGGTGTGGATCATGCGGATGATGTTGAAGGGCAGGATCTCGGACAGCGTGTTCGGCGACACGTAGATCCAGCCGGCAAGCAGCCCGCCGAGAACCTGGATGGCAAACAGGCCCATGGCCGCCAGGAAGTAGGCGAGGGCAACTTTCTGCGATGCGTATCTCATGAGTGGTCTCCCTCAGCCAGCGTCGTTCGGCGGCCAGTTCTGCGTGTCGGTCTGGTCGGCCCAGCGAAGGAACTCGGCCAGCCCGCGCATCTCCTCCTCGGTGATCTCGAAGTGCGGCATCTGCCTGCGCCCCTCGATCCCGGAGGGCTGCGCCTTCATCCAGGCGTCGAGCATTTCGTAGGCGGCCTGTTTGTCGTCGAGCACGCCCCAGCGGGTCATCACGTTGCCGACCTCGGGGGCGAAATAGGCGCCCTCGCCATGCAGCGTGTGGCAGTTGATGCAGCTGTTGCGTTCCCAGACGTGCTTGCCGAGACGCACCTCGTCTGAGAGCGGCATTCCGGCGGTGGACGTGGAAACCACGTAGCGGTGGCTCTGGATCGTGAGGGCGATGAAGACCGCTATGAAGAAGAGTGACCCTCCATAGAAGATGTTCCGCGCCCGCGATTTTGTAAGGATTTCAGACATCGTGACCGACCTGTTCCCTGTTGCGGATCGCTAGAGGCCTATCGCGATCCGCGTCCGGGAATGTTGTCGGAGCGCAAAGAACGAAGCGGTTTGTCGTGGCTAGGGTGGGGAAGAGAGGATCAACCTGTGGCGGCCGTTCCGGCCGTGACGCGACCTGAAGAGGACGGTGCCATGCGTGCACCCCGCATCGACGATCCGGACCTGTCCCTTGCCCGCCTGTTCGAACTCTGGCCCGGGACGCCTGCCGTTTTCCTGCGGCACGCCATGCTGTGTTACGGCTGTCCGATCGCGCCGTTCCACACTGTTATTGACGCCTGTGCGGAGTATGGGCTCGACGAGCGCGCCTTCCGACTGGAATTGCGTGAGGCAGCGGGCGTGCGGGGCGGGCGCCGTGCCTGAGATGGTCTTCGCAAAACCCTACTGGGCAGAACTCGTGCTGAGCAGCATGAGGTCGTGAGGGCGCGTGACGACGATGTGCCGGCGCGTGCTTTCAACGATGCCCTGTTTTTGCCAAGCGCTGAGCAGGCGGCTTACCGTATGCAGCGTGGTTCCCGTCATGTCGGAGATGTTCTGCCGCGTGACGGGAAAGGCGATCTCTATTCCGTTCTCCACCTTTCTTCCCGACTGGTTTGCCATGCGCAGCAACGCTGAGGCCAGCCGCTGTTCCACGGCCTGGGTCGCGAGCTCCAACACCTGCTCATGCAGGTTCTGCATCCTCTGGCCGACGATCTTGTAGGTCTCGGAGGCGAAGCCCTCATAGTTGGCGACGAAATCGTGCCAGAGCCGAACCGGCCATGAGAGCGCGATGGTTTCCATGGCGGCCGTTGCCGTCGCGGGATAGGTGTCCCGCCCGATGGCGGGGGCAATTCCGAAAAGCTGGCCTGCCGCAATATGCATCGCGATGATGTGCTCGCCACTCGGGCTTGTCCGGATGACGCGGATATAGCCGTCGAGCAGCAGATAGAATCGGTCCGCCTCCATCCCTTCGGTAAAGACCGCGGTGCCCTCGTCGTAGCGGCGCACGGACGAGAGATCGAGGATCTCCCTGATCTGCGCACGCTCAAGGTGACGGAACGGCGGCAGGTTCGTCAGAAGGCTTTCGTCGATCTTGCTCATCATCCATTCCAGAGTTTGTGCTGGCGCAACATGCGACTCCCGTCACTGGAGCATAACGGTTCCCGAGGAGAAACAACGCGAAACAGGAAAGGGAACTCAGATGTTCGCGCGTGTTATTGTTGCCGCCGCCGCCCTTGGACTTCTGGCCGGAACCGCCATGGCCGATACCATCGAGGTCAAGATGCTCAACAAGGGCGAGGCCGGTTCGATGGTCTTCGAGCCCGACTATGTCGAGGCCAAGCCGGGCGACACGATTCACTTCCTCGCCACCGACAAGGGGCACAATGTCGAGGATATCGACGGGATGCTCCCCGAGGGAGCGGCCGAGTTCAAGAGCAAGATGAGCAAGGACTTCGAACTCACCGTCGATGTCCCCGGATTCTATGGCGTGAAGTGCACGCCGCACTACGGAATGGGCATGGTTGCGCTCATCAAGGTGGGAGAGGCCGACAATCTGGATGCGGTCAAGGCGGTCAAGCAGCGTGGCAAGGCGAAACAGCGGTTTGCCGACATCTTCGCCAAGGTCGACTGAACGCACACAACAGGGATGCGACAGGAAAGGGCGGCGCCGGCTTCGGTGCCGCCCTTGGCTTTTGTGGTGCCGTTTCCACCCGAAGGGCCCGGCAGGCTTGATATCACCCGCAAGGCAGCGGTGCCGTGCGACATGGTCATTCCTTCATCTGGACCAGTTGTATGAGGTTGCCGCAGGTGTCGTTCAGGACCGCCATCCGCACGGGACCTGCATCCGTCGGTTCCTGCACGAAAACGACCTCCAGTGCCTTCAGCCGCTGATATTGCGCGTCGATGTCATCGACCTGGAACGACATTGCCGGAATGCCGTCCTCGACCAGGGCGTTCCTGAACGGCGGAACGGCCGGGTGTTCCGATGGCTCGAGCAGCAATTCGGTGCCGTCGAGCGCGTTCGGCGAAACGACCGTCAGCCAGCGGAATGCGCCCACCGGAACATCATTCTTGAGCCTGAAGCCAAGAACCCGCGTGTAGAATTCGAGCGCCTTTGCCTGGTCGTCGACGAAGACGCTGGCGATATGGATCCTCATGACTTTCCTCCTTCCTCCCGCAGTTGCCTGAGCAGCCAGTTCTCGGCCGCCTCGCGCAGTGGCGCCAGCTCCAGCGCATGGAGCTTCGTGCGCCCGGACCAGGACACGCGAAGCAGCCCGGCTCTGCCCAGCATCTCCAGATGCTGGCTGATCGCCTGGCGAGAGATCGGTGGTGTCTGGTTGGCGGAAACCGTTGCGCATATCTGAAACAGGGACTGGGCAGGCCCTTCGCGCAACTGCTCCACGATCCGGCGGCGCGTCGGATCGGCAAGTGCCTTGAAAATCCTGTCGAGCTGCTCACTGTCCATGCCGATAAAATGCAATGATTTTATTGCATGTCAATGGCGATGGACTCGAAACGTTCCGGCGCTGTCGTCAAGTGGGAGACGAAGCGTCTCAGCGTTCACGCACGAGACGGAACCCGACGTAGTCGGGAGGGATGCCCACGGCGCAGCCCCCGACCTTGGGATTGCGCACCAGGTCGACCACGACGGCGCGATGCCTTCCTTCCGCGACATGAGCGCCGCAATAGGTATCCTGATCGGCTGCAACGGTGCTCCCCGGATCGAGGGTCACGTTGGAAACACAGGTCGCGGTCCACTCCCAGACATTGCCTGAAAGGTCCGAGACGCCGTGCGAGTTTCTGCCGTAGGTGCCGCGTGGCTGCGGCTCGGCATGAACGCTCCCGCGTGTCGCGACGTTTCGCTCGTAGGCGGCAAGCCAGCGCTGGGCGGGATCGTCGTCCGACTGCTCGACCTCGACAGCGTCGTCCACGAAGCGCTCGGCCGCCGCACGCTGCCACTCCACGTCGTCGGGAAGGCGCCAGGTCTGTCGGGTCTTGGCCGAGTACCATTTCGCGAAAGTCGTCGCATCGTACCAGTTGACACCGGTCTGGGGCAGCTGGGAAGGGGGGGTATCCTTTGCGCCGGCGGGCAGGGGAGCCAGCAGGGGCGCATCGCAGACACCGTCGGCGACACAGGCCGCGTAGTCGGCACGGCTGACCTGAAACCGCATGATCTCGAGAGGTTTCGTCGCGGATCCGGTTTCAAGGGGGGGATCGACAAGCTTGCCGTAGACGCGATAGCGCCCGGCGGGGCGATATGTGAAATCGCCGGGAGGGATCGTTACGGTCTCCGCGACAACGGTGATTTCGGGCCTGGTGAAATGCGTGTAGATCGGCAGGGAAGCGATCGCTGCGGCGACGGCTACGGTCCCGAGCAGAAGAGCTTTCATCGGATATCCCCTCCTTCAATCGGCAGGGATCGACACCGCCGGATGGGCGGTTCGTAAGGCCGTCCGGACATGGTCCGGTCATGGAGTGGAGGCGGCCGCACGGGCAGCCGCCTCCGGTCGTGTCGATGGGGTGCTGATCGGCTCCGGTCAGGGCAGCGCGGTCTTGCCTTCGTGGGCCGCGTTGTAGGCCGTGGGAGCCTGGACCTGTTCCATCAGGTCGTTGTTCCACTTCCCTTCGACCAGCACGTGGGCCGTGGCGCCGAGGTTCACCGCCTCAATCAGATTGTGGTTCACATAGGCATAGACGCCCGGCTGCAGGAACTCGTAGAGGGCTGCTCCCGCGGAACCGCCGCGGATGAACCAGGTCTCCATGTCGCGAACCGGCGGGTTGTGGAACTTGCCGTGCTCCCAGACCAGGTCGCCATGGCCGCCGATCAGATGCGGGCGGGAGTCGCGGTTCGCCTGGCTGTGGACGAAGAGGATATGCTCGCCCTGGTTCGCCTTGAGGGCGTTGTCGCCGGTCAGCGCGCCGACCTTGCCGTTGAACACCACATGGCTCGGGATCAGGCCGTTCATCACGTCCAGCGTGTCGGCATAGCTGTCGCCCACATCCTCGAAACGCTTGTACTCGCCGTTTTCGTCCTTCGGCACATAGAAGTCGTTCTCACCGATGTAGTACACGCGGTCGTATTTGACGGGCTTGCCCTTTTGGTCCGTGAGGCCTTCACGCGGCAGGACCATGATGCAGCCCGACATGCCGGACACGACGTGCCACGGGATCATCGGGCCACCGGGTGCGCAGTGGTAGACGAAGACGCCGGCACGGGTCGCCTTGAAGCGCAGCACCGTCTTCTCGCCGGGATTGATCAACGTCAGCGAGCCACCGCCCAGAGCGCCGGTCGAGGCGTGGAAGTCGATGTTGTGCTGCATCATGTTCTCGGGGCTGTTGTAGAGCGTCAGCTCCACATAGTCGCCCTCGTGAACGACCATCATCGGACCGGGGATCGAGCCGTTGAAGGTCATGGCCTGGAGATAGGCATCATCGGCGATCTGGACTTCCTTCTCGACGATTCGCATCTCGAACTCGACGATCCGCGGTCCGGTCGACGCAACCTGTTCGTGCTCATGCACGAAGGGCGGCTTGACCAGCTTGTGCTTGATGCGCTGCAGCGTGGAAAGATCCGCCGGAGGTGCCATGGAGGTGTCCATGATCTCCTCGCCACTGGCAGCCTTCACAATCAGGGGGGAAGCGGCGATTCCGGCGGCTCCCATCAAGGCGGCTCTGCGGGTCAACATCTCTTTGCTCCTTTCGGGTGTGAGCACTTCGAAAACTGTCGAGGCAAGAAGTAGCAAGCGTGTCCGCGTCGAACTTTGCGCTGGAGCAATATTGAGACGCGTCGTTTGACCGGTCGCGGTCCGCCTGGCGCGCTTCGATATCCCGACCGCTTCGGGTATCCGCGGGCCGGAAGCGTCAGAACGGCGGAATTCGGCGCTTCCTGAAAAAGGGAGGCCCCGGTCTTCGTCCTCGTGGCCCGTCGTTTCCCCCGGAAAAATGATGATCGGGTCATTCCCCTTGGTGCGAACACGATCCGTGACCGCACCAAGGAGATTTTCAGGTCCGGCGCTCCTTGTGTGCACGCATGAAGTGCCTGCGGGCGGGAAAGCCCGTGGACCTTGTTCCCGAACAAACTCGGTCCCGAAGCCGGGGGCTAGTGTGGCTCTGACCACCGGATGAAACCGTCGTCACCATTCCCCGCAATCAGGCAGGAGCGGGCATCTTTCCGGGTGACGGCGCTGGAGACCTGAATGACCCTGCACCCGAATGACTTCCTGAAGAGCGAGGCAGTGGCGGCCGCCGCGCCGGCGGTTGCGCGCAGGCGCAAGATGCGCCCGGCTGCACAGACCGGTGAACCGGTCGTACCTCAGTCCGTGCGCGGGCGGTATCGCCGTCTGAAGTGGGCGATGGTCGCGCTGTGCCTGGGTGTGTACTACGTCGTGCCGTTTCTTCGCTGGTCGCGCGGCGCGGGACAGCCGGACCAGGCGATTCTGTTCGATCTTGCCGGCTTGCGCTTCTATATCTTCGGCCTCGAGTTTCAGCCGCAGGAACTCTACTACCTTACGGCACTCATGATCGCGGCGACCATCGCCCTGGTGCTGACCAATACGCTGTCAGGCCGGATCTGGTGTGGCTACTTCTGCCCGCAGACGGTGTGGAGTGACCTGTTTCAGCTCGTCGAGCGCCGGCTCGAAGGCGACCGCAACGAACGGATGCGCCAGCGCCACATGCCGATGACCCTTGCGCGGCGCGCGCGCAAGCTTCTCAAGCATGTGATCTGGCTTGCCATCGCGTTTGGAACGGGCGGCGCGTTCGTGCTGTATTTTGCCGATGCTCCGACGCTTCTAGGCGATGTCTTCACCGGACAGGCGTCAGTTGCGGCCTATGGCGCCATCCTGACACTGACCACGACGACCTGGCTGCTTGCCGGCTTCGCACGCGAGAAGATGTGCACCTACATGTGCCCCTGGCCAAGGCTTCAGGGCGCGGTATGGGATCCGGAAGCTCTCGTCGTCACCTATCGCGACTACCGGGGCGAGGAGCGCATGTCGGCCAAAAAGGCGGCGGCGGCACGTGCTGCCGGCCGTCCGGCGGGTGACTGCGTCGACTGCATGGCCTGCGTTCACGTATGCCCGATGGGCATCGACATCCGCAACGGACCCAGCATCGCCTGCATCAACTGCGGCCTGTGCGTGGATGCCTGCGACACGACAATGAGCAAGCTTGGCCGCGAGCGTGGCCTCATCGACTACGAGAGCTGGACCAACATCGAGCGAGGCCGCGCGGGCCAGTCGCGCAAGCCGGTGCGTCTGCTTCGTCCCAAGGTGGTGGCGCTTTCCGTGGCCCTTCTCGCCATTGTCGCGGGTGTTGCCCTTTCCGTCTCCGCGCGTGGGACGCTGCACCTGGGTGTTTCCCACGACCGCAACCCGATCGCCGTCATGTTGTCCGACGGGAGTGTCCGCAACGCCTATGAAGTACGTGTGGAGACACTTGCCGGCGCGGGGGACGATCTCACCCTGGAGGTAGCGGGCAACGCGCCGCTGCATGTTGCCGTGATCGGAGGCGAGGCCTCTGACAGCGGGAGCGTTCCGATTTCGCTGGGGACCGGCCTGTCGCGCCAGTTTCGTGTCACGGTCGCGGGTGAAGCCGCGCTGGAAGGCGATCTCGTCTTCACGCTCACCCAGACGGCGAGCGGCGAGAGCGTCTCGGTCACCAATTTCTTCAAGCTGCCCTGATCACGTCGCCCTCCGGCCTCGCCGGAGGGCCTCTGTCGTCCATGGAGGACATGATGAACCACCCGCACCAGCCCCCTTACTGGCTTTCGATCGGACTGCGTCCCTTCTTTTTCCTGGGTGCGCTTGCCATGGCGGCCTCGGTTCTCGTGTGGATTCCGATCCTCATGGGGGCGGTCGAGCTTCCGACCTCATTTACCCCGCGTGACTGGCATGTCCACACGCTTTTCTTTGGAGGGGTCGCGGCCATCATCGCGGGGTTCGCCCTGACCGCCGTAAGCAACTGGACGGGCCGCCCACCGGTGGCGGGCAGGCTTCTGCTGGCTCTGGTGCTGTTGTGGGGGGCGGGCCGCATGGCTGTGTCCACCTCCGCGATCATCGGCCCGCTCACGGCGGCGATCATCGACATGACCTTTCCGGTGATGCTTGTGACCGTATTTGCCCGGGAGGTGATCGTCAGCCGTAACTACCGCAACCTGCGCATCGTCGCTCTCGTGGGAGCCTTCGGACTTGCCAATCTGTGCTTTCACCTCGAGAGCTTCCTGACCGGAACGGCCGATCATGCCATGCGGGCGGCTGTTTCCATCGTCCTCCTGATGATCATGCTTGTCGGAGGCCGCATCATTCCGGCCTTCACGCGCAACTGGCTGAAAATGCGCGGCGCCGTGAAACTGCCGGCGGAATTCTCGCGGCTCGATGGCGCGACCATGCTGATCGCGGCGGTTTCGCTGGCGTGCTGGATCGTCGTTCCGGCGGCCACAGCAACGGGATGGCTGTTCGCCCTGACTGGCCTTGCCGCCGCCCTTCGACTCTCGCGCTGGTGCGGGCTGCAGACAAGGCGGGAGCCGTTGCTGTTCGTGCTGCATGTCGCCTATGCGACCATTCCTGCAGGCTTCGCGTTGATGTCGCTCGCCGTGTTCGACAGCGCGCTGGTCGATCCCGTGTCGGCCGTGCATGTCTGGACCGCCGGGACGGTGGGGCTGATGACACTCGCCGTGATGACGCGTGCCAGCCGCGGGCACTCAGGCCGCACGCTCGTTGCGGGTCCGCTTGAGGTGACGATCTACGCCCTTGCAATTGTCGGCGCGGGATGCCGTCTGGCGGCCGGCTTTGCCTCGGGGCACTACATGGCGATCCTCGAGATGGCCGCCCTTGCATGGGCACTGGCGTTCCTGGTGTTCGCGCTGGGCTACTTCCCGAAACTCTTCCGCCCGGCCGGTGTGCCGTGACACGCGGTGCGACCGCCGGAACCTCTGGCTATGTGGGTCTTCTTCTGGTCGCGTATCTTGTTTCCGGAAGCTTGCGTGCGACGGTCTTCGATCAGCTGATTGGTGCTCCGTCCGCCGCAGCGCTGGAAGGGCTCTGGCTGGTATCCGCCGGACTTTCCGGCGCTGCATTGATCCCTCTGTCAGCCCCGGGAGCGGGTCTGCGACGGGCCGTGCTTGCCGGCGCCGTTGCCGCGAGTGCGTTCCTTTGCATGGACGCGCTCGTTGCGGTGATGCTTTGCGGAATTTCCCTGGAACGGCACCTGTCCCGCTTTACTGAGCCGGCGGGATGGATTCAGGCGCTCTCGCTGGCGGTTGCCTGCATGGCACCGCTTCTCATGCTTATCCTGCCGGAAGAGGCCCGCCCAATCGATGACAACGCCAGATGAAGGCTGTCGGGCTCGTCTGCGAAAGCCGCGATCCGTTGGTTCGGAGAGGTGTCGAAGAATTGGAAGGTTGGCTGGGGAACCTGGATTCGAACCAGGACTAACGGAGTCAGAGTCCGCGGGTCTACCGTTAACCTATTCCCCAAGACCGTGACGCGGCTTTTCAGGAGTTTCAACCAAGGAAATCCCGAGATGGTCACCGTCCACAACGGCTCGCCACGTCCATGAGCGGGGTTTTAGGAATCTCGTTGCGTCGTGTCAAGGGCCTCGATGCCGATCGGTCATCCTGCGCAGGCGGGCCTGTGGATGGACGCTATGCCGCGGCAATTCGCGCAACCTGCCTCGGGCCGGGGCGCACGGGACGCGTTGCGGGATGCGCATATGATGCTAGACTGTTGTTAACGTAAAGACAGGCTGGTCGGAGTGCGCGGTTTCGCAGCCATCCGCCCCTGTCGAGGAGGAGAGCGACGTCGCGCCGTGGACCGGCCCTGCTGGGGCCATCGTGGAAAATCGGCGCTCCGCTCCCCATATCGACAGGAAATGGATCCGGACAATCCGGATTCGGGATGGCTGCGACCGGTTCCCAGGGGGGCAGGGAACCTGGACGCCGGTCCGTGCAGCCAGGCGCGCGCCTTTCGAGGGTGAGCGCGTCGGCGAGGGCAAGACTGTGAGTGAAACGGGACCTACGGGGCCGGGCGAAACCTGGCCGGGTGCCGGAGCGGGAGCGGGTGGCGGCGAGCGCGGCAAGGCGTCGCGTCGACGGTCTCGCAGACGGCGCAAGAACCGGACGAGTCAGCAGGCCCAGGCGGCAGGCTCCGAAACCCTTCCTTCCGATGCCGGGTCGCCCCGCGCCGGGGAAGCGAGTGGGACGAGCGAAGCGGTTGGGGCTCGCCGGCCGGATGCGGCCGCGCGGAACCGGTCGGGCGACAAGAGCCACAAGTCGGGATCTTCGGGGCAGCCGGTCGTTGGTGGCGTGGTGCTTTCCGACGGTACCGCTTCCGGCCGGGGCGTCGACGTGCGCGCTGAAGAGCGTGCGGGGGCGGGCGGCAAGCGCAAGCGCCGCAAGCGGCAGCGGCCGAACCGGGCTGAACGAAGGGCGGGAACGTCACCGCATGTCCCGTCGTCCGGCGAGATGGCTGGCGATGTCCGCACGACCGTTCCGCGGGTCGAATCATCGCTCCCCGCTCCTGACCCGGGTGAGGTGCGCAACCGCGAACGTCATGGCGGGCGCGAGCGTCGTCGTCACGATTGCGGTCCGGCGCAGGCTTCTCCGGCTCCTACCGCTGGCGAGCGGCGGTCTGGCAGGCCTGACGGGGTCTGCACGCGTGAGGGGCGGGCAGCCGACCACGGCTCGCGCAGGCTCTATGGAGCACTGGACCTTGGCACCAACAATTGCCGCCTGCTCGTGGCGCGACCGGAATCCCGCGGGTTCCGGGTTGTGGATGCTTTCTCGAGGATCGTGCGGCTCGGCGAAGGGCTCGGACACACCAACCGGCTCTGCGATGCGGCCATGGACAGGGCGCTCGAGGCGCTCGGTTGCTGTCGCGACAAGCTTGAAGACCGGGGCGTCGAACGCTTCCGCCTGATTGCGACGGAGGCCTGTCGCGCGGCGGAAAACGGTCCGCTTTTCATCGAGCGGGTCCGTGAGGAGACGGGCCTGTCGCTCGAGATCGCGACGCGCGAGACGGAAGCGCGGCTTGCGGTCGCCGGCTGCGCCTCCCTCGTGGATCCGGATGCCAACGGAGTGGTTCTCTTCGACATCGGCGGCGGGTCGTCGGAGATCGTCTGGCTGGACCTGCGCAACCGCTGCGGAGCGCGGGGCGTCGCGCTGACGCGCTTCATTCGCGCCTGGATTTCGCTGCCCGTGGGGGTGGTGAACCTTGCCGAACGTCACGGCGGGCGCCATGTGTGCTCGAACATTTTCGAGGCGATGGTCGCGGATGCGCTGACGCATCTCGACGATTTCGCGCTTGGGGAGGAACTGTCCGCCGCGATCTGCGATGGCAAGGTTCACATGCTCGGCACTTCGGGCACGGTGACGACGCTCGCGGGCGTGCATTTCGGCCTGAAGCGCTACGACCGGCGGCGGGTCGATGGAGCGTGGATGGAATCCGACGACGTCACCGCCATGATTGAGCGGCTGCGCGCGATGCCCTATGAGGAGCGCGTGGACAATCCCTGCATCGGCGCCGACCGGGCGGATCTCGTGCTTGCCGGTTGCGCGATTCTCGAGGCGATCCGTCGACGCTGGCCGTGCCAGCGCCTGCGCGTTGCCGATCGCGGCCTGCGCGAGGGGATGCTGATGGAACTCATGGCGGCCGACAATGTGTGGCGCAGGGGCGGAGGCTCCCGCCCCAACCGGTCGCGCGGAAGGAACGAGAGATGAGCAGCTCAGGCCGCGGCCGCGGTGATCGCGGCATGTTCGAGCGGGTGAAGACGGCCCGCCGGCGCACGACCTCGTCCACCCGCTGGCTTCAGCGTCAGTTGAACGATCCCTATGTGCGTCGCTCGAAGATCGACGGCTATCGCTCGCGCGCGGCCTACAAGCTTCTGGAGATCGACGAGAAGCACAAGCTCCTGAAGCCTGGTCAGCGCGTGGTGGACCTCGGCGCGGCGCCTGGTGGCTGGTGTCAGGTGGCGGCCAACGTCACGGGATCGACCGACGACGCGCCGCTGGTCGTCGGTATCGACTATCTGGAGGTCGAGCCGCTCCCCGGCGTGGTGCTTCTGCTCAAGGACTTCCTCGATGACGATGCGCCGGATGCGCTCCTCGCTGCTCTTGGCGGGCACGCCCCCGATTTCGTGATGTCTGACATGGCGGCCCCCACGACAGGCCACCGCCAGACCGACCATTTGCGCACGACTCACCTCTTCGAGGTCGCGGCCGAGTTCGCCCGTGACACGCTCGCTCCCGGTGGAGCCTTCCTGTCGAAGGTGTTTCGCGGCGGCACCGAGAACGAACTCCTCTCGCAGCTCAAGCGGGAATACCAGTCCGTTCACCACATCAAGCCGCCGGCCAGCCGCAAGGAAAGCCCGGAGCTTTACGTGCTTGCGAAGGGGTTTCGCGGACGCTCCGGCTGAGGCGGACGGAGGGGCGGCGGGAACGTTCCCTCGAAAAAGCCGTCTCGCACCTGCGAAGCGGCTTTCCTTCCTGCCATACGCGTGTTAATGACCCGCGCCAACTTCTCTCATCCGAGACTGTCCTGCGGGAGCCTAAAGGCGATCCCGTTGGCCCCTCGTTCCTGAAAGGGGATTGGCAATGCCCGCATTTTACGAGTCCATTCACGGCACTGAAGCACTCACCTTCGACGATGTGCTGCTGATGCCCGGTCATTCCGAGGTCTTGCCCTCGGAAACAGATCTGCGCACGCGGGTGACGCGCAATCTGGAACTCAACTTCCCCATCCTGTCGAGTGCCATGGACACGGTCACGGAAGGCCGTCTCGCCATCGCGATGGCGCAGGCCGGCGGCATTGGCGTGGTGCACCGCAATCTCACCGTCGAGCAGCAGGCCGAGCAGGTCCACCAGGTGAAGAAGTTCGAGTCCGGCATGGTGGTCAATCCGCTGGTGATCGGGCCGGATGCGACCCTGCAGAACGCGCTCGACCTCATGCAGCGGTTCGGCATTTCCGGCGTGCCGGTGGTCGAGAACGGCGGAGCCGGCGGCCAGCATGTGGGGCGCCTCGTCGGCATCCTGACCAACCGCGACGTACGCTTCGCCTCCGATCCGGACCAGAAGGTCAGCGAGTTGATGACGCACGAGCGGCTCATCACCGTGCGTGAGACCGTGTCCCAGGCCGAGGCGAAGAAGCTCCTGCATTCGCACCGCATCGAGAAGCTTCTCGTGGTGGACGCGGATCAGAACTGCATCGGCCTCGTCACCGTGAAGGACATCGAAAAGGCCCAGCTCAACCCGAACGCCTCCAAGGATGATCAGGGACGTCTGCGGGTCGCGGCCGCCACCAGCGTCGGGCCGGAGGGGTTCGAGCGTGCCGAGCGCCTGATCGACGCGGGCGTCGATCTTCTCGTCGTGGACACTGCGCACGGGCATTCGGAGCGCGTGCTGGAGATGGTGCGCCGGGTGAAGGCGCTCTCGAGCGGCGTCCAGGTGCTTGCCGGCAACGTCGCGACCGGTGACGGGACCCGTGCCCTGATCGATGCGGGCGCCGATGCGGTGAAGGTCGGCATCGGTCCCGGATCCATCTGCACGACGCGCATCGTCGCCGGCGTCGGCGTTCCTCAGCTTACCGCGATCATGGAAGCGTGCTCGGTTGCCGAGAAGGATGGTGTTCCGATCGTCGCCGACGGCGGCATCAAGTTCTCCGGCGATCTGGCCAAGGCGCTTGCCGGCGGAGCGTCCGCCGCCATGATCGGATCGCTGCTCGCCGGCACCGATGAAAGCCCGGGCGAGGTCTATCTGCACCAGGGACGGTCCTACAAGGCCTATCGCGGCATGGGGTCGGTGGGTGCGATGGCGCGGGGCTCCGCCGACCGCTACTTCCAGGCGGAAGTGCGCGATGCGCTCAAGCTTGTTCCCGAGGGTATCGAGGGGCAGGTGCCCTACAAGGGGCCGCTGGCGAGCGTGCTGCACCAGCTTGGCGGCGGTCTTCGGGCGGCCATGGGCTATGTGGGCGCCAAGACGATTGTCGAGTTGCAGGACAAGGCGCGCTTCATTCGCATTTCCGGGGCGGCGCTGCGCGAAAGCCATGCTCACGATGTGACGATCACCCGTGAGAGCCCCAACTATCCGTCCGGCGTCTGATCCGGAGCGCGCCGTCCGGTTTGCGTGCGGCGCGCGAAACGGGGCCGGAACCGCTCTCACGGCGGTCGGTGAAGGATCCCGGTCCGGCAGGCGGACCGGGGTGCCGGCTGGACAGGAGCGAGGTCAGTCTTCCGGGGAAGGGGCGGTGCGGCGTCGTCCGCGACCCGACTTCTTTTCTTCCTGCGCCATTTCCAGAAGCCGATGGGCGCAAGCAACGAGAAGCTCGGAAGATTCCGTTTCAAGGTCCTGCGCGGCGTAGGCGAAATACGCCTTCCATGCCTGCAGTTCCTTGGCCGGGTCGATCGTGTTTTCGCTGTCGTCAGTCATTGTCCGCACCTCCGCTTTCCATTGAGGAAACGGGAAGTAACGTTATGTAGACGTTATAAATTTTGACGAAAAATACACGTGATGGTTGATTGAAAGTTGTGTCTTGTAACTAATGACGAGGCCATCTTACGCGAAACTGTTCTGTCTGTCTGCGGGCCATGTGTCGCATCGGTTGCCGGAGGTTGATCGGGCAGGGCACCGGGCGCGCAAAGATTGGCAAGCAGGGTTCGATCGGATAAAGCAGCGGTCACCCGGCCCCGGAGCCCGCATGAGGTTGCCTTGACAGGGAGCGGTGTGTGTTCGACGACACGACGATCCGGCGTGCGTTCGGGATCGGCACACGGATCGCGCAAGTGACGTGCGAGAGCCGCAGGCGGGATGCCATGAGCGAGAAAGCTGAGGGAACGGAATGAAGGACGGGGGCCGTCTGGCCGCGGCAATCGAGATTCTGGGTGCCGTGGAGACCATGCGCCGACCGGTGCAGGATGCCCTGCGCGAGTGGGGGCACGGCCATCGCTTCGCGGGCTCCGGTGACCGGCTGGTTATCGCCAATCTCGTGTTCGACGCCTTGCGTCATCGCTTGTCTCTTGCGGCCCGAATGGGCACGTCCGATCCGCGTGCGCTCGTCTTTGCCACCTATGCTGTGACCTGGGACATCGGGCTTGAAGGTCTGGAGCAGGTGCTCGATGGAGACCGCTTCGCGCCATCGCCCCTGGACGAGGCGGAGCGCGCGGCGCTGGCGGCGGACAGAGATGTTTCGGCGAACGAACAGGTTCTTGCCGATGTTCCTGAGTGGTTGTGGCCCGATTTCGAGCAGGCATTCGGCGATGATGCGGTTGCCGAGGGCATCGCCCTTGCGGCGCGCGCGCCCATAGACCTGCGGGTCAACCGCCTCAAGAGCGACCGGGAACGGTTGCTGAAAAAGCTCTCGCACACGAATGCGGTGGCGACCGCGACATCACCCGTGGGCCTGCGCATCGCGCCCCCGCGTGGCAAGGAGCGCGCGCCCCACGTCCAGGCCGAGGAGGGTTTCCAGAAGGGGTGGTTCGAGCTTCAGGACGAGGCAAGCCAGATAGCGGCCCTTGTGGCTGCGTCCGTCGCTCCCTCGCAGGTGCTCGACTATTGCGCGGGCGGTGGCGGGAAAACTCTCGCGCTTGCCGGCGAGATGGAGAACCGCGGCCAGATCTACGCGCATGATGCGAGCAAGATCCGGCTGGCGCCGATCTACGACCGCCTTCGCCGCTCCGGCGCGAGAAACGTGCAGGTTTGTGCTCCCGATCCCGGCGGCATCGACGGTCTCGTGGGGCGCATGGATCTCGTTTTCGTGGATGCGCCTTGTTCCGGCTCGGGCGTGTGGCGACGTCGTCCTGATTCCAAGTGGCGGATCACGCCGAACGCGCTGTCCGCCCGTCGCGCCGAGCAGGACCAGGTACTGGGCGCCGCCCGTGATTTCGTGCGCGACGGCGGGCACATGCTTTACGCAACGTGCTCGGTGTTCCCTTGCGAGAATGAGGAGCGCGTGCGGGCTTTCCTTTCGGAAAATCCGGACTTCGCGCCGGTCGACCTTTCCTTGCGCTGGGAGGGGATCTTCGGTGCGGCTGCCGCGAGGCCGCGCTTTACCGAAGAGGGATTTGCGACCCTCAGCCCGGCCCGCACGGATACCGACGGGTTCTTCATTGCGCTCCTGAGCCGGAACGCATGACGGCGCGCGCACGGTACATTACCAATTCTTAATTCCACCGACAGGCTGCTGTAAGGCGACACGCTCCATAAGGAACGGGACATCCGGCGCCATCGCTTCCCCGCGAGGTTCGCCGGAAGGAGTTCCGATCCGACACGTGGAGATGCTAAATGTCGATCAAGCGCTTTCCCGCTCCCTTCAGCCACCTGCCGCGCGGCAGCCGCCGGGGTCTCGTCGCCGGTGCGCTGGCGCTTGGCATTGCCGGCGCACTGACGGCCCAGACGGTCGTCCCCGGCCAGTTCGCCCTTGCCGATCCGGTGCGCGTGGACGCCGCCGCACCGCATGACTTTTCCCCCGTGGTTGCTGCCGTGAAGCCCGCCGTCGTCAGCGTGCGTGTGAAGACGGAAGAGCAGCCGAAGATGATGTCCTCGCGTGGGTCCGAGGGCATGCAGGGCTTCGACAGCCTGCCGGACGACCATCCGCTCAAGCGTTTCTTCCGCCGCTTCGGTGGTGACTCCTTCGGCGGTGCGCCGAACGGGGCCCGGCCGCACCGGCAGCCGCATCGCTATGGCATGTCCCAGGGCTCCGGCTTCTTCATCACCGGTGACGGCTACCTTGTCACCAACGAGCACGTGGTCAACGGCGGCACCGAGTTCACGGTCGTCACCGATGATGGCGAGGAGTACGAGGCCAAGCTCATCGGCGCCGACGAGCGCACGGACCTTGCGCTCCTGAAGGTCGAGGCCAAGACCGACTTCCCGTATGTGGAGTTCGCGGACGGTCCCCCGATGGTCGGCGAGTGGGTCGTCGCGGTGGGCAATCCCTTCGGCCTTGGCGGTTCGGTGACGGCCGGTATCGTCTCCGCACGTGGTCGTGACATCGGAGCGGGGCCGTACGACGACTTCATCCAGATCGACGCGCCGGTCAATCGCGGCAACTCGGGCGGTCCCGCCTTCAACGTCAAGGGGCAGGTCATCGGCGTCAACGCCGCGATCTACTCGCCGTCCGGCGGGAACGTGGGCATCGCCTTCGCCATTCCGGCCTCGACCGCAAGCACCGTCATCGCTGACCTGAAGGACGACGGAACCGTCGTGCGCGGCTGGCTCGGCGTGCAGATCCAGCCTGTGTCCAAGGATATCGCCGAGAGCGTCGGCCTCGATCAGGCGAAGGGCGCCATCGTTGCCGAGGCACAGAGCGACAGTCCGGCGCTTGCCGCCGGAATTCGCTCCGGTGACACGATCCTCAGCGTCGATGGCGAGGCGGTCGATGGTCCGCGTGACCTGGCCCGCATGATCGCCGGCTATCCGCCGGAGACAAAGGTCACGCTTGGCGTGTGGCGCAACGGCGAGAAGCAGGACATCGAGGTCAAGCTCGGCCAGCTGCAGGACAAGAAGACGGTGGCCTCGCTCGAGCAGACGGGCAAGGACACGGCCTTCGTCGACAGCCTCGGTGTGGAGCTTGCCAGCGCGGCAAAGGTCGGCGCGGCCGAGAGTGGTGTCGTGGTCACGGATTTGGCCGACGACAGCCCGGCGATCGCCAAGGGCCTGAAGCGTGGCGATGTGATCCTTGAGGTCGCGGGCAAGGCCGTCTCCGAGCCAGGTGATGTGGCCGGTGCGGTGATGTCCGCCAGCGAAAGCGGCCGCAAGGCGGTGCTGATGCGCGTGGAAAGCAACGGCACCACCCGCTTCGTCGCGGTGCCCGTCGCCAAGGGCTGACGGCGCCGGAAAACGGCCCGGCACCGGCTCCCGTGCCATCCGCGCCCCCCGTGCGGTGGCCGGACCGGGCCGGATCCGGCAGGCAGGCAGGGCCTTGCAAGGTTGCAACCTGCCGGACCCAAGGGGGTCCCGGAGCGCCGCCGCCTCCGGGACCCCGTTGCATTTGCGGCGGAATTGCCCCCGGTTTCCCCAAGATGCTATGAGAACGCGCGCGCCGGGTGGGTGCGCGCAGATGGGACGAAGCGATGCGAATCCTGATTGTCGAGGACGATGTCGAGGCGGCCGGCTATCTGGCCAAGGCCCTGCGCGAGGCGGGACATGTGGTGGACCATGCCGCCGATGGCGAGGCGGGCTACGATCTCGCCGCCTCCGCGCCCTATGACATTCTGGTGGTGGACCGGATGCTGCCGAAGCGCGACGGGCTCTCGATGATCTCGACGCTGCGTGCGGAAAGCAATCACACGCCGGTTCTGGTGCTCTCCGCGCTTGGCCAGGTGGATGATCGCGTGACGGGCCTGCGCGCCGGCGGCGACGACTATCTGCCCAAGCCCTATGCCTTTTCCGAGCTTCTGGCGCGTGTCGAGGCGCTTGGCCGCCGCCCGCGTCAGCAGGACGTCGAGACCACCTACAGCGTCGCCGACCTCACCCTGGACCGGCTGCGCCACACGGTGACCCGGGCAGGTCGGGAGATCCCCTTGCAGCCGCGCGAGTTCAAGCTGCTCGAGTATCTGATGCAGAACGCGGGACAGGTGGTCACCCGCACCATGCTTCTCGAGCACGTCTGGGAGTATCACTTCGACCCCCAGACGAACGTGATCGACGTGCATATCTCCCGCCTGAGAGCGAAGATCGACAAGGATTTCGACCGTCCGTTGCTGCATACGATCCGGGGGGCGGGCTACTCGATCCGCGACACCGGCCCGCAGACAGCCTGAGCCGATGGCGGGGCCACGGCCATGAGAACCCATTCGGCGACCGGGCGCATGTTCCGCACCACGGCGGTGAAGCTTGCGCTGCTCTATCTTGCGGCGCTGACGCTCGCCTCCGGCGGCGTGCTCGTCTATCTGTCCCAAAACACGGCCACCGTGCTGCGCCAGCAGACGGTCGAGACCATCGACGCCGAGATTTCCAGTCTTGCCGACCGCTATCGCATCGCCGGCATTCGCGGACTTGTCGCGACGGTCGATGCACGTTCGCGCAGGCCTGGGGCCAGCCTCTATCTGGTGGTGGACTTCTCCGCCAATCAGCTTGCCGGCAATGTCGAGGGCCTCGACGATCGGGTTCTGGCAAGCGGCACCGGGCAGCTTCAGCGCGTGAGCTACGTTCCCATCGGCGGGGGCGCGCGGCGCGAGGCGATGGTGCGGGTGTTCGAGTTGCCGGGCGGCTTTCGCCTGCTTGTCGGGCGTGATCTGCAGGAACAGCTTCACTTCCGGTCACTGCTTTCGGAGGCGATGCGCTTCTGGCTCGTCGTTGTGGCGATCCTCGGCGTGGTGACGCTGGTCTTCGTGCGCCGGCGGGTGCTGAAGCGTATCGACGCGATGTCGGCGACGGGGAGGCGGATCATGTCCGGCGACCTGTCCGAACGTCTTCCTGTCGACGGGTCCGGGGACGAGTTCGATCGTCTTGCGGTGGGCTTCAACCTGATGCTCGATCGCATCGAGGCATTGCTTCACGGGTTGAAGGATGTCTCTGACAATATTGCCCATGATCTCAAGACCCCGCTCACGCGAATGCGCAATCGTGTCGAGGAGGCACTGCGTGCAGCTCCCGACGATCCGGTGGCGACGGAGGCTCTTTCGCGAACCCTGGAGGATTGCGACGGGCTCATCCGCACGTTCGATGCGCTGTTGCGCATTGCCCGGCTGGAGGCCGGAGCCTCGGACGCGAGTCTGGAGGAGGTCGACCTGACGATGCTCGTCGGGGAAGTCGCGGAGCTCTATGAGCCGGTGGTTGAGGACGCCGGGGGAACGCTCACAAGCTCCTGCGAGCCCGGACTGATGGCTCGCGTCAATCGCGAACTGGTCGTTCAGGCGCTGATCAATCTGGTGGAGAACGCGCTCAAGTACGGCGTGGAGGATGCCGGTGGTCCGGAGGGCGGGCCTGGCGCGGCGAGGCTCGAACTCGAGGCGCGGGCGGAGGGCGACACGGTTGTTCTGTGCGTGCGCGATCATGGCCCGGGCATCCCGGACGCCGACAAGGACCGCGCCACCCGCCGCTTCGTGCGCCTTGAGGAAAGCCGCAATGCGCCGGGCTCGGGTCTCGGTCTCAGTCTCGTGCAGGCCGTTGCCCGCCTGCATGACGGCAGACTGGCGCTTAGCGATGCCGAGCCGGGTCTTCGCGCCGAACTGCGGCTTCCCGTTGCGGGGAGGGGGCGTTCCGTGGCAGGTGATGATCCGGCCGTGGCGCGCGCGCCCGGCTGATGCGGTTCGCGCCTGCGGATCGTTGTTGCAGGCGTGAGGAGGGTACCGCGTGAGCGAGGCTGAGACGACGGCAATCGAGGAATCTGCGGCAGATGGCGAAGGGGCGACAAGCCGCCCGCTTGCTGCCCGTATTTCCTGCCTCCCGGAGGTCGCGGACAAAACGGCCGCGGACGCCATCCTTGCCGATCTCGAACCCGCTCTCGTGCTGCTCGGCGAGCGCCTGCCGGCGGAGCAGGCGGATGCGGCGCGCGCGCTTTTGGCCGGGGCTCTCTCCAACGCATCCTATCTGCGGGACCTTGCCACCCGGGATCCCGAGCGGGTCGCGGACATCCTGACGAGTGCTCCGGGCGAGCGCATCGATCATCTGGTGGCTTCCGCGTGCGAATGCGTGGCCGAGGACGAGGCCACACTGATGAGCGCGCTTCGCGGCTACAAGAAGGACCTTGCGTTGACGCTGGCCGTTGGTGACATCGCGGGGGCCGTCAATCTCGACGCGGTGACGGGGGGATTGAGCCGCTTCGCCGATGCGGCTTTGACCGCCGCGATCCGTTTTTGCCTTCGAGATCTCGAACGCCGTGGACGCTTCACGCCGAGGGACGAGGCAGCCCCCGAGCGCGGTTGCGGCTATACCGTTCTGGCGATGGGAAAATACGGCGCGCTGGAGCTCAACTACTCCTCCGACATCGACCTGATCGTGCTTTACGACCCGGATACAGCCCCCATCACGGGCGATGGCGAGGCGCCGGTTGAGTTCGTGCGCATGACCAAGCGCATCGTGAAGATCATGAGCGATCGCACCGCGGACGGATACGTTTTCCGTACCGATCTCCGGCTCAGGCCGGATCCGGGCGCGACACCGCTTGCCATGTCGATCCCGGCGGCGCTTGTCTACTACGAGAGCCTTGGCCAGAACTGGGAACGCGCGGCACTCATCAAGGCGCGTGCCTGTGCCGGCGACATTTCCTGCGGCGAGGCGTTCCTGCGCGAGATCGAGCCTTTCATCTGGCGCAAGTATCTCGATTATGCCTCGATCGCCGATGTTCACTCGATCAAGCGGCAGATCCATATCCACAAGGGACACGGCGAGATCGCGGTTGCCGGGCACAACGTCAAGCTCGGGCGCGGTGGCATTCGCGAGGTGGAGTTCTTCGCCCAGACCCAGCAGCTCATCGCCGGTGGCCGCAACAAGGCCCTTCGCGGGCGGCGTACGCTGGATACGCTGGAAACGCTCGCCGGCCTGGGCTGGATTGCGCCGGAAGCCTGCGCCGAGCTGTCCTCGGCCTATGTCTATCTTCGGGGCGTCGAGCACCGCATTCAGATGCTCAACGACGAGCAGACCCACATCCTTCCGGCCGAGGACGAGCCGCGCGCCCGGGTGGCGCGCCTCATGGGTCATGCGGATCTCAAGGCCTTCGAGGACGACCTGCGTGCACGTTTCCGCACCGTGCAGCGGCACTATTCGGCTCTCTTCGAGAACGAGCCGGAACTGGCCTCGGATCTGGGGAACCTGGTCTTCACCGGCGATGACGACGACCCTGAAACGCTGGAGACCCTGGCGGGGCTGGGATACCGGCGACCGCGCGAGGCGTGCAAGATCGTCCGCGCCTGGCACTTCGGACGCTACCCGGCCGTGCGCTCGAGCCGGGCCCGCGAACGGCTGACGGAACTGCATCCCGCGCTCATTGCCTCGCTTGCCTCGACCGACAATGCCGACAACGCGCTTCTGGCCTTCGACAACTTCTTGTCGAAGCTCCCGGCGGGCGTGCAGCTTTTCTCCCTGCTTCGCTCCAATCCGGAGCTTTTGCGCCTTCTGGCGACCGTCATGGGGGCCGCGCCGCGCCTTTCCGAGCTTGTGTCGAAGCGCGTGCATGTTCTGGATGCGGTGCTCGATCCGGCCTTTTTCGGCGCCATGCCGACGGCTGACGAGTTCCGCGCCGGGCTCAAGCGCACGCTCGATCTCGCCCGTTTCTATGAAGATGCACTCGATCGCGCCCGGATCTTTGCCCAGGAGCAGCAGTTCCTGATCGGGCTGCGCCTGCTCACGGACACGCTCAATGCCCATCAGGTCGGAGAGGCGCTGGCCCGGCTCGCGGAAACCGTGATCGAAGGGCTGATGCCGCGCGTGATCGCGAATGTCGCGGAGAACCACGGCACGCTTCCCGGCGCCGACTGGGCGGTGATCGCCATGGGTAAGCTGGGCGGCCGCGAAATGACGGCGGCCTCCGATCTCGACCTCATCCTGCTGTACGAGCACGATGACGACGAGACCCAGAGCGATGGAAAGCGTCCGCTCGCGGCCAGCCAGTATTTCATTCGCCTGACCCAGCGGCTTGTCGCGGCGCTTTCCGCTCCGACCGCCGAGGGCTTTCTCTACGAGGTGGATTTCCGCTTGCGTCCGTCCGGGAATGCGGGGCCGCTTGCCACGCGGCTTGCGTCCTTCGAGGCCTATCAGGCGAGCGAGGCCTGGACGTGGGAGCACATGGCGCTCACCCGCGCCCGCGTGATCGCCTCGTCCTCTCGGGAATTCCGCGAGCGTATCGACGCCCTCATCGACAGGACGCTGGCGCGCAAGCGCGATGCGGCGGCGCTCGCCGCCGAGGTCGCGGCCATGCGTGCCCGCATCGAGGCGGAAAAGGGAACGTCCGACATCTGGGACATCAAGCAGGTCGCCGGCGGTCTGGTGGATGTGGAGTTCATCGCCCAGTACCTCCAGCTCGCCAACGCGCATGACGCGCCGAACATCCTGAGCCAGACGACCGAGACCGCGCTTGCACGGGCTCAGGCGGCAGGTTGCCTCTCCGACACGGATGCGGAAACCCTGCTGCCCGCCATTCGCCTGTATCAGGCGCTGACCCAGGTGCAACGGCTTGCGCTGGAGGGAAAGTTCGACCCTGAAGGCGTGCCCAAGGGTGTGAAGGACCTGCTCGCCCATGCGGGAGAAGCGCCGGACTTCTCCCATCTGGAGCATCTGCTCGCGGATCGCCAGCGCGGTGTGCGCGAGGTCTTCGAACGGCTGGTCGGAAAAGTGGAAAAGCCCGGCAGGGAGTGAGCGTTGGCGGAGGGAAGGCGCCGGCGGTCAGCCGGTGCGCTTGTCCGCCACCACCTCGGCAAGTGCGGCCGCACGCTGCGCGGCCTCGGCAATTTCCGGAGCAACGGCAGCAAGCCCCGGCTGGCGTGGCAGGCGCACGGTAACCGTGGTGCCTTCGCCGACGCGCGACCGGATCGTCATGGTGCCACCGTGCAGGCGGACCAGGGACTGGGCGATGGCAAGGCCGAGGCCCGACCCCTTGTGTGTCTTGGTGAACTGGTTCTCCACCTGAACGAAGGGCTTGGCCAGGCGGGCGATGTCCGCTTCCTTGATGCCGATGCCCGTGTCCCTGATCGTGATCTCGAGCGTGTCGTCGCTGTCGGTCGCCTGTTTCGCGGAGAGGTCGACCTTGCCGCCGTCCGGGGTGAACTTCACGGCATTGGACAGGAGGTTCAGCAGCACCTGCTTGATCGCGCGGCGGTCGCCGGTGAGGTCGAGACCCTCGGCCGTCTCGCTTGCAACGGTGATGCTCTTCTCGGCCGCCGTGGCGGAGATGATGCGGGTGACGTCGCCGACCATGGCGGCGAGGTCGATCTCCTCGCGCTTGAGATCCATGCGACCCGCCTCGATCTTCGACATGTCGAGAATGTCGTTGATCACGTTGAGCAGGTAACGGCCGCTGTCGTGAATGTCCGAGCAGTATTCGCGGTACTTGTCGGAGCCGAGCGGCCCGAACATGCCGGTGTCCATGATCTCGGAGAAGCCGATGATGGCGTTCAGCGGAGTGCGCAGCTCGTGGGAGATATTGGCCAGGAACTCCGACTTGGCCTGGTTCGCTTCCTCGGCCTTGGTTTTTTCCTGCGAGTATTTCTCGGCAAGCTCGACGAGCTGCTGTGCCTGGACCTCGAGCTTCTGGCGCGACTGGCGGAGATCCGCGACGGTGGCCATCAGCCGCCGTTCGCTGTCCATCAGCTTTTCCTCGTGGCGCTTCAGCGCGGTGATGTCCGTGCCCACCGACACGAAGCCGCCGTCCTTGGTGCGCCTTTCGGAAATTTGCAGCCAGCGACCGTCGGCAAGCTGCGCCTCGTAGCTGGATGAGGGATCGGAGGCGTCGCTGCCGATGGTCGGGCTTGCCTGCACCACGGTCTGGCGGGCCGCCGACATGACGTCCGCATAGGGCGTCCCGGAGCGGATCGCCGTGCCGGGCAGGTTGTGAAGCTCCTGATAGTTGGAGTTGCACATCACCAGCCGGTTTTCGGTGTCCCACAGGACGAAGGCTTCCGAGATCGTCTCGATGGCGTCGCGCAGGCGGAGGTCCGCCGTGCGGCTCTGCTCGGCGAGCTGGCGCTGCTCGGTCACGTCGATGCAGATGCCGATCAGGTGCGGCTCCGACAGGCCCGGCTCGCTTTGCACCTCGGCACGCGCGCGAAGCCATACCCAGTCGCCGTTCGCGTGGCGCATGCGGAACATGCGGTCGACGGTGGTCTCGCCGGTCTCGAGCAGGCTTTCGGCGAGCTCGTAGAGGTCGATGTCGTCCGGATGGGCGAGGGCGGAGATCTCGGAGAAGCCGAGAATGTCGTCACGCGGCTTCATGCCGAGCATGTCATACAGGGAGGCGGACCAGAAGATGCGTCCGCGCGACAGGTCCCAGTCGAAAAGGCCGCAACGGCCGCGGTCGAGAGCGAGGTCTATGCGCGCCCGGGTGGCGGCATAGATCTGGTCGGCCTGTTCGGCCCGCGTTGCCTGCGCGAAGAAGGCGTAGATCAGCACCAGCATGACCGACGCGGTGCCCACGAACAGCGTCACGTTCGCCGAAACGCTGGTGCGCCACTCGGCAAAGACCATGTCCTTCGACTGGATCATGCCGACCATGCCGAGCCGGCCGTCCAGATGGTGCACGGTCGCATAGGCCTCGCTGTCGAGGCCCGGATCGATGGTCAGCACGCCGGCACGCGCTCCAAAGACGGTGAGCGGCTGGCCTGCACCGAGAAGGTCGCCCAGGGGCGTGCCGATGAGGTCGGAGCGCAGCGGCGCCGTTGCGGCGATCATGCCGTCGGCGTCGGCGACGAAGATGCGGCGACCGTCACCGGTCGCACGTGGCGGCAGGCTGTCCGACAGCGCTGCCTGGAGCGCGCTTTCGAAGCCGAGCTCCGGGAGCTCTTCCTCGGCGGCGTTGAGCCTGGAAGTCAGCGTCGTCGCGATCATCGTCAGGTCGTCGCGGGCGCGCTGATCGGTTTCCTCGTGATCGTAGGAGAGCGTGATGGCGCGATAGGTCGCAAGCGTTGCGATGAAGACGATGCAGAGGATGGGGATGGCGCGACGGAAAATCGGTTCCGCCGTGAGCAGGCGCTGATAGGCGGGCTGGGCAAGCAGGCGGATGTGCCCCGTGAGCGACTGGGTCTCTCGGTGCTTCCGCAGTAGGTCCGCGAATCGACGCGCGGACGCTGAACCCGTAAAGGCGCGCGCCATCGTATTGGCCCCCGATGTGTCGATTATCCCGCAAAACTGCACGCGAGCGGTGCTCGAATCAACTTCATTTGAATCGCATTCGTGTGATTTGTCCAGTCACGCGGAAGAAAAATATGATTAACGAAACCCTAACAAGACTTGCATCATGCACAACTATCCCGAGTCTGCGGGTGTGCGGGTCTTGTTGCTCAAATGGTGGCGGGTTTCCGTTCTTTCGCGGTCCAGTCTAACGGCAATTACGCATGGCCGGCTGGCGGGCTTTTCTGTCGGCAGATTATTCCAGGTTGCAAATTAGAGGTGAGATCGCGCGTGCGCGGCATTTGGCGGGCGCTTCGCGCTCCGGTGCGGCGGTCGCAAGATCCGATTGTCAGGGAGAGGGCGTGAAAGCGGCCGTGGGCCGAAAGATCTCCGGGCCGGCGAGGTGCCGGCCCGGACTGTCAGGTTACTGGAGGCAGCGTGTCACGATGTCCGCAAGGTCCACCGAGAGGTCCTTGCGCGAGGCCATGGTGCGCAGTCGCGCCTCGGCAAGACCGCGACGGCGTCCCTCCAGGGCTCGCCACGAGCGGAAGGCCGACATGAGACGCGCGGCGGCCTGCGGGTTGCGGGTGTCGAGTTCCTCGACGAAGTCGGCCACGAAGATGTAGCCCGCGCCGTCGATCCGGTTGAACTGGCTCTGGTTGCCGGTGGCGAACGCACCGATCAGCGCCCTTACCCGGTTGGGGTTTCCGGCTGAAAACCCTGGGTGAGCGGTCAGGGCCCGGACCCGGTCGAGCGTGCCCTCATGCGGCGCGGTGGCCTGCACCATGAACCACTTGTCCATGGCAAGCGGTGTCGAGCCGTGCCGTGCCTTGAAGGCCGCCAGGGCCTCCTCGCTGCCGTGAAGGCCGGCATGGACGAGAACGGTCAGCGCCGCCAGCCGGTCGGTCATGTTGTCCGCAGCCTGGAACTGGGCGGTGACCAGGTCTCCCGCTTCCGGCACGCTGCCATGGCCCAGGTATTCAAGCACCACATTGCGCAGCGCCCGGCGTCCGGCGGCATCCGCCTCAGGCGAAAAGGGTCCGGCCGGCGCCATGTCCGTGTAGAGGCCGAGCAGCACCGGAGACAGGGCGTCGGAAAGACTCCGCCGCAGCCAGGCGCGTGCGGCATGGATGGCGTCCGGATCCACGTCGTGCCCGATCTCGCGGGCGATGTCGGCCTCGCCCGGAAGCTGGAGGCAGAGAGCACGGAACGCGGGCTCCAAGCTCGCATCGGAAGCGCTGGCTCCCAGGGCGTCCGCCAGTCCGTTCGACAGGCGAGGCAACTCGCCGCGCGCGACCGAGGCACTTGCCGCGATCAAAGTGTTCATGACCACGCGCTGGAGGGCGTCCCACCGGTTGAACGGGTCGCTGTCGTTGGCGGCCAGGAACAGGTAGTCCGCGTCGGCAAGGTCGCTCGACAGTGTGACGGGGGCGGAGAAACCACGCAGGAGCGAGGGCACCGGCTGTTCGGCTAGGCCGGAGAAAACCACCTGGTGCCGGCCGTCGCGCAGGTGGAGCACGTCGTCGCCATGCTCCATGCCGGAAACGTCGGCCGGGGTCATGTCGCTTCCATCCGGGCCGACAAGTCCGACACGCAGGGGAATGTGCATAGCCTGCTTGCGCGTTTCGCCCGGTGTCGCCGGCGTGCGCTGGCTGATGTCGAGCGTGAGGGTGCCGGCGGCCTGATCGTAACGGCTCTCGACCGAAAGCGCGGGCGTGCCGGCCTGCTCGTACCAGAGTGCGAACTGTGCGAGATCGCGTCCGCTGGCTTCCGCGAAACAGGCGAGGAATGCCTCGATGGTCGTGGCTTCGCCGTCGTGGCGTTCAAAGAACAGGTCCATGCCGGCGCGGAAGTCCTCGGGCCCGACGAGGGTCTTCAGCATCCGCACCACTTCCGCGCCCTTTTCGTAAACGGTGGCGGTGTAGAAGTTGTTGATCTCGTGATACTGGCGCGGGCGCACGGGGTGGGCGAGCGGGCCGGCGTCCTCGGGAAACTGGTGCGACTTCAGCAGCCTGACGTCGGAGATGCGCTTCACCGGACGCGAACGCATGTCGGAGGAGAACTCCTGATCGCGGAAGACCGTCAGGCCCTCCTTCAGGCAGAGCTGGAACCAGTCACGACAGGTAATGCGGTTTCCGGTCCAGTTGTGGAAGTATTCGTGCGCGATCACGGCCTCGATGCCGGCATAGTCCTGGTCGGTTGCCGTGTCCGGGCGGGCGAGAACGTATTTGTCGTTGAAGATGTTGAGGCCCTTGTTCTCCATCGCGCCCATGTTGAAATCGGACACGGCGACGATGTTGAACACGTCGAGGTCATAGACGCGCCCGAAGGCCTCCTCGTCCCAGCGCATGGATCGCTTGAGGCTGTCCATGGCCCAGTCGCATGCGGCCTCGTTTCCATGCTCGACGAAGATGTTGAGTGCAACCTCGCGCCCGTCGGTGGTGGTGAAGCTGTCGGAAACGCGGGCAAGGTCGCCGGCGACCATGGCGAAAAGGTAGCTCGGCTTGGGATGCGGATCGTGCCAGACGGCGAAATGGCGGTCCGTTCCCTCGACCGGCCCCGAGGCGACCGGGTTTCCGTTGGCCAGCAGCACGGGGGCTTCGCTGGCGCGGGCCTCGAGCCGGGTCGTGTAGACCGAAAGGCAGTCGGGGCGGTCCTGGAAATAGGTGATGCGGCGGAAACCCTCAGCCTCGCACTGGGTGCAATAGGTGCCGTTGGAGCGGTAGAGGCCCATGAGCTTGGTGTTGGCATCAGGGTCGAGCCGCGTCTCGATATCGAGCACGAAGGGGCCGTCGGGAACCTTGAAGATCTCGAGACGCTGGGGTGTCGCGGAAAAGTCGTCGGCCGCAAGGGCCCGCCCGTCGAGCGTGAGGCCGGCCAGCTCCAGTTCGTCGCCGTCGAGCACCAGCGGAGCATCCGCCGGTGCATCGGGCGCGCGGCGGATCGTCAGTCGCGCGCTGACACGGGTCGCCTGCGGGGACAGGCGGATATCCAGTTCGACCGTGTCGATGATGAAGGCGGGCGGGCGATAGTCCTCGAGACGGACGGGAACGGACGTGTCCGTGCGCATGATCTGTACCTTGGTGCTTGCGCCGCCGGGGCGCGTTCACGAAACGGGCGGGTTCAGCCGACCTTGCGGGCCATGGCGACGAGTTTCGCCGTCAGGTCGCTGCCGGCATCGGCGAGCGGGGCGATCACCGTGAAATGGTTGTCCCGCCCCCGGATGTCGAGTTCGGTGTCGACGCCACCGCGCCGCCAAAGGTCGGCGATGACCCGGGACTGGCGGATGAACTCGTTCGACTCGCCCCCGCCGACAGAGGCGGTGAGGTGGGTTCCCACCGGAGCGGGCAGGGTGACGGGCGAGGCATCGATCGCTTCCTTGCGGTCGAGGCCGAGTTTCTCGTTGATCGACGTTCCGATGAGCGGCTGCAGGTCGAAAAGGCCCGAAATGGCCAGTCCTGCCGGCACGAGACGCTGGGGCAGGTCCCGCCCGCGCCAGTCGGTGGCGAGCAGCGCGGCCGTCAGGTGCCCGCCGGCGGAATGCCCGTATGCGACCACGGGCTTGCGGAAGCGGTCCCAGAGATGGGCGACCAGACGGCGCATCTCCTCGACGATGTCTCCGACGCGTGCCTCGGGGCAAAGCGTGTAGTTGGTCACGACCACGGGCAGTCCGTGGGCGTTTGCGCCGCGTGCCATATGGGAGAAGTAGCTCTTGTCGAGGGCCTGCCAGTAGCCGCCATGGATGAAGAGCGCGATCGCGCCCCGGTCGGGCATGCCGCCCTCGGGCAGGAACAGGTCGTAGGTGGTTCGCGGGCTGAGTTCGTAGGAGACGTCGAACTCGCCATCGGCCTGCTCGCGGTAGTCTCGGGCATCGCGTGCCCAGCCCTCGATGAGGGCGGGGTGCTCCGGCACCAGCGCGCGATTGTTGTATTCGGCCTCGTAATCTGTCACGGCGATAAGGACTCCCTTGCAGTGTCTCCCTCTTAGCGGTTGCGGTTGCGGGAGTACAGACACGGAGGCGGGGATGCCTGCCGGGCGCAGGGGCACGGCATCTTGACAAGGGGTCGCAATGGCGGGCTTTTCCGGAATAAGCTGCGCGAAATGAAACGGGGGCGGGCCACGCAGCGTCGCCCTTGAGGAAAGACCAGACGGGACGATGCTGAAGGCAATCAGGCGATACGGACGGGGGCGGCTGCGCGGCGTGTCGTTGACGGTGCTGGTCGGCGCGTCCTTCGGCCTCCTTCTGTTCGTCTCCATGAGCCTGGTGCTTGCGCTTGCCGTCTTTGCCAATGCGCAGAACACGTTCTCGCTACTCAACGACAAGGCGGTGCTCATCACCGATTCCCTCGAGCGGCAGGTGCGCAATCACCTGGACCTGGCCTCGAGTGCGGTGGTTCATCTGAAGACCATGCTGGACGACGGACCGGTCGGGATCGGCGCGTCGGAGACCCTGCGTCCGATCCTGCTTGCGGCAATGAACGCCAATCCGGCCATCGATGTGCTTGTCGTGACCGATCTTCAAAAGGAGGAATACGGCGTCTACCGGGCAGCCTCGGGCAAGCTCTGGCCTTACCAGCGCAACCGGGTTCCGAAGGTCGCGGAACGCTATGTCCTGCCGGAGCTTTCCGCCAACTCTCCGGCCACCTGGGGGCCTTTGCTGGACTCCGACGGTGTCTCCTACGCGAATGTCACCGTTCCGATCGTCAGGGAGGGGCAGCTTTCGGGGTATCTCACCGCCGCCGTGTCGCTGGAGGAACTGGGGCGCACGGCGGCCGCGCTCGATGACGGCGCCGACACCACGGTCTTCATCATCGCCGATGGCGACGAGATCATCGCCCATTCCGATCTCGACGCACTGCCGCGTCGCGACAACTCGATGCCGCGACTGCCGCAGAAACTCACCGAGCTCGGCGACCCGGTGCTGGCGCGCTTCGATTCCAGCCGGCGCATCGACAACTTCAAGCGGGCCGAGAAGGCGGGGGTGCAGGTAAGCGATGTGGAACTGGAGGACTGGGACGCCCCCGACTACGTCGCCATCACCAAGGTCATCGCCGGCTATGGTCCGGGCGTGTGGACGGTCGGCCAGTATTCCGTCGCCTCCTCGCTCTCGCGCGAGATTGAGCGGTTGTTCGGCTCTGCCATGGTCGGCTTTGCCTCGATCCTCGTGACGCTGGTTCTTGCCGTGCTCCTGGCCCGCCGGACCTCGCGTCCGCTCGCGGAAATCGCCCGTCGCGCCCGTCACATCGGAGCGCTCGACTTCGACAGTGTGGATCCTCTCCCGCACAGCCGCATTCTTGAGCTCGACCGGGTGTACTCGGCGTTCAACGCGATGGTGGTCGGCCTCAAGGCCATGAACAGCTATGTGCCGCGCTCCCTGTTCAACAAGCTCATGCGGCTTGGCGTCGACCAGGCCAGCGCCAGTGAGCGTGACCTCACGCTCGTCTTTACCGACATCGTCGGGTTCACGACCCTGTCGGAGAGCCTGAGCGCGGCGGAGACGGCGGAGCTTCTCAATGGCCACTTCTCGCTGCTTGTTGCCGCCGTCGAGGCGGAGGGGGGCACCGTTGACAAGTTTATCGGTGACGGGATGCTGGCGTTCTGGGGCGCGCCGGACGAACGACCGGACCACGCACCGGCGGCGCTTCGGGCCTGCCTGCGGATGGCCGAGGCGGTGCACGAGGCCAACCGCGAAGCAGAAGCAAGCGGGCGCCCCGTGTTGCGCATGCGCTTCGGCATTCATACCGGGCGTGTCGTGGTCGGCAATGTCGGCGCGCTCGACCGCTGGAACTACACCGTCGTCGGCGATCCGGTGAACCTGTGTGAGCGGCTGCAATCGCTCGGGCGCGAGGTCGCGCCACAGGACGAGGTGGTGATCCTGGCCAGCGAGGATGCGCTTGCGCGTATTTCGCTGGACGGCACCGAGGCTGTTTCCGCTCCGCTGACGATGGTTCAGCGTCTCGGTGAGCACGTCTTGCGTGGCCGCAGCGTGCAGGTGACCGTATGGCGCGTGTCGGCCGGGGTCGATCCGCTCGGGGTGGGTATGCCGCGTACGTCGGTGGAGAAAGCCGGATGAGAGCCGGAGGCGTCGTCGGGCTGACATTGAGCTGTGATGTGGATCACATGCGTGAGCGGTCGCGCGTTCTACCTGTTGAAGCGGGTGGGAGTGCGCGCCGATTGACCTTTCGTCAGCGCGGCCTGTTCCTATAATGGCGCGGATTGTCTGCCACAGGGTCGCAGGGCCTGAAATACGGGCGCGGGGAAGCTTCGCGCCACCTTGCGGTCCGGCGAAGACGTTCCCGACGAAGGCGCATATGTGGACCGGAAGGCCGCGCGTCAAGGGACGTAGATCTGAAGTGACCGGCCTTGCCGCATCAGGGCCGGGCGGGAAAGCGAAAGCGGGGCGGTCCGGGTGTCGGGCCGGTTCGCAAGGGGAGGGACGGATCTCGTGAACGTGCTGTCGATCGATGGCCTCAGCGTGGACTTCACGACCGGCGAGGGGACGGTGCGTGCGGTGAAGGATGTGTCCTTCGACGTGCCGCACAACCGCACCGTGGCGCTTGTCGGGGAGTCAGGGTCCGGCAAGACCGTGATCTCCCAGACGATCATGGGACTTCTGCCCGAAAAGGCGAAGGTGACCGGCGGGCGCGTCCTTTTCCGGAACAGTCCCGACGCCGAGGTGATCGACATCGCCGCCCTCGACCGCAAGGGCCCGGCCATGCGCGCCATTCGCGGTGACCGTATCGCCATCATCTTCCAGGAGCCGATGACGTCGCTCTCGCCGCTGCACACCATTGGCGATCAGATCGGCGAGGCGGCCCAACTGCACCGCAACGTCGGAGCCGGCGAGGCGCGCGAGCTGACCCGCGAGATGCTGCGTCTGGTGCGCTTCCCGGATCCGGACCGTGGCGTCGCGTCCTATCCCTTCGAGCTGTCGGGCGGCCTGCGCCAGCGCGCCATGATCGCCATGGCCATGATCTGTCACCCCGCGTTGCTGATCGCCGACGAACCCACCACCGCGCTCGACGTGACCATCCAGGCCGAGATCCTGAAGCTCATCAAGGACGTTCAGTCCGAGCTGTCCATGTCGGTGCTGCTCATCACCCATGATTTCGGCGTCGTCGCCAACATGGCGGATGATGTGGTGGTGATCTATCACGGCCGCATCATGGAGCGGGGCAGCGCGCGCGACCTTTTCGCTGACCCGCGCCACCCCTACCTCAAGGCGCTGCTGAATGCCGTTCCGCGCTTCGCCATGGAGGAGGGCGAGCGACTGGTTCCCATCCGCCCGATCGCGCCGCATGCCGCGTCGAAGCGCGAGGCGCCCGCCGGGCCCGTGCCCTCGATCGGCGCGCCGATGGTCACGCTGGACCGCGTGACCAAACGCTTCCATACCCGCAAGGGAGGGTTGTTCGGCTCGGGCGGGCACGATGTGCTCGCGCTGGACAATGTCAGCTTCACCGTTCGGCGCGGCGAGTGCCTGGGTCTCGTCGGTGAATCCGGTTCGGGCAAGACCACGACCGCGAAGGCGGTGCTGCGGGCGCTGGAACCGGATGAAGGCACCGTGTGCTATGACAGCGGCTCCGGGCTTCGGGATGTGAGCGGACTGTCGGGCGAGGCTCTGCTGGAGTATCGCCGCCGGGTGCAGTTGATCTTCCAGGACCCGTTTTCCTCGCTCAATCCGCGCATGACGGTGAATGAGCTGCTGCTTGAGCCGCTGGTGATTCACAAGGTGGGCACGCCGGCCGAGCGGGCGGAACGGGTGCGCGAACTGATGGGGCTCGTCGGGCTCGATCCGCGCTTCCTGCGTCGCTACCCGCACTCGTTCTCCGGTGGCCAGCGCCAGCGCATCGGGATCGCGCGCGCGCTCGCGCTCAGCCCCGAGTTCCTGCTCTGCGATGAACCGACCTCGGCGCTCGATGTCTCTGTGCAGGCCCAGATTCTCAACCTGCTCAAGGATCTCAAGGATGAACTGGGCCTGACCTATCTCTTCGTCAGCCACAATCTGGCGGTGGTCGACTACATCGCCGACCGTATCGCGGTGATGTGCCGCGGCCGCGTGGTGGAGATCGGACCCACGCGCGAGATCGTCGACAATCCGCGCCATCCATATACCCGTGCGCTGCTCGATTCCGTGCCCGAGCCGGACCTGAACGCGCCGCTGGATTTCGCCGGACTTGACGCGCGCCGGGCGTCCGAGCCCGACCAGTGGCCCGAGCCGTTCCGCCTGGTCGAGGGCGTGGTGCCGGAACTGGTGGAGATGTCGCCGGGTCACTATGTCTGTGCGCCGGGCCTTGCCGCGCGCGGAAAAACGCCAATGGAGGCCGCACAATGAGCCTCGTTTCCGCTGGCGCCGGTTTCGTCAGGCGCACGGCTCATCTTGCCGCCGCGCTGGTTCTGGCCGGCCTTGCCGCGCTGCCGGCACGCGCGCTCGAGTATCGGGAAACGCCGGGTCTTGCCGATCGCGTCGGTGTCGACCTGCCACCGGTTGCCATGCGTCTTCCCGAGGAGCCGCTTGTGGTCGACCTGCCTGCCAAGGGGCGCGAGACGGGGCATCCGGGTGGCGAGATCAACACGCTGATCGGACGGTCAAAAGACGTCCGCCTCATCAACGTTTGGGGCTATGCCCGCCTTGTCGGCTACGACAAGGACCTGAACCTGAAGCCCGACCTTCTCAAGGCGTTCGAGAGCGAGAACGATCGCGTTTTCACGCTGCGCCTGCGCAAGGGGCACAAGTGGTCGGACGGCGCGCCCTTCACCTCGGAGGATATTCGCTTCTGGTACGAGGATGTGGCCTCCAACCCGAGCCTTCAGCCCTCCGGCCTGCCGCAATTCATGCTGGCCGGCGGCAAGCCGCCGCGCTTCGAGGTGGTGGACGAGACCACCGTGCGCTTTTCGTGGGACGAGCCGAATCCGCTGTTCAAGCCGGAACTGGCCAAGTCCCGGCCGCCGTTCATCTATCGCCCGGCCCACTACCTCAAGCAGTATCATGAGCGCTACGGCGACATGGACAAGATCATGAGGCTCGCCGAGGCGAAGAAGCTGCGCAACTGGGCCGCGCTGTTCAACAAGATGGACGACATGTACGACGCCCGGAACCCGGACCTGCCGACGCTGCAGCCCTGGGTTCGCCTGGTCGACGACAGCGAGCGCCGCTTCGTGCTGAAGCGCAATCCCTTCTACCACCGGGTGGACAGCACGGGGCAGCAGCTTCCCTATATCGACCGCGTGATCATGACGGTTGCCGACGGCAAGATCATTCCGGCGAAGACCCAGGCCGGCGAGGTCGATCTCCAGGCTCGCAACATCGGTTTTTCCGACATCACCATTCTCAAGCAGGGCGAGAAGGCGGGGCGTTTCAAGACGTATCTCTGGCCGATCTCCAAGGGCTCGCAGATCTCGCTCCTGCCGAACCTGACGGTGAAGGATCCCGTCTGGCGGTCGATGATGCGCGACGTGCGTTTCCGCCATGCCCTGTCGCTCGGCATCGACCGGGAGATGATCAACAAGGTTCTCTATCTCGGCTTCGGCACGCCGGCCAACGACACCGTGCTTCCCATGAGCCCGCTGTTCCGCCCCGAGTATCGCGACCTCAACGCCGGTTACGATCCTGACCGGGCCAACGAGCTTCTGGATGCGATGGGGCTGACAGAGCGGCGTGGCGACGGCGTGCGCCTGTTGCCCGACGGGCGGCCGCTGGAGATCATCGTGGAAGCGTCCGGCGAGAGCCAGGAGGAGCTCGACGCACTCGAACTCGTCGCGGAGACATGGCGCGAGATCGGCGTGAAGCTTTTTCCCAAGCCGAGCCAGCGCGACATCATCCGCGAGCGTGCCCTCGCGGGCACCCTTGTGATGGCGGTGTGGTCCGGCTTCGAGAACGGCATTCCGACCTCGGAGATGCCGCCGGAGGACTTTGCTCCCGTGCGAAGCGATTTCCTGTCCTGGTCGGCCTGGGGCAACTGGTACGAGACGGGCGGGCAGACCGGCGAGAAGCCCGACTGGGAGCCCGCCGAGCGGTTGACCGAACTCTATGACGCCTGGCTCGTTTCCGGGTCCGATGAAGAGCGCACGGAGATCTGGCACGAGATGCTGCAGATCCATGCCGAGGAGACGATCCACATCGGTCTGGTTTCCGAGGTGCGGCAGCCGGTCGTCGTTCAGGATCTCGGCAATGTTCCGGAAGTGGGGATCTACGGCTGGGATCCGGGTGCCCAGTTCGGCATCCACCGCATGGACGAATTCTACGTGAAGTGAGTGTTGCGCGGCAGTCGCCGCGTCTGGGGGATCGCTTGATGCTTTGGTACATCCTGCGCCGGGTTCTGACGATGATCCCGACGCTGCTCGTCATAAGCTTTCTGACGTTCATCATCATCGAGTTGCCGGCGGGCGACTACATCTCCAACCAGATCGCGGCCTTGCGCGCGGCTGGCGAGAGCGCGTCCATCGCCAAGCTCGAGTTCCTGCGCGCGGAATACGCCCTCGACCGGCCGTTTCTGGAGCGGTACCTGATCTGGGTCGGCCTGTGGCCGGGGCCGCATGGTTTCGACGGGCTGGTGCAGGGCAACTGGGGATGGTCGTTCGAATATGAAAAGCCCGTCGCGGATGTGGTCGGGCCTACCCTGCCGCTGACCATCGTGCTCAACGTCGCGACGATCCTCTTCGTCTACATTGTCTCGTTTCCCATCGGTATCTACTCGGCGACCCGCCAGTATTCCTGGGGCGACTACGGCTTCACCTTTCTCGGCTATATCGGCCTCGCCACGCCGAACTTCCTGCTGGGGCTCATCCTGCTCTATTTCGCCAACCTGTGGTTCGGCCTCTCCATTGGCGGGCTGATGGACCCGCGATACATCGGAGAGCCCTGGAGTTCGGGCAAGGCGCTGTCGATCCTGGCGCACCTGATCGTGCCCACGATCGTCATCGGCACGGCCGGAACGGCCGCCATGATCCGCCGATTGCGGGCCAACCTGCTCGACGAGTTGCACAAGCAGTATGTCACCACGGCGCGTGCCAAGGGGATGCGGGAATCCAGCCTGCTGGTGAAGTATCCGCTGCGGATGGCGCTCAACCCATTCATCGCCGACATCGGCAACCTGATCCCGGGTCTCGTGTCGGGGTCCGTCATCGTGTCGGTGGTGCTGAACCTGCCGACGGTGGGGCCGGTGCTGCTCAACGCGCTGCAGAGCCAGGACCAGTTCCTGGCCGGCTTCATCCTCCTGTTCGTGGCGGTGCTGACGCTGGTCGGGATGCTGGTGTCCGACCTGCTGCTGGCCGTTCTGGATCCGCGCATCCGGCTCGGCGGGAGGGCCGCCACATGAGCGTGAAGGAGACGACCCGCACCGGCAACGACCATTTCGTCGACACCGAGCCGTTCAACCCGGCCGGCGCCGGGACCCTGACGCCCGAGCAGGAGCGCTACTTCCAGGCCTCCCAGTGGCAGATCATGTGGTGGAAGTTCCGCCGCCACCGTCTGGCCGTCTGGTCGGCGGTGATCCTGTTCCTGTTCTATCTCTGCGTTCCCTTCGCCGAGATCATCGCGCCCTATGCGCCCAACGAGCGCTCGAACGACCACCTCTATGCGCCGCCCCAGTCCATCCACCTGTTCCATGACGGGACCTTCGTCGGGCCTTTCGTCTACGGGATGAAGGCGGACATCGATCTGGAAACCGTGCGCTGGGTCTACACCGAGGATCGGAACGACGTACAGCCGCTGCGCTTCTTCTGTTCCGGCTCCGACTACGAGTTCTGGGGGCTCGTGGAAGGCAGCTTCCACCTCGTCTGTCCGGCCGAGGGGGGCTCGTTCTATCCGCTCGGCACGGACCGGCTGGGCCGGGACGTCCTGTCGGGACTGGTCTACGGCGCGCGCCTGTCGCTCACCGTCGGTCTCATCGGTGTCACGATCTCCATCGTTCTCGGCCTTTTCCTGGGCGGCATCGCCGGATATTTCGGCGGTTTCATCGACAGCCTGATCCAGCGCGTCATCGAGATCCTGCGTTCGCTTCCCGAGCTTCCGCTCTGGATGGCTCTGTCCGCCGCGCTGCCCGTCACCTGGGCACCGGTGTGGATCTATCTCGGCATCACCGTGATCCTGGGCCTGCTCGACTGGCCGGGTCTTGCCCGTGCGGTGCGCTCCAAGTTCATGGCGCTGCGAGAGGAGGAATACGCCAAGGCGGCCCTGCTGATGGGAGCCAAGCCCTCGCGCGTGATCGCAAAGCACCTGCTTCCCGGGTTCACGAGCCACATCATCGCCTCCGCCTCGCTTTCGATACCGGCGATGATTCTCGGCGAGACCGCGCTTTCCTACCTGAACCTCGGCCTGAGACGGCCGGCGGTCTCCTGGGGCGTGCTGCTCAACGAGGCGCAGGATATTTCCGTGGTGGTGGTCTATCCCTGGCTCATGGCGCCGGTGGTTCCCATCATCATCGTGGTGCTTGCGTTCAACTTCCTGGGAGACGGTTTGCGCGACGCCGCCGACCCGTATAAGTGAGACGCTCAGAACGTGCGGCCGGGTGACTCCGGCCGTTTCGCGCGTCCCGGCCGGTGATGCGCGATGATTTCCCAAAAACGACCGGCATGCGGAGACTTTCATGGCGAAGAATGCGACGACCGCGGACGGCTGGGACGAGGAATACCGGCGCGGGCGCTGGTCCTTCCTGCGTGACCTTCCCGAAAGCGGGCGCTACGGCATCATCGGCATGTGGCTCTCGCTCAACGGCGCGCTCGACAGTGTCCTCGACATCGGTTGCGGCGAGGGGCTGCTCTATGAGCGGCTCGCCCCGATGGGCGTCGGCCGCTATGTGGGCATCGACCTTGCGCCGGCTGCGCTCGGCATTGCCAATGTCGATGCGGACAAGGCCTCGTTGCGCGCGGCCGACCTGCATACGTTCACGCCGGAGCCCGGCGAGGCGTTCAAGGCGGTGGTCTTTAACGAGGTGCTGCATTTCTCGGAGGACCCGGCGGCGGCGGTCGCCCGCTACGTGCCGTTCCTGGAGCCGGGCGGGGTGATCGCCATCTCCATGTATTCGCCCAAGCGGCCCGAGTCGGGCGCCAATCGCCTGATCGCGCGCCTGTGGGAGGCGACCGACGGCGACGAGTGGGAGGTTCTGGACGACTGTCGGCTGACGTCGGATTCCAAGAACGTCACCTGGCGCCTGCGTCTCATCCGCCCCAGGGCCTGAGGCTCAGCCCGCCAGAAGATCCCGTATCCGGGCGAAGCGCGCGCCCGGATGCGCCTTCATGACGGCCAGTGTCCGGTCGAGAAACTCGAAGCTTGCGTCATCCTGCGCCAGATGGTGCGAGAGAAGCCCCAGCGGTTCGTCCGGGTTGGTGCGGCGCCTTGCAAGCTGGTAGTCGAAGCGCAAGGCTGCCTGGGGCCACCCGATGAAGCGGCGGTCCTTCTTCCACTTGATCATGTCGATGTGGGTCTGCACGTGACGCCGGTCGCGCGGGTGAAACTGCGTGAAGGTTGAAACGCCCGACAGGCCCGCCTCCTCCAGGCGGGCCGTGATCGCGGTCGTGATCCGGTTCCATGGCGGCACCATCACGGGCACGAACTTCTCCGCAAAGAGCGCCTTGAGCCGCACGTTCCCTTGCGCGAGTTCGCCGATGGCCTCGTCCACATCGCGGGCCCGGCCGAACTCGGCCGCCTTCTCCCCCCTGGCCTTGTCCTGGTGGTTGCGGTGCCGGTAGCCGTGTTGAAGCACGCTCACGAAGGGCTCCGCCGCGATGCGCTCGGCGAGGGCCTGCGTCGCGTCGTGCGGAATGACGGCGAGCGCCACCTCGCAGCCGTGGGCGTTGGCGATGCCGATCAGCCGCTCAAGGGGCGCGCTCGGCTCGATGGCGTCGTCGTCACGCCACCACACCGGAATGCTTCGGCCGCGCTCCGCAAACCAGTCGAGATGCCGGAGCAGTCCGTCGCGAAAGACCTCGAAGCCGGTATCGCTCATGCCGCGCGCTCCGCGAGTGCGCCGGCGAGGATCGAGGCCGCCGACTCTGCGCCGCCGAGCCGCACTGAAAAGCCCGACGGTCTTGGTGCTGAAAGGGCCTCGTCCACCGCGCGCGCGAGATCTTTTGCCGTGAGCCCCGCTTCCGGAACGCTGACCGCGCGTCCGTGGCGCACCAGGGCCTCGGCGCGCTGCGCCTGTTCCGTTTCCTTGATCTGGGCGAAAGGCACCAGGACGCTGGGCACGCCCGCGCGCAGCACGTCGAGCACCGTGTTGTAGCCCGCCTGGCTCACGGAACAGCGCGCCCGCGCAAGGAGCGAGGGAAAGTCCGCCCTTGCGCGCTCGACGACGAGGCCGTCCCCGGCGCCACTGGAAAGGTCCGCGAAGGTTGCCGCGTCGATGTCATGACCGGCGAGGAGACGCCAGCGGCAGGTGTTCGCGGTCCCGCTCAGCGCCCGTGCCGCCATGGCGGTGCGCAGCAGTTCCACGCCCACGGCACCGCCGCCGCAGGACACGATTACCTCGTCTTTGCCGTCTCCTTCGGGCGCCTCCGGCCGGGTGCCGGCGGTGTCCACGAAGCCCGTGTAGGCGATCAGATGCGCGATCCGGTCCGTGAAGGGGAAACTGTCCTCGAGGCGAATGAAGTCGGGATCGGCATGGACCAGAACGAGGTCATAGGCCGCTTCCGCCCGCGCCGCCATTTCCTCTTCCTTCCAGGCCTCCTGCTTGCGCACCAGGATGTCGCGCACCGATGCGGCGATGACCGGGTGCCTTTCCCGGGCCCGGGCCGCGGCGACAAGCGGTTCCATCTCGAAGGCAAAGGGCCGGCGTCCGAACGGCCAGGTTTCGGTCAGCAGCAGATCGAAGTCACGGGCGGAGAAGGCGGAAAGCGTCGCCTCCGTGCGTGCCGCCTTCCAGGCGTCGTCGATCTCGTGTCCTTCCGGGGTGATGAAGCTCTTGAAGCGTGCATCCCGCGCCCGCACCGGCGGCAGCTCCACGAGAGTGATGCCGTCGAGATCGGCAAGCGGCGGTGGGGTGTTTCCCGTTGCCAGCGTCACGTCGATGCCCTTGGCCGCAAGCGCCCGGCCGATCGCGAGCGCGCGTGAGAAATGCCCCGTGCCGAGCAGGTGCTGGACGTGAATGAAGGCGGATCGTGTCATGCTCTCACTGCCTGGCGGTGCTTGCGTGATGGCGCAGGGCGCCGTGAAGGAAGGCGTCTAGCCGGGCGGCTCCCGCGTCCAGCGTATGGCGCGCCCGGATATGGGCGCGCGCGGCTTCGCCCATCGTCGATACACGGGCGGGGTCGGCAAGAAGCCGTGACAGGTTCGTTGCGAGCGCGGGAGCGTCGCCCTCCGGCGACAGCAGCGCGCTTTTGCCCTCCGCCACGATGTCGGGCACCCCGAAAGTGGCGCCCCCGACGACACCGAGCCCGGCTGCCTGCGCTTCAAGGAAGACGAAACCGAAGGCCTCGCGCACGGCGGGCCAGACGAGCAGGTCATGGGCGGCGTAGAGCCGCGCCATGTCGGACGCGGCAACTTCTCCGGCAAGGGTGACGGGAAGTCCGCGCATGAGCGAGACCACGTCGTCCCGGCACGGGCCGTCGCCCGCGATGGTCAGATGGTAGGTGGTGCGGTCGAGGTTGCGCAGAGCCTCGGCCAGAACCCGGTAGGAGGCGAGCTTGGCACCCTCGCGCATCATGCCGACGGCAAGCAGCCGTAAGGGCGCGCCGGGGGCGGCCGGTCGGTGCGGCATGTCCAGAAACGGGGCCGCGTCCAGAAAGGGGGCGAGAAGCTGAAGCCGGTCTTGCGGCACCACGTCGGCCAGGCATTCGTGGTCCGCCCGGTGCAGGGCGGCGACCCTGTCGGCGCGGGCAAGCGCCATGTCGGCGGCCGCGAATCCATGGGCCCATTCGCCGGTCCGGCGCTTGGGCGCGCGACTTGCCTCGACCACCGCGTAAGCGGTGGCGAAGCGATCGGCGAGCGCCGAGCCGATCCAGTCCGGAGCCTTGTGATAAAGGTGATAGGTGAGGAAAACATCGGGGCGGTAGCCTTCGCGCGCCCAGTCGTCGCCGATGCGGCGAGCTTCTTCCCGCGCGTCGGCTTCGATCCGCTTCTGCCGCGATACGCCGCCCTCGCGGGACCAGGAGTGGAACCGGGTCGCGATCCGCACCTCGTGTCCGGCAAGTTCGAGTGCGCGCACCAGAAGCCGGCCCATGGTCCGGTCGCCGGAGGGAACCGGATCGTCCAGCGGTTTCATCGGGGCGGTAAAGGCGATGCGCATGACCTGTTCAGAGCACGGCCTTGAAGCGCTCTGCAAGCATGTCGAGCCCCGGGTCCGCCGAAAAACGCGTGCGCACGTCCTCTTCCGCGGCAAGCCCGAGGCGCTCCCGCAAGGCCGGGTCCCGTGCGACGCGTTCGATGGCCTTCGCAAGCGAGTGGGGATCTTCCGGCGGCACCAGAACACCCGTCTCTCCGTCCCGGACCAGTTCGGGGATCGCCGAGACATTGGTTGCAAGACAGCAGACCCCCATCGCCGCCGCTTCCATCAAAACGTTGGGGAGCCCGTCGCGGTCGCCCGAACGCGCGACCTTGGATGCCAGCACGAAGAGGTCCGCGCGGCGTGCCGCCGCGATCACGTCCTCGCGCGGGCGCGCGCCCTGCCAGCTTATGCGTGCCCCGATGCCAAGCCGCTCGGCATGTGCCTTGAGGTCCTCGGCCTTTTCACCACCGCCGATGTGCTCGAAGCGCCAGTCGAGGTCGGCGGGCAGGCGGGAAAGGGCCTCAAGCAGGTCGTCGTAGCCCTTCTTCTCCACGGCACGCCCCACGGACAGCAGCCGCACGGGCCCACCGGCGCCACCGTCGGCGGCACGCTTGCCCGGTGTCCGGCGTGGAAACGGCGAGAAATCGAGACCGTGATAGACCAGATCGACCTTTTCCGGCTGCGCGCAAAGCCCGCGCAAGTGGTCGAGATTGACCTTCGTGCAGGTCACGCCCCAGGCCGCATCGTCGAGCTTCACCCGCAGGTCCCACTCGGGACTTGTCCAGATGTCCTTGGCATGGGCTGAAAACGACCACTTGCGGCCCGACAGGTGGGCCGCATAGCGCGCGACCGAGCAGGGCGTGTGCAGATAGTGGGTGTGGATCCACGTCACGTCTTCGGGCAGTTCACGGGCGAACACACAGGCCTGTCCCCAGCGCCGCTGGCGGTTCGCGTTCGGTTCATGCGCGAAGTCGGCTTCGTAGAGCGCGCGGGCGGCCGCGTATGTCGGCTGCTTCTCCGCCCACCTGCGGGCGCGGGCGACCCGCGCGGGGTCGTCCTTGATGTACTCGGGCAGATACAGCACGTCCGAGGTGATCTGCCGGTGTACCGCATGGATGAAAGGGTCGTACGGCCTTCTCAGGGCGACGATGAGCTGTCCGATGCCGCGCTGCTGGAGGCCGAACATTTCCTGCGCGATGAAGGTTTCGGACAGGCGCGGATAGCCTTTGACGACGACGGCGATGCGGGACATTCAAGATTTCCGGTAAGGGGACGGACGTCCCTCAGTAGGCGGGGACCATGCGCGGCGCCGCGCGCACCGTGCGGGACTCCAGAATGGTCTCGACTCGGTCGCCGATGACGGTCAGTCCGCCCAGCAGGTTGTCGACACCGGCCCTGGAGGGCGGCGCGAGGAAGGGCAGTTCCTCCAGCGCGTCGATCATCTTGTCCACGTCCGGATATTCGTCGATCGGCAACACCTTGAGCAGGCCGATATCCTCGGCCCGGGTCGCGCGGATCGACTGTTCGCGGCGCGGCACCACGCGCGGCACGAGCAGCGTCGGCTTGTCGAAGGAGAGGATCTCGCAGAACGTGTTGTAGCCGCCCATGCCGACGATGGCCCGCGCGCCCGCCATGTAGGGCTCGATCGTGGGCAGGAAGCGCAGGATGTGGACGTCGCGCAGCGTGTCCGCGCGCGCCTGGAACTCCGCCACCGCCGAGGCCGGCATGAAGGGGCCGAGCACGATGAGGGCGGGAAACAGCGGGCGCGTGCGCGATTCGTAGGCGCGCATCACCCAGTCGACCATCTCCACCCCGTCGCCGCCGCCGCCGGGCGTGACGAGAATGTAGGGCTCGTCGTCGAAGGGCAGGGGCTCGGTGATGCGGGCATCCGCCGGGATCGTGCGGCGCAGGTAGCCGGTGTTCATCGCCTTCTTGTGGACGGAGGCCGGCAGGCCCATGCCCTCGAGCGGGTTGTGAAGGTCGGGCGGGCCGTAGATCCAGATCTCGTCGTAAAGTTTCTCCAGCGCCGGATCGACGCCCTTGCGGGTCCATTCCTCGCGCAGCACCGCCGGATCGTCCATGACGTCGCGCAGGCCCAGAACGAGGCGGGTGTTGCCCTGCTTCTTGAGCATATCCAGCGTGCCGAGGATCTCGCCGCGCAGGCCCAGCGGCTCCTTGTCCACGATCAGGATGTCGGGGTCGAACACCTTGGCCGTATGCTCGATGATCGAGGATCGGATGGCCAGGATGTGCTCGATGTTGAGCGACAGCGACAGGGGCGTGTATTCGCCGTTCCGGAGCTTGATGACGCCTGGGATGCGCACGAAATCGACGCGGGAGCGGAATTCGAAGCTGCCGATGATCGGCGATCCGGACAGGATCAGGACCGAGAGGTCCTGAAAGCGGCGAGCCAGCGCGTGGGCGATGGTGCTGCAGCGCCGCAGGTGGCCGAGGCCGAAGGAATCGTGACTGTAGATAAGGATCTTCGGCGAGCTGGTGCTCATGCTAGCGGTCCGCTTCCGACATTGGCTTGCCCCTTGAGCGTCTTGCAAGCGGTTGCCGGAACCGGAAGGGCCGATTGCCGGTCGCGCGATCCCGCCTGTCCTGACGGGCCGTTGGTGAACGGCCCTTGTCGTGGCGCTTGCGGGCTCAAGACGTCGCTACTTCGCTTCCCTGAAGCCATTCCGGCGGGTTGTCATCATGGCGGCGGTGCGGGTTGCGGCTGCGGGGGGAGACAGCCCAATTCGACTTGCCGGACGGACCGGTCTCGTCCTGCGAGCCGTTCAAACCGCCGTCCGGACAGGTCCGTGCACCGGAATCTTCCTATTTCTCTAGCCGTCGTGACTTTTGGATGCAAGGGCCTCGCCCGTATGCCGGGGCGCTGCGGCAGCCGGGCCTGCCGGGAAACGGGAGGGCTGCCGAGCGGCGGCCGGATCTTGCGGCGCAGCGTTTCGCGAACACCGCGGGAGGTGCGGGCGGTAGGTGAGGAAAGGTGGGAGGCGGGGGTGGCAGGGCCGGTGCAATTCTGGTGAGATCGCCAATGGCCAACTGGCCAATCATGTCGCCCTCGCTATGATGCGGGCGCTTCTATTCGCGGCGGGCGGCTGGCGCGCCTTCCCGGGACATGCGGGCTGATATGGAAAAAAGCCTTTTCCGGTTCATCTGGCGCTTCAGTTCGCGCCAGCAGATGGTGATCCTGTTGATCACCATCGTCTCGTATCCGGTCACATACATCCTGCTCGAGCTGCCCAAGCTGATCGTCAACGACGCGATCCAGGGCGAGAACTTTCCGCGCGCCTTCTATGGGGTGGAGTTCGATCAGGTGTCCTACCTGGTCCTGCTGTGCTTCACGTTTCTCGGCCTCGTGGTCCTGTCGAACGGCATCAAGCTGATCCTCAACGTCTTCAAGGGGCGGCTTGGCGAACGGATGCTGCGGCGGTTGCGATTCGAGCTGTTCCAGCGCGTGCTGCGCTTCCGCCTGCCGCATTTCAAGAAGGTGAGTTCGGGCGAGATCATTCCCATGATCACCTCCGAGGTGGAGGACGTCGGCGGTTTCATCGGCGAGGCGATCGCGCTTCCTGCCTACCAGGGCGGAATGCTGGCCGTGCAGATCGGCTTCATCTTCATGCAGGATCCGCTCCTGGGACTGGCCGCGATCTCGTCTTATCCCATGCAGGCCTATGTGATCCCGAAGCTGCAGCGCAGGGTCGTCCTGCTGTCGCGCCAGCGGGTGCGCAATGTGCGCTTGATCGCGGACAAGGTGGGCGAATCGATCGGCGGCATCTCCGAGATCCACGCCAATGACGCCTCCGCCTGGCATTCGGCCGACCTGTCGGATCGCTTCTATGCCAACTACCTGATCCGCTTCAAGATTTTCAACTGGAAGTATTTCATAAAGTTCCTCAACAACTTCATGAACCAGTTGACGCCCTTCCTGTTCTACCTGATCGGCGGCTGGCTGGTGATCGAGGGCAACCTGTCCATCGGCGCGCTTCTGGCGGTCATCGCGGCCTACAAGGACCTGGCGGGTCCGTGGAAGGAGCTTCTGTCCTATTACCAGATGGTCGCCGACGTGGACGTGAAGTACCAGACGGTGGTCGAGAACTTCGATCCCATCGACATCTATCCGGTCTCGCGTCTCACTGCTGACGAGGACACCACGCTCGAGGGACCGCTGGTCATGAAGTCGGTGACCTTCTCCGGTGGCGCTGCCGGGCAGGAGGTCTTCGACGTGTCGTTCAAGGTCGACGAGGGCACGCATGTCGCGGTGATCGGCCCCGACGGGTCGGGACGTTCGGAGGTGCTGCAACTCGCGGCCGGACTGATCGGTGCCACATCGGGGCGGGTGGAGATCGGCGGACACAATCTCGATCACCTGCCTGAATCCGTGCTTGGCCGGCAGATCGCCTATGTCGGCTCCTCCGTGCATGTGTGGACCGGAACCCTGCGCGACAACGTGGTCTACGGCCTGCGGCACAGGCCGCTGCGCGCGCCCGACCGCGAAGGCTCGGAAAAGGCCGACCATGAGCGCCGGCTTGCCGAGGCACGCGCGACCGCCAACCCCGAATATGACGTCGAGGCGTCCTGGGAGGATCTCGAGCGGGTCGGTTGCGAGGACATCGAGGGGCTCGATGCCCGGGCGCTCGACCTCATCGAGATGGTCGGCCTTGCCCCCGATGTCTACAGGATGGGCCTGCAGTCGCCCATCGATCCGACCGAGCGTCCAAACGTCGCCGAACGCATCCTGAGCGTGCGCAAGGCGCTTGCCGACAAGGTCGCGCATGACGAGCGCCTGTCGGCGATGATCGAGCTGTGGCAGGTCGAGGCGTTCAACAACTCGGCCTCCATCGCGGAGAACCTGCTGTTCGCGGCCCCCGCCGACCAGAGCGAGGGACTTGCCTCGCTCGCCGCCGACGCGGAGGTGGTCGCCGTGCTCAGGAAGACCGGCCTCTATCAGAAGCTGGTCAACATCGGCGCGCGCATCGCGGAGACCATGGTCGAGCTCTTCTCCAACGTCTCGGGCGATTCCGGCCTGCTGGGCGACTATTCCTTCATCACCCAGGAGGAACTGCCGGAGTTCGAGCGCATCACCCGCATCACGCGGCTTGAGAGCGGGCGCGCGGGGCTTGCCACCGCCGACGAGATCCGCCTGATCGGTCTCGCATTCAAGCTGGTGCCGGCCCGCCACCGCCTCGGCCTTCTCGACGACGCTCTCAAGGAGGAGATCGTGGCCGCGCGCGACGCGTTCCACAAGCGCCTTGCCAGTGCCGACGGCCGCTTCGTGGAGTTCGACCGCGACAGCTACATCGCGCCCATGTCCATCGAGGACAATCTTCTGTTCGGCCGTCCGCGCGTTGATCGTCGCGACGCGCGCGAGCGCATCGACAAGGTGATCCGCGCCCTGGTCGACGAGGCGGACCTGCGCGGGCCGATCATCCGGGCCGGCCTCGATTTCCACGTCGGGGTCGCCGGCTCGCGGCTGTCCACCGGCCAGCGCCGGCGCGTGGCGCTGGTGCGCGCCCTGATGAAGAACGCGCGCATCACCATTCTCGACGAAACGGCCGTCAGTCTGAACGACGACGACAAGGCCCTGCGGACGACGATCCGCAGCGAACTGGCCGGACGGACGCTTCTCTTCGGCGCGACGAATTTGCCCGTTGCCGAGGAATTCGACCATAGTGTCATCATGCAGCAGGGAAGGGTGAAGAACGATGCCGAAACCTGAGGCCGCCCGCCGGTGAGCCGCTCTCGCAACCCTTTCCCCGAGACAAGGAACGCCGGTCGCCCCTGAAGCGGACGATCAGGCCTTCAAAGGAGGTAATGTGACCCTAGACGCGGAAGTCGATGCATTGCGGCGCGTGCCGCTCTTCCGGGGCATCGACGCGACCAAGCTCAGGCTGCTCGCCTTCATTTCCGATCGCACCCGCTTCGCCCAGGGCGAATACCTGTGCCAGCAGGGCGAGGAGGGCGACAGCGCCTTCATCCTGCTCGACGGCTCGGCCGACATCAGGGTGGAAACCCCCGATGGCGAGAAGACCGTCGCCCGTCTCGGGCGTCATTCCATTGTTGGCGAAATTGCCATCCTGTGCGACGTTCCTCGGACAGCCTCCGTGGTCGCTGCGGAGGAACTTGATGTCCTGACTGTTTCCAAGGACGATTTTCTGCGCCTGCTCAAGGAGTTCCCCGACATGTCGCTCGAGGTCATGCGCACGCTCGCGCAGCGTCTGGAACGCACCACCCAGGACCTGGCGACGCTCAAGGCGTCGACCGGCGCGGCTGCGTGAAAGGGAACGACGGCGTGACGACGGGTGCCGGGCTTTCGCTCAAGATCTGGGGCGTCCGGGGATCGACCCCGACGCCGGGACCGACGACCCTGCGCTATGGCGGGGAGACAACCTCCTTCGAGATCCGCTGCGGCGACGACCTCGTGCTCGTGGACTGCGGTTCGGGCGCGCGCAATCTAGGCGGGTTCCTGCACGGCGGCCCGCCCCGCGCCTTCGACCTGTTCTTCACCCACACCCATCTCGATCACATCTGCGGGCTGCCCTTTTTCAAACCGGCCTATGACGAACGCTTCAGCATCAATGCCTGGGCCGGCCATTTCGCCGACAAGCAGGAACTGATGGACATCATCTGCCGCATCATGTCCCCGCCGATCTTTCCGGTGGCGGCCAAGCAGCTCAAGGCCGTGACGTTCCGCAACTTCGTCGGTGGCGAGCTCATCGAGCGCGAGGGCGGCATGATGATCTCCACGGTCGTGCTCAATCATCCCGGCGGGGCGACGGGCTACCGCTTCGATCACGCCGGGAAGTCCATCTGCATCATCACCGACCATGAGCATGGCGTGCCCGGGATCGACAGCGCCTTGCGCCGCTTCGTGGAGGGGGCCGACGTGATGATCTACGATGCCATGTTCACCGACGACGAGTATCCGACCTACGTGGGGTGGGGGCATTCGACCTGGCAAAAGGGCGTGGAACTGGCGCTTGAGGCGGGCGTGCGCCATCCGGTCATGTTCCATCACGACCCGCGCCGCTCCGACGACGCGCTCGACGCCATCGCCGAGGCCGCCGCCGCCCGTCATCCCGGCGCGCTGGTGGCGCGTGAGGGCATGGTGCTCACGCCCTGAGGGCACGTTCCGTTCACGGCCTGCTCGGCAAGAGGTGACTTGTCCGCGAGCCGGACGACATGTTCTTCTTTTCGCGTTCCGGTGCCGTGGAATGAACGGGGTGGACCGGTCGAGGGAGCGCGTGACAGATGGACGATCCTGCAAGCCGTGACGCGCTTCCGGCCCCCGGGACGACCCGTCATGCGGACCGGCTGTCCTGGCTGTCGCGACTGCGCCGGGTGGCCGCCGACGAACGCGCCATGCCGGCGCGCGTGCGGGCCGAGCTTCGGGCGCGGGAGACGAGCGCGGAACGGCTGATCGGCTGGATCCAGCTCGCCCTTGTCGTGTTCTTTTCCGTCCTTTATTCGCTTGCCCCGCGCGCGGAAGGCGCGGCCGGGTTCAATTTCGTGCCGCTGGCGCTGGCCGCCTATTTCCTGTTCACCGTGCTGCGCGTCGCGCAGTCCTATCGCACCGTGTTGCCGGGCTGGTACCTGGTGCTCTCGATCGTGGTCGACGTGGCCCTTCTCTGCGGCCTGATCTTTTCCTTCCACATCCAGTATGCCCAGCCGGCGACCTTCTATCTGAAGGCTCCCACGGTGATGTATTTCTTCCTCTTCATCGCCTTGCGGGCGTTGCGCTTCGACCCGCGCTTCGTGCTCGTGACCGGGCTGGTGGCCATCGCCGGCTGGGCGGCCCTGGTCGGCTACGCCATCCTTCCGGCGTTGTCGGAGATGCGCGTGACGCGCAACTATGTCGAATATCTTACCTCCAATGCGATCCTGCTCGGCGCGGAACTCGACAAGAGCATCGTCCTTCTCGGCGTGACCCTGCTTTTGACGCTGGCGCTCTATCGCGGGCGCCAGGTGCTCGTCGCGGCGGTGCGCGAGGAGGCGGCGGCCTCCGATCTGAAGCGATTCTTCGCGCCCGAGGTCGCCAGTTCCATCACCGGAGCCGACGAGGCGCTGGTCGCGGGGCGCGGCGAGGTGCGCGAGGTGGCCGTCCTCATGGTCGACATTCGCGGCTTCACGCGCATTGCCGCGAGCCTTCCGCCCGAAACCGTCATGGCCGTGCTCGCGCGCTACCAGGGCGCGGTGACGCGTCTCGTCGAGGACGGGGGAGGGCGTGTCGACAAGTACCTGGGCGACGGGGTGCTCGCGACCTTCGGCGCCGTCACGCCGAGCGCGACGGCGTCCGCGTCGGCGCTTGCGGTCGGCGAGGGACTGCCGGCGCTCTTTCGCGCGCTCGCGCCGGAGCTTCAGGCGCTGGGCTGGCCCGAACCGCTGCGCGCGGGCGCGGCGATTGCCGCCGGGCCGGTCACCGTTGGGGTCGTTGGCGGCGACGAGCGTCTGGAATTCACCGTCATCGGGGATGCGGTCAACCGCGCCGCCAAGCTGGAGGATGCCAACAAGTCCGTCGGGTCGGTCGTGCTCACCGATGCCGAAACCTTCGCGCTTGCCCGCTCCCAGGGGTATGCGGGCACCCCGCGCGAGACCTGCGGGCAGGTTGCCGTCTCCGGGCTCGACGGTCTCCGCGACCTTGTCGTTCTTGCCTGAGATCGCCTCCGCACCTTTGCCGGTCTTGACCGCCGCGTGCCCAGCTTGTCACTTGTTGCCCCGGAGGAACGCCGTGCATCCCGCACGGACGTCAGACGGGGAGGTCTCATGGAGCTTCGGGAAGGTTTGGCCGCTGTTGTAACGGGCGGTGCATCGGGACTTGGAGCGGCAACGGCCCGCAGGCTGGCGGCAGCCGGCGTCAAGGTCACGCTTTTCGACATGAACAGGGAGCAGGGAGAAGCGATCGCGAGCGAGATCGGCGGCGCGTTCGAGGAGGTCGACGTCACCAGCGACGAGAGCGTCGCCGCCGGCTTCGCGGCCGCACGCGCGCGGTTCGGACCCGAGCGCATACTGGTCAATTGCGCCGGCATCGCTCCGGGATCGAAGACCACCTCGCGCGGCGAGCCGCACCCCATGTCGCTCTTCGAGAAGGTCATCGCCGTCAATCTGATCGGCACCTTCCGCTGCATCTCCCAGGCCGCTACCGCCATGGTCGAACTCGATCCGGTCACCGGTGACGGCGAGCGCGGCGTGATCGTCTCGACCGCGTCGGTCGCCGCATTCGACGGCCAGATCGGTCAGGCGGCCTATTCGGCATCCAAGGGTGGCGTCGCCTCGATGACGCTTCCCGTCGCGCGCGATCTCGCCAAGTCGGGCGTGCGCGTGGTGACCATCGCGCCGGGACTTTTCGAAACGCCGATGCTTCTAGGCCTGCCGCAGGACGTGCAGGATTCCATCGCCGCCCAGGTGCCGTTTCCCTCGCGTCTCGGCAAGCCGGCGGAATACGCCGATCTGGTTGCCGCGATCTGCGCCAATTCCATGCTCAACGGCGAGACGATCCGCCTCGACGGCGCGATCCGCATGGCACCGAAGTAACCACATGCCAGCTTCGCGGGGCGGTGCACGGTTGTGCCGCCCTGCGGTACGCGCAAGGGTCGGCCTCAGCCCCGCGATCTTCTCGCTTGTCGACGCAGGCGAAGCGCGCATAAACAGGGAGCCTGAACGCTCCCTTTTTCCGGAAAAACCGACGTGGATCACCCGATTTCGTCCCCGGCCAGTGCCGCGGGACCGACCGCGCGCGCCGAAGGCCGCCTGCCGCTTCTCGATGCCCTTCGCGGTCTTGCCGCCCTCGGCATCCTGTGGCGCAACATCTTCGTCTTCGGGCTGCCCACGGTCGCCTTCACCCTGCCGGAGGAGTGGGGGCTGTCGACCGCCTCCAACGTCTTCACCTGGCTTTTCGTGGTGATCTTCGTCGACGGCACCATGCGCGGCCTGTTTTCCATGCTCTTCGGTGCGACGGCCATCCTCATCATGGCCCGCCACGAGCGCAATCCGGGCGGTGTCTTCGCGGCCGACCTGTATTTCCGCCGCCTGATGTGGCTCGTCGCCTTCGGTCTGGTGCATGGCTATCTGCTGCTGTGGCCCTTCGACGTTCTGTACGTCTACGGGCTGCTCGGCATGTTCCTGTTCGTGTTCCGCAACATGAGCGGTCGCGCGCTTCTGGCGATCGCGCTCGTCCTGTTCGCGATCTCCTCGGTCAAGGACGGCACCGGCTGGAGCCTGGAACAGGCGTCCATCGACGCCTTCGATGCCAAGCAGGCGGCGATGCAGGCCTCGGCGGAGACGGACACGGCGGAGACCGCAGCGCCGGAGACCGGCGCCGAAGCCGAAGCCGGTGCGGAAAGCGCAGCGGACGCGTCCGCTCAGGAGAGGCCTTCGGATCTGGAGGAGGCCGTACGGATCGAACTGGAGGATCTGGAACGCCTCGCGCTTGCCGAGATCGACGAGCGGCTCGCGCCCTATCCCGATCTTCTTCGCACCATCGCGGCGGAGACCTTCCAGGAGCAGACCACGCTGTTCTTCACCGATCACGTGCTGGACGTGGGCGCGATGATGTTCTTCGGCATGGCGTTCTTCCGTCTCGGCGCCTTCAGCGGACGCTGGCCCTTGCGCCGGTCGGCGGCGATGGCGGCAATCGGTCTTTCGGGGGGCGTCGTGCTTGGGTTCCTCATTCACGGCACGACCACGCTCGCGGGCTTCGAGAACTGGCAGATCGGTACCGCCGACGCCTATCTCTACAATGCCCGCCGCCTTTTGTTGTGCCTCGGTCTGATCGGGCTGTTCGACGTGCTGCTGCGCCGGCACGCGGGCGCGGTGCTGCTTGCGCCTCTTGCGGCGGTCGGGCGCATTCCGCTCACCACCTATGTCGGCCAGACGGTGGTCTGCATCGTGCTGTTCTATGGCCTCGGCTTCGGATTGTTCGGAACGTTCGAGCATCACGAACTGCTGCTCATCGCCTTCGCCATCAACGCGGTTCAGATCGTTCTGGCCGTGCTGTGGGCGCGCACCGGCCGGCAGGGGCCGCTTGAAGCGCTGCTGCGCTTCCTCATTCGCGGCGGCGGCGTTCTGCCGGAGCGCGGCGTCGTCACGCGCGTTCCGGCCGCATTCGCATCCCCGGAAAAGCCCTCACCGGAGCGGAGCCGGACAGCGCGCGCAGCGGCATCCGGCAAGGCAAAAGGCGGTTTGCGTCGCTGAGACGGTTGCCCTCAACGCCTCGATGTTTCACCCTTCCCCTTTCAAGGAGGGGTTGCCATGAGGTTGCTGAGGAACGCCGACAAGGGCTCGCACTCACGAGACGGGCGCTTGCATCCGCCCTTGCGCGGGGCGCGCGGCCTGCCCGGTCTCGCCGTCTGCGGTGCCCTCGCGGCCCTGCTCCTGTCACCCGCTCCGGCCCGCGCGACCTCGTTCTCCTCGGTCCCCTGTCCGCTTGCGCTTGTGCTGGCGCTGGACGTGTCCTCCAGCGTCGACGAACGGGAATACGCTCTGCAGATGAAGGGGCTTGCCGCCGCCTTCCGGGAGGAGACGGTCCAGTCGGCGATCATTGCCACGGGCGGCATTCTCGTCACCGCCTTCGAGTGGAGCGGACGCGACCAGCACGTCACCCATGCGGACTGGAGCTATCTCGCCACGCGGGCGGACATCGAGACCTTCGCCGATCTGCTGGCCCGGAGCCGGCGTCAGCACACGAGCTATCCCACCGCGCTCGGCTATGCGCTCGGACATGCCGCCATTCGCCTGTCTTCCGCGCCGCGCAGGTGCCTGCGTCAGGTGGTCGACATTTCCGGCGACGGGGTCAACAACGAGGGCTTCCCGCCCGCCAGCGCCTATCGCGCCTTCGACTACGCACGCATCACCGTCAACGGACTGGTGGTTCGCGGCGCCGATCCCGATCCCTTGCCCTATTACACGCGGGAGGTGATCCGGGGCTCGGGCGCCTTCGTGGAGGTCGCGGAAACCTATTCGGACTACGCCAGGGCCATGGCGCGCAAGCTCCTGCGCGAGATCTCCGGCGCGCCGCTTGCCGGGCTCGAGCGGTACCGGGCCGGCCCGCACGCGTCAATGCCCGTCACACGCTGAGCGGGGCGGGGGAGGCCTCAGTCGCAGCCCGGGCGCGAGGACGTCCCTATGGGGCCGCGCCCGGTGCCGCCGACGACGGCGCCCGACGAGCCGCACCCCGTGCCTGGCGCCACCGCGCGCTCCTCGGGAACGGATCCAGCCATGCAGTCCGCGTAGGCGTTGTCATAGGCCTGCTGCCAGGCGTCGTCCTGCGCATCGCCAAGCGCGTCCAGCGTCGCGAGCCCGCCGCCCAGGCGTGCGCCCTGGCCCGCGCCGCGACGGCTCCAGTCGCTTCCAGGCCGGGTGCGGCCGGCAAGGCCGCCGATCACCGCGCCTCCGACGGCCTCTTCCGCGACCCGTTCGCCAAGCTCGCGCGAGGACGGCAGGCGCGCACGCTCGCCGGCACGTCCCGCCTGTGCCTCGGCATAGGCCCGGCAGGTCTCGGGATCCGGGCCGCTGTCGGCACGTGCGAGACCGGCGAATCCCGCCGCCGCGCCAAGTCCCAGCACGACCACGATCGCGAGAGCCCTGCGCCGACTCGCGGGAGCTTGCGTGATGCTGTTGCGGGTGTTCATGAGCCCTCCGTCCTTTTGCGGATATGCAGTCCCTGGTTGCGGCAAGCCTAATCGACTCCGCCCTTCCGCATGATTAACGTGAGGTGAAAAGCGGATGCCCGGAGAACGCGCGCGTTCCGCGGAAAAGGGGGGCTTCACAGAGGAAATATTTTAGGCTTAAAATAAATCAGCGCCGCCAGAGAGCGGACCGGCGCGGCGGGGATGCCCTGTCGCACCTGACAAGAACAACCAGTCACCATCCAGCAGCCGGCCGTCAAGCGGCGCGCGGGCGCTTCTGAGGGGAGAATGCAATGCGGAAAGTGATGTTGGCGGCTGCAGCCACGGCGGCCCTTGGCCTTGCCGGCGGCGCGGCCCATGCCGAAAGTCTGAAGATCGGTTTCCTCGCCACCCTGTCGGGCCCGCCCGCGGTTCTGGGCGAGCACATGCGCGACGGCTTCCTGCTGGGCGTCAAGCAGGCCGACGGCAAGCTCGGCGGTCTCGACACCGAGGTTCTGGTCGTCGATGACGAACTGAAGCCGGATGCGGCGCTCACCAAGGTTCGCGGCCTTCTGGAGCGCGACGAGGTCGACATGATGGCCGGCGTCGTCTTCTCCAACGTCATGATGGCGGTCTACAAGCCGATCATGGACAGCGAGACGATCTTCGTCGGCGGCAACGCCGGCCCGTCGCCCATCGCGGGCAAGGCCTGCTCGCCCTACTTCTTCACCACCTCCTACCAGAACGATCAGAACCACGAGGCGATGGGCAAATACGCCCAGGACGCCGGCTACAAGCGCATGATCGTGATGGCCCCGAACTACCAGGCCGGCAAGGATTCCATCGCCGGCTTCAAGCGCCACTTCAAGGGCGAGATCGTCGACGAGCTCTACACCAAGCTCGGCCAGCTCGATTTCAACGCCGAGCTGACGCGTATCGCGGCGGCCAAGCCCGACGCGGTCTTCGCCTTCATGCCGGGCGGCATGGGCGTCAACCTGGTCAAGCAGTACGACCAAGCCGGCCTGAAGGGCGAGGTTCCCTTCCTCTCCGCCTTCACCGTGGACGAGACGACGCTTCCCGCCACCAAGGACACGGCGGTCGGGATGCTGGCCGGCGCGCAGTGGGCGCCCGACCTCGACAACGAAGCCAACAAGGCCTTCGTCGCCGCCTTCGAGAAGGAATACGGCTACGCGCCCTCGGTCTATGCCGCACAGGGCTACGATGCGGCGCAGCTCATTGACGGCGCGCTGAAGGAAGCCGGCGGCAAGGCCGACAAGGCCAAGCTGATGGAGGCCATGAAGGCCGCTCCCTTCGACAGCGTTCGCGGTGACTTCTCCTTCAACACCAACCACTTCCCGATCCAGGATGTGTATGTGGTGAAGGCGGTGAAGCGTGACGACGGCAAGTATGTCACCTCCGCCATGGAAAAGGTGTTCGACGACAAGGTCGACGCCTATGTCGGCGAGTGCCGCATGAAGTGACGGTTTCGACCCGGCCCGCGCGGATGTGCGGGCCGGGCTGCCGTTTCTCCCGCGGTCGCCCTGACGATGGCGCCGCGCCGCCTTGATGCGTCCGCACGCGTCCTGATCGAACCGCCCGAAACCGCGAGGCCCAAGCCTTGAGCGCGACCCTCCTTGCCGTGCAGACTTTGAACGGCCTGCAGCTCGGCATTCTCCTCTTTCTCATCGCCGCCGGCCTGACCCTTGTCTTCGGCGTCATGGACTTCATCAATCTCGCCCACGGCGTCCAGTACATGCTCGGCGCCTATCTGGCGGTCGCCGCCTATGCCGTCACCGGCACCTTCTGGGGCGCGCTCGCCCTGGGGCTTGTCGGCTCTCTCGTGCTGGGCCTCGTGCTCGAGATGCTGGTCTTCCGGCATCTCTACGACCGAAGTCATCTCGACCAGGTGCTGGCGACCTTCGGCATCATCATCTTTCTCAACGAGGCGGTGCGCGCCATCTGGGGCTCCGCGCCGCTGACGCTGCCCATGCCCGACGCGCTCTCGGGCTCGTTCGAGCTGATGGACGGGCTGCGCTATCCGGTCTACCGCATCGCGCTGATTGTCTCGGGCCTTGGCGTTGCCGTGCTGCTCTATCTGCTGGTGACCCGCACCCGCGCGGGAATGCTCGTGCGTGCCGGCGCCACCAACGCCACCATGGTGTCCGCACTCGGCGTCAACATCCGCCGCCTGTTCATGCTGGTCTTCGGTTTCGGCGTCATGCTGGCGGGCTTCGCGGGCATTCTCGCGGCGCCCATCCTGGTGGTGGAACCGGGGATGGGCGACAACCTGCTGATCCTCACCTTCGTGGTGATCGTGATCGGCGGCATCGGGTCCATTCGCGGTGCGTTCCTCTCCGCCCTCATCGTCGGCCTGGTGGACACGCTGGGGCGTGGTTTCGCCACCGACATCGCCCGCCTCGTGCTTTCTCCCTCGGCCGCCAATGACGTCGGCCCGGCCATCGCCTCCATGCTCATCTACGTGCTGATGGCGGGCGTGCTGTTCTTCCGGCCGACCGGCCTCTTCCCCGTGCGCAACGGATGAAAACGACCGCCATGACAGACACTCCCCCCGCCGCGCCGCCGGCCGCCTCCCGCTTCGGCCGGGAAGGGCTGATCGCGCTCGTCGTCTTCGCCTGCTTTGCCCTGCTTCCTCCGCTGGCCGGGGCCCTCGACGACAGCTTCCTCGTGTTCTTCGCCATCCGCGTGATGGTCTTCGCCATCGCCGCCGTGAGCCTGTCCCTGATCCTGGGCTTCGGTGCGCTGGTCAGCTTCGGCCACGCCGCCTATCTGGGGATCGGCGCCTATTGCGTCGGCATCCTCGCCGAGCACAACTACTGGGACGTGACCGTCTCGCTCCCCGTGACGCTGCTGGTCTGCGGCCTCTTCGCCGCCGTCACCGGCGCGATCAGCCTCAAGACGCGCGGCGTCTACTTCATCATGATCACGCTCGCCTTCGGGCAGATGGCCTACTACACGGCGACCTCGCTTTCCGCCTACGGCGGGGACGATGGCCTGACGATCTGGGGCCGCACCGAGGTGCTGGGCTCGACCATGCTTTCCGACCGCACGACCTTCTACTACGTGGTGCTGGGCGTTCTTGTGCTGACCTATCTGCTGGCGCGCATGATCGTCGCGTCGCGGTTTGGGCGCGTTCTGCAGGGGGCGAAACAGAGCGAGATGCGCCTGTCGGCGATCGGCGTGGATCCCTACTGGTACCGTCTCGCCGCCTATGTCATCTCGGGCATGATGGCCGGCGTCGCCGGGGCGTTGCTGGCCAACGCGGCCGAGTTCGTGTCCCCCGCCTACATGTCCTGGCACCGCTCGGGCGAGCTGATCGTTATGGTCGTTCTCGGCGGGCTCGGATCGCTGATCGGCGCGGTGGTCGGCGCGGCCAGCTTCCTGGCGCTGGAGGAGGTGCTCTCCCATTTCACCGAGCACTGGCGGCTTCTCTTCGGCCCCTTCCTCGTTCTCGTCGTCCTGTTCGGGCGCGGCGGGCTCCTGTCGCTTCTTCCGGGAGGTCGCAAGGATGGCTGAACCGATCCTCAAGCTTGACGATCTCGCCAAGTCCTACGGCGCGCTCAAGGTGACCGACCACGTCGATCTCGAGGTGATGCCCGGCGAGATCCACGCCATCATCGGCCCCAACGGGGCGGGCAAGACGACCCTGATCGGCCAGATCTCGGGCGCGCTCCGGCCCGACAGCGGCCGCATCACCTTCAACGGCAAGGACGTGACCGCGCTCGGGATGCCGGCCCGCGCCCGCGCCGGCCTCGCCCGGTCGTTCCAGATCACCGAGATCCTGCCCGCCTTCACGGCGCGCGAGAATGTCGCCCTTGCGCTTCAGGCGCGCCAGGGGCATTCGTTCCGCTTCCTGGCCAACGTGGGACGCGACCGCGATCTCAACGACAGGGCCGGCGAATATCTTGCGGAACTGGGCCTTGCCCATCGCGCCGACATTGCCGCCGGTACGCTCTCCCACGGCGAGAAGCGCGCTCTGGAACTGGCCATCGCGTTGGCGCTGGAACCGAAGCTCCTGCTTCTGGACGAGCCGATGGCCGGCACGGGGCGCGAGGAAACGGACCGCCTCGTCGAGGTGCTCCAGGCGCTCAAGGGACGCTATGCCATGCTTCTCGTCGAGCACGACATGAGCGCGGTCTTCGCGCTTGCCGACCGTATCTCGGTGCTTGTCTACGGCCAGATCGTGGCCACGGGCACGCCCGGGGAAATCCGCGCGAGCGCCCGCGTTCGCGAAGCCTACCTTGGCGAGGAGGGCGCGGCATGACCGCACTTCTGGACGTTTCCAACCTTCACGCGGCCTATGGCGCGGCGGAGGTGCTCTTCGGCATGGGCTTCACGGTCGCGCGTGGCGAGGTGGTCACGCTCATGGGCCGCAACGGCATGGGCAAGACGACCACGATCCACACCATGATGGGCATGATGAAGGCGAGCGCCGGGCGCGTGGTCTTCGACGGGCAGGACCTTTCCGGCCAGCCCGCGTACCGCATCGCCCAGGCGGGCCTCGGCCTCGTGCCCGAGGGACGCCAGATCTTCCCCACCCTGAGCGTGGAGGAGAACCTGGTCGCCACCGCCGCGAACCGTTTCGGGGCGAAGCCCGGCTGGTCGCTCGATCGCGTCTACGGCTTTTTCCCGCGCCTCAAGGAACGGCGCTCCAACATGGGCAACCAGCTCTCGGGCGGCGAGCAGCAGATGCTGGCCATCGGCCGGGCGCTGATGACCAATCCCAAGCTGCTGATCCTCGACGAGGCGACCGAAGGGCTCGCGCCGCTGATCCGCGCCGAGATCTGGGCCTGCCTCGACCGGCTCAAGGGCGAGGGGCAGTCGATCCTGGTCATCGACAAGAACGTCGATGCGCTGGAAAAGCTCGCCGACCGGCATGTCATCGTGGAGAAGGGGCAGGTCGCCTGGTCTGGAACCTCGTCGGAGCTTGCCGCCGACCCGATCCTGCGCGAGCGCTATCTCAGCGTGTGACGCGGCTCACGCCGTCCGGGCGATCCGTCCGTCCACGATCAGGTTGGGGTGCCCGCGCGAGCAGGTCTCGATGCGGGCATCGACCTCGAAAACGTCTCGCAGCAGGTCCTGGGTGACAACGGTTTGCGTCGGTCCGCAGGCCGCGAGGCCTCCGTTCGCGATCACGATGGCCTCGTCGGTGAAACGCAGCGCATGACCGAGGTCGTGCATGGCCAGAACGATCAGAAGTCCCTGATTGCGCGCCAGCCCCCGCAGCAGTGTCAGAAGGTCGATCTGGCGGCTGAGATCTAGGGCCGAGGTCGGCTCGTCCATCAGAAGGATCTCGGGTCCCTGGACGAGCGCCTGGGCGACGCCGACCATCTGGCGCTGACCGCCGCTTAACCGGCTGACCATCTGTTCGCGCAATCCGCCAATGCCGAGCAGGCCGATCACCCGGTCGACCTCCGCATGATCCTCGCGTGCGACATGCAGGCGTCGTCCCTGCATGCGCGCCAGCAGGATGGCCTCGTAGACGGACAGGACAGGCCGCGTTCCGTCGTCCTGAGGCATGTAGGCGATCGGCCGGGGCTGGCGGGCTCCCTCCACGCGGATCTCTCCCGGACCGGACTGGATCCCGAAGATGCGGCGGAACAGGGTGGACTTTCCCGCGCCGTTGGGGCCGAGCAGGGCGACCATACGCCCTCCCCGCAGGGGGGATGTCGAAATGCCGGAAAGAACCGGACGGCCCGAATACCGTGCGCCGATGCCCTCCAGAGACAGGCTTACCATGCGCTCCCCCGTCGGCTCAGGACGAGATAGAGAAAGAACGGGATCCCGACGATCGCCGTGACGATGCCGATGGGAATGATCGTTCCCGGAATAATCATCTTGGACAGGACGGAGCCCACCGACAGCAGCAGGGCGCCCGAAAGTGCTGCACCCGGCAGCAGGAAGCGCTGGTCCTCGCCGAGCATCATGCGCGCGATATGCGGTCCCACGAGGCCTATGAAGCCGATGGTTCCCACGAAGGACACGGAGATGGCGGCCAGCAGGCTCACCAGCACCAGCACCTCGAGACGGATGCGTCCGGGGCGAACGCCCATGCTTTCCGCCTTGGCATCGCCCAGCCGCATGGCCGTCAGCGCCCAGCCGCGCCGTGCCAGGAGCGGCAGCGCCAGTCCGAGCGCGGCGAGTGAGATCCAGAGCTTTGGCCATGTCGCCTTTGTCAGGCTGCCCATGGTCCAGAACACCACCGCCGCCACCGCCTGCTGGGAGGCGAAGAACTGGATCAGCGACATCAGCGCGTTGAAGATGAAGACTAGGGCGATCCCGAGCAGGATGATCGTCTCGCTGGACGTGCCCCGGCTGAGGCTCAATCCGTAGATTGCCAGCGACGTGAGCATGGCCATGAGGAATGCGTTGACCGGGATGATGTAGTCGACCGCGACCGGAAACAGCGCGACGCCGAAGGCGAGCGCAAGGGCTGCACCGAAACCCGCGCCCGCCGAAATGCCCAGTGTGAACGGGCTGGCGAGTGGGTTGTTCAGAATGCTTTGCATCTGCGTTCCGGCAACCGACAGGCTTGCCCCCACCGCCAGCGCCATCAGCGCGACCGGCATTCGGATTTCCCAGACGATCACCCGGATACTGGCATCGACGTGATCCGGCCGGAACAACGCCGCTGCCACCTCGTCGAGCCCGTAGCGCGCGGGTCCGAGTGCCAGGTCGGCGCACAGGCTCAGCGCAAGCGAGAGTGCAAGGGCGACAAGGATTGCCTGCCGGCGGAAGACGAGCGCGCGATAGAAATCGCGCCCCGCCGCCGCTCCGGCATCGGTCGTCGTGTCACTCATCGTTGAGCGACACCCAGTAGCCCGGCTTGTAGTCGATCGGCAGGAAGCGCTTGTGAAGCTCCTTCAGCGTTTCTTCCGGGTCGAGGTCGGGGAACAGTTCCGGGTGAAGCCAGGTCGCCAGCCGCTGCACGGCGACGAAGTAATAGGGGTTGTCGTAGAACTGGTGCCAGATGGCGTGGAACTGCCCCGTGTCGACAGCCGTGATGCCGGTCATGGCGGTGCGCCGGGTCAGTGCCTGCAGCTTCTTGCGCGCTTCTTCCATGTCCGAGCCCGGTCCCATGCCGACCCAGGCGCCGCCGGGAACATAGGCATCCCACTGGCCGCCGGTCACCACCACATGGTCCGGGTTGGCGGCGATGATCTGCTCGGGGTTGAGTGTGCCGAAGGTCGAGGGAAGGATGTCGCCAGCGATGTTCGTGCCGCCGGCGATTTCCACGTACTTGCCGAAGTTGCCGGGGCCGAACGTCATGCAGCAATCTTCCGAATAGCCGCCGGCGCGGTCCACGAACACCTTGGGACGCTCGAAGGACGCCTTTTCCAGCGTCCCGGTCACGCGGGCCATTTGTGTCTCGACAAAGTCGATATAGGCGTTCGCCCGGTCCTCGCGGCCGGTGATTTCGCCCATGATCCGCATCGAGGCGATGCTGTTGACCATCGGGTTCTCGCGGAAGTCGACATACACGATGGGGATGCCGAGCTTTGCGAGCTTGTCGTCATAGCCCGCATCCTCGGTGGCGGCGCGGGCCTCCAGGTTCATGAGCACCACGTCGGGCTTCAGGGCGGCTGCCTGCTCCACATCGAAGGTCCCGTCCTTGAAGCCGCCGAAGGTGGGGATGTCAGCAAGCTGCGGGAACTTCTTCTCGTAAAGGGCATAGGTGTTCGGATCGGCCTCGCCGAGGTCCCTGCGCCAGCCGACAACCCGGGCGAACGGGTTCTCGCGATCGAGAATGGCAAGCAGGTAGGTCTGCCGGCCTTCGCCGAGGATGATGCGCTCGGCGGGCGCTTCGAGCGTGACCTCGCGGCCGGCGACATCCGTGAGCGTCAGTTGTTCGGCGCTGGCGGTCAGCGGGAGAAGGGCGAAAGCGGCTGCGAGGGCTGTGAGGCGGTGCGTCATTTGAAATGTCCGGTCGACCTGTTCGGGGAGGACGTACCTATGCCTGAAAAAATATGAGTTATAAAGTCATGAAACGATGAATTCGGCCTGAAGCTTCGCCTTTTCCTCAGGGCGACGCGGCGGCCGGTCAGGAGGTTCGGGCGGACCCGGCCGTCGTGCGCTCCGGTCCCTCATGGGTGGCGAGATACTGCGGCACCTGATCCGCTGTCATCGGCCGGGCGAAGAAATACCCTTGTGCGAAGGCAACGCCGAGGCGTTGCAACTCGGCCAGTTCGCTGTGCGTTTCCACACCCTCGGCGATACAGTCGAGCTTGCGGTTGCGTGACAGGTGCACCAGTGAGCGAACGATGTCGAGGCTGGCGGGATTGGTGTCGATGCTGCTTACGAAGCTGCGGTCGATCTTCAGCTTGGTCAGCGGCAGGGCATGCAGGCGCGACAGGCTCGAATAGCCGGTGCCGAAGTCGTCGATCGCGACGCCGCAACCAAGGTCGCGCAGGAACTGCAGCGAGTTCTCCACCTGCGAGGCATCGAAGATGAACGCGGTTTCGGTGATCTCCAGGTCGAGCAGGCTGTTGTCGAAGGCCGAGCGCGTGATGAGCGCGGCGATCTTCAGGAGCGTGTCCGTGGACATCAGGTCGCGCGCGGAGAGGTTGAAGCTCAGCCGCATCCCTTTCGGCCATGTCTTGGCTTCCGACAGTGCCTTGCGGAGCAGTTCGCACGTGAGCCTGGAAATGATGCCCGTGCGCTCGGCGATGGGAATGAACTCGCCCGGCGACACGGTTCCCAGGTAGGGGCTTTGCCAGCGTGCCAGGGCCTCGAAGGCGACGGGCCGGTTGGTTCGGATATCGACGATCGGCTGGAAGGCGACGCTGAGCTCCTGGTCGAGATCCGCGCCGCGCAACGTCTGCTCGATGAGGGACTCGCGGTGGATCATCTCCTTGTGCGCGTCGGAGAAGACGGTCGCCGCCCCCCGGTTCAGCCTCTTCGACTGGTAGAGCGCGAAATCGGCCCGGTTCATGAGTTCGGTTGGCGAGGGGACGTCGGCTCCGTCGCGCGCAAATCCGATGGAACTGGACACCTGCACCCGGGCCGTCGGCAGTGCGACGGGCCGTGACAGGGCTTCGCACAGACCCTGTCCTCTGGTCGTGAGCGCTCGTCCGCCGATCTCCCCTGTTACAAGGATGGCGAACTCGTCGCCTCCGAGCCTCGCGGCGAAGGTGCCGTCGGTCAGGCAGGCCCGCCGCAGCCGTTCACCGATCTCGCGCAGGAGCTGGTCGCCCACCGAATGCCCGTAGGTGTCGTTGACGGGCTTGAAGCCGTCGAGGTCGATGATGCCGACGCTGAAGGTTTCCCCGTTGGCGCGTGCGGCCTTGAACATCTCCTCCAGCCGGGAGAAGAACGCGCGACGGTTCGGCAACTCGGTGAGGCTGTCGAGATTGGCGAGACGGAAGTTCTCCTCGCCCAGCGCGACCGCACGCGTCTGCGCTTCGACCATCTGGCGGAAGTGGTTGTAGTTGATCGTCACGATGATCAGCATGGCGATGGTGACGAGCACCACGTTCAGAGCGGAGGCAATGAACGTCGGTTCGCCCGTCGACATGAAAAACGTCACGAACAGCGTGTTGACGATCAGGGCGACGGTCAGCGCCGCCGCGCGCAGGTACATGAGGCAGAAGACGCAGCTCACCAGCGTGATGGCCATGAAGAAGCTGACGTGGGCCTTGGTGTAGGGCGTTCCATAGCCATAGAGGCTGAGTGCCCATCCCGAGTAGGCGAGGGACAGAACGACGGCAAAGCGCAGCGTGCGCTGGAGCGCCGCCCGCGCGGCCTCCGCGTCCGGTTCGATATGCCGCTTGCGCCACCAGAAGAAGATCCGCGCCGCGCAGATCGCGCTGAGCAGGAGGGCGACATGGACCGTCAGCCAGGCCGGTGCGTGGGGGGACAGCGTGAGCGCCAGTGCCCAGGCGTTCATCATCAGGATGACGTAGAGGAGCGGAACCTGCCGCGAGAAGGCCCGATACTGCGCCTTCAGCAGCTCCGGGTCGTCCGGCAGGGCGAACATCCGCCCCAATGGGGCGAAAAGCCCCCCGCGGTCGCCGCTGCTTTCAGCAGTGCCGGAGGTGGGGGAATTCGCCGGACCTGGATCCTGTTGCATGGTTTGATCGCGCGCGCTTGCGGTTGGCTGGGGACAGAGCCCGAAGTCCCAAGAGGACTTCTGTCATGCTCTTTCCGGTGGCTTTTGCGTCTGGCCACTGTTCACTCTACGCATGCTTCCCATTTCAACAGGTTAACACAAGAGTCCTTTGCGGATTGTACGTGATGTTGCCAGCTATACGCTGGGGTATCAGGTGCTTTGGTCTGCTGGTGTCCAGCGGGATGGAGAAGGCACGAAAAAGGGCGGCCCTGGGCCGCCCTCTTGCATGATCCGTCAGTGTGGTGACGTGCGTTCGCGTCAGTCGACGCGGCGCACCGCGCCTTCCGCGGCCGAGGTCGTCAGCAGCGCATAGGCCTTGAGCGCGGTCGAGATCTTGCGCGTACGCTTCTCGACCGGCTTCCAGGCAGCGTCGCCCTTCGCCTCCATCGCGGCCCGGCGGCGCGCCATTTCCTCGTCCGACACGGCGAGGTGGATGGTGCGGCCCGGGATGTCGATCTCCAGCCGGTCGCCTTCCTCGGCAAGGCCGATGGCGCCGCCTTCGGCGGCTTCCGGCGAGACGTGGCCGATGGACAGGCCCGAGGTGCCGCCGGAGAAGCGGCCGTCGGTGACCAGGGCGCACTGCTTGCCCAGCCCCTTCGACTTCAGGTAGCTGGTCGGATAGAGCATTTCCTGCATTCCGGGACCGCCGCGCGGGCCTTCGTAGCGGATCAGCACCACGTCGCCCGCCTCGATCTTGCCGGTCAGGATGCCGCTCACGGCGCTGTCCTGGCTTTCGAAGATCCGCACGCGGCCGGTGAACTTGAGGATGGACTCGTCCACGCCGGCCGTCTTCACGATGCAGCCGTCCCGGGCGATGTTGCCGTAGAGCACGGCGAGACCGCCGTCCTGGGAATAAGCGTGCGCCTTGTCGCGGATGACGCCCGTCTCGCGGTCGTCGTCGACGCTCGGATAACGGCAGTCCTGCGAGAAGGCCGTCTGGGTCGGAATGCCGCCGGGGCCGGCGCGATAGAAGTCGATCACGCTTTCGGCGCCCGTGCGCTTGATGTCCCAGCGCTCGAGGGCGTCGGAGAGGCTCGGCGAGTGGACCATCGGCAGCGAGGTGTCGAGCAGGCCGGCGCGGTCGAGCTCGCCCAGGATGCCCATGATGCCGCCGGCCCGGTGCACGTCTTCCATGTGCACGTGGGAGACGGACGGGGCGACCTTGCAGAGCACCGGAACCTTGCGCGACAGCTTGTCGATGTCGGCCATGGTGAAGTCGATCTCGCCCTCGCGCGCGGCGGCGAGCAGGTGCAGCACCGTGTTGGTCGACCCGCCCATGGCAATGTCGAGCGACATGGCGTTGTGGAAGGCGGTGCGGTTGGCGATCACGCGCGGCAGCACGTTCTCGTCGCCCTGCTCGTAGTGGCGGCGCGCCAGGTCCACGATCAGGTGGCCGGCCTCGACGAACAGCCGCTCGCGGTCGGCGTGGGTTGCAAGCGTGGAGCCGTTGCCCGGCAGCGACAGGCCCAGCGCCTCGGTCAGGCAGTTCATCGAGTTGGCGGTGAACATGCCCGAGCAGGAGCCGCAGGTCGGACAGGCGGAGCGCTCGATGGCGTTGACGTCCTCGTCGGACATCCTGTCGTCGGCGGCGGCGACCATGGCGTCGACCAGGTCCAGCGCGCGCTCGGTGCCGTCGGCGAGCTTCACCTTGCCGGCTTCCATGGGGCCGCCGGAGACGAAGACCACGGGGATGTTGAGCCGCATGGCGGCCATCAGCATGCCCGGTGTGATCTTGTCGCAGTTTGAGATGCAGACCATGGCGTCGGCGCAATGGGCGTTGACCATGTATTCCACGCTGTCGGCGATGATCTCGCGCGAGGGCAGCGAGTAGAGCATGCCGTCGTGGCCCATGGCGATGCCGTCATCGACCGCGATCGTGTTGAACTCCTTGGCGACGCCGCCGGCCTTCTCGACCTCGCGCGCGACAAGCTGGCCGAGATCCTTGAGGTGGACGTGACCGGGAACGAACTGGGTGAAGGAGTTCACGATGGCGATGATCGGCTTGCCGAAGTCGCCATCCTTCATGCCGGTGGCGCGCCAGAGGCCGCGCGCGCCCGCCATGTTGCGTCCGTGAGTGCTGGTTCTCGACCTGTAAGTCGGCATTCTCGCCTCGGTAGGTTCGTATGACAATATTTCCGCAACACGGGGTACGAAATCACCGCGTGGGACGCAAGGAAATTACGTTTTGGGGCGATTTCGCCCCGGATCAAGGCCCTCCGCACGTCTGCGCGCGGGGACGGTTCGATGAGCATTGCGGTGGTGTCGTTCCTCGGCTTTGATGCGGTCCGGGCATCTGGGCCCGGGGGGTGAAGATCATGACAAGGGGTGTTTGTGGCGGCGGACTGCGCCGTCTTGGTGCGGTGCTGGTGGCGATCGTCGCCGGCCTGGTCTGCGCGGGGACGGCCGTTCCGGCCCGGGCGCTGGACATTCGCGACGACATGGCCTTCGAGGCGGTATGCCAGGGCAACTCGGCGGCCAGTTGCTACGTGCTCGCGGTTGGCAAGATAACCGCCGACACCCCGCGTGCCTTCCGCGCCTTTCTCGAGCGCGAGCAGCCCGAGGGCAACAGAGTGCTTCTTTACAGCGGCGGCGGCAATCTGCGCGCCGGCCTCGATCTGGGATCCATCATCCGCCAGAAGAAGTATGAGACCGCTATCGGCCGCTGGCAGCCGGACGGGACCTTCGGAGAGGTGATCAACGACGCGTACTGCATGAGCGCCTGCGCCTACACGTTCCTTGGCGGCACGGTGCGCCGGATCGAGAACGGCAACCGGCTTGGCTTCCATCGCTTCTTCGTGCCGAACCGCGAAGCCTGGGAGCGTGCCGGGCTCACCCAGGACGACGCGCTCGCGCAGGGGCAGACGGAATCGAGCCTGATCGTCGCCTATCTGGTCTACATGAACATAGACCCGCGCATCTTCGTGCTCGGCGTCACGGCGGGGCGGAACGACATGTATGTGCCCGACCGGGCGACGCTGGAGGAGTTCGACCTCGTCTCGCCGGACGGTTTCGCCCCCTTCTATCTGGAGCCCTACAAGGACGGGATCGTTGCCGCCTCGAAGCGTATCGGTCCGACGCGGCTCTATGACGAGATCACACAGGTCACAGCCTATTGCCGCAGGAACGAGCCGCATCTGCTGGTATCCTCCGGCATTGGCCTGCCCGATGAGCTGCCCGATCCGGGCGATCTGCTCGTCAGTGACGGCAAGGGCGGGGTGCAGCGGATCCGGGTGCCGCGTGAGCGCATGAGGGTTCGTTCGGGCAAGTCGGTGGAATTTCGCCTCGACCGGGAGACGGGCGCGCGCGTCGCGGCGGCCCGCGCGTTCGGGGTCAGCGTCTTCCTGGGACAGGCGGCGGGCGGAGAATTGCGCGGCACCGTGCCCCTGATCGAGGGCGACCGCAGGATGCTGGAGGCCGCGTTCCGCTTCTGCATCGATCGGTAGGCGGAAGGCTTACGCGGGATCCTGCGGTGTGTTCGGCCTGCGGTCGAATTTCGAGGCGAGCACGATGGAGCTTTGCGAGCGGCGCACGCCCGGCACGGCGGCGATCTCGTCCAGCGCCTCGTCGAGATCCTCGAGCCTCGGCGCCTCGACCACGAGGAATACGTCGAACTCGCCCGAGATCGTCAGACAGGTGCGGATCTCGGGAAACGCCTCGAGCCGCTTGAGCGTGTCGCGGATCCTCTGCTGTTCGATGGCGAGCATCACAAGCGCCCGCACGGCCTCGCCCGGAAGTCCGCGTGCCAGCACGGCCGTGTAGCCGGAGATCACCCGCTCCCGTTCCAGCCGGGCAATGCGCTCGTGCACGGTGGAGCGGGCGAGGCCGAGCCTGCGGGCGATTTCCGCCGTCGGCATGCGCGCGTTCATCTGCAGCAGCGCGATGAGCTGTCGGTCGAGCGCGTCACGGGCAAGCGTCATGGGCTGGTCCTTTCGGGCGGTTCTTCACCGCAGGACCCGGCGATCTGACGGGTCGACCGACTTCTCGCCGAAAATCCGGACGAAGTGAAGGGGGCCCGGACCTCCGCGAGCTGTACGAGCCGATTTGCCTGACGATGCTTCGCCGTCTCACCGGATCTCGTAGGGCACCAGCCGGCGGTGGTCGCTGTCGATGGAGATCGCCCGGTTGAGCGGTGGCACCGAGCGCTGGGCGCAGGTAAGGCGCTCGCAGATGCGGCAGGAGATCCCGATGGGGTCGAAGGCCGCGTCGCGGGCAAGGTCCAGCCCGTCGCAATAGACGATGTCGCGTGCGTGCGAGATCTCGGTGCCGAGCGCGATGGCGTAGTGCAGCACCGGGCCGCCATAGCCGCCCGACTTCTTCACCACATGGGCGGCAAGCGAAATGTAGCGCGAGCCGTCCGGGGTTTCGGCAAGCTGGCGGATGATCGTCCCGTGACTTTCGAAGGCGCGGTGCACGTTCCACAGCGGGCAGGCGGCGCCGAAGCGTGCGAACTGCAGCTTGGTGGCGGAGTGGCGCTTGGTGATGTTGCCGGCCCTGTCCACCCGCGCGAAAAAGAAGGGGATGCCCTTGAGGCGCGGGCGCTGCAGCGTCGACAGCCGGTGCGCTACCTGCTCCAGGCTGGTGCCGAAGCGGTCGGCGATGAGGTCGAGGTCGTGGCGCGTTTCCTGCGCCGTGCGCAGGAAGGCGCGATAGGGCAGCACCAGCGCCCCGGCAAAGGCATTGGCAAGCCCGATGCGGGCCACATGCGCGGCGTCCTCGTTCTGGAAGCGTGCGCGCGCCAGCACGTCATCCATGATCCCGCCCGCCTCCAGAAGGGCGATCTGGTGGGCGAGCTGGAATACGATGGTCGATTCGGGCAGTGCCTCGTTGAGCGAGAGCTGCTTCGCCGCCGCGTCGTAGCGGCGGATCTCGCTGGCGTCGGGCGCGAGCCGGTGGCGCGTCACGGAGATGCCGTGGCGTGCGTCCAGGTGCTCCACCAGATCGCGGGCGAAGACGCGCCCCGTCGTCGAGAGCCGCGCGTTCAGCTCCTCCGCCGCCACGTCCAGGTCGTGGATGTAGTTGTTCTCGAAATGGAAGAAGTCCCGCACTTCCTCGTATGGCGTCGGGCGCGTGAGGGCCTCGTCGCGGGCGAGGCGATCGTCGAGCATGGCGAGCTGCTCGCTCATCTGCCGATAGGCATGATGCAGCCGCACCATGGCGTGGGAGAAGTCGGGCGCGCTCTGACTGACGGTCTTGAAGTCCTGCAGGCCCGGACGGTGTCCGGCGAAGACCGGATCGGCGAAAACCTCGCTGAGGGCCGCGACGAGGCGGTCGTCGTCATCGACCGAGATCTGCGCCAGGTCCAGGCCGAACTGTTCCGACAGGCCGAGCAGAACCGGCGCGGAAACCGGCCGCTGGTTGTTCTCGAGCTGGTTCACATAGCTGGTCGAAAGCCCCAGCCGTTCGGCGAAATCGCGCTGGGTCAGCTTCGCATCGCCGCGAAGGGCGCGGATCTGGCGACCGATGAAGAGCTTTTTCACACTGACGGTCCGTTTCGGCTCGGGTTTGCAAATTTGCAAATGCAAGTTTGCAAACAGATTAAGTTTGCTTTGCGGCTTTTTCAACACTCCCGCCGCGTTCGCAAAGGGTGTAGCGACAGGGGAACGGACGCGGGACGGCCCCCTTGGGGGACAACAGATGCCTGCGCCGTGAATTTGCGGCGGGCCTGGGTCCGTCCGTCTGTTCGCCGGGTCTGGGGAGGCTTGGTGTTGTCAGGAGCCGTGCGCACTGCCCTCGTGGCCGTGCGCGGATCGGGGAAGGCCCGCTTGAGGAGGCGGGCAGCGCGCCGTGGCCAGGGGGAGGGCCTGCGGCCAGCGCGCCCTGACGTTCGGCTCCGACGGGAGGGGAGGCCGTCCGACGGAGCCTCGCAATGCTCCGCGGACGGCCCTTTCCGGCGCCCTGACAGATGTTCTTGAATGCGATGCCGGCATCCCGGACGTGGGGACGGGCGGGCGTTTGCATGGCAAACGCGTGAATTGAGTGTCGCCAGATCGCGCCGCGAAATGGTAATCAGGCGCTTGGACGTGACTTAACAGGAGATATGGTCCCCATGCAGAATATCGTGACCTCGTGGACGGCCGAGCGGCCGCTGGCGCGCACGCTGCTCGTCGCCTTCGCCGGTTCGCTGCTTCTCACCGTGTCCGCAAAGGTCAGCGTGCCGTTCTATCCGGTGCCGATGACGATGCAGACGCTGGCCGTTCTGGTTCTGGGCTTCACGCTCGGCCCGCGCCTCGGCGCCGCCGCCGTGGCTCTCTATCTGGCGCAGGGCGCCGCCGGCCTGCCGGTCTTCACCGGCACCCCGGAGAAGGGCATCGGCCTTGCCTACATGGCTGGCCCGACGGGCGGCTTCCTGATGGGCTTCGTGGCTTCGGCCTGGCTTGCCGGCTGGTTCGCCATGAAGGGCTGGACGAAGTCGGTCGTTCCGGCGGTCGCCGCCTCGGTTCTGGCCCAGGCCGTGGTCTTCGTGCCCGGCCTGATCTGGCTCGGCTTCTTCCTCGGCTCCTTCGACAAGGCGCTGACCTTCGGCCTCTATCCCTTCATCGTCGGCGGGCTGTTCAAGTCCGCGCTCGCGGCCGCCATCGCGCTCGGCCTGTCGCGCGTTCGCGCCTGACGATCACGGACCGCGGCGCCGGCGACCCGACGGTCTCCGGTGCCGCTTGCGACCTGAAACGACCCTGTCCGGCGGCCTGTCGCCGCCGGGCTCCGGCCGCGCGCGCTGCCGGTGAAACCGGGAGGAACACACCATGCAGGAAATCCTGGCCGAACTCGAGAAGCGCCGCGAAGCCGCGCGCCTTGCCGGCGGCACCCGCCGCATCGAGGCCCAGCACGCCAAGGGCAAGCTGACCGCGCGCGAGCGCATCGAGATCTTCCTCGACGAGGGCTCGTTCGAGGAATACGACATGTTCGTCACCCACCGCTGCGTGGATTTCGGCATGCAGGACACGACCATGCCCGGCGACGGCGTCGTCACCGGCTGGGGCACGGTCAACGGCCGCATGGTCTATGTCTTTTCCCAGGATTTCACCGTCTTCGGCGGTTCGCTCTCCGAGACACATGCCCAGAAGATCTGCAAGATCATGGACATGGCCGTGAAGAACGGCGCCCCGGTCATCGGTCTGAACGACAGTGGTGGTGCCCGCATCCAGGAGGGCGTCGCCTCGCTCGGCGGCTATGCCGACGTCTTCCAGCGCAACATCATGGCCTCCGGTGTCGTGCCGCAGATTTCCATGATCATGGGCCCCTGCGCGGGCGGCGCGGTCTATTCGCCCGCGATCACCGACTTCATCTTCATGGTCCGCGACACGTCCTACATGTTCGTGACCGGCCCGGACGTGGTGAAGACCGTGACCAACGAGGTCGTCACGGCGGAGGAGCTTGGCGGTGCCAAGACCCACACCACCAAGTCCTCGGTCGCGGACCTCGCCTTCGACAACGACGTCGAGGCGCTGGTGGCGCTGCGCCGCTTCATCGATTTCCTGCCGTCGAGCAACCGCGAGAAGCCGCCGGTGCGTCCGTTCCACGACGATCCGGCGCGCATCGACCATTCGCTCGACACGCTGATTCCCGACAATCCGAACAAGCCCTACGACATGAAGGAGCTGATCGTGAAGGTCGCCGACGAGGGCGACTTCTTCGAGCTCCAGGACGGCTATGCCGGCAACATCGTCATCGGCTTCATCCGCATCGAGGGTCAGACGGTGGGCGTGGTCGCCAACCAGCCGATGGTGCTGGCCGGCGTTCTGGACATCAATTCCTCGCGCAAGGCGGCGCGGTTCGTGCGCTTCTGCGACTGTTTCAACATCCCGATCCTGACCTTCGTCGACGTCCCGGGCTTCCTTCCCGGCACGACGCAGGAATACGGCGGCGTCATCAAGCACGGCGCCAAGCTGCTCTTCGCCTATGGCGAGGCGACGGTGCCCAAGGTGACCGTGATCACGCGCAAGGCCTATGGCGGCGCCTATGACGTCATGGCCTCCAAGCACATTCGCGGCGACATCAACTACGCCTGGCCGTCGGCGGAGATCGCGGTGATGGGCGCCAAGGGCGCGACCGAGATCCTCTACCGCTCCGAGCTTGGCGATCCGGAGAAGATCGCCGCGCGCACGAAGGAATACGAGGACCGTTTCGCCAATCCCTTCGTCGCGGCCGAGAAGGGCTTCATCGACGACGTCATCCGCCCGCATTCGACCCGGCGGCGCGTGGCGCGGGCCTTCGCGACCCTGCGCAACAAGCAGCTTTCTAACCCCTGGAAGAAGCACGACAACATCCCGCTCTAGGGGGAGGTCGCGCGCCGCGCGGAGCGGCTTTCAGGGGCTGCGTTTTTGCCGCAAGCCGATTGAACAAGAAGACGTCTTGAGGGACCGGAACGAGCCTATGATCAAGAAAATCCTCATTGCCAATCGCGGCGAGATCGCCTGCCGGGTCATCAAGACGGCGAAGAAGATGGGCATCGCCACCGTGGCGGTCTATTCCGACGCCGACCGGGACGCGCTTCACGTCAAGATGGCGGACGAGGCGATCCATATCGGCCCGCCGCCGGCAAACCAGTCCTACATCGTGATCGACAAGATCATGGAGGCGATCCGCGCGTCCGGCGCCGATGCGGTGCATCCGGGCTACGGCTTCCTGTCCGAGCGTGCCGAGTTCGCCGAGGCGCTGGAGAAGGCCGGTGTCGCCTTCATCGGTCCGCCGCCGAAGGCCATCGAGGCCATGGGCGACAAGATCACCTCCAAGAAGCTCGCGGCCGAGGCCGGCGTTTCCACCGTGCCGGGCTACATGGGCCTGATCGCCGATGGCGACGAGGCGGTGAAGATCTCCGGCGAGATCGGCTATCCGGTGATGATCAAGGCGTCCGCTGGTGGTGGCGGCAAGGGCATGCGCATCGCCTGGAACGAGGGGGAGGTGCGCGAGGGCTTCCAGTCGTCGAAGAACGAGGCGGCGAACTCCTTCGGCGACGACCGCATCTTCATCGAGAAGTTCGTCACCCAGCCGCGCCACATCGAAATCCAGGTCCTGGCCGACGCGCACGGCAACGCCATCTACCTCGGCGAGCGCGAGTGTTCCATCCAGCGCCGCAACCAGAAGGTCATCGAGGAGGCGCCGTCGCCCTTCCTCGACGAGGCGACCCGCAAGGCCATGGGCGAGCAGGCCGTGGCGCTGGCGAAGGCGGTGGGCTACACCTCCGCCGGCACGGTCGAGTTCATCGTCGACGGGGAGCGCAATTTCTACTTCCTGGAGATGAACACCCGCCTGCAGGTGGAACATCCCGTCACCGAACTGGTCACCGGCGTCGATCTGGTGGAACAGATGATCCGCGTCGCCGCCGGCGAGAAGCTGAGCCTGGCCCAGTCCGACGTGAAGCTCACCGGCTGGGCGATGGAAAGCCGCCTCTACGCGGAGGATCCCTACCGCAATTTCCTGCCCTCCATCGGCCGGCTGACGCGCTACCGTCCGCCGCAGGAGGGGCGCAGCGACGACGGCACCATCGTGCGCAACGACACGGGCGTGTTCGAGGGCGGCGAGATCTCGATGTTCTACGACCCGATGATCGCCAAGCTCTGCACCTGGGCGCCCGACCGCATCACCGCCGTCGAGGCCATGGGCGAGGCGCTGGACCGGTTCGAGGTCGAGGGCATCGGCCACAACCTGCCGTTCCTCTCCGCCGTGATGCGTCACGATCGGTTCCGCTCGGGCAACATCACCACCGCCTTCATCGCCGAGGAATATCCCGACGGTTTCGCCGGCGTGACGCTTCCCGCCGCCGAGCTCGAGGAGCTTGTCGCCCTGGCGGCCGCGCTCACCCATGTGAGTGAGGCCCGCGCCACGCGGATTTCGGGCGCCATGGACAATCACCGCCGGGTGATCGATGCCGCCTGGACGATCCTTGACGGACGCGAGGAGTATCCCGTTGCCGTCACCGCGAAAGGCGAGGGGGCCTATCTGGTCGCCCCGCGCGAGGCCGACGGTGGCAATGCGCTCTCGCGGGAGATCGCGGTGCGCCTCAACGGCTGGACGCCGGGCGACCGGCTGGTGGAGGCGGAGATCGACGGCACCGTGCGCGCGGTGAAGGTCGACCAGACGCTCAAGGGCTTCCGTCTGCGCCGGGGCGGGGGAGACCTGTCCCTTGCCTGCCTGACACCGCGCCAGGCCGAAGCCTTCCGCCTGATGCCGGAAAAGGTCGCCGCCGACACCTCGAAGATGCTGCTCTGCCCGATGCCGGGTCTTGTCGTGTCCATCGCCGTGGAGGAGGGGCAGACGGTCGAGGCGGGCCAGACGCTCGCCACCGTCGAGGCGATGAAGATGGAGAACGTGCTCAAGGCTGAGCGCAAGGGTGTGGTCAAGGCCATCGTCGCCAAGCCCGGCGACAGTCTCGCCGTCGACGAGATGATCATGGAATTCGAATAGTGCCTGGATGGGCGCGCCGGGAACTGGCGATTCTGGCGTGCCTCGCGGCGGGACTGGCCGCCGTCGTTCTGGTGCTGTTCCTGAACACGCTTGCAGCCTTCGAGCCGGCCTTGCGCCACAATTGGCTCTTGGGCCAGGCGGCGAACCTGGTGGTTGGCATCCCGGTTCTGCGTCGCCCGCCCTTCGCGGGCCTGCTGTGGACCGGTGCCGTCGCGGCGGCTTGGGGGGCTGCGGCCTATGCGGGCGCCATGTGGTGGCTGTTCGGGCGAGTGGACCTGCGGCGCATCATGCTGCTCTATGCGCTTGGCATGGTGGGCGTTGCGGTGCTTGGCTTCATGGTGCTGGAGGGACGTCTCGAGCGGGCGGACTTCTGGCTCGCGGGTCTCGGCCTCTATCTCGCCGCCGGCGTGGTCGTGGTGCGCGACTGGCCGGCGCGATCCGGGAGCCTCGACGGCATGACATGGCGCAATGACGGACCGGCCCGCCGGGGCAAGGGTGTGATGGCGGGACCCGATGCGGGCACGCGAAAGGGAGACCGAGATGACTGAGAAGACCGTTCGCGACTGGATGGACCTGGCCACGAAGGAGCTCAAGGGCCGCGACCCGGAGACCCTCGTCTGGAACACGCCGGAGGGCATCCCGGTCAAGCCGCTCTACACGGCGGAGGATCTCGACGGCATCGACCATCTCGGCACGCTGCCGGGCTTCGCGCCCTTCCTGCGCGGCCCGCGCGCGACCATGTACGCCGGTCGTCCCTGGACGATCCGCCAGTACGCGGGCTTTTCCACGGCGGAAGAGTCCAACGCCTTCTACCGCAAGGCGCTCGCCGCCGGCCAGCAGGGCGTCTCGGTCGCCTTCGATCTCGCCACCCATCGCGGCTATGACAGCGACCACCCCCGCGTCGAGGGCGACGTGGGCAAGGCGGGTGTCGCCATCGACAGCGTCGAGGACATGAAGATCCTCTTCGACGGCATCCCGCTTCAGGACATTTCCGTCTCCATGACCATGAACGGCGCGGTGATCCCCGTTCTGGCGAGCTTCATCGTCGCCGGCGAGGAGCAGGGTGTGCCACGGGCGCAGCTTTCGGGGACCATCCAGAACGACATTCTCAAGGAGTTCATGGTCCGCAACACCTACATCTACCCGCCCGAGCCCTCGATGCGGATCATCGCCGACATCATCGAGTACACGGCGCAGGAGATGCCGCGCTTCAACTCCATCTCGATCTCCGGCTACCACATGCAGGAGGCCGGTGCGACGCTGGTGCAGGAGCTTGCCTTCACGCTGGCCGATGGGCGCGAGTACGTTCGCGCCGCGCTGAAGAAGGGCCTCGACGTTGACGCCTTCGCCGGGCGCCTGTCGTTCTTCTTCTGCATCGGCATGAACTTCTTCATGGAGGCGGCCAAGCTGCGCGCCGCGCGCTTGCTGTGGGCGCGGATCATGGAGGAGTTCGAGCCCAAGAAGCCGGGCTCCAGCATGTTGCGCACCCATTGCCAGACATCGGGCGTGTCGCTGGCCGAGCAGGACCCCTACAACAACGTCGTGCGCACGGCCTTCGAGGCCATGTCGGCCGCCCTTGGCGGCACCCAGTCGCTGCACACCAACTCCTTCGACGAGGCGATCGCCCTGCCGACCGAGTTCTCCGCCCGCATCGCGCGCAACACCCAGCTCATCCTCCAGCACGAGACCGGCGTCACCAAGGTCGTCGATCCACTGGCCGGCTCCTACTACGTCGAGAGCCTGACCGACGAACTCGTCACCCGTGCGTGGGAGATCATCGAGCGCATCGAGGCGGAAGGCGGCATGACCGCCGCCGTCGACAAGGGGCTGCCCAAGCGCATGATCGAGGAGGCGGCGACGCGCCGCCAGGCCGCCATCGACAAGGGTGACGAGGTCATCGTCGGCGTCAATAAGTACCGGCTCGAGGACGAGGACGACCTGGACATCCTCCAGATCGACAATTCGGCCGTGCGCGAAAGCCAGATCCGCCGGCTGGAGAGGATCCGCGCCACCCGCGATCCGGAGCAGCTCGAGACGGCGCTTGCCGCCCTTCGCAAGGCGGCGGAAACGGGCGAGGGCAACATTCTCGGCTGCGCGGTCGAGGCGGCGCGGGCACGTGCCACCGTCGGCGAGATTTCCGATTGCCTGCGCGACGTATACGGCGACCATGCCGCGACGCCGAAGGTCGTGCGCAACATCTTCTCCGGCGAATACAAGGACGAGCCGGAATACCAGACGCTGGTCTCGCGCCTGTCGGACCTGGCCGCGACGCTCGGCGAGAAGCCGCGCATCATGGTGGCCAAGCTCGGTCAGGACGGGCATGACCGGGGGGCCAAGGTCATCGCCTCCGCCTTCGGCGACGTCGGCTTCGAGGTGCTTGCCGGTCCGCTGTTCCAGACGCCCGATGAGGCGGCGGATTCCGCCGTCGAGGCCAAGGTGCACGTGGTCGGCGTGTCCTCGCTCGCCGCGGGTCACATGACGCTGCTGCCGCAGCTCATCAAGGCGCTGGAGGAGCGTGGCGCAGGCAATGTGATCGTGGTCTGTGGCGGTGTCATTCCGCGCCAGGACTACCAGGCGCTCAAGGATGCGGGCGTTTCGGCGATCTTTGGCCCCGGCTCCAACGTGCTCGATGCCGCGCGGACGGTGCTCGACCTCATCGCCGGACGCCGCCGCAACGTCGCCTGAGGCAGCGCGGACCTCCGCCTTCTTTTTGCAATCCCTGCGCCCGGCGGGAGGATGCCCCCTCTCTCGCCGTCACCCCGGGCAAGGGCCGTAGGCCCGCGACCCGGGGCCCATTGGCAACCTCGGTGGGAGCGGAAAGGTCCGGGCGGACGCGGTTGGGGGCAGCGTCCCACCATCCGGTGTCACATGCGGAAACGTGGATTGGGCCCCGGATCTTCGCTTCGCGACGTCCGGGGTGACGCCTGTGGGGAGGTGGGACACGGGAGGATGCCTCCTCTCCACCGTCACCCCGGGCAAGGGCGACACGCCCACGACCCCGGGGGCCATTGGCACCCCCAGTCGTGGCGGCAAAGGCCCGGGCGGGATGTGCCTCAGTAGATGCGGACGCGGGCGGTGATCGGATCGCCGCGATAGCGCACCGTTCCCAGAAACTCGCCCGTCTCGCTCAACGCCAGCGTGCCGACCAGATTGGAAACGCTGACAAGAAGCGTGTCGCCCTTCAGCGTCATGGCGGAGCCTTCCGAGCAACTGTCCGAACTGTTGAAGGACAGGCAGCCTTTCACCGGATCGCGATAGCGGACGGTGTTGCTGACGACATTGCCCTCATTGCCGACATACCGCTTTGCGTTCTTGCCGAGGTTCTCGCCCGACAGTTCGATGTCGACGCGCGGCAGGGCCATCAGCGCGTCGAAGGCGATCTGCTGGCGCAGGATCGGGTCGCGCGCGTTCTCCATGCCGGCGCGGATCGCATAGGCGCGCATCACCGGCTGGTCGGAGCAGGCCAGCTCCTGATAGGCGAACAGGCGGTCGATCGGATCCGCATCCTGCTCAGCGAGCTTGTCGCGGAACTCCTTCAACTCGGTGGCCGACAGGGCCTTGTAGGTCTCGCAGGCAAGCACCGGCGTGGCGGCGAAAAGGACCAGACCGGCAAGCCCGGCGAGCAGCGATTTCACGAACGACATTCAATCCCCCAGCATTCGATGATCGTCGATGGCCGTTTCAGTCTCCGGCGTTGGTCGGAAACTCCCGCACCAGAAGGGAGCGGGCGCCATATTGAACCTGTTGTTCGAAGGAAGCGGTACAGCCTGGAAAGACCTCGGCGGGCCTGCCTGCCTGCACCCGCTTCTCCCACTGGCGGAAGCCCGTCCGGTGCTCGAAGCTCCGGTCCGTGTTCACCAGCAGGACGCCGAGCGATGAAAGCTCGGCGGTGAAACTCGTGTGGCCACAAAGCCGGAAGGTCGTGCCGGGGAGAACCGAAAAGCTGCGCGCTGCAGCAGCACCCGGCGCGCCGCGTGACGCCGGATCGGGCGTCGCGGCTTGAGGCGGCGCCCTCCGTGGCGGCTCGGATTCTGAAGGCGGCGCGTCCTTGCCCATAAGGTCGAGGCGGGGCGGGACGAGTGCCACCTGGACGGGCTCGGCCTTCTCGGGCGTCTTTGCGCGCTCTTCCGGCTCCTGTCGCGGCTCTTTCGGGTCCGGTGCGGCCGCCGGGGCGAGGGGAGCGGGACGGGGCTCCGGCTCGGCGCGTTTCGTGATCTCGGGCAGCGTTACCGGTGGCGGTGGTGTCGCCGGCGGGGTTGCCGGGCGCTGCGGGGCGGTCGCGAGCGTACCGGCGTCCTTCTGCTTGCGGGTGAGTTCCTCGAGGATGCGGGCCGTCTTCTCGCTCACCTCGACGAGCTTTTCGGTGCGCGCGCGCTCTTCCGCCAGACGCCGCGCCTCGGCGGCCCGGCGTTCGGCTTCGATCTCGCGCTGCTTCTCGAGGTTTTCCTGGAGCTGCCGTTCCGCGCGCTCGGCCTTCACGTCGCTGTAATAGGAGGAAATGAACACGCCGATCGGCTCCGAGATCAGCGCGCCGCCGGCGATCGTCAGAGCGGAAAGGCCGACCGTCCGCAGCCGGGTCATGCCCGGACGGGACTTCGGCGCGGGTGCGGGCTCGCCCGCGTTCCCCTGTCCGGCGTCCCGGGCCTGTTCCTGTTCGTCCTGCTGCGTCATCGCGCCCGAAATCCTGCCGGTGTCACGCCGCCGGACGGTGCGTCGCGACGTCTGGCAAAAGTGCCCCAGTCGGCGCGTCTCGACAACCTTGTGGCGCAAAAAACTGTGCGATCCCGGACAATTGCCTATTCCGCCGGGACGCGATCGCCCGTCCGGGTCTCATCTTCCTCCGAGGCGACCGGGCCGGGCGTCGAGGCGGTGTCGTTCGGGTGTGCTTGCGCCTGCGCGAAACAGGCAAAGCCGCGCTCGCTGCCGCGTGGCCGGCACATGTCGTGAAGCGGGTCGTTGCCGAGCGCCGTCACCCGTTCCGCGACGGCGGCGATGGTCTCGCGCAGGAAGCGGTGGGCCGGGTCCTCGTCGTCGCGTCCGTGCCAGATCAGCGACACGGTGAACTCGGGCATGTCCACGGGCGGTTCGAAGATCTCCAGGTCCAGAAGCTCCGCCTTGGAAAGCGCGATGCGGGCCGGCAGGCAGGCCACCAGATCCACCTTGGCAACCATGTATGGCGCGAAGACGAACTGCGGCACCGTGAGCAGAACCCGGCGCTGGAGGCCACGCGCGGCAAGCGCCCGGTCGATCGTGCCGCCGGTTCCGTTGCGCGGCGCGACGAGAACGTGCTCCGCCGCGCAGAATGCCTCCAGCGAGGGGCCGTCCGGGCCGAAGCGCCCGCGCCGGGCCACCCCCACCAGCCGGTCCGTGTAGAGCGGCTGCGAGCGGTGCCGGGTCTCGAGTTCGCTCGCCACGCCGACCGCAAGGTCGATCTCGCCGTCGTCGAGCATGGCCAGCATCCCCGTCGGGCGGCTGGACAGCACATGCATGTCGAGCTTGGGCGCCTCCATGCGCAACTGCTCGACGAGGTCCACAAGCAGCACGGCCATGGAATTGTCGGTCATCGCCAGACGCAGCACCCGGTCGATGTCGAGCGGCGAGAACGGCAGGGCCGGGGCCAGCGCCTGCTCGATGCGCCGCAGCGCGTCGCCCACCAGCGGCGCCAGCGATTGTGCCCGTGCCGTCGGCTCCATGCCGCGCCCGGAGCGCACGAACAACTCGTCGTCGAAAAGCGCGCGCAGCCGCGACAGCGCATTCGACATGGACGGCTGGGTCAGGCCCACCCGCCGCGCGGCGCGCGTCACGTTCCGCTCGCCCATCAGGGCGTCGAAGGCGACAAGAAGATTGAGGTCGACGGAAGAGATATTCATCGGGTCAATGATCCAAGATACCCAAAATCAATTGGACGTGCGCGTCAACCTGCACCACCTAAGCTCCTGTTGCAATCGCCGGGCGCGCGAAACCGCGCGACGGAGCGGACCGCCGCCGCGCGACCGGCCGGCCAGGAGGGACATCATGGTCAATCTCACAATCAACGGCGAGGATCGCTCGCTCGACGTCGATCCCGAAACGCCGCTTCTGTGGGTTCTCAGGGACGAACTCCAGATGACGGGCACCAAGTACGGCTGCGGCATCGCCGCCTGCGGCGCCTGCACCGTGCACATGGACGGCTTCCCCATCCGCTCCTGCCAGACGCTGGTGGGCGATGTGGAAGGCATGTCGATCACCACCATCGAGGGCGTTTCCGGCAAGGCCGCGAAGGCTGTTCAGGCGGCCTGGCAGGCGCTCGACGTGCCCCAGTGCGGCTATTGCCAGTCGGGACAGATCCTCGCCGCGACATCGCTTCTCGCGGAAACCCCGAAGCCCAGTGACGAGGACATCGACGCCGCCATGAGCGGAAATGTCTGTCGCTGTGCCACCTATCCCCGCATTCGCGCCGCCATTCACCAGGCGGCCGAGATGATGGAGGGCTGAGCATGTTCAAGATCATGGAAAGTGCCGCCAGAGCCGCGCCGCGCCCCTCGCGCCGTGCCTTCCTCGGCATGTCGGCCGCCGCTGCCGGCGGTCTCGTCATCGGGTTGCGCGTCGCGCCCGGAACCGCGCTGGCCCAGGGGGCGGATGCCGCCACCGGCGGCGAGGTGTTCAACCCCTTCGTGAGGATCTCGCCCGACGGGCTGGTCACGGTGCTCAACAAGCACCTCGACATGGGACAGGGCAACGCGACCGGCCTTGCCACGCTTGTCGCGGAGGAACTCGACGCGCGCCACGACCAGATGCGTGCCGAGTTCGCGCCCGCCGATGCGGACAAGTACAAGAACCTTGCCTTCGGCATGCAGGGCACGGGCGGCTCCACCGCGATTGCCAACTCCTTCCAGCAGTACCGGGAGGCGGGCGCCACGGCCCGCGCGATGCTCGTTGCCGCGGCGGCGAAGGAGTGGGGCGTCCCGGCCTCCGAGATCGAGGTGAAGGAGGGCTCGCTGTCTCATTCCTCGGGCAAGTCCGCCGGGTTCGGCGAACTGGCCGAGAAGGCGGCGGCCCTGCCGGTGCCCGGGACGGTGACCCTCAAGTCGCCGGACCAGTGGGTCTACATCGGAAAATCCTTCCCGCGCCTCGATGTGCCCAACAAGACGGTGGGCGCGCCGCGCACCTATGCGATGGACGTCCAGCGCGAGAACATGCTGGTCGCCGTCCTGGAGCGCCCGCACCGCTTCGGCGGCAAGGTGAAGTCCTTCGACGCGGGCGCGGCGAAGGCGGTCAAGGGCGTCGTCGACGTGATCGAGGTGCCGGGCCATGGCGTCGCGGTCCTGGCCACGTCCACATGGCCCGCGATCAAGGCGCGCGGCCTGCTGGAGATCGAGTGGGACGACGCGGAGGCGGAGACGCGGTCGACCGATGCGCTCTTTGAGGAGTTCCGCTCGCTCGCGGAAACCGCGGGCCCGGTGTTCCGCAACGACGGCGACGCCCGGGCGGCCCTCGAGGCGGCGGACGAGGTGGTCGAGACGACCTTCGAGTTCCCCTATCTCGCTCACGCGATGATGGAGCCGATGACGCTGACCATCCACATGCAGGGTGACAAGGCGGAGCTCTGGTTCGCCTCGCAGTTCCAGACGGTCGACCAGCAGACTGCGGCGGGCATCCTGGGCCTGAAACCCGAGGCGGTTGCGATCCACACGCTTTATGGCGGTGGATCCTTCGGCCGGCGGGCCACCGCCGATGCGCGCTACATCCAGGAGATCGCCTCCATCGCCAAGGTCTGGGGCAAGTCCCAGCCGATCAAGCTGGTCTACACCCGCGAGGACGACACGCGCGGCGGCTACTACCGCCCGATGGGCGTTCACAAGGTGCGGGCCGCCGTGGACGCGGACGGCAACATTTCCGCCTGGCATCACCGCATCGTCCAGCAGTCGCTGATGGCGGGGACGTTCTTCGAGCAGTTCATGGTCAAGGACGGCATCGACGCCACCTCGATCGAGGGCGTCGAGGACTTCTCCTACCGCGCGGCGAACTTCACCGGCGAGCTGCATTCCCCGAAGGTGGGGGTTCCCGTCCTGTGGTGGCGCTCGGTCGGCCACACCCAGACCGCCTATGTGGTGGAAGGCGTCATGGAGCGTCTGGCCGGTGCGGCCGGTGTCGATCCCGTCGAGTTCCGCCGCCGGCATCTCACCGGTGCAACCGGTAGCGAGGAGCATGACGCGGACAACGCGCGCAAGCTTGCGGTGCTGGAGAAGGTCGCCGCCATGGCGGACTGGTCCGGGCCGAAGGCGGGCGACCGCTTCCGGGGCGTTGCCGTTCACAAGTCGTTCGGCAGCTACGTGGCGGAGATCGCCGAGGTCAGCCGCCGCGAGGACGGCACCTTCAAGGTCGAGAAGGTCTGGTGCGCCGCCGATTGCGGCGTCGCGGTCAATCCCGACAACGTGAAGGCGCAGATGGAAGGCGGCATCGGCTATGGCCTCGCCGCGATCCTGTTCAGCGAGATCACGCTCACCGACGGACGCGTGGACCAGGAGAACTTCGACACCTATCAGCCGATGCGCATGGAACATGCGCCGCTGGTCGAGGTCGAGGTGATCGCCTCCGCGGCCGCGCCGACCGGCGCCGGCGAGCCCGGCACGCCGCCGGTCGGCCCTGCGGTCGCCAACGCGATCCTGGCCGCCACCGGCGAACTGCCGAGCGTCCTGCCGCTCGCCAAGGCCGGCATGGTCTGAGTCGACCCGCATCCCCGACACGGAAAAGGGCGCCCTCGCGGCGCCCTTTTTGCGTTCGGACTGATGGAGGAGGAAGATTGCACTGCCTCGGCGTGTCATGCCGCCGGTCGCGGCCCCTCCCGGACGTCACCCCGGGCAAGGGCCGAAGGCCCGCGACCCGGGGCCCATTGGCGACCTCGGCCGGGGCGGAAGGCGCGGCAACGGCGGTGCTTCAATGCTCCGTCCTCGTGCGAGGACACGTGGATTGGGCCCCGGATCTCCGCTTCGCTGCGTCCGGTGTGACGGTGGAGAAAGATCGCATCACCTCGGCGTGCCATCCCGCCGGTCCCACCCCTCTCGGACGTCACCCCGGGCACGGGCCGAAGGCCCGCGACCCGGGGCCCATTGGCAACCCCGGCCGGGGCGGCAAGGCTCCGGCGTGCGCGGTGCCTTGCCTCTCGCGGGAGGGGACGAGACGGAACGCCCGCCCAGGAAAACGCATCGGCCGATCGCGTTTTTGCATTTCCCTCCCGCGTCGGCGTGACCGACCCTTCGGACCGGGCCTTTCGCGGCCCGCGAGGGGGAAGGCATGGCGAATTTCACGCTTTCGAGGGTCCCGCGCATCGTTAGCGGCGAGGGGGCCTCGGGGCAACTCGGAGACCTCGTCGGCGATCTTGCCGGAGATGTGGCCGGAGATGTGGCCGGAGACGGGGCCTGCGTCCTGCTTGTCGCCGACGCGGGGCTCTCGGCACTCGGGATCACGGCGCGTGTCGCCGGCAACATGAAGGACGCCGGCCACCGCGTCGTCACCTACGACCGGATCATGAGCGACCCGCGCGAGGAGCGGGTGGAGGAGGCCATCGCGCTTGCCCGTGACCGCGACGCGGGCGTGGTCGTCGCGCTCGGCGGCGGCTCGGCGCTCGATGCGGGAAAGCTCGTGGCGGCCGCCCTTGGCGCGCCGGGCAGGCTGTGCGGCTATCGCCTTGCCGCGAAGCCCCTGCCGCGCGTCCGCCCGCCGCTTGTCTGCGTGCCGACCACGGCCGGAACGGGATCGGAGACGACCGCCGTGTCCGTCGTCTCCGATGCGCTCGGTGTCAAATACTGGTACTGGGCCGACAGCCTGAAGCCGGATGTCGCGCTGCTCGATCCGCTGCTGACGACCGGGCTGCCGGCCCCGCTCACCGCCGCCTGCGGCATGGATGCCATCGTGCACGCCATGGAGGCGGCGACCGCCCGGGCCGGGTTTGCGGAAAACAGCGAGCTCTGTCACGGCGCGATCCGCCTTGCCGTGGGCAATCTGGAGCGTGCCGTCGCCGAGCCCGAGGACCTTGCCGCGCGCGGCGCCATGCTACTGGCGGCAGCCCGGGCCGGCATGGGCATCGACAACGCGGGAACCGGCATCGCGCACATGATCGCCCATGCGCTCGCGAGCCTCATGCCGATCCATCACGGGCGCGCCGTGGCGCTCGGCATGGCCGCATCGCTTTCCTGGTCGATGGAGGGACAGGAAGACGCCTACGCGGGCGTCGCGAATGCCTTCGGCTGCGCCCACTACGGCGAGCTTCCCATGGCCTTTTGCGGGCTGGTGCGACGGCTCGGCATTTCGCTGCATCTTCCCGCCGACACCAACCGCCTGTCGCCCGAACGCCTGGCGGCACAGATGGCGCGGCCCGAGAACACGCCCATGCGCAACGCGAGCCTGCGGGAGGTCGGTGACGCGGATCTGTTGCTGCTGGCGGAACGCGTCGTGGCCGGATGAGCCGGCGGACGGAGGGGCCGGGCGGCGATTTCCCGTTCCGCCGCAAGGAGTGCTTTCCAGATCGCGAAAGCACGCGTAGCCTTGCAGGCATCGACTGCCCCGATCCACCCGTCCTCCGACGCCCGATGACGCCAACCGCGATGCCGCAGCCCGACCAGATCGACCGCCGCCGCCTGCCGCTCAACTCGCTGCGCGCCTTCGAGGCCGCAGCGCGCCAGATGAGCTTCACCCGCGCGGCCGAGGGGCTTGGCGTCACCCAGTCCGCGATCAGCCGTCATGTGCTCAATCTGGAGGAGGTCGTCGGCGCCCAGCTTTTCGAGCGGCGCGGCTCGGCGCTGGCCCTGACCAAGGCGGGCGCCGACCTTCTGGCGGCGGTGACACCCGGCTTCGACCGGCTCCAGGGCGGTCTCAACGCGATCTGCGGTCTCGACAGGGGCGGCACGCTGCGTCTCGCCCTGCCGCCGTCCTTCGCGGTGCGGATCGCGGCTCCCATCCTGGAGGCCTGCCGCTCGGGGACCGGGCTCGCCATCGAGATCGATACGCCATACGAGCTGGAGAGCCTCGACCACTCGGTTCACGACGCGGCGGTGGTCTTCTCGCGCCCGCGCGTCACCGACCAGGTGATGGACCTCCTGTGGATGGAGGAACTGACCGTTCTCTGCCGGCCGGATCTGGCTGCCCGCGTCGCCTTGGAAGGGCTGGAGCGGCTGCTTGCCGAGGCCGGCATCCTGCACATTCGCAACGAGGGCGGCCGGCACACCGCATGGAGCGAGTTTCTTCGCGCCACGGGGCTTTCGCTGCCGTTGCCGCAGGGGCTTGTCTTCGATACCGCGCACATGGCGCTCGATTTCGCCGCCCGCGAGGGAGGGCTCGTGGTGGCCGACCGCAGGCTTGCCGCCCGCGACATCGCGGAAGGGCGGCTCGCCGCGCCGATGCCGCGGAGCGCGCCGTCGGGGTTCGGTTATTTCATGCTGTTCCGGCCGGATGACCTGCAGCGCGAGGCGGTGCAGCTTTTCCGCAGCCGGCTGGCACGCGAATTCGCGCCCGTCGGGACCACTGGCCAGGGCACGGCCGAAAGCGGTTGGGACGAGCGCCACGAAGGGGTTGCCTGAGGGGGACCCCGAAAAAGGGGGTGCCTGAGGGGGCACTCCGAACGATGACCCCGGCGGTGACGCTCAGGGTGGGAGAGGCCGAAGGCCCGCACCCGTCCGCGCCCCGCCGGATTGCCTGGGGGAGCCTTGACGTTGCAGCACTATTCCGTCCTGTCGCTGGTCGCGAACGCGTTCTCGGGACACCGCCACTGGCGTCCCGCCTGGCGCAAGCCGGATCCGAAACCCGCCTATGACGCCATCATCGTCGGCGGCGGGGGCCATGGTCTCTCCACCGCCTACTATCTGGCGAAGGAACACGGCATCACCAATGTCGCGGTGCTGGAAAAGGGCTGGCTCGGGTCGGGCAACATCGGCCGCAACACGACCATCGTGCGCTCCAACTACATGCTCGCGGAGAACGCCCGCTTCTATGAGTGGTCGATGAAGCTGTGGGAGGGCCTGTCGCGGGACCTCAACTACAACGTCATGTTTTCCCAGCGCGGCGTGCTGAACCTCGCCCATTCCCCGTCCCAGATGGACGCCTACGCGCGGCGCGGCAACGCCATGCGCATGGAGGGCATCGACGCGGAGCTTCTCGACCGGGAACAGGTCGCCGCCCGCGTTCCCGGTCTCGACATGTCGCCGAAGGCGCGCTTTCCGGTCACCGGCGGCCTGCTGCAGCCGCGCGCCGGCACCGCCCGTCACGACGCCGTCGCCTGGGGCTATGCGCGCGCGGCAGATGCGCGCGGCGTCGACATCATCGAGAACTGCGAGGTCACCGGCTTCATCGAGGAGGAGGGGCGCGTCGTTGGCGTCACCACCACGCGCGGCGACATTCGCGCGCCGAAGATCGGCGTCGCCGTCGCCGGCAGCACGTCGGAGGTGATGCGCAAGGCCGGCGTCCCGCATCTGCCCATCGAGAGCCACGTGCTGCAGGCCTTCGTCTCCGAGCCGGTGAAGCCGATCCTCGACAGCGTCGTCACCTTCGGCGCCGGGCATCTCTACATGTCCCAGTCGGACAAGGGCGGCCTCGTCTTCGGCGGTGACATCGACAAGTACAATTCCTATGCCCAGCGGGGAAACCAGCCGGTGGTGGAACACGTCATGAGCGAGGCGGTGGCCATGCTGCCCTTCGTGTCGCGCCTGCGGCTGCTGCGCAACTGGGGCGGCATCATGGACATGAGCATGGATGGCAGCCCGATCATCACGACCGGCCCGCGCCCGGGCCTCTATCTCAACTGCGGCTGGTGCTACGGCGGCTTCAAGGCGACACCGGCATCGGGCTGGTGCTTTGCCTGGACCATGGCGAAGGACGAGCCCCACGCGCTCAACGCGCCCTTCTCCCTCGACCGTTTCCATCGCGGCGCCGTCCTGGACGAGCGCGGCGCCGGTCCGCTCCCCAAGATGCACTGAAAGGGCGCGATCCATGCGTATTGACTGTCCCTGTTGCGGGCCGAGGGCCCTGTCCGAATTCTCCTACGGCGGCGACGCCACGCTGGTGCGCCCGGACCTTGCCGTGAACGAGGCCGCCCCCTTCGCCGCCTTCGTCTACGACCGTGCCAACCCGCGCGGCCCCCACGAGGAACTCTGGCACCACATCGGCGGCTGCCGGCACTGGCTCAAGGTGCGGCGCGACACCGCCACCCACGAGATCCTGTCGGTGGAGCCGGCGGGCCGCGCGGCGCTGCTTGCCGCCGCCGTTCCGGGGAGGGGCGCATGAGCGGGTTTCGGCTGAAGACCGGCGGCGCGCATGTGACGCGCGAGCGCATCCTGACCTTCCGGTTCGACGGCAGGACGCTGGAGGGCTACGAGGGCGACACGCTCGCCTCCGCGCTCATCGCCTCGGGGCGCAAGCTCGTCGGTCGTTCGTTCAAGTACCACCGTCCGCGCGGTGTCTTCTCGGCCGGCGTGGAGGAGCCCAACGCGCTGGTGGAGCTGCGCACGGGATCGCGCCAGGAGCCCAACACCCGCGCCACGATGGCGGAGCTCTACGAGGGGCTGGATGCCGCGAGCCAGAACCTCTGGCCGAGCCTGCGGCACGACATGATGGCGGTGAACGACTACGTCTCGCCGCTGCTGACGGCGGGCTTCTACTACAAGACCTTCATGGAGGCGGGCCAGAGCGGCTGGCATGTCGCCGAGAAGTTCATCCGCCGCGCCGCCGGTCTCGGGCGCGGCACCCATTTTCCCGATCCCGACCGCTACGAGAAGCAGAACGCCTTCTGCGACCTTCTCGTCGTGGGCGCCGGCCCCGCCGGCATGATGGCGGCCCTTGCCGCCGCGCGGGCCGGGCTGAAGGTGATCCTCGCCGACGAGAACGTGCACCCGGGCGGGCGTGTCTTCGAGGAAAGCGGGCGGATCGACGGGCTCGAACCGGCGGTCTGGGCGTCACGGACGGCCGCGATGCTGGAGGCGGAGGGCGTGCGCCTCATGGCCCGCACCAGCGTCTACGGCTATTTCGACGGCAATGTGCTCGGCGCGGTGGAGCGCGTCGGCGATCATCTGCGCGAGCCGCCGGTCTTCACGCCCCGCCAGCGTCACTGGACGATCCATGCGGGGCACGTGGTGCTTGCCACCGGTGCCATCGAGCGGCCCCTGGTCTTTTCCGGCAATGATGCGCCCGGCGTGATGCTGGCCTCGGCGGGACTTGCCTATGCACGTCGCTTCGGCGTGGCCGTCGGGCGCTCCGTGATCGTCTTTTCCAACAATGACGGCGGCGCGCGCACCGCGCTCTCGCTGCATGAGCTGGGCGTGCCGGTCAAGGCGGTGGTCGACTGCCGCCGCGCGATCGACGCCGGAATGGCGGAGGAACTCGCCGAGCGCGGCATTCGCGTGGAAACGGGGGCCGTCGTCGCGGCGACCAGGGGACGCAAGGCGCTCGCCTCGGTGGAGATCCGGGGCTTCGATCCCGACACCGGGCGCCTCGGCGACAACGGAATGCACCCGGCCTGCGACACGCTTCTGGTCGCGGGCGGCTGGACGCCGAGCGTTCATCTGGCGAGCCAGGCCGGCAGCGCGCCGGTCTTCGACGAGGGGCTGCACTCCTTCGTGCCGGGCACCCCGCGCGAGGCCTGGACGGCCTGCGGAGCCTGTTCCGGGCGGCTGGGTCTCGCGGCCTGCCTGGAGAGCGGCCGTGACGCGGGCCTCGCGGCGGCCGCGGCCCTTGGCAAGGCGATGGCGGGCCCGGCGTTCGGGCTGCCGGAGCTTTCCGGCGTCGCGGGGGCGGAACTGCCCGCACCGGTCTTCGAGGTGCCGGCCTGCGGTCGCGGCAAGCGCTTCGTCGATCTCCAGCACGACGTGACCGCAAACGACATCGCGCTCGCCAACCGCGAGGGCTTTTCCTCGGTGGAACACGTCAAGCGCTACACCACGCTCGGCATGGCGGCGGACCAGGGCAAGACCTCCAACGTCAACGCCATCGCGCTGCTTGCGCGCGAGCGCGGTCTCGCGAGCGCTGGCGTCGGCACCACCCGCTTCCGCATGCCGTGGACGCCGGTGACGATCGGCGCGCTGGCCGGGCGCGAGACGGGCGGTCATCTGGCGCCCGTGCGGCGCACCCCGCTGCATGACTGGCATGTGGAGCAGGGGGCGGAGATGATGGCGGCGGGCCGCTGGATGCGCCCAAGGGCCTACATCCGCGCCGGCGAGACGCTCGAGCAGGCCTATGTGCGCGAGGCCCGCGCCGTGCGCGCCTCCGTCGGGCTCGTCGATGTCTCCACGCTCGGCAAGATCGACGTGCAGGGGCCGGATGCGGCGGCCTTTCTCGACCGGCTCTACGCCAACCCCATGGGAAAGCTCGCCACCGGCAAGGCGCGCTACGGCGTGATGCTGCGCGAGGATGGCATCCTCTTCGACGACGGCACCGCCTGGCGCCTGTCCGGGTCGCGATTCCTCGTCACGACGACCACGGCGAACGCCGCCGCCGTGCTTGCCCACATGGAGCACTGCCTGGAAATCCTGTGGCCGGAGCTTCACGTTAACGTGACCTCGGTGACCGACCGATACGCCGCACTGGCCATCGCCGGCCCGGCCTCGCGGGCGGTGCTTGCAAGCGCGCTTGGCGAGGGCGACGTGTCCGACGCGGCCTGTCCGCACATGGGCATCGTGCGCGGGCGCATCGGCGCGACACCGGTCATGATCGCCCGGCTCTCCTTTTCCGGCGAGCTTGCCTATGAGGTCTACAGCGACTGGAACGACGGGCCGGCGGTCTGGGAAGCCCTGCTCGCCGCTGGGGCAAATGACGCGATCACGCCCTACGGCATGGAAGCGCTGGGCACGCTCCGGATCGAGAAGGGGCACATCACCGGCGCGGAGATGGACGGGCGCACGACGCTTGCCGATCTCGGGCTCGGGCGCATGGCCTCGCGGCGCAAGCCCTATATCGGATCGGCGATGCTCGACCGGGAGGCCCTTGCCGATCCCGGTCGCCGGGTTCTGGTGGGCCTTGTGTCGCAGGACGGGAACCCGATCCGCACGGGCAGCCACTTGACCCTTCCCGGCGAAGCGGCGAGTCTGGGACATGTGACCGCCATGACCTTTTCACCGGTCGTGGGAACCCACATCGCGCTGGCCCTTCTTGCCGGCGGAAGAGAGCGCGTCGGCGATACGCTCGAGGCGGTCTTCCCCATGAAGGACGAGACGGTCCGGGTGAAGGTCACGGAGCCCTGTTTCCATGATCCTGAAGGGAACCTGCTAAATGTCTGACAGTCCTCTTGATACGAGCATCCCCCAGATGGAGGCGGATCACCCGCATCCAACGGGACCGCTCGTGCCGGGAGAGACCGGCGGCGCGGGCGAGGCACGCCTCCTCCTGAACGAGGTCGAACTGCCCGCCGTCGTCGAGATCGGAGCCTGGCCGAACTGCCTCGAGGTGGTGTCCACGCGGCTTGGCGAGATCGTGGGCACCTCGCTTCCCGGGCGTCCGGGGCGGTTCTGCGAGGGCGAGGGCGCATTGCTCGGATGGGTGGCCTTCGGCCGTTTCCTCTGGCTTTCCGCGAGTGCCGACGACGTCGCGCGGCTGGAAGGGGCCTTCGAAACGGACGAGGCGTCCGTGGTCGATCTGGTCAGCGCGCGCAACGGGGTTCGCCTGACCGGCGACGTCGCGCCGGATCTTCTCAACAAGGCCGTGGCGATCGACTTCGATCCGCGCGCCTTCCCGCCCGGTTCGCTGGCCCAGACGGTCATCCACGAGGTGCCGGTGGTGATCCTGCGCCGCACGGCCGAGAGCTTCGACCTGCTGTCGCCCTCGAGCTTCGCGGAAACCATCTCGGACTGGCTTCGGGACGCGGCGCTCGAGTTCGGCTACAGGGTCGAGGATCCGGTCAAGGTCGCATGAGCAGGCTGCTTCGCGAGGTGCGGCGCGCGGCATGTGTCGCGGCCGTGCTCGCCATGCTGCCCCTTGGCGGGCAGGGCCTCGCGCGCGATCTCGAAGCGAACGACTTCCATGATTGGGGGAACGCCCAGCTGATCTTCGTTCAGGGGGCGGAACCGCTCGACCGCGCGCTCGTGCAGGCCACGAAAAGTCCCTACACCCATGTCGGGATCGTGCGCCTGACGGGCGGCGGTCCGGTCGTGCTGGAGACCACGCCGTCGCTGTGGGAGGTCTTCGTCGAGGACTTTCTCGACCAGTCGGTGGACGGGCACTATGCGGTCTACGGCCTGCGGGGACTGTCGGAGGAGGATGCCTTCACGCCGCCGCGCGTCGCCAATGATTTCCTGGAAGCCCCCGACGATCCGTATCTGCGCGAGGGCCTGTCGGAAATGTCCGGCGCGGAACTGGTCAACCGCTCTTATCGCTCGATCGGGCTGGACCTGGGAGAGCCGGTTCCCCTTGGCGATCTTGCCGCCGGCAGCCCGGAGCTGCGGGTGTGGCTGGAGAGCGTCTGGCGCGCGCATCCCGACTGCAGCGGGCAGCGGCTCGACAGGGCGGATTGTCTCGCAAGGCTTCAGCGCCAGAAGGTGCTGACGCCGGCGGCCATCGGCGCGGCTCCCGGTCTCGTCTGCCTCTGGTCCAGCTTCCCGCAGGATCGGGAGCGCTGCCCGGGACCCCGATAGGGCCCCGGGCCGGAGCGTCACGCCGTGGCGTCATCCCGCGGCTCTTCCGGCGACTTGCCGATCCATTCCAGCGCGCGTTCAACGAAGGCCAGACCGTCGGTCTTGCACCATTCGCCATGCGCGAGCGTCGCCTGCTCGGGCTTCCAGCCCAGCACCTTGTCACGTGCCGCGCGCGTCGGGGTGCGGTCGGTGAAGGACAGCCGCCATTCGCCCGGGGCATGGGGCGACTTCGCGGTGACGCCGTCGATATGCGCCAGCGGACGCTGCCACCAGCTCCAGTGCTTTTGCAGGAAGTCCTCGCTGAACGCCTCGATCAGGTCGGCGAAGATCGCCGTGCGCGACGGACGATGGAAGAACACCACCTCGTCCATCATGAAGGAGCCGCGAAACCACGCCTGGTCGATATCCGGTCCCCACTCGGGCGGAGGGGTGTCCTCAAGCGCCGGCTGGAACGTGAGATCCGTGCGTTTGGCGATCGTGCTGGCCGGTCCCCAGAGCAGGGCCCGGGGAAAGGCGTCCTTCCATTCGCTCAGGAACAGGTGATGGATCTTGTTGGGGCTGACCAGATGGGCGACGTGGCCAAGCGCCTCGACCTCGGCGCGCAACTCGTCGGTCAGGGCGATGGGCGACCAGACCCACAAGGCATCGCCCTCGAGCCGGGCGATCACCATCCGGGTGGGATAGGGAAAACTGTAGAAATCGACGATGGGGCCGTCGGCCATCCATATCCGGTCTCCGATCGGGTGAAGCTGCGTCATAAGGGGCCTCGGGCGTTGTGAACCGCAATGTGTACCGTTCTGTGTACCAGTGGTACACACTCTGGTTTGTAGGGACGGCCGGTGCTATCTGTCAATGCCATGAGCCGAAGACTTGAAAACCTTGATGTCGAGCGACAGCGTCGGCTGTTCGATGCCACCGCGCAGGAGTTTGCGGAACACGGTTACGAGGGAGCCTCGCTGAACCGGATCCTGACGCTGTCCGGGATGAGCAAGAGTTCACTCTATTACTATTTCGACGACAAGGCGGACCTGTTCACCACCATGATCGAGCGCGCGCTCATGGCGCTGTTTCGCGAGGTCGGGGGGCTGGAAGCCGGGGCGCTGAGCGCGGAAACCTTCTGGGCGACCTTCGAGGACCGCTACCGCAAGAGCATCGCGGTGGTCGAGCGGGACGCCTGGCTCGTGCGCCTTGGCGGCCTGTTCTACCAGTTGCGCGGTTCGCCCAGGGCGGGGGCTTCCACGGACCGCCTGTTTCTGGCGGCGCGTCAATGGGTCGAGGAAATCGTGACGCGCGGGCAGGACCTTGGCGTGGTGAGGCGGGACCTGCCGCACTCGCTGCTGGTCGATGCCTCCATCGCCCTGATCGAGACCCTCGACTGCTGGGTCGTGGCCCATTGGGAGGCGTTGTCGGAGGCTGAAAAGGAGCGTCTGCCGGCGGAGCACATCGGCCTGTTCCGCCGCCTTCTGGCGCCCGAAGGAGCGCTGCGGTCATAGCTTACACGGCGCCACCGGGTAGACGTCTACCGTTGTTTTGAATTGACTGACCGTCGGTCAATTGCTAGTGGGAAGGGCCGCCCAAAACCGTGCCAGCGAGTGTCAGCCAGCCGTCGCGCGCCTCCGTGGGCTGGCAATGGGGGCGTCCGTTTTCTCATGACCTCGTGTGGATACTCCGATGACTGAAATGAAACGCGCCTCGTCAGCCGCCAGACCGGTTGGTGTCGCGGCCCTGATTGCCTTTGTTCTTGTTTCGCTCAACATGCGCATCGCTTTTGGCGGGGTGGGGCCGGTGCTGCCCTACATGCAACTCGATCCGCTGGTCGCCGCGGCGCTGACCGCGTTTCCTGCCCTGTGCATGGGGCTTTTCGCGCCGCTTGGTGCGGTGGCGGGGCGCCGGTTCGGCGAGGAGCGCGCGCTGTTTCTTGCTGTGCTTGCCCTGACACTCGGCATTCTGCTTCGTTCCATGAACATTGCCGGCCTCCTGGTCGGGACGATTGTCGCCAGTGGCGGTATCGCCGCGCTCAACGTCCTGATGCCCGTGTTCGTCCGTCAGCAGTTTCCGCCAGATCGCATCGGCGTGATGATGGGGCTCTTTGCCATGATGATGGCCAGCGGAGGCACCGTCATGGCGGCACTCGCCGTCCCTCTCTATGGTGTTTCGGGGGAGTCCTGGCAGATCACGCTCGGCGTCGCCGCCGTGCCGGCCGCGCTGGCCCTTGTGGCATTGCTGCCGCTTCTGGGAGCCTCGAGCCGGCCCGAGGGACTTGGGCTTCCCGTCCGACCCTGGCATTGGCTTCTCGCGCATCCGACCGTCTGGAGCCTGATAGGCTTCTTCAGCATCCAGTCGCTGGTGTTCTATGCGGTTCTCGCCTGGTTGCCGACGATCTATGTGTCGAGGGGAGCCGCGCCGGCGATGGGAGGGATCTACCTCGCGACCTGGCTGGTAGCCGTCACCGCTGGCAGCTTTCTCGGTCCGACGCTGGCCGCCCGCCGGAACGACCATCGTCGCTACATTCTCCTCAGCATACTGGCCTGCATTGCCGGGCTTGTGGGCGTGGTCCTCGCCCCTCTCGGGCAGGGGTTGTTCTGGTCGACCGTTCTCGGTCTCGGCATGGGAGCGGGGCAGGGACTGCCCGGCGTGCTCTACGCCAAGCGGACCGCCGATCATGCCCAGATGACCCAGCTCTCCGGCATGGTGCAGACGGTCGGCTATCTGGTCGCGGGCGTTGGTCCGATTATTGCCACGGTGCTGTATCGCTGGAGCGGTGGATGGACGTGGCCGCTGGCTGTCTTCGTCATGCTGCTGGTGTTCAATGCCTTTGCCAGCTTGCATTGTGGTCGCGACCATGTGATCGCGATGCCTGAACGAGCGTGACGGTTGCTCCCCCTGCGCCCTGAGGACTGCAAGGGCGCGCAGGGGCCGGAGCGTGATCTGATCGGGGAAGGGCGCCGGCGGACCTGCCGCCGGCGCCTGCGGAAGGGACGGACATGACCACCACGACGACGAAGAGATCCCGGACCAAGCCGGCCGAGGTGCGCCGCGACGAACTGATGGATGCGGCACAGGCACTGTTCATGGAAAAGGGATTCGCGGCGACCAGCGTCGCCGAGATCGTCGAGGGGGCCGGAGTCGCGAAAGGGACCTTCTACACATATTTTCAGAGCAAGGACGAGGTGCTCGCCGCCTTGCGGGAGCGCTTCATCGAAGGGTTCCGCGACAGGGTCGCCGGGGCGGTCGATGCCTGTCACGGGTCCTGGATGGACAAGCTGGACGCCTGCGCGGAGGCCTGCGTCAACGCCTATCTCGACGAGGTCGTCCTGCACGATCTCGTCTTCCACCAGTACCAGCCCGGCAATCGTGCGCTGAAGTCGGAAAATCCCGTCGTCACCTGTCTTGTCGGAATGCTGCGGGAAGGGGAGGGCGCCGGGGCGTGGCGCCTGGTGACGCCACGCCTGACGGCCGTGATGCTGTTCGGCGCCTTTCACGGTGCCGTCGACGAGGCCCTCTCCAGGGACGAGGCCGCCGACAGGGTCTCCCTGGTCGGCGCGGTCGTGCGGTTCTGGCGCAATGCGCTGACGGTTGCCGCCTGAGCGGGTTTCGTTGCGCGCCCCCGTCTCATCCGCCTGCGGAGGCCTTGCCGACCACATTGTGTTCCGGTCCGAAGGGGAAGCCCGTGATGTTTTCCGCGCCGTCCCCGGTCACGATCAGGATGTCGTGCTCGCGGTAACCGCCGGCGCCTGGAAGTCCCTCCGGGATCATGATCATCGGCTCCATGGACACCACCATGCCCGGTTCCAGCACCGTGTCGACGTCCTCGCGCAGTTCCACCGACGCCTCGCGGCCGTAGTAGTGGCTGAGCACGCCGAAGGAGTGCCCGTAGCCGAAGGAGCGGTAGCGCAGCAGGTCGTGGGCGCGGTAGATCTCGTTGAGTTCGGCGGCGATGTCGCGGCAGCGCGCGCCCGGCCGGATCAGCTCCAGCCCGCGCCGGTGGACCTCGCAGTTGATCTCCCAGGGCTTCAGGTTCGCGTCCGGCACGTGATCGCAAAAGAGCGTGCGCTCGAGCGCGGTGTAGTAGCCGAAGATCATCGGAAAACAGTTGAGCGACAGGATGTCTCCGCTCTCCACCTTGCGGTTGGTGACCGGGTTGTGCGCTCCGTCCGTGTTGATGCCCGACTGGAACCACGTCCAGGTGTCCATGAGTTCCGCGAAGGGGAAGCTGGCCGCGATCTCGCGCACCATGGCCCGCGTTCCCGCGAGCGCCACCTCGTGCTCGGGGACCCCGGCCTCGACCGCGCCCGCCACGGCCGCGCCGCCGATGTCGCAGATCCGCGTGCCTTCGCGAATGAGGGCCTGTTCCTCCGCCGACTTGATCGTGCGCAGCCGCATGGCGTCGCCCGCGATGTCGACGAACTCGACCTTCGGGAAGGCGGACTTCAGCCGCGCCATCGTGTCCAGGGTGACATGGTCGAACTCGATGCCGATGCGCCGCGCGGTCCCTGCAAGCTCGCCGACGGCCGTGAACCAGTTGTCCCGGTTCCAGTCGGTATAGGTCAGCACGTCGCCGTGGCTGCGCCGCCACGGCTGCCCGCCGTCGATGCCGGCGGCGATGATCGTCGCACGCTCGTGGTCTATGACGAGGCCGTAGCGACGTCCGAAGGAGCAGTAGAGGAACCCGCTCAGGTAGCAGATGTTGTGATAGGAGGTGAAAAGCGCCGCGTCGATGGTCCGCGACGCCAGCAGCGCGCGTATCCCCGCCTGCCGGCGGTCCATTTCCGCGTCCGAGAAGGGTTTCCAGCCCTTTTCGCCGTTGTGCCAGCGCATGGTGGCCTGAAGGTCGAGATCCATGTCCGTTTTCTCCCGCCGTTTTCCGTTTCGGATCCGTGAAACAAAAAAGGCGGGCCGGTTCGCAGATGGAACCGGCCCGCCAGGCCTTGCGTGCGATGTTCGCCCCGTCGGGTTCTCCCGGACCCTGGGGTCGGGGAGAACTTCCCGGTGACTGGCGTTCCGCCACCGGTCCGGAAAAAGGGAGGCGGGGCGAACCGCCATGAATTTCGGTGACCGCCGTTCGCCCGCGTCAGGCACGCGCTCGCGGCAATCTCGAACAATTCTGACTCAATTTTTGCAAAAAAGAAGCCCGGAATTGCAGCTGACAGGCAATTCCGGGCTTCGGTGTTTGTCGGCGAAGGGCCGCCGGAGCGTCAGGAGGGCGAGAGCCCACGCAGCCGCTCGGACCGCCGGCGCAGCAGTTCCAGCACCGTCAGCAGCGCGATGGAGATCGCCACCATCAGCGAGGCGACGGCCAGGATCGTCGGCGAGATCTGTTCGCGCAGGCCGGTGAACATCTGCCAGGGCAGGGTCTTCTGTCCGGCCGAGCCGAGGAACAGCACCACCACCACCTCGTCGAACGAGGTGATGAAGGCGAACAGCGCACCCGATACCACGCCGGGAACGATGAGCGGCATCTGCACCTTGAAGAAGGTCGTGACCGGATTGGCGCCAAGACTTGCCGCCGCGCGGGTCAGGGAGCGGTCGAAGCCGACCAGCGTCGCCGTCACCGTGATGATGACGAAGGGTGTGCCGAGTGCGGCGTGCGCGAGAACCACGCCGATGTAGGTGCCCTGAAGACCGACGCGCGAGTAGAAGAAATACATGCCGGCGGCGGAGATGATCAGCGGAACGATCATCGGCGAGATGAGCACCGCCATGATCGCGGAGCGGTAGGGCACATGGCTCTGCGACAGGCCGATGGCCGCGAGCGTGCCAAGCGAGGTGGCAAGGATCGTGGCCGCCGGGGCAATGGCGAAGGAGTTCCACATCGCCTGCTGCCAGTTCGGATTCGTGAAGAAGTCCGCATAGTGCTTGAGCGAGTAGCCGGCCGGGTCCAGCGCGAGCATCTCCTTCGTGAAGGTGAAGAAGTTCTCGGCGTTGAACGACAGCGGAACGATCACCATGATCGGAAAGATCAGGAAGAAGAAGATCAATCCGCAGATGGTCCGGAACGAATAGTGCCAGACATGCTGACCGGTCGTTGCATAGGGCGGAAGAGCTGACATTTTTCTTGGTCTCCTCAGCCGAGCTTCACGTTATCGATGCCGACGATCTTGTCGTAGACATAGAAGAGCAGCAGGACGGCCGCGAGCAGGATGACGCCGAGCGCCGCCGCCAGACCCCAGTTCAGCGAACTGGAGATGTGGTAGGCGATGCGGTTCGAGATGAAGATGCCGCTGGTGCCGCCGACCAGTTCCGGCGTGATGTAGTAGCCGATGGCCAGGATGAACACGAGCACCGCGCCCGCGCCGATGCCGGGAACCGTCTGCGGAAAATACACCCGCCAGAAGGCCGTCCAGTCGGTTGCGCCGAGGCTTTTCGCGGCACGCACGTAGGAGGGCGAGATGGTCTTCATCACCGAGTAGAGCGGCAGGATCATGAAGGGCAGCAGGATGTGCGTCATGGCGATGATCGTGCCGGTCTGGTTGTTGATCATCACCAGACGGCCGGCATCGCTGAGGATCCCGGTCCAGACCAGGAAGTCGTTGATGACGCCCTGTTGCTGCAGCAGCACCTTCCATGCGGATGTTCGAACCAGAAGCGATGTCCAGAAGGGCAGCAGCACCAGGATCATCAGCAGGTTGGCCGAGCGCGCGGGCAGGGCCGCCAGCAGGAAGGCCACCGGATAGCCGAGCAGGATGCAGGAGAAAGTGATCGACAGCGACAGGAACAGCGTCCGGGCGAACAGGAACAGGTAGATCCGCTCGTCCTCGGGCTTGAACTCGATGCCGTCGGCCGTGAGCTCCATGTCGGCGGCGTTCAGGAAGTAGCCGGAGGTGTAGGCCGGCGAATAGCGCTTGAGAACCGACCAGACGCCAACGTCGCCCCAGTCGTCATCGATGTCGATGAACTGGGCCTTGTAGGGCTCCGCGTCGTCCATGCGGTCGACCCGCCGGCCGGTCTTGCGGAACAGGCTCGACATGCCCGACGCCTCGTAATTGAGGCGCGAGCCGAGCCGCGTGTGGGTCTTTTCCTCGGCCGCGATGACGAGATCGTCGTGCAGGGCCTTGTAGACCGGCTCGCCGGGCAGCTCGCCCGAGGCCGGATCCCAGTTCGCGAGTGCCTCCACCGTGCGCGGCAGGGTCTCCTCGACGATCCGGTTGTCGACGGATCGGAACAGCATGTCGGCGATGGGCAGCGCGAAGCTGAACAGGATGAAGAGCAGGAGGGGCGCGATCAGCATCAGCGAGCGCATCTTCTCCCGCCTGAGTGCCCGCGCCAGGCTCACCTTGAGCGGTGTGCCGTCGCGTGTGGTCAGGACTGTCTGACCTGTCGTGTCCCCGTTGGAGGCCGTTGTGTCGCTTGCCATTCCGCTGTCTCTGCCCCGGAAGTGTTCTTGGCGCCGAGGGCCCCTTGCGGGCCCGGGAAGCCTGGATGGCCCGTGTCCGGACCGGGAGTTTGACTGCCCGCGGCTGCAGGATCATCGCGCGTTTCGCCCTCTTGCCGGGGCCTGTCGCGGTGCGCGTTGGACAGCTTCATCATCATGCCCCGGGTCGAAGCTCCGGGGAGAGGCGGCGCGGGCGAGGGGCCGAAACGGCTTTCGTCCGCGCGCCGGTGTCGCGGCCGGACGGGATTATCCCGTCCGGCGCTGTGTCCGTTTCCGGATCAGCTGGCGAGCCAGGCCTGGAACTTGGCGTCCAGATCGTCGCGATAGTCCGCCCACCACTCGTAATTGTAGAGGAAGGTGTTCTTGGAGTTCGCGGGATCGGTCGGCATGTGCGGAGCCATCTCGATGCCGAGCTCGGCGTGCTTGCCGACGAGCGGGGCCGAGGACTTGCGGGCCGGGCCGTAGGAGATGTACTTCGCCTGGTCGGCGAGACGCTGCGTGTCGGTCGCGAACTTCAGGAAGTCCATGACCATCTTCTTGCGGTCATCCGGCAGGCCGGCGGGAACGATCCAGCCGTCCAGGTCGAACACCTGCGCGTCCCAGAGCATCTTGACCGGCTGGTCCTGCTCCTCGATCACCGAGAACAGGCGACCGTTGTAGGTCGAGCCGATCACGACCTCGCCGTCGGCGAGAAGCTGCGGCGTCTCGGCACCGGCCGACCACCACACGACCTGGTCCTTGATCGTGCCGAGCTTGGCAAGCGCGCGATCGACGCCTTCCTCGGTCTCAAGGACGTCATAGACCTGGTCCTTCGGCACGCCGTCGCACAGAAGGGCCCACTCCATGTTGTTGATCGGACGCTTCTCGAGCGAACGCTTGCCCGGGAAGTTCTCCAGATCGAACACGGCGCAGATGTCTTCCGGCTCCTTGCCGTTCCACTCCGCGACATCGGTGCGGTAGCCGAAGGTGGTCGAGTAGACGATCTGCGGGATGAAGCAGTCGGAAACCAGAAGGTCGCCGAAGTCTTCGCTCGCCGGCGAGCCGTCCGGAGCCTTGGCGAGAACCTCGTCCGCGTCGATCTCCATGGCGAGGCCTTCGTCGCACAGGCGGATCGCGTCGGACGCGACCACGTCGACGAGATCCCACGTCACGTTGCCGGCCTCGTTCATGGCGCGCAGCTTGGCGACCGCCTCGTTGGACGACTCGTCCCAGATGAAGTTGATGTCCGGATGCTCCGCAGCATAGGGCTCGACGTAGGCCTTGTTCTGCGAGTTCTGGTAGGCGCCGCCCCAGGACACGATGGTAAAGTCTTTGGCGCTGGCGCCGGCGGTCATCAGAAGCGACGCCGCGCCTGCGAGCAGGACAGTCTTGAAGGTCATGGAGTTCGTCTCCTTGCTTTGCTTGATCGCCCGGGCTGGCCCGGGTGCGAAGGCAACGCGGCGAAACCGCGTCGCCGAAGGGCGGGGCGCAAGACCCTTGCGCCGGGCCGCCCGTGTCGATCGCCGGTCTCAGTCGACCGGGTCGAGAGCCTTGCAGTCGGCGGCCGCCCACCCGATCTCGACCATCTGGCCGACGCTCAGGTCGCGCTTCTCGCCGCGATTGCGGACCTTGACGACAAACTCGTCGTTGCCGGCAACCGCCATGCGTACGCGGATGTGGTCGCCGAGATAGATCATCTCCTCGATGCGGCCCTTGACGAGGTTGTCCATGGACTCGTTCGTGTCGAACTCGACACGCTCGGGACGCAGCGAAATGGTCGTCCGCGATCCCACGCCGCCGATGTTCACGGCTTCCGCCTTGAGCATCGTGCCGTCATCGAGCTTCACGTCGCACGAGCTGCCCGAGACCTCGGTGACCGTTCCGGAGAGCTTGTTGTTCTCGCCGATGAACTGGGCCACGAACGAGTTCTGCGGTGTCTCGTAAAGCTCGTCCGGACGGGAGAGCTGCTGGATCACGCCGTCGTTGAACACCGCGACCCGGTCCGACATGGTCAGGGCCTCGGTCTGGTCGTGGGTCACATAGACGATCGAGACGCCGATGTTCTCGTGGATGTGCTTGATCTCGTACTGCATCTGCTCGCGCAGCTGCTTGTCGAGGGCACCAAGCGGCTCGTCCATGAGAACCAGCTCGGGCTCGAACACCAGCGCACGGGCAACCGCCACGCGCTGCTGCTGGCCACCCGAAAGCTGGGCCGGGCGGCGCGAACCGAACGCGCCGAGCTCGACCATCTCCAGGGCCCGCTTCACCTTCTCTTCCTGTTCCGCCTTGCCCATGCCGCGAACCTGCAGCGGGAAGGCCAGGTTTTCCGCCACGCTCATGTGCGGAAAGAGGGCGTAGTTCTGGAACACCATGCCGATGCCGCGCTTGTGCGGGGGCACGTTGTTGATCGGGCTTTCGTTGAGGAAGATCTCGCCGTGCGTCGCCGGCTCGAAACCCGCCAGCATCATCAGGCAGGTGGTCTTGCCCGATCCGGACGGCCCCAGCATGGTGAGGAATTCGCCCGGCGGCATGTCGAGGTTTAGATTTTTGACGACGAGGGTTTCCCCGTCATAGCTTTTCTGAACATTTTCGTAGCGGACGGAGGCGCCCCTGGCTTCTGACATCTGTACCCCTAAGAAAAAAACAAAAAGGGGCAGTCAGCCGCGCCAATAAATGGCCGGTTTATCATGCTGTCCCCTCTGTGCCGCTCTTCCGAACTCTTGTCGATCCGGTTCAAGCCCTGTCATTGCGTTAAGCTAAGCAAAATATGAGGCACATTGGAAGGGGGGCTGTGAAAAAAATGTGGCGGCCTGTAATGCCAAGGTCTCTGAGACTGCTTGGAAATTGGGCTTTCCGCGTGTTTTTTGGTCATGCAACGACGTCGGGTCGGCGCAAATTGAATGCGCCGACCTCAGTGTTTTTCATCTTTCGTTTTGCAAGATCGTTTCTAAACTTGCGAGAACTATACGTTGCTGTCCGGGAATTCTTCTTTTCTTCGGGACATGAACGAAATGAGAGCTTCATCGATGGCGGGGTCGAGCGAAGGAGGCTCGTAGGCTGCAAGCGTTTGCTTCCACTTGCGATTCGCTCTCCAGGCCGCATCGAGGCCGCCGTCGGCGGTCCATTGCTCGAAGGAATTGTTGTCGGCGATCTCCGAGCGGAAGAACGCGCTCTCGAAATTGCGCTGCGTGTGGGCCGCGCCCAAGAAGTGTCCGCCCGGACCGACCTCGGCGAGGGCGTCCATCGCCTGGGCTTCCTCGCTCAGGTCGATGCCCTTCGCCAGGACATGCATCATGCCAAGCTGGTCACAGTCCATGACGAATTTCTCGTAGGAGGAACACAGCCCACCCTCCAGCCAGCCGGCGGCATGGAGGCAGAAGTTGACGCCTGCGAGCAGGGTCGCGGTGATGGTCTGTGTCGATTCCTGCGCCGCCTGGGCGTCGGGCACCTTGGAGGAGGTGAACGAGCCGCCGGAACGGAACGGCAGACCGGCCCGGCGTGCGAGCTTGGCCGCGCCGTTGAGCAGCAGCGTGCCCTCGGGCGATCCGAACGTCGGCGCGCCGGACTGCATGGAGATGGAGGACACGAAGGCGCCGAACACCACGGGCGCTCCCGGGCGCACCAACTGGGTCAGCGCGCAGCCGGCCAGCGCTTCCGCCAGCACCTGCGCGAGCGTTCCCGCCACCGTGACCGGGCTCATCGCGCCGGCAAGGATGAAGGGTGAGACGATGCACGCCTGGTTGGCCGCCGCATAGACCTTGAGCGCGCCGAGCATGGTCGCGTCGAACACGAGCGGCGAGTTGGCGTTGATGAGCTGGATCATCACGCAGTTCTGGTCGACGAAGTCCTCTCCGAAGACCAGTTTCGCCATCTCCACGCTGTCCTGCGCGCGCTCGGGCGCCGTCACGGACCCCATGAATGGCTTGTCCGAGTATTTCAGGTGCGCGTAGACCATGTCGAAGTGCCGCTTGTTCACCGGCAGGTCGACGGGCTCGCACACGGTGCCGCCCGAGTGGTGCAGCCAGGGCGAGGCGTAGGCGAGCTTCACGAAATTGCGGAAGTCCTCGATGGTGCCGTAGCGCCGGCCGCGATCGAGATCGGTGACGAAGGGCGGGCCGTAGACCGGCGCGAAGATCGTGTTGTCACCGCCGATCTCGACGGAGCGCGCCGGATTGCGGGCATGCTGCGTGAAGGTCAGGGGCGCGGTCTTGACCAGTTCGCGCAGCATTCCCTTGGGAAAGCGCACGCGCTCGCCGTCGACCTCGGCGCCAGCCTTGCGCCAGATCTCGAGCGTCTCGGGATCATCCCGGAACTCGATGCCGATCTCGGCCAGAAGCCGGTCGGCGTTGGCCTCGATGATCTCCGCGCCTTCATCGCTCAGGAAGTCGAGAAGCGGAATGTTGCGCGTGATGTAGGGCGCCGAGGCCCCGCCGGAGGAGCGCCGGCGTTCCGTTCTGGCGGCGCGCCCCCTGCGGCCCGCACGTGTTTCTGTATCGCTCATGCCTGGCCAGCCTTTTCCCTGGTTCCTCCCTCCGCGCCTGGCGGACCGGGAGCCGGTGACAGTCCGCGTCACTGTGCGCCTGTGCCTGCGAACCCTGTCGCGCGAAAGCGTCGTCGGGTTCTCTAAAAGCGTCATGCGCCGTGGGAGGTTGCGGCCGGTGCGCTGCCGGACGTGGCAGCCGGGGCGGGATGTGTCGCACGAGGGAAGGCCGGTGGGCGGTGGAAGGTGGGTGACGCGCCGCCACTTCGTTCTTCGCGAAAGGCGTTTTTGGATGAAGCGTGTCGTGGCGGTGATGCCGCGATGACGCAATCAGGCTACCGGCCCCCGCGCCGGGTGGCGATACTGCGCGGCGAGGGGACGCGTCGGGCGGCCGCCCGCGGCAGCGGACGGGCACGTTGGGCGTCCCGCCAAGATCCGTCGCGGACGGTCATGACGGGCGGTGGCCGGCGGGATCGCGGTCGCCGTTTCCAGGCAAGAGGGATGAAGTATGTCAGCGTTTCCTGACAAGGCACAGATCGTCATCGTCGGCCTCGGCGGCATCGTCGGCGCCTCGGTCGCGCACCACCTGATCGAGCGCGGCTGGACCGACATCGTCGGCATCGACAAGTCCGGCATCCCCACCGACATCGGTTCGACGGCGCATGCCTCCGACTTCTGCTACACGACCAGCCACGACTTCTTGTCGACCTGGACGTCGCTCTACTCGGTCGATTTCTTCGACCGCATGGGCCACTACCGGCGCATCGGCGGCATCGAGGTCGCGCGCACGGGCGATGACGCCTGGATGGAGGAGATCAAGCGCAAGGTTACCTCCGGCCGTGCTTTCGGCACGCGCGCGCATCTCGTCACCCCGGCGGAAATCAAGGAGATGTTCCCCCTCATCGAGGAGGACCAGATCCAGGGCGGCCTGTTCGATCCCGATGCCGGACTGGTGGTGCCGCGCTCGCAGACCGTCGCCGGCAAGCTGGTCGACGAGGGCGAGAAGACCGGGAAGCTCAAGGCCTTCGCCAACACGCCGGCGCAGTCCCTGCTTGTCGGTGAGGGGCGCATCAAGGGCGTCGTCACCCATCGCGGCACCATCATGGCCGACCACGTGATCGTCTGCGCGGGCCTGTGGGGCCGCCTGATCGCGGAGATGGTCGGCGAGGACCTGCCCGTGATGCCTGTCGATCATCCGCTGACGTTCTTCGGGCCGTTCAACGAGTTCGAGGGAACGGGGAAGGACATCGGCTATCCGCTGCTGCGCGACCAGGGCAATTCCGCCTACATGCGCGACACCGGCGATCCGAAGACCACCGAGGGTGGCCAGATCGAGTGGGGCTACTACGAGACGACGCATCCGCGCATGTGCCACCCCCGCGACCTGCAGGAAAAGCACGAGGCGCGCCTCTCGCCCTCGCAGCGCGATCTCGAGATGGAGCAGGTCATCGAGCCGCTCGAGCGCGCCATGGAACTGACGCCGATCCTGGCGGAACTCGGCTACAACGAGGGCCATTCCTTCAACGGCCTGCTGCAGGTTTCCGCCGCCGGCGGCCCGTCCTGCGGCGAGAGCCAGAAGGTGCGCGGGCTTTGGTACTGCGTTGCCATCTGGGTCAAGGACGGACCCGGTTTCGGCAAGCTGATCGCTGACTGGATCACGGACGGACGCACGGAGATCGACCACGCGGCCATCGATTATTCGCGCTTCTACGGCCACCAGCTCGAGGAGTCGTTCATCGAGGGGCGCTGCTACGAGGCGGCGCAGAAGATCTATTTCCCCGCGATCCACCCGCGTGAGCCCTATGCAAGCGCGCGCGGCGTCAAGCGTTCGCCCTTTTACGAGCGCGAGGTGGAGCTTGGCGGCCATTTCATGGAGCTGGGCGGCTGGGAGCGCGCCCATGGCTACGCGGCCAACGAACACCTGCTCGAGACCTATGGCGACCGGGTGCCGCTGCGCGAGAACGAGTGGGACAGCCGCCATTTCTGGCGCGTGTCCAACGCCGAGCACCTCGCCATGAGCGACGATTGCGGGCTCATCAACCTCTCGCACTTCTACATGTTCGACGTCGAGGGGCCCGATCATGTGGAACTGCTCGAATGGCTGTGCGCGGCGAAGATCGGCGGTGACGGCAACATCGGCAAGGGCATCTACACCCATTTCCTCGACGACGAGGGCATGGTGCGCGCCGACCTGACCGTCTTCCGCATGGCGGACCGCTGCCGCATCGTCGACGGCGCCGACGCCGGACCGCGCGACTTCCACTACGTGAAGCGTGTGGCGCAGGACAAGGGCTTCGACGTCACGGTCACCGATGTCAGCGAGAAGTTCACCACCATCGGCATCTGGGGGCCGAACGCCCGCGAGAACCTGAAGAAGGTGGTCGCGGATCCCTCGGCGCTCGATCCGGAGAACTTCCCCTTCGCGGCGATCCGGCAGATCGATATCGCGGGCCGCAAGGTCACGGCCCTGCGGCTGTCCTACGTGGGCGAGCAGGGCTGGGAGCTGCACATGGCATATGACGACGGCCTTGCGGTCTGGGATGCGCTGCGCGCGCTCGGCGTCATCGCCGTTGGCGTGGAAACCTACGCGAACTCGCGCCGCCTGGAGAAGTCGCTGCGCCTGCAGAACGCCGACCTTCTGACCCAGTACAACCTCTACGAGGCGGACCTGGCGCGCCCGAAGGTCAAGGAGGCCGACTTCCGCGGCAAGGCGAAGCATCTGGAGTATCGCGCCCGCTCGCATCAGCCCGCCATGCTGTGCACGCTCGTCATGACCGACAATGTGGATGCGGCCGGCGTCGCCCGCTATCCCGTCGGAACCTTGCCGGTCGTCGACCCGGAGACGGGGAAGACGCTCGTCGACGAGCTTGGCCGCCTGTCCTACACCACGTCCGTGGCCTATGGTCCGACGGTCGGCAGGAACATCATTCTGGCCTATCTGCCGCATGAGTATGCCCAGGTCGGCCGCAAGCTCTGCGTCGAGTATTTCGCCGAGAGCTTCCCGGTGGAGGTCGCGGGCGTCGGCTATGCGCCGCTCTACGACCCGCAGAACCTGAAGCCGCGCAGCTGAGGTCAGGAAAGGATTTCCGATGAACGCGCTTGAAGCGCTTCTGGCCGAAAAGGGCACGCTGCTCGCCGACGGGGCGACCGGCACCAACCTGTTCGACATGGGGCTCACCTCCGGCGATCCGCCGGAGGAATGGACGCTCACGCATCCCGACCGGATCCGCACGCTGCATCAGCGGTTCGTGGAGGCCGGTTCGGACATCATCCTCACCAACACCTTCGGCGCCAACAGGCACCGCCTCAAGCTTCACGGCATGGAAAATCGCGTGCGTGAACTGAACGCCGCCGCCGCGCGCCTCGCGCGCGAGGTGGCGGACGCGGCCCCGCGCAAGGTGGTCGTGGGCGGTTCCGTCGGCCCGACGGGCGAACTCTTCGCCCCGCTCGGCGCCCTGACCTTCGACGAGGCGGTGGACGCCTTCGCCGAGCAGGTGGAGGGGCTGAAGGAGGGCGGCGCGGATGTCGCCTGGATCGAGACCATGTCCGCGCCCGAGGAGATGAAGGCGGCGGCCGAGGCCGCGCATCGCGCGGGCCTGCCCTTCGTGGTGACGGCGAGTTTCGACACCGCCGGGCGCACCATGATGGGGCTGGCGCCCGAGGGGCTTGGCCGGCTCTCGTCGGATTTCGCCTGCGAACCGGTGGCCTATGGCTCGAACTGCGGCGTCGGCGCCTCGGACCTTCTCGCCGCCATCCTGGAGATCACCGAGGCCTATCCGCAGGCCGTGGTGGTGGCCAAGGCCAATTGCGGCATCCCGGTGATCCGGGGCGACGAGGTGGTCTACACGGGCACGCCGGAGCTGATGGGCGACTATGCCCGCCTTGCCGTCGATGTCGGCGCACGCATCATCGGCGGGTGTTGCGGAACCTCCTTCACGCATCTCGCCGCCATGCGCCAGGCGCTCGATACGCATGAAAAGGGCGAACGCCCCACGGTGGACCAGATCGTGGCACGGCTCGGCCCGCTTGTCTCTCCGCCCGCGGCCCCCCAGCCGTCCGGGGAGGACGGCGAAAGCGGCGGCCGCCGAAGACGGCGGCGGGGGTGAGGTTAGGGGGCCACACCCTTGGGAGCCGCCGCGCGGACTGTTTCCACCAGTTCCTCCACCGGCCGGCTGCCATCAACGCGCAGGACCGGTGCGCTCTGGTCCGCGAGCCAGGTCTCGTGGCGGGCGCGGTTGCGGCCTGAAAAGCCCGGGTCGTCGTAGCGCGAGGCCCAGTCGGCAAAGGCTGTGTGGATCTCGTGCATGTCGCCGCCCGGATCGATGCGCGTTCCATGGCGCTCGCGTTCACGCCGTTTCAGGCGCTCCATGCGCAACAGGGTCGGCGTTGCCACGAAGACGATGAGGTCGACGCCGTCGATCAGCGGATCTCCCCAGCCATCAAAGGACCCGGTCAGCACCCAGCCGTCCCCTCCCAGCGCATCGTCGATCAAAGGGAGGCGGTCCAGGGGCGGACGCTTTCTGGAAAACGGCGGGTCACTCGGCAGCCAGTAGTAGTCATCGACGTCGACGTGAACGGTATCCAGAGCTCCGGCAAGGGCCGAGCCGAGCGTGGTGACGCCGGCGCAGGAGGCTCCGGTGATGTAGATGCGGGGCGCGCGCATGTGGGCTCCTTTTGGCAGGGGCGGCATCATGCACGGGCGCAAGGTGGTTTCAAACCCGGGTATCCGGGTGACGCATCGCGCACACGCTTGCGTGATCCGCGCTGTTTCAGGTGGCGCTGGCAGGGACTTTCGTTACCCTTGCGTCATGCTGAAGATCGCGCTTTCCCGGTTGATACGAGCGGGGGCGCCCGTGTCGCGGCGGGCGAGGCATTCCGCACGGGCCGGGATCCTTCCGCTTCTTGTGCTGTGCAGCCTTGTGTTCGCGTCCGCGCAGGAGGGCGATGCAGGCGGCGCCCGGGTCGATGTCGCGCTGGTTCTGGCCGTCGATGTGTCCCGGTCCATGTCGTTCGAGGAGCTTGCCATCCAGCGCCGGGGCTATGCCGAGGCGATCACCAGCCCCGAGGTGCTGCGGGCGATCTCTCGCGGAGCATACGGGCGGATCGCGGTCACCATCTTCGAATGGGCCGCGGACACCAGCACCCGCCAACTGGTGCCCTGGACCCTGATCGAGGACGGCGCGGATGCGGCCACGGTCGCCGCCCGCCTGAGGAGGCAGGATAGCCGGGGCGCGCGGCGAACCTCCATTTCCGGCGCGATCCTGACCGGAATGGCGCTTCTCGAGACCGTGCCCTATCGCGCCGACCGGCTCGTGATCGATGTGTCCGGTGACGGGCCGAACAACCAGGGCGCGCCGGTCACCGGCGCCCGCGATGCGGCCGTCGCACGCGGCATCGCCATCAACGGCCTGCCGATGATGACCTCCGACGGCTTCGGAACCATGTTCTCGATCCCCGACCTCGACGAATACTACCGCCGCTGCGTGGTCGGCGGACCCGCGAGCTTCGTCCTGCCGGTCGATGGCTGGGACCAGTTCGCCGAGGCCGTCCGGCGCAAGCTCGTTCTTGAGATCGGCGGGCTTGTTCCCCGGCAACCGGGCGACCGTAGAGTCGCATCCGCAATGGCGGAGGAGGGCGATATCGTGCCGGTCCAGTTCGCGGCGCCCGAGCCCTATGACTGTCTCGTGGGCGAAAAACTCTGGGACCAGCGCCGCTGGCAGTTCGACGGCGATCGCTGAGCCGGCCGTGGCTGGCGTCAGCCGCGCCGCCGGCGCCGGCGGCGGTTGCCCGCGTCCTCCGACTGTTCGTCGTCGGGTGTTTCGGGCGCGGGAAGCGGCAGCGTCACGACGCTTGAAAGCTTCGGAAAGCGGTCGACCTTGTTGGGCAGGGCCATCGCGTTGACGAAATGCTCCTGGAAGCGTGGTTCCAGCGCCGTCTCGATCTTCTCGATCTCGCGCACGACGCGCTCGATCGCGCGCCGCTCGGCACGGCTGATCAGCGCCATGCGCGCGCCGGTGCCGGCGGCGTTGCCCACACTCGACACCTCGGCAAGGTCGCAGTCGGGAATGAGGCCGAGGATCATGGCGTATTTCGTGTCGATATAGCTGCCGAAGGCGCCCGCGAGGCGGATGCGGCCGAGCTCCGGGTTGCCGAGCTTGTCGAGCAGCAGCTTCACGCCCGCGTAGAGCGCGGCCTTGGCAAGCTGGATGGAGCGGATGTCGCGCTGGCCGATGGCGATCTCGATCCCGTCCTGCGCCACCACATAGGCATGGGTACGCCCGCGCTGCACGACGCGCGGGCTCTTCGCCGCGAGGCGACCGTCGATGAGACCGTCCTCGGTGATGACGCCGGCGAGGAACAGCTCGGCCACCGCCTCGATGATGCCGGAGCCGCAGATGCCGGTCACGCCGACCTGGTCCTTCTTCTCCGCGAACTCCGGATCGTCGGACCATTCCTCCAGGCCGATCACCTTGAAGCGCGGCTCCAGCGTCACCGGATCGATGCGGATGCGCTCGATGGCGCCCGGGGCCGCGCGCTGGCCGCAGGAAATCTCCGCGCCCTCGAAGGCGGGGCCGGTCGGGGAGCTCGCAGCCAGAAGCCGCTCGCGATTGCCGAGGACGATCTCCGCATTGGTGCCGATGTCGACAAGCAGCGTAAGCGGGTCCGCCTCGAAGGGGCGCGTGGCGAGCGTGGCCGCCGCCGCATCCGCCCCCACATGGCCGGCGATGCAGGGCAGCAGGTAGACCCTGGCGCCCGGATTCAGCTCAAGTCCCACGGAGTCCGCGTGCTGATGCACCGCGCCGGAGACGGCGAGCGCGAAGGGAGCGCCGCCAAGCTCGCTCGGGTCGATGCCGAGGAACAGGTGGTGCATGATCGGATTGCCGACGATCACCGCGTCGAGCACGTCGGCGCGCGTCGCCCCGACATCGGCCACCAGCTTGGCGACCAGCGCGTCCACGGCCGCGCGGACGGTGGAGACGAGATCGGGCAGGCGCTCCGGGTTCATCTGGACGTAGGAGACCCGCGACATGAGATCCTCGCCGAAGCGGATCTGCGGGTTGGAGGTGCCGGCCGAAGTGACTGTGCGACCGGTGACCAGGTCGCTCAGATGCGCGGCGATGGTGGTCGAGCCGATATCGACGGCAAGACCGTAGACGGTCTCCTTCACGCCCGGCCAGAGCGCCACGACCTCGGCCGCATGGGGGCCGTCCTGCCAGATCGCGGCACTCACCTGCCACTGACCCTTGCGCAGGACCTGCTGCACGCGCGGCAGAAGAACGGGAGCAAGCGTGAGCCCCTCGATGCCGGTTTCGGCTGCAAGGGTCGCAAGCAGCCGGTCGCCGTCGCCAAGCGGCTGGTCCATGTCCGGCTCGCTGACCCGCACGGTCACGAGACGGATGGCGCTGTCGGGCGCGATATTGACCATCTCGGCGCGTTTGCGCACGAGCTGGCGGTTGGTCTGTGCGTCGACCGGCACATCGATGACGAGATCGCCCTCGATGGTCGCCTGGCAGGAGAGGCGGCGGTCGGCGGGCAGGTTGCGAAGCTCCGCATAGCGGGCCTCGGCGCGGGTGACCTCGCCAAGGTTTTCCGCCGCGCTCGTCAGCTTCTCCTTGGCGAAGCGGCCTTCCGATACGGACACCTGGCAGCGTCCGCAGATGCCGCGGCCGCCACACACGGATTCCACATAGACGCCGAGCGAGCGCGCCGCGTCGAGCAGCGGCGTTCCGACCGGGAACTCGCCACGCCGTCCGCTTGGCTGGAAAACGACGCGAGCCGTCGCTCCGGTCCTCTCGGGCCGGGGCGCGGCTGCATCGGGGGCATCTGTCGGGCCCGTCATGGCTGTGCTGTCATCCGTTGCCAGGGTGGCGTGTCCGGCGGGCGGTCACGCGTGGATCACGACGCCTGCGACCGGCGCCGCCCCTCGCGTCCGCCGCGCCGTCCGCCGGAGGCGGGTGTCGCGGCAACGGCCCCGTCGGCGCCCGGCTTGTGGTCGCGATAGGTCATGATCCACTCGCCGCAGTTGGGGTCCGCGCCGGTGAGCACGTTGGCGCCGCGCACGGCCTCCATTTCCTGCGGGCGACAGGGGTTCATGATCGCGCTGGTCATGCCGGCCGCGATGACCATGGGAATGAAGGCGGCGTTGATGCCATGGCGATGAGGCAGGCCGAACGAGATGTTCGACAGGCCGCAGGTCGTGTTGACCTCGAGCTCCTCGCGCAGCCGCCGCAGCAGGCGGAAGACCTGCTGGCCGGCGCTTCCCATCGCGCCGATGGGCATGACGAGGGGGTCCACGACGATGTCATGGGCGGGAATGCCGTAGTCGGCCGCGTGACGGACGATCTTGCGGGCCACCTCGAAGCGCACGTCCGGATCCTCGGAGATGCCGGTCTCGTCGTTGGAGATCGCCACGACGGGCACGTTGTACTTCTTTACCAGCGGCAGGATTGCCTCGAGTTTCTCTTCCTCGCCGGTGACGGAGTTGATCAGCGGACGCCCCTTGGCGACCTGAAGCCCCGCCTCGATGGCGGCCGTCACGGAACTGTCGATGGAAAGCGGCAGGTCCGTCAGTCCCTGGACGATTTCCAGCGTCCTGACCAGAAGCGGCGGCTCGGTCTCGTTCGGGTTCACCGCCGTCACGCCGGCGTTGACGTCGAGCATGGTCGCGCCGGCCGCCACCTGGGCGAGAACGTCCTTTTCCACGGTGGAGAAGTCGCCGGCGATCATCTCGGCGGCGAGCTTCTTGCGGCCCGTCGGGTTGATGCGCTCGCCGATGACACAGAAGGGCTGATCGAAACCGATCACGATCTCACGTGTCGCGGAGGCGACGACGGTACGGGTCATTGGGCTACCTCCACGGGAAAGGGCGACGCATCGCAGGAGCGGAAGGGCCAGCTCCCGCGTGCGCTCAGCCATTCGGCGGTCTTGGTCAGGCCGCCGAAGGGGAAGACATGGATCTGCTCGAGCTGGCAGTCGGGACGATGCTGGAGCCGGGCCTCGAGCGGACGAACCATCGTCTCGGGGTCGTAGCCGGACAGCATGGAGACGACGGCGCCGCCACGCTTCTTGAGGAACGACAGCGAGTTCTCGACACCGGCGAAGGCGGCGTACTTGAGCAGCGTCGTCATCTTGGCCGGCCCCGCGATGCCGATGTGCACCGGGAAGCGGTTGCCCCAGGAGGCGATCTCGTCGAGCCACAGGTTCACGCGCTGCGGGTCGAAGCCGAACTGGGTGACGATGCGAAACTGCGCGTCGGACTGCGCGGCGAGTTCGTGCTTGCGCATGAGGAAGGCGCGGATCGTGTCGGGGGAAATCTCCGGAGCGCCCTCGGGATGGCCGGCGACGGCGACGGCCCGAATGCCGCAGGCGTCGAAAAGCCCGGTCTCGAGCAGGGCGACGGAAGAGGTCAGCGGACCCGGCTCGTTCGCCTCGCCGGCGATTGCCAGAACCTCGCTCACGCCCGCCTCGCCCGTCAGCCGGGTGATGCGGCGCTCGAAGGCGGCGAGCGAGGGATAGCGGCGCGCGGCCATGTGAGGCACGGCGACAAGCCCGCGATCCCGGACACGGCGGCAGGCAGTGACGATGTCGTCCTCGCCCACATTGCCGAGGTCGGTGACATAGACGCGGGTTCCCGCCGGCATGAGTTCAAGCAGCTCGGGCTTGTCCATGACCTGGCGCGGCGACATCTCGGTGGAGGCGGCGAAGTGCCCCTCCTGGGTCAGGCGGGAGTTCGGCATGTCAGGCCTCGGCACTGCTGGGGGAGGCGGAAGAGGGAGCGGTCTCGCATCCCTCGGCGGCGACGAGACCGGCAAGCCGCTCGTTCGGGTAGTCATCGAGAAGAGCCGTCAGCGCGGCATCCGCTTCCGCCTCGAGGTCATCTCCGACCTCGACCGGATCGGCGCGCCGCCACTCGGCCAGATAGGCGTCGCTGTCCTTCGCGCCGACGCGCATTGCACAGCGGTCGATTGCCTGGATGAAGCGTTCGGGAAGCTCGCGACGCGCGGTCTTGCGTCCGGCCCGGACGAGCACCTGCGCGGGGATATCCCTCCAGAAGACAAGCACTTTCTGCGCCATCGCATTGCTCCGCAAAGCGCGTTCCCGCGTCGCTGATGGCAATCATGATGCCTGTCGCCGCATGGATCATCGGTGCACAGACGACATGCCTAGTCGCGAAAACGACAGGGTGACACAGGCGCTAGTCTTTGAAGGCAAGTAACAAGGGCGGGAAGACTTGGCGGAAGGGTGTAAAGGGCGGCGCGTGTGCCGCGCCGCCCGCGGGTGGGCCCGGCTCAGTTCAGCGCCGCGCCCGCCACCTCGCATGAAGCCCCGCGATGTCGGAGGAGCACAGCGCCTGCATTTCCGCGCGGATCTCCTCCAGCGGCCAGTCCCACCAGGCCATCTCGAGCAGCATGTCGATCTCGCCGGCGGAAAACCGTTTCCGGATCTCTCGGGCCGGATTGCCGCCCACGACCGAATAGGGGGCGACATCCTTCGTCACGAGCGCGCGGGCGCCGATCATGGCACCGTCCCCGATCGTCACGCCGGGCATGATCATCGCTTCGGCGCCGATCCACACATCATTGCCGACCACGGTGTCGCCGGCCGGTTCGTAGCCCGTGTCAGCGTCCGCGAAGGCGGGTTCCTCCGACATGAAGAAGAAGGGGAAGGTGGATACCCAGTCGCTGCGATGGCCCTGGTTTCCGGCCATGACGAAACACGCGCCGGTGCCGATGGAACAGAAACTGCCGATGACGAGCCGGTCCACGTCGTCGCGGTCGGGCATCAGGTAGCGGGCGCAGTCGTCGAAGGAATGGCCGTGGTAGTAGCCCGAGTAGTAGCTGTAGCGGCCGACCGAAATGTTCGGGTTGGTGACCTGCTCGCTCAGAAGCTTTCCCTTGAAGGGGCTTTCGAAAAAATTGCTCACGGGAGATTGTCCTCTGTCGTGAGGCTGGGCCCTTTCCGGCCCGTTGGATGTGATGAGGGGACCGGTCCTGCGGCTCATGCCACGCAGACCCGTCCGTGCCGCTGGGGAACCGCTTCTAACAGGCGGGAGAAACCGCGCTAGGGCGTGAAGGCAACATCGGCGAGCAAATCGGACGCTTGCGCGCAGGCTCACCTGCCAAGCGTGGTGAGCCTCGTCTCCAGAAGGCCATAGCCCGTGACACGCTTCTCGTAGGTGAGGCCGAGCCGTTCCGCCGCCGCGCGGGCGCGCGCCTCGATCTCCGGGTCACGGGCCTGCTCGAGGTAGAGCAGCCGGGTGTAGTGGCCGAAGTAGGCGTCACGCAGGTCCGGCCAGGTGTCGAGACCGAGCGGACGGATCACCAGTGTCTCGAAGTGGCGGGCGAGAAAGTCCGTCAGGTAGAAGGTGCCCGGCTCCGCCTCGGCTTCCGCGTCGAAGACGTCGAGGCCGGCGAAGAAGGCATAGCAGTGGGCCCCCTCGATGCGTTCGACGCCTTCCTCGGCGAGCACCTGGTCGAGCAGGCCGCCGGTGCCGCAGTCGCCGTAGCCTATCAGGATGTGGCGATAGTCGGAGCGTGCCTTGCCGATGGCCTCGCGCACCGCCTCGGGGATCCTGTCCGGGTGGTTGTGCAGCTTGGCCGGAAGGCAGGTGAGGTCTACATGATCGAGCCCGTTGGCGCGGACGATCGCCAGCACCTCGTTGGCAAGCGCCCCGCAGGCGATGACGAGCACCCGCTCGCGCGCGAACATGTCGGCGCTTGCGGGTGCGTTCGCTGCATCAGGCCGCTCGGCCCGGGTCATGAGAGGTCCCTCCGGCCGTGACGTGGCGCGCGGGGACGGTTCTATCCCGCGCGGGAGGCGAGCTGGTTGTGCCGGCGCGCGATCAGCTCTGTGGCCATCTCGACCGTCACGGCGGCATCGCGGCCATAGGCGTCGGCGCCGATGGCCTGGGCGAATTCCTCGTTGAGCGGCGCGCCGCCCACCATGACGATGTAGTCGTCGCGGATGCCCTTCTCGACCATCGTGTCGATCACGACCTTCATGTAGGGCATGGTCGTCGTCAGCAGGGCCGACATGCCGAGAATGTCCGGCTTGTGCTCTTCAAGAGCGGCCAGATAGTTCTCGACCGGGTTGTTGATGCCGATGTCGATGACCTCGAAGCCGGCGCCTTCCATCATCATCGAGACGAGGTTCTTGCCGATGTCGTGGATGTCGCCCTTGACGGTGCCGATCACCATCTTGCCGACCTTCGGCGCGCCGGTCTCGGCCAGGAGCGGGCGCAGGATGCCCATGCCCGCCTTCATGGCGTTGGCCGACATCAGCACCTCGGGCACGAACAGGATGCCGTCACGAAAATCGACGCCGACGATGCGCATGCCCTCGACGAGGGCCTCCGTCAGGATGCGGTACGGCGTCCACTCGCGCTCGAGCAGGATGTTCACGCCCTCGACGATCTCGTCCTTGAGTCCGTCGTAGAGGTCGTCGTGCATCTGCTCGACGAGTTCTTCGTCGGTCAGGGACCTGAGGTCGAGATCGTCTTCACCGGACATGAGCAAACTCCCTTCGCCATGCGGAAGGCCATGGACTTTGAAACAGTAAAGTGGGATGCGTTGCCTCAGGTCGATATCTCCAAAGCGACATGCGCGGTCGCCTGTGCGACAGGAGGTCGCGCTCCGGCATCATCGCGAGGACCGGCCCACGGGAGACGGGAGCGCAATGGCCTTCGATTTCATCTTCATGCTGACCGAGGACGACCGCACCATCGCCGACGCACGCGCGCGTCTGGATGACGTTCTGGCCGGCGGCGCCCGGCATATCGGCTTCAAGGATGTCGGTCTGCCCTTCGAGGAACTGAAGGGCCTTGCCCGTGATATCCGGACGGCCGGCGGGCGTGCCTATCTGGAAGTGGTCAGCCTCGACGCCGAAAGCGAATTGCGCTCGGCACGCGCCGCCATCGGGCTGGAGGTGGACTGCCTGCTGGGCGGAACCCGGCCGGGCGAGGTCGCGCCGCTGCTGAAGGCGCATCCCATCCGCTACTACCCGTTTCCCGGCGAGATCGTCGGCCATCCGAGCGTCCTGGCGGGAACCGTCCCGTCGATCACGGAAAGCGCCAAGCGGCTGAGCGACCTGGAGAGCGTCCACGGGCTCGACCTGCTGGCCTATCGTCACGAGGGTGACGTTCCCGGCCTCATGCAAAGCGTGTGCGCGGCCACCGACAAGCCGGTGATCGTTGCCGGTTCCATCGACCGGGCGGAGCGTATCGAGGCGGTGGCCGCGGCGGGTGCGGCCAGCTTCACGGTCGGCACGGCCGCCTTCAAGGGGCAGTTCGCCGGAGGCGGACGGGGGCTGAGCGACGAGGTGCGCGCGATCCTGTCGCTGACGATGGCCGCGCGTGCCCGCTCCACCGCGCCGCGCCGCATTGCGCTCGTTGCCCACAACGCCCGCAAGTCGCATCTGAAGGCCTGGGCCTCGCGCCACGCCAGGGTGCTTGCGCGTCAGCGGCTGGTCGCCACCGGCGGCACGGGAGCGATGCTGATGGAAAGCGTGCCGGAGCTGAGCATCCGGCGCCTGCAGCGCGGCTCGCACGGCGGTGACCAGCAGCTCGGGGCGCTGATCGCGACCGGCGAACTGGACGCGGTGATCTTCTTTGCCGACCCGCACGGCCATCACGCCAGCGACGTGGACCTCATGGCGCTCACCCGGCTCGCGATCCTGCACGACACGCCGATCGCCTGTTCGCCGGCGGCCGCCGATCTCGTCGTGGCCGCCAGCCTCGGCGGGTGAGGACCGTGCTTCGGAATTCCTAGAACAGACCCTCGATGTTGCCAGCCTCGTCGAGGCGGATGGCATTGGCGGCGGGAACCTTCGGCAGGCCCGGCATGGTCATGATCTCACCGCAGATCGCGACCACGAACCCGGCCCCGGCGGACAGGCGCACCTCGCGCACCGGCACCACATGCCCCTCGGGAGCGCCCCGAAGGGTCGGATCCGTCGAGAAGGAATACTGCGTCTTGGCCATGCAGACGGGCAGATGGCCGAAGCCGTCGGCCTCCCAGCGGGCAAGCTGGTCGAGCACCGACTTGTCGGCGGTAACCTCGCCGGCGCGATAGATGCGCTTCGCCACGGTCTCGATCTTCGCAAGAAGCGGCAGTTCGTCGGGGTAGAGCGGCTGGAAGGACGCGGTTCCCCCGTCAACCACCTCGACCACCTTGCGGGCGAGGTCCTCGGTTCCGCGCGAACCGTCCGCCCAGTGGCGGCAAGTGATGGCGGTAACGCCGAGCCCCTCGGCATAGGTCTTCACGGCGTCCACCTCGGCGTCCGTATCGGTCACGAAGTGGTTGATCGCGACAAGAACGGGCACCCCGAACTGGCGCAGGTTCTCGATGTGGCGTCCGAGGTTCACCGCGCCGCGCGCAAGCGCCTCGACGTTCTCGCGTCCCAGATCCTCGCGCGCCACGCCACCGTTCATCTTCAGCGCCCGGATCGTCGCCACGATCACGACCGCGTCCGGCGAGAGGCCGGCCTTGCGGCACTTGATGTCGAAGAACTTCTCCGCACCCAGGTCGGCACCGAAACCGGCCTCGGTCACCACGTAGTCGGCGAGTTTCATCGCGGTCTTCGTGGCAATGACCGAGTTGCAGCCATGCGCGATGTTGGCGAATGGGCCGCCATGAACGAAGGCGGGATTGTTCTCCAGCGTCTGCACGAGGTTTGGCTGCATGGCCTCCTTGAGCAGGACGGTCATGGCCCCGTCGGCCTCGAGGTCGCGCGCGGTCACGGGCGTACGGTCGCGGCGGTAGCCGACGATGATGTTGCCAAGTCGGGTCTGCAGGTCCGCCAGATCGCTCGCCAGACAGAGGATCGCCATGATCTCCGACGCGACGGTGATGTCGAAGCCGGTCTCGCGCGGAAAGCCGTTGGAGACGCCACCGAGCGAGGTGACCACCTGGCGCAGGGCCCGGTCGTTCATGTCCATCACGCGGCGCCAGGTGACACGGCGCGTGTCGATGCCCTGCGCGTTGCCCCAGTAGATGTGGTTGTCGATCAGCGCCGCGAGCAGGTTGTGCGCCGAGGTGATGGCGTGGAAGTCGCCGGTGAAGTGGAGGTTGATATCCTCCATCGGCACGACCTGCGCATGGCCGCCGCCCGCCGCGCCGCCCTTCATGCCGAAGCAGGGGCCGAGCGAGGGCTCGCGCAGGCAGATCGCCGCCTTCTTGCCGATGCGGTTCAGCCCGTCGCCGAGACCGACGGTCGTCGTGGTCTTTCCCTCGCCCGCGGGTGTCGGATTGATCGCCGTGACGAGGATCAGCTTCCCGTCGGGGCGCCCGGCGAGCGTCTCGATGAAGTCCGCGCGCACCTTGGCCTTGGTCCGGCCGTAGGCGTCCAGCGCCTCGGCGGGAATGTCGAGCCTCGCGCCGATCTCCGTGATCGGCTTCATGGTCGCCGCGCGGGCGATCTCGATGTCGCTGGCCATGGTGTCGTGTCCTCTCGCGTGACGAGGCTGTCGATTGCCGTCGTCTATCGTTTGATCCGAAATGCCGATCCTGAAGGGGTGGAGACGGATGGGCTGTTCGCGAACCGACGCCGTCGCATCGCGCATCCGTCGTCCTGTCGGGCCGGGAAGGGGAGGTCAGTCTTCTCCGGTGACCACCGGCGTGTCGTCGCGACCGCCCCATTCGGTCCAGGAGCCGTCGTAGACCGGCGACTGGTACTGGCCGGCAACCGCAAGCGCGAGGGAGAGGACGGCGGCGCTGACGCCGGATCCGCAGGTGGTGATCACGGGTTTCGTCCGGTCCACCCGGGCCTCGTCAAACGCGGCAATGAGTTCCTCGAGCGGCCTCAGGCGGCCGTCGTTCATGAGTTCGGCGAACGGCAGGTTCAGCGCGCCGGGCATGTGCCCCGAACGGAGGCCGGCACGCGGCTCGGGCGCCGAACCGGCGAACCGTGCGCGGGGGCGGGCATCGAGAACCTGATGACTGCTCTCCAGAGCCCGGAGCATCTTCTCCACGTCGGCGACAAGCGAGTTGTCGAGACGGGCCGTGAAATGACGCTCGCCGCGCGGCTGGCCGGGACCGTCCTCGACGGGGCGTCCTTCCGCGACCCATTTCGGCAGCCCGCCGTCGAGCACGTGGACGTCGTTCACGCCCATGGCGCGGAAGGTCCACCACACGCGCGGGGCGGACCACAGGCCGCTGCCGTCATAGACGACGATGGTCTGGCCGTCGCCGATGCCGAGCCGCCGCATCATCGAGGAGAACACATGCGCCGGCGGCAGCATGTGCGGCAGCGTGCTCGACGTGTCGCTGAGCGCGTCGACGTCGAAGAACACGGCGCCGGGAATGTGGCCATCCTCATATTCCGGCGGCACATCCGGCTGCCCGAGCGGCGGAAGCCAGGCGTTGACGACGACCACGTCGGGCGAAGCGAGGTTATCGGCAAGCCACTGGGTGGAGACAAGCGGGGACTGGGGCATGAACGCTCCTGAAAACGGAGAGGCGAAAGAGAGCGGGCGGGAATTCAGTCGGCGAGGCTGATGCGGACGCGGCGGTTCTGACGCCCCTTCTTCTCGACCTTGGTGACGGCGACCTGGCCGATCTCGGAGGTCCGGCTCACATGGGTGCCGCCGCAGGGCTGCAGGTCCACGTCACCGATGCGCACGAGACGGACATGCCCCGAGCCCATGGGCGGCTTGACGCTCATGGTCTTCACCATCTCGGGCTTGGCGAGAAGCTCCTCGTCGGTGATCCACTCGGTCGAGACGCCGTGGTCGGCGGCCGCGATCTCGTTGAGGCGGCTGGCGATCTCTTCCTTTTCCATCGGCATCTCGGGCAGGTCGAAGTCGAGACGACCGTCGCCTTCACCGATCTGGCCGCCAGTGACCGGATAGGGCAGGACGACGGACAGCAGGTGCAGCGCGGTGTGCACGCGCATCAGCTTGTAACGACGCTCCCAGTCCAGATGCAGCACGACCTTGTCGCCGGCGGCGGGAAGCTCCTGCCCCTCGGCGGGAACGTGAACGATCTCGGACTTGGTCTCGCCGTAGACGGTGGTGGCGATGTCGATGCGGCGGCCGTCGGACAGTTCGAAGTGACCGGTGTCGCCCGGCTGTCCACCGCCCGTGGCGTAGAAGATCGTCCGGTCGAGCAGTACGCCTCCGCGATCGTTCACGCCGGTCACCGTGGCCTCGCATGTGCGCAGGTAGGCATCGTCGCGGAAGAGCAGGTCAGTCATCGGGCGGTCCTTGTTGATTCCTCGAAGGGCGCCCAGCCTATCCGATCGCGTCCGGCAATCAACACGCCGCAAGCGGTCCCGCGATCACAGGATCGGGGAGAACAGCCGGGCCGCCTGCGCGACGAAACGGAAGGCGAAGGCCCGGTTGTCGAGATCTTCCGTCGAGGTGGGAACGGCATTGGCGAAATCCTCCTCCAGCATGGAGGAGACGCGCTCGATCATCCGCTCGTGCGTGAACCACAGCGTGACCTCGAAGTTGATGCGGAAGGAGCGCGCGTCGAAGTTCACCGTGCCCACGCTGGCAAGCGTGTCGTCGACCAGAACCACCTTCTGGTGCAGGAAGCCGGCCCGGTAGCGGTAGATCTTGATCCCGTGCGCGACCATGTCGTCGGCGTGGGCGTAGCTGGCGAGCCAGACGAGCCGGTGGTCGGCCTTCTCGGGAAGCAGGATGCGCACGTCCACGCCGCGCATGGCGGCGGCCAGAAGCGCGGTCTGCATCGCCTGCTCGGGGACGAAGTAGGGACTGACGATCCAGAGCCGCTTGCGCGCCCGCGCGATCACCTCGGAAAAGGCGACGGAGCAGTCCTCCAGCGTGTCGGCGGGACCCGTCGGCATGACCAGGACGGGTTCGTCGCCGGGCTTTTCGACCTTGCGCGGGAAGTAGAGGTGCAGCGGCGTGCCGGTGGCCCAGTGCCAGTCCTCGGAGAAGGACAGCGCGCAGGCGACCGCCGCCGGGCCGTTGATGCGCACATGTGTGTCGCGCCAGTGGCCGAATTCCTTCGAAAGGCCGAGATATTCGTCGCCCACGTTGTGACCGCCGACCCATGCTTCCCTGGCGTCGACGACCACGATCTTGCGGTGGTTGCGATAGTTGAGCCGCATCGGCCCCGTGACGCGCAGCCACTTGTGCCGCTCGTTGAAGCCCGCGACCCTGACGCCCGCCTCGCGCAGCCGGGCCACATAGCGATGCGAGAGGCTCTTGCTGCCGACGTCGTCGTAGAGCACATGCACGCCGACGCCCGCCTTCGCCCGTTCGATCAGCGCGTCGGCCAGCCGCGTGCCGATGCCGTCGTCGCGCAGGATGAAGAACTGGACGAGGACTTCCTTTTCGGCTCTGGCGATGCCGGCGAGGATGGAGTCGAAGGTCTCCGTGCCGTCCACCAGAAGGTCGACCTCGTTGCCCGACAGGAACGGGATCTGCGCGATATGGGTCAGCACCGGCCAGCTCGTGCTGGTGCGCGCGTCGGAGACATGCATTTCCTCGGCGCGCGCGGCACGGGTCGCCCGGCCCGCGTAGGAGCGGACCTCGGCGTAGTCCTCGAACCGCTTCCAGCCGAAGACCAGATACAGGAAGGCGGTGGGGAAGGGCAGGAAGAGAAGCGACAGCAGCCAGGCGATGGAGCCCTGCGCCGTGCGCGAGTACATCACCTCGCGTACGGCACAGACGGCCGCCAGCGTGTAGAACGCCAGCGTGAAGGCCGCGATGATCGGCAGGTTCGCGACGAGGGCCTCGGCAAGGCCGACGTCGTGGGCGACGGTTGTCTCCAAAGGGTCAGGCGTCCTCGAACGGAGCCTGGATCTTGCTTTCGCGTTCGATCCAGGCGGGAACCGGGAGTCCCTTTTCGCGCAGGAAGGACGGATTGAAAAGCTTTGATTGATAACGGGTGCCGTAGTCGCACAGGACGGTCACGATGGTGTGTCCGGGACCAAGCTCCTTCGCCATGCGGATCGCGCCGGCGACATTGATGCCCGACGAACCGCCCAGGCACAGGCCCTCGTGTTCCAGCAGGTCGAAGACGATGCCGACGGCTTCCGCGTCCGGAACCTGGAAGGGCATGTCCACGGGCGCGCCTTCCAGATTGGCCGTGATCCGGCCCTGGCCGATCCCTTCGGTGATCGAGGAGCCCTCGGACTTCAGCTCGCCATGGGCGTAGTAGTTGTAGAGCGCGGCGCCCATGGGGTCGGCCAGGCCGATCTTGATTTCCGGGTTGCGCTCCTTGAGCGCCATGCCGACGCCGGCGAGCGTGCCACCCGAACCGACCGCGCAGATGAAGCCGTCCACCTTGCCGCCGGTCTGCTCGAAAATCTCCGGCCCGGTCGTCTCGATGTGGGCGCGCCGGTTGGCCACATTGTCGAACTGGTTGGCCCAGATCGCGCCGTTGGGCTCGCTTTCCGCGAGCTGCCGGGCCAGGCGGCCGGACAGTTTCACGTAGTTGTTGGGATTCTTGTAGGGAGCCGCGGGAACCTCGACGAGCTCGGCGCCGGCAAGCCGCAGCATGTCCTTCTTTTCCTGGCTCTGGGTCTCGGGAATGACGATCACGGAGCGATAGCCGAGCGCGCTGCCGACGAGCGCCAGGCCGATTCCGGTGTTTCCGGCGGTGCCTTCCACGATCACGCCACCGGGTTTCAGCGTGCCGCGCTCGACTGCGTCCTTGATGATGTAGAGCGCGGCACGGTCCTTGACGGACTGTCCCGGGTTCATGAACTCGGCCTTGCCGAGGATCTCGCAGCCGGTCATCTCGGAGGCGCGGTTGAGGCGGATGAGCGGCGTCGAGCCGATTGCCTCGATAACGGAATTCCTGATGGTCATGGGTCTTTCGGTTCCGGCGAGAAGGGGCATTTCGAAACGGGAGGCCGTTTTCGCCCAGTGTCAGTTGCGCAAAGCGTATGTCCCGAGGACCGTCATCGGCAAGGAGCGGGTCACCAAATCCGGTGCGCCCGGCGAAAATCGTTCTCTCGCGTCGCGGTTCGGCGAAAAAAGACCGACAGGCCCCGGTGGCGCGACATTGTTCGAAATTGCCATGTCAGGGCTGATCCAGACGCGGATGCGCCGCGTAGCAGCCTGTAGAAAGCTTCCGATGCGCGAGCAGGTGAAGCGGACAGGGTGCGGGACAAAAGGCTGTCCCCGGCGTGGCCGGCTCGACCTGCCACACATTTTGTCGTAAGCGGAGAGCGCCGTATGCGGTTTCCGCGATGGCATGCCGTGGCCGCCAAGCCGGGGAGCGCGCACAGCGCAAGGTGACGATGGGAATGGACGAAAGAAAGCAGCACTTCGACTCGCTGCTGGCGGCTTATGTCGCCGGTACGCTGGCCGAACCGGCGCGACTGCTGGTGCGCTCGCATCTGGACCTGTCTCCCGACAACCGGGAATTCGTTCGCGACCTTGAAAGCGCGGGCGGGCGGATGCTGGAGGAAATCGACCCGCTTCCGGTTGCCGACCGCGATGCGATGCTCGCGGCCATCATGGCGCTGCCGGCCGACCCCGTCGATGCGGATGCGCCGCGCGCGCCGCGCAAGACCCGTCTGCCGGTGCCGCTTTACGACTACCTTGGCAAGGATTTCAACGAGCTTCCCTGGAAGACGCGCCTGCCCGGGCTGCGTGAATGCCGGATCGGCGAGGAAGACGGCTGCGTTGCCAGCCTGTTGTGGATCCGCGCCGGCATGGCCATGCCGACCCACACCCACCATGGCACCGAGCTGACTCTGGTGCTGGAGGGGGGCTTCAGCGACATGGACGGCCATTTCGTGCGCGGTGACGTGACCTATGCGGACGACGACGTCGACCACCGTCCCGTCGCGGACGAGGGCGAGGACTGCATCTGTTTCGTCGTCACCGAGGGAAGCCTTCGCCTGACCGGCCCGGTCGGGCGCTTCTTCGCTCCCTTCCTGCGCGGCTGAGACGCGTCGCGCGGGCACGGAATACCGGAGCCGGTCCGCAGGCTTCCGGTTTTTCAGCCACGACCTGGAGGATGCCCATGAGCGCAGGTGGAAACGCGCGCGAGGCGGTGCGCCCCGAGGAAGGGATTGCCTGGATCACCGGAGCGAGTTCGGGTATCGGCGCAGCCCTTGCCGAAACGCTCGCACGTGACGGCTGGCGGGTTGCCGCCACGGCGCGATCCGCCGAAGCGCTTGCCGATCTGGAAGCCCGCTCCGCCGCATGGGCGGGAGACATTCGCGCGTTTTCCGGCGATGTCACCGATCCTGTCGAGATGACCCGCATCGTCCGCTGCATCGAGATGGATTATGGGCCGCTGGTCATGGCTGTCCTCAATGCCGGCGTCTATCTGCCGGTTGACGGAACGGCGCCGCGCCACGAGGACTTCCATGCCTCGATCGACGTGAACCTGAAAGGGACGGTGAACACGATGTTGCCGGCAATGGAGGCGATGCGCCTGCGCCGGCGCGGACAGATCGCCATTGTCGCCTCGGTCGCCGGTTATCGGGGCCTGCCGACCTCCGCGGCCTACGGCGCGACGAAGGCCGGCCTCATCAACCTTGCCGAGGCGATGAAGTTCGATCTCGACCGGCTGGGGATTGCCATTCAGGTGATCTCGCCCGGCTTCGTCGACACCCCGGCGACCAGGGACAATCCCTTTCCCATGCCGGATCTGATGCCGGTCGAGGACGCAGCCGCCGCGCTTGCCGCCGGTCTGAAGCGTCCCGAGCGTTTCGAGATCAGCTTTCCCAGGAGTTTCACACGCAAATTGAAGCTTCTGCGCCTTTTTCCCTACAGGCTCTATTTTCCGCTGGTGGCACGCGCGACCGGCTGGTCCGGCAAGGGCTCCGGCTGACCGGGGCGGCCCCGTGAGCGAGACGGGCCCAAATCCCTGGTATCACGCCTGCCGATCCGCGATATCTGCGACCAGCCTGTCATGCGCCGCCTTGTCGAGAGGGAAGCGCCACATCAGGGCGATCGCGACGAGCTTCAGTGCAACGGGCAGCAGGGAATAAAGAACGACCAGCACTCCGAGGCCGTCCTCTCCGGTTCCCTCCGCCTCGAAGCCCGCGAGATCGAGCAGCGGAAACGCAAGCCCGACCGCGAGCGCCAGTGCCAGCTTTGTCGCGAGCCCCCAAAGCGCGAAATAGAGTCCCGAGCGGCGGGTTCCGGTCTCGAGCCGGTCGACGTCTATGACATCCGCCTGAATGGCGGCGGGAAGGGTGAGGTCGGCGCCAAGTGCGAGCCCGGTGAGGACGCAGATCGCGGCAAAGGCCGCAAGGTCGCCGGGGCCGATCAGCGGCACCAGGACGAAGACCATGCAGGCGCCGAGCATCGCGATCGACCAGGCGCGGTGCTTGCCTGTCTTCCTGGCAACGGCGAGCCAAAGCGGAACACCGGCAATGCCGCACAGGAAGTAGAGGAAAAGCAGCGGACCCTGAAGGTCGGGTCGCTCGAGCACTCTTGCGACGAAGAACAGGAAAAGCGTCGCCGGGAGCCCGTTCGCGAAACCGTTGATGATGAAGGCGGCGAGCAGACGCAGGAAGGGCCGGTTGCGCAGGAGTGGCCCCAGTCCCTCGCGCAGGCCCAGCATCACTTCCGCGCCGGGAGACGGTTCGGGAAGGCGAAGCACCGCCAGAAGCGCGAGCAGAGGCAGGGAAATGCCGATGCCGGCCGCGAGAAACGCGAGCGCGCCGCGCTGGTCGACCGCTCCAAGGGCGTCCGCCACGGCCGGAACGCTGACCGCCACGAGGGTTCCAAGAAGAACCATTCCCTCGCGGACGCCGGCCACGCGACTGCGTTCGTGATAATCGTCGGCGAGTTCCGCGCCCCAGGCCGAATAGGGGATGATCGTGGCCGTGTAGCCGAGCGAGAGCGCCAGTCCCCATCCCAGCAGGTAGAGCGGTCCGGCGTCGGCGGGCGGCGTCAGGATCATCCAGGCCGCAAGGGCCGCGGGCACGGCACCCAGCAGGAACCATCCCCGGCGCCGACCGGGAGGAAGCGCGATCCTGTCGCACAGGATGCCGGCGAGCGGGTCGGACAGCGCATCGGCAAGGCGCACGGCGAGCAGGATTGTGCCCACCTGGGCAAGCGGCAGGCCGATCACACCGGCATAGAAGCTCGGCAGGATCACGTAGAGCGGCAGGGTAAGCGCGGCGAGCGGCAGCGCTGGCGCGCCGTAGACCAGCAGCGCCAGGCGGGGCAGCTTCGTGGCGGTGCACACGCCGCCTGCCCCTGGTGCGGACGGTCTCATGCGCGAGGAAAGGCCGGTTGCGCCCGAGGCATCAGGCCCGCGCACCCTTCACATAGACCATCTGCCGCACGTCGATGTTGCCGGAGCGGAATCCCGCCTCGCAATAGTGGAAGTAAAACTCCCAAAGACGCTTGAAGCGCTCATCGAACCCAAGAGGACGGATGCGTGGCCACGCGGACCAGAACCGGTGCCGCCATGCCTCGAGGGTGCGCGCGTAGTCGAGGCCGAAGATCTTCTGCCCGCCGAGTTGAAGACCCATGCGTTCGCCGAGTTCGGCAAGGGCACTGGGTGGTGGCAGCATGCCGCCGGGGAACACGTGACGCTGGATGAAGTCCGGTGTGCGCCGGTAATCGTCGAACAGGTCATCCTGAATGGTGATGATCTGCAGGCCCGCGCGGCCACCCGCCTTGAGGCAGTCCGCGACCTTGCGGAAGTAGGTCTGCCAGTATTTCTCGCCCACCGCCTCGAACATCTCGATGGAGGCGATGCGATCGTACTGGTTCGCCTCGTCGCGGTAGTCCTGCAGACGCACCTCGACGCGCTCGGACAGGCCGTTCTCCTGCATCCGCCGCGAGGTGAAGTCGAACTGTTCCCGCGAGATGGTCAGCGCCGTCACCCTCGCGCCGATCTCGCCGGCGACATATTCGGCGAAACCGCCCCAGCCGCACCCGATCTCCAGCACGTGGTGATCTGGATTGATGCCGGTTTCCTCGGCAAGGGACGCGTATTTCCGGCGCTGGGCCTGCTCAAGGTCGTTGATGCCGCCCTCGAACAGCGCGGAGGAATAGGTCATCGAGGGATCGAGCCACTCGCTGTAGAAGGCGTTGCCCAGATCGTAGTGCGCCGAGATGTTGCGCCGCGAGCCCTTGCGCGTGTTGCGGTTCAGCCAGTGGCGCAGGCGCGTCATCATGCGGAAGACGGGGCTGCCGCGCAGCAGGTCGAAGGTCGCGTCGCGGTTGCGGCAGAACAGCTCCAGGAAGGTGGTGACATCCGGGCTGGACCACTCGTTCGCCATGTAGGATTCCGCGACGCCGACATCCGCTCCGTTCAAAAGGCGCTTGATGAAGCTCCAGGTGTGGATCTTCACCTCGGCATTCGGGCCGGGCTCGGCGCCGGTGACGACGAAGCGGCGGCCCTCGGGGGTCTCGATGACCAGGGAGCCGATGCGAAGCTGCAGCGCCACGCGCAGGCCCAGGCGGGCGAGGCGGGGCAGTCCGGCAAGTTCGTGGCGGACATTCTCAGGAGTAAGCGCAACGGCGGTCGACATGGGCAATCCTCGTCTTCACGCAAGAAATATGGCGGCATGTTGGGAAGGCAACGGGCGTTCGGCGCGCGGATCCGCGCGTGGCGTTCACCCCTTCTGGGCCGCGTGACCGGCCTGCGCCGGCGCGGACGAGGAGGGGCGGTCGTGCCGCCTCGAGGGAGAATGGAAAGGTGCGCCCTTCAACCACAGCTTGAGTGCCTCCCAGTGGATGCCGACGATAACTTTGAGTGTCATGAACGGAATTTTCAAGCTGAGACCAAGCAACTGGGCCGTTCGGACCTCTCGCCGGGTGCCTGCGAAGGTTGCGGAAAGCAACGGCCCCTCGGAATCCGTTTCCAGAATGCGCACCCGCACCGCTTCGCCCGGTGGCAACACCCGGAAGCGGTAGGTCTGGTCCATGTCGATGAAGGGCGAGACGTAAAACGCCTTGGCGCGCTCCTGCCGCACCCCCTCGGGTCCGATGTCCTTCACGCCGACCGGAGCGACATAGGTGTGGAGGTCGCCGAAGGTGTTGCGAACCTCGTAGACCAGCGCCACCAGGCGGTCCGCCGCGTCATAGGCGAAATAGACCGAAAGCGGATTGAAGACGTAGCCGAGCACGCGCGGATAGCAGAGCAGCAGCACCCGTGCGGGAGGTTCGCTCAGGCCCGCCTCGCAAAGCAGCCTGTCTACGTGATCGCGAAGGCTGGAGCCGTCGCGCGGCCCGTGGTCACGCTGCCAAAACGACACCAGATTGGCGCGTTCGACCGAGAACAGCGGCGATTGGCGTCCGGCCTCTTGCAGCCGGTCCAGATCGATCAGCAGCGAAAACACGCGGTAGGTGAACCGATGGCCGAACGGCTTCAGGCGCTGGTGCATGACCAGACCGGGGTAGAGGCACGCCGCGGACACGGGAGCCCTGCCGTTCGCCTCCATGGTCGTCGGGGCATGTCTGGCCGTCACGCTGTCCCTCCCGGTCGCCGGAGCGGAGCAATGGTTCGGGTCATTCGGCGGCTTCCGCCGGACGGGCCCGGCCCGAGGCGTCCACCCGCCAGGGGATGTCCGCGCCAAGCGCCTCGGCCACATCGAGACCGGCCTTGAGCCCGTCCTCGTGGAAGCCGTAGCCACACCAAGCGCCACAGTACCAAATATGGTTCTGCCCCTGGATCTGGTCCAGTGCGCGCTGCGCGGCGAGGGCGGCGCGGTCGAACTGCGGATGGTCGTAGCGGAAGGTCGCGAAGGTCTTGTCCTCGCTTGGGCGCTCGGCCGGATTGAGGCTCACGAACACGGGCTTGTCCTTCGGAAGGTTCTGCAGCCGGTTCATCCAGTAGGTGACCGCGACATCACGGGATGCGGCTTCGGGCGCGCTGGACGCCATGTAGTTCCACGAGGCCCACACCCGCTCGCGCCTGGGCATCAGCGCCCTGTCGCAATGGAGGTACACATCGTTCGGGCGGTAGCGGATCGCGCCCAGGATGTTGCGCTCCTCGGGCGATGCGTCCTCCAGCATGGCCAGCGTCTGGTCGGTATGGGCCGCGATGACCACCTTGTCGAACACGTCCTCGTGTCCGCTTGCATCCACCACATGGACCTGTCCGGCCGAGCGCCAGACACGCTTCACGCCGGCGGCGAGGCGAAGACCGGCCCCCAGGGGTTGCACCAGACGCTCCACATAGCGCCGCGAGCCACCCGACACCGTGCGCCAGACGGGACGGTCGGTGTGGACGAGCCGGTGGTTTTCGAAGAAGGCGATCAGCGTTTCGGCCGGGAACCGAAGCATTTCCTCCGGCGGGGTCGACCAGATCGCCGCGCCCATGGGCAGGAGATAGTTGCGCGCGAAGGTTTGCGAGAACCGGCGGTGCTCAAGATAGTCGCCGAGCGACAGGCCGGCGAGACGTCCCGCATGGCGGTCGGCCAAGCACTCGCGGTTGAACCTCAGGATCTCGCGCAGCATCCACAAAAAGCGTGGCGAGAGGAGGTTTCGCCGCTGGCCGAAGATCGTCGCCAGGTTGTCGCCGGACCACTCGCAGCGCCCCTGGTCGAGCGAGAAGGCAAAGCTCATGTCGCTTGCCTCGGTCGCGACGCCGAGATGCTCCAGGAGGGCCGTGAAGTTGGGGTAATTCAGCTCGTTGTAGACGATGAAGCCCGTGTCGACGGACAACGGCGTGCCGCCGTGGTCGATGTCGACCGTCGCGCTATGGCCGCCCGCACGCCCGCGCTTTTCATAGAGGGTGACGTCGAAGCGCTCGCTCAGGGCCCACGCGGCGCTGTTTCCGGCGATGCCGGAGCCGATCACGGCAATCCGCATTTCTTCTTCCTTCTTTTCAGGCGCCGGACTTGGTGTGCTCGAAAGCCTCGAGCGCACGTTCGCGAGCCGACCGGTGGTCGATAATTGGACGGGGATAGGTGTGGCCGAGGCGCACGCCCGCATCGTTCAGAACGTCTGACGGGGCCTCATGCGGCTTGAAAAGCCACTTGTCGGGAAGGTTGGCCAGTTCGGGGACCCAGCGGCGCGTGTAGTCGCCGTCCGGGTCGAACTTCTCGCCCTGGCTCTGCGGATTGAAGATGCGGAAATAGGGGGCCGCATCGGCGCCCGATCCCGCGACCCACTGCCAGCTTGCCGGGTTGTTGGCCGGATCGGCATCCACCAGCGTGTCCCAGAACCAGGCCTCGCCCTCGCGCCAGTCCACGAGCAGGTGCTTGACCAGGAACGAAGCGACGACCATGCGAACCCGGTTGTGGATGTACCCCGTGTGCCAGAGCTCGCGCATTCCCGCATCCACCAGGGGGTAACCCGTCCGCCCCCTGGTCCAGGCGCGGAAACCCTGCGGATTGTCGGCCCATGGAAATTCGTCGAAGCGGGACTGGAAGTTCTCCGTCACGATCTCGGGAAAGTGAAACAGCAGGTGGTAGGAGAACTCGCGCCAGCCGAGTTCGGCGTGAAACTTCGACAGGGCCTTCTCGTCGATCCCGGATCCGTCCTGCCCGGCGCGCGCCTTTGCCTCATGCCAGATGCGTCTGGGGGAGATTTCCCCGAACCGCAGATGCGGGGACAGGCGCGATGTCACTTCCGCCGCGGGCTCGTCGCGATGGGCGGCATACCCTGCAAGCCCGTCCTCGAGAAAGCCGGAAAGCCTGGACAGCGCTCCTTCCTCGCCGGGCGTCCATGTGTCGCGCAGCCCGCCCGCCCAGTCCGGTTTCACGGGCAGGAGCTGCCAGTCGGCGAGGTCGTCGCTATCTGGCGTTTCGCAATCGGGCAGCGCGTCGCTCGGCATCTTCAGGTCGCGCGGGCGGGCCGGCTCGCCCCGTGACTGCATGGCGCGATGGAAAGGCGAAAAAACGCGGAAAGGGTCGCCGGCCTTGGTCTGCACTTCCCAGGGTTCCACGAGCAGCGAACCGTTGAAGCTCTCGACCCTGAGGCTCGCGTCCCTCAGGGTCTTCTTCAGAGCCTTGTCGGTCGCAATGCCCGAAGGGTCGTAGCGCCGGTTCCAGACGATCGCACCCGCGCTTGCTTCCGCCGCCAGGCGGGGAATCTCGTCGAGCGCCTTTCCCCGGCGCAGGATCAGGGGAATACCAAGAGCCGAAAGCTTTTCCGCAAGGGCCTCGAGGGAGTGGTGCAGCCACCAGCGCGCGGCGCCACCGGGTGCCCTTGCACGGTCGGTGTCTTCATCCAGCAGGAAAAGGCCGATGACCGGCATCCCGTCGGAAAGCGCCGCGGCAAGAGCCGGATTGTCATCGGTGCGCAGGTCGTCGCGAAACCAGACGAGAACGGGAGCAGGGGATGCGTTGGAATCCATGAGGGCGATTATCCGGCGTTCGGGACGTTGCTTTCCCGTTCTTACGGACTTTGGCCGTTGATGGATTGGCGCTTTTCACGATTTTCCCGGCTTGCCCGGGATTGACGTGCTTTCGGGGAAGCGACCCCGCCGTCGCATGGGGGTTGGGGGGCTGCGACGGCGGGCGCATGACCCGGGCTGGGCTGAGGGTGGAACACCCGGGTCTGACGGTACGGACGGTCCGCGACGGACGCGGCACATGTGCAAGCCTGTGCGTGGTCAGGTGAACCTTGCGCGCTGTCAGGCGCGGAAGGGTTCGGTGATCCAGTTCCAGGCGACCATCACGCTGTCCGCCGCTGCGGTCATGCTGGCGACGATCTTCATCCAGATCATCTGACCGAAGGCGGCGACCTTCATCATTGCCGAAGGTTCCTCGATCGGCTTCTGTTCGATGAACTCGATCTCGGTCTGCTGTGCGGGATCGTTGACCACACGGCGCGTGACGACGAGACGGGCATCCGGCGCGACGCGGGACTGGTCGGTCTTTGCAACCGTCGTTGCGGGGTTCTCCGGGTCCTCCAGCGCACGCACGGCAATCGCACGTCCGTCGGGCAGGAGGTGGGTCTCGTTGCGCGAAACCTCGCTGTCGTAGATCACCTCGCCATAGTCGTCGATCAACTCGACCCACACGGTCTTGCGACCGTCGCGTTCGACCTCGCCGACCCAAATGGCATAGGATCCGGCCTCGTCGCTGTCGCCGAACCGGGGCGTGCCGAGCGTCACGGCCAGCCTGTCTTCGGGCAGGACGAAGGTTTCGCGGTCGCCCTTGCCCGCCAGCATGTCACCGGCGGCGGCAATCTGCGTTTCCCCGGACTGCATGGCGCCGGCGGCATGGGTCGCCGAGGCGAGCGGGCCGAGGATCATTCCCGATGCAAGGCTCACCGCGAGAGCGATGCGCGGTGCGGTCAAAGCGATGTCAAACATTCGTGCCTCCCGGGCTTGGCATCGCGGATGTCTGCGCGTCCGTCGCTGCCGGAATGTCACTGGTTAAGATTTGGTGTCCATCTCCCAAATAGTCCACCAGTCTTGAGAAGGATGCTCCCTCAATCGTCCTGATGAAACTGTAACCGGGATCACAAATGGACACGCTTCCTTGAAACGTTTCGTTAGGAAAAGGGTTCCCGGGTGACGTAACGTCGTGAAATGCCGGGGATTTCAAACGGGGCGAGAATGCGGCGAAGAGGGGGCAAAAAAGCGAGTCGGGGCCGTTCACGTTTGCGTGATCAAGTCGTGAGATTTGTTGCTTGTTGCCGGAATGTCGCGGTTTCGTGGTGTCGGGGTCACAATCGCGACCGGCGATTGGAATTCGCAGCCCCCTTGGGATCCCCTAAGGCACGCCGTGGCCGGCTGTTCCGGTATCAGTTCGTCACGCCGGGCGCGTCGAAGCCGTATTTCGCCAGAATGGCCTGGCCTTCGGGCGACAGGATGTACATTGCCAGCGTCCAGGCGTTCCGGGAGGCGCCCTGCATCACCGTCAGTCCATAGTCGGCGCCGACCGACAGGCCGTCCGGAAGCTGTACGATGGCGAGACCGGGGACCTCGTTGCGTGCGAGAAGCGCGTTGGTGCAATAGGTCAGGAACACGTCGGCCTTGCCGCTTTCCATCACCCAGCCGTAGGTGTTGCGCCCCTCGGGGGCCTTCTCGCTGTCCTGCCCGCCGGTGAGTTGCAGGGCCTTGGCCTTGAGCTTCGCCGTTGCGCCGGGGACGAGGGCCTCCGACTTGTCGAAGACCTGAAACGCGTAGTCGCCGGAGGGGTCGGCTTTCGGCGTGGATGTGCCCACGCGGATGTTCTCGTCGAGCATCACCCGAAGCAGCGTGTCGGTGTCGACGTCGATATCCGGCTGTGCCAGCGCACAAAGGCGATTTCGGGCAAAGAGCACGACGGGGGCGGCCTTGCCGGCCTTCGCAAGTGTCTTGGGGTGCTTCATGTTGGCCGAGGCATAGACCTCCGCCGCCTCGCCCTGTTCGATCCGCTCGCGCAGCAGGCCCGAGGGGCCGAAGGTGCGCTCGACCTGGAGATCTTGCGCGGCCTCGAACGTGTCGGCGACTTCGCCCATCGCCGCCTTGAGGCTGCCGGCCGCGTGAAGCTTGACGCCCGGTTCGGCCATGGCTTCGGAAACCCCGATGGTTGTCGCGACGAGCAGGGCCGCGGTCGCAAGGTGCTTGAACATTCGACGGTCTCCCGTAGCAGGCATCTTCCGGACGCGCAAAGTGGAGCCGGCGTGCCGGGCACGCCGGCTCCGTGACGTTGAGGGGATCAGCTCCCGCCCTTCTCGGCGTTGGGGAAGAAGAGCTGCTGGCCGTCGACCTTGTAGTCGGCGATCACGCCCTGGCCTTCGTCGGAGATGACCCAGTCGACGAACTTCTGGCCGAGCTCGGCCTTCACGTTCGGGTGCTTCTCCTTGTTCACCAGGATGATGCCGTACTGGTTGAACATCTTGGGGTCGCCCTCGACGGCGATCTTGTAGTCGCCCTTGTTGCCGAAGGAGATCCAGGTCGCGCGGTCGGTCATGATGTAGGCGCCCATGCCGGTGCCGGTGTTGAGCGTCGCGCCCATGCCCGAACCGGTCTCGCGGTACCAGTCGCCGGAGGCGGCCGACACGTCCACGCCGGCATCCTTCCACAGGCGCAGTTCGGCCTTGTGCGTGCCGCTGTCGTCACCTCGCGAGGCGAAGGGGGCCTTTGCCTCTGCGATCGTCTTGAGCGCCGCCGCGACGTCGCTGGACCCGGCGACACCGGCGGGATCGTTGGCGGGACCCACGATGACGAAGTCGTTGTACATCACGTCGTGACGCTTCACGCCGTCACCTGCGGCCACGAACTTTTCCTCCGCGGGCTTGGCGTGCACGAAGAGCACGTCACCGTCGCCGTTGGCGGCGTTCTTGATGGCCTGGCCCGTGCCCACGGCCACGACGCGAACCTCGATGCCGGTCTTGTCGGTGAACTTCGGCAGCATGAAGTCGAACAGGCCGGAGTTCTGTGTCGAAGTGGTGGACTGGACGATGATGAAGTCATCCGCGGCCTGAGCCGGGCCGGCAAGGCCGAGCGCGACGAGACCGGTGGCGGCAAGCGAAAGGAAATGGCGTCTCAGCATCAGCTTTCTCCCTCGTGTCGAATTGGTTCTGTTGTTTCGGTGCCGAGGAACAGGCGTCCCTCGAGCCATGCCCGCGCGGCTTCGCTGCGCGGGGTTTCAAGCACGCGGGATGCCGGTCCGGTTTCGGTGACACGGCCCGCGTGCAGGAAAACGATGTCGTCGGCCAGGCGTTTCGCCTGACCCAGGTCATGGGTGACCATGACGATGGTGACGCCGCGCGCGTGGGCGGCGAGAACGAGGTCCTCGATGGCGTGGGTGGAGGCGGGGTCGAGGCTTGCGGTGGGCTCGTCCAGAAACAGAAGATCGGGATCGCAGGAAAGCGCGCGCACCAGTGCAAGGCGCTGTTGTTCTCCACCGGAGAGGAGGCGGGCGGGTTGCCGCGCCTGCGTTTCAAGGCGCGCCTGGGCCAGGGCCTCGCGAACGCGGGCCGCCTTTGCCGTGCCCTTCAGTCCGCGCACGGCCAGAGCGAAATCGAGATTGGCGGCCACCGACCGGCGCAGCAGGACCGCACGCTGGAAGACCATCGCCTGCGCCTTGCGGGCCGACCGGTCGAGCGGTCCGCCTTTCCAGAGGATTTCGCCATCGGCCGGTCTCAGAAGACCGTGCAGCAGGCGCAGAAGAAGGCTCTTTCCGGCGCCGTTGGCTCCCATGATCAGCGTGCGTCGCCCGGGCCGGATGGCCAGGTCGACGTTGTCCACGAGACGGCGTCCGTTTGCTGTCCAGCACAGGTTGCGCGCCTCGAGGATCGGGGCGACGGGATCGCCTTCGGTGACGGTCGGAGCTGTCTCGAGCCGGCGCAGTGTTGCCTCAGGCATAGGCGGACCTCGCTGCCGAGGCGCGCAGGCCCATGACGGCGGCATTGACCACCAGCGCGATTGCCAGCAGCACGACGCCGAGCGCCAGCGCGAGCTCGAGATTTCCCTTGGAGGTTTCGAGCGCGATGGTGGTCGTCATGACGCGGGTGACGTGGTTGATGTTGCCGCCGACGATGATGACCGCGCCAACCTCGGCGACCGCGCGGCCGAACCCGGCCAGCGCGACGGTCAGAAGGGCGTATCGCCCGTCCCACAACAGGGCGGCGATGCGAGATGCGGGGCCGACGCCGAGCGAGGCGAACTGCTCCCGGTACTCCCGGTCGAGGTCTTCGACCACCTGACGGGTCAGGGCGGCGACGATCGGTGTGACGAGGATGGTCTGCGCGATGACCATCGCGGTGGGGGTGTAGAGAAGCCGCAAGGGCCCCAGCGGGCCGGCGGCGGACAGCGTGAGATAGACGACCAGACCGACCACGACCGGCGGCAGTCCCATGAGCGCATTGAGCACGACGGTTGCCGTTGTTCGTCCGGGAAACGCGAAGGCCCCCACGCAGGCGCCGAGAGGCAGGCCGATCACGCAGGAAATGACGACCGCGCTCAGCGTCACGCGCAGCGACAGGCCGATGATCTCCAGGAGATCGGCGTCACCGGACAGGATAAGCCCGACTGCTTCCGCAAGGACGGACGAGAAGCTTTCCATATGCGCGTTTTCTCCCTCTCATGGGAAGAGATACATTATTTCGCACATATATCCATGTCACGTGACGTCTTTGCATCGCGTTTTTTACGCGGCGCGGCATTGAAAACCCGTTTTTCGCCAATGAACGACAGGTCATCCACGGATTTTCGAAATGCTCAGAATAAAAAAGCATAAAATGACACAAAAAGCAGGAGGGCCAATCCTTGGCAGGCCTTGATGTGTTCATGCGGTCACATGAAGCGATTGCGGCAGGTTTATCGTTCATGAAATGGAGACAATAAGCTCACGATTTACGCGATTGTCTTTGCGTCGGGGCGCTACCAGATTGAGGGCACATTCAGCGGCATCCGGTGTTGCGTGATCGCAATGACCGTCCGGCCGCGCGTGCACAGGAGCAGGAAATGTCAGTATCCAGCGAGCCGAAAAACGCTGCCGCCTTCAACATGGATGCGGTGCCCATGCGCGTCGGGCGCGTCGGCCTGAGGGTGCGGGACCTGTCCGCGACGGCGCGTTTCTATCGCGACGTGATCGGCCTGCAGGAACTGGAGCGTGTGGCGGGGCGTGTCGTTCTCGGTGCCGGTGCGGTGCCTCTGGTGGAGCTGGACGAGCGACCGGATCTCGCGCCAGTCAGCGCCCGCGAGGCCGGGCTCTTCCATACGGCGTTCCTGCTGCCGACGCGCGGCGATCTGGGGCGCTGGCTTTCTCACGCGGCCGGTCTCGGTGCGCGCATCGAAGGGGCGTCGGATCACATCGTGAGCGAGGCGGTCTATCTCAGCGACCCGGAAGGGAACGGCATCGAGGTCTATGCGGATCGTCCGGAGGCCGACTGGCGCACGCCGGACGGCACGGTGACCATGTCCACCGATCCGATGGACGTGGAGGGCGTGCTTGCCGCGGGCGAGGGGGCGGTCTGGCAGGGAATGCCGGAGGGCGGGCGTGTCGGGCACGTTCATCTCCGCGTCGGCGAGACCGGGGTGTCCGAGGGGTTCTACCGCGACGTGCTCGGCTTCGACATCAGTGCCCACTATCCGGGCGCAAGCTTCTTCGGATCCGGAGGATACCATCACCAGCTTGCCGGGAACGTGTGGGGCAGTCGTGGCGCGGGTGCGCGCGATCCGAACCGCGCCGGCCTGGACTTCGTGGAAATTCTTGCCAGGGATCCCGGGCATGTGTCGAGCGTGCGGGAGCGGGCCGGGGACGCCGGAGTGGCGTTGAACGAGGCCGGACAAGGCGGCGTCTCGCTTGCCGATCCGTGGGGAACACGGATTCATCTTCGTGCCGCCTAGGGGGCTGCCCCATAGAAGAGGCGTGTCCGGCGTGAAAGCGTCGAGGCCATCGGTCATCGTTCGCCTGCGGGAGTGCTCGCGGGCGGCGTGACTCGTCGTTCCGCGCTGATTGGCGGCTGTACGTTTGCGATGTGGGGGAGAAAGAGGGCAGTGGCTCCCCGGGCCGGATTCGAACCAGCGACCAAGCGGTTAACAGCCGCTTGCTCTACCACTGAGCTACCGGGGATCACTGTCGCGGCGCTCTTGAGCACCGCGTCGGTGGGAGGCGTATAGCAAACGCCGTGCGGATTTGCCAAGCCTTTTGTCGTCATGTTTTCCACAGAAGCGAAAAAATCGCGCCGGGCGGCGGCGGCGATTTGGTGCTGGTCAGGGGCTTCCAGGTCCCGGATCCGCTTGTTGTGTGGCGTTTGCCGGGCTAAGAATGAGGTCCGGTCCTTTCCGACGGACGAAGTCCGAGGGAGAGGGGAAAGTCGGAATACGGTGGGGGACGACCCAATTCGGGGTCCCGAATCCGTAGCTGCCCCCGCAACTGTGAGCGGCGAGCCTTCCTGCAGAGACCACTGGACGCTCCAACGCGGTTGGGCGCCCGGGAAGGGCAGGGCAAGGCGGCGACCCGCGAGCCAGGAGACGAGCCGGATGACACGCGGCGGAAATGAGCGCCGCGTCCCGAAACGTCACAGCCGTCGGGTGGACGGCAGGAGGCTCACATGACGCGTTTCCACGCGCTTCCTCATCATACCTTTTCCGTGATTCCACGGTCCGCCGAACAGGCTTCGTGTCATCCCGCGCACTGCCGCCGGGCCTGATACCGTGCGCTGCCGAAGCGTTCTGGTGACCGGAGGAGCCCGTTCGGGCAAGAGCTCCCACGCGGAGGCGTTGGTCTCCGCCAGCGGACTTGCACGCGTCTATCTCGCGACCTCCGTCGCCGAGGACGGCGAGATGCGCGCGCGTGTCGCCCGTCATGTGGAGGCCCGTGGGCTGGGGTGGGAGACGATCGAGGAACCCCTCGATATCGCCGGCGCGATCACGACCCGAAGCGCGCCCGGAACGGCCGTTCTCGTCGATTGCCTGACGCTTTGGCTCTCGAACCTGATGTTCCGCGATGCCGATCTTCCGGCCGAGACGGACCGCCTGGCGGCGGCGCTTCAAGCCGCTGGCGGGCCCGTGGTTCTGGTGACCAACGAGGTCGGCTCCGGCATCGTGCCCGACAATGCGCTTGCCCGCCGTTTCCGCGACGAGCAGGGGCGCCTCAATCGCAAGATCGCGGCGAGTGTGGAGGCGGTGGTTCTCGTCGCCTGCGGCTTGCCGCTCGTTCTCAAGCCGAATTCCCTCCAACCGGAGATTACCCTATGAGCACGCCTGCAAGCGGCAAGATCCCGGCCACGATCATCACCGGCTTCCTGGGGGCCGGAAAGACGACTCTTCTCTCCAACCTCCTGCGGGACGCGAAGGGCAAGCGCATCGCGCTCATCGTCAACGAGTTCGGCGACATGGGCTTCGACGGCTCGCTGGTGGACGGTTGCGCCGATCCCGATTGCGCGGCGGACGACGTGGTGGAACTGACCAACGGCTGCATCTGCTGCACGGTCGCCGACGACTTCCTGCCGACGATGGAAATGCTCGTCTCGCGCGACGAGGCGCCCGATCACATCGTGATCGAGACGTCCGGTCTTGCGCTGCCGCAGCCCCTGGTCAGGGCCTTTTCCTGGCCCAGCGTCAAGACACGCGTCACCGTCGATGCCGTTGTGACGGTGGTCGATGCGGCGGCCGTCGCCGAAGGGCGGGTGGTCGCGGACGAGGCCGCCCTTGCCGCTCAGCGCGCGGCCGACGAGGCGCTCGATCACGAAAGCCCGGTGGAAGAGCTTTTCGAGGACCAGCTCGTCTGCGCCGATCTCGTCGTGCTCAACAAAGCCGATCTCGTGGATGCGGACGCGCTCGCCCGCGTCCGCGAAACCGTCTCGGCGCGGGTGCGGCCGGCGGTCGAGATCGTCGCGGCGGAAAAGGGGTATCTTGCCGGCGATGTGCTGCTCGGGCGTTTCAGTGCCTCGGAGGAGGACATGACGGGCCGGGAAAGCCACCACGAAAGCCATCATCATCACGATGATCACGACCATGACGATCACGATCATGACCACCATCACCACGACCACGATCATGACGAGTTCGAGAGCCATGTGGTGACCTTGCCGGCCTTTGCCTCCCTGAAGGAACTCGAACAGCGCGTTGCCGCTGCGATGGCCATGCCCGGGGTGCTGCGCATCAAGGGAGCGGTGGAGATTGCGGGCAAGGCCGCTCCGGCAATGGTGCAGGCGGTCGGGCCACGCGTGGAGGCATGGTTTGCAAAGGATGCCCGCGCGCCGGGCCGGGTGGTTGTGATCGGTCTCGCCGGCTTCGACCCCATCCGCATCGAGGGGCTTCTGGCCCGCTCCGAAGCAGCCTGAGACCGGTCCTTCTCGGACGGAAACACCCGGGACCGTGCCACGTTCCCGGGGAACGGGAGACGACATGCACATTCTCGCCGGCAGAAGCGGACGCATCGACCAGGGGGAGGAGGCCGTCGATCTCGGCCAGTCGCCGGCGGATGTCATCGTGCTCTCGGCCGCCGATACGGAACTGGCGTCTCTGAACGCCGTTGCCGGCGCGTTGGGCGAGGAAGGGCCGCAACTGCGGCTCGCCAATCTCATGGCGTTGTCCCATCCCTATTCCGTCGATCTTTACGCCGACAACACCGCCTCGGGCGCGCGGCTCGTCATCCTGCGGCTGCTGGGTGGCGCCGAATACTGGCCGTATGGGGTGGAGCGGCTGACGGAACTTGCGCGTGGCGAAGGCATCGGGCTTGCGGTCATGCCCGGAGATGACCGCTGGGACGAGACGCTTGCCAGCCGCTCGACCCTGCCGCTCGAAACGGTCGAACGGCTCTGGCGGTACATGGCCGAGGGCGGCGCGGAGAACCTGGCGAACCTGCTGCGTCAGTGCCGGCATCTGCTCGATGGGACGCCGGAGGCCGACCCGCCCCGGCCGCTTCCACGCGCCGGGCTCCACCTGCCCGGTTCGATGCACGCGAGTCTCGCCGATCTCAAGAAAACCTGGGACGATCCGCAGGCGCCGGTGGCCGCGCTCGTGTTCTATCGTGCGCTGGTCCAGTCGGCGGCCACCGAGCCGGTCGAGGCGCTGACGGAGGCGCTTCGGGAGCGGGGTATCAACCCACTTCCGGTTTTCGTGGCCTCTCTGAAGGACGCGGAGTCGGCGTCCGTCCTTGCCTCGCTCTTCGGGGAGGCGCGCCCGTCGGTTGTTCTCAACGCGACCGCCTTCGCCGTCGGCAGCGCGGGCCGGCTGCATGAAACCACGCCGCTGGACGCCCCCGGAGCGCCGGTGCTGCAGGTGGTCTTCTCGTCGTCTTCACAAGAAGGGTGGAGCGAGTCGGACCAGGGACTTTCGATCCGCGACCTCGCCATGCATGTGGTCATGCCGGAGGTGGATGGCCGTATCCTGACGCGGGCGGTCTCGTTCAAGGAGCAGGCTCCGCGTGACCCGCGCACCCAGTCCGCGACCATGCGCTTTGTGCCGAAGCCGGATCGGATCGCCTTCGTCGCGGAACAGGCGGCACGGCTGGCGCGACTGGCCCGCACGCCGGCGGGGGACCGGAAGCTGGCTCTGATCCTTGCCAACTATCCCAACAAGGACGGGCGCCTTGCCAATGGTGTCGGCCTGGATACGCCCGCCTCCTGCGCGGCGCTCATGCAGGCACTGGCCGGGGAAGGATATGCCGTCGAGGGCGCGCCGGTCGGGGCGGACGAGCTCATGGCGCGTATCAGCGAAGGGCCGACCAACGACCTTTCCGACCGGCGGGTGCGCCATGGCGGGGCAGTGCTCAAGCTGGACGCCTATCGGGCGGCCTTCGGGGCGTTGCCCGAGGCGGTCCGGATCGCCGTCACGGATCGCTGGGGCGCGCCGGAAGACGATCCGCATGTGGAGGAGGGCGGCTTTCGCTTGGCGGTCACAACCTATGGGAATGTGGTCGTCGGCATTCAGCCCGCGCGCGGATACAACATCGACCCGAAGGCCACCTATCACGATCCGGACCTTGTTCCCCCGCATCACTATTTCGCCTTCTACATCTGGCTGCGGGAACACTTTGGCGTTCACGCCGCGGTGCATCTGGGCAAGCATGGCAATCTGGAATGGCTTCCGGGCAAGGCGCTGGCGCTCTCGCAGGACTGCTTTCCCGAAGCCGTGCTCGGCGCGGTTCCGAACGTCTATCCCTTCATCGTGAACGATCCCGGCGAGGGGGCGCAGGCCAAGCGGCGAACCTCCGCCGTCATCGTCGACCATCTCACGCCGCCTCTGGCGCGTGCCGAGAGCCATGGCGTCGCCGCCGAGCTCGAGGTGCTGCTTGACGAGTTCTATCTGGCGCAGGGCGTCGATCCTCGCAGGCTGAAGACGCTGACTCGCGACATTCTCGAGACCGCGACCCGTCACGGACTGGACCGCGATATCGGGCTCGACGAGACGATGGACGAGGAGACCCGCCTTGCCCGGCTCGACGCGCATCTGTGCGACCTCAAGGAACTTCAGATCCGCGATGGCCTGCACATCCTCGGCGCGGCGCCCGAAGGAAGCCTCCTGACCGCGCTGCTGGTCGCGCTCGTGCGGGTGCCGCGTGGCGAGGGGGCTGGAAACGAGGGACTCACCCGCGCATTGTCCGCCGATCTGGGACTTGGCGATTTCGACCCGCTTGATTGCGACTTCGCATCCGAATGGACCGGTGCGCGACCGGAGCGGCTGTCGCGTGTCTCGGACATGCCCTGGCGCAGTGCGGGTGACACGGTGGAGCGGCTGGAGCTTCTGGCTCAAGAGATCGTCGCGGCGCGGCGTGTTCCCGTCGGGTTTGAGCGAACCAGGGCGGTGATCGACGAGATCGAGGCCCGGATCCGGCCGTCGGTGACCGGCTCGGGGGAGGCCGAGACACAAGCTGTTCTCTCCGCTCTTGCGGGGCGTTTTGTCCCGCCGGGCCCCAGTGGCGCGCCCACGCGCGGTCGCCCCGACGTATTGCCGACCGGGCGGAACTTCTATGCCGTGGATGTGCGGGCCGTGCCGACCGAAACCTCGTGGCGGATCGGAGCCGCCAGCGCGGCGCGGCTCGTCGAGCGTCATTTCCAGGAGGAGGGCGAGTATCCCGCCGCCCTTGTGCTCACCTGCTGGGGCACGGCGAACATGCGCACCGGTGGCGACGATGTGGCCCAGGCACTGGCGTTGATCGGTGCCCGGCCCAAATGGGAGCCGGGATCCGGGCGCGTCACCGGCTTCGATATTCTTTCCCTCTCCGATCTTGGCCGTCCCCGCATCGACGTGACCCTTCGGATTTCCGGGTTCTTCCGCGATGCGTTTCCGCATCAGATCGACCTGTTTCAGTCGGCGGTGGCTGCAATCGCGGCGCTTGATGAACCCGATGACGCCAACCCCCTTGCGGCGCGGGCACGAGAGGAAGCCAGCAGACTCGTCGGTGAGGGGCTTGCCGAGGAGGAAGCGGTACGGCGTGCGCGCTTCCGTGTGTTCGGCGCGCGGCCGGGGGCTTATGGCGCCGGGCTTCAGGCTCTGATCGACGAGGGGATCTGGGATCGGCGCTCCGACTTCGCCGATGCCTTTCTGGCCTGGGGCAGCTACGCCTATGGGGGCGGGGCTGCGGGCGAGGGTGCACGCGCGGCGCTGGAGACCAGGCTTTCGAATGTCGACGCGGTGCTTCACAATCAGGACAATCGCGAGCACGACCTGCTCGACAGCGACGACTATTACCAGTTCGAGGGAGGACTTGCCGCCACGGTCGAGACGCTCAAGGGAACGGCGCCAAGGGTCTGGCACAACGACCATTCCCGACCCGAGCGCCCGGTGATCCGAAGCCTCGGGGAGGAGATCGGCCGTGTGGTGCGCGGTCGCGCGGCAAATCCGAAGTGGATCGCGGGCGTCATGCGCCACGGCTACAAGGGAGCTTTCGAGATTGCGGCGACGGTGGACTACCTCTTTGCCTTCGCCGCGACGACAAACGCGGTCGGGGACCACCACTTCGACCAGCTTTACGATGCCTATCTGGACGATGCCGAGGTGAGGGACTTCCTCGCCAGGGCAAATCCGAAGGCGCTAGACGAGATCACGGCCCGCTTCCGCGAGGCCATCGAGCGGGGGCTGTGGCGCCCGCGCCGGAACGCGGTTCGCGCCGACCTCGAGATCCTGCAGGGAGAAACGACTTCATGAGCGACAAGAAGACGGAGATGAGCGAAGAGGAGCTCAACGCCCGCCACGCCGACAAGATGCGCAAGAAGAAGGCCGCCCGCGACAAGATCATGGCCACCAAGACGATCGAGAAGGGCCTTCTCATCGTTCACACCGGCAAGGGCAAGGGCAAGTCGACCGCCGGATTCGGCATGGTGTTCCGCTCGCTGGGGCATGGCCACAAGGTGGGCGTCGTGCAGTTTGTGAAGGGACGCATCGAAACCGGCGAACGCATGGCGCTCGACCGCTTCTCCGATCTCGTCACCATCAAGCGCATGGGTGAGGGCTTCACCTGGGAGACTCAGGACCGCCAGCGCGATATCGATGCGGCCCGCCAGGCCTGGGAAGCCGCCAAGGAGATGATCGTCTCGGGAGACTACCGGCTGATCCTGTGCGACGAACTCAACATCGTGCTGCGCTACGAGTACCTGCCCATCGAGGAAGTGGTGGAGTTCCTGAAGACCGAAAAGCCCGACGACGTGCATGTCGTCATCACCGGGCGCAACGCCAAGGACGAACTGATCGAGATTGCCGATCTCGTCACCGAGATGACCCAGATCAAGCATCCGTTCCGTTCCGGCGTGAAGCCGCAGGAAGGCATCGAGTTTTGATCGAGGTTCGGTGTATTCGGAGAGATGGACTGAGAGCATTGGCATGAAACCGTTCGATGCGCGGCTGCGGCGGGTTACCCCCTCGCATGAGGAACTGGTCCGCCGCTACGAGCTGTTTCGAACTGTGGTGGAGTTTCTGGCCGCGCTCACATTCATCATCGGGAGCGTCCTCTTTTTCTATGACAGCCTTCAGTATGCGGGAACGTGGCTGTTCGTGATCGGATCGATCCTTTTCGCCGTGCGTCCGAGCATTCGTCTGGCGCTTGAGCTGCATCTGGCCTCTCTTCCCGTGCCGGACGAGTTCCGTCCCTATGGCGCGCCGCGCGAGGAGGACGAGCTGTGACCGTGGCAGGACGCCCGCCGGCGCTGATGATCCAGGGGACCGGGTCCAACGTCGGCAAGAGCCTGATCGTTGCGGGCCTTTGCCGGCTATTTGCCAACCGCGAGATGGTCGTCAGGCCGTTCAAGCCCCAGAACATGTCGAACAACGCGGCCGTCACCGCCGACGGGGGCGAGATCGGCCGCGCTCAGGCGTTGCAGGCGATGGGCGCGCGCGTTCCGCTTTCGGTGCACATGAACCCGGTTCTGCTGAAGCCGGAGACGGACGTCGGTGCGCAGGTGATCGTTCAGGGCCGCCGCGCGGGGACCATGCGGGCGCGCGAGTACGGAAGCCGCAAGGCGGAACTCCTGCCGAAGGTCCTGGAGAGTTTCGCGATCACCGGGCGGGACGCCGATCTCGTTCTCGTGGAGGGAGCGGGCAGTCCCGCCGAGATCAACCTGCGTGCGGGTGACATTGCCAACATGGGCTTCGCCGAGGCGGCAGACATTCCGGTGGCCCTGTGCGGGGACATCGACCGGGGTGGCGTGATCGCGTCGCTGGTCGGCACGCACACGATTCTTCCCGAGAACGAGCGACGGCGAATACGGGCGTTTCTGGTCAACCGGTTTCGTGGGGATGTTTCCCTCTTCGACGAGGGGCTGCGGGAGATTTCGGCGCGCACCGGATGGCGGTCGCTTGGCGTCGTCCCGTGGTTCGACGCCGCGCGCCACCTTCCTGCCGAGGATGCGCTGGGCCTGGAGGATGGAAGGAGCGGCGGGGCGGTCAAGGTGGCGGTGCCGGTCATCAGCCGTATCGCGAATTTCGATGATCTCGATCCGCTGCGGATGGAAGCGGATGTGACGCTCGAACTCGTGCGTCCCGGCGAGCCGCTGCCGGGGGATGCGGATCTGGTCCTGCTGCCGGGAAGCAAATCGACGATCGGCGATCTGGCATTTTTCAGGGCGCAGGGTTGGGACATCGACCTTGCCGCACATGTCCGGCGTGGCGGCCGGGTGCTCGGCGTTTGCGGCGGCTACCAGATGCTTGGTCGCGTCATCGCCGACCCGGATGGTATCGAGGGACCGGCCGGCTCGGTGGAAGGGCTTGGGCTGCTGGACGTTGAGACCGTGCTGACGATGGACAAGAGGGTGGTCGAGGTTTCAGGCGCCCATGTCCGCAGCGGTGTGCCCCTCTCCGGCTACGAGATCCACGTGGGGCGCACGGTCGGCCCCGATTGCAAAAGCGCCTTTTCCGAAATCGCCGAGGGAACGGCCGCACGCCATCCGGACGGTGCGGTGTCCGCGAACGGCCGGATCATGGGCACCTATGTTCACGGGCTCTTCGCGCATGACGGTTTCCGGGCGGCCTTCCTGAAGGATCTCGGCGGGGCCAGCGGGCTTGCCTATGAAGCGGAGGTCGATGCAACGCTCGACCGGCTCGCGGCGCACCTTGAAGCGTCCCTGGACATCGACGCGATCCTGGCTGTTGCAGGCTGAGGCCGACGACCGCTCAGGTCGTCCGCTCCCAGATCAGCAGCCTGTTGTTCGCGGGCATGTCGAGGTCGTCGCGGAGCTCAAGGCCCTGCGCGAGCGCGAGACCGTCGAGCGCCTCGAAATCGCGGATCCCGCTGAGCGGATCGCGTGCGCGAAGCTGAGCGTCGAAATCGGCGTTGCTGGGCGTGGTGAATGCGCCGCCGTATTTCATCGGCCCGTAGACGCACAGAAATCCGCCCTTCTTCAGAAGTTCGCCAACGCGGATGAAGAAGTGCTGCACATGATCGAACGACATGATGTGCAGTGTGTTGGATGTGAAGGCGACGTCAAAGGCATCGGGCGAAGCGTGCGCGGGAACCGGCCAGGGCGAACGGGCGACGTCCAGCGCAAGCGGGGGCGGCGTCCGGTCTGAGCCTTCCTGGGCGATGCGTGCCGCCAGTCCTTCAACCGCTTCCGGGAGTTCGCTGCACTGCCAGACGAGATGGGGCAGGGCGGCGGTGAAATGCACCGCGTGCTGGCCCGTGCCGCTGCCGATCTCGATAACGCGGGCACGGGTCTCCAGCCACGGGCGAAGAGCATGCAGGATCGGATCCTTGTTCCGCTCGGCGGAGGGGGCGAAGGGAAGCATGGGGCCTCTCAGGTCAGGGCAGAGACGAGGGCGATTGCCAGGACTGCGGCGGCTTGAACGCCGCACGCCGCGACAAGCACCTTGAGCGCGCGGTCTATGTCCGTCGCGGTCGCTTCGCGGCGTCCGCTTTCGTTCATGAAGGGGTCGTCGACCGTGTAGCCGGGATATTGGCGCGGGCCGGCGAGTGCCAGGCCAAGCACCGCCGCCATGGCCGCTTCCGGCCAGCCGGCGTTCGGCGAACGATGACGTCCGGCATCCCTCAGCATGACGTCGAAGACGGCGGAGGGGTTCTTTCCCAGAAACGGTGCCGCGAGGACGATGGTCAGGCCGGCAAGGCGTGAGGCGGGAAGGTTCACGAGATCGTCGAAGCGTGCCGCCGCCCATCCGAAATGTCGATGACGTTCGCTCTTGTGCCCGATCATGGAGTCCGCCGTGTTGACCGCCTTGTAGGCGATGAGCCCGGGCAGGCCGAGCAGCAGGAACCAGAATGCCGGCGCCACGACACCATCGGCGTAGTTCTCCGCGCAGGACTCGATGGCCGCGCGGGAGACGCCGGCTTCGTCCAGGCTCTGGGGATCCCGGCCCACGATCATTGAAACCGCCTTTCGCCCTCCGGCCAGCCCTTCATTGACCAGCCCGTCCCGCACCGCAGCAACGTGATCGTGGAGGCTGCGTTGGGCGATGAAGACCGCCGCGATCACCACCACGCCGGCCTGTCCGTAGGGAATGCCGCTCAGGATGACCTCGAGCAGCGCCCCGGCGATCAGGGCACAGGCCACGAGCGAGACCAGGAACACGGCGCCATAGACCTTGCGCTGGCGGTCGGAAAGGTCCGGCGTGTTGAAGTCCTGATCGGCGATCTCGATGATCTTGCCGAAGATCATCACGGGGTGCGGAACCCGCCGCCACAGGGCGGGGGGATCTCCGACAAGGGCGTCAAGCAGAAGCGCAAGGACGAGCAGCAGGGCGACGTCGGAGAAGAGCAGCATCTCAGGTCTCCGTCATGGCATGGTCCAGCGCGTGTTCGAGCCGGGCACGCCCGTCGGCGCCGCCGGGCAGCCCGAGGCGGATCCACGACGGAGCGTAGTCGAAGATGCGTGTCCATATCCGCTGCCGGGCGAGAGCCTCCTGGACTCGTGCGGCGTCGCGGGTTCCGGCAAGCAGGAACAGTGGTGTTCCGCCAAAGATGCCGAGACCGCGCATCTGCAGCGAAACGGTCATCTCCGCCGCCTCGTCCGCAAGCCTGGCCTGCATGGCACGCTGCCATTCGGTGTCTTCCAGGGCACGCGCGCCAATGGCGAGTGCCGGTCCCGAAACGGCCCAGCTTTCCAGCGCCAGCGTCAAGGTATTCGCAAGCCGTGGCGGGGCGGCGGCAAAGCCCAGCCGGAGACCGGCCAGGCCATAGAACTTGCCGAAGGAGCGCAGCACCAGCGCCGGTGTTCCCTGGAGGTGCGGCAGGACGCTCGCACCTGGAATGCAGTCGGCGAAGGCCTCGTCCACGATCAGCAGGCCGCCACGGGCGGCCAGTGTCGAGGCGAGGTGGCGGACGGTCTTGGGGTCCGCGAGCCGGCCGTCGGGATTGTTCGGGTTGACGAGGACGGCAACGCGGATCGTCGGATCGATGTCGATGTTCGGCGATGTGACCTCGCGCAGGACACGGCCCGCCCGCCGCCAGACATCGGCATGGCTTCCGTAGGTCGGGCCGATGATTGCGACCTCGCCGTCGGGCAGGAAGCGCGGGAGCAGGGAGATCAGCGACTGGGTGCCCGGAGCCGCAACCAGATCCAGCTCGGCGGGAACCTGATAGGCGCCGCGCGCGGCGCTCAGAAGCCGTTCAAGGGCCGAGGCCGAGGGCAGTGCCGTCCACACATGAGCGCCGAGATCGTCGGGAACCGGGTAGGCATGAGGGTTGATGCCGGTCGACAGGTCGAGCCAGTCGGTCAGAATTCCGCCATGACGTGCCATCGCCGCACCAAGGTCGCCGCCATGCTTCATTCCCGATCTCTCCCCTGATTTCCGTGCCGACCGTAGCCTTGCGATCCGCCGTCGCCAAGACACAGGAGTGGCACAGGGTGTTGATACCGCCACGAGATGGCCGTGTGATCGTGTGAGGGTGACTTGATCGGGATCACTGCGCCTTGCCGAAAAGTGTGCTTCGATGACGAAGTGGGGCGAGACCACTGAAGAAACGGAGGCCGTAATGCCGGACCAGAAGTCGATCAGAAGGAAGGCCGCCGAAGGCAGGCAGCCGGAGCGCGACGGCGAAACGGCAGGTGTCGCGGCCAGGGAGCGTGCTCCCGGACAGGCCGGGACGCGCTCCCGGGAGAGGGCGTTGTCCGGCGTTGAGGTGACGCCTACCGGGGATGGGGATCTCGACGTCTACGAGCTTCTCGACAAGAGCGCCCACGCGGCATTGTCGCATCTGACGCTGGGGATTGCGCCTTCCGCCCTGGCGGCGGCCTATACCGACTGGATGACACATCTGGCGACATCGCCCGGAAAGCAGGCGGAGCTTCTGCACAAGTCCTGGCGCAAGGCGATGCGGCTTGGCGCCTTTGCGCAGTGCCAACTCGCGGAAGGCGCCAAGGATCCCTGCATCGAGCCCCTGCCGCAGGATCACAGGTTCCGGGACGTGAGCTGGCAGACGTGGCCCTTCAACTTCATGTACCAGCAATTCCTGCTTCAGCAGCAATGGTGGCACAATGCGACCACCGGGATCCGGGGTGTTTCACCGAAGCACGAGCAGATAGTGACCTTCGTGGCGCGCCAGATCCTCGATACGTTCTCGCCCTCGAACTCGCCTTTCACCAATCCGGAAGTCCAGCAGGCCACGATGGCCGAAGGCGGGGCGAACCTGCTGCGGGGGGCACGCAACCTCGCCGAGGACGTCGTGCGTTTCGCGACGAAGACACCGGCTCCCGAACTCGCGGAGTTCAGGCCGGGAGAGAAGCTGGCCACCGCGCCTGGAAAGGTTGTCTTCCGGAACCGCCTGATCGAACTGATCCAGTACGCGCCGCAGACGGAGGAGGTTCATGCAAGACCGATCCTCATCGTTCCGGCCTGGATCATGAAGTACTACATCCTCGACCTGTCGCCGCATAACTCCATGGTCCGTCATCTCACGGAACAGGGGTTCACGGTCTTCATGATCTCATGGCTCAATCCGGACGAGGCCGACCGCGATCTGTCCATGGAGGACTATCGCAAGCTCGGAGTGATGGCGGCCATAGATGCTGCCTGTGCCATCAGCGGGGCGCCGGATATCAACGCCATCGGCTATTGCCTGGGCGGCACGATGTTGTCGATCGCCGCCGCCGCTATGGCGCGCGACGGCGATGACCGGCTGGCATCCCTCACGTTCCTGGCCGCGCAGACGGACTTTCGCGAGGCGGGCGAACTGACGCTGTTCATCAGCGAAAGTCAGGTCTCGTTCCTCGAGGACATGATGTGGGAGCAGGGTTTTCTGGCCACCGAACAGATGGGCGGGGCTTTCCGGCTCCTGCGTTCGGTGGATCTCATCTGGTCACGCAACGTGCATGACTATCTCATGGGCAAGCGCATGCCCATGTTCGATCTCCTCGCCTGGAATGCGGACGGAACCCGGCTTCCCTACCGGATGCACTCGGAGTATCTGAGAAAACTCTTCCTGAGCAATGACCTGGCCGAGGGGCGCTATATCGTCGAAGGGCGGCCGATCTCTGTGTCCGACATCCGTGTGCCGATCCTTGCAGTCGGCACGGAAGAGGATCACGTCGCACCGTGGCGGTCCGTCTACAAGTTCCACCATGTCGCCGACACCCAGGTCACCTTTATCCTCACGAATGGCGGCCACAACGCCGGAATAGTGTCTGAGCCCGGTCACAAGGGGCGGCGGTACCGCATGGCGGTCACTCCGGCGGAAGCCCTGTACACGGACGCCGACAACTGGGTGGAGAAGGCGCCTCTCTTTGAGGGCTCCTGGTGGACGGCACTCGTCGACTGGCTTGACGGCAAGTCCGGAGAAATGGTGTCGCCGCCGCCGCTCGGACGGGATGGCACGCCCTATGAGGCGATCTGCGATGCGCCGGGAACCTTCGTTTTGAAGCCCTGACGGGGTGTTCCCGCAGGCACTACAAGCCTCGTGCCACCAGCACGAAGGGGGCGAGTGTTCCGGATTGTCGGTGTCAGGAGGGATTTTGGAGGCCTCGCCCGGAATCGAACCGGGGTACACGGATTTGCAATCCGCTGCGTCACCACTCCGCCACGAGGCCACGGCGTTTCGTATCAATCACTTGGTGATTGGTGTCAAGCGAAGTTAGACACTTCGCCCGCTGGGTTGGACAGTTTTCGTTCACCGCGCGTTCTCGAACGCCTTGTGCCACGACGTTTTTCCACAGGGCGCGCTCGCCGGGTCCGCGTGCGCAGTGTCCGCCCATGGCCTCCGTCCTGCCGAGCCGTGTGCGTGCGGTCTGTCCATTGGACAGATCCAGATCGCGCGGGCCGCTCGCAAGGGTCACGCTGGTGGAAGGTCCTCACCTCCGCATCCTGTGTGTCATCGATGACTTCATCCAGGAATGCCTGGTAACGACGGTCGATACCTTGCTATCGGGCGAGTGCAGTCCCTTGCCGGTATCACTCAGGCAGCTTGAACAAGTCTTCTACCGTCACGCCCAGACACTTTGCCAGGCGCAGCGCCAATACCGTGGATGGTACGAAGACTCCGTTCTCGACCGTGTTTATGGTTTTCCGGCTAACCCCGACCAGCGACGCCAGTTCCGATTGTGTCAGCTCGGCCTGCAGGCGATGCTCCTTCAAGCGGACTTCGAGTTGGGTAGTCACGCCCGTTCACGCAACGTCGCGATTGCCATCCAGATTGAGGGCGCACAAATAAGCAGGACGCCAAGCGAAAACAGCGCCGCCTCCAGGCTCATCTCGAAATACTGCGTCAAAAAGAAAAGCATCCAGAACGCGAGCACGGCGCACCAATATCCGAACTGATAGGCGCCACGGTGCGATGCGACCGCCATCTCGTCCCATGCGGGTTGAATGCTGTGCGGAAAGAGGATGGAAGCGGCAAACTGCGTAACACCGCCGAGAATGGCAAAGCCACCAAGCCACAAAACGAGGTCAGCACTGATTCCACCTCGCGTCACATAGATGACGAGGAGACCGATTCCGAATGCAGCAACCATCAGGTTCGCCGCAAAGCGAGTAGCTGCGAGAGGGTTCATTTCCACCTCCTAGTGTCACCTGTGGGTGACATATAGACAGGCGAAAATGTAACGTCAAGGTTACATATGCGGACTCACGAATGGTGGCTTCGCCCCCAGTAACGACTTGGAAGAGGCGGGGGAAAGTTCGTGGGGAGCCTTGCGTGACCCTGCAAGCTCTCACTGTTCTTCGGGCGAGCAGGGCGAGGCAGCCTCGAGTTTTGCGCCCGGGAGGGTCAGACAATGCATGCCTTGTCGCTGCGGTCAGGTATCCGCTTCGACATCGCTGTCGCGTGCCAGGGCTTCGTAGTCGCGCTTGGCCTGTTCGAGCGCAAGTTCGGCGATTTTCTTCGTCTCTGCCAGAGAGGGATGACGCTCGGCGATGACGATTGCATGGGTGAGTTCGATGATAACGCGCCGCAAGGCGACGATCTGGCTCTGCGTCACCATCAACCTCGCACGCAGTCTCAAGGGAGGCTGATGTATTGCACAGATCTCCTTCCTCGACAATCATGCGCTGGTGGAGAATAAATTACAAAGAGTTGCATAATTGTGGGGTGGGTTGTGCTTGTTTTTGGCATCTTACGTAAAGGGTAGTTGCACCTTGCTTCGCCAGGTCCCGATCAGGCCGTCGTCTGCCCGAGCCTGATCTCGCCTGGAGCAGGAAGCGGAAACCTCCTGCAGGACCTCCTGTCCGGTAAACTGCCATGCGGAGGAACGCTCACTGTCGGATCTGACAATTTTCCTGCAACCGGCCTAGCGGCATTCTTATGCCGTTAGGTAAGGTCGGAGGGGTCATGTCTTCTGGAGCCGGCGGAGTCCCATTGCAGGAGTGTGATGCCGAGCGCATCGCGCAGCACCTTCACCTGGCCAAGGATACCGCATCCGGCTGCGGAACACGGGAGCTGTTCCTCATGCTCGAACTGGCCTGCCGGCAACTCGAGGAGGACGTGGGTCCTGCGCTGACGAGGGCGCGGTAGGGGCGCCCGGGTCGCTTCCGACCGAAGTGGGGCGGGCGTTCCGCCTACCGGATGCCTGTAGCATCTTTTGTCCGGTGTGAGACGGGGCCTGCGATGGTCGTCAGAGGCCGAGGCCTCCCACGCAGGCGTACTTGATATTCAGATAGTCATCCACGCCGTACTTCGATCCCTCGTTCCCAACACCGGAATCCTTGACGCCGCCGAAGGGGGCGACTTCCGTCGTGATGATGCCTTCGTTGACGCCGACCAGGCCATATTCCAGCGATTCCATGACACGGAAGGCCCGTCCCAGGTCCTGGGTATAGAAGTAGCAGGCGAGGCCGTACTCGGTGTCATTGGCCCGCGCGACGGCTTCGTCCTCGCTGTCGAACCGAAAGAGCGGGGCGAGCGGGCCGAAGGTCTCCTCCCGCGCCACCTGCATCTCCGAGGTGACGCCCGTCAAAAGGGTCGGTTCGAAGAAGGTGCCGCCGTTGGCGTGTCGCCGTCCGCCGCTGACGATTTTTGCGCCCTTGGACACGGCGTCCTGGATATGCTCCTCGACCTTCTCGACCGCATTCTGGTCAATCAGCGGTCCCTGGCTCGTGCCCTCGTCGAGGCCGTTTCCGACTTTCAGTTTGCCGATTGCCTCGGCAAGTTTCTCCGCGAAGGCATCATGGACGCCGGCCTGGACGTAGATGCGGTTGGCGCAGACGCACGTCTGGCCGGAGTTGCGGAACTTCGAGGCGATCGCGCCCTCAACGGCGGCATCCAGATCCGCGTCGTCGAACACGATAAAGGGCGCGTTTCCGCCGAGTTCCATCGAGATCTTCTTCATGTGGGCGGTCGCCCGGGAGGCGAGTTGCTTGCCGACCTCGGTGGAGCCAGTGAAGGTGATCTTGCGCAGGTGCGGGTTCTCACACATTTCCGCCGCGATTTCCGAGGCCTTGCCGGTCAGGACGCTGACGACACCGCGCGGGAAGCCGACCTGCTCGGCGAGCGCGCCGAAGGCGAGCGCGGAATAGGGCGTCTGGCTGGCCGGCTTGATCACCATCGTGCAACCGGCGGCAAGGGCGGCACCCAACTTGCGTGAGATCATCGAGTGGGGGAAGTTCCAGGGGGTGATGGCCCCCGTCACGCCGACGGGCTCCTTGGTCACGAGGATCTTCTTGCCACGCCAGGGGGAGGGGATGATGTCGCCGTCGATGCGCTTGGCCTGTTCGGCGAAGAAACGGATGTACTTCACGCCGAGCGCGATTTCGCCCTTGGCCTCCGCCAGCGGTTTTCCCATCTCCGTGGTCAGGATCCTGGCGAGGTCGTCGTGATTGTCCATGATTGCATCGCACAGGTCTTGCATCAGGCCCGCACGTTCCTCGGCCGTGGTCAGTTTCCACTCCTGGAAAGCGAGATAGGCGGCCTCGATGGCACGCGCGGTTTCCGTTCGGCCACACCGGGGCACCGTTCCGATCCGTTCGCCCGTCGCGGGGTTCGTCACCTCGATGGTCGCGCCGTCGTCGGCATGGGCCCAAAGCCCCCCGATGAAACAGGCCTGCTTGAGGAGAGGATGGTCGGTAATCATTTCGCTTCTCCTGAAGTGGATGGGACCATGAACGGGCACCAGCCTGAACCTGATCATGAAATTAGGCGGAGGACACGGCTTGCCAAGATGGTCTTCCGGACAAGAAGTTTGCGTGGATCGATTCTGCAGGCCTGCTGTCCCGCAGGTCCCGTCGGCAATGATTGATCTTAGGCGCGTGGGCGGGGCCGTCGCAACGGTGTCTCCGACAGGAGCATCGGGCCACGGGTCACGTCTGGGGCCTCCCGTCGCGAATGAACTTGATCTGCGGCTTGCGTGCGGCTATCGCCGATGGACACCCTCCCACGGCCGCACTCCGCCGTTTCGCTCCGGAAAAGACCGCCATGTCAAATGACCTCGTTCTGTCTCTTGAGGAGGCCCATGCGCTTGTTGTTGCCGCACTGCGTGCCAGCAACACCGATGCATACGTTGCCGAAAGCGTCGCGCGGGCGCTGGTCGCGGCGGAGGCTGACGGTCAGGCGGGGCACGGGCTGGTTCGGGTCCCGTCCTATTCCAGCCACGCTAGGAACGGAAAGGTCGATGGTCATGCCCGTCCTTCGGCGGAGGTCGTCACACCGTCCGTTCTGCGGGTCGATGCAAATTTCGGATTTGCCTATCCGGCTTTCGATCTCGCTCTTGCACAGCTTCCCGAAATGGCGGCCCGCACGGGTATTGCCATCGCGGCGGTGCGGCATTCCCATCACTTCGGTCAGGCGGGCGCGCATTGCGAGCGGCTGACGGAGAAGGGGCTGATCGCTTTCGTCTACGGAAATGCACCCAAGGCCATTGCCCCTTGGGGAGGAAAGCGTCCGTTGTTCGGGACCAACCCCATCGCCTTTGCCGCGCCGGTCGGTGAGGGCAGGCCGCCGCTCGTGATTGACCTTGCCGTTTCGACCGTGGCCAAGGGAAAGATCGTGGCGGCGCAGAAGGCTGGCCGCTCGACGATTCCCGAAGGCTGGGCGCTTGACCCGGACGGCAATCCGACCACCGACGTGGAGATGGCCATGGACGGGACCATGATTCCGATTGGCGGTGCCAAGGGGTCGGCACTGGCCCTGATGGTCGAGGTGATGTCCGCGGCACTCGTGGGCTCCAGCCTGTCCACCGAGACGTCGAGCCTGTTTACGCCGGACGGACCTGCTCCGAACCTTGGCCAGACGATCCTGGCGATCGACCCGGGGCCGATTTCCGGTGGCGCCTTTGCCGGACGCATGGATGCGCTGCTTGAAGGCCTGGCGGGCGAGAAAGGGGCACGCCTGCCCGGCTCACGCAGACTTTCGGCGCGCGAGCATGCGAGTGCGAACGGCATTTCCGTGAATGCGCCGCTTCATGCCGAGATCCTCGAGATCGTCGCCGGGCGCGGCTGAATTCACGCGCCTGCTGCTACTTCCCGAATTCACGCTCGAAGAAGATGCCGGCCTTCGACTCGCCATCGGCGCCGACCTCGCCACGCAGCTTGAGCGACTTGGTGACATCGATGTCGACGGTGACCCGGCTCGAATCGCCGCTGGTACCCTGGTTCACTCCGAGATAGATCCGGTCGTTGATATACTTGCCGACCGAGAGTGACGGATCGCCCTGGCCGCTCGTATCGATATCGATTGCATCGAGCCCGAGCGAGGACCGCAAGGCTCCAAGAGGCCCACTGCCACTTCCTCCGGTCAGGGTGAGCACGGAAGCCCCGAGCTGGGCGATCTGTGTTGGCGAAAGCTCGCTCATGGAGCGGCCGAACAGGAACTGCGCCAGCACCTCGTCCTGGGGAAGCTCGGGACTGGATGTGAACGCGATATCGGGTCTCTGCGCAGGGCCGGTGATCGAGATGTTGATCGTCGCCGCAGAGGCCTGCGTCGAGGCAAGGAAGTTTAGCCGCGGATCGAGCGACCCCGAGAAGGAGACCTCACCCCTGTTGAAAACCACCCGCCGGGACAGGACATTAAGCAGGCCGCGCCGCATCGAGAACCCGCCGATGGCCTGTGGCGACGCCGTGGTTCCGGCAATCCGGAGCGATCCGCCCATCTCGGCGTCGAGGCCACGTCCGCGCACGAAGATCTGTCCCGGAGCATTGACCTGAATATCAAGCGCGATCGGGCTGCTGCCGCCTCCACCGGAGCTAGATCCGCTCTCGAGTTGGAGGGCCTGGTCCTGCCTACGCACGGCTTCGGGCGCGTTCACGTGGACCACGCTCACCGGGTCGATGGCGGCGGGGAGGCTGCTTGGAATGGTGATCTCGGCGCGTGCGATGTTGACCGTCCCGCTCATCCGCGCACCGCGTGCCGCATCGGACAAGGGGCCGTTCAACGCGAGGTTCGCGCTGACCGTTGCCTGAACAATCCTGCCGTCCGAGTAACGGACCTGATCCAGGGCGACGTTGATGTCGGCGGGCATTCCCGCATCCAGACCGACGCGTCCGCCAACCGTGACCGTACCGCCGGCTGCGACGCGTGCCCTGATGCCGTCAAGCGCAACCCCATCCGTCCGGACCTGAATTGCACCGGCAAAGTCCTGCAGCGTGAGACCGGACGAGAGCTGTGTCAGAGACATGCCCTGGGGGCGGAGGGTGATGGCGTAGGTCGGCGCGGAGAAGGATCCGCCGACCCTGCCCAAAACCGCGAGGGCGCCGTTTCCGGAGAAGCCCGAGAGAATGAGCTTCTGGCGTGCCGCCGCAAGGGGGACATTTCCGTCGAGGTTGATATCAAGGCGGCCGCGACCCTCGAGCGAGACCGGGCCGGATGCGGTCAGCGCCAGTCCCTCGCCACCGCTTATCCTTGTTGTCTGGGTGATCCGTTGTCCCGAAAAATCGCCACGGGTGTCGATGGCAAGCGCACTGATGCCATTCTGGGCCAGTGGCCCTGCGGAGACATCCGTCAACTGGAACGACCAGGATGCCCTGGGAGCGGAGGACTGGCCCGAGACGGTTGCCGTTCCCCCCGCACGGCCGGCGATGCCGAAGCCGGGGGCGAAAGCATTCGCAAGTGAAAGGGGAATCGATGTCGCGCGGGCGGAAATGTCGAGGCTTTCACCGGCACTGCCCGTGATCTCGAGCCGGCCGTCCCCCAGTTTCAGGGCAAGCCCCTCGATCCGTGTCGTGCCGCCTGCCGAGGCAATGGTCGCGGGGCCGGCAAGAGACGTTGTCAGCCCCTGGTAGCGCCCGTCTGCCTGGGTCAGATTGACCGTGACGCCATCCGGCATCTGCGACACCCTGGCCGCAAGTGCAATGCCGTCCGCCCTCTCGCCCTTTGCCAGGCGGGCGTCCGCGGTGATGTCCGTGTCATTGCCGTTTGTCCGTGCGGTCGCGACAAGGCGCACGATGTCCTGCCCGCCGACGGCAAGGTTCTCGAGCGTGGCGTTTGCGTTTATCGCGGGGGCTGAAAGGAGCCTTTCGGCCCGTGCATCGGCTGAAAGCCTCGCGATCCGCGCCCCGGCTGCCGCGATGTTCTCACCCGACAGCGTTGCATTGGCCGTCAGGCCATCGGGAGCCGGCCTGATCGTCGCCTTGCCGTTCAGGCTGCCGGCAAGCTCGGTCAGCGCCAATGCGGACAACTGGGAAAGATCCGGAGCGCTTATGGTCAGGTCGGCACTGAGGGTTTCCGCCGCGCGTGCCAGGTCGGCGATGCCGAGGTCACCCGAAATGCGATTGTCGCCGACGGAGATCCTCAGCGTCCGTCCGGCGAGGCCCGGACCATCCGGCGCGAGTGTAATCGTTCCCGCGAGAGGATTGCCATCGACGGAAGCGGAGAGTTCAAGGTCTGCCGACAGGTCTCCCGGCGTTGTCGTCGCGTCGATGTCGAGCGCGACGTCCGTGACCGGCTTACCGTCCATCTCCAGCCGCTCCGCCGTGACGCTGGCCTGAATGGCCGGGGAGGCGGGAGCGCCGCTGGCGGTCGCGTCAATCTTCAGGCCACCAGTGACACGTGGATCGAAGGCGGACAGATCGGCGATCTCCACGCCGATCCGTGTATCCAGCGCGTCCGCTCCGACGTCGCCCGACAGTGTTGCCGTCAATGGAGCCAGTGAAATCGCGAGGGACTCGATCCGGGCTTCGGCGGCTGCGGGGTCGAGCCGGGCATCGGCGGTCAACGACAAGGGGCCGTCGAACATCTGCGCGCCCTCGATGAGCGGCGTGATACGTCGCGCCGCGAGCTTGAGCCGCACCGGCAGACGCGCCTTGCCGACGGTGGCAAGGTCAAGGCCGGAACCCGACGCAAGCACGTCGAGATCTGCCAGACGTACCTCGGTTGTGTCGGTCGATCCGGACGTCAGGGCGAGCGACCAGTCAAGCGAGTCCCGCGGGCCGGAAACATTCGCCTCGAGTGAGCTGTCTCCGATCGTGACACGACGATCGGGAAGCTCCAGCGCGATGAGGGCGCCGTTTCCGGCGGACAGGTCGACACGCGCCTTTGCCGTGAGGGTTTCGTCTCCTAGCTCGGCATTGCCTGTCGCATGAAGAGTGTCCGTGCGGACTTCGGCCTTGACCGTACGCGGTGCGAAGTCACGGGAGAACGACACGGTCGTCTCGACCGCGGTGCGTCCCATGAGGAACGCGTGCGCGACAGGTGGTGCAAGTGCGGTGAGGTCGCCACCGAGCGTCGCGTCCAGGCGCCGCCCGTCTCCGGTTTCCGCCATGCGGGCCGAGCCGCTGATCTCGGTCTGACCATCAAGCGCGAGCCTCAGGTCGGCGGCCCAGTCGTTGAGCGGACCGTCGCCCTTGATCGTCAGGTCGAGAGCGGGAAGCCCTTCGATCTCAAGAAGCCTCGCCGCAAGGCCACCGCGAGGTTCCGTGGCGGTGATGTCGATCATCAGGGTGTCGGCAGCCGGAGCGAAGCGGACGTGAGCGCCGATTTCGCTGGCGGCCTCGTCGAGCCGCGAAATGTCGAGGTTGGCTTCCAGGAGCTGAGGCTCGGCCTGGATGCGCGCGTCCGCGCGCGCGGAAAGCCGCATCGCTTCTCCGGCGACAGCTTCGCCGAGCACGATTTCCGGGATTTCCGCCTGATCGAGCGTGAGTGGCGGCAGGAACGGCAGGCCGCCACCGCCGCTGTCTTCCGAGGGGGCGCCGGGGACTGGAAGGCGGGCAAGGTAAACCTGCTCGATTCTCGCGCGTTCGATCGCGATTGTGCGCGAGAACAGCGCCGAGGGCGACCAGTCCAGCGCGAGACCGGATAGGGTGAGATAGAGCCCCTGTGCATCGCCAACCTCGATACGCGCGATGCGGGCGTCCAGGCCCCAGCCAATCTCAAGTCCGCTGATCTTCAGGGAGCTGTCCGGTCCCGAGGCGAGCGTGTTGATCAACCGTGCCGCCCCGGCCTGGCCGGGAGCCGTTTGCAGTGCGGCCAGCGCACCCAGCGCGACAAGAGCCAGAACCACGATCAGACCCAGCGTCAGACGCACGAAGACGCCGAGCATGGCGAGCGAGAGACGGAAGATCTTTTTCAACGGTGACGGGATCCTGATTGTCCGGTTGCCATTCGCGGTGTGGCCGGGGTGATTTTGAATCGGCGATCAGTCACTTGTCGAACACAGTTGAAGCCAAATCATGACGCGCGCCCGCGAGACTGAATCGATACCTGAAGTCGTTGAATTTGAATCGGAATTTCAACGTTGCGACGCAAGCCCCTGTCGTGACTCCGCAAATCCGCGTAACCGACCGAGAGGCCGAAACCATCGAATCATTTTCTTAAGAAATATGAAAAGGCATTACAGAACAACAAATTGAGAAGGCTTTCGGACTCTTTTTCAAAAGGCCTGACTCAGTCCTACATAGACCGCGAACTTTGGGTCGTCCTTCTCAGGCGACAGCGGCACCGCCACATCGAGGCGCAACGGGCCGACGGGCGTGAAGTAGCGAACGCCGGCGCCCACGCCCACCTTCACGCCTTCCGAGAAGTCGGGATACATCGCGTCGAAGCTGTTGCCGGCGTCAACGAAGCCGACCAGCCCGATTTCCTCGGTGACCTTCATCCTGAGTTCGGCCGACGCCTGCACGAAGCTGCGTCCACCGGTCACCTCGCCATTCAGGCGCGGCCCGACATTGCGATAGGCATAGCCGCGAATGGAGCCGCCGCCACCCGAGAAAAAGCGTCGTGCGGCCGGGACGGACCGTACGGAGGGAGCGATGATGCTGCCCGCGCCCAGTCGTCCGGCGAGCACGAAGCGTCGGGCGTCGTCGAGCGCCTGGTAGGTTGACACCTCGCCCTTGGTGAAGAGCATGAAGGTGTTGCCCTTGGCGTCGTAGGCGGGCTCGGTCGAGAAGAGCGCGTTGATGCCCTTTGTCGGGTTGAGTTTGTCGTCGCGTGTGTCATAGGCGATTTCGCCGATGACGCCGGTCAGCAGGTAGGAACGAGCGCCGAACACGTCCACCTCGTCCGCGAACTGCACTTCGCCGCCAACGCGAACGGAAAGCGCGTCGCTGAACTCGCGGCGCACGAAGGCGTCGGCCGTTATGTTGCGGCTGCGGTAGGCATCCGGAATCTCCTGGCGCGCGGACAGGCTCGTCGTGAAGGTGGTGCGCGGGCCGAAGGCGCCAGGCTTTTCGAAGGCGATGCGTGCCGCATACTCGAGATCGTCGAGGCTGTTATCGCCGAGGCGCCCGACGGAGCCTTCCACCGTCAGCAGTTCACCGCGTCCGAACAGATTGCGCCGACGCCAGTAGGCTTCAAGGCCAAAGCCTTCCGAACTCGACCAGTTCGCCCCCGCGCCTATGACGTTGCGCTTGCGCTCCGCCACTTCGATTTTCATCGGAAGGGCCCCGTCAGGTCCGGCCTTTTCGCCTTCCACGATCAGAACCGAGGAGAAAATGCCCAGTTCGTTGAGCCGCTTGCGCGCCTCCTCGACACGCTGAGGATTATAGGGTTCGCCGACGGGAAGGCGGGCCTGGGAGATGATGAAGTCCGGGTCCGTGACGTCCGCGCCCGACACCGTGACGGGACCGAATACCGCACGCGGTCCGGTCGAGGCCACGAGGAGCACATCGAGTGTGTTGGTCTTGTGGTCGGCGACGATCTCGCGCCGTTCGATGGCTGCGAACGCGTAGGACTCGGACTTGAGCTGCGAGATGATCTGCGATTCGGCCCGAAGCACCTTTTCGGAGTTCGCGATGTCACCGGATACCAGACCGTAGCTGGAGGGGGAGCCAAGGGCGTCGCCGGCAGTGCCCGAAGTGCCCTGGACGGCAACATCCGCGAAGGTGAACTGGGGGCCTGGATCGACCGTGATCGTGACCGGAACCGGGCGGGGGCCGGGAAGGGACGGCATCCGCAGCGCGGCCTCGAGTGACACGCCGGCGACGCGAATGTCCACGGTGCCCGCGTAGTACCCCGACATGTAGAGGCGTCCCACGAGACGCTCCAGATCGTTGTTGGCGCGCGCGATCAGGCCTGCCTCGCCCGAGGGCGGCGTCGACTTGTCCGAGACAAGCGCGGATGCGCTTTCAAGCGCGGAACGCAACTCGTCATCGCCCGAGACCTGCAGTGTCACCGTGTAGGGAAAGGGATTGGGGACCTGGCTTGTCGTATCTTCCTCCGTCTCGGAGGAAAACGGAGACCAGCCGAAGAGATCGAAGGCCTGCGCCGAAGACGGGGTGATGCTCAAGGCGCCAAGCGAAACCGCGCAAAGCAAAGCGCCCGCAAGCGCGGGCCGTACGATGCGGGCCGCAGCGGGGAGACGGCGGATTTCGTCCGCCCGGCATTCCTGCCTGATGTCCTCGCATATACGCACGAGTTCCGACACCTGTCTGCTACACGGCACTTCGCGGAAAACGAGTGCCGTCAACGGTTCTAGCTTCGATTGGTTGACCACGTGTGAACTGTCTGGTCCGCCCCTCGCGTCGATATGGCACGAAACGCGAAAAATGACGAATCCACATGTTTCCTTCTTCTCGAGAATCGCCCCGCTCTTGTGAAGCGCTCCGGCCTGACCGGGTCAGTCGCGCGGTGGCGGAGAGATCCCGGTGTCAGCATTACGTCGCGTCTTTCTGAAAAATTACGCGCCTCTGCGCAAATTGACAGGGTTCCTTTCCAATTGATTAACCAATGGAGCCAAGAATGTTGCGCAATCACAACAGGCTCGTGTGATGAGGGGGGCAGGGATCATCCTTCTTGGACAGGGTGTCGGGTGGATGATAACTGAACAGGGCAAAACGGTTTGCGGGGCTTTGCAAGAAGGCTCGTGAGCGCACGATAGGGTTCTTGATGCGCCTAATTCTTCCAGTGATCCTGTCCGCCTTTCTTGCGGGCTGCGGCGGCTTGCCGGGGCAGGGGCCTTCGGCCATCTCGATCTCTTCGGAAGACATCGAGGGCGACTCGGTGCGCTCGGACTACGTTTTGCTTCCCCTCGACAGGACGGCTGTCGCCGCCGTGTCAGGGTATCGACCTTCTCTCTTTTCACGTCAGTTCGCGTCCGTTCCGGGGCGTGGCCACTCGAGTCGCCTGGGCATCGGTGATCGCCTGGTGGTCAACATCTGGGAAGCGGCCGCCGACGGCCTTTTCTCCACCTCCGAGGGCAAGCAGGTATCGATTCCCGCGGTCGTCGATGAGGCGGGATATATCTTCATGCCCTATGCGGGCCGCGTGCGTGCCGATGGGCTGAGCGTCGAGGGCTTGCGTGTCGCCATCCAGGAGCGGCTGAAGGGCAAGGCCATTGAGCCGCAGGTGCTCGTGACCGTCGAGGGCAACGAGAGCAGCGGTGTCGTCGTCGTCGGCGATGTCATGAAGCCCGGCCAGTACACCATGTCCGTGCGCGGGATGCGTCTGCTGGAAGCGGTGGCCAAGGCGGGCGGTTCGCGTGAAGCGACCTATGAAACCGTCGTGACCGTGAAACGCGGCAGCGCCTCTGGCGAGGCGCGCATGGTCGATCTGATCGAATTCCCGAAGAACAACATCTGGCTTGCGCCCGGCGACAACGTACTTGTCACCCACAAGCCGCGCACCTTCTCCGCGTTCGGCGCTGTCCAGTCGACCCAGCTTGTGCCCTTCAAGACCGAAGCCGTTACCCTCGCGGAGGGGCTTGCCCAGGTAGGCGGGCTGAAGGACTTCTTCGCCGACGCGAGCGGGATCTATCTTTTCCGCTTTGAGGACCGCGAGCTCGTTCGCAAGCTGCGCGGCGATGTGGTGGACCGGATTCACAGCCCCCGGGTGCCTGTCGTCTATAAGCTCAACCTCCGCGAGGCCGAGGCGTTCTTCCTTGCCCGCTCGTTCGAGATGCGCGACAAGGATATCATCTATGTCGCCAACCATCCGACCGCGGAGCTGGGCAAGTTCCTGCAGATCATTGGTCCGCTCCTGAGCAATGTGAACACCGTCAACGCGCTTTCGGACTGATGTCCCCTGGTTGACGGGCGGACCGGAAACGGCCCGGTTGGCCGGGCAATGTGGGACGCGGATGAAATCGTCAGCCGAGCGCAGGACCATACTGTTCCTTCAGGGGCCTCCCTCGGATTTTCCGCGCGTCATCGCCGATGAACTGGAAGCGCGGGGCCACCGGACGCTCAGGGTCAATCTCAGTCTTTCCGACTGGCTGCTCTGGCATGACAGGCGTTGCACGGCGTTTCGCGGTCGCCTGAAGGCATGGCCCGCTTTTGTCCGGGAGTTCCTCCAGAAAAACGACGTAACCGATCTCGTCTACTATCAGGACCGCTTCCCCTACCACTCTGCGGCACTGGAGATCGCCCGCGACCTTGGTGTGACAACGATCTCATACGAGAACGGTTATCTCAGGCCGGACTGGATCACGGTCGAGCGCGAGGGGATGTCGGTGCGCTCACTGTTTCCCGAGGATCCGGTGGCGATCCGCGAGGCGGCGAAGGCCCTCCCCGAAGTGCCCATGCAGGTACGTTACCCGCATCCCTTCTGGCTTGAGGCTGTCCACGAGGTCCTGTTTCATATCGTCAATGCCTTCGACTTTGTCTTCTTCCCGCGCTTCAAACAGGACAAGTATTATCATCCGGTCTTCGAGTACCTGTCGATGATACCTCGCCTGGTTCTGGCGAAGCGGCGCAACAGGCACGCGAACATCCTTATCGCGGATCTCATCGAGTCGGGCGCGCCCTATTTCGTCTTTCCGCTCCAGCTTCAGAGCGATTATCAGTTGCGCTACAATGCCCAGTATTCGCATCTTGCGGATGCGCTGGAGAAGGTTATCGCCTCTTTCGTGAAGAACGCGCATGCGTCCGCAAGACTTGTGGTCAAGGTGCACCCGATGGACCAGGGCATCGAGCCGTGGCGGAGGATCTTGCGAAAACTCGCAAGAAAGTACGATGTAAAGCGCCGCGTTTACCTGGTCGATGGTGGCCGGTTGGTCACGTTGCTTCAGCACACGGCGGGCGCTCTCATGGTGAACTCCACGACAGGCCTGCATGCGGTTCGTCTGGGCTGTCCCGTGAAGATCCTCGGCATTGCGGTATACGACCTGCCCGGCATCACCTGCCAACTCCCTCTCGATCTCTTCTGGAGGGAGCCGCAGGCACCGGATACCGAGACGCAGAACGCTGTTCAGAGGCTCATGGCCCACGCGATCCAGGTGCAGGGAAATTTCTACACCCGGGAAGGAAAGCAGGCGGCCGCACGCGAGATCGCAAGTCGGATCGAAGAGCGCCGCGTCAACGAGCCGGGAGCCTGCGTCCAGCCAGCGCCCCGTCAGGAGCGGGCGCGCGCCCTCGGCATTCCGGTGAGCTTTTCCGAGGAAATGGAAAAGCGCACGCCCGTCTCGAGGTGGCGACGTGTCTGGCACGGATGAGAGCAAGGATGCACGGCGCCACTTTCTTTTTCTGCAGGGGCCATTGTCGCCGCTTTACCGCAGGGTGGGCAAGACGCTACGGAGCGCCGGTCACGGGGTAACGCGGGTCAATTTTTGCGGTGGCGACTGGCTTCATTGGCACGGTGAGGGGACCACCGCCTACCGGGGACGGAGAAGCGACTGGCGCGCTCACGTCGCGAACCTCATGGAACGCTTCGACGTAAGTGACCTCGTCGTGCATGGTGATACGCGTCCCTACCACCGCGAAGCGGTTCTGGAGGCCGAGGGACGAGGCATATCGGTTCATGTCACCGAACTCGGGCTTCTCAGGCCCGGTTTCATGACCCATGAGCGGGGCGGGCTGGTGACGCTCAGCCGGTTCCCCGACGATCCCGCAGCGATCCGCGAGATTGCGAGCCGGGCAGACGTCCCGGATCTCTCGCCGCGCTATCCGGGCTCCTTCGCCCTGGAGGCGTGGCAGGATGTGACCTACCATCTCACCAATCTTGCCACGTGGCCGCTTTTTCCCCGTCATGAGCGCCATACGCCCCAGCATCCGCTCGCCGACTATGCCAGATGGTGCCTGCGCCTTGCCGGCGCGTCCGCGAGGCACCGCCGCGCCTTGCGGGAGCAGGCAACGATTCTGCGGGAGCAGGACCCTTTCTTCGTGTTTCCTCTCCAGGTCGAGGGGGACTACCAGATCCGGTCTCACTCGCCTTTTGCGACAATGGCCGAAGCTGTTCGGCACGTGATCGCGTCCTTTGCTCGCACCGCCCCCGAAAGAGCCCGACTGGTAGTCAAGACCCACCCGCTCGACAATGGCGTGCGGAACTGGCGCGTGGACGTCGGGAAAGCGGCCCGGGACCTTGGCGTTGGAGAGCGGGTGTCCGTGCTCGACGGCGGAGAGCTTGGGGAGCTCCTTGCGAGGGCGGCGGGCTGCGTAACGGTGAATTCCACCGCAGGCTTCGAGGCGCTTCTCGCGGGTACGCCGGTAAATCTTCTGGCGCCAGCCGTTTTCGATGTGGAAGGTGTCGTTGACAGGCAACCGCTCGAAACATTCTGGCACGAGCCGTGTCCTCCGGATGCCGAACTGGTGGCGGCGCTCTTGCGCGCTCTTGCGACCACGACCCAGTTTCGTGGAACGATCCACAATCCCGCCGGACTCGAGATCGCGGTTGAAAATCTGACGAAGCGCCTGCTCCGACCTGCGACACCCGCACCGTCCTGGCTGTGCGAGCCGCCGCCCCGCCTTGCCCGGGCCAGGGTATTGGGGGTGCCTCTGTGACTGGCTGGAAAAACACGAAGCGAACCGTTCGCATCGAGGTCTGCGATCCGAACCTGCGAATCTCCCGTCAGCGCCTGACGCGCGCCATACAGGCATTACACCCCGGTGATGACCGGCAGGACCGCGTCATGGTCGCGGGTCTCCGCGTGAAGCCCGATGTTCTGCGAGCGGCCAGTGCGAGGGCACATGAGGCCGGCGCTGCGCTTCTTCTGGTATTCGAGTTTCAGGTGCACCGCTTGCCTGACCCGCTGATGCCGGTGATCAATGGGGTTGGCTTGCTTCCCGTTCCGTCGGCGGGTCTCAGGGCGTGCGCTTCGAACGATCCCGTCGAACTGGCACTCTCAGCGTTGGCTGACGCGGAGTTGGAGGTGGCGCCTGGGGCAGGTGCCCTGCCTCTTGTCGAGGCGCTGGGGGAAGCTGTTTCGGCCACCGGCGGGCTCGACATATTTGAGCGCCTGATCGGCATGGTTCATTTCGAGCCGGATCCATACGGTCGCAAGGGCGGACTGACGGGGTCCGAACTTCTGGCTGTTCTGGACACGCTCGACCGACGGGTCGCGATGTTCGGCGAGTGTCCGGCATTCGCCTATGGCGTTCGGGGCTGGAACCGGAGGTCGGTTGCCGCAGCGCTTGGCGCGCCGGGCTCAGGTGTCACCTTCTGCAAGGAGGCGGACGAGGCGATCACGGCCGCCCGTCGCGAGAACGGTCGCGTGCTTGCCTGGGCGGGCCAGGCGACCCTTAGGCACGAAGCCTCCGCGCAACGCGCGGGCGTTGAATTCTGGCGCATCGAGGACGGGTTTCTCAGGTCGGTCGGGCTGGGTGCCGGGCTGGTTGGCGGAGCGTCCTATGCGGTGGACCCGCTCGGGATCTATTTCGATGCAACGCGTGCGAGCCGCTTCGAGGAGCTTGTTCGTGGGCGCGATCTGTCGCCCTCCGAGCGCCGGCGGGCACGTTCTCTGCGGAGCCGACTGTGCGACAGCGGTCTCACGAAGTACAACCTCGCCGCCGGGGAACAGGTCACGATACCTGAAGGATCCGGAGAACTCATCCTCGTGCCTGGTCAGGTCTCCGATGATGCTGGCGTGCGGCGGACGATTTCCGATGAGATCGATTGCACCGGCGAGGAGAACGTCAATCTTGCGCTGCTGCGCAACGTGCGGGCGCGCAACCCGTCTGCAAGGATCCTCTACAAGCCGCACCCCGACGTGGAGGCGGGATTGCGCAAGGGGGCGATTCCGGATGCGGAGATGGCCGGGCTCGTGGACGGTATCGTGCGTGGCGCGGGCATTCTGGAGACGCTCCACGCCGTTGACCGGGTGGAGACCTTCTCCTCGCTGGCGGGGTTCGAGGCCTTGCTGCGTGACATGCCCGTGACCGTCCACGGGATGCCGTTCTATGCCGGTTGGGGTGTGAGCGAGGACCTGACGCGTTCACCCGCGCGCAGGAGCGGTGGAGCCGATCTCGATACCCTCGTTCACGCCGCCTATGTGGACTACCCCTTCTGTATCGACCCGCTCACGCTACGGCCCTGTCCACCGGAGATCCTGCTTTCCCGACTGTCGGAATTGCGCGGAAGCAGAGGCCACAGGGTCGCCATGGGTGTACGCCAGAGGCTGTCCTGGCTCGGGCGCAGGATCGGGATCTGAGCTTTTGGAGTGACCTGTCGCTCACGCTCAGCCTTGCTTCTTGGGCGGGGCCTGACTGACGCTGTCCAGCAGGGCTCGGAAACCTCCGCTTCCTGATTTCAGTGCCGCAAACTCTTCCGCTGTCGCGGTTACCGCTCGTTCAATCTGTTCCGGCGAGTGCTCGCTGGTCAGGAAGAACCGGAGCCTTGCCGACTTTTCCCCGACAGCGGGATAGATGATCGGCAGTGCGAGGATGCCACGATCATGCAGCCTGTTCGACAGGGTCACGGCGCCGACCGAATCCCCGACGATGACGGGAACGACACTCAGCCCGGCACTGGCGCCGGTATCGAGGCCGATCGCCTGGGCGGAATCGCGAAACGTCCTGCCGTTCTCCTGGAGGCGCGCGACACGATCACAGTCACCGGCAAGCAGAATCCTGCAGCTTTCAAGCGCCGAGGCGGCAAGGACGGGCGAGAGGCCGACGGAAAACACGAAGCCCGGCGCCGTGGCGCGAAGATAGTCGCACAGCGTCTTTGACCCGGCGATATAACCGCCGCAGGATGCCATGGTCTTCGAAAGGGTCCCCATCCACATCTCGACGCCCTTGGCATCGATGCCGAAGTGCTCGCCGATGCCGCGCCCGGTTTGGCCCATGACGCCGATGGAGTGGGCTTCGTCCACCATCAACCAGCAATCATGCGCGGCTTTCAACGCGAGAAGCCTCGGCAGGTCGGGATAGTCCCCGTCCATGCTGTAGATGCCCTCCACCACGATGAGGACATGCCTGTGCGCATGGCGATGCGTGGAAAGCAGGTCTTCCAGGGCGTCGAGATCACCGTGGGGGAAGGTAAGCTTGCGCGCCCCGGAAAGCCGCGCGCCTTCACTGATGGAGTTGTGGATCAGGGTGTCCGTGAGGATCAGGTCATCCTCGCCGAGGAGGTGACCGATGACAGTCACGTTCGTTGCATGACCGCTGACCATCACGACCGAATCCTCGGTTCCGTGCAACTCCGCGAGGGCCCGTTCGAGGTCCCGGTGTATCGCGCGCTCCCCGGCAACGACCCGGCTTGCGGTGGCGCTCGTCCCGTAGTGCTCCAGTGCCGCCGATGCGGCGGCACGCACCCTCGGATGCATGTTGAGCCCGAGGTAGTTGTAGGAGGAGAAGTTGTCGTAGACCTTCCCGTCGATCTCGCTTGTCGGCCCTCCCGCGCCGTCATGAACGCGAAAAAACGGGTTTTCCAGCCCGATCATGTCCGCCGCCGCACGATGCATCTGCAACTGGCGGAATTCGGCAAGTTGCGAGAAGTCGTATGCCTTGATGCGGGCGGGAGCGCGCGGTGCCGATGACGGAGGGGAGGTCTCCGAACCGGCTTTGCGGGAGGCAGCACGGTGATCCGCCCGAAGGCTCTCGATCAGTGCCTTGCGATTGCGGCCCGAGGGTTTCCCCGTGCCGGGAGGGGTATCTTGCATCTTTGCTTTCGTGTCGTTCCGGCGCGTGGCAGGAACCTGTTCTCGGCGCCAGGACACACCCTAGATAAGTGATTTCATGTCCCTTGCGCGGTTCTTCACATGCTGTTCAAGGTCGCCCAGATCAGCTTCCTCGGCAAGGTCCTCGGTTCTCACATGCTGCAGGAGGCTCGTACGCGATTCCGCCGACAGCGCGGAATCTGTGCCGCCAGCCGCAGCCGCATGTATGCGGGTTGCCATGTCGAGAAGCGTTGCTCCGTTGGCAAGGGACATGAGCGGAATATCGATGCCGAACTGGCGTTCCGCCGCCATGCGGAGTTCCAGCGCCATCAGCGAATCCATGCCGATTTCTATGAGCGGGCGCGCCGGGTCGATCTCGCTGCCGGCGATCCGGAGGATGCCGGAGATCTCCACTTTCAGAAGGTCAACGATCCGCGCTACCGCCTCCTGCGGCGTGAGGCCCTCGATCAGGGCCGCAAGGTCGATCTGGTCGGCCTCCCCGTCACGCGGGTCGGCGCTGAGGCCCAGCCATTCGGCATAGGGTGTCGCCAGAAGGGCGAGGTCCCTGCGGGCTGCGGTCCAGTCGATACGCGCGTAGCCGACAAGCGCGGGCAGGGCAGTCCCGGCCGGACATGAGAGCATGGCGATCAGCCCGTCGAGAGCCTCTTCCGCACGAAGGGCATGGCGTCCGAGCTTGCGGGACAGAAGGTCGCCGACATCGGCGTTGCGCGCAAGGAACCCCGCATCCGAGATCGCCCCCCATGCCACGGCAAGGCCGGGCAGGCCCGCGTGCCGCCGCGCGGCGGCGAGACCTTCGAGGAAACCGTTCGCGGCCACGTAGTTGGCCTGCCCCGGGTTTCCGACAAGCGTCGTTGCGGAAGAGAAGAGCACGAACCGCTCGACGGGATCGCTCCGCGTCAGCCGGTCGAGCAGGGAGGCGCCTGTAACCTTGGGCGCGAGGACCTTGGAAAGTGCCTCGCGTGACAGATTGGCGATCAGCGCATCCTCGAGCACCATCGCGGTATGATAGACGCCAGTGATGGGAGAGCCTGCGTCGGCGCGGATGCTTTCAAGCGTTCTCGCGACGGCTGTCTTGTCGGTCAGGTCACAGGCATGAGCCGAGACACGGACACCGCGCTCGCCCATCTCCGTGATGAGGGCCGTCGCCTCCGGTGTCTCGGCTCCTCTGCGGGAAAGGACGGCGATGTTCCGCGCGCCGCGCCCTGCGAGACGGCGAACGAGCTCCGCGCCGAACCCGCCGAACCCGCCAGCCACAATCTCGATTCCTGCTGTCTCCAGAGAGAGGGGCGCTGCTGCTTCCCGTGTCTCCCGAGATTGCGGCGGACGCAGGATGATCTTGCCCACGTGACCGGCTTGCTGCATCAGCCTGAACGCATCCACGGCTCGGTCCGCCGGGAAGGCTCGATGAGGAAGGGGGAAGAGGGTCTCTTCCTCGAAAAGCGCCATGACGCGTGCCAGAAGCCGCTCGGCAAGACGTGGCTGGTAGGTCAGAAGCTGGTCGGCATCGATCCCGAAATAGCTGAGATTGCGCCGGAAAGGCCTCAGTCCCAGATGGCTGTTCTCGTAGTAGTCGCGCTTGCCGAGTTCCAGGAAACGCCCGAAGGGCTTCAGAAGCTCGATGCTGCGTTCCATCGCCTCGCCGAACAGCGAATTGAGGACGATGTCCACGCCTTCACCGTTCGTAAGGGCCATGACTTCGTCGGCAAAGTCCAGCGAACGTGAGTTCAGCACGTGATCGGCGCCGAGAGACGCCAGTAGCGCGCGCTTCTCAGGAGCCCCGGCCGTGGCGATGACACGGGCGCCCGCGTTGCGTGCGATCTGAAGCGCGGCAAGGCCGACGCCTCCAGCTCCTCCGTGCACAAGCACCGTATCGCCTTCGCCGATCCGGGCGAGCTCGACAAGTGCATAGTAGGCCGTGAGGAAGGCGACGGGGATCGTTGCCGCCGCTTCGGCCGAAAGGGTCTCGGGAGCGCGGACACATCCGCTGCGCGCGACCTTCACATGGCTTGCGAATGCGGAGGACGCAAAGGCGATCACCCTGTCCCCGGCGGCGAGATCGCGCACGTTCGCCCCCACGCGCTCGATGCGTCCGCAGCACTCCATGCCAAGAGTGGGGCCAGCAAAGCCGTCCTCCAGGGCCTCCTCAGGCAACAGGCCGAGCGCCCACATGACATCCCGGAAATTGAGGCCGCTCGCCTCGACGGCGATCTCGACCTCGTCGTCACCGAGAGCTTCACGTGGCGCACGGAGCCAGGTGAGACGATCGAGTGACCCTTGCGCCGGAATTTCGAGCTTCAGCAGGGTGTTGTCCGCTCCGTCACGCGTATCGGGCAACACGGGGCCGCGTGCCAACCGAAGTGCATGGCGCTTGCCGTTTCTAAGGACGATCTCGCGCTCGCCCTCTGGGTCCGCAAACAGGCGACGGATCTCGTCGAGCATCAAGGGTAGGGAGGCTTCCGACAGCTCGCCCGGATCGACAAGGTGCAGGTGCGCGTCCGGGAACTCGTTCATTGCGACACGGGCCAAGGTCCAGAGGCCGGACAGCTCCGCATCCGGCGCATTGGTGTCGCCCGAGTAGACGGCACCACCCGGTGCGATGAGCGCAAGAGGTCCAGATTTGCATAGCCCCGACCGCAGCACGTTCATCAAGCGCCAGGCCAGTGTTTCAAGCGAGGCCGCGGCGTTAGAGGTGTCGTCGGAACGCGCAAGAAGGATGATCCCGCCGGAGGCCGCATCCTGCAGAGGCTCCGGAAGGTCGGTGGCCGTATCGGCATCCAGCGCGATCTGCCAGGACCCATCCGTCAGCGGTGCGGTCTCGGCGCCAGGGACGGCGAGCGTTACGTCGAGGCCGGATCCTGAAAGTGTTTTTCGGAGTTCTGAATGCACTTGCGGATCGACTGTGTTTGCCAGATCCACAAGCAGGACTCGCCTGTGCGGCGCTCTGTCGGTCGACCGGGCGTTCGCGTCGTCCTGCAAGACGGGCTCTTTGTCCTCCGGGGTTGCAGCCGTGGCTGCCCGACGTGCGAGATGCAGTCGGATCGAGCCGTCGCTCCCCTCGACGGGGCCATCGAGCCATGTAACGCAGCCGGGAATATCCCCTCCAGCCGATGGTGCGCCATCACCGGAAAGCGTGTCGATCATGTGCTGGCGAAGGGTTCCGTTCTCCCCGAGCGAGAGGACCCAGCCGCCCGGTGCGATGCATCCTGCAAGAGTGCGAAGGGCAGGTCGATCGCTCATGAAGCGTGATCCAAGCAGGATCACCAGGTCGAAGCCCGCAACACCCTCTCCCGTAAGCTCGGCAAAGGGAAGAAAGCGTGTCGCGGGACGCGCGGCCCAGTTGCGCTCAAGCCGGGCCAGACGTGCATCACTCGTGTCGGTAATCGTGAGCGATACCGTTGAAAGTGGCAGTGCGTGGCTGATCGCCTCATCCGCGGCACCGTTTCCTGCTCCGACCAGAAGCACACGCAAGCTGCGCTCCGCAGTCACGCGAGATGCAAGCAAGCGGGCAATCGCACGGGCTGCAGCCTCAAGCGAGCGGGCACCGGCACCGTCCGTGCGCCAGGCCTCCAGCATTGCGGGAGCGAAGGCGGAGGCATGTTCGCCAATCGAGCCATTCTTGAGCAGGTCGGGCATGACTTCACCCGCCCGCAGAAGCAGGGACGTCTCGATCGCATGGGTTCCGAAGTCGGCTGTCAGCGCCTCGACAAGGTCTGCGGCAGCGGCGGTCTCCGCCGGCGAGGCAAGCTTCCAGCCATCATCCGCTTTTTCCGCAAGACCATGACGCTCCAGCTCTTCAAGGCCCTCGCGGACAAGCGTTGCAAGAGGCTCCTCAAGCGCATCGATATCTTTCGACAGGTCTGCGGACCTGCTCAGTCCCGCAAGGAAGACACTGCGTGCGATTGCATCAAGCAGCAGGGTGTCGTCGGCGGGTTCGATCGCCTCCGCGCTGTCGGACACGACACCGGCATCCGCGATCCATGTCGCAAGGTCGGGCAGAGCGGGGTCGGAGGCGGATTTCCGGTGGTCGAGAGGCGGAAGAAGGCGGGCTTCGACATGATAGGCAAGGTCGTCCGGCCCGCCCACAGGGGCGTGAAGCTGGACCGCCTTGAAGCGCACTCCTGAAAGTCGAGCGACGAGCTCTCCGTCCGCATCGAGAAAGTCGAACCGCGCGAGCAGTGAACGTGGGCTCGCACGTTCCACCTCGATCATGACGTCTGTCGGCGTTGCGCCAGGCTGCACAAGCTGCACCCGGTCGAAACGCACGGGCAGGAAGGACATGTCGCCATCGCTTGTCACGGCTCGTGCCACGAGGGCGAACAGGCCGTGAAAGCCGGCATCGGCAAGCGTCGGATCAAGCGAGAAGTGGGTGTCCAGGTGGACTGCGGTTGGAAACAGGCGGCTTTGGGCGCTTCTGTCACCCATGACCAACGTCTGCTCGACACGGCGAAACGCCTCGCCGTACTCGAGCCCGTTGGCGCGAGTGAGCCGGTAGAGGGCATCAGCCCCGACCGTGGCCGCCTTGGCCGTCTCGGCTCTTGCCTCCGGCTCCGGCGGCTGCGCAAGCGTGCGATAGGTGCAGCGCGCATGCAGGGCCCAGTCGCTGTCCGACAGGCGCGGGCGGGAAAAGAGCTCGATCACCCGGTCATCGGGGGAAAGGCGAACGAGGGTTTCGATGGTCTTGCCCGGGTCCAGAACCAGCGGGCGGAAAATGTCGAGGTTGCGGATCTCGATGCCGTCTTCGCCGCTCCAGTCGCGCGCGGTTGAAAGCAGCATCTCGACATATCCGGTTGCCGGAAAGACGACTGCCTCCTCGACCTTGTGGTCGGCGAGGAAGGGAAGCAGCTCCGTGTCGAGCACATTGAACCAGGTCGGAGTTTCCGCGCGCGGGCGAACACCCGCCAGCGGGGATGTACGCCTTCGTCCACCAAATTTGTCGGGTGTCGCGTCGACAACGCAGGGAACGAGCTGCCAGGGGTAGTGGGGGAGGTCGGGCAGAAAGCGTCCCTCGGGCCCAACATAGAGATCCATGTCGACATGCGCCCCATGCGCGACGAGGCGTGCGGCGACGGTGTCGAGGGTCTCGCCATTGGCAACACGTGGCCCCGGCTGCTCAAAGGACGGCAGAACGGTTGCCTGCACGCCGGTATCGGCGAGTGTGTCGCGCAGGTATGCGGTAAGGATCGGTCTTGGACCGATCTCCATGATGATGTCGATGCCGTCCTGTGCGAGCTTCTCGACGGCGGCGGAGAATCGCACCGGCCGACGGACATTCTCCCACCAGTAGGTGGCATCCGGCGTGGTTGCATCGCTGTCTGGATGAACGGACGAGTGAAACGGGATCCTGGTAGTGTCGCAGGTGATCTCGCCAAGCGTTTCGCGAAGCGGCGCCTCGATCGGGTCGACGAGTGCACTGTGAAAGGGATAGGCGATATCGAGCTTCTTCAGGGCCCAGCGGTTCTGTCGTGCGAAATGTGCGAGACCGTCGATGCTTTCGAGCGGACCCGAGACCGTTACGCTGCGCGGCGAGTTGATGGCCGAAATCTCGAGGCCGGGCAGGCCGGCGGTTTCCAGGGCAGCGCGTGCTTCCGTCTCCCCCAGAAGCAGCGCGGCCATGCCGCCGAGGTCGCGAACAACCTCCTGCTGCGTCGAGCGTGCATGGATGATGCGCACCGCCGTTGGAAGATCCAGCATTCCGCTGCACCAGGCGGCGGCAACTTCACCGACGCTGTGGCCAATCACGGCATCCGGAGAGATGCCTCGTGTCTTGAGCGACTGGACAAGTGAGACCTGCACCGCAAAGAGCAGGGGCTGGGCAACTTCCGTGCGTCCGATCTCCATGTCGAGATCGCGCGAAAACAGCATTGTGACGAGCGACCATCCAGCAACCGACATGAAGGACTTGTCGAGTTCCTCGAACGCCTGCCTGAAGGCGGTATCTCGCTGGTAGGCTTCCTGCCCCATCCCGGCCCATTGGGATCCGTTTCCGGAAAAGGCAAAGGCAAGGCGCTGACCGCGTTGCCTGGCACGGCCGCTGACGGTGTGGGCATGAGACGTGGAGGCCGCGTAGGCCTTGAGAGCATCTTGCTTGTTTGCCGCGCTGCCATGCACGACAAGCCTGTGTTCGTGCATTTCGCGAAGACGTACGGCCGCATCGCTCAGGGCACCGGCTGCGGTGTCATCTGTCTCGAGCCTTTTGGCATACTCCAGCGCGAGCGCGCGAAGAGCTTCCTCCGAACGCGCGGAGATGATCAGCGGCGCGCTGTCGGAGACGGCGCTTTGAGGAGGCGACCGTTTCTGCGCTGGCGAGAACCCCGGGTCCGCAACGACAGCGTGGGCATTCGTTCCACCGAAACCGAAGGAGTTCACTCCCGCAAGCCGCGCTTCTCCCTCACGTGCCGGCAGCGAGAGAGGGGTCGCGGCAACCGAAAGATTAAGCGTTTCGAAATCGATGTTCGGATTCGGTGTTTCGAAGTGAAGGGAGCGGGGCAGGTGGTCATGCGAGAGGGCGAGTATCGCCTTCACCAGCCCGACAAGGCCGGAGACGGGTTCGAGGTGTCCGACATTGGTCTTCGCGGAGCCGATGGGCAGGGGGGCCGTGCGGGCCTGTCCGATGATCGTGCCAAGCGCGTACGCTTCGGCGGGGTCTCCGACCTGGGTTCCCGTTCCGTGCGCCTCGATGAAGGCAAGGCTGTCCGGTGAAAAGTCGTGGTCGTTATAGATCGATGCGAGCAGATCGGACTGCGCCTGGGACGAAGGAAGCGACAGGCCGGCGGTGCGACCGTCGGAATTGGTGCCAGTGGCAATGATCTCGGCCCGCACCCGGTTGGGAGAGACGAGGTCCTTGCGCTGAAGAACAAGCGCGACGGCGCCTTCGGAGCGTACATAGCCGTCGCCATTGGCGTCAAAGGCGCGGCAGAGACCTTCTCGCGACAGCATCGAAGCCCGGGAAAAGCCGATGAAGCTGAAAGGGCTGAGGAGAAGGTTCACACCCGCCACGATCGCGGTGTCGATCTCGCCCGCTTCAAGGGCGCTCACGGCTTCATGAAGTGCCACCAGGGATGACGAGCAGGCCGTATCCACCGTGAAACTCGGACCGCGCAAGTCGAACGCATACGACAGACGGTTCGAAACGATGGAGAGCGTGTTGCCGGTCATCGTGTGGGAATCGACCGAGGAAAGGTCGAACAGCATCTGCTGGTGATAGTCGAGCGCGGATGCGCCGACGTAGACACCGGTCTTGCTGCCGGCCAGATCCGTGGAGGCCAGGCCTGCCGATTCCATGGCCTCCCATGTAACCTGCAGCAATAGCCGCTGCTGCGGGTCGATCTGGGCTGCCTCGCGCGGGGAGATGCCGAAGAAGGCCGCGTCGAACCCGAGGACATTCTCGATGGTACCGGCAGCAAACGTATAGCTGCGCCCCGGTGTGCCCGGGCGCGGATGCAGATACTGGCGTGTATCGAAGCGCTCGCTGTCAATTTCCGAGATTGCGCAACGGCCTTCGTTCAGAAGGGTCCAGAACGCCTCGGTCGATGGTGCCCCGGGGAGGCGAACCGCGATACCGGTGACGACGGAGTTGCGGGCACGTTGTGACATACGATTGATCTTTTTTTGAGAGCTTCGACTTCAAGTGCAGCTTGACCGGATGAGCCGATCAGGTCTCAAGAAGCTCCAGGTGCCATGTCTTTCACTCGACATCGCCAATTTTATCATGGTCCTAGCTGCGTTGTACGTCAGAAAATCTAGTCTCCCCCAAGTTGCGGCATTGCGCACACCTCTAGTACCTCACCGACTAGCCTTCTCAAAGAGGTGATAATGTGACAGTTGGGGAAATCAGGCGCCTGTATACTCAGTATTTTTATTGAGGCGCATTGCGCAGCGTCAGGCGCCGTTCCCACTCCAGAGCATCGCGAACGATACCGGAAAGCTCATCGTGACGGGGCGCCCAGTTCAGAGTCTCGCGGATTGCCGTGTTGTCCGCGACCACCTGTGCCAGGTCGCCAGCGCGCCTTTCCTGGTAGCGCACGGGGAAGTCCGTTCCGGAGACATCCTTGACCGCGCGGATCAGGTCGAGCACCGAAACGCCGTGGCCATAGCCGCAGTTGAGGGCGAAGTTCTCGGGGAACTCGCGAAGGCGCTTCAGCGAGAGGTAGTGGGCGTCGACGAGATCCGTGACATGGATGAAGTCGCGTTCCGCCGTGCCGTCTCGCGTGGGGTAGTCGGTTCCGAAAACCGCCATGCCCTCACGTTTCCCTGTAGCCGCCTCGCAAGCCACCTTCAACAGGTGGCTCGCACCTTCGGTGGACTGTCCGGTGCGCTGCTGCGGGTCGGCGCCGACCACATTGAAGTATCGCAGCGACGCGTACCGGAGAGCCGAGGCGCGAGCGACGTCATCGAGCATCGTCTCGATCATGAGCTTTGAGCGCCCGTATGGCGTCTCGGGTGCCTTCTCGTCGCTTTCGCGAACCGGACGCTCGCCCGTGTCACCGTATATGGCGGCTGTGGAGGAGAAGATAAAGCGCTCTATGCCGCTGGCTACACAGTGTTCCAGCAGGGCAAGCGTGGCGAAGGTGTTGTTGCGATAGTAGCGCAAGGGCTCGCGGATCGAGTCGGGGACAACGACCGAGCCCGCGAAATGAACCACGGCGTCCAGCGGCGCGGCCGCCGAGGCCCTTGCCAGCACAAGCGGATCGTCGATGTCGCCTTCGATGAAGTGAGCGTTGCCGGGAACGGACCAGGCGTGACCGGTACTCAGATTGTCGATGACGACAACCTCTTCCCCGGCATCCAGCAAGCGCCAGACCATGTGGCTGCCGATATATCCGGCGCCGCCCGTGACGAGCACTGCCAAATCCGTCCTCTGCCCCTCTTTAGCTGTGGCCGGAACAACTCGTTACGCGGCGAATTTGCAACTCCCGAAGGTATTAGCGGGTTGACAAACAGGTGGCAAGCGAACAGGAACGCTGCCATCTGATCCTGCCCGCTCGGCAAGCTTCAGGATGTGACGGAAACGTGACAAACTGCCGGTTTTCAGCCGCTTTCCGCGTCGTCGGCGCTCCTGGCGCAGACTGCCAAGGCGTGGCGGTGAGCATGACGACGGCATCGGGTGCCAGCCGGCCGGCGTGGTCGGCAAGGCCGCAGGAGGTCGAATGCGTATCGCGATGATTGGCACCGGCTATGTCGGACTGGTGTCGGGAGTGTGTTTCTCGGAATTCGGCTTCGACGTTACCTGCGTTGATATCGATACCGACAAGATCGCCCGCCTGAACCAGGGCGAGGTGCCGATCTACGAGCCGGGTCTGGACACCCTGATCGAGCGCAATCTCGAAGCCGGCCGGCTTGCCTTCACGACGGATTTCGATACGGCTGTCAAAAAGGCCGACGTGGTCTTCATCGCTGTCGGCACGCCGTCGCGGCGCGGCGACGGTGAAGCCGATCTCACCTACGTCTATGCGGCTGCGCGTCAGATCGCGGCTGCGATGACCCCGGAGACCGTGGTCGTCATCAAGTCCACGGTGGTTGTCGGCACCTGCCGGAAGGTCGCCGAGATCATCCGTGAGGAGCGACCGGGCGTGCCGTTTTCCATCGCCTCCAACCCGGAGTTCCTGCGCGAGGGGTCGGCCATCGAGGACTTCATGCGTCCCGACCGGGTCGTCGTGGGAGCTGAGGACGAGCTTGGCGAGGCGGCCATGCGCAAGCTCTATCGTCCGCTCTACCTTCGCGAGACGCCGATTCTCGTGTCGACGCTCGAGAACGCTGAACTTACCAAGTATGCGGCGAATGCCTTCCTGGCACTGAAGATCACCTTCATCAACGAGGTCGCCGATCTGTGCGAGAAGGTCGGTGCAGATGTGCAGAAGGTCGCCAGCGGTATCGGTCTCGACAAGCGCATCGGCGGCAAGTTTCTTCACGCGGGGCCGGGATTCGGCGGGTCGTGCTTTCCCAAGGACACGACCGCGCTTGCTGCGACCGGACAGCGCCACGGAGCGCCGCTGCGTCTCGTAGAGACGACAATCGCGGTCAACGAGGCGCGCAAGCGTGACATGGCCGACAGGGTTCTGGCCGCTCTCGGGCCCGATCCGAAGGGAAAGCGCGTCGGCATTCTCGGCATCGCGTTCAAGCCCAACACCGACGACGTGCGCGATGCGCCGTCGCTCGTCATCGTTCCCGCCCTTCAGGAGGCCGGTGTCGAAGTGGTCGCGCACGACCCCGAAGCGCGAGAGCAGGCAGAGCCGTTGCTCCCCGGCCTTGTCTGGTGCGACAATCCCTACGATGTCGCGGACGGGGTCGACGCTCTCGCGATCATTACCGAATGGAACGTCTATCGCGGCCTGTCGCTTGCCGATATCGCCGGGCGGATGCGCGGTCGCGATGTGATCGACATGCGAAATGTCTGGCAAGCCGCGGATGTGCATGAGGCGGGCCTTACCTACCGGGGAATAGGGAAGCGCGCCGGTCTTTGAACGACTTGTGCGTGCTCCCGGCACAATAGGTCGAGGGAGATGAGGCCATGGCGCCGACACGGGACATGGAATGCCTGCGCGGGATGTGCGAGGCCGCCGGTCGCGTGATCCTCGACCTCTACGAGGTCGGTGTCGAGGTTGAGCGCAAGTCCGACGAGAGCCCGGTAACGGAAGCTGACCGAAGAGCCGAGGCCGTTCTTCTGGAAGCCTTGGCGACTGCGTATCCGGGGGTGCCGGTGGTGGCCGAGGAGGCCGCCGCTGCAGGCCGGATCCCTGAAATCGGTGACCGCTTCTTTCTCGTCGATCCGCTCGACGGAACACGCGAGTTCGTGTCCGGGCGGGGTGAATTCACCGTCAATGTCGCGCTTGTCGAACATGGCGTGCCCGTCCTTGGGGCTGTGTATGCTCCCGCTACGGGTGGGATGTTCGTTGGAGCCTCCGACACCGGGGCCTTCGAGCTTGCCGGTGGGGGCTGGAAGCGATGCCAGGTCCGGATGCCGGCACATGAGCCTCCCGTTGCTCTTGCAAGTCGGTCCCATGCCGATGCCCAGACCGAAGAGCTGCTAGGCGCTCTGGGGGTGCGTGAGCGCGTCAGCGTCGGATCGTCTCTCAAGTTCTGCCTTCTCGCTCGCGGAGAGGCGGACTTCTATCCGCGTTTCGGACGTACGATGGAGTGGGACACCGCTGCCGGGCATGCCGTGCTCACTGCCGCGGGCGGTGTGGTGACGGGCATTGAGGGTGCACCGTTCCGCTACGGCAAGAGAAACCAGGCTCACGACACGGATTTTGCCAATCCCGGGTTCCTGGCTGCCGGGGACCCGACACTGATACGTGGCGCGAGCATATTGGTCGAGGGAGCGAAGGCTCTCTGATCTTCTTCGCAGCGATTTTTTAAGGACGGACGTTTCCCCGGAAAGCTGTTCCTCGCTTGCGTCTAATTGTCCGCCTATCTCCTTGGGTGATTGTCGCAGGCGGTTTTTCGGTCCGTCGTCGACTCGGGAAGATAGGATATGGTCATGTCCAACAGAAAGAGCCAGCTCCACCGTCTGGAGGCGGAGTCCATCGAGATCATCCGTGAGGTTGTCGCCGAAATGGCGAACCCGGTGATGCTCTACTCCATCGGCAAGGACTCCAGCGTCATGCTGCACCTTGCCCGCAAGGCTTTTTATCCCGCTCCGCCTCCGTTTCCGCTGCTTCATGTCGACACGACATGGAAGTTCCGTGAGATGATTGCCTTCCGGGACCGGATGGCGGCCGAGGCGGGGATGCAGCTCATTACGCACACAAATCCGCAAGGGCTTTCCGAGGGCATAAATCCCTTCGACCATGGTTCTTCCTATTATACGCAGGTCATGAAAACCGAAGCCCTGAAGCAGGCGCTGGATGCGCACGGCTTCGATGCGGCCTTTGGTGGTGCGCGGCGGGATGAGGAAAAGTCGCGCTCCAAGGAACGGGTCTTTTCCTTCCGCACGGCCTCCCACGGGTGGGACCCCAAAAGCCAGCGTCCCGAGCTCTGGTCGCTCTTCAACACGCGCGTGCGCTCGGGCGAGTCGCTTCGCGTGTTCCCGCTGTCGAACTGGACCGAGCTGGACATCTGGCAGTACATCCGCGCGGAAAACATCCCGATCGTGCCGCTCTATTTTTCCGCGGAGCGCCCGGTCGTTGAGCGTGACGGTCAGCTCATCATGGTCGACGACGACCGGATGCCGCTGCGCGACGGCGAGACCCCGCAAATGCGCCGGGTGCGGTTCCGCACACTTGGGTGTTACCCGCTGACATCGGCGATCGAGTCCGGAGCGGACACGCTCGATGGCATCGTTACGGAAATGCTCGTGGCACGGACCTCCGAGCGCTCGGGACGCATGATCGACCACGACGACGCGGCGTCGATGGAAAAGAAGAAACGCGAAGGCTATTTCTGAGGACCGAGGCGATGACCCAGGCACTGACTTCGGCGGTTCCTTCCGCCGACGCGCTCGACACGCCTCTTGCTGTCGACATTCTCGCGGATCACGAACAAAAGGGACTGCTGCGCTTTCTGACCTGCGGCAGCGTGGATGACGGCAAATCGACGCTGATCGGCCGGCTGCTGCACGACACGAAGAAGGTTTTTGAGGATCAGGTCGCGGCGCTTAGGAAGGACTCCGTCCGTTTCGGGACCCAGGGGGAGGAGCTGGACTTCGCGCTTCTGGTCGACGGTCTGGAGGCCGAACGCGAGCAGGGCATTACCATCGACGTTGCCTACCGCTTTTTCGCGACCGAGGAGCGCAAGTTCATTGTGGCCGACACGCCCGGCCATGAGCAATACACGCGAAACATGGCGACAGGGGCCTCGACGGCGGATCTGGCCGTCATCCTGATCGATGCGCGCAAGGGAGTGTTGCCGCAGACCCGCCGCCATTCCTTCATCGTGTCGCTGCTCGGCATTCGCCACGTCGTCGTGGCGGTCAACAAGATGGATATTGTCGGATACGCGCAGGAGACCTTCGCTGCGATCGAGGCGGACTATCGTGCGTTTGCCGAGGGGTTCGGCTTCGAGAGCATCGAGGTGATCCCCATGGCGGCGATCACTGGCGAGAACCTCACGCGTCGCGCGCCGTCCATGTCCTGGTATGAAGGTCCGACCCTGCTGGAGCATCTGGAAACCGTCCGTATCGATGCCGATGCGGTCAACGGCCCGTTCCGTATGCCTGTTCAGTGGGTCAACCGTCCAAATCTGGACTTTCGCGGATATGCCGGAACCATTGTCAGCGGCTCGGTTCGCCCCGGCGACAGCATTGCGGTCGCCGCGTCCGGTCGTCTTGCCACCGTTGCACGGATTGCCACGATGGGAGGTGACCTTGAGGAGGCCACGGCAGGTGATGCGGTGACGCTGACCCTTGCCGAAGAGGTCGACATCTCGCGTGGCGATGTGCTTTGCCCGCCGGACCAGCGTCCGGAGGTGGCGGACAGGCTCAGTGCACATGTGATCTGGATGGGGGACGAGCCTCTCGTTCCCGGTCGCCGGTACGCCGTAAAGGTCGGCAAACGCCTGACTTCGGCGCTCGTGACAAGGATCGTGCACGGCATCGACGTGAACACGCTTCAGGAAGATGCGGCCGAAACCCTGTCTCTCAACGAGATCGGCTTTTGCGAACTCGCGCTTGCGACCCCGGTCGCCTTTGATCCCTATGAGGTCAATCGGGATACTGGCGCCTTCGTCCTGATCGATCCGCTGTCCAATCAGACGGTCGGTGCCGGCATGATCTGGCGTTCGCTGCGCAAGGCGGACAACATCCACCGTCAGGCCTTCGACATCGATCGTGGCGCCCGCTCGGAACTGACCGGCCATAAGCCGCGTGTGCTCTGGTTCACGGGGCTTTCGGGGGCCGGGAAATCGACGATCGCAAATCTCGTTGAGCAAAAGCTGCATGAGAAGGGAAGGCTTACCTTTCTTCTCGATGGAGACAATGTGCGGCATGGTCTGAACCGGGATCTCGGTTTCTCCGAGGAAGACAGGGTCGAGAACATTCGCCGTGTCGGAGAGGTGGCGAAGCTGTTCACCGACGCCGGTCTGATCGTGCTCGTGTCCTTTATCTCCCCGTTCCGTTCGGACCGGAAGTTGGCACGTGACCTCTTCAGGGGCGACGAATTCGTAGAGATCCATGTGGACACGCCGCTCTCGGTTGCGGAGGACCGCGATCCGAAGGGGCTGTATCGCAAGGCGCGAGCTGGTGAGATCCGCAACTTCACCGGCATCGACAGCCCCTATGAACCGCCGGAATCTCCTGAATTGCACCTCGATACGGTGCACCGTTCGGCCGAGGAACTGGCCGAAGACGTGATCCGGTATCTGAAGCTGTGACCCGTTTTTGGGCGTCGCTGCTCAAAGAGTGTGCGGCGTCCAAATCTGCTTGATTTGTGTGCATGGTCGCGGCAGTCTCACTGGCGAAACAAAAAAGCCAGTGGGGTACTCATGCGTCGACTTATTGGACTTGCGCTTGCCGCCAGCCTTGCCGCGCCGGCGGCGCTGGCCGACACGGATGTTAAATTCACGCTCGACTGGAAGTTCGAAGGACCGGCGGCGCCGTTCTTCATCGCGCTCGACAAGGGGTATTTCGCTGACGAGGGGGTGAACGTCACCATCGACAGCGGAGCCGGGTCTCGTGAATCCATTCCTCGCGTCGCGACCGGTGCCTACCAGATGGGTTTCGGCGACATAAACGCGCTCATCAAGCTGATTGACGAACAGCCTGACCTCAAGGTGAAGGCCGTCATGATGGCCTATGAACGCCCGCCCATCGCCATCATCGGTCGGGTCAGCCAGGGCGTGACGGACGACCCGAAATCCCTTGAGGGCAAGACGCTCGGCGCGCCCCCGCCCGATGCCGCCTTCGGCCAGTGGCCGGCTTTTGCCGAGGTTGCCGGTCTCGATACGTCCAAGATTACCATCGAGAACGTTGGTTTCCCGGTTCGCGAGCCCATGCTCGCCCAGGGGCAGGTCGACGCGATCTTCGGCTATTCCTTCTCCTCGGTCCTGAACCTCAAGGCGCAGGGCATTCCCGCCGATGACATCTCCACGATCCTCATGGCGGAGAAGGGCCTCGACCTGTACGGCAATGTCGTCATGGTCAATACGGACTTCGCGGAGGAGAATCCCGACGCCGTCAAGGGTGTGGTTCGCGCACTCGTGCGTGGATACCTTGACGCGATCGCCGATCCAGCGGCTGCCATTCCCCATGTGCTCGAGCGCAATGGCGTTCTCGACAAGGATACCGAGATCGAGCGTCTTCAGATGGCGGTTGATGGGTCCATTGCGACGCCGGCTGCCCGTGCAAACGGCTTTGGCGGCGTGGATATGGAGAAGCTCTCCAAGTCCATGGACTATCTCAAGATTTCGATGGACGTGAGTGACACGCCGCCTGCGGCCGAACGCGTCTTCGACGCATCGTTCCTGCCGCCGCTCGAAGAGCGCATGATCAAGTAACCCGACCTGTCGCGGTACCGCGCCCCGTGTCGGGCGCGGTGCCGCGCCATGATCTGCATGAGAGTGGGGGGCGACGTGACCGGATTTGTCGATCTTCGTGATGTGCGTCTGTCCTACGGGGCAGGCGGTGGAGAGGGAATGCTTGCGCTCGACGGACTCAACATGTCCGTGCGCAAGGGTGAGTTTTCCGCTGTTGTCGGTCCGTCGGGTTGCGGAAAATCCACCTTGATGAAGCTGGCCACGGGTCTGATCCGACCTCAGGAGGGTACGGTCGAGGTGGCCGGGAAGGAGGTGGATGGCCCGGTCTCGGTTGCGGGAATGGCCTTCCAGAACCCGTCGATGCTTCCGTGGCGCACGACGCTCAAGAACGTGATGTTGCCGCTGGAGATCGTCCAGCCGCATCGACGCAAGCTTTCTCGTGAATATTCAGCCTATGTCGAACACGCGGAAGGACTTCTGGCGATGGTCGGTCTGGCCGGGTTCGGTGAGAAGTTTCCGTGGCAGTTGTCGGGCGGAATGCAGCAGCGCGCCAACCTGTGCCGTGCTCTTGTTCATGACCCCCAACTCCTGATGCTGGACGAGCCTTTCGGCGCGCTCGATGCCTTTACCCGCGAGGAACTCTGGCAGGTCATCCGGGATCTTCATGCCGAAAAGGGCTTCACCGTCGTGCTGGTGACCCATGACCTGCGTGAGGCGGTGTTTCTGGCCGATCGGGTTTTCGTGATGAGCGCGCGCCCCGGCAAGATCATCGTCGAACGTGAGATCGGGTTCGAGCGCCCGAGACCGATCGACCTTACCTATGAAGCTGAATTCAACGACATCGTTCACGAGTTGCGTGGGCATATCGCGGAAGCGAGGGCTGCGGCATGATCGATGAACGTACCTGGCTCAAGGCTGCGCCCTGGATCTGGACCATTGCGCTGTTTCTGGTGTGGGAAGGTGCTGTGCGGGCCTTCGGGATCGCCGTGTTCATCCTGCCCGCTCCGAGCGACATCTGGGTTGCCATCGTAAAATACTGGACGGTGATCTGGACGAACTCCCTGCAGACCCTTTTCACCACCACGGTCGGGTTCCTGCTGGCCGTCGTCGGCGGCCTTGCCCTTGGGCTGGCGATAGGCTGGAGCCGCGCCATCTATGCCGGTCTCTATCCGCTGATGATCGGCTTCAATTCCGTTCCCAAGGTCGCGGTCGTGCCGATTCTGGTGATCTGGTTCGGCATCGGAACGGTTCCCGCTGTCTTGACGGCCTTCCTCATCGCCTTCTTCCCCATCGTGGTGAATGTGGCGACCGGTCTCGCGACCATTGAACCGGAAATGGAGGATGTTCTTAGAGCGCTGGGCGCGAAGAAGATGGACATCATGCTCAAGGTCGGCATTCCGCGTTCGATGCCCTATTTCTTCGGATCGCTGAAGGTCGCGATCACGCTCGCATTCGTGGGGTCGGTGATTTCGGAGACGGTGGCCGCCAATTCCGGACTTGGTCACATGATGCTGGCGGCGCAGTCCCAGTTCAACGTGCCGCTGGTCTGGGCCGGGCTGGTGGCACTCGCCGTGCTGGGCATCGTCATGTACGCGATCATGGCGTGGCTCGAGATGCGTCTCACAGGATGGGCGCACCGCGGCAACCGATGAAAGGCTGACGCTATCCGGCTGTCGGATATCGGCGGGCAATGATGCCCGCCGCGTTGCGATCACGGTCGTGCTAGGGTATGGGCGGAAGGCAATCTCGCAAGCTGCCGCAGGTCCCTGTCCCGGATGTCCTTTCTCTTCACGCTGAAACGCCACTTCCAGAGACGTCTCCCGAGGCCTCTGCAGCGCAAGCTTCAGCAGACAATCTATGTCGTGCTCTATCGCCTCTCGCCCGCGCGGCATCAGAACTTCTTCAACAGCGGATACGCGCCGGTGTCCGAATGGCTGAAGACCTGCCCTCCCTTCGACAGGGAACCGCTGCAAGCCACCCTGTATGACCGCGTGCTCGACGGTTGGACGGACGCCTCGGGGGCTTCGCCGCGTTCCATACTCGACATCGGCTGCGGTCTTGGAGGCGGAATGCGGGTGGCCGCTCACCGGTTTCCAGGAAACAGCATCGTGGGACTGGACGTCAACGCGACCGCCGCGAAGGTGGCGCGACGCCGCCTGCGGGAGTTGGACGGTGCCCGTGTCGAGATCGGGAATGCCCTGTCCCAGCCGTTCGAGGACGGGCGGTTCGATATGGTCTTCAGCGTTGGTGCGGCTGGCTACGTCGGGCTCAAACCGTTTATGAAGGAGGCGACACGGGTGCTTGCGCCGGGCGGTGTCCTGTCGTTTTCGACCGGTTACACCGATGCCGGTTTCGAAGAGCATCGCCTCATGGTCCAGGCGGAAGCCGGACGGCTTGGTCTCGAGCTTGTCGAGGTCACGGATATCACCGCGAATGTCTTTGCCGCGATCGATGCCGATGTTCCGCGCCGCAAGGCGCTGATCGACCGGGTGCCCTGGCCGTTCCGGGGTTATGCGCTTGCCTGGGCGGACATGCCCGGCAGCATGCGCTATCAGGAGTATGTGGACGGCAGGCGGCTGGACTATCTCGTCGTTTGCCGGAAACCGGAAGCCTGAGAACGTCACCCGTGACGGGAGGCGCGACTTTGGTGTGTCGCAAAGTTCTGCTTCCTCGACGTCCGCCAGCCGGTCGGGATGGTGCGGGGCGATGTTGACGGGACCAATCGAAGGTGATTTCCAGAATACAAGCATCATCTTGCGGCGATTCCCGAGTGGCGCCGTCTCCGACGGGGGACCCCAATGACCATCATTCCCTGCATACTGTCGGGCGGATCGGGATCGCGGCTGTGGCCCATGTCGCGCTCCATGCGGCCGAAACAGTTCCTGCCGATGTTTGACGGTGAGAGCCTGTTCCAGAAAACCCTGAAGCGGTTTGCTTCCGACCATTTCGCGAGCCCGCTCGTCATCTGCAATGCCGACCATCGCTTCCTTGTCGGTGAGCAGATGGCCGGTGCCGGCCGGTCCGGGGGCTCGATCGTTCTCGAGCCCATCGGGCGAAACACCGCCGCGCCGGCCGCGCTCGCTGCCCTGCTTGCATTCGAACAGGACGACGACGCGCTCGTGCTGCTGGCGCCGTCCGACCACCTTGTTGCGAGGCCCGACCTGTTCGTCCGGGCGGTCGAGGCGGCGGAGCCGGCGGCACGCGCGGGCAATATCGTCACTTTCGGGATTTCGCCGAGCGAGCCCAATACGGGTTATGGCTACATCCGGCTCAAGCCGGAAGAAGGCGACGTGCGGCCTGTCGAGGCTTTTGTCGAAAAACCCGACCGCCAGCGTGCGGAAACCTTCCTCGCGGACGGCAACTATGTCTGGAACGCCGGGATCTTCCTGTTCTCCGCCCGTGCGATGATCGAGGAATTCGAGCGTCAGGCGCCGGAGGTTCTCAGCGGCACGCGGGCAGCGTTGGCAGGCGCGCGCAGGGATCTCGACTTCCTTCGTCTCGACGCCGAGGCTTTTGCCGCTGTTCCCGATATTTCCATCGATTATGCGATCATGGAGCATTGTGAGCGCATCATGTGCGTTCCTGTCGACCCCGGCTGGAACGATCTGGGATCCTGGTCAGCCGTCTGGGAGACGCTTGAAAAGGGTGAGGAGGGAAACAGCGCTCTTGGGGAGGCGATGTTCCTCAAGGCGCGCGACAATCTCGTCATCAGCGATGAAGCGCTCGTGTCCGTGATCGGCCTGGAGAAGGTGATGGTGATTGCGACGAAGGATGCGGTTCTCGTCGCAAACCAGGACAACGCACAGGACGTGAAGACGATCGTCGACCGGCTAAAAGTCGATGGGCGTCGGGAAATCCGCGAGCACCGCAGGGCCTGGCGGCCATGGGGATCGCGTGAGGAGATTGCTTCCGGCGAGAGGTTCCAGGTTCAGGAGATCGAGATCAAGCCGGGAGCCTCGCTGACTGAACAAAGCCATGTCAATCGCGCGGAACACTGGGTTGTCGTTTCCGGGACACTGGAGATCACGATTGAGGGCGAGCGCCATCTTATAACCGAAAACCAGTCTGCTTATGCCCCGGTCGGCGCGCGTCACAGGCTTGCCAATCCGGGGCGCGTCGCGACACGTGTCATCGAAATCCAGTCGGGCGCCTATATCGGTGACGACGACATTGTCCGCTATGCGGACGAGGGAAGCGAACCATCCGGGACTTGAGGCGTTTGATCGGGGACCGCCTGTCAATCACGCCCGCCCATTTGCAGGACAACCTGAGGAACCATCCATGCTGCCAGTTCCAGTTGCCGACCTGAAGCCGAATACCTATGCCTACGAGTCGTCGCCGCTGGTCAAGCCGACGGGGTTTCGCGAATACGACGCCCGGTGGCTGTTCGAGAAGGAAATCAACCTGATGGGCATCCAGGCCCTCGGGCTTGGTATCGCCACCTTGATGCACGAACGCCAGGTGCGGCCGGAGATCGTGGTCGGCCATGATTTTCGCGGCTATTCCTCCTCGATTAAGATGGCTCTCGTCGCCGGACTGATGGCCGGTGGCGTGAAAGTGCATGACATTGGTCTGGCGCTCTCGCCGATGGCCTATTTCGCGCAGTTCGCGCTTGATGTTCCGGCGGTGGCGATGGTCACCGCGTCGCACAACGACAATGGCTGGACCGGCGTCAAGATGGGCATCGACCGTCCGCTGACCTTCGGACCGGACGAGATGGGCCGGCTCAAGGAAATCGTCCTGAACGGTCTCTATCAGGAAGGGAAGGGCGGGACTTACCGCTTTGTCGAGAACTTCCCGGACCGCTATTTCGAGGATCTCACGAACCGGGAAAAACTGTCGCGCCCGATCCGCGTTGTCGCGGCCTGCGGCAATGGCACCGCCGGCGCCTTCGCGCCGCGCATCCTCGAGGCACTCGGGGCCGAGGTCATCCCGCTTGATTGCGAACTCGATCACACGTTCCCGCGCTACAATCCGAATCCCGAGGACATGAAGATGCTTCATGCCTTGCGGGACAAGGTTCTGGAGACGGGTGCTGAGGTCGGACTGGGGTTCGACGGCGACGGCGACCGTTGCGGCGTGGTCGACAACGAGGGCGAGGAGATCTTCGCCGACAAGGTCGGTGTCATGCTCGCGCGTGACCTGTCCGCGCTGCACAAGGGCGCGCGCTTCGTCGTCGATGTGAAGTCGACCGGGCTCTTCGCGACCGATCCCGAGCTGTTGGCCAATGGAGCCGAGACGGACTACTGGAAGACCGGTCACTCCTACATCAAGCGCCGGGTCAACGAACTCGATGCGCTGGTCGGCTTCGAAAAGTCCGGACACTATTTCTTCAATGCACCGATCGGTCGCGGCTACGACGACGGTCTCGTCTCGGCGATCGCGATCCTCGACATGCTGGATCGCAATCCGGGGAAGACAATGGCGGATCTGCGCCGCGCGCTGCCCAAGACGTGGGGATCTCCCACCATGTCCCCGCACTGTCCGGACGAAATCAAGTACGAGGTTGTCGATCGCGTTGTCGCCCGGGCCCGTGACATGAGCGACAAGGGCGAGAGCTTCTCGGGTCAGAGAATTACGGATCTCGTGACTGTGAACGGTGTGCGCATCGTCACGGAGGACGGGACCTGGGGGCTTGTGCGGGCCTCGTCGAACAAGCCCGAGCTTGTCGTTGTCGTCGAGAGCCCGGTGTCCGAGGCGCGCATGCGCGAGATGTTCAAGGCCGTCGATAAGCTCCTGCGGGAGAACGATGAGGTCGGCGACTACAACCAGACCATCTGATCCTCTGCGCGCGGCTCAGTCGAGCTCGAGTCGCGCGCAGACCGCGTCCATGTGCGACGACCAATCCGGTGGCCTGTAGTCGGTCAGGCGTTCGACCTGTGCGGCCCGTCGTGCGGAGCCCGGTTCCGAGTAGTCCTGAATGGCCTCGCGCCACGCCGGTCCGTCCAGGGGGGAGAGGAGTTCCGGAGCACCGCCCCCGATCTCGCGGAAAGCACCGATGTCGGAGGCGATTGCGGGAACGCCCCGCGCCATGGCCTCCGCGAGCGGAAGCCCGAAACCCTCCGTGAACGAAGGAAAGAGCAGGGCGCGCGCGCCGTCGATCAGGGTCGTCAAATCCGTGTCCGGCATGTCCGAGAGCTCCCGGACGTGCCCCTTGAGAGACGGACAGCGATCCAGCATGTCGAAGACGGCTTCCGCTTCCCAGCCCCGGCGTCCGACGATGACGAGCTTGGGCACGCTTGCGAATGCCTCTTTGCCGGCTGAATGCACCATGTCCCGCCAGAGGTTCAGCAGCAGGAGATGATTCTTGCGTGCCTCGATCGTCCCGAGCACGACGAAGTAGGGCCTTTTGCCATCTGGGCTTGAATCCGATGTGGACCGGCTTGAAGGCGCATGTGTCTCGATGCCGAGATGCGAGACGAGAATTTCCGGTGCCTCGAGATCCAGCGCTTGCAACTGTTGGTGAAAGTGATCCGCGGTGTCTTGTGAATTTGCGATCACAAGCTTCGCATGACGGGACATGGTTGTGATGCGGGCCGCGTGTCGGCCGACCTGGGCAGGCACCACATATTCCGGATGCGTGAGTGGAATGAGGTCGTGCAGCAGGCAGACGCATTCCGCCTCACCGCTTCGCGACAGGCGCTGGACCGTGCCGCCTGGCATCAGTCCGCGATGATCCAGACAAAGGAAGAACGGCGGATGTGTCTGCTTCTCACGCGATGCAGGTGAGAAAAGTGCACCGGCGATACCTTCGGCGATTGCCCGCTGGCGGGATGGCGCCGGCCCATGCCCCCCGTTCCGCCATCGCGATGCGGTCGCATCCAGGACGCTCCTCGCAAAGGCGGGGCGATACCGGATCGTCCTTCCGGCGAATGTGTCCACGCAGACCACGCGCTCGCCGAACCGCGCTCTCAGTTCGCGCTCGTAGGCGAGAACCACGCGGTCGACCCCGGTTGGTGTGGAACGGTTCAGGCGCCGGACGAGACGGCCGATGTCGATCAGAATCTCGCGCATTGATGTCCTTTTGCACGAAATCCGGTTCTGGCCTATCCCTCGACCGTGAGAAATCGTGTTAGAGGCAGGTGCAATCCCGCCTGTTCAGGCGCGCCTGTCCGCCAGGAACACCTTCAAAGAGCGTATCATGCAGCCTTCCCATGCACTTGCCGCGTTTTCAGAAGCGATGAGAGACGGCAGCGCCGTTATCGGGGTTATTGGCCTTGGTTACGTCGGACTGCCACTGGCACACCGTTTTTCCGAACTGGGCCACAGGATCGTCGGCTTTGACGTGGATGGCGGAAAGGTCGCCGCGCTGAACGCGGACAACGGCTGGCGGCGTCACGTTGGTGCCCGGGTCGAGGACATGCGTTTTCCGGCTCCTTTCGAGGCGACCACGGATTTTTCGCGTGCGGGGGAATGTGATGCGCTCATCATTTGCGTGCCGACGCCGCTTGGAAAATACCACGACCCGGACATCAGTTTCATTCTCGATGCCGCCAGGGAGATCTGTCCGTATCTGAGGAGTGGTCAGGTGGTGGCACTGGAATCGACCACCTATCCCGGAACCACCGAGGAGGACATGCTTCCCGAGCTCGCGAAAAGCGGACTGGCGCTCGGCGAGGATTACTTCGTGGTCTATTCGCCGGAACGCGAGGACCCGGGAAACGAGAAATTCGGCATTCGCCAGATCCCGAAGGTCGTGAGCGGCGTGACGCAAGCCTGTCTGAAGGCGGCAGAGGCGCTTTATGGCCCAGCGGTCGATACGCTGGTGCCGGTTGCCTCCACCCGCGTCGCGGAAATGACCAAGCTGCTGGAAAACATCCACCGGGCCGTCAATATCGGTCTCGTGAACGAGATGAAGACGCTGGCCGACCGCATGGGCATCGATATTTTCGATGTGATCCGAGCTGCCGCGACCAAGCCGTTCGGCTTCACCCCCTTCTACCCGGGGCCGGGCGTTGGAGGTCACTGCATCCCGGTGGACCCCTTCTATCTCACGTGGAAGGCGCGCGAGTACGGGCTTCATACCCGGTTCATCGAGCTTGCGGGCGAGATCAACCGGTACATGCCCGACTACATCGTCGAAAAGACGATGGCCGCGCTCAATGCCGACCGGAAGGCGCTCAACGGAGCCCGGGTTCTGGTCCTCGGCGCCGCCTTCAAGAAGAACATCGACGACATGCGGGAGTCGCCAAGTCTCACCGTCATGTCGGGCCTGCTCCGTCATGGTGCCGATCTGGCATATTCGGATCCGTTCGTGCCGTCGCTGACGCTGGAGGACGGAACGCGGTTGGCCAGTGTCGTCGCGGATGAGGCCAGGATCGCCGCACAGGATGTCGTGGTGGTGGCCACCGATCACGATGCTTTCGACTACGCGATGATCGCGCGTGTCGCGCGGCGGATCGTCGATACGCGCGGACGCTTCGCGGCCGCCGACGACCGGGTGACGCGCGCGTGAAGCGAAACTGCGGCCGTATGCGGGCGTGGACGGTGTCCGACATTGTCTTTTGCGCGCCGGTCGGCTAACCCACGCATTCTTGGAAATGCCCGTCCCTTTCGCGGACAAACACACAAGCGGGACAGTCGCGATGTATGAAGCCATCGATCCGAACCCAAATTTTCCCAAGCTGGAGGAAGACATCCTCAAGTTCTGGGAAGAGAACAGGATTTTCGAGGCTTCCGTCGAAAACCGCCGCGACCAGCCGGGAGCCGGCGAATATGTCTTCTATGACGGGCCTCCGTTCGCGAACGGCCTGCCGCACTACGGCCATCTGGCGACCGGTTTCGTCAAGGATCTGATCCCGCGTTACCGGACGATGCGCGGCGACTGTGTCGTGCGCCGTTTCGGTTGGGATTGCCACGGCCTTCCGGCCGAACTCACGGCGGAAAAGGAACTCGGCATCTCGGGGCGCAACGAGATCCTCGAGTACGGCATCGGCAAATTCAACGAGCACTGCTCGGTGTCCGTCATGCGCTTCACGAACGAGTGGCGCTACTACGTCAATCGCCAGGGGCGCTGGGTCGATTTCGAGAACGACTACAAGACCATGAACCTCTCCTTCATGGAGAGCGTGATCTGGGGCTTCAAGCAGCTCTGGGACAAGGGGCTGGTCTATCGCGGCTATCGCGTCGTGCCGTACTCCTGGGCCGTGCAGACGCCGCTCTCGAATTTCGAGACCCGCCTCGACAACTCCTACCGTGAGCGGCAGGATCCGGCGCTCACCGTCGGCTTCCTGCTGAAGGGCGAGCGCTTTTCGTCCGTTCCCACCAGGCTCCTCGCCTGGACGACGACGCCCTGGACCCTGCCGTCCAATCTGGCGCTCGCGGTCTCGCCGGATCTCGACTATCAGGTGCTCGAGAAGGACGGCCAGCGTGTCGTTCTCGCCGATGCCGCGCTGGAGCGCTACGAGCGCGAATTCGGCGAATGGACCAGGGTCGAGACCGTGAAGGGGCGGGACCTCGCCGGCCTGTCCTACGAGCCGCTGTTCCCCTACTTCGCCAGGACCGAGAATGCTTTCGTGGTGCTCGACGCGGACTGGGTCGAGGCGGGCGACGGCACGGGCTGCGTGCACATCGCTCCGGGATTCGGTGAGGAAGATTTCGAACTCGCCCGCGACCGGAACATTCCGCTTGTCGTGCCGGTCGACGAGGCGGGCAAATACACGGCTGAGGTCACGGACTACGCCGGCCAGAACGTCATCGAGGCCAACAAGGACATCATTCGCGACCTCAAGGCCCAGGGTGTCGTGTTCCGTCACGAGACGTATCTCCACGACTATCCGCACTGCTGGCGCACCGACACGCCGCTGATCTACAAGGCCATCGACGCCTGGTATGTGGCGGTGTCGCAGTTCAAGGACCGCATGGTCGAGCTGAACAAGGAGATCGACTGGGTGCCGTCCCATGTGCGGGACGGCCAGTTCGGCAAGTGGCTCGAAAATGCCCGCGACTGGAACATCTCGCGCAACCGCTTCTGGGGCTGCCCGATCCCGGTGTGGGTCAGCGACGACCCCGAGTACCCGCGTACGGATGTCTACGGATCCATCGAGGAGATCGAGCGCGACTTCGGCGTGACGGTGGACAATCTTCACCGTCCGATGATCGACGAACTGGTGCGCCCGAACCCGGACGATCCGACCGGGAAGTCGATGATGCGGCGCGTGCCCGAAGTTCTCGACGTGTGGTTCGACTCCGGCTCGATGCCTTTCGCGCAGGAGCACTACCCGTTCGAGAACAAAGAGCGGTTCGACCGCAACTTCCCGGCTGACTTCATCGTCGAGTATGTGGCCCAGACACGTGGCTGGTTCTACACGCTGATGGTGCTGTCGACTGCGATCTTCGACCGTGCTCCGTTCCGCAATGCCGTCTGTCACGGTGTCGTGCTGGACGAGAACAAGCAGAAGCTCTCCAAGCGGCTGCAGAACTATCCGGATCCGGTCGGCGTGTTCAACACCTACGGCGCGGACGCCCTGCGCTGGTATATGCTGTCCTCGCCGCTGCTGGTCGGTGGCGATCTGGCCGTCGCCAAGGATGGACGCGGCATCGCTCAGGCGCTGCGCCAGGCGATCATTCCGATCTGGAGCGCCTATTACTTCTTCACGCTCTATGCCAACGCGGACAAGTACAAGGCCGAGGTGCGCTTCGATCAGAAGGGGCTTCTCGACCGTTATATCCTGGCCAAGACCCGTGAGCTGATCGAGAAGATCCAGGGCTCGCTCGATGCCTACGACATCCCGGGCGCCTATGCCCATGTGCCGGGCTACATCGATGCGCTCAACAACTGGTACATCCGCCGCTCGCGTTCGCGCTTCTGGGGCGACGGACTGGACCAGGACAAGAAGGATGCGCTCGACACGCTCTACACGGTGCTGACCCATCTGACGCGTGTTCTCGCGCCAATGATACCCTTCGTCAGCGAGCGAATCTACAAGGGCCTGACGGGCGAACTGTCGGTTCACCTCGCGGATTGGCCCGAAGCTGCGAAGCTGCCGCACGATCCCGACCTAGTGCGTCGCATGGACCTGATCCGCGACGTTTGCGCGTCGGTGATGTCATTGCGTGAAGCCAAGCGCCTGCGTGCGCGTCTGCCGCTAAAGACGCTGACGATTGCGCACAAGGACATCGAGGACCTGCGCGACTACGCAAGGCTCATTGCGGAAGAGGTGAACGTCAAGGAACTGGTGCTCGAGGCCGATCCGCTCGCGGTGGGCGAGCACAGCCTCGTCGTCAAGCCGCAGATCGGCAAGCGCCTGGGCAAGAAGATGAAGGAGGTGATGACCGCCTCCAAGTCCGGTGACTGGACGCTTCGCCCTGACGGTATCGTCGAACTGGCAGGGGTCGAACTGCCGCCCGAGGACTACACGATGCGCGTGAATGCTCCGGAAGGATCAGACACGGGTCTCTTCGACGGGGGCAGCGGTGTCGTCGTCGTCGATACGCGCCTTTATCCCGAGCTCGAGCGCGAGGGTCACGCTCGTGATGTGGTGCGTCTCATCCAGCAGACACGCAAGGAGGCTGGCTTCGATGTGAGCGATCGCATCAGCCTGTCGCTCGTTCTGCCCGCGACACTGGTTCCGGCCATCGAGGAACATCGCGAGCGTATCATGCAGGACACGCTGGCGGTCGAGTTTGCAGTTGCCGAAACGGCAAATGCTTCCGGTGACCGGCATTCCGCCACTCATGAGGTTGGTGGCGAGAACGTCACCATTGAGGTCGCGAAGGCCGGCTGACCCCGGCCCTCGGATACCTGCTAAGCAAAAGGCCGCCGCCCGATCCGGGCGGCGGCCTTTCCGTTTGGGTGCAAAGAACGGGATTGCCGTTTTCAGGCAAGCCGCTCCGCGATGGAGTCGCGAAGCTCGACGACGGCCAGTGCGGCGCGCGCCGCCTCGCGGCCCTTTTCCACGAAGTGGGTGCCATAGATCGCATTGTGATGCGCATCGTCGCGATACTGGTGCGGCGTCAGCGAGACGGAGAGAACCGGCACACTGGAATCGAGGCTTGCACGCATCAGGCCGTCCACGACGGCGCTTGCGACGAAGTCATGCCTGTAGATGCCGCCATCCACGACGAGGGCCGCGGCGGCGACCGCGCCATAGATGCCGGTTTCGGCAAGGTCGCGTGCGAGAAGTGGCATTTCGAAGGCGCCGGGAACGTCGAACACGTCGACCTGCTCGGCCGGGATGAGCTCGAGAAAGCCCTCAAGGGCCCGGTCGACGATGTCGGAATGCCAGTTGGCCTTGATGAAGGCAAAGCGGGGCGCAGTCATTGGATCACCTTGGTCGTTGCCCGAACGGGCGATTTCGGTCAGGTCACCCAAGGCGATCACCCACGATCCGGATCGGGGCTTGCGCCTCCGCACACCGGTTCGCCGGTTCTCTTCCATCCGGACTTTCACCGTCGGCCCAGGCATCTCACCTGATCTGCTGACCCCTCAAGGATCGTCCCGGGAAATTCCGAACAATCCTCGAGGGCGCTCGCGGGCTTGCCGCTGGAGCGGCATACCGCCGGTGGGGAATTGCACCCCGCCCTGAGAACGTGGCGAACATAGTTGTGCCGGGCATTTGCTTCAATGCCCTTGCTCGCGACAGTTCACCGACTGTCGGGTGTCAGGCGGGAACCGGGGCGGGCTGGTTCGCGGCTGCGTGGCGACCGACGATGTAGCCGAAGGTGAGAGCCGGTCCGAGCGTGATGCCGGCCCCCGGATATGCGCCCGCCATGATCGAGTTCATGTCATTGCCGCAGGCATAGAGGCCGCCGATCGGCATGCCTTTGTCGTCCAGAACGCATCCGCTTGCATTTGTTTCGAGGCCAATGCTCGTGCCGATATCTCCCGGGAAGATCTCGATGGCATGGAAGGGAGACGTCGCAAGTGGCGCCAGACAGGGATTGGGCTTGTTTTCCGCATCCCCCAGATAGGTCTGGTAGGCGGTAGATCCCTTGCCGAAGGCCCTGTCGTGTCCTTCCTCGGCATCGAGCCCGAAGCGCTCGATCGTATCGCGCAACTCCGTGACCGGTACATCGATTGCGCGGGCCAGCTCTTCAACCGTGCGGCCTTGCTTGAGGTACCCTGAGCGAAGGTGATGGCCAAAGGGGGCGGGGAAGGGCCGAACCGCGCCCAGTCCGTAGCGGCGTAGCGCCCGGTGGTCGCAGATGAGCCATGCCGAGTGGTGTCCGGCACCGAGCATTCCCTGAACGAAGTCGTGATAGGAGGCCGCCTCGTTCGTGAAACGCCGCCCGTCGCGGCCAACGGCAATGACACCGGGTTTGGCGCGGTCGAGAAACAGATGGGGAAAGGGACGCGGCCCTTCCTTTCTCGGCAGGAGTGAAACGGGGGTCCAGAAGGCGGCGTTGCTGTTGCTTTCCACCAGATGACCTCCGGCATCGAGAGCCACGGAGATGGCGTCCCCGGCACTTGCCGAGGGAGACATCGAAAAATGTCGCGCGCCCGCCCTGACGTGAGGCATGTGTTCCGCGCGCCGGGCCGCGTCCTGCGGGAACCCTCCGGTTGCCAGGACGACACCACGGTTTGCGACGATGTCCATCGGCACGCCCTTGTGGTCGACACGGACGCCTGTGACCTTGCCGTCGTCCTTGGAAATCCCGGTCAGGCCGGTCTCCAGGAACACTGGAATTCCGAGTTCGAACACGCTTTCGGCAAGGCGTCCCGCAACGGCCTGCCCGAGCACGAGGCGGGTTCCGCGCTTGTGCGTCAGGCGGTCGCCCAAGTGTCGCAAGAGCAGCCCGGCCGCGTGAAGGGCAGAGCGCGGTGAGCGGGTCATCTTCATGAAATGGCCGATGTCGAACCGGTTCAGCATCATTCCGCCGAAGACCGTGAAATCGGCAATCGGCGGCCTGAGTGCGTCGAAGTTCTTTCCAAGCCGCCGCCCGTTGTAGTCGACGGCATCCAGAACGCGGCCGCCCATCGCGGCGCCCTCCCGATCGGGATGATAGTCCGGCGAGAAAGCGCGGTGCTCGAACTGAAGTGCCGTGTTCTTCTCGAAGAACGAGACCATCTCCGGGCCGTTTTCCAGAAAGGCGTCCACGAGTGGCGCGTTCATCCGGTTGCCGGTTTCACCGGCAAGGTAGGTGCGCGCGGCGTCACGATCGTCGCTCATGCCGCCTTCGCGCATCTTCGGATTGTCGGGAATCCAGATTGCACCGCCGGAGACCGCCGTGGAGCCGCCATAGTGCGATGCCTTTTCAAGGATGGCGACCGAGAGCCCGCCAAGCGCCGCGGTGATCGCTGCCGCCATCCCGGCGGCACCCGAGCCTACAACCACAAGGTCGTAGGCCGGTGCCGGTGTACTCGCGGGCACGCTCATGGCTGGATCTCCGACGGATCGAGGGCGGAGGAGGGGAACTGCCTCGGATAGCGTCCGACGGCCCAACCGCCATCCACGCGCAATGTGCTGCCTGTGATGAAGGAGGCTTCGTCGCTTGCAAGGAAAGCGACCGCGTCCGCCACGTCTTCAGGCTGGCCGACCCGGCGCAGCGGCGCCTGCTCGACGAAGATATGGTGTCGCCACTTCTCGGTGCGGATGCGCTCCGCGGTGAGGGGCGTTTCGATCAGGCCGGGAGCTACCGCGTTGACACGTATTCCTTCCGGTCCGAAATCGGTAGCCATCTGCCGGGTCATTCCGGCGACGGCGGCCTTCGTCATGCTGTAGGCGGAACTGGCGGTCGCTCCCACCAGGGCATAGATCGACGCGATGTTCACAATGGCTCCGCCCCCGGTCGCGCGCATTCGCGTCACGGCATAGGTGCTAAGGCGAAAGACGGAGCGTACGTTGGTGTCGAAGTACCTTTGAAGGTCGTCGTCGCTGGTTTCGTCGGCGCGTCCTCCGCCTCCGATGCCGGCGTTGTTGACGAGGATCGAGAGGGCTCGCCTGCCGAGTTGCTGGTCGAGACGCTCGCCAAGTTCGGGATCGGCAACGTTGCCCTTCACTTTCTCGATTGCGTTCGGAAGCATGGTGAGGCCGGTGGCGTTGCGGTCGACGGCGATAACCGTCGCGCCCTGATCGTGGAGCCTTGTCGCGATGGCCAGGCCGATGCCCGATCCGGCACCGGTAACGATCGCGGTACGACCGGAGAAACGGGAGCTATCCATGGCGAGTTCGTCTCCTCCTCAAAAGCTTGCGGTGCCGCCGAGCGAGCGCCCGCCGTCCACAAGCAGAACCTGTCCGGTGATGAAGGTCGCGGCTTTTGATCCGAGGAAGGCCACTGCCTCGGCAATATCCTCCGGTTGACCGAGACGGCCGGACGGCTGGGCTGCCTTCAGGGCGTCGAGATCGGTGTCCTTGCGCGCCTTGAGCATGTCGGAAAGGATGACGCCGGGCGCGACCGCATTGACCCTGATCTGACGGTCGGCCAGCTCCAGCGCCATGGCGCGGGTGAGGCCCGCAACCGCAGCCTTCGACGCGACATAGTGGGCGTAGTTCCGTGCTCCGAGCATGGCGCGCGAGGCGATGTTGACGATTGCGGTCCCTTCGCGCATCTCCCCGGCGGAAAGACGTGAAAGCTCCGCAAGGGCGACGAGATTGACTTCGTACATGCGCCGGTAGTCGTCGGGACCTACGTCGAACATGCCTTTCACCTCGAAGATGCCGGCATTGTTCACCAGCAGATCGAGAGGTCCGGCATCGGCCGAGAGTTTCCGCAGCGCGTCCATGTCGGTGATGTCGATGCCGACGGCACGGGCCTTGCCACCGTCTGCGATAATGGACCGCGCGGTGTCATCCGCGCGCCGGTCGTCCCGGTCGACCACGATGACCTCGTGGCGCGGTCCGCCTGTGGCAAGTGCGAGACGCCGGCAGATGGCCGCGCCGATACCGGCGCCTCCGCCGGTCACAAGGGCGAGGGGCGTTTCAGTCATTGTTCGGATCCGTTGTGGAGCGATGAAAAGGGCGGCGGATGCGAGGAGACACCCGCCGCAGGAGGGGCCTGCCTCAGTCGAGGCCGAAGGTGTTCTCGTCGATCTTCGCGTAGAGGTTCTCGTTCAGCACCTTTGCGAGAGCGTCTGCGTCCGTCCGGTCGACGCCTTCGAGAAGGCCTTTCCACTTTGCCTGAAGGTCCTGAAACTCCGCGACGAGGTCGCTGGGATCATCAACGCCACGGCTTTCGACGGACTTCTGGGGAAGGCTTTCGACGAAACCTGTCTGGAAGGAAGAGAGCTTGTCGGTGAGATCCTGCGAGGGCTCGATGATTTCCAGACCGCGCTCGCGTGATCCTTCGAGGGCCGCGTTCACGCCGACATGATAGGAAACCTGTGCACGGGCCTCGCCCTTTGCGATGTTGTCGAGCATCGTCCGGCGCTGCTCCGGGGAAAGACCGGCCCAGAAGTCGCGGTTGATGACGTAGTTCGCGCCCATGACCACGCCCATCGGAAGACGCGTGACGGACTTGGCCACTTCCCAGAACTTGTTGCCCTTGTCCAGGTTTGTCGGGTCGGACATCGTGCAGTCGAGCGAACCGCGGGCAAGGCCCGAATAGACGTCGCCGATGGGCACGGAAACCGGCACGCCGCCGATTGCCTCGACCCATGCAGTCTGGGCACCGCCAGCGGTGCGGATCTTCAGGCCGGACGCGTCGGCCAGCGTGCGGATCGGCTTCACGCAGACGAAGTTGTAGACCGGTGTCGAATAGCCTCCGGCGAAGATGCCGCCGTTCTCCTTCCACTCGGCCTTGAGGCGGGCGTTCGTCATGCCCATCTCGGTGTAGGCGAACGCCGAGGCGATGTCGTCATCGGAAACGAAGACGAGATCGTTCAGGACGTTGTTGAGCGGCAGTTCCGACGGCGTATAACCCGGATAAACGATCCCGAGTTGGGCCACGCCGTCGCGGATCGCCTGCATGGTGGATTTTGCCGGGACCAGGGAGCCGCCGGAATACACCTCGAAGGTGACGTCGCCGCCGGTGTCCTCCGCCAGCTCTTTGGCGAACTTCTGATAGGTTTCCTCGTTGAGGATATGAACCGGCGTCATCCAGTTCGTCGCCTGGTAGGTCTCCGCCGATGCCGTCGAGGCGGCCAGACCGGCCGCCAGCGCGGCAAGAACCATCAGCTTCTTCATGTCTCTCTCCCACTCCCTTTTTTAGACGTCCCTCCCGGACGTCTCTGGTATGCGAACTGCTTGTGGCGATGGGGCCTCAGTTCGCCATGAAGGCAGGCAGCCACAGGCTGATGGCCGGGAAGGCGATCAGCAGGGCAAGCGTGATGACGTCGGCCATGATGAACCACGAGACGCCGGCGAAGATCCGTCCAAGCGGGATCGTGTCCCCAAGGCTGGATCTGATGACATAGACGTTCATTCCGACCGGTGGCGTGACCAGACCGATTTCGAGGAGTTTCACGGTCAGGATGCCGAACCAGATCAGGTCGATGCCAAGATGTGACAGCAACGGGGCCAGCACCGGCAGCGTCAGCAGCATGATCGAGATGCTCTCGAGAAAGCAGCCAAGTACGAGGTAGAGGGCGCCGATCAGAAGGATCACCGTGAGTGCGCTGTAGCCCTCGAAATGACCTGTCACCCAGACGGGAACCGTCGACAGCGCGACGAACCGGGCGAAAAGTGCCGCACCCACGACGATGATGAAGATCGCGGAGGTCGAGAGCGCTGTATCGATCAGCGCCGTGCCGAGAACCTTGCCCGAGAGCTTGCGCCGGGTGGCGGCAATGACGGCGGCAAGGAAGGCGCCTATGGCACCGGCCTCCGTTGCGGTGAAGATGCCGGTGAAGATCCCTCCCAGAACACCGGCGATCAGCACCGGCAGCGGCCATACGTCACGTATCAGAGCGAGCTTCTCCGACAGTGAATAATGTTCCTCGTGTTTTGGAGCGAGCGAGGGGTTCAGGATCGCGCGGATCGTGATTAGGGCGATGAACATCGCTCCTGAAAGAAGCCCCGGCAGCAGGCCTGCGACGAACAGCGTGCTGATGGACACGTCCATCATCAGGCCGAAGACGATGAGCAGGACGCTTGGTGGAATGAGCGAACCGAGCGTGCCGGCGGCGGCAACCGAGCCAGCCGCGAGCGAGGGGGCGTAGCCGGCCTTCAGCATCTCCGGGATGGCGATGCGCGAGAAGGCAGCCGCCGTTGCGACACTCGAGCCGCTTGCCGAGGCAAAGAGCGCGCTCGAGGCGACGGAGGCGGAGGCAAGCCCGCCCGGAACCCGGTTCAGAAAGACGCGGGCTGCGGCGAAAAGACCGCTGGTCAGGCCGGCGCCGGACGCAATGTATCCCATGAGCAGGAACATCGGAACGGCGGACAGGTTCCAGTCTCCGATCATCTCGTAGGGAATGGCCTTGGCGATGCCGATTGCCGGCATCAGGCCGAGCATGGAGTAGATGCCGGCAATCGCGACCGCGCCCATGGCGACGCCGATCGGAACTCTCAGTCCGATGAGTACGAGCGTGATGACGATGCCGACAAAGCCGATTTCAAGACGGTCCATGGGGCTGCCTCAGACTGGATCTGCGTGGTCGGCTGCGACCGAGCCGGGCAACGGGCGGCCGCAGAGAAGAGTGTAGAGGCGAAGGGCAAGCGCGAGACACGCGAGCGCAAGGCCGATCGGGAGCACGAATTTCGCGGGCCAGATCGTGACCTTCCATGCGCCCTCGACGATTTCGCCGATCTCCCAGGCCCGTACGGCCGGTTCCCAGGAAAGCCAGGCGAGAACGCCGTAGAGAAGGATGGAAAGCAGTGTTCCAAGGACATGCATCCCGCGCTTCATCCAGTCGGGCGCCATCTCGTAGAAAAGGTCGACCGTGATGGGCCCGTTCGTGACCTCGAGCCAGGCAAGCGGCAGAAACACGACCGAGATCATGTAGTAGCTGGCCACGACCTCCGCGGTTCCCGGAATGGGCTTGTTCAGCAGATACTTGCCGGCGACGTCGCCCGTTACATGGAGCATCATGAGCAGCAGCGAGATGGCTGCCAGACCGGCAAGTGCATAGGACAGTCTGGAAAGGGCTTTCTCAACCATGGTCACTGCATCCTGTAGCCACCGTTCACGTCGAGCGTCGCGCCCGTGACATATGCGCCATCCGGCCCCGCAAGGTAGGAAACGGCACCCGCGACATCTTCCGGTGTTCCGATGCGGTTGAGCGGAATGGAGCGTGCGATCTCCGCGTCGTTTGCTGGGTCGAGCGACAGCCGGAGCATTGGCGCGTCGATAAGCCCCGGAGCGACCGCGTTCACGGTCACGCCAAGCGACGCCGCCTCCCGGGCCGCCGCCTTGACCAGGCCCGAGATGGCGCTCTTGCTGGCGATGTAGGCCGAACTCGAACGGTAGCCGCCGAGCTGCGCGGCCACCGAGGAGAAGGCGATAAACCGGGCGTAAGGAGCCGGTGTCGCCGTGCGCCGGCGGAGATACTCACGTACGAGCAGGAACGTTCCGGTGCTGTTCACGCGCTGGGTGAGGTCCCATTCCTGTGTTGAGGTCTGGGTGATCGGGCGCCGCTGTCCGGTCTCGTCGAGGATGAGAATGCCGGCGGCGGCGACAACCACGTTGACGGGTGTGCCCTGGGCCTCTGCCGCGTCGAAGCAGGCGCCGATGGCCGCTTCGTCCGTCACGTCGAGGGCATGGCCCGTGTGTCCTTCGCCCGGAATGCCTTCCGCGACGGTTCGGGCCCGTTCCTCGTCCATGTCCGTGGCAATGATGCGAAAACCGTCTGCGGCAAGCCGCATGGCGACCGCGCGGCCGATTCCGCCCGCGGCGCCGGTGACGAGCGCGGATAGCGTCATCACGTCCCTCCCTGTGTTGCTCATGAGGATTGGATACATTCTGACAGCATGTCAAGGCGTTCTGGCGCCGTGAAAGTCAATAATGGATAAATTAATGAGCCAAGTCTCTTGTCAGAAAGGCGAAAACCGGACATTCTCGCCATATGTCGAGCAAGGAAATGTATCCAATCGCACCTTCTGATGTGACCAGCGCGGATTCCGCCGCGACTGCGATCCGTGAAATGATCCTCTCAGGGCAGTTCATGCCTGGAGAACGGCTGCACCAGGACCATCTCGCGGAAACCCTCGGGGTTTCCCGCACGCCCCTTCGCACTGCCCTTGCACGTCTCGCGCAGGACGGTCTCATCGATTATGAGCCCAATCGCGGCTACCGGATCCGTCGGTTCCTTGTGTCCGACATCCGTGAGGCGTTTGCCGTGCGCGCCAATCTCGAGGGGCTTGCCTGCCGTCTCGCCGCCGAGGCGGGACTGTCGCGAGGCGATCTGGCTCGCCTCGAGGAGCTTGTCGCGGAAGGGAATCAGATCCTTTCTGCCGGCAAACTCCAACCGGACATGTTGCCCGACTACAGGGCGATGAATGTCGAATTTCATGAGACGATCATTGCCGCGGCCGGAAACCGGTGGATCGCGCGCTTTGTCCAGCAGTCCCACAACGTGCCCCTGGTGTCGGACCGGGTGATCCTCTGGGATGATTTCGCGATTATCCATCGATCGCATGACGATCATCACCGCATCGCGCGTGCCATTGCCGATCGCGATGGCGTGAGGGCCCAGAACCTGATGAGCGAGCACGTGATCTACGCGGGGCAGATTCTGGCCGAGCAACTTGAGAACGATCCGGGCGCCGCGTTGCGGAACGCCTTTCAGGGGCGCCCGGGCGACCCGTGAAAACATCCGGAAACCCGAGGAGGACCTGACTGATGAAACTCTATTTCTCGCCGGCTTCGCCCTATGTCCGCAAGGTCATGGTGGCGGCGCACGAGAAAGGGCTGGCGGACCGGATCGAGCTTCTGCCGTCCGCGGCGAGCCCGATCAACCGTGACAAGACCATTGTGCGAAGCAATCCGTCGGGCAAGGTCCCAACGATGCTTCTGGAGACCGGGCAGTCGCTCTATGACAGCCGGGTGATCTGCGCATATGTGGACTCGCTGTCCAACGATCCGCTGCTCATTCCGGCTGCGGGGGAAAAGCGGTTCGCCGCAATGACTCTCGAAGCTCTTGGCGATGCCATTCTGGATGCGGCACTTCTCGCCCGCTACGAGACGGTCATGCGTCCGCAGGAGTTGCGCTGGAGCGACTGGACTCGGGGGCAGATGGAGAAAATCGAAAGCGGCCTGGATTCGCTTTCCGGAGAGTGGATGGATCACCTGACGGGACCGGTAACGCTCGGAAGCCTGACCGCGGCCTGCGCGCTGGGCTACCTCGATTTCCGCTTCGCCGATCACGACTGGCGGTCGTCGCGCCCGAAACTGGCCGCCTGGTTCGAGGATTTTTCTGCCCGGCCTTCGATGAAGGCAACTCTTCCCACGGCCTGACCGGTTTCGCGGGCCGCCGTTCGATCGCGGCGGCCCGTCTTGCCTTTCCGCTTTCCCGCCCGTGGTCTCGAGGGCCGACTTTGCGGGGCCAAGCAGTAATACGCATCGGTCTGGTTCGTCAGACCCTTGTCACATCCTGGCGCTTTGCTGACCATTGCGGGAGATGATGTTCCCGGCAGGCAACAGGAGGTGGCGGATGTTCTCCCTTTCCGGCAAGAAGGCTCTCGTGGTCGGGATTGCGAACAGCAATTCCATTGCCTACGGATGTGCCAAGGCGTTTCGCGACCAGGGCGCGGATCTCGCCATAACCTGGCTGAACGACAAGGCCCGGCCTCATGTCGAACCGCTTGCCGAGGAACTCGGCGCGGAAATCATCGCACCGCTGGACGTGCGGTCTCCTGGCGCCATGGAGTCGGTCTTCGAGACGATCGAAGGCAGGTGGGGCCGCCTGGACATTCTGCTTCATTCCATCGCCTTTGCACCGAAAGAGGACCTGCACGGCCGCGTGATCGACTGCTCGGCCGAGGGCTTCGCGACCGCGATGGACGTGTCGGTTCACTCGTTCCTGCGCATGATCCGGCTGGCCGAGCCGCTGATGAAGACGGGCGGGACCTGCCTGTCGGTATCCTTCTTCGGTTCGGCGCGGGTGGTCCCGAACTACAATCTCATGGGGCCGGTCAAGGCGGCTCTCGAAAGTGCGGTTCGCTATGCGGCGTTCGAGCTCGGACAGCAGCGAATTCGCGTTCATGCGCTGTCGCCAGGGCCGCTCGCCACCCGTGCCGCCTCCGGAATCGATCACTTCGACGTTTTGCTTGAGCAGGCTGCCGCGCGCGCACCGACGCATCAGCTTGCAACCATTGCCGATGTTGGAGCCATGGCCGCCTTCCTTGCCAGCGATGAGGCGGCGAACCTGACGGGCGGAGTTCACGACATAGATGGCGGCTATTCCGTCACGGCCTGAAGGAGATCCGCATGCCGAGCCTGTTCGACCTTGCCGATCCCGCGCGTGCAGGGACGCTTTCCTCGCCCGCCCTGGGTCTTCTTGAAGCCTTTGAGACGGCACGCACGAGTGCGATGGCCGAAACCGGCGCGCAGACCGATGCGGCCTCGCTGCAGTCCAGGGCACTTGCCAGGCATATGGAGCGCATCCGGGATACCGGTCTCGCGAACGCGCGTGATACGGGCGAGGCAATTGCCTCTCTCGCGAGCCGCCTCGCGGCAATGCCGGGCCCGGACCGGTTCGCCTCCGATCTCATCGCCTATGTTCGCGATGCATCCGAGCGGGCTGTCCTGACCGCCGATGTGCTGAGGCGGCGCGGAGACATTTTCCTGGAGCATGAAGCGGCGGGCTGTCCGCCGGTTCTTGTCTATGACCATGAAGTGGTCATGGACGGCCGCGATCTTCCCTTCCCCTGCAACTACATGCTCCTGCGCATCGTCCCACCGCAGGGCATTTCGGTCGATGACAGCCGGCGCCCCTATGTCGTGATCGATCCGAGGGCAGGGCATGGCCCGGGCATTGGCGGTTTCAAGACCGACAGCCAGGTGGGCGTTGCCCTTGCCGCCGGTCATCCGGTCTATTTCGTGGCCTTTCGGCGCGAACCGGAGCCGGGCCAGTTTCTCTCCCACGTCACCCGTGCGGAGGCGACCTTCGTTCGCGAGGTTTCACGTCGCCATCCCGAGGCGCCGAAGCCCGTTGTCGTTGGAAACTGTCAGGGTGGATGGGCGACGCTTCTTCTCGCCGCAACCAATCCCGATCTTGACGGGCCGATCGTGGTCAACGGCGCGCCGGTCGCTCCCTGGTCCGGGATCGTTGGCGAAAATCCGATGCGCTACAACGCGGGTGTGCTGGGCGGCGCCATCGTGCCGATGATGCTGTCGGATGTCGGCGGCGGACTTTTCGACGGGGCCCACCTTGTTTCGAATTTCGAACTGCTCAACCCGTCGCGCACGCTCTGGCGCAAGTACACGGACCTGTTTCGCGATGTGGACACCGCGGCGGAGGCGTTTCTGGAGTTCGAAACCTGGTGGGGCGGCTATTTCCTGCTCACCGAGGCGGAGATCCGCTGGATCGTCGAACAGCTTTTCGTCGGCAACAGGCTGGTGAAGAACGAAGCCCGGATCGAGCCTGGCCGGCCGGTGGACCTGAAGGCGATCCGCGCGCCGATTATCGTCTTCGCCAGCCATGGCGATACGATTACCCCGCCGCAGCAGGCCCTGAACTGGATCGTGCAAACCTACGCGGATGTTGCGGAGATCCGCATTCGGGGCCAGCGCATCATTTACATGGTGCATGAACAGGTCGGGCATCTCGGGATCTTCGTGAGTTCGCGGATCGCGCGGCGCGAGCACTCGGAGGTCGCCTCGACGCTCAAGACCATCGAGGCCCTGGCGCCCGGCCTCTACGAGATGCGCATCCAGAATGTGGAGGTGCACGACGGACGCAAGCACTTCACGGTCGACTTCGTTGAGCGCACGTTTGACGACTTGCGGGCACTCGATGACGGGGATGCGGATGAGCGGCCCTTCGCAGCCGTTGCGCGAATGTCAGAGGTCCAGGCCCAGGTCTACGATGCCGCGATACGCCCGCTGGTGCGCGCGAGTGTGAGTTCTCCCGTTGCGGAAGCTGGACGGGCACTGCATCCCCAGCGTGTCGGCAGGGCCCTCCTGTCGACGAGAAATCCGGTGCTTGGCTCCGTGGCAGGGGAAGCCGAGCGCGTGAGGCAGACCCGAGACAGGGTGGATCCGGACAACCCGTTCCTCGTGGCGGAGGCGCTTTTCGTGCGCATGGGAGAGCAGGCCATCGATGCGTGGCGGGACGTTCGGGATATGGCGTTCGAACTCTCCTTCTTCGGCATGTGGGCCAATCCCTGGGCGCGAGCGTTCGGCCGTTCGCATGAGACACGGCGCACGCTCAAGAGCGTGGAGGAACTGAGGGCGTTGCCCGAGGTCGCGGCGGCCTTGTGGAACATCGACCGTGGCGGCTTTGTCGAGGCGGTGATCCGCATGCTCATCCTGCTCGCGGAAGATCGCGGCACTGTGCGTCGGGACCGTCTGGAGCGCTCGACGGCTGTTTTGACGCAGGACGAACCGTTTCGTTCCCTGGGGGGCGAGCACCGCGCGCGCATCATCCACGAGCAGACGCTTATCGCGACCTTCGAACCCGAGAGGGCGATTGAAACGCTGCCGTTTCTGCTTCCGGAAATCGGCGAACGGGCGCTCGCCGCGAAGGTCGTGCAATTCGTTCCGGGACTGGTGAGCGAGATGAATCCGGGCACGGTGGCGATGCTTCACCGGTTCCGCGAGGTGCTCGAACTGCCGCCGCTCGATCAGGATATCTCGGTCGACCCCCTTGCCGATACTGAGTTCGTCGGGAAAGCTGCGGACGCGGAACACTCCGGAATCGGTCAAGAAGGGGAATAGACGCGGTCCACGAACCCCGGACCCTGTTGGGCAATCGCCCGCAAGCCTCATGACACATGCCTGGCGGACTGGCGGCAATCCCTGCTGCCGGCACGCCTTCGGGAGAGTTGAAATGCGACTAGTGAACCGGACGTTCGACGAGATCGAGGTGGGCCAGTCGGCCGAGTTGAGTCGCCTCATCAAGCCGGACGATCTCTATGGTTTCGCCTCCGTATCCGGCAATTTCAATCCCATGCACTTGCCGAACGAGGACGGAAACGGGGACGGCAAGGCGGAAAGCATTGCGCCCGGCATGTTCGTCGCCTCTCTCGTCTCCGCCGTGCTGGGCACCATCCTGCCCGGGCCGGGCACCCTCTACCGGAAGCAGACGCTGGAGTTTCACGAACGCGCCTATGCGGGCGAGACGCTGCGTTGCACGGTCACCGTGATGACCAAGGAGCCGGACGGTGCCGTGACTCTCAGGACGGAGATCCGCCGGGAAGGCGATGACGCTCTCGTCGTCTCGGGAGAAGCCCGGGTGATCGCGCCGCGCAAGAAGTTCGATCGAGACAACATCGAGGTTCCGGGACTTGTGGTTCAGCGCCACAGGCATTTCGAAGCTCTTCTCGAGAGGGCGAAGCCGCTGCCCGCGCTGCCCACGGCCGTTGTATGTCCGTCCGATCCGAATTCGCTGGGCGGCGCTATCCTTGCGGCTCGTGAGGGACTGATCGTTCCGATTCTGATTGGCGATCCCGAGCGCATCAACGCCACCGCCGCAAACATGGATGCCGATATCTCGGGCTTCGGGATTCTTCCCGCCGAGAACGATTTGGCGGCGGCGACGACCGCTTGCGATCTCGTGCACGAAGGTCGCGCGGCGGCCGTGATGAAAGGGCATCTTCACACGGACGACCTCCTGAAGCCCATGCTGGACAAGACTCGCGGGCTTCGGGACGGCAGGCGTTTCACCCATGTCTTCGTGATGGATGTTCCCGGGCAGCCGGAGCCTGTGATGGTGACGGATGCCGCGATCAACATCGCGCCCGACCTGGCAACGAAGATGGACATTGTCCAGAACGCGATCGATCTCGCCCTGTCGCTGGGCATGGAGCCGCGTGTCGGTGTGCTGTCGGCCGTGGAGACGGTGAACCCGGCGATCCAGTCGTCCATCGATGCGGCACTCCTGTCGAAGATGGCGGATCGCGGCCAGATCCGGGGCGGCCTGGTCGAGGGGCCGCTTGCCATGGACAACGCGGTCGATCTCGGCGCCGCCCGCACGAAGGGATTGAAGGGCGGCGTCGCGGGCCGGGCCAATGTGCTCGTCGTGCCCGGGCTGGATGCGGGCAACATGCTGGCGAAGCAGCTTGCTTTCATCAGCCACGCCGAAGGAGCGGGGCTGGTGCTTGGCGCCCGCGTTCCGGTGATCCTGAATTCACGCTCCGACAGTGCCATGTCGCGGCTGGCGTCCTGCGCGGTGGCGGCGCTGCATCACGCGGCGAGGTCGCACGGATGACAAAGGCCGTTCTCACGCTTAACGCCGGATCGTCCTCGCTCAAGGTGGCTCTTTTCCCCGTGAGCGGCGACAAGCCGATGGCGACGGCCCTGGCCGACCGTATCGGACCGGACGGGCATCTCGTGCTGAAGGGGCCCTCGGGATTGCCGCTCGAGGCGGCCCCCGGCGATCTTTCCAGCCACGCGAGCGCGCTCGCCCGGGTCATCGAGGGGTTTCGCGTCGACTTTCCGGACCTGGAACTTCTCGCCGTGGGGCATCGTATCGTCCACGGAGGGGACAAATACGAGGCGCCGGTGATTGTCACGCCGGAGGTTGTCGCGGAGCTCGAACGCCTGTCTCCCTTCGCACCTCTTCACCAGCCGCACAATCTGGCCGGGATCGAGGCTGCATCCGGGGCCTTTCCCGGTGTGCCGCAGGTCGCCTGTTTCGACACGGCATTCCATCGCAGCCACCCCTGGGTGAATGATGCTTTCGCGCTCCCTCGCGATCTCTATGACAAGGGCGTGCGGCGCTACGGTTTTCACGGCCTGAGCTACGACTACGTCGCCGGTGAGCTGAAAAATCGTGCTCCGCATCTGTTCGAGGGACGCGTCGTCATTGCCCATCTTGGCAATGGCGCGTCCATGTGTGCCGTGGAGAATGGCCGCTCCGTCGCCTCGACCATGGGGTTCTCCGCTCTCGATGGTCTGCCCATGGGCACGCGCTGCGGTCAGTTGGACCCCGGCGTGGTGCTGTATCTGATTCAGCAGGAGGGCATGAGCGCGGACGAGATTTCCGACATGCTGTACCGCCGGTCTGGGCTTCTCGGGTTGTCGGGTCTGTCCAACGACATGCGCACGCTCGAGGGATCGGATACGCCCGAGGCCCGGCAGGCGATCGACTATTTCGTCTTCCGTGCGCAGCGTGAGGTGGGCGCGATGGCGGCGGCAATGGGCGGGATCGATGCGCTCGTCTTCTGTGGCGGGATCGGTGAACACTCGCGGCTGGTGCGCTCGCGCATCTGCGAGCGTCTCGGCTGGATGGGCATCGAGATCGATCACGGCCTCAATACGGAAAACGCTCCGGTGATTTCCTCCAGGTTCGCGCGCACCTCCGTTCTGGTCATCCCGACGAACGAGGAACTGGTGATCGCCCGGGCCGCCCGGCGGTGCGTCGCGCGGAAGGCGGACGCCGGCGCATGATCCCGCGTGGCCTCGTGAGGGGTGGCATGTGACCGGCTGCGCGATAAGCTGAGAACGGTACGTTCGCAAAAGCGACGGCCTGAAGTGATCGCCGGACATCAAACCGGCGGCCGGGAGGTGGCGCCTTGACGCTCTTGTATTTCTCCGCCTCCGATGGCGCGCGTCTCGCCTATCGGGACGAAGGGGAGGGGCTCCCTCTCCTCGCGCTCGCGGGGCTCACGCGCGACGGGACGGATTTCGACTATCTGGCGAACGACTTGCGTGATGCCCGCCTGATCCGCCTCGACAGCCGAGGTCGCGGCGGGTCCGAGTGGACCGGTGCCGACACCTATACCGTCGCGCAGGAGGCGCAGGATGCCCTGGCGCTTCTTGACCATCTCGGCATTCAACGTGCCGCGGTGATCGGGTCGTCGCGCGGTGGTCTGCTGGCCATGGTGATGGTGGCGATGCAGCCGGCACGCGTTGCCGGGATCTGCTTCAACGATGTGGGGCCCGAGCTTGAGCGGTCGGGTCTCGAGCGCATCGGGGCCTATGTCGGCGTGCCGCCGGCGGTGCAGACGCTTGAGGAAATTGCCGACAGGATGCCGGCTGCAATGAAGGGCTTTGCCGACGTGCCGGCAATGCGCTGGGCCGAGGAGGCCGTGAGGCACTACATCGAACGTCCCGATGGGCTGAAACTGCCCTACGATCCGGAACTGAGGCGCTCTTTCGAGGAGGCGATGGCGGCGCCGGCGGTGGACCTCTGGCCGCTATACGAGGCTTGCGTCGGGATGCCGCTCGCTCTCGTGCGCGGGGCCAACTCGGATGTCTTGAGCGTTGCGACCGCCCGGCGGATGGCGGACCTCTGTCCGCATCTTCGGGTCGCGAACGTGCCCGGGCGCGGGCATATCCCGTTTCTGGACGAGCCGGAGGCCCGGACGACAATCGAGGCCTGGCTGGCAGACGTGAAAAGGCGCGAGGCCTTCGGCTGACGTGAAAGGCGAGGTCGCGAAATCCGGTTGCCGGAAGATGGCGTTTTCCTGATTTTTCATGCTTTTTGCATCGAAACAGGCCGGTGTTTCAGGCATACTTTCGGCACGATGAGCATGGCCGATTTTCCTCAGCGGACTGATCCGTCCGAAGCACCGGATCCCGGGCACGAACCGCCGGAGCGGGTCGCTCGGGTGCCGGTTAAAACGCATGGCGGCAGGTCGGTTCCCGCAGGGGGGAGGGCTGTTCCGGAAGAAACGCCGGTCGCACTCTCCTACAATGGAACCACCCAGGCCGTGATGATGGCGAGCCCGGGGGACCTTGAGGATTTCGCGGTCGGTTTCACCCTCACCGAGGGGCTCGCGGAACGGCCCGACGAGATCCGGTCAATCGACATTGCGGTCTTTGACGAAGGCATCGACCTGAGGATCTGGCTCGATACCCGCGCGGCCGCGCGGTTTTCCGAGCGTCGTCGCGGATTGGTCGGACCGACGGGGTGTGGCCTCTGTGGTATCGAGAGCCTGGGCGAAGCCGTACGCGTGCCGGCGCATGTCCGCGACGAAACCCGTATCCATGCCGGCGCGATCCGCGAATCACAGGCTCTGATGGTTGCCGGACAGGCGCTTCGTGCCGAGACGAGTGCGGTGCATGCCGCGGCATTCTGGAAGGATGGTGAGGGGCTGGTTGGACTGCGCGAGGATGTCGGTCGCCACAATGCACTCGACAAGCTTGTTGGCGCGTTGTCCGCGCGTATGGACCGTGTCGCCGACTGGTCGCAGCGTCGCCCGGGAGCCGGCGGCCTTCTGCTCCTGACGAGCCGCGTGTCCGTTGAAATGGTGATGAAGGCGGCGGTGCTTGGAGCGCCCGTGCTTGCAGCGGTGTCGGCTCCGACGGCGCTTGCGGTCAGAACCGCCGATGCCGCCGGTATCACGCTTGTCGCCTCAGCCCGCGAGGACGGTTTTGAGGTCTTCACGCACCCGGACCGGATCGCCGGCCTCTAGACCCATAAACGAGGAGTGCAAGCGATCAGGCCGCGAGTGCGTGATGGTCAGCCGACCGCGCCTTCTGCCGGCGTTGCGAACCGTGCGGGATCCGGGCGGTTGATCGAGCCAAGGGCTTCGCGCACCAGTTCGTGCAGTCCCGCGTCGCTCTCACCTTCCGCGACCTCGAAGAGCTGGGCGCGCATGCGCGGCTCCCAGAACTTGTTGATGTGACCCGCCACCCCTTCGACGCCCTCGTCGTGTGGTTTGGAGGTGAAGAACGTGGCGATCTGGTTCGCCATGTAGACGAGTTTTTCCGGCTTCATGCCGCAAGTCTCCGAATGTCTGGTTTCTGGACGGAGGCACGGAGGACGGGGAGGGTGCCTGCCATCGGCACGACAGCACTCTCCCCGTGAACCGCCGGTTACTCCGCCGCATCCATGGCAGGCAGGATACGCCGTGCCTGACGGGCCTGTTCCTCGTATTCGACCTGCCAGTCCGTCGGCCCGTTCGAAGGCGAGATCTGCACTGCGGTCACCTTGTATTCCGGGCAATTGGTCGCCCAGTCGGAGAAGTCCGTGGTGATGACGTTCGCCTGCGTCGCCGGATGGTGGAAGGTGGTGTAGACCACGCCCGGCGCAACCCTGTCGGTGATGAGCGCACGCAAGGTGGTTTCACCCGCACGGCTGGCGATCCGCACCCAGTCTCCATCCTTCAGGCCGCGATTTTCCGCGTCGAAGGGGTGGATCTCCAGTCGGTCCTCGCCGTGCCAGACCACATTCTCCGTACGCCTTGTCTGGGCGCCGACGTTGTACTGGCTGAGGATGCGCCCCGTGGTGAGCAGGAGCGGGAAGCGCGGCCCTGTCCGCTCGTCGGTCGCAACGTACTCGGTGCGGATGAACTTGCCCTTGCCGCGAACGAAACCGTCGACATGCATGACCGGCGTGCCGTCGGGAGCCGCCTCGTTGCAGGGCCACTGCACCGAGCCGCGCTCCTCAAGAAGGTCGTAGGAGACATTCGCGAAGCTCGGCGTGGTGGCCGCGATTTCCGCCATCACCTCGCCCGGATGCGTGTAGCTCCATCCGGCGCCAAGCGCGTTGGCGAGCATCTGCGTGACTTCCCAGTCGGCGTAGCCGTTCTTCGGGCTCATCACCTTGCGCACGCGGTTGATGCGGCGCTCGGCGTTCGTGAACGTGCCGTCCTTCTCTAGGAAGGTGGAGCCGGGCAGGAAGACGTGGGCGTGATTGGCGGTCTCGTTCAGGAAGAGATCGTGCACCACGACGCATTCCATCGCCGCCAGCCCGGCCGCCACATGGTGGGTGTCCGGGTCGGACTGCAGGATGTCCTCGCCCTGGATGTAGATGCCCCTGAATGTCCCCTCGACGGCCGCGTCCAGCATGTTGGGAATGCGCAGCCCGGGTTCGTTGTCGAGCGTGACGTTCCACAGCTTCTCGAAGATTTCCCGCGTCGCATCGCCGGAAACATGCCGGTAGCCGGGAAGCTCGTGCGGGAACGAGCCCATGTCGCAGGACCCCTGCACGTTGTTCTGTCCGCGCAACGGGTTCACTCCAACACCCGGACGACCGAGGTTTCCGGTTGCCATCGCCAGGTTGGCGATGGCCATGACGGTGGTCGATCCCTGGCTGTGCTCCGTGACGCCGAGGCCGTAGTAGATCGCGCCGTTCCCGCCGGTGGCAAAGAGGCGCGCAGCGCCGCGAATCTCTTCCGGATCGATCCCGGACATCTCGCCGACGGTCTCGGGCGCGTGCTCGGGCTGGGAGACGAACTCCGCCCAGTCCTGGAATTCGTCCCAGTCGCAGCGCTCGCGAATGAAGGCTTCATCGAAGAGACCTTCGGTGACGATCACATGGGCGAGCGAGGTCAGCACGGCGACGTTGGTGCCCGGCTTGAGCGGCAGGTGATGGCTCGCCTCCACGTGCGGCGAGCGCACGAGGTCGATGCGGCGCGGATCGATGACGATGAGCTTCGCGCCCTCGCGCAGCCGCTTCTTCAGGCGCGAGCCGAACACCGGGTGCCCGTCGGTCGGATTGGCGCCGATGACGATCACGACGTCGGTATGCTCGACGCTGTCGAAATCCTGCGTTCCCGCCGAAGTGCCGAAAGCCTGGCCAAGGCCGTAGCCCGTCGGCGAGTGACAGACACGCGCGCAGGTGTCGACGTTGTTGTTGCCGAAGACCTGGCGGATGAGCTTCTGCACGAGGAACGTTTCCTCGTTGGTGCAGCGCGAGGAGGTGATGCCGCCGATGGCGCCCTTGCCGTACTGGTACTGGATGCGGCGGAACTCGCTCGCCACATGCGACAGCGCTTCCTCCCAGGACACCTCGCGCCAGGGATCCGACGTCTTCTCGCGGATCATCGGGTTGAGGATCCGGTCCTTGTGGTTGGCATAGCCCCAGGCGAAGCGCCCCTTGACGCAGGAGTGGCCCCGGTTTGCCTTGCCGTCCTTCCACGGCACCATGCGCACCAGTTCCTCGCCCCGCATCTCGGCCTTGAAGGAGCAGCCGACGCCGCAATAGGCGCAGGTCGTGACCTTGGAATGCTCAGGCTGTCCGATCTCGATGACGGACTTTTCCTGCAGCGTCGCCGTGGGGCAGGCCTGCACGCAGGCGCCGCAGGAGACGCATTCCGAGGCCAGGAAGCTTTCGTGCATTCCAGGAGAAACGCGACTGTCGAACCCGCGCCCCTCGATGGTGAGCGCGAACGTGCCCTGGACCTCCTCGCAGGCCCGTACGCAGCGCGAGCAGACGATGCACTTGGAGGGATCGTAGGTGAAATAGGGGTTCGACTCGTCCTTGGCCATGAAGCGGAAATTGTCGCCGCCATCGCCGGCCCGGGCCTTGACGTGATTGTCTCCGTCATAGCCGTAGCGAACGTCGCGCAGGCCGACCGCGCCGGCCATGTCCTGCAGTTCGCAGTCGCCGTTGGCCGCGCATGTCAGGCAGTCGAGCGGATGGTCGGAGATATAAAGCTCCATCACGCCCCGGCGCAGCTTCTTGAGCTTGTCGGTCTGCGTGTGCACGACCATTCCCTCGGCGGCCGGGGTGGTGCAGGACGACGGCGTGCCGTTGCGTCCCTCGACCTCCACGAGGCAGAGACGGCAGGATCCGAAGGCGTCCACCATGTCGGTGGCGCAAAGCTTCGGGATCTGTGTGCCGGCTTCCATGGCGGCGCGCATCAGCGACGTGCCCTCGGGGACGGTCACCTGGTTTCCGTCGATGGTCAGGGTGACGGTCTTCTCTGACTTGACCGCCGGTGTGCCGTAGTCGGTTTCCTGGATCAGTCGCATTGGTCTACTCCGCGGCTTCGGCATGGGTGTGCGGACGGAAGTCCTCGGGGAAGTGCGTGAGGGCGCTCATGACCGGATAGGGCGTGAACCCGCCCAGGGCACAGAGCGACCCGAACTTCATGGTGTTGCAGAGGTCCTCGACCAGCTCGCGCTGGTCTTGCGCGTTTTCTCCGTTCGCCAGCCGGTCCATGACCTCGACACCGCGCACGGCGCCGATGCGGCAGGGCGTGCATTTGCCGCAGGATTCGACAGCGCAGAACTCGAATGCAAAGCGCGCCTGCTTCAGCATGTCCGTTGTGTCGTCGAAAACGGTGATACCGGCGTGGCCGATCAGGCCGTCCCGCTTTGCGAATTCCTCGTAGTCGAAGGGCGTGTCGAACATCGAGGGCGGGAAATAGGCGCCCAGGGGACCGCCCACCTGCACCGCCTTGACCGGACGGCCGGACGCGGTGCCGCCGCCGATGGTCTCCACGATCTCGCCCAGCGAGAGACCGAAGGCGGTCTCGTAGAGGCCACCGTATTTCACGTTTCCGGCGATCTGGATCGGGATCGTGCCGCGTGAGCGGCCCATTCCATAGTCGCGATAGAACGCGGCGCCCCGGTCGAGGATGACGGGGACCGACGCGAGTGACATCACGTTGTTGACCACGGTCGGCCTGCCCAGGAAGCCCTCGAGCGCCGGCAGCGGCGGCTTGGCCCGCACGACCCCCCGCTTGCCCTCGAGCGAATTCAGCAGCGAGGTTTCCTCGCCACAGACATAGGCGCCGGCACCGACGCGCACCTCCATATCGAAGGCGCGACCCGATCCGAGGATGTTCTTGCCCAGGATGCGCTCGTCACGGGCGATCCTGATCGCCTCGCGCATGATCTCGATGGCGTGAGGATATTCCGAGCGCGTGTAGATGTAGCCGCGCGTCGCTCCGGTCGCGAGGCCGGCGATTGCCATGCCCTCGATGAGCACGAACGGATCGCCTTCCATGATCATGCGGTCGGCGAAGGTGCCGCTGTCGCCTTCGTCGGCGTTGCAGACGATGTACTTCTGGTCGGCCTCGGCGTTGAGAACCGTGTTCCACTTGATGCCGGTCGGGAAGCCGGCGCCTCCCCGTCCGCGCAGGCCGCTGTCGGTCACTTCCTTGACGATCTCCGCCGGAGACATGGCAACGGCGCGCTCGAGGCCCTTCAGCCCCTTGTAGTGGCGATAGTCGTCGAGCGAGAGCGGGTCTGTGACCCCGCAACGCGAGAAGGTGAGACGTGTCTGTCCCTTGAGGAAGGGGATGTCATGGGTCGGGCCGTGACACAGCGGATGGCCGCCTCCGGTGAGGAAGTCCGCGTCGAACAGCGAGGACACGTCGGCGGGCGTCACCGGGCCGTAGGCGATGCGGCCGTGGTCGGTGCGCACCTCGACCAGCGGCTCGAGCCAGTGCATCCCGCGCGAGCCGTTGCGCACGATGCGCGCGTCGATGTTGCGCGATCGGATCTCTCGCGAGATCGTTTCGGCGACTTTGTCTGCGCCAAGCGCGAGCGCCGCCGCATCACGGGGAACGAAGATCGTGACGGTCATGGGCGCGCCTCCCCGATCAGCGTGGCAAGCCGTTCAGCGTCGAGACGTGCATGAACGTCCTCGTCCATCATCGCTGCCGGCGCGCAGGAACACAGGCCGAGGCAGTAGACCGGCTCGAGTGTCACGGCGCCGTCCGCGGTCGTCTCGTGGAAGTCGATGCCGAGAAGCCTGCGCGCCGCATCGATGAGGCCGTCCGCGCCCATCGACTGGCAGGCCTCGGACCGGCACAGCTTCAGCACATGGCGCCCGGCGGGTTCCTTGCGGAAGTCGTGATAGAAGCTCATGACACCATGCACCTCGGCACGACTCAGATTGAGCTTGTCGGCGATGATCACCAGTGCCTCGTCGGGAATGAACCCGAGATCTTCCTGCACCTCGTGCAGGATTGGCAGCAGCGGTCCCTCCTCGGGGATCCATCGGTCAATCGTCGCTAGGACGCGCTCCTTGTCGGGAGCAGCGAATTCCCTGGCTTGCATCGTTTCCTCCGAAGGGTTTGTCGTTGAATCCTGCCGTCTTGCGCGGCGTTCGTTCAATAAAGCTGTCCCGTTGTGCGATCGCAAAAACCTATCAACCGCCCTCCTTGCGGGCGTGCCTGCGCGCCTCGTCCAGAAATGCAGTGATCACAGGCGTGTAAGGCTCGCGGTATGCCGCCACCAGACCGACGGAGTGGCTCGCTTCGGGGGCCGTGATCGGCACGGAGCGGACCTCGCTCCATCCCGAAAAGATCTCGACCGCCTTGTGCGGCATGATGCTTGCCCACCGGCCCGTCCGGACGTGGGAAAACAGCGCGATCATCGAATCCGATTCCAGTGTCGGCGCGACGTTCGTTCCCGCCGCCGCGAGATGGTGGTTGATGATGCGCCGGTTCTGCATCTCCGGCGTCAGCAGGCACAGCGGAAGTGTCGCCACCTCTTTCCAGGTGACGCTCTCCCGGTCCGCGAAGGGCGCGCCCTCGATCGTGACGAGCCGGTAGTGTTCGGTGAAGAGAGGCACGGTCGCGACACGTCCGAGCGGCTCGTTGTCGAGATAGGTGATGCCGGCATCCACCTCCAGATTCTCGAGAAGCGAGAGAATCTCCACCGACGAGCGCGACAGGATCGAGAACGTCAGGTTGGGGTGCTTGTCGAAGAAGGGGCCGGTGAGTTCGTTGACCATGGCCATTGCCGTCGGGATGACGGCGATGCGCATGTGTCCGGACAGGCCGTGCTTGGCCGCGCGCATCTCCTGATGCATCGAGCGGGCGTCGCCGACGATCCGGCGGGCCCATTCCAGGACGCGCTTCCCCTCCGGCGTCAGCCCCTGGAACCGCGAGCCGCGCCGCACCAGCATCACGCCGAGCTGGTCCTCGAGCTGCTTCACGGCGGCTGAAAGCGTCGGCTGGGTCACGCCGCAATCCTCGGCCGCGCGGCCGAAGTGGCGTTCCCGTGCCAGGGCGATGAACATTTCGAGCTTGTCGATCATCCCGTTCTTTCACGCAATACACGCGTCCTCCTGCTCCATGTCGCGCCCCGCCGCACAAGCGATGCAACAACCGGAAAGCTCGCACACTCTGGGCGTTTGCGCACGGCATGAGCAGATCCGAAAACGACGTGTCGGGAAGCGGGTGCGACCCGCCGGCTTTCCGGCGGGTCGCGGTCGCGTCAGTCGCCGGCCGGTGCAGGCTTGGCGGCCGTGTTCTCCATGTGATGCTTGTCCGCGACGGGGCGAACCATCGCGTTGGCGACAAGGGCGATGACCAGCAGCGAGGCCATTGCGTACATGGTGGTGTTGTAGACGCTGGACGTCGGGTCCACCGTTCCGGCGGGCGCGATTTCCATCAGCCGTGCGATCGTCACCGTCTTCGCCGCGACGAGCTGGTCAAGCTGGCCGATGCCGGCACCGAACTTCTCGGTGAAGGCGGCCGGGTCGACCTTCGAGGCGAGATCCTTGATGGAACTCGTCACGGACATCTCGCGAAGATGCGTGATCGCGAGGGGCCCCAGCACGCCGGCCGTGCTCCAGGCGGTCAGCAGGCGACCGTGGATGCCGCCCACGTACTTCGTGCCGAAGATGTCGGCCAGATACGCGGGGATGGTGGCGAAACCGCCGCCGTACATGGTGAAGATCACCATGGTTGCCGCGTAGAACATCACCAGCCAGGTCACCGCCGGGTTCACGCTCACCTGAGCCGCCGCGAAGGGGATCGACAGGTAGAGGATCGTGCCGAGGATGAAGAAGCAGTGGTAGGTGTTCTTGCGTCCGATGTAGTCCGACATGGACGCCCAGAAGAAGCGACCGACCATGTTGAACACCGAGATCATGAACACATAGGTGGCCGCGAAGGCCGAATTCACGATCAGCGGCAGCGTGGTGCCGAAGATTTCCGTCATCATCGTCTTGGCGACGCCGATCACGCCGATGCCGGCGGTCACGTTGAAGCAGAGCACGATCCACAGCAGGTAGAACTGCGGCGTCTTGAGGGCCTGGTCGATGTGAACGTTGTTGGCGGTGATCATCTTGCGTGATGCCGCATCGGCGCTCGGCGGCGTCCAGCCGGCCGGCTTCCAGCCCTCCCGCGGGACGCGGTAGGAGAAGGCGGCGATCACCATGACGACGAAGTAGACGATGCCGAGCGTGAAGAACGTGCCTGCGGCACCCGTGTTGCCCGTGCCGACGACATAGACGCCCTCCTGCAGCGGCACCGGCGCGGAAGCAAGCTGCTTGGCGCTGGCGACGACGACCTCGACCATCTGGCCGTTGGCCTCGGCAAGACGCTTTCCGCCTTCGGTCACGAGCTGGATGGCGCTTTCCGGGCCAAGGTAGGTCGGGGCCTTGTAGAACAGGCCGAGCAGATACTCCTTGATCGGAGTCGCGATCATCGCACCGCCGCCGAAGCCCATGATGGCCATGCCGGTTGCCATGCCGCGCCGGTCCGGGAACCAGCGAATGAGGGTCGACACCGGTGAGACATAGCCAAGGCCGAGGCCGCAGCCGCCGATGACGCCATAGCCCAGGTAAACCAGCCAGAGCTGGTGGGTCATGATGCCGAAGCCGCCGATGATGAAGCCTCCGCCCCAGCACATGGCGGCAACGACGCCGACCATGCGCGGGCCGACTTCCTCAAGCCACTTGCCGGCAAAGGCTGCTGCGAGGCCGAGGAAGACGATCGCGACGGAGAAGATCCACACCACCGACGACAGGCTCCAGTCGCCGGACGAGGCCGCGACGACGCCGAACTGCTTGGTCAGCGGCGGGTTGAAGATGCTCCAGGCGTAGACCGAGCCGATACACAGGTGAATAGCGATCGAGGCGGGGGGAACCTTCCACCGGTTGAAACCGTCCCCCGCGACGATGTGTTCCTTTTTCAGGCTGTCGAACATTTTCCAGAATCTCCTCCCTCGCCGCATCTCACGGGTGCGGCTGACCGGTCTGTCGGGCGGAGGGAAAACGGTCATGAGGGACCAGCACGCGATGATCTCGCCCGGGCGAATTGCCGCCAGTGCGCGCCCCGGACGGGAGCCGCGCGTGATGCCCCTCCGTCGTGCGTTCGGACCTCCCTCCGACCGCATGTCTCCTCCCGACGGCGGAAACTGCTTAGCAAGGGGTGGGCCAAGTGCCCCGAGGTCCTGTGAACAGTACGGTTAAGCCGCATTGGGCGCCCGCACCGGGAAGCTCGGCAGCGGGACATTCTCCTTCGGCGCCGGACGGGAAGTGGACAGATTGTCCCGGCTGCGTCCGTGATGTGTGGCCGGTCGGGTCAAAATGTCCCGTTCGGAGCTGGTGTCGTGGGCTCCTTCGGTCCGGTGCGACTGCGTTCTCATGTGCTTTTTTGTGTTCACTCCGGATTTGGGTAATGCTTTGTAGAAAATTCCGAAGGAGCGTCCGTGTGCGAGAGGCCTCTTTTTCGGATGGGGGAGGGACATGATGGCTGGCGTCAGCGAAAGCGCGTGCCGCGACCAGGAACGCAAGGGGACGGAGGATCCGGCCGGGCACCGGATGGGGGAGCGCTCGCCCGAGTTCGGCCCCTGGCTCGCCCAGGCTTCGATTCTGGTCGTCGACGACGAGCCGGGAATGCGAAACTTTCTGGTGCGCACGCTCGGGCCTCGTGCCAAGCGTATCGAGGAGGCAGCCGACACCCAGGAGGCTTCGGCGAAACTGGACGAACACCACTTCGATGTCGTCATCCTCGACAATATTCTTCCCGGCAAGACGGGAGTGGAATGGCTGGCCGAGCAACGCAAGATCGGCTTTTTCGCCGATGCGATCCTGATGACGGCCTATGCCGACCTGGACACCGCTATCGAGGCGTTGCGGGCCGGCGCGGTCGATTTCGTTCTCAAGCCCTTCCGTTCCAACCAGATCCTCAATGCGGTGGCGCGCTGCCTGGACCGAATGCGGCTCGAGCGGGAGAACTACGTTCTTCGCCATGAACTGCGTGCCACCTCCGACCACATGCTGTTGCGCGACAAGCTGATCGGGCACTCGCGGGAGATCGACGAGGTGCGCGAGACGATCGCGCGCGTCGCGCCGTTGCCGACCTCGGTGCTCATCACCGGCGAATCCGGGACCGGGAAGGAGGTGACGGCACGCTCCATCCATGCGCTTTCGGAGCGCTCCGAGAAGCAGTTCGTCCCGGTCAACTGTGCGGCCATTCCCACGGAGATGATCGAGGCGGAGCTCTTCGGGCATCTCAAGGGCGCGTTCACCGGCGCCCATTCGGCGCGGGACGGGCTTTTCATTCATGCGCAGGGCGGGACGCTTTTTCTCGACGAGATCGGCGAGTTGCCGCTTCCCATGCAGAGCAAGCTGTTGCGCGCCATCGAGGACAGGCGCATCCGTCCGGTCGGGTCGGAACGCGAGGTGTCCGTCGATCTGCGTTTCGTCTTCGCCACCAATTCGGACCTTGAACGGGCGGTCGAGGAGGGGCGTTTTCGCGCCGATCTCTACTACCGCATCAATGTTCTGCAGATCGCCATGCCGCCCTTGCGCGACCGGGGGGCGGATGTGGTCGAACTGGCGACGCTCTTCATGCAGAAGCTCTCCCGTCAGCTCGGGATGCCGCCGGTTCCGATCACTGCGGACGTGGAGGCGGGCTTTTTTGCCTACGACTGGCCGGGGAACGTCCGGGAACTGCGCAATCTGATCGAGCGCACGCTTATTCTCGGTCGCTTTCCGCCCGAGGTGCGCGCGGTGCCTGATGCTACGGGGGAGGCCGCTGCGGCTTTTGAACCGGAAGACGAGACGCTGGAGGCGCTCGAGCGTCGACATATCCTGGCAACGCTTGCCGAATGCGGCGGCAACCGGTCGGAGACCGCGCGTCGCCTCGGCGTTTCGCGGAAGACCATCGAACGCAAGCTTCAGGCGTGGAATGGCTGAGCGGCCGGCCGGCCGGGCGCCGTTTCTCGTGTCTCCGATCCGCTCGGTGCGCTTCCGGCTGCTCGCCATCGCGTTGTTGCCGACACTCGTGCTTCTGCCGCTTTTCCTGGGCGTTACCATCGCGCGCTGGAGCGCCAAGTTCGACGATGTGCTCAAGGCCAAGGTGAATGGCGATCTCACCATCGCCCACCAGTACATGGCGCGCATTCTGGAAAACACCGGCGAGAAGATCGACGCGCTTGGCCGCTCCGCGATTTACCGTGATGTGATCGCAACGGGCAATTCGGGCGCGCTGGCGGTTCTTCTGGAGGAAAAGCGTGCCGGGCTCGGACTGGATTTTCTCCATGTGGTCGACCGCAATGGGAGAGTCGTCGCGGCGGCGCCATCCGGGGCAAGCCCGATCGCCGACCCGCGCGAACCGGTTTTGTCCGCCGCGCTTGGCGGGGAAGCGCTGACGGCCATCGACATCTTCCAAGAGGACCAGCTTGGCGCGATCTCGCCCGCGCTCGCCGAGCGGGCGCGCCTGCCGCTGATAGCAACGCCGAACGCGGTGCCGACGGATCGCGAAACGGAAACACGGGGAATGGTTGTCTATTCGGCAGCGCCTGCGCCGAGCCTTGCGGGGAATGGCGCGCTTGTCGGAGGCATCCTGCTCAACCAGAACCTCGTCTTCATCGATACGATCAATGATCTCGTCTATCGCTCGGCGAGCTTGCCCGAGGGTAGCCAGGGAACGGCGACGCTTTTTCTCGACGACGTGCGCATCAGCACCAACGTGCGCCTGTTCGAGAACCGTCGCGCTCTTGGAACCCGGGTTTCGGCGGCGGTGCGTGAGGCCGTTCTGGGCGAAGGGCAGGTGTGGCTGGACAGCGCCTTCGTCGTCAACGACTGGTACATTTCGGCTTATGAGCCGATCGTCGACAGCCACGGCAAGCGCGTCGGGATGCTCTACGTCGGTTTTCTCGAACGCCCCTTCTTCGAGGCGAAATACGTCACGCTGGTCACGATCCTGGGGGCATTCCTTCTGGTTGCCCTGGCAAGCGTGCCGCTGTTCCTGCGCTGGGCGGGAAGCATCTTCCGGCCGCTTGAGCATATGACCGACACCATCGCCCGGGTGGAGGCGGGAGAGCTCGGTGCGCGCACTGCCATTCCGGCCTCGGGCGACGAAATCAGCCGTGTGGCGCTGCACCTCGACCACCTGCTTGACCTGGTCCAGCAGCGGGACCGGCAGTTGCGATCCTGGAATGATGAGCTCAACGCGCGTGTTGCGGCCCGCACCGAGGACCTGGAGGACGCCAACAGGCAACTCGAGGCGACGACCCGGCAGCTCATCATGTCGGAGAAGCTGGCTGCCATCGGCGAGATCACCGCCGGCGTGGCCCATGAGATCAACAATCCCATCGCCGTGATGCAGGGGAACCTCGAGGTCCTTCGTAGCCTTCTCGGGGAGCACGCCAACATTGCGACGACCGAGATTCGCCTGATCGACGAGCAGATCAGCCGGATCCACCTGATCGTCACCAAGCTGCTTCAGTTCGCGAAGCCCGAGGAATATGCCGGCTATGCGGATCGGCAGGATGTCTCTGTGGTGGTGTCGGACTGCCTGCCGCTGGTCAAGCATCTGCTCAAGCGCGGGGAAATCGAGGTGTCGCGCTCCGATACCGCCACGATGTCCGTCCTGATGAACCGTACGGAACTGCAGCAGGTCATCATCAACCTGATGGTGAACGCCCTTCATGCCATGCCCGATGGCGGAGAGCTTCGCATCTCGACCTTGGACCAGGTTCGCGACAATGTCCGTGGCGTCTGCATCAGGGTGTCGGATACCGGACGCGGCATGACACCAGAGGTCGCGGCCCGCATCTTCGATCCGTTCTTCACCACCAAACGGCAGCAGGGAACGGGGCTTGGCCTGTCGATCAGTCAGACCCTGGTCACGCGGCAGGGCGGCTCCATCGAGGTGGAAAGCGCGCCGGACGCCGGCACCACATTCACCATATGGCTGCCCGCCGCGTGAGCCTGTCGGCTACTCCGTGGTTTCGACATCTTCCGCTTTCGGGCCGCGCACGACGAAACCCGTGTCGTCGCTCGTTGCCGCGCGCAGGCGCTCCTCGGCCTCGCTGGCCTCCTGCTGGCGCGCCCACATGGAGGCGTAAAGCCCCTCGTGTGCGAGAAGGTCCTGATGCCGTCCGCGCTCGACCACCTTGCCTTTCTCGAGCACCAGGATCTCGTCGGCATCGACGACCGTCGACAGGCGATGGGCGATCACCAGCGTCGTGCGGTTCTGCGAGACCTCGTCGAGGGCCGCCTGGATCTCACGTTCCGTGTGGGTGTCGAGCGCCGATGTCGCCTCATCCAGAATGAGGATGGGGGGAGCCTTCAGGATCGTGCGGGCGATGGCGACGCGCTGTTTCTCGCCACCGGAAAGCTTCAGGCCGCGCTCGCCGACTTCCGTGTCGTACCCATCCGGAAGAGCCTCGATGAACGAGGAAATCTGGGCCATTCGCGCCGCCGCGCGCAGCTCCTCGTCGGTCGCCTGCGGACGCCCGTAGCGGATGTTGTAGGCGATCGTGTCGTTGAACAGAACCGTGTCCTGGGGAACCATGCCGATGGCCGCGCGCAGGGAGGACTGCGTGACGTCGCGCACGTCCTGTCCGTCGATGGAAACGCCTCCCGCGGTCGCGTCGTAAAAGCGGAAGAGGAGCCGCGAGATCGTCGACTTTCCCGCGCCCGACGGGCCGACGATGGCGACGGTGCGTCCGGCGGGGACTTCGAAGCTGATGCCCTTGAGGATCGGCCGGTTCGCGTCGTAGTGGAAGTGGACATCCTCGAAGCGGACCGTGCCGCCTTCGACCGCGAGATCCTGTGCGCCGGGGCGGTCCGTGATCTCGGCCGGCTGGCCGAGAAGCGCGAACATGGCTTCCAGGTCGGCAAGCCCCTGCCGGATTTCACGGTACAGAAAGCCGATGAAGTTCATGGGGATGGAGAGCTGGATCAGCAGCGCGTTGATCATGACGAAGTCGCCGATGGTCTGCTCGCCGGCCTGGATCGCGCGTGCCGACAGGATCATGCAGATCGCGGTGCCGATGCCCAGGATCACCGCCTGGCCGAAATTGAGCCAGGACAGTGACGTCCACGTTCTCGTCGCCGCGCTTTCGTAGAGCGCCATCGATTTGTCGAAGCGCTCGGCCTCGAGTCGCTCGTTTCCGAAGTATTTCACCGTTTCGAAGTTGAGAAGGCTATCGATGGCCTTGGAGTTTGCTTCCGTGTCACTGTCGTTCATCTCTCGCCTGATCGAGATGCGCCAGTTTGATGTCTGGATCGTGAACCACGTGTAGGCGACGATCATGACAGCGACGACGATGACGTAAGTAAAGCCGAACTGATACCATATAACGCCAGCCATAACGGCGAATTCAAAAATTGTTGGAATTCCGTTCAATATTGTAAAGCGCACGATGTTCTCGATGCCCTTCACGCCACGCTCGATCACACGTGACAATCCCCCCGTCCGGCGGGCGAGATGGAAACGGAGCGACAGGGCGTGAAGGTGGCGAAACGTCAGGAAGGCGAGCTGGCGCACCGCGTGCTGGCCGACCCTCGCAAACAGGGCATCGCGAAGCTGGTTGAAGCCGACGAACAGGACGCGTGCGACGTTGTAGGCTAGCACCAGCATCACCGGCACGACGAGCCACGCCGGCAACCATGCCGGCAGGGTGTTGCTGGTGGCCTGGGCGCCGGTTTCCACGGCGGTCAGCGCATCCGTCGCCCACTTGAAGAAATAGGGCGAGAACACCGTCACGACCTTCGCGACGAGAAGGGCGAGCACGGCCAGAACCACGCGCCCCTTGAGGTCGGGGCGGTCCGAAGGCCAGATGTAGGGCCAGAGTTGGCCGAGCGTCGTCAGGATGGCCGCGTCATCGGCCGAAATCCTGCTTTCGTTGGGAGCGCTCGCCGGGGAAGCGGGGCGGGTGCGGCGGGTCATGCCGTTGCCTTTCGGGGGAAGCCGGTTGATCCGGTCTGGTCTGATGGGGAGGGCACGTCGGCCTCGGAGGCCATTGGCAAAAGGAAAGCTCCCGCCTGTGTCAGGCGGGATGCGGTCAGGGGGGACAGTTGATAGCGGCAGGAGCGCCCTTCGTCACTGGCCGTGAGAAGGCCGGCTTCCTTGAGAACGGCAAGGTGCTGGGAAACGGTCGACTGCGCGAGGGGAAGGCCGCTCACGATTTCGCCGCAGCAGGCGCCGGGGCAACGGGCAAGCGCCGCCACGATGGACACGCGGACGGGATGGGCGAGCGCCTTGAAGAGCGCGGCGACGTCCGCGCATTCGCTCCGGGAAAGGGGCGCAGGCGCTTTGCAGCAGACCTGGGCGTGCGCGCAATCGTCGGAAGCGGCGGGCATGGCCGGTGAGAACCTTTCATCGTAAAATTACGATGGGTTCTAGGCGACGGGGCTTCGGCTTGCAAGGAACTTGAAGGAGACCCCGTCTTGTTTATGCGGCCATACCTTGGAAAAGACGAACAAAAAAGGGCGTCCGCCTGTTGGCGAACGCCCTTCTCGCGGGGAGTGCGAGGTCGCGGTCAGAACGTCATGGACGCTCCGAGCATGAAGGTTCGCCCGCGTCCGGTGTTGACGCCGTTGTAGTTGTCGGCAAAGCCGGAATTGGCCGCCATGTAGGAGACATCGCCGACGTTCTCGATATTCACGAACAGCTTTGAATCCTCACGGAATTCCCAGGAACCGTAGAGGTCGACGAGCACGTAGCTGTCGATGGGGATGGAGTTCGCCTCGTCCATGAAGACCTGAACGCTGTCGCCGACGTAGTTCACCCGTCCGCCGACCGTTACCTTCCGGTCGAAGAAGCGTGCACCGACGTCCAGCGTGGCGTAGTCGTCGGGCAGGCGGCCGACGTCGGTTCCAACGCCCGCCAGGTAGGGAAGGGGCTGTTTCGTGTCGGCCAGCGTCAGCGCGACATTGGCGTAGGCAAAGCCGGCATCATAACCGCCCTCGAGCTCGAAGCCCTGCATCCGGGTGGTGCCGGCGACATTCACCCACCGCGGGATCGGACGCGGGTCGGTCGGCTTCTGGTCCATGCCGTAGGTGATGTAGTTGTCGATCCGGTTGTCGAAGTAACCGATCTTCAGCCGAGCCTTGTCGCCCTCGACGAAAAGACTGTCGCCGGTGAAATTGGCGCCGATGTTGAAGCCCCACATGGTCTCGGGCTCGAGATCGATATTGCCGGCGATCGGGTCACCGACGCCATCGAAGCTGTGACCGCCGGGATAGAACATTTCCGAGGCGGTCGGCGGACGGTACGTCCGGGCGTAGCTGGCATAGAGCTGCATCCAGTCGGTCGGACGGGCGGACAACTCGATGCTCGGGTTCCATTCGCCACCCGAGCGCGTTGCCGTGCCGACCACACAGTTTCCGCCGGTGGGGGGACAACCGCCGCTGCCGGGGGCGACATACTCTGTCACGCCATTGAGGTTCCACGTGTCGTAGGTGAGACCCGCCGTGAGGTCGAACATGCCCCAGGACGCCGTCGTGCGCAGGAAGGTGTTCGTCTTCTCCAGCGTGCCGTCCGGATTGGCGCCGCGATGGTCGTTGCCGGTGTACTCGCTGCGTGCGTAGGCGAAGCCGTAGTTGAAGTTCAGGCCGACGTCACCGAACTGGAGGCGGGAGGTGTTGGAGATGTCGCCGCCCAGGCCGGCTTCCTCGCCACGCCGCCCGGTGAACACGCCGCCGATGCCGTCGAAGGCGAGATCGGTCAGGTTGTAGTAGGCGTTGAGCTTGAGGTCGACGAGATCGCTGTCGGGCGTAAAGCGGTAGTTTGCGGTGTAGGTCTGATTGTTGATCGACCAGTCATAGCCGCCGCTCTGCACATAGAATGCGTTCTTGTACCAGATGCCGCCGAGCTTGAGACTGTGGGCCTCGTTGGGCTGCAGCTTGACCTTGAACAGGCCGGACTTGGGCATGTTGGAAGGATCAAAGGGGACAGGCACGCCGTCGCCGTTTTCATAGTGGCCCATGTCGCTGAGCGAGAACGCCCCGATCATGCTGACTTCGCCTGTCGTGCCGAGATCGGCGCGTGCCGCGCCCGCCAGCATTCCCGACCAGCCGTAGTCATTCGTGCCAACGCGCCATGTCGTGCGCGCGCCGACGTTCCGGCCTGGCTTGAGGATGTCTTCCGGGTCGATGGTGCGGAAGTCCACCGCACCGCCGAGAGCGCCCATGCCCTCGGCGCCCGCAACAGCGCCGCGCGTTACGTTGACACCCGCAAGAAGGTTTGGATCCACATAGACGAAGTTGTCGAATGTGCCGCCGTGTCCGGACAGGTTGGTGAAGGTCTGCGGCACGCCGTCGATCGTGGAGTTCACGCGACCGCTGCCCTGGAGACCGCGAATGTTCGGCGTGATGCCGGGCTGATCGCTGGTCTGGCGGGTGAAGGTGCCGGCGGTCGAGCGCAGGGCCTCGTTGATATCGCCCGCGTTGCGTTCCTCAAGGGCTTCGCCATCAATGTAGCTGGCGGCTTCCGGACGCTCGTAGACATTCTCGGTCGCATCGGACCAGGACAGCGTGATGCGGTCGAGAGTGGTCACGCCACGCGGCGAACCGGCTTCCGGGCTTGCCTGCGCGTTGCGTTGCGCCTCCTGGGCCTGAAGGGACGTACTGCTCGCCAACACTGCGGCAAGACATGCCGCCACGGTCACGGCCTGCCGGCCGCGAGACGCGTTCTCGCTCATCATTGAGCCTCCTGGATGTCGTTGATTTTCTTGCTGGCAGCCGGGAGCGGCTAGGCCGCTGAATGCGTGCTGGCGTGGGCGCACCGATCACGTTCGTGTGGTCGCCGTTCGGGAGGCACAATATTAATATGAATTAATGAGTCAAGTTTGTTCTAGGGATTTTTTCCAAGTGGAAATATGCCGTAGCGGCAGTTATTGCTGGTGTTTCCAGCCGCTGCTTCGTGCTTCCGCCGCAGACGGACATTGAACCGCCAGAGGCCTCCCGCGAACGCATCGCGGGAGGCCTCTGGCATTGGCACCAAGTGCGGGCCGTTCAGCAGGAGGGCAGGGTCAGTCCCCGGACGACCAGTTCCGGTCGCTCTCGGGCAGCATGAAGATCTGGCCGGGATAGATCAGGTCGGGATTGCGGATCTGGTCCTTGTTGGCCTGATAGATGGTCGTGTAGCGCACGCCCTGGCCGTATCGGCGCTGGGAAATGGTCCAGAGATTGTCGCCGGTCCGAATGATCACGCTCGGGACCTGTCGTGTTTCGCCGCTTCCCTGTGCACCGCTGCCGGCATCCGACGAGCCGGAGGCGTCGAGCGGCCGCAGGACGACCGCTTCCGGGGCCGCTTTCTCGAAAGTCACCTGCGCGCGGGCCTCGACGCTGCCATCGTTCGGGCGCACCTGGTCGGCGCGCACGTCGACCTGCCCGGGTTCAACCTTGCTTTCACCTTCCAGAAGCCAGCGTCCCTTCTCATCGGTCTTTGCCTCGCCGACGAGCTTGTTGTCGAGATAGACACGCACGTCCGAGCCGGGCTCGCCGGCTCCCGCGACGAAGACCTTGTCGTTTTCGGTCTCGACGGCATCAACCGTCACGCGCGCGTCGCCGGACGGTTCGCCATCTGTCTGGTCGCCAGCGTCGGCCGTGGCCTGCCCCACAGGCGCTCCGGTGTCTCCGGAGGTGGTTTTGCTCTCATCCTGTGGCGTTGAGGCTGAAGCCACCGCGCCATTGTCCTCGACGTTCGTCCGGTCGGACCCGTCTGTCGTCGGATCGGAGGCCTGCTGCCGGTTGTCGGCGGCGGGGATGTTGGAAGCGGTATCGCCAGAAGATGCGCCCGTCTCGCCTGTCTCGGGAGAGCGGGACGTCGATGGGGCCGCGTCCGCGCCTGTGTCCGCAGCCGCCATCTGCGTGTCGCCGGTCCCGGCCTCCTCGGCGGGGGCATCGTCCTGACCTTCGAGCGCGTCGGGCTTCTGCAGTACACGAGAAGGCGCGCCGGGCTCGTTGAGCATGACAAGCACTTCGCCGGTGTCGGGGTCCTCAGGCACAGAGACGGCGAGCGACTGCTCGGATTCGCCAAGCGCCTTGCCGTCCTTGTTCTGGGTTTCCAGCGTCACCGCATGGGCCCCCGCCTCCAGGGGCGTGTCGAGCACGATCGCGAACTCGCCGTTCGCGTTCGCGATGCCCTTGCCGACGACCTTGCCGTTGGAGAGAAGGGCGACGATGGAGCCGGCTTCCGCACGACCGGCCACGACGGCCGAGCCGTCGGGCTCCACGCGCATCAGGTCGAAGCTTGGGCCGGCAGAGACCTGGGCACTGTCTTTCGTATCGCCGGAAGACGGCTGGGTTGATTCGTCAGAGGAGGAAGCCGTCTCGCTGGCGGATGTGTCCGGCCGATCGGCGGGCGCGCTGGCGTCCGGCGTGCTCTCCGGCTGCTTGTCATCCGCTTGGGCGGTCTCCCGGGGGGCGCCTGCATCACCGCTTTCCTGCGTGGGGGACGAGGCCGCCTGCCGCGCGTTCTGCCGTTCCTGCCAGATCCCGATACCGAGCGCGCCGAGGCCGACGACAATGGCAAGCACAAGCAGTTGGATGACGAGTTTGCGCGACATCAGCAGTCCTTCTCCCCGCGATCGGGCCTTGCGCCGCGCCATGCGGTCGTGTCCCGGAACCCTCCGCATGGTTATACGGGATTCCGCAAGCCGGCAAGAAACCCCGCAAGCGGAAAGCGGCGGAAAGCCTCATTTCCGGAGCTGTTTCACGGTCCGGTGTGCTTGACGCTTTTCGGCGCCGGTGCGACACAGGTTTCATGAACGACATGAGCAATGTGATCGCGCCCGCTCGCGACAGCCGCCCGACCTCCGTCTGCGTCTATTGCGGGACGGGTGTCGGAGCCACCCCGGAGTACATGGAGGCGGCACGCGAGCTCGGACGCCGTCTTGCCGAGGGAGGGATCGAGGTCGTCTACGGCGGTGGCTCGCTTGGCCTGATGGGAGCGGTGGCTCAATCCGCTCTCGAGGCCGGCGGTCGGGTCGTGGGCATCATTCCCGGATTTCTCGAGGAGCGCGAGGGCAAGATGCCCACGCTCTCCGAGACGATCGTCACCGACGACATGCACGAGCGCAAGCGGACCATGTTCGAGCGCGCGGACGCTTTCGTGGCGCTTCCCGGCGGCATCGGAACGCTTGAGGAAGTCGTCGAAATCCTGACCTGGGGACAGCTCGGGCAGCATGTCAAACCGGTTGTCCTTGCAGACATCGGCGGTTTCTGGCGTCCGCTCGTGGAACTCTTCTCGCACATGCGCGAGGAAGGCTTCCTGCGTCCGGGGTTCGAGGTCGACTATTGCGTGGCCACGACCGTGGACCAGATCCTGAGCGCGATCGAGGGCGCCTGCGTCGATGAGGCCGCAAGGCCCGGTGTCGCGGACATCGACCAGCTCTAGGGACGTCTTCCTTTCGGCTCGTCTCTTGCCGCCATGTTAAAGGGCCGCCCGAAGGCGGCCCTTTTCGTTTTCCAGGTCACTCCGCGGCGTGCGGCAGACCGTCCGGCTTGTCGGGGCGTGGCTTGGCCTCGACCGCGTGGCGCGGGCCGAATGGCGTCACCGTCGTGGTGACGACGGTCTGGGCCGGGGCGGGCATTCCCGTGTCTCCGCCTGAATCGCCTTCCGTCCGTTTGCCGAAAAGAACCTTCGACCAGACGCTCGGCAGGGCCAGCATGGTCGGGATCACGATCAGCGTCAGCAGCGTGGCGAAGCCAAGTCCGAAGATGATCGCGGTCGAGAGCTGCACCCACCACACGGCGGTGATCGAGCCCTGCGTCACCACCCGGTTGACGAAGTCGAGGTTGAGCTGGGTCGCCATGGGGATCAGGCCGGCGATGGTCGTGGTCGTCGTCAGCATGACCGGCCGGATACGTTGGGCCGAGGTCTTGAGCGCCGCCTCGACGGGGGCGAGGCCATCCTCCCGGAACCGGTTGAACGTGTCGATGAGCACGATGGCGTTGTTCACCACGATGCCGGCCAGCGCGACGATGCCGGTGCCGGTCATGATGATGGAGAAGGTTTGTTCTCTCAGTGCCATGCCGAGCAGCACGCCGAACACCGACATCACCACGGTCGAGAGGGTGAGGATCGCCTGGTAGAAGCTGTTGAACTGGGTCACCAGGATGATGAACATCAGAAACAGCGAGCCGAGCATTGCCTTAACCAGGAAGTCTCTCGACTCCTTCTGGTCCTCATCCGCTCCACGGAAGCGGAACGACACCGCCTCCGGCCAGGTCTGCGAACCCAGCCAGGTCTCCAGTTCGCCCACCTTGTCGTCCGCCGTCAGCGGGCGGGTCACCCCGCCCTCCGTGGTGATCATCTGGTCCTTGATGATGTTCGCCTTCACGTCCATGGCGTAGAGCCCGTCGCGGCGGGTGATTTCGGTCACCTTCTGCTGCGGCTTGCGGTCGATGAAGTTTGACAGGGGCACCTGGCCGAGCGGCGTTTGCAGCCGCAGGCTGTCGAACCGGTCGAGAGTGCGTTCTTCCTCCGGAAGGCGGACCCTGATATCGACCTCGTCCTCGGAATCGTCGGGGCGATAGTTGCCGATCAGGACACCGTTGGTAACGAGCTGCACCATGGAGCCGACCGAGCCGATGCCGGCCTGGAAGCGGCCGGCCTGTTCCCGGTCGATGGTGATCTGCCATTCGATGCCCGGCAGCGGACGGCTGTCCTCGCGGTCGCGAAGTCCGTCCATGGCGTCCACGTGGTTTCGGACCTTCTCCACCGTCTCGACCAGCGTGCCGTAGTCGGTGGAGGTGATCTGAAGGCGTACGTCCTTACCGGTCGGCGGACCGCCCTCGATCTTGCGGGTTTCCACGCGGATGGCCGGAATGTCGGCGGTGCGCGTGCGGATCTCGGCCGCGATGTCGTCCCACTTGCGCCGGCAGCAATAGTCGGCAAGCTCCAGGTTCAGCGTGCCGATCACGTCGGGCGGCGTGTCCTGGCTGGCGCCGATCATCGCGCCGCCGGAACTCGACCCCGTCGAGACGGACATGACGACGTTCTCGATGCCGGGCACCTGAAGCACCTCCGCCTCGACTTTCCCGGCAAGTTTCAGTGCGTCGCGGACCGACATGTTGCCGCGTGCCGAGACGGTCACCACGGCGGCGTCCGGTTCGTCGTTGACGAAAAACTCGACGCCCTGCGCGTTCGCCATGAAGTAGAAGAGGATGCCGCCCGAGATCACCACCATGGCGTTCAGCGTGACGATGTTGCCAATCGGTGTGCCGGCGCAGAACGCCAGCATCCGGACGTACAGGCCGGTGACGCCCCGGACCTTGTTGACGTCGAAGGTCTCGCCGGCGGAGATCTTTCGTGCCTCCGCGCTGTCTTCCTCTGCGACACGCGCGGCCCTGTCACGCAGGAGCGCGACCAGCGGGAAGACAAGGCGGAAGACCGCATAGCCGATGACGATACCGGCGATGACGGCAAGCGGATAGGCGATGTTCATGCCGCCGGGCGAGGGAAGCGCACCGGCCAGCGGGCTGAACGCGATGGCGACGGCAACGCCCGACCCGGCGAGCAGGCCAAGGATGACCTCCGCCTTGCGTCCGACGAAGCTGAACAGGCTCGACAGCGCCGCACCCGTCACCGGCACGAAGACGAGCGCCGTCAGCAGCGAGGCCGACAGCACGATCACCACCATGATCGGCAGATAGCTCATGAACTCGCCCGCCACGCCCGGCCACAGCAGCATGGGCAGGAAGGCGGCCAGCGTCGTCGCCGTGGAGGACACGATCGGCCAGAACATGAGCTTGGAGGCGCGGATGTAGGCCTCTTGCGACGGCATCCCTTCCGCGATCTTCCGGTCGGCATATTCGACCATGACGATGGCGCCGTCGACAAGCATGCCGACCGTCAGCACGAGGCCGAACATGACCATCGTGTTCACGGTCATGCCGAGCGCGGAGAGGATCAGGAAGCCGATCATGAACGACGTCGGGATGGAGATGCCGACGAGCAGGGCGGATTTCGGGCCCAGCGCCCAGATCACCAGGATCATCACCAGGAAGATGGCGGTGAGGATCGAGGATTGCAGCGACCCCAGGATCTCGAAGATGTTCTCCGACTTGTCGAGCAGGAAGTCGACGCGGATCGCCTTCGGCCAGTCTTTCGTCGCCTGTTCCACGACCTCGCGAACGGCCGCGTTGTTCTCGATGATGTTGGTGCCCTTGCGCTTGACCACATTGATCGAGATCGCCGGATGACCGTTGACGCGGGTGAAGCTCGACGGATCCTTGAAGGTCCGGTGCACCTCGGCGATGTCGGCAAGCGTCACGACGCCTTCACCGTTCTGCTTGATGGGCAGGGAATAGACGTCTTCCGCCGTCTCGACGAGGCCGGGCACCTTGACGTTGAAGCGACCGTGACCGGTGTCGAGGGAACCTGCCGCCACGAGCCGGTTGTTCTGCGAGAGCGAGGTCAGAAGCTCCTGCTGGGTGACCTGGTAGGATTCCAGCTTCATGGAGTCGATGACGACCTCGAGCAGCTCTTCCCGGTGGCCGGAAAGCTCCGCTTCGAGCACGGTCGAGACCGCCTCGATCTGGTCCTTCAGCCGCCTTGCATGCTGGTAGAGCGTGCGTTCGGGTACTTCGCCCGACAGCGTGACGTAGATCGTCGGCTGCAGCGCGAAATTCGTTTCGGTGATGGTCGGTTCGTCGGCTTCGGCCGGCAGTTTGGCCTTCGCCTGGTCGACCTTGTCGCGCACGTCCGCAAGCGCGCGGTCCTTGTCGAAGTTGATGTCGAACTCCAGCACCACGCCGAGGTGCCCCTCGGCGGAGATGGAGGTGATTTCCTTCAGGCCGTCGAGGCCGCGCAGGGCCGTTTCCATCGGGCGCGCCAGAAGGCGTTCGGCGTCTTCCGGCGAAATGCCCTGCTGGGTGACGGACACGTAGAAGACCGGGATGTCGATGTCCGGATCGGCTTCCTTGGGCACGGCGATATAGGCGAGCACGCCCGCGATCGTCATGACCAGCATGAGGGTGAGGACCGTGCGCGGCCTGCGCAGGACGGCTTCGAGTGCGTCGATCATCCCTCGGCCTCCGGCTGTTCCACAATGGCCTCGACCGTCTGGCCTTCAACAACGTAGTCCTGTCCGGCGACAATCACGCGAACCTTGTCGGGAAGGCCGGCAAGCCAGACACCGGTGTCGTCGCCTCCCAGAAGCGCGACCGGCATGAACCGCACCTTGCCGTCCGCGTCCACGGTTCGCACACCGATCTCGCCCTTGTCGTTGAGCGTCAGGATGCCGGAACTGACATGGTGGGCCGGCTGGGCGGTGAGCGGAACGCGCGCGGTCGCGGTCAGCCCCTCGCGCAGGGAGCGGTCCGGATTGGGGATCTCGATCTCGATGCGGAAGGTCCTTGTCGCGGAATCGGCGGCCGGAGCGACGTAGCGCAGGGTGCCTTGCACCGTGTCGCCGCTGACGAGCGTGATGGTCGCTTCATCCCCGATGGAGAGCTTCGCCACCTCGCGTTCCGAGACCTGCCCGATCATGAGCATCGGCTGCACATCGATCACCGTGGCGCAGGTCTGGCCCGGTGACAGCATGGTGCCCACCTCGACCAGCGGGCTTATGACGACGCCGCCGATCGGCGCCTTGATGCTGGTGCGGGAAAGCTCGAACTCGGCTTCCTCCAGCCGTGCCTGTGCCGCATCCATGGAAGCCTTGAGCGCGGCCACCCGGGTCTGGGCCGTGAAGCCCTTGCCCTGAAGCTGGGTCGCTGCGGAATGGTCGAGTTCTGCCTGGGCGAGCAGGGCGCGCGCCTCCAGCACCTTTGCCTCACGTGCACCGGATTCGATACGGCAGAGGAGGTCGCCCTTCTCGACCCGCTGCCCCTCCTGCACCGGGCGCTCCGTCACGCGGCCGTTGGTTTCGGCGCGCACGTCCACGGTGGCTTCCGCCTCGGTCCGCCCGCGGATGGCGAGAACGGAAACGCGCGGTTCCGCCTCGAGATCGCGAACCGCGACCCGAAAGGGCTTTTCCGCCGCTTCAGCCGCGCGTTTCGCCGGGGGAGGAGTCGCGTCCGCCGCATCGGCGCGGCCACCCTCGACATAGGTTCCGGACCACATCCATGCGGCGACGCCGACACTGATGCCGACAGCGAGCAGATGGGAAAAACGGATGTTCATTCGGTCTGTCTCCGGGTCCCTTATTCCGCGGCTTCACGCGCGGATTCGGCCGAGCGGGCGATGTTCTCGATCCGCGACCTGTTGTCCTCAAGGAAGCGGATGTCCTGGGTCATGCAGTGGCGGCCGTAGTCGAGAATGAACTGGGCGGCAGGCTGGCATTCGCTCTCTTGCGATATGCCATCCAGTGTTTCGATTTCGCTGCGAACCTGGGAGATACGGTGGTCGATCGCTGCGGAGATCACATCCGGCCCGACGAGTTCGGCGCACATGGCGACGAGAAGGAAAGGCGAGCGATAGGTGTCCGGCGCGGGCGGCGCCGCCAGAAGCTTCACGAACTCCGCGCGACCGCTCTCCGTCAGGGAGTAGATCTTGCGTGCCGGCTTGCCCGGCAGAGCTTCCTCGCGCACCGTGACAAGGCCCTCCGCCTCGAGGCGGGCAAGCGTCGGATAGATCGAACCGAAGCTGGCCTCGATGAAGTAGCGGAACTTTCCTTCCGTCGAAAGCTTGCGGATCTCATAGCCCGTGGCATCCCCGAAGTTGAGGATCGCAAGGCACAATGTCCTGACGCTCAAGTCCACCTCCCACAGCACCCGGCCGCACGCTTCCGTATCGTCAATCGAGGTCTTATATCACATCGATATATATCGTGCCAATATAGATGCTGCGTTGCAGAAATGGGGTGACACGTCCGAATTTCAAGATCGGTTGGATGCGACTTTCATATCGCGGACATATTGCCGGAGCCGGGTGCTGCGCCATTTCACCGCGTGGACTTGGGCGTGCGATGCACACTAGTATGTATTCGCAAATGTGAAACTGGAGGCGTCATGAGCGACAGGGGCACCGTCACGCAGGCTGTATCCGCCACCTCGGGGCCGGAAGCGCCGGAGGCAAAGCAGGCTCGCGGCCTGTTGTCCTCTCCCTTCTTCCGATTGCTGGCGATCAATTGGCTCATCGGCGCGTTCGCCGCGGTTCTGGTTCTGTCCGGGTTGCTGTGGCTCGACACGGGCGGGCTTCGCAGCCTGATCCTGAATTCGCCCGAACCCTGGCTTCCGATTCTCGTTCTTCTCTTCGGGTTGATGGTGACCCTGTGCTCCGCCGCCATGGGCGCGGCGGTGATGGCGCTGCCTTCCGATGAAGACAACGGACGGGGCAAGGGACTGCGCCTTCGCTCGAGCACCGACGAGGTGTCGGGTCTGGGGCTCGTGCCGGTGCCCGTTCCCGCGCGAGCGCGGCCCGCCGGAACTGGCGATCGCTAGGGCATAGCAGGTGTTTTGGGCAAGGGGCGTGCATCCGCCCCTTGCATCGGCGCTGCGATTTGGCTTTCCTCGCTGCAACGGCGCGCCACCGCTTCGCACGGCGCGGCCGCCACGCACTCAGCCGGGAACAGCGCCATGAGCGAGACTTATCCGAGAGACCTGATCGGCTACGGGCGCCTTGCGCCGGATCCGAAGTGGCCGAACGAGGCCAATGTCGCCGTTCAGTTCGTCATCAACTACGAGGAAGGCGGCGAGAACTGCATCCTCCATGGCGACAGTCATTCCGAGGCGTTCCTCTCGGAGGTCGTCGGCGCCCAGCCCTGGCCGCACCAGCGGCACATGAGCATGGAATCGATCTACGAATATGGCGCGCGTGCCGGTTTCTGGCGCCTGTGGCGCCTGTTCACCGCGCGCGGGATTCCGGTCACGGTCTACGGCGTCGCCATGGCATTGCAGCGCAATCCGGAAGCGGTCGCGGCCATGAACGAGGCCGGATGGGAGATCGCCTCCCACGGCCTGCGCTGGATCGACTACAAGGATTTCTCGAAGGATGCCGAGCGCCACCACCTGCAGGAGGCGATCCGCATTCACGAGGAGGTGACGGGGGCAAGGCCGCTCGGCTGGTACACGGGGCGTGATTCCGTGAACACCCGCTCTCTGGTGATGGAGGACGGCGGGTTCCTCTATGATTCCGACAGCTATGCGGACGATCTGCCCTATTGGGTCGAGGGGCCTTCCGGGCCGCATCTGGTGATCCCCTACACTCTGGATGCCAACGACATGCGCTTCGCCACGGCGCAGGGGTTCAACTCCGGAGATCAGTTCTTCACCTACCTCAAGGACACCTTCGACATGCTCTATGCGGAGGGCGAGGCTGGGTCTCCGAAGATGATGTCGGTCGGCCTTCACTGCCGCCTGGCCGGACGTCCCGGTCGTGCGGCGGCCTTGGCGCGCTTCCTCGACTATGTCGCTTCGCACGACAAGGCCTGGCTTACCCGCCGCATCGATATCGCCTGGCACTGGCATGCCCACCACGCCGCCGGCTGAGGTGGAGCCCGCGGTCGTGGACGACGGCGATGCGCGTGTTCTCGTCGCCGGGCTCGTGGACAGGCTTCACGCCCATACGCCGCTCAGGGTCTGGTCCCTGATCGTTACCATCTTCGGCGATACGGTCGCTCCGCGTGGCGGCGAGATCTGGGCCGGGACACTCCAGGAACTTCTGGGTGCCATGCGCATCGATGCGGCTGCCGTACGCGCTGCCCTGTCACGCCTGGCGCGCGACGGCTGGCTCGATCGCATCAAGGTCGGACGGCTCAGCTACTATGCGCTTTCCGCCGACGGGCGCGCCGCCTTCGGTCCCGCACTTGCGCGCGTCTACCGGCGCAACCGGCCTGGCGTTTCTCCCCGTCTGCACCTGTTCGTGCTGCCGGAGGGAGAGGGACGCAACGGAGTGCGCGATCAGGCTCTGAAATCCGGTTACGGCTCACTCGGCGCATCGGTTCTGGTCGGCACCTCGGAAAGCGTGCCGCTGTTCCGGAGCGAGGGCGGTTTGCTGCGTCTCGACGCGGAGCTTGCGCAGGGGTGGCCGGAGGAACTCGTCGCGCGCGCGTTCGATCTGGAGCCACTGGCTGCGCGTTACCGGGCCTTCGTCTCCGACTTCACGCCGCTGGCCGAGGCCCTTGAGCGCGGCGTCTCGCTCGCCGACCACGAGGCGATGGTGGCGCGCACATTGCTGATCCACGCCTACCGCCGCCTTATCCTGCGCGATCCGGTGCTCCCGGATGAATGGCTTCCCGAGGACTGGCCGGGAGAGGCCGCACGTGCGCTGACGGCGCGCCTCTACGCTCTGCTTGCACCGCCTTGCGCCGGCTGGATTGCCCGTTCCGCCCGCTGCAGGGATGGAGAATTGCCGCCCCCCGATCCGGAGGACGGGTTCCGCTTCTCGAATTAGGTATTGAAAACAGATGTTTGGCCGGGCGGTTGTGTCTCGCTCCTTATGTGACAAAAAAACTTGAAACATATAATATTTGTCACATATATTGAGTGCGTCCGGCGTTTGCGGAGGAGGCGAACGTGCGGGGAAGGCAGGGCGACGCGGTGTCGCGCCTGCGTGAGGCGAGGGCGTCGATCCTGTCCCGCATGTCCCCGGAAGCCCCCTCCATGACGATTGCGGATGGCAAGGTCGGAACGAGGAGGCCCAGCGACATGTACACCCAGGCTCTCAACGCAAGTGACACGGCGACGCCCCAGGTCGAGGACGCCGAGCGTCTGGCCGCATTCCAGGCCCGCATCGACGCCGAGGAGAAGATCGAGCCCAACGACTGGATGCCCGAGTCGTACCGCAAGACGCTTGTGCGCCAGATCTCCCAGCATGCCCATTCCGAGATCGTCGGCATGCTGCCGGAAGGCAACTGGATCACCCGCGCGCCGACGCTGAAGCGCAAGGCGGCGCTGCTGGCCAAGGTTCAGGACGAGGGTGGTCACGGCCTCTATCTCTACTCCGCCGCCGAGACGCTGGGCGTTTCGCGCGAGGAACTGACCGACCAGCTTCTGTCGGGCAAGGCCAAGTACTCGTCGATCTTCAATTATCCGACCCTGACGTGGGCCGACATCGGAGCCATCGGCTGGCTGGTCGACGGGGCGGCGATCATGAACCAGATCCCGCTTTGCCGCTGTTCCTTCGGTCCCTATTCCCGCGCGATGATCCGCGTCTGCAAGGAAGAGAGCTTCCATCAGCGCCAGGGCTACGAACTGCTGCTGGAGATGTGCCGCTCCTCGCAGGAGCAGAAGGAGATGGTGCAGGACGCGCTGAACCGCTGGTGGTGGCCGTCGCTGATGATGTTCGGCCCCTCCGACACGGATTCGAAGCACTCCGCGCAGTCCATGGCGTGGAAGATCAAGCGGTTCACCAACGACGAGCTGCGCCAGAAGTTCGTCGACGCGACCGTTCCCCAGGCGCACTACCTGGGCCTGACCCTTCCCGACGACGATCTCCGCTTCAACGAGGAGACCGGTCACTGGGAGTTCGGGGAGATCGACTGGGACGAGTTCACCCGCGTCATTGCCGGCAATGGTCCCTGCAACCGTGAGCGCCTCGAGGCGCGGCGCAAGGCGCATGACGATGGCGCCTGGGTGCGCGAGGCGGCACTTGCCCATGCCGAGAAGCGCCGGATGCGCCGCGAAGCCGCGCGCGAGGCCGCCGAATAACACCCGTGCGCCGCGTCCGGGCACGGCGCGGTTCGCACATGTGGACCAAGAACGAGATGAAGAGCCCCGCTGGCCATGGACAGGGCCTTGCGCAGGGCTTGAGGGAGAAACGCAAGATGACCGAGAAAACCACGCCGCTTTGGGAAGTCTTCATCCGCTCGCGTACGGGCATGGCGCACCGCCATTGCGGATCGGTCCACGCGGCCGATGCCGAGATGGCCCTGCAGGCGGCCCGTGATGTTTACACGCGGCGCGGCGAGGGTCTTTCGATCTGGGTCGTTCCCTCGTCGGAAATCATCGCCTCAGATCCGACGCAGAAGGATGAGCTCTTCGAGCCGACCGCCTCGAAGATCTACCGTCACCCGACCTTCTACGAGATCCCCGAAGAAGTCGGAAACATGTGACCAGGGGAGGAGACAGCAACATGACCAGCGATCTCTTCACCTACACGCTGAGGCTTGCCGATGACGCGGCGATCCTCGGTCAGCGCCTCGGCGAATGGTGCGGCCACGCTCCGACGCTCGAGGAGGATATCGGTCTCGCCAACGTCGGTCTCGACCATATCGGTCAGGCCCGCGCGCTCTACTCCCATGCCGGTGCCGTCGAGGGCGCGGGGCGGGACGAGGACCAGCTCTGCTTCCTGCGCAAGGAGCGTGAGTTCGGCAACTGCCTGCTGGTGGAGCAGCCGAACACGGACTTCGCCCATACCATTGCCCGGCAACTGTTCTTCTCCGCCTTCATGCTGCCCTTCTGGCGCAAGCTGACCGGGTCGAGGGACGAGACGCTTGCCGCCATCGCGGCCAAGGCCGAGAAGGAAGCGGCCTATCACCTGCGTCATTCGGGCGAGTGGACCATTCGTCTGGGCGACGGGACGGACGAGAGCCGGATGCGGATGCAGGCGGCGATCGATACGCTGTGGTCCTACACGGGCGAACTGTTCGAGGCGGACGAGGTGGTGTCACGCCTTGTCGCCGACGGCATCGCGGTCGATCCCGAGAGCCTTCGCGACGAGTGGCACGCCAGCGTGCGCGACGTGCTCGACGAGGCGCTTCTGCGGATGCCGCCGGTGGGCTGGATGCAGACGGGCGGACGCTCCGGCAGGCATTCCGAGAGCTTCGGGCACCTGCTCACCGAGATGCAGTACATGCAGCGCACCTACCCGGGAATGAGGTGGTGAGCCATGGCCTCCGCCACACCTCCTTTCGAGCAGAGCGCCGATCTGCTCAGCCTTGACGACGCGGCCCGGCGCAAACGCGCCTGGGATGCGGCGGCCGAGGTGCCCGATCCGGAAGTCCCGGTGCTCACCATCGCGGATCTCGGTGTCCTGCGTGAGGTGCGTGTCACGGGTGACACGGCGGTCGAGGTGGACATCACGCCGACCTACACGGGGTGCCCCGCCATGGCCGTCTTCACCTTCGACATCGAGGCCGCGCTGAGAAACGCCGGATTTCGCACGGTGACGATCAACACGGTGCTGTCCCCGGCCTGGACGACCGACTGGCTGAGCGACGAGGCCCGCGAGAAACTTCGTGCCTACGGCATCGCGCCGCCAGCGGGAAAGGCATCACGCCGGGCGCTCTTCGGCGACGATGAGGTCGCGTGTCCGCGCTGCGGGTCGTTCGACACCGAGAAGGTTTCCGAGTTCGGCTCGACCGCCTGCAAGGCGCTGTGGCGCTGCCGGTCCTGCGCCGAGCCATTCGATTACTTCAAGTGCCACTGACGGCACCCCGAAAGCACATTCCGGCGTGGCTCGTGCGCCCGCCGATCGAGGGAGGATCCCCCATGTCGCCGCGTTTTTATGCGCTCAAGGTCAAGGACGTGAAGCGGGAGACGGCTGAGGCCGTTTCCATTTCCTTCGAGGTGCCGGAGAACCTGCGCGATGCCTATCGTTTCGCCGCCGGGCAGTATCTCACGCTGCGCACCATGATCGACGGGCAGGACGTGCGCCGCTCCTACTCGATCTGCGCGGGCGAGGACGATGGCGAGCTGCGGGTCGCGGTGAAGAAGATCGATGGCGGCGCCTTTTCCTCCTTCGCCAACGAGAACGTGACGCCGGGCGACGAGATCGACGTGATGACGCCCTCGGGCCGGTTTGTCCTGCCGTCTCACGACGGCGGGCCGCGCACACTGGTCGCGGTTGCGGCCGGATCGGGCATCACGCCAGTGCTTGCGATGATCCGTACCGTTCTCACGCGCGAGACGGAGAGCGAATTCTACCTTTTCTACGGCAACCGCACCTCGCAGAGCATCATCTTCAAGGAGGAGATCGAGAACCTGAAGGATCTCTTCCCCGCGCGCTTCGGCGTGTTCCACGTGCTTTCGCGCGAGGCGCAGGATGTCGACATGCTGTCGGGGCGGCTCGATGCGGAGAAACTCCAGGTGCTGCTGACCCATGTGGTTCCGGCGGCCGAGGCCGACGCGATCTTCCTGTGCGGTCCGGGTGAAATGATCGAGACCGCAACCGACGCGCTTCAGGCCATCGGCGTTGGAGAAGGCAAGGTTCACCGCGAGTTCTTCACGCCCGCCGACGGCTCCGCGCCGCACCAGCCCAAGCCCGCGCGCGACGCGGCCGCAACGGATCATGCGGCCGTGGCGGAACTGATCATCGACGGAATGCGCACCAGCGTGCCGGTCGGGCGCGGCGAAACCATCATCGACGCGGCCCTGCGCGCCGGCATCGAGGCGCCTTATTCCTGCAAGGGCGGCATGTGTTGCACCTGCCGCGCCAAGGTCGAGGACGGAGAGGTCGACATGGCGGTGAACTATTCGCTGGAGCCCTGGGAAGTGGAGGCCGGCTTCGTTCTCACCTGCCAGTCACGTCCCGTCAGCGAGAAGGTCGTGCTCGACTTCGACGCCATGTAGGCACGCCGCCTGAAATCACCTCGGATCGGACCCGTCCGCGCCGCGCGGGCGGGTCTTTGTGTTTTGAGGCTCAGAAGTCGGGAAAAAGCGGCAGGGTTTCCGGCTCGTCGTCGTCCGCGTGGTCACCGCGCCGCTCCTTGCGGCGCGCGCTTTCATCCTCGGGTCCCGTGTCGGAGGGACGCGGTCCGGCCGGTGCCACCTCGAAGGATGCTGTCCCGTCGTCATACGCCGTGTCCGCCGCCGTGTCGTGCGGGAGATCGTCGGAAGCGGCCAGCGTCGCGGCGGTTGTTTCCGCCTGGGCCTGACGACGTTTGTCTTCTTCCCGCTCCAGATGGTCGAGCAGGGCGTCGAGCTCGCCCCACAATCCCACGGGGACGCGGTCCGTCCTGCCACCTGCCATGAGAACCTGGCGGGCCTGGATGCCGGCCCCGGCCGCCGCGAGGGCGGCTCCCAGCGCATTCGCGGCCGCGCGGCTCTCGCCATCGATCTGCCAGGCGTCGCGGGCGTGGCGGACCGCCCCGGACACATCGCCGCCCCGCCGGCAGGCAAGACTCATGTTGACTGCGTGATCGGCCGTGTCGGGATCATTCCGGCGTGCCTGGGCAAAGGCATCCAGCGCGCCTTGCCAGTCGTCGGAGGCAAGCAGGATCGCGCCGAGAAGGGCCAGGAACTCCGGGTCGTCGGGCACATGGGCCAGTGCATGACGCACATGCGCCTGCGCATCGGCATAGCGGCTTTGATGAAAGAGCAGGTTGGCGAGGCCGCGCAGGGCCGGCACGTAGTCCGGGTCGAGCCGCAGAGCCTGCCGGTACTGGGCGAGCGCCGAGGCGCCGCCGGAGGCGCCGCGTGCATCCGCATCCAGAGTGAGGGCGGCCGCGCTGTCGGGCAGGGCGGCGAGAAGGCGCGAGGAGAACCGCTGCGCCTCGCTGTGCCGGCCGAGCCGGATCAGGATCGTCGCCAGTCCGTAGAGGGCGTTACGGTTGTCGGGCGAGCGCTCGAGCACCGCGACGAAGGCTTCGCGGGCCGGTTCGTCGCGTCCCAGAAGCAGCAGCGCGCTGCCGAGATTGGCGCGTGCTGGCCCATGGTCCGGCTGGTTGAAGACAACCCGGCGCAGCATCGTGACGGCATCGTCCAACTCGCCCCGGCGCATGAGCGCGGTTCCCGCACGATAGGCGGCATCGACGTCCTGGGGATCGCGCGCGGCCAGTGCCAGATAGATGCGGAGAGCCGCATCGGCATCGCCGGCGGATTCCAGCGCCATGGCTTCGGCGAGGGCTTCGGCGTTCGCGCTGTCGGGGGGAGGGGCCATGCCTCGTCTTGCGTCCTTTTAGAAAACGGTGCGACCTGCGCACCGGGTCCGACTCGTCTCTCGGGCGGACCTTTCACGACCCTAGGGGCGTGCCCGGCGCGGGTCAAAGCCCGAGACGCGCTTGCCAATGACTATCCGCAAGCTTTGCCGTCATTGCGGCGACCGTTCGGCGGCGCTTCCGTTTTCGGTGCAAAACCCGACTGCGGAGGACGATTCTTTTGTGGCGAAAAGGCGTCGAGAGAGGTTTCCGTTTCGGCGAAAAATGCTCTAGAAGCGAGCCATGACACAGCACGACCGCCTCCTCATCATCGACTTCGGCTCCCAGGTGACACAGCTCATCGCCCGCCGCCTGCGCGAGCTGAATGTCTACTGCGAGATCCACCCGTTCCAGAAGGTCACCGATGCATTCCTGGCCGAGTTCCGGCCACGGGCGGTGATCTTCTCCGGCGGGCCCGACAGCGTGACGCGCGAGGGCTCTCCGCGCCCGCCCGCGTCCGTCTATGAACTCGGTGTGCCGATCCTCGGCATCTGCTACGGCCAGCAGGTCATGATGCAGGATCTCGGCGGCAAGGTGGACGGCGGCAAGATTTCCGGCGGTGGGGGAACGGCCGAGTTCGGACGTGCCTTCGTGACGCCGGCCGACGAGCGCCTGCCGCTTCTCGATGGCTGGTTCTCGGGTGGGCGAGAACAGGTCTGGATGAGCCATGGCGACCACGTGAGCCGCATCGCGCCGGGCTTCAAGGTCTATGGCACCTCGCCCAACGCGCCCTTTGCGATCACGGCGGATCCGGAACGCAACTTCTTTGCGGTGCAGTTCCACCCGGAAGTTCACCACACGCCGAACGGCAAGGCGCTCTACGCCAATTTCGTGCGCCTGGCCGGGTTCAGGGGCGACTGGACGATGGGGGCCTATCGCGCCGAGGCGGTGGCCCGGATCCGAGAGCAGGTCGGGGACCGCAAGGTCATCTGCGGTCTTTCGGGCGGTGTCGACAGCTCGGTGGCGGCGGTCCTGATCCACGAGGCCATCGGCGACCAGCTCACTTGTGTCTTCGTCGATCACGGCCTTCTGCGCCTTGGAGAGGCGGACGAGGTCGTGGGCATGTTCCGCGATCACTACAACATTCCCCTCATCCACGCGGACGAGCAGGACCTTTTCCTGGGCGAGCTGGAGGGCGTGAGCGATCCCGAGGTCAAGCGAAAGACCATCGGCAAGCTCTTCATCGACGTGTTCCAGAAACATGCGAATGCCATCGAGGGGGCGGAGTTCCTGGCCCAGGGCACGCTGTATCCGGATGTGATCGAAAGCGTGAGCTTTTCCGGCGGTCCGTCGGTCACGATCAAGAGCCACCACAACGTCGGCGGCCTTCCCGAGAAGATGGGTCTGAAGCTAGTGGAGCCGCTGCGTGAGCTGTTCAAGGACGAGGTGCGCGCGCTTGGCCGCGAACTCGGCCTGCCGGACAAGTTCATCGGTCGGCACCCGTTCCCCGGGCCGGGGCTCGCGATCCGCTGTCCGGGCGAGATCACCCGCGACAAGCTGGAGATCCTGCGCAAGGCGGATGCGGTCTACATCGACCAGATCCGCAAGCACGGTCTCTACGACGAGATCTGGCAGGCATTCGTGGCGATCCTGCCGGTGCGCACCGTCGGTGTGATGGGCGATGGACGCACCTACGACTATGCCTGTGCCCTGCGCGCGGTGACCTCTGTCGATGGCATGACGGCGGACTACTACCCCTTCACCCACGACTTCCTCGGCGAGACGGCGACCCGGATCATCAACGAGGTCGAGGGCATCAACCGCGTGACCTACGACATCACCTCCAAGCCTCCGGGAACCATCGAGTGGGAATGATTCAGGTCCCTCCCAAGGTGCGCGCAGGCGTATTTTTTTAACTGCGCCATCTCTGGACTTGCTTCTTCTGCTCCGCATCTGGTCCCCTGTGCATGCTTTGCGGCAAGGGGTGGTCGCCGAAGTTCACTTTCGAGCGCCGTAGCAGGGCGCCGGTTTCGTCAACCACGAGTGTCAGCCGCTGATTGGCGTGGAAAAAGACGCAGGCATAGGTTTCCGCGTCCTCGTCCTGTCCTGCATAGAGGCGTCCGGCGATCTTGCCCGAGCGTATCAGCGCGAGCACCTCGTCCGGGTGTAGCCCGAAACCCTCGGCAAGATCCGACACATCGATCGTCATTTCTTGCGTGGTCATGGCCCGTGTGTCCCTTTCGTGTTTCGTTTCCCGGAGCGTTCGGAGGTGAACGGCGCGGCCCCCATGCGAAAGCATGCCGGTACCGGCCAACCGTCCGTTGGTGCGTCTGAATCTAACGCGTGTCGGCGTACTGAACATTGCGGCGGCACAACGTCCGCTCGCCTGCGTCCCGGCATGGTGTGCCCGATGCCTGGACGGGATATCGAGCGCCGGTTTTCCGCATAAAACAACGTCTCCGCGACCACTCGCGTCTCTCGTGGGCTACAGGCGAAGCCGCGATCCGCCTCGGAAGCCGAGGGGAAAAGCCGGGTGTGGCTTGTCCCCCGAACCGGGTGTGCATGATATCGGACCCGGCGCGGGAGATCTGGTCATGAATCCAGCCGATCGTTCGACACGCGATGCCGGGACGTGCAGGACGTCGGCGGGGCGTCGTGAGCCGACGGGTGTCTCGCGGTTGTTTGCGGTCTCCCATCGGCCCTTCTTTCTTGGGGCATCCCTGCTGGCGGCCTTGTCCGTTCCGCTCTGGCTTGCTGCTCATCTCGGGGGCATGGAGGAGATCATGGGCATGCCGGCGCGCGACTGGCACGTGCGCGAAATGCTGTTCGGTTTTCTGCAAGCGGTGATCGGAGGTTACCTTTTGTCGGCCACGCCAAACTGGTCCGGGCGCCTGCCCGCCTCCGGCTGGCGTCTTGCGGGCCTTTTCGGTCTCTGGGCTATCTGCCGCCTGCCATTTGATCTTGCGGCTTCGGACAATGTGGCCATTTCGGTCTGCCTGTTCAGCCTGGATCTCTGCTTCCCCCTGACATGCACGAGCCTGCTGTTGCGCGAGGCACGCAGGCGGGCTCCCCGCCAGACCTGGCTTGCGATCTTCGTATTTGCGGGGTTTGGCCTATTCGGAGCCGCATACGCTCTGAATGCGCGACTTGAGGGTGCCTTGCTTGCGCCGCTGGCCGTCTCTCCACCATGGGTGGGGATCGGTTTCGCTCTTTTTCTTATCGCGCTGGTAGGCGGCCGACTTGTGCCCAGCCTGACCCGCAGCGCGCTGCAGCCGGGACTGAAGGACAGGGTTGCTCCGGTCGACGGTTCCCTGGACCGTCTGGCGATCGTCGGCTTGCCCGGAGCCGCACTGGTGTTGGCAGTCGGCGGGCAGGGTCTTGCGGCGGCCACCGCGGTGCTGGCCGTCGGGTTCCTGCACATGTGGCGGCTGGTGCGCTGGCGCGGGTGGTTGCTGCGTTCTCCCGAAGTGCTGGCCCTGCATCTGGCCTACGGTTGGCTCGGAGTCTCGTTGCTGTTGGCCGGCTGGTCCCTGATGCCAGGCGCGTCCATCGTCCCTGACGCCGGCCTTCATGCTGCCACGGTTGGAGCCATCGGCGGCATGACCATGGCCGTGATGGGGCGGCTGGCCATGTCTCGGTCGCTCGCTCGGGGCCTGCCTCATGTGCATCAGCATCGCCTGTTCCTGCTGGCGCTGGTTCTGCTGCACCTGTCGGCGCTCTTGAGGATTGCTGCTGCGGCGGGCATGGGGCTTTCCGCTTTCGACCGGGGGCCAAGCCTGGTCGCGGCGGCCGCCGCCTGGAGTCTCGCCTGGACATGTCTTGCGGTTGTCCTGTGTCTCGGCGCTTTGCGCGGCAAGGGGAAACAGGCAGGCGACCGGAGAGGATAAGCCCCTCCGGTCCGATCTCTGGGGGCGGGGCAGCACGTTCGGGAGGTTTCAGTCCGGGGTCGGGTGTCTCCATGAAACGCCGGCCGGCCCGTCCAGGAAGCCGTTGCAAAACGCTCCACCCGGAGCGAGTGGCAGGGCTTTCCTGCTGAGGTCCTCGGCATCGATCCGGCCGGAGAGCAGATCGCGAAACAGACCGATAACGTCAAAGAAGCCGGTCGTTTGCGGCGAAAGCCTCAAGCCCGAAACACCAAGCCCGACAAGCTGGTCAATGGAATGAGCCATGTTCGCGCATTGGGATGACAGGGTCTGGACGCCGTTGATGGCCAGAAATTTCTGGTCATCAAGCGTGTCCACGGCCAGTCCGTCCGGGTCCTCGGCGCAAACGAACTGGCACTGGTCCTTGGTCCGGTCATGGTATCGGGCGTGATAGCAGCGACCCGATATCGCCAGTGGCAGCCGTCCCCATCCCCACACATCGACCGGGATCGCTCCGGCCGCCTCGCTCAGGCGGGCGACGGAATGTGAGGGGAGTTCCGGCGGAAGGCAGAAACGGACGGCGCCACGCCTGGCCAGGAAGCCCAGCGTGCTCTCATTGTAGACATTGACAAGCGGTCCGACGGAGAAGGTTGCTCCCGCCGGGAGATGAGCCAGGGCGGTGAGATCGTTGACCTCTATTTCTAGCCCCAGGTCGGCGAGATCCGCGGTCATCTTGCGCTCGCGTTTCAAGGTCACGAGGGCTAGGCTTGTGACAGCCACCTCCTTGCCCGCGGCAAGCAGGCGTTCGATCGCTTCCGGCAGGCGATCCTGGTAGAAGGGCAGTCGCTTCGAGCAGACCAGTTCGCCGATGACGACCCGCTTGACGTCGGGTTCATCCGCGAGACGGGCGTAGAAACTGTCCCAGAGATCGGCGTCCCAGAACCCTTGGACAGGGCCGACGGTCAGGTCCATGGCGGTTATCTCCAGATCTTCTTGTAGGCGCCCGAGGTGGTGGTCTGACCTTCGGTCAGTCCCGCCAGCATGCCGACCGGCATTGGCCGTCCGTCGGCCAGTGCCTCGACCGCATTTCGGAAGTTGCGGACCACCTGGGTGACATAGGCGCGTGAACGCTGGCGGCCCTCGATCTTGAGGGCTGAAACACCGGCCCGCGCCAGCGCCGGCAGCAGTTCCGAGGCATCGAGGCTGGCTGGATCTTCAAACACGTAGCCTGTGCGCGGCCCGACCTTGAAGCACCCCTTGCACAGGGTGGGGTAGGGTGCCGCCTCGTGTTTGGCGGATCGATGAATCGTATAGCCGCCAAGGCGCGCCGCCAACGTGTTGTCTTCCTCGGTGTAGGTGACGTGGCTTGCCGGCGAGCACACCCCGTTCATGTTTGGGGAGAGCCCGGTGATATAGGACGACATCGAACAGCGACCCTCGGTCATGACGCAAAGACCCCCGAATATGAACACCTCGCTTTCGATGTCGATCTCCCGGTTGATGGCGGCGATCTCCTCGACGCTGAGCACGCGCGGAAAAACGACGCGCTTCACGCCGAACGTCTCGGCATAAAAGTTGACCATGTCGGCATTCGCGACGGCAGCCTGTACCGAGACGTGGCGGCGTAGGCCCGGATGACGCTCCGCCGCATGGGCGATAAGCCCGAGGTCGGCGAGGATCACAGCGTCGGCACCAGCCGTCTCCGCGTCCGCTACCGCCCGGTGCCAGATGTCTTCGTCGCCAGCGCGCGGGAAGGTGTTGATCGCCACCAGTACCTTGGCGCCGCGTCGATGGGCATAGGCGACGCCGTCAGCCAGTTCGGACCGTGAGAAGTTGAGGCCGGGAAAGTTGCGCGCGTTGGTGTCGTCGGCAAAGCCGCAATACACCGTGTGCGCGCCGGCATCGACCGCCGCGCGCAGCGACGCCGGTGTGCCGGCAGGACAGACGAGTTCCATCATTGTATCGCCTCCGTTCGCGTCAGAGGTACGCCGGTCAAACCCTCCGTAAAGGAGATCAGGCGGGAGACGAGGCCGGACAGCGGTCCGCTCAGGCTGGAAATTTCCTGTCCCAGATCCAGCTCGGCGTCATCGATTGCGTTGCGCAAGGCCAGGGCGGCAGAGGTATCGCCCTCTACGACCAGGTCACGAGAGAAGAACAGGGCGTCGCCGTCCCAGGCGCCGTGGACAAGGCCGATCAGGGCGGCCAGCTTGCCGGAAATGCGTGCGTCTGCATCGGGCGGCGTTGCTTGCAGTCTGACGCGAACGGGATCGGCTCCAAGGTCGATGAGGAAGTTGATCGGAACGTCGGTGGCGGTGAGGGAAAAGCGGCAGGTCCGATAGGCCCCCAACCGGTCGATCAGCCTGGGGTGGTCGGCCAGGATGCGGCGAGCGACCTCGCTAAGGACGCGTCCCGCGGGGCCAGGGGGAGCAAGGCGCAAGCCAAGTGCCAGAAAGGGCGGTACTTCCGGGATGTGACGTGCCGGCCTCGTGTCGGCGGACGGGAAGGTCATGCTGGGCTCCGGTGTCGTTGTGCCGCGACACCATAGGAGTGTGAGTTGCGACCTTTGTTGATGCGCATCAACCTTGCGGGCGATGACGCCTGCTATTCCGGTCAAGCCTCTTGACCGGAAATCCCATGCGCCAGCTTCCTGCCTTCACCGATTTGCGTTCCTTCCTCGCGTGGTGCGACGGGGAAGGGGAGCTGCATCATGTCGCAACGCCTGTGCGCCTCGTCGAGGAAATGACAGCCGTGCATCGCCGTATGCTGCTGGCTGAGGGCCCCGTGCTGCAATTCGATGCGCCTGTCTCGGCCGATGGGGCGGTGCATTCGGTGCCGGTCGTGACAAATCTGTTCGGCACCCGGCGACGGGTTGCTGCCGGTCTCGGTCTTGCCCCTGAGGGGGTTGCCGACTTCGGGGCGTTTCTTGCAGCTCTGCGCAATCCCGTGCCTCCGAACGGCCTTCGGGATGCCCTGTCACGATGGCCGCATCTGTCCGCAGCCTTGAAAAGCCGTCCGCGGCTCGTTTCCCGCGCGCCGGCGCAGGACGAAAACATGACGCCTCCCGACCTCACCTGCCTGCCGGTGCAGACATGTTGGCCGGGAGATGCAGGCCCCTTGATGACCTGGCCGGTGGTGCTGACGCGCCCGCACGGATCTGCTGCCGAGAACACGGGGAGCTATAACGCGGGCATCTACCGCGCTCAGGTGCTGGCGAGCGACCGGCTTGTCATGCGTTGGCTGGCCCACCGGGGCGGAGCGGACCATCATCGCGGCTACCGGCATGCGGGAAAGCCGATGCCGGTTGCCGTTGTGCTTGGCGCAGACCCCGCGCTGTTGCTTGGCGCAGCATTGCCTTTGCCCGAGACAGTCTCGGAGCTCGCCTTTTCCGGCGTGCTGCGGGGTGGGCGAACCCGTCTTGTCCCGGCCCGGACTGTTCCAATGCTGGTTCCCGCCGATGCCGAGATCATTGTCGAGGGGTGGATTCAGCCGGACGACGTCGCGCCGGAAGGCCCGTTCGGCGACCACACGGGCTACTACAACGCGGTCGAACCTTTCCCGGTGCTGACCGTCACCGCCATCACCCATCGGCGCGACCCGCTTTATCTCTCTACCTGGACGGGCCGTCCGCCGGATGAACCCGCCGTCATCGGGGAGGTTTTCAACGACCTGGCACTGCCTGTGATCCGTCAGCAGATTCCAGAGGTTTGCGACCTGTGGCTCCCCCCGGCCGCCTGTTCCTATCGCATGGCAGTGGTGAGCATTGACAAGCGTTATCCCGGTCAGGCCCGGCGGGTGATGCTTGCCCTGTGGGGCATGCTTCCGCAATTCAGCTACACCAAGATGATCGTGGTGGTGGATGACGATATCGATCCGCGCAACTGGGACGATATAGCCTGGGCTCTCGCCACCCGCTTCGATCCCGCTCGGGATAGCCTGGTGCTTGAGCGAACGCCGATGGATTATCTCGACTTCGCCTCACCTCTTGACGGCCTCGCCGGCAAGATCGGCCTGGACGCGACAACCAAGATCGGATCGGAAACCGAGCGTCCCTTCGGGACGGTCATGACGCTAAGCTCAGAGGCGGAAGCTGCGGCCGAGCGTATCCTCAGGCGGGAGGGATTGGCATGACCCCGGTCGTTCTGGGGGTGTCGGGAGCGGCCGGCGCGATGTTGGCGCTGGCGGCGGCGCGCGACATGGCTCGGCGCGGTATCGCTTTCGATCTCGTGACCAGCCATGCCGCCGAGCGCACTCTGGACATTGAATGCGGCGCTGATGCCCTGGAGGAGCTTTGCCGGCTGGCATCGGCCAGGCACCCGGCCTTGGACGTGGGCGCGCGTATCGCTTCAGGGTCGTTTCCCTCGGCCGGCATGATCGTGGCGCCATGTTCGATGCGAAGCCTGGCTGCCATTGCCCATGGGCTTGACGACAATCTTCTCGTTCGCGCGGCCTCGGTACATCTCAAGGAGCGGCGCCCGCTGGTGCTCCTCGCGCGGGAGGCGCCGCTCACGCTCGCGCACCTGCGCAACATGACCCTGGCAACGGAGATGGGAGCCATCGTCATGCCCCCGGTTCCGGCCTTCTACCACCGCCCGGCGACGTTGGAGGAGGCTGCGCAGCAGATCGCGGCACGGGCCGTTGATCTTCTTCGTCTGGGGCCTCCTCGGGCCCGACCCTGGATGGGCGAAGTGCCAGGACAGCAATGCTGAGATCGTGTGGTTCCCGACCTTGCCGTGACCGGCCAGGGCGTGGGGCCTAGCGCTGGCTGGTCGCCGGCCCGACCTCTTCGGTTCGAGGTGGCCGGACTGCTGCGATGGTGGGGCCTGTCACCGCAGGCCAGTATGCAGCAGTCCAGATCAGAAATGCGCCACTCCAGGTCAGGGCAGCCGTCGAATGCAGGGGGCCGGGGAGTGAGACCCCGAGATCCGGAAGAATCCGAAGCGCGACCGATGCAGTCAGGGCCAGCGCGCCCATACGTACCGGGAGCGAAAGGCCCAGAGGCCTGCCGGTGTGTAGCTGGCCGGCGATGCAAAAGACGGCAAAGACGCCGAGGCCCAGCCCGCCCATCAGAGCAACGTGCAGTCCCGTAACCTCCGCCCAGGGAGCCCCGAGTGCGGAGGCGCCAGCCATCATCAGGCCGGTGCCGGCCAGAGCGGACGAGCCGGCCAGCATCAGAATCTCGGCACGCGCCACCTCCCGTCCAATGAAGGCCTCTGCGACACGGTCCATGAAGGCAGCCCCCGCCGCTATGAGGAGATATCCCGTCACCGAGGGAGACAGGCCCGCGAATTGTCCCGCGATTGCGACGGCAACCAGCCCCGGGGCCAGGTTCAGCCGCCCGGGATGTGGCCGAAACGGTGAACTTGTCTCTGTAGGGGCGAGCACGAGGTTGGTGACTGGTACCGTAATTCTCGCCAGGGCAATGCCCAGAAGTCCCAGGAAAGCATACCCGATGAGATGAACGGCCATCGCCGCGCGGTCGATGTCCGCTGTCAGGAACGCGCCTTGCGCCATTACGAGGCAGGCAATAAGCACGCCGAGCCAGAACAGAAATGCCAGCAGTTTGTCAGTCCGCCGCCGGATCGAGAGATGCAGGAGATAGCCGAAAAGGACCAGCATCCATGCAAGATCGGCCAACGCTCCTATCGCGCTCAGCCCGTCCCAGCCAAGCGCACCGACAACGCGTCCCGCGCTCCAAAGACCGGCAAGCCCCCAAAGCGGCCAGCCGCGAAGGGGAGGAGTGTCGGTCCATTCCGGCACGGCGGTGGTGAGAAAGCCGATCAGCGCCGCACCGAACGCCCCGACAAGCATCTCATGGGCGTGCCAGATCATCGGGGGAACCGTATGTGCAAGCGGCAGGTCGAAGCCGAGTGCCAGCACCCACAGCAGCGGAAAGATCGCGGCATAAACGGCTGCGAGCGGAAAGAACAGACGAAAGCCCTCATCAGACAAGGTCGCGGAAAGGGATGCCGGCACGCTGCGTCGCACCGGAGCCGCTGGGGCACACGTCATGCGATTTGCCTTTCGTCCACATCGTGGATGTGACGGAACAGCGGATCGCGCGTTAGCGCGGCCGCGACCCAGTCGCGTTCCTCGGCTTCATCGCGCTCGCCGGGTGCGCCCGGCAATGGACGATACCCCAGGATACCTGCGCCATGGGTATCGAGCACGGCGATCCGGTGCGAGACCCGGGCCGCTTCATGCAGGTCGTGGGTGATGAACAGCCCGGCAAGCCCGGCATGGGCACAGGTCGCGATGACCAGGTCCTGCATTCTGCGGCGCAGGGCGACATCGAGCGCAGTGAAGGGCTCGTCGAAATAGATGAAGTCCGGTCGAACGGCCAAGGCCCGGGCAATGGCAACCCGCTGGCGCATGCCGCCGGACAGTTCAACAGGATATTTCTCCAGGTCATTCGGTTCGAGTGCGACCTTTCGGGCTGCTTCCCTCAATCGTTCCGTCCTGTCGAGCCGTGGCACCCGCGCGAGGCGCAAGCTGAAACCGATATTTCGCGCTGCCGTTGCCCAGGGCAGGAGCGCGGGGTCCTGGAAGATCATTGCGTGTCTTTGGTATCGACGCTCGACGCGACCCGATTTCGGTTCCAGAAGCCCGGCGGCAATATGGGCGAGTGTCGACTTCCCGCAGCCAGATGGCCCGACCAGGGCGACTATTTCTCCCGTTTTCACGGCGAGGTCGATGTCCTTGAGGACCGAGCGCCCGAGATAGGCATGTTCAAGAGAGGAGATATCGAGAACTGTCATCGCTTCACGCCCCAGGGTTGGGCCGCGCGGCGCCAGCGGTCGACCTCGCCCTTGACCGGCTGAACCAGGACATATTCGACCGCGACCAGCAGCGACACGGCAATCAGGACCCAGGCTAGCGCGTTCGCGATGTCGAGGTTGATTCGCGCATCCGCCAGCGCTCCCCCGATACCGCCCGCATTGGCGAGCAACTCGGCCATCACCGCGACCTTGAACGCCGTGCCAAGCGCCAGCGTAAGAGCCGGAAACAGCGTGGTTGTCGTTTGACGAAGTCCCACGGTCAGGAACCGGCGTACGGGTCCGGCGCCGAAAGCGCTCGCCATCCGGTCGAGGTTGCGGTCGCGCGTGGCAATGCCTTGTGCCGCACCCAGAAACACCACGGGCAGTGCCGTCACGACGATCACGGTTCGCACGGTCGCGTCCGAACCGCCGAACCAGATCATTGCCAGGACGATCCAGGCAATGGGGGGCACGCCAATCAGCACCGTGATAAGTGGTGCGGCGATCCTCATCGTTGCGGGCGAGTATCCAGCCGCAAGACCGAGCACCAGCCCCAGGCCGGCAACGAGTGCAAAACCGGTGACGGACCGTTGCAATGTCAGTGTGGCCACGGACCAGGCTTCCGGCATGCCGGCAAGTTGCCAGACGGCGGCGATCGTCTCCTGCGGGGAACTGAGGATGAAGGGGCCATACGCTTCGTGACCTGCCTGCCAAACGGCGGCGAGCAGACACAGGGCTGCAAGCCCGGCCCAGGCTGACCATGCGAGTTCCAGCAAGCGCCCGGCCCGGTCGGCGAGACGGCGCGCAATGGACGATGTGGTTCGTGAGGGCTTCATCGGACCTTCAGTGGCTGCCTGGTGGAGTTCGTCCATTTTTGCGATCACAAATAGAAGCCGCTGTCGGGCAGCTTGCCGTTGATCGCGTTCATGTCCGGTCCGCTCATTGCGGACAGCATCCGCTCGACATCGGCCCGGGCTTCCTTGGCGGGGCGCGCGACGAGATTGGAATAAGGGACCGAGGCCGCGAGCAGGGGAGCTGGCATTCCGAGCGCTTCCGTCGCATGGGCGGCGGCAGTGGCCGGGTGCGCGAGAACCTCCGGTGTCGCGGATTCGATCGTCGAGAGAAGTGCCGGTACTGCATTGCCGTGGGCATCCAGGAAGGGCGCCGTGATCGCCAGTCCGGCTTGCGGCAGGACCGGCGCGGCCCCCGTTATTGCGCCCCACGCCGCCTGCAGGTCTATGGAACGGCGGATGTCTTTTCCGGCCTGGGCGCCGGCGATCACCGCGGCCGATGTCGAGGGTTCGGCCGTCAAGGCGGCTTCCACCCGGCCGGCCAGAAGAAGTTGCATCGCCTCGATCGGAGAGCCGGCATAGGTGATGTCGAGATCCGCCGATGGGGCGAGCCCGCGATGGGCGAGCAGTCTGTTGAAAAGGATTTCAGGCGTGTCGCCCCGAAACGGGACCGCGACCGTGCGTCCGCGCAGGTCCGAGATGTCGGCGATGCTTGCGTCGGCTGAGGTGACGTAGAGCAACCCGTTTGTCATCACGTTGGCCAGCCGGATCGGATAGCCGCGATTGTAGAGGTTTGCCGCTGCTTGCACGGGAACGATCGAAAGCTGGATTGCGCCGGAGGTCAGGCCTGCCCGCAATTCATCCGGGTTGCGCCAGGTTGTCAGGCTGGTTGTCGCGGCGATCCCGGCGAACCGGTTTGTCGCGACCGCATGCGCGAGGGTGACGGAAGGGCCGGCTGGCGGACCGTACAGTGCCAGTTCAGGAACCAGGGGGGCGGCATGCAATGACGCGGGCATGGCGAGCAGGGTGGCTCCACCGAGCGCGGTGCGGAGCACTGTGCGGCGCGAGAGGGACGTAGAGATCATTGCGTGTCTCCAGGTTCTTGGGTGCCAGTAATTTTGGACGGACGCTTGCGTAACCCTTCCCGAACGGCCGATCCCAGCACGAGGACAAGGGCCGTCGGCACGGCATAGAGGTGAAGTGCTCCGGCGGGCCCGAGGTGCTCCAGGGACATGAAGCCGAGATCCGTGCCGAAAACGACATGCAGTCCAATCAGCGCCGCGGTGGCGATTGGCCAAAGCGTGAGCCGCCCGCGGACGCTATTCAGGCTTGCCGAGGCGATCAGAAGCCCCAGCCAGACAGGTCCCCAGGCGATGACCAGAACACCGAGTCCGGCAAGGGTCACGAGGATTGAAAAGCCAAGATCCAGAGGCCAAAGGCCACCGCGCCAGGTGGCGAGGGCCACGGCAGTGGCGAGCAGTCCGGCCAGGAGCAACACGTGCGCCCAAAGGCGATACCAGCGAGCAGGGCGGCGTTTTTTGCGGTGCTCCGGTTGCAAGGAGCGCGATGTCCCCAGAGGGGCGGAGACACCGGGCCGGGTGAGAATGAAGAGGGAGGCGCCACACATGCAGACCGCCTGAATGGCCAGGACCCACCAGACCGCCCCCAGGGCGATGCTGGCGCCTAGTACGGTGGCCATCGTCGCAACGGCCCCCACCTTGTGACGAGTGGCGATTGCACCTTTCGACCTCCAGGCGGCAAGGGTGGGGCCGAATGTCGCACTGTCTTCCAGCCATCGCTTCAGGCGCGGAGAGCCCTTGCCGAAAGCCGCCGCGGCAAGGAGCGCGAAGGGAGTCGTGGGAACGATTGGCAGCACGATTCCTGCGGTCCCCGCCGCCAAAGCGGTCCAGCCCAGCGCCAGCCAGACATGCCGTTGGGCGATACCCGCTTTTCTTGATCCGCTCGGTGCATTCGGCGACATGGAAGCCTCAATAGGTATTTCAAATACCGATTTTCATGCTATCCATACGCCGCCTTGATCCTGAATGAAAGAGTCAACTTTCGAGTGGGTGCGGGTGAGGCGCTCCGGTCGATGCCGCCGCGAAACAGGTGGGCACGCTCGCAGTGTCGATGACAACCGGGTCCAGCCACCGCCTCAGGGAATCTGCAGTCTCCCGCAAGGCGCCAGCCAAACCAGACGAGCAAGCAATGCAAGACAGGTTTGGAAAGCGATATGTTCACTCCCCCTCGCCCCATGGATCGGCAGGAAGGCAGGCTTGCGCGGCGACAGTCGGGTCGTGGTCTTTCACGATTGTCGCTGCTCGCCTCGACGGCGATATTGGTGCTGGCCGGGAGCGAGCAGGGCGTCGCGCAATCCGCGACACCCGGAGCGGTCGTTCTCGACAAGATCTTCCTTGATGTGTTGCGCAGCGACCTTGAAGAGCGGCTGGACGCGATCGCCGGCGGTGGCGCCGTTGTGGCTGCGGACGACTATCCCGATTCCGGAAACCTGACGATCGCCCGTGCGCTTGCGACCGTACCTGGTGTGGTCGTGCAGGACTTTTTCGGAGGCCACGATCAGCCCCGAGTCCAGATTCGAGGCTCGGGACTGCAGCAGAATCCCGTTGAGCGCGGCGTGCTCATGCTACAGGACGGCCTGCCGCTCAACCGGGCGGACGGGTCGTATATCGTGGGTTTTGCAAATCCGCGTCAGGCGGATGCGATCGAGGTTTTCCGCGGATACACCTCGAACCGGCTCGGCGCGACCTCTCTCGGCGGTGCGCTGAACTTCATCTCGCCGACCGGGTGGGCGGATCCGGGAGGCAAGCTGGTGGCCCGGGGAGGAAGCTTTGGCCAGGCGGGTGTCGCCGGCCAGTTCGGCTTCGGGACCGACAGCTACGACGGCCTGTTTCACTTTGACGCCAGCCGCCGCGACGGCTTCCGGGACTACAACGAGTCGAGCCGTATCAGCGCCGGTGCGAATGTCGGAGTGGAGGTGTCGGATATGGTGACGACCCGCATCTTCGCCGGATATACGGATCTAGGTTTCGATGTCGCCGGCCCGCTGCCGAAAAGCTACATGAAGTCGGACCCGCGTCAGGTCTTTTCGGGGCCTGTCGTTTCCGCGGGAGGGGTAAGTTTTCCGGGACCGAATGTGGTTCGTGACCGACCGAGACGCGATGCGAGCCAGTTCCTCGTCGGATCGAGAACGACGGTCGAACTCGATGAGCACACCGTTGATGTGGCGCTCGGCTACACCTACACGAAAGACAGCTTCCGCTTTCCGATTCCCTCGGGCATTCGCGAGACCGAAGGTGGCGACTTTATCGGTGTGCTGCGTTATGCCTTCAAGCCCGATGCGGCGGCCACATTGCCTCTGTTCGAGGCGACCGCGCGATATGCCCTGGGTTCCGCTTCGCGCGACTACTTCCTGAATCGCGCCGGGACGCAGGGCGCCCGGTTCGGCCAGAATGAGCTCGACGCTTCCACCCTGTCGGTTCATGCAGGCTTCAATGTCCCGCTCCTGTCCGAGCTTACGGTTTCGCCCGCCATCTCGTTTTCCCATTCCGTCCGCGACAATCGCGATGTCTATGACAGGGCGACCAGACCGACCATCGCCTACAATCCGGGCAACCCCACTGTGGCGCTGCCGGATGGGGCGGTGCCAACGGAAAGCACGAGCTATTCCCGCTCCTATAGCGGATGGACACCGAGCCTCGGCCTCACTTATCGCGTCGGCGAGACCCAGACGCTCTTTGCTGCCGTGAGCCGGAGTTTCGAGCCGCCGACCCACGACGATCTTCTTGCCACGATCAACGGCACGCCGAACAGCAGCCCGGGGCGGCCCAATCCCGGAAATCCCGGGCTGCCGGCGTCGGCCTTCCGTACTCCCGATCTCGACGCCCAGACAGCCTCCACCGTGGAAGCGGGGTGGCGTGGGCGTTCAGGAAAGCTGTCCTGGGATGTCGTCGCCTACTATTCCTGGGTGAACAATGAGCTGTTGAGCCTGCGCGATGTCACGGGCGCCTCCCTTGGTGCGGTCAACGCAGGCGACACGCGCCATTTCGGCGTCGAACTCGGCTTGGGTGCGACGCTCACCGACTGGCTGAGCGGGCGCATTGCCTACACATTCCAGGATTTCCGGTTCCGCAATGATCCCGTGCGCGGCGACAACTTTCTGGCCGGGGCTCCCAGGCATCTTCTCCAGGTCGCGCTGCAGGTGCAGGCAAGCGAGAAGTGGAGTCTGGGGGCGTCGCTCAAATGGGTTCCTGACCGCACCCCGGTCGACAACATGAACACCCTGTTTGCGGATCCCTACGCTCTGGTCGACCTGCGCAGTGAATACAGGATCAGCGACACGGTGTCGGTCTTTGGAGAGGTGACCAATCTCTTTGATGTCACCTATGCCTCCTCGACCCTGATTGTCGACCAGGCCCGGGTGGACCAGGCAGCCTTCCTGCCGGGGGACGGGCGTGCCCTTTATGCCGGGCTCAAGGCGCGGTTCTGATGCAGGGGCGGAGGGCGGTGGCGGTTTGCAACTGGACCGGTGCACCGCCCGCCGCTCAGGCCGGCGACAGCGGAGCGAGCGCAACATCCGCGAGGGTCGCCTTGTCCAGATCGGCAAGGAAAGCCGCCTCGGCCGATCGCAAGCGTGCCTTCAGGCGGCACCTTCCGTTCAACGTGCAGGTGCCACCCTCGGGTGTGAAGCATTCGACAAGCGAGTGGCCGTCCTCCAGCAGGCGCACGACGTTGCCGAGTACGATGCGTTCCGCCGGTTGGGCGAGAACGGCACCTCCGCGACCACCGCGACGGGTCTCGACCAGGCCACCCCGGGAGAGTCGTTGCATGATCTTCGCCAGATGATTGCGCGACAATACGAACTCCGCCGCGAATTCCGCTGTTGTAAAAGCGCGCTCAGGTTCGCTGGCCATCCGCATCAGCATGCGCAAACCGTAGTCTGTGAAAGATGTGAGACGCATTGCCTGTTCGGCCCTTTGAAGAGGTAACTGCAATACTCATTATCGTGCCTGCGTTCCGTTTCAAACTCAACGTGCGGTGAAACAGTCACGCTCCACCAGACCGAGATCCTTTCAACCCGGGGTCTTGCCCGCCAAGCTCTTGCCGTCCGGGATTGGACATGGCGCCTTAAGCCGGTAAGTTTCCGGTGTCTTCGGCGCTGTCGAGCGCTATTGTCCGGTGATCGCAGGATCACTGCAGGGAGGGGCGGAATGACCTGGGAAACATGGCTCGCCTATACAATCGCCTGTGTTGTCCTGACCGCTATACCGGGGCCGAGTGTCCTGCTCGTGATCGGGCAATCGCTCACGCGCGGAAAGACCGCCGCGATGATGTGCATTCTGGGTGATGTCATCGGGAGCATCGTTCTGGTCGGGCTGTCTTTCGCCGGTGTGGGAGCCATTCTGGCGGCCTCCGCCGTCCTGTTCCAGATCGTCAAATGGGCGGGCGTGTTCTATCTCGCGTGGCTCGGCTACATGCAGATCGTGGATGCCCGACGCATCCGCGAAGACCTGTTGGTCACGCCGGCAAAAGGGTCCTCCTGGGGGAGCTTCTGGGCCGGAACGGTGACGGCGATCCTGAATCCCAAGGCGATCGTCTTCTATATGGCGTTTCTCGCCCAGTTCATCGATCCCGCAGGTGACCTGCCGCTCCAGCTCGTACTGCTGACGCTGACCTCCAGCCTCGTGATCGTTGTGCTCCTGACAGGCTACGCGCTGATTGCTTCCGGCGCGCGGACGCTGTTCCAGAGCCGGCGGGCGCGCCGGAACATGGGATATGCCGGCGGAGGCTTCATGATCGGCGGAAGCGTTCTGATGGCGACGACCCGTTAGACGCCTCTACCTGGACATCGCCGTTGGAGCGTCGCGTTCCCGGAAAGCCTCGTGGTCCGGCTCAGGTCAGCCGATAGGAAAAGAGCCTGATCGCGGCGGCGCCAAAGAGCGTGCCGATAACGGCATCGATCGGTCGACGGGCCGCGAGATACATGCGCGACGCTCTCCGGGTGGAAAACAGAAGCGCATAGCCGACGAACACCGTGATTCCGATCAGCGCGCACAGCAGGATCGCCGTGGCCAGAAAAGGCAGCGGAGCGGTGTTCAGCCCGCCCACGGAAAGCGTGGCCATCCAGACGAGCGGCGCCTTCGGATTCGTCAGATGCAGGAGAAGTCCCTGCACGAAGCAGGAAAGCGGCCTGTTGCTTCCGGAGGTGCGGAGCCTGGCTTCGACGCCGGGTGTCAGGGCGGAACGCCAGGCTTTGATCGCAAGAAAAAGCAGGTACAGGCCGCCGGCGACCTTCAGCAGGGTAAAGAGGGTCGCCGAGGTCTTGAGCGCCGCGACGAAGCCGAGCGCCGCCACGGTTGCCCAGGCCATGGAGCCGAGGACGACGCCAAGGGACAAGGCAACCGCCGGTGCCCGACCGCGTGCCATGGCCGTCCCGAGGATCATCAGTGTCGCCGGGCCGGGGCTGGCGACGCCGACCGTAAAGATCGTGAGAATGACAAGCAGGCCCGAAAGATTTTCGGACAGGGCGGAGGTGATCATGCGCGGCGGTGCCTTCAGCGGGAACCGGTCTCCGTACGCATGTCGATGGCGCGAATGACCGATATCATGTCGTCTTCTTCAAGCTCCATTGTGTCTGTCTCGCCATAGAGATCAAGACAGACGTCCATCAGGGGGGAGGCAATCTCCGCGGACCGGGCGGCTTCCACGACGAGGCGACTGTTCTTCAGCACATCGGCGATACCCGCCTGACGGGAGAAATCGCCCGCCAGGAGCTTTTCCGCCTTGATCCTGGAGACGTCGCTGGCCATCGGACCGGCGTTCAGGATCTCCGTGAAGCGGGTCATGTCGAGACCGTGCCGCGCGGCGAAATGCGAGGCCTCCGCCAGTCCCGTGACCAGGGTGATCAGGAATGTGTTGACCGCAAGCTTCATGTGAAGCGCGCCGGGCACCGCCCCGCAGTCGACGATTTCCTTGCAAAGCGGAGCCAGAAGCGGTCGCAGGCGGGCGCAAACCTCGGGGTCGCCGGCAAGCATGCCGACCAGTTGACCGGCCTCGGCCGGCTTTCGCGAACCCGAGACGGGCGCTTCGACGTAACACCCGCCGGCGGCGCCGATGTCATCGGCCAGCAACCTCGAATACTCCGCCGAAAGCGTGCTCATGGAAACGATGGTCCGTCCTGCGACACGCGCGGCGAAGCCCGGGCCATGCCTGTCCAGAACCGCATCCGTCGCCGCGTCGTTCTCCAGCATCAGGATGATCGTTCCACATCGCGCAAAGAGGTCCGCGGCATCGGAAGCAACCTGAGCGCCGGCTCGTTCCAGCGGGGCGCAGCGCTCGCGCGTCCGGTTCCACACCACGAGCGGTGTGCCGGCCCCGACCAGGTTCAGCGCCATTGGTTCGCCCATCGTACCGAGGCCGATGAAGCCGACTGCCGTTTCAACCGTCATGAAAACGCCTCCAGAGATCCGTTTGGACCAAGAGTAGGCGTCGTTCGATCTTCATAAAAACGAATGTTTGTGGACTTTGACTTCAGGGATGTGGATCTGTTCGACGTGTGTCGAGACCCGGAAGCCGTGGTGCCCGGGAGATGACCAGTGCGAGGCCGGCGGAGGTCGCGCCGAAAATGCACGTCCCGGTCCAGCCCGAAATGGCATAGGCGGCCCCGCCAAGGCCGGCGCCGACGGCACCGCCAGCGAGCATGCAGGCCATGAACACGGTGTTGAGCCGGCTGCGGGCGTTCGGGTCCAGCGCATAGACGCGCGCCTGATTGGCGACCTGGGAGGACTGCACGGCGAGATCCAGCACGAGAATGCCCACCACCAGTCCGGCAAGGGAGCCTTGCCAGAACCCGAAGATCATGAAGGCGAACACGACCAGTCCCGCGCCCGCCGAGACCACGAGGCCTTCCCCGCGGCGGTCGGCGAAGCCGCCGGCAATCGGCGCGGCGAGGGCCCCGGCGACACCCACGAGGGCGAGCAGGCCGACCTCCGTGCCGCCGAGCTGAAAGCGCGGTTCGGCGAGCAGCAGCGCGAGATTCGACCAGAAGCCCATGAAGGCAGCGAAAATCAGGAATTGCACCGTGACTGCACGCCTGAGAACGGGGTGCGTGCGCACCAGCGTCCAGAGCGAGCCGATCAGGCGCGGATAGCTCATGTCCGTCGTTGGCGGGACGCGGGGGAGCCAGACTGCGAGCGCCACTCCGATTGCGATCATCAAGACGGCCGCGAACCAGAAGACGAACGACCAGCCCCAAAGGTCCGAAATCGTTCCGCTGACCGTGCGGGCAAGCAGGATGCCGATCAGGATGCCTCCCGTGACAGTGCCCAGAACGCGGCCGCGTCCGGTCGGCGGGGCCAGATGCACCGCCAGGGGAACGATCTGCTGCGCCACCGTGGCAAAGAGACTCACCGCGAGACTGGCAAGCGCGAGCCAGGCGAAACCCGGCGATACGGCGGCCCCAACCAGGGCGATCACCAGCGCGGCAATGGTCATGAGAATGAGGGAGCGGCGCTCCATCCGGTCGCCGAGGGGGGCGAGCAGCAGCACGCCGAACGCGTTGCCGGCCTGGGTCAGAACCGGCACGATGGAGACCGCCCCGGCCACCAGTGCGAAATCCGCGGTCAGATAACCGAGGAATGCCTGATTGTAGTAGCTGTTGGCGACTGCGGCTCCCGCGCCGACCGCGAGCAGGCGGACAAGGGCTGGCGAGATGTATTCGGAAGGCGAGGGAGGTGTCTGCATGGGGGCAGAGATACATTCCGGCCCAGGCGATACAAACCAGATCTCTTGTCGAATGATTTAGTTTATCTAAACTGTCTCGGATGACGTCATTCATATCCCTCGGCGCCCTGCGCACCTTCGTGGAAGTTGGCCGCCAGGGCAGCATCAAGCGTGCGGCACAAGAGCTGAATGTGACGCCGGGCGCCGTCAGCCAGCAGGTCAAGGCGCTGGAAGCCCGTTTCGGCGTTCGGCTCCTTGAGCGTGGAAACCGGACGGTGAAGCTGTCGCCGCAGGGCCTGCAACTGTTTCGCCGGGTCGCGCCGGGCTTCGCCCAGATCGATGCCGCCGTGGACCTGTTCGAGGGCCGTCGGCCGGGACCGCGCTCGCTGGTTGTCAGCACCACGCCGTCTTTTGCCACATGCTGGCTTGCGCCGCGTCTCGGTCGCTTCGCGGCATTGCATCCGGAGATCGAGATCAGGATCGAAACCTCGGTGCAGCTCGCGGACGTATCCGGTGGCATGGCGGATGTGGCGCTTCGTCATGGGTCCGGGGAATACCCCGGTCTGAAATCGACTCTTCTCCTCACCCCGCGCCTTGTCGCGGTTGCAAGCCCCTCCCTTTTGTCGGGCATGTCCCTGGCCGAGCCGGCTGACTGCCTGCGCTATCCGCTGTTGCAGGATCGGGATCGCGCGGATTGGCTGACATGGCTCGAGGCAAATGGCGTCGGACCGTCCCGCGATGCGGCAAAGGGTCCGAGCTATGCCGATGACGCCCTGTTGATCGAAGGGGCGATTGCCGGACAGGGGCTTGCCGTCGTGCGCGACGTTTACGCAAGCCGTTTTCTGGCCGCCGGAAGCATCATGCTCGCGATAGATGCGCCGGTGCGGACCTTTGACAGGTATTTCGTCGTCGTCGAGCCGGACAAGATGGCTGTGCCGAAAGTCGCGGCGTTCAGGCAATGGATCATGCGGGAAGCGGGGCTCGGCTGACTTTCGCGCCGGGGCGAACGGTTTCACTGGAAAGGCAACCGCCGACCGGAGGCAGACGAGGTCTATTCCGGCTTCCTGTCGATGCGCGAGCCCGCCGGCAGGACTTCCAGGCTGCCCCGGTCCATCTGCGCCAGCACCTCGGAAAAGCCGAAGCGGGGTCGCCACCCGAGTGCATGTCGCGCAGAGCCGGAATCATATATGCGGTCGACGGAGAGCGGGAGCGTCCAGCCTCTTTGTTCAAACGCGGCGGCAAGCCGTGGTGCGCGCAGCCGGATGACGGATGCAGCGTCCCTCGCCAGAGCCTCGCGATCCTGCCTCGCAAAGACCGGCGTTGCCGAAATGATGTGGCGCTGGAAGTGTGGCCCGCTGTTCGTCAGTGCTGCGAGATGGGCCTCGGCCACGTCGCGGACGTCGATCCCGCGATGCAGCCTGTAGGCGGCCATGACGTCCCCCGGTTCGGGGAAACTCCGCGACATCCGCAGCACCCGGACCTCGAAATCCGGACGGGCCATGCCTTCAAGGATGTGTTCGGCGTCCAGTTTCGTCCGGTGATAGATGCTCTTCGGAACGGGAACCGTCGCCTCGTCGACCCACGTGCAGGCGCCGGGCACGATTGCGTTTCCGTACAAGGCGGTCGTGCTGGTCAGAACCATCCGCTTTACGTCCGATGACATCGCCTCTTTGGCAAGGGCTCGGGTCCCCTCGATATTGACCCGTTGAAACTCCGAGTCGGGGATACCGCCGACGTGCGGGGCATGCAGTGCGGCGGTGTGGATCACCGCGTCGGCGCCTTTCAGAAGTGGGCGCAGCACGGCCTTGTCGGCGATATCGCCGACAACATGCGTGGTCGAGAACGGAGAGCGGTCCAGGCCGATGACCTCGTGATGCCCGGCCAGGGCGTTGAAGATCGCACGACCGACCCGCCCGGAACTCCCCGTGAGAACTACGCGCATGTCGACCTCGACGTTTCTGAAAGAAGGTTGGCGGCCATGAAATCGACGAAGGCACGCAGCTTCGGTGCCTGGTGCCTGCTCGAGGGCCAGAGGATCCGGAAGGTTCCCGAGTGACCGACCTTGTCGTCCAGCACACTTGTGAGTGTGCCCCTGGTCAGCCTGTCCGATACGGCGAACTCCGGCAGACAGGCCAGCCCGTGGCCACGCTCGGCAAGGTCGATAAGAGGTTCGATTGCGCTTGAGACGCCGGCACTTGTCGGGGCCGGGACCGGCTTCCCGTCGTCGTCGACGAGATGCCATTCCTCCAGCTTGCCCGTCTGCGGATAGCGATGAAACAGGCCCCTGTGCGCGGCAAGGTCGCCAGGTGTCTCGGGCGTTCCGTTTTTCTCGAAATAGGCCGGAGCACCTACCAGCCTGTAGCCGAACGTCCCCAGCACGCGGGTCATGAGCCTGGAATCGCTTGCCTCGCCCGTACGGATGACGGCGTCGAAGCCTTCCTCGATCACGTCGACAAGACGGTCGGAGAAGTCGAGATCGAGCTCGATGTCCGGCCAGGCCTGCATGAATGCCGAGAGGGTGGGCATCATCAGCATACCGACCACGGGCAGGCTTACGCGCAACACGCCGCGTGGATGCGCGCGCGTTCGCGAGAGTTCCAGCTCGGCCGCCTCCACTTCGCAGAAGATTCGTCTGCACCGTTCCAGAAAGAGACTGCCTTCCGGTGTCAGCGTGATCGCGCGCGTCGAGCGATGGAACAGCCTCACTCCAAGGCGTTCCTCCAGCCGGGCGACCGCCTTTCCGACGGCCGACGATGAGACGCCGAGCTGTCGTCCGGCTGCCGTGAAGCTGCGGGTTTCCGCCGCCTGCATGAAAACGTTGAGTGCGCCGAGACTATCCGTGGGAAGGGTCATGATTGCGGACATGATAGTCCGAAGTGAGAAGAATTGAAGCCTGTTTTTCCGGAAGGCGCGCCATGCCACCTCTGGCGATATCGCAATGTCCAAACGAGGTTTTGCATGACCGTTCCCCACCGGGCCCGCTTTTCGGCCACAGCGCATCCCACCGTGTTCATCGTCAACGTCGAGGCGGTCCCCGGGGAGGGCGGCGAATGAGCGGGCGCGAATGCCGTGAAGGCACATTTCCGGGAGCTTCGTCCACGTCACACGCGGGCGAAGGCCTGCCCTGGGGTGGATTGCTGGCGCTTTCCATGGCGGCCTTCATCACCATTTTGACCGAAGCGTTGCCGGCGGGGCTGCTGCCTGCCATCGGTGCCGGCCTTGGCGTTTCGGAGGCTGCCGCTGGCCAACTCGTCACCGTTTATGCGGTGGGATCACTTGCCGCCGCCATTCCCCTGACCGCGTACACCCAGGGATACCGCCGTCGTCCGCTTCTGCTTGCCGCGATCGTCGGTTTTCTGCTTGCCAACACGGTCACCGCGCTGTCCGGGAGCTATGCGCTGACGCTTGTGGCACGCCTTGTTGCCGGCGTCGCCGCAGGTCTGCTCTGGGCGCTGGCGGCTGGATACGCCGCCCGCATGGCACCCGAACATCTCAAGGGGAGGGCGATTGCGGTCGCGATGGCGGGAACGCCGCTGGCCCTTTCGCTCGGCGTGCCGGCGGGAACCTTTCTTGGGGCGTTAATCGGGTGGCGGGCCTGCTTCGGACTGATGAGTGTCCTGACGGTGGTTCTCGTCTTCTGGGTGCTGGCCCGGGTGCCGGATTTTCCCGGTGCGGCGGAAGGTGCGCGCCGGTCACTGAAGGGGGTGTTCTTGTTGCCCGGGATCCGTCAGGTCCTGCTTGTCGTGCTGACCTTCGTGCTCGCCCACAACATCCTCTACACCTATATCGCGCCATTCCTTGCCGGTGCCGGCATGATGAAGCGCACCGACACCGTCCTGCTCGTCTTCGGCATTGCGTCGCTGATCGGCATCTGGGTGGTGGGTATTCTGATCGACCGGCGCTTGCGGGAGCTGACGCTCCTCAGCACCGCGCTCTTCGCGTGCTCGGCGGTGGCGCTCTGGTTGAGGGGAGACAATCCGGCGGTCATCTATGGTGCCGTTGCCGTGTGGGGCCTGGCCTTTGGCGGCTGCGCGACGCTGTTTCAGACGGCGAGCGCCAAGACCGCAGGCCCGGCGGCCGATCTCGCCCAGTCCATGCTGGTTACGACATGGAACACGGCAATCGCGGGCGGAGGCATCGTCGGAGGGCTCTTGCTCGACCGTCTGGGTGTCGGGGCTTTCGCGCCGAGCGTACTGGTGCTGCTTGCGATGGCGTTTTGCGTGACGCTCACTGCCGGCGGACACGGGTTTGCGCGCCATCGCCAGGCATGAAGCGTCTGGCGAACAAAGATCCGGGAGTGCGCTTGCGACGAAAGGCTTTTCTTTGAAATCAAAGCCGTTAGGTTCGCGCGGGATATCTTTAGGGAACGCTTGCGGACAATGTTTCGCAAGCCAGAGCCAGGGAAGAGCCTCATGCACGCCACACACACGCTTGACGCCCCGGCCGCGCCGGAGATCGCTTTCAACGATTTTCTGGCCGTGGACATCCGCATCGGCACCATCGTTTCAGCCGAGCCTTACCCCGAGGCCCGCAAGCCCGCCTTCAAGCTGGTGATCGATTTCGGGCCAACCATCGGTCAGAAGAAGACCAGCGCCCAGATCACCGAGCACTACACGCCGGAGACGCTGCTTGGCCGGCAGGTCGCTGCGGTGGTGAACTTCCCGCCCCGCCAGATCGGCAAGTTCATGTCCGAGGTCCTGACGCTCGGCTTCGCCGACGAGAACGGTGCGGTGGTGCTGTTCAAGCCTGACCAGAAGGTGCCGGACGGAAGCCGCCTCTTCTGAGACGGTCCGTCCTCGCGGACTTGAGACAACCTTGAGCGCCACGCCGGGAGCCCCTGCGTGGCGCCATCCATGTCGGGAGCCGGGTGTTATCGGCTCTCCACCTGCTCCGGCCCGACCGTGTCGAAGAGGCGGACAACCGCCTTTTGCGCCGTTGCAATGTGGAACACGAGCGCCTCGCGCAATGTGTCGCGCTCCCGCCGCGCAAGCGCCTCGACGATGGGGACATGGGTTTCGGCAATGCGGTGCGGATCGTCGTAGAGCTTGCCGATGAGCGTGATGCCGGCGCGCATTTCGTTTGCCAGTTCATCGTAGACCTTGAGCAGCCGGGCGTTGCCGCTGGCAGTGCAGAGCATTCGGTGAAAGGCGAAGTCCTCGAAGATCTGTCGTTCCACCGATCCGTCGTCGGCGAGCTCGTAGAGCGTGTCGATCTGTCGTCGCAGGTCCACGATCGCTGCGTCGCTCGCCCGCTCGATGGCCAGTTCTCCCGCGTGAAGCTCCAGCCCGATGCGCAACTCGTAGAGGTCGCGCAGGTCGAACGCCGTCAGGGTGCGCACGAAGAAGCCGCGCCGTGGGCTCGACACCACAAGTCCCTGGCTTTCCAGCAGGCGCGCGGCCTCTCGCACGGGCGCACGGCTTGTGCCGAATTCCTTTGAAAGCTGAAGCTCGGTGAGCCTCTGGCCCGGTTTCAGCCGTCCCGCGACGATCGCTTCCGTGATCTGGCGCGCGATCTGGGTCACGAGATCGGTCGCGGACACCATCGAGAAAAGTTTGCCGTCGTCCATCTCGCCCATCGTTTCTTCCGGCGAAACCTGCCGCCGGGATCTCGGTTCGTCCTTGCATCCGCGTTCGTGAGGGATGCCGGGATCGCGCTCGCGTCGCCCGGGACGTCGATACGCCGGCTGCCGGTCCGGCGCCACGAGCGGTTCGTGGTGCGGAGCGGAAACCACCCCCCCGCGCCTAGCGAGGGCCGTCTTGTGATCCGAACGGCGGTGGTTCGCAACCGCGCACTCTGCCCAACAATGGAGCAGGAATTGAAGATTGTCGACAATTGACATTGAGCCGCGCCACGTGCCAGCTTTCCCGTATGACGGAATGTCGCAGGTAGGCGTCCGGCCCTGTGCGGCGTTTCCACACAGACACGTTTCCCGCGCCGCTGCCGGCGCCCAGACCCGGAAGGTTCCGATGTCAGTTCCGAGTTCCGCCGCGACCGCGCTTTCCGCCGACGCCGGTCAGCCGATCGAGCGCATCCAGCTCGCCGCCGCGTATCGCCTGGTCGCCCATTTCGGAATGGATGACAGCATCTTCACCCACATCTCCTGCAAGGCTCCGGCGGAGGAGGGGGAGCATGCGTTCCTGATCAATCCCTATGGGCTGCGTTTCGATGAGGTGACCGCCTCGAGCCTCGTGACCGTCGACATCGATGGCAACGTGCTGCGGGACACACATGGTTCCGGGATGAACAAGGCCGGCTTCACGATCCATTCGGCCGTTCACGCGGCGCGCCCCGAGGTGCATTGCGTGCTGCACACGCATACGGTGGCGGGCGTTGCGATCTCCTCCATGGACGAGGGAATCCTGCCGTTGAACCAGTGGTCGCTGCAGTTCCACAACCGCATTGCCTTCCACGACTATGAGGGCATTGCGCTGGACCTCGCCGAGCGTGAGCGCCTCGTCGCTGACCTTGGCGAACGCAACGTGATGATCCTGCGCAATCACGGGCTTCTGACGTGCGGCCGCTCCGTCGGCGAAGCCTTCTCGCTGATGTTCAACATGGAGCGCACCTGCAAGGCGCAACTGGCGATCATGTCATCGGGTGGCGTGCAGCGGCGCATCGATCCCGAGCTCGCGGAAAAGACCGCCCGCCAGTACGAGGGGTGGGGCGAGAAACACTCCGCCAACAGGCTCGACCCGCAGTGGGAGGCCTTCCAGCGCCTGGCGCTGAAGCACTACCCGGATCTCGTGAACTGATCCGGACCCGGGTTTTCCAGAGCCCGGCCAGAGGAGGCGGAAAGACGAGGCAAAAGCCCGGCCGCCGATTACCGAGGGGAACAGACCGCAATGTTCAAGAGACTGACGACGCTTGCCGCCGCCATGCTGATGTCGACGGCGCTTCACGCCGAACCCGTCGACGGAGGGCGCGCCAACGTGGTGATCCAGCCCGAACCGCCGGGGCTGATGCTCGGCATCATCCAGAACGGCCCGAGCCAGATGGTGGCCGGCAATATCTACGAGGGCCTGCTGCGCTACACGACCGGGCTCGAGGCGATGCCGCAGCTTGCCAAGTCCTGGGAGATTTCCGAGGACGGGCTCACCTACACCTTCCACCTGCAGGAAAATGCCAAGTGGCACGACGGGGAGCCGTTCACCGCCGATGACGTCGTGTTTTCGGCCGACGTGTTTCTGCGGGAGACGCACGCGCGCCTTCGCGCCTCGCTTAAGCATGTCGAGTCGATCACCGCCACGGATGAGCACACCGTCGTCTTCAAGCTGAAGCAGCCTTTCGGGCCGTTCATCGGTATCTTCGAGGTCGGCACCATGCCGATGATCCCGAAGCACATCTATGAAGGCACCGACTTCAAGACGAACCCGGCCAACAACAAGCCCATCGGTACCGGGCCGTTCAAGTTCCAGGAGTGGGTGAAGGGATCCCACATCCTGCTGGTCAAGAACGAGGACTACTACGAGGAGGGCAAGCCTCACCTCGACGAGATCTACTGGCACGTGATCCCGGACGCGGCATCGCGTGCCGTTGCCTATGAGACGGGGATCGTGGACATCCTGCCGGGCGGCTCGGTCGAGAACTTCGATGTCGGCCGCCTGACGGAACTCGAGAATTCCTGCGTCACCGACAAGGGCTGGGAGTATTTCGGACCGCTGTCGTGGATGTGGCTGAACAATCGGGAAGGCCCGACCGCCGACGTGCGTTTCCGCCAGGCCGTCATGTACGCCATGGACCGCAACTTCGCCCGCGACGCGCTGTGGAACGGTCTGGGCAAGGTCGCGACCGGTCCGGTTTCGTCGTCCACGCGCTTCTACTCGGATGACGTCACGAAATACGATTACGATCCGGACAAGGCGCGCGCGCTGCTGAAGGAGATGGGCTACGACGGCACGCCGGTGCGCCTGTTGCCGCTGCCTTACGGAGAGACCTGGCAGCGCTGGGCCGAGGCCATCAAGCAGAACCTGGAGGAGGTCGGCATCAAGGTCGACATGGTCGCCACCGACGTTGCCGGCTGGAACCAGAAGATCAGCGAGTGGGACTACGATCTCGCCTTCACGTACCTCTATCAGTACGGCGATCCCGCGCTTGGCGTCTCGCGCACCTACGTTTCGACGAACATTGCCAAGGGGTCGCCCTGGAACAATGTCGAGGGCTACTCGAACAAGAACATCGACGAGATGTTCGCCAAGGCGGCCGTCGCGGTGACGAAGGAGGAGCGTCAGGAACTCTATGACGAGATCCAGAAGAAGCTGGTGGACGATGTGCCGGTGGCGTGGCTTCTGGAACTCGGTTTCCCGACAATCTATCGCTGCAACGTCAAGAACCTCGTGACGACCGCCATCGGCGTCAACGACGGGTTCAAGGACGCCTATATCGAGAAATAGGCAAGACGAAAGCCACGGCCGCGCGGGCGGGAGACCTCCCGGTTCCGCGCGGTCCAGCCACGTTCCGCCACTCCGTGCCGAACCGGTGCGGGCGGGCCGGACCGGCATGGCCGGTTCACGGCGCGTGTGCGGTGCGGTGTCCGTTCTCCTTCAAGGCGCGTCCGGTCCCGATGTTGAGATTTATCCTCATGCGTCTGGTCAAGGCGGCGATCATCCTGGTTGCCATCCTTGTCCTGAACTTCTTCCTGATCCATGCGGCTCCGGGTGATCCGGCTGCGGTGATGGCGGGCGAGGCCGGTGCGGCCGACGAGATCTTCATCGAGCAATTGCGCGAGCGTTTCGGTCTCGACAAGCCTCTGCTCACCCAGCTCGGTCTTTATCTCGGCGGCGTGCTGCAGTTCGATCTCGGCTTCTCCTATCGCCAGCAGATGCCGGTCGCCGACCTGATCTTCCAGCGCCTGCCGGCGACGCTCCTTCTCACGCTGAGCGCCTTCGTCATGTCGTTGCTGCTCGGCACCCTGCTCGGCGTCATCGCCTCCGCCCGGGTGGGAAAGTGGTCCGACACCGTGATCTCGGTTCTGGCGCTGCTTTTCTACGCGACGCCGCTCTACTGGGCCGCCCTGATGGCGGTTCTGGTCTTCTCGGTCGAACTGAACTGGCTGCCGGGCTTTGGCTACGAGACCGTGGGCGCGAACTACACGGGCTTCGCCCGCGCGCTCGATATCGGCCGGCACCTGATCCTGCCGGCGACGACGCTCGGGCTGTTCTTCATGGCGGTCTACATGCGCATGACCCGCGCCTCGATGCTGGAGGTCAGCCGCCTCGACTTCGTGAAGACCGCGCGCGCAAAGGGGCTTCCCAACAGCGTCATCCAGCGCCGCCATATCTTCCGCAACGCGATGCTTCCCGTCGTGACCCTGGCGGGACTTCAGGCCGGCCAGCTTGTCGGCGGCGCGGTGCTCACCGAAACCGTGTTCGCCTGGCCCGGCATCGGCCGGCTGATGTTCGAGGCACTCGCGCAGCGTGACTACAACCTGCTCCTCGGCATCTTCTTCATCTCCGCGGCCATGGTGCTTCTCTTCAACCTGATCACCGACATTCTCTATCGTGTCGTCGATCCTCGCATTCGGGTGTCGTGATGCGTGCGTTCTGGAACCGATTCCGCCGTCATCGCGGTGCCGTCATGGGCGTCGTGATCCTGGCCCTGGTCGTTGCCGTCGCCATCCTCGCGCCGGTGCTCTTTCCCCAGTCTCCCTGGAAGATGGTGCAGCGGCCCTTCCTGCCGCCGCTGTCGAATGAGGCGCTGCCCCTTGGCACCGACGCGCTGGGCCGCAACGTGCTCTCCGGGCTCGCCCACGGTGCTCAGGTGTCGCTGATGGTCGGGCTCGTCTCCACGCTGGCGGCCCTGCTGATCGGCATTCCGATCGGAGCCGCCGCCGGCTACTTCGGCGGCTTCGTCGACGATGCGCTGATGCGCATCACCGAGTTCTTCCAGACGGTCCCGAGCTTTGCCCTCGCCATTGTGCTCGTGGCGATCTTCGAGCCGAGCATCGTGTCGATCATCGGGGCCATCGCGATCGTCAGCTGGCCACCGGTCGCGCGCCTCGTGCGTGGCGAGGTGCTTTCGCTCAGGGCCCGCGAATATGTCGAGGCGGCGATCCTGTCCGGTCAGACCCATCTGACCATCATCGTGCGACAGGTCCTGCCCAATGCGATCTCGCCGATCATCGTGCTGGCCTCCCTGATGGTCGCGACGGCGATCCTGCTGGAATCCTCGCTATCCTTCATGGGGCTCGGGGATCCGAACCTGATGTCCTGGGGCTACATGATCGGCGCCGCGCGCACGGTCATCCGTCAGGCCTGGTGGCTTTCGTTCTTCCCCGGTGTCGCCATCCTGCTGACGGTCCTGGCGCTGAACCTGATCGGCGAGGGCCTGAACGATGCCCTGAACCCGCGTCTGGCGCGGCGTGGCGAGTGAGGAGGCGATCATGAGCGAGACAAACCAGCCGACCGGCGGCGAGACGGTGCTCTCGATCGAGGATCTGCGCATAGTACTGCCCGCGGGTGCCGACAGGCAGTACGCGGTCGAGGATGTCAGTCTCGATCTCAAGGCAGGCGAAATCCTTTGCATCGTGGGTGAATCCGGGTCGGGCAAGTCCATGTCCGCCAACGCCATGATGGGTCTTCTGCCGGATCTGGTGCGCCCGGTCGGGGGGCGGATCCTCTTCGAGGAGCGTGACCTTCTCACCCTGTCGGAAGCTGAGCGTCTGGACCTGCGCGGGCGCAAGATGGCAATGATCTTCCAGGAACCCATGTCGGCACTGAACCCGCTGATGCATGTGGAGGACCAGATCGCCGAGGTGTTCGAGGCGCATGGCCTGCTGACGCCGCGCGAACGCCGGACGCGGGCGGTTGAACTCCTTGACGAGGTCGGAATTCCCGAGCCGGCGAAAGCCGCGAAGGCCTATCCGTTCCAACTTTCCGGTGGTCAGCGCCAGCGGGTGATGATCGCGATGGCGCTTGCGCTCGAACCGTCGATCCTCATCGCGGACGAGCCGACGACCGCACTCGACGTGACCACCCAGGCCCAGATCCTCGACCTGATCCGCACGCTGCAGAAGAGCCATGGCATGGCGGTGATGTTCATCACCCACGATTTCGGCGTGGTGGCGGAAATCGCCGACCGGGTCGCGGTCATGCAGCTCGGACGCATCGTGGAACAGGGAACGGCCGGGGAGGTTCTGGACAATCCGCGCCATCCCTACACGCGTGAACTCATTGCCGCGATCCCGCGTCTTGCCACGGATGCGGAGGAAAACCAGCGCAAGGGCACGCCGCTTCTGGAAGTCACGGGCATGTCCAAGACCTACCGCTCCGGCGGCGGCCTCTTCGGGGGCGAGGCGCGGGTGGTGCACGCGGTGAAGGACGTGAGCTTCCGCCTTTATCAGGGGGAGACGCTGGGGGTCGTCGGAGAGAGCGGGTCCGGCAAGTCGAGTGTCGGGCGCTGCCTCGTGCGTCTGCAGGAAACCGACACCGGCGCGGTCCTGATGGATGGCGAGGACATGGCGCTGCTCTCGGGAGAGCGGCTACGCAAGGCGCGCAAGTCGATCCAGATGATCTTTCAGGACCCCTATGCCTCGCTCAATCCGCGTGCGCGTGTCGGGCGCATCATCGCGGAAGGGCCGATCGCCCACGGCGAGCCGCGCGGGCGGGCCTACGAGCGGGCGGCGGAACTGCTGGAACTTGTCGGCCTGGGGGCGGCGGCGATCGATCGCTTTCCGCACGAGTTTTCCGGAGGCCAGCGCCAGCGGATCGGCATCGCCCGGGCGCTTGCGCTCGAACCCAAGGTGATCGTGGCGGATGAGGCGGTGTCCGCTCTCGACGTGTCGATCCAGGCCCAGGTGCTTGATCTTCTCGCCGACCTCAAGGAGCGGCTTGACCTGTCTCTGGTCTTCATCACCCATGATCTGCGCGTGGCCGCCCAGATCTGTGATCGCATCGCGGTCATGCAGCGTGGCGAGATCGTGGAGATCGGGCCCGCACACCGTATCTTCAACGCGCCGCAGAGCGCCTATACCAAAAGCCTCATCGAGGCGATCCCGGGCCGCGAGAAGGAACTCGCCGCCGCTGTCTGATCTGCCGGCGCCGGTCCCGGCGGCGGTTCTCCAGGAACACGAGGACAAAATGCTGGACGCTTCCCTGGCTCGCGACATTCTGCGGGCGGTCGATGACGGCTTCGAGGACCAGATCGCCTTCACCGAGGCGCTTGTCCGCTATCCTTCGCTGCGCGGGGCGGAGAAGCCGGCGCAGGATTTCATCGCCGGCGTTCTGGCGGAACGCGGCTATGACGTGTCGACCTTCGCCATCGACATCGACAAGATCCACGACCATCCGGGCTTTTCGCCGGTGGCGGTCGATTATTCCGACGCCGTCAATGTGGTCGCCACGCACCGTCCGCGTGAGGAGAAAGGAAGATCGCTCATCCTCAACGGCCACATGGACGTGGTGCCCGAAGGCCCGCATGACATGTGGGAGGTCTCGCCCCCGTATGAGCCGAAGCGGGAGGGGGACTGGCTCTACGGACGCGGCGCCGGCGACATGAAGGCGGGCATCGCCGCCAATCTCTACGCACTCGATGCGTTGCGCCGGCTCGGCTATCAGCCGGCCGCCCGCGTGCACTTTCAAAGCGTGGTGGAAGAGGAATGTACCGGAAACGGTGCTCTCGCCTGTCTGGTGGAGGGCTACACCGCGGATGCGGCGATCATTCCCGAGCCGGTCGAGGAGCAGCTGGTGCGTGCCAATGTCGGCGTGCTCTGGTTCGAGGTCGAGGTCGCGGGACATCCGGTGCACGTGCGCACCGCCGGAACCGGGTTCAATGCCATCGAGGCCGGATATCGGGTCATCGAGGCGCTGAAGGATCTTTGCGAGAACTGGAATGCGGAGAAGGCGAACTATCCGCATTTCGCCGAGCTGGACCACCCGATCAACTTCAACGTCGGCAAGATCGAGGGAGGTGACTGGGCGTCCTCCGTGCCGGCCTGGTGCCGGCTCTCGTGCCGCATCGCCATCTATCCGGGCGACGATCCGGCCGCACGTGCCCGCCAGATTGAGGAACATCTGGCCGCGCGTGTTGCCGACGACCCGTTCCTTGGCAACCGCCTGCCCAAGGTGACCTGGAACGGCTTCTTCGCACGCGGCTACGTGCTCGAGGAAGGAAGCGATGCGGAAGAGGTGCTTGCCAGGTCTCATCGGGTCGCAAGCGAGAGGGATCTCACCAGTTTCGTGACGCCGGCCTATCTCGATGCCCGTGTCTTCGTCATCTATGCGGGAATGCCATGTCTCGTCTACGGCCCCAGGTCGGAGAGCGTTCACGGCTTCGATGAGCGCGTCAGCCTTGAGTCCATCAGGCGGGTCACGGGCACTATCGCGCTCTTCATCGCGCAGTGGTGCGGGCTCGAGAAGATCGATGACGGCGGGGAGGGCGCGCGCGATGCGGGCTGACTCCGGACCGGTGGAAGGTGTTTGCCTGTCGGAGAACCTCGATCTGAAGGCGCTTTTCGGTGATGTGTTCGAGCGCTTCGCTCCGGGCGTGCGTCTGCTGTCGCCGGAGGAGGTCGAGGATCCCTCCCGGATCCGCTTCGCGCTTGCGTGGAAGCCGGAGGATGACGCTTTCACGCCCTACGGCAATCTCGCTCTCGTCTCGTCGATCGCGGCCGGCGTCGACAGTCTTCTCGCCTGCCCGAGCCTGCCGCCGGATGTCGCGGTCACACGATTGCGGGACCCGGACCAGGGCGCGCTGATGGCGGGCTTCGCCGCCTGGCACGTGATCTGGCACCATCGCAACATGGGAGCCTTTCTCGAGGCCCAGGCCGCAAGCGAATGGCTTGGCATCGGGCGTTACGCCGGGTTCTCCGCTCCAAGGACATGCACAGTCGGTGTGCTCGGCTACGGGTTGATGGGCAAGGCCGTGGCGCGGGGTGTGGCGGCACTGGGCTTTCCCGTCGTCGCCGCCCTGCGCAAGCCGCGCGATGAAGCGCCGCCGCCGGGAGTCCGCTTCGAGGTGGGAGCGAACGCCATCCGCGACACCGCCGCTGAAAGCCGGATCCTGATCAACGTCCTGCCGCTGACGGAGGAAACCCGCGACGTGCTCGACGGGAAACTCTTTTCGATCATGCCGGAGGGATCTGTCCTGATCCAGCTCGGGCGTGGCGATCATCTCGTGGATGCGGATCTCGATGCGGCGCTCGACAGCGGGCGGCTTTCGGCGGCATCGCTCGATGTCTTTCGCCGGGAGCCCCTGCCGCCGGAGCACCACTGGTGGCGGGATCAGCGCATCCTGATCACGCCGCACAAGGCGAGCGACAGTTCCCCGCGTCTGGTGGCCGAACAGGTCGCGGCTGCGGTCAAGGACGTCCTGGCGGGACGAATGCCGGAAACGGCCGTCTGCCGCGAGGACGGATATTGAGGGAGAGACCCTGGACATGAAAGCGATCTTCGACGAGCGACAGCTCCTGCACGATCCCGAACGCTACTTCCGTCGGGGCGCCTATATTCCGCATCCCGAGCAGCCCCAGCGCGCGATCCTCATCCGCGACATGCTGGCGAGGAACGGTTTTCCGATCGAGCAGCCGCGCGATTTCGGCCTCGATGTGGTCAAGCGGGTGCATGATCCCGACTATGTCGACTTCTGGAAGGATGCCCACGAGCGGTTCCGCGCCGAGGCGGGGGATGCGGAGGCCATCCCGACCTATCACCCGGGCCATCGTCCCGGCCGCCGGTCTTCGTCGATCTACGGTCAGCTCGGCTGGTACACGACCGACACGTCTACGCCGCTGACCGCCGGCACCTGGGAGGCGGTTTACTGGTCTGCCCAGACGGCCATCGAGGCTGCGGAGCGCGTCTGCGGCGGGGAGAGGATGGTCTACGGCCTGTCGCGCCCGCCGGGGCATCACGCCATGCGCGAGGCCGCGAACGGCTTCTGTTTCTTCAACAACGCAGCCATCGCCGCCGAGGCGCTTCGTCGCAAGTATTCCAGGGTCGCGGTTCTGGACATCGACACGCATACGGGCAACGGTACGCTGGACATCTTCTACGAGCGCGCGGACGTGTTCGTCTGCTCGCTTCATGTCGATCCGGACGTCTATCCGACCTACTATCTGGGCTATCCGGACGAAACAGGAGAAGGCGAGGGCGAGGGCGCGACGCTGAACCTCATTCTCGATCCGGGTGCCGGGGAGGACGTCATTCTCGGGCGGTTCCGGGAGGGGCTGGCCGCGATCCGTGCGTTCGGGGCGGAGGCACTCGTCGTGTCGCTCGGCTTCGACATGGCGATGGACGACCCGCTCTCGGTCGTGAAGATGACGGGCAAGGGGTTTGATACGATGGCGCGCGAGATCGTGCGCATGAACCTTCCCACGGCCCTGATCCAGGAGGGCGGCTATCTCGGGCCGTCGCTTTCGGACAACGCGGAAATCTACCTGACGGCCAGCCGCGACGAACTGGCCGCCACAACCACGCGCAAGGTGTGACATGACCCAACTTCCGAATTCCATCGAAGCCCGTGACGTGGCCTTTCAGCTTCACTCCTATACCGATGCCCGCAAGCACGAGGAGGCCGGCCCGCTCGTCATCGACAGCGGCGAGGGCATCTATGTGCAAGACAACAACGGCAAGCGCTACATCGAGGCCATGGCGGGTCTGTGGAGCGTTGCGGTGGGCTTCGGCGAAAAGCGCCTGATCGACGCGGCCGTGCGGCAGATGGAGAAGCTGCCCTACTACCACACGTTCACCCACAAGTCGCACGGACCGTCGGTGGAACTGGCCGAGAAGCTTGTCGGCATGGCGCCGGTTCCCATGTCGAAGGCGTATTTCACCAACTCCGGATCGGAAGCCAACGACACCGCGATCAAGCTGATCTGGTACCGCTCCAATGCCATGGGCAAGCCGGAGCGCAAGAAGATCATCTCCCGCGTGAAGGGCTATCATGGCGTGACCATCGCGGCGGCGAGCCTCACGGGTCTTCCCAACAATCACCGCTCCTTCGACCTTCCCATCGAGCAGGTGCGCCACACCACCTGTCCGCATTACCGCACGGTGGCGAAGCCGGGCGAGAGCGAGGCTGACTTCGCGAAACGCTGCGCCTCGGATCTTGAGGAACTGATCCTGGCGGAGGGACCGGAGACGGTTGCCGCCTTCTTCGCCGAGCCGGTGATGGGCGCCGGCGGCGTCATCGTTCCGCCGGAAGGGTACTGGGCGGCGATCCAGCCGGTTCTGAAGAAATACGACATCCTCTTCGTGGCCGACGAGGTGATCTGCGGTTTCGGGCGTACGGGCAACATGTTCGGCACCCAGACCTTCGGCCTGCAGCCGGACATCATGACGCTGTCGAAGCAGCTTTCCTCTTCCTACCTTCCGATCTCCGCGCTGCTGGTGAACGAGAAGGTCTACGGGCCCGTCGCCGACGAGAGCCACAAGATCGGCACCTGGGGCCATGGATACACGGCGAGCGGCCATCCGGTTGCCGCCGCCGTGGCCCTGGAGAACCTCAGCATCATCGAGGAGCGTGATCTCGTCGGGCACGTCAAGGATGTAAGCCCCCGATTCCTCGAGCGCCTCAATGCGTTCGCCGATCACCCCCTGGTGGTGGAAACGCGCGGTCTCGGCCTGATCGGCGCCATCGAGGTGGCGCACGAGAAGCACGCCGATGCACCGGGCGCGCTTGGCGGCAGGCTCAACCGCGAACTTCAGGAGCGCGGCCTCATCTCGCGCAACATGGGCGACGCGCTTGCGTTCTGCCCGCCGCTCGTGATCACCGAACCGCAGATCGACGAGATGTTCGACGTCTTCGCCGGTGCTCTCGATGCGGTGGCGAAGGACCTCGGCGCCGGGGCCTGAAGCCTTTTCCGAAACATGCGAAGCGGGATGGGGCGTGGCCCCGTTCCGCTTTGCATCCCCTGCTTGCCTTGCGGCATCCGCAATCCTGCGTGGTTGCAATGAGGCGCCATCATGCCTTCATCTGGTCAGCGCATATTGCGCTGCACAAGGAAGGTGACCGCCATGACCGCTCAACCGGATCGAGGGCTCTTTCATGCACGTTCCGCCGGAGCGTGCCTAGAGGATCTTGGATCATCCGCGCACGGTCTGGATGACGCGGAGGCGGGCCGGCGCCTTGCCGCTCACGGTGCCAACCGTCTGCCCGCACCCGCCGGCCGCAGCCTGCTGGCCCGCATCGGCACCCAGTTCAACAATGTCCTCATCTATGCGCTGATCGCGTCGGCCTGCGTGACGGCGCTGCTCGACCATTGGGTCGACACGGCCGTGATCGTCGCGGTGGTCATCGTCAATGCCGTGATCGGTTTCATCCAGGAAGGCCGTGCTGAAGAGGCCATGGCGGCGATCCGGAACATGCTCGCGCCTCATGCGACGGTCATGCGCGACGGGGAGCGGCGAAGCATCGATGCGGCGGACCTTGTTCCGGGTGACATCGTGCTTGTCGAGGCGGGTGACCGTGTTTCCGCGGACCTGCGGATTCTCACCGCCCACGGTCTGAAGGCGGAGGAAGCCGTCCTGACGGGCGAGTCCGTGCCGGTGGACAAGGCGGTCGCTCCGGTTTCCCCGGATGCGCCGCTCGGCGACCGGTCTTCCATGCTGTTCAGCGGCACCCTGGTGGCCGCCGGCGCGGGGCGCGGGCTTGTCGTTGCCACCGGCGCCGATACGGAGGTTGGCCATATCTCCGGGCTTCTCGCCTCTGTCGAGACCCTGACCACGCCGCTGCTGCGCCAGATGGATCTTTTCGCGCGCTGGCTGACGGTGTTCATCCTGCTGATCGCGGCAAGCCTGCTCGTCTGGGGCTATTTCCTGGACCATGCGGATTTCGGCGAGCTCTTCATGTCCGTGGTCGGGCTTTCGGTCGCCGCGATTCCGGAGGGGCTTCCCGCCGTTCTCACCATCACGCTGTCGGTCGGCGTGCGCGCCATGGCAAGGCGCAATGCCATCGTGCGACGACTTCCGGCCATCGAGACGCTTGGTGCCGTCTCCGTCATCTGTTCCGACAAGACCGGCACGCTGACCCGCAACGAAATGACGGTCGCGGCCCTTGCCGCCTGCGGGCATGACTATGTCATCGAGGGAGAGGGCTATGCGCCGAAGGGAGCGGTCCTCTGGCAGGACGCGGAAGCTGATCCGTGCGAGCATTCAGTGCTCGTTGAATGCGCCCGCGCGGCGGCCCTCTGCAACGACGCGGAGCTTCAGAACGAGGGCGAAGACTGGCGGGTCGAGGGTGACCCGATGGAGGGCGCGCTGCTCGCCTTCGCCGGGAAGATACAGGCGGATGTATCCGGCTGGGAGCGTGTGGATGCCATCCCCTTCGATGCCGCGCATCGCTACATGGCCGTTCATCATCGCCAGGCCGACGGGACGGCGCGCGTCGACGTAAAGGGCGCGCCGGAGGCCGTGATCGCACTGTGCGGCGATGAACGCACGGCGGATGGCGGCGTGAAACCGCTCGCCGCCGATTTCTGGCACGAGCAGGTGGAGCGTCTAGCCGCGAGGGGACAGCGGGTTCTGGCCCTTGCCGTCGCTCCGGCTCCGGATGCCGGGGAGGCACTCGTTCACGATGCCTTGTCCGGTCGCCTCACGCTGGTCGGACTGGTCGGGCTGATCGATCCGCCGCGCCCCGAGGCGATTGCGGCGGTCGCCGAGTGTCACGCGGCCGGCATCGGCGTGAAGATGATCACCGGGGACCATGCCGCCACCGCCCGCGCCATCGGCTCGATGATCGGCCTGACCAATTGCGAAGGGGTTCTGACCGGCGCGGACATCGATACGATGGATGATGCCGAACTGGCCGTGAGCGCCGTCGCCACCGACATTTTCGCCCGCACCTCCCCGGCGCACAAGCTTCGGCTCGTCAGCGCTCTCCAGGCGCAAGGGCTGACGGTCGCCATGACGGGCGACGGCGTGAACGATGCTCCGGCGCTGAAGCGCGCCGATGCGGGCATAGCCATGGGACTGAAGGGCAGTGAAGCGGCCAAGGAGGCGGCGGAGTTCGTGCTGGCCGACGACAATTTCGCCTCGATCGTCGCGGCGGTACGCGAAGGACGTACGGTCTATGACAACATCCGCAAGGTCATCAACTGGACCCTGCCCACCAACGCCGGTGAAGCCCTGACGGTGATCGTCGCCCTGCTGGCGGGGGCGGCGCTGCCCATCTCTCCGGTGCAGATCCTCTGGGTCAATCTGGTGACCGCGGTCACGCTCGGGCTCGCACTTGCCTTCGAGCCCAGTGAGCCGGGCACCATGTCCCGCCCACCACGGTCGCGCAGCGAAGGGCTCCTGACAGGCGCGATCGTCTGGAACATCGCTCTGGTTTCAGGCCTGTTTCTCGCGGCCGTCTACGGCGTCTACACCTATGCCGTCGACCGGGGCTATCCGCCCGAGCTCGCACGCACGCTCGCCATGAACATGCTCGTGGTCCTGGAGATCTTCCACCTGTTCTACATTCGCAATGCCCGCAGTGCCTCGCTCACGTTCGAGGCGGCGCGCGGCACCCCCGTCGTCTGGGGCTGCATTGTCACGGTCACGCTGGCGCAGTTTGCCATCACCTATATCCCGGCGATGCAGGGCGTTTTCGGAACGGCGAGCGTTCCGCTTGCCGATGGCGTGCTGGTCGTCGCCATCGGCATGGCATTCTTCCTCATCGTGGAGGCGGAAAAGCAGATGCGGCTGGCGTTCAACCGGCTTTCACGCGGGCGATGAGGGAAGGCGCGCGTCAGCGCGCTTTCCGCAGCCAGTCGAGCGTCGCGTCCGTATCTCCGCCAGGCTTGTATTCGGCCCCGAGAGGCCGGTCCCAGCCGAGCCCGTCGATGGTCGCGAAGACATGGGCGTAGTTCAGCTCTCCATGGTCCGGCGCCGCGCGGTCCGGCACCGACGCGAACTGGATGTGACCGATGCCGGGCAGCAGGCGCGTCAGCCGGTTGGTGATGTCGCCCTCCATGAGCTGCACGTGGTAGCAGTCGAACATCAGCTTCAGGTTGGCCGCTCCCACGCTCTCGATGATCGCCACGGCCTGGTCCGTGGTCGACAGGAAATAGCCCGGGGCATCATAGCGGTTGAGGGGTTCGATCAGGATGGTGATGCCGTGTGGAGCCGACTGCTCGCAGGCATAGGCAAGGTTCGCGCAGAAGGTGGCGCGTGCGTCGTCTCCTTCCGCGAAGCCAGCCATCACATGGATCGCGCCGGTCCCCGTCGCACGGGCATAGGCGATGGCCTCGTCGATCGCTGCGCGCGCCTCGGCTTCGCGACCGGGAAGGGCGGAAAGCCCGTTCTCGCCGCCGGCGACATCGCCGCGCTGCGTGTTGAGCCCCAGCATCGACAGCCCTGTTTCGGACAGCGCGGCCGCGACCTCCCCGGCCGGGAACTCGTATGGCCAGTGGCATTCGACCGCATCGAAGCCGGCTGCTCTCGCGGCGCGGATCGCGTCCGGAAGCGGCCGGTCGTTCCAGAGGAAGCCGAGATTGGCGGAAAATGTCGTCACGTATCCCACTCCACGTCGAATTTCGTTACAAGCGCGCGCACCTGCTCATCGCTGAGCCGGCGTGCCTGATGGCCACGCATGAGGATCGCGAGCCTTGCGGTGTCTTCCAGTTCCTCGATGGCGTTGCAGGCGGCCTCGACATCCTTGCCGGCGACGACCGGGCCGTGATTGGCCAGCATCACGGCACTGCGTTTTCCCGCAAGGCCGCGCACGGCATCGCCCATGGCCGGGTCTCCGGGCATGAAGAAGGGCAGGAGCTTCACCTTGCCGAGCTTCATGATGGCGTAGGGCGTGAGCGGTGGCAGGAAGTTGTCCTCGTCCACCTCCGGCATAAGCGACCATGCCACCGAATGACAGGAGTGCAGATGCACCACCGCACCGGCGGTCGAGCGTGTGTCGTAGAAGGCCGTGTGAAGCGGCATTTCCTTTGTCGGCTTGTCGCCGCCGATCTGCCGGCCGTCCGCGTCGAAGCGGCTGAGGCGCGAGGGATCGAGGCGACCGAAGGACGTTCCCGTCGGCGAGACCAGCAGACCACCGTCCGGTGTCCGGGCGGAGATGTTGCCCGTGGACCCGCCGGTCAGCCCCCGGTCGAACATCGATTTGGCGAGCAGGCAGATTTCCTCGCGAAGCCGGGCTTCCTCGCTCATGACGTTTCCTCCAGGCGGGAGAGGGCATCGGCGAAGAAGCTCTCCTTGCCGAAGTTGCCGGACTTCAGCGTGATCGCCACATCCGCGCCGCCGCTCCTTGCAAAACACCAGGGCACGCCGGGGGCGACTTCCGCGCCGATCACAAGCCGGTCGATCCCGAGTGCCTTCGTGACCGCTCCGGAGGTCTCGCCCCCGGCGACGACGAAACGCCTGGCGCCTTTTTCCCTCGCGGCGATTGCGATCCCGGCAAGGGCCGCCTCGACGACTTCACCGGCGTGGGAGACACCAAGCTCCGCCTGGGCGGCGCGCACCTGGTCCGGCTCCGCCGTCGCATAGACGAGGGGCGCGGCGTCGAGCGATTGCCTGGAGATCCAGTCCAGGGCCTCCGCCGGCCCTTCACTGGCGAGCGTAAGCGGATCGAGGCGAAACGTCGGCGCGCCGGTCGCGGAATAGGCCGCGACCTGTGCCCGCGTCATGGCCGAGCAGCTTCCCGAAAGCACGATTGCGTCGCGGGCGAGGTCCGGTTTTGTCGCCCCCCCGGTGTCGGCGGCCATGAGGCCGTCCTCGGCGTAGAGGTGGGGCAGAGGCATGGCCAGCGCGCTGCCGCCGGTCATGAGCAGGTCATTGCGGCAAGCCTTGGCGATGACGCCCAGGTCCTCGTCGGCAATCGCATCCACCACCACGTGGGCAACGCCATCGGCCCGCAACGCATCGAGGGCTTCGCGCACCGCCTGCGACCCGCGCGCCACTGTCAGCCGGTCGACGAGGCCGGCAGGGCGCGTCACCTGCGGCTCGATGAGCCTCACCAGATTGCTGTCGCGCATCGGCGTCAGCGGATGGTCCTTCATCGGGCTCTCGGCGAGAAGCTGGCGCCCGACGAAGAGGTTGCCCATGTAGATCGAGCGGCCGTTCTCCGGGAAGGCAGGGCAGTAGATGGTCTGCGCCGCGCCGAGATCCGCCATCAGCGCCTCCGCAACCGGGCCGATGTTGCCTTCCGCCGTGGAATCGAAGGTCGAGCAGTACTTCCAGAAAAAGCGTTGGGCTCCGGCCCTTTGCAGCCAGTCGAGGGCTGCCCGGCACTCCGCGACCGCCTCGGCGACGGGGGAGGTCCGGCATTTGAGGGCGATCACCTCGAAGGCGGCCGTGTCGGAAGGGGCTTCCTCGGGGACGCCCATGCGCAGGCTCACCTTCATGCCGCTTCGTGCCAGAAGTCCGGCAAGATCGGTCGCGCCGGTGAAATCGTCGGCTATACAGCCAAGAACCGTCGTCATGCGGTCGAAGTCCTCAGTTCATGTCGTTGTCGGCAGGCGGCCGCGCGAGCGTGGCACGCGTCCGTACGGGGGAGCAAGGCGCGGGCCTCATGCATCTCCGGGAAGGGTGAGACCGGCGGCGCGGGCATAGACCTTGATCACGGCGGCGTCGTCCTCGCCACCCAGGCCCATCTCCGCGGCGGCCTTGAAACGCTCGAGTGCCGCCGACGTCACAGGAGCCTCGAAGCCTGCCGAGCGCGCGATGTCCAGAACGATGCCGAGATCCTTGGGCCAGATGTTGACCGAGCTTTTCGGCGTGTAGTCCGCATCCACGACATGCGGTGCACGGTTCTCCAGCATCCAGCTCGTGCCGGCGCATTTCGGAATCACCTCCAGAAACGCGGAAGGCTCGATTCCCTGGGTGATGCCGAAGGCCATGGCTTCCGCCATCGTGGCGATATGCACGCCCGCGAGAAGCTGGTTGACCGCCTTCATGGCGGACCCGGCTCCGGCCTCGCGGCCGAGTTCGAAGACTGTTTCGGCGGTTGCGTCCAGCACGGGGCGCGCCGCCGCGAAGGCGTCCGGCGTTCCCGCCGCCATGATGGAGAGCGTTCCGGCATCCGCGCGCGCTGCGCCGCCCGAGATCGGTGCGTCGAGATAGAGCACGCCGTGACCGGCACAGCGGTCAGCCATGGCGCGCGCGAACTCCGGCGCGACCGTGGGGCAGGCGATGACGACGCTTCCAGGCTTCATGGCCGGCACGACTCCGGCCGCGCCGAAGAGCACGTCCTCGCATTGGGCCGCGTTCAAAACCACGACCACAAGCGCGTCGGCACGTCCCGCCACGTCCTCAAGTGTCCCGGTCGCGCCACCTTCCGCCTGGAACTGCGCGACACGCTCCGCGGTCACGTCGAAGCCGTGGGTCGTTATCCCCGCCCGCACCAGCGACCGGGCCATGCCAAGTCCCATCGAACCCAGTCCGACTAGGGCGACGCGAAATTCACTCATGCTTCTCCTCCCTCTCGCCGGATCCGGCCTGCATGGGCAGGCCCGCACACGACGTGGTGTTTGTATGATGATTGCCGACTGGATCCATATATCGCAAGCCGTGAGTGCGCAAAGAGAGCGGAGCTGTTTTGCGCCCCGCCTGACGGATTTTGCGCTCCGGCCGCATCCTGCGGGGCAGAGTTTGGCTAAGCGTTCGGGAAGCGGCCAGGCGTTTCATCTTGCCGCTTTGGTCATAATCCGGCACCGTAAGCGGATCAGTCCGGTTGATGACCTCTCCGATTCCCGGCCAGTCAGGCCGTGGCTTTCCAGTGTCCGGGATCAGATGCAGATGTTGCCGGGAGGCGAGACGCGCCCGGCCGGACGCATGTTGCCGAGTGACCGGGATCGGACCGGTCCGGCTTTGGAAAATCGTTCGATCGGGGTCGCCCAGAGTGCCGAACAATGTCCGCAATCTCGATCTGAACCTTCTCGTGGTTTTCGAGGCCATCTATTCCGCAGGCAATATCTCCTCGGCGGCCCGCACGCTCGGCGTCAGCCAGCCGACAATTTCCAATTCGCTTGCGCGTCTGCGAGAGTCCCTGGGAGATCCGCTTTTCGTGCGTGCCGGCAGGGGCGTCCAGCCGACGCCCAAGTCCGTGCAGCTCATCGAGCCGGTACGCAAGGCGATGGCGCTCATCAACGATGGTATCGCCGACAGCCGCAGCTTCGACCAGGACACGGACACCCGTCATTTCCGTATCGCGCTTGCCGACATGCTGGAACCGGTGGTGATGCCGGCACTGGTGCGCAAGCTCCAGCACAACCGCACGGTTACCATCGAGGCGCTGCCGATCTATGACAAGCGCACCCCGGCCCAGCGGCTCAACGATGGCTCCCTCGACATCGTGATCGGCCCGTATCTCGCCGATACCTCCGATGCCGCCTGTCAGGCCCTTGGCGTCCCGCAAACCGTTGTCGCGGTGCGCAAGGGGCACCCGGAAATTCAGGGAAGGCTGACGCTCGAGGACTACGAGCGCGCGGGGCATGTCGCGGTTTCACCGGAAATGCGCGCCAATCTTCTTGTCGACGAGGTGATCCGCCGGCATCAGATCAAGCGTCATATCGCCTATGCGGTGACGAAGTTCTGGTCGTTTCCGCACATCATCGCAACCACGGACCTGATCGGGCTGATGCCGATCGAGTTCGCGGTCGAGATCGCCCGCATCTATCCGATCGACCTGTACCGCCTGCCTTTCGACATGCCGAGCGCCCAGGCGTACTACATGACCTGGAAGAACAGCCTGTCCGCGGACCCGAGCCACGTGTGGCTGCGTGCCGGTATCGAGGATGCCTTCCAGGAAATTCGCGAGGGGATCGACCGCAGGCTCATTCTGTAGGAGCGGCCATGCTGCGGCGGACGTTCCAGTAGAACCAGGCGCTGAGAAGACCGGCGATCTGCACCGTGACGAGCCCGTACCGAAGGCCCGCACCGGTTTGCGTGCCCCCGGCGAGGTCGCTGATAGCCCCGACGATGACAGGCCCGACGGCGATACCCAGGACATTGTAGCAGAACAGCACCATGGTCGTGGCCATGGGCCGCATCACCGCGTCGACACCGCCGTGCAGATGCGCAAGCGTCGGCCCCCAGTAGGCGCTGGAGAAAAGCACCGAGATCGAAAGGGCCAGAACGCCCAGCGGAAGCCAGTCGGTCAGCAGAAAGGCGATGGCGAAGGGTTTCGCCGCGAAGGTCGCGACCACCAGCAGCGTCATGCGGTGGCGCGGGTCGCGTCGGGCGAGGTAATCGGCCAGGCGCCCGGAAAAGAACGTGCCGAGCCCCCCGACGACCCCCGCGACGAACGCCAGGATGACACCGGCCGCAAGTGGCGTGGCCCCGTGCTCGCGGATGAGGAACGTCGCGGTCCAGGTCAGCATCGCAAAGGTCACGATGCCGTTGACGCCTATGGCGAGCGTGAGGTTCCGCAAGCCGGGGTCGAGCGCGATGCGCGCCAGCGTGCGCCGGATCAGGGCACGCCTGTCGTCGCTCTCTCCGGGAAGGCTCCGGCGTTCCGGATCCTTCGTCGTGGTCAGCAGGATTGCGGCGAGCACCAGGCCGGGCAGCCCGGCGAAGACGAAGGCGTAGCGCCAGCCAAGCGTCTGGGTGATGAGACCGCCAAGCACGAACGCGAGCAGAAGGCCGATGTTGGCGCCGGTCATGAAGGTCGAGATGGCGCTGGCGCGCCGTTCCGGCGGATAGAGGTCGGAAATCATCGCGTGGGAGGTGGCCACGGCGCCGGACTCGCCGATGCCCACGCCGATTCGCAGCAACACGAGCTGGGCGAAGCTCTGTGCCATGCCGATCATCAGCGTGAGCGTGCTCCATGCGATCATCGAGACGCCGATGATGTTGCGGCGGTCGAAGCTCACGGCAAGACGCGCGATCGGAAATCCGAAAATCACATAGGCGACCATGAAGGCGGGGCCGGCGAGCAGACCCAGTTCGGTATCCGAGAGGGAAAACTCGGCGCCGATCGCAGCCAGGCAGATGTTGACGATATGACGGTCGAGCTGGTTGACCGCCAGGATAGAGGTCAGGAGAAAAAGCAAGCGGCGCTGCTGTCGCGCGCTTTCAACCGTCATGCGGGTCACCCGGACTGGAGAAGCGACTGACCCGCTCGGGTCAGTGTAAGAGGTGGCCGACAGTTCCGTCCATCGAAGCGCGCTTGTCAAATGCTATGGTGCCAATCGCGAAGACGTCCCGCCAAGCCTTGCATCTTATCCGAATGCCTGGGCGGCAAGCGCAAAGGTCGAGAAGTCCCGGCTCGTGACAAGCGGGCGCCGGCTCAGGACCATTCGCGTTCCTCCGCCGACCGGATTGAGGCCATGCTCTTCAAGCATGTCGCCGAGCCCTGATCCGGCATCCGTGTCAACGCGAAGGAACCGACCCGCGGACGTGTCCAGAACAACGGCCAGCAGGCTACGGGCGCTTGCAAGGTCGCGCGCGACGAGCGGTCCCGCAACCTCGCCAAGACCAAACGGGCGAGTGATGACGAACCCCGAAAGGGCACTGCCCCTGACAAGCTTCAGCGCGCGGCCCTGGCGAAGACACGCAGCGAGAAGGTCCTTGCGGTCGTGCGAGCGTGCCATGCGGTCGGCGGCGGCGAAGTCTTCAAGGTCGGCGAGCCCGGCGGCAACCGGACGGGCGTCATCTGGCTTCCCGTCCCGGCGCGGCGTTGCCGGCGGACGCACGATGCCCTGATGCTGGACAATTCGCCCCGCGTCGCGAAAACCGAGTTTTTCATATAGGGGAGCGCCCTCGGGCGTCGCGACGAGCCTCCATTCGTCGGGGGCCGCGAGCGTCATCGCCTTTTCGAGGATGTGCCGGCCGAATCCCCTGCCACGCCGGGCACGTGCGACGAGCACCATGTTCACGGCCGCCACCGGGCCAAAGGGCGTGACAAGAGTGGTCGCCACCACCTCGTCACCATCGAGCATGGCCAGGCCCCGGGACAGGGCGAGAAAGAACGACCAGTCGTCGCGCGTGTGCGGCCAGCCGGCTTCCCGGCTGAGGGCGAGTGCGCCCTCAATGTGCGACCGACACGCGGAAACGGGCTCGGGACGTGAATTGGGCATGCGTTCGGGCACGGCGATAGCGAACGCTTGTCAGCCGTGGAGGATGTCGAGAGGCTCGTCGAACTGGACGCCAAGCTCGGTGGCGGTACGCCAGCGAACATGCGCCTTCATCGAAATATCCTCGTTGACGATCTGCAGCAGGAAAGTGTCCGGCACGCCGACTGTGCTGGGCAGCTTGAGCAGCGCGCCTTGCTCGGAAAGATTGCGGATGCGGCAGTCGTAGACACTGATATTGTTGTCGAGCACGATCTTTCCGCTTTTCAGCGTGCGGTGGCGCGGACTTGCGCGCCGCTCAAGATTGGACATGGCTCTGCCGCTCCCGAAGCGAGATTCTGACGTTAAATAAGACTGCTTTGCCTTAACAATCCACCCCATATGCGGCGGTTTCTGGCAAGCTTTGGGGTGATTTCTGGTGATGGCCTTTCGGGCGCGACGGAAGCTTTGCCTGCCTGAGCCCCTGCCTGAGCCATCGTGTCGCGGTGCCGATACGCCGCCCTGCAGTCTTGACCCTGTCACGCTGTGCGGGCAATCCAGTGCCAAGACACCCAGCCATGCGCGAGGTTACCGCAATATGACACTTCTGCTGATCGGCCTCATTCTTTTTCTCGGAGCACACATGCTGCCGGTTCTCGCGTCCCGGCGCGAGGCCCTTGTCTCCCGTTTCGGAGGGGCGGGGTACAGGATCGCCTTCAGCATTCTGGCCGGAATCGGTTTCGTCGCGATCGTCTACGGCTACGGCATGGCACGCGCCGCCGGTCCGGTGGCCTTGTGGTATCCGCCCGTGTGGACACGTCACCTGACCCTTCTGCTCATGGTTCCGGTTTTCGTTCTTCTGGTCGCGGCCTATCTGCCGACTGGGCACATTCGCAAGCGGACACGTCACCCCATGATCCTGGCGGTGAAGATCTGGGCTTTCGCGCATCTTCTGGCGAACGGGGATCTCGCATCGGTGCTTCTCTTCGGGACATTTCTCGCCTGGGGCGTGATCGACCGGATTTCGCTCAAGCGACGCGGCGTGGCCGGAGGCGCGGGCGCGGCGACGGTCTCGGCCGGTTCCGATGCCATCGCCCTGGTCGTGGGGCTTGGGATCTATGTCGCCTTCGTGCTCTGGCTGCACCCGCTGCTCATCGGCGTTCCGGTCATGTAGATCCGTCCGATCCGGGCGCCCTGCCTCACTTGCGCCACGATGGCGCGAGAGGGAGGCGGGGAGCTTGGGAGATGGGCGCGGGACGGTCCTTTTTCACAGGTGCCGGCCGGGCAAAGGCCGTTTGCCAGGTCCCGGGCAAATGGATATGGTGGCGCCGCTTCGGCCCGGGGCCGTTCCGTCACAGTCATCGTCAGGAATTTTCAGCGCATGTCGGACATTTTTCGCGAGGTCGACGAGGAAATCAGGCACGAGCGCTACAAGCGCCTCTGGGATCGCTTCGGCATCTACCTGATTGCCCTTGCCGTGCTCGTCGTGGTGGGCACCGCGGCCTATCGCGGCTGGCTCTACTGGCAGGAGCAGGCCGCGCGCCAGGCCGGTGACGTCTTTGTCACCGCGAGCCAGCTTGCCGAGGACGGCAAGTATGACGAGGCCGCCGCGAAGCTTGAGGAACTGTCCGACGCGACGGGCGGCTATCCCGCGCTGGCGCGCCTGCGGGCCGCGTCGCTGGAGGCCGAGGCGGGGCGTGTGGACGAGGCGCGTGCCGCGTTCGATGCGATCGCCGCCGACGGATCGCTGCCCGGTGCCTTCCGCGATGTGGCGCGTCTGCGTGGCGGATACCTCGCACTTGATGCCCAGGACTTCGACGCGGCGACGCAGCGCCTGAAGGAACTGGTGGACGAGGGTAATGCCTGGCGCTTCCTCGCCCAGGAGGGACTTGCGCTCGCCGCCTGGAAATCCGGCAACCTCGAGCAGGCCCGGGAATGGGCGAACGGCATCATCGAGGGCGAAGGTGCTGCCAGCGATATCGTGTCGAGGGCCGGTACGCTTGTTGAGCTGCTGAACGCGGTCGAGGGAACGCCGAACAAAGAGGCCGATTCGTAATGGGTGCTTTCACGATCAGGACGGCTCTGGTCGTCGCCGGTGCTCTGGCGCTGGCAGGTTGCGAGACCGTGTCGGACCTCAATCCCTTCTCCAAGGAGACGGTGCTGCCGGGTGAGCGCGAGGCGCTGTTCGACAACACGGATCCGGTCAACGCCGCCGCTGGCGGAAAGGCAAGCATCGGTTCCGCCTCCGGCGTGACCTGGACGCAGGGCGCCGGAAACGCTGCCAACAATCCGGGCAACGTCGCGGCTTCGATCTCCGGTGGCCGCGCCTGGCGCTCGTCCGTGAGCGCGGGCGGTGGCGGGCTGTTTTCGGGCTCGGTGCGCATTGCCGCGCGTCCCGTCACCGACGGAAGCCGGATCTTCGTTTACAATCAGAATGGTGTCGTGACGGCGCTGTCGACCAACGGCGGCCGCCTTTGGACCCGCAACCTGCGTCCCGAGGGCGAGAACGACGTGGCATCCGGCGGCGGCGTGGCCTTCGACAACGGGCGCGTGTTCGCCGCCACCGGCTACGGCCAGCTTGCCGCCCTTGATGCCGGTTCCGGTGCCGTGCTGTGGAGCGTCGATATTTCCGCCCCGGCCCGCCAGGCTCCGGCCGCGGCCGGTGACACGGTCGTCGCCGTGACCCAGACGGGCGAGGTTCACGCCGTTGCCCAGGGCGACGGCACCGAGCGCTGGCTGTACACCGGCATCGCCGAATCCGCGGGCCTTCTTGCCTACGCCAATCCGGCCATTGCCGCGGGCAGCGTTGTCGTTCCCTTCACCTCCGGCGAGGTGATGGCGCTTGACCTGAAGAAGGGCGAGCCGCGCTGGATCGAGGGCGTCACGCGCTCCTACCGTACCAGCGCCGTGGCCGGCCTGACGGACGTTGCCGCGAGCCCGGTGATCGACGGCGACCTCGTGATCGCCTCCGGCGTCTCCGGCCGCGTCGTCGCCTCGCGTCTCAAGACGGGCGAGCGCATCTGGGAGCAGGACGTCGGGTCCCAGCACACGCCGATCGTCTCGGGCGGCACCGTTTTCCTCATCGACATCGATGGCCGCATGGTGGCGCTCAGCCGCAAGACGGGCGAGCCTGTGTGGCGCACGGTTCTGCCCAATGTGGAGAACCGCAAGAAGGGCCGTATCAACTGGGCCGGACCGGTTCTCGCGAACGGGGTTCTGGTCGCGGTCTCCAGCGACGGTCGTCTGGCACGGCTGGATGCGACCTCCGGCCAGATCCTCGGCACGTCGCAGACGGGCGAGGATATCTATGTGACACCGATCATCGCCGGCGGGCGCATGGTCACCATCACGGCCAAGGGCGAGGTCGTCGCCTTCAACTGATCGCCCGTTCGGGGCGTTCGACAATCGACAAGACCGCATCCGGCCCGGAACGGGGACCCGGATGCGGTCTTTCTTGCTGATGGCGGGCGTTGACGCTATTCCTGCCGGGCTTTCGTGAATTCGGGTTCAACATCGTGTCTGCGACCATCGCCATCGTCGGGCGGCCGAATGTCGGCAAGTCCACGCTCTTCAACCGCCTCGTGGGCAAGCGTCTCGCGCTTGTCGACGATACGCCGGGTGTCACCCGTGACCGGCGCGCGGGAGACGCGCGCCTGGGTGACTTGCGCTTCACCATTCTCGACACCGCCGGTCTCGAGGAGGCGGACGCCCGCTCGCTCGAGGGGCGTATGCGCGCCCAGACGGACGAGGCCATCCGCGATGCGGATGCCGTCCTTTTCGTCATCGACGCGCGTGCCGGCCTGACGCCTTCGGACACCCATTTCGCGAACATCCTTCGCCGCACCGACACGCCGGTGATCCTCATCGCCAACAAGGCGGAGGGGCGCGCCGGGGAGGGGGGGCTCTACGAGTCCTTCGGGCTCGGCTTCGGGGATCCCATCGCAATGTCCGCCGAGCACGGTGAGGGGCTGTCCGACCTTTACGATGCGTTGCTTCCCATCGTCGAGCAGGCGGAGGATGCCTCCCATGCCGGCGAGGAGGCGCTCGCCCATGTCGATGTCAGCGTCGAGACCGAGGAAGACGAGGACGAGGAAGCCAAGGGGCCGGAAGCCGGAACGGCGGCGCGGCCCTTGCGCGTGGCCATCGTCGGGCGGCCGAATGCCGGCAAGTCGACCCTCATCAACCGGATGCTTGGCGAGGAGCGCCTTCTCACGGGTCCCGAGGCCGGCATCACACGCGACAGCATTTCCGTCGACTGGATGTGGCACGACAAGCACGTCAAGCTCTTCGATACCGCCGGCATTCGCCGCAAGGCGCGCGTTCAGGAGAAGCTTGAGAAGCTTTCCGTCGCCGATGCTCTGCGTGCCATCAAGTTCGCCGAGGTGGTGATCGTCACGCTGGACGCGACGATCTCCTTCGAGAAGCAGGACCTGCAGATCATCGAGCTCGTGGCGCGCGAGGGGCGTGCCGTGGTGATCGCCGTCAACAAGTGGGACCTGATCGAGGACCGCGAGGAAGCCATGCAGGCCATCGCGGATGCCAATGAGCGCTACTTCAACCAGATCCGCGGCGTCCCGATCGTCACCATGTCGGGCCTACACGGACGCGGTCTCGACAAGCTCATGAAGGCGGCCTTCCAGGCTCATGAGATGTGGAACCGCCGGGTGTCCACCGCTCGCCTCAACCGGTGGCTCGACGGCGTGCTGGTGCATCATCCGCCCCCCGCCGTTGCCGGCCGCCGGATCAAGCTGCGCTATCTCACGCAGGTCAAGGCGCGGCCGCCGCATTTCATCGCCTTCTGCTCGCGTCCCGAGGCGCTGCCCGACAGCTACACCCGCTATCTGGTCAATGGCCTGCGCGAGGCGTTCAACATGCCGGGAACGCCGATCAGGCTGAGCTATCGCAAGGGCGAGAACCCCTATGCGGCCAAGGCGAAGAAGCGCAAGATCCAGTAGGCAACGAAGCCGAAGCCGGTAGGGCCGCGCGATTGCGCCGTCCCTGTGTTGCGGGCAGCGGATTTCATTGCAGGGACCAACGAAAAAGGGCCGGCATTGCTGCCGGCCCTTTTTCCATTCGTGGAGCTGTGCGATGCCTCAGAACGGCATGCTCAGGCGGCCGGACGCCGACCAAATCTGCGTGTCCTGGCCAAGGCCGCCCACCTCACCACCGAGCGTGACGGCCAGACCGCGTGAGCTCGACAAGGAGAAACCGGCGCCCGTGCGGCCCGACAGGCCGTCCTCGGCGCCCGTGTCAGGCGTGCCGACGGCGGCGTTGTCGTCGGAGAAGCGCCAGTCGCCGTAGAGCTCGAGATAGGGGGTCAGCGTCAGTCCGTCGCCTGCGTTGAAGGCCTTGCTGACGCGTCCGCCGAGCGAGGCGCGACCGACATAGGAGTCGAGGCTCGCGTGTGCCGCGCCGAGGCTGTCGGTGTAGGCGTCTTGGTTTTCCCAAAGGACATAGAGCTTGGCGGCGGGGGCGAGAAGGATATCGCCGATCTGGTGATTGCCCGTCAGGCCGCCCGAGACGATCCAGCGCGAGGCGTCGAACGAGCCCGTCGCGGTGCCTGCGGTCGCATCGTAGTTCAGCCCGCTCCAGCCGACCATGCCGTCGAGCCTCAGCGCCGGCAGCATTCGCCAGCCCGCATAGGCACCCACCGTGCCGCCGGTGCCCTTGAGCTTGCCGGCCATGGTGTCGAAGTCATAATCGAAGGTTTCGGCGCCGGCGAAGGCACCCAGCACAAGGTCCGGCGTGACCTTGTAGCCAAGGCCGATCGTGGCGTTGACGTGGCTGCCGTCGATGCTGTTGGTCAGCCAGCTTCCGCGAATGTTGGCCCAGATGTTGAAGCGCTGCTGTTCTTCCGGCAGCCGCGTTCCATCGTCCGCGAAGCCGAGCGCCTTGAAGGCGCCGCGCGTGCGGTGGTTCGGGTTCGCAGCAAAATTGAGCGTGATGCCGTTCGGCCCGACGGAAACAGGCGTGGCACCGCCGAAGGCGGCACTCGTGCCGGCGGAGGCCGCCTCGGTGATCGCCGCGCCCGAGGTGCTGGCCGCCATCCGCGAGCCGGTCGTCTGAACGTTCGTCAGCGCGGCGCTGTCATCGGTGGTCGGCGCCGGCGCCGGTCCGGGCGAACAGCTCGCGGTGACGGTGATGTTTCTCGTCACCGGTGCATTGGACTGCACTCGGACGACCTCGGTCAGCGTGGTGTCATCCGTGCCGGTTACCGTGTAGACGCGCGTGCCGCTGGTATTGCTCGTGTCGGCGAGGAGCGTGTTCTTCTCATTGGTGATCCACCACTGATCCGCCCCCGAGTCGGTGACGGAGATGTTGAACGTCAGCTGGTCACCTGGGATAAATCCGCCCTGCACATGGGAACGATACTGCTGCGCGGGGGTGGCAACGAGATTGAAAACACCGCCGTTGACCGCGGTGCAACCTGGCGAGGAATAGCCTGTGCCGGAGGAGGCCTGTACGGGCTCCGAAAGAGCCGTGAGGCCACACAACAGAAGGGCCGGGAGACACGCTCCGGCCACAAGACGCAAGGCATTCATGCGTAATATCCTGAATTCAGAATGAAAACCACCCGCACGCAACGCCTGGACGGCAAGCGCACCCCACGTGCAAAGCTTATTTTGGAAGGAGGGCGAGGCGCCACATATATGGCGGTTACGCCTCGTCAAAACTGTCGGGTGTGTATTTTGCGACACAATAATACGTTACGTAACTTTCGTATTTAAAGAACAAGAGCCTTCAATCGGAGCTTGTCGTTGTGCCGGTCTCGATGAAAGGGAGGTGGCAGCTCTGTCGGAAGGACGAATCGCCGGGCACGCAAAAGCGCGCGCACCCGGCTGATGCGTCAGGAGGCGACCTGAACGAAGTCGCGGATCTCTTTCGAGGGATAGTCGAAGAGCTGACCATTGGCGGTGTTGGCCGGCGAGACCAGATCGAGCATGAACGGTGCGATCTCGGACGGATGCGCAAGCGTCTCCGGATCCTCGCCCGGCATGGCCTCCGCGCGCATGGCCGTACGCATCGGTCCCGGGTTCACGAGCATCGAGGTCACGGGCGTCTGCCGCGTCTCCGCCGAATAGGTGCGCACCAGCGCCTCGACCGCCGCCTTCGAGACGGAGTAGGGGCCCCAATAGGCCTTGCACTTGTGGGCCGCGCCCGAGGACATGAACAGCACGCGCCCGGCGTCCGACTGGCGCAGCAGCGGATCGAGCGAGCGGATCAGGCGCCAGTTGGCGGTCACATTGATCGCCATGACCTTGTCCCAGGTCTTGGGGTCGACATGTCCGAGCGGCGAGAGGCCGCCCAGGATGCCGGCGTTGCCGATCAGGATGTCGAGCTTCTTCCAGCGTTCGTAGAGGGCCGCGCCCAACCGGTCGATCGCCTCGTAGTCGGTAAGGTCCACCGGCACGAGCGTCGCCTGCCCGCCAGCCGCGCGGATCTCGTCGTCGAGCTCCTCGAGACCGCCGACGGTGCGCGCGACCGCGACCACATGCGCGCCCTCCGCCGCGAGCGCGCGGGCGGTGAAATAGCCGATGCCGCGCGAGGCGCCGGTAACGACGGCGATACGACCTTCGAAACGCTTGCTCATACTCTCCTCATCCAACTTCGACGAGACGCGGCATCCGGGGGATGTCGCCATCCTCGGCCATGTCCGTCAGCGGCGTCGGGTAGTCGCCGGTGAAGCAATGGTCGGTGAACTGCGGCTGCTCCGCGTCGCGTCCCTCGTATCCGATGGCCTTGTAGATGCCGTCCACCGAAAGGAAGGCGAGGCTGTCGGCGCCGATATAGCTGCGCATCTCCTCGAGGCTGTATTTGGCCGCAAGCAGCTTCTCGCGCACCGGCGTGTCGATGCCGTAGTAGTCGGAGAACCGGATCGGAGGCGAGGCGAGGCGGAAATGAACCTCGCGCGCGCCCGCATCGCGGATCATCTGCACGATCTTCACCGAGGTCGTGCCGCGCACGAGGCTGTCGTCGATCAGGACGACGCGCTTGCCCTCGATCTGGGCGCGGTTGGCCGAGTGCTTGAGCTTGACGCCGAGCGTGCGGATCTGCTGCGTCGGCTCGATGAAGGTGCGGCCCACATAGTGATTGCGGATGATGCCGAGCTCGAAGGGAATGCCCGACTGGTCGGCATAGCCGAGCGCCGCCGGAACGCCGGAATCGGGAACGGGCACCACCACATCGGCCTCGACATGCGTCTCGCGGGCGAGCTGGCGACCGAATTCCTTGCGCACGTTGTAGACGGAGCGCCCGCCGAGGATCGAGTCGGGGCGCGAGAAGTAGACGTATTCGAAGATGCAGGGCCGCGCGGGGCGCCGACCGAAGGGGAAGTGGCTCTCGATGCCGCCGGGGGTGCACACCACGACTTCGCCGTTCTCGACCTCGCGGATGAACTTGGCGCCGATGATGTCGAGCGCGCAGGTCTCGGAGGCGAAGATCGGCGCGCCGTTCAGGTCGCCGAGCACCAGCGGACGGATGCCGAAGGGATCGCGCGCGCCGATGAGCTTCTTGCTGGTCAGCGCGACCAGCGAATAGGCGCCTTCCATCTGGGTGATCGCCTCGATGAAGCGGTCGACGATCTTCTCCTTGCGCGAGCGTGCGACGAGCTGGAGCACCACCTCGGAGTCCGAGGTGGACTGGCAGATCGCGCCGTCCTTGATGAGCTTCTTGCGAAGCGTCATCGCGTTGGTGAAATGACCGTTGTGACAGATCGAGAAGCCGCCGCCGTCGAGCTCCGCGAAGAGCGGCTGGACGTTGCGCAGGATCGTCTCGCCGGACGTCGAGTAGCGCACGTGCCCGATCGCATAGGGCCCCTCGAGCTTGTTGATCGTATCGGCGTCGGAGAAATGATCGCCGACGAGGCCCAGATGACGCTCGGACCGGAACTGGGTGCCGTCGAAGGTGACGATGCCGGCCGCTTCCTGGCCGCGATGCTGGAGCGCGTGAAGGCCGAGCGCGGTGATCGCGGCGGCATCCTCGTGGCCCAGGATGCCGAACACGCCGCACTCTTCGTGCAGGCGGTCACCCTCGAGCTCTTCTCGCGTGAAGTCGGTGGAAACGGAATTGTGGGTCATGGCATTCATTGTCACGGCGTCGGCCATTGCCTTGCTCCTGACGGCCGGGTGCGGGTAAGGCCCCCGGCGTTCCGGTGTCCGGCACGCGTCACGAACGGCGCGTGCCCATTGGCTTTCGCCGACGCGCGGATGCCCGCGGGCCGGCTTTTCGTCCCCCCGATGCGCGGATCAGTTCGCGCTCGACCCCGAGGTCGTAAGCTGTTCCAGCCCCTGGCGCTCGCGGTCGGTGTAGCCCGCGTTCTCGCCGGTGTCGGGCGTGGCGGACGCATTGGCCGGCGCGCCACCGCCGTTCTTCTCGCGCAGGGTGCGGATGCGGTCCATGAGGGTGCCTTCCGGGTTCTCCGGCAGCGCGGCGACGAGCTTGTCGCCGATCGCATCGAGCATGGGCTTCGACTTGGCGGAGGCGATCCACTGGGGCTGCTCGGGCGTCGGCACGAACCAGTTGAAGAAGAGCATGGCCACGACGACGAGGAGCATTCCGCGCAGGGCGCCGAAGACGAAGCCGAGCGTGCGGTCGAGCGCGCCGATGCGGCTGTCGAGCACGAAGTCGGAGATGCGCATGGTGATGTAGCTCACCACGATCAGCGTGACCAGGAACACGGCCGCAACAGAAACGCCGAGCGCCACGCTGTCGTCGTTGATGTGTGGCGTGACGAAGGGAAGGACCTGACCGTACAGGAAGAAGGCGGCCACCGCGGCGATCACCCATGAGGCGATCGACAGGACCTCGCGCACGAAGCCGCGGATCATGGCCAGAACCGCGGACAGCAGCATGATGACGATGAGGATTCCGTCGAGAAGCGTTATCGGCATTGCCCGGCCTGGTCCCTGAGCGAGATGGTCGACCCACTTGTCACACCGCGTGGGTCGTGTGCGGTTCGCCGCGCGGCGATCATATCCTGTTTCGCGCCGCCCGTCCGGCCGGTCGCGTCAGTCGTCCCGTCCACCGGAGCCGGCTGCGATGCGGCCGACGAGATCCGCCAGATCCGCGAGGCCGGTAACCGTCCCGCCATCGCCTTTTCCACCGCCCTTGCCGTCGCTCGCGTTGGCCTCCGGCACGAAGGCATCGGGAAAGCCCAGCTTGACGGCTTCCTTGAGCCGGCTCTGCGCCTGGGACACCGCCCGCACGGCGCCGGACAGGCCGACCTCGCCGAAATAGACGCAATCGGGCGGAAGGGCAACCCCGCTGAGCGAGGAGACGAGGGCGGCCGCGACGGCAAGGTCGGCGCCGGTCTCGGTCACGCGCATTCCCCCGGCGATGTTCAGGTAGACGTCGTTCTGGGAAAAGCGCACGCCGCAGCGCGCTTCCAGCACCGCCAGGATCATGGAAAGGCGCGCGCTGTCCCAGCCGATCACCGCCCGTCGGGGGGTGCCGAGCGGCGAGGGGGCGACCAGCGCCTGGATCTCGATCAGGAACGGACGCGTGCCCTCGATGCCGGCGAAGACCGCCGATCCCGGCGTTCGGCTGTTGCGGTCGCCAAGGAACAGCGCCGAGGGATTTGCCACCTCCGCCAGCCCCTTGTCGGTCATTTCGAAGACGCCGATCTCGTCCGTGGCCCCGAAGCGGTTCTTGACCGAACGCAGGATGCGGTACTGGTGCGCGCCGTCACCCTCGAAGTAGAGCACCGCGTCGACCATGTGCTCGACCACGCGTGGTCCCGCGATCTGACCGTCCTTCGTCACGTGGCCGACGATGATCACCGTCGCGCCGCTGGACTTGGCATAGCGCACGAGCGCCTGAGCGGCGGCCCGGACCTGTGTCACCGTTCCCGGAGTCGATTCGACGGTCTCGGTCCAAAGCGTCTGTATCGAATCGATGATCACGAAGTCGGGCGCGGGGCCGGCGGAGAGCGTCGCCAGAATGTCCTCGACGCTGGTTTCCGCCGCAAGGCCCACCGGTGCGTCTGTAAGGCCGAGCCGGTGCGCGCGCAGGCGCACCTGGTCGATGGCCTCCTCGCCGGAGATGTAGACCGCCCGGTGGCCGAGCCGGGCGATGCGCGCGGCGGCCTGGATAAGAAGCGTCGACTTGCCGATGCCCGGATCGCCGCCCACGAGCAGGGCGGACCCGCGCACGAAGCCGCCGCCCGTGACCCGGTCGAGTTCCCCGACCCGGGTCACCATGCGTGGCGGTGCCTCGCTTTCGCCGTCAAGGCCGACGAGGGGCACCACGCGGCCCCGTCGTCTGGAGATCGCGTTGGGCGATCCGCCCACGCCCGCGCCCTCGCGTTCCTCGACGATGGTGTTCCACTCGCCGCAGCTTTCGCAGCGCCCGGCCCATTTGCCGGTGACCGCGCCGCAGTTCTGGCAGACGAAGCTGGTCCCCTTGCGCGCCATCAGCCGCCGGCCTCGCCGGAGGCGGGGCGGTAGACGCGGCGGAAGCGGGGCCCGAGGCTCGTCAGAAGCTCGTAGGGAATTGTTCCGGCGCGTTCCGCCACGTCGTCCACCGGCATGTTCGGTCCGAAGAGCTCGACCATGTCGCCGCGTGCGATGCCGTCCGCTCCAAGCGCGCTCGCGTCGATGCCCAGCATGTCCATGGAGACCCGGCCGATCACCGGCAGGCGCTTTCCGCCGGCATGCACCTCGGCGCCGGCCTTGCTGTCGCTGCCGCTGGTGGCCCGAAGGTAGCCGTCCGCGTAGCCGGCGGCGATCATCGCCACCAGCGTGTCCTGTTTCGCCGTGTAGCTGGCGCCGTAGCCGATGGTCTCGCCGGCGCGCAGGACATGTGTCTGCAGCACCCGGGCCTGAAGGGACACCACGGTCTCGAGCCGGCTGTGCGGTGTTTCCGCTGCCCTTGCACCGTAAAGCGCGATGCCCGGCCGGGACAGATCGAAGTGGAACGCGGGATCGAGGAAGACGCCGGCGGAATTGGCGAGTGAACGCCGCGCGCCGGGGAAAAGGCCCGCAAGTTCGGTGAAGCGAGCGTGCTGGCGCGCGTTGAGCGCATGGGCCGGCGTGTCCGCGCAGGCGAGATGCGAGATCACCAGTTCGGGGGCGAAGGGCGCCTTCGTGTCGCCGGCGAGCGTACGCGCCTCGTCGGCCGAAAGCCCCAGGCGGCTGATGCCGGTGTCCACATGCAGGGCGGCGGGCGGCTGCGTGCCGGCCGCCTCACCGAACGCCTGCCATTCGCGTAGCTCGTCGAGCGAGCCGAGGACCGGGCGCAGGCGATTGGCGGCCAGAAATCCGGCGGCTCCGGGATAAAGCCCGTTGAGCACATAGATGACCGCGTCGGGAGCAAGCGCGCGCGCGGCCTCTCCCTCGTGCGGTGTTGCCACGAAGAATGTGCGGCAGCCGGCGTCCAGCAGCGTCGGCAGCACCTTGTCGAGGCCGAGGCCATACCCGTCGGCCTTCACGGCCGCGCCGCATTCGCCGTTCGGACCGGTGCGCGCGGCCAGCGCACGCCAGTTGCGCGCCAGCGCGGCCAGGTCGATGGTGATGGTGCCGTTGTCGCCAGGCGCCGGGGTCGCGGCCGTGCCCTTGCTCATTCGTGCGGTTCCGGGAAACGGTCGGGGTCGGCGAGGTCGGAGAAGCGCGTGAACTCGCCCTGGAAGTGCAGGTTCGCCGTGCCGGTGGGGCCGTGACGCTGCTTGGCGATGATGACCTCGGCACGGTTGCGCACCCGGTCCAGCTTGTCCATCCACTTCACGTAGTCGTCCGTGCCTTCCTCGGGCATGGTCTTGGCGAGATAGTATTCCTCGCGGAACACGAACATCACCACGTCGGCGTCCTGCTCGATGGAGCCGGATTCACGGAGGTCCGAAAGGATCGGGCGCTTGTCGTCGCGTGCTTCCACCTGACGCGAAAGCTGGGACAGTGCGATGATGGGAACGTTCAGCTCCTTGGCCAGCGCCTTGAGGCCGGTGGTGATCTCGGTGATCTCCTGCACGCGGTTGCCTTGGTTCTTGGACGACCCCGACAGGAGCTGGATGTAGTCGACGATCAGCAGGTCGAGGCCGCGCTGGCGCTTGAGGCGGCGGGCGCGCGCCGAAAGCTGCGCGATGGAGATGCCGCCGGTCTGGTCGACATGCAGCGGAACGGTCTGCATCGTCTGGGACGCGGCCACGAGCTTCTCGAAGTCATGCTCGGAGATGTCGCCGCGGCGGATCTTCGACGAGGAGATCTCCGTCTGCTCCGAGATGATACGTGTGGCGAGCTGTTCGGCCGACATCTCGAGGGAGAAGAAGCCGACGACGCCACCATTGACCGCCTTGATCGTTCCATCGGGCTGTTCCTCGGCCATATAGGCCTCGGCGACGTTGTAGGCGATGTTGGTGGCAAGCGAGGTCTTGCCCATGGCCGGGCGTCCGGCGAGTACGATGAGATCCGAGGGCTGCAGTCCGCCCATCAGTCCGTCGAGGTCGCGTAGGCCCGAGGACAGGCCCGAAAGCGCGCCTTCGCGCTGGTAGGCGGCCGCCGCCATCTCGATCGTCGAGGTCAGCGCGTCGCCGAAGGACACGAAGCCCGCGTCCGAGCGCCCGGTCTCGGCCAGCTCGAACAGGCGCCGTTCCGCATCGTCGATCTGCGCGTTCGGCGGCATGTCGATCGGCGCGTCATAGGCAATGTTGACCATGTCCTCGCCGATGCGGATCAGGTTGCGCCTGATCGCGAGGTCATAGATCGCGCGGCCGTAGTCCTCGGCGTTGATGATGGACGTGGCATCGGCGGCAAGGCGCACGAGATACTGGGCCGCCGGCAGGTCGGCGATCTTGGCGTCCTGGGGAAAGAACGTCTTCAGCGTGACCGGGGAGGCGACCTTGCCCGCCTTGATGAGCGTGCCGGCCTTCTCGTAGATCTCGCGGTGGGGCGCGATGAAGAAATGCCCGGGCTCGAGGAAGTCCGATACCCGGTAGTAGGTCTCGTTGTTGACGATGATCGCGCCAAGAAGCTGGCGCTCCGCCTCCGCGTTGTGCGGCGAGACGCGCATGGAGGCGGCGTTCTGGTCGTTCGCCGGTGCCGGTACCGTCATCTGCTTTCCCCGTTGATGGGGGAGTCGTACCGGAGCCGGCGCAAGGATGAAAGCCTCTTGGCCTTCGCGCCCGCGCCAGCCGTCCGGGGCATGTGAATTGCCGGCGGCTCCTGTCGAAAACACACCTGAATCGCCTCCACCCCCTTGACTCTTCGCTCTCCCGGGAAGCGGAAACGCCGCACTCTCCCCGCGCGCGTCCGCATCGCGAACACACGTCACGGAAGTGTTGCCGAACGTTCATGTGAACGACATTGGCCTTTCATACGAAAACCCTACGAGAGCGGCAGCGCGTTCCCTTCGGGCGTTCGCGCCGAAATCGTGTGCGTCCTGCCCGGACACGACAAGCGGGCGGGGCCGATAGGGTCAAACGGGGAGTTCGAACCCATGGTCATTCGCAAGAGCGCTGTCAGCGCAGTCGCCATCGCGACGCTTCTTTCCTCCACCTCGGCCTCGTTTGCCGCCACCGAGATTTCCTGGTGGCACGGCATGGGCGGGCGCAACGGCGAGGTGATCAACGAGATCGCCGAGAAGTTCAATGCCGCCCAGGACGTTTGCCACCTGACGCCGGTCAGCAAGGGCACCTACGAGGAGGCCCTGACCTCCGGCATCGCCGCCTTCCGCGCCGGCGAGCAGCCCAACATCCTTCAGGTGTTCGACGCCGGCGCGGCGACGATCATCAACGCCGGCGATGCCGTCATTCCGGCCGAGGACCTCATCAAGGCCGCCGGTCACGACTTCGACCGTGAGGCCTTCATCGAGGGCGTGCGCTATTTCTACGCGGACAAGGACGGCAAGTTCATCGGCATGCCGTTCAACTCCTCGGCGCCGATCATGTACATCAACACCGAAGCCCTCGAGAAGGCCGGTGTCGAGGCGCCCAAGACCTGGGAAGAGTTCGAGGCCATCGCCCCGAAGCTGAAGGACGCGGGCTATGTGCCGCTCGTCCAGACCCAGCTCACCTGGGAGTTCGTCGAGAACTTCCATTCGCGTCACAACCTGCAGTTCGCCACGAACAACAACGGCTACGACGGCATCAAGGGCACCGAGATCCTGGTCGACTCGCCCGAGCAGAAGATGATGTTCGAGAAGCTGAAGGCCTGGTACGACGACGGCCTGTTCGGCTACTACGGCGCCGGCTGGTCGGACAACCAGAAGCCCTTCGAGGAGAACAAGGTCGCGCTGTGGATCGGGTCCTCGGGCTCCTTCGGCGGCCTGCTCAAGACCGCCCAGATGCCGTTCTCGGCGACCTTCCTGCCGTATTGGGACTCCGTCGAGGGTGCCGGCACCAACACCTTCATCGGTGGCGCCGCGTTGTTCGCCTTCAACGGCAAGTCCAAGGAAGAGAACGACTGCACCGCTTCGTTCTTCCAGTTCCTGACCTCGCCCGAGATCCAGTACTTCTACCACAAGTCCACCGGCTACGTCGCGATCACCAAGGCGGCCTATGAGCTGGCCAAGGAAGACGGTCACTACGACCGCCTGCCGCAGGCCGAGGTCGGCATCCAGCAGCTCATGCTGAAGGGCGGCGAGTGGTCGAAGGGCTACCGCATGGGCTTCTACCCGCAGATCCGCGAAGTGATGGAGCGCGAGTTCGGCAAGGTCTTCTCCGGCGAGACGTCGGTGGACGATGCCTTCGCCACCATCCAGGAAGAGGGCAACAAGCTGCTCGCCCGCTTCGCCAAGACCGCCGGCTGAGCAGCCGGCCTCACGGACCCGACGGCTGGCCGGGGAGGAAACTCCCCGGCCTTCGCCCGTGACGGCCAGAAGCCGCGCCGGCGCTTTTTCCGCGTGCCGCCCGCCTCCACGAGAGCCCCCGCATCGCCATGAAACGTGTCCAGTTCGACAGCAAGACGCTGCCCTATCTCTTTCTGCTGCCGCAGCTCGCGGTCATCGTGATCTTCTTCTACTGGCCCTCGGTGCAGGCGATTTCCTCGTCCTTCTATCTCGAGGATCCGTTCGGTTTCGGCTCCACCTTCGTCGGCCTGGACAATTACGCCGATGTTCTGGGGTCGAGCGAATATCTGCGCATCGCGCGTTTCACGGTCTTCTTCACGGTGATCGTGACGCTTCTGTCGCTGTCGATCTCGCTGCTGCTGGCGGTCAAGGCCGACAACGTGTTGCGCGGCACCACCACCTACAAGACGCTTCTGATGTGGGTCTACGCCATCGCGCCGCCGGTGGCGGGCCTGATCGGCGTCATGTTCTTCGACCAGCACATCGGCCCCTTCGCGCGCTTCGCCCAGTCGCTCGGCTGGGACTACAAGCTCGGCCTCGACTACTACGACACCGGCCTGGCGCTCGTGACGATCTCCGTGTGGAAGCAGATACCCTACAACTTCATCTTCTTCCTGGCCGGGCTGCAGGCCATTCCGGCCGCCATTCGCGAGGCCGCCGCCATCGACTGCCGCTCCGGCTTCCGCCGCTTCTGGACGGTGATGCTGCCGCTGCTCGCGCCCACCGCGTTCTTCCTGCTCATCATCAACATGACCTACGCGCTGTTCGATACCTTCGGCATCGTCGACGTGGTGGTGAAGGACAAGCCGGCCAACAATCCGATCACGCTTGTCTACAAGGTCTACATGGACGGGTTCCGCGGCAACGACATCGGCGGGTCCTCCGCCCAGTCGGTGATCCTGATGGTCATCGTCTTCGTTCTCACCATCTTCCAGTTCCGCTTCATCGAGCGGCGCGTGCACTACGGCTGAGGAGACGTGTCATGCACCGTGTGAAGCTGTCCGATCATATCGTTCTTCTCCTTGGCTCGCTTTTCATGATCGGGCCGGTGGCGATCGCCTTCCTCACCTCGACCCATGACGCGGTGGAAATCCACCGCGAGGGGCTCCAGGCCACCTGGGGCGGGCATTTCCTCGACACCTACACCGATGTTCTGGTCAAGAAAGGCGGGTTCACCGGCCAGGTCACCGGCCTGCGCATGGTGATGAACTCGATGATCCTGGGCGTGGGCTTCGCCGTCGGCAAGATCGTGCTGTCCATGCTCGCCGCCTATGCGATCGTCTACTTCCGCTTCCGGATGGGCACGTTCTTCTTCTGGGTGATCTTCACCACCCTGCTGCTGCCCCTGGAGGTGCGCATCGTTCCCTCCTATGAGGTGGTCCAGAAGCTGGGCCTTCTGAATTCCTACACGGGCCTGATCGTGCCGCTGCTCGCCTCCGCGACCGGCACCTTCTACTTCCGCCAGTTCTACAAGTCGGTGCCGGACGAGTTGCTCGAGGCGGCGCGCATCGACGGGGCGGGGCCGTTCAAGTTCTTCGTCGACATCCTGCTTCCGGTCTCGCGCACGATGATTGCCGCCATGTTCATCATCATGTTCGTCTACGGCTGGAACCAGTACCTGTGGCCGATGATGATGACCACGGAGGAGGGGTATTTCACCCTCGTGCGCGGCATCAAGCAGATCCTCCTCGTCTGGGTTGGGTCCCAGATTCCCGATTACAATCAGGCCTTTGCCCTGGCGATCCTGGCCATGCTGCCGCCCGTTGTCGTGGTGGTGGTGTTCCAGCGCTGGTTCATCAAGGGCCTTACCGAGAGCGACAAGTGAGCGACATCTCATGGCAATGATTTCTCTCAATGACGTGCGCAAGGTCTACGGTGGCGCGTTCGAGGCGGTGAAGGGCGTGTCGCTCGACATCGACGACGGCGAGTTCCTGGTGCTGGTGGGACCGTCGGGATGCGGAAAGTCGACCTTGCTGCGCATGGTTGCCGGCCTGGAAACGATCACCGCCGGCGACGTGCGTATTGGCGAACGGGTCGTCAACGAGGTCGAGCCGGCCGAGCGCGACATCGCCATGGTGTTCCAGAACTATGCGCTCTATCCGCACATGAGCGTCTACGACAACATGGCCTACGGGCTGCGCAACCGGAAAACCCCGCGCGAGGAGATCGACGCCCGGGTCCGCGAGGCCGCGCGCGTGCTCGAACTGGAACCCTATCTGGAGCGTCGCCCGCGCGCGCTTTCGGGCGGCCAGCGCCAACGCGTCGCCATGGGCCGCGCCATCGTGCGCAAGCCCGAGGTGTTCCTCTTCGACGAGCCGCTGTCGAACCTCGATGCCAAGCTGCGCGTGCAGATGCGCGTCGAGATCAAGACGCTCCAGCGCCGGCTTGGTGTGACCTCGATCTACGTCACCCATGACCAGGTTGAGGCCATGACCATGGCCGACCGGATCATCGTCATGAACGGTGGCGCGGCGGAGCAGGTCGGAACCCCGCTTCAGGTCTACCAGAAGCCTGCGAGCATCTTCGTGGGCGGGTTCATCGGCTCGCCGCCCATGAACTTCCTGTCCGTCACGCGGCTGCGCGAGGCCGGGCTTCTGGGGCCGGTGGCGGAGACCGCTGACTCGGCCCGGGGGGCGGAGACCGTTGGCGTGCGGCCGGAGCATCTCGTGCCTTGCGAGGCGGATGTGGCGGTGCTTTCCGGTGAGCTTCTGGTCGCTGAGGCGCTCGGGGCCGAGACCTTGCTGCATGTGTCGCTTACCGATGGCGAACGCGTCATCGCCCGCGTTCCCGCCCATGAGGCGATCCCCGGGCAGGGGACTCGGATCCACCTGCGCTGCGGCCTCGACAGCCTGCACTATTTCGGCTCCGACGGGCGTCGGCTCGCCGACGCCTGACGAGGCGGTGCGACTGGTCATTACTCACGAAAAAGGGCGGGCGCCGGAAGCGCCCGCCCTTTGTGTGTCGCACCGCGTGCGAGCGGTCAGGACAGCGTTTCCATCAGCCGCTTGAGAAGCAGCATGCGCGGCTTCAGGGACGAAACGAAGATGTGCTCGTTGAGCGTATGCACATCGTCTCCGTCCGGGCCCAGTCCGTCGAGGGTCGGGATCCGGTCCGCGATGAAATTGCCGTCGGACCCGCCGCCGGTCTTTTCGCCGACCAGTTCGAAGCCGATTTCGGCGGCAAGCGTCGAGGCGTGATCGAAGAGGGCCTTCGACGCGTCACTCTGCTCGAACGGTGGCCGGTTCATGCCGCCGGTGATGGTGAGCTTCGTGTCCGGGGTCTTCGGGGTCAGCCCGGTGATGCGCGCGACCATCTCGTCCGCGGCCTCCGCGGTGGGAACGCGCAGATCGATCTCGGCCTGTGCGAACTGCGGCACCACGTTGGTGCCGGTGCCGCCGGTGATCTCGCCCACGTTCACGGTGATCTCGCGGTCGTAGTCGGTCATTGCCTCGAGAGCGATGATCTGGTGGGCGAGTTCCGTCACCGCGCTTCGGCCCTGCCAGTGGCGCGCGCCGGCGTGGGAGGGACGTCCCTCGACCTTGAGCGTGAAGCGGCCGACGCCCTTGCGCGCGGTGACCACATGACCGCCGTTGCGTGCCGGCTCGGTCACCAGCGCATATTTTGCGTGCTTGCCCTGATCCTCGATCAGTGCGCGCGAGGTCGGGCTGCCGACTTCCTCGTCGGAGGTGAAGAGGATGCGGGCCGGCAACGGCGGTGTGACGCCGCTTTCGGCGATGGCACGCATGGCCGCGAGGCCGTTGAAGGCGCCTCCCTTCATGTCGCAGATGCCCGGGCCAAAGCAGCGGTCTTCCTCGACGCGGATCGGAAGGTCGTTCTCGATCGTTCCCCTGGGGTGCACCGTATCGAGATGGCTCAGCAGCAGAACGCCCTTCTGCGCGTGGTCGCCCCAGGGCGAGAGCACCAGCAGGTGATCGCCCTTGCCGTCCCGGCCCGGAAAACGCTGGCAGGTGGCGCCGAAGCCCTCCGCCTGGCTCTGGACGAGGTCCATGATCGAGTTGAGTCCGGCCGTGTCGGGCGTGTGCGTCTCGATACGCACCCAGTCCAGAAGGCCGTCGAGAAGCGCGTCTGTCGACGGAAGCATGTCTATCCTCTTGAAGTGAAAGCTGCGCGGGGAACGTCGGGTGGGACACCAGTGATACCCCGGCCTGCGGGGACGGGCGAGGGGAAATCGTTGTGCGGCGCAAAGGAGCCGTGGCCCTGCCGGTCGGCTGCGGCACGCAAGGTGTCCGGGATCGCCACGTCACGTCAGGCCGATACAGCTCTCCTTTCTCCTTCAAGAAAAAAGCCGCCGCCGGTGTTTCCGGCGACGGCCCTTTTTTGTTGTTGCGGCTTTGCGCCTGTATCAGGCGGCTCGCACGCTCTTGAGGAAGGTCTCGACCTCGGCCTTGAGGGCGGAGGCGTCGCGGCTGACGGCGGAGGCGGCACCGGTCACATGGCCGGCGGCTTCCTTGGTCTCGCCGGCGGCATGGGAGACGCCGAGGATGTTGTCGGTGACGTCCTGCGTGCCGCGCGAGGCTTCCTCGACGTTGCGGGCGATCTCGCCGGTTGCCGCGCCCTGCTGCTCGACGGCTGCTGCGATGGCGGCTGCGATGGCGTTCATCTCCTCGACGGTCTTGCCGATGGACTGGACGGCGCCGACGGCGACCTGGGTCTCGCTCTGGATCGCGGAGATCTGCGAGGTGATCTCCTCGGTCGCCTTCGAGGTCTGGGAGGCAAGCTCCTTGACCTCGGCGGCGACGACGGCGAAGCCCTTGCCGGCCTCACCGGCGCGCGCGGCCTCGATGGTCGCGTTGAGGGCGAGCAGGTTGGTCTGCTCGGCGATGGCGGCGATCATGCTGACGACCTGGCCGATCTTCTCCGCCGCGTTTGCAAGTCCCTGGATCTGGTTGTCGGTCCGCTTGGCCTCGGTGACCGCCTGGGAGGCGATATGCGAGGACTTGGAGACCTGGGAGCCGATCTCGGAGATGGAGGAGGAGAGTTCCTCGGTTGCGGATGCGACGGTCTGGACGTTCGCGGCCGCCTGCTGCGCGGCGGATGCGACGGTCGCGGAGCGCGAGTTGGTGTCGTCGGCGATGCCGGCCATGCCGCGCGCGCTCTGCTCCATCTCGGTGGCGGAGGCGGTGACGGCTTCCAGCAGGTTCGCGGCGCTCTCGTCGAAGCGGCGTGTGAGGTCCTCGATGCGCCTTGCGCGTTCTTCGCGGACCTGCTGCTCCTTCGCCTGTTCGGCGGAGAGGTTGCGGCTGCTGATCATGCTCTCGCGGAAGACCTCGGTCGCATCGGCCATGTGTCCGATCTCGTCCTTGCCGCCGACGCCGGGGATCTGGACGGAGAGGTCACCGCCGGACAGACGCCGCATGGCCTCGGTGATCGCCGCGATCGGACGCGTGATGCTGTTGGACAGAAGGAGCGAAGCGCCCGCGATAAGCAGGATGAGAGGCAGGGTCCAGAGCACGGAGCGGATCGCCATGGACTGGAATTCCGCATAGATGTCGTCAACATAGAGAGCCGAGGTGATCGACCATTTCCACGGGGTGAAGGCTTTCGAGTAACCGATCTTCGGCGAAGGCTCCGTCTCGCCCAGGCGCGGGTAGTCATAGTCGGTGAAGCCGCCGCCCTTGATGGCATTGTCGAGGAACGTCTTGATATAGGCGCTCTTGACCGGGTCCTTCTTGTAGCTGTTCTTCCCTTCGACCTTGGCATTCGGATGGACGACCGTCATCGCATAGTTGTCCGCATCATAGTCGTGAGCGAAGACGTAGTCGGTGTCGTTGAAGCGGATCGAACGCAGTGTCAGTCGCGCGCGCTCCTTTGCCTCGTCGACCGTCAGCTTGCCGGCCTCGGCCTCTTTCGACAGTCCCTCCACGATCGCATATGCGGACTCAACCTGACTGCGGATGAGGGCGCGACGGTCTTTCATCAGCGTGTCGAACACGGCATAGGTCTGGATGCCGAGAACGACGAGCAGGGCGACGACGGCCCCTGCGACAAGGACCAGAAGTTTCTGTTTGATGGTCATGGGAGGAACGGCCCCGAAGCGTTGAAGAGGCCTCCATTGGCGCAGAAAATCTTCAAGGATACGTAAAAGTCGCATGTTTCCCCGGAGGGAATTTCACTTTTTTCTTCTGAAAATTAGGGAGGGATTTTCCGGGTCAAAAAGGTGGCGGGGCTTCCAAAAAAAGGCCGTCGCCGGTGTTCCCGGCGACGGCCTCTTGTTGCTGCGGTTTTGCGCCTTTGTCAGGCGGCGCGCACGCTCTTGAGGAAGGTCTCGACCTCGGCCTTGAGGGCGGAGGCGTCGCGGCTGACGGCGGAGGCGGCACCGGTCACATGGCCGGCGGCTTCCTTGGTCTCGCCGGCGGCATGGGAGACGCCGAGGATGTTGTCGGTGACGTCCTGCGTGCCGCGCGAGGCTTCCTCGACGTTGCGGGCGATCTCGCCGGTTGCGGCACCCTGCTGCTCGACGGCTGCTGCGATGGCGGCTGCGATGGCGTTCATCTCCTCGACGGTCTTGCCGATGGACTGGACGGCGCCGACGGCGACCTGGGTCTCGCTCTGGATCGCGGAGATCTGCGAGGTGATCTCCTCGGTCGCCTTCGAGGTCTGGGAGGCAAGCTCCTTGACCTCGGCGGCGACGACGGCGAAGCCCTTGCCGGCCTCACCGGCGCGCGCGGCCTCGATGGTCGCGTTGAGGGCGAGCAGGTTGGTCTGCTCGGCGATGGCGGCGATCATGCTGACGACCTGGCCGATCTTCTCCGCCGCGTTTGCAAGTCCCTGGATCTGGTTGTCGGTCCGCTTGGCCTCGGTGACCGCCTGGGAGGCGATGTGCGAGGACTTGGAGACCTGGGAGCCGATCTCGGAGATGGAGGAGGAGAGTTCCTCGGTTGCGGATGCGACGGTCTGGACGTTCGCGGCCGCCTGCTGTGCGGCGGATGCGACGGTCGCGGAGCGCGAGTTGGTGTCGTCGGCGATGCCGGCCATGCCGCGCGCGCTCTGCTCCATCTCGGTGGCGGAGGCGGTGACGGCTTCCAGCAGGTTTGAGGCGCTCTCATCGAAGCGGCGGGTGAGGTCCTCGATGCGCCTTGCGCGTTCTTCGCGGACCTGCTGCTCCTTCGCCTGTTCGGCGGAGAGGTTGCGGCTGCTGATCATGCTCTCGCGGAAGACCTCGGTCGCATCGGCCATGTGTCCGATCTCGTCCTTGCCGCCGACGCCGGGGATCTGGACGGAGAGGTCACCGCCGGACAGACGCCGCATGGCCTCGGTGATCGCCGCGATCGGACGCGTGATGCTGTTGGACAGAAGGAAGGCGGCCGCGCCGATCAGGGCGATGAGCGGGATGATCCACATCGCGCTTTCCAGCAACTCGCCATAGAAGGCGGTGGTCACGTCGTCGACGTAGAGCGACGCCGAGATCGCCCAGTGCCAGGGAGCGTAACCGTCGGTATAGGCAACCTTCGGGGACGGCTCGGTCTCGCCAAGGCGCGGGTAGTCATAGTCGGTGAAACCGCCGCCGGCTCGGGCCGCCTCGACCTGGCCGATCACATACTCGGACCCGTTGGCATCCTTGGCGGACCAGAGGTTCTTGCCCACGATTTTCGCGTTGGGATGAGAGACGACCACACCCTGGTTCGCCGGATCGGAGTCGATCACCACGAAGTAGTCGGTCTCGTTGAAGCGCATGGAGGTCAGAAGGCTCTTCGCGACGCGCTGAGCCTCGTCCATCGACATCTTGCCAGCCCTGGCCTCCTCCGCGATGGCCTTCACCATCGTGGTTGCGGTTTCGACCTGGGTGCGGACCATTTCACGGCGATCATGCATCATCGAGCCGTAAAGCGAGTAAACCTGCACACCGGCGACAAGAAGCAGGGCCGCCAGCGTTCCGCCGACGAGCGCGAGCATTTTCTGTTTGATGGACATGGGACCTGTAAGCCTCAAGATGAGAGAGTATTCTGTATTGATGCGCCTTAATTCTTGAAAACCGGTTAAATGCACGCGCTCATGGCCGGCATTTTCTCTGTGCGGTGCGTTTTGGCGGATTTTATTGAAGGGAAGTTTCGTTCTATATGTGTAATAAATGAAAAGTATACATGGGTTTTTGCGTGAATATTGTGCGTCATACGAAATTTTATGTCCGACCATTTCGGCGATCTCATCATAAAATTGACTGATTGTGGACGAAGTAGCTTTTCCTCCCTTTGCGGAATGGCTTTGCGCGGGGTTGTGGACAACTAGGCGTAACGTCTTGCGTGTTTGCGTGAGCTTTTCTTCATGCTTGTGAAAACAAGCGGGTTTGCAATCTGGACGGGCCGGCGTCAGTGTGCGGGGCCGATCTGGTCCGGCCACATGGGAGGGACGTGGTGAGTCTTGTTTTGTACGAATTGTGCGGTGCCGACAGCGCCCGCTGTTTCAGCCCCTATGCCTGGCGTGTTCGAATGGCCCTCCTGCACAAGGGGCTTGCCTTCGAACGGCGTCCGACGCCCTTCACGAAGATCGCGCGGATCGCGCCCGAGGTAAGCCGCACGGTGCCCGTCCTGGTCGATGGCGACAAGGTGCTCTCCGAAAGCTGGGACATCGCCTGCTATCTGGAAGACACCTACCCCGACCGGCCGAGCCTGTTCGGTGGTGAGGGCGGCCGCGCGGCCGCGAGACTGATCGAATCCTGGGCCAATGCGTCGATCAGCGGCCGTATCGTGCGAATGGTCGTGCGTGACATCCACGACATTCTCGCTCCCGAGGACCAGGCCTACTTCCGCACCACCCGCGAGGAGCGGTTCGGGGCGACCCTGGAAGAGGTGCAGGCGGACCGGGACGAGCGGCTCGCGGATCTTGCGACCGCGCTGCTTCCCATGCACCTGATGCTGAAAAACCAGCCGTTCATCGGCGGGGACGCACCGCTGCACACCGATTATCTGTTGTTCGGAACGCTGCAGTGGGCGCGGGTGTCGAGCCCGTTCCAGATGGTCGATCCGTCGTCCCCGATCGGGCAGTGGTTCGAGCGTTGCCTGGATCTTTACGACGGGCACGCAAGGGCTACGCCTGCCGCTGCGGCTTAAGCCGGCAAAACTCTGGCGTCTCGAAGCGGGGAAACCCGGCGTCGACCCGCGTGCTGCGGCCTTGCGGGGCGGGCGGCGCCCGGCTATACGCAGGGCGCGCCGGCTCGTCCGGCCAGGGATCACGACAGCGCGGCCGGCGACCGGGTTCAGGTTGCAGCCGCCAGGCGGCGGTGGAGCTTGTCTCCGCCATCCCCGACAGACACGCCCGAATGACACGCGCCCGACGACAGGGCCGAGCGATACAGGATTGAACGATATGGCGATCGAACGCACCTTCTCGATGATCAAGCCGGATGCGACCAAGCGCAACCTGACCGGCGCAATCACCGCAATGCTCGAAGAGGCCGGCCTGCGCGTCGTCGCTTCCAAGCGCGTGTGGATGTCCCGCCGCGAGGCGGAAGGCTTCTACGCCGTCCATGCCGAGCGTCCGTTCTTCGGTGAGCTGGTCGAGTTCATGTGCTCCGGCCCGACCGTCGTGCAGGTTCTCGAGGGTGAGAACGCGGTTGCGCGCAACCGTGAAGTGATGGGCGCCACCAACCCGGCCGACGCGGCCGAGGGCACCATCCGCGCCACCCACGCCCTGTCCATCGGCGAGAACTCGGTGCATGGCTCCGACGCCCCCGAGACGGCTGCCGAGGAGATCGCCTTCTGGTTCTCCGGCACCGAGATCGTCGGCTGATCCGGTAAGCCGCCTTCAAAGGTTTCGATATGCGAAAGCCGGCCACATGGCCGGCTTTCGTCGTTTGTGGGTCCACGCGCCGCGCTGGTTCTTGCCAGTCTGGTTCTTGACAGGACTTGGGGCGATCGCGGACCTTGGCCGGCCAATTTCACATCCGCGAGCCCGGAACTCCCAATGAACGCACCTGTCCTCAGGGCCTCGGCCTGTCCGCATGACTGTCCCTCCACCTGCGCGCTGGAGGTGGAGGTTGGCGCCGACGGTCGTATCGGTCGCCTGCGCGGGGCGAAGGGTAACGCCTATACCGCCGGTGTCATCTGCGCCAAGGTCGCACGCTACGCCGACAGGCTCTATCACCCCGACCGTCTGACGAAGCCGCTCCGGCGCGTTGGCCCCAAGGGGGAAGGGCGTTTCGAGGAGATTTCCTGGGACGAGGCGCTCGACGCGGTCGCTGAAGCGTTCCTCAAGGCCGAGGCGGCACACGGGGCGCAAAGCGTGTGGCCCTACCACTATGCCGGCACCATGGGACTCGTGCAGCGCGATTCCATCCACCGGCTACGCCATGCCAAGGGCTATTCGCGCCAGTTCGACACGATCTGCACCAACCCGGCCTGGACCGGCTACATCGCGGGCACGGGACGGCTTGCCGGACCCGACCCGCGCGAGATCGCGCGTGCCGATGCGGTGGTGATCTGGGGCACCAATGCCGTTTCCACGCAGGTCAACGTGATGACCCATGCGATCACGGCACGAAAGAGCCGCGGCGCGAAGATCGTGGCGATCGACGTCTATCCGACACAGACCGTGAAACAGGCGGACATGGGGCTGGTTCTCAAGCCCAGCACAGATGCGGCGCTGGCCGTGGCGGTGATGCACGTGCTTTTCCGCGATGGCTATGCCGACCGCGCCTATCTCGAGCGCTATACGGATTGTCCCGCCGATCTCGAGGCCCATGTCGCAACGCGTCCGCCGGAGTGGGCGGCGGCGATCACCGGCCTTTCGGTCGAGGAGATCGAGGCGTTCGCGCGGCTCGTGGGCGAGACGAAGCGCACCTTCTTCCGCCTTGGCTACGGCTTCACCCGTTCGCGCAACGGCACCGTGTCCATGCACGCGGCCTCCTGCATCGCGGCGGTGACGGGTGCATGGGCCCATGAGGGCGGTGGTGCCTTCCACAACAACGGCGCGATCTACACGCTCGACAAGTCGATGGTCGAGGGCAAGAGCCTCGTCGACCCGTCTGTGCGCCAGCTCGACCAGAGCCAGATCGGCCGGGTTCTGACGGGCGACGCGGAAGCACTGAGGGGCGGTCCTCCGGTGACCGCCATGCTCATCCAGAACACAAATCCCGTTTCCGTCGCTCCCGAGCAGGACCTGGTGAAGCAGGGCTTCGCGCGCGAGGATCTCTTCGTCTGCGTGCACGAGCAGTTCATGACCGAGACGGCGAAGATGGCCGATATCGTCCTTCCCGCGACCCAGTTCCTGGAGCATGACGACGTCTACAAGGGGGGCGGACACCAGTACATCCTGCTGGGGCCGAAGCTGACCGAGGGGCCGGGCGAGACACGCGAGAACCTTTTCGTGCTCAACGAGATCGCCCGGCGGGTCGGGGCGGCCGAGCATCCCGGCTTTGCCATGAGCGCACGCGAGCACATCGACTGGATGCTCAAGGCGTCGGACTTCGGCTCGCTGGAGGAGCTCGAGCGCGACGGCTGGATCGACTGTCAGCCGGCCTTCGAGCAGGCGCACTACCTTGACGGCTTTGCCTGGCCGGACGGGAAATTCCGCTTCCGTCCCGACTGGACGAACGTGCCGGCGCCCAACGACGGCGCCATGGGACCGTTCGCCGCCATGCCGGCTCTGCCCGATTACTGGGCGGTGATCGACGAGGCGGACGAGGAACATCCCTTCCGTCTCGTCACGGCGCCCGCGCGCTCCTTCCTCAACTCCACCTTCAACAAGACGCCGGAGTCGCGGAAGAAGGAGGGCCGGCCGGACCTCATGATGGGGCGCGAGGACGCGGACCGTCTCGGGCTGGATGACGGTGCGCTCGTTCGTATCGGCAACCGGCGCGGCGCGGTGACGCTGCACCTCAGGCTGACGGAGGGCCTCAGGCCCGGCGTGGTCATCGCCGAAGGCATCTGGCCCAATGACGCCTACCCGGACGGATGCGGCATCAATACCCTGACGACGGCGGAGACCATCGCTCCCTACGGCGGCGCCGCCTTCCACGACACCGCCATCTGGGTGCGCCCGGCCTGAGGCCGGCCGGTTCGCGCGACAGGCTCAGGCCGTCGTTTCGGCCAGGGTCGCGAGGTGCGCCGGGATCTGCGTCGCGCCTGGAAAGACCGTCTGCTCGAAACGCACCACATAGGCCGCGAAGGTCGGGATGGCCCGCGTATGGCGGATGAGCGGCGTGTCCACCTCGAGGCAGAGCAGGGCATAAAGCAGCCCGGCGACCGTCGCGTCCACGCTCGTCGGGCGGTCGCCCATGAAGAAGGGCTTGTCGTCCAGCCACACGGCGATGGAATCGAGATCGTCGCAGCCGAAGCGGTAGAGGTCGTCCGGTGTGTGGCGGCCCAGTCCCTGTGCGTGAAGCGTGTGCTTCACCTCGCCGCGTACGGCCAGGAACGTCTCGCGCCGGGCCGGCTCGTCCAGATGGCCGAAGGCGAGGCTGCTCATCACCGCCTCGCAGGCGGGCTCCATCCAGCGCGTGTAGGCCAGAACCCAGCGCAGGTGCTCTTCCGCCATGCGGCGAAAGGCTTCCGCTATGGCGCGTTCCTGCAGTGTGAGGCTGCTGTCGCAGGTAAGCCTGCCGCTGTCCTCTAGATGGTGTTGGATGAGGGAACTGTCGGGGATAAGACGACCGTCTTCGCGCAGCACCGGTATCTTGTCATGGGGCATGAGATCTGGGGCGGGCGGGATTTTGGTGTACTCCGTGCCGCTCAGGGCAAGCAGCGCCTCCGCCTTGTAACCGAAGGGCGAAAGGCTGCGCAGCCCGGCAGGTGTGGGGAAGTCGACAAGTTCAGGCATGGCGGGGGTCTCCGTTGTATCGGCGACCTTGTAGGGCAGGCGTGCTGACAGCATAGTGTCAGCATGTTTTCCCAACCGGAGCGTGGTTCCCATGCGTCGTGCCGACCGCCTGCTGCAGATCCTGCAAATCCTGCGCCGCGCCCGCGCCCCGGTCAGCGGGGCGGCCATCGCCGAGGAACTGGAGGTCTCGCTGAGGACCATCTATCGCGATATCGCCGCGCTGGAGGGAACCGGGGTCCCCGTTCGCGGGGAAGCGGGCATCGGCTATGTGCTGGAGGAGGGCTACGATCTTCCCCCGCTGATGTTCACGGCGGAGGAACTGGAGGTGGTCATGCTGGGTCTGCGCATGGCGGAGGGGCGGGGCGACGCAGCCCTTGCCCGCACGGCGCGGGACGCGGTGGCCAAGATCGCGACCGTGCTGCCCGCGCATCTGCGGGAGGGATTTCTCGATGCCCCGCTTTACGCGCCATCGGCGGCACTGCCGCCGGAGGACCGGATCTGCCTTGCGAGACTGCGCGAGGGTCTGCGGTCGGGGCGCAAGCTGGAGATCGTCTACCAGGTGCCGGGCCGCGTGCCGGAACGGCGTGTCGTTTGGCCCATCGTGCTGGCGTTCTTTGAGCGCGCGCGGGTTCTGGCGGCCTGGTGCGAACTGCGCGGCGCCTATCGCAATTTCCGCTCAGACCGGATCCTGTCGATGGAGGTTCTGGACGCGCGTCCGCCACGTGCCCGCTCCTGGCTCTACCGCGACTGGTGGGCGGTGGAGATGAAGCCGCTCGAAGAGGAGCGCCGGGCCTGCATGGTGGCCGCGAGAAGCGCCTGAACGCCCGTCTCAGGCCGAAGGCACGATGAGCGCGGGGATCTCGGCATTGCCACGGTCCGTGCGCGTCACCCGCATTCCCTCGATGGAAAACGCGCCCGCGGCGACGAGCGCGAGCGCGCGGGGGTAGATCTCGTGCTCGACGGCGAGCACGCGTGCCGCGAGGCTGGCTTCCGTGTCGTCGTCGGCGACCGCCACCGCGCCTTGCGCGATGATCGGACCGGCGTCCATTTCCGCGCGCACGAAATGCACCGTCGCCCCGTGGATCTTGCAGCCCTCGGCAAGCGCGCGCGCATGCGTGTCCAGCCCCTTGAACGACGGCAGCAGGGCAGGGTGGATGTTGATCAGCCGGTCGGTCCACTGTTCCACGAACCAGGGCGTGAGAAGACGCATGAAGCCGGCAAGGCAGACGAGTTCGATGCCATGGGCCTCGAGTTCGCCCTGGAGCAGTTCCTCGAACGCCTGACGTCCGCCCTTGCCACGATGATCGATGGTCGCCGTGGCGATGCCGGCCGCTTTCGCCTTGTCCAGAGCCGGAGCGCCGGGACGGTTGGAAAGCACCAGCGCGATCTCCGCCGGGTAGTCCGGATCGGACGCGGCGTCCAGAAGCGCTGTCATGTTCGAGCCGCGGCCCGAAACGAGGATCGCGGTGCGGCGACGGGCTGGGGTGGAACTCACAGGCCCAGCGCCCCGTCGAAGACGACGGCGTCACCGTCTCGCGTCTCGAGCCTGCCGAGCGTGACGACGTTCTCGCCCTCCTTGCGCAGAACCTCTGCGACCGCTTCCGCCTGATCCTGGGCGACCGCGACCACCATGCCGATGCCGCAGTTGAAGGTGCGAAGCATCTCGCTCTGCACGACGCCGCCGGCCCCGGCGAGCCAGCCGAAGACCGGAGGCACGGGGATGGCGGACAGGTCGATGCGCGCGGCCAGCCCCTTGGGCAGCACGCGCGGCAGGTTTTCCGGCAGGCCGCCGCCGGTGATATGGGCAAGGGCCTTGATGCCGTCGTTGGCCCGGATCGCCGCGAGAAGCGGCTTCACATAGATGCGCGTCGGCGTCATCAGCGCCTCGCCCAGCGTCGCGCCCGGCGCGAAGGGAGCGGCATCGGTCCAGGTCAGGCCGCTGGTCTCCACGATCTTACGTACCAGCGAGAAGCCGTTGGAGTGGACACCCGACGACACGAGCCCGAGCAGGATGTCCCCCTCGGCGGCATCGGCGCGCGGCAGCAACGCGCCACGCTCCGCCGCGCCCACGGCGAAACCGGCCAGGTCGTAGTCGCCCGCGCGGTACATGCCCGGCATCTCGGCCGTCTCGCCGCCGATCAGCGCGCAGCCGGAGATGCGGCATCCCTCGGCAATGCCCTTCACCACGTCGCTGGCGACCTCGAGGTCGAGTGCGCCGCAGGCATAGTAGTCGAGGAAGAGCAGCGGCTCGGCGCCCTGCACGACAAGGTCGTTGACGCACATGGCCACAAGGTCGATGCCCACGGTCGCATGGACGCCGCTGTCGATGGCGATCTTGAGCTTTGTGCCCACGCCGTCATTGGCCGCGACCAGGATGGGATCGTCGAAGCCCGCCGCCTTGAGGTCGAACAGGCCGCCGAACCCGCCGATCTCGCTGTCGGCGCCCGGCCGTGCCGTCGCCTTGACGAAGGGCTTGATGCGGCGGACGAGCTCGTTGCCCGCGTCGATGTCGACACCGGCATCCGCATAGCTCAGGCCATTGCGGGGGGGCTGGCTCGCTGCGCTCATCGCATTCGTCTCCAGGTGCTCTTTGTGAAGGGCTCTTTGTGAAAGAGCGCGCATACAAACACAGAAAAAGGGGAATGCAAGTGAAACCGCCAGCCTTGCACAGGCGTTGGGCGGCAAAAGGAACGGATCTTGCGCCGATGACGGACGAGGAACGCCACCTGGGGTGCCCGGCCGGCGCAAATCCTGCGGAAAGCGGGCATGACGCGGTGCGAAGCTTGACGGTGTTTGCGCCGCCTGCCTATCTGCCAGAACACGGTCGGCCGCGTTTTCACGCAGGCGGCGACCACCCGAAAGTCCCGGATATCCGGGGCGGGGCGGAAGAAGGGGCACGTATACCGTGACGTTGCAGCGACAGATCTACTTCTGGCTTGGGTCCTTCATCGCCTTTGTTGCCTTCGTCTATCTGTTCAGCCCCATCCTGCTGCCCTTCGTGGCGGGCATGGCGCTGGCCTATCTGCTCGATCCCGTCGCCGACCGGCTGGAGGCCATGGGCCTGCCGCGTCTTGGCGCGACGCTGATTATCCTCGTCTCCTTCGTGCTGATCTTCCTGCTGGTTCTGCTCCTCATGCTGCCGCTGCTCGGCAACCAGCTTTCCGGCTTCCTCAAGGCGCTTCCCGGGCTGGTCAATTCGCTCCAGTCTCTGGTGAGCGACAATCTCGGCGAACGCGTGTTCTCCCTTTTCGGAATGGGGGGAGAGGACCTGAAGTCCAATGTCGGTTCGCTGCTGGGCGAGGGAGCCGGCTGGGTCGCGAGCTTCGCCAAGTCGATCTGGAACGGCGGCCAGGCGCTGCTGTCCGTCATATCGCTCTTCGTGGTGACGCCGGTTGTCGCCTTCTATCTGCTGCTCGACTGGGACCACATGGTCGAGCGCATCGACAGCTGGCTGCCGCGCCCCTATCAGGCGACGATCCGCCGGCTCGCCGGCGAGATGGACCGGGCGGTCGCGGGCTTCGTCCGCGGGCAGGTGAGCGTCTGCATCCTGCTCGGCACCTATTACGCCATCGGCCTCGTCGCCGTCGGGCTGAACTTCGGCCTGCTCATCGGCATCGGCGCTGGCCTCGTCAGCTTCATTCCCTATGTGGGCGCGACGCTGGGCCTCGTCGTCTCGCTCGGGGTCGCGCTTGTCCAGTTCTGGCCGGACTGGCCCATGGTCGTGGCCGTGCTGGTGGTCTTCGCCACCGGCCAGTTCCTGGAAGGCAACATCCTGCAGCCCAAGCTTGTCGGCTCCAATGTCGGCCTGCACCCGGTCTGGCTGATGTTCGCGCTCTTCGCCTTCGGCTACCTCTTCGGCTTCGTGGGGATGCTGATCGCCGTTCCCGCCTCGGCCATGATCGGCGTGCTCGCGCGTTTCGCGCTCTCGCAGTATCTTCACAGCCGCCTCTATGCGGGCGCGCCCGGGCAGGCCGGCGCGGCGGAACACCCCGACGCGCTCGGCGACGGGCAGAAAGGAATGGCCGGGGAGACACGCAATGGCTGAGACCAAGCCTCTCGCGCTGGACCAGATCCCGCTTGTGCTGCCGCATGAGGCCGCCTTCGGGCGTGACGACTTCCTGCCCGGAGCATCGAACGCGGCCGCCGTCTCGCTCATCGAGTCCTGGCCGGACTGGCCTTCGCCGGTCGTGCTTCTGGCGGGCCCGGTCGGCTCGGGCAAGACCCATCTCGTCCATGTGTGGCAGGAGATCAGCGGCGCGGTCATCGTCAATGCCCGCGATCTGGTGGAGACGGAAGCGGATGCGCTCGCCCGGCACGGAGCGGTCGCCGTGGAGGATGCCCATGCGGGCGTCGACCAGGCGGCGCTGTTTCATCTCATCAACGCGGTGCGCGGGCATGGCGCGCATCTGCTCGTCACGGCGCGCACATGGCCGCAGTCCTGGGGGCTGACGCTGCCCGACCTCGCCTCCCGCCTGCGTGCCGCCACGCCGCTGGAAATTCTCGAGCCGGACGACGAACTGCTGCGCCGGGTTCTGGTCAAGCTCTTCGCGGATCGGCAGATCGATGTCGATCCGGCGGTGGTCGACTATCTGGTGGTTCGCATGGAGCGTTCGCTCGCCGCCGCCCAGGACATCGTGGACCGGCTGGACCGCGCATCGCTGTCGGCCGGGCGCGGCATCACCCGACCGCTTGCCGCGAGGGTGCTCGACGCCCTGTCCACAGCCCGGTAGGCGATCCGCGCGATGGGGGCGGGCGTTGATGCAAAACCGTCAAACCATTTCTATAGGCTCGGCGCTGTAGTAGACCGGGATGGTCCGGACGGATCCGGGCGCAGGAGGCATGAATGAACGACGCAACCGTTGAGGCGACACAGGCGAACGCCACGGACGAGGCAGCTCAGGCGCAGGCCGCTGCCGCGCGCACGTCCGACGCGGCCGAGGCGCTGGGCGGACACCCGAGCCGTTTCATCAACCGCGAGCTGTCATGGCTGCAGTTCAACCGCCGTGTGCTGGAGGAGGCGGAAAACACTTCCCATCCAGCGCTTGAGCGGCTGCGCTTCCTGTCGATCTCGGCCAACAATCTCGACGAGTTCTTCATGGTCCGCGTCGCGGGCCTGCGCGCGCAGCTGCGCGAGGGGGTGGGAACCCGCTCCATCGACGGACTGACGCCGGCCGAGCAGCTTGAGCGCATCACCTCCGCCGTTCTCGCCCTGCAGAACGAGCAGCAGGGCGTGTGGCGCGAGATGCGCAAGATCATCTCCGGCGTCGGCGTGTCGCTGGTGGAGGAGGGGGATCTCACCTCGTCCGACCGCAAGTGGCTGGAAGACTACTTCCTCGGCCATATCTTCCCGGTTCTGACGCCGCTGGCCATCGATCCCGCGCATCCGTTCCCCTTCATTCCCAACCTCGGCTTTTCGCTGGTGCTTGAACTGGCGCCGCAAAAGGGCGGGCGCGGCATGACGGCGCTGCTGCGCATTCCCGCGCAGCTCGACCGCTTCGTGCGCCTGCCTGCCGTCGATGGTGTCGAGGGGGACCGTTTCATCACCATCGAGAACGCGCTGGGCCTGTTCATCACGCGTCTCTTCCCCGGCTACGAGATCCGTGGCCGTGGCGCCTTCCGCGTCATCCGTGATTCCGATCTGGAAATCGAGGAGGAGGCCGAGGATCTGGTGCGCCTGTTCGAGAGCGCGCTGAAGCGGCGCCGGCGCGGGTCGGTGATCCGCCTCGAGATCGAGCACTCGACCCCGGACTCCCTGCGCGAGTTCGTTGCCGACGCGCTGCATGTCGATCAGGATGAGGTGTTCATGGTCGACGGGCTGCTGGCGCTCAACAACCTGTCCCAGCTTGTCTCCGTGGATCGCGACGATCTCAAGTTCGAGCCCTATACGCCTCGATTTCCCGAGCGCATCCGCGAGCATGGCGGGGATTGCTTCGCGGCGATCCAGCAGAAGGACATCATCGTCCACCACCCCTACGAGTCCTTCGACGTGGTGGTCCAGTATCTGCGCCAGGCTGCGCAGGATCCTGACGTTGTCGCCATCAAGCAGACGCTCTACCGCACGTCCAACAACTCGCCGATCGTCAAGGCGCTGGCGGAAGCAGCGGAAGCCGGAAAGTCGGTGACCGCGCTTGTCGAGCTGAAGGCGCGTTTCGACGAGGAGGCCAACATCCGCTGGGCGCGCGACCTGGAGCGCGCGGGCGTGCAGGTCGTCTTCGGCTTCCTGGAGCTCAAGACCCACGCCAAGCTGTCGATGGTGGTGCGTCGCGAGCATGGCGAACTGCGCACCTATTGCCACATCGGAACGGGCAACTACCATCCGATCACCGCGCGCATCTACACGGACCTGTCCTATTTCACCGCCGATCCGGATCTCGCCCACGACGTGGCGAAGATCTTCAACTACATCACCGGCTACGCTGAGCCGGTGGAGTTGAACCGCATGATGGTTTCGCCGGTGACGCTGCGCCGTGACATCATGAAGATGATCGCGGCAGAGGCCGATCACGCCCGGGCCGGGCGTCCGGCGCAGATCTGGATGAAGATGAACTCGCTCGTCGATCCCCAGATCATCGACGCGCTCTACGAGGCGAGCCAGGCGGGCGTGCAGGTGGAGCTTGTCGTGCGCGGCATCTGCTGCCTGCGTCCCGGCATTCCCGGCCTGTCGGAGAATATTCGCGCCAAGTCGATCGTCGGCCGGTTCCTGGAGCACAGCCGCATCTTCTGCTTCGGCAACGGACACGGGCTTCCCTCGCCGAATTCGGTCGTCTATATCGGCTCGGCGGATCTGATGCCGCGCAACATCGACCGCCGCGTGGAGACGCTTGCTCCCTTGCGGACCGCGACGGTGCATGAGCAGGTTCTCGACCAGATCATGGTCGCGAGCCTCAAGGACAACCAGCAGAGCTGGCGGCTTCTGGCGGACGGCGGTCACGAGCGCGTTCGCCCCGGCCGCGGCGAGAAGCCGTTCAACGCACACCAGTATTTCATGACAAATCCGTCTCTCTCCGGCCGTGGCAAGTCGCTGCGCGCAAACAGTCCGAAATCGATCACGGAGCCGGCAAAGCGTGGCTGACAGGCTGCCAGATGGACTCGTGCGGGGCCGGTTGAATGGAACCGGCCCCGTCGCGGTGATCGATATCGGATCCAACTCGATCCGCCTTGTCGTCTACGAGCGCCTCGCGCGCTCGCCGACGGTTCTCTTCAATGAAAAGGTGCTCGCTGGCCTCGGGCGCGGACTAGCCGCGACCGGTCGTCTCGCCGAGGGGCCGGAGCGCACGGCACTGCAGGCGCTGGTGCGTTTTCGCCGCCTGTGCGACCAGATCGGCGTCACCGACCTTCACATCCTTGCAACCGCCGCCACGCGCGACGCCACCAACGGCTCCATCTTCATCGCCGAGGTGGAGCGCATCTGCCGGACGTCGGTGCGCGTCCTGACGGGGCGCGACGAGGCGCGGCTCGCAGCACTCGGCATCGTCTCCGGCATCTGGCGGCCGGAGGGCATCGTCGGCGATCTCGGCGGGGGCAGTCTGGAACTCGTGGAGCTCAAGCACGACGAGATCGGGCGGGGGCAGACCCTTCCTCTCGGCGGCATCCGGCTTCAGGAGGCCTCGGACGGCAAGATCGCCCGGGCGCAGAAGCTCGCGGACGACGCGCTTTCGGGTGTCGAGTGGCTGCCGATCGGATCGGACAAGACCTTCTATGCGGTTGGCGGGACCTGGCGTTCGCTGGCCCGCCTGCATCTCCACCAGAACGGCTATCCGCTGCATGTGATGCACGACTATTGCATCGAGGCGGAGGAGGCGATCGAGTTCTGCCAGCATGTGGCGCGGCGCGATCCGGACTCGCTCGACATGATCGACGTTGTTTCGCGCGCGCGCCGTCAGCTTCTTCCCTTCGGCGCGACGGTGATGGAAAAGGTCCTGCGCCGCACCAAGTCGGCCCGCGTGGTCATGTCCGCCATGGGCCTTAGGGAGGGGCTGCTCTACGATCTGATGCCGGAGGACACCCGCCGGCTCGATCCGCTGGTCGCCGCCGCGCGCGAGCTCTCCATCCTGCGCGCGCGCTCACCCGACTACGGCGAGGAACTTATCGCCTGGACGGATCGCATCTTCCCCGCCGTCGGCATCGACGAGACCGAATACGAACGCCGCCTGCGTGCCGCCGGCTGCCTGCTGTCGGATATCGGCTGGCGCGCGCATCCCGACTATCGCGGTGAACAGAGCCTCAACATCATCTCGAACGCCGGTTTCGTGGGCATTGACCATCCGGGGCGGGCCTATCTGGCGCTTTCGGTGTTCTACCGCCATCAGGGACTGGTGGAGGACGCATTGGGACCCCGCATCCGCGAGCTCGCCCATACGCGTCTCAAGGAGCGCGCCCGGCTGCTCGGTGGGGCATTGCGCCTTGCCTCGGTGCTCAGCGCTTCCGTTGCCGGCATCCTGCCGCGCATCGGCGTCGAGGTTCAGGACGGGGGAATGACCATCGTTCTGCCGGACGAGCTTGCCGCCCTCGAGGGGGAACGGCTCGCCAAGCGCGCCAACCAGTTCGGTCGTCTCCTCGGCCTCAAGGCCAGGATCTCCGCGCGCCCCTGATCCGTCGGCAGCGGGCCGTCCGGGCCGTTCCGGCGAAAACCTGCGCAAGGGTCTCCGGCCCAGGGATATCCGAAAGAGAAAAGGCGCGAGGGGCGGAAGCCCGACGCGCCTTTTTCGGATCGGTGGCAGCGTGGCGGCGGATCAGCCCGGCACGCTCGCCGCCCGGGAGCGGCTGCGCTTCTTGCGCCCGCCCTCGGAGGAGGGCTTGACCAGCAGCGGTGCGTCCTGCTCCACGGCGATGACCCTCCGGCCGTTGAAGGCCAGTGCCATCTCGCCGCGCTTGAGCTTCAGCGCCGCTTCCCCGAAGAGCTCCCGGCGCCAGCCGCTCAGGGCGGCCACATCGGCCTCCTCGTCGCTGGCCGCGATCTTCTCCAGGTCCTCGACCGTCGCGATAACCTTCGCGGCGACGCCGTTGGCCTCGCTGACAAGCTTCAGAAGAACCTTCAGCAGGTCGACGGCCGCCGCCGAGCCGTCCGGCGCCGAGCGCCCCTTGGGCACCTCGGGGAGCTTGTCCTTCGGAATCGCGAGCGCGCGCTTCACCGCGCCCAGGATTTCCTCCGCGGCCCGCGAGCGTTCGAAGCCGCGCGGCATGGTGCGAAGGGCGGCGAGGGCCTGCTGGCTCGTCGGCTGCTGTGCGGCGATCTCGTAGATGGCGTCGTCCTTGACGATGCGGTTGCGCGGCACGTCGCGGGTGTGCGCCTCGCGCTCGCGCCAGGCCGCGACCTCCTGCAGCACCGCAAGCTCGATGGGCTTGCGCACCCTCAGCTTCAGCCGCTTCCAGGCGTTTTCCGGGTCGGTGCGATAGGTGTTCTCGGAGGTGAGCACCTCCATCTCGTCGCCGACCCAGTGGCTGCGTCCCTGTTCGGCCAGATTGGCCTTCAGGAAGTGGTAGACGTCGCGCAGATGCGTGACGTCGGCCAGCGCGTAGGCCAGCTGCTTGTCGGTGAGCGGCCGGCGCGTCCAGTCGGTGAAGCGCGACGACTTGTCGATGCGCTCCCCCGTCACCCGGTGCACGAGCTGGTCGTAGGAGATCGAGTCGCCGAAGCCGCAGACCATCGCCGCGACCTGGGTATCGAACAGCGGGTGCGGAATGAGCCCGCCGCGATGATAGATGATCTCGATGTCCTGCCGGGCGGCGTGAAACACCTTCACGACGCTTTCATCGCGCATCAGCTCGAAAAAGGGCTCCAGATCGAGATCGTCGGCGAGCGCGTCGACGATCACGGCCTCTTCCATGCTCGCGATCTGGATCACGCAGAGCTTGGGCCAGAAAGTCGTTTCGCGGAGGAACTCCGTGTCGACCGCGACAAAATCATGAGTGGCGAGCCGCCGACACACGTCGGCGAGGTCCTTGGTGCTTGTGATAATATTCATGGTAATCGCGACGTATATCTCATGCTTGCCCGCTTGTCGCCACGAAACCGCCGATCTCCGTCGGATCGTTCGAGGCCCGTCCGGCGGGCCCGTTCCGGTCGTCACACGGGGCGGGCGAGGCGGCGGTGCCGGGCGCGCGTCCCGCGCCGACCTTGACTTTGTCGCCCTGCCATGGCTTGTGCACGGCGCGTTGCCGGGCTCTCTCCGGCGCGTCCCCGCGCGGTTCCCATCCCGTCCGCGCGTCTTTTCACGACCTGGCACTCGAGGACGTCATGCATCGCTATCGCAGCCACACATGCGGAGAACTGCGCGAAACCCACGTGGGTGAAACCGCGCGCCTGTCCGGCTGGGTTCACCGCGTGCGAGATCACGGCGGCCTCCTGTTCATCGACCTGCGCGATCACTACGGCATGACCCAGTGCGTGGTCGACCCCGATTCGCCCGCCTTCAAGCTGGCAGAGAGCGTGCGCGCCGAATGGTGCATCCGCATCGACGGCGAGGTGAAGAAGCGCACCGACGAGACCATCAACGACACGCTGCCGACCGGGCACATCGAGCTCTTCATTCGCGAGCTGGAGATCCTGGGCTCGGCGCGCGAGCTGCCGCTGCCGGTCTTCAACGAGCCGGAGTATCCGGAAGACATCCGTCTGACCTACCGCTTCCTCGACCTGCGTCGCGAGACGCTGCACGAGAACATCATGACGCGCACGCGCATCATCTCCTCGATGCGCCGCCGCATGGGCGAGGAAGGCTTCACGGAGTTCCAGACGCCGATCCTGACGGCCTCCTCGCCGGAGGGCGCGCGCGACTTCCTGGTGCCCTCGCGCCTTCATCCGGGCAAGTTCTACGCGCTGCCGCAGGCGCCCCAGCAGTTCAAGCAGCTGCTGATGATGTCGGGCTTCGACCGCTACTTCCAGATCGCGCCGTGTTTCCGCGACGAGGATCCGCGCGCCGACCGGCTGCCGGGCGAGTTCTACCAGCTCGACCTGGAGATGAGCTTCGTCGAGCAGGATGACGTCTTCAGCACGATGGAACCTGTCATGCGCGGCGTGTTCGAGGAGTTCGCCAAGGGCAAGCCCGTCACCGACGTCTTCCCGCGCATTCCCTATGCGGAGGCGATCCGCAAGTACGGCTCCGACAAGCCGGACCTGCGCAACCCGATCGAGATGCAGGACGTCAGCGAGCATTTCGCCGGCTCCGGCTTCAAGATCTTCGCGCGCATGCTCGAGGACGAGAAGAACGCCGTCTGGGCGGTGCCCGCTCCCACGGGCGGCAGCCGCGCCTTCTGCGACCGGATGAACTCCTGGGCGCAGGGCGAGGGCCAGCCGGGGCTTGGCTACATCTTCTGGCGTGAAGGCGAAGTTTGGGTGCAGCGTAAAGTAACACAGATGTCTCAGAGCGAGCTTACTTCTGCTATAGCATCTGGAGACGTTGTTGCTGATCACGCAGAGCCCATCGATCGACCTGCAGGGCCAGACGGATGGGAGAAGCGAAAGATCTTCGAGGCAGCAGGTCCGCTTGCCAAGAACATCGGCCCGGAGCGCACCGAGGCGATCCGCACACAGCTCGGCCTCAAGGCCGGCGACGCGGCCTTCTTCGTCGCGGGCGATCCGAAGAAGTTCTCCGACTTCGCCGGCAAGGCGCGCACGCGCGTCGGCGAGGAGCTGGAGCTGATCGACCGCGACCGCTTCGCGCTCGCATGGATCGTCGACTTCCCGTTCTACGAATGGGACGAGGACGAGAAGAAGGTCGAGTTCGCGCACAACCCCTTCTCCATGCCCCAGGGCGGCCTCGACGCGCTGGCGACCATGGACCCGCTCGACATCAAGGCGTTCCAGTACGATCTGGTCTGCAACGGCTACGAGATCGCGTCGGGCTCCATTCGTAACCAGTCGCCGGACCTCATGGTCGCCGCCTTCGAGAAGGTCGGTCTCACCAAGGCGGACGTGGAAGAGCGCTTCGGCGGTCTCTACCGCGCCTTCCAGTACGGTGCCCCGCCCCATGGCGGCATGGCCGCCGGCGTCGACCGCATTGTGATGCTCCTCGTGGGCGCGAAGAACGTGCGCGACGTCAGCCTGTTCCCGATGAACCAGCAGGCGCAGGACCTTCTGATGGGCGCTCCCTCGGACGTCTATCCGAAGCAGTTGCGCGAGCTGCACATCCGGCTCAACCTGCCCGAGAAGGGCTGATCCGCGGATCCGCTCCGCTGCGGAGTGACACGTCTTGCGCAAGCGTCTGGAAGCCTGGCTCTTTGCCGATGCGGACGGAGCGCCCGCGCTCATCCGCCGTCTGGTGAGAGAGAACGCGCGGGCCTTCGCGCCGCTCTACGCGCTCGCTTTCGTGTGCATGGGCCTCGTCGCCGCCACGACGGGGGCGAGTGCCTGGGTCCTCAAGGACGTCATCAACGAGATCTTCGTCGCGCGCGACGGGGCGATGGTGATCGCCATCGCCGTCTTCGTGCTCGTGGTGTTCCTGGTCAAGGGGGCGGCCTCCTACGGCCAACTCGTCATTCTGGGGCGCATTGGCAACGCCATCGTCGCCCAGATCCAGAGACGTCTGTTCAACGCCATCACGAGCCAGGACGTCGCCTTTTTCGAAAGCTCCGGCATCGGTGATCTCGGCACGCGCCTGTCGCACAACGCCAATGCCGCGCGTGCCGCTCTCGACCTCGTCGTCACCGCCCTTGGACGCGACCTTCTCTCGGTGATCGCCCTCGTCGGCGTCATGGTGATCCAGGACCCGCTGATGAGCGTCATCGCCCTGGTGATCGCTCCGCCTGCGATCATCGTCGTGAGCAAGCTCGTGCGCCGGGTCCGCCGTGTGGCGAAGTCGCAGTTCGTTTCGCTCTCGCGTATCCTGTCGATCTCCCAGGAGACGATTTCCGGCATCCGCATCGTCAAGGCCTTCGCCGTGGAGCAGCGCCTGCGCTACGAGATGGGCCAGGCGGTGGCCGATGTCGAGACGCAGGCGAACAAGATCACCCGCCTGTCGGCCCGCACCTCGCCGGTGATGGAGACGCTCGGCGGCATGGCCATCGCCCTGGTGATCCTCTACGGCGGCTATTCCGTCATCGAGCTTGGCAGCGATCCGGGCTCGTTCGTCTCCTTCATCGCGGCACTTCTGCTCGCCTATGATCCGGCCCGGCGGCTGGCGCGTCTCAACGTCAACCTGTCGGCCCATCTCGTCGGCGTGCGGCTCATGTACGAGGTGCTCGACCGGGAGACGGGCGAGCGCGACACGGCGCCCGACGCGCCGCTGCGGCTTGACGAGGGACGGGTGACCTTCGACGACGTCGTCTTCCGGTATGGCGAGGCGCCGGCGCTCGACCATCTCGCGTTCGAGGCGCGTCCGGGCGAGGTGACGGCGCTCGTCGGACCGTCGGGCGCGGGCAAGTCCACCGTTTTCGCCATGCTGGAGCGTTTCCACGATCCGCTCGCCGGTCGGGTGCTGATCGACGGGACCGATATTCGCGAGGCCGGCCTCCAGTCGCTGCGCGCGCAGATCGCGCTCGTCTCGCAGGACACGTTCCTCTTCGACCTGAGCGTGCGCGACAACATCGCCATCGGCCGTCCGGGCGCGAGCGAGGACGACATCCGCCAGGCCGCGCGCGAGGCCAATGCGGAGGAGTTCATCCTCGGTCTCGACGGCGGATACGATGCCAGCGTCGGCGAGGGCGGTGGCAGGCTCTCCGGCGGTCAGCGCCAGCGCGTGGCCATCGCCCGCGCGATCCTGCGCGATGCGCCGATCCTCCTGCTGGACGAGGCAACCTCCGCGCTCGATTCCGAGAGCGAGGCCAAGATCCAGGAAGCGCTTTCGCGGCTGATGAAGGGGCGCACCACGCTCGTGATCGCCCATCGCCTCGCCACCGTGCGCGAGGCCGACCAGATCGTGGTTATGGACAAGGGACGCGTTGTCGAGCGCGGCACCCATGCGGCGCTTGTCGCCGAAGGCGGTCTCTACAAGCGCCTTTGCGACCTGCAGTTCAACGACAAGAACGCCTCCTAACAGGTTCCCCCGACTCGTGAATCGGTTTGTGAAGTCACGTTTCTTCCGTGGCAGGCCATGGGCGCGCGCGCGTCTCCGCTCGCCGTGCGGTGACCGGACGCAAAAAAGCCCCGCCCGGAAAACCGGACGGGGCATCTTGCAGGCGTTCCCGTGGTGGAACGCGGATCAGTTGTTGGCGCTGATTGCCGCGCCCAGCAGGTCCGGGATGCCGCCGGGCGAGGTGGCCGCCAGGCCGAGGATCTGGGTCACCGGCACCGGAGCGTTCGGCGAAAGCTCGACCACCAGTTCGTCGGGCGAGGCGAGGAAGGCACGCACGGCCCCTTCCGCGTCCTTGGCGAACGGGGTGCCGGCGAGCGGCCCCATGCCGGCGGCGGCCTGGTCGGCCAGCGCGTTGGAAAGGGTCTCGGCGGAGATGCCGGCCTTTTCCGCCTCGCCCTCGATGTAGGCGGAGACGAGCTTCGCGTCCTTCACCTCAAGACGGGCGCTGATCAGCGTCGCGGTGGCGAGCGCGGCCTGCGCGTTCTCCGGGTTTTCGAACACGAGACGCGGGATGCCGCCGACCTCGGCGGTGAAGGTTGCCGAGCCGCCACCGTCGATGGACATGGTCATCGGGTCGACGGAAAGCTTCAGCGTGTCCGGGTCCCAGCGGATCGAAAGCTCGTCCGCATAGGCGACCTGGGTCAGGCCGAGGCGCTCGAGGAGCTTGCGCGCGTTCCGGTCGTCAACCAGTTCGACCGGCATCTGAGCGCCCACGGTCTTCATCGCGATGGAGGTCGGGATCGGGTCGATGAAGCCGTCCATCGACAGCGAATAGCTGTCGAGCTTGATCGGGCCGGGCAGGTCGTCGGACGCAACGTCCAGTCCCTTCATCTCCATGCCGGAGAGCATCGGCACCACGGCGAGGATCTCCTGGATGTTCGGCTTGCCGGTCTTGGTGGCAAGGGCAATGTCGATGTAGTTGGCCAGCGGCGGGAGCGTCAGTCCGTCGAGGGTGAAGGAGTCGAGCTTCACCGTCGTGTTGTCCTCCTTGACGGCGACGTCGACACCGGTCAGTTCACCGTGCCCGAGACCCCGGTAGGACGCGTCGTCCACGGCGATGCGGTCGATCGTGCCGTTGCCGAAGTCGGAGGTGACGGCGATCGTGTCCATCGCCATGGAGGCAACGGTAAACCCGTCGAGAATGTCCAGCGCCTTGCGGCCGAGGTTGACCAGCGAGGCCTCGTCCTTGGGCAGGGTGCCGAGCATGGCCTGATCGCCGATGGCGAGCGCGTCCACCGGCTCCACGTCCGTGTCGAGGGTCACGCCGCTTGCCGTCGTGCTGGCGATGGTGAGCTGGCCGAACTTGGCCGAGATCTTCATGTCGTCCGAGGACAGGCTCTCGATGATCGTGTCGTTCGCGGCGGTGCCGGCGGGGACGATCTTCAGCACTTCGTACAGCGGCCGGATATCGGTTCCCTTCACCACATAGGCGCCGGTTTCCTGCTTGATCTCAAGCTTCTCGGCATCCGCGCCGTCGGACAGCGGGAACGACTGTACCGAGGTCATTCGGCCGATGCTCTGCTCCTCGATCCGACCGTTGCCAAAGCCTTTGTAGCTGATGTCCTCGTAGCGGTCGTTCTGCGTGCTGCCCTGGTTTTCGACCTGCATCTCGATCAGGCGCGCGGAACTCTCGTCGATGCGCACGTCGAGGAATGCCAGCAGCATCGGCTTGAAGCGTGACACGGGGTGTTCGGCATCCTCGGCAAGCTCGAGCCGGGGCTGGAAAATGCCGGTGACCACCGCGTCATACTGGGTAATGACCGCGTCGAACGACTTGCGCTCGCCATCCTCGGTCACGCCGCCCGACAGGCTCACCGTCATTGCGCCGGGGTACTCGATCTTGTCGAAGGAATAGCCCTTGTCGTCGATCTTTGCTCCGTACAGGCGAACTTCCGGGGCCTCGAGGCGGATGTCGAGGTCGATGTCGGCGTCGCCGAGCTTGAAGGCGAGGTCCCAGCCGAGCTTTCCGTCGCGCATGACGGCGTCGTTCGGTGCGGTCTCGTTGACCTCGCCGTACTCGCCACTCGAGGCGCCCCATGCCTTGGCGGTCTCGAGGAAGCTGTCGAGCGCCTTGACGGCATCATTGGCGTGGGCCGGGGCGGTGAGGGGGCCTGCAAGAATGGCGAGGCTGGCGGTCAGGGCCAGCAGTCGGCGACGCTGCGTGGAGCGTTCCTTCGTCGCGCACGTATTGCGGGAAAGGACAGGCATGGCTTTCATTTACGGATCTCCGAGGCTTCCGTGCGAGCCGTCCGGGGCCACAAGGGGCGTGGCGGTGCCGGCGGCCGCTACGGGTGCGGTCTGGGTATGAAGGTGGACGCACCGGCAGGGTGGCAAAGGGCTGCCGTGCCGGTGCGGACGTTCGTGACGGTTTACTGGTCGGCCTTCGGCTCATTGGCCGCGATGGTGACGTTCAGGATGTCCGGAAGCATCTGCGGCGCCATCATCGCGGTGCCCATCACCTGCGCCAGCGGCAGCGGGTTGGCGGGCGACGCGACGGCGGACAGCGACTTCGGCTCGTTCAGGAACGTGGTGCCCGCAGCGGCGACCTTGGTCTGGAAGTCGGCGTTGTTGAGCACCGAGAGCATCATCGGCAGCGCGCCGGAAAGCTGGGCGACGAAATCGGCGCGGCTCATGCCGGAGGACTTGGCCTGGCTGTCGAGCAGCCGGTCGACGAGTGAGGCGTTGTCGATCCGCAGCGTCATGCGCTCCAGCGTGAGACCCTGCATGAGTGCCATGGCCTGCTGGGGATCCTCCTGCGACTGGTCGAGCTTTTCGACCACCTCGCGGGTGAGGCCGCCGAGCACGAGGCTGGCGTCGATGGTCGCCGACGTGTCGCCGCCCATGGTCAGGCGTGTCACGTCGAGTCGTCCGCTTGCCGGATCCCAGTCGCCCGAGAAGCCGGCTGACAGCGTCAGCTCCTCGTAGCCGAGTTCGGCGAGGGTTTTCTTTTCGTCGTCATCGAGCATGTCCTGGGAGATGCGGATGCCCTCCAGGTCGACGGACCCGGAGGTCGGCAGGTCGCCGTCCATGCGGTCGATGCGCGCCACGACGCGCTCGACCGGAATGCGACCCTGGTCGCCGGCGTCGATGAGGATGTCGGACAGCTCGGCGCGCGAGTAGCCCGGCGCCACCGTTCCGGCGGCCGCCTTGCCGACGCTCGCCGCCGAGGGAAGCACCGGGTCGGCGATGGTGATCGTCTCGACGGTGATGGCGATGTCGTCGCCCTTGTCCTTGCCGTCGACGCGCACCTGCGTCATGGCAAGCGCGCCGGCGCTCAGCCCGCCGTCGTCGGCGAGCTGGCCGCCGGTGATCGCGGTCGAGGCGATCGAGAGCTTCGCGGCGTCGTCGCCTTCGTTGATGGTGGTGGCCAGGCCGGTGATGGTGACCGTGTCGCCGCTTTCGGCGACGCTGTCATAGCCGGTAACCGTGGCGTTGCCCGCTTCCATGATCTCCATGAACCGGTCGGCGATGTCGTTGCCGCTCGCCTCGAAGGCGAGCGCCGCGACAGGGAGCACGAGCGGAACGGCGAGCGCCATGGCAAGGGCGGAACGGGAAGTGAGGTGATTCATCCAGTCGTCTCCGAGAATCGGTGTTTTCAAGTCCGCTCCCTGCCTGCGGGCCAGCGATACCTTGCGTCAATTGGCGGGCAAGGACAACCCGCCAGCCCCGGCGGGCCCCGGCCCCACGCCCGCGACAGGGGCACGCTGGCGGTCGAGCGTGACTAAACCGTGACGGACATTGCCTTTTCCGGCCATTGTCCCATGGCCTTTGCCACATCCTCGTCCCGCGGCATGCTCGCCTCGTTGCCGAGGTGCTGGATGGCGTGCGCGGAGGCGGCGCGGGCAAAGCGGAAATGCTCCTCCCAGCCGGCGTCCGGGGCGGCGAGGTGATGATGCACATAGGCACCGTGAAACACGTCGCCGGCGCCGTTCGTATCCACAACCTTTTCCGCCGGAACGTCGAGGGCGGGCATGTGCCGCAGGGCGCCGTCGCCCTCGTACCAGTGCATCCCCTTCTCGCCGAGCGTCACCGCGCCGACGTGACACCCCTTTGCGCGCAGGTACTCCAGCGTTTCGCCGACGCCGAGCCCGAGTTGCTCGCAAAAGCGCGCGGAGACCACCGCCACGTCGATGAGGGGCAGGAGCTCCTCGGTGTTGGCGCGCACCGCGCCGCCGTCGAGGGAGGTCAGGATGCCGGCTTCCCGGCAGGCCCTGGCGTAATGCAGCGCCGCGTCGGGCATGTGCCCGTCGAGATGCAGCGCCCGGCAGCCTTCCAGGTTGAGCGGCTGGAAGGGATGCAGGTAGGCGTCGTCGCGGCAGCGCACGATGGCGCGCTTTCCGTCCTTCGGCATGATGAAGGAGAGGGAGGATTCGTGAACCTTCCGCCCGTGGATCGGGATGCCGTATTTGGCGGCCATGTCCAGGAACATGCGCGCCAGCCAGTCGTCGGCGAGCGAACACATGATTTCCGGTTTCGATCCGAGCCGCGCGGCCGCGAAGCCGGCCGTCACCGCGTTTCCGCCGAAGCTCACCGCATAGTCGCGCGCGATGGTCTTCTCGTCGCTGGTCGGCAGTTCGTCCGTGAGAAACGTGATGTCGATATAGGCCTGGCCGATGAACAATGCCTGCATGGCGGATCCTTCTGAAATCGAGGCGGGCGGGCGGAGGTCGGCATCGTCGCGTTGATGTGCCAAGCGTCCGGAATTCTTGCGCTTTCGTTTTCCCCGTTCAGGGGTCATTTACCAAAGCCTGTGCATATTGGGATCATCGGTCAATCTCGGAAACGCGCGTGTCCAGACGCTATGCACTCTTCTTCAGGACGTTGCTGATCGCAATTGCGGTGGCGATCGCGCCCCTCGTGGTGGCCAACTACATCCTGAGCAACTACGCCGAACGGCAGGCGGAAGACGAGATGCGCGCCATCGCGGAGCGCTACGTCCTGCGCGCCGAGAAGGCCATCGGCGACGCCGTTTCCGCGCTTCAGCAACTGCATCAGGGCGGGTTCGTCACCTGCGCGGCCATGGACCGGGCGGCCTTTCATTCGGCGCTGCTCGGCGCGCCCTTCGTGCAGATGATCGGCGTTGTGGATGCCAACGGCGTTCTCATGTGCAACGTCCCCGACGAGGCGACGAGCGGCAAGCCGGTGCTGCCCATGCTCCAGTCCGATTCGCCGCTTGTGGGAATCGGCATGCGCGACAAGATCTACGAGGGCACCCGTGTCGCCCTCGTGAGCTGGCGTATCGGGAACGGTCAGCGCCTGCTGGCCGAGATTTCGCCGGTGGCGATTTCCATCGACCCGGGCCCGGAGTACCTGCGCCCCTATCGCCACGTGGACCTGCGCCTTGGCGACGGTGTCGTCTGGCTGCGATCGGGCGAGAGCAACAGCCTCGATGCCACGGCCGCCGAGCGTCAGCTCGTGGTCGGCGTCGCATCGGCCAAATATCCCATGTCTGCCGACGTGACCGTGCCGGCATTCGCGGCCGAGATGCTGGTTCGCGATCTCAAGGTGGTCGCGGCGATTGCCAGCGTCGGCGTCGCGATCCTTCTCGTCGCCGTCGGCGTGTGGTTCTCCTGGCGCCCCGAGAGCGAGGCGGAGGACGATTTCGTCCAGGCCATCCGCAAGAGCGAGTTCGTCCCCTTCTACCAGCCGGTCATGGACATCGAGACCGGGCGGCTGCGCGGCTGCGAGGTGCTGATGCGCTGGCAGAGGCCGGACGGGACCATCATCTCGCCGGGCGCCTTCATGACCTTCGCGGAGACCTCGGGCCATGTGTTCGAGATGACGCGTCAGATCATGCGCAAGACCTGCGAGGAGGTTGGCGACCTCTACTACCGCAATCCGGATTTCAAGCTGTCGATCAACCTTTTCGCCGGCCACTTCGAGGACCGGCGCATCATCGACGACATTCAGGAAATCTACGGCGGGTCGAAGATCGCCTTCCAGCAGATCGTCATGGAAGTGACCGAGCGCCAGCCGCTCGCCAACATGGAAACCGCGCGCAAGATCATCGCCGAGATGCAGGCGCTCGGGGTGCGCGTCGCGCTCGACGACGTGGGCACCGGCCACGGCGGTTTCGCCTACCTGCAGAAGCTGGGCATCGACATCATCAAGATCGACAAGATGTTCATCGACAGCCTGGGCACCGACGACAACTCCACCACCATCGTCGACACGATGGTCGAACTGGCCGACAATCTGGGTATGGGCATCATCGCCGAGGGCGTGGAGCACATGGAGCAGATCGAGCGCCTTCGCGAACTGGGTGTCTCCGCCGCCCAGGGCTACATCTTCTCGCCGCCGCTGCCGGCGAAGCTCTTCATCGACCTGGCCGAGGCGCTGTCCGCCAGCGGCGGCGCGATGCCGGGCGAGGAAAACAGCCCGCTCGCCATGGTGGCCGGCGCCGCCTGAGGCGGTCCGCACGCGAACATCCTGGCCCGAAGCTCTCTACCCCGTCTCTTGTTCACGGGCCGCGTAAGCGGCCTTTTGCCCTGTCCTGCCTTCGGATAAGGTGGCGCCGGTTTTCGGCCCCTTGGCCGACTTTCACGAACGATGAGGGCGAATGTGAGCGACAGGGCGGCGAACGGCTCGGTGCGAGGAAAGCGTGCCGCGTGGCGTGGACATCTGGCGCTTGCGCTTGCCGGACTTGTCCTTGCCGGCTGCCAGAGCACCGGGCAGACCGGCGGACAGGCAACGGCGCGTTCGGCCTCGCGGACGGCGGATGCCGCCGTCACGCGGGAGTCGCTTGCCCCGCTTCCCGGGACGGGGCTCTCCTATGCCTCCGCGACGCAGACGCCGGTGCGTTCCGATCCGGGCACGGCGGTTGCCAGGGCGCATTCGGCCATCGTCATCGACGCCGCCTCGGGACGTGTCCTGCACGAGGAGGCCGCCGACGGGCTGCGCTATCCCGCATCGCTTACCAAGATGATGACGCTCTACCTGCTCTTCGACGCGCTCGACAGGGGCGAGGTGAGCATGGACACGCCCATCCCGGTAAGTGCCCATGCCGCGCGCCAGCCGCCGGCGAAGATCGGGCTCGTCGCCGGGGGCGACCTCACCGTGCGCCAGGCCGTCAGCGCCCTGGCGGTCAAGTCGGCGAACGATGTCGCGGTTGCGGTCGCGGAGAAACTCGGCGGCTCCGAAAGCGCGTTTGCCGCGCGCATGACCGCCAAGGCGCGTGCGCTCGGCATGACGCGTACCAGCTTCGTGAACGCGTCAGGCCTGCCCGACGCGCGCCAGGTCACGACCGCGCGCGACATGGCGATCCTCGCCCGCGCGCTCAAGACCCGTCATGCCCGCCAGGCGCGCTTCTTCACGGCGCGCTCCTTTACCTACAAGGGGCGCACCTTCGAGGCGACGAACAACCTGCTCGGCCGCGTTCCCGGCGTGGACGGGCTGAAGACCGGCTACATCAGCCTGTCCGGCTACAATCTCGCGGCCTCGGCCCATCGGGGAGGGCGGCGCATCATCGCGGTGGTCATCGGCGGCAAGAGCGAGAGCTCGCGCGACAAGGAAGTCGAAAACCTCATCGCATCCTACCTTTGAGTTCGTTTTCGCGATCGCCGACCTGCGGTGTGAGAAGACGCCCTTTGCTGCGATGCGTCATGGAAACTACGGAGATATGGCAGTTTTGATGGCGTGTAGGAGCGAAATTCTCTAGGGAAGATTGCTTAAGATGCGAGATATCTAAAATTTTCGCGATTGTTTTTTCTGTCCCTTGAAAGGGACTCACCTACGTTGTCCCTCTTTGACGGAGGTGCGATGTGACGAATCCGACCCGCCATGACTGGTCCGACAGTGCGCTGCTGCGGCACATCGTGAGTTCCGTGCACCATGGCATCACCGTCATGGATGCACAGCATACCTTCGTGCTGCTGAACGAGACCGCGCGCCGGCTTTTCGAGCTTCCCGACAGCTTCGTGGAAGGTGAGGCCACGCTGGCCGATCTCGTTCGTCTCAATGCGGAGCGTGGCGAATACGGCGACGGGGACGTCGAGGAGATCATCGCGGATCGCTACCGGATTGCCAGTGGATGCGAGCCGCATGAGCTGGAGCGGATCCGCCACGACGGCACGGTTATCCGAATCCAGGGAACGCCGCTTCCCGACGGCGGTTTCGTGACGATCTGCACCGATGTGACCGACCTTTACCACCGGGAGCAGGCGGTGCGCCGGGAGAACGACCTTCTCGAGACGCGTCTGGAGGAGCGGACCCGTGAGATCGAGTGCGGGCGCAATCTGCTCGTGACCGCGATCGACGCGGTGCGCGACGGTCTGGTGATCACGGATCCGCTCAGCCGGGTGATGTTCGTCAACCGGGCCATGGGCGGGATCTACGAGGACACGCGGACCCCGGTCACCGAGGGGGCTGACCTCCTTGAGTTCCTTCGCGAGCGCGAGGGGCGCCATCTGGTCGAGGACCTTCTCGAACTGGAGGGCGATGGCGCGCTCGAGCACAAGATGTCGACGGGCAAGTGGTTCCGCGTCAGTTGCCGCCCGGCGGGCGACATCGGCCACATCTACAAGTTCACCGACATTTCCGAGTTCAAGGCCCAGACGGCGAAGCTCCGCCGCCATGCGGACGAACTGGTGCGCATGTTGCGCCAGGAGGTTCAGCTCAACGAGATGCAGCGCGAATTCGTTTCCATGGCCTCGCACGAGTTCCGCACGCCGCTGGCGATCATCGACAGCGCCGCGCAGCGTATCCTGCGCCGGGCGGACCGCATCGAGCCGGAGCAACTTGTCGAGCGCATCGGCAACGTGCGCGATGCCGTCGAGCGGATGCAGTATCTCATCAACCGCTTCCTGAATGCCTCCCAGTCCGAGACGGGGCATCTGGAGCTCGACCTGCACCGGGCCCCCTTGCGGGAGATGGTCGAGACGCTCGTTTCCCGCCAGTCGCGGATCACGCCTGAGCGGCAGATCACTCTCGATCTCGGGGATCTGGACGAGGACGCGATGATCGACCGGAAGCTGCTCGAGCAGAGCCTCATGAACGTTCTGTCCAACGCGCTGAAATACTCGCCCGATGGCGAAAGGGTCGAGGTCGCCTGCAGGGTCGAGGAAAAGTGCAACGTCATCCAGGTCACCGATCACGGCGTCGGTATTCCGAAGGATGAGATCGGCAAGATCTTCAACCGCTATTTCCGCGCCTCCACCTCCAGCGGCATTGCCGGCACCGGCATCGGCCTCAACATGACCGACATGATCGTGCGCAAGCACAGAGGGCGGGTCGAGGTGACCAGCACGATCGGGGAGGGGACAAGCGTCGAGATCCGCCTGCCACGGCTTCTTGAGGAGCTGGAGACGATGGTGGGCACCAATGACAACCGCGCGGAAGGAGGGCTGGCATCATGACCCAGAAACCACGCATCATGTGCATCGAGGACGAGCGGCTCCTTCTGGCCGACCTCGTCGAGGAACTGAAGGACTTTGGCTACAACACGATTGCGGCCAACAATGGCGTGGAGGCGCTGGAGATCCTCAAGAGCGAAACGCCGGACCTGATCCTGTGCGACCTGATGATGCCGCGCATGGACGGCCGCGCGGTCCTGCAGCGCGTGCGCGCCGACTTTCCCCGCCTGAAGCGCACGCCATTCATTTTCCTGACCGCGCTCGCCACACGCGACGACGTGATCGCGGGCAAGCGGCTCGGGGCCGACGACTATCTCACCAAGCCGATCGACTACGACCTTCTGTTCGCCACCGTGGAGTCGCGGCTGTCGCAGGTCGCGCGCATCGACGGCGTCTACAAGTCCCAGCTCCTGAAGATCCAGGAGGCGATCCTGAAGAAGTCCAGCGTCAAGGGGCCGCTCCGGATCGCCATTGTCTCGGGTCCGGCGAAGGTGACCGTGCCGATCAAGTCCGCGCTTGAGGAGCTTGGCTGCGAGGTCAATCTCGTGGCGGAAGACGCATTGGTCAGGAAGGAGGTTTCGCTCGATCACGACGATCTCGTTTTCCTGAACTATTCCAAGGTCGTGCACTACTTCCTGAAATATATCGTGAAGGAGGAGAAGAAGAGCACGCTGAAGGCCAAGCTCATCATGCTCTCACCGCCCAATCTCTCGGTGGAGCAGAAGGACGGTCTCGCCGAGACCGGCGTCGACGGGTTCATCGAGTATCCCTACCGGCCCGTCGAGGTGTTCAAGCAGGTCATGGAGCGGCTTCAGCCGCAATGACACGACGCACCGGTGGCAGGAGGTCGGCGTACCGTGGGCAGGCGGGCGCACCGGCTCCTGGGGCCTCCTGTCGCCGGTCAGGCCTTCTCGCAGTTGTAGATATGTCGGTACTCGCGGGACATCTCCAATAAACTCCCCATTCCGGGATGAAGGAATGCGTGGCCGATCTGACGCTGGAGAACCGTCTGCTCGAAAAAGCATCATTGCGGATGGGGACGACGACGCATGAGGTATGCCGCATCCGAGAAGCTGGAGATCATCCGGCTCGTCGAGCAATCGCACCTTCGTGGGTAGAAGCGGCTGAATCACAGACCATTCCGCACAATTCAGCAGAAATGAGTCGGTGCGCGATACGCATTCGCTGGTCCATCTATTCTGCCGGGCAATTAAGAGGCCACGGCGGAGGAGCCGGCCCACGTTGATGCGCCCGCAGTTCCAACGCTTTCGGCCCAATGCTGGAGAGAATCAATTCTAGTAGACATTCCCGCTATTTCTTTTGCTTCCTGAGGAAGACTAGGGTGAGTACCGAAAGGCACAACGGCCCCAATACAGTGGCAAGCGAAACAGGGTTAAATTTGAGCAATATATCCAAATTCTGAAATGTCATAATAAGATGAAATGAGGCTATGATCGCGCAATTGGCCATGATTGCGAGTCGGGAACGAAATAATGTCCCGATCGCAAGCAGAAGAAGAAGGGTAAGAGGAAAGATACCAGCGAATGGTATTGCTCGTAGAAAAAATATGGAAAAGAACGCACTGCTTATCGCAGCTGAAGCGTGCGTAAGATGAATTTTGCCCCATGTCATTTTTCTAACTTTCTCCCAGCGTGCGAGGCTATAATATTATTCATTTCCGATACTTCTTTTGCTTCCTGAGAAAGACTAAGGTGAGTACTGAAAGGCACAATGGCCCCATTGTAACTGCAATCGGAATAAAGCTAGAATTGAGAAATCTATCCAAGTTCTGTAATATTATAAGAAGATGAAATGAGGCTATGATCGCGCAATTGGTGATGATTGCGAGTCGGGAACGAAATAATGTCCCGATCGCAAGCAGAAGAAGAAGGGTAAGAGGAAATATTTCGGCGTGGGGTGTTGAGCGTAGAAAGAATATGGATAAGAACGCACAGCTTATCGTAGCTAAAGCGTGCAATAGATGAGTTGCGCCCCATGTCATGTTTCAAATTTGCTCCCAGCGTGCGAGGTTATTGATTGCTGTCCCTTATATTTCGCGGAATGAATACGGTAATATTTCATGCGCGCGACAGTATTTTACTTTATGAATTTTTGGACGTAAGCGTCTGATGGTGAATTTTTATTATGCTATTGGCAGGTTCGGGATTATATGAGTGTATTTATCCTCTGATATTGCCCTCTTTCTAGACCGCCGTTCAAGGTCAATTTTGCTTTTTGCTGGCGTCGCGGACTTCCATTTTTGCAGGGTTCGTCAAGGCTGGGAGAACCTATTATTTGCGTTTGTTTGCGCGAGACATCGAAACGGAGCGCCCCATCGTTCGGGATCGCCCGGGGACGCCGTGCTGGCGGTTTTCACTCACATTTCTGCGCTCCAACGAAGGTCGGATGAGTATTAACAGTACATTGCCGACTTGTCTGGATTGCGCAACCCCAGCGTGTTCCTTTCTTGGAGAAGCGGGAGATGTATCGTTTTTTGAAGAGGACTTACCACCGGGTTTTTCCTTCAGCTCAACACGGGGGGAGACCGGGTCCGGTGCCTGCGACACGAAAAGGGGGAGCCTTGGCTCCCCCTCGCAAGATCTTGATGACACGGGTCAGGCGGCCTGTTCCTTGCCTCCCGTCTCCGCCATCCTGGTGACGGCGGCGAAGTCGAGCTTGCCCGAGCCGAGCACGGGTACCTTCTTCACATGACGCACCTCGGCCGGAACCATCAGGTCCTGCGTGCCGGTTGAGCGGGCGTGGGTGAGGAAGTCCGCACGGGTTGCGGCCGGGCACTCGGTGAGCAGCACCAGCTTCTCGCCCTTGCGTTCGTCCGCCAGTGCCGCCACCGCCGAGAGATGCTCCGGCCACAGGCGGCCGGCGATCTCCTCCACGGCCGCCAGCGACACCATTTCGCCGCCGATCTTGGCGAACCGCTTCGCCCGGCCCTTGATGGAGAGAAAGCCCTCCTCGTCGATCTCGACGATGTCGCCGGTGTCGTGCCAGCCGGCCTCGGGAGGACGAATGACGCCGGGCTCGTCGGCAAGCAGATAGCCCGTCATCACGTTCGGCCCCGCCACATGCAGCCGTCCGCCGGTCTCCACGCCCGGGACCTTTTCCAGGTGTGCCTTCATGCCCGGCAGGAGTTTTCCGACCGTTCCGGCCTTGTTGTACATCGGCGTGTTGATGGCGATGACGGGCGCGGTTTCCGTCACGCCGTAACCTTCCAGGATGCGCACGCCGAAGCGTTCCATATAGGCGTGGCGAGTGGACGGCTTCACCGGTTCCGCACCCGCGAAACAGTAGCGCAGGGAGCGGAAATCGTAGGCATGGGCCATGCGTGCGTAGCCGTTCAGGAAGGTGTCCGTGCCGAACAGGATGGTCGCGTTGGACGCATAGATCAGCTCCGGCACGATGCGGTAGTGCAGCGGCGACGGGTAGAGATAGATCGGTACGCCGGAGACGAGCGGCAGGATGGTGCCGGCGGTCAGGCCGAACGAGTGGAACATCGGCAGCACGTTGAAAAGCTTGTCGCTCGGCGTGAAGTCGATGCGCGCGGCCGCCTGGGCGGCATTTGCCAGGATGTTGCGGTGGCTCAGCGCCACGCCCTTCGGCTGCCCCTCCGAGCCCGAGGTGAACATGATCGCGGCGACGTCTCTCGCGGCGCGGGTCACGAGCGGACGGGTGCGGGCAAGCCGCCCGGCGATCTTGTCCGCCAGGCCGATCTCCTGGCGCACGTCCTCCAGCCAGACGAACCTGACGGAGCGGCCGACCTCCTCGACCAGCGCGTCGAGCTTGGCCTGGGTGACGAAGGCACGCGAGGTCAGCACGGTCGAGACCTTCGCCGTGTTGCAGGCGGAGAGGACGTTCCGCGCGCCGGCGGTGAAGTTGATCATGGCCGGAATCTTGCCGGCGGACATGAGCGCCAGCATGGTGACCACCGCGCCGTTGGCGTTGGGAAGCATGAGGCCGACGGTGTCCTCCCCCTCGAGCATTCCCGACAGCTTGCGCGAAAGGACGGACGTTCCGGTCAGCAGGGTGCCGTAGGAGAGGGAGCCGGAAACCGGATCCTCTATCGCGGTCTTCGTCATGCCGCGCTCGCGCGCCGCGTCGATGACCCGCTCGACCACCGTCTTGTTCTCGTGAAGGCCGGTGGAGAACATCAGGTCGGACATGATGGCGTAGAGCGCGGTGCCGGCCGCCGCGCGGCGCTTGCGGCCCTTCAGTTCGCCGTCGATGGCGAGGCGTTTCGGCTCCATGATCGTCACCGTCACCTTCGGAAACAGCCGTTTGCGGATCTGGCTCGGGCTCAGGTAGGAGAACGGCGTCTTCTCGAACCCGTCGATGCGCACGGGCACGATCATCGCGCCGGTCTTGTCGGCCACCATCGCCGCGCCGTCATAGACCTTCATCAGGCCGCCCGTGACCGTGATCCGGCCTTCGGGGAAGATCGCCATGGGTTCGCCGGCGTTGACCACCTTGATCAGCGAGCGGGTCGCCATCGGCCTGGTCGGGTTGACCGGCAGCGCGTTGACGAGCTTCAGGAACGGCTTGATCCAAGGCTTGCGCGCGACGTGGTAGTCGATGGCGAAGGTGGGCTTGCGGTCGGTCAGGGTCAGCGCCATCGCCGCGTCGAGATAGCTCACGTGGTTGAGCGCGAGAATGGGGGCCTCGCCGGCCTTCTCCAGGTTTTCCAGTCCCTTCACCTCCATGCGGAAGAACGCCCGGTAGATGATTGAGACGAGATCGCGGAAAGGCGAGGTCGGCAGCATCTTGAACATCGCCACGGCGGCGATGGCGTTGAGTGCCGCGAGAACCGTCATGATCGCGGGAACGCCGGCGCCGAGATTCTGCGCGGTTGCAAGGGCGATGCCGGAGACTACCATGGCGCCGGCGCCGAGCGCGTTGGCGCCCGCGATGGTGCGCGCGCGATGGTCGGCGGCCGCCCAGGTCTGCAGCGCGGTGAAGGTGGGGACCACCAGCAGCGCGCCGGCGATGGCGAGGCCCGCCATGTCGAGCGTCAGGCGCGTCAGGCCCGGCTGCGCCAGGAAATCGGCCAGCGCCAGCGGGGTTTCGGCACCGGAGAACCCGGCAAGCGCGAAGCGGATGTCGAGACCGAAGAGGGCCACGAGCGCCGTGCCCAGCACCGCGGGCAGCAGCACGACGCGCCCGGCGCAGAACCACGCGGCGATGGCGGAGCCGATGCCGATGGAGACCGCGAAGACGGCGAGGAAATAGGTGACGGCCGTTTCGCCGCCGCCCAGCAGGTCCTTCACCATGACCGGCAGCAGCGCCACCACCACCGAGGCCGTGACCCAGAACCACGCGCTCATCAGCGCGACACGGAACAGGCGGCGATCGCGGGCGAGATCGGCGAGAACCGACCACGTCGATCGCAGGATGTTGGCGTCGACCCTGAGGTCGGGCGCGGCCGCCCTGGTCGCGGGGATGGCGCGGCTGACCAGCCAGCAACCGACGGCGAGCGCCATCATGACCGGCGCGAAGACGAGTGTCGCGGCCTCGCCCGCGAAGAGCAGGCCCGAGGCGATCGTGCCGCCGAGAATGGAGACGAACGTGCCCGCCTCGATCCAGGCGTTGGCGCGCGGCAGTTCGTCCATCTCCAGGTGATGCGGCAGGATGCCGTATTTCACCGGGCTGAAGAGGGCGGACACGACGCCGAAGATGAACAGCGCGGCAAAGAGCACCGGCACGGAGGAAAGCGCCATGCCGGTGACCGCGACCGCCGCGCCGGCGATCTCGACAAGCTTCAGCCGCCTTGCGACCAGCGACATGTCGAACCGGTCCGCGATCTGTCCCCCGGCGGCGGACAGCAGCAGGAAGGGGGCGATGAAGACCGCGCCGGCCAGCGAGACGAGCGCCGCGGAATCGTCGGCGACGCGGAACAGGATCAGGAAGACGAGGGCGTTCTTGAGGAAGTTGTCGTTGAACGCCGACAGGAACTGGGTCCAGAACAGCGGCGCGAACCGCCGGGATTTCATCAGGGGCTTGGTCATGGTGGCCTCCCTTTCAGGGTCGCTTGCAGGCGGTGTCGCGTCAGGACTTGTTCGGGGCGCCGGCGTCCATGCGCAGCGTCCCGGTGCGGGCGTCCTCGATCCGGTGGTGGAACTTCATCGCTTCCTCCCGGTCGCGCAGGGTCTTGGTGAGCGTGACCGTGGTGTGCACCAGCATGATCGCGGCCATGGCGTAGAAGCCCTTGGCGGCGAAGCTCGCCTCCATGGACCAGATGCCGATGGCGGTCATCACGGCGGCGACGGCGAAACTCGCCATGGTGAACAGCGTCCAGGCCTGTGAGTGCGTCGGGGGGTAGTCGCTCATGGTCATGTCTCCTGTGTCGGGTCCGGCCCATGGGGGCGGTGGGCGCGCAGGTCTGAAATCAGTCTCCGCATGACATTGCTCCGGAAGATGAACAATGTTCACTATTTGACAGAACCATGTGACTGGCGCAGGGTCAAGAAAAAAGTGAACGGCGTTCAATCATCGGATGGAGCAGGCGCACATGGCAGGCGTGCAAAAGGCCCGGAGAGAAGAGACGCGGCGCCAGATCCTGGCGGCGGCGGCGGCGTTGATGGAGGAGGGGGGCTTGCGCGCCCTGCAGATCCGCGCGGTGGCGGAGCGGGCGGGTTATTCGATCGGCTCGGTCTACAAGCACTTTGCCGATCTCGACGCGCTGGTCGTCGCGGTGAACAGCGGGACCCTCGCGCGCATCCGCGATGCGATGACGGCGGCGACCGAGGGCGTGTCCGCGCCGCTTGAGCGGCTCAAGGCGCTCGCTGCCGCCTATCTTCGTTTCGCGCGCGACAACGCGAACCTGTGGCGCGGGCTGTTCGATCATCACCTGCCCGGCGGCAAGTCGATCCCGGAGGAACACCGGCAGGAGAATGTCGTGCTGCTGTCCTTCATCGGCCGGGAGATCCACGCGCTCGACCCGGGGCTGGACGAGAACGCGCTGGCCGCGCGCACGCGCACCTGCTTCGCCGCCGTGCATGGTGTGGTGGCCATCAGCCTCGAGGACCGCTTCGTCGGCCTCGCGGACGACACGCTGCCGGCGGAGATGGACTTCCTCGTCGAACGGCTGGCGGGGCACTGAGGTATCCGTGCAATGCGGGGCACGTTCTCTGCGGCCGCCACAATTCGATCCCATTGATGCTTATCCCGGTGCTCCCGATTGGCAATTCCTGCCAGACCCAGGAGCGCAAGTTTACATGCAGTCGAAACTTATGGTGATCGCCGTTCTGTTGGCCGCCCTGCCGCTTCCCGCCCACGCGGCCTGCGTGGATGGCGATGGATCCGGCTTCCGTCTTCAGGAGGGGGAGGCAACGGACCGGGCTCGCGGCCTGACCTGGAAAAGATGCGCGGTGGGAATGCAATGGGACCGGGAGGCCGGGCGGTGCTCCGGCGAGGTGCTCGGTCTCGGGCTGAACGAGGCGTTGGACCACGCCAGGAAGGAAGGTGACGGCTGGCGCGTTCCCACCGGAGAGGAGCTGGAAACGCTTCTTCTGGATACCTGCGAGGGCCCGAAGATCGATGGCGTCGCGTTCCCCGATATCGCCGCCTCCGACTTCGGCGAGGGCGCGAAGTTCTGGACCGCCACGGAGGCGATCCCGGACATGTTCTATTTCTTCGACCTGACCAATGGCTATGCCGACATGCACAGCCGGGGCTACCACCTGTCGGTGCTGCTCGTGAAATAGGGCAATGCCTTGCCGCCCCACGGTCGTCACCCCGGACGCGGCGCAGCGGAGATCCGGGGCCCAATCCACGCCTCCGCGTGGGGCTTCGCCATCTTGAGGCCCTGCCATCCTCGCGCCCGCCCGGGGGTTTTCCGCTTGTCGCTGTGGGGACCAATGGGCCCCGGGTGGCGGGCTTGTCGCCCTTGCCCAGGGTGACGCCGGAGAGGGAGGCTGGCGAGGGGGCATGAGGCGCCACCGGTGGCTTCCGTCGAACCCGGCGCCGGTTATCTCCCCGGGTGTCACCCCGGTTTCAGCATCGCCGAAGACCGGGATCCGGTAGGCGCCGTGTGCGGGAGGTGCTTCCTTCGCGATACAGGGCCTTTCGGGGATACTGGATCCCACCGCCTCGCCTCGCGGGGGCGATGCCTTGCCGCCCCACAAACGTCACCCCGGACGCAGCGCAGCGGAGATCCGGGGCCCAATCCACGTTCCCGCATGGGGGGGCGCCACCTTGAGGCGCTGCCATCCTCGCACCCGCCGGGGGCTTACTGCTTGTCGCTGGGGGGACCAATGGGCCCCGGGTCGCGGGACTTTGGCCCTTGCCCGGGGTGACGCCGGAGAGGGAAGGCAGCGAGGGGGCATGAGAAGCGACCGATGGTTTCCGACGGCCATCTCCCCGGGTGTCATCCCGGTTTCGGCATCGCCGAAGACCGGGATCCGGTAGACGCCGGGTGCGGAAGGTGCCTTCCTCGCGAGGAAGGGCCTTTCGGGGGATACTGGATCCCTGCCTGCGCAGGGATGACAGGGGGAGAGCGCGGACGTCGGTCATCCCGCCGCCTCGCCACCCGGAGCAATGCCTCGCCGCCCCACAAACGTCACCCCGGACGCCGCGCAGCGGAGATCCGGGACCCAATCCACGCCTCCGCATGGGGATCGCCACCTTGAGGCGCTGCCATCCTCGCGCCCGCCCGGGGCTTTCCGCTTGTCGCTGGGGGGACCAATGGGCCCCGGGTCGCGGGCCTTTGGCCCTTGCCCGGGTGACGCCTGAGAGGGAGTCTACATAGGGGGGCATGAGGCGCCACCGGTGGTGTCCGCCGGTCATCAGCGCGAGCCTTGCCTCGTGTTTGGTCGGCAAGAGCGGCGGCAACTTCAAAAACTACTCATCGCTGCGCCGGAATTGTCCGTCAGACATCGGCAAAGTCTGCTTCAGGAGCTTGGACCAAAATATAGCTGGTATGAGAACATATTTATGGATCTGAAGCTTAGTCGCTCTCAATATTTTTGGTATTTGTTTTAAAAGATTCTCGGAATTGCAAGGCCCCGTTTAAGGCGTCTTTGTAAGAAAAGTGTTCTATATCTTGATAAATATATGAGGATAGAGCGGCTCCATCAACATAACTGTACGACCAGGAAGCATTTAGGGGTTCATAATACTCGCCGAAAAGTGTGCTGGCCAAATATTCGGGGACGGTTCCGATTTCTCCGGCTTGTTCAGTCATGCTTTCAAGCCATTGTGCTTGAAATGAAGGAATGCCTTTTAAGCATTCTACCAGGTCATGACTAAGTTCTTTTGATGATATGGCTACGATAACATCGTAGCCGGAATGTGTTATATTATAATTAGATTCATTCCGGCCATCATAAAATTGCGCTGATATTTGTAGAGTATGAGCATAGAAATTTTCTAAGATCTCCGAGGATACTCTTTCAGTGTCCGAGCATACATAGACATGTGATATAGGGCGCTGCCAAAGCGGGGGTGGGAACACCAAGTCGGATTTTGCGGTGTCGGTAACTGCAAAAGAAGTGAAAATTGTCACTAAGGTGGTGATTTTCATTTGAAAAAATAATTTCATAGGGGGGGTGCTCATCTTTTTCACTTGCAGAGAAATAATATTATGAGCGGCAGTTTTTGTCATCACTTCTGGTTTTTCGCCTCGTCTTGCATTGGCTATCTCTATCTCAAACGGTGGTTAGTTTCGGTTCAAAAAACTAATGCTTCAGAACCATAGCCAGTGCCAGACGGTTGCCGCTAGGCAGATAACCGACAAAAGGCTGTTGGCGTTGCGATCATGGCGTGTCGCGGTCCTGCGAAACTCCTTGAGCCAATCGAACATGCGTTCGATGACGTCTCTGCCTTTGCAAAGGTATGGCGAGAAACAGTTTTTCCGGTTCTGTGTTTTGCGAGGTGGTATGTTGGGCGGAGATCCACGCGCTTTCATGATCCGACGGGTAGAAGAACATCTGCTTTGGCTCGATTGCGCGCAAACTGTTCCGCGCTCCTGCTCCCACCTTCAGCCCCCGCCCAAACAAAAACCCGCCCGATCGTTTCCGATGGGCGGGTTTCGTGTTTTCGGGGGCCGTTTCGGTCTGACGCCGGATTGATCGGCCAGTCAGCCGGGCGGGGCTGAGAGATCGGGGCGGCCGCTTGCGCAACGGCCCCGGTCCCTCTGTCCTCAGCTGCAGCCGCTCGTGCCGCCGCAGGTGTCGCACTTCAGGCAGGTGCCGTTGCGCACCATGGTGAAGTTGCCGCACTCGGGGCAGCTCTCGCCCTCGTAGCCCTTCATCCGGGCCTGGGCGATGCGCTCGGCCGCGCTCGGCGCCGCCTGCGGGGCAGGGGCCGTCGAGACCTCGACCCGGGCACCGGCCTCGCCACCGCGGGCGAAGGCAGTGGCCACCGCGCTCGTGGTCTGCGCCACCGGGCTGGAGCCCAGCTCCGCCGCGATCGCCTGGGTCAGGTTGCCGGCCGGCTCCCCGTTGCCCACCAGACGGAAGCGCTCCGTCTGGCCGCGCACGAGGCCGTGCGACACCACGCCCTGGCCGGCGCGCTCGCGGGCCGCCGCCGTGTCGCCGCCGCCCTTCGTCTGGCCGCCGAAGACCTCCGGCGGGACATGGGCCAACTCGTGGCGGCCGAGGTAGGACACGGCCAGCTCGCGGAACACGTAGTCCAGCACCGAGGTCGCGTTCTTGATCGCGTCGTTGCCCTGCACCATGCCAGCAGGCTCGAACTTGGTGAAGATGAAGGCGTCGACATACTCCTCGAGCGGCACGCCGTACTGCAGGCCGAGCGACACCGAGATGGCGAAGTTGTTGATGAACGCGCGAAGGGCGGAGCCTTCCTTGTTCATGTCGATGAAGATCTCGCCGAGGCGGCCGTCATCGTATTCGCCGGTGCGCAGGAAGATCGTGTGTCCGCCGATCTTGGCCTTCTGCGTGTAGCCCTTGCGCCGGGTGGGGAGCTTCTCCTGCTCGCGCACCACGCGCTCCACGATCCGCTCGACGATCTTCTCCGCCACCGCTTCCGCGCGCGCCGGCATCGACTGCGCGACGAGCTGCTCGGCGGCGTCCTCCTCGTCCTCGTCGTCATCGGCGAGAAGCTGGGCGTTGAGCGGCTGGCTCAGCTTGGAGCCGTCGCGGTAGAGCGCGTTCGCCTTCAGCGCCAGGCGCCAGGACAGGAGGTAGGCCTCCTTGCAGTCCTCGACGGTGGCGTCATTGGGCATGTTGATCGTCTTGGAGATCGCGCCGGAGATGAACGGCTGTGCCGCCGCCATCATGCGGATGTGGCTCTCCACCGACAGGAAGCGCTTGCCCAGGCGACCGCACGGGTTGGCGCAGTCGAACACCGGATAGTGCTCTTCCTTCAGGAACGGCGCGCCTTCCAGCGTCATGGCGCCGCACACGTGGGTGTTCGCCGCCTCGATCTGCGACCGGGAGAAGCCCAGATGCGCCAGAAGCTCGAAGGCGGGGTCGTTCATCTGCTCCTCGCTGACGCCGAGCGCGGCCATCTGCGCGTCGCCGAGCGTCCAGCGGTTGAACACGAACTTGATGTCGAAGGCCGACTTCAGCGCGCCGCGCACCTTGTCCAGGCCCTCGTCGGTGAGGCCCTTGGCCCTGAGCGACGACGGGTTGACGTGCGGCGCCTGCTCCAGCGAGCCGTGGCCGACGGCATAGGCCTCGATCTCGGCGATCTGGCTCTCGGTGTAGCCGAGCGTGCGCAGGGCCTCCGGCACGGCGCGGTTGATGATCTTGAAGTAGCCGCCGCCGGCCAGCTTCTTGAACTTCACCAGCGCGAAGTCGGGCTCGATGCCGGTCGTGTCGCAGTCCATCACGAGACCGATCGTGCCGGTCGGCGCGATCACGGTCGACTGGGCGTTGCGGTAGCCGTGCTGCTGGCCGAGCTCCAGGGCCTTGTCCCAGGCGCGCTGCGCGTGGTCCACCAGGCGCCGGTCCGGGCAGGAGGCGTGGTCGAGCGGCACCGGAACGGTGCTGAGCGCCTCGTAGCCCTCCGTCTCGCCATGGGCGGCGCGGCGGTGGTTGCGCATGACGCGCAGCATGTGCTCGGCATTGTCCGCGTAGCCGGGGAAGGGGCCGAGCTCGCCGGCCATCTCCGCCGACGTGGCGTAGGCGACACCGGTCATGATCGCGCTCAGCGCGCCGCAGATCGCGCGGCCCTCGTCGCTGTCATAGGGAATGCCGGAGGTCATCAGCAGGCCGCCGATGTTGGCATAGCCCAGGCCCAGCGTGCGGTAGCGATAGGAGAGTTCCGCGATTTCCTTGGAAGGGAACTGCGCCATCAGCACCGAGATCTCGAGCACCATGGTCCACAGGCGCACGCAATGCTCGTAGTTGTCCACCTCGAAGGCGCCGTCGGCGCCACGGAACTGAAGCAGGTTCAGCGACGCGAGGTTGCAGGCCGTGTCGTCCAGGAACATGTATTCCGAGCAAGGGTTGGACGCGCGGATCTCGCCCGATGCCGGGCAGGTGTGCCAGTCGTTGATGGTCGTGTGGTACTGGATGCCCGGATCGGCGGACGCCCAGGCCGCGTAGCCGATCTGCTCCCACAGGTCCTTCGCCTTCACCGTCTTGGTGACGCGGCCGTCCTTGCGGGCGGTGAGATCCCACTCGCCGTCCTCGATCACCGCGCTCAGGAAGCCGTCCGTAACCCGCACCGAGTTGTTCGAGTTCTGACCCGAAACGGTCAGATAGGCCTCGGAATCCCAGTCGGTGTTGTAGGTCGGGAACTCGATCTTCGTGAAGCCCTGGCGGGCGAACTGGATGACGCGCTGGATGTAGTTCTCCGGCACCATCATCTTCTTCGCGGCGCGGATCTCGCGCTTCAGCGCCGGGTTGCGGGCCGGGTCGAAGCACTCGTTGTTGTCGGCCTCGCAGTTCACGCAGGCCTTCATGATCGCGGTCAGGTGCTTCTGGCAGATCTTGGAGCCGGTCACGAGCGCCGCGACCTTCTGCTCCTCCTTCACCTTCCAGCCGATGTAGTCCTCGATGTCGGGATGGTCGACGTCGACCACGACCATCTTGGCCGCGCGGCGCGTGGTGCCGCCCGACTTGATCGCGCCGGCGGCGCGGTCGCCGATCTTGAGGAAGCTCATCAGGCCGGAGGAGCGGCCGCCGCCCGACAGCTTTTCGCCCTCGCCGCGAACGCGCGAGAAGTTGGAGCCGGTGCCCGAGCCGTACTTGAACAGGCGCGCCTCGCGCACCCAAAGGTCCATGATGCCGTTCTCGTTGACGAGATCGTCCTCGACCGACTGGATGAAGCAGGCGTGCGGCTGCGGGTGCTCGTAGGCCGAGGCGGAGCGGGTCAGCTCGCCGGTCTCGAAGTCCACGTAGTAGTGGCCCTGGCCCGGGCCGTCGATGCCGTAGGCCCAGTGCAGGCCGGTGTTGAACCACTGCGGCGAGTTCGGCGCCACCTTCTGGGTCGCCAGCATGTAGCGCAGCTCGTCATGGAACGCGCGGGCGTCGGCCTCGGTGTCGAAGTAGCCGCCCTTCCAGCCCCAGTAGGTCCAGGTGCCGGCGAGACGGTCGAAGACCTGGCGCGCGTCGATCTCGGAACCGGTGCGCTCGTCCTCGGGCAGGCCGGCGAGCGCGTCCTCGTCGGCCACATGGCGCCACAGCCAGGAGGGAACGGTGTTCTCCTCGACCGGCTTCAGCTTCGTCGGGACCCCGGCCTTGCGGAAATACTTCTGCGCCAGGATGTCGGCCGCGACCTGCGAAAACTGGGCCGGAACGTCGATGTTCTCGAGCCGGAACACGATCGATCCGTCGGGATTGCGGATTTCGCTCGTGGCCACGCGAAATTCAATGTCGGCATAGGGCGACTGTCCGTCCCTCGTGTAGCGCCGCTCGATCTTCATCCCTAAAGCCCCTTCAAACTGGACCCGCCGCTGACGGGTCACGCCAATCCGATCACGGCCGCAGCCGTGTGAGCGATATGACGGCATACGCCGCAGGGCCTCGCGCGCGCCGCCGCGCGAAACCGCCTCATTCGCCTGCCTGTTGTGGCCGCTCGTGACCGATGGTCCGACCGACTCTTCGATTCTTTGGGTGAGCGCTAAATATAGTACATGCGCCCGTTCGCGTCACGATATATCGTGTCGTCCGGGCGCAGGAATGCTCAGGCCGCTTTTCTGGAGCTTCAGAAAAGGACGGCTCGAACGACCGCTTCGGACGTGTCCGCGAGTATGTCTGAGGTGATCCGAAAGGGCGCCGCGACGCCCTACGCCGGTTACGATGTCTCGATGGCCTGACCCTAGGGTGAATCGATGCTGAACGTCAAGCGCGGCTCGCCAGAGTTTGTGGCTGGATCGGGTGTCGACAACAAAATGTAGTGTGTTCGTGTGGAAAACGACGGAACCGGTGGATAAGCCGGCTATGCCCCGGTGCCCGTTGGTTCCTGCCGCTTCCAGACGGTCGGGGCGCGTTCTTTTCCCCGCTCCGGCGCACAAGATATTGGGGGTGCGTGGCAATGCGGCACCATGGAACGGCGGCAGGGCGCGGCACCATCGAACGGCGGCGGGGCAGGCGGGGATACCCGATAGGGAGCTGCGTGCGTGCCGGCGTGTATGCCGGGGCCGTGAACCCGGAGCGGGGCCGGGTCGATGAAAAGAAATTGACTCAATTTTTCCTGAAATTCGGCTGAAACTTGATGCGAATTGCCCGTGTCCGCGCAATCGCGGTGCAATGCGGTTGTGCCAATGTCGCCGTCCGGTTGACCCATCTCAGGACGCGCGTGTGGCTTCATGACCCGACATTATGCCTACGGACTGGACTTCGGTGACCTCGATATCGCGGTCGTCGATGATTCGAAGCCCATGCAGACGATCCTGCGCTCGACGCTGCTCAGCTTCCGCGTGCGGCGGGTGCGGACCTACGACACGGCCGAAACCGCGCTGGAGATGATGCGGCTCGATCCGCCCAACATGATTCTCACCGACTGGCGCATGAAGCCGATGAGCGGCATCGGCCTGTTGCGCGCGGTGCGCCAGCGCAGGAATGCGCCGTTGTGCTTCCTGCCCGTGATCTTCGTCACCGCCCACGGAACGCGCACCCTTGTCGACCGGGTCCTGCGGGAGGGTGCGCAGCATGTCCTGGCAAAACCCATCGCGCCGTCGGCCCTTTATGACCGCATCCTCTGGACGCTGCACGATTCGCGCCCGCTGGTTCTCACCGATGACGGGCGCTACGTGATCGAGGGCGTGGCCGACAATCTCGATGCCAAGATGCAGAAGTGGCACCAGATCGGCGGCGGACGGAATCTCATCCGCATGGATCCGGCGAGCCCGGCGGCGAACCGTGCGATGCCGCTTGCCGCCGATGTGCGCAAGGCTGTCGCCGGCGGCCATCAGACGCCCCACGATCACGACGCGCCGCCAGCGCCCGCCCGCGACCACGGCTTTGCCCAGGTGCACGGCCACGCACATGGGCAGGGCAAGGGGGCGGACGCCGCTGCTTCGGCGAGCCGTCAAGGCGGGAGCGACACCCATCGGTCCGATGCCCCTCGCGATCCCGCCGGTCCCAAGGGAAGCGCGAAGCCGGGCGGTCCGCCGTCAAGAACAACCGGCGCCCGTGGCGTGTCGGGCGCAAGCGTTCCGGCCGGGGCCGTTCGCCGAAAGGTGCCAGGTGGCGGGCCCGGGTTCGCGCAGGTGGCGCGCGAGCGGGTGCGATAGGCAACTCATGTGCGCCGGTTCTTCGCATTGCGAAGCCGGGCGCATTGCGGTATTGCCTGACCAACCGAATGCAAACAGCAGGCCCGGCGCGATGAAAACGCTCATCCTTCAGTTTTTCACCTGGTGGAACAGTGCCACCTGGGGCACCCGCTTCTTCACCTGGCGCAAGGGCGAGTTCGTCGGAAAGGACGAATTCGGCAACAGCTATTACCGTGAGCGCGGCGGCAAGAAGCGTTGGGTCATCTACAATGGCCTGGCCGAGGCTTCCACGATTCCCCCGGGCTGGCACGGCTGGATGCACCACCGCACCGACACGCCGCCGACCGAGATCGACTACAAGCCCCGCGCATGGCAGGCCCCGCACAAGCCCAACCGTACGGGTACGGCCGAGGCGTATCGCCCGCAGGGCTCGATCCTGACCCCGGCGAGCCGTCCGAAGGTCTCGGGCGACTATGAGGCCTGGTCGCCGGAAGGCTGATCTTGCGGGCCTGACACGGCCGTGAAGTTTCGAAACCCGGATGCGGCGCGGCCCGTGTCCGGGTTTCGCCGTTTTCGGGGGCGAGAGTGATGTCCCGCAGGCAGATTGCAGGGCAGGGGCTGGCAAGGGCACATGCGCGAGACGAAAGGTGACGACAGGTCGTCCGGGGCCGGGCGTGCGGTAAAACAGCGCTTTTCCCGCCTTGCCCGTGTTGCGTTCGGTCTGGCGGCGGCCGTCCTGGTCGCCGGCGTTGCCGGCGCTGGCTGGCTCGCCTGGTCCGTGCGCGCGGTGCCCGACGACATGGTCTCCGGCAAGGTCACGGTCTCGCGCAGCGTGATCGACCGCAACGGTCTTCTCCTGCGGGCTTTCCAGACGCCGGACGACCGCTGGCGGCTTGCGATCACGCCGCAGGAGGTCGATCCCCGCTATCTCGAGATGCTGCAGGCCTACGAGGACCGGCGCTTTCGCGACCACGTCGGCGTGGATCCGCGCGCGCTGGTGCGCGCGGCGGTTCAACTCGTGACGAGCGGTCGGGTCGTCTCCGGTGCCTCGACACTCACCATGCAGACGGCGCGCCTGCTCATGGAGGGGCCGACGCGCTCGCTTTCCGCGAAGTGGCACCAGATCGTTCTTGCGCTGGCCCTGGAGAGCAACCTGGACAAGGACGCGATCCTTACCCTCTATCTCACCCGCGCGCCCTTTGGCGGCAACATCGAAGGGGTGCGCGCCGCGAGCCTTGCCTGGTTCGGCAAGGAGCCGGCGCGCCTTACACCGGCGGAGGCCGCACTTCTCGTCTCCTTGCCGCAGTCGCCCGAGGCCCGCCGCCCGGACCGGTTTCCCGAGGCGGCGCGCGCCGCGCGGGACCGGGTGCTTCAGGTCATGGTCACGCGCGGCGTGCTGAGCGAAGAGGAGGCGCGGGCGGCCTCGCGCGAGGATGTGCCGCGCCTGCGCCGGGACGTGCCGCTTGTCGCGGCCCATGCCGCGCGCGATGCGCTGGCCCGTCATCCTCAGGCGGAGGAAATCCGGCTGACGCTCGATGGCGCCCTTCAGAGGCGGCTTGAGAAACTGGCGGCAAGCCGCACCGCGCGAACGGGAAAACGGGTTTCGCTCGCCATCCTCGTTGCCGACCACCGGACCGGCGAGGTTCTGGCGCACGTCGGTTCGGCGGGGCTGCTGGACGAGGCCAGGCGCGGTCACGTCGACATGACGCATGCGGTGCGCTCGCCCGGCTCGACGCTGAAGCCGCTGATCTATGGCCTCGCCTTCGAGGAGGGGATCGCGCATCCCGACAGCCTGATCGACGACCGCCCCGTGACCCTGGCCGGCTACAGCCCGACCAATTTCGACATGTCCTTTCAGGGCACGGTGAGGGTCGCGGCGGCACTTCAGGCTTCGCTCAACGTCCCGGCGGTGGAACTTCTCGATGCGGTCGGGCCGGCACGATTCGTGGCGAGGTTGCGCGCTTCGGGCGCGACCCCGCGCTTTCCCCCCGGCGAGATACCGGGGCTTGCGGCCGCGCTTGGCGGTTTCGGCATGACGCTGGATGAACTGGTCGCGCTGTATGGTGCCCTGGCGCGCGGCGGCGAGGCCCTGACACTCGTTCGCGAGCCGGAAGAACTCGACCGGGCGCGGCTGTCGCTGCCCCGCCGCGTGCTGTCGCAAACGGCGGCCTGGCGGATCGGGGAGATCCTGTCCGAGGTGCCGCCGCCCGACACGGCGAACGGCGAGGGGATCGCCTACAAGACCGGAACGTCCTACGGCTACCGTGACGCCTGGGCCATCGGCTACGACGGTCGCCATGTGGTCGGCGTCTGGGTTGGGCGTGCCGATGGAACGCCGATCCCCGGCATCACCGGCTACCTGACCGCGGCGCCGGTGCTTTTCGACGTCTTCCAGCGCATTTCGCCGGAGCGGGTGCGCCTGCCGCAGCGCCCGCGTTCGATCGGTGTCGAGGATCGTGTCCCCGCGCCGCTCACGCATGCCCGCACGCGCAACCCGCGCCGCGAGGCGGGAGGTGCTGCGGGACCGGAGATCTTCTCCCCGCCCGACGGGGCGACCGTCGACCTGGGTCTCGGGTTGCCCGGCGGGGGTGGCGCGCCGCTGACGGTGAAACTGCGGCGCGGACGCGCGCCCTACGTCTGGCTTGCCAACGGGGCTCCGGTGGAAAGCGGGCCCTTCGCGCGCTCGGTCACCATCAGGCCGGACGGTCCGGGAACGACCGTGATCTCTGTCATAGACGCGGACGGACGATCCGCGCGCGTGACCCTCGATCTCAGGTGAAAATCGAGCCTGTCCGGTGTGTTGCGTCGCGCGCGAGCCGCGACTATTGTGCGCCACCCGGACGAGGTCCGTCCGGCCCACCTGCTAACTCCAAGAGGACTGTCATGTTCAAGGGATCGATCCCAGCACTCGTCACGCCGTTCCGGAACGGGTCGGTGGACGAGAAATCGTTCCAGGAGTTGGTGGACTGGCAGGTCAAAGAGGGCAGCCATGGTCTCGTCCCGGTCGGAACGACCGGCGAGAGCCCGACGCTGAGCCATGCGGAGCACAAGCGCGTCATCGAGCTGTGCCTCGAGGCGAACGCGGGGCGCGTGCCGGTGATCGCCGGCGCCGGCTCGAACAACACCACCGAGGCCATCGAACTGGCCGTGCACGCCGAGAAGGCGGGCGCGGACGGCCTGCTCGTGGTCATGCCCTACTACAACAAGCCGAACCAGGCCGGGATGCTCGCCCATTACAAGGCGATCGACGAGGCGGTCGGAATTCCGATCATCATCTACAACATCCCCGGTCGCTCGGTCGTGGACATGCAGCCCGAGACCATGGCGGAACTGTTCCGCACCACGCGCAACATCAAGGGCGTCAAGGATGCGACCGCCAACATGGCCCGCACCAGCCGCCAGCGCGAACTGTGCGGACCCGACTTCATCCAGCTTTCGGGTGAGGATATCACCGCGCTCGGCTTCAACGCCCATGGCGGGCGGGGCTGCATTTCGGTGACCGCGAACGTGGCCCCTGGCCTGTGCTCGCAGTTCCAGGAAGCGACCCTTGCCGGCGACTACGTGAAGGCGCTGGAGCTTCAGGACAGGCTCGCACCGCTTCACAACGCGCTCTTCATCGAGCCGAACCCGACCGGCGTGAAATACGCCCTGTCGCTGATCGACAAGCTGGAGTACGAACTGCGGCTCCCGATGGTGCCGGTCGCTCCCGCGACCCGCACGGCGATCCGCGACGCGATGGTCCACGCCGGCCTTCTCAACTGAGGCGGCGGGAGCGGACCGGAACGAGGACGGACGGGAGGCCTCGTGCCTCCCGTTTCATCATGAAGGCAGGACATGGCGCAGAAACGCCCAGGTGACGCCAACCGCAAGGTCGTCGCGGAAAACCGCAAGGCCCGGTTCAATTACGAGATCGAGGACACGCTCGAGGCCGGCATCGTGCTGACCGGCACCGAGGTGAAGGCCCTGCGTCTGGGCAAGTCCATGATCGCGGAGAGCTACGCCTCCTTCGAGGGCGGCGAGCTGTGGCTCATCAATTCCTACGTGCCGGAATACCTGCAGGCCAACCGCTTCAACCATGAGCCGCGCCGCCGGCGCAAGCTCCTGATCCACAAGCGGGAAATGGCAAGGCTGGCCGATGCCGTCTCCAAGGACGGCAAGACCATCGTGCCGCTTCGCCTCTATTTCAACGAGGATGGCCGGGCAAAGCTGGAGCTTGCTCTGGCGCGCGGCAAGAAGCTGCATGACAAGCGCGAGACCGAGCGCAAGCGCGATTGGGACAGGCAGAAGGCGCGTCTGCTCAAGACCGCCGGCTAGGGGTGTTGAAAAACGGGCGTTTCGGCTGTTCAAAACCCTGTGCCCCGACTGTGCCTGCGTCGTGGAAAACGTCTGGTCGGGCTGGTTGAAATCATGTGCATATATTGTGGACAAGACTGTGCACGGGGCGTGGGCGCCCTGTGCATGAGCGCTGCGTGCATGTGGATCATCCTGTCGACAGGCACGGGAAAAGACGTGGATGATGAGAGGGGAACGGCGGTGCCGTCGCGGTACGCCGTTTGCGATGGCGGTATCAGGTTTCTGAGTTCCCGGACGAATTGAGGGCTTGTGCGCCGCGAGCGAAATCGTGTCAGGATGCCGCAGGGGAATATTCGGGCGGGCCTTTCACGATGGACACGTTTGCTTCGTTTCTGATCGATCCGTTTGCGCTGGCCGGTGCATTGGCGCTCGCCGTGCTCGTCCTTGCCATTCTGCTCTGGCATCACATCCAGCTTCTGGCGAAGGAACGCGAGCAAAATCGTGAGGCCAACCGGGTTGCCAGGCTGTTCGACGATGTTGGCGGGCTCACCGGGGCGGAGAGGGGGCTTCACGCGGCCATCGAGGCGCTGCCCGATGCCTTCGTGCTCTATGATCCCGACGACAGGCTGGTGATCTGCAACTCCCGCTACCGCGAGCTCTATGCCACCAGTGCCGACGTGATCCGCGTCGGCAACCGGTTCGAGGAGATGCTCAGGGCCGGCGTCGCGCGCGGCCAGTATTCCGACGCGCAGGGCGATCCCGAGGGCTGGATCGCAAGGCGCATGGCGAACCACCGCAACCCGCCGTCCGCCCCCATCGTCCAGAAGCTAGATGACGGTCGGTGGCTGCGCGTCTTCGAGAAGCGGATGCCGGACGGCCACACGGTGGGGTTTCGCATAGACATCACCGAACTCAAGCAACGCGAGGAAGCGCTCCGGCTGTCCGAGGAACGGCTCGCGGCCATGGTGTCGGGCGCCTTCGACGCCATTGTCGCGGTCGACAGTCTCGGGGAGATCACGGAGTTCAATCCGGCCGCGGAAAGGGTCTTCGGCTACACGCGCGACGAGGTGCTGGGGCGCAAGGCGCGCGATCTTCTCGTGCCCGAGCGCTACCGGGCGGACTACGACCGGCGCATCAGGGACGTGATGGAATGCGGGCCGGGCGGCTGTCGCGGCGCTGGCGAGCGTATCGAGGCGAAATCCCTGCGCGCCGATGGCACGGAAATTCTCACCGAGATCACGTTCAACTGCATGGAAAGCGGCGACGGCGTGATGGTCACCGGCTTCGTGCGCGACATCACGGAGGACCGTGCGCGAACGCTCGCCCTTGGCGATGCGCTGGCACGCCGCGAGGCGGCCGACCGGGCGCGCTCGGACTTCCTGGCGATGATGAGCCACGAGATCCGCACGCCGCTCAACGCGGTGATCGGCCTTCTGGACGTGATGGAGGAAGCGGGGCTCGAGACGGCGCAGCTTGCCCGCGCACGCACCGCGCGCGGGTCCGCCGAGGCGCTGCTGCAGATCCTCAACGACATTCTCGACGTGTCGCGCCTTGAGGCACGGCGGATCGAGTTCATGGAAGTGCCCTTTCTGGCGCGCGATCTCGTGGCCGGTGTCGGCGACCTTCTGGCGCCGCGCGCCGAGGCCAAGGGGCTGCGGCTTGTGACCAACGTGGAGCAGGATGTCCCCGCCGTTCTGTCGGGGGATGCGGGCCGGTTGCGCCAGATCCTCATCAACCTGGTCAGCAACGCCGTCAAGTTCACCAGGCTCGGCGAGGTGCGTCTGACCCTGGATCTTCGCGGTGAGGCGCGGGACACGGTGAACGGCCGCTGGCCGGTACGCTTCGCGGTCGAGGATACGGGGCCCGGCATCCCCGTCGATCAGCGCGAGCAGATTTTCGAGCGGTTCCGCACGCTCGTCGCACCCGACGGCACGCGTAGCGAGGGGGTCGGCCTGGGGCTTGCTATCTGCCGCGAACTCGTCGCCGGCATGGGCGGTGCGATCCGTCTGGAGGAATCGCGCGAGGGCGGCTGCCGCTTCGTGGTCGATCTCGACCTGGCCGAAAGCGACGGCGAGGTCGTGGTGCCGGGGCGGGGCGAACTGAGCGGCGAGGAGGCGCGCATCCTTCGCGGCGCGGCGGTCCTTCTGGTCGAGGATACCGCCACCAACCGCATGGTGGCGGAGGACCTCCTGACACGCTGGGGGTGCCGTCACCGGTCCGCCGTGGACGGTCTGGAGGCTCTCGGAGCCATCGAGACCGGCCGTTTCGACGCGGTGCTCATGGATGTGACCATGCCCGGCATGAGCGGGTATGAGGTCGCGCGGCGGGTGCGTCGCGGGCGAAGCGAGAACCGCGATGTGCCCATCATTGCCCTGACGGCCCATACCGGCGAGGAGGCGCGCGAAAAGGCGAGGGAGGCCGGCATGACCGCCTTCGCGACCAAGCCGGTCGATTCGCGCGAGCTTGCGGCCCTGCTCGCCCGGGTGCTGGCGAGGGATGGAGACGGCGGCGTCGCGTTGCAGGACGGGGAGCCGGGCGTGGTGCCGGCTGCGGCCGCGCCGACGCTCAGGCGCGCCGAGGCGGGATTTGCCGCCTCCGGTGTCGTCGATCCCGACCGCTTCGAGGCGACGCTCGCGGATCTGCCGCCTGCCCGGCGCGGCGTCATCCTGGCCCGCTGCGTGGAGGACATTCGCGCCCAGATGGAGATCCTGCGCGACCTGGCGGGCGAAGGCGGCGAGGAAGGCGGACGGATCGTCTCCAGCGCCCATGTTCTGGGCGGACTTGCCGAGACCTTCGGGGCGGATCGCCTGGCAAGGCAGGCGCGCGCGCTCGAGCGCAAGGGGCGCGACAGGATCGACCCCGGCGACGTGAAAAGCCTGCTGCGCGAGGCCGAGGAGGCGGCGGAGGTTCTGGGCGATCTCGCGCGCGACGAAGGAGAGCGAAGCCGGGCGGCGGGCTGAAGACGGGCGTCATTCGTCAGTCGTCCCCGCAAAAGGGGGCTGCGGGCCGATTTTGGCGTTTTTGGTCTTGGACTTGTCAAGATTCGGTGATTCCATCGCCGAAACACGGTTTTGCGCGGGAGCGGGGCGCCTTGCAGGCGGCTCGGCCCGATGACGGGGAGGGGTGCAATGAACGCGGATCTGGCGACAGGGACCGGGCGCAACGCGGATGGTCCGGCTGGACGTGGCCGGAAAGCCGGCGTTCGGCGCTTCATCGCGGGGCTTCCCCGCGCCGCATCCGCGCTTCTCCTCCTGACCGGCGTCGTTGCGGGCTCCCTCTCCGCCGAGACCGCGCGCGCCGACGAGCGGCGCATCGTCACCGTCGAGGATGCCGACTACTTCGGCGCCGACTTCAACACGCTGAAGGAGGTGGACCTCGACGCCTGCAAGGCGGCCTGCCTGTCGAGCGACCGGTGCCGTGCCTTCACTTACAACACCTCCGCGCGCTGGTGCTTCATGAAGTCGGACGTCGGCAGGCTGCAGAGCTTTGCCGGCGCGGTGGCGGGTCGTGTGGTCACGGTGGCCGATGCCGAGCGGGCGCCCGTGGACCGGGGCGTGCGCGAGAACGAGATTTCCTTCCTTCCCCGTTCCACCCTGCAGGAGGCCGCCCGCTACGCCCGCACCCTGCCGCGCAGCTTCCGCGCCGGCGGTTCCGATGTGAACGTGCTTGCCGGCGATGGAGAGGCCGCGCTGGCGCGTGGCGACAACGAGGCAGCGGAGCGCGCTTTCGGGCGTGCGCTCACCCTCGACGGCGACCGCCACGACCTGTGGCAGGGCCTTGCCCGTTCGCTCGATGGCCAGAAGCCCGACGACTGGAGCCGCAAGGTCAAGGTCAGGAACGACTTCATCGCGGCCGCGGTGAACACCTACCTCGTTTCCGCCGGCGAAAACGACCGTGCCGACGCTCTGGCCCTTCTTGCCGACGCGCTGGCCCGCAGCCAGACATGGAAGCCGGCGATCAAGGCGCTGCGGGCATCGCTGGCTCTTCAGGAAACGCCGGACCGACGCGCGCGTTATGACGACATGGTGGCCGAGCATGGCTTCCGGATTCTGGAGCACAATGTCGAATCCGATGCGCTCAGCCCGCGCATCTGTCTCGTTTTCTCCGACACGCTGCGCCGCGCCACCGACATGGCGCCCTTCGTGCGGGTGACGGGCGAGGGGCCCTATTCCATCGAGGCCGAGGGCGCGCAGATCTGCATCGACGGCGTGGCGCATGGCGGACGCTATTCGGTGCTGGTGCGTCAGGGTGTGCCGTCGGCCGACGGCGAGGAACTGGAAAAGTCCTCCGATCTCACCGTCTATGTGCGCGACCGGTCGCCCTCGGTGAGCTTCCTCGGCAATGCCTATGTCCTGCCCGCCGGCGATGGCGCGACGATCCCGCTGCGCTCGGTGAACACCGAAACGGTGGACGCGGAAATCTATCGTATCGGGGACCGTGCGCTGGCCTCCGCGCTGCGCGACCGCAGGGCTCTCATCCAGCTCGACAACTACCGCGCGGAACAGGTGCGCGAGGAGTATGGCGAGGCGTTGTGGAAGGGCACGGTCGAGACCGAAATGAAGCTCAACCGCGACGTTACCACGGCCGTGCCCGTGGCCGAATTCGGTCTGACCATGACGCCGGGCATCTACGCCATGGTCGCGCGCGCGCCGCAGGATCGCGAGAACACCTGGGGCCCCTGGGCGACGCAGTGGTTCCTCGTGTCCGACCTTGGTATCACGAGCTACACCGGTGAGGGCGAGGCCGTTGTCGCGCTTCGCCGCCTGTCCGACGCCCAGGCCGTCGAGGGCGCGAGCGTGCGCCTGATCGCGGTCAACAACGACATTCTCGGCGAGACGAAAAGCGATGCGGACGGCTTCGCCCGTTTCGCGCCGGGACTGCTGAGGGGCAAGGGAGGCCGTGCGCCTGCGCTTGTCTCGGTCGAGACCGACAGCGGCGACTATGCCTTCCTCGACCTTGGCAAGCCCGCATTCGACCTGAGCGATCGCGGTGCGGAAGGGCGCCCGGCGCCGGGACCGCTCGATGCCTTCGCCTGGACCGACCGGGGCGTCTACCGCCCGGGCGAGACCGTTCACGTCGGGGCCATGCTCCGTGACCGTGCCGCCTTCGCCAGTCCCGATATTCCGCTGACGCTGATCTACATGCGTCCCGATGGTGTCGAGCAGGCCCGCGTCACGGTTGCCGATGCGGGCGCCGGTGGCCGGGCTCATGCCTTCGAGGTTCCCGCGTCCGCGCAGACCGGTTCGTGGAGCCTGCGCGTTCATGCCGATCCAAAGGCCGATCCGCTCGCGCAACTGTCCTTCCTCGTGGAGGACTTCCAGCCCGAGCGTGTCGACTTCACGCTCGAGACCGACGCCGAGGCGCTGGATCCCACCGACCTGCCGGAGATCTCGCTGCAGGCGAAGTTCCTCTATGGGGCACCCGCCTCCGGCCAACGGCTCGAGGGCGAGGTTGTCGTGTCGCCGAGCCGCTCGCGTGCCGATGCACCGGGCTATGTGTTCGGTCTTGCCGACGAGCAGATCTTCCCCGACCGGGCGAGCCTTGCCGATGGCACGGTGACGAACGACGAGGGGCGGGCGAGCTTCACCCCGGTCCTGCCGCAGCTCCAGCCGACAACCGCCGGCTACGAGGCGCGCATCACCGCACGCGTCGTCGAGGCGGGCGGGCGCTACGTGGAGCGCTCCCTTGAGCTGCCCGTGGTCGCCGACGGTCTTCGCATCGGCGTCAAGCCGGCCTTCGAGGATGGTGTCGATGAGGGCGGACCGGCCGAGTTCGATGTGATCGCGCTCGGTGCGGACGGCGAACGTGCCGCGCTCCAGGGGGCGAACTGGGAGCTTTCAAGGCTCTCCACGCGCTACCAGTGGTACCGCAATGACGGTCGCTGGTCCTACGAGCCCATCACCACGACCAAGCGTGTGGCGAATGGTACGCTCGACATCGACGCTGGCACACCGGCCCGCTTGTCGCTGCCGGTGGAGTGGGGGCGCTACCGGCTCGAGGTGATCGGCACCGACCCCGAAAGTGGCGCGCAGGCGGCGACCAGCACCGAGTTCACCGCCGGCTGGTACGTCTCGTCTGCCTCGTCCCAGACGCCCGACGTTCTCGAGGTCGGGCTCGACCGCAAATCCTACAGGGTCGGCGATACGGCAAGCCTGCGCATGAAGCCGCGCGTTGCGGGTACCGTTCTGGTGTCCGTCATGACCGATCGTCTGGTCGATACGCGGGTCGTCACTGTCGAGGAAGGCGAGACCTCCGTCGATCTCACGGTGACCGATGCCTGGGGGAGCGGGGCCTATGTGACCGCGACCCTGTTCCGGCCGATGGACCTGGAAGCCCGCCGGATGCCCTCGCGGGCACTCGGCCTGAACTGGGCCGCCGTCGATCCGGGCGCGCGCAAGCACACGGTCGAACTCGATGTGCCCGAGCGGATCCGGCCGCGCTCGCGTCTCGACGTGGGCGTCACCATCTCCGGACAGGGCGCCGATGAACCCGCCTTCGTGACGATTGCCGCCGTCGATGTCGGCATTCTCAACCTGACGCGGTTCAAGACGCCCGACCCCGATGGCTGGTATTTCGGCCAGCGCCGTCTCGGCATGGAAATCCGCGACTATTACGGCGCGCTGATCGACAGGACCGCCGGCGAACTCGGCAAGGTGCGCTCGGGCGGTGACGGCATGGGCCTGTCACTCGACGCGCCGCCGCCGCAGGAAGCGCTCATGGCGCTCTTCTCCGGCGTCGTGGAAACGGATGCGGACGGCAAGGCGACCGTCGGTTTCGATATTCCCGATTTCAACGGCACCGTGCGCCTGATGGCTGTCGCCTGGAGTGCGTCGGGTGTCGGCCATGGCGAGCGGGACGTGATCGTGCGCGATCCGCTTGTCATGACGGCGACTTTGCCGCGCTTCCTGGCTCCGGGCGACGAGACGCGTCTCCTGGTTGAGGTCGACAACGTTGAAGGCGAGGCGGGCGAGTATCGCATCGCCGCCGATGTTGAGGGGCCGCTCGAGCTCTCGCTCGCGCCGGACGGTCTCGGTGTGACCCTGGACAAGGGGGAGCGACGTGCGCTGGAGGTGCCGATCAGGGCGGCTTCGGGCACGGGCGATGCCTCGATCCGGCTCACGCTTCAGGGGCCCGACGGTCCGCTGGCCGAGAAGTCCCTGGCGCTCGGCATCCGCGACAACACACCGCCGATGACCCGCCGCAGCTTCGTGACGCTCGCCTCGGCCGGGTCGCTGGACTTGAACGCCGACACCCTTGCAGGGATCCGGCCGGAAGGCGCAAGGATCTCGGTCGCCGCTGGCGGACCGGCAAGGATCAACATTCCGGGGCTTCTCGCCGCGCTCGATCGCTATCCTTACGGCTGTACGGAACAGACCACGAGCCGGGCCCTGCCGCTTCTCTATCTCAACGAACTGGCGCTTTCCGCCGGTCTCGATACGGATGCGGCCGTGCGCGAGCGGGTGCAAAAGGCGATTGCCCGGGTGCTGGGCAACCAGGACGGCAGCGGCGCCTTCGGGTTGTGGTCCGCCTATGGGGCGGGCCGCGACACATGGCTCGATGCCTATGTCACGGACTTCCTCAGCCGGGCGCGGGACAAGGGCTACGACGTTCCCGAGCTTGCCTATTCCCAGGCGCTTGAGGGGCTGGAAAACCGGGTGGCCTACGCATCGGACTTCTCCGATGGCGGCACGGAGATCGCCTATGCGCTCTACGTTCTGGCGCGCACGGGCCGGGCCTCGCTGGGCGATCTTCGCTACTATGCGGATGTGAAGCTCGACGACTTCGGCTCGCCGATGGCCAAGGCCCAGATCGGGGCGGCCCTTGCCCTGTACGGCGAGACGGAACGTGCGGAACGGGCCCTCAAGGCCGCGGTCACCGCGACAGGCGACCTTGGCGGCACCGACTATCGTGCCGACTTCGGCACGTCGTTGCGCGATGCCGCCGGCGTGCTGGCCTATGTCACCGAGGCGGGCTTCGGCTCCCGGATGGGGGAGACCATGGCCGAACGCGTCGCGCGCCGCCAGGAGGAGGATGCGACCTACTCCACGCAGGAAATGGCCTGGCTGCTGATGGCGGGCCATGAGCTTCTGCAATCCGCGAGCGAGGACAGCTTCACCCTCGACGGCAGGCGCGTCAGCACGCCGCTCGCGCTGGATCTCGCCGGCGACCGGGTCGCGGCGGAGGGGGCGAGCCTCGTCAACGAGGGGGGAGAGACGGCCAATGTGGTCGTCTCCGTCTCCGGTCGACCGGTGCGTCCGGAACCGGCGGGCGGCAACGGCTACCAGATCACGCGCGAGTATTACGACCTCGACGGCAATCGCGTGGATCCGGCGGATGTGGCGCTCAACACCCGTATCGTGGTGGTGCTGAACGTGACCAGCGACCGGCTGGGGCGCGGGCGCCTGCTCGTGGTGGACCGGCTGCCGGCGGGGTTGGTGATCGACAATCCGCGCCTGGTGCGTGGCGGGGATCTTGGCGGGCTGGACTGGCTCGACCCGGTCGACAGCACCGATCATGCCGAGTTTCGGGACGACCGTTTCGCGGTCGCCATCGACCAGACCCGCCTCAATGCGGACGGCTACACCTTCGCCTACCTTGCACGGGCCTCGCTACCGGGCAGCTTTGCCCTGCCGCCGGCGACCGTGGAGGACATGTACCGGCCGGGCCTGTCGGCCACCACCGCGACGGGGCGTTTCGAGGTGAAGGCTCCGTGAGGGAGACGCCGTTGCGGTCCTGAACGGACGCGCGCACAAAAAAGACGCCGGCCCGGGGGCCGGCGTCTTGCGTTTTGGGTCTGTGCCACCTGAAACAGGCGGCTCTGGTCAGGCGCGGCCTCAGGCAGGTTCGCTGGTCACGCCCAGGCGCTTGTCCAGATAGGCGCCGCACTCCTCGAGAAGTTCGTCCATGTGGTTCTCGAAGAAGTGGTTGGCACCGGGGATCACCTTCTGGTCGATGGTGATGCCCTTCTGGGTCTTCAGCTTGTCGACCAGATTCTGCACGTCCTTCGCCGGAACGACCTTGTCCGCATCGCCGTGGATGATGAGACCGGAGGACGGGCAGGGGGCCAGGAAGGAGAAGTCGTTCAGGTTCGCCGGCGGGGCGGCGGAAATGAACCCTTCCACTTCAGGCCGGCGCATCAGGAGCTGCATTCCGATCCAGGCGCCGAATGAGAAGCCCGCGATCCAGCACGCGCGTGCGTCGGGATGCACGGACTGCACCCAGTCGAGCGCTGCGGCCGCATCCGACAGCTCGCCCTGGCCATGATCGAATGTGCCCTGGCTGCGGCCCACGCCCCGGAAATTGAAGCGCAACACCGCGAAGCCGCGCTTCGCGAACATGTAGTAGAGCTGGTAGACGATCTGGTTGTTCATCGTCCCGCCGAACTGCGGATGCAGGTGCAGGATCAACGCAATCGGCGCCGTGCGCGACTTGGCGGGCTGGAAACGCCCCTCGATCCGGCCGGCCGGTCCGTTGAAAATCACCTCAGGCATGGACCACCTCGTCAGTCACCATCGTCTTCCTTCTCGTTCCGGCGTCTCTTGCGAACGCCGTGTTTGGTCCCCGTGTCCGCATGACGCGGAGACGGGCAATCCTTCCGGGAAACTGCGTATCGCCGCGCTTGACTCGGTCGGACCCCTTACCTAAAAATACTTTAGAATCGTTCGAAAGTTCAATGTCCGCGGGCGCCGTTGACGGTACCTTTTCGCGGACGCGGAAATCGAACGTATTCCCCGGACGGACAACAGGCGGGTCGGGCTGGACCTTCAGACTGTCTTACCGTTTTGCCGGATCGGGGGCGATCCATCCTTGCCTTGCGGTATATAGGGAGGTCTTATCCCGATCTCCACGGCGAATTGCAAGGATTTGCGTCATGTCCGGAGGGTGAAAGCGCCAGATCGGATGAAGATCGGATGAAACGGTGCCGGACGGATCGTCCGGCGCAAGCGCATCGGGAGCAGCGTCGCAATGGCGGCACGGACACGGATCTATCTGGATCACAACGCTGGCGCGCCCATGCGCCGGCAGGTGATCGAGTGTGTCCGCGATCTTGTCGGCGTGACCGGCAACGCCTCCTCCGTCCATGCCGAGGGGCGCGCGGCGCGCGCGCGCGTTGAGGCGGCCCGCGCCGATGTCGCGGCCCTGGCCGGTGTTCCGGCGGCACAGGTCACCTTCACCTCGGGTGCGAGTGAAGCCAACGTCACCGCGCTGTCGCCCGTGTGGCGCAAGGGGCGGGGCGACCTGCGGTTTTCACGCCTTCTCGTGGCGGCGAGCGAGCACGCCTCGGTTCTTTCCGGCGGCCGCTTCGCGAAGGACGACGTCGAGACGTTAGCGGTCGACGGCGAGGGCGTGATCGACCTCGCCGCGCTCGAGGCCCGGCTTGGGGAGCTCTCCTCAGCCGGCGAGACTGTGCTCGTGTCCGTCATGGCAGCGAACAACGAGACCGGCGTCATTCAGCCGCTCGCCGAGGTGGGACGGCTTGTGGAGGCCGCGGGCGCGCTCCTGCACGTGGATGCGGTGCAGGTCGCCGGGCGGCGCTTCATCGACATGGAAGCGTGGAAAGCGGCCAGCCTGTCGCTTTCGGCGCACAAGATCGGCGGTCCGCAAGGCGCGGGTGCGCTGGTGACCCGCCAGGCGGGGCTGAAGCCGCTTCCGCTGCTGACCGGTGGCGGCCAGGAGCACTGGGACCGCGCGGGGACGGAAAACGTCGCCGCCATCGCCGGATTCGGCGTCGCGGCCTCGCTTGCCGCGACGGAGCTTGGGACGTTTGGCGAAATTGCGGCACTTCGGGATGGTCTTGAGCAAGACGTTCGCCATATAAGCGGTAACGCGAAGGTCTTCGGACAGGGGGCGGAGAGGCTCGCCAACACGAGCTGCCTGGCGCTGCCGGGCGTTTCGGCGGAAACGGCGCTGATCGCGCTGGACCTCGACGGTGTCGCGGTCTCCTCGGGCTCCGCCTGTTCGAGCGGCAAGGTCGGCGTGTCGCATGTCCTGACCGCCATGGGCGTGGACGAGGCTCTTGCCCGCTGTGCCCTTCGCGTCAGCCTCGGACCCGCGACGACGCGGGCCGAGATAGAGGAATTTCTCGCCGCGTTGCGGCGGATATCGGACCGGGTTCTCGGGAAAACAGGCGCAGGGCGCGCCGCCTGAGATCCGGCCCAGGACGAGGGTGGCCCGTTTCCCTTACGGAAGCGGGGCGCCCATACACATAGTGTGACAACCCGCGGTCCTTGACACCGCAGCGGATGGAGACACGCAATGCCTGCTGTCCAGGAGACGATCGATCGTGTCCGCGCGATTGATGTCGATCAGTACAAGTACGGTTTCGTCACCGAAATCGAGTCCGACAAGGCCCCCAAGGGGCTGAACGAAGACATCATCCGGTTCATTTCCGCCAAGAAGGGCGAGCCGGAGTGGATGCTGGAATGGCGCCTCGAGGCGTACAAGCGCTGGCTCACCATGACCGAGCCGACCTGGGCGCGCGTTTCGTATCCCAAGATCGACTTCAACGACCTCTACTACTACGCCGCGCCGAAGTCCGCGCCGGCGCCCAAGAGCCTGGACGAGGTGGATCCGGAGCTTCTCGCCACCTATGAGAAGCTCGGCATTCCGCTGCAGGAGCAGGAAATCCTGGCCGGCGTCGAGCCGAAGAACCGGGTCGCGGTGGATGCCGTCTTCGACAGCGTGTCCGTTGTCACCACCTTCAAGGAAGAGCTGAAGAAGGCCGGCGTCATCTTCTGCTCGATCTCGGAAGCCCTGCGCGAGCATCCGGACCTGGTGAAGAAGTACCTCGGCACGGTGGTGCCGGTGACCGACAACTTCTATGCCACGCTGAACTCCGCCGTCTTCACCGACGGATCCTTCGTCTATGTGCCCGAGGGCGTTCGCTGCCCGATGGAACTGTCCACCTACTTCCGTATCAACGAGAAGAACACGGGCCAGTTCGAGCGCACGCTCATCATCGCGGACAAGGGCGCCTACGTCTCCTATCTGGAAGGCTGCACGGCTCCCCAGCGCGACGAGAACCAGCTTCACGCGGCCGTCGTCGAGCTCATCGCGCTCGATGACGCGGAGATCAAGTACTCGACCGTCCAGAACTGGTACCCGGGCGACAGCGAGGGCAAGGGCGGCATCTACAACTTCGTCACCAAGCGCGGCGACTGCCGGGGCAAGAACTCCAAGATCTCCTGGACCCAGGTCGAGACCGGGTCGGCGATCACCTGGAAGTATCCCTCCTGCATCCTGCGCGGCGAGAATTCGCGCGGCGAGTTCTATTCGATCGCGGTGTCCAACGGTCACCAGCAGATCGACAGCGGCACCAAGATGATGCACCTGGGCAAGAACTCCTCGAGCCGCATCATCTCCAAGGGCATCTCGGCGGGCTTCTCCGAGAACACCTACCGCGGCCTCGTTTCGGCGCATCGCAAGGCGTCGAACGCGCGCAACTTCACCCAGTGCGACAGCCTGCTGATCGGCGACAAGTGCGGCGCCCACACGGTGCCCTACATCGAGTCGAAGAACGCGACGGCCCAGTTCGAGCACGAGGCGACGACCTCCAAGATCTCGGACGACCAGATGTTCTACTGCCAGCAGCGCGGGCTCTCCGACGAGGAGGCGGTCGCCCTCATCGTCAACGGCTTCGTCAAGGACGTGATCCAGCAGCTTCCGATGGAGTTCGCGGTCGAAGCGCAGAAGCTGATCTCGATTTCGCTCGAAGGCTCGGTCGGCTGATGGGGCTCGCGGATTTCATCGATCTGTTTCTGACACCGATTGCTGGTGGTGTCGGGGCTTTTCTCGCCTTGCGGTATACGAAGATAGGCCCCGGGTTTACGCCGAAAGTGACGTTGGGCATCGCAGTCGCGGTCGCGGTTGCGTTGTTCGCCGTCAAAGTTGCGACGCGCTAGACGGCAATCCAATTCAGGGTGCGACAGTCATCGTCGACGCCCTTGAGACAAGCAGACAACCTTGGCGGAGCCCGGGAGGGTGTCCGGAACGGTATGAACAAGGACTACAAGATGCTTGAGATCAAGAACCTCCATGCCCGGATCGCCGACGACGGCACCGAGATCCTGCGCGGCATCGACCTCACCGTGAACGCGGGCGAGGTGCATGCCATCATGGGCCCGAACGGTTCGGGCAAGTCCACGCTCTCCTACATCCTCGCCGGCAAGTCCGACTACGAGGTGACGGAAGGCGACATCCTCTTCAACGGCGAGAGCATCCTGGAGATGGCGCCGGACGAGCGCGCCGCCACGGGCCTGTTCCTGGCCTTCCAGTACCCGATCGAGATTCCGGGCGTGGCGACGATGACGTTCCTCAAGACCGCGCTCAACGCGCAGCGCAAGGCGCGCGGCGAGGCCGAGCTTTCCACGCCGGAGTTCATGAAGGCGGTCAAGGAGAAGTCGGCCGAACTGCAGATCACGCCCGAGATGCTGCGCCGGCCGCTCAACGTCGGCTTCTCCGGCGGCGAGAAGAAGCGCTCCGAGATCCTTCAGATGGCGCTGCTGGAGCCGAAGCTCTGCGTGCTCGACGAGACGGATTCCGGCCTCGACATCGATGCGCTGAAGGTCGTCTCCGACGGCGTGAACCGTCTGCGTTCGCCCGAGCGCTCCTTTGTCGTCATCACCCACTACCAGCGCCTGCTCGACCATATCGTGCCGGATGTTGTGCATGTCCTGTCCAGGGGGCGCATCGTCAAGACCGGCGACAAGGATCTGGCGCTTGAGCTGGAGAAGAACGGGTACGCCGACTACATCGACGCGGCCGCGTGAGGCCGGACAAGGAGGCGGACATGAACATCGAAGCGAGACCGCTCGAGACCCGCGCCGAGACCGAGCTTGCCGAGGCATTCGACACGCTCAAGGCGAAGCTGCCCGGCGGCGAGGCCGTCGCGGCGAAGCGGACAGAGGCATTCGCGGACTTCCGCAAGGCTGGCCTGCCGCATCGCCGGGTCGAGGAGTGGAAATATTCCGACCTGCGCGCCCGTCTGAAGAGCGTGCCGGCCTTCGCCGCGCGCCGTGACACGGCCGCCGCCAGGACCCTGGTCGAGGCCCATGCGGGCACGTTCGGCGACGCCGAGCGGCATCGGCTCGTCATCGTCGACGGCCATTTCCACGCCGACCTGTCCGACGTCGAGGCGCTCGGAAAGGACGGCATCGCCGTGCGTCCCCTCGCCGAGGCGCTTGCCGACGAGGGTGCGGCGCTGATGGCCATGCCGGCGATCGCGAGCAACGATGCCGCCGTCGGCCTCAACGCGATCTTCTGCGCCGACGGCGTGGAGCTTGTCATCGCGGAGGGCGCCACGGTTTCGCGGCCGGTCGAGATCCTGCACGTGCAGGGCGGAGACCAGGCTGGCGCATCCGCCGAGCGCGTCGTGATCCGGGCCGGCAAGGGCTCGAGCGCAACCGTGTTCGAGACCTTCGTGGGCGGAACGGAGGGCACGTTCTCCAACACGCTGACCGACATCCGCGCGGCGGACGAGGCTGACCTTACGCTTGCCCGCCTGCAGGCGGAGGAGGCCGGAACGACCCACGTGGGCAGTGCCGTTGTCACGCTCGGCACGGCCTCCAACGTGAAGCTGATCGGCGCCGGCATCGGATCCGGCTTCGCCCGGCACCAGTCCTTCGTCACCTTCGAGGGCGAGAACGCGCGCGCCGACCTGCTCGGCATCACCATGGTTCGGGCGGGCCAGCACGTGGACCAGACGCTGGTCGTGGACCACGCCGTGCCCAACTGCGAGAGCACCGAGCTCTTCAAGACGGTGGTGGGCGAGGGCGCCAAGGGCATCTTCCAGGGCAAGATCATCGTGCGCCCCGACGCCCAGAAGACCGACGGTCAGATGATGACCCAGTCGTTGCTTCTGGCCGAGGATGCCGAGATGGCGCTGAAGCCGGAGCTGGAGATCTTCGCCGATGATGTCCAGTGCGCGCATGGCGCGACCAGCGGCGAGATCGACGAGGACCTGATGTTCTATCTTCAGGCCCGAGGCATCCCGGAAGCCGAGGCAAAGATGCTGCTCGTGCTCGCGTTCCTGTCGGAGGCGGTCGAGGAGATCGGTGACGAGACCATCGTCGAGGCCTTCGAGGCCCGCATCCGCGACTGGCTTTACGCAAGCGCCTGAGCGCGACCGAACAGGGGACCGGGCGCACTCCGCGCCCGGCTTCGCGGACTGACGAGAGCGGCCGGCCGGTCGGGTGACGGGCTGTCCGCCTCCAAGTGGAGTGATCCCATGACCATGACCGCGGAAGAGACCAGCGCTGCGGCGGCTCCCTATGATGTGGCGGAAATCCGCCGTGACTTCCCGATCCTGTCGCGCGAGGTCTATGGCAAGCCGCTCGTCTACCTCGACAACGGTGCTTCCGCGCAGAAGCCCCAGACGGTGATCGACGCGGTGAGCCGGGCCTATTCGCACGAATACGCCAACGTTCACCGGGGCCTGCACTATCTGTCGAACACGGCGACGGAGAACTTCGAGGCCGCGCGCGAGACCGTGCGCCGCTTTCTTAACGCCCCCTCCGTCGACGAGGTGATCTTCACCCGCTCGACCACCGAGGCGATCAATCTTGTTGCCCAGACGTTCGGAGCCGACGCGATCGGCGAGGGCGACGAGATCGTGCTCACGATCATGGAGCATCACTCCAACATCGTGCCCTGGCATTTCCTGCGCGAGCGCAACGGCGCCAAGATTCGCTGGGTGCCGGTGGAAGAGGACGGCTCGTTCTCCATGGAGGCCTTCGAGGCGACCCTGTCGCCACGCACGAAGATGATTGCCGTCACCCACATGTCCAACGTGCTGGGCACGGTGGTTCCGGTGAAGGAGATCTGCGCGCTTGCCCGCAGCCGTGGCATCCCGGTGCTGGTGGACGGCAGCCAGTCGGCGGTTCATCTTCCGGTGGATGTGCAGGACCTCGACTGCGACTTCTTCTGCTTCACCGGGCACAAGGTCTACGGCCCGTCGGGCATCGGCGTCCTGTGGGGCCGCATGGAGCTTCTGGAGAAGATGCGCCCGTTCAACGGCGGCGGCGAGATGATCCTCGACGTCACCGAGGACACGGTGACCTACAATGCGCCGCCGCACCTCTTCGAGGCCGGGACGCCGCCGATCGTCCAGGCGATCGGGCTGGCGGCCGCGCTCGACTACATGGACGGGATCGGGCGCGAGCGCATTGCCGCGCATGAGGCGGACCTGCGCGACTACGCGCAACAGCGGCTGAAGGAAATCAACTCGCTGCGCATTTTCGGCGAGGCCCCGGGCAAGGGTGCGATCATCTCGTTCGAGATGCAGGGCGTTCACGCCCATGACGTGTCGATGATCATCGACAGGGAAGGGGTTGCGGTGCGCGCCGGCACCCATTGCGCCCAGCCGCTGCTGCAGCGCTACGGCGTGACCTCCACCTGCCGGGCGAGCTTCGGGCTCTACAACACCCGCGAGGAGGTCGACGCCCTTGTGGCGGCGCTCCGCAAGGCCCATGATTTCTTCGCGTGAGAACCGGATGATGGACGATATGGCACAGGCAGAGACACGGGAAGCCCAGGCGATCGACGAGGACCACGCGACCGAGGTCCAGGCGTCGGCGACGGGATTTTCCCCCGAGGAGCTCCAGCAGCTGACCGACGACATCGTCGGGGCGCTCAAGACGGTCTACGACCCGGAGATTCCCTGCGACATCTATGAGCTCGGCCTCATCTACAAGGTCGATATCGAGGATGACCGGTCGGTCAAGATCGACATGACCCTGACCGCGCCGGGCTGTCCGGTCGCCGGCGAGATGCCCGGCTGGGTCGAGAATGCGGTCAACTCGGTCTCCGGCGTCGGTTCCGTCGAGGTGACGATGGTCTTCGATCCGCCATGGACGCCCGACCGCATGTCGGAAGAGGCGAAGATCGCTCTCAACTGGTACTGAGGGCGGGAAGGCGCGGTCTTTGCGGCCGCGGGATCTGGCGGTTCAAGGCCGATTGCACGCGGTGCTTTGCCTGAGCGTCCGCGCGGCCCTATATTGGGTGTAACGACGGTGGGAGCCGGCGATCCGTTTGATCCGTTTCGCTGCCCCTTTCGCGGATGACGCTCCCCGCGCCCGCGCAAGGCCCGCCTGCACAGGCGCTTGGCTGTTTCCCGATGGACAGGCGCCCACAGCGAATTGAGAGGACACATCATGGCGTCCAGATTCCAGGTTCTGAAGCTCACTGACGCGGCGGCCGAGCGCGTGCGCGAGATCGTCGAGGCGTCCGACAGGCCGGTGATCGGCCTGCGGGTCGGCATCAAGAAGGGCGGTTGCGCCGGGATGGAATATGCGATGGACCTCGTCGAGGAGGCAAAGCCCGGCGATGACGTCATCGACGACAAGGGGGTGAAGATCTTCGTGGATCCGTCCGCTGTCCTGTTCCTGCTCGGCACGGAGATGGACCACGAGACGACGAAGTTCCGCTCGGGCTTCGTGTTCCGCAATCCCAACGAGGTGTCCGCCTGTGGTTGCGGCGAGTCGGTCAATCTGGTCCCCGCCGAAGAGGCCGGAGCGCCCGCTCAGGGCTGATCAGGATCCGCTACCCCCGGAAAGCTGGCATTGCAGGTTTTGCGGCTTGAGACCGGAAAGGGGATGGCTGGTGACTGCAGGCTGGCAGGTTTGGGCGTTCGGGGCGGCGGCATTCGCCGCGCTCACTGCCATCTTCGCGAAGGTCGGCGTGGAAGGCGTTCCCTCTGACTATGCAACCCTCATCAGAACCGTCGTCATTCTGGCGCTCGTGGCCGGCATCGTTGCCGTGACGGGCGAGTACAAGCCGTTGCACGAGATTTCGGGGCGGACGCTCGTATTTCTCGTGCTATCCGGTCTCGCGACGGGAGCGTCGTGGCTTTGCTATTTTCGTGCCCTGAAACTTGCGGACGCCAGCCGTGTCGCTCCGGTCGACAAGCTCAGCGTCGTGCTTGTCGCTGTATTTGGGGCGCTGTTTCTGGGGGAACGGCTGGAAGCCAGGGCGTGGCTTGGCGTCGGCCTGATCTTCGTGGGCGTACTGCTGGTGATGGCCCGAAAGTGAGGGCGGCTTTCCGGTGTCACGCCACGCGGATGTCGGTTTCCACGTCGGGGTCGGTCTCGCAACGCACCAGGTTCCGGCCCGCCGCCTTTGCGGCGTAGAGGGCGGCATCGGCACGCGCGATCATCGATTGAACGGTATCCTGGGCGACGAACGATGAGACGCCGATCGAAATCGTGATGCGGCCGAGGTTTTCGCCGGTCGAACGCTTCACCAGTTCCTTGGTCAGAACCGCGCGGCGAATGTGCTCGGCAACCGTCACCGCCTGGCGCAGCGACGTGTGCGGCAGGAGCACCGCGAACTCCTCACCGCCATAGCGGCAGGCGACGTCATGGCCCTTGACGTTCTGCTTTACCGCCAGCGCCACGAGGCGCAGCACCTGGTCGCCGGTCTGGTGGCCGTAGGTGTCGTTGAACTTCTTGAAGTGATCGATGTCGGTGAGCAACAACGCCATCGGTTCGCGGGAGTGCCCGGCCTCGCGCACCATGCGCTCGATGGTCTGGTCGAAATGGCGACGGTTGCTCAGCGTCGTGAGTTCGTCGGTCAGCGACTCGTGCCGGATCGCCTCGAGGCTTTCCTGCAGCTCCTCGATCTGGCGACGGGAGTCGACAAGCTGTGTCTCGAGGGCCTGATTGGCATCGGCCGACTTCTTGGTCGCCGAGACCATGTGGGAAATGAGAGCCTTGAGCTGCTTGGGGTCCTTGAGCTGCTCCAGCTCGGACTGGGCGCCGGCAAGCGAGGCGCCGTATTCGGCGACCGAATCCGCGTTGCGCGTCAGAAGGTCCACCATGCTGTGGATCTCGTCGGAGATCTTTTCGCCGACCTCGTCGATGCGGTCGCCGAGCTTCGTCGGCGACAGGAAGCTGTTGTAGATCTGCTGCAGCTGCTCGGTGGAGATCGGCTTTCCACTTCCCGCGACCTCGTTCACCGCCCGGTTGAGTGAATGGTTGAAGCCGGCGGCATAGGTGTACCAGAGCTCGTAGAAGCGCGGGTAGGCAGGGAGCGTGTTCTTGCGGATGTAGTTCAGCGCTGCGTCGCCGTAGACGATCGTTCGCTTATGGTCTTCTTCCTGGGCCATAGCATATCCATCGTGAGCGCCAAAACGGCGTGAGCGCTGGAGGCAATCCTTGCCAGGCGCGCGAAATGAGTTTTGCAGTCAAGCCTTAATTCACGGTTAAATTTCCGCAACGGCAAGCGCTTGAACACCGTAAATATTGACAAATTTCTCGAGGGCGCGAAAGGCGCCCAAACTTGTGATCCAAACAAAAAAGGGCGGGCCGGAGGCCCACCCTTGTGTCTTCAGCCGGTCTTCTTGGTCGCGCGGGGGTCGCGCAGAAGGAAGGCCGGAACGTGGTCCCCGAGCCCGATCACCGGCTCGTCGTCCCTGTCCTGGCCACGCCGGCGGCCGGACTTGTTGTTGTTGTCGTTGCGACGGTTGTTGCGCGGCTCGCCGGCGTTCGCCGACCCTTGGGCGGACTGGCGCGTCCGGCGTCCGCCGTTCTCGCCACGATTGCCGCGCGGCTGCTTGTCGCCACCGCCGCCTGGCTGCTCGGAGGCCTCGACAGCCTGCTCGACGGGCTTCTTGTCCTGAGCCTTCTTCTCCGGCGCCTTGCGGGCGGAGGAGGCCTTCTCGGCCTTGTCGCTGCCGCCTGCCTTGTCGGCGGCAGCGCCGCGCGAGCGTCCACGACCCGACTTGCGCCGGTCTCCGCGATCGCCCTCGGCGTCAAAGTCCACCGGGTCGCCCAGCCACTCGATCGGCTTCTCGATCAGCTTCTCGATACCGGCCAGATATTTCTGGTCGTTCGGTGTGATGATCGACAGGGCCGCACCGCTTCGCCCGGCGCGTCCCGTGCGCCCGATGCGATGGACATAGTCCTCGGCATGGGTGGGAATGTCGTAGTTGAAGACATGGCTCACGGCCGGAATGTCGAGGCCGCGCGCGGCCACGTCACTGGCCACCAGCAGCTTCAGGTCACCGTTGCGGTACTGGTCGAGTGTCGCCATGCGCGAGCGCTGATCCATGTCGCCGTGCAGGGCGCCGACCGAATAGCCATGGCGCTGCAGGGAGCGGAACACCGTCTGCACGTCACGCTTCCGGTTGCAGAAGATGATGGCATTGGTGAGCGCGTCGCCGGCCTCGTCGATCAGACCGCGCAGGGTCTCGCGCTTGGCTGCGTCCTTGCTGTCCGAGGCGACGATGTTCTGCTTCACGGTTTCCGCCGTGGAAGAGGCGCGGGCGACCTCCACCCGGGCGGGGGCGTGAAGGAACGTATCCACGAGGCGCTGGATCTCCGGCGGCATGGTGGCCGAGAAGAACAGCGTCTGCCGGGTGAAGGGGATCAGCTTGCAGATACGCTCGATGTCCGGGATGAACCCCATGTCGAGCATACGGTCGGCTTCGTCGATGACGAGGATCTCGACACCCTGCAGCATGAGCTTGCCACGCTCGGTGTGGTCGAGCAGGCGTCCCGGCGTGGCGATGAGAACGTCGACGCCGCGATCCAGCTTCTTGTCCTGGTCGCCGAAGGAGGTACCGCCGATCAGCAAGGCCACGTTGAGCTTGTGATTGACGCCGTACTTGTTGAAGTTCTCCTCGACCTGGGCCGCGAGCTCGCGCGTCGGCTCCAGAATGAGCGTACGCGGCATCCGCGCCCTGGCGCGCCCCTTCTCCAGAAGGGTCAGCATCGGCAGGGTGAAGGATGCGGTCTTGCCCGTGCCCGTCTGGGCCAGGCCAAGCACATCGCGCTTCTGCAGGACGTAAGGGATCGCCTCAGCCTGAATGGCTGTCGGTTCGGTGTACCCAGCGGCCTCGACGGCAGCGAGCACTTTTTCGCTCAATCCAAGTGAGGAAAAGGACATATTACCTTGTGATCAAGACGGGTCGGATGGACCGGTTAACCTTGCCGGCGTCTGCTGTTTGCTTGCGACCGGAACCTTCGGCGCGCACACTACAGTTTCGAAGGAAATTGTCAATCTTCCTAAGGTTCGGACGGCGAACCTGAAAGAAATTTGCCTTTCGGCCGGAGCCCGGACCCGTATCAGTTACTTGCGGGACGAAATATGTAAGCGGCGGGATTCTCGTTCTCGAGGAAGAGTTCGTAGGTGGTTTCCTCACCGTCGGCCTCGCGCATGTCGACGAATGCGGCCACCCCGAGTTCGTCGCTCTCGCTGCGCAGTCCGGTCACGCGTCCGCCGATCGCGCCGGCTTCCGACACTTCGTCGATGTCCTGTCCGTCGGAGGTGGAACGGCCGATGAACAACCGGTCGCCCTGGGTTTCACGCACGACATAGAACCCGGTTCCGCTGCCTTCGGGACCGGGCACACGGCTGAGCGCCTGAACATTCCCGGGAAGCTGGGAGAGCAGGGCAGTCAGCCCGTCGGCCGAGGCCGGGAGCGCCTGAAACAGGAGGCCAGCGGTGGTCGCGAGCCCGGCGGCCCCGAGAAGGGAGTGTCGCATCATTACGCCTTTCCCGTTGCTCCGCTGCCGACCGAGGTCGGGTCGAAGGTCCAGTCGTCCCCCGCCGCAGCGCCGGAACCGGATTTCGGCGTCGTGGGATAGAAGCGCGCATAGTCCTTGCGGTAGCGCCGGCGAACTGCCTGGACAAGGGGCGCGGGCAGGCTCGACGCGAGCTTGGTGACGGCCTCGGCGTCGGGATCGATGCCGAGCGAAAGAGCGCCGATGTCGGGACCTTCGTTTGCCAGGATCCGGCGTCGAACCACGTTCCAGTCCGTCTTGCGGTTCTCGTAGCGGATGAAATGAGAGGGCAGGAGCCGTCCCTTGTAGGTCAGTATGGCGCTTTGGCTGCGGATCGAATTCGGACTTTTCCAGTCCGGTGTCCGGCAGACCGCGGCGGCAAACGCCTCGAAGCCGTCCTCGCCGGCAAGTGCGCCGGCGCCTGCGGGGATCTTTCCGCGAACGCAGGCAAGGTAGCTTGCCGCCAGTCGCGACAGGGGATCGCGAAGCACGGTGAAGACGATGGCATCGGGGAAGCGGCGGGTAAGCTGGCGAGCCGACAGCAGCGTCAGCCCGTCAGTCCAGTCGCGAAGGGTTCCGGTCGCATAGGCCGGTCCCTGAGGCGCACCGGCATCGGCGAGGCGCAACAGCGCCGAGCGAATGGAATGATCAGCGGAGTGGGGCGTGCGGCAATACGCCAGCCCCGCACCCTCCAGAACCAGAAAGTGATGGTCGTTGAGGGGGCGCCGCCTTCTTTGATAGGCCCTGAGGAGCGGCTGCAGCACGATGAATCCTTCCCAACTGCCCCCGTGCGACCGGAGGAGTGTTGATTCGCCATCCCTTCCCTTTGACATCATGACACTATGGCCGGAGCATGTCGCGCTGCGAAAACAACCTATGCTCCGGGCCGTAAGCGCTTTCCTCAGATGTCGAGTTCCTCGGCGAACTGGGCGTTTTCCTGAATGAAGACGAAACGCGCCTCGGGCTTGTTGCCCATCAGGCGTTCCACGGCGTCCCGCGTTCCCTCCGCGCCTGCCTCGTCGACCTTCACCCGCAAGAGCGTGCGGCGCGACGGATCCATGGTGGTTTCCTTGAGCTGGGCGGGAAGCATCTCGCCAAGGCCCTTGAAGCGCCCGATTTCCACCTTCGCGTTGGCGCGGAACTCTGACTTGAGCAATGCGTCCTTGTGCGCGTCGTCCCGGGCGTAGAGCGTGCGTCCGCCCTGGCTCAGCCTGTAGAGCGGAGGCACGGCCAGATAGAGGTGTCCCTCGCGGATGAGATCCGGCATCTCGCGGTAGAAGAAGGTTATGAGCAGGGACGCGATGTGCGCGCCGTCCACGTCGGCATCGGTCATGATGACGACCTTGTCGTAGCGAAGGTCCGCCTGGCGATAGGACTTCCCGGTGCCGCAGCCGAGCGCCTGGATGAGGTCGGCGAGCTGCTGGTTCGCGACCAGCTTGTCGCGGCCGGCACTTGCGACGTTCAGGATCTTGCCGCGCAACGGCAGCACCGCCTGGGTCTTGCGGTTGCGCGCCTGCTTGGCCGAGCCGCCGGCCGAATCGCCCTCGACGATGAAGATTTCCGACCCGTCCGCCTGGGTGGAGGAACAGTCGGCGAGCTTGCCTGGCAGGCGCAGCTTGCGCACCGCCGTCTTGCGCGCCACGTCCTTTTCCTGGCGGCGGCGCAGCCGCTCGTCGGCTCGCTCGATAACCCATTCCAGAAGCCTGTTGGCCTGGTTCGGGGAGGCGGTCAGCCAATGGTCGAAGGCATCGCGCACCGCGCCTTCCACGATGCGGGCCGCTTCCGCCGTCGCGAGCTTGTCCTTCGTCTGGCCGACGAACTCAGGTTCCCGGATGAAGACGGACAGCATGGAGCCCGCCGACGTGATGACGTCGTCGCCGGTGATGACCGACGCCTTCTTGTTGCCGGTCAGCTCGCCATAGGCCTTGAGGCCGCGCAACAGCGCGCTTCTGAGGCCGGCTTCATGCGATCCGCCCTCGGGCGTCGGCACCGTGTTGCAATAGGACCGCGTGAAGCCGTCGCCAGCGAACCAGGACACGGCCCATTCGACCGCGCCATGACGACCCGTCTCGCGGGTACGCCCGGCGAAGATGTCGTCGACGACCCTGCGCTCGCCTGTCAGCGCCTCGCCGAGGTAGTCGCGCAAGCCACCGGGAAAGTGGAAGGTGGCCTGGGCCTCGATCCCGTCCTTCTCGTCAATGAGCTCCGGGTCGCAGCGCCAGCGGATCTCCACGCCGGAAAAGAGATAGGCCTTGGAGCGGGCCATCTTGAACAGTCGAGCGGGCTTGAAGGTCGCGCCCTTGCCGAAGATCTCCTCGTCGGGACGGAAGCGCACCAAGGTGCCGCGACGGTTCTGGACGTCGCCCACCGTCTCGAGCGGGCCCTGGGCCAGGCCGCGACGGAACACCTGACGGTAGAGTTTGCGCGCGCGCGCGACCTCCACGACCAGTTCCTCCGACAGCGCGTTGACGACGGACACGCCGACGCCGTGCAGGCCGCCCGAGGTCTCGTAGACCTTGCTGTCGAATTTTCCGCCCGCATGCAGCGTGGTCATGATGACCTCGAGCGCGGACTTGTCGCGGTGCTTGGGATGAGGGTCCACGGGGATGCCGCGCCCGTTGTCGGCAACGCTCAGCGTGCCGTCCGCGGAGAGCGTGACCTCAATCCAGCTCGCATGGCCGGCGACCGCCTCGTCCATGGAGTTGTCGATCACTTCGGCGAAGAGGTGGTGCAGCGCGCGTTCGTCGGTTCCGCCGATATACATGCCCGGACGCCGGCGAACCGGCTCCAGCCCCTCCAGCACCTCGATGTCGGCCGCCGTGTAGTCGGACGGCTCGCTTCTGTCGCGAGCAACCGGCTCCCGTTTCGATGGCCTGGCACGCGCCGCCGGCTTCTCGGGCGTTGCCGGAGCCCCGGAGGACGCGGGGGAGGAGTTGAACAGGTCGTCGTTTGCGGTCATGCGATTTCCGAAAGAGGTGGCGCAGGCAGTTTCTTGCCGGCGCAAGGCGCTTGCTGCCGTGTGCTACCCGATGCGGACAGGAACGGCAACGCGCCCTTGCGGCACACGGATGTTTACTGAACTGCGAATCGACGCTGATTCTGCCAATCCGCAAAGCTTCATGCAAAGCTTCCCGCGTCGGACGCCTCCGTCCACGGGAGGGAACGTTTCCGGGAACCGTTTTTCAACTCCTGCCGGCTACAGTCGTGGCAACGGATCCGGAGAGGTTCGAGGCCGTTCGCCCTGTTGTTGAGGAGGCTTGCATGAGGGACACCCCCCGTTGTCGCGCTGGCAGGATCGATCTTGTCGCCGCCGGAATGCTTTTTGCTCAGGCGCTGGTGTTTGTGGTGCTTGGCTGAGGTGCTGCGTGGAGACCTTCTGTTGCGGGGGTGCCACACCTGCCGCAGAGTCACGAGTAAGGCCCGGAATCGTGGCATTGATGCCCCCTTTCGGCCATTTTTCGGCAGCCTCAGTGTTGTATGAAATCGGGATGCGGGCATGTTCCGGCCCGTTTGCGGATGATCGCTCGATTGGCGGTTTCATCCATTCGGAAGCCGGTTCGCTCGGGCGGGCGGTTTCGAAAATGGACATTGCGCGATCAGCGCATGTCGCATGGGGCAGGGGCGTGGAAACGAACGAAGGGCGTACGGGTACAAGGTCCCGGAGCGGACGGCCCTGCGCGAGGCGGTCGAGAATGCGTATCACGTTTGTGCAGATCTTGGGGGGGATGCTGATCGCGACGGGGCTTGCCGGCCCGGTCGCGGCCCAGGAGACGGCTGCGGAGGCCGCCGCGCGCATGTCCGGCGCGGCTCCGGCCAATGATGACCTGACCCCGACCGAGGCCTTGCGCGCGGGAACCCGCTTTTATTACGCGGGCGAGAAGAAGCGTGCCCTCGACTCCTTGCGGTTCGCCGCCGAGCAGGGGCATCCGCTCGCTGCCTGGAAACTCGGGCGTATGTATTCGCGTGGCGATGGCGTCAAGGAAGACGACATCAAGGCGTTCGAGTACTTCAGCCAGATCGCCTCGAATTTTGCCGACGACAGTCCGAGCTCGCCGCGCGCGCCCTTCATCGCGAGCGCCTTCGTCGAGCTGGGCTCCTATTATCTCACCGGTATCAATGACAGTGCGATCCGGCCGAACCTGACCCGGGCGCGCGAGATCTTCACGTATGCCGCCAGCTATTTCGGCGATGCGGATGCACAGTTCCATCTCGGAATGCTCTATCTCGACGAACGCGACCGCGACACCACCATGGCGGCGCGCTGGCTGAAGCTTGCCGCGCAGAAGGGGCACCTGGCCGCGCAGGCGCGGCTTGGCGAGCTGCTTTTCAACGGCGACTTCGGTGGAGATGGCGCGAGAGCGGCGGGCCTTATGTGGCTCACCGTTGCGGGCAAGCGCGCCAATCGCCCCGACGATCACTGGATTTCGGATCTGCACGAACGCTGCTTCGGTCTCGCCTCCGAGCCCGTGCGTCGGCGCGCGTCGCAGATGGCGGAGAAGTGGTTTTCCGCAAATCCGGGTGTCCTGGCCCACAACTCCCAATAGTGTCCATGCGGCGCCGTGTCTCCTCTGACGCAGCGTCCAGTGAGGCCGGCGGTCTCACCCGACAATCCTGCCTTGTATTTTGTGCTCAGCTTTCGGAACGATCCATGCTAGCATGAAACATGCTGTACGCAGGATCAGGGACTGGTTTGCTGCGGTCCGGAAGGTGTTTTGCCTTCCTCCGGCAGATCTGTTTTGCGTTGCTGATACTTGCTCTTGCGCCGCTCGTCGTGCCGTCGCCGGCCAGAAGTGACGATGAGCGGAGGCGGCTTCCCGCCCCGCAATCGATGAACTCCCGAGCCATGGGCCTTGTGGCGACACCTGCGGCGGGCGGGCGCAATTGCACTTGCCGCTATTTCGGGCAGGATTTCAGTTTGGGCACCACCGTCTGCCTCAAGGGGCCGGACGGGCCGCGACTGGCGCGCTGCGCCATGAACCAGAACAACACGTCCTGGAAGGTGCTCGAACAGTCATGCCCCTCGGCCGGTCTGGAGCGGGGCAGGGGTCAGGCGGCCATCTCCACCCACACAGGCACATGGTCCGACGGCTTCTCCCAGCCGCGCACATGGGCGTCGATCCCGACGCGCTCCAGCTTGTCGGCCGCTTCCGGCGCAAGCAGGATGTGATCGATGCGGATGCCGTTGTTCTTTTGCCAGGCGCCGGCCTGATAATCCCAGAAACTGTAGACATCGGCACCGGTCGTCGCCGCGCGTACGGCGTCGGTGAAGCCGAGTGAGAGAAGCGCGCGGAAGGCCTGCCGGCTTTCCGGCTGGAACAGCGCATCCCCGGTCCAGGCTTCGGGATTGCGCGCGTCCACCGGGTCCGGGATCACGTTGTAATCGCCAAGCAGCATGAAGCGTTCCTCGCGTGACAACATGTCCCGGGCGTGGGCATGAAGCCGCTTCATCCATGAGAGCTTGTAGTCGAACTTCGGCGTGCCGAGCGGGTTCCCGTTGGGCAGATACAGGCCGCCGACCCGCAACGGGCGCGAACCTGTCGCAAAGACGGCCTCGATGTAACGGGCCTGTTCGTCGTCGGGGTCCCCGGGCAGACCGCGCGAAACGCTTTCGGGCTTCTCGCGGCTGAGGATGGCGACGCCGTTGAAGCCCTTCTGGCCGTGGGTCTCGACATGGTAACCGAGCTCGACGAAGCGCTCGGCCGGAAAGCCCTCGTCTACCGACTTGATCTCCTGAAGGCACACGATGTCCGGCGTCGCTTCCTGAAGCCAGGCCAGCGCGGTTTCCAGGCGCGCCTTCACGCCATTGATGTTCCAGGTCGCGATCTTCACCGGTGCTGGCCTTTCTGGTGGCATCGGCCGCACGCGGCCGGGCAGGGATGTGAGATGGCGGTCAGATCGAGAAGCTGGTGCCGCAGCCGCAGCCTGCCGCCGCGAGCGGGTTCTTGATCTGGAACGCCTGTCCCATGATGTCGTCGACGAAGTCGATCTCCGATCCGCTCATGTAGTCGAGCGAGATCGCATCGATCAGCACCGTGGCGCCGTCGCGCTCCAGGACGAGATCGTCGTCCTCACGTGTCGTGACCAGGTCATACTTGTACTGGAAACCGGAGCAGCCGCCGCCTTCCACGCTGATGCGCAGCATGGTGCCGTCGGCTTCCTTCTCGAGGATGCGCGCAATGCGGCGAACCGCACTGTCGCTCATGGTGACCGGCTGGGCCGGGGTCGCGGGGGGCTGTGTGCCAGCGTTGAGTTCCTGCATGGTCCTGTCTCCCATGGCACGAAGGGCGGGCATGCGGCCGTGGCCGGGAATGCCCCTGTATGGCCGGATGGTGGCGGGATCGCGCGGATTTTTCACGCGCGCCCGTGCCGGCACCCTGTGCAAGACGTTTACAGATAGGTATGAACACGGGCGACACGCGTCAACCGCGATGCGTCGGCGCCACAGCGGCCGGCCGCGCATTCAGGGGCGCGCCCGCAAGCGATCACGGACCAGCAGGGGCAGCGCATGACCATTGGCAACGATGCGATGACGGCGGCGATCGGCTATGGCGCCCAGCCAAGGGCGCCTTATGCAACCGATCCTTCGGCAAGCCTCGGACGGCTTGTCCCCGAGCCGGAAAGCCCGACCCGTACGCCCTATCAGCGGGACCGGGACCGCATCATCCACTCGACCGCGTTTCGCCGGCTCAAGCACAAGACACAGGTCTTCATCTACCACGAGGGCGACCACTTCCGCACGCGGCTGACCCACACGATCGAGGTGTCCCAGATCGCCCGCTCTCTGGCGCGCGCGCTGCGCCTCGACGAGGATCTCGCGGAGTGCCTCGCGCTTGCCCACGACCTCGGACACACGCCCTTCGGCCATGAAGGCGAGGACGTGATGGACGAATGCATGGCCGACCATGGCGGGTTCGACCACAACGCTCAGTCCCTGCGCATCGTGACGGCGCTCGAGCGGCGCTACGCCGAGTTCGACGGGCTGAACCTGAGTTGGGAAACGCTCGAGGGACTGGTCAAGCACAATGGGCCTCTGCTTGGACCCGATGGCCGGCCGCTTGGCAAGTTCGCTGGGACGGGGCTGCCCTTTGCCATTCGCGCCTACGCTGAAAAGCAGGATCTGCGGCTGGACAGCTGGCCGAGCGCCGAGGCGCAGGTCGCGGCCATCGCCGACGATATCGCCTATGACGCCCATGATCTGGATGACGGATTGCGGGCCGGACTTCTGGATCTGGAACAGATGGACGAAGTGCCGTTCCTCGCGCGTATCCGGGGCGAGGTTCTGCAGCGCTATCCGGCTCTCGAGCCCGCGCGCCAGATCCACGAGATCGTGCGTCGCTCGATCACGCGCATGGTGGAGGATGTGATCGGGGAAGCGCTGAGGCGTCTCGGGGCGCTCGATCCGGCCTCGCCTGACGACATTCGCAATGCGGGCGATGCGGTCGTTGCCTTCTCGTCGACGATGGCGGAGGAGGAGAGGGCGGTGAAGCGCTTCCTCTTCGCCAATCTCTATCGGCATGAGTCCGTGCTGGCGGTGCGGCGCGAGGTGGCGCAGGTGGTGCGCGACCTGTTTGCCCGGTATCGCGCCGAGCCGTGGGAGATGGCGGAGGAATGGCGCCAGGGGCTCGAGGGAGCCTCCCCCGACCGCCTGGCCAGACGCGTGTGCGACTATGTCGCCGGAATGACCGACCGCTTCGCCATCGACGAACACCGGCGGCTGTTTGACCGGTCACCCGATTTGGGCTAGGTCGCGGTCCACTGCGAGGCAGGGCGCGCCATCTGCGGCCCAATCCCCGATCCCATTTGCCAGAGAAGCAGACGATGAACATCTTCAGCGAGTATGCGGAGCACGTGCGCGCCGCGATCCAGGAGCTTTATCCCGACGGTGAGGTTGACGCCGCGCTGCTGGCCAAATGCGTCGTCGAGCCTCCGCGAGACAGTGCCCACGGCGACCTGGCGACCAACGCGGCACTCGTGCTTGCCAAGCCGCTGAAGGCCAATCCGCGCGCGCTCGCCGAGAAACTGGGCGTGATCCTGGAGCGCCATGACGAGGTGGTTTCCGCCGAGGTCGCCGGCCCCGGGTTCCTGAACCTGCGTCTCACGCCCGGCGTCTGGGGCCGCGTGCTCTCGGCCGTGGTGAGACAGGGCGCCGACTACGGGCGTTCGACCCTTGGCGGGTCCAAGAAGGTGAATGTCGAATACGTGTCGGCCAACCCCACCGGCCCGATGCATGTCGGTCACTGTCGTGGCGCGGTCGTGGGCGATGCACTCGCCTCGCTGCTCGATTTTGCCGGCTTCGACGTCGCACGCGAATACTACATCAACGATGCCGGCGCGCAGGTCGACGTGCTGGCGAACTCCGCCCTGCTGCGCTACCGCGAGGCGCTTGGCGAGGACATCGGGGCGATTCCCGAGGGCCTGTATCCGGGCGACTATCTCGTCCCGGTCGGACAGGCGCTGGCGGAGGAATTCGGCGACAGCCTTCTGTCCATGGACGAGGCGGAACGGCTCGAACTGGTCAAGGCGCGAACCATCGACGCCATGATGGACCTGATCCGCGCGGACCTTGCGCTTTTGAACGTTCACCACGAGGTTTTCTTCTCGGAGCGGACCTTGCACGAGCGCAAGGATAACCAGCCCTCGATGATCGACGCGATGCTGGAAGAACTGCGCGGTCGCGATCTGGTGTACGAGGGCACCTTGCCTCCGCCGAAGGGGCAGCTTCCCGAGGACTGGGAAGACCGCGAGCAAACGCTCTTCCGCGCTATGGCCTATGGCGACGACATCGATCGTCCGCTGAAGAAGTCCGACGGCTCCTATACCTATTTCGCGGCGGATGTTGCCTATTTCCTGTCGAAGTACCAGCGTGGCTTCAAGGAAATGATCTTCATTCTCGGCGCCGATCACGGCGGCTACGTCAAGCGCCTCGAGGCGGTGGGGCGTGCGATTTCCGGCGGGGAGGCGAGCGTCGTTGTCCGCCTCTGCCAGTTGGTGAAACTGTTCCGGGATGGCGAGCCGGTGCGGATGTCCAAGCGGTCCGGCGATTTCATCACCCTGCGTGACGTGGTGGAGGAAGTGGGACGGGATCCGGTCCGCTTCATGATGCTGTTCCGCAAGAACGATGCCCCGCTCGATTTCGACTTCAAGAAAGTGACGGAACAGTCGAAAGACAATCCGGTTTTCTATGTTCAGTATGGTCATGCGCGTTGCCGTTCGGTGATGCGTCAGGCGGCCGAGGACGCGGGTCTCGATACCTCCGAGGCGGCGCTTGCGAAGGCCGACTTCACCCTGCTTGCGGACGAGGGCGAGCGGGACCTGGCCGCAAGGCTTGCGGCGTGGCCGCGTCTGGTCGACAGCGCGGCCGAAGCACACGAGCCGCACAGGGTCGCGTTCTACCTGCATGAACTGGCCAGTGCCCTGCACTCGCAGTGGAACAAAGGCAAGGATTTGCCGCAATTACGTTTTATTAACTCTGAAGATCGACAAACAACATTGGCCCGCCTTGGTCTTGTGCATTCGGTTTCCAAGGTTCTTGCATCTGGCCTCACGATTCTCGGAGTGGATGCCCCGGAGGAGATGCGATAACGGCGGGAGCTTTCGTGTCGGCCCGGCGCGGCTGGTGGAGCAGACCCGAAGCTGTCGACCGGTTCCACGCGGGATCGAGGCCATGCATCGGGTTCGCCGGCTCTGCCGGAAACACAACGGTGCCGGTGGTTCGGCGACCCGCATGACCTGAGAACGCCTTGAAACCGGGCGGCAGGGGCGGTGAACGGACCTCCGGACCTAGCGGGGAAGTTCTCTACGCCATGTCCAATCGTTCGAGCCATCCGGCCGGTTCCGGCGCGCAGCGCGACTCCGCAGACGACGGTTTTTCCGGGTTCGAGGAGGATCCGCTCGTCGAACTGGCCCGGATCGTCAGCGAGGGAAATTCGCGCTTTCGCCAGGAAGAGCCGCAGTCGGTCGAGCCCCAGCCTTATGACGAGCCCGAAGGTGAGGTCGAGGTTGCCGAAGACGCTTTCCATGAAGCGGATGCCGGGTTTGATTCGGTCGTGTCCGGCCATGTCTCCGAGGAGAGCGCCTCACTGATCGACCACGAGGCGTGGGCGCGTGATCTCGAGGATGGGCTCGCCCGCGATCTGGGGTTCCAGGTCGGCGCGGACCGTGCGCCCGAGCCCGTTGAGGTGGAACCCGCCGATCCGTATGTCGAGAGCCCTTACGGAACGGATGGCTATGCCGCCGGCCCGGAGGAGTACGACGTGCACGCCGCCGGTTTCCAGGCGGAGGCCGAAGACGTCGCGGCCTACGAGCCCCATGCCGCGGGTTTTCCGGAGGAAGACGGATACCATCAGGATTACCTGCAGGAGGCGCCTGCGGCTCCGGTCCATGCTGACCCCGCATATCAGTACGGCGACGGCCCGGCAGAGGCTGCATACGAGGATCCGGCTACGGAGGCCGAGCCCGGCGTCTACGAGGATGACGGCGTTCATGCCGGGGGTGCCTACGAACGTGCGCTTGAGGAAGCTGTCGCCGCTTCCCTTGCCGCCCGGCAGCTTGCATCCGATCGCCGTCAGACGGAACCTGTCCCCGCGCCTCAGGAGCAGGTGGCCGCTCCGCGAGCGGAGCCGCAGCGGACGCTCACCGACGATCTTGCCGCGTCGCTTGAAAACGAGTTCCTGATGCAGCCGGCCGCGCCGCGCCGCGACGATACCGTTGACGACCTTCCCGATGAGCCCGCGCCGGTGCAGGCATCCGGCTGGCCGCAGGGCGCGGCGTGGGAAGAGCCGGGTTACGCCCGGGAGCCGGAGGCCGATCAGGCGTTCGACGACGACTTCCTCCTGCAGTCCGCGGATGAGCCCCGGCAGGCAACGACATCCGCGCAGGGGTATGAGTGGGCGGATGAGCCGGCCTATGCCGACGACCCCTATGCGCAAGAGGATGCCGAGGCACCGCCGCCGCCGGGTGGCTACGATCTCGATGCGGTCGCGCAGGCCATGCGCGAGAGCGATCCGCACCTCGGTGGTCATGGCGTTCTGCCGCCTCATTCCGACGCCGAACTGGAAGCCGCGCCCGCTCAGGGCAAGTCGCGGCGTGGTCTTGTCGTGGCGGCGACCGTCATGGGGATCGTCGTCATCGGTGGTGGTGCTTTCGCGTTGTTCGACTTCGGCGGAGGCGTTCCCGACGGGCCGCCGGCGATCATCACCGCCAGCGACGAGCCGGTGAAGGAGTTCCCGGAGAACGAGGAGCGTCCGGGCAACGGCGCAAGCAAGCTTATCTACGACCGCGTCGGCGGCGGCGAAGGCACTGGCGAGGAGCGCCTGGTGCTGCGCGACGAGACGCCTGTCGCATCCCTTCCTCCGGCTCCCGCCGGCCAGGTTTCGGGCGAGAACGGTACGATCGTGCCGTCCGGGCCGCGTCGTGTCCGCACGGTCGTGGTGCGTCCCGACGGGACCATCATTTCCGGAAACGATGCGGGCAGCGATACGAATGCGGGCGCGCAGCAGACGGATGGCGGCACCGCGACACAGGCTCAGGGGCAATCCCAGCCGCTTCCCGGTGCAACGGCCGGTTTGACGCCTTCGGGGATCGGGCAGACGTCCGGTACGGCCTCATCCGACGGGCAGTCGCGCGTCGTGTCCACGTCTCCGGTCTCGGCCACTCCCTCCGGGACGGAGAACGCGGCTGGCCAGAGCGCAGCGTCGACCGACGATCCGGCGAATGTGCCGCGTATCAAGCCCGAGGACATCCAGACGCTTGCCCGCTCCGCGACGCCGGCTCCCGCAACGACCGCGCAGCCGGTCGCACAGCGCCAGAGTGCCGCTCCGCTCGACCTGACCGCAAGCTCCGGCCAGCAGGCGCCGGCCGCCCAGCCGGCGGCAACCCAACCCGCAACGCGCGCGACATCCGCATCCGGCACCATTCCCGCAGGTGCCTACGTGGTGCAGGTGTCCTCGCAGCGTTCCGAGCAGCAGGCGCAGACCGCGTTCGACGACCTCCAGAGGCGTTTCGGCTCGGTGCTGGGAGGCGTGTCGCCGGTGATCCAGCGTGCCGACCTGGGGGATCGCGGAACCTTCTACCGTGTCCGTATCCCAACCTCGAGCCGCGACGAGGCGATCTCGCTCTGCGAGCGGCTCAAGACGGCCGGCGGCGATTGCTTCGTGCGCCGGAACTGACTTTCCGCACGCCACGTTCCTTTCCGCTGGGACGGAGCGTGGCGTGCGGCTTTCACGTTGATTTCCGCGTTTCCGACCTCCGTTTCCGGATGACCCTTCATGGCCAAGGCCTTTATCAGCGGATGCTCCGACACCGTACTCACCGCGGACGAGCGCGCATTCTTCTCCGCGGAAAGACCATGGGGCCTCATTCTCTTCGCGCGGAACATCCGCTCTCATGAACAGGTGCGGGATCTGGTCGCCGACTGGCGCGAGACGGTTGGGGATGCGCAGGCCCCGGTCCTGATCGATCAGGAAGGCGGGCGCGTCCGCCGCCTGCGTCCGCCGCTGGTGGCGGACTATCCCGCCGGTGAGGTGTATGGCCGCCTCTACGCCCAAGACCGCGAAGCCGGGCTGCGCATGGCCTGGGCGGGGGCGCGTCTGATCGCGGCGGATCTTGCGGATCTCGGCATAACGGTCGACTGCGCGCCGATCCTCGACGTGCCCACGCCGACGACGAGCGACGTGATCGGCGATCGCGCCTACGCGCGCGATCCCGAAACCATCGCGGCGATCGGACGGGCGGTGGCCGACGGGCTTCTCGCCGGCGGCGTTCTGCCGGTCATCAAGCACATCCCCGGCCATGGCCGCGCCACCGTCGACAGCCATCTGGAACTTCCCGTGGTCGACGCATCGGCCAGGGACCTACGCGCGGTCGACTTCATTCCCTTCAAGGCTCTCGCCGACCTGCCGCTCGGCATGACTGCGCATATCGTCTTCACGGCTCTGGACGGCGAGCGTTGCGCGACGCAGTCGCCGGTGATGATCGATCTGATCCGCTCCGAGATCGGGTTCGACGGAGCCCTGATGGCCGACGATGTTTCCATGAAGGCACTTGGCGGCGACATGGGCGAGCGGGTTGAAAAACTGTTTGCCGCCGGCTGCGATCTTGCGCTTCACTGCAATGGCGAGATGGTGGAAATGCGGTCGGTCGCCGAAGCGGCGCCGGAACTTGCGGGAGAGGCGCTGCGGCGTTGCTTGGCCGCGCTGGCACGCCGACGGGAAGCCGAGCCCCTGGACCGCACGGCCTTGCGGGCGGAATTCGAAGACCTTCTCGCGCGCGGTCGCCACGTCGCCTGAATTCGGCGACGACCGCACGGCAATCGTGTCGGCGCGGTGTTTGGCCCAAGACGATGGCAGAGAAGGGGCGGAGGTGCAGGAGAGTTTCTTCGAGGAAGACACGCCGGCGACCGATGCGGACCGGGCCACCACCGATCCGGCCCTCGTCGTCGATGTGGATGGTTTCGAGGGGCCGCTCGACCTGCTTCTGACGCTGGCGCGCAAGCAGAAGGTCGATCTGGCGCGCATCTCGATCCTGGCGCTTGTCGAACAGTATCTCGAGTTCGTTGCCGAGGCGCGGCGCCTGCGACTGGAACTTGCCGCCGACTACCTCGTCATGGCTGCCTGGCTCGCCTATCTCAAGTCGCGGCTGCTCATTCCCGAACAGAAGGACGAGGACCAGCTCTCGGGCGAGGAGATGGCCGCCGCGCTCGCCTTCCGTCTGCGACGGCTCGAGGCCATGCGCGAGGCGGCCGACAAGCTCATGAAGCGCAACCGGCTCGGGCGCGACGTTTTCGCGCGAGGAATGCCGGAGCCGGTGCGGGTGTCGCGGCAAAACCGCTTTGCCGCCACGCTCTATGACCTGCTGACCGCCTACGCGGCGCAGCGCCAGCGCACGTCCGTCACCTCCGTGCATGTGCGTCGGCGTACGGTCTGGTCGCTGCAGGAGGCACGCGACCTGCTGACCCGCCTCATCGGACAGCATATGGACTGGGCGCCCCTCGATCGCTATCTGTCGAGATACTTGGCGGACAGGGATCAGGCGAGCACCGTTCTGGCGAGCGCGTTCAGCGCCAGCCTCGAGATGGTGCGCGAAGGGGAACTGGAATTGCGACAGTCCGAAGCCTTTGCGCCGATCTTCCTGCGCCGCCTTGCGGATAGCGCGCGAGCGGACAGGTCGCCGCAGGCTGGCGAGACGGATGGGAAGGACGGGACACCCCTTGACTGACGACGAGGATGTCCGTGACGACGGAGCCGTGGGCGACGGCCCGCTGCCGGCGGCGCTGCGCATGGCGGAGGCGCTGCTGTTTGCATCGCGCGAGCCGGTGGGCGAGGCGGAGCTGGCCGAGCGCCTGCCGCGCGGCTCGGATGTCGCGGCGATTCTCGAGGCTCTGTCGGCGCATTACGCCATGCGCGGCGTGAACCTGGTCCAGGTGGCCGGGAAATGGGCGTTCCGCACGGCGGAGGATCTGGCCTGGATCCTGGCGCGCGAGCAGGTGGAAGAGCGCCGGTTGTCGCGTGCGGCACTGGAAACGCTGGCCATCATCGCCTATCACCAGCCGGTCACACGCGCCGAGATCGAGGAGATTCGCGGCGTCTCGACCTCCAAGGGCACGCTTGACGTCTTGCTGGAAACAGGCTGGATCCGGATGCGCGGTCGCCGTCGCACTCCCGGTCGTCCGGTCACCTACGGCACGACGGAGGCCTTCCTGGAGCAATTCATGCTGGCGTCCGTTCAGGACCTTCCGGGCCTTGACGAACTGAAGGGCTCGGGCCTTCTGGACAGCGCCGTTCCCGCAGGCTTCTTCGTTCCGGTTCCCGACGATTCCTCCGGCCTCCATGAGGAGGAGGATCCGCTCGACCAGGACGAACTGTTCGACTTCCCAGAGAATGACCAAGAGCCTCAAGATGACAGCACCGGCTGAGCGGTCGCACGCCGACGAGAGCCCCTCGTCGCGGTGGGGCAGGCGTGGAACTGCCGGCGCGACCATTGCGGCGCGTCTCGATTTCGAGAACGTGAGCCGGGCCTTTGACGGGGTCACGGCCGTCAACGACGTCTCGCTTTCCGTCGAGCCGGGTGAGGTGCTTTGCCTGCTCGGTCACTCCGGATGCGGAAAGACGACACTCCTTCGCATCGCCGCGGGCGTCGAGAGGCAGACGAGCGGACGCGTGCTCATAAATGAGCGCGAGGTCGCGGGGCCGTCCGTCTTCCAGCCGCCCGAGCGGCGGGGCGTCGGCCTGATGTTCCAGGACTATGCGTTGTTTCCCCATCTCACGATCGGCGAGAACGTGGCCTTCGGCCTGACGCATCTCGGGCGGCAGGATGCGCGCGAAACGGCCTTGCGCGCGCTCGACCGGGTCGGCCTGAAGTCCTACGTCGACGACTACCCCCATGCGCTTTCCGGTGGCGAGCAGCAGCGCGTGGCCCTTGCTCGCGCGATCGCGCCACGCCCGGGCGTGCTTCTCATGGACGAGCCGTTCTCCGGCCTCGACCGGCGCCTGAGGGACGCGGTGCGTGACGAGACGCTGTCCGTCCTGCGCGAGACGCGGGCGACCTGCATGCTCGTGACGCACGATCCCGAAGAGGCCATGCGCATGGGCGACCGCATCGCGCTGATGCGCAAGGGGCGTCTGGTCCAGCTCGGGTCCGCCGACGACCTCTACAATCACCCGGTCGATCTCTTTGCGGCGCGATTCTTTTCCGAACTCGAGGACCTCGAAGCAAGCGCGGGGGACGGTGAGGTCGAGACCGTGTTCGGCCGCTTTCCAGCAAGCGGCATCGCGCGTGGTCAGGCCGTCGACGTCTGTGTTAGGCCGCAAGGCATCCTGCTCGGCGAGCCGGGGGAGGGGATCGCCGGGCGCGTGACACGCCGCCGTTTCCTTGGAGAGGTGGATCTGGTCGAAGTGGCGGTTTCCGGTCGGGACCGTCCGCTTCAGGCGCGCCTTCGCGATGGCGGTCGCTTCGCGGTCGGCATGGACGTGGGCGTCCGGCTCGATCCGCGTGACGTGCTCACGTTTGCACGCGAGCGCGACTGAGAAAGCGCTCGCGCGGGTTTGTCGTCGTCGCGCGCAATCGGTTGGTTGCGATGGGCTGCGCTTTGTTGCAATAGTGCCGCGCCGGCGCAGGTGCGCCGGAAGGACGAGGGAGTTTGGCGTATGGGTATCAGCATCTGGCAGATCCTGATCATTGCGGTGGTCGTGGTTCTGCTGTTCGGGCGTGGCAAGATCTCCGAGCTCATGGGTGACGTCGCCAAGGGAATCAACAGCTTCAAGAAGGGGCTGAACGAGGACGACGACGCCGAGACGAAGGCCAAGACCATCGATCACCAGGCCGACGAGCCGGTGTCCATGAACAAGTCCGAGGACAAGTCCAAGACCGGCTGACCACGCGGATCCCGCGCAGCGCTCCTGCCGGAACCCGGGATAGCGAACCGGCTCCGGACGGAGTGCCGGATCGGCGTGTGCCGTTGCCGGACGACAGTGGCGGTGGTTTGACACCCTCCTGGCGGACCGGACGCCCACCTGCCGTTCCATCTGCCGGGTGGCGTGTGACCAAGGGCGTTGTCCCCACGGGACGATGTTTCCGCTCCGGCGAGAGTCTTCCCGGCGTTCCTGCTCATGGCCTGTTGCGTTTCGCTTGCCGGAAAATTCCGCGAGCGTGCCTGCGGCAAGTGTGAAAGACGGACTGAGATGTTCGATATCGGCTGGACGGAACTGGTAGTCGTCGCCGTCGTGATGATCCTCGTGGTCGGACCGAAGGACCTGCCGCGCATGTTGCGCACCTTCGGGCAGACCATGGGCAAGGTCAGGCGCATGGCGAGCGAGTTTCAGTCAACCTTCAACGACGCTCTGCGCGAAGCCGAACAGCAGGCCGACATCTCCGACATGAAGCGTCAGGTCGAAAAGGCCGGCAACTTCGACCCGCTCGGCGATATCCGTCGCTCGGTCGAGCAGGATCGCGCCACCAAGGGGCAGGGGCCCGGCGGGGCCGCGGCCAAGGTGGAGAAACAGGCGGCTGCACCGGCCGCCGAGGCGGCGTCCGCTCCCGCTGGCGAGGCCGGAAAGGCCGCCGGAGACACCACGACCGCAGCCGCGGAAGCGGCGCAGGCGGCCCCGGCTGAATCCGCTTCCGCCGATCCTGCGGGAGACGAGCGCGCGTCCAGGGGCGACAAGGCATGACACAGGAAGATATCGATTCCTCCAAGGCGCCGCTCATCGAACATCTGATCGAGCTGCGCAGCCGCCTTCTGAAGACGGTCGTCGCCATCTTCATCGCCTTCATCGTCTGCTTCTATTTCTCGCAGCAGATCTACAACATCCTCGTCATTCCCTACGAGACGGCGGCGGGGCATCCTGTCGAGCTGATCTACACCGCCCCGCAGGAACTGTTCTTCACGCGGCTCAAGGTGGCGTTCTTCGGCGCGATCTTCATCGCCTTTCCGGTGATCGCGAGCCAGATCTACATGTTCGTTGCGCCCGGGCTCTACAAGCACGAGCGTGGCGCGTTCCTGCCGTTTCTGATCGCGACGCCGATCCTCTTCGCGATGGGCGCCGCCCTCGTGTTCTTCCTGGTGATGCCGCTTGCGATGGGCTTCTTCCTGTCGATGCAGCAGGACGGGGCCGACGGGCAGACCAAGATCGAACTCGTGGCCCGGGTCAGCGAGTATCTCGGCCTCATCATGACGCTGATTTTCGCATTCGGCCTGGTGTTCCAGCTTCCCGTGCTGCTGACCCTTCTCGGGCGTGTCGGAATGGTTTCCGCCGATGCGCTGAAGCAGAAGCGCAAATACGCCATCGTTATCGCTTTCGTGATGGCGGCGGTGCTCACGCCGCCCGATCCGATCAGCCAGTTGGGCCTTGCACTTCCAACACTGCTTCTCTACGAAGTGTCCATCATTTGCGTCAGGATGGTCGAGAAGAAGCGCGCCGAGCGGGAAGCAGCCGACGAGGCGGAAACCTGAGGCGACAGCGTTTTACGCAACTTCCCGGGTGTCTGGCGCGCCGGCCGAATTTCCGGGGTTCTTCATGTTCGACATCAAGTGGATCCGCGATAACAGCGCGGCTTTCGACCACGCCATGGCGCGGCGCGGGCTTGCGCCGCAGGCCGAGGGCCTGATTGCCATCGACGACCGGCGCCGCGCGCTGGTCGGTGAGCTGCAGCACGCCCAGGAGCGTCGCAACGCCGCCTCGAAGGAGATCGGCAAGGCCAAGGCGTTAGGCGACGAGGCCGCGGCCCAGGCGGTGATCGACGAGGTCGCCAAGCTCAAGAGCCAGATCCAGGAAGGTGAGGAAGCCGAGCGCCGCATCGATGCCGAGCTTCAGGACGCGCTGAGCCGGTTGCCCAACATGCCGCATGACGATGTGCCGGACGGCGAGGACGAGGAGGCAAACGTCGAGGTCCGCCGAGTGGGCACGCCGCCGTCGTTCGATTTTTCCCCGAAGGAACACTTCGAGATTTCCGGCCTGGCGGGAGAGCTGTCGCTCGATCGTGCCGCGCGCATGTCGGGGGCCCGCTTTGCCCTGCTTCAGGGCTCGCTTGCACGTCTTGAACGCGCCATCGGCCAGTTCATGATCGACATCCAGACCGGCGAGCATGGCTACATGGAAGTCTCGCCGCCACTTCTGGTACGAGACGAGGCGCTCTACGGAACGTCCCAGCTTCCCAAGTTCGCCGAGGACCTTTTCAAGACCACCGACGGCCGGTGGCTGATCCCGACCGCCGAAGTGCCGCTGACCAACATGGTGGCGGGCGAGACACTGGACGAGACGGCCCTGCCCATGCGGGTGACGGCGCTCACGCCCTGTTTCCGCTCTGAGGCCGGCTCCGCCGGCCGCGACGTGCGCGGTATCCTGCGGCAGCACCAGTTCTGGAAGTGCGAGATGGTGTCCGTGACGACGCCTCAGTCGTCGCTCGATGAACTGGAGCGCATGACCGGTTGCGCCGAGGAGGTGTTGAAGCGCCTCGGTCTTGCCTATCGCGTCATGGTGCTCTCCGCCGGCGACATGGGCTTCGGTGCGCGCAAGACCTACGACATCGAGGTCTGGTTGCCGGGACAGGACACCTATCGCGAGATTTCGAGCTGTTCGGTCTGCGGCGACTTCCAGGCCCGCCGCATGAACGCGCGCTATCGACCGGACGGCGAGAAGGGGCTGCGATTCGTGCACACGCTCAACGGCTCGGGACTGGCGGTCGGACGCACGCTCATCGCGGTGCTCGAGAACTACCAGAATGCGGACGGCAGTGTGACCGTGCCGGAGGCTCTGCGTCCCTACATGGGCGGCATCGAGAAGATCGGAGCGGCCTGATGCGCATTCTTCTGACGAATGACGACGGCATTCATGCCGAGGGGTTTGCCGCGCTGGAAGCGATCGCGCGTGAGTTGTCCTCCGATGTCTGGGTGGTCGCGCCGGAGACCGACCAGTCCGGCGTCGCGCATTCCCTGACGCTGCACGACCCCTTGCGCCTGCGCGAGGTCGGCGAGCGGCGCTTTGCCGTGCGCGGCACGCCGACCGACTGTGTGATCATGGGCGTTCAGGAAGTGATGGGCGGTCGCCCGGACCTGATCCTGTCCGGCGTCAATCGCGGTCAGAACGCGGCCGACGACGTAACCTATTCCGGCACGATCGCCGCTGCCATGGAGGGCACGCTGATGGGCATACGTTCCATCGCGCTCTCCCAGGCCTATGGCTGGAAGACACGCGGCAAGCCGTCATACGAGACGGCTGTCGCCCATGCGCCGGCGCTGATCGACAAGCTCATGAACTTCGCGTTTCCGCCGGATACGCTGCTGAACGTCAATTTCCCCGATCGTGCTCCGGGTGCGGTGCAGGGCGTGCAGGTGGCCCGGCAGGGCAAGCGCACGCTTTCGGAACTCGCCGTCGACAAGCGGACCGACGGGCGCGGCGTACCCTATTTCTGGGTCGGCTTCCGCAACGAGGAGGAAACGCCGGCGGAGGAGTCGGATCTGGCGGCGCTCGCGGCCGGCTACATCTCGGTCACGCCGCTCAAGCTGGACTTGACGGCTACCGCGGTTCTCGGCGATCTCCGCCGGCTTCTCGACGAGTAACCCGGACATCCGGGGCAGGGTGTCCTGAAGCGGAAAAGCTGTTGCGGACGGGGAGGCGCGCGTGGGTGCGGACGAGGACAGGACTGAGGGCGGCCGGACCGGCAGGGCTCTTGCTCCGGCCGACGCGCAGGCCGCCATCGAGGCCGACCGCGAGGCAACGGCCGCACTGATCCTCAAGCTCAGACAGTCGGGAATGCGCGACCAGCGCGTCCTGTCGGCTCTGGAGCGTGTTCCGCGCCGCCTGTTTCTTCCCGCCGCCTATCAGCGCCATGCGGGCGAGGATACGGCACTTCCCATCGAGTGCGGGCAGACCATCTCCCAGCCGAGCCTTGTCGCCAGGATGAGCGAGGCACTGGAACTCGCGCCGACCCACAAGGTGCTGGAGATAGGGACCGGATCGGGATACCAGGCCGCGATCCTGGGCCTTCTCGCCGGTGAGGTTCACACGGTCGAGCGCTATCGCACGCTTGTCGATCTCGCGCGCGAGCGCCTGCACAGCCTCAAGATCACAACCGTTACCGTGCACCATGCGGACGGCCTCGAGGGGCTGGGTGAACATGCGCCCTATGACCGCATCATCGTGACCGCGGCCGGCCCCGAAGTGCCTCAGGTTTTGATTTCCCAACTGGCCGACAACGGCCTTCTCCTCATGCCGAGGGGGGAAAAGGGCTCGATTCAGGAACTTGTTCTCGTGCGCCGGCTCGGAGGGACGACGGACACCAGGATCCTTGCAAAAGTGCGGTTCGTGCCGCTTGTGGAAGGTGTCGCGGCGCGCCTGTGACATCGCATGTCGCTAGGGAAGAAGTTTCTTCCATGGCGTTTTGATGGCTGCGCTTAAGTCTTTATCAACGTTACCGGCATTTAATCGGACCTAACGACGCAAGGTGTCTTTAAGTCCGAGTAGCGCCATGTCCAAGCATCATTTCCGACCTTCCGCCCGACTGCTCGCGCAGACCGCGACGATTGTCCTCGTCGCTGCGCTCGCCGGTGCATGTAGCGGTGGTGTCGAGCGGTTCGATGACCCGATCTTCACTGGCAACACCGACAATCAGCGAGCGCTCCTGCACGGAAAGCCGGCGGAACAGCCAGGCTTCGACGCTCTGGTTGCCGGCCCTGACCTCGATCGCTCCGTGCAGCGGTCCGCGCTGCCCCCGGCGACCGGCGGAAGCAATGCGACGACCACCGGCTCCATTCCCAATCGGCGTCCCGTCGCAACTGCGCCGGTGAAACCCGTTGCCCAGGCACGTTCCGTCACCCAGACGCGTCCTGTCGCGACGGTTCCCGCATCGAGCGTCGCTCCGGATACGGCGCCGCGCACGGTCCGGGGCTGGACCACGGCGGGGGGGACGCAGGTGTCCGCCCGCGCCGGCGATACGGTCAAGGGCATGTCGCGCAAGTATGGCATTCCGCCCTACGTGCTCGCCGATATCAACGGGGTGAGCGCTGATGCCACCTTCCCGGCGGGGCAGAGGGTGACGATCCCGACCTATGTGCACGGTGCCCCGAGCACGACGACGGCTGCGAGCCAGCCGGTCCGTCTGCCGCCGGCAGGTGGCTCGCCGAGCGTGACGGGCTCCATTCCGGTCGCCACCCGCGCGGTCGCGAATGCGCCGATCCCGCAGCACAAGCCGGGCGCCCGGCCGCAGGTCGCGACGCTTCAGGTGCCGGCCTCGTCCGAACCCTCGCGCCAGGTGACCAGCGCGCATCCCAAGCGCAAGCCGGCCTTGTCGTCCGCGCGCAGCCAGCCGGTTGCCGAGCCGAAGGGCGCGACGGTCCAGAAGGCGGCCGTGCGTGAAGCGCCGGAGACGGCGCCGACGCGTCCGATCCAGGTGAAGGCCGAGCAGGGCGACCCCAATACCCGGCGTTTCCGCTGGCCCGCCAAGGGGCGGATCATCTCCGACTACGGTTCCAAGCCGGGTGGCTCACGGAATGATGGCATCAATCTGGCGCTTCCCGAAGGAGCCGACATCAAGGCCGTCGAGGATGGCACCGTCATCTACTCCGGCAATGAGCTGAAGGGGTATGGCAACCTGGTTCTGGTGCGCCACGATGATGGCTGGGTCTCGGCCTATGCCCATGCCAGCGAGCTTCTGGTCAAGCGGGGCGATCCGGTCCGGCGCGGCCAGACAATCGCCAAGGTGGGGGCGACCGGGTCGGTCACCCAGCCGCAGCTTCACTTCGAGCTGCGTCGCGGCAACAAGGCCGTTGACCCCATGAAATATCTCGCAAGTCTCTGATTGCAGGGGCTGCGGAAGCTAGCGAGTCGCGGGCGCCTTCGGGCGCCCGTTGTCGTTTGGGGCGCTTTTCCACAGTCGTGGCCGCGGTTCGCCGCGGCTTTGATCGAAACGTCACATTCATCGCGGCGAGGCGCTTGACTTGTTTGGCGGCGCGCCGTACATCAGCGCCACTCCCGGCGGCCACAAGCCGCCCGAGGCCAAGCGGGTGTAGCTCAGTTGGTTAGAGTGCCGGCCTGTCACGCCGGAGGTCGCGGGTTCGAGCCCCGTCACTCGCGCCACTTGCCTCGGAAAATGGGATCTGCCGGACGGCCTGGAGCCGTCGGCACGGACGAGGCGAGCGGGTGTAGCTCAGTTGGTTAGAGTGCCGGCCTGTCACGCCGGAGGTCGCGGGTTCGAGCCCCGTCACTCGCGCCACTCGCCTCAGTTCCCCTTCTTCTCCTGAATGCCAATCAAGACTGACGCTCCCGGGTTCGAGGCTCGGGTTTTCCTGTTTGGACGCCGGTCACACGCGTGCCCCATTCCGGAGGCAGTTGCGTGAACCTCGTGCCGTGTGGCGCGACACAAACGGCAGGCGGGGAGGAGGTTGCGTCGATGACCGAAGCTGTTCGAGGGGCTGCAAGGGTCTGGCGCTCGCGCGTGTGGCCTCTTCTTGCCGGTTGCGCATTGATATTCGCCCCGTTGCGGGCCGAGGCGGACTGCCTTCTGGTTGCCGATGCCGCCGATGGTCGTGTCCTGCTCGAGACTGGAACATGCGATGAGCGCGTGACGCCGGCTTCGACCTTCAAGCTCGCGCTGGCCGCAATCGCCTTTGATGCCGGGGTCCTGAAGGGCGCGCACGATCCCGTCATGACATACCGTAAGGGCGAGGTCGCCTGGGGCGGCGACAGGTGGCGCGGAGACATCGATCCAGAAGCGTGGATGGAGCGTTCCGTCGTCTGGTATTCGCAGCGGCTTGTCCGCGCCCTCACGCCGAAGCGTGTTTCCCGGACCCTTCGAGCGCTCGGCTATGGAAACGCGGACCTTTCCGGGGATCCGGACGCGGGGAGGGGCCCGGAGTGGTCCTGGATTGCCTCGTCCCTGAAGATCAGCGCAAGCGAGCAGATGGCCTTTCTGCGGGAGCTGGACGCGGGAGCGCTCGATCTCGATCCCGCGGCGATGTCGCAGGCGCTTGCGCTGCTGCCCGCCTATGACGGTGGAGAGGGCTGGCGCGTGAAGGCCAAGACCGGCGGCGCCTTCCGTCTGCGGCCGGACGGCGGCGTCGACCGCAGTCGCGGGTGGGGCTGGTTCGTCGGACGCGCGGAGAAGGGCGCTGAGCGCCTGCTGTTCGTGCGCCAGGTGATCGAGACGAACGGGGCCAGGGGATCGCCCGGGCGCCGTGTGCGTGATGATGTGCTGGCAAGGTGGCCCGCGATCGCGCGCGAAACACTAGCAGCCAGGTGAGGCGATTCCCTGATGGCAAGGGCGTGTACTGAATCGGCGTCGACCGATCCTGCCGCGTGACCTTATCCGCTGTCCCGTTTCGACATCCGAATTCGCGCGAGTGCGAACAAGCGTCGCAGCCTCTTTCGGGGTCGGTCGGGCGAGGTGGCCGGGAGCGTTGGCGGATAGCTGCCGCCGGGACGCGGCGGCACCCTGTCAAAGTCGAATTATGAGCCAAAAACTCAGGTTTTTGGCGCGTGAAACCATTGAGGTCTTTGCACGACCGTCGGGCTTGCGTTGCAGTGTGGCGTGGGCTAAGCGTGCGCGGTATGGGCATTCGGTGACGCCGTCCTCTCACGTGACGTCGCCGATTTCGCCGGGTTCCGGATCGCCATCGGCCGATCCTCTCCAGACGGGGCAGGGCCGGGACGTTTCAAGTGATCTGACCGGCGTTTCGCGTCAGGGCGCTGGATCTTCCGGCCGCCGGACGTCGGCGCAAGGATACGATTGGACATGGAAGAGCTGCTCAGGGACTACGTGCCGATCATCGTCTTTATCGGTGTATCGCTGGTCATCGGTCTGGCGCTTTTGATCTCGCCTTTCCTGGTCGCCTATCAGAACCCCGATTCGGAGAAGCTCTCGGCCTACGAGTGCGGCTTCAATGCGTTCGACGACGCACGCATGAAGTTCGACATCCGCTTCTATCTCGTGGCGCTGCTGTTTATCATCTTCGACCTTGAGGTTGCGTTCCTGTTCCCGTGGGCGGTGAGCTTCGGCGACCTTGGCTGGTTCGGCTTCTGGTCGATGATGGTGTTCCTCGGCGTGCTCACCATCGGCTTCATCTACGAATGGAAGAAGGGAGCACTGGAATGGGATTGACCTCGAGCGAGCCGCTCGTCGCCCAGGCTCCGAAGGGCATTCTGGATCCCGCCACCGGCAAGCCGGTCGGCTCGAACGATCCGTTCTTCATGGAGCTCAACGATGAGCTCTCCGACAAGGGCTTCGTCATTACGGCGGCCGACAATCTGATCCAGTGGGCGCGCACCGGCTCGCTCATGTGGATGACCTTCGGTCTCGCGTGCTGCGCGGTCGAGATGATGCAGATGTCGATGCCGCGCTATGACGCCGAGCGCTTCGGCTTCGCGCCGCGCGCCTCTCCGCGCCAGTCGGACGTGATGATCGTTGCGGGCACGCTGACCAACAAGATGGCCCCGGCGCTTCGCAAGGTCTACGACCAGATGCCGGAGCCGCGCTATGTGATCTCCATGGGATCCTGCGCGAATGGCGGCGGCTACTACCACTATTCCTATTCGGTGGTTCGCGGTTGTGACCGCGTGGTGCCGGTCGATATCTACGTTCCCGGATGTCCTCCGACGGCGGAGGCGCTTCTGTACGGCGTCTTGATGCTGCAGAAGAAGATCCGGCGCGTGGGCACGATCGAGCGCTGAGGCAGGCAAACAGGACAGGGAAGGGCGTCCATCCGGGATGCCCGCCCGAAACGGATCGGTGTCAGGACGGATCGGTGTGATGGACGAAACGCTCGCTGAACTTGGCGAACACATCAAGGCGGCGCTTGGCGACGCGGTCGAGGACTGCACGGTCGCCTTCGGCGAGCTGACGGTCGTGGCGCGTGCCTCCGACATCGTTCAGGTCGTCCGCTTCCTGCGGGATGATTCGAGCTGCCAGTTCGTCAATCTGACGGACCTGTGTGGTGTTGACTGGCCCGAGCGCGACCAGCGCTTCGACGTCGTCTATCACTTCCTGTCCCCGAAGCAGAACCTGCGCATTCGCGTGAAGGTCGCAACCGACGAGGACACGCCCGTTCCCTCGATCATCGACGTTTTCGCCGGTGCGGAGTGGTTCGAGCGCGAGACCTACGACATGTACGGCGTGCTCTTCACCGGACACCCGGACCTGCGCCGCATTCTCACCGACTACGGCTTTGACGGCCATCCACTGCGCAAGGACTTCCCGCTGACCGGCTATGTCGAGGTTCGCTACGACGACGAGAAGAAGCGGGTGGTCTACGAGCCTGTGCGGCTGAACCAGGAATTCCGCGACTTCGACTTCATGTCTCCGTGGGAGGGTGCCGAATACATCCTGCCGGGCGACGAGAAGGCAAGCTGAGGGTCGGGGTGATGGTGGAACGGCTTAGCGGCGGCTGTCTGTGCGGAAAGGTCCGGTTTTCGGCCGCTCCCGCCACGCGTGACATGGGCGTCTGCCATTGCTCCATGTGCCGGCGCTGGAGCGGCGGTGCGTTCATGGCGGTCGATTGTGGTGACACGGTCGAGTTCGCCGAAGGCGCCGAGCCCGGTGTCTATGTGTCGTCTGACTACGGCGAGCGTGTCTTCTGTGCCCGGTGCGGCAGTTCGCTCATGTGGCGGATGCGCGACGGGTCGCACGCGAGCGTGTCGGCCCAGGCATTCGACACCCCCGAGGTGTTCGCGCTGACGACGGAGATTTTCGTGGACGAGCAGCCCTCCGGCTACGCGTTCGCCAATTCGACCCGGAAAATGACCGGCGCGGAAGTGTTTGCTCTCTACGCGCCCAATCAGGAACCTCAACATGGCTGAGGCCCAGGTCCGCAACTTCAACATCAACTTCGGTCCGCAGCATCCGGCGGCTCACGGCGTTCTGCGCCTTGTGCTGGAGCTCGATGGCGAGGTGGTGACCCGTGTCGATCCGCACATCGGCCTGCTGCATCGCGGCACCGAGAAGCTGATCGAGCACAAGACCTACCTTCAGGCGGTGCCCTATTTCGATCGGCTCGATTACGTCGCGCCGATGAACCAGGAACACGCCTTTGCGTTGGCGGTCGAGCGGATGCTCGATATCGAGGTGCCCAAGCGCGGTCAGTTGATCCGCGTTCTCTATTCCGAGATCGGGCGCATCCTGTCGCATCTGCTCAACGTGACCACGCAGGCCATGGACGTCGGTGCGCTTACGCCGCCCCTGTGGGGGTTCGAGCCCCGCGAGGAGCTGATGGTGTTCTACGAGCGGGCCTGTGGCGCGCGCATGCACGCCGCCTTCGTGCGGCCGGGCGGCGTGCACCAGGACCTGCCGGGCGAGCTGCTCGACGACATCTGGGACTTCTGCGACCCCTTCCTCAAGACCCTCGACGACATCGAGGGGCTTCTCACGGACAACCGCATCTTCAAGCAGCGTAACGTCGATATCGGCGTGGTGTCGCTCGAGGATGCGTGGGCACGCGGGTTCTCCGGCGTGATGGTGCGCGGTTCGGGTGCTGCCTGGGATCTGCGCAAGTCGCAGCCCTACGAATGCTATTCGGAGCTCGATTTCGACATTCCGATCGGCAAGAACGGCGACTGCTACGACCGCTATCTCATCCGCATGGAAGAGATGCGCCAGTCGGTGCGCCTCATGAAGCAGTGCCTCGAGAAGCTCACCGTCGAGCGCGGGCCGGTGTCGTCCGCGGACGGCAAGGTGGTGCCGCCGAAGCGTGGCGAAATGAAGCGCTCGATGGAGGCGCTCATCCACCACTTCAAGCTCTACACCGAGGGCTATCACGTGCCCGCCGGCGAGGTGTATGCGGCCGTCGAGGCGCCGAAGGGCGAGTTCGGCGTCTATCTCGTCGCCGATGGAACCAACAAGCCCTATCGCTGCAAGATCAAGGCCCCGGGCTTCGCGCATCTGCAGGCGATGGATTTCCTGTGCCAGGGGCACATGCTGGCGGACGTGTCGGCTGTCCTTGGATCCCTTGATATCGTGTTCGGAGAGGTTGACCGGTAATGGCCGTACGTCGCCTTCACCATGAGCAGCCCGAAAGCTTCGCATTCACGCCGGACAACCAGGCGTGGGCGGAGAAGGTCATCGGGCGCTATCCGGAGGGCCGTCAGGCCTCGGCGGTGATCCCGCTTCTGTGGCGGGCGCAGGAGCAGCACAACGGCTGGCTTCCCGAGCCCGCGATCCGCTGTGTGGCGGACATGCTGTCCATGCCGCACATTCGCGTGCTGGAAGTTGCGACCTTCTACACCATGTTCCAGCTTCAGCCGGTTGGCCGCAAGGCGCACATCCAGGTGTGCGGCACGACGCCGTGCCAGCTTCGCGGCGCAGAGGATCTGGTGGCGGTGTGCAAGCGCAGGATCGCCGAGCACGCCCATGAGGTGTCCGAGGACGGCGATTTCTCGTGGGAGGAGGTCGAGTGCCTCGGTGCCTGCGTCAACGCGCCGATGATCCAGATCTTCAAGGACACCTACGAGGATCTGACTCCGGAAGGCCTCGAGGGCCTGATCGACGATATCTCGGCCGGTCGCGAGGTGACGCCCGGCCCGCAGAACGGGCGCCGTTTCGGCATGCCCCTGTCGGGCCAGACATCGCTCGGCGACATCAAGGATACGACCGAGGGGCACCTGCCGGCCGCGCATGTGATCGATGGCGCCGAGAAGGCGTCGCACGCCTTTGCCGGCGATCACATCAACGCGGGCGGTTCCGATTTCAACGGTGTCCCGGGCAAGGTGCCGGGAGCGGCGAAGACCTCGTCGGCGAAGAAGGCCGATGACATCGGCACCGACGCGCAGAAGGCGGTGCCGGCGGCAAAGCCCGCAGCAAGGAAGGCCGAGACGCCCGCGAAGTCCGAGCCGAAGAAGCCTGCCGCCCAGACGAGCCTCGATCTCGACGAGGACGCCGGCACGGAGCCGGAGCTTCTGAAGGGCGCGCGCGAGGGCAAGGCGGACGACCTGAAGCGTATCAAGGGCGTCGGACCGAAGATCGAGGGCATCCTCAACGAGATCGGCGTCTATCACTTCGACCAGATCGCGGGATGGACCGAGGAGAACAAGGCCTGGGTCGAGACCCGGCTGAAGTTCAAGGGCCGCATCGACCGCGAGGACTGGATCGCCCAGGCGAAGGTTCTGGCATCGGGCGGCGAGACCGAGTTCTCGCAGCGTGTCGACACCGGCGACGTGCCGACGAGCAAGGCGTAAGGAGCGGAGAGCGGTATGCTGAAGGATCAGGACCGGATCTTCACGAATATCTACGGCCTGCATGACTGGGGTCTTGCCGGCGCGCGTCAGCGTGGCCAGTGGGACAACACCAAGGCGCTGCTCGACAAGGGGCGCGACTGGATCATCGACGAGATGAAGTCCTCGGGTCTGCGCGGCCGTGGCGGCGCCGGTTTCCCGACCGGTCTCAAGTGGTCGTTCATGCCCAAGGAGTCCGACGGACGCCCGGCCTATCTCGTCGTCAACGCCGACGAATCCGAGCCCGGCACCTGCAAGGACCGCGAGATCCTGCGCCACGATCCGCACACGCTGGTCGAGGGCTGTCTGGTCGCCGGTTTCGCCATGGGCGCGATTGCCGCCTACATCTACGTGCGCGGCGAGTTCATCCGCGAGCGCGAGCGCCTGCAGGCAGCCATCGACCAGGCTTATGACGCGGGCCTGATCGGCAAGAACAACAAGAACGGCTACGACTTCGACATCTATGTCCACCACGGTGCGGGTGCCTACATCTGCGGCGAGGAGACGGCACTGCTCGAAAGCCTCGAGGGCAAGAAGGGCCAGCCGCGCCTGAAGCCGCCGTTCCCTGCCAACGTCGGCATCTACGGTTGCCCGACGACCGTGAACAACGTCGAGTCCATTGCGGTCGCTCCGACGATCCTGCGCCGTGGCGCTGCGTGGTTCTCCGGTCTCGGCAAGCCGAACAACGCCGGCACCAAGCTCTTCTGCATCTCCGGTCACGTGAACAACCCGTGCACCGTGGAAGAGGAGATGGGCATTCCCTTCCGCGAGCTCATCGACCGTCATTGCGGCGGCATTCGCGGTGGCTGGGACAATCTGCTCGCGGTGATCCCGGGCGGCTCGTCCGTCCCTTGCGTGACGGCGGAGAACATCACCGACTGCGACATGGACTTCGACAGCCTCAAGGGGCTGGGCTCCGGTCTCGGCACGGCGGCGGTGATCGTCATGGATCGCTCGACCGACATCATCAAGGCCATCGCCCGGCTCTCCTACTTCTACAAGCACGAGAGCTGCGGCCAGTGCACGCCGTGCCGCGAGGGCACGGGCTGGATGTGGCGCGTGATGGAGCGCATGGCCAAGGGCAATGCCGCCAAGGAGGAGATCGACATGCTCTTCCAGGTCACCAAGCAGGTCGAGGGGCACACGATCTGCGCGCTTGGCGACGCGGCCGCGTGGCCGATCCAGGGCCTCATCCGGAACTTCCGTCCGGTGATCGAGGCGCGCATCGACGAGTATACGGCCAAGAGCCGCAAGCCTGCGGCGGCGCCGCTGGCGGCCGCGGAGTGAGGCTTTCGGCGGCAGCGGTCGCCGACTGGAACTGATTTTTCAGGCGTGCAGGGCGCGCCGGATGCAAGCCGTGAGGGCAGCAAGGCATGAACAGGGTTATCGTAGTCGACGGCAAGGAGGTCGAGGTCCCGCAGGACTACACGCTCCTGCAGGCCTGTGAGGCCGCCGGTGCCGAGGTGCCGCGTTTCTGCTTCCATGACCGGCTTTCGATCGCCGGCAACTGCCGCATGTGCCTGGTCGAGGTGAAGGGCGGGCCGCCCAAGCCGGCCGCGTCCTGCGCCATGAACGTTCGCGACCTGCGTCCCGGCCCCAATGGCGAAGCCCCCGAGGTCTTCACCAAGACGCCGATGGTCAAGAAGGCCCGCGAGGGCGTGATGGAGTTCCTGCTCATCAACCATCCGCTCGATTGCCCGATCTGCGATCAGGGCGGCGAGTGCGATCTGCAGGACCAGGCGATGGCCTATGGCGTCGATGCGTCGCGCTTCTCCGAGAACAAGCGCGCGGTCGAGAACAAGTACATCGGTCCGCTCGTCAAGACGATCATGACGCGCTGCATTCACTGCACGCGCTGCGTCCGTTTCACCACCGAGGTCTGCGGCGTCGCCGATCTGGGCCTCATCGGCCGTGGCGAGGATGCGGAGATCACCTCCTATCTTGAGCAGGCGCTGTCCTCGGAGATGCAGGGCAACGTGGTTGACCTGTGTCCGGTCGGCGCGCTGACCCACAAGCCGTATGCCTTCCAGGCGCGTCCGTGGGAGATGGCCAAGACCGAGTCCATTGACGTGATGGATGCCGTTGGATCCGCGATCCGCGTCGACACGCGCGGCCGTGAGGTCATGCGCGTTCTTCCGCGTCTCAACGAGGCGGTGAATGAGGAGTGGATCTCCGACAAGACCCGCTACATCACCGATGGCCTCAAGACCCAGCGCCTCGACCGGCCCTATGCCCGCGTCGACGGCAAACTGAAGCCGGTATCCTGGGGCGAGGCCTTCGCCATCATCGCCGAGAAGGTGAAGGCGGCGGCGCCCGAGAAGATCGGCGCGCTGGCGGGCCAGTTCGCAAGCGTCGAGGAGATGTTCGCGCTCAAGGGGCTGATGGACGCCCTGTCGGTTCCGAACATCGACTGCCGTCATCCCGATTCCCCGCTCGATCCGGCCAAGGGCCGTGCAAGCTACCTCTTCAATTCCACGATCGCCGGGATCGAGGAAGCTGGAGCCATCCTTCTGGTCGGAACCGACCCCCGCAAGGAAGCGCCGGTTCTCAACGCTCGCATCCGCAAGCGCTACACGCGTGGCGATGTGACCATCGGCGTGATCGGCCAGGCGGGCGACCTGACCTACCCGTACAACTACCTGGGTGCGGGGCCGGAGACACTGACTTCGCTGATCGACCACGGCAAGGCCAAGGCCGAGAAGCCAATGGTGATCGTCGGGCAGGGCGCCCTGAACCGCACGGATGGTGCCGAGGTTCTGGCGCTTGCGGCCAAGGTCGCTAACACCGTTGGTGCGGTGACCGAGGACTGGAACGGCTTCAACGTGCTGCACACCGAAGCCGCGCAGGTCGGCGGCCTCGACATCGGCTTCGTGCCGGGCGAGGGCGGCAAGGCGACGGGCGCGATGCTTGAGCCGGGCGCGATGGACGTTCTCTTCCTGCTCGGCGTCGACGAGGTCGAAGTGCCGGAAGGGGCCTTCGTGGTCTATCAGGGCACCCACGGCGACCGTGGTGCGCATCGTGCCGACGTGATCCTGCCGGGGGCTGCGTACCCGGAGAAGTCGGGCACCTACGTCAACACCGAAGGCCGTGTCCAGATGGGCGAGCGGGCGGCATTTCCTCCGGGCGAGGCTCGTGAGGACTGGGCGATCCTGCGGGCTCTTTCCGCACAGCTCGGCGCGGCGCTTCCCTACGATTCCCTCGGCGCGCTGCGCGCGGCGCTCTATGCAGCTCACCCGCACATGGCCGCGATCGATCAGATCGCGGAAGGTGACAAGAGCGCGGTCGAGGCGCTGGCCGGCGGGTCCACGAAGACCGGGTCGGATGCGTTCCACAACGCGATCACCGATTTCTACCTGACCAACCCGATCGCGCGCGCTTCCGCGACGATGGCCGAATGTTCGGCCCTCGCCAAGGCGCGCACGGCCGAAGCTGCGGAATGACGGGGGCGAATGATGGCTGACCTCTGGGCGGACTACCTCTTCCCCCTCATCATCATGCTCGCGCAGAGCGTGCTGTTGCTCGTCGTGCTTCTGGTGGTGATCGCCTACATCCTCTACGCGGATCGCAAGATCTGGGCGGCGGTTCAGATCCGGCGCGGCCCGAACGTGGTCGGGCCCTGGGGCCTGCTGCAGTCCTTCGCCGACCTTTTGAAGTTCGTTCTCAAGGAGCCGGTCATTCCGGCGGGCGCCAACAAGGGCCTGTTCCTGCTGGCGCCGCTGGTGACCGTGACGCTGGCGCTTGCCGCCTGGGCGGTGGTGCCGGTCGCCGACGGCTGGGTGATTGCCGACATCAACGTCGGCATCCTCTACATCCTGGCGATCTCGTCGCTCGGCGTGTACGGCATCATCATCGGCGGCTGGGCGTCCAACTCGAAGTATCCCTTCCTGTCGGCGCTTCGGTCGGCGGCGCAGATGGTGTCCTACGAGGTGTCCATCGGCTTCGTGATCGTCACCGTGCTGATGTGCGCAGGGTCGCTGAACCTGACCGAGATCGTCAACGCGCAGCAGACCGGGCTTGCCACGGCCATCGGACTGCCCTGGCTGACGTTCCTGAACTGGTACTGGTTGCCGCTGCTGCCGATGTTCGTGATCTTCTTCGTGTCGGCGCTGGCCGAGACCAACCGTCCGCCCTTCGATCTGGCCGAGGCCGAGTCGGAGCTGGTCGCCGGGTTCATGGTCGAGTACGGCTCCACGCCCTACATGATGTTCATGCTCGGCGAGTATGTGTCGATCGCGCTGATGTGCGGCCTGATGACCATTCTCTTCATGGGCGGATGGCTGCCGCCGTTCGACTTCGCGCCCTTTACCTGGGTGCCGGGCGTCATCTGGTTCGCGCTCAAGGCCCTGCTGGTCTTCTTCATGATCGCCATGGCGAAGGCAATGGTCCCGCGCTACCGCTACGACCAGCTCATGCGTCTCGGCTGGAAGGTGTTCCTGCCGCTGTCGCTGGCGATGGTCGTGATCGTTGCCGCGGTTCTCATGGCGATGGGCTGGGCTCCGGGCAGCGCGTGAGCGGATGATGGAGAGGTGACATGTCGATTTCGATTGCCGGACTGATCGGTGCGGCCATCGGCCTCTACCTGGGGTGGATCGACTACAAGATCGTGAGCGGTGTGCTGCGCGGTGTCGCGCAGAAACAGCGCCGGAAGACCGGACGGCCCGGACTGCTGGAGCGGTACGAGACGCTGGTAAGGGGAGTGCTCCTTGCCTTCGCGCTGATCGGTTTTCCTCTGGTCGGCTACTTCGCCGGCCAGTCCATCGCCGGCTGAGCCGGACGAGTGATTTCACCGGGGTTCGCCTGCAACGCGGCCCCGCCAAAGAACGGGTTCGAGGGAAACCGCCGGGGATGGCGGGACCTTCGGGAAACATGGAAACGAGGCCAGACGTCATGGCACTTCAACAGGCTGCCAAGTCGCTCTTGCTGAAGGAGTTCGTCTCCGCCTTCTTCCTGGCGATGCGCTACTTCTTCAAGCCGAAGCCGACGCTCAACTACCCCTTCGAGAAGGGGCCGGTCAGCCCGCGCTTCCGTGGTGAGCATGCCCTGCGCCGTTATCCGAACGGCGAGGAGCGCTGTATCGCCTGCAAGCTGTGCGAGGCGATCTGTCCGGCGCAGGCCATCACCATTGAGGCCGGACCGCGCCGCAATGACGGCACGCGTCGCACGACCCGTTATGACATCGACATGGTGAAGTGCATCTACTGCGGCTTCTGTCAGGAAGCCTGCCCTGTGGACGCCATCGTCGAGGGGCCGAATTTCGAGTTCGCCACGGAGACCCGTGAGGAGCTCTACTACGACAAGGCGAAGCTGCTCGCCAACGGCGACCGCTGGGAGCGGGAAATCGCCAACAACATCGCGATGGACGCGCCCTACCGCTAAGGGCGGGCGCGGTGGACGCGGCGGACGGGCTGGTCTAAGACGAGCCCGGTCCGCAGGGAGCGCGTCGCAAGGAAGATTGGGGACCGACGGCCATGCCCTGCCGGGGACGCAGGCCGGTCCTGCCCGCGAGGACGCCATGGCGCCGTTTCAGGCGCATGTGTCTGCGGGGTTTGCGCAACGCGGCCTGAGCCGCAACTTGGCCATTGACCGACGGGACGCGAACACGGATGTGACGCGGCCCACGGTTGCTGAAAACGGGACCTGCTCTGTCGGGTCCGGACGAAACGGGGACAGGGGCACACCGAGACATGGTACTGCAAGCCGTCTTTTTCTACCTCTTCGCGGCAGTCGCGGTGGCCTCCGCCTTCATGGTGATCGCCTCGCGCAACCCCGTGCATTCCGTCCTGTTCCTCATCCTGACGTTCTTCAACGCCGCGGGTCTGTTCATCATGCTCGGGGCGGAGTTCCTGGCGATGCTGCTCGTCGTCGTCTACGTCGGAGCGGTGATGGTGCTGTTCCTGTTCGTGGTGATGATGCTCGACGTTGATTTCGTCGAACTGCGCCAGGGCGTCCTGCAGTACGTGCCGATCGGAGGGCTGATTGGCCTGATCCTGCTGGTCGAGCTTCTGCTGGTGCTCGGAACCTGGGTCATATCTCCGGATATAGCCGCGCATACGGCGGCGCCGGTCGCCGCGGTCGGGGAGGGCTCCAACCTGCGCGGTCTCGGCGAACTGATCTACACCCGCTACATCCTCTACTTCCAGACGGCCGGCCTCGTGCTGCTCGTCGCCATGATCGGCGCGATCGTCCTGACGCTGCGCCACAAGGAAGGGGTGAAGCGGCAGGATATCTCCGCCCAGGTCGGGCGGACCCGCGAGTCCTCGGTCGAGGTTCGCAAGGTCGAAACCGGCAAGGGGATCTGACGGTCCCCGCCGCATCGCTTTCCGGCCGCGCCGCAATCGTGGTGCCGGCCGCCCAAGTCACATTCGGGAGCATCACGAGGCGCCCATGGAAATCGGTCTGTCACATTACCTGGCGGTCGCAGCCATCCTGTTCACGATCGGGATCTTCGGCATCTTCCTCAACCGGAAGAACGTCATCGTCATCCTGATGTCGGTGGAGCTGCTGCTTCTCTCGGTGAACCTCAACCTCGTGGCGTTCTCCTCCTTCCTCGGCGACATGGTCGGGCAGGTCTTCGCGCTGCTGGTGCTTACGGTCGCCGCCGCCGAGGCCGCCATCGGTCTCGCCATCCTCGTGGTCTTCTACCGCAACCGCGGCTCGATCGCGGTGGAAGACGTCAACATGATGAAGGGCTGAGCGAGCGATGTATCAGGCAATCCTGTTTCTGCCCCTGATCGGCTTCCTCGTCGCCGGCCTTTTCGGACGGGCGATCGGCGCGAAGGCGAGTGAATATGTCACCTCGGGACTGATGATCGTCGTGGCGCTCCTGTCGTGGGTCACCTTCCTGACCGTCGGCTTCGGCGAGGGCCATGCCACAAGCCAGGTGCTGTTCCGCTGGATGAACTCGGGCGACTTCAATGTCGACTGGTCGATCCGGGTGGACACGCTGACCGCCGTCATGCTGGTGGTGGTCAACACGGTGTCCGCGCTCGTGCATGTCTATTCCATCGGCTACATGCACCACGATCCGCATCGGCCACGCTTCTTCGCGTATCTGTCGCTGTTCACCTTCGCCATGCTGATGCTGGTGACCTCCGACAATCTGCTGCAGATGTTCTTCGGTTGGGAGGGCGTCGGTCTCGCCTCCTACCTGCTGATCGGTTTCTGGTTCAAGAAGCCTTCCGCCAATGCGGCCGCGATGAAGGCCTTCGTCGTCAACCGTGTCGGTGACTTCGGCTTCATCCTCGGCATTTTCGGCCTCTTCTACCTGTTCCAGACGACCGACTACGATACGCTCTTCGCCCAGGCGAAGGCGTTCTCCGAGGCCGAGCCCAAGGTCGTGCTCGACTTCTTGGGCTACCAGCTCACGCAGCAGGGCGCTCTGACGGCCATCTGCCTGCTGCTGTTCATGGGCGCCATGGGCAAGTCGGCCCAGTTCCTGCTGCACACCTGGCTTCCGGACGCCATGGAAGGCCCGACGCCGGTCTCCGCGCTCATTCACGCCGCGACCATGGTGACCGCGGGCGTGTTCATGGTGGCGCGCCTGTCGCCCATCTTCGATCTTTCTCATACGGCGCTGACGGTGGTGACGCTGTTCGGCGCGACGACGGCCTTCTTTGCCGCGACGGTCGGTCTGGTGCAGAACGATATCAAGCGCGTGATCGCCTATTCGACCTGTTCGCAGCTCGGCTACATGTTCGTGGCGCTCGGCGTCGGCGGATATTCGATCGCCGTCTTCCACCTCTTCACGCATGCCTTCTTCAAGGCGCTCCTGTTCCTCGGCGCGGGCTCCGTGATCCACGCCGTCTCCAACGAGCAGGACATGCGCAAGATGGGCGGGCTGCGCAAGCACATCCCGATCACCTACTGGAGCATGGTCATCGGTACGCTGGCACTGACCGGCTTCCCGCTGACCGCCGGATACTTCTCCAAGGACGGCATCATCGAGGCGGCCTTCGTGGGTCACAACGCCTTTGCCCAGTACGCCTTCTGGATGACCGTGGTGGCCGCCGGGATGACCTCGTTCTACTCGTGGCGCCTTGCCTTCATGACCTTCCACGGCAAGCCGCGCGCTTCGGTGGACGTGATGAAGCACGTTCACGAAAGCCCGCTGGTCATGACCGTTCCGCTCTTCGTCCTGTCGGTCGGTGCGCTGTTCGCCGGCGCCGTCTTCGCGGGGCCCTTCATGGGGCACCACTACGAGGAGTTCTGGAAGGGCGCGCTCTACATCTCGGAAGAGAACGAGATCCTGCACGCCATCCACGAGGTGCCGTTCTGGGTGAAGGCCTCGCCCTTCGTGATGATGGTGGCGGGCCTGGCGCTTGCATGGCTGTTCTACATCAAGTCGCCGGACATTCCGGGCAGGCTCGCGGAGCGGCATCAGGGGCTGTACCAGTTCCTCCTGAACAAGTGGTACTTCGACGAGCTCTATGACGCGATCTTCGTTCGTCCGGCCATGTGGATCGGCCGCCAGCTCTGGAAGCGTGGCGACGGAACGGTGATCGACGGCCTCGGTCCGAACGGCGTCGCCGCCCGTGTCCAGGACGTGACGTCCTGGGTCGTCCGGCTGCAGACCGGATATCTCTATCACTACGCATTCGCCATGCTGATCGGCGTCGCCGCGCTGATCACCTGGTCCATGTTCTCCGTCGGGGGCGCTCACTGATGAGCAACTGGCCGCTTCTTTCCATCACCACCTTCCTGCCGCTCGTTGGAGTGTTCTTCATTCTCCTCGTGCGGGGCGACGATGATGGTGCCAAGGACAACATGCGCCGGGTGGCGCTGATCACCACGGTCTTCACCTTCGCGATCTCCCTGTTCATCTGGGGCGGGTTCGATCCCTCGAACCCGGGCTTCCAGTTCCAGGAGAGCCGCGACTGGCTCGGTGGCAGCATCGGCTACCGCATGGGCGTGGATGGCATCTCGATGCTGTTCGTCATCCTGACGACCTTCCTGATGCCCTTCTGCATCCTGGCGAGCTGGAAGAGCGTCCAGGTCCGCGTGAAGGAGTACATGATCGCGTTCCTCGTGCTGGAGACGCTGATGATCGGCGTGTTCTGCGCGCTCGACCTGGTCATGTTCTACGTCTTCTTCGAGGCCGGCCTGATCCCGATGTTCCTCATCATCGGCGTGTGGGGCGGCAAGCGGCGTGTCTACGCGAGCTACAAGTTCTTCCTCTACACGCTGCTCGGCTCGGTGTTGATGCTGATCGCGCTGATGGCGATGTACTGGGACGCGGGCACGACCGACATTCCCGCGCTGATGCAGCACGGCTTCCCGGCCGGCATGCAGACGTGGCTGTGGCTGGCCTTCTTCGCCAGCTTCGCGGTCAAGATGCCCATGTGGCCGGTGCACACCTGGCTGCCGGACGCGCACGTGGAGGCACCGACCGCCGGTTCGGTTCTGCTTGCCGCGATCCTGTTGAAGATGGGCGGCTACGGCTTCCTGCGGTTTTCGCTGCCGATGTTCCCGATGGCGAGCGAGATGTTCGCGCCGATGGTCTTCACGCTCTCCGTGATCGCGATCGTCTACACCTCGCTGGTGGCGCTGGTGCAGGAAGACATCAAGAAGCTGATCGCCTATTCGTCGGTCGCCCACATGGGCTACGTGACCATGGGCATCTTCACGATGACGGAGCAGGGCGTGCAGGGTGCGCTGTTCCAGATGCTCTCGCACGGCATCGTGTCCGGCGCGCTTTTCCTGTGCGTCGGCGTGATCTACGACCGGATGCACACCCGCGAGATTTCCGCCTATGGCGGCCTGGTGAACAGGATGCCGTTCTATGCGGTCGCCTTCATGATCTTCACCATGGCCAACGTCGGACTGCCGGGCACGAGCGGTTTCGTCGGCGAGTTCCTGACGCTCATGGGCGCGTTCCAGGTCAACACTTGGGTGGCCCTGATCGCCACGAGCGGCGTGATCCTGTCGGCCACCTATGCACTCTTCCTGTACCGTCGGGTGGTGTTCGGCGCCCTGGACAAGGAAAGCCTGAAGTCGATCCTCGATCTCAGTGTGCGTGAGCGGGTCATCCTCGTTCCGCTCATTTTGCTCACCATCTTCTTCGGCTTCTATCCGGCCCCGATCCTCGACGTCACCGCGGCGTCGGTGGATGCGCTGGTTCAGAACTACCACGCGGCGATCGAGGCGGCAGACCAGTCGACCGCCCTGCTGACGCAGTAAGGCCCGAGGACACGAGACGACATGAACGCCTATTCCCAACTCCCGGACCTCGCGCCCGCCCTCTCCGAGCTCATGCTCGCCGCCGGCGCGCTCGCTCTGCTCATGCTTGGCGTGTTCGGCGGGCGGCGGATCACGCCGTATGTGACGGCTCTCGCCGTCGCGCTGCTTGCGGTTGCCGCCTTGCCGCTGCTGCTGCCGGCCGAGTTCGGCATCGTCGCCGGAACCACCTTCCACGGTGCCTTCGTGCTCGACGGTTTCGCCCGGTACATGAAGCTGCTGACGCTGCTCGGTTCGGGTTTCGCCATCGCCATGTCGGTGGCCTTCGCCCGCAACGAGCATTTCGAGCGCTTCGAGTATCCGGTGCTGATCGTGCTGGCCACGGTCGGCATGATGCTGATGCTCTCGGCGAACGACATGATCACGCTGTATCTCGGCGTCGAGCTGCAGTCGCTGGCCCTTTACGTGATCGCCGCCTTCAACCGTGACAGCATCCGCTCCACCGAGGCCGGCCTGAAGTACTTCGTGCTCGGTGCGGTGTCCTCGGGCATGCTGCTCTACGGCATGTCGCTGGTTTACGGCTTCACCGGCCAGACGGGCTTCCCCGAGATCGCCTCGACGATCGCAGGCCACGGCGGATCCTCGCTCGGCCTGATCTTCGGTCTGGTCTTCGTGCTCGCCGGTCTGGCCTTCAAGGTCTCGGCCGTTCCCTTCCACATGTGGACGCCGGACGTCTACGAGGGTGCGCCGACGCCGGTGACCGCGTTCTTCGCGGCCGCGCCGAAGATCGCGGCCATGGGCCTTCTGACCCGTGTCGTCGTCGATGCGTTCGAGCCGGTCACCCATGACTGGCAGCAGATCATCGTCTTCATCTCCATCGCCTCGATGGTGCTCGGCGCTTTTGCCGCGATCGGCCAGAAAAACATCAAGCGCCTGATGGCCTATTCCTCGATCGGCCATGTGGGCTTCGCGCTTGTCGGTCTCGCGGCCGGCACGGAGCAGGGCGTCGTGGGCGTGATCATCTACATGACCGCCTATCTGGCCATGACGCTCGGCGCCTTCGCCTGCATTCTCTCCATGCGCCGCAAGGAGGGCATGGTCGAGGAGATTTCCGATCTGGCCGGCCTTTGGAAGACCAACCGGCCGATGGCCGTGCTGCTGGGCATGATCATGTTCTCGCTCGCCGGCATTCCTCCCTTCGTGGGCTTCTTCGCGAAGTTCTATGTGTTCCTGGCGGCCGTCCAGGCGGAGTTGTATCCGTTGGCGGTGATCGGCGTCCTGGCCTCGGTTGTCGGCGCCTTCTACTACCTTCGCGTGGTCAAGGTGATGTTCTTCGACGAGCCGACGCGGGCCTTCCTGCCGATGCCGGCGGAGCTGAAGTTCACTCTTGCCGTGTCGTCGGCCTTCGTGCTGCTGTTCGTCTTCTTTGCCGGGTCGATCACGGAGATGGCCCAGGCCGCCGCGGGGACGCTGTTCTGAGCTTAGAAATCTCATTTGATGGTGTGATGCGGGAGGTCGCAGGCCTCCCGCATTTGCGTGTCCGGGCCCTCGCCGAAGTCGGGTCGACCAACGTGCTTGCCATGGAGGCCGCCCGTGCGGGTGATCCCGGCGGGCTCTGGATCCTCGGCGGGCGTCAGGTCGAGGGGCGCGGCCGGCGCGCACGGCCCTGGGTGTCCGAGCCGGGCAATCTCTACGCAAGCTATCTCGTGCTCGATCCGGCTTCCGGCGACAGGCTCGCCCAGCTTCCGCTTGTCGCCGCGCTCGCGCTTTCCGAAGCCGTCGATGAAATGTGCGGCACATATGCCCTTGCGAAACTCAAGTGGCCGAACGATCTGTTGGTGGACGGCGCGAAGATCTCGGGCATCCTGCTTGAGGCCACCTCGCTCCCGAATGGTTCGCGCGCGGTCGTCATGGGCTTCGGGCTCAATCTCGTCCATCATCCGGATCTGGCCGACTACAGGGCAGCGGATCTCGCCGGCCTCGGCTATCAGGTGGACGTCGGACAGGCTTTTGCCGCGCTTGCGGGTTCCCTGGAGCGCAGGCTCGTCAGTTGGAATGGCGAAGCCGGTGGTGACCGGTTGATAGCCGACTGGCAGGCGCGTGCGACCGGCCTCGGCAAGGCGATCCGGGTCCGTTTCGACAGTGGCGAAACGCATGGAATTTTCGAGGGGCTCGACGAGATAGGGCGCCTCAGGCTTCGCCTCAAGGACGGAACGTTGACAAGCGTGTCCGCGGGCGACGTGTTTTTCGGAAACGGTTCCTGACGCGCGACGTGCGCGACGGAGAGCCTTCCAACGACATGACCAGAGCGGCGGGGGAGGGGCGCGATGTCGCGCCGCCCCGCCTTTGACAGAACCATGCGCCGCCGGCTCCCCTCACCGGCGGTCGCGCCCGCTTGCGGGCATCAACAGGAGAACACAATGGCGAGCAAGAAAGAGCTCGTTTTCGTCGCGCTTGGCGGGCTTGGCGAAATCGGCATGAACATGGCGCTCTATGGCTACGGCACGCCGCGCAACCGGCGCTGGCTGATGGTCGATTGCGGCGTCACCTTCGCCGGGCCGGAACTTCCGGGCGTGGATGTGGTGGTGCCGGACATCAGCTTCATCGAAAGCCAGCGCGACCGTCTCGACGGAATTGTCATCACCCACGCGCACGAGGATCACTACGGCGCGATCCTGCAGTTGTGGCCGCGCCTTCAGGCGCCGCTCTACATGACGCCCTTCACGGCCGGGATGCTCGCGTCCAAGGCGGCTGGCGAGCCGGGGGCGCCCGACGTCCCTGTGAACGTGCTTGCCCAGGGCAGCCGCAAGCAGATCGGAGCCTTCGACGTCGAACTCGTGGCGATGTCGCACTCGATTCCGGAGCCCTGCGCCCTGGCGATCCGCACGGAGGCGGGCACCGTCGTGCATTCGGGCGACTGGAAGATGGATGCGACGCCGGGGATCGGGAAGCCCATCGACAAGGCGCGCCTTGCCGAGATCGGCGAGGAAGGGGTGCTGGCGCTCGTGTGCGACAGCACGAATGCCGTGCGCGAGGGCCGCAGCCCCAGCGAGGCGGATGTCGCCGGCGGCATGATCGAGGTGATCCGCAGCGCCAGGAAGCGCGTCGCGGTGACGACATTCGCCTCCAACGTCGCGCGCATTCGCTCGGTCGCGCTTGCCGCCAAGGCCTGCGACCGGGATGTCGTCGTGATGGGGCGCTCCATGCACCGCGTGATCGAGGTGGCGACCGAACTGGGGTATCTCGACGGGCTTCCGCCGTTCCTGGGGGAGGATGCCTATGGCTACCTGCCGCCCGAACGCTGCCTGCTTTTGCTGACGGGCAGTCAGGGCGAGGCACGTGCGGCGCTTGCGCGTATCGCTTCCGGTGACCACCGGAACGTGGCCCTGTCGAAGGGCGACACGGTGATCTTTTCCTCGCGTACCATTCCCGGCAACGAGAAGGGGGTGGGTGCCATCGTCAACCAGCTTTCCGACGCGGGCGTGCGGATCGTCTCCGACAAGGACGCGATGGTCCATGTTTCGGGGCATCCGCGCCGGGACGAGCTTGTCGAGCTCTACGGGCTGGTGAAGCCGCAGACGCTCGTGCCGGCCCATGGCGAGCCGCTGCACCTGAAGGCTCATCACGACCTTGGCGTCGAACAGGGGATTCCCGTCGTCGTGGCGGCACGCAACGGCGACATGGTTCGACTGGCACCGGGAACGCCTGATATCGTCGAGACCGTTCAGGTCGGGATCGAGGTGCGCGACGGTCTCATCACCGGCGATCCGGAAGAGACGGGCACGAACGAGCGGCGAAAGCTCTCGCAGGTCGGCTCGGTCGTCGTGACGGTGCTTGTCGATGCCAGGGGCGAGATCGTCAGCGAACCGCAGGCGGCACTTTTCGGCCTGCCGGAGGCCTCGCGCGAGGGAGACGATCTGGAGGATCTCGTGATCGACGAGGTGATTTCGGCGCTCAAGAGCATTCCGAGGAACCGGCGCAAGGATCTTGATCTTGTGGCGGAATCGGCTCGCCGTGCGGCACGTGCGGCCATTCGCGACTGCTGGGGCAAGAAGCCGCTCACGGAAGCGCTGGTCTTTCGCGTCTAGGGTGCGGCCGCATAAACGAAGCATGTCCGGCGTGAAAACGGCAAGGAGATGCAAGGAGAAGCGCGCCGGTACATGTGACCAATTGGCGTCTGGTCGGGTCCGGCCGTGTCTGGCAGGACTTTGTGAACCAGCATGAGGAGGAAGGCATGATAGGACGGTTGAACCATGTGGCGATCGCGGTCCCGGATCTCGCCGCGGCGACGGCCATGTACCGGGATACGCTCGGTGCCCGGGTGTCCCAGCCTCAGCCCGAGCCGGATCACGGGGTGACGGTGGTTTTCATCGAACTGCCCAACACGAAGATCGAACTGCTCGAGCCGCTTGGGGATGCCTCGCCGATCACGGCCTTCCTCGAACGCAGCCCCTCGGGCGGCATCCATCATGTGTGCTATGAGGTCGAGGACATCCTTGCCGCCCGTGACCGGTTGCTCGAGAAGGGCGCGCGGGTGCTTGGAAGCGGCGAACCGAAGACGGGCGCGCATGGCAAGCCCGTGCTGTTCCTGCATCCCAAGGACTTCAACGGCACGCTCGTGGAACTCGAGCAGGTCTGATCTAGAGTGCGTGCGGCGCCGTTTGAACAGGGCGCCGTTGCCAGGGAGAACCGGGCGCCTTGTCGCGCCCCCAGTTGCAAGAGAGCGGAACGGTCGTGTCCATCATCTCCGGCCTTGCCATCTATTTCATCGTCTGGTGGATCGTGCTCTTCGCGGTCCTGCCCATAGGAGTCGTCACCCAGGAGGAAAAGGGCGAGGTTGAACCCGGGACGGTCGCCAGCGCTCCCTCGGCTCCGCGCCTCTGGATGAAGGCGCTGCTCACGTCCGTGATCGCCGGCATCGTGGTAGCCTTCCTCTACTGGGTGATCGCGTTGTCGGGGCTGACCCTCGATGATTTCCCCTTCAAGCCGCCGAGTGGCTAGGGTGCGGCGCTTGTCACGGGCGCGCGACAAAGCTATGGAACGTTTCAGGCAACAGGATTGCGCGGGCCGGTCAGGGCGGCGCACGTTTCGCGAAGGGAATGCCCTGGCGGAGCGAAGCAGGCGAACCAACGGAAGAGACAGGCGCTATGGGCGACTTTGAACGTGTGCGCACCCACATGGTCGACAACCAGCTCCGGACGAATGACGTCACGGATCTGAGGATCCTGGACGCGATGGGAGAGCTGCCGCGTGAGCGGTTCGTCCCCTCGGCGAAGCGTTGCATCGCCTATTCGGACCAGGACGTGCCGCTCTCGGCCGGTGACGGGCAGCGCTTCCTGATGAAGCCGCACATCTTTGCCAAGCTTCTGCAGCTTGCCGACATCGGAAGCGACGACGTCGTCCTGTGCGCGGGATGCGCGACCGGTTATTCGGTTGCCGTGGCGTCCCGCCTTGCCGGATCCGTGGTCGGGATCGAGAAGGACCCGGAAACGGTCGAATCGGCTTCCGCGCTTCTCGTCGATCTCGGTATCGAGAACGCGGCGGTCATCGCCGGCGATCCCGCCACGGGCGGTGCGTCCGAAGGGCCCTATGATGTGATCCTCGTCGATGGAGCGGTGGAGGTGCTGCCTCAGTCCCTGACGGCGCAGCTCAAGGACGGTGGGCGTCTCGTCGTGGTCGAGGGCCGCGGTGGCGCGGGCGTTGCCAAGATTTACGTGCGCTCCGGCGACGTGGTGTCTGGCCGCTTTGCGTTCAACGCCTCGATCAACCTTCTTCCGGGTTTCGAGAAGGCGGGGGAATTCGTGTTCTGAGCATTTGCTGGGAGCATGCGAGAGAATTTCAAGGGACGGTCCGGTCGGATCGTCCCTTTTTTCTTGCCCGTTTGCGGGAACGGCTTTTGACGCAGGGTCCGCAGATCAGGAGTGTTGCGCATGGGTCGCAATGGTGCGCGAATGCGGCACCGATACATTTTCGACGGTTGTCTCATCGCCCCCACCCGATAACAGTACGCTCGAAGAATGGTCCTTTGCGGCCACCAGACCTATTGGTCACGTGGACACCGCGTGGTGAAGCAAGACAGGTTGCCCGTCCGCCGGCTCGGCGGGTGCGGGAGAATAAAGACCGCGGCTTCGTATCGACAGGCAGGGAAGTGACGGATCCCAGGGATCCGCGTCAAACATGGTTCGCCGGCTGGCTCCGTTGCCGGAGCGCTGGAACGAGTGGACAGGGGTTTCGAACGTGAAGCGGACACGATCTTGGATTCTTGCGGCCGCACTTGCGTCCGCGGCGATCGCGGTGCCGGAGGCCGCGTGGTCGCAGTCGATCAGTGAGGCGCTCGCGAAGGCGTATCAGGACAATCCGACCCTCAATGCGGCCCGCGCCGAACTGCGGTCCGTGGACGAGCAGGTGCCTCAGGCCCTGTCCGGCTGGCGGCCGCAGATCTTCGGGTCTCTCGACGTTGGCGGCGTCTATTCGAGTTCTTCGCCGGGGCAGGACAGCTACAACAACACGGCGACCGCCGCCTTGCAGGTTTCGCAGGCGCTCTTTCGTGGCTTCAGGACCGTGAACTCGACACGCCAGGCGGAAGCCATCGTGCGGGCGCAGCGCGAGAGCCTTCGCTCCACCGAGCAGAGCGTCATGAACAACGCGGCGACGGCCTACATGGACGTGATCAGCTCCACGGCGATCGTGTCGCTGCGCCGTTCGAACCTCAAGTTCCTGGCCGAGCAGGTGCGCGCGGCTCAGGATCGCTTCGAGGTGGGCGAGGGGACGCGCACGGACGTTTCGCAGTCCCGGGCCCGTTATTCCGAGGCCCAGTCCGCGCTCAACCTGGCGCTGGCCAATGTGAACACGGCACGGGCAATCTACCGTCAGGTGGTCGGCTCGGATCCCAAGACCCTGTCCGCCCGCACAAACATCTACTCCCAGCTTCCCAAGAAGCTGGACCCGGCGTTGAAGATGGGGGCTGCCGAGCATCCGGCGATCCTGTCCGCCCAGCATCTCGTCGACGCGGGCAGCTTCGCGGTGAAGACGGTGGAAGGCGAACTGCTTCCCACGGTGACGCTTGAGGGCAACCTTGCCCGGCAGTGGAACCCGCCGTCCTCGCGTGGCATCGACACGGTCGATTCGGCCAGCGTCTATGGCCGCGTGAGCATTCCGATCTATCAGGGTGGCGCGGTGTCGTCGCGGGTGCGTCAGGCCAAGGAAGACCTCGGCCGCGCCCGCATCCAGCTTGACGTTGCGCGCGATCAGGTCCGTGCGGCGATCGTGTCCGCCTGGGGTCAGTATCAGGCCGCCGTGGCCTCGATCACCGCCGCGCAGGATGCGGTTTCCGCGAACCAGCTCGCCCTCGAGGGCGTCATCGAGGAGCAGCGCGTCGGCCAGCGTACGACGCTTGACGTCCTCAACGCCCAGCTCGAGCTCGTCAACAGCCGCGTCAACCTCATCGCCGCCGAGCGTGACCGTACGGTTGCCGCCTATGCGCTGATGTCGGCAATCGGCAGCCTGACGGCTGACAAGATCGGCCTTGCCGTCGCCCGCTACGACGACAAGAAACACTACAAGAAGGTGCGCAACAGCTGGTTCGGCCTGACGACGCCGGACGGTCGCTGACATCTTCCGACCCCTGAATTGAACGGAACGGGCCTGTCTCCGCTGGAGGCTGGCCCGTTGTCGTTTCCAGGGCGGGGCGGCTTTTTATGCAAACACATTGAAAAGTCGCCCGACTCGGCGAATTCTGTGGCTCGAACGGACGAGGTGTCCGGTTTTTCGGGCGTGCTGCGTTTTCCCTAGCGGCGGGAACGCGTTATAGTGTCAATGTTCGAGTCGCGTATGTTCGGGCACGTGGAACGCGTTGCCGGTACGGCGAACTCGGGGCGTTAACGCCGTTTGTGCGAGTGCGGGGATTGTGATGGCCAACGCCAATCAAGCTCAAGAACCCTCGATGGAGGAGATCCTGGCCTCCATTCGGCGGATCATTTCGGATGAGGAGCCTGCGTCCGCGGCACCCGAGGCGGATGCGGCAGAAACTGAAGTGGAGCCCGAGATGGGTGCTGGCGAAGCAATGTCCCAGGATGACCTGGACAAGCTTTTCGACTCCGCCGGCGATGCGGATATCGAACCCGATCCCGTGGCCGTCGCCGAGCCCGAACCCGAGCTGGTGGAGGCCGAGGCGGAAGCGGAAGACGATGTCTTCGAGCTTACCGAGGACCTTGCCGTCGAGGACGACGAGATGGACATGGCCGCAGCCATGGCCATGGACGACATGGAAACCGGTGACGTGGCTTTCGTCGATCCGGAGCCTGAGCCCGAGCAGGCTCCCGCGTCGGAGCCCAAGGAGTCGTCCGCCAAGTCGCCGCTCGGCGAGGACGGACTTCTGTCTGCCGATGCAAATCAGGCCGTGCATTCCGCTTTCAGCAATCTGGCGGGCACGATTCTGTCGAACAACTCACGCACGCTCGAGGATCTCGTGAAAGAGCTCCTGCGTCCGATGCTCAAGGAGTGGCTCGACGACAATCTACCCTCGATGGTTGAGCGCATGGTACGTCAGGAGATCGAACGCGTCTCGCGCGGCCGCTGATCGAGGGCGGCGGACCGCGCCGCCTGAAGATGCCTTTCAACGCCGCCCTCAGGGCGGCGTTTTTCGTTTGTGTCCCGTCTTCCGGTCTTCCGTGACGGGCGGAAGCCGGAAAGCGGGGCGTGGCGATCCGTTCGTGTACAAACGCCAAGAGGCAGGCTTGCGCCTTGCTGTCGCCGCGTTTTCGGGAATGGTTGACTTCGCCGCGCGCCTGCGAGACACCACCCCGTCAGTATACAGTTCCCCGGGAAGACCCATGCTCGAAAAGACCTATGATGCCGCCTCCGTCGAACCCAGGATCGCGAAGGCCTGGGACGAGGTAGACGCCTTCCGCGCCGGCGCGGGAGCCGAGCCGGGGGCTGCGTCCTTTTCGATCGTCATTCCGCCGCCCAATGTGACCGGTTCGCTGCATATGGGACACGCGCTCAACAACACGCTGCAGGACATCCTGGTGCGTTTCGAGCGCATGCGGGGACGCGACGTGCTGTGGCAGCCGGGCATGGATCACGCCGGCATTGCCACCCAGATGGTCGTCGAGCGTCAGCTCGCGGAGCGCCAGGAGCCGAGCCGCCGCGACATGGGGCGCGAGGCCTTTGTCGAGCGGGTCTGGTCGTGGAAGGCGGAATCGGGCGGCATGATCGGCAACCAGCTCAAGCGGCTCGGTGCCTCCTGCGACTGGTCCCGCGAGCGCTTCACCATGGACGAGGGGCTCACCCGCGCCGTCCTCGAGGTGTTTGTCGGTCTCTTCAAGGAAGGGCTGATCTACAAGGACAAGCGTCTCGTCAACTGGGATCCCAAGCTTCTGACCGCGATCTCGGATCTCGAGGTCGAGCAGGTCGAGATCAAGGGCAACCTGTGGCACTTCCGCTATCCGCTCGAGGGCGGGGCAACCTGGCAGGCGCCGGTGGCCTTCGACGAAGAGGGCAATCCGACCGAGTTCGAGACCCGGGACTACATCACCGTCGCGACCACCCGTCCCGAGACGATGCTCGGCGACACCGCGATCGCGGTGAACCCGGAGGATCCGAGGTACCAGGGGCTGATCGGCAAGTTCGCGGTGCTGCCGCTGGTGGGACGCCGCATCTCAATCGTTGGCGACGACTACGCCGACCCGACCGCAGGTTCCGGCGCGGTGAAGATCACCCCGGCGCATGACTTCAACGATTTCGAGGTCGGCAAGCGCCACGATCTGGCGATGATCTCCGTGCTCGACCGCGAGGCGAAGGTGCGCCTCGCCGAAAATCCGGAGTTTCTGGAGGGGCTTGCCGAAAGCTCGGAGCTGTCCGCGACCATTGCCGCCTTCGAGGGCTGTGACCGTTTCGACGTGCGCAAGCGTCTGGTCGCGCGGATGGAGGAGCTCGGGCTCCTCGACCGCATCGAGCCGCACACCCACATGGTCCCCCATGGCGACCGTGGCGGCGTGCCCATCGAGCCGCTTCTGACCGACCAGTGGTATGTGGACGCGAAGACGCTGGCGGGTCCGGCCATCGACAGTGTTCGCGAGGGGCGCACGCGCTTTGTCCCGAAGAACTGGGACAAGACCTATTACGAGTGGATGGAGAACATCCAGCCCTGGTGCATCTCGCGCCAGCTCTGGTGGGGACACCGCATCCCCGCCTGGTATGGTCCCGATGGCGCGCTCTTCGTGGAGAAGAGCGAGGAGGAGGCACTTGCCGCCGCGCGCGAGACGTTCGGCCGCGAGGTCGAGGTCGTGGACGTCGAAGCCGCGCTTGCACGCTGGGAGGCCGGAGACGGCGAGGGGCCCGTTGCGCTCTATCGCGACGAGGACGTGCTCGACACCTGGTTTTCCTCCGCGTTGTGGCCGTTCTCCACGCTCGGCTGGCCGGACAAGACGCCGGAGCTTGCGAACTACTATCCCACCAGCGTGCTCGTCACCGGTTTCGACATCATCTTCTTCTGGGTCGCCCGCATGATGATGATGGGCAACCACTACATGACGACCGAACCCTTCCACACGGTCTACATCCATGCCCTCGTTCGCGACGAGAAGGGGCAGAAGATGTCGAAGTCGAAGGGCAACGTCATCGATCCGCTGGCGCTGATCGACCAATATGGCGCGGACGCGCTGCGCTTCACGCTTGCCGCCATGGCCGCCCAGGGCCGCGACATCAAGCTCGCGACGAGCCGTGTCGCCGGGTACCGCAACTTCGTCACCAAGCTCTGGAACGCCGCGCGTTTCGTGGAGATGAACGGTGGCGAGCGTCCCGAGGGCTTCGACCCGGCGGCGGTGCGCGAGACCGTGAACCGCTGGATCGTTACCGAGGTGGGGCGCTGCGGCGTGGAGATCACCGACGCGCTCGAGGGCTTCCGGTTCAACGAGGCGGCGGGCGCGGCCTACCGCTTCGTGTGGAACACCTATTGCGACTGGTACCTGGAGTTCGCCAAGCCGATCTTCTCCGAGGGCAGCGAGGAGGCGAAGGCCGAGACCCGCGCCACCGCCGCATGGGTGCTCGATGAAACGTTGAAGCTGCTTCATCCCTTCATGCCGTTCATGACGGAGGAACTCTGGGCGAAGACGGTCGAGGGAACCGGGAAGGGGCGCGAGAAGCTCCTGACGCATACGCGCTGGCCGGTGTCGGCCGGAGGCGATGTGGACGCTGCCGCCGAGATCAACTGGGTGGTGGACCTGATTTCCTCGATCCGCTCGGTTCGCGCGGAGATGAATGTCCCGGCGGGCGCCAAGGTGCCGCTGGTCGTCACCGGAGCCGGTGCCGTGACCGCGCAACGCCTGAAGACCCACGAGGCGCAGATCCTGCGTCTCGCGCGTGCCGAGAGCATCTCGTTGTCGGACGAGGCACCGCGCGGCTCGGTTCAACTCGTGGCGGGTGAGGCGACGGTCTGCCTGCCGCTGGCGGGTATCATCGATCTCGGTGCGGAAGCCGCGCGTCTTGCCAAGGAAGAGACGAAGCTCGATCAGGAGATCGCACGCATCGACAAGAAACTTGGCAACGAGGCCTTCCTCGCAAAGGCGCCCGAGGAAATCGTCGCCAGCGAGCAGGAAAAGCGCGCCGAGTTCGTCGAGCGCCGCGAGAGGGTTCTGGAGGCGCGCAAGCGCCTTGCGGATCTCTCCGACGCGTAACGCCGACCGGTCTCTGGCAGAAGGTGGAGTGCATGATGCAGGCTGCGCGCAAGCGGGTATTTGCCGGGGCAGGGAGCCTCGGGCGAACGGTTCTCGCGGGATGTGCCGTCGCGGCGGTTCTTGCCGGCCCGGCGCGGGCGGAGATCATCCAGAATCCGGTCGCCGAGTTCTCCGGCCTCGACAAGATCACCGGCCGCATCATCTCCTTCGATGTCTACATCGGGGAGACCGTGCAGTTTGGTGCCCTTCAGGTGACCCCGCGCGAGTGCAACACGCGCCCGCAAACGGAGACGCCGAAGACGACGGCCTTTGTCGAGGTGGACGAGATCACCCTCAACAACGAGGTTCGTCGGATCTTCACCGGTTGGATGTTCGCGGCAAGCCCCGGCCTGCATGCGGTGGAGCACCCCGTCTATGACGTGTGGCTGACCAACTGCAAGCAGGCGTCCTCGGTCGCACCGCCGGACGATTATTCCGGCCCGCCGATCTCCGCCGAGGCCGGTGCGGGCGACCCGCTTGCGGGCACCGCACCCGAACTTGGCGCCGACGCGATCACTCCGCGTCGGAAGCCGCCGCTTTGAACGCATCCGGGCCGCTTGCCGCGGCCCGGATCCACGTCGCGAGTGTTTCGAGCGTGCCGGGCGCATAGGCGGCACGCCCGAGGCCCAGAAAGGCGGCCCTGGCATACCAGGGCCAGTCGCCCGCAAGCTGATGGTTGAACAAGGCGCTGCGCAGCAGGCTGTGCGTCGCGTCCTGCACCAGGATCACCCGATGTGGCGTACCGCTTTCCTCCAGAAGGCGCTCGCAGGCAGCGGCATTCCACGCCGCATCCACGTTGAGATCCTCTTCGCCCCACATCGCCAGATAGGGAATGCGGGCGCGCTCCAGATCGCGGGAGGCGTTCGCGAGCCTGTTGCGGCGGATGAAGTCGAAACGGGTAGGGGGCACGTCGAAGACGCGCGCCGCCTCCGCCCGCGTGATCTCGCCGCGTGCGAACCGGGCAAACGCGTCGTCCTCCCGTGTGGCCAGGCTCGCAAGCTCGTCGGATATCCGGCGTTCCGGCACACCCTCCGCCGCGAGGCGGCGGCGGGTGTAGTAGTCGCCCTGCCTCTGCCAGTCGAGCGCGGCGCCAATGCTGACCGCGAAGCGGGCCGGGGTTCCCGGACGTGCGGCGAGGTCGGGAAGCACCCACCCGGCCTGTGAGAAACCCAGAAAGCCGGAGCGGTCCGCCGCATCCGGCCGCGCGGCGATCAGGGCATCGAGCGCGGCCTGTGCTTCGTCGGCGCGTGCGCGCATGGACTGGCCAAGCCAGTTGCCTTCGCTTTCGCCGATGCCGGGCTTGTCCCAACTGTAGACGGCGATCCCGGCGTCGAGCAGGGCATTCAGGAGAGGGAGATAGCCGCCGCCCGCCGTCCGGTCCTGCGGTCCGTCTCCATGCACGAGGACGACATAGGCAGCGGGCGGGGCGTCGGGAAGCAACAGGGTGCCCTGAAGCCGTCCCTCGGGCGTCTCGAACGCAAGCGGGCGTGCCGTGCGTCCGGAGAGGTCGAAGTCGGAAAGGCCTGTCAGCGTCAGGAGGCCGACAAGCGCGGCGGCGAGCACCACAAGCGCACCAAGGGTGAAGCGTCGTCGAACAGTCATGGAACCCCTTCAGCCGTCGAAGGCCGCATGGCGCGTGCCGAAGGGGGATGTGGACGCGCGGCGGGATGATTTCAATCACCGCGCGTCCCCGGACAGTCTGTGCCTCAAAGCGTGCGGTTGAGGCGCCCGGCCAGATCCTGGATGAATTGGAATGCGACGCGGCCCGAGCGGCTGCCACGGGTGGTGGACCACTCCAGCGCCTCGGCGCGCAGCCGGTCGGCGTCATAGTCGAGCCCGTGGTGGGTCACATAGGCGTCGATCATCGCCAGATACTCATCCTGGCTGCATTTGTGGAAGCCGAGCCACAGGCCGAATCGATCCGAAAGCGACACCTTTTCCTCGACGGCCTCGCCGGGATTGATCGCCGTGGACCGTTCGTTCTCGATCATGTCGCGCGGCAGCAGGTGCCGGCGATTGGAGGTGGCGTAGAAAAGCACGGTGTCCGGCCGGCCCTCGATGCCGCCGTCGAGCGCCGCCTTGAGTGACTTGTAGGACGCATCACCCGTATCGAAGGACAGATCGTCGCAGAACAGAATGGTGCGGTGGTTGCCGTCGCGAATGAGGCGCATGAGTGCCGGCAGGCTCTCGATGTCCTCGCGGTGGATCTCGACGAGCTTCAGCCGCTCGGAGCTTCCCGCCTTCTCGAAGTCCGCGTTGACGCGCGCGTGAACGGCCTTCACCAGCGACGACTTGCCCATTCCGCGCGCGCCCCAGAGCAGCACGTTGTTGGCGGCAAAGCCCTTTGCGAAGCGCTGCGTATTGGCCAGAAGCTGGTCGCGCGCGCTGTCGACGCCCTGCAGGAGGTCGATGTCGACCCGGTTGACCCGGGCGATGGGCTCCAGTTCCGCGCCTGCCGCGTTCCAGACGAACGCGTCGGCGGCCGCAAAGTCCGGCGCGCGGGGCCGCGGGGGAACCGCGCGGGAGATGAGTTCGATGAGCGTGTCGAGACGTTGGGCAATTCCGTCCAGTTCGCCCTTGTGCACAGGGGATTGATCCATATCTACGCCATGCCTGGTGAAGTCGGTCGGGTAAGGGTGTCGCGCGGGCCGCTACGAGGCTCGCGATGCCTGCCTAGCACGGGCGCGGGCATTGCCAAAGCCTGCAATCCCGTGGCCTGGAGCCCCCTCCGGTTCGCCTTGCAAAGCCGTTCATGACTTGTATAGTCCGCGCGGCCTGACATTCACGCGCTGAGACAACGGCGCGGCGCGTCGACCGGCTTGCGTTGCAAGCGGTTCCGATGCGCCTTCCAGAGGAGTTTCTTGATGCTGATTACGCCCGCTTTCGCGCAAGGTGTCGGGGGCGCCGGGGCGCCCGACCTGCTGATGTCGGTCCTTCCCTTCGTGCTGATCTTCGTGATCATGTACTTCCTGATCATCCGGCCGCAGCGCCAGCGGATGAAGCAGCACCAAGAGATGGTCTCGAACCTGCGTCGCGGCGACACGGTCGTCACCAGCGGCGGCCTGATCGGCAAGATCTCGAAGGTCGTCGACGAGAGCGAGGTCCAGGTCGAGATCTCCGAGGGCGTCAAGATCCGTGTCGTGCGCTCCATGATCACCGAGGTGCGCTCGAAGACCGAACCGGTCAAGGAAAACGGCTGAGCCGGACGGCGATCAGCCCCTCGTGATTCCGGCCGTGCCCCGTGGGGGCTTGGCCGGATCCCGGGATCGGACAGGGACAGTCCCGGCCTGAACGGCCGACGGAAACCGTTCCGCCTGTCGTCCGGTCCACCCAACGCTTTTTGCAAGCCCGTGACGGGGAGCGGATCCACGTCTTCGGGAGATGCTCTGGAAACGGCACCGCCATGCTCTATTTCGCGCGCTGGAAGATCACCCTGATCGTCCTCGTCATTCTCGCCGGGGCGATCAGCACCCTGCCGAACTTCCTGTCGCAGGCGACCCTCGACGCGCTGCCCGACTGGTTCCCGAAGCGCCAGATCGTGCTGGGCCTCGACCTTCAGGGAGGAGCCTATCTCCTGTATGAGGTCGACCGGACCGACTACATCCAGAAGCGTCTGAAGACGCTTGAAGGCGATATCCGCCACCGTCTGCGCGAGGACCAGCGCATCGGCTACACCGGGCTTGGCGTCCAGGGGCAGGGCGTGCAGGTGCGTATCCGCGACCTCTCCCGTCTCGAGGACGCCCGTACGCGGCTCGCCGATCTGGTCAATCCTCTGGTGACCTCGGTCTTTGGCGGCCAGGCGGTCGACGAGTTCCAGATCGATGTCGCGGACGACGGCCTGATCCGTTTCACCTTTACCGACGCGGGGCTGACCCAGCGCATCAACTCCGTGGTGCAGCAGTCGATCGAAACCATCCGCCTGCGCCTCGACGAGTTCGGCACCACCGAGCCCAGCATTCAGCGCCAGGGCGACGACCGTATCCTGGTCGAGGCCCCGGGCGAGGGCGATCCCGAGCGCCTGAAGGACCTCGTGGGCCAGACCGCGCAGCTCACCTTCCACATGGTCGACCAGTCCATGTCTCCGCAGCAGGCCGTTTCCTCGCGCCCGCCGGCGGGAACGGTCGTCCTGTATTCGGCCGACGATCCCCCCGTGCCCTATCTTCTGGACGAGGCACCGCTTCTGTCGGGCGAGGACCTGACCGACGCCCAGGTCGCCTTCGACAGCCGCACCAACGAACCGGTGGTGAACTTCCGCTTCAACACCTCGGGCGCGCGCACCTTCTCCGTCGTCACCCAGCGCAACGTCGGCCGGCCGTTCGCCATCGTGCTCGACAACGAGGTCGTCTCCGCGCCTGTCATTCGTGAACCGATCACCGGCGGCTCCGGCCAGATCTCGGGCAACTTCACGGTGGAGAGCGCCAACGATCTCGCGGTGCTGCTTCGCGCCGGCGCGCTGCCGGCCAAGCTGACGGTCGTCGAGGAACGCTCGATCGGCCCGGGGCTCGGTCAGGATTCGGTCGATGCCGGCCGTCTGGCCTCCTTCATCGGTGCGGCGCTGGTCGTGGTGTTCATGATTCTGGCCTACGGGCGCTTCGGTCTCATCGCCGATCTCGCGCTTTGCGCGAACGTCCTCATGATCTTCGGCGCGTTGACGTTCCTGCAGGCGACGCTCACGCTGCCGGGCATCGCCGGCATCGTGCTCACCATCGGCATGGCGGTGGATGCCAACGTCCTGATCTTCGAGCGTATCCGCGAGGAAGCGCGAGCGGGCAGGTCAGCCATCAGCGCCATTGACGCGGGCTACTCGCGTGCCCTCGGCACCATCCTTGACGCCAACATCACGACTCTGATCGCGGCGCTCATCCTGTTCCAGCTCGGCTCCGGCCCGATCCGCGGTTTCGCGGTGACGCTTGCCATCGGCATCTTCACCACCGTGTTCTCGGCCTTCACCGTTTCGCGGCTTCTGGTCGCGCTGTGGGTGCGCTGGAAGCGCCCGAGCCACCTGACGATCTGACCCGGGGAAAAACACATGCTTCTCAGACTTCTCCCCGAATCGACGAACATCCGCTTCATGCGGCTGCGCGTGCTGTCGTTCCCCTTTTCGGCGGTCGTGTTCCTGGCGTCGATCGCGCTGTTCTTCTCCGTCGGTCTGAACTTCGGCATCGACTTCAAGGGCGGCACGGTCTTCGAGCTCAAGACGCATGAGTCGCCCGCCGACATCGCCGGCATTCGCGCCCAGCTCGGAACGCTCAATCTGGGCGACGTCCAGGTGCAGCAGTTCGGTGCGCCCGACGAGGTTCTTGTGCGCGTGCAGCAGCCCGAGGGCGGCGAGCTGGCCCAGCAGGCCGTCGTGTCCACGGTTCGCGAGAGCTTTGGCGAGAGCGTCGACTTCAGGCGCGTCGAGGTGGTGGGGCCGCGCGTCTCCGGCGAGCTGGCCCAGGCCGGCATGATCGCCGTTGCCGCCTCGCTGATCGTCATCATGTTCTACATCTGGTTCCGCTTCGAATGGCATTTCGCCATCGGCGCGATCCTGACCACGATCAACGACATCGTCGTCACCATCGGTCTCTTCGTGGTGTTGCAGCTTGATTTCTCGCTGTCGTCGATCGCGGCGATCCTGACCATCATCGGCTACTCGCTCAACGATACGGTGGTGGTCTACGATCGCATCCGCGAGAACCTCCGGCGATACAAGAAGATGCCGCTCCCGCAGCTTCTTGACCGGTCCATCAACGAGATGCTGTCGCGCACGATCATGACCTCGCTGACGACGCTTCTGGCGCTGTTCGCGCTCTATACCTTTGGTGGCGAGGTCATCCGCTCCTTCACGCTGGCGATGATCTTCGGCATCGTGATCGGCACCTATTCCTCGATCTTCCTCGCCGCGCCCTTCCTGATCCTGCTCAACCTGCGTCCGGGAAAGATCGCGGGCGACGACGAGGGCGGCGAGAGCGCCAAGGGCAAGGGCAAGAGCGGGAGTGCCGCCTCCGCCTGAGCGCGGAGAACGGCACCGGAAGGCAGGCTTGAGCAATGGCGAAACGCGGCGAGGGCATCGTGATCCGGGATGCGCATTTCCCGGGACGCGCGCCGATAGAGGCCTATGGTGACGGTGGCTTCCGTTTTGCGGACATGTCCCATCGCGGATCGCTCCTGTGCGTGCCGAGCGGTATCTACGGGTTTGCCGCCACCTCCATGGCGGATCTCGACGGCGACGCGCTGGAGCGAGTGTTCCAGGAAGTGGCCGACATCGAGGTGCTGCTGATCGGCGCCGGCGATGAGCCGGCGCGCATCCCGTCCGCTCTTAAGACGGCATTGCGCGAGGCGGGCATCATGTCGGACGCGATGACGACCGGCGCAGCGGTGCGGACCTACAACGTGCTGCTTTCCGAGGACAGGGCCGTTGCGGCCGTGCTTCTGGCGGTGGACTGATGCGGCAATGGCCCTAGGTTCCCCGCAATGAAGACGTCCCCAGCCGTTGCCGATGGCGACTGTCTCGCCCTGGTGCGCGACCTCGATTTCGACCGCTACCTGTCGCTTCTCTTCGTGCCCGAGCCGGAGCGTTCGGCGGTCGCGGCGATCTATGCCTTTTCCTGCGAGATCGCGCGTACCCGCGAACTGGTCTCCGACCCCATGCCCGGCGAGATCCGCTTTCAGTGGTGGCGGGACACGCTCGAGGCTCCCGAGGGGGGCGATGCCGACCAGCACCCGGTCGCCCGCGAGCTGAGGCAGGTCATCGCGCGCTATGGTCTTCCGCTGAAGCCATTCCTCGATCTTATCGAGGCGCGAACCTTCGACCTCTATGACGATCCCATGCCGAGCGTCGGCGACCTGGAGGGCTATGCGGGCGAGACCGCCTCGGCGCTTGTCCAGCTCTCGGCCATCGTTCTGGCCGGTGGCCGTGATCCCGGCACGGCGGAGGCTGCCGGTCACGCCGGCGTCGCCTATGCCATCACCGGTCTCCTGCGGGCGCTCCCCTGGCATGCGCGCCGGCGCCAAATGTACCTTCCGGCCGATATCCTGGACCGCTACGGTGTCGATCCCGAGAGCGTGTTCGCGGGAGAGGAGACGCCTGCGCTCAAGGCGGCGATCGGAGAGCTCGCGGCACGGGCCCGGGCGCATCTGTCCGAGACGCGCGCGAGAATCGGCTGTGTCTCGCGCCCTGTCGCGCCGGCTTTTCTTCCCGTATGTCTCGTCGAACCGCTGCTCGACCGGATCGAGGCGCCAGGCTACCAGCCTTTTGTCAGGCCGGCACAATTGTCGCGACTGAAGCGTCTGTGGATATACTGGCGCACCGCCCGCCAGGCATCGCGAAAGGCTCCGGGTGCCTGACGATCCGCCTGCCGCAAGTCGACGATCTTCTGTCCCTTAACGTGCGTTTCAAGTTTCCCTCCTAGGGTTGGCCCTGATTTTCGGGGACAATCCAGAGGGGCAGGAACATGTCAGCTTTTATCCGCACCGCTCGCCAGGTTCTGGCGAAGGGTGCAACACGCGCGAACCGCTGCGTAAGCTGTGCCATGATCGTGACCGCCTGCGTTTTGTCCCTGTCTTTTCAGGGTGGTGCGAACGCCCAGGCCCTTCGTGGCGAAGGGCTTGTGCACCGAAGTGTCCTCATGGGAGGCGGGGTCGATTCGTCGAAAGCGGTGGAATCGGAGATCAGGAGCCGCATTCCGGATCTGCAGCGGCTGTTTCGTGACTATCCCATCGCACCGCCGGACACCTCCAGCCCGCGCGCGACTCTCGAAAGCTATCTCGTCATCATGTTCGAGGCGGAGCGGATCTGGCGCGACGTTCGCGACCGGTACAATGCCGCCGGCACGTTCTTTCTCGATGACGAGCAGGAACGTCGGTTGCAGATCGTCAGGCTTCTGATCCAGAAGGCGCGTGATGTCTTCGACCTTTCGGAAATTCCCCAGACCGCCCGCAGGAACGTCGGCACGGAGATCGTGCTGCAGTTTCGCGAGATCCTCGACCGGATCTACATGCCGGAGCTTTCCTCCATTCCGGGCGAAGCGGCCGGCACCTTCATGGATGCAAGCGAAGCCGCCAATCTTCCCCAGCGCTGGACCCTGCCGGGAACCGACCTCGTCATTGCCCAGGTGGGCAAGGAAGAGGGAGAGGTGCGCTATCTGATCTCCAAGGAGACCGTGGCCCGCATTCCCGCCGACTATGACTCGGTGAAGCTCTTCCCCTCGCGCTCGGACAATGGCGAGGACCTCTATTCCTATTACATCTACACGCCCGGCAACCTCGTTGCCCCGCGCTGGTTCGACGTAATCCGTGCCGGTCCGTCGTGGCTTCGGTATGAGTTTTACAATCAGGCGGTCTGGCAATGGATCTCGCTTGGCATCCTGATGATACTCGGAGTGTCCCTGCCAATCCTCCTGCAACGCTGGAACCGCTGGCGGGCGGTGCCGCTGTCTGATGTTCGTCGGCGCCTTCGCCGAATGCAGCAGCCGATCGTTCTCTTCGTGACCGTGCTGGCTTTCCGCTATCTCGTTGAGCAGCAGGTCAACATCACGGGTGCACCGATGATTGTCGTGGGCACGGCGTCCGAGGCGATCATGTGGACCGCGATTGCCTGGCTGGCGTATCAGGCCGTCGACTTCCTCGCGAGTTGGGTGATGAAGAATCCGACGGTGCCCACGACGAGCCTCGACTCCAGCCTGTTGTTGTCTGCGTTCCGCCTTGCCGGTCTTTGTCTTGCGGTCTTTTTGCTCGGCTATGGGGCCACCCAGATCGGCATTCCCGTTTATGGCGTCGTCGCCGGCCTCGGCGTCGGCGGTCTGGCGGTTGCCCTTGCTGCCCAGCCGACACTCGAAAATCTTATCGGCGGCGTGATTCTCTACGCCGACCGCATGGTGCGGGTTGGTGAGTACTGCGAGTTCGAGGGGCTTTCTGGCACGGTCGAGTCCATCGGCATTCGGTCCACCCGCATCCGGGCGCTCGACCGCACGCTGATCACCGTGTCGAACTCGGACCTGGCCAAGCGCAAGATCGTCAACTTCAGCCGGCGCGACCGCTTCTTGTTCAAGCATCGCCTTGGCGTGCGATACGAGACCGATCCGGCGGCGGTGCTGCGCATTGTCGAGCAGGTGCGCACATACCTGATCGGCCACGAGAGGGTGCTCGACCAGATGGCCCTGCGTGTCTCCTTCGCGGGATACGGCACCTATTCCCTCGATCTGGACGTGTTCACCTATGTCATGAGCGCGGATCTGACCGAGTTCATGTCCCTTCAGGAGGAACTCCTGATCGGGATTGGCGACATTGTGCGCGCCAACGGGTCCGCCTTCGCGGTTCCCGCCAATGTCACCTATCTTGGCCGTGATGGTGGGCTGCCCGATCCGGATGACCGCCCCAGGCCCGGTGAGCAGACGGACACGCGGGACGCGCCGGCGGCCTGAGGCCGCCGGATCGCAAGGAGAAACCGTGGGAAGGTGATGTCAGGCCGCTTTCTCGGGCAGGGCGAGCGTCTGCATCCATGCGCCGAAGTCCGCGCGCGCGCGATCGGTCATGGCGCGCTTCTTGGCGCGGGACTTGTCCTTGCCGCGAATGCGCTTGCCCTCGGCGTCGACCTTCGGCGCCTCGACCGGTGGAAAAAGGCCGAAGTTCACGTTCATCGGCTGGAACGACCTCGGACCCGGTTCGTCACGCAGGATGTGACCGCCGGTGATGTGGCCGAGCAGTGCGCCCATGGCGGTCGTCGCAGGCGGGGGCGCAATCTCGGTGCCCAGCCGTTCGGCGGCGGCGAACAGTCCCGCCATGCAGCCGACGCTCGCCGATTCCACGTAGCCCTCGCAGCCCGTGATCTGCCCGGCGAAGCGCAGCGCGGGCCGGGCCTTGAGGCGCAGCGTCGCATCCAGAAGTTTCGGGGAGTTCAGGAAGGTGTTGCGGTGCAGTCCGCCGAGGCGCGCGAAGACGGCATCCTCCAGACCCGGGATCTGCCTGAACACCTCGAGCTGGGCGCCGTGACGCAGCTTCGTCTGGAAGCCGACCATGTTGTAGAGCGTGCCGAGCGCGTTGTCCTGGCGAAGCTGCACGACCGCATAGGGCTTCTGGTCCGGCTTGTGGGCGTTCGTCAGGCCCATCGGCTTCATCGGGCCGTGTCGCAGGGTTTCGCGCCCACGCTCCGCCATCACCTCGATCGGCAGGCAGCCGTCGAAGTAGGGGGTGTTCTCCTCCCACTCCTTGAACTCGGTCTTGGGCGCGGCGATCAGCGCGTCGATGAAGGCGTTGTACTGGTCCTTGTCCATCGGGCAGTTGATGTAGTCCTTGCCCGAGCCGCCGGGACCAACCTTGTCGTAGCGTGACTGGAACCAGCAGGTGTCGAAGTCGACCGAATCGAAATGGAGGATCGGTGCAATGGCGTCGAAGAAGGCGAGCGCGTCCTCACCCGTTTCGGCAAGGATCGCCTCCGAGAGTGCCGGCGAGGTGAGGGGGCCCGTCGCGACGATGACGCTGTCCCAGTCGCGGGGCGGCAGTCCGGCGATCTCTCCGCGCTCGATGGTGATGAGCGGGTGTGCCTCGAGGGCCGCCGTCACCGCGTCGGAAAACCCGTCCCGGTCCACGGCGAGCGCGCCACCCGCCGGCACCTGATGAGCGTCGGCCGACCGCATGATGAGCGAGCCGGCGTCGCGCAGTTCCGCGTGGAGCAGGCCGACGGCATTCTGTTCCGCATCGTCCGAGCGGAAGGAGTTGGAACAGACGAGTTCGGCAAGGCCGTCCGTCTTGTGGGCATCGGTTCCGCGCACCGGCCGCATCTCGTGAAGAATGACGGGAATGCCGCGCCGGGCGATCTGCCACGCGGCCTCGGATCCGGCGAGTCCGCCGCCGACGACGTGTACGGGCTGCATGTCTGGTCATCCCCTGCAAGGAGCGCCTGTCGCGCCCCGGTGAGTTTCGAGCCGGTCACTTAGCGCGTCCTCTTCCGTGTGGCAAACGGCCGGGCCATAAAGAACGTCACGCTGGAGATCCATGATGACGATTCGCCCCTTGAGACCGGTTCGCTGCGCCGACCGGCGCCGTTTCGCCCACGCGCCGGCGGCCCTGGTCGTTGCGGGTTTCCTGCTCGGCGGATGTGCCGGCCAGGCGAGTGGACCGGCCGTCGGCTGGTACGGGGCGCATGGCGGCGTCGCGCCGGCGGGCGAGCGGATCTACGTTTGTCATGCCTTCGGCTGTGCCCGGAAAACGGCCTTCGACTTCACGCCCCGGCGCCTGGCGACCATGAAACGGATTCTCGCGGCGGGCGCGGCTTCGCCGGAGGCTGAGCGCAAGGCGGTCGCCCGCCTCATCTCGTGGTCGGAAAAGGAGATCGGCCCGGTCGCGGGCTCCAGCGGCGACATCGGCGGATACGACCTGCACAACGCGGGCGTGCCGGGGCAGATGGACTGCATAGACGAGGCGACCAACACGACCAGCGTTCTGCTCGTCGCGGCGCGCAAGGGCTTTTTGAAGCACCACAAGGTCACCAGCCCGGTGGCGCGCGGCTTCTTCCTGGATGGTCGCTATCCCCATGCCACGGCGGTTCTGCGGGAGACCGCGTCCGGCAAGGCCTGGGCCATCGATTCCTGGCCCGAGGCCAACGGCAAGCCGCCGCTCGTGCAGCCGCTCGATGCCTGGTTCGCCTCACGCAGCTAGGGGCACACCCTAGGCAAGGCGGGTGGTCCGTTTCGAGCGGTTGAATGCCCGCGCCGGGGGCGGTGCGAGTGGCTGTCCTGCGTTCGTTTTGCGGAAATTGAAAGCCGATGCCGCTGCCTTGCCGGTGGGCAGAGGGAAGTGTGACATACTTGAAAATTACGCAAGGGCAAGTAATCGGATGCGATGAAGAACGATATGTTTGAGGCCGGGAAAAGAAAAAAGGCAGGGTACTAGACCCTGCCTTTTCAGGTTTCGCGTATCATACCTTCATTCGTCAAATGACTTTTAGATCTGTTTGACGGGCTGCGACCCTAAGGTGCGCCAGAAGGTGCTTCCTCCCAAGACTCAGACCGCGAAGTCCGTTGTTCGACAAGCTCTTGTCTTGCGACGACTTGTCTTCTTATGAGGCTGGACATTACCCCAATGTCTTGGGCTTGTCACCATTTTGTGCAAGGCGAGCCCATTTTTTTTGCGTTCGCCCACTTGCGGCGGGTGCGTGGCATCCCGATGTGGTGCGGGTTTGGCTGGATTGAGCGTGCCCCGGCGCACGGCAGGTCTTGTGTTTTGCCCCGGCTTGCGCTTTGACTGCCGGAACATTGCGGACGCCCTGCGCGCCGTGCCATGCCGGAGCGGCAACCTGCCGCGTGCCGCCCAATCATCGAGTGTTTCTTCATGCGACTGTCCCGATATTTCCTGCCCATTCTCAAGGAGACGCCGAAAGAGGCCGAGATCGTGTCGCACCGGCTCATGTTGCGCGCCGGCATGATCCGCCAGGAGACGGCGGGCATCTATGCGTGGCTGCCCATGGGGCTGCGCGTGCTGAAGAAGATCGAGGAGATCGTGCGTCAGGAGCAGAATCGCGCCGGTGCGCTCGAGCTGCTCATGCCGACCGTTCAGCCGGCGGACCTGTGGCGCGAAAGCGGGCGGTATGATGCCTACGGCAAGGAGATGCTGCGCATCACCGACCGCCACGAGCGCGACATGCTCTTTGGTCCGACCAACGAGGAAATGGTCACCGACATCTTCCGCGCGTCGGTGAAGAGCTACCGCGACCTGCCGCTCAACCTCTATCACATCCAGTGGAAGTTCCGGGACGAGGTGCGCCCCCGCTTCGGCGTGATGCGCGGCCGCGAATTCCTGATGAAGGATGCCTATTCCTTCGATCTGGACAAGGAGGGCGCGCGTCATGCCTACAACCGCATGTTCGTTGCCTATCTGCGCACCTTTGCCCGGATGGGGCTGAAGGCCATTCCCATGCGGGCCGATACCGGCCCCATCGGCGGCGACATGAGCCACGAGTTCATCATCCTGGCCGCCACCGGCGAGAGCGAGGTCTTCTGCGACAAGGCGATCCTGGACCTGCCGATTCCCGGCGAGGACACGGACTTTTCCGCCGATCTCAGCCCGGTCATCGAGGCTTGGACCACGCCGTATGCGGCGACCGACGAGATGCACGACGAGGCGGCCTACGGCGAGGTCGCCGAGGAGGCGCGCATGTCCGCGCGCGGCATCGAGGTGGGGCACATCTTCTATTTCGGCACCAAGTACTCCGAGCCCATGGGCGCAAAGGTCACGGGGCCGGACGGTGTCGAGGTTCCCGTGCACATGGGCTCCTATGGTGTCGGCGTGTCCCGTCTTCTGGGCGCGATCATCGAGGCCCATCACGACGAGGCGGGCATCATCTGGCCGGCCTCGGTCGCGCCGTTCCACGTCGGCATCGTCAATCTGAAGCCCGGCGACGAGGCGACGGACACGGCCTGCGACGACCTGGAAAGCCAGCTCGGGGCCGCCGGTCTCGATGTGCTTGTGGATGATGTCGACACGCGCGCGGGCGCCAAGTTCGCGAGCATGGACCTCATCGGCCTGCCGTGGCAGCTTATCGTCGGTCCCCGCGGCCTGAAGGACGGAGTCGTGGAGCTGAAGAACCGTGCGAGCGGCGAGCGCGTCACGCTTTCGCCGCAAGAAGCGGTCAATCGGCTGGTGTCCGACCTCGCGGGCTGATGGGCTGGGGATTCGCCCGCGTCGTCGTCATGCGGCGGGCGGGCGCGCCTGAATGAGGGAGCTGTCCGGGTGAAGGAGCGGGAATGAGCGCAGGCGCCAAAGCCACGCAGCGAAAGGGCGACACGCGCCCCTTTGCCGGCTTCGAATGGATGCTTGCCGGGCGCTATCTGCGCTCCCGCCGGCGCGAGACGTTCATTTCGGTCATCGCGGGCTTCTCCTTCCTCGGCATCATGCTGGGCGTTGCCACGCTCATCATCGTCATGGCGGTGATGAACGGCTTTCGCGCCGAGCTCCTGACCAAGATCCTTGGCATCAACGGTCACCTGCTCGTGCAGCCGATCGGCAGCGAGCTCGACGACTATGACGCGGTGGCAGCACGTCTTGAGAATCTGGACGGCGTGAAGTTCGCCATGCCCTTCATCGAGGGGCAGGTGCTGGTCAGCGGCCCGGCGGGGTCTCTCGGCGCGCTGGTGCGCGGTGTGCGCGAGACCGACCTTCGCAAGCTTCCGCTGGTCTCCGGCAACGTGCGCACCGGCACCTTCGACAATTTCGATTCCTCCAACGGCATCGCCATCGGAACGCGGCTCGCCCGCCAGCTCGGCGTCTCGGTAGGCGATCTGGTTCGCGTGATCTCTCCGAACGGCAATGTGACCGCGCTCGGCGTCACGCCGCGCGTGAAGGCCTATCCCGTGACGGCCGTCTTCGAGATCGGCATGTCCGAGTATGACGGCACGATGGCCTTCATGCCGCTCAACGAGGCGCAACTCTATTTCAACCAGGAAGGGATCGTCACCGGCATAGAGGTGTTCACCGACGATCCCGATTCCGTCGGCACGCTCCGGCCGAAGGTGGAGGAGGGCGCCGGCAGGCCGACCTTCGTCACCGACTGGCGGCAGCGCAACGTCACCTTCTTCTCCGCGCTCGAGGTGGAGCGGAACGTGATGTTCATCATCCTGACGCTGATCGTGCTCGTGGCGGCGCTCAACATCATTTCCGGCATGACGATGCTGGTGAAGGACAAGGGGCGCGACATCGCCATCCTGCGCACCATGGGTGCGACGCGCGGGGCGATCATGCGCGTCTTCGTCATCACAGGCGCCAGCATCGGCATCGTCGGCACGCTGGCCGGCTTCGTGCTCGGCTTCGTCGTCTGTCTCAACATCGAGAGCATCCGCCAGGCGATTTCCTGGATGACGCGCACCGAGCTCTTCTCGCCGGAGCTCTATTTCCTCAGCCGTCTGCCCGCCGACATGGACACGGGCGAGACGATGTCCGTCGTGGTGATGGCCATGGTGCTGTCGCTGCTTGCGACCCTCTATCCGGCCTGGCGCGCCGCCCGGCTCGATCCGGTCGAGGCGCTGCGCTACGAATGACGACCATGTCCGCTTCCAGCTCTCATCCGACCGATTCCGCCCCCGGTGGCCTGCCGCTGGTGCTTGCCGGCATCTCCCGCGGCTTTCGCGAGGGAGAGGGGCGTCTGGATATTCTCTCCAATGCCAATCTGGCCCTGCATCCCGGTGAGGTCGTGGCCCTTGTCGCGCCGTCGGGCGCGGGCAAGTCGACCCTGCTGCACATCGCCGGCCTGCTCGAGCGGCCCGACAGCGGCGAGATCTATATCGATGGCGTCGAGTGCGGGGCGCTACCGGATGCCGAGCGGACCCGGATCCGTCGTACCAAGATCGGCTTCGTCTATCAGTTTCATCACCTCCTGCCGGAGTTCACCGCGCTGGAGAACCTGATGATGCCGCAGCTCATTCGCGGGCTGGAGAAGAGCGAGGCCCGCACCCGCGCGAGCCAGCTTCTCGACTACATGCGCCTCGGCGCGCGTGCCGAGCATCGCCCCTCGGAGCTTTCGGGCGGCGAGCAGCAGCGCGTGGCCATCGCGCGCGCGGTTGCCAATGCGCCCAGTATCCTCCTGGCGGACGAGCCGACCGGAAACCTTGATCCGACGACGTCGTCCTATGTATTCGAGGCACTGGTGGCGCTCGTGCGCGCATCGGGCCTCGCGGCGCTGATTGCGACCCACAACATGGAGCTCGCCGCGCGCATGGATCGCCGGATCACCTTGCGCGACCAGCAGGTCGTCGAGATCTAGGGTGTGGCCCCATAAACGAGGCGTTGCCGGCCTTCAAAAAGGCTGGCAACGCTGGCGTTTGGTCTTGCCCGAGATCGCCGACCCGGCGAAAGCCTCTCTTTTTCAAGGCTTTGCGAGCGCTGGTGGAATCACTTTCCGAATGGTCGCGCTCAAGCGCCTGTCACGACTCCTTGCGGACGTTGCTCCCGTGTTGAATCGGTTTGTGAAGACGAGCTCCGCCTGACGGGAGACCTTGAACGCTGAAAACGATTCCCGTTCAGCGATTTGTCCGGAAAGACGGACTCACTTTCTCACATCCCGGGACCAGCTTCAGGAGAGCTTCATCGTCACCATGCCGGCGACGATCAGTCCGGCCGCGATCAGTCGCTGGAGAGAAAGGTCTTCCCCCAGGAGCCAGACTCCGGCGGCAAAGGCGCCCACCGCACCGATGCCGGTCCAGATCATGTAGGCGGTGCCGAGGGGGAGGTTGCGCATGGCAAGCGTCAGCAGGCCGAAGGACCCGGCCATGGCGACAAGCATGACCAGCGTTGCGGGCAGGCGGGTGAACCCTTCGGACTGTTTCATCGCGAAGGCCCAGACGACTTCCAGCAGACCGGCGGCGACAAGAAAGATCCAGGACATGACCATCCCCCCTCTGCCGGGTCGTCCCGGCGAATTTGCCCATTGCGGGGAGGTCGTCCTCTGATGCGCGCCAAGGTGGGGCGGGGCCGCGAAGAGTTCAAGCCGGTTTCACGCGGCCAATCGGCGGCCCTCAGGCATTTACGCTCCGTTCACCATGAGGCGGCGCTCTCTATCCGCCTTGTGTGAAGGGGGCTTGCAAAAAGAACAAAACATGAACATTATGAATTTCATCGGAAGGCCGGAGCAAGGGGAGACCTGCCATGTTCGACGAAATCATCGAGAATATTCAGGATGTTGTTGCCTTTGGCGCCCTGTCCGTCTTCACCGTGACGGTGCTTGTCTGGGGCAATGTCATCGTGGAGCTGGCAACCGCCTGAGGTGTGTCGGGTTTGCGCGTTCGCTTCGCGGTCTGCATGAGCATGCGGGCGCTCCGTCTTCCACAGGAGGAGGGGCCGGGGGCGATTTGCGGGGGACCAAGGGTGGGTTGATGTCGACTCGCGGGCCTTGAGGGACAAGACTGGCAGGCTGTCGGTCGTGGCGCGGTCAGTCGCGCCCGGCCCCTGTCCTCTCCCGTTCCGGTGCAGCCCATGGAAGACGTCGGCTTCGTCCATCTCAGAACCCACTCGGCCTATTCCCTGCTTGAGGGTGCGCTGCCGCTCGGCAAGCTGATCGACCTTGCCAAGGGCGACCGGCAACCAGCCATCGCGGTCACGGACACGGCCAATCTCTTCGGCGCCCTCGAATTCTCCGAGAAGGCCTGGGGCGCCGGTATCCAGCCCGTTGTCGGCGTGCAGATCCCGGTCGACTTTCTCGACGGCGGCGTGAAGCGCGGGCGCGAAACGGTACATCTCGGCGAGGTGGTGCTGCTGGCGGCCGATGATGACGGTTACGCCAATCTCATGGACATCGTCAGCCGGGCCTATCTCGATACCGATCCGGCCGTGCGGGCCCATGTCACGATTGACCGGCTGTGCGATCACGCTGCCGGCGTGATCCTGCTGACCGGCGGGGCGCTCGGGCCGATCGGCCAGGCCGTGATCGCGGGCGATGCCGACAAGGCGCACGCGCGGCTGAGCCGCCTGCGGGAGGGCTTTGGCGACAGGCTCTATCTGGAGATCCAGCGCCACGGCACGCCGGAGGAGGCGGCAAGCGAGGCCGGAATGGTGGCCGCCGCCTATGATCTCGGCGTTCCTCTGGTGGCGACCAACGAGCCTTTCTTCGCCACCGCCGACGACTACGAGGCGCATGACGCGCTGATCTGCATTTCCGAAAGCCGGGTGATCGCCGAGGACGACCGGCGCCGGCTGACGGCGGAGCACCGCTTCAAGACCCGCGCGGAGATGATGGAGCTGTTCTCCGACGTGCCGGAGGCGCTCGCCTCCAGCGTCGAGATCGCGCGCCGCTGCACCACCCGTCCGCTCAAGCGCAAGCCGATCCTGCCGCAGTTCGCCGGCGCCTCGGAGGATCCCGAGGCCGTGTTCGCCGCCGAGGTTGCCGAGCTTCAGCGTCAGGCGCGCGAGGGCCTGAAGAACCGTCTCGACCAGCATGGCACCTCGCCGGACACGCCCGAGGAGGACTACTGGAAGCGTCTCGACTACGAGCTCGGCATCATCGAGCGGATGCGCTTCCCCGGCTACTTCCTCATCGTTGCCGACTTCATCAAGTGGGCAAAGGCGCATGACATTCCCGTCGGGCCGGGCCGCGGCTCCGGTGCGGGTTCGCTCGTCGCATGGTCGTTGACCATTACCGACCTCGATCCAATGCGTTATGCGCTTCTGTTCGAGCGATTTCTTAATCCCGAGCGCGTCTCGATGCCGGATTTCGACATCGATTTCTGCCAGAACCGGCGCGAAGAGGTCATCCGCTACGTCCAGGAGAAGTACGGTCGCGCGCAGGTGGCGCAGATCATCACCTTCGGAACGCTCCAGGCGCGGGCCGTGCTGCGCGACGTCGGTCGCGTCCTGCAGATGCCCTATGGCCAGGTCGACCGCCTGTCCAAGATGGTGCCGGCGGCGCCGGGGCAGCAGGTGACGCTCGAGCAGGCGATCCGGGACGAGCCGCGTCTCCAGGAGGCGCGCGACGACGACGAGACGGTCGCTCGCCTTTTGAGGATGGCGCAGAAGCTCGAGGGGCTCTACCGCCACGCCTCGACCCATGCCGCTGGCGTGGTGATCGGCGACCGGCCGCTGGAGCAGCTCGTGCCGCTCTATCGCGATCCGCGCTCCGACATGCCCGTCGCCCAGTTCAACATGAAGTGGGTCGAACAGGCCGGGCTGGTGAAGTTCGACTTTCTCGGCCTGAAGACGCTGACGGTGATCGACACGGCGGTCAAGCTCATCGCCGACAAGGGGATCACGGTCGACATGGCCGGCCTGCCCATGGACGACCCGGCGACGTACCGCCTGCTCGCCGCCGGCGAGACGGTCGGTGTGTTCCAGCTTGAAAGTCAGGGCATGCGGCGTGCCATCGCCGGCATGAAGCCCGACCGTTTCGAGGACATCATCGCGCTGGTGGCGCTGTACCGGCCGGGCCCGATGGACAACATCCCGGTCTACAACGCGGTCAAGCATGGCGAGCAGGAGGCGGATTATCTTCATCCGCTCCTGGAGCCGATCCTGAAGGAGACGAACGGCATCATCGTCTACCAGGAGCAGGTGATGCAGATCGCCCAGGTGCTGTCGGGCTACTCGCTCGGCGAAGCCGACCTGCTGCGCCGCGCCATGGGCAAGAAGATCGCCGCCGAGATGGAGGTGCAGCGCGCCCGCTTCGTCGACGGTGCCGTCGAGCGCGGCGTCGACAAGGGGCAGGCGGGCACGATCTTCGACCTGGTGGCCAAGTTCGCCAACTACGGCTTCAACAAGTCGCACGCCGCCGCCTATGCGCTCGTCTCGTATCACACGGCCTGGCTGAAGGCGAACCACCCGGTCGAGTTCATGGCCGCGTCCATGACCCTCGATCTCGGCAACACCGACAAGCTGTCCGACTTCTGCGTCGAGGCGAAGCGCATGGGGATCGAGGTGCTGCCGCCCTGCGTCAACCGCTCCGGCGTGCACTTCACGGTGGAGGACGGCGCGGTGCGCTACGCGATGGGCGCGATCAAGGGGGTTGGCGAGGGCGCCGTCGAGCACATTATCGAGATGCGCGGCGACAAGCCCTTTGCAAGCCTCGGGGACTTCGCCAGCCGGGTCAGCGCCAAACAGCTCAACAAGCGCATCCTCGAAAGCCTTATCAATGCGGGCGCCTTCGACGCGCTGGAGAAGAACCGCGCCCGGGTGGTCGCCGGCATCGACCGCATCATCGGCGTTGCGCAGCGCACCGAGGAACAGGCGATCAGCGGTCAGAACGATATGTTCGGCGGCGGGCCGGCGGGCGAGCACGTGCATCTGCCGGAGACGGACGCCTGGCTTGCCGAGGAGCAACTCCAGCGCGAACAGGGGGCGATCGGCTTCTATCTCTCCGCCCATCCGCTCGACGCCTACATGCCGCTCCTGCAGCGGATGCGCGTGCAGATGTGGAACGAGTTCGCGCAGGCCGTGAAGCAGGGGGCAAGCGCGGGCCGGCTGGCCGGCACCGTGCTGTCGCGCCAGGAGCGCAAGACCCGGTCCGGCAACCGCATGGGCATCGTGCGCCTGTCGGACCCGACGGGCCAGTATGAGGCGCTGCTGTTCTCCGAGGCGCTGGCGCAGTTCCGCGACGCAGTCGAGCCGGGGCGCTCGGTGGTGCTGCTGGTCGGCGCCGACATGCGCGACGATGAGCCGAGCCTGCGGATCCAGTCGGTGCGACCGCTGGAGGAGGAGGCCTCCCGCGTCCAGCAGAGCCTCACGGTGTTCCTGCAGGGCATGGACGCGGCCCGCCGCCTTCCGCGTCACCTGGGCGAGCGCGGGGAGGGCGAGGTGAGCGTGGTCGTGCTGCTCGAGGACGGACGTCGCGAGGTGGAGGTTAAGCTCCCCGGCGGCTTCCGCCTGACGCCGCAACTGGCCGGCGCGATGAAGACGATTCCGGGCGTGGTGAACGTCGAACTTGCCTGACGTTGCGGCATCTTGTTTCGAAAAGGCGTGAATTCGGGCGGTTTGCGGGCTTGTCTTGTGGCGCGGCGGCGACTATAACGCGCGCATTCCACACGCAGGGTTCGGTTTTCGTCACGGACGGGGTCCATCCGGTGTCGGCGCGCGAGCGAGGGCACTCCCTGCGGAGGTACAACCGGAAAAACCAGGAGAAGCAAGGCCATGGCCCTGCCCGAGTTCACGATGCGCCAGCTGCTGGAAGCCGGCGTCCACTTCGGCCACCAGAAGCACCGCTGGAACCCGAAGATGGGTCCCTATATCTTCGGCGTCCGCAACAACATCCACATTCTCGACCTCGCCCAGACCGTGCCGCTGATGCACCAGGCTCTGAAGGCGGTGTCGGACAAGGTCGCAGCCGGTGGCCGCGTGCTGATCGTCGGTACCAAGCGCCAGGCGCAGGAAGCGGTTGCCGAGTCGGCCCGCCGTTCGGCCCAGTACCACGTCAACGCCCGCTGGCTTGGCGGCATGCTGACCAACTGGAAGACCATCTCCCAGTCGATCCAGCGCCTGCGCAAGGTCGAGGAGACCCTGAGCAACCCGGCCGGTCTGACGAAGAAGGAGCGCCTGTTCCTCGATCGTGAGCGCGAGAAGCTCGAGCGCAACCTCGGCGGCATCAAGGACATGGGCGGCCTGCCGGACCTGATCTTCGTGATTGACACGAATCGCGAGGCCATCGCGATTCAGGAAGCGCGCCGTCTCGGCATTCCGGTCGCCGCGATCGTCGATTCGAACTGCGATCCGGACGGCATCGACTACCCGGTTCCGGGCAATGACGACGCCGGCCGCGCCATCGCGCTGTACTGCGACCTGATCGCGCGCGCCGCCATCGACGGCATCTCGCGTGCCCAGGGTGGCATGGGCCTGGACGTCGGCGCCGCCGAGGAGGCTCCGCTGGAGCCGGCCCTCGAGGCCGAGACGCCCGCCGAGGAAGTGCCTGCTGCGGCTGCCGAAGAGGCGCCTGCACAGGCTCAGTAAAGATGGTTGGCGCCGGCGGAAAATTTCTGCCGGCTGCCGTCCCTCGGACGTCCTGTCATAAACCTTACGTGAGGCCTCGGCTAAGCCTGCCGGGGTGAACACCCGTCAACGAGGCGACTTATGAGCATTACCGCTGCAATGGTGAAGGAGCTCCGCGAGAAGACCGGCGCGGGCATGATGGACTGCAAGGCAGCCCTGACCGAGAACAACGGCGACATGGAAGCGGCCATCGACTGGCTGCGGACCAAGGGTCTCGCCAAGGCGGCCAAGAAGGCCGGTCGCGTCGCGGCCGAGGGTCTGGTCGGTGTGGCCTCCGAGGGCGCCAAGGCTGCCGTCGTCGAGCTGAACTCCGAGACCGACTTCGTGGCCCGCAACGAGGCCTTCCAGGCCCTGGTCGCCGGTACGTCCAAGGCGGCTCTCTCCGTGGACGGCGACGTCGAGGCGCTTGCCGCCGCTTCGTTCCCGGGCAGCGACAAGACCGTCGAGGGCGAGATCAAGGAAGCGATCGCGACCATCGGCGAGAACATGTCGCTGCGCCGCACCGCGACGCTGGCCGTTTCCAAGGGCGCGGTCGCGTCCTACGTCCACGGCTCGATCGCCGAGGGCCTGGGCAAGATCGGCGTGCTGGTCGCCATGGAGTCCGAGGGCGATGCCGAGGCGGTCAACACGTTCGGCCGCAAGATCGCGATGCATGTCGCTGCCACCAACCCGCTGTCGCTGGGTGTCGAGGATCTCGACCCGGAGGTCGTGGACCGCGAGCGCCAGATCTTCTCCGAGCAGGCGCGCGAGTCGGGCAAGCCGGACAACATCATCGAGAAGATGGTCGAGGGCCGCATCCGCAAGTTCTATGAGGAAGTCACGCTGACCAAGCAGGCTTTCGTCATGGATCCGGACAAGACCGTCGAGCAGGCCGTCGAGGCTTTCGCCAAGGATCTGGGCAGCCCGGTGAAGCTCGTCGGCTTCGTCCGCTTTGCTCTCGGCGAGGGCATCGAGAAGGAAGAGACGGATTTCGCCGCGGAAGTCGCGGCGGCGGTGGGCAACTAAGCCCAATCAGCAAAAATCGGGCGCCGGTCAAACCGGCGCCTTTTTTCTGTGGGGAGACGGCTGGGGGCATCCGCGGCCGTTTTGCCATGCCGGGTGCCCGGCGGCCCCGCAAGACAACCATAACGGCGAGAAAACAATGTCGAGAAAACTTCGCTGGCGGCGCGTGCTCGTGAAACTTTCGGGTGAGGCGCTCATGGGTTCCCAGGACTTCGGGATCGATCCCGAGACGGTGGGCCGGGTGGCCAAGGAAATTGCCGAGGCGGTCAGCCTCGGAGCCCAGGTCGGCGTCGTGGTTGGCGGCGGCAACATCTTCCGCGGCGTGGCCGTGGCCGCCAAGGGCGGCAATCGCGTGACCGGTGACCACATGGGCATGCTGGCCACCGTCATGAACTCGCTGACGCTCGCCGACGCCCTGCGCCGGCTCGGGGTTCCGGCCCGCGTTCTGTCCGCCGTGCCGGTGCCCTCCATCTGCGAGACCTTCACCCAGCGCAGCGCCGAGCGCTACATGGAGGATGGCGACGTGATCGTCTTCGCCGGCGGCACGGGCAATCCCTTCTTCACCACCGACAGCGGCGCGGCCCTTCGCGCGGCTGAAATGCGCTGCGATGCCTTCCTCAAGGGCACGAGCGTCGACGGCGTCTACTCCGACGATCCCAAGAAGGTGCCGGACGCCGAGCGCTACGAGACGCTGACGCCGGGCGAGGTGCTTGGCCGCGATCTCAAGGTTATGGACGCGACGGCGATCGCGCTCGCCCGCGACAACGCCATTCCGGTGATCGTCTTCTCGATCCGCACGCCCGGCGCGCTTGTCGACGTGATGAACGGGGTCGGCCGTTACACGGTCATCTCCGACTAGGAGCAAGCGGCGACGCTGGCCTTGCCCTTGCGCGAGGACGGTCAGACTTTGTGGGGTTCCGTTTGGGGGCAACCTGCGCCTGAGGCCTCTTGAGGTCGGGAACCGCTTGCGTTTCCCCCGTCCGTCATGGAAATAAGACGCAACGAGACCACGTCCCCGGGGCGGGGCGTCGCGAACCAAAGACAATCGGAGACAGGACAATGGCCGACCAGGAGCTGGACTACGCGGATCTCGAGCGCCGCATGACGGGTGCTCTCACGTCGCTGAAGACCGATCTGGCGGGCCTGCGCACCGGCCGTGCCTCGGCCAACATGCTGGATCCGGTCACGGTCGAGGCCTACGGCTCGCAGATGCCGCTCAACCAGGTTGCTACCGTGAGCGTTCCCGAGCCGCGCATGATCTCCGTGGCGGTCTGGGACAAGACGATGGTCGGCAAGGTCGAGCGCGCCATCCGCGATTCGAATCTGGGTCTCAACCCGGTCGTCGACGGCACCAACCTGCGTCTTCCGATCCCCGAGCTCAACGAGGAGCGCCGCAAGGATCTCATCAAGATCGCGCACAAGTATGCGGAGCAGTCCAAGGTGGCCGTGCGCCATGTTCGCCGCGACGGCATGGACAAGCTGAAGAAGCTCGAGAAGGATGGCGACATGAGCGAGGACGACAGCCGCGTCGCGTCCGATCGCGTCCAGAAGATGACCGACGAGATGATCGCCGAGATCGACCAGATCCTCGCAAGGAAGGAACAGGAAATCTCCCAGGTCTGAGGCCTTGATGGAGGGTGGGGGCCCGGGGAAGGAGCGATCTATGACGGTGACGGCAGATATGGACGCCTCCGCGGCGGCGGAAGCGGACGCGCGGCACGGCGTGCCGCGTCATGTCGCCGTGATCATGGATGGCAACGGCCGGTGGGCTCTCTCCCGCGGCCTGCCGCGCACCGAAGGGCACCGCGCCGGGGTGGCGGCGCTGCGGCGCATCGTCAGCCACAGCGCGAAGCGCGGCGTCGAATGCCTCACCATCTTCAGCTTCTCCTCCGAGAACTGGAACCGCCCGGCCGCCGAGGTTGGGTTTCTCATGACCCTTCTCGAGCGGTTCGTGCGACGTGACCTTGCCGAGATCCACCGCCAGAACGTGCGGGTGACCATGATCGGCGAGCGCGAGGGCCTTGAGCCGCGCATTCTCGGCCTCATCGAGGAGGGCGAGGCGCTTACCCGTGACAACACCGGCATGACCCTCGTCGTCGCGTTCAACTACGGCGCGCGCAACGAGATCGCGCGCGCGGCGCGCAAGCTTGCGGAGGAGGTCGCTTCCGGTGCGCTGGCGCTGGACGACGTGAACGAGGCGAGCCTGGGGGCGCGTCTGGACACCGCCGCGCTGCCCGATCCCGATCTCGTGATCCGGACCAGCGGCGAACAGCGCCTGTCCAACTTCCTGTTGTGGCAGGTGGCCTACGCCGAATTCTATTTCTCCGAACTGCACTGGCCCGATTTCGACGAGGCGGCGCTGGATGCGGCGTTCGCATCCTTTGCCGCGCGTGACCGCCGCTTTGGCGCACTGTCCGCGAAAGTGGCGAGATGACCCCGCCCGCCGGACGCGAAGGCGGACAGGGGCCCAGCGAACTGGTGCTTCGGGTCGCGTCCGCGGCCCTTCTCGTTCCCCTTGCACTGGCCGTGATCTGGCTGGGCGGCTGGCCCTTCGCGGTCCTGGCGGCCCTGTGCGCCATGCTTCTTCTGCGCGAGTGGTCGGTGATCGTTGGCGCCGGCAACGCTTATGTGCTCGCGGCCTTCTCCCACGCCGGCGTTCTGGCCACCCTTGTCCTTGCCATGATGTCCCTGGTGCCCTGGGCATTGGCGCTGCTGTTTGCCCTGGCGGCGGTCGTGTTCCTGGCGGGGCTTGCGTTCGGGCGCGCGCCCGAACGCTGGGTGTCGCTCGGCGTCCTGTATTCCGGCCTGACGGGTATCGTGCTCGTCCTCGTGCGCGAGGGGCATTTCGGGGCGTTGCTGATTCTCTTCCTGTTCCTCGTCGTCTGGGTGACCGATATCGCGGCCTATTTCGTCGGGCGGCGTCTCGGCGGTCCGAAGCTCTGGCGCCGCGTGTCGCCGGGGAAGACCTGGAGTGGGGCCGTCGGCGGTTTTCTGGCCGCTCTTGTCGCGGGGTATGGCGTGGCGCTTGCCGGCGGTGTTTCCTCGCCGCTTGCCTGGGTTGTCGCGTCCGGCCTGCTGTCGATCTTCTCCCAGTTGGGGGACCTGTTTGAATCCGCGCTCAAGCGGCGCTTCGGCGTCAAGGATTCCGGCCGCATCATTCCCGGTCACGGTGGTGTCATGGACCGCATCGACGGACTTGTCGGCGCCGCCATCCTGGGCTACGCGCTGGCGCTTGCGCTCGGCGCGCCGATGCTCGATCCGGCCGCCGTTCTGGTGCAGATGAAAGGACTCTAGACCGTGACCCGCGAACCGGACATGACGGGCGCGCCGGCTGTCGGCGCGGCCGGCGAACCTGTGCCTGTCCGCGACCGACCGCTGCGCCTTTCGGTCTTCGGCGCCACCGGGTCGATCGGCGCGAGCACGCTCGATCTCGTCACCCGTGCGCCGGAGGCCTTCGAGGTCGACGTGGTTGCCGGCGGCAGCAATGCCGAGGTCCTGGCGCGGGCCGCGCTGCGCGTCGGCGCCCGCCATGCCGTGATTGCTGATCCGGGCGGTCTGGAAGCCTTGCGCGAGGCTCTTGCCGGAACATCGGTGACCGTCGCCGCCGGCGAGGAAGCCGTTGTCGAGGCGGCGGCGCGCCCGGCGGACATGATGGTGGCCGCCATCGTCGGGGCGGCCGGTCTGCGCCCGACGCTCGAGGCGGCGCGGCGGGGCACCACGATCGCGCTTGCCAACAAGGAATGCCTCGTGTGTGCGGGCGAGCTTTTCCTCGACGCCGCGCGGCGGGGAGGCGCTCGCATTCTTCCGGTCGATTCGGAGCACAGCGCGATCTTCCAGGTCTTCGAGCGGCAGAACTTCGACCAGATAGAGACGCTGACGCTCACCGCCTCCGGCGGTCCGTTCCGCACCCTTTCGCTGGACGAGATGCGCGACGTGACGCCGGAGCGCGCGCTGCGTCATCCCAACTGGAGCATGGGCGCCCGCATTTCCATCGACAGCGCCACGATGATGAACAAGGGCTTCGAGATCATCGAGGCCCGCCATCTCTTCGCGCTGCCGCTGGATCGCATCGACGTTCTGGTTCACCCGCAGTCCATCGTGCATGGCATGGTGCATTACCGGGACGGTTCGGTTCTGGCCCAACTCGGTCCGCCGGACATGCGCGCGCCCATCGCGCACTGCCTTGCCTGGCCCCGCCGCATGGAGACCCCGTGCGAACGCCTTGATCTCGCCGCATTGGCAACGCTCACCTTCGAGGCGCCGGATCCCGTTCGCTTTCCCGCCCTCCGGCTCGCGCGTGAGGCGCTGGAGCTCGGGACGGCCGCGACCGCGGCCCTGAATGCGGCCGACGAGGTGCTCGTCGCCGCGTTCCTGGCCGGGCGGATCGGGTTTCTCGACATTGCCGCGCGTGCGGAGCAGACGCTCGAGCGGCTTGACGCTGCCGGAGCGCTTGCCGCGCCCGGGGATGTCGCGGACGTGCTGGAGACGGACCGGCGCGCGCGCGAGGTCGCCGGCTCTCTGGCGGAGGCGGCAAACGCCGGGTGATGTCGTGAAACGGCCGCGAACCGCTTGTTAACGTACCCGCACGACACTGTCGGGCGACTTGGGAGTGGAAATGGAACTGATCGGATCGCTCTTCGGATCGGCTGCGGGGTATCTCCTGCCGTTTCTCTTTGTCCTGACGGTCGTGGTGTTCTTCCACGAGCTCGGGCACTTCCTCGTTGCGCGCTGGTGCGGCGTGCGCGTCACGGCATTTTCGGTCGGTTTCGGTCCCGAGCTCTTCGGTCGCAACGATCGCCATGGCACCCGCTGGAAGCTTTCCGCCATTCCGCTCGGCGGCTACGTGAAGTTCGCCGGTGACGAGAACGAGGCGAGCGTGCCGGACAACGAGGCGCTGGCCGCCATGTCCGAGGAAGAGCGGGCAGGGGCCTTCCAGGCCAAGTCGGTCGCGCGTCGCGCGGCCATCGTCGCGGCCGGCCCCATCGCCAATTTCATTCTCGCCATTGTCATCTTCTCGGTGCTCTTCGGCACGCTGGGGCGGTCCGACATCAGCGCCCGCGTGGACGCGGTGAAGCCCGACAGCGCAGCGGCCGAGGCCGGTCTGGCGCCGGGAGACCTTGTCGTGGGCATCGACGGGGAGCCGATCCAGACCTTCACGGACCTGCAGCGGATCATCAGCTTCCATGCCGGCCAGACGCTCTCCATGGAGGTCGACCGGGGAGGCGAGCGCGTGACGCTGGACGTCACGCCGCGCCGCGAGGAGATCACCGACCGTTTCGGCAATGTGCAGAGCGTGGGCCTTCTGGGTGTGAGCCGCTCCCCGAGTGCCGATGACGTCGTCACCCGTCACTTCGGTCCGCTGGAAGCCGTGGGCGAGGGAGTGAAGGAAACCTGGTTCGTCGTCACCCGCACGGCCGGCTATCTGTCGCGCGTGGTGACGGGACGCGAATCCGCCGACCAACTCGGCGGTCCGATCCGCGTGGCGCAGATCTCCGGCCAGGTGGCGACGCTTGGAATCGCGGCGCTCATCAACCTGACGGCGGTTCTGTCGATCAGCATCGGTCTGCTGAACCTCCTGCCGATCCCCATGCTTGATGGCGGGCACCTGTTGTTCTATGCCGCCGAGGCCCTGCGCGGCAAGCCGCTGAGCGAGCGCGTGCAGGAGTACGGTTTCCGGGTGGGAATCGCCATCGTGCTGTTTCTCATGGTCTTCGCGACCTGGAACGACATGGTGCGGCTGACGTCTCTTTGAGACCAAGCGTGTCCCGGGTGCAACGATCGGGGCGGAAAGACGGAGGGGCTGGTCTCGGCGGTTGCGTCTGCGGGAAAAGCCTGTAAAACGACTGACGGATATAAAGAATCTGGACCGAAACTGACGCGTTTCCGGCGTGTTCCGGTCCTCGCGGAAAAAACGAAAGCGAAGCGTTTTTATGCAGCGTAGGCACAAACTGACCAAAACGCTCCTGGTGTCGGCCCTGATGGGCGGCGTGATGCCTGTGATTCCGGCGTCGCTGCCGGTCATCGGTGTTTCCCAGGCCGAGGCCGCGGTTGCGAACCGGATCGAGGTCCGGGGCAACACCCGCATCGAGGCGTCGACGGTCGAGAGCTACCTGACCATTTCGCGAGGGCGCCGCTACGGCCCGGCGGATGTCGACGAGTCCCTCAAGACCCTCTTCGCAACGGGTCTGTTCGAGGACGTCAAGATTTCGCAGCAGGGCGGAACCCTTGTTGTCACCGTAGTCGAGAATCCGATGGTCAACCGGATCTCCTTCGAGGGCAACAAACGCCTGTCCGACAAGACGCTCGAGGGTGTCGTGCGCACCCAGGAGCGCTCGATGCTGACCCGTGCCAAGGTTCAGTCGGACGTCCAGAACGTGCTGGAGGCCTATCGTCGCTCCGGTCGCTATCGCGCGACCGTCGAGCCGAAGATCATCTCCCGCTCGAACAACCGTGTCGATCTCGTGTTCGAGATCAACGAGGGTGATCGCACCGGCATCGAGCGCATCACGTTCATCGGCAACACCAAGTTCAGCGACGGGCGTCTTCGCGATGTCGTCCGCACGCGCCAGAGCGGTCTGCTGAGCTTCCTGCGCACCACCGACAACTTCGATCCCGACCGGCTCGATGCCGACCAGGAGCTTCTGCGCCAGTTCTACTACCGCCACGGCTATGCGGATTTCCGCATCGTGTCGGCGGTGGCCGACCTCGACCGCGAGGAGAACGTCTTCTATGTGACGTTCACTGTGGAAGAGGGTGAACAGTACACCTACGGCGATATCGATCTCCAGACGACGCTGCAGGATGTGGATCCCGAGGAATTGCGCCGCAAGCTGCGCACTGATCCGGGTGACACCTATTCCTCGCTCGAGGTCGAGAAGTCGCTCGAGGATCTGACCCTCGACGTCTCGCGTCAGGGTTATGCCTTCGCGCAGATCCGTCCCCGCGCCGAGCGCGACTACGAGAACCGCACGATCTCGCTGACCTACTACATCGAGGAAGGTCCTCGTGTGTATGTCGAGCGCATCAACGTGCGCGGCAACGACCGTACCCGCGAGTACGTCATCCGTCGCGAGTTCGATCTGGCCGAGGGCGACGCGTTCAACCGCGTTCTCATCGACAAGGCCGAGCGCCGGCTGAAGGACCTGCAGTTCTTCAAGGACGTGCGTATCACCACCGAGCGCGGCAGCTCGCCGGACAAGATCATCGTCAACGTCGACGTGGTCGAGCAGCCCACGGGTGAGGTCGGCTTCGGTGTGGGTTACTCCACGTCGGACGGCGTCATCGGCGACGTGACCATCCAGGAGAAGAACTTCCTCGGCCGTGGTCAGTTCGTGCGCGCCCGCATCGCCGGCGGCACCTCGACCCAGTCCTACGAGTTCGCGTTCACCGAGCCGTATTTCCTCGGTCGCCGTATCTCGCTCTCGCTCGACGCCTACCGTCGCGCCTACGAGAAGAACGACTACCGCAACTACGATCTCACCACGACCGGCGGATCCATCGGTTTCGGTCTTCCGCTTCGCGATGACGAACTGCGCCTGAACCTAGTCTACCGTGTGTTCGACCAGGATCTGCAGCAGAAGAACACGTCGCTCTCCAACGGTCTCATGTCCTCGCTCGGACACAACCTGACCTCGGCGATCGGCTACTCGCTGGTCTATGACACCCGTGACAGCCGCACGAATCCGCGCGACGGCTTCTACGCCAGCTTCGGCCAGGAGTTTGCCGGTCTTGGTGGCGACTCGCGCTACATTTCGACCACGGTCGATGCGCGGGCCTACAAGGAGCTCCTGCCGGAGTGGGGCGTCATCGGTATCGCCCGCCTGGGTGGTGGTTACATCACCGGCATTGCGGGCAAGTCGCTGCGCGCCTCGGAGCAGTTCCAGCACAACGATGTGTGGCTGCGCGGCTTCGAGCCTCAGGGCATCGGCCCGCGTGACTCGACCACGGGCGATGCACTCGGTGGCCGCTGGTACATGCATGCTAACCTCGAGGCCGAGTTCCCGATCTTCGGTCTGCCCAAGGAGCTTGGTCTGAGCGGCGCCGTCTTCACCGACTTCGGCTCCGTGTGGAACACGGATCCGGCGATCGCCAACTGCGTGGTTGTCGCGAACGGTTGCGGTGGCTCCCAGCCGGCCGGCCAGGTCCTGTCCGATGGCTTCGATCCCCGCCTGTCGGCCGGTTTCGGCGTCAAGTGGGCCTCCCCGTTCGGTCCGCTGCGCGCCGACTTCGCCTGGCCGATCATCAAGCAGACCGGCGACCGCACGCAGGTCTTCCGCATTGGTGGCGGCACGCGCTTCTGACGAGGTCGCCGCCGCGACATGAACCCCGGCCGCCGCACCCCGGCGGCCGGATTTGTTATGGGCAGTGCCATGAGCGATCCGGTTTTCCTTCCGCCATTCGATCCCGTTCCGGTGGCCACGCTGGCCGAATGGGTGGGTGGCGAGCTTCCGCGTGACGGCGGCGAGGTCGAGATCGCGGCGGTCGGACCGCTCGAGGATTCCGCTCCCGGCCAGCTCGTTTTCTTCGACAATGTGAAGTATCTGCCGATGCTCGCCGAAACGCGGGCAGCGGCCTGCCTCGTTGCCAGGCGGTTCGCGGACAAGGTGCCGGACGGTGTCGTGCCGATCGTGGTCGGCGAACCGTATCGTGCCTGGGGCATGATCCTGGGGCGGCTTTATCCCGCCTCCATGCGCCCGCCGGTGATCGATGCGAGCGAGGGTGTGTCCGAGTTCGCGCGCGTGTCGGACAGCGCCACCCTCGAGGCCGGTGTCGTGGTCGAGGCCGGTGTCGTCATTGGTGCCGGCGCGGAAATCGGCGCGGGCACGCGCATTCAGGCCAATGCGGTGATCGGTCCGGGCGTGCGCATCGGACGTGACTGCTCCATCGGCGCCAATGCGGTTCTTCAGTACGCGCTGCTCGGCGACCGCGTGATCCTGCATCCCGGCGTGTGCGTCGGTCAGGACGGGTTCGGTTTCGCCATGGGCGCGGCGGGCCATCTCAAGGTGCCGCAGATCGGCCGGGTGATCATCCAGAACGACGTCGAGGTCGGTGCCAACACGACCGTGGACCGCGGCGCGAACCGCGACACGATCGTGGGTGAGGGCACCAAGATCGACAATCAGGTGCAGATTGGCCACAACGTCGTGATCGGTCGGCACTGCGTGATCGTTTCCCAGGTCGGGATTTCCGGCAGCGCCACCCTGCAGGACTATGTCGCCATCGGCGGCCAGTCGGGCGTGCGAGGCCATGTCACGATCGGCATGGGCGCGCAGATTGCCGCCGTCAGCGTTGTCGAGGGAGACGTTCCCGCCGGCGCACGCTATGGCGGTGTGCCGGCAAAGCCGGTAAAGGTCTGGTTCCGTGAGGTCATGACCTTGAGTAAGCTGGCGGAGCGGGGGCTGGGTGACCGTCCCGCGCGCAAGAACAAGGACGAGAAGAGTTGAGGACGTCGAGATGAGCGAGGGCGGGGCGACGGTGCTGGACAGCGCCGACATCATGCGCATCCTGGAACTGCTGCCGCACAGGTATCCGTTCCTGATGGTTGACCGTATCGTCGACATGAAGGGCGACGAGGCGGCTGTCGGTATCAAGAACGTGACCGCCAACGAGCCGCACTTCCAGGGGCATTTCCCCGGGCAGCCGGTGATGCCGGGCGTGCTCATCATAGAGGGCATGGCCCAGACGGCGGGCGCGCTCTGCGTCAACTCGCGCGGGCAGGGCGGCAAGCCGACGCTGGTCTATTTCATGACCATCGACAAGGCCAAGTTCCGCAAGCCGGTGCTTCCGGGCGACAGGCTCGAGTACCACATGAAGAAGATCCGCAACCGGACGAACATCTGGAAGTTCGACGGCGTCGCCCTGGTGGACGGCGTGAAGGTCGCGGAAGCCGAGATCAGCGCCATGCTGGTGGACGGATGAGGCAAGAGTGATGGGTGAAGGGTTGCATCCGACGGCAGTCGTCGAGGATGGCGCGCGTCTGGGAGAAGGTGTGCGCATCGGCCCCTTCTGCCACGTCGGGGCGGATGTGGAGCTTGGCGACGGCGTCGAGCTCAAGTCGCATGTGGTCGTGGCCGGGCGCACCAGCATCGGTGCGCGCACGATCGTGTTTCCCTTCGCCTCGCTCGGCCATCAGGCCCAGGATCTCAAGTACAGGGGCGAGGAGGCGAGCCTCGCGATCGGCAGCGACTGCATGATCCGCGAGGGCGTCACCATGAACGCCGGCACCGAGGGCGGCGGCGGCGAAACAATTGTCGGCAATCGCTGCGCCTTCCTGGCGAATTCCCATGTCGGCCACGATTCGCGCCTGGGCGACGGGGTGGTCCTGTCCAACAACGTGATGATCGCCGGCCATGTGAGCGTTGGCAATCACGTGATCATGGGCGGCGGCGCGGCCGTGATCCAGTTCACGCGCGTCGGGGACAATGCCTTCGTGGGCGGTCTTGCCGGGCTTGAGAACGACCTTATTCCCTTTGGCATGGTCATGGGCAACCGGGCAAAGCTGAACGGCCTCAACCTGGTGGGCCTGAAGCGGCATGGCTATCCGCGTGAGGAAATCCATGCGCTGCGGGCCGCCTACCGTGAGCTTTTCGAAAGCGGTGAGGGAACGCTGCGCCAGCGCGCCGAGGCGCTCGCCGGCGCCCATGAGGCGGGCACGCTCGTGCGCCGGGTGACCGACTTTATCCTGGCGGACTCCGACCGTCGTTTCTGCACTCCCGATCCGGACGCCTGAACCGTGACCGCGCCGGGCGCCTTCGCCAGGGGCACCGATGACGGTGCGGCGTCGCTCGCGCCCGTCGGGGTCATCTGCGGCAGCGGACGCCTTCCGCTCGAGGTCGTTGCCGCGGCGCGCGCGCGCGGGCGAAAGGTGGTGCCCGTCGCCATCGAGGGCGAGGCGGATCCCGCGATCGATGTCCTGTCGCCCACATGGCTCGGGTTCGGCCAGATCGGCAAGCTCGCCGATCTTCTGACCCGCGAGGGCTGCCGCGATCTGGTGATGATCGGCGGCATCGCGAAACGTCCGGACATGCGCAAGATCATTGGTGACTTCGGCACCATGCGCCGTCTCCCCAGGATCGTCGCGACGCTTGTCGGCGGCGACGACAGCCTGCTGAAGAAGGTCATCCGCCTGTTCGAGGAGGAGGGGTTCCGCGTTATCGGCGCCCATGAGATCGCGCCCGACCTTCTGGCGGGAGCGGGCCCGCTTGCCGGCCCGGAGCCTGCGGCCGAGGTCGCGGCGGAACTGGCCCTGGCCGTACGCGCGGTCGTCGACCTGGGTCGCCTCGACATCGGCCAGGCGGCGGTGGTCGTCGGCAGCCGCGTGATCGCGGTGGAAGCGGCGGAAGGCACGGATGCCATGCTGCGACGCTGCGCCGAGGTTCGCGCGGCGGGACGCGTGCGCCGGAAGGGAGGCGTGCTGGTGAAATGCGCCAAGCCGCAACAGGATCTACGGGTCGATCTGCCGGCCATCGGGCCCGATACGGTCCGCCTCGCCCGTGAGGCAGGGCTTTCCGGAATCGGCATCGAGGCCGGCCACGTTCTCGTCGCGGAGCGCGAGGCGACGCTTGCGGCCGCGCGAGAGAACGGCATGTTCATCTATGGTGTCGCGCCGCTCGCGCACCGCTCCGGGGGGCAGGCTGATGAGTGAAGCGGCCGTTGCACGCCCATTGAAGGTGTATTTCGTCGTCGGCGAGGAATCGGGCGATCAGCTTGCCGCCCCGCTCATGCGCGCACTGCGCGCCCGTCTCGATGGCAACGTGGTGTTTCGTGGCGTTGCCGGCGACCGGATGATCGCCGAGGGCATGGAGACGCTGTTTCCCATCGACGATATTGCCGTCATGGGACTGAGCGCGGTTCTCGGCCGGTTGCCGACCATCGTGCGGCGCGTCTACCAGACCGTAGACGATGTCATCGCGACCGATCCGGACGTGCTGGTCATCATCGACAGTCCCGATTTCACCCACAACGTCGCCAAGAGGGTCCGCAAGCGCGCGCCGCACATCCGCATCGTCGACTATGTCTCGCCTTCGGTGTGGGCCTGGCGGCCCGGCAGGGCGCGCAAGATGGCGGTCTATGTCGACCGGCTTCTGGCGATCCTGCCTTTCGAGCCGGCGGTGCATGAGCGCCTTGGCGGCCCCCGGACGGACTACGTGGGGCACTCCATCATCGAGAACGCCGCGCGGATGCGCCCGCGCGAGGGAGAACGCGCGGATCTGGCCTCCGGTGGCGCGCCGGTGCTTCTGGTGCTGCCCGGGAGCCGGGGCAGCGAGCTGTCGCGATTGCTGAAGGACTTCGGCGCGGGGGTGGCCATCATCGCCCGCGCGCATCCCGATCTCGAGATCGTGCTTCCCGCCGTGACGCGTCACAAGGCGCGCATCGAGGCGGAGGTCGCGTCCTGGGAGGTGCCGGTGACGGTGGTCTCCGGAGAGGAGGACAAGCTGTCGGCCTTCCGCAGGGCCCATGCGGCGCTTGCGGCGTCCGGCACGGTGACGCTCGAACTGGCGATTGCCGGCGTCCCCATGGCGGTGGCCTACAAGCTCGACTGGTTCTATCGCCGTATCAAGGACCTGAACCGGTTTCTTCCCATCGCCTCCGTGACGTCGATGGTGCTGCCCAACATCATCCTGGGCGAGAATGTCGTGCCGGAATATCTCGATGACGGTGCCAATCCGCAGGCACTTGCGGAGGCCGTCTCGCCGTTGCTGGAGGACGGGCCGCAGCGCGCCCGCCAACTCGACGCGTTCGCCCGCCTTGACGAGCACATGCGGCTTGACGGGGGCGAGAGCCAGGCCGGAGCCGCCGCGCGCATCGTCGCCGAGGTTGCCCAGGGCTCCGGGCGCTCCGATGCGCCGTCCGCCTGACTGTCACCCTTTGACGGGGTTGCAGGTCAGGTCATAGCTGGTCGACTCGACGATTTCGGAGCGGGTGTCCTTGTCGACGCTGCCCTCTTCATAGGCGAGCGCCATGTCCGAAAGGCGGAGCCGGGCAGCCTCTGCATAATCGACACTGAAGTTCAGCGCGGTGTTTAGCTCCACGTTTCCCTGATGTTGCTCATACTCGACGCAGTCGGCGGCCTCGAGGTCGTCGTGAAACGATCCGTCGTCGTACTTCAGGATGCGGCCAAACCGCACGCAGGCCTGGCGCTTGGAAAAATCGAAGTCGATGGTGGCCAGGCCGTTGTCGGTTTCGCTCCGGATCTCCTTGCCACCGGTAAACAGCGAGCCGGCAAAGAAGTAGACGTGTTTGCCGGTACAGCGCAGGGAGGCCTTGCCGGTCTTTTCGAGTGTGAAACCCGCTGTCGTGGGGCCCGACGGAGAGGTCGGCTCTCCGAACAGGCGTGCGGGGATCCGGGTGGCGTCACGCAGCATTGCGCGCGTCAGGATGGACATGTCTCCGCCCGTCAGTACAAGGGCTACCCGTGTGGTCGGGGTGGCCCACCACACGAAGGCGGCCGCGACCAGTGCCGCGGCGGCGACCGCGTGGCGGCGTTTCGTGCGCGACGCTTGTATCTCCATGCGCGGCCGTGCTTCTGCATGGGGTGGTTCGGCGGCGGCTTTCCCTGCCTTCGGTTCGGGCGGTTGCTCCGGGTCCGGGGCGGCGGGCCTTGCCGGCGGCAGGTCCGCGTCCGCCACTTCGAGGGTCACGAGCGCGGTGCGCTCGTTCAGCGTCGTTCCGCTGAGCGTTGCGTTTCGCACGATCAGCGCATCGAAGGGTGCGGCAAGCCTGATGTTTCCCTTCGCGCCTTCAAGGCGGACGATGGCCGTTCCGCGCGTTACGCGGGTGCCCGGGGCATGAAGATATTCGGCGATGCGCAAGGGATAGACACCGGCGTCGGCTGGAGAGAACACGTTGATCTGGCGAGCCATCTGCGGGATCCGGGAGAGCGGGGCGACGAAGAAGATTAGCGCCGCTCCGTCCTTGCGCAACGACAAAAAAAGGCCGCCCCGAAGGGCGGCCTTTCGTATTCTCGTCGGGAGCGGCTCCCGTGATCAGCGGCGCTGAGCGATCGGCGTGTAGTCGCGCGGTCCCGAGCCCGTGTAGAGCTGGCGCGGACGGCCGATCTTCTGGGACGGATCCTCGACCATTTCCTTCCACTGGGCGATCCAGCCGACCGTGCGCGCGAGGGCGAACAGCACCGTGAACATGGTGGTCGGGAAGCCGAGCGCACGCAGCGTGATACCGGAGTAGAAGTCGATGTTCGGGTAGAGCTTCTTCTCCACGAAGTACTCGTCGCTGAGCGCGATCTTCTCCAGCTCCATGGCAACGTCCAGAAGCGGATCGTCACGGATGCCGAGCTCGGCCAGCACCTCGTGCGTGGTCTTCTGCATGATGCGGGCGCGCGGGTCGTAGTTCTTGTAGACCCGGTGACCGAAGCCCATCAGACGGAACGGATCGTTCTTGTCCTTGGCGCGCGCGATGAACTCCGGAATGCGGTCGACCGACCCGATCTCGGAGAGCATCGTGAGCGCCGCCTCGTTGGCGCCGCCGTGTGCCGGGCCCCAGAGGCAGGCGATGCCGGCCGCGATGCAGGCGAACGGGTTGGCGCCCGACGAGCCGGCGAGACGGACGGTCGAGGTCGAGGCGTTCTGCTCGTGGTCGGCATGGAGGATGAAGATCCGGTCCATGGCGCGCGCGAGCACCGGGTTCACCTTGTACTCCTCGCAGGGGACGGCGAAGCACATGTGCAGGAAGTTCGACGCGTAGTCGAGGTCGTTGCGCGGATACACGAACGGCTGGCCGACGTGGTACTTGTAGGCCATGGCCGCAAGCGTCGGCATCTTCGCGATCATGCGCAGGGACGCGACCATGCGCTGGTGCGGATCCGAGATGTCGGTGGAGTCATGGTAGAATGCCGAGAGCGCGCCCACGGTGCCTACCATTATTGCCATCGGATGGGCGTCCCGACGGAAGCCGGTGAAGAAGCGCGACATCTGCTCGTGGATCATCGTGTGATAGGTCACGCGATGCACGAAGTCGTCCTTCTGCGCCTTGGTCGGCAGCTCGCCGTAGAGCAGCAGGTAGCAGCTCTCCAGGAAGTCACCGTGTTCGGCCAGCTGCTCGATCGGATAGCCGCGATAGAGCAGGGTGCCCTCGTCGCCGTCGATGTAGGTGATCGCGGACTCGCACGACGCCGTGGAGGTGAAGCCGGGATCATAGGTAAAGCAGCCGGTGTCGCGGTACAGCGCGCCGATGTCGAGCACGTCCGGTCCGACGGACCCCTCGCGCATGGCGAGATCATAGGACGTGTCGCCGATGGTCAGCTTGGCAGTCTTGTCGCTCATATAGGCTACCCCCATTTGAGAGATGGGCGCCGTGCGCATCCCCGGCCCGGTTTCCGTATAAGGAGGACGGAGCCGAACGCACGGCGGGAGGAAAGGTCGGATGTTGCGTATCCCATTTGCCGACAACCCGCAAGCGCGCGGGACTGGTGCAAAGGTCGCATGGTGAGCGTGGCGTCACCTTTGGCGCGGGCGGAACCTTGCGTGCCGCTTGGGCAGGTCCGTCCGCGCCGGATTTTTCAGGCTCCGGCCTGATCGCGAATGCGGGCGAGCGATTCCGCCCGGCTCAGCACGTCCAGAACGTCGAAAACGGGCGGCGAGGTGGTGCGCCCGGTCAGCGCCGCGCGCAGCGGTTGCGCCACCTTGCCGAGCTTGAGGTCCTTTTCCTCGGCGAAGGCGCGCACGCAGGCCTCGGTGGTTTCGGCGGTGAACTCCTGAAGCGCGTCGAAACGCTCCGCGATCTCGCCGAGCATGGCCCGTGCCGCCTCGTCGAGCTGCTTGTCCGCCTTGGCGTCGAGCGAAAGCGGGCGGCTGGCCCAGAGGTAGCCGGCGCTGTCGACAAGCTCCACCAGCGTCTTGGCGCGCTCCTTGAGACCGGGGAGGGCGGCGCGGAACTTCGCCTCGTTCCCGGGGCTCGCGAGCCACTCGATCACCGGAGCGCCGTTCTCGGCATGGGGCAGATAGGCGGCGAGATCGCCCATCAGCGCCTCGATGCTTGCGTCCCGCATGTAGTGGCCGTTGAGATTCTCCAGCTTGGTCATGTCGAAACGCGACGGCGAGCGGCCGATGGCGTCGAGATCGAACCAGGAGATCATGTCGTCGGTGGAGAAGATCTCGTCGTCGCCGTGGCTCCAGCCCAGGCGGGCGAGATAGTTGCGCATGGCCGCCGGCAGGAAGCCCATGGCGCGATAGGCCTCGGCGCCGAGCGCGCCGTGGCGCTTGGACAGCTTCGCCCCGTCCGGCCCGTGGATCAGCGGGATATGCGCCATGACCGGCACGTCCCAGCCGAGCGCCTTGTAGATCAGCGTCTGGCGGGCGGCGTTGGTGAGATGGTCGTCACCGCGCACGATATGGGTGACGCCCATGTCGTGATCGTCCACGACCACCGCCAGCATGTAGGTCGGCGTGCCGTCGGAACGCAGCAGGACGAGGTCGTCCAGGTTCTCGTTCTGGAACACCACGCGTCCCTGCACCTTGTCGTCGATGACCGTTTCACCTTCCACCGGCGCCTTGAGCCGGATGGCGGGGGAAACGCCGGCCGGCGCCTCGGACGGGTCGCGGTCACGCCAGCGCCCGTCGTAGCGCGGCGGCAGGCCCTTGGCCTTCTGCTCCTCGCGCATGGCGGCAAGGTCTTCCTGCGTGGCGTAGCAGCGGTAGGCCATGCCGCGCGCCAGAAGCTCCTCGGCCACCTCGCGATGGCGCTCGGCGCGCGCGAACTGGGAGATCGGCTCGCCGTCCCAGTCCAGGCCGAGCCAGGTCAGTCCGTCGAGGATCGCGGCGATCGCCGCATCGGTCGAGCGTTCGCGGTCGGTGTCCTCGATGCGCAGCAGCATCCTGCCGCCGAAACGCTTGGCATAGAGCCAGTTGAAGAGCGCGGTGCGCGCGCCGCCGATGTGCAGGAAGCCGGTCGGCGAGGGAGCGAAACGCGTGACGACGGGAGCGGTCATGAAGGGCCTTATCGTTCTTCGGTCAGATCGTGGACGTGCCTTGGTCGTGTCCTCGGCGGATCGGGTGTCGGCCTCCGGCCCCGGAAGGAGGGCGGCCGGCACGACATGCGGCACGAGCCAGGCCACGGTGCAACCGCGTATTGGCAAGAATGGCATCTTGCGCGTGTGTCGGGTTGCATTGCACGCTGCCTGGGCCATGTGCGGCGGATCACCGTTTAGCATGGCCCTTTGCCGCTTCCCAAGGCCGAAATCCGCGTTGCCCGGTGTGGGGCGCGAGAGGATGGCCTCCACGCGAGGGGGGAGTGAGGGTGGCTCCCGCGCCGTGCCAGGGGATCTGGCGTCACCGGACCGCGACAGCACAGCCGGCGACCGCCAGGCGGGCAACGGAGACGGCGGACAGGCGGGCAACGGAGACGCGGGCAATGTGAACGCAGGCGGACGCCGGGGGGCAGCCGATGGCAGCGGGGAGCCGGGACGGTGGCCGCCGACGCGCGACGGCCGGGGCGGGGGATGACGACGGCGCCGCTCCGGGACCGGACGGAGCCGACACGATCGCGCCTGACGGCAAGGCGCCTGACGGCAAGGCTTTCGATGAGAAGACCCGTGCCCGTGGCGCGCGGCGGTTCGCCTCGCTCGCGGCCATTCTTGAGAGCCGGCGGCGCGAGCGGCGTTTTCGGGAAATCCTTGCAGACGAGGGGGACGAGCCTGGAGGCCCCTTCGTTCGCCGGATCCGGGCGGGCGTCCGGCGCGATCTGGAGGAGGGGCGCGGCCTTTCCTGGGCGAGCCTTGCCGTCGTCGCGGGGATTGCCGGGTATTTCGCCCTGCCGGCGGAGCCGTCGGCCCTTGTCGTTTGCCTGATCTCTCTCGTGTTCCTCGCGCTTGCTGTTCATGCGAGGCGGCGCGGAAGGAGTGGAGCCGTGTTCCTGCTCGCCGGGCTGCTGCTTGGCGGCGTGGGCGCGGGGGCGCTGCGCACAGCGCTTGTGGCGGCACCGGTTCTTGAGCGGGCACGCTCGCTCGCGGTCTCGGGATTCGTCGAGACGGTCGAGCAACGCCCGGGATCGCTGCGCCTGACGCTTCTGCTGCGCGAGGCCGGACGGCTACGGGCGGCCGAAATGCCCCGGCGCGTTCGTGTCACCCTGCGCGGGCGGCTCGGCGATCCGCCTCCGCGCGTGGGGACCGCCGTCTCCTTGCGCGCGCGCCTGATGCCGCCACCGGATGCGGTGATGCCGGGCGGCTATGACTTCGCCTTCCGCGCCTATTTCGCGCGTCTCGGCGCGACCGGTTTCGCCTTCACGGCGCCGCGCGAGATCGATCTCGGACCACCGCCCGTCCGCCTGAGGCTTTCCGCCGGGCTTGCGGACCTGCGGGGCGGGATCGCATCGCGCATCGCCGCCGCGCTCGGGCGCGACACGGTGGCCGGCGCGCTTGCCGTGGCGCTGATCGTCGGTGATCGCAGTGCCATTCCACCGGAGGTGACGGAGGTGCTGCGCACGACCGGCCTTGCGCATATCCTCGCGATTTCCGGACTGCACATGGCGCTGTTTTCCGGTGCGGTCTTCTTCGTGGTGCGCGCCGGGCTGGCACTCATGCGCGAGGTTTCCGACACGAAACCGATCGACCTGTGGGCGGCCGGCGCGGCCCTGGCCGCCGCCGCATTCTACCTTGCGATCTCGGGCGCCTCGGTCGCGACACAGCGCGCCTTCGTGATGACGGCTCTCGTGCTTGCCGGCCGCATGGCCGGGCGGCGCGCCCTGACGCTCAGGAACGCGGCCATCGCCGCGCTGCTGATCCTGCTGCCCGCGCCCGAATCCCTGCTCGACCCCGGCTTCCAGATGTCCTTCGCCGCCGTGGTCGCACTGATTGCCGCCTATGAGGGATTGCGCCGCATCCTGCGCGCCCGCGAGCGGAGCGACCGGGCGGCCACCGTGACGGCGGGTGCCCTGTCCGGTGGCGTCGCTCGCTGGTTCGGGGCCCTGCTGCTGACATCGCTTGTCGCGGGTCTAGCGACCGGAGCGATCGGCGCCTTCCACTTCCACCGGGTGGCGCCGCTCGGTCCTCTGGTCAACCTGCTTGCAATGCCGCTGGTGACGCTTGTCGTCATGCCCATGGCGGTCCTGGCGCTGGCACTGCTGCCGTTCGGGCTCGAGGTGCTGCCGCTGACCCTGATGGGCCTGGCGCTCGACCGGGTCGTCGCGGTTGCCACATGGGCGGACCAGTGGACGCCGGCGGAGGGCGTCGTTGGTGCCCCCTCGCTGATCGCGACGCTGCTTTTCGTGCTTGCCGGAGGTGTCCTGTGCCTCGCGCCGGGGGGCGCGCGTCGTCTGGCGCTTGTGCCCTTTCTCGCCGCCATCGGCCTGCAGGCGGTCCATCGCCAGCCGGATCTCCTGATTGCTTCGGATGGTGACGTGATCGCGCTTCGGGATGCGGACGGGCGGCTGCGGGTGAGTGCGCGTCCGGGAAGCTTCCTGTCCGGGATGTGGCTGCGGGCCGAGGGTGTTCCGTCGGCCGATCACGGGTCCCACGCGCTTGCGCGCGGCGGTGCCTATCCCCTTGCACGCGGAGGAGCACCGCCAGGCGACGGGGGCCGTGCGGCCATGTCCTGCGATCCAGGCGGTTGCGTCGCCCTTGCCCACGGTCCGGGGGGAGGGAGTGCCTTCGAGGGGATCGGGCGGCCTGATGGCAGCAGCCACGACCGCAGCAGGCATGAGGAGGGCGATTCAGGCATCAAATCAGGGGAGCGGATGACGAGGGCCGCAAGCCTGCGCCCCACTACAAGCTCGGGCCCCACTACAAGCCCGGGCGCCTCAAGCATGAGCGCTTCCGCGAACCCGGCCAGTTCTGCAGGCAGAAACGACTTCGGCGACCAGAGTCGCTTCGGAGGCCAGAGCCGCTTTGGAGTTCAGGGCGGTTTTGGCGCGCATGACCCGTATGACCCGCATGACGCAGGGCATGTCCCGCGCGCGCTGGTGTTGGCCCTGACACGAAAGCCCGAGGCGCTTGTCGGGGACTGCGCCAGGGCGGACATCCTGGTCACCCCGCTCCAGGCGCCGGCGGATTGCGCCGCGCCGATCGTCTTCGATGGCCCGCGCCTTGCTCGCGACGGCGCGGTCGCGCTGTATCTCGATCCGCGACCACCGGACGCCAAGGAAGTTGGCCTGCGCGAAACCACGACGGGACACCGCACACGCGACGGGCTGCCGTTCAGCGTGCTTGCGCGCGTCACCTATGAAACCACGCGTCCCTGGACGCCGCGTGCCCGCGCCACACCAGTCGTGTCACCGGCCTACGCCCCGGATGAGGACGACTGGCCGGCCTTCATGCGTCGCGATGCTCCGGACCTTGCCGCGTTCGAAACGACGCCATGAGGCTTTCCGTCGACCGCAGATCGCCGACGACCCGCCGGCACCCCGGTCAGTAGCGACGGAAGAGGGAGACGAGCCGCCCCTGCACGCGAACCCGGCCGGGACCGAAGATACGTGTCTCATAGGCCGGGTTGGCGGCTTCCAGCGCGATGGACGCCCCCTTCTTGCGCAGCCGCTTGAGTGTCGCTTCCTCGTCGTCCACCAGCGCGACCACGATGTCGCCGCTGTCGGCACTGTCCGTGCGACGGATCACCACCGTGTCGCCATCGAGAATGCCGGCGTCGATCATGGAATCGCCGCGCACCTCAAGCGCATAGTGCTCGCCGTTGCCGAGCAGGTCGGCGGGGATGGCAATGGAATGGCTGTGGCTCTGGATCGCCTCGATGGGAACTCCCGCAGCGATCCGGCCCATGACCGGGATCGACACGTTTTCGGTCTCCGGCATGTCCTGAGCGGGGGGCGGGGGAGGCGTGTCGGCGGGTTTTCCGAGCGATCCCTCGATGACGGAGGGCGAGAAGCCCCGGCCCCGGTTGGCCGCGAGCCCCGGCGCCACCGATTCCGGCAGCTTGACGATCTCAAGCGCCCGGGCCCGGTTGGGAAGCCGGCGAATGAAGCCACGCTCCTCGAGCGCCGTGATGAGACGGTGAATGCCGGACTTGGAGCGCAGGTCGAGCGCGTCCTTCATCTCGTCGAACGAGGGCGGAACGCCCGTCTCCTTGAGACGCTCATGTATGAAGAGGAGCAACTCGTGCTGCTTGCGCGTCAACATCCTTCGGCAATCCTCTTCCTTGGGCCGGACCGTTACGCGGAGCCCGGCCATTCGCCATACGCCCCTTGTCCGGTCTTGCCAGGCCGTCGTGCCGGCCGTGCATGGCAATCTCGTAGCGTTCGCACCACCGCTTGCGTCCATGTGCCGGCCCGTATTCGAGCCGAATTCACACGCCCGCCACCAACTGCGTGCCGCGGGCCGGATACGCCGGAAAACGTCCGTTTCGCATCGACTCAGGCGATGGACAAATCATGAACGGATCCTACCCGTTCCCGGCTTGTTCCACAACCGGCGATTTGACGGCGGAGGGAAGGTGGCGGGAGACGGGACGACAGGGGGAGGGGGATCAGCCGCGATGCAGGCGCAGCACGGGCACCGGCGCGCCGGGCTCCAGCGCTTCGGCGTGGGGCGGGCGCACCACCAGGGCGTCGGCCCGCGCGAACGTGGCGAGCATGGAGGAATCCTGCCGCTCGAAAGGCTGCACCCGTTCCACGCCGTCGTCGCCGAACACAAGGCTGGCGCGCAGGTAGTCCTCGCGCCGGTCGTTGGCCGGAACCGGACTTGCGAGCGGCAGCATTTCCCGTCGCGGTCGGGCCGCGTCCGGGTGTCCGGAAAGCGCGAGGATCAGCGGTTTCAGGAACAGCAGCGCGCAGACGAGGCTCGAGACCGGATTTCCCGGAAGACCCAGAACCCGCATGTCGTCGATGCGTCCGGCCATCAGCGGCTTTCCCGGACGCATGGCGATGCGCCAGAAGGAGAGGTCCATGCCGGCGTTGCCGAGCGCGTCCTGCACGAGATCATGGTCGCCGACCGAGGCGCCGCCGAGGGTCACGAGAATATCGGCACCAGCCGCCTGCGCCGCACGGATCTTCTCCGCGAGCGCCTCATGTGTGTCGCGCGCGATGCCGAGCATGATCGCCTCGCCGCCGCAATCCTCGACGAAAGCCGCGAGACCCGTGTCGTTCGACGCGATGATCTGGTCGGCGGCGGGATCGCCACCCGGCGCGACGAGTTCGTCGCCGGTCGCGAGAACGGCCACCTTCGGCTTGCGATGGACGCTCACGCTGCCGTGGTTCATGGCGGCGGCGAGCGCCAGTTCGCGAAAGCCGAGCCTGCGACCCTGCGCGAGCAGCACCTCGCCTTGCGCGAAGTCGAGCCCCGCGGCGCGGATGAAGCGGCCCGGGGCGGCGGCCTCGAGAGCGGTGACCCGCTCGCCCTCGCGCGTCGCGTTTTCCTGGATCAGGATCGTGTCGGCGCCCTCGGGCACGGGCGCGCCGGTGAAGATGCGCACGGCTTCGCCCGGTCCGACACGGCCGTTGAACGCGTGGCCCGCCGGGGCCTCGCCGATGACCGTGAGATGCGCGGGCGGCGCGGCGATGTCTTCGGCCCTTACCGCGTAGCCGTCCATGGCGGAGGCGGGGAAGGGGGGCTGGTCGCGATGGGCGGCGAGGTCACGCGCGAGCACCCGGCCGTTGGCCCGCGACAGCGCAATGTCCTCGCTCCCGAGCGGAACGGTGCCCGACAGCAACCGCGTGAGCGCTTCCTCGACGGAGATGAGCCCGTCGCCGCTCACGACCTGTCGTCCTGTCTGACGAGCCCGTCCGCGCCGCGCGACCAGTCGCCGGATTTTCCGCCCGACTTGGCGTTCACGCGAATGCCGCCGATCTCCATTCCCCGGTCCACGGCCTTCGCCATGTCGTAGATCGTGAGGCACGCCGTGCTGACGGCGGTAAGCGCTTCCATCTCGACGCCGGTCCGCCCCGAAACGCGTACCAGCGCGGTGACCTTCAGCCCCGGCAGCGAGTCGTCGGGCTCGATCTCGACCGCGACCTTGGACAGCGCCAGCGGATGGCAGAGCGGAATGAGCTCGTGGGTGCGCTTGGCGGCCATGATGCCGGCAATGCGCGCGATGCCGATGACGTCGCCCTTCTTGGCGTTGCCCTCACGGATCATGGCGAGCGTTTCGGGCAGCATGGTCACATGCCCCTCGGCGACCGCCTCGCGGGAGGTCTCCGCCTTGTCCGCCACATCGACCATGCTCGCCGCGCCGCTGGCGTCGAGATGGGTGAGGCGGGGCTCGCTCTCGCGCTCGCTCATGCTGCTGGTTCCCGGGCTCTCAGCCGGCGAGCGGGGCCGTGTCGCGGGCGAGCAGCGCGCGCGTCGCGCCCGCCACGTCCGCCTGGCGCATCAGGCTCTCGCCGATCAGGAAGGTGGAGATGCCGACCTTGCCCATGCGGGCGAGATCGGCGGGCGTGAAGAGGCCGGATTCCCCGACCACCAGCCGGTCGGCGGGCACCATCGGGGCAAGCTGCTCGCTGGTGGCGAGGTCGGTCTCGAAGGTCCGCAGGTTCCGGTTGTTGATGCCGATGAGCGGGGAGGACAGCTTCAGCGCCCTCTCCATCTCCCGTGCGTCATGAACCTCGAGCAGCACGTCCATGCCGAGATCCAGCGCCGTCGCCTCAAGGCTCGCCGCCGTCTCGTCGTCCAGTGCGGCCAGGATCACGAGGATGCAGTCCGCGCCCCAGGCGCGCGCCTCGTAGACCTGATAGGTCTCGTAGAGAAAATCCTTGCGCAACGCCGGCAGGCCGGTCGCCTCGCGGGCCTGGCCGAGAAACTCCGGCGCGCCCTGGAACGAGGGCCCGTCGGTGAGAACGGACAGACATGCGGCGCCTCCCTCCTCATAGGCACGGGCAAGGGCCGGAGGATCGAAGTCGGCGCGGATCAGGCCCTTGGAAGGGCTGGCCTTCTTGATCTCGGCGATGAGACCGTAGTCTCCCGCAGCCTTGCGCGCGCGAAGGGCAGCCGCGAAGCCGCGCGGGGCGGATGCGGCGGCGGCGCGCGCCTCGATCTCCGCCTGGGAGACGGCGGCCCTGGCGGCGGCGATCTCCTCGCGCTTGTAGGCCTCGATGCGGGTCAGGATGTCAGCCATGTCCGGCCTCGCGGGTCGAGACGGCGACGAGCTTCTCCAGCGTCTTGAGCGCGGCGCCGCTGTCGATCGCCTGTGCGGCAAGCTTCACGCCCTCGGCAAGGTCGCCCGCCTTGCCGGCGACCACGAGGGTCGCGCCCGCGTTCATGAGCACCGTGTCGCGATAGGCGGACGGCTTGCCCTCCAGAACCTGGCGCAGAGCCACGGCATTCTCGGGACCTTCGCCGCCCTTCAGGTCGGCGGGCGTGCACACGGGAAGGCCGACCTGTTCCGGCGTCACGTCGAAGCTGCGGATCTCGCCGTTCTTCAGTTCTGCCACATGGGTGGGACCGGTGCCGGTGATCTCGTCGAGACCGTCCGAACCGTGCACGACCCAGGCGGCCTCGGCGCCGAGCGCCTTGAGCACTTCGGCGATGGGCTCCACCCAGCGGCGGGCGAAGACGCCGACCATCTGGCGTTTCACGCCGGCCGGGTTGGACAGCGGTCCGAGCAGGTTGAAGATGGTGCGCGTGCCCAGCTCCGCGCGGGCCGGGCCCACGTGCTTCATCGCCGAGTGGTGGTTGGGCGCGAACATGAAGCCCAGGCCCGCCTCGCGAATGCAGGTGGAAATGGCCGCCGGCGGAATGTCGATGTCGACACCCAGCGCCATCAGCACGTCCGCCGCGCCGGATTTCGACGACATGGAACGGTTGCCGTGCTTGGCCACGGGAACGCCGCAGCCCGCGACCACGAAGGCCGAGCAGGTGGAGATGTTGTAGCTGCCGGAGGAATCGCCCCCGGTTCCCACCACGTCGACCGCGTCGGCGGGAGCGTCCACTGGCAGCATCTTCGCCCGCATGGTGGCCACCGCGCCGGCGATCTCGTCCACGGTCTCGCCGCGCACCCGCAGCGCCATGAGGAAGCCGCCGATCTGCGAGGGCGTCGCCGCGCCGGACATGATCGTGTCGAACGCCTGCCGGGCTTCCTCGCGCGAGAGCGCGTTTCCGTCCGCCGCCTTCGCGATCAGGGTCTTGAGGTTGCTCATCCGTGTTCCCCTTGCGGCGCTCAGCCGCCCTGGCCGGCGCCGATGACGCGGTTGAGGTTGGCCTGGTTCACGCTGACGCCGAGCGCGGCTTCCCGCTCCTGGACGTACTGGCCGATGATCGAGGCCTGAAGGGCCTCGCCAAGCCGCGTGTCGAGCGTCGCGATCTCGCCCTGTTCGCGGAAGAAGGCCGGCACCTGCACATCGGCGACGCGGTAGACCACTCGCGATCCGTCGGAGGCGGTCGCGCGGCCCACGGTTCCGACCGGGCCGGAGAAGGCGCCGCTCACCGCGTCGGCCGGCAGCGGTCCGCCGCTCGTCGAGCGCTTCACGCCCTCGGCGGTCCGCACCTCGGTGCCCCGCTCCGCCGCAAGGGCCGCAAGCTCGCCGCCGTCGTTCAGGGCGGAGACCATCTCCTCGGCGGCCGCATCGAGGCGCTTGCCGCGCTCGGCCTCGGTCCACGCGGCCACGACCTGGTCGCGCACCTCGTCAAGCGAACGGTCACGGGCCGGAACGACCTCGGAGACCTCGAACCACAGGAAGCCGGTGCGCCCCATCTGCAGCACGTCCGTCTCGATGCCCACGTCGCTGTCGAACACGTCGGAGACCAGCCCGTCCACCTCGGGAAGGGTGGCCTTGCCGCCGTCCATGGTGTTGCCCTGGGCGTCGAAGGCCGGCGGCGTGTCGAGCGTCAGGTTGAACCGTTCCGAGACCTCGGCCAGCGTCGCGCCGCCGGCGCGCGCATCCTCGATCTCGTCGTGCAGGTCGAGAATCTCGCGTGTGGCCTTTTCCACCGCGATCTCCTGGCGCAGCGTGTCCGCGACCTCCGCCAGCGGCGTCTTGTGCGCCGGGCTGACCTCGGTGACCTTGAGCAGGACCGGCGCGAAACGCCCCTCGACGAGACCGGAAGCCTCGCCCTCGCCAAGCGCGAAGGCCGCCTCAGCGATTGCCGGATCCACCAGGTCGCCGCGCGTCATCAGACCCAGGTCGATGTCCTCGGCGTTGATCTGCAGTTCGGCGAGGATGTCGTCGAAGCTCTTGCCGGCCTCGAGGGCGGCGCGCGCGGTGTCCTGCGCCTCTTCGCTCGTCAGGGAAAGCTGCAGGATGCGGCGACGCTCCGGCTCGCCGAAGCGGGAGGTGTCGGCCTCGTAGGCCTGCCGCACCTCGTCCTCGCTCACCTCGTCCGGCTTGGCGATTTTTTCCGGCGTGAGCTCCAGAAGCACGGCCTTGCGGTACTCGGGCGCGCGGAAGCGGGCCTTGTTGTCCTCGAAATAGGCCGACAGGGTCTCCGCGTCGGGGGCGGGGATCTCGCCGGCGGCCGCCGCGTCGAGAACAACGAAGTTCACCGTGCGGGTTTCGTTGGCGTGCTGGTTGAAGGCCTCGAGCATCGGCGCGGGCGTCTTGATGCCGCCGCCGAGGGCCTCGGCGATCTGGCGGCGCTCCTCGAAGCGACGACGCTCGGCGACGAACTCGTCCTCGGTGAAGCCGTTGGCCTGCAGAACGCGGGCGAGCAAGGCGCGGTCGAAACCGCCGCCGGGCGCCTGGAAGGCGGGCGCGGTCTGGATCAGGCGCACCATCTCTTCGTCGGAGACGCCAAGGTTGAGGTCGGTCGCGGTCTGGTTCAGCGCGGCTTCCGCGAGAAGCTGGCCGAGCACCTGGCCCGGCAGGCCGAAGGCCGCGCCCTCGACGGTCGACAGCGGGCGGCCGATCTGGCGGCCGATGCGGTCGAGCTCCTGGCGGTAGGCGCGGTCGAACTCGACGACGGAGATGCCCTCGTCTCCCACCGTGGCGACCTTGTCGCTGCCGATGTTCAGCATGCTGCCCGAGATGCCCCAGACCGCGAAGCTCAGCACGAGAAGAATGAGGAGGAGTTTCGAAATCCAGGACTTTGCGCCTTCGCGCAGAGTATTGAGCATAGGGGGTGTCCGTCGGTTCTCGTGCGTTCTCGGGTGATGTCCGGCGCTGACACGCATCGCCTTGCCGGAGCGCGCGGATCATAGAGATGCCACGCTGTGAGGGCAAGGCGGGGCAGGGGCGGCTTCGCGCCTTGTTCGCGCAGGGGCGGGCGCCCTCCGCCGGGACTAGATCCGGAGGCGTGCGCCGGGCGTCGCGCGCTTGATCGTGCGCGAAATTCTGCTACGCCACGCAAGCATCGAGATACAGGCGCGGTCCGTTTCACCAGGGATACGGCGCGCCGCTTCGGGAGACGAGAGACATGACCGCACCGCTTCGCCCGCTGATCGCCGGAAACTGGAAGATGAACGGGCTGTCGTCGTCGCTCGGCGAGCTCGGTTCGATCGTTGCAGGAATCGGTCCGGCTCCGGCCGCCGACGTCGCCATCTGCCCGCCGGCAACGCTGGTGTCCTCGGCCGTCGCGGCGGCGTCGGGATCGCCGCTCCTGATCGGCGGGCAGGATTGCCACGCCGCCGAGAAGGGTGCCTACACGGGGGATATCTCGGCGGAAATGCTTGCCGATGCGGGCGCTTCCCTCGTCATCGTCGGTCACTCCGAGCGGCGCGCCGACCATGGCGAGAGCGATGCCGAGGTGCGCGCCAAGGCGGAGGCCGGCTGGCGTGCGGGCCTGACGGCCATCGTCTGCGTCGGTGAGAGCGAGGAGGAACGTCGCGGCGGAATCGCGGAAGAGGTGGTCGGACGCCAGCTCGCCGGATCGCTTCCCGAGGGCGCGACGGGGGCCAACCTGGTCGTTGCCTATGAGCCGATCTGGGCCATCGGCACCGGTCTGACGCCGACGGTGGAGGATGTCGCCGTCATGCATGCCTTCATGCGCTCGGAACTCGTGCGCCGCTTCGGCGACGAGGGGCGGGCGATGCGTCTTCTCTATGGCGGTTCGGTGAAGCCGTCGAACGCGGGCGAGCTTCTGGGCGTGCCCGATGTCGATGGCGCGCTCGTCGGCGGTGCCAGCCTGAAGGCTGTCGACTTCCTCGGTATTCTCGCGGCCCTCGACTGATCCCCGCCCGTGGTGGTCGCGCGGCGGAGATCAAGGGTGGAAACACGCGCGGGCTTGGTGTAGAACCCGCGCAAATTCTCACAGTAAAGACTGGTCCTCGATGGAAACCGTTCTCATCGTTATTCACCTGATGGTGGTGCTTGCCCTCGTGCTTGTCGTGCTGCTGCAGCGTTCCGAAGGTGGCGCGCTCGGTATCGGCGGCGGCGGTGGCGGCATGATGACCGCGCGCGGCAGCGCCAACATCCTGACCCGCGCCACGGCGGCGCTTGCGGTCGCCTTCTTCGCGACCTCGATCGCGCTGGCGATTCTGGCCCGCATGGACGAGCGTCCCGCCTCCATCCTCGATGCCGCTCCCGGCACGCCCACCTCGGGCCCGGCGGCGGACGGTACCAGCGGGTCCGGCAACGGCATTCTCGACCAGCTTCGCCCCCAGGGCGGCACGCAACAGGACACGCAGCCCGCGCCGAGCGGACCGCAGGTTCCCGCGGCCGAGTAAGCCGCTTTCGGGCCGGCGATCGCCGGCCCCGGCGCAACGATCTCATCCGATGCCCCGCGACGCGGTTTCGCGGGGCATTTTCTTGTGTGTTAACTCACGACCGGGCGGACGAATCGCCGCCCGAAGACTTATGGTAATTGCCCATGGCGCGATACATCTTCATCACTGGCGGCGTGGTGTCTTCGCTCGGCAAGGGGCTTGCGTCTGCGGCCCTTGGAGCGCTTCTGCAGGGCCGCGGCTACAGGGTCCGGCTGCGCAAGCTCGATCCCTATCTGAACGTCGATCCGGGCACCATGAGCCCGTATCAGCACGGCGAGTGCTTCGTCACCGACGACGGGGCCGAGACGGATCTGGACCTCGGCCACTACGAGCGTTTCACCGGACGTCCCGCCAACAAGCAGGACAACATCACCACCGGGCGGATCTACAAGGAGATCATCGCCAAGGAGCGCCGGGGCGACTACCTCGGCGGCACGGTGCAGGTGATTCCCCACGTCACGGACGCCATCAAGGCCTTCGTGCTCGACGGCAACGAGGATTATGACTTCGTGCTGTGCGAGATCGGCGGAACGGTGGGCGACATCGAGGGACTGCCGTTCTTCGAGGCGATCCGTCAGCTCGGCAACGAGCTGCCGCGCGGCCACGCGGTCTATATCCACCTGACGCTGATGCCCTTCATCGCGACGGCGGGCGAGTTGAAGACCAAGCCGACCCAGCACTCGGTGAAGGAACTGCGCTCCATCGGCATCCAGCCCGACATTCTCATGGTGCGCTGCGATCGCAAGATCCCGGACGGCGAGCGGCGCAAGCTGTCGCTCTTCTGCAATGTCCGCGAGAGCGCCATCGTGCCGGCCTATGACGTCAAGTCGATCTACGACGTGCCGATCGCCTATCACGAGGAAGGGCTCGACGAGGAGGTGCTCTCCGCCTTCGGCATCACCGGCGCGCCGACGCTGGACCTGTCGCGCTGGACGGAGATCTCGGAGAACCTCGCCAATCCCGAGGGCGAGGTCACCATCGCCATCGTCGGCAAGTACACGGTGCTCAAGGATGCCTACAAGTCGCTGATCGAGGCGATCGTGCATGGCGGCATCGCGAACCACGTGCGGGTCAAGACCGAGTGGATCGATTCGGAGATCTTCGAGAAGGAGGATCCCTCGCCCTGGCTCGAGCACGTCAACGGCATTCTCGTGCCCGGCGGCTTCGGCGAGCGCGGCGCGGAAGGCAAGATCGCCGCCGCCCGTTTCGCGCGCACCCACAACGTGCCTTATTTCGGCATCTGCTTCGGAATGCAGATGGCGGTCATCGAGGCCGCGCGCAATCTCGCCGGCATCACGGCCGCCAATTCGACCGAGTTCGGCGAGACGAGCGAGCCGGTCGTCGGCCTTATGACCGAATGGGCGCGCGGCAACACGCTGGAGCAGCGTGCGGCCGACGGCGAACTCGGCGGCACCATGCGGCTCGGCGCCTATCCGGCGAAGCTGGAGGAGGGGTCGCGCATCGCCGCGATCTACGGCAGCGAGGAAATTTCCGAGCGTCACCGTCATCGCTATGAAGTGAACATCGGCTATCGCGAGCGCCTGGAGCAGGCGGGGCTGCGCTTCGCCGGCACGTCGCCGGACGGGGCGCTGCCGGAGACCGTGGAGATCGACGATCATCCGTGGTTCATCGGCGTGCAGTATCACCCGGAGCTGAAGTCGCGGCCCTTCGAGCCGCATCCGCTCTTTGCCTCCTTCGTCGCCGCGGCGGTGGAGCAGAGCCGGCTGGTGTGAATGTTACGAGCCTTCCGCCGCGCAACCCGCGCGGCGGGGGCGACCCGGACGCGGGAGCGGTCCGGGCAACACAAGAGGGGAGGGGCGGGCGTGCGGCCACGCGGTCTCGATCATGTCGTCTGGCCGGTGCGCGATCTCGATGCCGCCGCCGCCTTGTTCGAAACGCTCGGGTTCACGGTGACCCCGCGTGCCCGTCATCCCTGGGGCACGGAGAACCGCCTCGTCCAGCTTGACGGCGCCTTTCTCGAACTTCTGACGATCGGTGGCGATGCCGCGATCCCGGATGCGGCACCCGGCACGCTGTCCTTCGGTGCCTTCAATCGCGATTTCCTCGCCCGTGGCGAGGGCGGCTCGATGATCGTGCTGGAAAGCGGCGACGCGGCCTCCGATCGCGCCTCCTTCGAGGCCGCCGGCCTGAAGGTCTTCGAGCCGTTCTCCTTCGGTCGCACCCAGGAGCTTTCCGACGGCACGACGCGCGAGGTCCGCTTCGATCTCACCTTCGTCGAAAACCCGCTCGACGCGTCGCTCGGCTATTTCACCTGTCACAACCTGTTTCCGGAAAACTTCTGGTCCAGCGCCTACCAGACCCACGGCAACGGCGTGCGCGCGCTCGAGGCGGTCGTGCTGACGACGGACGAGCCGGCCGACCAGGCCGAGTTCTGGAAGGCGTTCACCGGGCGGCGCGAGATGCGCGCCACCAGCCTCGGCATCACGATCTCGACCCCGCGCGGCGACATCCGCATCATGACACCGGCCGCCTATGGCGCACTGTTTGGCGACGACATGGCGCCGGTGGAGGGCAACCGTCTTGCCGCGCTGGTGCTTGCCGGCGGCGATGTCGAGGCGATTGCGCGCCGCGCCGCCGATGCTGGCCTGTCCATGGACCGGGTGTCGGAGGGATTGCGCCTGCGGGCCGCCGATGCCTTCGGCATCACGCTTGTGTTCGTGTGATCCGCGCGTAGTCTTTCCTCAGGGCAGGGGCAAGACAACGGGAACGAACAAGGGGGTGCGGAGACGGTTGCGGCTGCCTTTACCGGACCGAAACCCCGGGCGTTCCAAAAGACACGCATGAAGTGCACGATCGGGCGGCTCGCCCGGTCTGCTTGGAGCCGGGCCGACGATCGGGAATCGCGTCGCCGGAGAGCTTGAAGAAGGACGGAACCATGTCTCACTCGACCAGGGCACTGCTCAGGGCCTCGGCCGCCGCTCTCGCGGTTCTCGCGCTTGCCGCCTGCAATCCGTCCGACGATACAGCGGCGAAGAAGCCCGAACCGCCGACCGTGACCGTCGCCGCGGCCCAGAACAAGGACGTGCGCCAGTCGACGACCTTCGTCGGCCAGATCCAGGCGGTGGACGATGTCCAGATCCTTGCCCGCGTGTCCGGTTTCCTGGAGGCCAAGCACGTCGACGACGGCGCCATGGTCAAGAAGGACCAGCTGCTGTTCTCGATCGAGAAGACTTCCTACGAGGCGGCCGTCGCCTCGGCCGAGGCGGATGTGGCCAATGCCCGCGCGGATGCCGCGCTCAAGGCAGCCGATTTGGCCCGCGATACGGATCTCTACCAGAAGGGCCACATCTCCAAGGCCAAGTTCGACGCGACCACGGCGGCCAAGGAGCAGTCCGACGCGAACGTCGAGGCAGCCGATGCCCGGCTGAAGACGGCAAAGCTCAACCTCAGCTACACCGAGATTTCGGCACCCTTCGACGGCCAGATCAGCAAGACGGCCTTCAGCGTCGGCGATGTGCTCGGCCCCAACAGCGGCCCCATCACACGCCTGGTCAGCAAGGCGCCGGTCTATGTGAGTTTCGCCATCAGTGAAAAGCAGCTCCTGGACACGGTGAAGGGACGGGGAGCCGCCGGCTCCATCGTTGCCGAGGACATTCCGGACGTGCACCTTGTGCTGCCCAACAACGAGACCTATGGCGAGAACGGCGACATCGTGTTCCTCGACAACCGGGTCGATCCCAAGACGGGCACGATCTCCCTGCGCGCCAAGTTCGACAACAAGGACGGTCTCCTGGTTCCCGGCACCTTCGTGAGCGTCGTGATCGAGGCGCAGAAGGCGCAGAAGGAACTGGTGATCCCGCAGGCGGCGATCCAGCGCAACCAGCAGGGCCCCTTCGTGCTGGCGGTGAACGACAAGAACCTGGTCGAGCAGCGCCAGGTCGAGCTCGGCGCCCAGGTCGGTTCGGATTTCGTGGTTACCAAGGGACTGCAGCAGGGTGAGCGCGTCATCACGCTCGGCCTGCAGAAGGTGCGTCCCGGCGTGCCGGTCAAGACGGCGACCGACCCCAACGCGGCGGCCGACGCCAAGCCGGCGGAGTAACGCCTGATGTTCTCGCGCACCTTCATCTACAGGCCGAAATTCGCCCTCGTCATCTCGATCGTCATCACGATCGCGGGCCTGATCGGCTACGCCACGCTGCCCGTCGAGCAGTTCCCGAACATCACGCCGCCGGTGGTGAACGTCTCCGCCACCTACACCGGCGCCAGCGCCGACGTGGTCGAGAGCACGGTCGCGGCCCCCATCGAGGGGCAGGTGAACGGCGTCGACGACATGATCTACATGGAGTCGAACAGCACCGACAACGGCAGCTATTCGCTCAACGTCACCTTCGCCGTCGGCACCGATCCGGACATCGCCACCGTCAACGTGCAGAACCGCGTGGCCCAGGCCACCAGCATGTTGCCCAGCGAGGTGACGCAGAACGGCGTCACGGTGCAGAAGTCCTCGACCAACATGCTGCTGGTCGTCACGCTCTACTCGCCGAACAAGACCTACGACGAACTGTTCCTGTCGAACTACGCCTCGATCAACCTGAAGGACGCGCTGGCCCGCGTTCCCGGCGTCGGCAAGGCGGACGTTCTCACCGACTTCTCGTACGGCATGCGGATCTGGCTCGATCCCGACCGCCTGTCGAGCCTCGGCATGGCGCCGTCCGACTTCATTTCCGCCGTGCGCGACCAGAACATCCAGGTCGCCGCCGGCCAGATCGGCGCGCCGCCCGTGCCCGAGGGTCAGCAGTTCCAGTACACGGTCAAGGCCAAGGGGCGCCTGTCGACCAAGGAGGAGTTCGAGAGCATCATTCTGCGCACTGGTGCCGACGGCGCCCTTGTGCGCATCGGTGACGTGGCCCGCGTCGAGCTGGGGTCCCAGTTCTATTCGGCGAACGGCCGCTACGACAGCCAGCCCGCGACGGTGATCGCCGTCTACCAGGCGCCGGGAGCCAACGCGCTTGCCGTCGCCGAGGGCGTTCGCAAGCGCCTCGACGAACTGGCCTCCGCCTTCCCGAAGGACATGGCCTATGACGTGCCCTTCGACACGACCGAATTCGTGGAGCGCTCGCTCGACGACGTGGTGACGACCCTCATGATCACCTTCGGCCTCGTGGTCGCGGTGGTCTTCGTGTTCCTCGGAAACTGGCGCGCGACGATCGTTCCCACCATCGCGATTCCCGTGTCGCTGATCGGCACCTTCGCGATTCTTCTCGCCGCCGGCATGTCGCTCAACACCATCAGCCTTTTCGCTCTGGTGCTGGCCATCGGCATCGTCGTCGATGACGCGATCATCGTGGTGGAGAACGTCGAGCGCCTCATTCACGACGAGGGCCTGCCGCCCAAGGAAGCGGCGGTGAAGGCCATGACGCAGATCACCGCGCCGGTGATCGCCACGACGCTCGTCCTGCTCGCGGTCTTCGTGCCGACGATCTTCATGCCAGGCATCACCGGGCGTCTCTACTCCCAGTTCGCCATCACCATCTCGGTGTCGGTGCTCATTTCCTCCATCAACGCGCTGACACTGTCGCCGGCCCTGTGCGGCCTCATTCTCAAGGCGCACGAGGAAGAGCCGAAGGGCATCTTCGCGCTGTTCGAGAAGGGCGTCAGCGGCGCCCGGAACGCCTATGTCGGCGTCGTGTCGCGCCTGCTTCCGCGTGCCTACGTCGGCGTCCTGGCCGTGCTTCTGGCGATCGGCGGCATCGTTCTTCTGGACGGCAAGCTGCCCAAGGGCTTCCTGCCGCTCGAGGACCAGGGCTACCTGATGGTCGACGTGCAGCTTCCCGACGGCGCCGCGCTGCCGCGTACGTCGGTGATCACCACGGACATGGAAGACCGCCTCAAGGACATCGACGGCATCGAGCACGTCATCACGGTGAACGGCTTCTCGATCCTCAATTCCGGACTGGCGACCAATTCCGCGCTGGTCATCGTCAAGCTCACCAACTGGTCGAAGCGCGAGAAACCCTCGTTGAGCGCCGACGCGATTCTCGCCGAGCTCTGGCAGGAGTTCGCCACGATCCCGGGCGCCAGCATCATCGCCTTCAACGCGCCGCCCATTCCCGGTCTCGGGACCACGGCCGGCGTGGAGATGAAGGTTCAGCAGACCGGCGGCGGCTCGCCGCAGGATCTCGCCTCGGCGATCGGTTCCATGGTCTATTCCTCGAACCAGCTTCCCTCGGTGGCCCAGGCCTATTCGACCTTCCGGGCGAACGTGCCGCAGCTCTTCGTCGATCTCGACCGCTCGCGGGCCAAGCTTCTCGATGTTGGCATCAGCGATGTCTTCGCCACGCTGCAGGCCTATCTCGGGTCTTACTACGTCAACGACTTCAACATCTTCGGCCGTGTGTACAAGGTCATGATCCAGGCCGAGGGCGCCTATCGCGACCGGGCCGACGACATCGGGCGTCTCTATGTACGCTCGGGCTCCGGAGACATGGTCCCGCTGCGCTCGCTGGTCCAGGTGGAGAACGTCCTCGGTCCGCAGATCCTGAACCGGTACAACATGTTCCGCTCGGCGTCGGTGAATGCCTCTCCGGCGGCCGGCGCATCCACCGGCACCTTGATGGTGGGCATGGCTCAGACGGCCGAGGAGGCTCTTCCCTCGGGCTACACCTTCGAGTGGACGGGAACGGCGCTGCAGCAGCAGGGCGCGGGCGCCGTCGTGGTGCTGGTCCTCATGTTCTCGATCCTCTTCGCCTATCTCTTCCTGGTCGCCCAGTACGAGAGCTGGTCGATGCCCGTGGCCATTCTGCTCACGGTGACGATCGCGCTGCTCGGCGCCTTCGTCGCGGTGCTGGTGACCGGGCGGGACGTCAACCTCTACACCCAGATCGGCATGATCATGCTGGTCGGCCTGGGTGCGAAGAACGCGATCCTGATCGTCGAGTTCGCCATGGAGGAGAGGGCGGCCGGACGGTCGATCCGCGAGGCGGCGCGCCAGGCGGCCCACCTGCGTTTCCGCGCCGTGATGATGACCGCGCTGGCCTTCCTGCTCGGTGTCGTGCCGCTGCTCACCGCCTCGGGCGCGGGCGCGGCCAGCCAGCAGGCGATCGGCTTCGCGGTCTTCGGCGGCATGGCCTTCGCCACCGCCTTCGGCGTCGTCTTCGTGCCTGTGCTCTATGTGGTGATGCAGTCGCTGCGCGAGCGGGTGAAGGGTGTCTACAAGGGCATCGACGCGCCGGGCGAGACGCCGGAAGGACCCGACGGCGGGCCGGACCATGACGAGGGAAGCGCCCGTCCGGCGTGACCCGATCGAGCAAACCGGATCGGGCGGCGCTTGCGTGCCGCCCGACTTCTGTGAACGCGGGGCAATAACCGCTTGTCTTCATGCGCCCCCGTTGTTACAGGGATGCGCGTTGGGAGCCTGTAGCTCAGCTGGTAGAGCAACTGACTTTTAATCAGTAGGTCCAGGGTTCGAACCCCTGCGGGCTCACCAACTTTTCTCTCTCTGCCTTTTCGATGATCCTGAACACGCGCCACGATTTCGGCGTGCGGCACGGCATGTTCCGCCGGTTGCTTGTCTTCTTCCAGCTTGCGACGACGGTGTTCGCTCCGCCCCTGCGCGACACATCGAAGGTGCCGACCTGCTCGCGCCGGAAAAGGTCGCAAATCATATTTCCGAAAATGTTTCCGCACTGTGTGGTCGCAATCGGGCGCCGAACGTATTAACGTTTTGGTTGCCCCGGCGTGCAATACTTGGGTGAATCGGGTGAGCGAACACCCGACATGCTTGCAATGCCGGGCCTGACGAGAGATCGTTGTCCCGCCGGATGCCGGAGAACCGGCCCGTTCGCAAGCATCGGGGACCGCCGGCGGCGGCGGGGTGGACAGACGGATCATGGACAGGTCGTCGCGATGCGTGAAAGCATCGTGTCGGCCTTAGAAGGCTGGATTGGAGCCGCCGATGTCACACGACGGATCAGACGGACACACCCCGGGCGCGGCCGAATTCGAGTTCCTCAAGGGACATATCGCGGCCACGATGACGCTGATTCACGGCCTTATCGCGCAAGGCGCGCTCGACCGCCATGCGCTCGACGCCTATTTCACCGACTATCTCAGCCAGCTTCCCCACACCCGGCAGACGCTGGCGCTGAGACTGGTGATCGACCAGTGGCGCCAGGGCCTTCGCGACGGGCAGGACGAGGCGGAGCTGCGCCGCAATTTCCTTGAGGTCATCCAGGGCGGTCGCGGGCCGGAGTAACCCGGGCCCGCACCCCTCAGGGGTCCTGTCGCCCGAACGCCAGGCGCACGCGCGCGAACACGCCGCGAAGATCGCCTTCGACCAGCCACGCAATTCCGATCCGGCTTCCCAGCGCGATCGCCATGATCGTCACGGGAGCCGTGAGTGAAAGCGTCGATGCGGCGCTGAGGCCCTGGCCCACCGTGCAGCCGTAGGCCAGGATTCCGCCGGTGCCCATCAGGAAGGCTCCGATGAGATGCCGGCGAAGCTCGCGCACGTCGTCGCAGGCTTCCCAGCGAAACTCCCGTTTCAGGCGCGCCCCGGCGAAGGCGCCCGCGATCACGCCGAACACTGAGCCGATTCCGAAGGTGATGGCCGCGCCGGAAAACGTCATCAGGTAGACGATGGCATCGCCGAGCGGTCGCACGAAGGTGAAGGATTCCAGTCGCTGGGGCGCGAAGGGATCGGCGCCGAGCCGCGCCGTGACGAGCCATCCGGCGGCGATCGCGAGACCGACGGCCCCCCCGCTCCAGATCAGGCGCGGGGCCTGACGAAAGCTTCCGCCACCGAGCGCCCAGCCGCCGAGAACGACGGCAACGGCGAGGCCGGGCAGGGCGCCCGTGTCGAGCCCCGCCACCCTGTCGACGAGCGCGTCCAGGGACGGGGCGGGCTGTGCCGTCGCGCCGCGCGGCTCGAACACGACACGGCGCAGCAGTCCGGTAATGCCGCCCATTGCCATGTAGGCCGAGACGCCCATGACGAGGAAGGTCACGACCGCGCGCAGGTCGCCACCGCCGATGCGCGCCAGCGTTCCGAACCCGCAGGTTCCGACAAGCGCCATGCCGAGGCCGAACATCAGCCCGCCGACGACGGCCCCGGACCACGGAATGGCGTGGCCGAGGTAGACCGAGCGAGACAGGTCGATCAGTCCGGCGTGGGCAAGCACCTGCGTTGCCGCCATGGCGACGGCGATGGCCAGCGCCCAGGCGCGCAGGCGTCTCGTGTCACCGCCGAGAAACCAGTCCTCGAGCGCGCCCATGGCGCAGAAGCGCCCGACCCGCGCGGCGACACCGAGCACCGCGCCGCCACCGAAGCCGGCCAGGGCCAGCAAGGCGCCGGTTGAAAGTTCCATGGTCCTGCCTCCTCCCAGGGTGTGGACCGTCCGCTTTCCGGTCTCGTGCCGCGCCGATCGCCTCCCGGCGGGGCACTGTCGCGGCCGGCTACTCCTTGCAGAACACGCTGTAGACGACCTCGATGACCTTGCGTGCGTCCTCGTTCGCCAGGCTGTAGTAGACCGTCTTGCCCTCGCGGCGCGTGGTCACGAGCTTGTCCATGCGCAGGCGCGCAAGCTGCTGGGAGACGGTCGGCTGGCGCAGGGCCAGCAGGGTCTCCAACTCGGTCACGGACTTTTCGCCCTCGGCCAGGATGCAAAGGATCAGAAGGCGGCTTTCGTGGGCGATCGCCTTGAGAAAGTCGCTCGCCGTCCTGGCGTTGTCGATGATCTTGTCGATGTCCGATCCGCACTCGATGTCGGCAACCCGCGGAAGTGCCAAGTGTGTCTCCATGTCATCTGGCCGGCTGCGTCCGCCGGCATTCGTTTGGTCCTGGGAACGGGGCCCGGCGCCGGGGAGGCAGCGCCATGCCGTCATCCCGCCGGGGTGGACGGGGCCTTCGTCGTGTCCGGCACCTGCGTGCGCGCGTTTTCGAGCATCTCGCCCAGAAGGCCCCAGAAGAAGTCCTTGCCCGGATATCCCCGGATGCGTCCGTATTCGACACCGTCGTGAACCAGGGCGAAGCTCGGCGTGAATCGTTCCACCGTCATCCAGGCCAGATCGTCGGGGACAGGCGCGAGGATGTCGACGCGACGAAGCGGCGCGGCGCGGCCCTCGTCGGTGCGGGGATAAATGCCGCCGATTTCTGCGTTCCAGCGTTCGCACCAGGAACACCCCTCGCGCTCGAACATCACCAGCTCGAGCGCGGCGGCCGGGAAGCCGTGACTCAATACGGAAAGAAATCCGAACAAAAATGCGAAAATTTTGCGCGAGAGTTGCACGTCGATGAGTCCGTTGGCGGTGGTTCGGCCCTTGTCAGCGCGACAATAGCAGGTTCATATGCGAATGCCAGAATGTGACGGGGTGACAGGCTGTCACATTGTCGTGCGGGTGCGCCTTGCGGCATGGACGTGTCGTGTCATGTGAGGCAGGAAGGGTGTCCAGCCGCCGGACGCCGGCACTTGCAATCTTGTCGCCGCCCGTGATTCCACGCCGCCGGCCGCATCGACCGTCCTCAGGGCGCGCGTTCAGGGAGTTCATCCATGCTTGGAGATGTCACGGTTGCCGGCGCTTTTCTGGCCGGTCTGCTGTCCTTCGTCTCGCCCTGCGTGCTGCCGCTGGTGCCGCCCTATCTCGGCTTCCTTGCCGGTGTCTCCCTCGACGAGCTGACCGGGGAGGGCGAAAAGAAGGCCGATCCACGCCGCATCTTCTTCGCCTCGCTTGCCTTCGTGCTCGGGTTCTCGACCGTCTTCGTCGCGCTCGGGGCCAGCGCCTCCTTCATCGGTCAGTTCGTTACCCGCCATCTCGACATTCTCGGATATGTCGCGGGCGTGGCCATCATCCTGATGGGACTGCATTTTCTGGGCGTGTTCCGGATCTCCCTGTTTTACCGCGAGGCGCGTGTCCACGTTGAGCGCAAGCCCGCCGGCCTGGTCGGCGCCTATGTCATCGGCCTTGCCTTTGCTTTCGGGTGGACGCCCTGCGTCGGTCCGATCCTGGCCTCGATCCTCTTCGTCGCTGGCAGCGAGGAGACGGTTCTGGGCGGCGCGGTGCTGCTCGCCGCCTATGCGCTCGGCATCGGGATCCCGTTTCTCGCGGCCAGCCTCTTCGCCGGCCCGTTCATGCGCTTCATGATCCGCTTTCGCCGTCACATGGGCCTCGTCGAAAAGGCCATGGGCGTGCTCATGATCCTGACCGGAATCGCCTTCATGACGGGTCAGATGGCCCGGCTTTCGTTCTGGCTTCTCGAGACCTTCCCCGTCCTTTCGACCATTGGCTAAGGCGCTTTTTCGCCGGTCCGCTTCCTCTGCCGCAGTGCGACAAGCTCCCCCAAGGGTTTGAAACCTTGAGGGAAAGCGCCTGTTTGCGCGCGTGTTGTTTCGCAAGTGCGAACGCATTCTCAAAATCGAATATGTGAATTGATCGCCCGGAAGGGACCTGTTACCTTTGTCTCGAGCCGCCACAAGAGCGGTCGCGACAGAATGACAAGTCCGGGTTCGCCGGCAGAGGGAAGGAACATGCCCATGAGCCTCATTCGGGGAGGCGTGGCGGCCGTTTGCGCGCTGATGATCGGTGCTGCGGCGGCCAACGCGGAGGAACTGGTTTCCTACGAGATTGTCGACGGCACGATCCCGGCATCGCTTACCGGCCAGCCGGGTGATCCGGCCGCAGGCCGCAAGGTTCTGTTCGACCGCAAGCTCGGCAACTGCCTGGCCTGCCACATGGTTTCGGATCTTGAGGACCAGCCGTTCCACGGCGAGGTCGGCCCGCCGCTGGACGGGGTGGCGGACCGCTGGGACGAGGCGACGCTGAGGATGCTCATCGTCAACGCCAAGCAGGTCTACGACGGTACGATCATGCCGTCCTTCTACAAGAATTCGGGCTTCGTCCGCATCGCGACGCAGTTCGAGGGCAAGCCGATCCTGACCGCCCAGCAGGTCGAGGACGTCGTCGCCTACCTGATGACGCTGAAGGACTGACGCGGCCCACCGCGCCCCTTCGCAAGCCAAGTGCGAGGAACTCATGATGAATCTGACCAGACGCCAGGCGCTCGCCCTTGGGGCGGGAGCGGCCGTGCTCACCGTGACCGGGCTTCCCGCCGGCGCCCTTGCCAGCGAGGACAAGGTTCAGGCGGCGATCGACGCGTTTACCGGCGGAACGGCCCCGGAGGCCGGCACCATCTCGCTTTCCGCGCCCGAGATCGCGGAGAACGGCAATACGGTGCCCGTGGGTATCTCGGTGGAGAGCCCCATGAGCGAGGAGGACCACGTGACCGACGTGATCCTTCTGGCCGCCGGCAATCCGTCGCCGGGCGTGGCGACCTTCCACTTCAGCCCCATGTCCGGATCGGCCGACGCCACGACGCGCATGCGTCTCGCCAAGACCCAGGACGTGATCGCCATCGCCAAGACGTCGACCGGCAAGGTCTACATGGACAAGAAGACCGTCAAGGTCACGATCGGCGGCTGCGGCGGCTGAGGCCGCCCCGTCGTCCCGATCCGCTTTCATACGCCACGAGGAGCGTGAGATGTCGAACGTGAAGCCCCGCGTCAAGGTGCCAAAGACCGCGTCGAAGGACGAGGTCATCCAGATCAAGACCCTGATTTCGCACAAGATGGAGTCCGGTCAGCGCAAGGATTCCAGCGGCAACGTGATCCCGCGCCAGATCATCAACAAGTTCACCTGCGAGTTCAACGGCAAGACCGTGTTCTCCTGTGACCTGGACCCCGCGATCTCGGCCAATCCGTACATGGAGTTCAGCGCCAGGGTGCCGGAATCCGGTACCTTCACCTTCACCTGGGTGGACGACGACGGCTCCGTCTACACCAAGGACGCCGAGATCAAGGTCGAGTGACCGTGCCGCGTTTCGTCGCCGCGTGGAGGAGCGCGAGGCGACGGGACCGCAGGGCATGTGCCGCGCGGCGCGGCGGAGCGAAACGGGTCCGCTGACCGCTGCGCGGGACGGCAAAAACATGACGAACCGCGACGGTTCGCGCTGGAGGGACAGCCACATGAGGAAACTTCCGGGGATCATTCTGGCGGGATGCGCGGGCGCCTGCCTGGCGGCGATCGGGCAGGTCGCGGCCGAGGACGCCGACATGCCGGAAATCGACGGCGTCAAGATCATCACCCGCGCGCCGGCGCCCGAAGGGCATCCGCTCGACGAGATCACGTCCGGCTTCGTCTATCGGACCGAGGAGACCCAGGAACTCGAACTGGATGACTTCACCAATCCGGGGTTCCTGATGGTCGAGCTTGGCCAGGACCTCTGGTCGACGCCAGAGGGAAGCGCCGGAAAGTCCTGCGAGAGCTGTCACGGCGATGCCTCGGAGAGCATGAAGGGCGTGCGCGCGGCGATGCCGAAATGGAGCGAGGCGGCAGGCAAGCCGTTGACGCTGGAGCAGACCATCAACGCCTGCCGCACCGACCGCATGGGTGCCGACGCCTGGAAGTGGGAATCCGACCAGATGCTCGGCATGACCGCCTTCGTTGGCCTGCAGTCGCGCGGAATGCCGGTGAAGCTCGGCCTCGCCGCCGGCGACATGCAGAGCTGGTGGGAGCACGGCAAGGAACTCTACTACACCCGCACGGGCCAGTTGGAACTCGCCTGCGCCAACTGCCACGAAGACAATTACGGCAACTACATCCGCGCCGACCACCTGAGCCAGGGGCAGTCCAACGGCTTCCCCACCTACCGCCTCAAGTGGCAGAAGCTCGGGTCCCTGCACCGCCGCCTCAAGGGCTGCATCAAGGACACCCGCGCCGAGACCTATGACGTGGGCTCGGATGAACTCGTGGCGCTGGAGACCTATCTGGCCTGGCGCGGAACGGGGCTTTCCGTGGAAACGCCGGCCGTGCGCAACTGATCCGCTCGCGGATCCCTCGCGCGAAACGGCGGGCGTCCGCGCCCGCCTCGCACACACAAGCGGTTCTCCCGTGACGACCGGAGCGATCCGGGCAGCGTCCCGGCGGAGCCTTGCCGGGTCACGGCGCCTGCCCGGGCGCGAAGCCGCCCGGCAGTGACGAATGCCATGAAGGGTCGGGAAACAGGCGACGCCCATGATCTCAAGACGCGAATTTCTGATGGCCGCGGTCGCGACCGGCGCCATGACAGCCGGATCCGGGTTCGGCCGCTGGTCGAGGCTCGCCGCCCGCCAGGCGCTGACCCAGGACGACATCCTGGGCTTTCGCCCGCTGGGCAACGTGACGCTGGTTCACCTGACCGATATTCATGCCCAGCTCATGCCGGTGTGGTTTCGCGAGCCCTCAACCAATCTGGGTGTCGGCGAGGTCGCGGGCCTGCCTCCCCATGTGACGGGCCAGGACTTCCTGAAGCTCTACAACCTGGACCCCGGCTCGCCGGAGGCCTACGCGCTGACCTCCACGGATTTCGACGCGCTGGCAAGAACCTATGGCAGGATGGGCGGCGCCGACCGCATCAGCACGGTGCTCAAGTCGATCCGCGCGGACCGCGAGGCGAACACGCTGTTCCTTGACGGTGGCGATACCTGGCAGGGCAGCTACACCTCGCTCAAGACCGGTGGCGCCGACATGATCGAGGTCATGAACGCGCTGGCACCCGACGCCATGACGGGGCACTGGGAGTTCACCTACGGCGCCGACCGTGTGCGCGAACTCGTCGATGCGCTGCCCTATCCCTTCCTCGGCGCCAACGTGCGCGACACGGAATGGGACGAGGCGGTTTTCGAGGCCTACCGCATCTTCGAGCGCGGCGGCGTGCGCATCGCGGTCATCGGACAGGCCTTTCCCTACACGCCGGTCGCGAACCCGCGCTGGATGATCCCGACCTGGTCTTTCGGCATCCGCGAGGAGGACGTTCAGGCCAATGTCGACGCGGCACGCGAGGAGGGGGCCGAGGTGGTCGTGCTCCTGTCGCACAACGGGTTCGACGTGGACCGCAAGCTCGCCGGGCGGGTGAACGGTATCGACGTCATCCTGACGGGCCACACGCATGACGCGCTGCCCGAGCCGGTGAAGGTCGGCAAGACGCTGCTGATCGCGTCCGGGTCGAACGGAAAGTTCCTCTCCCGTCTCGATCTCGATGTGCGGGACGGCGAGGTGAAGGACTATCGCTACCGGCTGATCCCGATCTTTTCCGACGTGATCGAGCCGGATGCGGACATGACGGCGCTGGTCGAGAAGGTGCGCGCACCCCATGCGGACGAACTCGCCCGCGAACTTGCTACCGCCGAGACGCTGCTCTATCGGCGTGGCAATTTCAACGGCACCTTCGACGATCTCATCTGCGAGGCACTCATCGAACAGCGCGATGCCGAAATCGCGCTTTCGCCCGGTTTCCGGTGGGGCACGAGCGTTCCCTCCGGCGAACCGATCAGGGTGGAGGACCTGCACAACGCGGTCTCCATGACCTATCCGGCGGTCTATCGCATGGAGATGACCGGAGCGACGCTGCGCGAGATCCTGGAAGACGTCGCCGACAACCTCTTCAACGTCGACCCCTACTACCAGCAGGGCGGCGACATGGTCCGCGTCGGCGGCATGGGCTACGCCATCGACCCGACGAAGGAAATCGGAAACCGCATCTCGGACATGACGCTGCTCAGGGACGGCAGCGCCATCGAGGCGGGACGGAACTACACCGTGACCGGCTGGGCCAGCGTCAACGAGGGGACGGAAGGTCCTGCGATCTGGGATGTGGTCGAAAACCACCTCAAGGGCCGGGACACCGTGAGGCTCGCACCCAACAGGTCGGTGACCGTCAAGGGGATGTGAGGGGCATTCGGGCGGGGTGAGTTCGCCCTTAATGTTCACAGATATGAAACATAAAATTTGAAATGCGAAAGCCGGAGTGGAACATGTCCAGATCGCGCAATCCAGGTGAAACCCCGGCCGACCCGTCGAGGCGCCTGCTGTTGAAGGCGGGGCTCGCGGCGGGCGGGCTGGCCGCAACGGGCGGGCTCGCGCGCGCCGAAGGCGATCCCGCCAATCTTCCGCCGAATGTCGCCGACTGGAGCCGGTATCTCGGCCCCGGTGTCGATGCCGCCCCCTATGGCGTTCCCTCCGAGCACGAGGCACATGTGGTGCGCCGCGACGTGGAATGGCTGACGGCGTCGCGCGAGAGCTCGGTCAATTTCACGCCGCTGCAGGACCTGGACGGCATCATCACGCCGAACGGGCTCTGCTTCGAGCGTCATCATGGCGGCGTGGCCGACGTCAATCCGACCGACTATCGGCTGATGATCAACGGGCTGGTCGACACGCCCTTGATCTTCACCATGGAGGACCTGAAGCGCTTCCCGCGCGAGAACCGGATCTACTTCCTGGAATGCGCCGCGAACTCGGGCATGGAATGGCGCGGCGCGCAGCTCAACGGCTGCCAGTTCACGCATGGCATGGTCCATTGCGTGATGTATACGGGCGTTCCGCTGAAATACATCCTCGAGGAAGCCGGGCTCAAGACCTCCGCCAAGTGGATCATGCCGGAAGGCGGAGACGCGTCGGGCATGAACCGCTCGATCCCGCTCGAAAAGGCGCTTGACGACTGCATGGTCGCCTTCAAGATGAACGGCGAGGCGCTGCGGCCCGAGCAGGGCTATCCGGCCCGCCTCGTGGTACCGGGCTGGGAAGGCAACATGTGGGTCAAGTGGCTGCGCCGCATCGAGGTCGGCGACGAGCCCTGGCACGCGCGCGAGGAGACCTCCAAGTACACGGACCTGCTCGCCGACGGACGTGCGCGCCGCTTCACCTGGGTCATGGACTGCAAGTCCGTCATCACCAGTCCGAGCCCGCAGGCGCCGATCACCCACGGCAAGGGTCGCATGGTGGTGACCGGCCTCGCCTGGTCGGGCAAGGGGCGGGTGTCGCGGGTCGACGTCACGCTCGATGGCGGACGCAACTGGCATCAGGCGCGTATCGACGGGCCGAGCCTGCCCAAGGCGCTGCACCGCTTCTATCTCGAGTTCGACTGGGACGGCTCGGAGCTTCTGCTCCAGTCGCGCGCCCACGACGAGACGGGCTATGTGCAGCCGACGAAGGACGAGTTGCGCGCGGTACGCGGAACCAACTCGATCTACCACAACAACGGCATCCAGACCTGGCATGTGATGGCGAACGGGAGCGTTGAAAATGTCGAGATTTCCTGAGCTCCTGGCGGCGGCGGCCGTTTCCGCCGGCATCGTGCTCGCCGGGCCGGCGCTGGCCGGCAAGTTCGGCCTGGGCACCAAGGCGACCAGCGAGGAAATTGCCGGCTGGGACATCGACGTGCGTCCCGACGGGCAGGGGCTGCCGGAGGGACGCGGCACGGTGAGCGATGGCGAGGAGATCTTCGCCGAACGCTGCGCGGCCTGTCACGGCGACTTCGCGGAAGGTCTCGACCGCTGGCCGGTTCTCGCCGGCGGGCGCGATACGCTGAAAAGCGGCAATCCGGTCAAGACCATCGGCTCCTACTGGCCGTATCTGTCGACAGTCTACGACTACATCTACCGTGCCATGCCCTATGGCGACGCGCAGAGCCTCTCGCCGGACGAGACCTACGCCATCGTCGCTTACCTGCTCTACATGAACGACGTGGTGACGGACGATGCCTTCGAACTGTCGAAGGAGAATTTCACCTCGATCAGGATGCCGAACGAGAACGGCTTCTATGACGATGACCGGGACGCATCGCCGATCGCCAGGCCGCATGAGGTCTGCATGAGCGATTGCAAGACGGAAGTGAAGATCACGAAGCGGGCGCGGGTGATCGATGTGACCCCGGACAGCGAAGACGGCCCCGAGGGCATGAACGTCGATTGATGCGCCTTCTCAAATCATGCCCGTGACTTGCGCCGGCGGAGCAATTCGCCGGCGTTTTGTTTTCCAGGGCCTTCAGACGCGCGCGCGGCGCAGGCCGGCAACCTTCGCGCGGGCGCGCTCGAACAGCGCGCGCGGCACCGTCGCCAGGATCACGCCGGCCATGATCAGCACGAATCCGGCGACGTGATAGAGCTTCAGGTCCTCGCCAAGGAAGATGACGGCCATCAGAACGCCGTAGGGCGGCAAGAGATACATGAACAGCCCCGTGGTTGCGGGCCCCACGATCTTGATGCCGTACTGGAAGGTCGAGAACGCAAGCACGGAGGCGGACACGGCCAGGCCGAAGATCGACATCCACGCGGCGCCGCTCGCGGGAAAACGGCCTGTTTCTGCGATCTCGACGATGGTGAAGGGCAACAGCGTGATCGCGCCGGCAAGCGCAAGCGTTGCAAAGAGCGACAGCGTTGGAATGTCCGCCAGGGCCTTGCGCTTGAGCAGCACCGAGTACCCGGCCCAGGCGAGGGCCGCCAGTGCGATCAGAACGTCGCCCGCATTGAGCCGCAGGCCCAGCAGCGTGCCGAGAGATCCCTTGACGACGATGGTCACGACACCGACCACGGCGAGAACGATGCCGAGCGCCTCGCGCCCGCCCACGGGCCGTCCGCGAAAGATCCACTCCAGCAACAGGATGAGGACCGGTGACGAGGTGTAGATCAGCGTGCCGTTGGAGGCCGTCGTGTACTTCAGCGCGAAATAGACGCCGGCGCCACAGATCCACATGCCGAAGAGCGCCATGACACCGATGACCTTCCACTCTCGCAGAAGCGTCTCGCGGTGATCGCGGATGCCCTGCCACGCGAAGGGAAGCAGGATGACGAAGGCGAGCAGCCAGCGCAGGAAGGCGAGTGTCCAGGGCTCCACCGTGGTCGCCGCCGCACGGCCGATCACGAGATTGGAGGAAAAGAACATCGGCATGACGAGGAGCAGGGCGAAGGCCCTGTGCCGCGGATCCTTGAAGTCGATCATGAGGTCCCGGAAACTGGCGTGACCGGTTCGGCCCGCAGGGATTGGTTCCCGTTCCCTACCGTTTTTTGTCGCCGACAGGAAGAGTGCGGGTTACCGGCTGGCGGAAAGGTCCCTTGGATAGGGAACCGCCGCGCAGGTCACGGCCTCGGCGGCAAGGTACACGCAGGCGGCGGCCGCGTCGGCGGCATTGTGGAAGGGCCCGGCCAGCAGGCGGACCTTGCCCTCCGGCGCGACAAGCTTGCTGTGCGCAATGGAAGTGGGCAGCAGCGTCTGGGCCGCGCGGATCTCCTTCCAGGTCTTCTCGGCGGCGGTCTCGCTGTCGAAGCGGCCGAGGTCGAGCGCGAAGTCCGTCCGCGCGATCCGCCCGCCGCTGTCTTCGTCCAGATGGCCGGCGGCGCGTGTCACCTGCAGCGTTTTCGGCTTCCGCAGGACGGCCTTTTGCGGGATCGAGGCGACGCTTGCGGGTGCTTCGGAGGAGGGAAGGGCGACAATGCGCACCGGCGTCGCGGGTTGCTTCGCCACGGAGGTCTCGACCGGGCCGGACGCGGGAGCGGCGTCGGCGGCCTGGACTTTCTTGTCCGCCTCGTTGTTGCGCCAGGGGGCGGGAGCGGGGACCGTTTCCACCGGCCGCCTGGGGGCGCCGGCAACCTTCAGGATCGCACGGTCCAGTTCCTCGCGGAAGGTACTTTCCTTCGCGGTGTCGGCGGGCTTGCGCGGAATGGCTTGCTCATGCGGAACGCGCTTTTCGGCGGCGGGCGCCCCGGACATGACCCGGTCCGGGTCTTGCGTGTCCGGCTTTGCCGTCACGGGCGGAGTTTTGACCGTCGTGTTGCTTGCATCGGGCGCCGGCTTTTCCCGGGCCCCGTCCTTGCGCTCGCGCTCGATTTCGCGCTGCTCCTGGAGAATGGCCAACCCGCGCCTCAGAGAGGCGACTTCGCGGCGAAGCGTGTCCAGCTCGGCTTCCATCTGCCGGCGCGCCTGTTCGGCCTCGACGCCTCCGCTGGAAGGGTAGATCTGAACGGTCCTGTCCTCGTCGGTGCGTTTTCCGATCGATGCGGTGGTGCTCACCTTGCCCGGAGGCGGCAGAAGTGTGCCTTCGCTGGCCATTTCAGCAAGCGGAGCCCGTCCGCCCTCGGTGAAATAGACCGAGGAGGCGCCCACCATGGCGAAGAGAACGGCCGCCGAACCCCACAACGCGACCCAGCCCGCATCGGCACGACGGCCGGCGGGCTGCTTCGTCTTATGGACTTTGGCTTGCCGTTTCACGCGACCGATCCTGGGCCTGAGGAACCATGGTGCTAGAAAACGCCGAACAAGGTTAACAAGGCTTAAACTTGCCGCTGCCATGCGGGCAAGCACTTCACTTTCGGCGAGCGGGGCGGCGTGGCATTTGCGGTTTGTTTGCAAGTCTCTGTCATGAAATGAAACAGGTTGTGATTGTGCATCTGGGTCGCGGTTTCGGTATGGCTGTCGGCGCCGGTGGGGCGGGATCGGACTTTGGCGTTCGAGCGAGCGGAGACGGACCTTCATGTGCGGAATTGTTGGCATTCTTGGGAAGAACGCGGTCGCGGGACAGATCGTGGACGCCCTGAAGCGGCTCGAGTACCGCGGATATGATTCGGCTGGCGTCGCCACGCTCGTCGATGGACGGATCACCCGTCGCCGCGCGCCCGGCAAGCTGCGCAACCTTCAGGAAAAGCTCGAGCGTGCCCCGCTCGCGGGCGAGGCCGGCATCGGCCACACCCGCTGGGCGACCCATGGCGCAGCGACCGAGGCCAATGCGCACCCTCATGCGGCGCCCGGCGTGGCCGTGGTCCACAACGGCATCATCGAGAACTATCTCTCCCTGCGCGCGGGTCTGGTGGACGCGGGCGTCAAGCTCGACAGCGACACGGACACCGAAGTCGTCGCGCAACTCGTCTCGCAGGAGATCGCGGGGGGCGCCTCGCCGGAGGCCGCCGTCGCCGCCGTGCTGCCGCGTCTGAAGGGCGCTTTCGCGCTCGCCTTCCTCTTCGACGATCAGCCGGACCTGCTGATCGGCGCGCGCCTCGGGTCGCCGCTTGCCGTCGGTCACGGCGAGGGCGAGATGTATCTCGGCTCGGACGCCATCGCCCTGTCGCCGTTCACCGACCAGATCACCTATCTGGAGGAGGGCGACCGGGTCGTCCTGACCCGCGCGGGCGCCACCATCCGCGATGCCTCGGGCACGGTTGTCGAGCGCCCGACGATCTCGTCCCAGGCGGTTGCCGGTGCGGCGGACAAGGGCAACTACCGCCACTTCATGGCCAAGGAGATCCATGAACAGGCGGAAGTGTCCGGCCATACCCTGTCGCGCTACCTCGATCTGTCCGCCATGACGACCGTCTTCGACGGTGACGCGACGGTCGACTTCACCCGGATCGACCGTCTGGTCGTGTCCGCCTGCGGCACGGCCTATTATGCGGGGCTCGTCGCCAAATACTGGTTCGAGAAGGTCGCCCGCCTGCCGGTCGACATCGACGTGGCCTCGGAGTTCCGCTATCGCGAGGCGCCGCTTTCGCCCCGCGATCTGGCGCTTTTCATCTCCCAGTCCGGCGAAACGGCCGACACGCTCGCTTCGCTCCGCTATTGCAAGGGGGAGGGCGTGACGGTCGCCTCCATCGTCAACGTGCCGGAATCGACCATCGCCCGGGAATCCGATCTCGTGTTCCCGACGCTGGCCGGGCGGGAGATCGGCGTGGCCTCGACCAAGGCCTTCATCTGCCAGTTGACGGTTCTGGCTGCTCTCGCGATCCACGCGGGCCGGCAGCGTGGCCATCTCGATGCTGAAGCCGCCGCGCGTCTCGTGCGCGAACTGGGCGACCTGCCGGCCATGATCAACGACGCGCTCGCTTGCGAGAGCGACATCGAGGCGCTTGCGCAGCCGCTTTCGCGCGCGCGTGACGTTCTGTATCTCGGGCGCGGCACCAACTATCCGCTCGCGCTGGAAGGGGCCCTGAAGCTCAAGGAGATCTCCTACATCCATGCCGAGGGGTATGCGGCGGGCGAGCTCAAGCACGGCCCCATCGCGCTCATCGACGAGGACGTGCCGGTCGTGGTCATCGCGCCCTTCGACGCGGTGTTCGAGAAGACCGTTTCCAACATGGAGGAGGTTGCCGCGCGCGGCGGCAAGGTCATCCTGATCACGGATCAGGCGGGAGCAAGCGCGTGCGGCGCCCCGACATGGAAGACCATCGTGCTGCCCGACGTGCCGGACTTCGTGGCGCCGGTCATCTTCGCGCTGCCCGTGCAATTGCTGGCCTACCACACGGCCGTCTTCATGGGCACGGACGTGGATCAGCCGCGCAATCTGGCGAAATCCGTCACCGTGGAGTGACGGTGATCGCGGCATGACGACGAGGGGCCGTTCGCCCCTCGTGTCGCCGGCGTCGGCGCTTCAGCTCTCCTGCGATGCCTTGCGTGCCGCCATTTCCGCTGCCGCCATCTCGTCGTGGTGGCGTGCCGACTGAACCTCGATGAAGATCCGCGTGACGATCGGAAAGCGGGCCTTGACCGCGAGCTCAAGCGTGTGGATCGCCTCTTCCACCTTGCCGGCCGTCAGCGTGTCCTCGAAGTCGACCGATAGGGCCAGGAGAACGTCGTTGGGGCCGCGATGCAACGTGCGGATCTCGTTGAGCCGGGTCACCGTCGGCGTCGCCTCCACGACGGCGCGCACGGTCTCCGTCACCTGCGGATCCGCCGCTTCGCCAACGAGCAGGCTCTTGGTCTCGAAGGCCAGGAACATGGCCGTCGCCGCCAGGATGATGCCGATGCCGACCGACGCCGCGCCATCGAGCCAGGGCATGGCGAGATACTCGGCCCCCAGAAGCCCCGCGAGCGCGACGAGCAGGCCGGCCATGGCGGCCGTGTCCTCGAAGAGTACGGTGAAGACCGCCGGGTCCTTGCTGTCACGCACCGCGCGAAAGAGACTGCGTCCGCCGCGCGCCTTGTTGAACTCCTTGAAGGCGATCCACCAGGCCACGGCCTCGAACACGATCGCCAGCGCCAGCACCACATAGGCGATAATGGGCGAGGCGATCGGATGCGGGTCGAGGATCTTGTGAACGCCCTCGTAGATGGAAATGCCGGAGCCAACCGCGAAGATCAGGATGGCGACGACAAAGGACCAGAAGTAGAGCTCAACGCCATAGCCAAAGGGGTGTTTTTCATCAGCGGGTTGCCGCGCTTTCTTCAAGCCATGCAGCAAGAGACCCTGGTTGCCCGTGTCGACCAGCGAGTGAATGCCTTCCGACATCATCGCCGACGAGCCGGTCCAGGCTGCCGCGACGAACTTGGTGACCGCGATGAGGAAGTTGCCGGCAAGGGCGGCATAGATGACTTTCTTCGAGCCGGAAGCGGCCATGGCTTTGTTCCTGACTGGGCATGGGCGTGGTCACGCCCTGGAGCATGACGATTGTACGTGTCATTTTACAGAAGCTGGCCCGAACGGGCTTTCTTTCGTTTGGGGCTCTCGCATCGGGTATGGTCACGTGAAAGTGACCGATTCTGACCGGAGACGTCGATGTATCTCGCCGCCCTGTTTTTCCTCATAACCCTGACGCTTGTCGTCGCGGCCTTCGGCTCGGCGCGGTTCGCCGGCCTGCTCACGGCTGTTTCCTTCGTGGTCGCGGTGCTTGTCTACCTGCTTCACGCGACCGACGCCCTGCCGATTTCGCTGTGAGGACCGCCATGATCTCCCGTTCGCTCGAGACGACCCTCAACGCGCTCGCACTTCTCGCCATTGCGGTTGTTCTTGGCGTCGCCTTCTTCGATCAGCTCGTAAACGGGGAGCTTCCCTGTCCGCTGTGCCTGCTGCAGCGTTCGGGCTTCCTGCTTCTGGCAATCGGACCGGTGCTCTCCGTCGCACGCGGGCCCAGGGCCTCCCACTACGGTGTCGCGATCCTGGCCGGACTGCTGGGCGCGGGGTTCGCCATGCGCCAGATCCTGCTTCACATCGCGCCGGGTGACGCGGGCTTCGGCGCGCCGTTCCTGGGGCTGCACTTCTACACCTGGGCGTTCGTCGTCTTTGTCGTGGCGATCGCCGCCTGTGCGGCAATGCTGATCCTGCGGGCGCCCGACGAGGCGGGCGAGGCGGTTTCCGGCGGGGGCGCGCTTGGCCGGGTCGCCGTGCTGCTGGTCATCCTCATGGCGGGAGCGAACGCAATGTCGACCGTGCTCGAGTGCGGTTTCGCCACCTGCCCGGACGATCCGCAAACGTATGAGCTGCTGACGCCGTCCGCGTCCTGAGCGGACGGCCTCCGTCACCACCGTTTCGAACAAGCCGGAGACCGTTCATGCCGTCCTCTCTCCTCGTTCGCCGCATGGCCATGTCCGATCTGGAGCTGGCCCTCGAATGGGCCGCCGAGGAAGGGTGGAACCCGGGTCTGGACGATGCGGGCGCCTTTCTCGCCGCCGATCCCGACGGATTTCTGGTCGCGGAGCGGGACGGCGAGGCGGTCGCCTGCATTTCGGCGGTCCGCTCGGGCGAGGACTACGGGTTTATCGGCTTCTTCATCTGCCGGCCCGACTGTCGCGGCAAGGGTTACGGCGCCGTCATCTGGGAACGGGCCATGGCGTATCTCGAAGGCCGCACCGTCGGTCTCGACGCCGTTCTGGCGCAGGAAGGGCGCTATGCGAAGTCCGGTTTCGTCGGCGATTACCACACCCTGCGCCACGGTGGGGTCGCCATGGCCGAGCCGCCAATGGATCCGCGCGTCGCGATCCTCGGCAAGGGTGTCATGCCGTCCGTTCTGGCTTACGACCGGGACCTCGTTCCGGCGCCGCGCGAGACGTTTCTCAAGGCCTGGTGCACTCCCATGGCCGCCTCGCGGCGCGGCTTCGTGTTCATGGACGAGGGAACGCTGCGTGGCTACGGCGTGATCAGACAATGCCGGGAAGGCTTCAAGGTCGGCCCCCTCTTTGCCGACACGCCGGAGATCGCCGAGACCCTGTTTCGCGCGCTCGCCGGGGAGGTGCGCGGCCAGATGATCTTCCTGGACGTGCCGGCCGCGAATGAGGCCGGACTGGATCTGGCGGAAAAATACGAACTGTCGCCCGAGTTCGAGACGGTGCGCATGTACCGCGGCGACCGGCCGGACCTGAACCTGGCGCGCACCTTCGGCATCACCACGCTGGAGCTTGGCTGAAAGGTCTCAGACGCTGCCGGCGGCGATGAAGGCGCTGATGCCGTCGGCGATGAACTGGACGGAAAGTGCGGCGAGCAGCACGCCGAGAAGCCGCGTGATGACCATGGCCGCCGTATCGCCCATGAGCCGCTCGATCCTGTCGGCGAGCAGAAACGAGGCGAAGCACGCGCCCACGATGACCGCGATGACGCCCACGAGGCCGATCATCGACACCGTGTCGGTTGCCTGCGAAGACGTCAGAATGACCGCGCTGATCGCGGCGGGTCCGGAGATCAGCGGGATCGCCAGCGGGAACACGGCCACGTCATGCAGGTCTTCCTGATGGGAGACGGCCTTTTCCGCCGTCTCCGACTTGCGCTGGTTGCGCTTCTCGAAGACCATTTCCACGGCAATCATCAGGAGCAGCAGCCCGCCCGCGATCTGGAAGGCCGGCACGGAGATGCCGAGCACGCCGAGCACGCTTTTTCCCGCAACGAGAAACAGGAACAGGATCGCCCCGCCGATCAGCGTCGCGCGCAGCGCGATGAGCCGTCTCGTGCGCGGAGTCGCCCCCGATGTGACGGCGAGAAACATCGGCGCGAGGCCGACGGGATCGATCGTCACGAACAGCGTGGCAAAGGCGTTTACGAGGTAGTCCGCCAGCATTGCGTGCGCCTCCTTCCGACTCGGCTGACTGCCCTTATAGCAGGCAAAATGCCGCGCTTGGCGCCACGGCCGCGCGGCGTCGCGGAACTTTATCCGTATCCTGTTTCAACGCATTGATAAATAAAGTGAAATAAGCTCCGCCGCAAGGGTGCCGAATTTGTCGTCACGAGCGGAATCGGATATAAGAAGCACTGCAATGCAACAACCGTGAGACCTCCCTTGACAGATCGGGACACGAACACGCCATCGGGCGGCCTGCCGTCCGAAATCCGGCCTGTTTCCATCACCGACGAGATGAAGCGCAGCTATCTCGATTACGCGATGAGCGTGATCGTGAGCCGCGCGCTTCCCGACGTTCGCGACGGCCTCAAGCCGGTGCATCGGCGCATCCTCTATTCGATGCACGAGAACGGCTACGAATGGAACAAGCCATACCGCAAGTCGGCCCGCGTGGTCGGCGACGTGATGGGTAAGTATCACCCGCACGGCGACAGCGCGATTTACGACGCGCTCGTGCGCATGGCGCAGGACTTTTCCCTGCGCCTGCCGCTGATCGACGGCCAGGGCAACTTCGGCTCGGTCGACGGCGATCCGGCGGCCGCCATGCGTTACACTGAGTGCCGGCTTCAGAAGGTCACCCAGCGCATCCTGGACGACATCGACAAGGAAACCGTCGATTTCCAGGACAACTACGACAACTCGGAATCCGAGCCTGTCGTGCTGCCGGCGAAATTCCCGAACCTTCTGGTCAATGGTGCCGGTGGCATCGCCGTCGGCATGGCGACGAACATCCCGCCCCACAATCTGGGCGAGGTGATCGACGCCTCCATCGCTCTGATGGAAAACCCGGCGATGACGCCGACCGAGCTGATGGAGATCGTGCCCGGGCCGGACTTCCCGACCGGCGGCATCATTCTCGGCCGTTCGGGGATCCGTTCGGCCTACGAGAACGCGCGTGGCTCCATCGTCATGCGCGGCCGCGCCGAGGTCGAGGAGATCCGCAAGGACCGCTACGCCATCGTCGTCACCGAGATCCCGTATCAGGTGAACAAGGCGGCGATGATCGAGAAGATCGCCGAACACGTCCGCGAGAAGCGGATCGAGGGCATCTCCGACATTCGCGACGAGTCGGATCGCTCCGGCATGCGCGTTGTCGTCGAGCTGAAGCGCGACGCGGTGCCCGACGTCGTGCTCAACCAGCTCTACCGCTACTCGGCGCTGCAATCGACCTTCGGCGCCAACATGGTGGCGCTGAACGGCGGACGGCCGGAACAGCTCGGCCTGAAGGACATGCTCAATGCCTTCATCGACTTCCGCGAGGAAGTCATCGGCCGGCGGACCCGCTACCTGCTGAAGAAGGCGCGTGACCGGGCGCATGTCCTGGTCGGTCTGGCGATCGCTGTCGCCAACATCGACGAGGTGATCGCGCTCATCCGTCGCGCTCCGGATCCCGCCACCGCCCGTGCCCAGCTCATGGAGCGCGACTGGCCGGCGCAGGATGTGGAATCGCTCATCCGCCTCATCGACGACCCGCGCCACATGGTTCGCGAGGACGGCACCTACAAGCTGTCCGAGGAGCAGGCACGGGCCATTCTCGACCTGCGCCTGCAGCGCCTCACGGCCCTTGGCCGCGACGAGATCGGCGACGAGCTCAACAAGATCGGCGAGGAGATCCGCGACTATCTGGACATCCTGCGCTCGCGGGCCCGGATCCAGGACATCATCCGCGAGGAGCTGACGCAGATCCGCGAGGAGTTTGCCACGCCGCGCCGGACCGAGATCATGGATGGCGGGGCGGACCTCGAGGACGAGGATCTCATCCAGCGCGAGGAGATGGTCGTCACCGTCAGCCATGCCGGCTACATCAAGCGCGTGCCGCTCGACACCTACCGGGCGCAGCGGCGTGGCGGCAAGGGCCGGTCCGGCATGGCCACCAAGGACGAGGATTTCGTCACCCGCCTGTTCGTGGCCAACACGCACACGCCGATGCTGTTCTTTTCCTCGCGCGGCATCGCCTACAAGATGAAGGTGTGGCGCCTGCCGCTCGGTGGTCCGACCTCGCGAGGCAAGGCGCTGGTCAACATGTTGCCGCTCGAGACGGGCGAGCAGATCACCTCGATCATGCCGTTGCCGGAGGACGAGGAGACCTGGGGCGATCTGGACGTGATGTTCGCGACCCGTCGCGGCACGGTCCGGCGCAACAAGCTCTCCGACTTCACGCAGATCAACAAGAACGGCAAGATCGCGATGAAGCTGGACGAAGGCGACGGCATCGTCGGCGTCTTCACCTGCACCGAGAACGACGACGTGATGCTGACCACGGCGCTTGGCCAGTGCATCCGCTTCGCTGCGACCGATGTGCGTGTCTTCGCCGGGCGGAACTCGGTCGGCGTGCGCGGCATTGCACTGGCCGAGGGGGACGAGGTCATCTCGATGTCCGTGCTCACCCACTTCGACTGCACGGCCGAGGAACGCGCGACCTACCTGCGCTGGCGCCGCATGATGCGGGGCGAGGGCGACGATACGGCGGAAGCCGGTGGCGAGGACGAAGGTGCCGGCGACGGCGAGCTCACCCAGGAGCGCTATGCCCTGATGAGCGCGCACGAGCAGGTCATCCTGACCCTGTCCAAGAACGGGTATGGCAAGCGTTCGTCGTCCTTCGAGTATCGGGTCACCGGACGTGGCGGCAAGGGCATCACCGCGATGGCGACGAACAAGCGCAACGGTCCGCTTGTCGCGTCCTTCCCCGTGGAGGTGAACGACCAGATCATGCTCGTCACCAACGGTGGACAGTTGATCCGCTGCCCGGTCGACGGCATCCGCGTCGCGGGCCGTGCCACCCAGGGTGTGATCGTCTTCAACACCGCCGAGGGCGAGGAGGTGGTTTCCGTCTCGCGCGTCTCGGAGGATGACGCGGACAGCAACGGCGATATCGAGGGCGATGCCCCCGAGGCACCGTCGCCCGATGGCGAGGCAGGTCCGTCGACTCCCGAAGGTGGCGACGACGCCTGATGTGGGCGCGCCCGTGACATGACAAGACCCGCCGGAGCGATCCGGCGGGTTTTTCATGTCAGGTCCGGCAGGGGGATGAGGGCCGAGAGGCAGGCTGAAACGACAAAGGCGACGCCTGATGATCAGGGCGTCGCCTTTTGTCGTTCTTGAGGTCCGTCCGGTCGCGCCGGAAAAGGTCAGGAGTTTACGGGCACGCGGGCGAGGACGGAGGTGCGGGCGCTCAGGTCGCGGGATTCGATGGTCTCGAAGCGGACCTGGCGCATGGATGCGGTCTTTCCGGAGATGGCCGAAACGCAGTCCGCGGACCAGTTGCCCCAACTCTGGCCGGCACAGGCGCTCGGCAGGAGCGTGTCCAGGCGGTCGGTCTTGGGAGCGGCTTCGATCGTCGCCGTCTGCTGGGCCGCCATCACGGTCACGGTGTGAACCACGGTGGCGACGCCGCCGACGACGGCCAGCGCGACGATGCCCGCCAGGGCCACGTCGCGAACGCGATGGCGATTGATCTCGCCCAGGTCATGAATGAAGGTCATTGCTCTCACGTCCCTGTTTGCCTTTTCTGATGCGGTCACTTTCGCTCAGATCCGGCAACGGGGACGTGATGCGTATCACGAACCGGCGCTTCCCGGTTGTGGCGGCAGGAGGGTGCCGAGCCTGTTTCTCGGGTGGGGGCCGCTGTCCCCGCCCGGTGTCGTTGCAAAGCACTGCGGATCCTCGTCGCGGAAGATCACGCCGTCGCATGCCGAAGCCTGCTGGACGCCGGCCTCTCCCTCGGTCGCAACCGCATGGGTCGCGATCGGAATATTGCTGATCCGGTCCGCCTGTGCATCGGCCGCATCGCCGAAGGTGGCGACGCCCAGGCCGAGGACCGCGGCAAAGGCGGCAATGCTGCCCGCCCAGATAAGCGCCGGAGTCGAGGGCTGATAAATTTTGTGAATCGTCATCATGCGCCCGGATATGGGAAGAACCGATCAAAACGGCAAGGGAAATCGCACGCCGATATCGGTGAACGAAACGCGCGAAAATTGTGAACATTCGCGCGCTGATACCCGAGAAAGTGGATTCAATAATAAGGTAAGATTTTGAAATTTATTGGTTATTATGATTTTCAAGAGCGCGTGTGACCTGCCTCCGGACGGTCGCGATCTGCGTCATGTGCAGGGCAGGGTTGTCGTGTATGAGGGGCGAACTTGCATAGCCGGCTTGGATCGCGCGCGCGACGCGATGTCATCCGGATGCAATCAAACGTTCGTGATACGTTTCACGTCCGAAGGCGCGCGACGGAGTGAAAGACCGGGTGAACGTCCTTGCGCTGGTCTTGGAAAGCGGCCTGGCGACGGGGCGGGGAGCTCGCCGCCAGGCCGGAGAGAGGTCCGAGGTCAGGAAACCGGATCACTCTGCAAACGGTCGATCGGTGCTTGTGCGTGCCGAGAGGGTCACGTCTATGCGCCTGGGGCGATTGTCTCGTCAGTTCGACAGGGGGCGGCGCACCAGCGTCGTGACGGAGCCGCTGGTATGGGCAATCGTCTCGAAGGCGGGCTGCGGATCCACGACACTTGCAAGGTCGGTACAGCCCGGCGTCGTGTCGACCATGGTCGCGCCGCTGCAGGCAACCTGCACTTCGCGGGCCATCCGGTCGGACTTCATCGCCGTCGCGCCGTGATTGCGAACCGCGTCACCCGTTGAAAAGGCGACACCTGCAAGAATGAGGGTAAGTGCTCCGGCGGAGGCTCCGCCGAAGGCTAGAAAAGCCAGGGCACGCATGATCGCCTCCTTTATGTTTATGGACCACAGTCTAGCACAAAGTGACCTTACGTGAAATAAAATCTGGGTATGATGTAATTATGCAACAGCGATGACTTGATCCGCTTGTGCGCGCGCCGATGGACCGCTAGAGAAGGCGGCATGACTCGTACTGTTCTCTATCCCGGATCCTTCGACCCGCTGACCAATGGTCATGTCGACATTCTCAGGAAGTCGCTCGCGCTTGCCGACAGGGTGATCGTCGCCATCGGCGTGCAGGCGTCCAAGACGCCGACCTTCTCGTTCGACGAGCGCGTCGAAATGATCGAGACGGTCGCGCGCGAGGCCTTCGGCGCGGAGGCGGCGGGGCGGCTGGAGGTCATTTCCTTCCAGGGGCTGGTCGTGGAGGCGGCTCGCGAACATGGCGCGACCGCGCTCATTCGCGGCCTGCGTGACGGAACCGACCTGGACTACGAGATGCAGATGAGCGGCATGAACCAGGCCATGGTTCCCGAGGTGCAGACGGTTTTCCTGCCCGCCAGCCCCGGTGTGCGTCACATCACCGCCACGCTCGTGCGCCAGATCGCGAAGATGGGGGGAGACGTGTCGCCGTTCGTGCCGGCGGAAGTCGTGCGCCGGCTCGCCGAGCGCAACGCCTGAGCATCCGCGACACCTGGATCCGCAAAGCTGGGAGAAATCATCCGATGACCCGCATTCTTACCGTCCTGGGCTTCCTTGCCGTGCTGGCGCTCGGCGTCAGCGTCGAGGCCGCCGCCGAGACCGACCCGGAAAACACGCTCCTGCTGGAGCTGAAGGACGGCACGGTCGAGATCCGCCTGCGTCCCGACCTGGCGCCGAACCATGTCGAGCGTATCAAGACGCTCGCCCGTCAGGGGTTCTATGACGGGATCGTCTTTCACCGCGTGATCGACGGTTTCATGGCCCAGACCGGAGATCCGACCGGCACCGGCACGGGCGGTTCGGACCTGCCCGACCTCAAGGCGGAGTTTTCACCCCGCCCGTTTGAGCGTGGCGTGCTCGGCATGGCGCGGACCAATGATCCCGACAGTGCCAACTCGCAGTTTTTCATCATGTTCGCGTCCGCCCCGCACCTGAACGGCCAGTATACCGTTTTCGGCGAGGTGACGAGCGGCATGGACCTCGTGGACAACATCAAGCGTGGCGATCCCGACACGGGCGGCATGGTCAGCGATCCGGACCGGATCGTGAGCCTCAAGGTTGCCGCTGACGCCGCGAACTGACAGACGACGCATCGACCGAGACACCCGACCAAGGAGAAATCAGGTGGCCGATTACAAGGATCCCGAGAACACCCTGCTGATGGAGACCACCAAGGGCCCCATCGTCATCGAGATGAAGCCGGACCTGGCGCCGACGCATGTGGCCCGCATCAAGGAGCTCGTGCGCGAGGGCTTTTATGACGGGATCGTCTTTCACCGCGTGATCGACGGCTTCATGGCCCAGACCGGCTGTCCGAGCGGAACGGGCACGGGCGGTTCGGGCAAGAAGCTCAAGGCCGAGTTCTCCAAGGAGAAGCACGTGCGCGGCACCTGCTCCATGGCGCGTGCCATGGATCCGAACTCCGGCGACAGCCAGTTCTTCATCTGCTTCACCGACGCTCCGTGGCTCGACGGCCAGTACACCGTCTGGGGCCAGGTGATCGACGGTATGGACAACGTCGACCAGATCAAGCGCGGTGAGCCGGTGCGCGACCCCGACAGCATCACCTCGCTGAAGGTTGCCGCCGACGCCTGACCCGAAGAGGCCGGATCATGACATTCTCACGCATGCAGGGTCCGGTTCTTCGGGTGGCACGGCCCACCAACGATCTGACGCTTCTTGAGCGTTTCTATGAGCAAGGCGCCGGTTTCCGGCGCCTTGCCGCGTTTTCGGACCATGACGGCTTTTCAGGCACCATACTCGGCTACCCCGGCGCCGCCTGGCATCTCGAACTCGTGCAGGAGACAGGCGTGGTCGCGCCGCGAGCGCAGAGCCCGGAGCAGTTGCTTGTTCTCTATCTCCCCGATCCCGAAGTGTGGCGCCTTGCGGTTGACCGCATGATGGCACACGGGTATGAGCCGGTGCCCTCGCACAATCCCTACTGGGAGACGGCGGGACAGACCTTCGAGGATCCCGACGGCTATCGGCTCGTCTTCCAGAATCGGACCTGGGACCTCTGACTTCGCCCCAAGAGCTCCTGTGCCGCCATGCGCGTTGACGACTTCGACTTCGACCTTCCCGCTGGGAACATCGCGCTGAGGCCCGCGCGCCCGCGCGACAGTGCCCGGCTGCTGCTGGTGCGCCCCGGCGCGGCCGACGAAGGGGCGGGTGCTGATCTTTCCGACCGCAGCGTGTCCGACCTGCCGAGGCTTCTTGAGCCCGGCGACGCGCTGGTCTTCAACGACACGCGCGTCATCCCCGCCCAGCTGCAGGGCACGCGGACACGCGGTGATGCGGTCGCGCGTATCGGGGCGACATTGCACCTGCGCGCGGGTCCCGACCGCTGGGTGGCGTTCGTGCGGCCGGCCAAGAAGCTTGCCGTCGGCGACCGCGTCCGGTTCGGCGGCGAGGGGGAGATGTGCCTTGCCGGCACCCTCGACGCGACGGTCGCGGAAAAACGCGAGACCGGCGAGGTCCTCTTCGCCTTCGACCTCTCCGGTCCCGCTCTCGACGAGGCCATCGCCGCCGTCGGCCACATTCCGCTGCCGCCCTACATCGCGGCGAAGCGGGGCGAGGATGCGCTCGACCGGGAGGACTACCAGACAATCTATGCGGAGAAGGATGGCGCGGTGGCCGCCCCCACCGCAGGTCTACACTTTACCGACAGGCTGCTTGCCGCGCTCGACGCGCGCGGGATCGAACGCCACACGGTGACGCTGCATGTGGGGGCTGGCACCTTCCTTCCCGTCAAGGCGGACGACACGGCCGATCACAAGATGCATGCCGAATGGGGCGAGGTGAGCGCGGAGACCGCCGCCGCGCTGAGGGGCGTGCGCGCGCGCGGAAACAAGGTGGTTGCGGTCGGCACGACCTCGCTTCGCATTCTGGAAAGCGCGGCGCAGGGGGAGGCGGGACTCGAAGCCTTTTCGGGCGAGACGTCGATCTTCATCACGCCCGGCTACCGCTTCCGCGCCATCGATGCGCTGATGACCAACTTCCACCTGCCGCGTTCGACGCTCTTCATGCTGGTGAGCGCCTTCTCCGGCCTCGACACGATGCGCGCGGCCTATGCGCACGCGATCGCCAGAGGATACCGCTTCTATTCCTACGGCGATTCCTCGCTGCTCTTTCCCAGGGTGACAGAATGACCGCGCCTTTCTCCTTCCGCCTGCTTGCGACCGACGGCATGGCCCGGCGCGGCGAGATCACGACCCCGCACGGAACGGTCGCGACCCCCGCCTTCATGCCGGTGGGCACCCAGGCGACCGTGAAGGCGATGTACCCGGAGCAGGTGCGCGAACTCGGGGCCGATGTGGTGCTCGGCAACACCTATCACCTGATGCTGCGCCCGGGCGCGGAGCGCATCGCCCGCCTCGGCGGTCTGCACAAGTTCATGAACTGGAACCACACGATCCTCACCGATTCCGGCGGATTCCAGGTCATGTCGCTGGCCCAGCTTCGCAAGCTCACCGAGGATGGCGTGACGTTCCAGAGTCATGTCGACGGATCGCGCCATGTCATGAGCCCGGAGCGTTCGGTCGAGATCCAGCAGCTTCTGGGCTCCGACATCCAGATGCAGCTCGACGAATGCATCGCGCTTCCCGCGCCCCGCGAGGACGTGGAGCGCGCCATGCGGCTGTCCCTTCGCTGGGCGGAGCGCTCGCGCGCGAAGTTCGAGGACATGGGCGGTCCCGGACGCGGGCAGGCGCTTTATGGCATCGTGCAGGGTGGCGATGTGCCAGATTTGCGTGTTGCGTCCGCGCAGGCGCTCGGAGAGATGCCCTTCGAGGGCTATTCCGTCGGCGGTCTGGCGGTCGGCGAGCCGCAGGACGTGATGCTCAAGATGCTCGAGGTCACGACGCCGGCCATGCCGGTCGACAAGCCCCGCTATCTCATGGGGGTGGGCACGCCCGAGGACATTCTGGAGAGCGTGGCGCGCGGCATCGACCAGTTCGATTGCGTGATGCCGACGCGCGCGGGCCGGCACGGCCTCGCCTACACCCGCTACGGCAAGGTGAACCTCAAGAACGCCCGCCACGCGGAAGATCATCGTCCCCTCGACGAGGCGGCGGATTGCCCGGCCGCGCGCGACTATTCCCGAGCCTACCTGCATCACCTCGTCAAGGCGGGCGAGGGGCTTGCCGCGATGCTGCTCACCTGGACGAACCTCGCCTACTACCAGACCCTCATGCGCGAGATGCGCGCTGCCATCGAAGAAGGGCGCTTCGAGGACTTCAGGGCAAGGACACGCGAAGACTGGGCGCGCGGCGACATCGCGCCGCTTTGAGGGCAGGCGGTCTCAGACGGACGCACCCTTGCCTGGCACCAGTCGGCAGCCGGAGATTTTCCAGCTTCCGTCCGCCTGCTTCTCGAAGGAGTAGACCGCCAGCCAGTCGCGTCCGGCCGGTCCGGTGACAAACACATCCAGTTCTGGCCCGCGTGCGCCTGTGCGCAGCTCGCCGAAGCTCACGCCGCGCGGCGCGTAGACAGGCGCATACCCTTTCCGCACCATCGCGATGAAGCGCTCGGGCGTCTGGAACATGCGTTTTATGCCGGGTGCGGCGTAGGACCATGCCGCATCGGCATCGCCGGACCGGAATGCCGACATCTGCCCCTCCACGAGGCCGCGCAGGATGGAATCGTCCTGCGCGTGTGCCTGCGGCGGCGGCGCCATCGCGAGAACAAACGCGATGGCGAACGGCATGAAAACGACTGACATCTTGCGGAACGAAAGCGACATGACCGGGCTCCTCCCTGAACGGGTGTCACCCTGTCCCTACGTCATCTTTCGCCAAGCGGATCGCCGACGTCCGCTCCGCCTGCCGCGTCAAAGGCGTGACAGCAGTGCCGGCGTCGGCCATCCGTCGGCGGGAAGTCCGAGTTGCATCTGCGCGGCGCGCGTGGCCGCCCGTGTTCCGGCGCCCAGGATGCCGTCGATCTTGCCGACGTCATGCCCGCGAGCGGCGAGCTTCTGCTGGAGCTGCTTCATCTGCGCGTCGCTCAGGCCGGGTTCCGGATTGCCCTGGTCGTAGCGCGAGGCACCGGCGAGACGGGTGGCAAAATAGGCCGCCGACGTCGTATAGACGAACGACTGGTTCCATTCGAGATAGACATTGAAATTGGGGTAGGCGAGGAACGCCGGTCCCTTGTGGCCCTGCGGCAGGAGGAGAGCCGCGGGCAGGCCGGGGGCGGCGATCCCGCCCTCGCGGGCGCGCACGCCGAGGTTCGCCCAGGCGCCGGCCGTCATCTCGAAATTGAGCCCCGAACGCTCCCACGGCAGGTTTGCCGGCACCTTGACCTCCTGAAGCCAGGGCTCGCCGCGCCGCCAGCCCAGACTCTGGATGAAGCTCGCGGCGGTCAGGATCGTGTCGGGCGCGCTTTTCTTCAAGTCGACGTGCCGGTCGCCATCGCCGTCGACACCGTGGCGAATGATGTCCTCGGGCAGCATCTGGACCTGACCGATCTCGCCGGCCCAGGCACCGGTCGTGCGTGCCGGATCCAGGTCGCCGTGCTCGACCATCTCGATCGCGGCCAGAAGCTGCGGGCGGAAGAGCTGCGGCCGGCGGCAGTCGTGGGCCAGCGTCGCGAGCGCGTTGACCGTGTTGAAGTCGCCCTGGACCGCGCCATAGTCGGTCTCAAGTCCCCAGAAGGCGGTGATCACGGGCGCGGGCACGCCGTAGTCGCGTTCCGCCCGGGCAAAGGTCTTGGCGTACTTGCGCATGTTGTTCGCGCCGTGCTTGAGCCGGTAGCCGGATACGGAGCGCTTGGAAAAGGTGAGGAAATCCTGCTTGAAGACCCCTTGTGCGCGATCGCGCGAGAGGACCTTCCGGTCGATGCGCGCGCCTGCGAGCGTCGCGTCGATGGCGGCCTGCGAGCGTCCCGAGGCCCGTGCTTCCTGGGCAACGCCGCCGAGAAACGCGCGGAAATCGCCACCGCAAGGCGTTTGCGCGTTTGCCGGGGCAGGGCCGAGGGCCCCGCCGGCCCCCATGGCAAGCGCCAGGGCAAGGGCGGGCAGGGAGCGGGCGGGAATACGCTTCGTCATGCGGATTTCTCCGGGTGGGACGTGTGGGAGTCGCTTCGCGCGATCATGGAGCAACAGGACGTGGAGGCCAAGACGGCGCGCGCGAGCGTCTGCCGCTCTCGGACCACGATGGGGCCACACCCACCCTAACTGGCCGTCTGATCGTTCCGCTTGTCGCTCAGGTTCTGCGCAAGGTAGTCGGTGAGGTCCCGGATCGGGAGTTGCGGACCGAGAAGCGAACCCTGACCGAAATGGCAGCCACGCTTGAGAAGGAAGCGCCGCTGCTCCTCCGTATTGACTCCCTCGGCAACGACGCGTGCGCCGAGACCCGAGGCGATGGACAGGAAGCCTTCGATGATCACGGCCGAGGTGTGCTGAACGCCGATGCCGGCAATGAACGAGCGGTCGATCTTGAGCTCGTCGATATCGAACTCGCGCAGATGCTGGAAGGAGGCGTAGCCGGCGCCGAAATCGTCCATGGAAATGCGCATTCCCCTGCGCGCGAGATCCTTCACGTTCTCGCGAATGACCGCGCTCCCCCGGTCGGACAGGGCGTCATCGGTGATCTCGATCGTCAGGCGGTTGCTCAGTTCCGGGTATCCCTCGAGCAGGCCGCGCAGTTCCTCGAAGCTTGAGCGTGTGGCGAGCGTCGTCGCGTCGACGTTGAGCGACAGGGAGCCGGGGGCGAGACCGCGTCCCACCAGGTCGCGCATGTCGTTCAGCGCGCGGCGGGCAATGTGCATGGCGAAGATGTGCCGCAGGCCGAAATGTTCCAGCAGGGGCAGGTAGACATCAGGCGCCAGAAGTGGACCGTCCGCACGCGCCCAATAGGCTCGCGCCTCGACGCCGTGATGGCTGCCGTCGCGCAGGTCGAGGATCGTCTTGTAGAAGAGGGTGAATTCGTTGCTCTCGATCGCGTGTTCGAGTTCCTCGCGGTCCTCGAGACCAAGTCGTTCCAGGGCCATTTCCGGCTGGTAGAGCGTATACCAGGGTTGCTTGCGCTCCTTCGCGAGATAAAGCGCCTGGTCGGCCGCGACCATCAGTTCCGCCGGGCCTCCGTCCACGTCCTTTTCCTGAACGACGCCGATGCTTACGCCGACGCGAAGCTGACGCCCCTCGTACTCGATCGGCAGAGCGGTCGCTTCCAGAACGCGCCGCGCGATGGCGGTCGGGTCGCGGTGTTCGGCATCCAGCGCGAACAGGAGCGCGAACTCGTCACCGCCGAGGCGGGCGACCATGTCGCCGGAGCGAACCAGCTTGCGGTAACGGTCGGCCAGGGTGCGCAGAACCGCGTCGCCGGCACCGTGCCCGTAGGCGTCGTTGATCGGCTTGAAACCGTCGAGGTCCGCCAGGACAAAGCACACCTGCTTGCGACGCCGCCTGTCGGATTGCATCAAGGTGTTCAGATGCGCGTCGAAGGCGGAGCGGTTCGCAAGCCCGGTCAGCGTGTCATGGGTTGCGGCATATTCCAGCTCTTCCTGCTTTTTCTCCCGATCCCTGGCGAGCACCTCGTTCTGCTCCAGGGCGACCTTGAGCCGGGTGACGGATTGGGAAATGCGTCCGATTTCGTCGCCACGTTCGGCGTTCGAGATCTCGCCGGAAAGATCACCGCGCTGCAGCCGGTCGATTTCCGAGACGATGTTGGTGATCGGCTGGAGAATGGTCCGCGCCGCAGCCAGGCTGACGAGCATTGCAAGGGTCGCGATGACCAGGCCCACGAAGATGAATTCTCCCGCAAGCCTGTCCATCTGCCGTGTCGCTGCTTCGGCACCGGCACGGAATTTCTCCGCCGAGACGCGCGCCACGTCGCTCGCGGTTTGCTCCAGCGTGCGGTACTGCACCGATCCGCCGCGCACCGCGGTGGCGCCGAGTGAGGGGTTCCTCAACAGCAGGACGAGCGATTGGCTCGCGGCGGCGCGATAGTCGTCATAGGCGGCACGCAGGGCGCCGATGCGCGGCATCCCGGCCTGCTCGAGCTGTGTGATCGCGGTGTCGGCACGCGTGAGATTGAAATCGATGCTTTGCAGCACATTCCGCATTTCCGGACCGCCGACGCCGATTTCCCGCCAGGTCGCAAGCCTGTAGAGATTGGCCTCCACCTCGGACACGTAGTGGGCGATACGCGACGCCTTGTCGAAGTTCGGAAGAATCTCGTTGTAGCTCGCCAGCATTGCGACGCGCTGGTTCTGCAGGGTTTTCCAACCCACGAGCGCAAGGGCCGCCAACGCGAAGAGCATCACCAGCGACGACGCCATGACCTTGGCGACGATCGACCAGTCGGAAAACCTCCAAAGCCAGGAGCGCGGCTCAGCCATTCTTGTCCTCGAATGCCCCCGCGCACAGGATCCGTATCCGGTCCGGCATGAGGAAGCATGTGTGGTATCCGGTCGCCGACTGACGCGTGCGCGGATGGGGGAAAACGAGCGAGAACACAGCCTTGCCTGTTCCCTCGGCGGATTCGCGCGCCAAGCGCGCCCAGTAGCGTCCCTCGATGTCGCTCATGGCCGACGCGTTCGTGCCCACCAGTTCAGGGTGACCCATGTCGAACCAGCTTTCACCGGTCATGGTGACCCCCCAAAGATGCAGTCCGTTTGCGAGTCGTGTCCACTCTCTATCCGCAAAATCCCTTACCGCTTGTGAAGGCCCGACGTCGGCAACATGCGCTTTCGCAAGTTTTGCGAGTTCGATGACATCCGCGCGAAGTCTGGAGGCACTCGCGCCGGCCGAATGCGCGCGCAGCCTCGCCCGGCGACGCTCGATCTCTCCTGCGGAAAGCTGTGTGATGCCGCTTGCGGATCTCTGGTAGGCGTCCATCGCGAAAGCCGTCGAGCCCGTCGGAAAGCCGATCGAGAGCGCCAGAACAAGAAATGCGTTTCTCACCCGGTCTTTCACGAATAATCTCCAACGGTGCGAGAACCGAAGCTGGCACGAACTCATGAAGCGCGATTTAATGCGAATGTAGAAAAAGACCTTCCTGCGGCGTGGATGCCTATAAATTGTTTCAATGGGCTTTGGTTCATGAAATTTATGCGGTGATTTTACGTGGATTGCGTAACTTGATAGGTCTCGAGGGTGAGTATGGCAGGTTCTGCTGAGAACAACGCTGGCGAATCAGAGCGCGAAAGCAACGCGGTGGCGGCTCGCGCCGGGATTTCTCCGCAGGCGCGGCGACATCTTCAGATGCGCAAGGATGCGCTCGCGGCCCATCCCGGGCTCCGGGCCCTTGCCGGCGCGGACCGTCGCACCGCCTTCGCGCTTCCCGTGCTGCTGGCGCTGCACTGGGGCATGGCGTGGCTTGTTTCCGACAGCAATCTTCTCGTGGTGTTTCTGGCGGCCTTCTGCTTCGGCCAGTTCGTGATCCACGCGGCCGGTGCGCTGGTGCATGAAACGGCACACAGGCTGGTCTTTCGCAGTCCCGGCGGCAAGCTCGCCTTTGATCTCGGGCTGGAAACCGTGCTCGGCTCCTTTGCCAAGCAGCTAACCTACCAGCACGAGCATCTCTCGAGCCATCATCCCTACATGGGAGACTACGAGCGCGACTACGAACACGAGGACCTTTGTGCGTTCAAGGCGCGCGAGATGCTGGTGGAGGGCAGGCCGCGGCTGCAGCGCGTCCTCACCATCGCGACCCTTGTCGTGCACCTGCTCCCCTTCGGCTTCATCATTTCCGACGAGATTTTCCCGCGGCTCTACGAGAAGCTGACCGGCCGCACGGCGCGCGACAGCGAGCGCCATGTTGCCTCGACGCAGCCGCCTGTGTGGCAGAAGCGCTTGTTCATCGCGTGGTCGCTCGGCGTGAACGTGTTGCTGTTCATGCTCTTCGGCGTGCTGGGCTGGCTGTATCACAACTGGGCGCTGTCGATCTTTCTCGGCAAGTGCGGCATCAGCAACCTCGGCCAGTCCCTCAGCGAGCACCCGGGAGACAACGAGGAGACACCCACCCGTTCGACCTACGGTTGGGTCAACCGGCTGTTCTTCAACACCGGCTACCACAATGAACACCACACGTTTCCCAACGTCGCCTGGACCCGCTTGCCGGATCTGACCAGGGCCGCGCCGGATGTGTTCAGCGCGCGTGCCGAGAAATCCTATTTTGGCTACTGGTGGGATCATGTGTCCCACGATTTCAAGACCTCGAGGCGCAATCGGCAGCAGGGCGAGGACGCCTCCCTGCGCTGCCCCTCCCTGGAGATGCGGGAAAAGACCGCGGAGGCTTGATCTCGATCAGGCTTGCTCCCACCCGGCCATGCTAGCAATACTGCAGTGCGGAATCCGGCATGGTGAGGGTGCGGGATTCCATCCCCCCGCTTTCCGGGGCGCCTCCGTCTTGCGCGCAGGTCCTGCCCCGGAGTTTTGAGGAAGCCTGATGTCCAAAGGGAAACTGCTTGTCGCGGTCCTCGTGGTTCTGGTGCTTGGCGCCGGCGGATATTCCGTCTGGCAGCGTCTTGCGGAACCGGATCTGCCGGCAGGCATCGTGTCCGCCAACGGAAGGATCGAGGCGGAGCGGATCGACATATCCTCCAAGATCGCGGGCCGGGTGGCCGATGTTCTCTTCCGCGAGGGCGACTGGGTCGAGGCCGGCGCGCTGGTCGCAAGGCTCGACACGACCGAGATCGAGGCGCAGCTTCACCAGGCCGAGGCCCAGGTGAACCAGGCCGAGCAGCAGAAGCTGCAGTCGCAGGCCTTGCTCAATCAGCGCAAGTCCGAACTCGCCTATGCCGAACAGGAGTTTCGCCGCGCGGAACAATTGTCCGAACGCGGACACACGACCGTGCAACAGGTCGACAACCAGCGCATGGTCCTGGCCACGGCGCGCGCGAGCGTGACGGCGGCGGAAGCGGGGATCGGTGTCGCGGATGCCACGATCGCCTCGGCCACGGCCTCGGTGGAACGACTCAGAAGCGTGATCGACGACGCCGAGCTTGTCGCGCCGCGTGCGGGTCGGGTTCAGTATGTGCTTGCCAATGCGGGCGAGGTCGTCGGGGCCGGCGGCAAGGTCGTGACGCTGACCGATCTCACCGATGTCTACATGACGGTCTTCCTGCGCGCGGCGGATGCCGGACGCCTTGCCATCGGCGCCGAGGCGCGTCTCTTGCTCGACCCCATTCCGCAATACGTCGTGCCGGCGCGCGTGACCTTCGTCGCCTCGACAGCGCAGTTCACGCCGAAGACCGTCGAGACTTCGGATGAGCGCGCGAAGCTGATGTTCCGTGTCCGGCTCGGCCTCCCGCAGGATCTGCTCAAGACCTATCAGGAACAGGCCAAGGCGGGCGTTGCGGGCATGGGCTACGTGCGGGTCGACCCTTCCGCCACCTGGCCCGACTGGCTGAAGGTGAAGCTGCCCCAATGACGGGACCGGCCGATTTCGTCGCGTCGGCGTCCGGGCTTGTCCACCGGTTCGGGCAGACGGTGGCCGTCGACGACCTCACGCTGGACATCCCTGCGGGCTGCATGGCCGGGATCATCGGGCCCGACGGTGTCGGCAAGTCGACGTTTCTCTCCCTGCTCGCCGGGGTACGCCGCCTTCAGGAGGGGCGGGTGAACGTGCTTGGCGGCGACATCACCGACCGGGCCCACCGGCGTTTCTGCAACCGCCGGATCGCCTACATGCCTCAAGGGCTTGGCCGGAACCTCTATCCCACGCTTACCGTCGCCGAGAACCTCGACTTCTTCGGGCGCCTGTTCGGTCAGGGGGCGGAGGAGCGCGCCCGGCGCATCGACGACCTTCTGAGGGCCACGGGGCTCGATCCCTTTCCCGACAGGCCGGCGGGCAAGCTGTCCGGCGGCATGAAGCAGAAGCTCTCGCTCTGTTCCGCACTCATTCACGACCCGGACCTGGTCATTCTCGACGAGCCGACCACGGGCGTCGATCCCTTGTCGCGACGCCAGTTCTGGGACTTGATCGACCGTATCCGTGACGAACGTCCCGGTGTTAGCGTGCTGGTGGCGACGGCCTACATGGAGGAGGCGGAGCGTTTCGACTGGCTCGCCGCCATGTCGGCGGGCAAGGTGATCGCGAGCGGGGCCCCCGCCGACATTCGTGCGAAAACGGGCGCCGAGACGCTGGAGGAGGCGTTCATCGACCTCCTGCCCGAAGATGAAAGGGCGGGACACCAGGCCGTCGTGGTGCCGCCCCGGCGGGATGTGGATGGTCCTCCCGCCATCGAGGCGCGGGGCCTGACACGCCGGTTCGGTGATTTCACCGCCGTCGATCACGTCGATTTCCGCATCGCCCGCGGCGAGATCTTCGGGTTTCTGGGGTCGAACGGTTGCGGCAAGACCACGACGATGAAGATGCTCACCGGCCTGCTTCCCGCAAGCGAGGGCGAGGCGCTTCTCTTCGGCGAAAGGCTCAACGCCGGGGACATGGAGACACGGCGGCGCGTCGGTTACATGTCCCAGTCGTTCTCGCTCTACGGCGAACTGACCGTCCGCCAGAATCTCGAGTTGCACGCACGCCTCTACCAGCTTCCGCAGGAGCGGCGCGAGGCGCGGATCACGGAACTGCTCGGGCAGTTCGATCTCGTCGATGTCGTGGACCAGAAGCCGGATGCCCTGCCGTTGGGCGTTCGACAGCGCCTTCAGCTCGCGGTCGCGGTGCTGCACGAGCCGGAAGTCCTGATCCTCGACGAGCCGACGTCGGGCGTGGACCCGGTGGCCCGCGATGCGTTCTGGAGCAGGCTGATCGCGCTGTCGCGTGACTCCGGCGTCACGATCTTCATTTCAACGCACTTCATGAGCGAGGCGGAGCGCTGCGACCGGGTATCGCTCATGCATGCGGGCAAGGTGCTCGCCGTCGGCGTGCCGGAAGAGCTCATGCGCCAGCGCGGCGCCGACAGTCTGGAGGAAGCCTTCGTCGGTCACCTGCGCGAGGCGACCGGAAGCGAGGAGGCGGCAGCCCCGCCTCCGGAGACGGCGGAGGCGCTCGTGCACACAAGCGGTGCCGAGACCGACACCGAGAGCCCCGACCGGCCGGGGCGGGGGCTCCGGTTCTCGCCGGCGCGCGTCTGGGCACTTGCCCGGCGGGAGGCGACGGAGATCTGGCGCGACCGGTTGAGGCTGGCGTTCGCCCTTCTGGGTCCCTTTCTGCTCATGCTGACGTTCGGCTACGGCATTTCCTTCGATGTCGAGGACCTCGCCTATGCTGTCCACGATGGCGACAGGTCGCTCGAGAGCCGCGATCTTCTGGCAAGCTTCTCCGGGTCCGAGACCTTCGAGGAACAGGCGCCGGCCATTTACGCCGACGATATCGAGCAACGGCTGAGACGTGGCGAGATCGTCTTCGGCATCGAGGTTCCGGCCGGTTTCGGCAAGTCCCTTGTGGCGGGTGACATGCCGGAAGTCCGCATCGCCATTGACGGAGCGATGCCCTTCCGCGCCGAGACGACGCGCGGCTATCTGAACGGCATCGCCGCGAGCTATCTCGCCGACCAGGCCGAGCAGGTGGCCGGGAGGCCGACCGCCCTGTCGCCGGTCTCCATCGAAACCCGTTTTCGCTACAACCAGTCCTTCGAGAGCGTGGTGGCCATGGTGCCCTCGGTCATCATGTTGATGCTGGTGCTCATTCCGGCCATGACGTCCGCGATCGGTGTCGTGCGCGAGAAGGAGACAGGCTCCATCGCGAACTTTCACTCAACTCCGATCACGCGAACCGAGTACATCCTGGGCAAGCAACTGCCCTACGCCGCGATCGCCTTCGTCAGCTTCCTGACATTGATGGCGGCCGCTTATGGCGTCTTTGGCGTCTCAGTCAAGGGATCTATGTTTGCCCTGGTGCTTGGAGCGCTGCTCTATGTGATCTCGACGACCGGTTTCGGCGTCGTCGTCTCCACCTTCACGCGGTCGCAGGTTGCCGCGATCTTCGCGGCCGCGATCCTTTCCATCGTGCCGGCCGTGAATTTCTCGGGCCTGATGACGCCTGTTGCCTCGCTGTCGGGACCCGGGCGCCTGATCGGCCTTGCCTTCCCGTCCGGCTGGTTCCAGCAGATCAGCTCAGGCTCTTTCACCAAGGGCCTTTCAATGGCGGAACTCTGGCCCAACCACCTCGCGCTTGCCGGCTTCGTCCTGGCGTTTCTTGCGATCTCGGTCGTGCTGCTTCCCAAACAGGAGACCTGAATGCGCCGCTGGCTGACCAACGTCTGGCGCCTCGGCCTGAAGGAGGTGCGAAGCCTGGGGTCTGATCCGGCCCTGGTGATCCTCGTGATCTATGTCTTCACGCTTGCCGTCTACTCGGTCGCCACCGGCGCGAAACTCGAGGTGTCCAACGCGGCTGTCGCCTATGTGGACTTCGACCGCTCACAACTGACGGCGCGCATCGTGGATTCGATCCTGCCGCCGGAGTTCAAGACGCCGGAGGAGATCGGCGCCAATGAGGTCGACAGGGCGATGGACGAGGCCCGATACGGCTTCGTGCTGTCCTTCCCTCCCGGTTTCGAGGAGGACGTGCTCAAGGGAGAGGTGCCCGAGGTTCAGCTCAATGTGGACGCCACGGCCATGTCCCAGGCCGGAAACGGCGCGGCGTTCCTTCAGCAGATCATCCTGAACGAGGTCGGCAAGGCTGTGTCGGGAACCGACGACCCGGCCGGACTGCCGATCGACTTCGTGGTCACCCAACTCTTCAACCCGAACATGGATTCGGTGCGTTTCACGGCGGTGATGCAGGTCATCAACAATGTGACCATCCTCGCCGTTCTGCTGACGGGCGCCGCGCTGATCCGCGAACGCGAGCATGGAACGATCGAGCACCTTCTGGTGATGCCCGTGACGCCCTCGGAGATCATGGTCGCGAAGATCTGGGCCAACGGCCTGGTCATTCTCGTGGCCGCGTTCCTGTCCCTGACGGTGGTGGTGGAGACCTTCATCGGCGTTCCGGTCGCGGGCTCCAAACTGCTTTTTGTCGCCGGGTCCGCGCTGTATCTCGTCTCGGTGACGGGGCTGGGCATCCTGATCGCGACGTTCACGTCCTCGATGCCGCAGTTCGGCCTGCTGGCGCTTCCCATCCTTATCATGATGAACCTGCTTTCGGGCAGCGCCACTCCGATGGAAAGCATGCCGGTCGTGCTGCAGAATGTTATGCAGCTCGCGCCGTCGACCCACTTCGTGGCGTTCGCCCAGGCCGTGCTCTACCGGGATGCCGGCATGGAGACGGTCTGGCCTCAGCTCCTGGTCATGGCGGGTCTTGGGGCCGGGTTCTTCCTGATCGCCCTGCGCCGCTTTCGCGATACGATGGCGTCACTGCGCTGACGCCGGGCCTCTAACGGTCCAGCCGTCCGTCCCTCAGGCGGGAAAAATAGTCGTCCGCGCCGATCTGCCCGCCCTTCAGCGCGATCTCGAATCGCTCGCCGCTTGCGTCGTGCCCGGTGCAAAGGGGCGAGCCCGGCGTGTCGGGAATGGGGTGGCGCAATGTAAGTGCGTCGAGCCCCAGCGCCTCGATGCCGTGGCTCGAGGTGTCGCCTCCGGCGATTGCGATGCGATTGAGCGAATGGCGCTCCTGAAGCGTGGCGAGAATCCGCCCAAGGGCAAGGCCCGCCTGGGCATCGGCGCCCGGTTGCGGCTTCGCCGTCTCGGTTCCCATGGCGGTGTGGACGATGGGGCTGCGACCGTTGTCGAGGGAGGCCGACGCTGCTGCAAGTGCATCCTCGCAGACAGCCTCGCGGGTCTGGTCGTCGAGAAGGCGTGCGTAGTCGACCGGGATGGCGTCGAAGCCATCTGAGCAGGCGGTCTGGATCTGCCGTGCGGTCGTGGCCGAACAACTTCCCGAGACGACGGCGATGCGATCCTCGGACACAAGCCGGCGCGAGGGGACGGGGCCAACACCTTCTTCACTCTCGCGCCAGCGCGTGAGGAGCGCATACTCGACGCCCGAGGAGCCGACGAGGAAGGGGCCCGCCGCACGCGCATCGGTTTCCAGGCGTTCCCCGGCCCAGGCCTGGGTGTGGGGATCGTGTACGTCGAGAAGCACGAACCGGGCATCATCGGTTGCGGGGCGGGCAAGCGCGGTATCGCCTGGAGCCATTACGGCGCCGGTCAAGTCGGTCTGTGCGCCAAGGTGCACGACGAGGTCGGATTCGTGCATTGGCGTCGCCGGATGGCGTGACATCACCGGATGGCGGTCGATCCGGTAGATCCCCTCGCGAAAACCGGCGAACAGGTGCCCCGCGAACGTGTAGCGGCGAAGCTGCGGCGCGCCGACGACGAGGTGGGTGCGTTTCTGGTTGAAGGCGGCAAGGCCCAGTTCCATCGCGCGCCCGATGGAGCCGCGATGCGGTGCGCTGTCGAAGGTCGAGCAGACCTTGTAGTGGCAAAACCGTGCCCCTAGCCCCGCAAGCCAGGCAAAGGCCGCGGGCAGATGAGCGTCCATCCACTCGGGGGACTGGGAGCGGCTGGTACCTGCAAGGCCGATGGCACGGGCGCCGGGAAAGGCCGCGACCCGCTCGGGCGAGGGCAGGCGCGTGAACAGGACCGTCTCGATGCCGTTTGACGACAGGGCTTCCATCACGTCGGTGGAGCCGGTGAAGTCGTCGCCATAGAAGGTGAGAAGCGGAGAACGGCTCATCAGCGCTTGTCCTTGAACAGGGCGAGCGCTTCGGCAAGCTCGGAATGATGGCGGGCATGGTCGTCGAGAGAGACGCCGCGCATCGCCGCATCCGCCGCCTGTCGCAGGCTCATGACGCCCGCCGCCGTTCCGCGCGGATGCCCCATGATGCCGCCTCCGGCGCAATAGAGAAAATCGGGAGAGCCGACCGCCGCGTGGGTTGCCGGCATTTGCGCTGCCGTCTGTCCGGACGAGAAGACGGGAAGTGCGGCAAAGCCCGGCTTGTCCTGGCCGAAAAGCGGCGCGCCGACCGCACGGGCGGAGGCAATGACGGATTCGTCGCTCTCGGAGAACTTGTTGGCCAGTCCGTTGACGTGAAGGTGATCGGCACCGGCAATGCGCCAGAACTTCTGCCAGGCCACATAGGACATGCCGATGTCGGGAGAGCGCGAGAAAAGCCCCCAGCCGTTGCGATGACAATGGAGCGGAAGCTCCACGTGCCGGCGCAGTTCGGAGAGACCCGCAAGTCCGATGGAATGCAGGCTGGCCATGACGCAGGTGCCGCCGCGCTTCAGGACATGGTCCGCGCCGCGCTTCATTTCGTCCATTTCGCCGGTGATGTTGAAGGCGACCATTGCCTTCTTGCCCGTGCGCTGGGCCCGGTCGTTCACCACCCGCATGACCGCATCCACCCGGGCCTCCAGGGGGCAGGCCGGTCCGTTGCCCTGAAGCTCGTCATCCTTGATGAAGTCGATGCCCGCATCCACGAGATCCGCGACAAGGGCGGCCGTGTCCTTAGGGGAAAGCCCAACGCTCGGCTTGATGATCGTTCCGATGAGAGGGCGCCCCTCGACGCCCGCGAGGCGCCGCGTGCCGGAAACGCCGAACGCGGGGCCGGCGTAGGCGGACGCGAAGTCCTCAGGAAAGGTCACGTCGAGAAGGCGCAGCGCGGAAACTTCGGCCAGTTCGAACAGGTTGCCGGCGACCGTTGCGAGCACGTTGGTGAGCGAGGGCCCCATCGTGTCGAGCGGCCATGAAAGCGTGATTTCGCCCCGGTGATAGAGATCCGCGCTGATGCGGCAGGGCAGGGAGGGCTGCGAGCGTGCCTCGCCTTCCTCGATATGCTCGATCCGGGCGCCCGCGCGCTCACGCAGGTCGTCAGTCTCGCCCGGGAGCCGGAGGAAGGTGCCGCAGGATTGCTCGCCGGCAATCACCTGCGCCACACGCTCGAGCGGCAGCGGACTTTCCACCTCGTATCGGGCCTCGAGCCTGCTCATGCGCGTTCCTCCTCCTTGATGCGTCGCATCCAGCAGATAGCAACTCATCATACCAGTTGACAAGATGATATCTGCGGAGAATGATCCCGGCCAAACGGAGGATGTTTCATGAAGATTGCTTTGCTTGGTGCCGGCGGAAAGATGGGCGTGCGGCTTGCGACCAACCTCAAGGGGTCGGACTACGACGTGGCGCATGTGGAGATCGGCGAGGCCGGTCGCACGCGTCTCCGTGAGGCGCTGGGAGTCGAGTGCGTTTCGCTCGACGAGGCCATCGACGGAGCCGGTGCGGTCATTCTCGCGGTTCCCGATACGGCCATTCGCAAGATCGCGGGCGACGTCGTGCCGCGCCTTGCGCCTGGAACCATCGTCATGGCGCTCGACGCAGCGGCTCCCTTCGCCGGCCACTTCCCCGAGCGTGACGACGTCACATATTTCGTGTCGCACCCGTGCCATCCGCCGATCTTCAACGACGAGACGGACATGGCCGCCAAGCGCGACTTCTTCGGAGGCGTGGCTGCCAGGCAGTCGATCGTCAGCGCCCTTATGCAGGGGCCGGAAGAGCACTATGCGCTGTGCGAGGCGATCGCGAAGACGATCTACGCGCCCATCCTGCGCTCCCACCGGGTGACGGTGGAGCAGATGGCCCTGCTCGAGCCGGGTCTCTCCGAGACGGTCTGCGCGACGCTGCTCGTGGTCATGAAGGATGCCATGGACGAGGTGGTCGCACGCGGGGTCGACCCGGTCGCGGCCCGCGATTTCCTGCTCGGGCATCTCAACATCCTCGGTGCCGTCGTCATGGGCGAGATCGAGGGCGCGTTCTCCGACGCCTGCAACAAGGCGATCACCAACGGCAAGCCGCGCCTGATGCGCGACGACTGGCGCGGCGTGTTCGAGAAGGATGAACTCGCGGAAAGCATCCGCGCCATCACCTGACGCGTCTGCCGCTGGCAGGGATCGGACGGGCTTGCTATAGCTGCGCGCCCGGCCCGGTCCCGACCTGCGGCCGGGCGACGAGAGCGAGGCGGACCGGACCATGAGCAAACGTGGAACCAATGGAGTGGACGGAGGCGAGCGGATCGTTCGCCGCAAGCTCTCCGACCAGGTCCTTGAACGCCTGCTCGAAATGATCACCAGGGGCGAGATCGCCCCGGGTGAGACCATGCCGTCGGAACGCGATCTCATGGAGCGTTTCGGGGTCGGACGTCCGGCGGTCCGTGAGGCGCTTCACTCGCTCGATACCATGGGTCTGATCAGCATATCCCATGGCGAGCGGGCCCGGGTCAGCGCGCTGTCGGCCGAAACCGCGATCCATCAGATCGACGGTGTGGCACGGCTGCTCCTGTCGGCCGATCCGGACAATCTGGGGCACCTCAAGGCGGCACGGCGCTTCTTCGAGATCGGAATGGTGCGCTCCGCCGCGGAGCGTGCCCGGCCGACGGACATAGGCGACCTGCGCGCGCTCGTTGCCCGTCAGCGGGAGACACTGGGCGATGCCGAGGCCTTCATTTCCGCCGATATCGCTTTTCACCGCCGCATCGCGGAGATGTCGGGGAATCCGATCTTCGTCGCCGTCTGCGATGCGATGCTGAACTGGTTGTTCACCTATCACACCGATTTGCTGCTGTGGGCCGGGGCGGAAGACACGACGCTGGCGGAACACGACGAGATCGTCGACTGCATCGCCCAAGGCGCTGCCGACGCTGCGGCAGTTGCTATGGGCCGGCATCTCGACCGCTCGGCAACGCTGTACCGTCACCACGACGCCGTCGGGTAAAGAAGTAAAACTTATTTACTCGTGCGGCCGCATGGCGCTAAATGCGGTCACCTGACTTCAACAATCCGGGAGTGTGTCATGGGGAGGAATTACAAGATCGCCGTCATCGCTGGTGACGGGATCGGCAAGGAAGTCGTGCCCGAGGGCCAGAAGGTGATCGAGGCCGCCGGCAAGAAGTACGGCTTCGGCGTCGAGTGGGTCGAATACGACTGGAATTGCGACTATTACCTAAAGCACGGTCGCATGATGCCGGAGGACGGTGTCGAGCAGGTTCGCGACAAGGATGCGATCTTCCTCGGTGCGGTCGGCTGGCCGAGCGTGCCCGATCACATCTCCACCTGGGACCTGATCCTTCGCCTGCGTCGCGAGCTCGGGCTCTATGTGGCGCTTCGTCCGGCGCGTCTGCTCAAGGGCATCACCTCGCCGCTGGCCGGCCGTACGGCCAAGGACATCGATTTCGTGATCGTGCGCGAGAACTCCGAGGGCGAGTATTCCTCCGCCGGCGGCATTCTCTACGAGGGCACGCCAGATGAACTGGTGATCCAGGAATCGGTCTACTCGCGCCGCGCGACCGACCGCATCCTGCGCTATGCCTTCGACCTGGCCCGCACGCGGCGCAACAAGGTGTCGCTGGCGACCAAGTCCAACGGCATCAAGATCGCCATGCCTTGGTGGGACGCGCGGTTCGCGGAGATCGCGGCCGAATATCCGGATGTCGAGGCGAACAAGTTCCACATCGACATCCTGACCGCGAACTTCGTCAATCATCCCGACTGGTTCGACGTGGTCGTGGGGTCGAATCTCTTCGGTGACCTGCTGTCCGATCTCGGCCCCGCCGTTGCCGGCAGCATCGGCATCGCGCCGTCCGGCAACATCGACCCGACGAAGGCGAACCCGTCCATGTTCGAGCCGGTCCACGGTTCCGCCCCGGATATCGCCGGGCAGGGGATCGCCAACCCGATCGGCCAGATCTGGGCCGGCGCAATGATGCTCGAGCATCTCGGTGAGCTCGAGGCCGCCAAGGGCATCGAGCAGGCCATCGAGGCCGTGCTGAGCGGCAATGGCGCGCGCACCCGCGACCTTGGCGGCGATGCCGGAACGGTGGAAGCCGGAACGGCGGTCGCCGACGCGCTCGCCTGAGGCGGGCAACGGGTTATCGGATATTTGAACCGGGCGGCCCGCCAGGCGCGGGCCGCGAACGACAGGAACCATCATTCATGTTGGACAAGACTGGTATCACCTCCCTCGGCCATCTCATCAACGGCGAGATCGTCGACCGCGCCGGCGCCGACGGCATCGAGGTGCGCGATCCTTCCACCGGTGAAGTCTTTGCGCGCCTGCCGCGCGGCGGTGCGAAGGAAGTCGACCGTGCCGTCGAGGCTGCCCGCGCCGCCTACGAGGGCGCCTGGGGCGCAATGACCGCGACCGAACGCGGCCGCTGCCTGACCCGCCTCGGCGTGCTCATCACCGAAAACATCGACGAACTCGCCGATCTCGAGTGCCGCGACACGGGCAAGCCGATGAAGCAGGCCCGCAACGACATCGTCGCGACCGCGCGCTACTTCGAGTACTACGGCTCTTCCGCCGACAAGCTTCACGGCGAGACCATCCCCTATGCCAAGGGGACCACGGTCATGGCCCTGCGCGTGCCGCATGGCGTCACCGGCCACATCATCCCGTGGAACTATCCGGCGCAGATCTATGGCCGTTCTGTCGGCGGTGCGCTCGCCGCGGGCAACGCTTGTGTGGTGAAGCCGGCCGAGGACGCCTGCCTGACGCCGCTGCGCATCAGCGAACTGGCGCTCGAGGCCGGGATTCCGGCCGGTGCGCTCAACATCGTCTGCGGCCTCGGCATCGAGGCCGGCGCGGCACTCGCCGGGCATACCGGCATCAACCACATCTCCTTCACCGGCTCGCCGCAGACCGGCACGGCCGTCGCCAAGGCCGCCGCGGACAACCAGATCCCGGTCACGCTGGAGCTGGGCGGCAAGTCCCCGCAGGTGATCTTCGAGGACGCCGATCTTGACGAGGCGCTCCCCGTCATCGTCAACGCGATCGTCCAGAACGCCGGGCAGACCTGCGCCGCCGGCAGCCGTGTCCTGATCCAGAAGTCGATCTACGACAAGGTGATGGCCGAGCTTGCCAAGCGCTTCTCCGCCCTGGAGACGGGTGCCGGCTGCGATGATCTCGACTGTGGCCCGATCATCTCGGCCAAGCAGCTTGATCGCGTGAAGAGCCTTGTCGATGCGGCAATCGAGGCGGGCGCGAATGTCGTCGCGCGGGCCGGTATGGCCGGAAATGCGCCGGAAGGTGGCTATTTCTACCCGCCGCTTCTGCTCGACGGCGCGGCCCATGAGAGCCGGCTGGCGCAGGACGAGGTGTTCGGCCCGGTGCTTGCGGCCTTCCCGTTCGAGGATGAGGCGGATGCCATTCGCCTTGCCAACGGCACGCCCTACGGCCTGACCGCTTCGGTCTGGACCCGTGACGGCGGACGGCAGATGCGTTGTGCCCATGCCATCGAGGCCGGCCAGGTCTTCATCAACAACTATGGCGCCGGTGGCGGCATCGAACTGCCGTTCGGCGGCATGAAGAAGTCCGGCTACGGGCGCGAGAAGGCGTTCGAGGGAATGGTGAGCTTCACCACCATCAAGACCGTGGTGATGAAGCACGGCTGAGCCCGGGCCGGCGCTCGACGCCGGACGGGAAGCGATGCGGGCCGGGGAGGGGGAACCCTCTCCGGCCTTTTTGCATGGAGTGGGAAGACGCAGGGATCTGCCGGTCCCGCTTAAACTGAAGCTTGAATAAGTTCTCAGAAATCCGTGCTGCTGCTCAGCATTCGGCTGCGCGCGTGTTCGATGTGATTGCGCATGGCACGGTTTGCCTCGAGATCCGCGCCGGCCTCGATGTGGCGGAAGATTTCCTCATGCTCGCCGCGTACCGCTTCACCGCGCACCATCGGCGGGTAGTGGGAGAGAAAGCGCATCAGGTTGACCGAGCGCGAGACATCGTACTCGAGCGACTTGAGTGTCGCGACGATGCGCGGATTGCAGCTCGCCGTGGCAACCGCCTCGTGGAAGGCATAGTCGTGGTAGTGGAGGATGGTGTTCTTCGCCAGGGCCTCGTCGTACCGGTCCAGGGCGGCGCGCATGCGCGCCAGGTCCGCCGGGCTGCGCCGCCGCGCGGCAAGGCTCGCCGCCTCCGGCTCGACGATGAGGCGCAGCTCGATTCCGTTGAGAAGATCGCCGATGCGCTCCAGCGCATCCCTGTCCTCGAGCTCGCTAATCGGCGTTCCGTCGGTTGCCCCGACCGCATTCTTCACGAAGTTTCCGGACCCGCGAACCGAAGACACCAGCCGGTCGGCGCGCAGCTTGTCCAGCGCCTCCCGCAGGACGGGGCGCGACACGTCGAATTCCCGCGCGAGCTGGTTTTCCGACGGCAGCTTCGTGCCGGCCGCGATCATGCCTGTCACGATGGCGTGGAACAGGTTTTCGTAGACCTTGTCGGCAAGGCGCTCGGCCTTGCTGTGCTGAAGGGCCGAGAAGGCGAAGCCCGCCGGTTCCTTCGAGGTCGTGTCCTTGTCCATTTTGTCAGTCTGCGGTCAAACGGAGGCGGGTGCGCCGGTGAGCCCCCGGGCTCCCCGATCGGGACGCGATCTCCTTCGTCGAACCGCTCCTCCCCCTTGATGCCGCGAGCGCCGGAAAAATGGCGCGGACAACGAAGCCCTTTCGAATACTCATCATACCAGTTGGTTTCAAGTTGTAAATCTTATTGACTGGATTTCTCCCGGAAGCCACACTCCATCCAGGTGCCGTGAGTCACCCATGGGAGGAAATCATATGTATCGTATTCGTAGCCTGGCGGCTGTGTCCGCCTTTGCAGTCACCGTTGCATTGTCCGGGTCCGCGCTTGCGGCCCAGGTGCTGAACTTCGCGCATTCGACCGCGCAAGGGTCGCACTACAGCATGGGCGTGCAGGCCTTCGCCAAGAAGCTCGCCGAGCTTTCCGACGGCAAGTATGAGATCCGCGAGCAGGCCGCCGGCGCGCTCGGCGGCGAGCGTGACGTGATCGAGGGGCTCCAGATCGGTTCCGTGGAACTGACCGTGTCCTCGACCGGTCCGCTCGGCAACTTCGTGCCGGAGGCGCTCGTCCTCGACCTGCCGTTCCTGTTCAAGGACTACGCCAACGCGCGCGCCGTGCTCGACGGTCCGATCGGCCAGGAGCTTCTGGACAAGGTCAGCGAGAACAATCTCGTCGGTCTCGCCTGGTCGGAGAACGGCTTCCGTCATGTCACCAACTCCAAGCATCCGGTGAAGACGCCCGCCGATCTCGAGGGCCTGAAGATCCGCACCATGGAAAACCCGGTGCACATGGAGGCCTTCCGCGCGGCCGGTGCCTCGCCGACGCCGATGGCTTTCCCGGAGGTCTTCGCCGCCCTTCAGCAGCACGTGATCGACGGCCAGGAGAACCCGATCCCGGTCATCACCGCTTCCAAGTTCTGGGAGGTTCAGGACAACCTGACCCTGACCGGCCACGTCTATTCGCCGGCCATCATCATCGCTTCGCCGACCCTGTGGGACGGTCTCAGCGATGAGGAGAAGGGCTGGTTCCGCGAGGCGGCCAAGGCCGGTGTCGCGGCAACCCGCGCGAAGGTCGAGTCCGACGAGGCCAATGGCGTTGCCCTGCTGCGCGAGCATGGCATGGAAGTGATTGAAAACGTCGATCAGGCCGCCTTCCAGAAGGCCGTGAGCCCTGCGTATGACACGTTTGTCGCCAAGTACGGTGACGACATGCTCAAGCGCATCCAGGCCGCCCAGAACTGAGGCGCGCTTCTCCGAAAAACCGGGGTGGCCCTTGCGGCCGCCCCGGCAGGAGTTTCGACATGCAGTGGTTTTTCGCAGTCGAGCGCCGGATAACCCGGCTTGCTCTCGAACTGTCGATCGCCGCACTGGCGATCATCGTGCTTCTCACCTTCTATCAGGTCGTTACCCGGTTCGTGTTCGGCCACCCCTCGGCCTGGTCCGAAGTCGCCGCCCGCTCGGTGATGATGTGGATGGTGTTCATGGGGCTTGCGGCCGCTTTCCGGCAAGGGGCGATGATCGCTGTCGATTTCCTCATGGACGTCGGCCCGAAACCGCTTCGGTTCATCCTTGTCATTCTGATCGCCTTTGCCTCGCTGGTCTTCCTGGGTCTGCTGGTCTGGTACGGCTGGTCCATGGCCGAACGCGTCCAGCGCCAGAACCTCGCCGGTCTCGAGATCAGCATCGCATGGGTCTATGCCGCGCTGCCCGTCGGCGCAGCGCTTGCCGTTCCCGGCGTGGTCGCCCGCTTCATCGTATCGCTGCGCGAGTTGTCGTCCGGGACCGATGAGGCCGATGGCGCCCCGAAGGACGTGGAGGGTCAGGTATGAATGCCGCTCTTGCCTTTTCCCTGCTGATCCTTTTCGCGACGGCAGTTCCCATCGGCGTGTCGCTGGTGCTTGCGAGCGCCTTCGGCATCACCTTCTTCTCGACGGTGCCGTTGCTGCTTGCGGTTCAGCGCATCTTCGCAAGCCTCGATTCATTCCCGCTTCTTGCCGTCCCGCTCTTCATCCTGTCGGGCAACCTGATGGCGTCGGCCGGAATTTCCGAGCGTCTGGTCGAATTGGCCAAGTCGATTGTCGGCGGCATCCAGGGCGGGCTTGCCTGCACCTGCGTCGTCACCTGCATGATCTTCGCATCCGTGTCGGGATCGTCGGTCGCCACCACCTTCGCCATCGGTGTCATCCTGATCCCGGCGATGGTGCGTCACGGCTATCCGGTCGGGACGGCGGCCGCGATCCAGGCCTCCTCGGCCGAACTCGGCGTGCTCATTCCGCCGTCGATCCCGCTCATTCTCTACGGTGTCGCCACCGAGACCTCCATCGGTCAGCTCTTCCTGGCCGGCATCGGTCCCGGCATCCTCGTTGCCTCCGCGCTCTTTCTCTACCTGCTGATCCTCTGCCGGGTGAAGGGCTACGGAAAGATGGACGGCGACGAGCGCAAGCCGTTCTTCGAGGCGCTGATCCACTCGTCCTGGGCGCTCGTGATGCCGCTGGTCGTGCTTGGAGGCATCTACGGCGGCGTCTTCACGCCAACCGAGGCGTCGTCCATCGCGGTGGTCTACGCACTCGTCGTGGGCGTCTTCGTGTACCGCACGCTGACGCTGGAGAAGATTTACGCGGCGCTTCGTACCTCGGCGGTGTCGAGCACCGTCATCATGATCATCATTGCCGGCGCGGGCCTGTTCTCGTTTCTCGTGACGCGCAGCGGGCTGCCGTCGATCATCGCGGAATGGGTGCGCGACGTCTTCACCGACAAGTACAGCTTCCTGATCGCGGTCAACGTGTTCCTGTTCTTCGTGGGCATGTTCATCGAGACCTCGGCGGCGATCCTCGTGCTTGCGCCGCTGCTTGCCCCGATCGCCATCAGCTACGGCGTCGACCCGGTGCACTTCGGCCTGGTGATCGTCGTGAACCTGGCGCTCGGCATGTTCACGCCCCCCGTCGGCGTCAACCTCTTCGCCGCCTGTGCGGTGGCGCGGATCCCCATCCAGCGGATCATACCCGCGCTTGTGCCCATGGTGCTCGTCGTCATGGCCTGCGTGTTGCTGGTGACCTATGTGCCGGTGGTCTCACTCGGCCTGGTCGAACTGTTCTACAGGTGACGGCGTCCCGCGCCGTCACCCATCAGGAGAGAAATTCATGAAGCTTCAGGACAGGGTCGCAATCGTCACCGGTGCGGGTGGCGGCTATGGCGAGGGCATTGCCCATTATTTCGCCGAGCAGGGCGCCAAGGTCGTGGTGGCCGATATCCGCGCCGATGCGGCCGAGCGCGTGGCTTCCGACATCGGTCCCTCGGCGATCGCCATCGCGGCGGACGTGACCAAGAGCGACGACACCAAGGCGATGATCGACGCCGCGGTGAAGCATTTCGGCAAGCTCGACATTCTCGTCAACAATGCCGGCACCACGCACAAGAACCAGTCGATGTTGAATATCGACGAGGCGACCTTCGACAAGGTGTTCGACGTCAACGTCAAGTCGATCTACCACGCGGCCATGCACGGCGTGCCGGCGCTGGAGAAGAATGGCGGCGGTGTCATCATCAACATAGCGTCCACCGCCGGCGTGCGTCCGCGTCCGGGCCTGACCTGGTACAACGGCACCAAGGGCGCGGTGATTGCCATCACCAAGTCCATGGCCGTCGAGCTTGCCGACCGCAAGATCCGCGTTTGCGGCATCAATCCGGTGATGGGCGAGACGGGCCTCACGGACCAGTTCCTGCCGGGCGAGGATTCTCCCGAGACGCGCGCGAAGATCATCGCCGGCATTCCGCTCGGGCGCATGTCGCGTCCGCTCGATATCGCCAAGGCATGTGGCTTCCTGGCGTCTGACGAGGCGGAGTTCATCACCGGCGTGCTGCTGGAAGTCGACGGCGGTCGCTGCGTCTGAGCCGGCCGGCACCTCCGCAGTGTCCGTTGCATCGCGGATCACGTCACGAAGGGAGGGCCTTGGGCCCTCCCTTTTTTCGTTTTCACGAGGCGTGCGACGCGGTGAAGGGGAGAAGATGAGAGATTTCCGAAAGAATTTGAAAAGGCTTTGGCCGGGTTTATGTTGTTTCGCGCCAACTGTTGATGGACAGGTAGGTGCCTGAGGGGAGCGTTAAGGTCATGACATGCCCTGAGGCGAGCATTCCGTCTCCTGCAAACGGGCCCGGGGGGACGGAGACGTTGGTCTTGCCTACGGTTGAAGCCATGCTGGCGCGTCTGCTTGACGACAGTACGACCCTCGTGGCGGTCTTCGACGAGCACGACATCCTGCGCAGGTCAAACAGGGCCTATCGGGAGGCCTACCACGTCGATGAAGGCGAGGAGGTCCTCTGGGCCGACATCATGCGCCGCAATCATGCGCATGGCCGGGGAGCGATCATCGACGCGGACGATATCGAAGCCTGGCTTGTCACGGCCCTCTCACGCAGGGGAAAGCTTGCCAGCCGCGCCTTCGAGGTGGATCTGGTCGACGGTCGCTGGCTGTGGATGTGCGAGACCGTTCTGGAAAACGGCTGGAGCCTTGCCATCGCCTCCGATGTTACAAACCTCAAGGCTGGCGAACGGGAGCTGCGCCAACTCACCGACAAGGCGATACGCGAGGCGCAAACCGATTCCCTGACCGGAATTTCGAACCGTCGCTACATGATGCTGGTTCTTGATCGACTGCTTGCAAGTCCGGCCGGCAATCCGCCGGACAGCATCTGCCTGATCGACATCGACCACTTCAAATCCATCAACGACCGCCATGGGCATGAAGTCGGCGATGAAGTGCTTGTCGACTTTTCCCGTCGGATGCGCAACGCGGTCCGGCCCTCCGACACTTTCGGCAGGATCGGCGGTGAGGAATTCATGCTTGTTTTTCCCGGTCTCGGCCACGCCGAGGCGGAGCGTGTCCTCGCGCGCATTCTGAGGGAAATCCGCAGCCGCGCCTATGTCGGGCGCGGCGTGGAGGTTTTCTATACGGTGTCCGCCGGTCTCGTCGAGCGCCGCCGGTCCGATGACGCGCGCTCGATCTATGGCCGTGCGGATCAGGCACTTTACGACGCCAAGCAGGGCGGGCGAGACCGCATCCAGGTCGCCGCCTGAGTTTATCTGGATAATTTTCCGCGAAATCCGCTTTCCGCATAGTCGATGATGCGTTCCAGTACCGGCTCGAACGAGGAGGTGTCGCATGAACCGTTCGACAAGCTGTCGAGCCGCGCGAGATCGGTGATCGTGTAGTGCAGCGCGCCGAGTGTGAAATGCAGCCGCCAGAGAATGTCGTCTTCCGACAGGTCCGGCAGGGCTTGGGCCAGGGCGGGCAGAAAGCGCCTGAGATGATCCAGATCTTCATGGAAGAGCGCGCGGAGAGGCGAGCCGGGGTCCGCCTGGCAGCGAATCAGGAACTGGATGAAAAGCGCCCGGCCGCCAGGATCGAAACTCCAGCGGATCGCCGGCCGCAGCAAGGCGTCGAGCACCATGCGCAGGCCAACGGGACCCGGGGTTGCGGCCTCCACCGCCTCCGAGAGAAGCCGTGCGCGCTCGCGGTTGAGATCGCGGGCGCGGCGCAGGAAGACCTGCTTGAAGAGTTCTTCCTTGCTGCCGAAATGATAGTTCGCCGCCCCGAGGCCGACACCGGCCCGTGAGGCGATATCCCGCATGGAGACTGCTGCGTAGCTCGCGCCGGCGAAGAGCGTTTCCGCGGCGTCGAGAATGCGCGTCCTGCTTTCGCCCGCGCGTGGGGCCCTCTGCCGGGAGCCGTTGTCCTTCGCTCTTTCCCCGCCCAAGACAACCGCTCCATCGCTCTCTTCTCATCCGCTGCGTTGGTACCACACGGGATCGTTCGCGAGAATATTGAACGATCGTTCAAGACTTGATACGACTGTTGCGGGAGGAATTTTCATGACGTTCACACGACCCAGGATGCGTGTGCCGGGGAGGGTTCGCGCATGAGCGGGCGGTTCGATCTCGCGGGCCGGACTGCCGTCGTCACCGGAGCTTCGTCCGGTCTGGGGGCGCATTTCGCGCGGGTGCTCGGTCGAGAGGGGGCGCGGATCGCACTTGTCGCCCGGCGTGCCGGGCGGCTTGCCGAAAGCGCTGACTCTCTTGCGGCGGAGGGGATCGAGGCAAGCGTCCACGTTGCCGATGTGACCGACAGGTCGTCACTCGAAGCCGCCTTCGACGAGATCGTCGACCGGCACGGCGGTATCGACATTCTCGTCAATAATGCCGGCATCGCTCGCCCCCGGTCGTTTCTGAAGATGGAAGAGGACGACTGGAACACGGTCATCGACACGGACCTGTCCGGCGTCTGGCGCACGGCGCAGGTCGCGGCCCGCCACATGGCGGAGCGGGGGCGGGGCGGCAGCATCGTCAACATCGCGTCCGTGCTGGGTCTCGTGGTGCAGCCGACGCAAGTCAACTATGCCGCCGCCAAAGCGGCGGTGCTGCACATGACGAAGGCGATGGCGCGCGAACTCGGGCGCCATGACATCCGGGTCAACGCGATCGCGCCCGGATACTTACGTACGGAGATCAACGCCGACTTTTTCGAGACGGAGAAGGGGAAGGCGCTTGTCGAACGCCTGTTCCCCGGTCGTCTCGGTCGCCACGAGGAACTGGACGGGCCGCTTCTGCTCCTTGCCTCGCAGGCCGGAAGCTTCATGACCGGCACCACACTCGTGGTGGACGGAGGCACCATTCTCACCGACGTTTGAGCAAAGGCCGACCGATGGATGCGAACGCCCTTTCCGACCTGACCAGCAGGCTGTCCTCCTTCGTGGAGGACCGCATCATTCCCTCCGAGGCGGAGTACTTCGCCCATGTGGAGCAGCCGGGAAAACGCTGGACAATCCCTCCGGTCATCGAGGACCTCAAGCGCGAGGCCCGCGCGCAGGGGCTGTGGAACCTCTGGTGCCCGCACGCCGAATATGGCGCTGGCCTCGACAATCGGGCATATGCGCCGCTCGCGGAGATCATGGGCCGCTCGCTCATCGCGCCCGAGGTGTTCAACTGCAACGCTCCCGATACCGGCAACATGGAGGTTTTGATCAGCTATGGCACGCGGGAGCAGCAGGACACCTGGCTGAGGCCGCTTCTGGCCGGCGAGATCCGCTCGGCTTTCTCCATGACGGAACCCGACGTAGCGTCCTCGGACGCGACCAACATCCAGGCGTCGATCCTGCGTGATGGCAGGGACTACGTGATCAACGGCTGCAAGTGGTGGTCGACCGGGGCGATGGATCCGCGTTGCCGGATCCTGATCGTGATGGGCAAGACGGATCCGTCCGCCGAGCGGCACCGCCAGCAGTCGATGATACTCGTGCCCGTCGATACGCCGGGCGTGACCATCCGCCGGCCGCTTACGGTTTTCGGGGCCGACGACGCGCCGCACGGCCATGCGGAGATCACTTTCGAGAACGTGCGCGTTCCGGCAGGCAACATGCTGCTTGGTGAGGGCAGGGGCTTCGAGATCGCGCAGGGACGCCTCGGCCCGGGCCGGATCCATCACTGCATGAGGCTGATCGGCGCGGCCCAGCGCGCACTGGAACTCATGTGCCGGCGGGCGCAGTCGCGCGTGGCATTCGGCAAGCCCCTGTCGGATCAGGGTGTCGTGCGGCAGCAGATCGCGCTGTCCGCTTGCGAGATCGAGCAGGGCAGGCTCCTGGCCCTCGCCGCCGCCGATGCCATGGACAAACTGGGCAACAAGGCGGCGCGCAACCTGATCGCCATGGCGAAGATCACCATTCCGGCCATGGCGCAACAGGTGATAGATCGTGCGATCCAGGTGCACGGCGCGGGCGGATTGTCCCAGGACACGGCGCTTGCGGGGCTTTTTGCCTATGCACGCACCATCCGGCTCGCCGACGGCCCCGACGAGGTGCATCAGGATGCTCTGGCGCGCCAGCTTCTCAAGGCGTGGCCCGCATGAGCGCGTCGGCCGCGGGCGCGGGCGTGCCCGACGACGTGGCCGCCCTCGCGCCGCTCCTCGGCAAACGCGTCGGAGAGCTTGGTGGAACGCCGCGCATCCTGCCGCTCGGCCAGGGACAGTCCAACCCCACCTTTCGTCTCGAGGGGCCGGGCGGACAGGCGGTGCTGCGTGTCCAGCCGCCGGGAGACCTTCTCAAGGGCGCGCATGCGGTCGACCGTGAGTACAGGGTGATGAAGGCACTTGCTCCGACGCGCGTTCCGGTTCCTCGGGTCATGCTGCTCGGCGAGGCGGGGGAGGGCCTCGACCGCAAGTATGTGGTCATGGAGCTGATCGAAGGTGTCGTGCACTGGGATCCGGCAATCCCCGGCGCGACGCGGGAGCAACGCGCGGCAATCCACGAGGCGATGGTCACGGTGCTCGCCGACCTGCATTCGGTGGACGTCGACGCCTGCGGCCTCGGTGACTACGGGCGCCCCGGCAACTACTTCGCCCGGCAGATCGCCACCTGGGAGCGTCAGTACCGGCAATCCGAAACCGCAAGGATACCCGATATCGAGCGGTTGATCGGCTGGCTGGGCGAGGCCCGCCTTCCCCCCGATGCGGCGCCCGCGCTGGTTCATGGCGATTTCAGGATCGACAACATGGTGTTCGCCCCTTCCGGAGAGCGTGTATGCGCCGTGCTCGACTGGGAACTGTCCACGCTGGGACATCCCTACGCGGATCTTGCCTATCAGTGCATGCAGTGGCGGTTGCCGCATGACAGCACCTTCAAGGGGCTTGGAGGGATCGACCGGGCGCGCCTCGGCATTCCCTCGGAGGAGGCCTATGTCGCGGCCTATTGCCGGAAACGGGGATTGCCGGGCATCGAGAACTGGACGTTCTGCCTGGCGTTCTCCTTCTTCCGCCTCGCCGCGATCCTGCAGGGGGTCTACAAGCGCCACCTCGACGGCAATGCGGCAAACGCGGAGACGGCCAGGCATTATGGCCGGACCGTTCCGGTGCTGGCACGTCTTGCCTGCGAGGCCATAGAGGCATCCTAGCGGCTCCTCCGGCATGTAGAGCGGGACCGGGGCACGGCGCGTGGTGCCATGTCGCCGACCCGCCGCATCCTGATCCCGTGCATCGATCCTTTCCCGTTCCGCGCTACTGAACCCGCGCCACCTCATGTGGCAATTGCGGATATTACGGAGGCATTGTCACAAAACTGTTTTGGAATATGCGGATATTGATGCTCGAAATTCGTCAAAACGGTCACATGGCCACGCCGGGCCCACAGAGGAATTCTGCGGGAAAAGGTATCGGGCCTGCCACCTGATCGGGTTTCCACACGAATTTGGAGGTCAGTTCGCATGAAAACCACAAGCTCCGGAATCTCTCGCCGTCACCTTCTCGCCATGGGCGCGGCCCTGCCGGCCGCGGGCATGATGTCGGGTCTGATCCGCCCGGCCATGGCCGCCGGCAAGACCAAGCTGCAGTTCATGTATCCGGTCGGCGTTTCGGGTGACATCAACAAGATCGTCACCGGCATGATCTCGCGCTTCAACGAGGAGCACCCCGAGATCGAGGTCGAGGCCATCTATGCCGGCAGCTACGACAACACCGAGCAGAAGGTAATCACGAGCCTCGGCGTCGGCGAGCCGCCGGCACTGTGGCTGCCGATCAACTCCGCGCTGCAGACCTTCCTCGGTCTCGATGCGCTGGAGGATGTGACCGAGCAGGCCAAGGCCGACGACATCTACGACGATTTCCTGCCGGGCTTCCTCAACACCTGCGTCTCCGACGAGCGCCTGTACGGCTTGCCGTTCCAGCCTTCGACGCCGGTGCTCTACTACAACAAGGATGCCTTCCGCGCCGCCGGCGTGGCGAAAGCCCCGGACACGTGGGACGAGCTTCTTGAGGTGGCGAAGGAACTCACCATCCGCGAGAATGGCGAGCTGAAGCGCTGGGGTCTCATCATTGGCGGCGGCTGGCACGACTGGATGTTCGAGTGCTACTGCCGGCAGAACGAACTGGTGCCGTGGCAGAAGGACCGCGTGCTCTTCGATCGGCCCGAGGCGATCGACGCGCTCGAGTTCTGGGTGAAGATGGTCCAGGCGGGCGTAATGGCTCCGGCCTCGACGTGGCAGGGCTCGGCCAACGACTTCCTGGCCGGCAACACCGCCATGCTCTACCACTCGACCGGATCGCTCACGAACCTGCGCACCTCGGCGCCGTTCGAGGTCGGCGTTGCCTTCATGCCGAAGAACAAGACCTACGGCGCGGCACAGGGCGGCGGCCCCCTGATGATCGCCAAGAACCAGACGGACGCCCAGAAGGAAGCTTCCTGGACGTTTGCCCGCTGGATGACCAACACCCAGAACCAGGCGAACTGGAGCAAGGCGACGGGCTACCTCGCGGTGCGCAAGTCGTCCTGGGAATCGCCGGAAATGCAGAGCTACCTCCAGGAAGTTCCGGAGGCCAAGGTCGCGCTCGACCAGGCGGCCTATGCCGGTGCCTTCCTTCAGGTGCCCGGCTATCACCGCGTGCGCGAGTACCTGAAGAGCGCGCTCGACCGCACGCTCGCCGGCGAAATCGCACCCGATGCCGCGCTCAAGGATGCCAACGCGAACTCCAACCGTGAGATCGCCCGCATCCTGCGCCGCCAGAAGGGCTGAGCGGGGTCTTCCCCATGACCTGATCGTGGCGCGGGCTCTCGCGGGCCCGCGCCCGTCTTCCGTTGCCGGGGGCGGCCCGTGGTCCGCCGCGCGATGTCCGTCTCGTGATCTCAGGAACTTTCGCCATGTCGCAGGGTGCCGCCCGCGCACGCAGGAACGAGGCGCTTCTCGCCTACACGCTGCTTTTTCCCTCCCTTGTCTTTCTCGGCCTGTTCACATACTGGCCGATCCTGCGCTCGTTCTGGTTTTCACTGCATGACGTGATGCTGGGCGACCCGGACATTTTCTGGATGGGCGCCGACAACTATCTGCGTCTGATCGACGATCACCTGTTCTGGAAGGTGTTCGCGAACACAGCCTTCTACACGCTGACGACGATCCCGCTGGCCGTGACCGTCGCGCTTCTCATGGCGGTCGCGCTCGACAGCAAGCTGCGCGGGCTTGCCGTCTACCGCTCGGCATTCTTCTATCCGGTGATGATCCCCTCGGTCGCGGCCGGCATGGTCTGGGTGTTTCTCTATGCCCCGGGATACGGGCCGATCAACGAGGCGCTGACCGCGCTCGGCCTGCCGCGTCTCGACTGGCTCTATGACAGTGCCTGGGCACTTCCCGCGATCGTGCTGATGAGTATCTGGAAGTACTCCGGCTACTTCATGCTGATCCTGCTCGCCGCGCTGAAGCTTGTGCCCTCGGATCTCTACGAGGCGGCGCGGCTGGACGGGGTGAGCGCTCCGCAGCGCCTGCTTCACATCACCATTCCGCTGATCTCGCCGACCCTCTACTTCGTGATCGTGATCGGCATCCTGCATAGCTACCAGATCTTCGACTACGTCTACGTCATGACGCAGGGCGGCCCGGCAGACGCCACCAATGTGCTCACCTTCTACATCTATCAGAACGGCTTCCAGTATCAGGACATCGGCTATGCCTCGACGCTGGCCAACACGCTGCTTGTCTTCGTGCTCGCCCTGATCGGCCTTCTCGCGGCCACGCTCGGCCGGCGCGTCCACTACCTGGGAGAACGCTGATGTCGGCTCAAACGCTTTCCAGGCGCCTGAGGGGCGGCTGGCTGCATCTCGTGCTGGTGCCAGTCGCGCTGTTGTGGCTTTCGCCGCTCGTATGGATCGTCCTGACCTCGCTGAAGACGAAGACCGAGGTCTTCGACCCGGAGGCGGGCTTCCTTCCGGCGGTGCTGAATTTCGCCAACTACCCCTCGACGCTCTCGGTTGCCCCCTTCGGCACCTATCTGCTGAACTCGGTCATCGTCACGGGGTCGATCCTCGTCTGCCAGCTCGTCACCATCACGCTTGCGGCCTATGCCTTCGCGCGGCTGGAGTTTCCCGGCAAGAAGCTGCTCTTCACCCTGTTCCTGCTGCAGGTGATGTTCCCGATCTATGCGATCTTTCTCACGAACTTCGTCACCTTGCGCGAGTTCGGCCTGGTGAACACGCTGGCCGCGATGGTCGTGCCCTTTGTCGCTTCGGGATACGGTACCTTCATGCTGCGCCAGTCGTTCCGCCAGGTGCCGCCGGAACTGTCCGACGCCGCGCGGCTCGACGGTTGCGGTCACTTCGGCATCCTCTGGCACGTCTACCTGCCGCTGGTTCAGCCGACCCTGGTGGCCTTCGCCATCATCTCGGTGGTGACCCACTGGAACGATTACATGTGGCCGCTTCTGGTCACCAATTCCGACAGCGTGCGCACGTTGCCCATCGGCCTCGGCCTGCTGGCGAAGTCCGACTCCGGCGCCGACTGGACGCGGCTGATGGCCGGCACGACCATCGTCGTCTCGCCGCTGCTCATCGTCTTCGTGATCTTCCAGCGCCGCTTCATCGACAGTTTCATGCACACCGGCGTCAAGTAACGCCCATCCGGAGACCCGACCATGGCCACCGTACAGTTGCAGGACATCTGCAAGTCCTACGGCTCCCGAAAGACCGTTCACGACGTCACGCTCACCGTCGAGGACCGCGAGTTCATGGTGCTCGTGGGGCCGTCCGGCTGCGGGAAGTCCACCACGCTGCGCATGGTCGCGGGGCTGGAGGACATCACCTCCGGCCGTCTCGTGATCGACGGGCGCGACGTGACCGACGTGGCACCCCAGCAGCGTGACATTGCCATGGTGTTCCAGTCTTATGCGCTTTACCCGCACATGAGCGCCTGGAAGAACATGGCCTTCGGCCTGCAGAAGACCACGAAGCTCTCGCGTGCCGAGATCGACGCGCGCATCCGGGAGGCGGCCGAGATCCTGCATATCACCGACCTTCTCGACCGGCGTCCGAAGGAGCTTTCGGGCGGAGAACGCCAGCGCGTCGCCATCGGTCGCGCGCTTGTGCGCCAGCCGCGCGTGTTTCTCTTCGACGAGCCGCTGTCGAACCTCGACGCCAAGCTGCGCAACCGGATGCGCTCGGAACTCAAGCGGCTGCACCAGGAACTCGGCCTGACCGTCATCTACGTGACGCACGACCAGATCGAGGCGATGACGCTCGGCACGCGCGTGGCGATGATGTCCAAGGGATCGTTGCAGCAGGTCGGGCGGCCGATGGACATCTACATGAAGCCGGCGAACACCTTCGTCGCGACCTTCATCGGCTCACCGGAGATGGCGCTCATTCCCTGCAAGGGCGCGCGGCGCTCCGGCCTGGCCCATGACGCCTTCACCGGCCCGCTGGCGCTTGGCGGAACGGATGTGCCCGACGAAGTGCTGCTCGGCGTGCGTCCGGAGGAGGCGTGCCTCGTGCGTGAGGGCGGGATGGCGCGCGCGCGCGTGCTTCAGAGCGAGCTGATTGGGGCAGAGGCGCTGGTGGAGGTTCAGCTCGGCGACGACCGCATGACGGTGCGCAGCGCGGTCGCCGACGCACCCGCGGCAGGGGAGGAGATCGGTCTCGATTTTGACCTCGACCGTGCGCGCCTCTTTCACGGCGCGACCGGACAGGCTATCGAACTCGGGTAACGGGCCCGGAGCCAAGGAGGAGGCGGATCATGGCACCGACACCCAGACAGGCCGAAATCCTGGGCGTGCTCAAGATGCGCGGCAAGGCGGCGATCTCGGAGCTTTCCGAGCTTCTGGAGGTGTCCGACGAGACCGTGCGGCGGGATCTCAAGGGGCTCTCGGCCGATGGGCTGGTGGAGAAGTTTCACGGCGGCGTGCGCCTGTCGATCTCGCGCACCGAACCGCCGTTCGAGCGTCGGCTCCGCGACGCGGTGGAGGCCAAGCGCCGCATCGCGCGGCGTGCGGCGGCCTTTATCGACGAGGGCGCGACGGTCCTTCTCGACAATTCCACCACCGCGAGCTTCCTCGCCCGCGAGCTGGTGCACCGCGAGCCCATGACGATCCTGACGATCTCGCTCGAGATCGCCAACATCATCTCCCATGCGCCGACCGGCCACCGGCTGATCCTTCCCGCGGGAGAGGTCCGTGCTGAGGACCGCACCATCACGGGAGCGGGAACGGTCGAATACCTGTCGAGGTTCTCGCCCGGCTTTTTCGTCATGTCCGTGGTGGCCGGCTCATCGCGCGGTTGCACGGACTTCGACCTGTTCGAGGCGGAATTCAAGCGGGCGATGATGCCGCTGGCCGACCAGACCATGATGCTCATGGACGCGAGCAAGTTCGGCAAGTCCGGCCTGATTCACGTCTGCGACTGGGGAGAGATCGACGTTCTGGTCGCGGACCAGGTGCCCCGGGATGTGGCCGATAGTTTCGAACACGGTCACCTGCTGATTGCCGGTGACGAGGACAGTTAGGGAAAGAGGGGCGATCCCGGGGAGGGGCTCCCGGGATCGCACGGTGCGTCAGGCGTCGGAAATCGCGCGGATCAGGTCCGTCTTGCGCTTTTCCGGTTCGGGATAGCCCTGACGCGAATGGGTGAGGCCGAGGCCGACGAAGCTTTCCGCCATCTTTACGGCGACCGGTACCGGGCGCGAGAGCGGCACATGAGCGGCGCCCTTCACCAGGTCCGCCGCGCCGCCGGCAAGAACGACCGCCTCGGCGTTTGCGGAATGCGCCGCGACGGCCTCCGCGTTCCCCACCTCGTGAAGACCCGCGCACTGGCGGTGCAGCGCGTTGTCATGCACGAGACGGCGGGCACGCTCGATGTCGCGGGATGTGGCCAGAACCGTGAAGGACCCGGCGAGCGTCAGCGCATGGAGCATGGCGGTCTTGCCCGCGCCGACAACCGGGATTGCGAGCAGCGAACGCAGGGCGGAAACGCCGTAGTCGCCGAAATCGGCTACGACGAGCGCGTCGAAACCCTCTTCCCCGGCCGTTTGTCCCGCCGCCATCATGGCAAGGTCCGCCAGTGCCCAGTCCTGCGCGCTGACGGGCGGAACCGCGGCGAGCGGTACGTTGCGCGTGACGATCTCGGTGCCCGGATCGGCTGCGGAACGGGCGGCCTCGATCTCTCCGGCGAGATCCACGTCTTCGGGAACGAGTACGAGAATGCGGGGCATCATGCGCCTCCCTTCGCGGCCTGGGCGTTGAGAACGTCCGCGGCTTCGCCCATGCGCCTGAGAACCTCGGCGGCGGGCACGCGCGGTGCCGGGTAGCTCGCCCGGCTGTGCGAGAGTTGCAGCCGGATCGCCGCATCGGCCATGCGGTAGGTCAGCGGTCCCGGGTTGAGGATCGGCACGGGCAGGCGCTCGGCAAGCCAGGCATGCGCCTCATGCATGGTGGTGGAGCCGAGCATGATCACCTCGGCGCCATCCTCGGTCACCGCCTTCATCGCCGCGTCGTAGAGCGCGGGGAAGAACTCGTCCTCCTTGCCGGCGAGCAGGCTCTGGTTGTTCGGCTGCAGACCTGCGGAGCGGACCGAGGCAAGCTTGTGGGAAATGCCGAGTTCCGCGACGGTCTTGGAGTAAAGGTGCCGCCAGCGGTCCCACATGGCGAGCACGGAGAACTTCTCGCCGAGCATGAGCGCGGTGAGCATGGCGTGGCGCCCCGGAGCGATCACCGGGATCGACAGTACCGAACGCAGCGCCGACATGCCGCTGTCGCTCACCGTGTCGATGCACACGGCGTCGAAGCCCTCGCGCTCGGCCTCGATGCCGGCTTCCAGGATGCCGATGTCGGCGAGCACGGAATCCTGCTGGCTGACGTAGTTGACGGGCGCGATGCGCACCGGACGGAATTCGAAGTCAATTCCCGGCCCCAGGCGCACGGCCTTGAGCTGCGCCTTGCGCTTCTCAAGGTTTTCCGCGCTCATCGGGAAGGGAACGATCACCAGAACCCTGGCCATGGCTTTCCTCCTGAATGTTGGTTGCGCCCCGGACGAGAACCGGGGCGGCGTTCGGCGGCTCGGTCAGCCCGGAAATTCCCGGCTGACGTCGTCAATGGAGGCGACCCGGCACACCGGTTTCAGCGCGGCGATGGCGGTATCGTGTGTTTCCTTCGAGAAGGCGGCACAGCCATCGGCAAGCACCGTGACATCGAAGTCGCGCACATGCGCGTCGCGCACCGTCGACGCGACGCCACCGTTGGTGACGATGCCGCAGACCAGGAGCCTGCGGATCGCGCATTTGCGCAGCACCCACTCGAGCCGGGTCATGTAGAAGGCGGAATAGGCGACTTTCTCGACACTTAGGTCGGCCGGTGCGAGTTCATCGACGAGCTGGTGTCCCCAGCCGTCGGGCACGAAGTCGCCCTTCGCGAGGAAGGGGCGAAGCTCCTTCAGGTGCGGCGAAATCAGCGGTTCTCCGCCCTTGGCCGGCACCAGCGTGAACTGGGTCGAGATGATCCAGCCCCCGGCCTGCCGGATGCGGTTTGCCAGCGGCGCAATGCGCGCCGGCAATGCCGCGATCTCCTCCGCGCCCTGGCCCGCGCGCCCGTAGGCGCCCCTGGGATGCAGGAAGTCGTTCTGCAGGTCGACGATGAGAAGCCCTGTCTCGGCCGCCGGGACCGGTTCGTGTGCTCCAGCCATCATTTCCGCTCCAGGATGACGTTGCCGAGTTCGTCGACGCGCGCCGAAAGGTCGGGGTCGACCAGAACGGTCGCATCGGGCTGTTCGAGGATCGCAGGGCCCTCCACCACGGCGCCGACCGGGAGGTCGAGCCGGGCGAAGATCGCGGTCTCGTGCCAACCGCCATCGAACCAGACGGAACGCGTGCCGGTGCGCGCCGTCTCCAGCGAGCAGTCGGCGCCCGGCGCCAGCGTCTTGAGGTCGAACCGCGGACGTCGGCCGATGGCGGCCGTGCGCAGGTTCACGATCTTCGCAGCGAGACCGGGCAGCAACCGGCTGAAGGAGGCCTGATAGGCGGCGTCGAAGGCTTTCTGCACGGTCTCGCGGGTAAGCCCCGTGCTGCCGTTCTCGATCGATACGGGCAGCGGTACGCTCACCGTGTGGGTCTGCCCGACGTAGTGCATGTCGAGCTCGAACACGATGTCGATGCGTTCCATCTGAAGTCCGGCATCCTCGACCACCTTGCGGGCGGCGTCGGCTTCCTCGACCATCCGGGCGTCGAGCGCCGCCGTGTCGAGTGCGTCCACGGTCAGATTGACTGTTTGCACCTGGTCGTGCCGAATATCTGCGATGACGCAGCCAAGCGCGGAGTTGATGCCCGGGTAGCGCGGGACGAGGGCGGCCTGCAGCCCGACGTCCTTGATCAGCGCGCCCGCGTGAAGCGCGCCACCGCCGCCGAAGGGCACGGCGACGAACTTCGCCGGATCATGGCCGCGCTCGATGGACACGAGGCGGATGGCGCCGGCCATCCGCCCGTCGGCGACCTTCACGATCGCTTCCGCCGCTTCCATCACGCCAAGGCCGGTCGGGCGCGCCACATGCTCCTCGATGGCGGCCTTCGCGGCTTCCACGTCCAGCCGTGCCAGCTTGCCGCCGATGGGGCGCTCGGCGTTGATGCGTCCGAGCACGATGTTGGCGTCGGTCAGGGTCGGACGCGTGTTGCCCTGGCCGTAGGCGACTGGCCCGGGGCGCGAACCGGCGCTTTCCGGGCCGACCTGCAGCAGGCCGCCGGCATCCACATGGGCGATGGAGCCGCCGCCGGCGCCGATCGTGGTGATCTCGATCATCGGCGTGCGGACCACGAGACCGAAGTCGATGGTCGTCTGCGCGGCGAGCGAGGTCTCTCCGTCAACCACCAGCGAAACGTCGAAGGAGGTTCCGCCGAGGTCGCCCGTGATGATGTTCGGATAGCCGGCCTCGCGGGAGATCGCGGCCGCCGCGATCACACCGGCCGCCGGGCCCGACAACGCGGTGCGAACGGGCAGCTTGCGTGCCGTGTCGGTGGACATGACACCGCCGTTCGACTGCACGATGTGGAAGCGCCCGGCGAAGTTCTCGCCCGCAAGGGCGGCGGAGAGCTTGCCGAGGTACCCGCCCACGACCGGCTGGAGGTAGGCGTTGAGCGCCGTGGTCGAGGTGCGTTCGAACTCGCGGATTTCCGGCAGGATTTCCGCCGAGGAGGCAACGTTCTCGTTCGGCCAGGCCGCCCGCACCGCCTCGAGCGCGGCGAGTTCGTTCGCCGGGTTCGCATAGGCGTTGATGAAGCATACGGCAATCGCCTCGGCGCCCGCGTCGATGGCCGCCGTCACGGCCTGCCGGACCTCGTCCAGGTCCACCGGCGTGTCGATGGTGCCGTCGGCAAGCACCCGCTCGGTGACCTCGAAACGCAGGTCGCGCTCGATCACCGGCGTGAAATCGCCCCACAGGCCCCATGTGTTGAGGCGGTCGCGGCGGCGCATTTCCAGAACGTCGCGGAAGCCCTTCGTCGTGATGAGCGCGGTGCGCGCGCCCTTGCGCTCAAGAAGGGCATTCGTCCCCACGGTGGTGCCGTGGACGATGGACCCCAGGTCGGCAACGTCGCCGAAGGTCTTCAGCCCCTCGAGGAAACCGGTCGCCTCGTCACCCCGGTTGGAGGAGACCTTGGCGGTGCGGAATTGCCCCTCGGCCTCGTCGAAGTAGAACAGGTCGGTAAAGGTTCCGCCGACATCGACGCCGACGACGGCGCCCTTCACGGGCGTGAAACGGGTGGTCATGCGGCAGCCCCTTCGCGCAGGTTCCGGGTTTCGGTGGGATCGACGTCGCCCTTGTCATCGAGGACGACGCCATAGGTCTCGCGGGCGGCCTCGCGGCTGACGAAGCCAAGACGCACGTCACGCGCGACCTTTTCCGGCTCGCGTGTTTTCGGGTCCCCGAAACCGCCGCCGCCGGGGCTTTCGATGCGCACCTTCTGGCCCGGACGCACGCGCACGTCCGCGACCTTTGAGGCAAGTTCCGGCGAGCGTTCGCCCTCGTCGGTTTCCCAGACGAAGCGGTTGAGGGCCGCATCGCCGCCGCCGGCCACGCCGAGCGGGGGATAGATGCCGCGTTCGCCAAGCAGGAACACATCCGCGTCGGTCATGGTCTCCAACTCGTAGACGGCTCCGACACCGCCGCGATGACGTCCCGCGCCAGCCGAGTCCGGCCGAAGCGCCCACTGGGTGAACTTGACGGGATAGGAGGCTTCCAGGATTTCCGCCGGCGGGATCGTCGCCATGGAGATCGGATTGTTGGCGTGGTTCAGTCCGTCGCTTTCCGGATTGCCGCCAAGGCCGCCGCCGAAGAAGGAGAACATGACATAGCGCGATCCGTCGTCCCGGTAGCCGGCCACCGACAGAGCGTTGATGGTGCCGAAGGGGCCTGCGGTCGCAAGCGCGGGATCCGCCTTGGCGAGTGCGCCGAACACCACGCCGATGACTCGAAGGATCGTCTCGGTGTAGCCGCCGACGGGCTTGGGCGGCTTCACGCCGAGCAGCGTCGTCTCGGGAATGTTGAAGGTGATCGGCCGCAGGCAGCCGGCGTTCGCCGGGACGGCGGTGAAGACGTGCTTCAGAGCCACGTAGCAGCAAGCGGCCGCCGTGGAATAGGCAATGTTCAGCGGTCCCGCGCAAGGCGCCGACGAGCGGGAGAAGTCCAGCGTCATCTCGTCGCCGGAGATCGTGAGGTCGAGCGCGATGGTCAGCTTGTCGGCGGTGATGCCGTCGTTGTCGAGATAGTCCTCGAACGTGTACACGCCGTCGGGCAGGGCGCGCACCGCCTCGCGCATCATGGCCTCGGCGCGGTCCGAGAAGGCCTCGAAGGCCGCCGCCACGGTGTCGTCGCCATAGGCCCCGAGCACGTCCGCCAGCCGCTTCTCGCCAAGATCCAGCGCGTTGAGCTGGCCGTTGAGGTCGCCGTAGTTGGAGGCCGGAACGCGTGAGTTCGCAGCCAGGATGTCGATGAGGTCACGGTTCATGACACCGTTGGCGATGAGCTTCACCGGTGGAATGCGAACGCCTTCCTGGAAGCTCTCGGTGGCCTTGGCGTTGAATCCGCCCGGAACGTTGCCGCCGATATCGAGCCAGTGGCCGACGGAGGCAATCCAGCAGTAGAGATCGCCGTCGCGAAACACCGGCCGCACAAGCCGGAAGTCGTTGAGGTGCGTGCCGCCCGCGTAAGGGTCGTTGAAGAGATAGGTGTCGCCGGGAGCAAGCTCGTCGCCGTCCTTCTTCACCTTGTCGATGACCGCCTTCACCGCGAAGGCCATGGCGCCGACGAAGATCGGCAGGCCGCGCGTGCCCTGCACGAGGGTTGCGCCGGTCTCGGCGTGATAGAGACCGTGGCAGGCGTCCCGCGCCTCGGCGATGATCGGGTTGAAGGCCGAGCGGTAGAGCGTCGCGTCCATCTCGTCGGCGATCTGCTCCAGCCGTCCGTTGAGGATAGCGAGCGTGACCGGATCGAGCGTCTTGCTCATTTCTCGTCTCCCTTGTCGCGGCGGGCGGCCACGGCCTGCGTGCCGTAGTCCTCGTAGGTCTGGCCGGAGGCGAGCATCGCCGGCGTGCCGATCAACTCGTTCAGTTCGCCGAACTGGAACATGTTCCCGGCGAACGGCGTGTTGGTGCCGTTGGCGAAGAGCGAGGCGTAATAGGCCTGGGCCGTGCGGGCGAGGGCGCGCACGATGCCGCCCGGGAAGATCACGATGGAGTAGCCCATCTCGCCAAGTTCGGCCGCGGTGTACATCGGCGTGTTTCCGCCCTCGACCATGTTGGCCAGAAGCGGAAGCCGCCCGCCAAGCGCCTTGGCGACCGCTGAAAGCTGTTCGGATGAGCGCGGCGCCTCGACGAAGAGCACGTCGGCGCCCGCGTCCGCGTAGAGCGAGGCCCGCTCGAGCGCCGCGTCGAAGCCCTCCACCGCAACCGCGTCGGTGCGGGCGATGATGAGGGTTTCCTCGCTGGCGCGCGCATCCACCGCCGCCTTCACCTTGCCGACCATCTCCGCCGTGGAGACCAGCGACTTGTCGGAAAGATGGCCGCAGCGCTTGGGCAGCGTCTGGTCCTCGAGCTGGATCGCGCTGGCGCCCGCCCTCTCGAAGGTCCTGACCGTGCGCTGCACGTTGAGTGCGTTGCCATAGCCGTTGTCGGCGTCGACGATGATCGGCGTCTCGATACGCTGGCGGATCAGCCCGATGGTGTCCGCGACCTCGCTCATGGAGACGAGCCCGATGTCGGGGCGTCCGAGCTTGGTGTAGGCGATAGCCGCGCCCGACAGATAGAGCGCGCCGAAACCGGCGTCGGTCGCGATGGAGCCTGTCAGGGCGTCAAAGATGCCGGGTGCGACGATGGGAGCGCGTCCGCCGGCAAGCTGTGATTTGAGGGTCATTCTCATCGATCCTTGATCGCGGGTTCGGCCAGCAGGCCGTTGAAACCCTTGAGGTCGGCCGCCTTGTCGAGATCATCGACGGCGGCAAGGACGCGGGCGGCATGCGCCGCGCCCCAGACGGGGGAGGCGAGGTCGGCGAATTTCTCGCGAACCTCCTGCGGGGTGAAGGGGTCCACGGCATCGCCGCGATTGGTGAAGGTCTCGCCCGCGAGTTCGCGTCCGTCGGTGAGCCGGATCGTCACGCGCGCCGGGCGCTTGGCCGGCAGAAGGGCCGTCAGTTCGGGATCCTCGCGCAACGTGACCCTGTCGGCGAGCGACAGGATCGTCTCGTTGGAAAGATGCGGTTCGCGGAAGGCTTCGACCGCCGCCTTGCCGTTGACCAGCGTCGTCGCCACGGCGAAGGGCAGCGAGAAGCGCGCGGCCAGGACGTTGTGCGGGCGCGGAGCGTCGAGCTGTGCCGCCATGGCATAGGTCTCGATCTCGATGGAGGCGATGTCGGAGGCGGCAAGCATGTCGTGCCTGGCGACGAGACCGGCGACGACGTCAAGGGCCGCGTGGGTAAAACGACAGGCGGCATGGCGCTTGAAGTAGTTGCGGGCGATCTCGAAGCGGCTGCCCAGATCGTCGTCCATGCCCGCTCCGGTGAAGCCCTCGCCCAGAATGCCGTCGTAGACGCTTGCCACGCAGTCGCGTTCACCGGAAAAGCCGGAGGCCACAAGATCCCAGGCCGCCATGCCGTTGCGGTTGGAAAGACCGCAGTAGCTGTTGCGTGCGGTGGCCCCCTCCAGCATCGCCTTCAGGCTTGCGCCGACGCTCATCGTGGCGGCGACATTGATGGTGGTGGCGATCTCCTGCTTGCCCGCGCCTTCCAGAAGTGCGGTTGCGACCGCCGCGCCGACGGTTCCCCAGGTGCCGTGCGGGTGCACGCTGGGGCGAAGCCTGCAGGCCGCTCCGATGCGCGCGGCAACCTCGTAGCCCATCACGAAGGCGCTCAGGAGATCCTTGCCGGAGCGTCCGTTTGCCAGGGCCGTTGCCAGGGCCGCCGGCAGCACGTGCACGCCCGGATGGCCGCGTGCGTAGGAATTGCCTTCGTCGAGTTCCAGGGCGGTGGACGCGACGCCATTGACGAAGGCGGCGTCGTCACCGCGAAGGCGGACACCCGCGCCGATGGCGGCTACGTCCCCTGTTCCCCGGCGGGCGATCCGCGCGGCGAGGGCGGTGTTCTCGGGCTCCTGCATTCCGGCCGCCATGGCGCCGATGCAGTCGAGGAGAACGAGACGGGTCTGGTCCTTCAGCGCGTCGCCGAGGTCGTCGAAGGAGAAATCCGTGACGAACCGTGCGAGACGCTCCTGCCACTGCGGCCGTTCGGCGGCAAGCAGCACGGACGCCGGCACGAGGCCCGGCGCTTTCGGGGAGGTGTTGGACATGATCGCCCTCCTAGAGTCCGAGATAGGCGCGCTTGAGTTCGGGATCGGCGGCGATGTCGGCGGCGGTGCCGGACATGATGACCTCGCCGTTCTCGACGATGTAGGCCCGCGAGGCGATCTCGAGCGATTGCACCACGTTCTGCTCGACGAGCATGATCGGCAGCCCTTCGGCGTTGAGGCGACGTATCAGCGTGAACATCTCCTCCACCAGCAACGGAGACAGGCCGAGAGAGGGCTCGTCGAGGATGAGAAGCTTCGGCTCCGCCATCATGCCGCGCCCGATCGCGAGCATCTGCTGCTCGCCGCCTGACAGGGTCCCGGCCGCCTGCGCGGCGCGTTCGCGCAGCCTTGGAAAGACCTCGAAGACATGCTCCAGGTTCTTCGCGCGGTTCGGCTTGGCGCGACGATAGCTGCCAAGTTCCAGGTTCTCGCGAACGCTCATGTTCGGGAAGATCTTGCGCCCCTCGGGCACGTGGATGAGGCCCGCGTCGACCGCCGTGATGGGCGAGCCGCCGAGTGAACGTCCCTCGAAGGTGACTGAGCCCTCGCTCAGTGGGAGCATTCCCGACAGCACCTTGTTGAGCGTCGTCTTGCCGACGCCGTTCGCGCCCAGCACGGCGACGATCTCGCCGCGTGTCACGTCGAGGTCGATGCCGCGCAGGACCTCCACCGCGCCGTAGCCTGCGCGCAGGTTCCGCACCTCAAGCATTGGCCTCTCCAAACTTTGCCATGCGCTCCGCCGCGCCCTTGCCCAGATAGGCTTCGATGACGGCCGCGTCGTTGCACACTTCCGCCGGCGTTCCGTTCGCGATCAGTTCGCCCTGGGCCAGCACGTGGACGTGCTCGCAAAGGTTCATGACGGCCTGCATGACGTGTTCGATCATGAGGATCGTGACCCCGTCGTCGCGGATCGCGTGGATCACCGGGACGATGTCGCGGATTTCGGACGGGTTCAGGCCGGCCAGCACCTCGTCGAGAAGCAGGAGTTTCGGCTCCGTCGCGAGCGCCCGGGCGAGTTCCAGACGCTTGCGTCCCGCGACCGTCAGGCTGGCGGCCGGCAGGTCGAGGTCCTTTTCCAGGCCGACGCGCACGCCCACGGCGCGTGCCTTCTCGATGGCCGCCTCGGAACCGGCATTGCGCAGGTATGAGCCGACGGTGATGTTTTCCAGGACGCTCAGGCCCGCGAAAGGCTGCACGATCTGGAAGGTCCGGGCGATGCCGAGTTCGGCCCGCTGGTGCGGTTCGAGCGAGGTGATGTCCCGCTCGCCCCACCTGATGTGGCCGGACGTCGGCTTGAGAAAGCCGGCGATGATGGCGAACAGGGTCGTCTTGCCGGCGCCATTGGGCCCGATGAGGCCGGTGATGGAGCCTTCCCTGACGCCGAAGCTGGCGTTGCGCACCGCGACGAGGCCGCCGAAACGCATGGTGATGTCGTCGACCGTGAGGATCATGACGCGGCTCCCTTCAAGGATCGCGGCAAAACGCGACGGATGAGGCCGAGAATGCCGCCCGAGGCGAAGGCCACGACCAGGATGAGGACGATCGCGAAGACGATCAGATCGACGCCGGGCACGCGGCCGGCGAACTCCTTGGTGAACTCTCCCAGCCCGTGCAGCGTGAAGGCGCCGACGAGCGGGCCAAGCACGAGGCCCCGGCCGCCGACCATGGGCGCGAGAAGCGCCTCGATGGAGATCCAGATACCGAAGGCGATGGTCGCGTCCACATACAGGAAGTTCTGCATGTAGAGCACGCCCGCGGCCGCGGTCATCGCGCCCGACAGGCTGATTGCCCGCAGCTTGACCTTGAGCACGTCCACGCCGAGCGCGCGCGCCGCGTCCTCGTTCTCGCGCACGGCGACGAGTTGCGCCCCGAAGCGGGAGTTCGCGATCGAGCGCGAAATCACCAGGCCCGCGAACACGAAGACCAGCACCAGCCACAGAAAGTACGAGCGGTCGGCGAACTGCATGTTCCAGAACGACGGCTCGAGCTTCAGCAGCAGCCCCGCCGCGCCGCCGGTCAGTTCCGACGCGTTGGCGAGAATGCGGGCCAGCTCGGCGAAGGCCAGCGTGATGAGCGCGAAATAGGATCCGCGCAGCCCGGCCCGGAAGCTGAGGAAGCCGATCACGAAGCCGACCGCCGCGCCGGCGGCGATGGCGGCCACGAGAGCCACCCAGGCGTTCACGTCGAAATGGTACTGCAGGATCGCCGTCGTGTAGCAGCCCGTGCCGAAGAACACCGCATGGCCGAAGGAGGTCTGTCCGGCGACGCCGCCAAGCAGGTTCCAGCCCTGAGCGGCCAGCGTGATGATGAGCGTCAGCACAAGGAAGTTGGCGACGGAGTTGGAATGGATCACGGCGGGCGCGAACGCCAGAAGGGCCGTGACGAGAAGGATCGGAAGGTAGCCCCGTGCCGTCATGCCTTCGCTCCGAAAAGTCCGGTCGGCCTGAAAAGCAGGACGAGGATGAAGATGAGGAAGATGCCGATCTGGCCGAGGCTTTCTCCCAGAAGAAGTCCGCTGACGCTCTCCACGACACCGATCAGCAGGCCGCCGAGCAGGGCGCCCGGGATCGAGCCCATGCCGCCGAGCACGACAATGGTGAAGGCGATGGAGATGAAGGCGCCGCCGACGCGCGGGTTCACGTAGAAGGTGGGCATCAGTAGGCCGGCCGCGATGGCGAGGGCCGCGCAGCCCAGCCCGAAGGTGAGGGCGTAGATGTGGCGCACGTCGATGCCCATCAGGCTGGCGCCGAACTTCTCCTTGGCCACGGCGCGGATGGCCTTGCCGGCATCGGAGCGGTTCATCAGGAACCAGAAGCCGGCCGAGACGACGACCGAGCCGATGAAGCCCACGAGCTTCGGCGCGGAAATCAGGAACGGCCCCGCCTCGACGATGGCGAAGGAGAAATCCGAGGAGATGGCGCGCGTGTCAGATCCGAAACCGGCGAGAAGCGCGTTCTCGATCAGGATCGACAGGCCGAGCGTGATGAGCAGGATGTTGCCTTCGTCACCGTGCGATGCCGGACCGATCAGGTAGCGCTGCAGGCCGTAGCCGAGCGCGAAGAACACGGGCGCGAGAATGAAGATGGAGACATAGGGGCTGATGCCGGTGAGCATGTTCAGTCCCAGAACGGCGAACATGGCGGCGGCAAGCATGGTGCCGTGGGCGAAGTTGATGATGTGCAGCACGCCGTAGACCAGCGTCAGGCCCAGGGCGATCATCGCGTAGATGCCGCCGGTCAGGAGCCCGTTGATCATCGCCTCGAGGATGATGGTGGGAGAGTACATTGTCCGATCCGTTTCGAAGGGGCCGCAGCCTTGGCGGACCGCGCGCTGACGCGCGGTCCGCGGTGTCGTTCGAAATCCGGATCAGCCGTTGATCGGGTAGATCGGCTTGGCGTCGGAGAACTCCTCCGGGTAGATCACCCGGATGTCGCCGTCCTGGACCTGGGTGTTCACCGGCGCGGCACCCGTGTTCTGGCCGTTCTCGAACTTGGTCGGGCCATAGGGCATCAGGTGGTCGGCGTAGGTGGAGCTTGCCAGTGCCTCGATGATCGCGCCGCGCTCGGAGGACGCTGCCCGTTCCATGGCGTCCGCCAGCAGGCCGACGCAGGAGTAGTTGAGCGGGGTGTTGTAGTTGTAGGTCGTGCCCGATGCCTCGACACGCTCCTGCAGCATCTGCGACTTCCTGGAGCGCGGGTCCGGCCAGTGGTTGCAGTCCATGATGCCCTGGGCCGCGTCCGGAAATTCGGCGACGAAGCGGCGGTTGGAGGCGGCGCCGTTGAGAACCGCGTAGACCCCCTTCGGACGCACGCGCTGCTGCTGCATGGTCCGAGCCAGAAGCACGGTCTCGCCGTAGTAGGTGCTCGGGATCACGAGGTCGGGCTGAAGCGAGCGCAGGCGCAGTGCCACGTTCGACAGGTCGCGCGACGGCGTCGGAATGGCGATCTGCTCGACGATCTCGAAGCCGTGCTTCGGAAGCTCCGTGGCCATCAGCTTGGCGAGACCGGAACCGAAGAGGCCGTCCTCGTGAACGAGCGCGACGGTCTTGGCCGGCTTGCCGGCGGCCTCGTTGATGAGCACCAGATTGTCGATCGCGGTCTTTGTGCAGATGCCGAAGCCGGGTCCGAAGCGGAAGGTGTTCTTCAGGCCACGGCTGATGATCTGGTCGGACACGCCGACGTCGACGATATAGGGCAGGTCGTAGCGCGAGGCGGCCTGGGAAGCGGCCAGCGCGATCGGCGAGGCGAAGCCGCCGACGACGGCCACCACGCCTTCTTCCTGCATGCGCTCGACTTCCTGTGCACCCGCCTCCGGCGTGGAGCGCGCGTCACCGAAGACCATCTCGATCTTCGCGCCGCCGAGGGCCTTGATGCCGCCGGCCTCGTTGATGTCCTTGATGGCGAACTCCGCGCCCAGACGACCGAAGCCGCCGTCCTGGGCCAGGGCGCCCGTCACCGGCTGCAGGATGCCGACCTTGATCGGGGCGGGCTCCGCCGCTCGCAGCACGCCGGGTGCCGCAAGGGTGGCGACGGCGGCCGCGCCGCCCTTCAGGATCGTGCGCCGGCCCAGCGGCTTGTCGAAAAACGTCATGGCTTTGTTCTCCTCACGGGTGATGCTGTTTCGGAACGGGTCCTGGTTTTCTTCTTGTTGCCGTTCGCTCTGCTCCGGCTCGAAAGCCGGAATGTGTCCGCGGCCGCCCAGCGGCGCGCGCCCTGATCTCCCGTCCGCGTCAGCTCCATGTTGAAGGAGTAGCGGTCGGGTCGGTAAAGAGCCTGCAGGTGTTCGATGCCCCGGCCTGACTTCTCGAAGACGACACGGGTCATGGACAGGAGTGCCGCACCGATCTCCAGGTCGAGAGCGGCCGCGACCTCGGGGCCGGCCAGTGTCGCGCCGACGATCTGCTGGGCGGTGTCGGCGACGAGGCCGGAGCGCTCCAGAAGCTCGAGCAGCGGCGTGGAAGCCAGGTCCGCCTCGGAATAGGAGACGCCGATCCGTTCGGGCACATGCGTCACGAGATAGGAGAAGGGCTGGCCGTCGATCAGGCGCACGCGGATGGAGCGCTGCAGCCGCTCCTCCGGATCGAGCTTCAGTTCCTCCGCCATCGCCGGCGTCGCGTTCACATAGGAAAAGGAAATCAGCCGCACGTCCGTCTGCCGGCCCATCTCCACGAGATGGGTGAGGGCATTCGCGAGATCCGCGACCACGGGCATACGGGCCGGACGCGCGTTGACGAAGGTTCCCGAACCGGGGCGACGCTCGATCATGCCGTCGCTTGCCAGCTTGTCGAGCGCCCGGCGCACCGTCACTCGCGACACGCCGTGGGCTTGCGCCAGCGCCGGCTCGCTCGGAAGGCGGGCACTGTCCGGCACTTCTCCGCTCACGATCTGCTCGCGAAGAAGCAGATAGAGCCGGCGTGCCTTGAGAGGCTCGATAGCGGCGTTCATCGGGTGATCTCCTGTCTTAAAGATAAGACATTAGCTGTCTTATTGAGAGAACAGATTGCGTGCTTTGTCAATGATGGGAATCTGGATTTTTCAAACGCCCGGACCGGAATCCGGCACCAGCCAGGGCCGGGCCTCGGCATCGCGTGTCTGGAACGCGTCGATCTCCGCCTGATGGCTCAGCGTGAGGTCGATGTCGTCCCAGCCGTTGAGCAGTTTGGTGCGCCACACCGCATCCACCTCGAAGGGAATCGCGGTCTCGCCGGCGCGGATAATGCAGGCGTCGAGATCGACCGAGAGCTCCAGCGTTCCGGCCTCGAGCGTGGCGAGAAGCGTCTCGCAATCGCTTTCGGAGACGATGGCCGGCAGCAATCCGTTGTTGACCGAGTTGGAGGCGAAGATATCGCCGAAGGAGGGGGCGATCACGCAGGCGATGCCGTAGTCGACGAGCGCGTAGACCGCAGCTTCACGCGAGGATCCGCTGCCGAAGTTGCGCCGTGCGACGAGGATCCGCGCCCCCTTGCGCTCAGGGGCGTTGAGCGGGCAGTCGGCAAGCTCCGTGCCGTCGGAATCGAACCGCATGTCGTGGAGAAGGAAGTCTCCGTAGCCTTCCGAACGCGAGCGTTTCATGAAGCGTGCCGGGATGAGCTGGTCGGTGTCGACGCTCGACAGCGGCAGCGGGCAGGCGAGGGCGGTGAGGCGGGTGAAGGGCTGCATCTGTGTCTCCTCACTTGGCCGGCGCGGGCACGTCGCGCCCCTGCAGCATCGGCCGCATGTCGGCCAGATGTCCGGTGACGGCGGCGGCGGCGGCCATCGCCGGGGACATCAGGTGCGTGCGGCTCCCGGGTCCCTGGCGCCCCCTGAAATTGCGGTTGGTGGTGGAGGCGCACCGTTCGCCGGGCGGCACCAGGTCGCCGTTCATGCCCACGCACATGGAACAGCCCGCGTCGACCCATTCGAGCCCGGCGTCGATGAAGATCCGGTCCAGGCCTTCCTCCTCCGCCTGCCGTTTCACAGGGGCGGAGCCGGGTGAGACGAGGCCCGGCACCTTCGCCCTGCGGCCTGCCAGCACGGCCGCCGCCGCGCGCAGGTCCTCGATCCGGCTGTTGGTGCAGGAGCCGATGAACACCCGGTCGACGGCTATGTCGGTGAGCTTTTGCCCCGCGCGCAGGCCCATGTAATCGATGGCTTCGCGCACATGCGCGGCGCGGGCTGGGTCGCTCATGCGTGTCGGGTCGGGAACGGCCTCGGTGATCGGCGCGGCATCCTCGGGGCTGATGCCCCAGGTCACGATCGGCGCGATCTCGGAGCCGGAAAGCGTCACCTCGCGGTCGAAGGCCGCGTCGCTGTCGCTTGCCAGCGCCAGCCACTCCTGCGCGGCCTGATCGAAAAGCGCGCCCTTCGGGGCGAAACGGCGCCCCTGCACATAGTCCAGCGTCGTCTGGTCGGGTGCGATCATGCCGCACCGCCCGCCTGCCTCGATGGACAGGTTGCACAGTGTCAGGCGGCCTTCCATGGACAGGCCGGTCACGGCGCTGCCCGCGTACTCGATGGCATGGCCGGCCGCGCCGTCGGCGCCGATGGTGGCGATGATCGAGAGCGCGATGTCCTTGGCGCTTACGCCGGGTGCGAGCGCTCCCTCGACCGAGACCCGCATCCGCCTGGGCTTCCGCTGCCACAGGGTCTGGGTCATCAGGACGTGGGCGACCTCCGAGGCACCGATGCCGAAGGCGATCGCGCCGAACGCGCCATGCGTCGCGGTGTGACTGTCACCGCACACGATGGTCAGGCCCGGAAGCGTCAGCCCCTGTTCCGGGCCGACCACGTGAACGATGCCCTGCGCGGGATCGTCGAGGCCGAACAGTTTCAGCTTGTGGTGGCTGGCGTTGCCCCGCAGCCGCTCGATCATCTCGCGGATGGCCGGGTCGACCTGCGTCAGGTCGTGGGTGCGGGTGGGGACGTAGTGATCCTCGATGCCGAAGGTCAGGTCCGGCCGGCGAACGCGCGCGTCCCGCTCCTTCAGCTTGTTGAAGGCGTGGTGCGATCCCTCGTGGAGCAGGTGCCGGTCGATCCACAGAAGCGACTGTCCGTTGCCGTCCTCGGTGACCACATGGGCGTCGAAAACCTTGTCGAAGAGCGTCCGCGCGCCCGTCGCTTTCCCGGTCCTGCTCGCGTGTCCGGCCATTCTCGCTCCTTCCCCGGCTTGGCAATTCCATCAAGGCACGCCCGGTGCCCGGAATCAAATCTTGTTTTAAATGTAAGACAGATTATTGTCCGGCGAAAAGGTCCGATATCTGTCTGTAAGGGGTGAGGAGCAGCATGGCCGAGGTCCATCGCGTCGAGGAAAAGACGTTCGAGTTCGAGGTTCCCGTGGTGATCGTCGGAGCAGGTGCCGCCGGGCTTGTGGCCGCTCTTGCGGCACGTGAGACGGGCGCGGATGTCCTCGTGATCGAGCGTGACTCCGTTCCGCGCGGGTCGACCGCGCTCTCCGCCGGCCTCATTCCCGCACCCGGTACGCGCTTTCAGAAGGCAGCCGGCATCGAGGACAGTCCCGGACTTTTTGCCCGTGACATTCTCGCCAAGGCCCATGACGAGCCGGACGGCGACCAGGTGGCGCTTGTCACGCGCGAGATCGGCCCGGCCGTCGAGTGGCTCGCGGACAATCACGGGCTCGCGTTTTCCGTGATCGACGATTTCACCTATCCGGGGCATTCCGCGCGGCGGATGCACGGTCTTCCGCAGCGCTCCGGCGAGGAACTCATCGATGCCCTGCGGCAGGCGGCGGAAGCCGCCGGCATCGAAATCCTCTGCGATGCCCATGTTACGGATCTGTGGGCCGACGCGACGGGTCGTGTGCTGGGTTTCGGCCTTGTCCGCCCGGACGGGTCCACGGACGAGGTGGGATGCGGCGAACTGATTCTCGCCTGCAACGGCTACGGCGGCAACAAGGCTCTCGTCGCCGAACACGTGCCTTCGCTGTCGGACGCGCTCTATTTCGGGCATGAGGGGAACCAGGGCGATGCCATCCTGTGGGGCGAGGCGCTCGGCGCGGCCAGCCGTCATCTCGGCGGGCACCAGGGTCACGGCTCCGTCGCCCATCCGGCGGGCATCCTGATTTCCTGGGCAACCGTCACGGAGGGCGGCTTTCAGGTGAACCTGAACGGCGAACGCTTCTCGAACGAGGCCAAGGGCTATTCCGAGCAGGCGGCCGAGGTGCTGCGGCAGCCGGAAGGGCTTGCCTACACGGTCTTCGATGAACGCATCGCCGGTATCGTGCGCCAGTTCGAGGACTTCCGCCGGGCCGAGGCCATGGGCATCATCCTGACGGCGGACACGCCCGAGGCACTCGCGGAGCGCATGAACGTTCCCTCCGGGATGCTTGCGAAGACCTTTGCCGAGGTCTCGCGTCTCAAGGCTGAAGGCGCGCGGGACGGGTTCGGCCGTGACTTCTCGGGCGTCGCCGATCTCGCCGCCCCCTATCACGCGGTCCGCGTCACCGGAGCCCTGTTCCACACGCAGGGCGGCCTCGTGGTCGATGATGCGGCGCGTGTCCTCACCCGGGATGGCGCGGTGCTGCCGAACCTCTATGCGACGGGCGGCGCTGCCTGCGGCGTGTCGGGCAAGGATGCCTCTGGGTACCTGTCCGGCAACGGCCTGCTCACGGCCGTTGCGCTCGGCCGTCTCGCCGGGCAGGCAGCCGGTCGCCGCGTCGCCATCCCCGCGTCGGCCTGACGCAGGGGCGTTTGACGGCGCGCCCCTTCATCGGGACGAAAAACTCTCCATCTACAGTGCATGTCCCGTGTTGCTTCGGCGCTGGCGCCGCGCCACATGGGATGTGTGGCGCGCATCCGTCGTGTCGGGAGAGGGATAAGACAAGCTTATCGATATATCCGATGATCGAAATTCAAATTATCGGATACCTTTGATACCTCTCGTAACCGGACGAGGCACGGACGTGCCGGCCCGAGTGGCCGGACGAATGTTGCGCCTCGCAATACCCCGCGAAAACCGCAAGGCCGCCGGCCTTGCGGCAAAAGCCAGGATGGGAGAGCGAGATGGATGGAAACAGCGTGAGCACGGGCAAGTGCCCGGTGATGCATGGGGGCATGACCGCCCTTGGGACGACGGTCATGGATTGGTGGCCCAACGCCCTCAATCTCGACATCCTGCATCAGCATGACACCAAGACCGATCCGATGGGCGATGGTTTCGACTATCGCGAGGAGGTCCGCTCCCTCGATGTCGCGGCCCTGAAGCAGGACCTGAAGGACCTCATGACGGACAGCCAGGAATGGTGGCCGGCCGATTGGGGACACTACGGCGGCCTCATGATCCGCATGGCCTGGCACGCGGCTGGCTCCTACCGTCTGGCCGATGGTCGCGGCGGTGGCGGCACCGGCAACCAGCGCTTCGCGCCGCTGAACTCCTGGCCGGACAACGTAAGCCTCGACAAGGCCCGCCGCCTTCTGTGGCCGATCAAGAAGAAGTACGGCAAGAAGATCTCCTGGGCCGACCTCATCATTCTCGCGGGCAACGTCGCCTATGAATCCATGGGCCTGAAGACGTTCGGCTTCGCCTTCGGCCGCCGCGACATCTGGCACCCGGAGAAGGACGTCTACTGGGGCTCCGAGAAGGAGTGGCTCGCGCCTTCCGACAACCGCTACGAAAGCGTCGATGATCCCTCGACCATGGAAAATCCGCTCGCTGCGGTGCAGATGGGTCTGATCTATGTGAACCCGGAGGGCGTCAACGGCCAGCCGGATCCGGTCAGGACCGCCGGCCAGGTGCGTGAGACCTTCGCCCGCATGGCCATGAATGACGAGGAGACCGCGGCGCTGACCGCTGGCGGCCACACCGTCGGCAAGTGCCATGGCAACGGCGACGCCGGGGCGCTCGGCGCCGAGCCGGAAGCCGCCGGTCCCGAGGGGCAAGGGCTCGGCTGGGCCAATCCGAACCAGAAGGGCAAGGCCGCGAACGCCGTGACCTCGGGTCTCGAGGGTGCCTGGACGACCAACCCGACCGTCTTCGATATGGGCTATTTCGACCTGCTGTTCGGCTACGAGTGGGAGCTCACCACGAGCCCGGCCGGCGCCAAGCAGTGGCAGCCGATCGGCATCAAGGAAGAGGACATGCCGCTTGACGCGTCCGATCCCTCGGTGCGCCGCATGCCGATGATGACCGATGCCGACATGGCCATGAAGATGGATCCGACCTACCGGGCCATCTGCGAGAAGTTCATGGCCGATCCGGAGTACTTCAAGGACACCTTTGCCCGCGCCTGGTTCAAGCTGACCCACCGCGACATGGGGCCGAAGGTTCGCTACATCGGTCCGGAAGTGCCGGAAGAGGATCTGATCTGGCAGGATCCGATCCCGCAGGGACCGATCAACTATGACGCGGGTGCGGTGAAGCGGAAGATCGCGGAGAGCGGTCTGTCGGTGGCGGAACTCGTTTCCACCGCGTGGGACAGCGCGCGCACCTTCCGTGGCTCGGACATGCGCGGCGGCGCCAATGGTGCCCGCATTCGCCTTGCCCCGCAGAAGGACTGGGAAGGCAACGAGCCTGCCCGCCTCGCGAAGGTTCTCGGCGTTCTCGAGCCCATCGCCGAGGAATTCGGGGCCAGCGTCGCGGATGTGATCGTTCTGGCGGGCAATGTCGGTGTCGAGATGGCGGCCAGGGCCGCCGGTCATGACATCGAGGTACCGTTCGTGCCGGGGCGTGGCGACTCGACCGACGAGATGACCGACGCGGACTCCTTCGACGTGCTGGAGCCGATCCATGACGGCTACCGCAACTGGCTGAAGAAGGACTACACGGTCAGCCCCGAGGAACTGCTTCTCGACCGGACCCAGCTCATGGGCCTCACGGCGCCCGAGATGACCGTTCTGATCGGCGGAATGCGCGTGCTGGGCACCAACCATGGCGGCACGAAGCACGGTGTTCTCACCGAGCGCGAAGGGCAGCTCACGAACGACTTCTTCGTGAACCTGACCGACATGGCCTATACGTGGAAGCCGGCCGGAAACGGCGTCTACGAGATCCGCGACCGCAAGACGGACACGGTGAAGTGGACTGCGAGCCGTGTGGATCTGGTCTTTGGCTCCAACTCGGTCCTGCGCTCCTACGCGGAGGTCTATGCCGAGGATGACGCGGGCGGGAAGTTCGTGGCGGACTTCGTGGAGGCCTGGGACAAGGTCATGCACGCGGACCGCTTCGACCTCGAGGCCTGATCCGCGCGACGATCAATCCTTGACCGATGACCGGCCGGGCCTCTGTGGTCCGGCCGGTTCGCGTTTGGGGGCAGTCGTCAGGTGTCCTCCACGTGGCGCAGTTTTTCCGGGTTTCGCATCACCCAGATCGCGGCGATCCTGCCGTTGCGGATTTCGAAGGCCGTGGTCTGCAGGACGCCGTTTCCGTCGCGCATGACCCAGCCCGGCGCGCCATTGATCCGCCGCAGGCGCGGCATCTCGACCACCTCATGCGGGAATTTTCGCGCAAGCCCCGTGAGGAAGCGGGCCGTTCGCCATGGGCCTTTCAGGACATTGAGCGCCGCCGGCACCATGCCGCCGCCGTCCGAATGAAACTCGATGTCCTCGCTGAACAGGTCCAGAAGCCCCTGAAGATCGCCGTCGCGGCTGGCCCGCCAGAATGCCGAGAGGATCGGCATCACCTCGCCGGACCGTGCGCTTCCCGTTTCCGGCAGGCTCTCGGGCGGTTCCGCACCGGCAAGCCTGCGCCTGGCACGCGAGACGAGCTGGCGGCAGGTCGCCGGACTGCGACCCACCACCTCGCCGATTTCCTCGAAGGTGAAGTCGAAGGCATCGCGCAGGATGAAGGCGGCGCGCATTTCCGGGCCAAGCGTGTCGAGCGCCAGCACCAGGGCGATCGAAACCTCTTCCCCCTGGATCACCGACCGGTCCGCGTCCGGTTGCCAGTCTTCCACCAGGGGCTCGGGCAACCAGGCGCCCACATAGGTCTCGCGCCTGCGACGGGCCGATTTCAGGTCGTCGAGGCAAAGTCTGGTCACCACGGCTCCCAGCCAGTTCGAGGGAGACTCGAGCCGGCCGGGGTCCTGATCCGCGAAGCGCATCCAGGCGCGCTGGAGGATGTCCTCTGCATCGGCGAGCGAGCCGGTCATCCGGTAGGCAAGTCCCGTGAGCCGGCGGCGCTCGGTCTCGAAGATCGCCAGATGCGCGGTTGTGTTCACACTCTAGCTCCGGGCGGGGTGGACCATGCGGAAGCCGACCGCGAAACGGTTCCACGCATTGATCGTGGTGATGACGAGCGTGAGTTCGGCCTGCTCGCGTTCGTCGAAGGCGGCCGCCAGCGGCGCGTAGTCCGCATCTTCGGGCTCACCATCGGCGACGCGGGTCAGCGCCTCCGCCCAGCCCAGCGCGGCGCGCTCGCGATCGTCGAAGGCCGGGCTTTCGCGCCAGGCGCCGACCACGTCCAGTTGCTCCTGGCTCACGCCGGCTGCGCGCGCTTCCTGCGTGTGCATGTGCAGGCAGTAGCCGCATCCGTTGATCTGCGACACGCGCACCTTCACCAGTTCGCGCACTGTGAGCGGAACGCTCGTCTCGCGCGAGGCGAGTTCCACGGCCATCATTGCGTCGCGAACCTTCGGGGCGGCCTTGTAGTAGTCAATGCGAGGGGTCATTCCTGTCTCCGTCATGAAAGGGGTTCGCCTGTGTGACGAGGCAGGCATCCGGTTCGTGACAGGCTGCGGTGATTTTTCCGTGCGCGGGGAGCTGGAACCCGCGTGTGCCCTCCGGCGTTGACGAAAGAGACCGGTATCGGCAAGGGGGCTTTCATGACACCGCTCTGGCTGCATGCGCTTTCGATCCTCGCCATTCTCTCCGGACTGGCCAGCGCGCTTTTGATCGTCGCGGACGAATGGCGCGATCCCCAGCACATGGCGATCATGAACGCGGTGTGGCCATTGACGGCTCTTTTCGCCGGGCCGCTGGCGCTCATGTTCTACTTTTCCCACGGCAAGGACGCCGCGAAAAGTCGCATGGCCTCGCATGAGAGCAGCGGGGAGGGGCATCACTCCCACCCGAAAAGCTCAACGCCGGTAGCCGTCTCCAAGGCCTGTGCCCACTGCGGCAGCGGCTGCGCGCTTGGCGACATGATCGCCGAATGGCTCGCCTTTTTCTTTCCCGTCGTGGCGCTCTGGTTCGGCTGGCAGAGCGTTTTCGCGGAAAAGATTTTCGCCATCTGGGTTCTGGATTTCGTGCTCGCCTTCGGGTTCGGCATCGCGTTCCAGTATTTCACCATCAAGCCGATGCGCGGCCTGACGCCGCTCAAGGGGCTCGCCGCCGCGCTCAAGGCCGACGCCCTGTCGCTGACCGCATGGCAGGTTGGCATGTACGGCTTCATGGGGTTCGCCCACTTCTGGCTGTTCCCGCGTGTCGTCGGCACGGAGCTTCGAATGCCTTCGGTGGAGTTCTGGTTCATGATGCAGATCGCCATGCTGGCGGGCTTTGTCACCGCCTGGCCGATGAACTGGTGGCTGATCCGGGCCGGTATCAAGGAGCGGATGTAGCCGCGCCGTTCCGGTCCCGGGCGAGCGCCTCGACCAGATAATCGACGAACACACGCACCCTGGCGGGCATGGACGCTCCACCCAGAAACACCGCGTTGATGCTCTCGCGGTCGCGCGGATTGTAGTCCTCGAGCAGCGGCACGAGCGCGCCGCTCGCGAGCGCGTCCCCGATATGGAAGTTGCCGACCCGCGTGATGCCGACGCCCTCCATCGCGAGCTGGACGAGCGTTTCGCCGTTGTTGGCGCGAATGTTTCCGCTGACGGGCAGGAGATAGTCGCGCCCGTCCTCGCGAAACGGCCAGCCGGGTTCGATGCGGCGGAACGAAAAGTCGAGGCAATTGTGCCGGGCGAGATCGGCCGGCGTCCGTGGTATGCCAGCCTGCTCCAGATAGGCGGGGGAGGCCACGACCGTGCGTCCTGTTTCCCCCAGCCGGCGCGCCGTCAGCGGACTGTCGCCAAGCGGGCCGAAGCGAATGCCCACGTCCGTGCTGCCCTCCAGGACATCGGCCACCTCGTCGCTGGCCTCCAGTTCGACCGTGATATCGGGATACCGCGCCACGAAGCCCGCCAGAAGCGGCGTGATCACGAGGCGCGCGTGCGCCGTTGCGGCGCTGACGCGGATCTGTCCACGCGGACTGCCGCGATCCGCGATCGTGCTTTCCATTTCATCGAGATCCGCGAGCACCCGGCGCGCCACTCGCGCATAGGACTCTCCTTCCGCCGTGAGGCGCAGGCTGCGGGTGGTGCGCAACACCAGCCGCACGCCGAGGCGCTCCTCGATCCGGGTGACGATCCGGCTGACGGCGGAGGGCGTCAGATCGAGTTCCCGCGCCGCCGCCGAAAGGCTTCCCGCGCAGATGACGGCCAGGAATGTCGCCATCTCCGTGGTCCTGTCGGCCTTGATCTGGACCATGGGCCGTGCCTCCCGCGTTCTGTCCACCTTTGAATTGGGCGCAAAGCTGATTGACCGGGAAACCGGCTACCGGCTGCGACCAGTCCATAGCATATAGGCGGTCAACAAGGTCCAATCACGATTCTGGTGCGCCGCACGCCTCCCCGTCGGTGCTTGTGTTCGTGATCCCCCGGAACAGGACCTTCCACATCCAGTTCCGTTCAGCCGCGCGAACCCGTGCGCCGGACGGTTTCCCCTTGCCCGTTTCGAAGGTATTTCGCTCATGCGTCTCAATCCCCCGCTGATCGCTCTGGCGATCGGAGCCTTCGGCATCGGCGTCACCGAGTTCTCGCCCATGGGAATGCTTCCGGTGATTGCCGCCGATCTCGACGTCTCCATTCCCGTCGCGGGCCTGCTCGTCAGCGCCTACGCCTTCGGCGTTCTGGTCGGTGCACCGATCATGACGCTCGTCTTCGCCAGCATGGCGCGCCGCCGCCTGCTGCTGTTGTCCATGGGCATCTTCACCCTGGGCAATCTCGTTTCCGCCTTTGCCGACGGTTACACGATGCTCCTCGTCGGGCGCATCATCACCTCGTTCAACCATGGCGCGTTCTTCGGCGTCGGCGCCGTGGTGGCGGCCAGCATCGTTCCGCCCGAGAAACGGGCCGGGGCGGTTGCCGCCATGTTCTCCGGCCTGACCCTTGCGACCGTGGGCGGCGTTCCGCTTGCTGCATGGGTGGCCGAGACGGTCGGCTGGCGAACCGCTTTCCTCGGCATTTCGGTGATCGGCATCGTGACCATGCTGGCGCTTCTGGCCTCGCTGCCGCCGCTGAAGGTGGAAGGGCGCGCCGACATGCGTTCCGAGCTTCGGGTGCTGTTTCGCGGCCCCGTGCTCGCCGCGCTGCTTCTCACGGTCGTCGGCGCAAGCGCCATGTTCACGGTGTTCACCTACATCGCCCCGATCCTTCAGGTCGAGACGGGCGCGAGCCCTTTGTTCGTGACCGCCATGCTGGTCATCTACGGGCTGGGGCTTGCTGTCGGAAACTGGGTCGGCGGGCGCTTCGCGGACCGGTCCCTCGACGGAACGCTGATCGGCTCCCTGGTGGCCGTGGTGATGCTGCTGGCGCTCTTCGCGGCGCTGATGGGATCGGCCGTTGCCGCCGCGCCGCTGATCTTCCTGTGGGGCATCGCGAGTTTCGCACTCGTGCCGCCGCTCCAGACCCGCGTGGTTCTTGAAGCCTCCGAAGCGCCCAATCTGGCCTCGGCGATGAACATTGGCGCGTTCAACCTGGGCAATGCGATCGGCGCGGCACTGGGTGGTGCGGTCATCGACGCGGGGCTGGGCTATCCGGCTGTCTCGCTTGCCGGGGTCGGAATGGCGCTTGCCGGATTGGCGCTGGCGCTTGCCTTCCGCCAGGGGCGCAAGGCGCGGTGCGTCGAGGCGGCTGCCGTCTGACTCCTCAGGCCTGGAACGGATCCGGTCCGTCCCGCCTTACGGCGGGGCGGGCCGGCTTTGCCGCGCAAGGTCGGCCGCCATCCGCGCCACCTTCGCCACATCGAGGCTGAGCGCAAGCCCCGCTTCCTCAATGCGGGCAAGCGGAAACCACGCCGCCTCCAGTGCGTCGTCGCCGGCAAGCGGAACGCCGGAGGCCTCCTCGCACAGCACCGCGACCAGCACGAAGTGCCGGCGCAGGGCTCCGGCCTCGTCGATGTCGAAGGCATCGACCGCGGTGAACACCTCCCGTGCCCGTGCCTCTATCCCCGTTTCCTCGCGCAACTCGCGTTCGGCGGCGGCAAGGAGCGGTTCACCGTTCTCGATCTTGCCGCCGGGAAATCCCCAGCGACCGACGTCGGGCGGATTTGCACGGCGCACCAGAAGCACCTCGTCCGCACGCGGGCAAACTGCAAGCACTGCGACCACGGGCCGTTGCTGCGGGATCGCGCTCATGCCGGCTCTCCAAGGGTGGCCGGGGCCACGAGCCGCAGCGTCTCCGCCCTGAGCACGTCGCAAAGCCGCTCGGCCGTCTCGCCGGGGTCGGTCGCGCGCAGAAGCCGGACCTCGATCATGGGAAGGCGGGGCAGGGAGTCCGTTTCCGGCACGGGCGCGACATCGTCGGGCATCGCGTGGGTGGTGCGCACGGCCACGCCGAGGCCGGACCGCAGGGCGCCCCATATGCCGGGCAGGCTCGGGGTCGTCACCGCCGCCCGCCAGCGCAGCCCGGCCCGTTCGAGCTCCGCAAGGGCCGCCTGCCGAAACAGGCAGGGGTGGTCGAACATGACGAGCGGCACCCGTTCCCCGTCGGTTCCATGGTCCGGGTTGCGCGCGCGTCCGGCCAGCCAGCGCATGGGCAACTCGCACAGGAGTTCGCCCTCGTTCGATCCGCTCCCAGCGGGGGTGAACACGATGGCACCGTCAAGGCGTCCGGCGCGGATCTCGTCACCGAGAATGTGGTTCGGACCGGCACGCACCTCCACATGCACCCCGGGCTGCATGGCGTCGAAGGCGGACAGCGTTGCCGGCATGACGTCCTCGAAGAAGTCCTGCGGCAGGCCGAGACGCACCGTCGCCGGCGTTACCGAAGCGCCGAGAGCGAGCGCGGCCGCGTCGTTGAGCGCGATGATCCGCCGGGCATAGGCGGCAAGCGTCTCTCCCGCCTCGGTCGGCACCAGTGTGCGCCCCTTCCGCACGAAGAGGCGGGTGCCCGTCTGCTCCTCCAACCGCTTGAGCTGCATGCTCGCGGCCGATTGCGAACGGCCCAGATGATGGGCGGCCCGCGCGAAGCTGCCTAGGTCGATCCCGGCCGCCACCATGCGCAGGACATCAATGTCGAAGGAGTGCTTCACTTCACAATCCTTGAAGAGTTATTTCACAAGTATTCGTTTTTCCAAAGTGTAGGGCGGATCTAGCATCCCGGTCAAACAGCTTCCGTCGCCGGCTCCTCCGGCCTCGGGGCAGCGTCCTTAAAGGGAGAGGCCGGACATGGGCGGACACATACACGCGCCGGACGCGCGTCAGCGCGAGCGCGACATGCGCGTCATCGTGATTGCGGGCGGGCTCGTGCTCGCCATTTCCTTCGGCGTTCGCGCCGTCTTCGGCGGGGTCATAGAGCCGCTGTCGGCGGAGCTTTTCGGTGGCCGCATCGAGATCTTCTCGCTGGCGATCGCGATCCAGAACCTCGTGTGGGGTCTCGCCCAGCCCGGGTTTGGAATGATCGCCGACCGTTTCGGTGACCGCAAGGCGATGTGGATCGGTCTGGGGTGCTATGCCGCCGGCATGGCCATCTGTGTCACCGGCTCCTCCGCCGCCTCGCAGGGAATCGGCGCCGGCGTGCTTGTCGGGATGGGCATCTCGGGCACGGCCTTCGGCACCGTGCTCGCGGTTGTCGGTCGCTCCGCGCCGGTCGAGAAACGCAGCCACTACCTGGGCATCGCCTCCGCCATCGGCTCCAGCGGGCAGGTCGTCCTGCCGCTTCTGGTATCCTGGCTCATCACCTTCATGGACTGGCGCATGACGCTGGCGATCGTGTCGCTCGCGCTGGTGCCCATGGTCTTTGCCATTCCGCTGCTCAGGGCACGCGAGGCCGCACCGGCCGCGCCCGGCGTCCAGGCGGCGGAGATGGAACCGGGCCTCGGCCTCACGATCCGCGCCGCCTTCGGGCATGGCAGCTACCTGCTGCTCGCGGCCGGCTTCTTCGTATGCGGCTTTCACCTTGCCTTCATCACCGCGCATCTGCCGACCTTCGTGCAGATGAACTGCATTTCCACCGCGAGCGCGGCAGAACTGCGTGGTCTCGGTCTTCAGGCGCTGGCGGTTGCCGGGCTTGCCAATATCTTCGGCACCATCGCGGCCTCGCGGCTCGGGATGCGGTTCTCGAAGCCCTATGTGCTTGCCGCGATCTACGCCCTGCGCGCGGTCGCGATCCTGGTCTTCATTTCCTTGCCGATAACGCCGGCCTCGGTCCTGGTCTTCGGTGCCGTGATGGGCGTCCTGTGGCTCTCCACCGTGCCGCTCACCAGCGCGCTGGTGCTGGTGATGTTCGGTCCGCGCGCCATGGGCACGCTGTTCGGCTTCGTGTTCCTCAGCCACCAACTCGGCAGCTTCGCGGGCGTGTGGCTCGGCGGTCTGGCCTTCGACCGGACCGGCAGCTACGATCAGATCTGGTATCTCGCCATTGCGATGGGCGCCTTGTCGGCCATTGCCCACCTTCTCGTTCGCGAATGCGCCGCGCCCCGGCCCGGCGGTTCCACCGGCCCGACAGGAGTTGCAAGGACATGACGCGGGAGCTCGTGCTGCTCTGGCTGGCCGCCTTTCCGCTGATGGGAAGCCCGGGCCCCGCGACGCTGAGCCTCGCGGGGCTCGGCACCGCCTTCGGCTTTCGCGCGAGCCTTGCCTATCTTGCCGGGATCATCATCGGAACGGCGCTGGTGCTGGTGCTGATAGCCACGGGCGTCACGGCGCTGATCCTTGCCCAGCCGGTGCTGCTCGTCGCGCTGACGGTGCTTGCCGCGGCCTACATCCTCTATCTGGCCTGGAAGATCGCCACTGCTCCAGTCGGGCGTATCGCGACGGACGGGGACAAGGCTCCCTCCTTCATCCCCGCCCTGGCACTCGCCGTTGCCAACCCGAAGGCCTATGCGGCCATCGGCGCGGTCTACGCGGGGCACCGGCTGATCGCCGACAACCTTGCTGCCGACACGATGGCCAAGCTCGCCGCGCTGTTTCTCGTCATCGTGGTCGTCAACACCACGTGGCTTGCCTTCGGCGCCCTGTTCGCAAGGCTTCTCACCAACCCGGTGATCGGACGGACCGTGAATGTCGTCTTCGCGCTGATGCTCGTCGGATCGGTGGCGCTGGCACTTTCCGGAGAGTTCTGAGGCCCGCACCGTTCCGGAGCGAAAGGGCGCGTTCTAGCCGGCCCTGGCGGTCTCGAGAAGCTCCAGCAGTCGCTGCCCGCCCGTCCAGTGGCAGGCGGCCCATCCGACCGCGCGCGCCGCATCCACGTTGGCCCTGGTGTCATCGACGAGGAACGTCGTTTCCGGCATCGATCCGGCGAGCGACAGGGCCGCGTCGAAGAAGGCGCGTTGCGGCTTCTTCGCTCCCACCTGGGCCGAATAGACGATGCCGTCCACGCGTGAACTCAGGCCGAGCATCTCCATGAGATGGCGCGCGCGAAAATGCTCCTGGTTGGTCGCGAGGAACACCTTCACCCCGCGTGCCCGCAGCAGGTCGCAGTCGGCGAGGACATCCTCCTCGAGCCTTGCGTCGCGCGCGAACCAGTAGGCCATGAAGTCCTGCGGCGTCAGGTCGGGCGCCAGTCGCGGCAGGCAGTCCTCCAGCACCGTGTCGAGCCGCTTCTCACCCACGACGACCGCCTTCCAGTGGGGAATGAAGAAGTGCTGCTGCAGGTCCTGCGGCGTGATGCCGAGGTCCTGCTCGATGTCGGCGGCCCAGGAGCGCCCGTCGTGCGGGTGCCCGGTGACGACGACACCGTCCACGTCCAGCATCACGCAAACGCTCACGAGCCCGTTCTCCTCATTCCATCGAACAGGATCTTGATGGGACGAAACAGGTATCCGATCAAGAGCTTTACCCGGCGAACGGATCCTCTCTCCCGTGTTTCGCGGCCGCGGAAAGGAGGCTCGTCATGATCGGCATGGCGGATTGCGCTGAAGAAAGCTGTGTCCCCGCCCGCGTATGGCACGGGCGGGGACAGGATCGTCCCTTACATCCGGCACTCGCCGTGGAAGCCGTCCTCGTAGTCCTCGACCACGGTCCGCACGAAGGACGTCGCATACTTGCCGTCGTCGCGCTTCACGACCTTCAGCATGTGGAAGTCCTGGATCGGATAGTGGTTGTTGGAGAAGGAGAACTTGCCGCGAACGGACGGGAAGTCGGCCTCTTCCAGAGCCTTGCGCACGGCGTCCTTGTCGTCGAGCTTGCCGTCGGTCTTCTGCAGTGCGCTGGCGATGAGATGGGCCGCGTCATAGGACTGCGCGGCGTAGGAGCCGGGCACATAGCCGTATCTTTCCTCGAACGCGGCAACGAAGGCCTCGTTGGTCTCGTTCTTCATGTCCGGCGCCCAGGAGCCGGCGGAGAGGAAGCCGAGGGCGGCGTCCTGCTGGCCCGGCAGTGTCGTCTCGTCTGTGGTGAAGACCGAGAGGAACTTCATCTTCTCCGAAAGGCCCGCGGCGTCGAACTGCTTCACCAGGCGCACGCCCATGCCGCCCGGCATGAAGGTGAAGATCGCGTCCGAGCCGGAGGTGGCGATGCGCGCAAGCTCCGCCGAAAAGTCCTGGTGGCCGAGCGGTGTGAACACCTCGTCCGTCACGTTGCCCTTGAAGGTCTTCTTGAAGCCCTCGATGTTGTCGCGGCCCGCCTGGTAGTTCGGCACCATGGTGAAGACGTTCTCGAAGCCTTCCTCGCTGGCGATCATGCCGCTGACTTCGGCCGGCTGGTTGTTCTGGTAGGACGTGACGAAGAAATAGGGATTGCAGTTGCGTCCGGCGAAGGTCGAAGGACCGGCGTTGGGGCTGATGAGGAATGTTTCCGACTGCACGACCGGCTTGAAGATCGCCTGCAGCATGTTGGAAAACACGGTGCCGACGACGAAGTCGACATTATCGCGCTCGATCAGTGCCTTGGCCTTGAGCAGAGCCACGTCCGGCTTCAGTTCGTCGTCCTCGACGATAAGGTCGACCGATTGTCCGCCGAGCTGGCCGCCGTTCTGCTCCAGCGCGAGCTGGAAGCCGTCGACGAGCTGCTGGCCGAGCGCCGCCGGCGGGCCGGAGAGCGTCACCACCATGCCGATCTTGATGTCCTCGGCAAAGGCCTGCGAGGTCGCGAGCGCGCCGAAGGCGACACCGGCCGCAAGGCCGGCAAGTTTGCGTGTCCACGTGGAAGTCATGGTCAATTCCCCTCTTGGTTCGCCCCGTTTCGGGGTCGAATGCTCTGGAATCCGGAAGGTCGCGGTGGCCGCGACGCTCCTGTTCGGCGCGGGCTCCCGTCAGCCCGTCTTCTTGGTGGCGAAGCCGGCCATCTTCGCGTAGCCCTCGACGATGGCCTTGCGGTCCTCGTAGCTCAGCACGTCGTCGATATGGTTGAAGCGTCGCGGGCTGAGCTTCTCGACCTCGTCGATCACCCGTTCCGGTCCGCCCTTGCGGTTGGTGCGCACCACTTCGGCCGTCTTGGGCAGGCGCTCCTGCTCGTAGCGGTAAAGTGCTTCGCGCGGGTGTTCGGACTGGGCCAGGTTGTCGGCCAGGCAGCGTGCGTCGAGGATCGCCTGCGCCGCGCCGTTGGAGCCCACCGGGTACATCGGGTGGGCCGCATCGCCGAGAAGCGTGACGCGGCCGTGGGTCCAGCGCGGAAGCGGATCGCGATCGGCCATGGGATACTCGAAGATCGTCCCGCTGCCGCGCACCAGCGCCTCGATATCGAAACCGGGCACCGTGAACCGACGCGCGTAGGGCAGGACACGGGCGAGCGGAGCCTGCTTCGACCAGCTTTCGGGCGGCGGCGGGGAGACGGAACCGTCGGCTACCCGCACGTTGATCACCCAGTTCATGAGCTGCTTTCCGTCCTTCGCCGGCGCGATGGGATAGAGCACCAGCTTGGCGCCGAGCCCGCCGGCGATCGCCATGGTCTCGCCGTCCTCCCACACCGGCCACTCGGCCGCGCCGCGCCACATGACGACGCCCTGCCAGCTCGGGCGGCCCTCGTTGGGATAGAAGCGCTTGCGGCCCATGCTGTGAATGCCGTCCGCGCAGATGAGGATCTCGCCCCTCAGCGTGCGCGAGGAGGTGCCCTCCAGGGAATCCGTGAAATGCGCCGTGACGCCGGCCTCGTCCTGGACGAAACCCGAGAGCTTCAGCCCGGTCAGCACCGCATCCGGTCCCATGCGCTCGATGACGGCGTCATAGAGCACCTTCTGCAGCCGTCCGCGATGGATGGAGAACTGCGGATGCTTGTGCCCGGCGTGCATGCCGCGCAACTCGCGCCACACCTCCTGTCCCTCTCGGGTCAGGTAGCGCAGTTCGCGGGTTCGCAGTCCCACCTCGTCGAGCCTTGGCAGCAGGCCGAGTTCGGCCAGTTCGGCGATGGAATGGGGCAGGGTGTTGATGCCGACCCCGACCTCGCGCACCTCCGGCGCCTGCTCGACCACCTGACAGCGGATGCCGCGCGCGTGCAGCATCAGCGCGGTGGTCAGCCCGCCGACGCCTGCGCCTGCGATCAGGATGCTCATGACGTCGCCTCGCTGTCCTCGGGCGGCAGGAAGTCGATGGCATGGGCCGCCGACACGGCGACGATTTCGGCCGGGTCGGCCTCGGGGCCCATGTTGTGCAGTTCCCAGAACAGGTCGTAGAGCGGCCCGGATGGGGTGACCCAGAACAGTGTCTTGATGGTGCTGTCGGTCTTGTTGAAAATCCCGTGCGGAATGCCGCGCGGCAGCTTCACCAGGTCGCCCGGCTCGCCGATCAGCTCCTTGCCGTCGAGCAGGAAGGTGAAGCGCCCCTCGAGAATGTAGAGGAATTCGTCCTGGTCGGGGTGGATGTGCGGCGGCACGAAGGTGCCCGGCGGGAAGGTCGCGTGCCAGGAGAAGCAGTCCTCGGTCTTCTGCTTGGGCACATAGGTCTGGCCGAGAATGTTCCAGCTGATGTTGTCGAGCCCCTCGCGGGACTTGACGATTCCAGGCTCCATGACGGTCATCGGTGTTTCCCCTTTGCGGTCTTTTTGCCGGCTCGCGCCGGTGAAGGCTGCCGTGATCCGCGAGGCCGGGTCCTTCAGCCCCTCGAGCACGGTGAAATGGTTATGGTCGCCGTCCACATGCGTCGTGGCCGGCACGTCGAGGCCGCCCCACACATCGGCGAGAAGGCGCGCCTGGCGGATGAATTCGGGCCGTTCGCCGCCACCCACCCAGCATGTCAGCGGCGCGCCATGCACCGGTTCGCCGAGGATGGCGCTTTCCGCGCGCGCCTCGGCGAGGTCGAGGTGCAGCGTGTCGTTCATCCGCGTGTGAAGCAGGGGGCGAAGGTCGTGCAGGCCGCTGATCGAGAGCGTGTGTTCGATGCGTTGGCGCACCTCGCGCGACAGCGGGCCATCGGCGCACAGCATTCGCGTGACGAGGTGACCGCCGGCGGAATGCCCCGCAAGCCGGATCGGTCCCGCGACGCGCTCGGCCACATGCGCGAGCGCCCGTCCGATCTGGGCGGTGATCTCGCTGATCCGGGCGTCGGGCGTCAGCGTGTAGCTCGGCAGGCATACGACCCAGCCGTTGGCCCGCGCGCCTTCGGCGAAATCGGTCCAGAACGACTTGTCGAGGCGCATCCAGTATCCGCCATGCACGAAGACGGCGAGGCCGCGCGGCTCGCCCTCGGGCCAGACCAGGTCATAGGCCTCGCGCGGGTGCTCACCATAGGCGATGTCGAGTTCGAGGCGGTGGCCGGCGGCCAGCATCTCCTCGCGGTAGCGTGCCGCGCGTGCGGACCAGAAGCCTGGAAGCTCGTGGGAGTTGGCCACATGGGCCATGTTGGCGAAGGCATCGTCCCAGTCCCGTGCCGCTGGAAGGCGGTCTTCGGGCGTCGGGAGAAAAGGGTCTGTCGTCATCGTCGTGTCCGGTATGTCATGGTCCGGCCGATCCGGCCCGGAACGGGTGGTTCCGGACCGGACGTCGGTCACGGGATCGCGGGCCGGCGCGAGAGGGGGCACGCGTCGGGGCTCCCGTGTCCGGGATCGGAAATCGGGGGGTCGCGGTGCTCAGCCGGCGTCGGGCGGCGGCAGGAAGTCGACCTCATGCAGCGCGGAAATGCGCACCAGCTCGGCCGGATCGGTCACGCCGTCGAGCGCGATGAACAGGTCGTAGAGCTTGCGCGAGGGCGCCACGCCGAAGACGCAGGTGGCCGTCTTGCCGGACCGGTTGAAGATCCCGTGGGCGATGCCGCGCGGCATCTTGATCGTGTCGCCGGTGCGCGCGGTGTGCTTGTCGTCGCCGAACTCGACCTCGAGTTCGCCGTCGAGCATGTAGATCCACTCGTCCTGGGTCGGGTGGATGTGCGGCGGCACGAAGGTGCCCTCCGGCAGCGTCGCGTGCCAGACGAAGGTGTCCTCGCTCCAGAGCTTCGGCACATAGGTGTGCCCGACCACGTTCCACGAATGCGCGTTGAGACCGTCCTCGGCCCTGGTGATCCCAAGATCCATGCTGTTGGCTCCGTATCTGGAAGGATTATTGTGTTTGTTCTCGGGCCTGAGCGTGCCCCACTTCCGCAGAAATCCCTATCCAAAAAACGAACCGCTCTTGAGAGGGGATATTTTAAGCTTGAAATAATTCCGCGTTCTTGCGTTCATCGCGGTGAGGAACCGTTTTCACGGGAGACGCCATGACCGCCGGGCGGACGATTCCGCAGCGCGAGTATTTTGCAGGCCATCCGGTGTTGCGCACCAGCGACCTGGACGAGGCGCGCCATCGCATCGGCCAGACGTTCTGCGACCACCGGCTCGACGTGCACGGATCGCGGGCCGATCTGGCCGTGCGCCACAACGCCGTGCGCGGCCTCGACATGTCGATCAACTACCTTGCCTACGGCCCGCGCGTAACGGTCGATCCCGGGCTGCTCGGCTCCTTCTACCTGTTTCACATCCCGCTCGCCGGTCAGGCCCGGGTGCGTCACCGGGGCGAGGAGATGACCGCGACCCCGGCGCGCGCCGCGATCCTCAATCCCGACCGCACCGCGCGTCTCGACTGGGGGGAGGGGTGCTCCAAGCTTCTGTTGCAGATCGACCGGGTCCACCTGGAAAAGGTCGCCCGTGCGCTGGTGGGGGCGCCGTTGCCGGGGCCCATCCGCTTCGACATGTCCGTGGATCTGACCTCCGATGCCGGCCGGCGCCTGCACCGCATCGTCACTGCCTGCGCAGAGGCGGTCGAAAACGGCGAGCTCTTCCGCCAGCCGCTCGGCGGGTCCGACCTGCGCGCGGAATACGACCTGGCCCATGCGCTGCTGACGCTCCAGCCGAGCAATGTCTCGCACATCATCGAGCGGGCCGACCATCAGGCGCGGCCCCGGACGATCCGTCTCGCGCTCGACTATATCCATGCCAATCTCGGTGAACCGGTCACGCTGGCGGATATCGCGGCGGCGGCCGGGATCAATGTTCGCACGCTGCAGAAGGGCTTTCAGCGACTGTTCGGCCTGACGCCGATGCAGGTGCTGCGCAACGCACGGCTCGATGCCGCGCACTACCAGCTCATCGCGCACAAGGACCCGCCGAGCGTCTCCGAGGCGGCTTGGTCCTGCGGCTTCTCGCACCTGGGCCGCTTCTCGCGCGACTACAAAGAGCGCTTCGGTCACTCGCCGAGCGAGCGCCGGAAAACCGCGTGAGCGTGGAGGCAACCTGTGGGGAAAGTGAAAAGCCCGCCGTTTCCGGCGGGCTTTTCGTGTTTCAGGCGAGGTTCTGTTCGAAGAAGGACTGCAGCTTGTCGAAGGGAATGATGTCGACCTGATCGTAGAGGTCCACGTGATCGGCTCCCTCGATGATCATCAGTTCCTTCGGTTCCGCCGCGGCGGCCACGGCGTCCTCGCTGAAGTAGCGCGAGTGCGCCTCCGATCCGGCGATCACGAGCATCGGGCGCGGCGAGATCTCGTCGACATAGGTCAGCAGCGGCATGTTCATGAAGGACAACGGGTTGGTCACCGTCCAGCCGCCGTTCGAGTTGACCGAGCGCTTGTGGTAGCCGCGATCCGTCTTGTAGTAGTGCCAGTACATCCGGATTACCGGGTCGTCGATACCGTCCAGGGTGTCGGGGAGGCCGCCCGCCATGGCCGGCTTGCCGTTCTCCACGTCGGCCCAGCGCTGGCGGCTCATCTTCTCCAGGCCCGCCGCGCGCTGCTCCTCGGTCATGCTGTCGTAGTAGCCCTTCGCCATGACCCGGGACATGTCGTACATGCTGGTGGTCGCGACGGCCTTCACGCGCTTGTCGGCCGCGACCGCGTTCAGCGCCATGCCGCCAAAGCCGCAAATGCCGATGATGCCGAGACGTTCCCGGTCGACCGCCTCATGCAGGCCGAGAAAATCGATCGCGGCCATGAAGTCTTCTGTGTTGATGTCGGGCGACGCCACATCGCGCACCGCGCCGCCGCTTTCCCCGACATAGGACGGATCGAAGGCGAGCGTCACGAAGCCGCGCTCGGCCATCGTCTGGGCGTAGAGGCCGGCGGCCTGCTCCTTGACCGCGCCGAACGGACCGGCGACCGCGAGAGCGGGCAGGCGACCCTCCGGGCGATCCCGGGGAAGGTACAGGTCGCCGACGAGCGGAACGCCGTAGCGGTTGATGAAGGAGACCTTCTCGTGATCGACCTTGTCGCTTTTCCTGAAGGTCTTGTCCCACTCGTCGGTGATCGTGAGTTCCGCGTTCGCCGAGGTGGAGCTGATCGCGGACACGCCAAGCGCCGCGGCACCGGCGCCTGCGAGCTTGAGAAGCGTGCGGCGGTGCGAGTTCGGCGTATCGGCCGTGCTGGTGCCATCGGTCATGTCGTCATCTCCTGATGATCTTGAGAAGCTGACCGGAAATCTGGCCTCTCGCGCGTGCGTTGATTAGAGGCTCATTCTTCAAACCGGTGATGAGCCCCATTCATGACTGCATCCCGATCTGATCGATTTTCGCCGGTGACCGCGTGCGTTAGGAGACGGGTCCGACAATCCGGGAATGCCTTCATGACGAATTCTGCAATCGACTCCACCCGGGCCGATACCGCCGGGGCCTGGGGCGCGGTCCTGTCCATGTCGCTCTGTGTCGCGATGCTGATCGCGGCCGAGTTCATGCCGGTGAGCCTGCTGACACCCATGGCCGAGGGGCTCGGCGCGACGACCGGCCAGACCGGGCAGGCGATCTCCATCAGTGGCTTTCTTGCGGTGGCGACCAGCCTTCTGGTGACGACCCTCGCCGGACGGTTGAACCGCAAGAGCGTGCTGATCGCGCTGACCGCGCTCATGCTCGTCTCTCTGGCGATGGTTGCCGCCGCGCCGTCCTTTTTGGTGCTCATGGTCGCGCGCGCGCTGCTGGGCATCTGCATCGGCGGGTTCTGGGCGCTCGCCACTTCCGTCCTCATGCGACTGGTGCCCATCGACGAGGTTCCCCGCGCGCTCGGCATCATGTACGGCGGCCAGGCGATTGCCGCGGCCTTTGCCGCGCCCGTGGGCAGCTACCTTGGCGACATCATCGGCTGGCGGGGTGTCTTCTGGGCGTTGACGCCGATCGTGGCGATCAATCTGGTCTGGCATGTCGTCGCCTTGCCCTCGCTGCCTGCCGGTGCGCCGCGCAGTTTCTCCACGTTCGGCGAGTTGCTGGGTCGGCGCTACTTCCGTCGCGGACTTCTGGCGGTGGCGCTGTCCTGGGGCTCTGCCTTCACCATGTTCACCTATCTGCGTCCCTTTCTCGAGCAGGTCACCGGCGTCGATGTCACCATGCTTTCGGCCTTGCTCCTTGCCCTCGGTTGCGCCGGGTTCGTCGGATCGTCCGTTTCGGGGCGCGTCGTCGGCTCGCATGTGGAGCGCTTGCTCTGTCTGCCCGCGCTTGTCATGGGCTCCTGCACCCTGGCCCTGCTTTTCCTCGGCGGATCGTGGATTGCCGCCGGCCTGCTTCTGGCCGTCTGGGGCGCGATGAACACGGCGATGTCCGTGATATGGATGAGCTGGATGTCGCGTAACGTCGAAGATCAGCCGGAGGCCGCCGGCAGCCTCATGGTTGCGGTCATCCAGGCCTCGATCCTCATGGGTGCCATGGTCGGCGGGCTGCTGCTGGACTACCTCTCCGTGACCGCAACATTCGCCGGAAGCAGCATCATTGCGCTCGCGGCGGTCCTGGTGGCATTCAACGGCAAGCGGCTTTCGAAGCCCCGGGCCTGAAAGAAGGACGTAACCTGACCATGAGCACCTTCTCGCGTTCCCGTTTTCTCCCGCGTCGTGATTTCATCGCCGGCGCGCTCGCCGTCACACTGGTTCCCACTGGAGTCCGGGCGCAGGCGGCACCGCGTCGTCTGCGCTGTAGCTTCGACGGCCAGGTGGTGACCTACAGGCTGTTCGACAATCCGACGACGCGCGATCTCGTGTCCATGCTGCCGCTCGACCTGACGATCGAGGACTTCTCCACCAACGAGAAGATCGCACATCTTCCCGAGCGTCTCGACGAAGGCGGCCTCCAGCCGTTCGACGACGAGAAGCCCGGTGACCTCTGCTATTTCCTGCGCTGGGGGAATCTGGCCTTCTTTCATGGCGACTACCGCTTTCGCGGCGACCTGATCCGGCTCGGACACCTGGAGGGCGGCGTCGCGCCGCTGCTGCACAAGGGGCGCTATCCGCTCAGGATCGAGCACGTCGAGTAGGGGGGGGGGCTCCCTAAACCAGGCACCTGCGCCGCGTGAAAACGGCAAGGGGATGCCAGAGACGCGCGCGGGCCGTGATTGACTTCGCCGTCCGGGCGCGAAACAAGGGCCGCCGGACCCTGGACCGACGCCCTTCGGAGTGCCCTTGCGAATGCAGCAGTATGACGTCCTCATCATCGGAGCGGGCGCGGCCGGCCTCATGTGCGCGGCCGTGGCGGGCGCGCGCGGTCGCAAGGTCCTGCTGATCGACCATGCCAGGGCGCCCGGCGAGAAGATCCGGATTTCCGGCGGTGGACGCTGCAACTTCACCAATATCCACGCTTCGCCGAAGAACTTCCTCTCGGCCAACCGGCATTTTCACAAGTCGGCGCTGGCGCGCTACACGCCGGCGGATTTTCTCGCCCTTGTCGAGCGTCACGGTATCGCCTGGCACGAGAAGACGCTCGGCCAGCTCTTTTGCGACGACACCGCGCGCCAGATCGTCAACATGCTGCTGGACGAATGCCGCGCGGGCGGTGTCGAGCTTCGCCTGTCCACCTCCGCCGGTGCGATCGAACGCCGCGAGACCGGCTTTTCCGTTCGGATCGGGGAGGGCACTGTCGAGGTCTCGTCTCTGGTGATCGCCACCGGCGGCAAGTCGATCCCCAAGATGGGCGCGACCGGCTTCGCCTACGAGGTGGCGGAGCGTTTCGGCCTGCCGCTGGTGGAGCAGCGTGCGGGTCTCGTGCCGTTCACGCTCGATCCGGCGACGCTGGAGATGCTTGCGCCGCTTGCCGGCATTGCCGTTCCGGCGGAGATCTGCTGCGGCAGGACCTGTTTTCGCGAGGCGCTTCTGTTCACCCACCGCGGCCTGTCGGGGCCGGCGGTGCTGCAGATCTCCTCCTACTGGCGGCCCGGCGACGAGATCCGCATCCGCCTGCTGCCCGAGGTGGCTTTGGCGGAGCGTCTGGTCGAGGCGAAGCGCGAGGCACCGCGCCAGTCGGCGGCAAACCTTCTGGCCGCCTTTCTGCCGAAGAAGCTTGCCCAAATCCTTGTGGATCAGGCAGGGCTTGGAGGCGGGGCCGCCGGAGACCTTCCCGACAAGGCGCTGCGCGCGCTGGCGGAGCGTGCCCAGGACTGGCGGCTGAAGCCGTCCGGAACCGAAGGCTACCGCACGGCGGAGGTGACCCTTGGCGGAGTGGACACTTCCGCGCTGTCCTCGCAGACGATGGAGGCCCGTAACGTGCCCGGTCTCTATTTCATCGGCGAATGCGTCGACGTCACCGGCTGGCTCGGCGGCTACAATTTCCAGTGGGCGTGGGCCTCCGCCCAGGCCGCCGGTCAGGCGGTGTGAAGCTCCATGGCGGGTCTTTTTCCCGCCCTGCGCCCGTTTCCGCCGTTGGCGAAGCACACGCACCGGTGTATCAAGCACCCATGAGGATGGGGCCGGGACGACATCTGCGTTTGCTTGCGGTTTGGGCGATGCTCATTCCGTTCGTCGTCTCGTCGCTGATCGGCTCCGCCGTCATGCCGGCGAAGGGCGCGGACGGAACGCTGACGCTGGTGATCTGTTCGGGCAGCGGCATGATCGAGATCGCCGTCGATCCGCTCACCATGGAGCCGGTGTCCGAAAGCCCCGACGAGCAGTCCCCCAAATCACAGACCGACTATTGCGCCTGGGCCGCATCCCATGTCGCCGTCGATCTACCCGTGATCGCGGCGATTCCCGCGCGCCTGCGTGTCGGTGGCGCGGCGATGAACACGCCCGCGCCCACCGTGCTGCATGTTGCCGCGGCAACCGGCCTGCCGCCGGCAACGGGGCCGCCCGCGACGTTCTGACGTTTTCTTCAACAAAACATCAGAACGGATATCCGACATGACCGATGCATTGCACGGGGCGAGCGCCCCGCGAACTGCCGCGCGTGGCGCTGCAGTCTCCAGCTTCTATCGCGCCGTCTGGCGCTGGCACTTCTACGCCGGACTGCTCATCCTGCCCTTCCTGATCACACTGTCGATCACCGGAGCGATCTACCTCTTCCGCGAAGAGGTCGACCAGATCGTCCATTCCGACTTCATGCTCGTCACGCCGAGCGAGGAACAGCGCCTTGCCCCGGCACAGATCATCGAGGCCGCGCTTGCGGCACAGCCGGGCAGGGCGGTGAAATACACGACGCCCGCCACCGACACCCGCTCGACCGAGGTCACCGTGCAGCCTGAGACCGGCGGCCGCATGGCCGTCTACGTCGACCAGTACACCGGCAAGGTTCTGGAGGTGCGGCCCGACCGCAGCACCTTCGCGTGGACGGTGCGCTACCTGCACTCCTTCCGCTACTTCGGCCCGACCCCGCGTATGATCATCGAGATCGTCGGCGGCTGGTCCATCCTCATGGTCGTGACGGGGGTTTATCTCTGGTGGCCGCGCGGCCAGACGGGCGGTGTCGTCTCCGTGCGTGGCACGCCCGCCCGGCGCGTCTTCTGGCGCGACCTTCACGCGGTCTCCGGCATTCTCGTCGGCGGTGTTCTCGTGTTCCTGGCGGTGACGGGCATGCCCTGGTCGTCGGTCTGGGGCGCGAAGGTCAACCAGTGGGCCAACGGCACCAACTTCGGCTATCCCTCGGGCGTGCGCGTCGACGTTCCCATGTCGGGCCAGCGCCTCGACGATGTCGCCAAGACCGCATGGTCGCTCGAACAGGCCCGCATTCCCGAAACTCCGGCGCCTGAGGCGGGAGTGCAGGCGATCGGTGTCGATGCCGCTGTCGCTCGCCTTGACGAACTCGGCCTGCATCGCGGCTATACGGTCGCCTTGCCGTCCAGCGAAACGGGCGTCTATTCCGGCTCGGTCTATCCCGACGACCTGACCTTCCAGCGGGTTATCCACCTCGATCAGTACACCGGCGAACCGCTGGTGGACATGACCTACGCCGACTACGGAGCGCTCGGACGCTGGCTCGAGTTCGGTATCAACACCCACATGGGCCAGACCTTCGGGCTGACCAACCAGATCGTGCTGGTGGTGGTTTGCGCCGGGATCATCCTGCTGAGCGTGTCGGCGGCGGTCATGTGGTGGAAGCGTCGTCCGGCGGGAAGCCTGGGCGTGCCGCCTCTGCCTTCGGACAGGAGGGCCTTCATCGGCCTCTTCGTGATCCTGGGCATCGGCGGAATCGTGTTCCCGCTGACGGGTCTGTCGCTGCTGGTGATGCTGGCGCTCGACCTTGCCTGGCAACGTCTGCGCGCCAACCGCCGCGAAAAGACGGCCTGACCCTCACCAAACCCCGGGGCCGCCCGTGCGGCTCCGGGGACGTGCCACCCCGGTTCAGCCTGCCGGGAGTGCGCACCGCACAAACTATCGCTGCCCAAAGTGCCTGTGGTGTGATATTCGGCGGCCCCACAAAGATGGTGACCATGACGTCGAAAACAGACACCGACCCCGCATCCCCGGCCGCCGCCATACATCCGGCGCTCGCCTCCGCCCTCGCGGCGAAAGGCTACGATCAGCTGACGCCGGTTCAGTTGGCGATGACGAACGAGGAGTATCGCGAAGCCGATCTTCTCGTCTCGGCGCAGACCGGCTCTGGAAAAACGATTGCCTTCGGCATCGCGATCGCGCCGACGCTGCTTGGAAGCGCGACAAGTTTCGGCGCCGCCGGCGCGCCGCTGGGACTGATCATCGCTCCCACGCGCGAACTGGCCATTCAGGTCAAGCGTGAGCTCGACTGGGTCTATGCGGAGACCGGGATCAGGATCGCGACCTGCGTGGGCGGCATGGACATCCGCACCGAGCGCCGTGCGCTCGAACGCGGCGCGCATCTTGTCGTCGGCACGCCCGGGCGTCTGCGCGACCACATCACGCGCGGAGCGCTGGACCTGGGCGCCATCCGCGCGGTCGTGCTCGACGAAGCCGACGAGATGCTGGACCTTGGCTTTCGCGATGACCTGGAGTTCATCCTCGGCGCAGCACCGAGGGAGCGCCGGACACTTCTGTTTTCGGCGACCGTGCGGCGCGGCATCGCCGAACTGGCCAAGACGGTACAGACCGACGCGGTTCGCGTCGCGACGACGGCCCCGACCGAACAGCACGCCGACATCGACTATCAGTTGATGCTGGTGCGGCGCGACGAGCGCGAGCACGCCATCATCAATGCGCTGCTGGAATCCGACAGCAAGAGCGCCCTGGTGTTCTGTCACACGCGTGAAGCGGTGCGCCATCTCACGGCGCGCCTCGTCAATCGCGGTTTTTCGGCGGTGTCGCTTTCGGGCGACATGGCGCAGTCGGAGCGCTCGAATGCGCTGCAGTCCATGCGCGATGGACGTACGCGTGTCTGCGTGGCGACCGATGTCGCGGCGCGCGGCATCGACCTCCCGAGCCTCGATCTCGTCGTTCATGCGGATCTGCCCAGCAACCCGGAAACGCTGCTGCATCGGTCCGGGCGGACCGGCCGCGCGGGCCGCAAGGGCGTCTGCGTGCTCATCGTTCCCGAGCACAGGCGTGGTGCGGCCCATCGCGTGCTGGCCTATGCGAAGCTGACCGCCACCGTGCGCGCGGCGCCGGGGATCGCGGAGATCGAGGCGCGTTATCGCCGCGAGATCCTCGATGCCGCCGTGTCGGCCGAACTGCCCGAAGGGCCGGAGGAGGACTTCGTGGCCGAACTGCTGGAGCGGGCCGGACCGCAGCGCCTCGCGGCGGCGTTCCTGCGCCAGCAACTGGCAATGCACCCGGTTCCCGAGGACCTGCTGCCGCTTCCCGCCGAAGCCTTGCAGGGCAGGGGCGCCAGCCGTGCCCGCCGGCCCGGCGAGGACCGTGCTCCGGCTCGCGAGCCACGCGGCCCGGCCATGGAAGACGGTGTCTGGTTCACCATATCGCTCGGGCGCAGGCAGCGTGCGGATCCGAAGTTCCTGCTGCCGATGATCTGCAACGCCGGTGGCGTCAAGAAGCGTGATGTTGGCGCGATCCGGATCGATGAAACCGAAACCCGTTTCGAGATTTCCGGCGACAAGGCGGAAGACTACGCGAACCGCATCAGGCAGCCCGGCGCCCTTGAGAAGGGCATCAGGATCGAGCCCGCCGGCGAGGCGCGTGCAAGGCCGAGGCAGGCGAAGTCGAAGTTCAAGCCGGACGGCAAGCCACCCCGCAAACCCCGGGGGGTGGAGGCCGACCGCGGCAAGACACCGAAGCACAAGAGCCGCAAGCCGAAGCGCCCGGGCTGACCGCCAACGGGATTGATTGGCGCGGGGAGTGCTCCCGCGCCAATTGGCTCAGAACCTGTACTTGAGGCTGAACTGGCCCGTGTGGTTCTGCGCGGTCGCGCCAGCCTCTCCCTGATAGGTCAGTCCGAGGGCGAGCGTATCGCCCTTTTGTAGCGAAAGCCCGGCCTCGAACAGCGCCGTATCCCGGTCGATGGGAGTGCCGGCGATGGAGAAGGCGTCGCTGCCGGAGGCAAAGCGCATGGTTGCGGCCGGATCGATGTCGCCGAAGGCGTGCCTCCAGGCAACCGAACCGTTCAGCGCGGCCGTGATACCGTCGAACTGCCCGATGACCGTCTCGCCCCTGAGGCCGAGGGTGCTTACGCCCATCAGGCTGTCGCTGGACCTGGCCGTCAGTGCGGCGGCTCCTCCCGTTTCGGTGAAGCCGTCGGTGTGCTGGTTGATGCCGGCGATCCCCGCGAAGGGTTCGAGGGCAACGGAGGCCATGTGCACCGCATATCCCGCTTCCGCGAAAACCTGCGCGGTGGAGGCTGAGTAGTCGGCGGTCAGGGTGTCGGAGAATCCGGCGATACCGACCGTGCGGCTGGTGTCGAGGGCGTGGAACGTGTAGCCGGCGCCCATGCGCAGACCGAAGTTTCCAACCTGCGTGCCGGCATAGACGCCACTGTGAAAACTGTCGGCCATCAGCACCGTCGACTCCAGAAGCCGTATTGAAAGACGGGAACCGGAGGCTGGGGAAGCAGCGTTGCACCGCCCATGGTCATGCGCATGTCAGCGTGCCGCGCGATTGGCATATCCGATGAAAAGAACCACTTCTAGGTGACCACTCTCCGCCTCGTCTCCAGGACGGCTCCTTCGCCATCCGGAGCCGTCGAAGGAGGAACAATGCCGTCAAGACCTGGAACAGGGGGATACTGGCTCGATGTTCGGTCGGAACATCTTTCTGAAAGCATTCTTGGGAGACGAAATTTCACATGCCTACTGAATGAAATCATTCTCCTTTCAGTATCATCTCCATGCTGTATTCTATTCTTTCCATGCAGTATTTTGAATTCACAAATTCGGATGCGTAGGGTAGATGCACCGCGTAGGATATCAGTTTTCCTTTATAGACATTCCTGGAGAATGAGCAAAAAATGGAGTCTTGAAAAAAGGATGCATCATCCTTGTATTTTCTTCTTATTATATTCAGAATTCCTATCGAGGTGAATTCTGATGCTCTAATTTCGTCTTTTGTCGTGTATTGTTGAAGGCAATTATATGTTTTTCCATCTTCTCCAGAGAAAAGTATTGAATTCCAGTCTCCATCTTCCGTATTTATTTTGGATGCCAAGTTTATTGCATTTTTCCATGCGGCCGGGCATTGATCGATTATATACGCGTGAGAAGTTCCGGTGCAGGCGAATATTAAAATAGAAGCATATATTATAGTCATGAAATGAGAATTTGCAGGGCGAATTCTTGTTTTGTTTGTCATAAAGTTATTACCTCAAACAAGTTTGGGGCCGCAAGGAAAGCAGGATCAGCTTAGCTGTGTGTTCTGTGCCACGAGATGGAGTGTGTGTCAGGCTGACCCGATAGTGGCGCGAAATCAATGGGCGACAACCGCTCCGGTCTCCCCGGGCTGGAAACCGCGTCCAGGAGGCGGTGTCTGAGAGACTGTGCGATCCTGTCGAACAACATGGTCTGCTAAGAAAATTCGCATTCCCCGTGTCAGTTGGCGAGGCCATCGATGGCTCTCGTCAATCCATCTTCCTGTGACGGCGCAAGACGTCGGAGAGCTTTTCGAATACTGCCGCGCGTGCAGAGTCGGGACGCCAGGCAAGGACGACCTGACGAGGACAGGCATCCGGCAAAGGCGTCAGCCGGACGGCGTTGTCGCCAGCCACCCCGGCCCTGACGGCCAGATCGGGCAGCAAGGTAACGCCCAACCCTTCGGAGACCATGGCAATCAGCGTGTTCAAGCTTGTGGCCGCGAAGTCATTCAGCCCCTTCGCTAGCTGGCCGGGATAGGCGGCAAGGGCGTGACGTTGAAGGCAGTGTCCCTTTTCCAGAAGCATCAACTGACCTTTGAATTGCTCCAGGACATGGGCGCCCGTTCCAGCAAGGGCGGGCCAGTCCGGCGGATATGCGAGGTGATACCCGTCCTCGAACAGGGGCTGGATATGAAGATTGCCGGTATCGAAGGGCAATGCGATCAGGATGACGTCAAGACGTCCGGTCATCAGCCCTTCAATCAGGAATTCGGTCATCTCCTCCCGGAGGAACAGCTTGATCCCGGGCAAAGCGCTACGGATCGCCGGCAAGGCGTGTGGAATGAGATATGGGCCTATGGTGGGGATCGCGCCAAGCCGCAGATCCCCCTGGAACGGATTGCGATGGGCGGCAGCCAGAGCGGTGATTTCTTCGGCATCCAGCAACAGGCGGCGCGCGCGGTCGGCAATCTCCGCGCCATTGGGTGTCAGCATGACGCTGCGCTTCGTCCTTTCAAAAAGCTGCAAGCCGAGGATCGCCTCAAGTTCCTTGATGCCCGATGACAGCGTGGGTTGCGTGACGAAACAGGCCTCTGCGGCCTGGGAAAAGCTGAGATGGTCCGCGAGCGCCACGAGGAAGCGCATCTGCCTGAGCGTGAACATATAGATATCCTCTATTAGTTCTCAATTTATATTCAATTTTTCAAATATGATGCAACACCCCAGATTAGGGTCATCACCGGCACGGGACTACGAAGGAGACCCGAGAGATGACCGACCAGTTCCCCATCGTCCAGACCAGAACTCACCCTGCAGGCCCGCGCCTGAACGAACCGGCCCCCGACTTCGATGCCCTTACGACCCACGGCCAGAAGAGGCTGGAGGATTATCGCGGCCAGTGGTTGGTGCTGTTCTCGCACCCGGCGGATTTCACTCCGGTCTGCACCACGGAATTCATCGGGTTTGCCAAGCGCCACGACGATTTCGCCGCCGCCAACACTGCGCTGCTCGGCCTGTCCATCGACAGCCACTACAGCCACATCGCCTGGGTTTTGAACATCAAGGAGAAGTTCGGCACCGAGATCCGCTTTCCGATCATCGCGGACCTGAACATGGCCGTGGCGCAGGCCTACGGCATGATCCAGCCCGGCGCATCCGACACCGCCGCCGTGCGGGCGACCTTCGTCATCGACCCCGAAGGCGTGCTGCGTGCGATGGTCTACTACCCGATGAACGCGGGCCGTTCCGTCGACGAGATCTACCGCCTGCTGATCGCGCTTCAGACTGCCGACGAGAACACCTGCGCCATGCCGGAGAACTGGAAGCCCGGCGACGCCGTGATCGTGCCGACGCCGAAGACCTTCGAAGAAGCCGCCGCCCGCGCCGGGGAAGGCTACGACACGGTGGATTGGTACTTCTCCACCCGCCAGCTCTGAGAACGCCCGGTTCCGCCCTCGGGCGGGACCACCTTCACCGACCACACGACAAAGGACCACGACCATGACCGCTCAATCCGTTGTTGTCGCTCTCACGGATGTTCTCGGCCACACCTTCCGTCTTTACGTCCAGACCCATGGCTATCACTGGAACGTCGAAGGCCCGCAATTCCGGCAGCTTCATGCGATGTTCGAAGAGCAGTACCAGAACCTGTGGGCCGCGCTGGACGAAATCGCGGAGCGTATCCGCGTCCATGGCGCCTATGCCCCCGCATCCGTGGCCGACCTGATGGCTCATGCCGCGCCCGAAGCCGACCGGGCGCAATCCGCCGAGGACATGGTCGCCAAGGCCATCACCGAACACGAGGCCATCGCCGCCATCCTGCGCACCGCCATCGCCACCTGTGCCGACGCTGGTGACGAGGTCAGCGCCGGGATGCTCACCGACCGTCTCGAATGGCACGAAAAGGAAATGTGGATGATGCGGGCGAGCACGCGCTGAGCCCCATCCCCAGACACAGGAGGCAGGGCCATGTCCCACCCAATCGTCAAATCCTTCTGGGATGAACCGACCGGAAGCTGGCAATATGTCTTCCACGACCCCGAAACCATGAAGGGGGCCATCGTCGACCCCGTCCTGGACTTCGACCCGCTCTCCGGCGCAACCGGGACGGAGAATGCCCGGAAGTTGCTAGCCTATATCCGCGAGGCCGGGATCGGGCTTGAGTGGATCCTCGACACCCACCCGCACGCCGATCACTTCTCTGCCGCGCAGTGGCTCAAGGAACGGACCGGCGCGCCGACCGCCATCGGCGAGAAGGTGACCGCCGTGCAGTCTCTGTGGAGCGAGATCTACAACCTGCCCGGTGTTCTGCCCACCGATGGCCGCCAGTGGGACAGGCTCCTTGCCGATGGCGAGACCTTCATGGTTGGCAATATCCCTGTCACGGTGATGTTTTCTCCCGGTCATACGCTGGCCTCGGTCACGTATGTCGCGGGCGACGCCGCCTTTGTCCACGACACGCTGATGATGCCCGACAGCGGGACCAGCCGCGCTGACTTTCCCGGCGGCTCGTCAAAAGCGCTCTATGACAGCATCCAGCGCATCCTTGCCCTGCCGGATAGCACGCGTGTCTTCGTGGGGCATGACTACGCACCGGGTGGGCGCGCGGCGCAATGTGAGGCCACGGTGGCTGAGCACAAGTCGCGGAATATCCACCTCAAGGATGCGCCGAGCGAGGCGGACTACCGCGCCGTGCGGGATTCCCGCGACGCGACCCTGCCGCTGCCGCGCCTGATGCTGGCTGCGCTTCAGGTCAATATCCGGGGTGGCCGCCTGCCGGAACCGGAAGCCAACGGGCGGTCCTACCTCAAGTTGCCGCTTGACTATTTCGAGGCGCGATAGTCGTCACGGGAGGCATGTGTCGGGCAACTGTGGCCTGAGCGCCAAAAGCGCGCTCAGGCCGCAATTTCCCTGAACCAGATCGCGCAGTGTCACCATGTCGAGCTCATGGTAGAACGCATCCAGCGCGCGCTCGATATAACGTTTCAGGCGGCAGGTGTTGCGCAAGGGGCAGGTATTGGTGGCCTCGTCGAAACACTCGGCAAAGGGAATTTCCGCCTCAAACAGGCGAAAGACAGCGCCCATGGAGACCTTGTCGGCCGGGCGGGCGAGGGAAAATCCCCCGGAGCGGCCGCGCATTGTGGACACATAGCCATCGGCCTGAAGGCGCTGAACCACATGGGCCGTATGATTGGTGGAACAGTTGCAAATGGCCGCGACCTCGGCGGTCTTGAGCAGACGGCCCGGGTTGTCGGCACAGACCATCAGGATGCGCGCGGCAAGGTTGGTTCTGATGGTCAGTCGCATGGGGTTCCCTCGATCATGTGGTCATGATGCTGCAGAAATGCGAGTTTGGCCTTGCGCCAGATCAAGTCGGCCCGGCCAGGTTCCGCTTAAATACACATCCATGATGCGAAATAAGCTCCGCGCGATGTCGGCACCCAAGCACCGGACCAACAACACCGAGGCGCTCGGCAGCCTGCTGTCTGTCCTCGCCAGCCTCGTCTGGTTGGGGGCGGCCGCGGTGATCGCGAACGCCTTTGGCAATCTCATGGACGGGCATCCGGTCGCGGTCGTGCGAACCGGTATCTGGCTCATGCTGCTGTGGGGCTTGCGCGCGGCCCTCGACCTGGCGGCGCAAGGGGTGCTCGCCCAGGCGGCGGATGCGCGAATTGACGCCCTGCGGCACGAGATCGTGACGGGGGAGGCGCGGGCGGCCACGCCCTCCGCCCTGGGCGGCGCAGGCGCCATCGCGGCACTGACCGCCGAAAAACTGGAAGCCCTGCGCCCGGCCTTGCTGCGCTACCGGCCGGCCCGTATGCGGGTGCTGGTTCTGCCGCTGGTGATCCTGTGTATCGCGGCTTGGCACAGTTGGGCGGTGGCGCTCGTCCTGGCTTTGGCGGGACCGCTGATCCCCGTGTTCATGGCGCTGGTCGGCTGGGCGGCCAAGGAGGCCAGCGCTCGCCAGTTGCAGGAGGTCGGCCAATTGAGCGATCTGCTGGTCGATCGGCTGGCGGCGCTGTCCGACCTGCGGCTCATCGGGGCTGGCCCCGCGACGGTGGAGGGCTTTGCCCAGGCCAGCGAGGACCTGCGCGGGCGCACCATGGCGGTGTTGCGCATCGCATTCCTGTCATCGACCGTGCTGGAGCTGTTCTCGGCCCTCGGCGTGGCGATGGTTGCGATCTGGGTGGGGTTCTCCCTGCTGGGCGAACTCGGCTGGGGCGGATGGGGCGTGCCCCTGACTCCGACCGCCGGGCTTTATCTCCTGCTGATTGCGCCTGAGTTTTTCCAGCCGTTGCGCGACCTCGCGGCGGCATGGCATGACCGAGCCGGCGCCGATGCTGTGATGGAAGAGGTCAGGCAGTGGCGCGAGGATAGGCGGCCGCAGCGCCTGGGGCGCGGGGAGGCGACCTTACCCGCCCCCATGACGACGCTCGAAACCATGGGCTTGCGGCATCGGGGCATCGCCTATCCCGACCTTCTGCTGGAGCCCGGCGACAGCCTTGCCATCGAGGGCCCGAGCGGCGCGGGCAAATCGACCCTGTTGCGCCTGCTCGCGGGGGTGGAGCAGCCGGAGGAGGGCCAGATCCTTGTTGACGGCGCGCCCCTGTCGGACAAGACGGCCGATACCTGGCGCGCCGGGATCGGATGGATGCCGCAGGCCCCACATTTCGTGAATGGGTCACTGCGCTACAACATCGGCTTCGGCGAGACCGTTGCGCCGGATACCCTGCGCGCCGCCAAGCTGACTGGCGTGATCGACCTGCTCCCGCGTGGCGATCTGACCCGGCTGGGCGAACGCGGCGCGGGCCTCTCGGGGGGCGAGGCGCGGCGCGTGACCCTTGCGCGGGCCCTGCACGGCGGGCCGGGGCTCTTGCTGGCGGACGAGCCGACGGCGGATCTGGATGCGGACACCGCGCGGATGATCAGCGACAGCCTGCTGAGCTTTGCCGAAGCCGGAGGAACACTCATCGTGGCCACGCATGACGCGGCGCTGGCCGAGCGGATGGCGAAGCGTGTCACGATCCACGGAAAGACGGCGATATGAGGGACCTTCTGTGGATCATCATCGCCATTTCGCGCGTCGAACGCGTGGCATTGACGCGTGGTCTGGCCCTGTCAATCATCGTTCTGGCCATGGGCGTCGCCCTGCTGGCCCTGTCGGGTTGGTTCATCATGGCGACGGCGGCCGCGGGCATCGCGGGGATTGGCATCCTGTTCAACGTCTTCGCGCCATCGGCGATGGTGCGCTTTCTCGCGCTGGGGCGAACCGCCGCCCGCTACGGCGAGCGTGTGCTAACGCACGACGCGACGCTGCGCGCTGTTTCGGACCTGCGGGTCGGCCTGCTGCGAGGCTTGCTGACGCGCCCTCACCGGGCGTTGGAACAGCTGCGCGCGGCGTCGGAACTGAACCGGATCACCGCCGACACAGAGGCGCTGGACGGGGCACTGTTGCGCCTTGTCCTTCCCGCCCTGGCCGGAGGCATCACGATCATTGGTGCATCGCTGTTTGTGTCATGGCTGGTGAGCCCTGTCGTCGGGCTGATCCTGGGTATCGGGTATCTTGGTCTGCCGACCACGGTATTTCTCGTTGGCCAACGGATTGCAAAACGTCCCGCCCGGCTTGCCGAGGCCGCATTGCAAGTCGGGCGAAGCCGGGTGGTCGACCTGGTCTCGGGGCGTGACGATCTCGTCGTCTTCGGACAGCTTCCCGCCACGGTGCATCGCACGCGGGACGCGTTTTACAGGGCGGCAGGAGCGCGCGCCAGATTGGACAGGATCGACCGGGTCACGGGGATGCTGTTGGATCTGGTGAGCGCCTTCGTGACCGTGGGCTGCCTTATGGCGGGAATTGCACTGGTGCAGGAAGGTACGGTTTCGGTGGCAACGGCGGCCATCGGCGTCTTTGCCGCGCTGGCCCTCGCCGAAGCGGTGGCACCCGTGCGGCGCGCCCTGGCGGAGATCGGGCGGATGACCCAAGCTGCGCGACGCATCGGCCCTACGATGCGTCGCGATGAACACCAATCCACCACTCATCCAGACCAGGCAGCGGACAGAGGCTTGGTGATGCGCGACGTGACCTTCGAAGTCTCCGGTCGGCCGCTCTTCGAGCCCGTGTCACTGTCGGTCCGGCCCGGCGAAACCGTCGTGCTGCAAGGGGCGAGCGGCAGCGGCAAGAGCACGCTGTTGCTGATGGCGATCGGGGGGCTGGCGGCGACGCGGGGGGAGGTGCGCCTTTTCGGCGCCAATCCTCTTCAAATCCCGGTGGACCTGGTGACAGAGCAAGCGGTTCTGGTGACGCAGCGCGCGGCGCTGATCTCGGGCACTGTGGCCGCGAACCTGCGCCTTGCGGCGCCGGCGGCCAGTGATGACGCGCTATGGGCCGCGTTGGAGGCGGTTTGCCTGGCCGATACCCTGCGGGCACGCGGCGGTCTCGGCCTTCTGCTGGGGCCCCGTGGTGCGGGCCTGTCGGGGGGCGAGGCGCGCAGGCTGGTTCTGGCCCGCGCCGTCCTGCGCAGGCCGGCTTTGCTCCTTCTGGACGAACCGACGGAGGGGGTGGACGAGGCGACAGCCCACCGCGTCATGTCAGGGCTGAGACAGGCTTGTCCCGACGCGGCCTTTCTCGTCGCGGCGCATCGCGCCGCCGAGCGGGACCAGGCGGATCGCGTCATCATGGTCGGTCCCGCATAGCACCAGGCGCTCAATAAATTCCATATTTCGAATGTAGGTTTGATCCAGATCATATTCGCATCGGGGATGCGGAATATAACGGTTGTAAGTCCGCGCCCCTGCTGCGGATTGTCAACCGAAAGGATCATGCTCATGGAGATCGGGCTGGTCGAGCTGTCGCGCCTGCAGTTTGCGATGACGGCCATGTATCACTTTCTCTTCGTGCCGCTGACATTGGGTCTGTCGATCCTCGTCGCGATCATGGAGACCGTCTATGTCATGACGAACCGCCCCATCTGGCGACAGATGACGAAATTCTGGGGAATGCTGTTCGGCATCAACTTCGTCCTTGGGGTCGCCACCGGCATCACCATGGAATTCCAGTTCGGCATGAACTGGTCGTATTACTCCCACTATGTCGGCGATATCTTCGGCGCGCCTCTCGCGATCGAAGGGCTGATGGCCTTCTTCCTCGAGGCGACCTTCGTGGGGCTGTTCTTCTTCGGCTGGGACAAACTGTCGAAGGTGCAGCACCTTGTTGTCGCGTGGCTGGTGGCCATCGGCTCGAACTTCTCGGCGCTGTGGATCCTGATCGCCAACGGGTGGATGCAGAACCCGGTGGGCGCGGAATTCAACCCCGACACGATGCGGATGGAGATGACGTCGTTCTTCGACGTGGTGTTCAACGAGGTGGCGCAAGCCAAGTTCGTGCATACGGTGTCGGCCGGCTATGTCACGGCGGCGGTCTTCGTCCTGGGCGTGTCGGCGCTGTACCTGATCCAGAATCGGCACAAGGACCTGGCGCGGCGCTCCATCGCGGTGGCCTCGTCGTTCGGCCTTGCGGCGGCGCTGTCGGTGGTCGTGCTGGGCGACGAGTCCGGCTATTCCGCCAGCCACACGCAGAAGATGAAGCTCGCCGCAATCGAGGCAATGTGGGAGACCGAGCCCGCGCCCGCACCTTTCACCCTCGTCGGCATCCCCGACCAGGAGGCGCGCGAGACCCATTACGCGGTTCATATCCCATGGGCCATGGGTCTGATCGGTACGCGCTCCCTGACCGAGAAAATCCCCGGCATCAACGATCTGGTGATCGAGGCCGAAGAGCGCATCCGCCATGGCATCACCGCCTATGACGCGCTGATGACGATCCGCGAGAACCGCGACGACGTTCCGGAGGCGGCACGTACTGTCTTTGAGCAAAACTCCGACAACCTGGGTTTTGCCTTCCTGTTGAAACGCTACGTCGAGGATCCGCGCGATGCGACCGAGGCACAGATCACCCAGGCCGCCGAAGACACCGTCCCCGGCGTCTTCCCGCTCTTCTGGGCCTTCCGCTTCATGGTGGCACTTGGCTTCAGTTTCATCGCGGTGATGGCGTATTTCTTCTACCGCGCGTCCTTCAAGAACATGCAGTTCCCGCGCTGGTCGCTCTATGCCGCCGTGGCGATCATCCCGACGCCATGGATCGCAGCCGAACTTGGTTGGTTCGTCGCCGAATTCGGTCGCCAGCCCTGGACGGTGGACGGCGTGCTGCCGACGGCGATGTCGGTCTCGCACCTGTCGATTGCGGACCTCTTGATCACGCTGGCGGGCTTCGTCCTCTTCTACACGGTGCTCTTCGTGATCGAGGTGAGCCTCATGGTGAAGTACATCCGCAAGGGCCCGCTGCAGGACGTCGACGAGACCAACGCCTGGCAGGCCCGGCACGCGGCGCGGCTGCGCCATGTCCCCGGTGAGTCCACGGCCTCTGCAACACCTCTTTCGACTCCGGCGGAGTAGCGGACATGATCCTCTATGAAATGATCGACTACGACACGCTGCGCGTGATCTGGTGGGCGCTTCTGGGCGTGCTGTTGATTGGGTTCGCCCTGACGGACGGGTTCGACATGGGCGTGGGCGCGCTGCTGCCCTTCGTCGCCAAGACCGACGTGGAGCGCCGCGTCGTCATCAACACCGTCGGCCCGGTCTGGGAAGGCAACCAGGTCTGGTTCATCCTCGGTGGCGGTGCGATCTTTGCCGCATGGCCGCCGCTCTATGCGGTGTCCTTCAGCGGCTTTTACCTTGCGATGTTCGTGGTCCTTGCGGCCCTTATCGTGCGCCCGGTGGCCTTCAAGTATCGCTCCAAGCGCGATGGCGCCAAATGGCGCTCGCGCTGGGACTGGGCTTTGTTCGCGGGCGGCGCCGTGCCTGCGCTGCTCTTCGGCGTGGCGGTGGGCAACGTCCTGCTCGGCGTGCCGTTCCACCTGACCGAAGACCTGATGCCGATGTATGACGGCAGCTTCTACGGCAAGTTCCTTGGCCTGCTGCGGCCGTTCGCGATCCTTGCCGGCGTTGTGTCGTTCTCGATGCTTCTGATGCATGGCGCGGCCTGGCTGGCGCTGAAGACCGAAGGCGTGATCGCCGAGCGCGCCCGCCGCATCGGCACGGTGGCCGGCCTGGTCGCCGCCGGCGGCTACGCGCTGGCGGGGCTGTGGCTTGCGGTGGGGATCGACGGCTTTGCGCTGGTGAACGAGGTGGTGCCCGGCGCCCCGTCCAACCCGCTGTATTCGGAGGTGAGCCGCGAAGGCTCGTGGCTTGCGGCCTACGCCGCACGGCCATGGATCGTCGTCGCACCCCTCATGGGCTTCCTTGGCATCGCGCTGGCGGTGATGAGCCTGCGGGCGGGGCGCGAGGTTTCCACCCTGCTGTGGTCGAAAATGGCGATCACCGGCATCATCGCATCGGTCGGGCTGACGATGTTCCCGTTCATCTTGCCATCGACCGTGAACCCGGACAGCTCGTTGACGGTCTGGGACGCCTCCAGTTCGCACCAGACCCTGTTCATCATGCTGGTCTGCACGCTGATCTTCATGCCGCTGATCCTTGCCTACACCTCGTGGGTCTACAAGGTGCTATGGGGCAAGGTCACAGAGGCAGACGTCACCGAAAACGCTGACACACATTACTGAAGGGACTGAAATCATGTGGTATTTTACCTGGCTTCTCGGTCTCCCGCTTGCTGCCGCCTTTGCGGTCCTGAACGCCATGTGGCTTGAGCTGCGCACCGATGCCTGCCTTGCCGAAGAGGGCGACTGCCCCGTGGGAGAGCACACCCGCTGAAGGCCCGACTATCGACATTCGGTCGGGCGGGCCTTCCGCCCGGCCGGGGCTTCGACACCGTGGATCGAAGCCGTTTTCACGTCCTACTGATCCTCACTCAGCCCCTCGCGCGGCCCAACCGCGCAAGGGGCTTTCGAAGCTTGATACATATTCCAGTATTTGCATATGTATGTTGTTGAATGCGTTTGTTGCGAGGGAGGCAGCCCATGATCAGATTTCAGTCCACACGGCGGCAGTTCTTCGGCCTCGCCGCGGGTGGTGCCGCCGCGACGGCGCTGACCATCCCGCATGAGTCGCAAGCCCGGACCCAGACCAGGGCGCGCATCGTCATCATAGGCGCCGGCGCAGGCGGTACGGCACTGGCCAATCGGCTGGTTCGTCGCCTGGACGGAGCGCGGATCACCCTGATCGATCCGCGTGCGCAGCATCTGTACCAACCCGGCCTCAGCCTGGTCGCCACGGGTTTGAAGCCCGCCGACTACGTCACCAGCAAGACCACCGACTGGCTACCCGATGAGGCTACGCTTGTGCCTGAGAAGGCTGTTGCCATCGATCCGCTGGCAAAGACGGTCGCGACCGACGGCGGCCAGGTGCTGGACTATGATTTCCTCGTCGTCGCGCCGGGGCTGATCCTGGATCACGACGCCATCGAAGGGTTCTCGCTCGACATGGTCGGCCAGAACGGCATCGGCGCGCTTTACGCCGGGCCTGACTACGCGGCCAGGACATGGCAGGCGGCCTCGAAGCTTACCGAGGAGGGGGGTGTTGGCCTGTTCACCCGCCCCGAGACCGAGATGAAATGCGCCGGTGCTCCGCTCAAGCACACCTTCCTGATCGACGACATCGCCAAGCGCTCGGGCAATGGCGGCAAAATCGACATGCACTACGCCGCGCCGCAGACGTCCCTGTTCGGGGTGCCGATCGTTTCGGAAAAGGTGCGGATGCTGTTCGAGGATCGCGGCATCGACAGTCACTACCAGCATACCTTGAAGGCCATCGACGCCGAGGCGCGGCGTGCCACGTTCGACACCCCGGATGGCCCCTCGGAGATCGACTACGACTATATCCACGTGATCCCGCCCCAGCGCGCTCCCGAGGTGATCCGGCAATCCGGTCTGAGCTGGGCCGACAAGTGGACGGATCAGGGCTGGGTGGAATGCGACATGGCCAGCCTGCGCCACCTGCGCTACCCCGAGATCTGGGCTCTGGGCGATGTGGCCGGGGTGCCGAAAGGCAAGACGGCGGCCTCGGTGAAATGGCAGGTGCCCGTGGTGGAGGATGGGCTTGTTTCCGCCATCGAAGGGACCGACCCCACCGCCACCTACAATGGCTACACCTCGTGCCCGATGATCACCCGGGTCGGTCGCGCGATGCTGGTGGAGTTCGATTACAACAACGACCTTGTGCCGTCCTTCCCCGGGATCATCGCCCCACTGGAAGAGCTTTGGATCAGCTGGCTGATGAAGGCAGTTGCCCTGAAAGCCACCTACAACGCCATGCTGCGCGGCCGGGCCTGAGGAGAGCCGGACATGAACGATCTGACATTCGGAACACTGATCGCCGTCTTCGAGGAGATCTTCGGCCGTGGCCTGTTCTGGGCCATGGTGGCCGTAGCGGCCCTCGTGACCATCGCCTACGTCTACGTGCTGATCCGCGATCGGGCGGTCAGTTGGCACAAATTCCTGTTGGCGCAGCTCTCGATGCCTCTGGGCGCCATCGCCGCCGTATGGTTCGTGCTCACGGTGACCAATTCAAGCCTTGCCGACCTTGGCGGCCCGATTGACCTGATTGTCCTCCTCGCCATCGCCGCCGGAGGGGCGATAGGCGCAGCAGTTCTCGTCTACACGGTTCACTCGCTTGTCAGGCCACCAAGCGAGTTAGGATAGCGATGCTCCGCCAGGGAAACCGGACGTCGTCATTTCGCGAAGCCCGATAGTAATTTTTCGGGAGAAGTCCCGAGTACGCAGCCACCAAGGCCTCTTTTCCGCCCATCAGTGCCAATCACCCTGGGGCCAGCGGGGAAGAGGGGAGCCTGATTCTTGTTGCCACTTGATCTTGCGCGAAATGCCATTTGTTTTTGCGCGCTACACGTAGAATTGGCGGTTTGCTATCTCATCCGGCGAAGCCGAGAACTACACCTACGCTATAGCCCTCTCAATTTAGGGATCGAACAAGTAGCTATGGGCGGAGAGCTGACCTTCTCTGCGCTTGGCATGAGTGGCGGTTCCGGCCCCGGGGCGGTCAAACTCTGAACGTCTCTATCCCGCCATCCAGCAGCCTTAAAAGCGCGTCTGAAACGGGTGACGGCTTACTCATGTCGAAGATTTCAAGACTAACCTCCATATCGGCAATCGGCCTGAGCAATATCTCGGCATTTTCAGCTTCGAAAAAATAGACGTCTCCGCCCAATTCCGCCGGATCACCAAAACACCGGCGCGCTTCGGCCAAAAATGCCTCTGGATCAGAGGAGCCGGACCACAGGCCACGCCCATCTTTCGTTATATTTTTGCCGAAGAAACGCAAGGCGAAGGAAATGAGGCTAACGTCACCGAATGAATCACCCACGAGCTCGGGCTTCCCCTTGTACTTCTCAAGCGAATAGTTATTCGTTGGGCAAGGTGAATGTGCTTGATCTGACGCCAGAATCGAAAAATAGGATCGAGAACTTCGTGTTTCCATAAAGGACAGGCCTGCAGACGATCGGTCGAGGTCGTGCAAATTCCTTAACGCCAAGCGATACTGGCAGGGCTCCGTTGACTTTATTTTCCCTTTATCACCGGCCAGTATTTCGAAAACGTCGCTGGCCGCGACATCTGCGATGAAACCCAAAAACGCTTTCACCTCTTGCCCAAGTGGCGCTTTAAAAATGGTTTCGGCCTCATTCCAAAACTCTTCACGCTTGTTGTTTTCGGGGATCGTAATCCTGTATCTCGCCTCAACCATGCGGCGCAGCGCATTGAAATGCCCATCATGATCATTTGCGTCCAAGCCTGTAAAAAAAATCATTGAAAAAATACTTCTTGCTGTGTTGCGCCTGGTTCAGGCCAATTGACGATCCGTTGCTTCACGGCGCGGACTTTAAGAGCTTTCCAAAAGATATATGCATCTCGCGATCTCTATCGGTCATCGCATCACCTCTGCGCCAAGTGGATATACGCATGGTTTTCGTTGGGCCCACTGAGACCGTATTCACATGGATAAAGGATATGTCATCCCGAGAAACGCGCGTTGCGTATACGACATTTCCCGATGTGACCTTTCCCATCATTAAAAGAGCGAAGCCGTCGGATTCCTCTCTGTCTAGATTGGACATGATACGTGCGGTGTGCGCGCTGTCCAAGCCGTCACTTGTTCCCCCGTCATAGAATGTGACACGAGCTGCAAAGTCTTCCGGGGTGTTGTAGAAGAGGTGCATATCCCCCTCCTCTTTACGCAACTCCCATGGCGTGCCAGTGATACATATCGAAATGCCCAATCTCTCGTTGAGAAGCGTACAAGCTAAAGCGGGTTTTAAAGGCAGGCACAGACAGCACACAAGAAACGCGATCTTCGCAAGGCTGGTCTTCACGGCGATTGAATTCAAAAATGTCATTTTAGATGACCTAAATTCCACGAAACGAACAAAAGCTTGAGGTTTTCGAGTATCATTATCGTGATCCCCAAGCAATCTGCGTTGGTGTTTGGCGCATCGAGTCCAGTCTTCCATTTTCCCACGCTGGCAATTCGTGCGTACCTGACATCGCCCCCCCCCCCCCCAGCGAAGGTCGGCAATGCAGGCTGCAATCGCAGCATATGAGGATAAAACTCAAGACCTGCTCAGGGCCGGTCCCATCGTGCGGCGTCGGCAGGGCGATCCTGCTAGTCGCGGCAATGCTGCACGATGCCTTGAATGTCAGCTCTGGGGAAGCCGCACGGCGGCGAAGCGACACTCCGTGAGAGGCAGCTTTGGGCCGAGAGTGTCGCCGCACGCAATGTAGGTCGACGCCCGCTTTGCCGCCTGGCCATTCGGAAACCTGCAATTCCGCTATCGACCCCTTTTCGGTCATTCGTGGTCCCCGTCAGCACTGGGGGTTTGATCCAACTTGAGCAGGGTTCGCCAAGCCGTTGTCGAGCGATATCGTGGGCGGCCAACGACGTGAAGGCGCTCTCCGAAACCAAAGAGCTGGTGAGATCCCAAGATCAGGCCGTATCTGGATCTCGGCCATTGAGTTCCTTGTCCAACTCTGTCAGCAGGTGCCGCGCTGTTTCAAGTTGTCGTTCGAGTTCGGGCCATGATCCATCGCCATAGTCCGCCAGGAATGCCCTCAGGAGGGCTTGCGCTTCGCTATAGCGTTCGAGCATGTCACTGGTTGTTACCAGTCCAAAACGTGCGAGAGCGACAAGGATCTGCATCGGCCGCGTGGCGGCCTCTGCAAAGCGGGTGAGCATATAGTTGTAAGCAGCCACCGCCTCGTCGCTTCGCTGCAGCTGGCCAAGGGCCACGCCCTTGTAGAGCAGGGCCTTGGCAATCTGCTCCTGGACGGTCGGCACGTCGGTGTCGGCGAAGCGGGTAACGAGCTCGTCATAGGTGGCCATTGCCTCGTCGTGTCGCTGCAGCTGGCCGAGCCTCACGCCCTTGTTGACCAAGGCCCTGGCGATCTGCTCCTGGACGGTCGGCACGTCGGTGTCGGCGAAGCGGGTAACGAGCTCGTCATAGGTGGCCATTGCCTCGTCGTGTCGCTGCAGCTGGCCGAGCCTCACGCCCTTGTTGACCAAGGCCCTGGCGATCTGCTCCTGGACGGTCGGCACGTCGGTGTCGGCGAAGCGGGTAACGAGCTCGTCATAGGTGGCCATTGCCTCGTCGTGTCGCTGCAGCTGGCCGAGCCTCACGCCCTTGTTGACCAAGGCCCTGGCGATCTGCTCCTGGACGGTCGGCACGTCGGAGCCCGCAAAGCGGGTAACGAGCTCGTCATAGGTGGCGATTGCCTCGTCGTGTCGCTGCAGCTGGCCGAGCCTCACGCCCTTGTAGACCAGGGTCTTGGCGATCTGCTCCTGGATGGCCGGCACGTCGGAGCCCGCAAAGCGGGTGACGAGCTCGTCATAGGTGGCGATTGCCTCGTCGTGTCGCTGCAGCTGGCCGAGCCTCACGCCCTTGTAGACCAGGGTCTTGGCGATCTGCTCCTGGACGCCCGGCACGTCGGTGTCGGCGAAGCGGGTGACGAGTTCGTCAAAGGCGGCGATCTCCTCGTCGCGTCGCTGCAGCTGGCCGAGCCTCATGCCCTTGTTGAACAGGGCCATGGCGATTTGCTCCTGGACGCCCGGCACGTCGGTGTCGGCGAAACGGATAACGAGATCGTCATAGGTGGCGATTGCCTCTTCGCTGCGCTGCAGCTGGCCGAGCGTCACGCCCTTGTTGACGAGGGCCATGGCAATCTGCTCCTGGACGGCCGGCACGTCGGTGTCGGCGAAGCGGGTGACGAGATCGTCATAGGTGGCGATTGCCTCTTCGCTGCGCTGCAGCTGGCCGAGCGTCACGCCCTTGTTGACGAGGGCCATGGCAATGTGCTCCTTGACGCCCGGCACGTCGGCGTCGGCGAAACGGATAACGAGATCGTCATAGGTGGCGATTGCCTCGTCGCGTCGCTGCAGCTGGCCAAGGGTCACGCCCTTGTTGACGATGGCCTTGGCAATCTGCTCCTGGACGCCCGGCACGTCGGTGTCGGCGAAGCGGGTGACGAGTTCGTCAAAGGCGGCGATTGCCTCTTCGCTGCGCTGCAGCTGGCCAAGCGTCAAACCCTTATTGACCCGCGCCCTGGCGACCGCTTCCTGCACGCCCGGCACGTCGGTGTCGGCGAAGCGGGTGACGAGCTCGTCATAGGTGGCCATTGCCTCATCGCTTCGCTGCAGTTGGCCAAGGGCCCCGCCCTTGTTGACCAGGGCCATGGCAATCTGCTCCTGGACGGCCGGCACGTCGGTGTCGGCGAAGCGGGTGACGAGATCGTCATAGGTGGCGATCTCCTCATCGCTGCGCTGCAGCTGGCCGAGCGTCACGCTCTTGTTGAACAGGGCCTTGGCGATCTGCTCCTGGACGGCCGGCACGTCGGTGTCGACGAAACGGGTGACGAGATCGTCATAGGTGGCGATTGCCTCGTTGTGTCGCTGCAGTTGGCCAAGGGTCACACCCTTGTTGACGATGGTCTTGGCAATCTGCTCCTGGGCGGTCGGCACGTCGGTGTCGGCGAAGCGGGTGACGAGATCGTCATAGGTGGCCATTGCCTCATCGTGTCGCTGCAGCTGGCCGAGCGTCACGCCCTTGTTGACCAGGGCCTTGGCAATCTGCTCCTGGACGGCCGGCACGTCGGTGTCGGCGAAGCGGGTGATGAGATCGTCATAGGTAGCGATCTCCTCGTCGTTTCGCTGCAGCTCGCCTAGCGTCACGCCGACGTTGAAAAGAGCGGCGGCGACCGGAAACGCCAACTCCGGCGCGTCAGGCGGCAAGGCGTCCCAAAGCTCGTAGACCTGTTTGCGGAGGCGCTCCACATGCTCGGCCTCGACGCCACGACCTTCGTTCGAGCTTATCTCGAACAGAGCCAAAGCTCTTGCGAGTTCGGACGCGGTGGACCCTTTCACCAGCAGGCCGCCCAGGCTGTCGAAATCTTCCGGGAAGTCCCGAAAGGTGCGGGTGATAAACTGTACCATTCCGCTCTTGTGCGATACCGGGTCTTGTCGTGATGGTTCCTCATCCGAACCGCCATCATTGCCGGCTCCCGAATTGGTTGGCCCGCCATCGTCATCCGGAACCAGCTGTAGTGCCCATTCGATCAGGTTTTCGCGCTCGGTCAGTCTGCGCGCCTTGAGCACGGACAGTGCGAAATACTCCCCCAAGAGATCCGGCTGCAGCGCGCCCAACTCATTGTCTGGGTTTGAGCCGGACATGCGCATGAAGCGGTCCGCCTCGAACAGCGGCGGCGTTGCGCCCAGACCAAAGCGCGGGAGGTTGTTTGCCGAAGGGGTGCCTGCCTCCAGAAGCGCTTCAAAGCTTTCACGTGCCGGGGAGAGGGCCATGGTGGAGACGGCCAGCAGGTTCTCATGGGCATGGCGCAGCTGGTTGGCGGCTTCATCAGCGGAAAGATCCGAGAACCAGACCCGTCCCCGTTCACGGTTCAGAAGGTCGGCGAGCACCTCCTCGCGGGAGAGCGGCTGGCCCTGATGCTCCGACAGCCACAGGGCGGTGGCAACCGCGAACAGGGCGCGGGGGGCGGCAATCCCTTCCTGCTTGCGGTTGTCGACGGTCACGAGCGCCTGCCACAAGTCCTCGGGAGGCGGAGCGGAGTCCGGCCCGAACCGCTTGCTCATCAGGCTCACCAGATGCTCCCGGCCAAGGGGCGGCAGATGGAAGGCCTCCTGCCAGCGGCTGCCCGCCACAAGTGGGCCATCGCTGCCTTTCGGCATCAGACCGTCGAACCACTTGCCGGCGGCACGTCGTTCCAGCAGAAGCAGCCGGACCGGGTAATCGAAGTCGGATTCGTGGCCCGCCTGTGCCAGGCCGAGAACAAGTGCCGCGACCTCAGACGGCGCCTCGGCCGGATAGTCGATGATGAACAGGGTTGGTTCCGCGGGACGCCAGCGGCGAACGTTGGTCTGCGTGAAGTGCTGCAGCTCCGAGAAGGGAAGAAAGCCCGCGCGCCAGTCGCAATTGCTCATCTCCTTCATGAACTCCAACGCCAGCCGGCTCTTGCCTTCGCCTCCATCCGCGATCATCGGTAGCCAGCCGAACTGATTCTGAGTGTCCTGAGGCCTGTTCTGATTGTCCTGAGGCCTGCGGCCGGTCTGTAGCGCAAACGCCCAGAGCTGATTGAGCGCCTGCTCGCGGCCTTCGAACCCGTCAAACTTGGCGGTGTAGTTCAGCGTGGGCATGCGCGCGCCCTGGTCGATCTGGGAACGAGCTGCACTGCCCGTGGCGCTCTTGTCATCGAGCACCGGCGCATATTGGTCACGGATGAGCGCTGTGAGCCCTTCGTGGCTTTCCCGGAGTGCCGAGAGTATGTCGGACGCTGTGCCCTGCAGGTCCTCAAGCTGGGCCCTGGTCAGAACGGCGTGGAGATCTTGCACGCTTTCGGTCGGTGAGGGTGGGGCGCGATCCGGGCGCACCCTGCCCAGGGCCTCAACGAGCTCTGCCTTCAAGTGCGCCCGATCCCGGCATTTGTCGGCCAGCATGACCAGCCTTGCATAGAAGCGACGGATCAGCGGCGCTTTTTCGAGGAAGGAGAGTGCCCGGTTGCGGGCCGCATCTGTCAGAAGGCCCGCCGCACTTCCTGTTACCAGATGGATCAGGCGATAGGAGGCGGCCGCCATCACTCCGCACCCGGGAACACCCGTGCCGATGGTCTCCTTGAGCTCCGCGATACAAACGGCGCGGAACTCTTCGTCCTTGAAAAGGTCGGCAATGCCCAGGCGCATGAGATCATTGACGATCTCCGCGCCGGAAAGCTCGGTGTCCTGATCCGGCATGCTCTCAACGCTCTCGGCAATTGCTCCTGAAAGTCGATCTTACGAGCCAATCCCAGTCCTGCAACGGTTGATTGCGGGGGGGGCGGGTTGCAAGGATCGGGGGGAAGCAGGTGCTGCTCGAGATGAATCGTGGCTCCCAAGTCGATCTTGCCCTGCGTCTGCGGGTGAAACGGCGCTCCGCACACATGGTCGAACACAGCCGCCACGCGATGATGTGGCGAGAGTAATCGTCAAGTCCCGTCGACAGGTACATCCATCCCTATCCGATAATCTTGAAGTCGGTAAAGTCGGTCTGCCGCGTCCCCGTGAGGCTCACTCTTCTGTCTTAGTCCTAATTCTTGATCTGTGAAGATGATCCAAAAGAACTGAAGCATGCACTCAGCTCATTCTATTTTATCGCGCTGACCGGGGACAGAGAGTTGCGTTTGTGCCAAAGGGCGTGATTAATCTAGCAACATACAGAAGCATTAAGGCTTTTCTAACAATGTTTTGGCGTAACGTAGATCATAATTTTTTGCGCATTTCCAAAGTGTTTCCCATAAGGGGAGCGCAGAAAAGATGCGTTGGGACCAAACCGGAAACTTGGGTGAGATGAGGAGCGCCGAGACAGATAGACAAAAGCAACAGGAATGCGTTTGTCCTGCCAGCCTCTGATTTTGCCGTCCAACGTCACCAGGGAACACTTGTGCCAAGCCAGTGATTTGATCGCAGGGTCGGGGTAGCAGATGCAGAAGTCTCGGAATTTCGCCAGTTACGGTTCAACAGGTCGTTTGTTTTCGGTTCCCAGGGTCTCAAGAGGGGCGCGCCGTGTGGCGGTTTCGTCCTCCCGGCTTCTCGCCTCCACGGCACTCTGCGCGGTGGCTGTCTTGACGCTCAGCTGCGATTGCGCGTCTGCCGCAGTCTACACGGTGACACAAGACACGGACGATGGATCTGGCCAGACCAGCGGCAGTTTGAGCTGGGCCATTCAGAACGCGGCTGCGGATGGCGACTTCATCCAAATTGCGCCGGGCATCTCCAGCATCACCGTTACCGGGGGCTCCCTGCCAAGTCTTCAAGCCGACGTGACAATCGCGGCGGAGCAAGCCGTCGAGATCACAGGCGCTTCGCTCAACGTCAACAAGGCCTCTTCGCTGGAGCTTTCTGGAGCCTCCCTGTCGCAGGCTGTTACCACGGGCTTGTCTGGTCACACAGTCGGGGCGCAGGGCGCGATGGGGGCAGCATCTCCCGGTCCCGATGGAGGTCCCTCTTGGGTTGTCGCCGGCATTGGGCAAGACGGCGACATCCCCTTGTCCGTCCACGGCTCTACTGTCACCAGCACAGCTGACCTGACCGGTGGACTGGGCGGACAAGGCGGACATGGATTCGATTTCCTTGATCCTACATCCACTTCCGGTGCTGGTGATGGTGGTGATGGTGGTGATGGTGGTGCAGCATTGGACGCCAACTATTCCAGCTTCACAAACAAGGGAACTCTCGTAGGGGGAGCTGGCGGGAAAGGGGGATCAGGCGGCCAAGATACAACCGGTGGCACTAGCCAGGGCAATGGCGGCACTGGCGGCACAGGTGGTGCCGGTGCAACTGGCGGTCATTTCACCTTGACCAACCGTGGCATGATTTCCGGAGGAGGCGGCGGCAGTGTTGGTGGGGGTGGCACAGCAACGGATGGCACAAAGACGCTTGCTGTTGGTGGTGCGGGTGATGGTGGTGCGGGGGGCGCTGGCGTTTCTGGCACTGACATCACCCTGATGAATACTGGAACAATTACCGGTGGAAATGGATCCAGAGGCGGACTTACCGCCTATGATAACTCGGATCCCAGATACTACAGGATCAGCAACGGTGGCGGGGGTGGCTCGGGGGTTCATTCAGCGGGCTCGACCATAACCAACAGCGGCACAATTTCCGGCGGTCACGGCGGCGGCGCCGGCAGAGCGCTAACAGGTGTTCGCCTTGGCCAAAGTGGTGAGGGTGGCATCGGCATTTCTGGCTCGAACACCACCATTGTCAACAGCGGTACGATTTCTGGCGGTAATGGCGGCGCGCCGAATACAACGTCTCCTTTAACGATCTCTATCACAAATGACGGAGGTGGTGCCGGCGTCAGTGGCAGCGATTTGACAATCGTCAATAGTGGAGCGATTTCCGGCGGCCTGTCCGGAGATGGGAAAACTCGTGCCAATGCCATCGAATTTACCTCCGGCGCCAACTCACTGGAGCTACGGGCTGGCTCTGTCTTCACCGGCAACGTGGTGGCCGGAGGCAGCTCGGACACGCTGACATTCGGCGGAACCGCCAATTCCACCTTCGACCTCAGCGGCATCGGCGCTCAATATTCCGGCTTCGAGGCCTACTCCAAGAGCGGCGCGTCCACCTGGTTCGTAACGGGCGTCATGACGAAGGGAACGAGCCTTCAAGACCTGTCTGTCTCTGCCGGCACATTGGACTTTTTCGGCGACGGTACCTCAGCCTCGACGACGAATCTAACCATCGACGGCGGGACGCTGCGGGTATCCAATGGGGCGGCGCTGACCAACGCCAGTGGCAGTGAGCTCGTCATCGGCAGCGCCTCCGGGTCCAACGGGACTGTTCATGTCGCCGGATCAGGGTCGACATGGACGACGAGATCGGGCGGGATTTTCTCTCTCACCGTCGGAGGGCACGGAACGGGCGTTCTGACGGTCCATGACGGAGGAAACCTCTCAGCCGACGGGGGCAGCGGGTTAATCCAAATTGCGGATGCGGCCGACTCCAGCGGGACTTTGAACATCGGCGCTGCTGCTGGCGAGACGGCTGCCGCACCGGGCTTCTTGGAGGTGCATGGAATAACCTTCGGCAGCGGTGCAGGAAGCGTGGTCTTTAACCATACGAACTCCGCTTACGACTTCAATGTTGATGTCTCAGGTGCCGGCACGCTGGCCTTTTATTCCGGGGGCACCACGCTAACGGGTGATTACACCGATTTCACAGGCTCAGCCGAAGTCTTCAAGACAGGCGCCTTCAACCTAACATCCAGTTATAAGGCGGCAGTTGGGCTCAATGAGGGTGTGCTTTTTGAAGCCAACAGCACTTATGAAAACGACTTCATCGTACGTTCCGGCGGCGCGCTTGGTGGCACCGGCTCGGTTGGCAGTGTCAAGGTTGCAGCTGGCGGTACGTTGGCTCCGGGACAGCTGAAAGCCGGAGATGTTCGCTTCGAATCCGGCTCGATCTATCAAGCTCAAGTGAATGCCTCTGGCCCCTTGAGCGTACTGGTTGCCGAGGGCACAGTGGACATTGACAAGGATGCCACGCTCTCCATCGTTGCCTCAGATGATGGAACCTATACGCCTTCAACCCTCTATCCAGTTCTCCTGTCGCTGGGTGGTCGTCACGGCAAATTCGGGACGGTGACGGACAACCTTGCCTTTCTCGATGCCTCTGTCGCGTACACCGACAATTTTTCTACGCATTTTGTGCAATTTACCCTGAACCGCGCCACCAAGTCTGACAATTCCCTGATGTCCTTCGCCGACCTGGCCTCCTCGCCAAATCGCAAATCGGTAGCAAATGCGGTCGAGGCGGCTGGCGCGGGGACCTTGCATGATGCCGTCCAGTCGATGCGGGTTGGAGAGACAGAGCAAAGCTTCCAGCAGCTCTCCGGCGAGAGCCATTCGACAACCCAAAGCGCGCTCATGACCAGCGCCAACACCAGTCGCAGCAGCATGACCCATCGGGTCATCACCGCAACCGGCGGGGTTGGCAGCTCGTCAGGCGAGCAGGTCTCCATGGGCTTCCACGGCGAGGGCGAGGTTCCCATGCTGGAGCAGGTCAACGCCCAGATGTGGGGCGAGGCTTTCGGCGGCTGGGGCAAGGTCGATGCGACCGCGACAACGGCCTCGGTCGAAAGCTACGGCGGCGGGTTCCTGACCGGATTCGATGCGGAACTCATCGCCGACTGGCGCACGGGCCTGATGGCCGGCTATTCCAGAAACCAGTTCCATTCTTCGGGCAACGGCTCCAGCGGCTCCGCCGACAGCTATCATCTGGGGGCTTACGCAGGCACGCAGATGGGGCCGATCGGCCTGCGTCTTGGCGCCAGCTTCACCTGGCACGATCTGGCTACCAGTCGCGACGTGGTCTTCACCGGCTTCTCCGATCATCTCGAGGCGGATTACAACGCCACCACGGCTCAGGCCTTTGCCGAAATCGGCTATGCCTTCCAGCTTGCCTCAGGGGTGTTCGAGCCGTTCGCGGGCCTTGCGGTCGTCAACCAGCACACGGACGGGTTCACGGAAAGCAGCGGCTCGGCGGCGCTGACCAGTGCCAGCAACAACGACGTCATGGGCGTGACCACGCTGGGCCTCAGGGGCGAGGCGGGCATTGGTCAGGTGAACGGATTTGCCGCCTCGCTGATCGGTTCGCTCGGCTGGCGCCATGCCTTCGGTGATATCGAGCCGACATCGACCATGCGCTTTGCCAGTGGCGGGAATGCCTTCTCCGTCTCCGGTACGCCAATTGACGAGAATACGGCGCTGTTCGAAGCAAGCCTATCACTGGAAAAGGACGAGACCCTTGGCCTCTCCCTCAGCTACCAGGGCGAGATCGGTGCTACAGCCCAGGATCACTCCGGACGGCTCAACGTGCTTTATCGGTTCTGACTATTGTGAAGAGGGCATCAAGGGATTGCAATCGCAGCCCAGGCAGAAGATCGGCCTCGCGGTATTGGACGGGCGACAGGGCGTGCATCCGCGTTGGAGTTGACACCTGGTACAGGTTGCCCGCAATAGTTTGACAGTCTCGAGATTTGCGCCCGGCGGGGGAAACCCCGGCCGGGCTTTTTCGTGACCGGTGGCCGTTGACTGGTGACCGACCGGCAGGCGTTTTTAGGGACCGTACCAGGGCCAAACACAATACGGGCGGACTTAGTGTTTGGGTTCGCCAGTCTGACGGCAAAAACAAAGCCGCAACAAACGCAACAATGAGGGCGCAACACCAGGCGTTGCCCTCAACATCACCGCAACATCGCAGGTCCCGTGTGAGGGCAACGGCCATCCAGCCGTCGGCCTGAAACTGGATTTTGTCCAAGCTGCCCCGGGATCCGGAGGCGGCTTTTTCATGGGAAAAAGGAGCTGATGACATGTCGAGCGAACGCGAAATCCTGATCAAGCTGAATGACCTTCTCTCCAGCATCGCGAACACCCTGTTCGCGATCGGATCGACGAGGATGCTGATACTCGATCGCGCGTCGCTGGCGGATGCGTCGCTGGTGTATTTCCGCGAGAACGGCGAGGAGCGGTTCCGCGTCGGGATGTCCTGTGGGGAAAAGGACTTCACGATCCAGTACAGCCCGAACGGCTCGCCGCTCACCTATGACGACCGGCTGCGCATCGACAGCGAGACGGGCAAGGTAACGGTCAAGGGGCTCAGCCTTGACGGGGCGGATTTCGCGAACATCCGTCTGACCGGCCAGACACGCTTTGCCGACGGCAGTGCCGCGGCGCCGGCAATCGCCTTCTCGGACAACATGGACTCGGGTATGTTCGCGCCCGCGGCAAACTCGCTGGGCCTCTCCTGTGCGGGAGAGGTGGCAGCGCAGTTCGAGCCCGGGCGGATGCGCCTGTCAGGGCGTATCACGGCCGAGGCTGACGACTTCCGCCTGGAAGCGCTCACCGCGCCGGGGAGCGATACGCGACGGATGTCTCTCGTGAGCGGCGGTTCGTTCACCACGTCGCGAGGGGCCTATATGTTCGTCTGCGGAAACGACCATGCCTCGACACCGGGGCGAGCCGTCATGGCTGCCGGCGTTGGTGCGGGGGCCGAGATAAGTGCGACCACCGTGTCGCTGATCTCCATCGGCAGCACGGTGTTTTCCAATGGCGGTACCGAAGCGGCGCGGATGACCCAGACCGGTCTTGGCATCGGGACGTCGGCCGTGGGGGCGGCCGTCGACATTGCCAAGGGCTCAAGTTCGACCGTGCGGCTGCGGAGCGCAAATGCAGCGCATGGCTATCAGATCCGCGCGAATGTTTCGGATGAGGTGGACTACGGTTTTGTGATCGAGGATCTTTCCTCGAAAGATCTCTACTGGGTTCAGGGCGGAGCGTCCGGCTTCCATCGTTGGTTCATCGATGGCTCCGAGAAGATGAGGTTGAACAGTGCGGGGCAACTTGCTGTCGGGGTGACGGACCCGCTGCATTCGGTGGATGCTGCGGGGAATATCCGGGCTCGTGGCGATTTCCTGGTTGGCCTCAGCACCGGAACCTATCTGGGCGATGACAATGCTATCCGCCCGGCGCTTAGCAGTGCATATCTGAACCTGAAGGGCGGCGCTGGCCGCGCCAAAGTCTCGCTCGCCAACGACTTTATCAGCCTCGTAGCCGGCAATTCGGGTGGTAATATCAGTTTCTCGACAGGAGCGACGTCATCGACGGACCCGGGTGTCGAGATTGATCGGTTTAGCGCTGCCGGCCAGTTCCTGATCGGCACCACCTCTGGCGTCTCGAAGCTGGTCGTCAACGACGACAGCCTGCAACTGACCACCCCGAAAACCCCAGCAAGTGCCACCGACACCGGCGAGACCGGCCAGATCGCCTGGGATGAGGAGCACATCTATGTCTGCACCGCGCCCGACACCTGGAAGCGCTCCGCGCTTACGACCTGGTGAGGAGGCAACGCCGGCCACCTTGCGCAGGCCGCGCCCTGGGCGTGGGCGAGGCGCGATGCAAAGAGCACGGCCGCAGTGAAGGGCGGCCGTGCACATCCCCTCTGCGTGTGCGGGAAGCACCCTTGCTGGAAGATCCTGTGGGTTTTGGATAGGTCTCCCGCTGAAAGCTCCTCCGGAGAGCCCGACTTCCGATCTTCAGTGCGTCTGGTTGCGGCTCTTTGCGAAGCTGGCCCTGCCAAGTTCGCGGCGTTTGGCGAGCTTGCCAATCCGGCGTCGAATGTCGTCCTCGTCGGGGTATTCGGGGTCGAAAACGCGCCCGTGCCATTGCGTGAGTTCCCGGTGAAGCTCATGGTCGGGATCGGCAATGGGTGTAGGAACACTTCGAAACCGCTGAGCCCGCCCACGCTCGCGGCTCGGTTGGCTGACCCCGACCGAATATTCCGACACCATGAACCTGAAACGGGATCTGCCGCTCCGCTCGTTCGCGAGCTCCGCGTCAGACCCCGTCAATAGCCCCGGCCATTACCGCCAGAGTCTCCGTCAAACTGGATAAAACTTGGGGGCAACGTCACCCCCTGAATTTTCCCGACACCGCCCGCGGCGCGGGCGGTGTCGCATTCTCACCCAGCATCAGAACTTGATGCCGGTTTTTTCACCTTCGGGGGCGGCGGCACCGCTGAAACTCGCGCCTTCCCGGACCATGACTTCGCTCTGTGTCACGTGTCTGAAGAGCGTCTTCGCGTCATGGAGGCGGAAGATAAGCCGGTCCCAATCGGAGTTTTCCCGGGTGTCGTATGTGACAGTCACGCCGGGGCCGCACTTGGAACGGTAGTCAAGCTTGCTGCGCTCAGAGATCATAGGCGAGGGCGCCTTTGCGCTTCTGCGAAACGTTCCGGGCGTCCAGTGCACGTTTGAACCGTCCTCGTCCCGCCACATTGCTCGCGATTGGTGAGCGCCTGACCATGCCATGCAGTTTACATCGGTGTCGTCATCCTCCACCCATGCTTGGCTATCTCCTTCGGTGAGGTTTGGCTGCCCATACTTTTCCCTAGCCTGAGCGAAAATTTGCTCCGGCGAAATCTTGCCTTTATCGAAGACCACTTGGCGCACCGCACCGATAACAACCTTCCTGGCGGATGGCGGCTCGTCGTGAATGATGATGATCTCGCGCCCGTCCCTGGATTCATAGGCGACACCGGAAGAGAACGGATCGATGGTCCCCGCTGCTGCGCGCACGGACCAACTGCGGTCAGAAGTCAGAACACGTCCCACATTCATATGGTCGCGGATGATCTTGTCGGCCTCCTCGAAGGACATGCCAAGTCGCAAGCCGACAATATCCCGGCCATAGGCCTTGCTAGGCGCCGCCACAGTGATCCGCTCCAGGGGTTCCAGTAGAGAAGCATCCGGACCGGAAGGCATGTCCACCAGCGGGATATTGGCGAGGACCTTTCCGGTTTTGCGTTCCACCAGCTCCATCGACACTGCGCGGATATCGAAGAAGTTCGTCTCCACGAGTTCGGGAGCGAAGTCGCCCAGAGAGTTGTGGCGCTCCAGCAATTCCTGTGTCGCAATGAAGTCATCCACCTTCATCAACGCTTGAGCGAAGGGGGAGGGCCGCGCCTTAGTGCTGCGTTCGACGTCAGTGACCTGCACGTTGAGCCTTAGATGCGTGTTTGCTTTGCCCACCCGAGCGCTAAGCCCCGGTCGAATATCCGCAACCTTGTCGAAGACATAGACGTCGTCGAGCGCGAACACCGTTTCACCGAAAATTCCGGATTTGATCGACTCCTGAATGGCGCGGCAATAGTCGTCGCGTGAGCTGGGAACTGTCCTTGCGCATTCTACCCGCGCCCCGACAGTGCCATGATGGGTCGGAACAGATGGCCTGGTGCCCTTGCCGCGCCGTTTGGCGGGCAAGTTTTCGGTCCGCCCGACATAAAGGACATCGCTCGGCAGTTTCGAAGCCTGACGGATATATTCGCAGGCGTTCTCAAGCATTTTTCGCTTATGCTCGGGATAGTTGTTCCTTGACTGGCTCACTCGAATGGCTGTTTCGCACTCCATCAACCCGATATGCAGGTTGTTCGGATTGGCCAACGTGTTTCCGAAGCCCACAATCCCGGGCTGATTGAGCGAAATTCCGCGTGGCTCGACCTGCAGCATTTCTGGAAGATTGGCGGCGCGAGCTTTTGACCAGTTGTGGAATGCGGGAAGCAGGGCTTCCAGTGCGGCGCCTTGTGGTTTCGATTGACCGATCTCGAAGAAACGTCCCCAAGCGAGCTGGGAATTGATGTTGCGATTCCGGTTTTCGAGTTCCCAGCGTGCGAGAAGCATCCGCTTGAAATCGGCTTCAGTCACTGTCTCCGGCAGATGCCGCAGGATCAGGAGGTCACTCGTCTCGGCGTCGAGCGGCAGGGTCTCGGGAGTCGGGACAGCGGGAAGCCCACTATCACCGTTTCCGTTTTGCTGCCCATCATCGAAAGAGAGAGAGATTTCACGTCCCTGATCAATAAACGTCACACGCTTCAGCGTGACCTTGAATATGACGAGCTTGCCCGATTTCGAGGCCTCGTGTTCCTCGACGATGATTGGCGCCTCTTCCAGTTCCAGGACGAGATGACCGCGCAATTCTCCTTGGCTTCGCGGCGTGCCGCTCATCACACTTCGCGTGCCGCGGTTGTCTGTTGCGGGTTCGTTCAAGCCATCGTTGAAAGCAAGCGGGGCGTTCGGATTGGCCTTGTCCAGCTTCAGTGAAAACAGGACAGGACTCCAGTTGTGCCGCGACACCTCCACATTCCCTGCCGGGAGCGCGATGCGACCCGGCTCGATGGCATTAGGTGAGTTCTGAATCATTTCTGTCAGATAGTCCGCGCGATTACGGCCACCATTCCGCAGCTTTCCGAACAGACCCATGTTCTGCTCTAGCGCGTGCGCAACCAGGTCGACCGGTCTCGCCGGTTCGATGGTTTTCGGTCCATCCTCCGACTGTCTCACCCAAGTGGTTATGGGCAGCGTAATTTCGTTGCCCACGCCCGCCTGACGGCGTCCGTCAAGGAATGCACGATAAAGGCGAATGTCGTCGTCATTCGGCTCGCGCTTTGGCTCTGCCAGCTCAGGACGCAGGACCTTGTAGCCTGACAGATTTCCAAGTCCCCATTCCGCCAGATCGGCATTCTCGACCCTGACGCGCGCGCGCATCAGAGTCTCCAGCATACCCTGCTTGTCGAGGAGGTTCGGAAATGCATCGGACACAGCGGAAACCAGATATTCCGGTCCATACAACGTGGCCGGCTTGTTGCGACCGTCGTCCCTGACAGCCTCGACTTCCGCATCCTCCAGCTTGTCAGGAACCATGCTGTAGAAGACGTCACCAAGCACTTTGTCGCCAAATCCGAAATCGATCCGCTTCACCTTGTGTGATAGTTCGAACTCATAGAGGCCGCCATCCCGCTGAACGCGGTCAATTTCCGTCACTTCGCCGAAGACGGCCATGTTGGCGACACGATGGCGATCCCCGCGGTATTCGGCAATCCTTTCAATGAGGCGTTTGGCGGCCTCAGGCTCCATCGGGATGAACTTCGGAAACTCCAGTACATCCGAGTTGACTCGCGCTGCTCCAGCAATTGCGGCAAGTCTTGAGGTCGCTGGATTTCGGAATCTCTGAATTCCGTCCACGGGGAAACCGCGCTTCTCGAAGTCGTAGTCCTCGAGGCTTACCTCATAGATCCGGACAACGGGAAGCGGTAGCTGCGGCTTGGATGCGGTGATTTTGGTCCGCAGAGCCGATCGGATTTCCTGCAATGCTGGGCCGCGCGTGAACTCGTCCAACTTGTCCCTTTGGCGGAGAAGCCGCGTTGCGTGAATCGCTGCCGCACCTTCATAGCCTCCTACGTTTCTGAGCCGGTTCGCGGATACTCCATCAAATTCGGAAAACAAGGGAAACGGTAGGCCCAACTTGCCTTCAATGGCGGATTTTTCTGTGTCAGAGAGGAAGCTATGGGCCACTGCAATCGCATAGGTGTCGTCGTCGTCCGCGGTTCGTCCAGGCAGATCAGGCTCAACCAGTTGCGGTATCGCGAGGGGTAGATTGACGGTCGTCCACGTTATCCATGGCTGGGTTGCGCCAATCCTATCAAGCTGCGTTTCGGGAAGGATGGCATATCCGTCAAGCGTGACGAACCGATAGTCGGGCGCAAGTTCGCTACGAACCAGACCTGAATTCGCGTCGACCGTAACCGGCTGTTCGCCCACAGTTTCCTGTTTGTCCCCGCCCCCGGAGTTCTGCGCGTTCTCAGCTGCTGTGCTGAGTAATGCGGGCGCCGGAACCGGTTGGCACTCGCCAATCGCCGCACTGGACCCTTTCAGTGAGAATTGCGCTTCGGGTCCTCTGCGAACGTGGACGGTGACAGAATTGCCGGCCTTGAGGGTCTCGACCAGCGTCTCGAAATGTTGCGCGCTCACCACCGCTGATGGGTCACCGACGAAGAATGCGTTGTCGCGGCTGAGCAGCAACGGTACGGTTCCTGGGTAGGTGCCCTTGAAACGCAACTCCACCAGGGTGCCAGCCTTTATGGGAGAGCCGCCGATCTGAAGTGCGATAGAGCTTCCCGGTGCGCCGGCACTACCAGTCCCGCAAGTCACCGTCAGACTGTCGCCCGCACCATTCGCAATACCGGCCGTGTGAAAACCCTGACCACGCGTGGACGTCCAGCCCACATCCTTGTTGGCCTGGCGCTGTGCGACGGTTACGGCGGTATTGCTTGGAGCCTTGTCGATCTGCGCGCGCGCGGCCCGATAATCGCAATAGGAAAGGGTATCGCAGGAAAGATCGTTGGCATATCGCGTCGTTTGTCCGTCAATCTCTACGAGAAAGGACGAAGCAGCCAGCCACCAACCACCGTAGCCGACGCCTGGCTTATACGCGTCGCACTGGTTGCCTAGATAAACCTGAGAATGATCCGGCAGGCTGACGACAGCGCCGTTTCTATTACAGGCGATCGAGATGTCCGCAGGTTCGTTGGATGCACCAGTTTCTGGCGAGCTTGCGGCTGTTCTAGCTTCAACGGCCCGCACATCTAGAATCTCGGTTCCGGCCACGTGTGGATTTTCGCCGCGTGTCGAAATCTCCAGATATTGCCTATCGTTGTTGTAAAAATAAAACTTGCACGGCGTGTCGCCGACGGGCGAACACGTGTCGACCTCGATATAACCGCGATCATACAATTCGCGTGTAAAGTACACCAGATTGCCCGGCTCAGCGTTATCCAGGGGCCACCAGCCATGCTCCTGAAGAACGGACCGGGCCTTTCCATAGGGCATGTTCATTACATCGGGCACCGAACCATCGTCCTGCTTGGACGACGCGGCGGCAAAGCCGTTCGACGATCCTTGATTGCCTGGACCGTAGAGAACGCTTTGAATCTTTCTGGAAAGGAAGAAGCCGTTGCCATCACGGTTGGTACACTTCAGGCCTCTTTTCGAGGAATTGCAGGTGAAGCCACCGAACTCCCCCGTCACGCCATAGTCTGCCTTCCTGAACCCGTTTCTGTCCGTGCTTGTCGGCGTGCACAAGACCTCAGCCGGACCAAACTCGCGCATTTTGAACGTGTGACCCCAATCGGAAGCGCAGTCGCCCGGGCGCGGTAGAGCAAAGGAACCCGATCGCTCGATGATCGTGCAGGTGATATCCGACTGGACGCCGGCGGCCTGGCCCACCGTGCACTGAATGTTTTCCGAGGGCGTCTCGAAAGTCCAGACATCCGCCCGTGCAGGCACAATCAAGAACGCCAGGACGAGGCCGGTCAAAAGCATGCGCGGCGAATTCATTCCATCATCTCCGTACGAAAGTGTGAAGAGTTTTTCCTGACGTCTCCGACACGATATTGCGGAAGTACCTGCCTAACGCCTGATACGTTTTCGGGCATTCAAAAAAAATCCGCGGGGAGGCCGGGTTTGGTAGCGCATGCCGTTAATGCGACTTTAAATCGAAGTGCGTGCGTTTCTCCAGAGCCGTCAATATAGGCGCCGCGTGCAAGGCCTACCGCATATGTTCCCTCGCCATGTTTGCCCGCAGTTGCTCCGCGCATGTATTCGATATTTATTGATAGAGAGGCAAAATCCTTTGGTTTTATGCCGGCTATTCGCGGGCTTTTCGCTTTAATTTCTCCGGAGAGAATAAATACCCGGTCATCTTCGAAAGTAACTTGAAGAGATCCATGCGCTTCTCCGACTGTCGCCTGATCTCCCCCAGTGATCCGAATTGTCTGGTTTTCCCCCTCGGTTCCAGCTTCCGCCCAAAGGCCCAACGGGAACAACTCCTCGCTCTTGATACGCTTGTTTTCGATCGTAGAAATCGCAAGTAGTCGAAGGCCGAATTCCACGCTGGTTGGAATAGTTTTCTCCTGCGGGTAGGGGATGCCGTTAGAAAGTCCGCTAAAGTGAAGAGGAGCGTTCTCAAATCTACTGTTGTTTAGCACCGCTTGGATTGAGAAGGTTCCTGACGTGTCGCTGGAGCATTGTAATGGCGCCGGTAGAGTCTGTATATAAATACCTGAAACAACATCACCAGGCTCCGCAAGATCCTCATAGGCGCTGGCAGTGGAGCCAGGCTCAACGGTTCTGGGCCCCAAGACATGCGTCAAGCCTGAAAGTGACTCCTTGCTGAAGAAGTCACCTGTTTGAGTGTCTAGACAAAAATCTGAAAGAACATAGTCAATTACAGATGGGTCGTTACCAGTATGGTACCTATACCAACCAGTCCCCGAAACACCTTTGCACCCATAGACGCGATAGTCTCGCAATGGATCGGTTTGAATCGGCTTCGTTTCTTCAATAATGATGTTCTCAAGAGGTTTTGCTGAAATTTTGGCTGTGTTCATCTCGAAAATAAGAATAGAAATTGTTATTAATGTAAATATATTAATGTTATTTTGCGAGATTGTGTATTTAGTTGCGAGATAAAAATTATTTACTCTCACGTAAAAAGCGAAGCGCTCTCCTTTGTTGTGATGGGGAGCGTGAGGATCTCTGCGTTCGACGTATTTTTTCTGCTTCATATCGTCATCCACCATCAAAGTCGGCGCTCTTCCCCATAACTCCGCGATCATCCGGCTAAAGCCAGTGACGTTGATGCTCGCGAGAACCGGATTGCGGAAGCCGCCCTGATCAATGGTCTGGCCGCCCCGCCGATGTTGCTTTTCATTGGCCCCCGACAAGGAACTCCTCTTCGAATGCCAAGTCTGTACCTCGGACACCTGCCGTCCCCATTATCTTTCCGACATAGCCATCGTGATATCTGGTCTCTCCGCTTGCGAAACCCACCAGCCTGAAGCCGCTTGCGCCTTCGCCGGACAGGTGGCCGATAAGTTTGTCGATCTTCCAGGATGCGCTAACCCATTCCCCCGGCTCAAAGCCCGCTAATCGCGGGTTCTCGATCTCAAACCGCCCTTCGCCGGAGATCGCTCCGTCAGGGTGCAGTGCAAGGCGCAACTGGCCGGAGATCAGTTTCGCCCCAGCGTGACTTCCTTCATCTGCTTGGAAGAAAGCATCCACCTCCATTATGGTGCCGTTTCGCTCGAATACGAGCGAATCCGAATTCAGCACCAGATCGGATTTGTTACGGTCGTAGCCCGCACTTCTGCTATTCGGGTCGCTCAATCCCCAGTCAAACCCCGTAAGGCTTAAACGATATGTCTTGCCCGCAGCATCTTCGGGAAATGCCTGCCTTTCAAAAAGATACCCCATCAGACTGACATCATCCGCCGTGTGCTGGTGAAACTCTGTCGGACGGGTGACATCCGGCTTTGTGGGTTTGAAAAAAAGATCGACGTAGCTAGCCCTGATATCGGGCTTCCCTGGAATTTGCGCATAGCCGCCCGCCGAAAATTTCCCCTTGGAACCCGACCTTCCGATCTCCGTCTCCAAGTCCTCATACCAGCTTATGCTTGGATCCTGTTGCACCAGCGTGAAAGTCTCCGCGGGCTCTGATGCCCACAACCTGCCAGTTTCCCGCTGGAAACACATGTCGGTAAGCTCGAATCTGTGTTTTGTATGATACTGCGGCTCGTCGTGCCGGTGGGTGTAGTGTGCGATTGCGATCCCGCGTTCAAAGTTGCAGCTTTCCAGCCTGTGATGCACCACACCGCTCTCCTCGGCGCGAACTGTCTGCATGTCGGCCATGGCGACACCGAAAGGAAGCAGGACATACGCGAGGAACGTTGCCAGAACGAACTGAGCGGTCAGCATCGGCACATGCACTCTCCTGAGCGGATCGCTTGTGCTCATTGATGAGGGGTTGCTTCGGCAAAGCCGCTCGAAACTGATCATGATTTCCGCCCCCCCAGCAGTATGTCGCCCGATGCTCATTGAGAGCGGCTCAAGCCAAGCATAGCCTGATGTGTAAATCCAGCTTTGGACGGGAATTCAACGGAAGATAAGGGCCTTTTTCTGGAAAATTCCGGAAAATATGCCATAATAACAGCAATTTATTGAAGGGGCGGGTTTGGCGTTTTGACCGGTTTTGCAACTCAACTGACCGACTTGATCCGGGGCCGTGGCATCAAGTCCGACGAGCAGTTGGCGCAACGCGCGATGGAGCTTCAGAAGCCGGGTAGTCGGCGCATCAATGTTCATGCCAGAACGATCAACAATTGGAGAAACGGGCGAAGCAAGCCGCGCAGTCTTGACGATCCACGCCTTGTTCTCGTTCTCAAGGTTCTTGCTCCATCCGATGAAGACATGTCCGCTCTCGCAAAAGCATTCAAAGAGCCCGATGCTGAAAGTGCTCCAGACCGGAGTCCACGGTTTGCCTCAACGTGGATGGCACAACCAACGCAAAGAGCCATTGTGGCAGTACTTGTGTTTATAGCGCTTTCAGGCTTTGCGAGTTTTGCGGTTTACAACAATGGTTCACCCCAGCCGGTCTACCTGGCGGAAATTCCGCCTGATCAGTTGCGCCTTTCGAGGGAAGGGTTCGTCCTTCCCGATTCCGATCAGCGGGTCATCCGCCTGACGGACTTAGAGGGGTTGTCGGGTTGGGAGCTCTATGTTGCAAGAAACGAGATTTTTGCCCGGTATGGACGCCCATTTGTGCAACCCACCTCAGTTTGCTTGCAGAAGCACTTCGACCGGTGGGCAATGTCGGCTGATAAACAATCTGGCTGGTACGTGAAACGGTCGGGCCGGCCGCTCGCCTCCGACCTTGAGTATCAAAATGCAGCCTTCATCCGCGATTTCGAGTGCCGAGTGCGAGGCGGACAATATACTTGCAACGGTAAGCTGAACCCCTGTCGATGAGTTTGTACGGCGAATTGGCATGATGCCGAACAACGGGGAGGGGGCTCTCATCTTTCCGCCTTTTGGCGTTCAAGGATTTCGAGCATCCGTTGGCGCGCTGCCGGCGGGAGATCGTCAGGAAGGTCGGCTTCGGTTGCCGGCGTGTCGCCGACCTGGATCAGCATGACCATCCCCATCGTGTAGTGCGGTGAGCACTTGATGCCCCAAACGCCTTCCTGGGGCAGTGTTACCGTGATCTCTTCATTGATCTTTCCAACGAACGCCGTCGCCCCTTCGGGGATCATGCCGTCGATGGTTGCCGCATTGTGGCCCGGAGATGCCGCAATGAACCTGACGGTATCTCCGGGCCGGACGACCAGATAGTCGGGCTCGAAAGGCATGGCGCCTGTCTGGTTGCGGTTCAGCATCTTCACTTCGTGGGTTTCGGCGAACGCCGGCGTGGCCAGAAGGACGAGAAGCAATGTCAGTCGCGTCAGCATGGGATACTCTTTCAGGAGAGGCGTTGAAACGAGAAGACCGGGAGGCCACCCGAGGGGTGCGGAATGAGCTCGGCGTGAATGCGGAAAACGTCTCGGACAAGGGCGGGCGTCAGCACCTCCGCCGGTGGCCCCAGGGCAATGCAACGGCCACTTTCCATGACCAGAAGCCGATCGCAGCGCAGTGCATGCTGCAGATCATGAAGCGCGATCACGGCCGTCACCGCCAGGCTCGACACAAGATCCAGAATTGCGAGCTGATGATGCACGTCGAGATGGTTTGTCGGTTCGTCCAGCAGCAGGATCTCGGGCCTCTGCGCATGGGCCTTGGCAATGTGTGCGCGCTGCCGTTCTCCGCCGGAAAGCGTGGACCAGTCGCGCTCGGCCAGGTGGTCCATCGACACCGCGCTCAGGGCATTCGTCACGGCCAGATCATCCTCGCAACTCCACCGGTGCAGTGAGCCCACCCAGGGGGTACGTCCGAGCTCCACCGCATCCCGTACCGTGATCCGCTCGCCCGTGTCGGAAGCCTGTTCGACGAACGCAAGGCGTTGGGCGATTTCGCGCCGCCGCATCCGGGCCATTGACCGGCCCTGCAGGCGCACCTCACCTTCCGTGGGCGCGCGAAGGCCGGCCATCAGGCTGAGCAGCGTGGATTTTCCGGACCCATTGGGGCCGATCAGACCAAGCGTTTCCCGCCGCTTCAGTCGAAGGTCGATATGGGAGACAATCGATCGGCCCCGCGTGGCCCAGCCGACACCGGAGAGCTCGAGTTCGGGACTGTCGTTCATCGCTGCCGCCCCCGGACCATGATCAGGCCGAAGGCCGGTGCGCCGACCAGTGCCGTGATAACCCCGATCGGCAGAACCTGACCGGGGATCACGATCCGCGAGACAACGTCGGACAGGACCAGGAACACCGCTCCGGCCAGCGCTGTCGCGGGGACAAGCCGGGTATGACGCGGGCCGACCAGGAAGCGCATCGCATGTGGAATGACCAGTCCCACGAAGCCGATTGCGCCGGCAATCGAGACAACGATTGCCGTCATGAAAGCAGCGGTCGCGATGAGGATGGCCTGCGCGCGACGTACGTCGATGCCGAGTGAGGCGGCACTGTCGGAGCCGAAGGTAAAGGCGTCGAGTGTTCGCGCGTGCCAGAGGGATATCGCGATCCCGAGGAAGGCCATCGGCAGGGCCAGTTGCACATCGGGCCAGCGTACGCCGGAGAGGTTACCGAGCAGCCAGAACATAATGCCGCGTGCCTGTTCCGCGCTGGCGGACTGCGCGATGATCAACGCCGTGAGGGCATTGAACATCTGCGATCCCGCAATGCCGGCGAGAATGATGATGCCGGCGCCCCGAACACCGACCCCTCCGCCGGCCGCTTTCGCCAGTACCGCAACAAGTGCGAAGGCGGCTAGCGCCCCGACAAATGCGCCTGCCGACATGCTGACGACGCCAGCTCCCACCCCCGCCACGGTGACCGTGACAGCTCCGGTGGACGCACCGGCCGAGATCCCGAGAAGGTATGGTTCAGCCAGCGGATTGCGCAGCAGCGCCTGCAGGATCATCCCGGACAGCGCAAGCCCGGCTCCGCCGCTGGCCGCGACAACGGCCCTGGACAGGCGATAGTGCCAGATGACGCTGGCCTGAATGGGGTCGAGCGTCTGATCGGAAAATCCGAGCTTTGCCGAAAGCACCTGGAGAACGGTCGAGAGCGGGATACGGGTTTCTCCAACAACCGTTGCAAGGAGAAGCGCAGCGGCCAGCAATGGGGGAGCCAGCCACAGCCATCTCACGGAGCGGACCGCTGCGCTGCCCGTCATTGGGCGAGACCGTATCCGGACAGGGCTTGTGCCAACGCCTCGAGCGCGAATATGGAGCGCACCGACGGATCCATCGCGTTGGCGTCTATGACGATGATACGCCCTTCCTTCACGGCTTCCATTTCCCGCGTCAGAGGGTCGCTCGCGAGAAACTCCCGCTTGATCGCGATGTCATCGGCCGGAAAGCGGCGGCGATCCATATCTGCCGCGACGATGAAGGTGGGGTCGGCGGTTGCAATCGTTTCCCAGCCAACCGTCGGCCATTCCTCGTGGGAGGTTACGACGTTTGAGACACCCAGGGTGGAGAGCATCCAGCCGGGAACCGCGTTGACGCCGGCGACATAGGGATCGATCGCGAGATCCGCGGACGAGTACCAGAACACACCGGACACATTGTCGGGAAGATCGAGATCGCGCGCCATCTTGACGGCGGCGATTTCGCGGGCCTTCAGCTCGGAGACGAGCTCCTCGCCGCGATCGGAAACGTCGAAGATCAGGGCGAGCTCCTTGATGCCCTGGTAGAGCAGGGCGGGGTCGTACATGACCGAGCGTTCGCCATCCATGGTCTGCGTGTTGTCCTTGCCGACGCATTCGGTCGGCATGATCCAGCTCGGGATCTTCGCATCGTCGAACATCTCGCGCGTGCCGACGACACCCTGCGGCCCGATCATCCACTCATAGGCCGTCACGACAAGCTCGGGCCGCTTGGCCAGGACGCTCTCGAAACTCGGGGCGTTGTCCGAAAGGCGCTCGATCCTGGAATTGACCTCCGCGAACTCGGGCAGAACCGGGTTTATCCAGAGTGCGGTCCCGGACACCTTGTCCGCGAGGCCGAGCATGTAGAGGATTTCCGTCGTGCTTTGTCCAACGCTGACGACACTCTCTGGCGCCCGCTCGAAGGTAATCTCATGCCCGCAGCTCGACAGGGTCAACGGATACCGGGTGCTTTCAGCCTGTCCGTACGAAACGGAGGCGAACAGGGCTGCGACCGTTAAAAGGGGAAAACGCATCGTGTCTCCTCGTGATGCAGTTCGAATGGCTCGAACAACGAGGGAGTTGACGCAGACGAGGGCATGGCGACGACGGACTGGCGGTCATTGCCGTTCAGAACTCGCCGGAGACGAGCTCAACCTCGCCGACACACCTCGTCCGGCTCGTTGGTCGTTGTCCCGGCAGGTCTCCTGGCTTGCGGCTCGAGCGTCCTCCGTCACCTTCCCGGCGTTTGGCCAGTGGCATTGACGGTGGACTTGCCGCTTACAGTTGCGAGGGCAGCCCCGGTTTTGGCCCCTGATGGGTAATCCGCACCGTGTTCCCTTTTCATCCGCGCTCAATTGGCGGAACCGTGACACGCTTCTTTTAGGCGAGAGGTGATCGGAGAGGCAAGGGCCTTCATCTGCTGGTTGAAAAGGCTCTCGGGGATGCGTATTCCGCGCTGCACGTCAACTTCTGTCTGGCCGGCCGCGCGAGTATGAGGGGGGTACCGCCGCCAAGACGCGTCCTGGGTGCCCCGCTCATCTGGTTGTCCGCACACGTAAATTAGCCCTGTTCTGGCTTTGCGGCACCGCTGGTACTGCACCGAGGATCCACCTCTGATCACTCTGCAGGACAGACTTCGGATCTAGTTCCAAATCACGAGATGACGCTGGCGAGCACCCGCCAGCGTCTTGTGTCTAAGCCGTTCCTTGCTGCGGGAGACTTTATGCGAGCAATGCCGCCAAGGGGTCTGTCGGAGCCGGCTTTTCGAGCACCCGGCCTGTGATGCCACTTGCTTCCCGAAGAGAGGAGATCATTTCTGCGTTCGTGTCGAAGAGCCCGGCGTAGGCCATCACCTTTCCATACCTCTTCGGAACACCGATCGTGTTGGCAGCACAGTTTGCCCGCTTGAACAATCGCGCCATAACAGAATCGTAGACAGAAACGATGCTGGTCAGTCCCACGAGCATCCCGACTTCCGCCATTCCGATCAGCAGCTCGCCCGTGACCTCATTGACGTTTCCGCGGCCTCGTCCCGCACAGGCATAGTCGGGATCGATCGAAAATCGCGAGCTCTCCCAAATCAGAGGGTCTGCCACTTCAAGATCGTCCGGAAGCAGGTCCGAGAACACATCGCGGAGCATGTTGGGGCCAGTGGTTGGCAGCAGGCGAACAGATCCCCGCACGTCCTGGGTTTCCGGGTTGATCGACATCACGTACAGCGGATTGCACTGGTCGAACACATCGATCTCCCATCCGTCTTCGACGGTCACAGCCCAACGAAGCCGGTCATGGAAAACCTGAGCCCGGATCGTGTGCATCCGGTCGATTTCAAACGGATGCTGAATGCGGTCAATTCCCTGGATAAGTCTGATCATTTCAACCTCCCCTTGCTGGAATGGTGCAATTTTTGCAAAGGGATTTTTTCTATAATACTCCGTAAAATGGCAGGGTTGAGTAGTTTTTGGAATGGCGGAAACCTGAGGGGTTTAAATCAATCCCAAGCGAATTGCTCTAGTCACGGTGTGGGTTGTGTTCAGTGCGTTCAATTTTCTTCTTGAAATTTCCATGTATGACTTCACAGTTCCTTTGCGAAGATTCATTATGATCGCTATGTCTTCGTAAGTTTTCCCCTCAGCTGCCCATTGCAGGCATTCGAGTTCGCGTGGCGACAGCCGTGGAATCTGTTGCTCAGCTCCATTGATGCGAAGGATCATGTCGTGTGTTGCTGCCGCAACGATCTGGAACTCTCGCATCAGATGCTTTCGCATCAATGCCCATTCGTTTCCGTCATCATTGCTTGTGATTGAGAGCATGGCTATCGCGCCGTGTGCCCCGCGGATCGGAATGGTCAGCCCCTGCGATCCAACACCGAATTCATTGGCCTCCCCAAAAAAGCGTTTTGTCTCGGGCTTGGAGCGGTCGAACGTTGACCAATCCGTCGGCAACAGATTTCTAAGGCCGGCTGGAACGACTGGGTCGATGTCGACGAAGCCCTCATCCTTGTAATGCTGGACCCACTCCTCCTGGTAGGTAACCGCAATTAGGGGCTCATCAATCCTGACCTCGGGTATCCGAGTTGCGAAGTAGACAACGTTGGCCAGACCATAGTGGTCTCTTGTCGATTGTAGCAGGGACAGGCACTCGGCTTCGGTAGCGACCTTGGAAAACTGATCGACAACAGCGGCAAAATTGACGGTGGTCGGCATGTGAGGTGCCTCCATCAGGTATGCGCAGCACGCTATGCGCTATCAATCTCTGCGTGTGAACCTTTCATATCACGCCTTGTTCTCGCCCGAACAGAGGCGAGGGTGTAATAGATCTCGGCTGCGATCACGGGGTCCCTCGACAAAAGTTCTTGATGCGCAAATTCCAGAATGCCCGCGACATAGTCCAGGATACCGTTGTCGTCAGGTGCGTTGTATGCGTCAGTCATGTCTACCCTCCCAACCATTGCTGAAAGACTAGGGTGGGGGGTGTCGTGATCGCATCACGGCCAGTCGGGGGAGGTCAAATGGCGGGGTTGATTGATCCTTCGTGATATGATTGAGGCACTCTTCGGTTGCGCATCTCGCGTTAAAATTGAATTATTGAATAGGAATGCCATATGATCCACTGAGCTTGAAAGCAAAGAGAATGCGTGTTTTTCAGCTTTTACAAGAGATTGGTGCTCTTGCGGACTATTGTCGCGATCAGGGCATGGAGTTAGAAGCCAAGCGGCTTGACCGGATAAGGGCTCTCGGGGAGATTGAGGCCAAAGGGCGGGCGAACATCGCCAAGCATGTTGCATCATGCGTTCCAGGCCAGGGTGCCAGTCGCATTCTTCAGGAGACTGGGCCGTGTTGGGCGCCCGAAGGTTCAAGGCACGATAGCCAAGAGCGGTGGACGTGATGGCCACTGTCACAATCTGGTATGAAAGCGGGCCGTCCTTCGAGCTTTCGCGGCGCGATGCCGAAGTTGAGCTCACCAAGCTGAAGCGGCGTTTGGCATTGGCCTCGAAAACAGACCGCAAAATGTTTCTGCGGTGGCATATTTCGGCGTTTGAGCGCGCTTTGAAAATGCATCGCTCCGATTCAAACCAGCCGGGGACGGAGTAAACGGCCGATCTATTTGTACGTTCTTCGTGGCAAGGCGATGATCTCTGCCAACGGTCGCTGCCCCTCCAGAATCAGCTGCGCCCATTCAAGGGCCATCTCGCGTCGACGGTCGAGATAGCGGGCTCTGTTGTAAGCCGCCTCTACCCTGTCCTTCGGTACATGTCCGAGCGCGAAGTCAATGATATGCTGCTCTGTCGGATAACGTTCATTCATCACGGTCGAAAAGGCCGCTCGCCATCCATGAGGCACATGTCGGTGATGGTAGCCGGCTCGGTTGAGCAGGTAGCCGATCGCATTTTCCGACATTGTACGATGGGCGAAGCGTGAATTCGGAAAGACAACAGGGCCGCGACCGGAGAACATCCTCACCGCCTCAATAACCTCAATCGACTGGGGGGCGAGCGGCACTAAGTGATCGCGTCGCTCATCCCCCTTGAATTGTTGCCGCAACTTCATCCGACTGGAGGGAACAACCCATACAGGAGCTTCCGGATCCAGGTCGGCAAACTCCTCCCAGGGTGTTTCAATAACGACTCCGGGACGAAGTGCGGTCAGAGCAAGTAGACGGTGTGCGAGCTTGGTTACAGGGTGAGCGGGTGTGGTCTCGACTGCCTTTAACACCTCGCGCAGGTCATCGAGCTACGTGAGCGCTGGTTGCTGGCGGCGCTTTACCGGAGAGAGAACACGCCGAATTTGCTCCGCCGGATCATTTTCGCAAATACCGAGCGCGATGGCGTAGCCGAAAACGGCCGATATCCGTTGCCGCGTTCGATGCGCTGTCTCGACAGCGCCACGGGTTTCAATGTTTCGAACAACTTCCAGGATTCGGCGCGCATTGAGGTCTGCGACCGGAGCCCGGCCGATTTCAGGAAAGACGTCACGCTCCAGATTGCGCAAAACATCTGCAGCGTGTGTTGCGGTCCATGTTGGAGCCTGAAGCCGATGCCATTCGCGCGCGACGCGCTCAAAGGTATTCGCTCCGGCTTCGAGACCCGCAGCCTGCACCTGGCGCTTGTCAACGATCGGATCCCGTCCGCTCTTCAGGATGGCCTTTGCCTCATCTCTTGCCAGCCGCGCTTTTGCAAGGGGCATATCCGGGTAGTGGCCCAAGACGATCTGTTTTTCGGCTCCGCCAAAGCGGTAGCGGTAGCGCCAAATGCGACTCCCGGCGGGGGTCACGAAGAGAAAAAGTCCGCCGCCGTCAGCAAGCTTTTGTGGCTTTTCGCCGCTCCTGATGCGCCGGACCTTTGCATCGGTCAACATTCGCTTGCCCCTCGTGCCCGCATTTCCCGGATTAGGTGCCCGCATTTGTGCCCGCTTTGGGCAAGGAATGAGCGAGAATAGCCGGGATAGATCGGGAGCCAAGGTCACCCGATATTAGAGCAAAATCAAGGGATTTGGGATGCTTTAGGCGCGCGCGAAAAGGGTCGCTGGCGGATGGGGTGGGATTCGAACCCACGGTACGGTTGCCCGCACGGCGGTTTTCAAGACCGCTGCCTTAAACCACTCGGCCACCCATCCGTCTGACGTCCCGTTTCGCTTTTGAATGCCCCGCTTGTCAAGGCGCTTGGAGCCTGGGCGGGCGTTCGGGCGGTGAAAAGCCGGGGAGGGGGCGCGCCTGCCTGACCCAAGACGAAAACCGCCGATCCGGAAGGTCGAGGCAGGGACCGGATCGGCGGTTGCGCCGTCTTGCGGCGTCGGGCGCGGGGGCACGCGCCATGAACACCATAGGAAACAGTCCCTTCGCCGGATGTGACATCGATCACAAAACGGGCGTCGCCTGTTGGATCGCATCCTCGGGTGGCATCTTCCACCGGAGCGTCGATCCTCCTCCGAACGCCTTTCATCCCTTCCTCGTACGCCCCCGGCCGGTTGCCGGCGGTGATCCGCCGCGCGGGTCGCGGCGTAAACCCGGTTGAACAGGCAGTGGCGCCTTGCAATCGCGCCTGCCAATCGCTCCTGCCAATCGCTCCTGCAAGAGACGCCCGGCCACGAAGGAGGAGGATGGTCTCATGAGGATGAAAACCGGTTCGCGCCGCCCGCAACGCCGTTGCAACGCACAGCCCGTTGCCGGTCTTCTCGTCGCCGGCGTGATCGGAGCCGGCCTCGTGGCCGCCACGCCGGCCGAGGCTCGCACGCTGATGGACGGGGCGCAGATCAAGCAGACCATCTCCGGCAAGCGGATCTATCTCAAGACACCGCTCGGCGGCGAGTTTCCGCTCAACTATCGCCGCAACGGGCAGGTTGACGGGGAGGGGCAGGCTGTAGGCCTTGGCCGCTTCATGCAGCCGGAGGACCAGGGGCGCTGGTGGGTGCGCGGCAACCGGTTGTGCCAGAAGTGGCAGAACTGGTACGACGGCAAACGGTTCTGTTTCACGCTGTCGCGCGGCGAGGGCGACCGGCTCTACTGGACCCGCGACGACGGGCTCAAGGGGCGCGCGCGCATCGGGCGGTGAGATTTTTCCACCCCGCGCCCGCTGTGGCGCCGGCACGGCTCGCTCCACTTCGGAAAGTCGTCTGACGTCGCGGCGACAATGCCCTTCGTGTGGGGAAACTGTGGCAGGATTGCCCCGCACTGCGACAAGTTTCCACAATCTCGCCGTTTCACGTCGACGCCTTGTTCACCTTGAGGTAATAGACGCCGTGTTACTCATGTCGTGATGCGCCAATTGGGGGGCCGCATCGCGAGAAGAACATGGGTCCCACCGGCGCAGCAGGATCGAGGCGTTGCGCGGCTTTCGGGAGTGATCGTTCGACGGGCCTGGCTCGTGACGGGAAACTCCCCGCGCTGATGACCGATCCTGAATTCCCGGCCGAAAGGCCGGGGTTGCGGACCGGGGCGGGCAGGGTCGATCGCGACCGTATTTCCAGCCTCCTCCGTCGGCTCGCCGGGTCAAGTATCGAGTAGGGCGGCATCATGACGGCATCCAAGTCCCGCGCCACGACGGGCACTCAGACCTCCCTTCCGCTCGCGCCCGAAGGCGCGTCCGGGGTTCTTTCCCGCCATCGCTCCGCACTGTCGGTCGCGGCCGTTTCCGTGCTGTGCCTGACGCTTGCGGCCTGCGGCAGCTCGCCGGATGGCAAGAAGGTCAAGTTCTCCGAATCCAAATACGGCGTTCCCGCCAGCCCGCGCGTCGTCAAGAACGGCAAGCCGGTGCCCAAGGGCGGCGGCCGCTACATGGTCGGCAAGCCCTACAAGGTCGCCGGCAAGTGGTATCGCCCGAAGGAGGATCCGAATTACACCTCCGTCGGCCTCGCATCCTGGTACGGTCCGACGTTCCACGGTCGCAAGACGGCCAACGGCGAGGTCTTCGACCGCAACGCGCTGACGGCGGCCCACACCACCATGCCGCTTCCCTCCTACGCGCGGGTGACGAACCTCAAGAACGGCCGGTCGATGATCGTTCGCGTCAACGATCGCGGCCCCTTCCACGGCAACCGCACCATCGACCTGTCCGAGCGGGTCGCCGAGATGCTCGATTACAAGAGCAAGGGCGTTGCCAAGGTGAAGGTCGAATATGTCGGCCGCGCGCGCATGGACGGCAAGGACGAGGCGTTCCTGCTCGCGTCCTACAACGGGCCGGGCTCGGTCAATCCGGGCGGCACCATGCCGGGCACGATGCTGGCCCAGGCGTCGCCGCCGGTTCATGTGGGTCCGGCGCCGGTGCCGCGCACGCGTCCCTACGACGTGCTGCTGGCCTCCAACAACAGCTTCTCGAACACCGTCACCGCCGCCTTCGATCCGGCCGACGCGTTCGAATCGGGCGAGCGCGCCGTGCAGCTCGCCTCGCTCAACGGTGGCTTCAGCCAGTCCGCGCCCGATGCACCCGTGGTGCCGGCTTCCGCGACCGCGACCCACGACGACGGTTCGTCCGCGCGTGGCCTCGGCTACAGCGCGGAACCCGCCGTGCTCTATCGTCCGCAGGGTCGCCTTGCACCGTTCCCCAGCGGATCGGTCAGCCGCCTCGAGCGCGGTTCGGCGATCTCCTCCTTCCGCGCCAGCGCGCGTATCGAGGCGGCCTATTCCGCATTCGAGGGCATTGGCGGCGGAACGGGCCTTGCCGCCCTGGCGGCGGAACGGGCGAAATCCCGGTAGTCTCGCAGGCTGCCAGCCGTTATGGTCGGGCGTCCGCCGGTTCGCGCCGGCGGGCAATTGTACCATTGGCGTGATTTGCGAGCGGACCCTTTCATGACATCGACAGGGCGAGATCTTCGGGCGCTGCGGGAAACCGGTGCCCGGACCCGGTTTGCGTTTCGCCTCATGGTGGTCGTCCTCGCATTCTGCGCGATCCTCGCGGGCCCGGGACGGGAGGTGCTTGCACAGGAGGCGGACAAGCCGGACACCACGGCCTTGGTCCTCATCGACCTGAGCACCGGCACGCTTCTCGCGGCAAGAAACCCCGATCTCGCCTTCGCGCCCGGTTCGACCGCCAAGCTGATGACCGTCGCCGTGGTCTTCGATGCCATCGACACGGGCGAGATTTCCGAGGACACGCTCTACCGCGTCAGCGAGCACGCCTGGCGCACGGGCGGCGCTCCCGCCCGCGTCACCACCATGTTCGCCGCGCTCAAGAGCGAGGTGCCGGTGATCGATCTGCTCAGGGGCCTTCTGGTGCAGAACGCCAATGACGCGGCGATCATCCTGGCGGAGGGCCTGTCGGGCAGCGAGGCGGCCTTCGTGGAGCGGATGAACGCGCTTGCCGGGCGGATCGGCATGGACACCTCGCGCTTCACGAGCCCGACGGGCCATGAGGACGCCTCGGCGCGCACCAGCGCGCGCGACCTGTCGCGCCTCGCCATCTGGCTGCTGACGTCGCATCGCGACCGGATGGAGCTTTTCACGCTGCCGGACTTCACCTGGAACGGCATTTTCCAGCGTAACAAGAACCCGCTGATCGGCGCCATCGCCGATCTCGACGGCTTCGTCGCCGGACAGAGCGAGAAGGCCGGCTTCAATGCGGTCGGCACCATGGAGCGTGACCGCCGCCGCCTTGTCGGCGTCGTTGCGGGGCATCCTTCGGCGGATGCGCGCGAGGAGGCGCTGCGCGATCTTTTCGACAGCCTGGCCAAGGACTACGAGGAAGTCGTGCTCTATCCTGCGCGGGAGGAAATCGCCCGCGCCCGCGTGTTCGGCGGCCAGGCCGGAGAGGTGGGGCTGGAAAGCCCGGATGACGTCGAGCTGCTGCTTCCGCGCGGTGACAAGCATGCCTACCGCCTCCGCGTGGTCTACAAGGGGCCTCTGCGCGCGCCGGTGGAAAAGGGAGCGACCGTGGGCGAGCTCAGGGTTCTCAAGGACAACGCAGTGGTGCACCGTGCCCCGCTTCGCACCCGCGACGCGGTGGCAGCGGGTACGGTGAAGGGCCGGGCCGCCGATGCCCTGCGCGAAACGTTGTTCGGATGGTGGCTCGATGGCGGATAGAACCGGAGACGAAAGCCCCGTCGCCCAGGGCTGCTTCGTGACCTTCGAGGGCGGGGAAGGGGCCGGCAAGACCACCCAGATCGCGCGGCTGAAGGCGCGTCTCGCCGCGCTCGGCATCGAGGCCGAGGTAACGCGCGAGCCCGGCGGATCGCCGGCGGCGGAGGTCATCCGAAAGCTTCTTCTTGAAGGCAGGGTGCGTGAACTCGGACCGCGCATGGAAGCGGCCATGTTCGCCGCCGCGCGCGCCGACCACATGGACGTGACGATCCGCCCCGCGCTGGAACGCGGCGCCTGGGTGCTGTGCGACCGGTTCGCCGATTCCACCCGCGTCTATCAGGGCGAGGCGGGCGTGGACACGGGCTTTCTCGACCGGCTGGAGAAGATCGCCACCGCCGGACGGCGCCCCGACCTGACCGTTCTCGTCGACGTGCCGGCCGAAGTGGGGCTTGCCCGCGTCGCGACCCGCAGCGAGGGGGCGGGCGGGCCCGACCGGTTCGAGACGGATGCGATCGCCACCCAGGAGCGTCGCAGGAGGCTGTTTCTGGAGCTTGCCGCCGCGCAGCCGGAGCGCTTCGTCGTGGTGGACGGCACCGCCGACGCCGAAACCGTCGAGGCCGGGATCTGGAAGGCGGTGCGCGCCAGGCTGCTTGCCGGTGACGGCCCGGTGCTGGCCGCCGATACGGGGGAGGCCTCATGAGCGACGAGCACGATCCCCTGGTCACCGAAGCCGATGCCATCGCGGGTGTGCCGCTGCCGCGCGCGCAGACGCGCCTCATCGGACACGAACACGCCGAGGCCGAGATTCTCGACGCCTACCGTTCCGCCCGGATGCACCACGCATGGATCCTCGCCGGGCCCAAGGGCATCGGCAAGGCAACGCTCGCCTTCCGCTTCGCCCGTTTCGCGCTCGCGCATCCCGATGCGCGCTCCGCCGAGGTCGGCGCGGCGACGTCGCTGGCGCTACCCGACGATCATCCGGACGTGCGCAAGATCGCCGGCGGGGCGCATCCCGGCCTTTTGCATCTCAAGCGGCCCTATGACCCCAAGCGCAAGGGCAAGGACAAGATCCGGCAGGACCTTACCGTCGACGAGATCCGCCGCACGGTGCCCTTCTTCGGGTCCACCGGATCGGAAGGGTCCTGGCGCATCTGCATCGTCGATGCCGCCGACGACATGAACGCGAACGCGGCCAATGCGCTCCTGAAGATCCTCGAGGAGCCGCCGCGCAACTCACTGTTCCTGGTGATCGCCCATTCGCCGGGACGGCTGCTGCCGACGATCCGCTCGCGCTGCCGGACGCTGCGGCTGCACGAGCTGAGCGAGGCGCAGGTGGGCGAGGGGCTGTCGATGCTCGGCGTGGCCGAAACGGGCTCGCGCATCGCCGAGCGGGCCGCAAGCCTCTCCCAGGGCAGCCTGCGCAAGGCCATCCGTCTTGCCGAGGGCGAGACCATCGACATCGCCGACCGGTTCTCGGCCCTTGCCGCGCGCTTTCCCGAGCTTGACGTGGAGGCGGCGCACGATCTCGCCGACACGATCTCGCGCAACGGGGCGGAGGACGGCTGGACGCTGTTTCAGGACCTCGTCGCCGACCATCTGCACCAGGCCGTGCGCGGTGGTGCGTCGGGGCCGCTCGACCGCCTTGTCAGCATGGCCGAGGTATGGGAAAAGACGACCCACGCAGCGCGTGAGGCGGACGCTTTCAACCTCGACCGGAAGCAGATCGTGCTGAACGCGTTCCGCGATCTGGCCGAGGCCGCGCGCGGGCAGGGCGTTTCGTCCTGATTCCGCGTCGGGACGGCACCGTCCGCTTCTTGCCCGCCTCAAACCCGTCCAGATCGACACACGCACACCCCTTACGCGGATCCGCTTGCAGGCCATGACCGAACGCTCTCCCTTCTTCGTCACGACCGCGATTTCCTACCCCAACGGCGTGCCCCATATCGGCCACGCTTATGAGGCCATCGCGACGGACGCCATCGCCCGCTTCCAGCGGCTTGACGGCCGCGAGGTCTTCTTCCTGACGGGCACCGACGAGCACGGCCAGAAGATGCTTCAGACCGCGCGCAAGGAAGACATTCCCGTGGCCGAACTGGCGGAGCGCAATGCCGACCGCTTCAAGGCCATGGTCGGGATGCTCGGCTGTTCGAACGACGACTTCATCCGCACGAGCGAGAAGCGGCACCACGCCGCCTGTCAGGAGATCTGGCGGCGCATGGAGGCCAACGGCGACCTCTACAAGGACAGCTACTCCGGCTGGTACTCGGTGCGCGACGAGGCCTACTACCAGGAGAGCGAGACCGAGCTGCGCGCCGACGGCGTGCGCTACGGCCCGCAGGGCACCCCGGTCGAATGGGTCGAGGAGGAGAGCTACTTCTTCCGCCTGTCGCAGTACCAGGACAAGCTGCTTGCCCACTACGAGGCGAACCCGGACTTCATCGGCCCGGACGAGCGTCGCAACGAGGTGGTGAGCTTCGTCAAGGGCGGCCTCAAGGACCTCTCGGTTTCGCGCACGACCTTCGACTGGGGCGTCAAGGTGCCGGGCGACGAGCGCCACGTCATGTATGTGTGGGTGGACGCGCTCACCAACTATCTGACCGCCACGGGTTTTCCGGACGAAAATGCCGAACGGGCCCACTTCTGGCCGGCCAACCTGCATGTGATCGGCAAGGACATCGTGCGCTTCCACGCGGTCTACTGGCCGGCGTTCCTCATGTCGGTGGGCCTTCCCGTTCCCGGCCGCGTCTATGCCCACGGCTTCCTGTTCAACCGCGGCGAGAAGATGTCCAAGTCGGTCGGCAACGTGATCGACCCCTTCGCGCTCGTGGATCATTACGGCCTTGATTCGGTTCGTTATTTCTTCCTGCGAGAGGTTCCCTTCGGTCAGGACGGCAACTACAGCCACGATGCCATCGTAAACCGCATCAATGCCGATCTCGCCAACGACCTCGGCAACCTGGCGCAGCGTTCCCTGTCGATGATCGGCAAGAACTGCGAGGGCAGGCTGCCGGAGCCGGGCGCCTTCTCGGCCGAGGATCAGGCGATCCTGGCGCAGGCTGACGCAATGCTCGCGACCGCGCGCGAGGCCATGTCGCGTCAGGCGATCCACCAGATGCTCGCCACCGTGTGGGCCTGTGTCGCCGAGGCGAACCGCTATTTCGCGTCCCAGGAGCCCTGGGCGCTGAAGAAGACCGATCCGCAGCGCATGAACACGGTGCTCTACGTCACCGCCGAGGTGATCCGTCAGGTCTCGATCCTGGCCCAGCCCGTGGTCCCGACGAGTGCGGAAAAGCTGCTCGACCTTCTGGCGCTTGCGCCCGGCGCGCGCGGTTTCGACAGCCTCGGACCCGACGGCCGCCTTGTCGCGGGCACTGAGCTGCCCAAGCCCGCGGGCGTGTTTCCGCGCTACGTGGAGGCCGAAAAGGGGGAGGCGGCGGACGCGTGATGCTTGTCGACAGCCACTGCCATCTCGACTTTCCCGACTTCGACGCCGAGCGTGACGAGATCGTTGCGCGCGCAAGGGCCGCCGGTGTCGGTGTCATGGTCACCATCTCGACCCGCGTGCGGAAGTTCGACCAGATCCGCGCCATCGCCGAGACCTACGACAACGTCTGGTGTTCAGTCGGCACCCACCCGCACAACGCGGGCGAGGAGACCGACGTCACCACGGCGGACCTCGTCCGGCTCGCCGAATACGAGAAGGTCGTCGCCATCGGCGAGGCCGGGCTCGACTACTTCTATGACAAGGCTCCGCGCGAGGCGCAGGCCGAAGGGCTTCGCCGGCACATCGCCGCCGCGCGTGAAACCGGCCTTCCGCTGGTGATCCACTCGCGCGACGCGGACGAGGACATGGCGCGGATCCTGACCGAGGAAACGGAGAAGGGCGCCTTTCCGGCCCTCCTGCACTGTTTCTCGTCCGGCCGCGATCTGGCGCTCACCGGCATCGACCTCGGGCTCTACGTGTCCTTTTCCGGTATCCTGACCTTCAAGCGGTCCGACGATCTTCGCGCCATTGCCGCCGAGCTTCCCGCCGACCGGCTGCTGGTGGAGACCGACGCGCCCTATCTGGCGCCGCAGCCCTGGCGCGGAAAGCGCAACGAGCCGGCCTATGTGGCCCACACAAACAAGGTTCTGGCGGAGGCGCGCGGCGTGTCCGAAGACGAGATGGCCCGGCAGACGACGGAAAACTTCTTCCGTCTCTTCTCCAGGGTCAAAAGGCCGGCCGGCTGATGACGGCGGGCGAGCTCGAGTTCACGATTCTCGGCTGCGGGTCGTCCGCGGGTGTGCCGCGCGTCGGTGGCCTGTGGGGCGACTGCGATCCGAACGAGCCGAAGAACCGGCGCCGGCGCTGCGCGCTTCTGGTGCGCCGCCACGGGCCCGGCGGCACGACGACGGTCCTTGTCGATGCGGGGCCGGACCTGCGCGAGCAGCTTCTCGCCGCCAACGTGACGGATCTGGACGCCGTTCTCCTGACCCATCCCCATGCGGATCACCTGCATGGCATCGACGATCTGCGTCCGCTTGCGATCACCCATCGCCGGCTCATTCCGGTGCACATGGATGTTGCGACCTCGACGCGTGCCCGCGAGCTCTTCGACTACGGGTTTCGCACGCCGCCGGGCTCCAGCTATCCGCCGATTCTGAAGGAAGAGCGGATCGTGGCAGGTCGCGCCGGTGTTGTCGAAGGGGCGGGCGGTGCCATCCCGTTCCTGCCCGTCGAGGTCAATCACGGCGACATCAACGCGCTCGGCTTTCGCTTCGGCGATGTTGCCTACCTGCCTGATGTGAAAGCGATTCCGCCCGAAGTCGAGGCTGGGTTCGAAGGTCTCTCCGTCTGGATCCTGGATGCGCTGCGCCGCACGCCGCACCCGAGCCATTTCTCGCTTGAGGACGCACTGCACTGGATCTCGCGCATGGCACCGGCACGCGCGGTCCTGACCAACATGCACATCGACCTCGATTTCCGCACGCTTTCCGCCGAGCTTCCCGACGGCATTCGCCCGGCCTTCGACGGCATGGTCTTCACCAGCCCGCTGCCGGACACGCCCGCGGAGGCGTGAGACCATGCGCGCCGCCCGTCCGCCAACGGAAGAACGGCTGATCAAGTCGGCGCTGCATTATCTCGACCGCTACGGTTCCAGCGTCGAGAACCTGCGCCGCGTGCTTGCGCGCAAGGTTCGTCGCGCGGCCGAAGCGCTCGATCTCGACCCTTGTGACTATGACGACATCATCGACAGGGTGGTCGAGCGCTGCCGCGCGTCCGGCCTCGTCGATGACGCCGCCTTCGCGGAATCGAAAATCGCCTCGGAACGGCGCAAGGGCCGCTCCGCCCGGCGCATCGGCATGACACTCGCGGCCAAGGGGATAGATCGCGATCTTGCCGGGGACATGCTGTCGCGCGAAGGGGAGGCGGAGGAGTTGCGCGCGGCCATGACGGCGGCCCGAAAGCGGCGTCTCGGGCCGTGGCGCTCCGGAGAGGCGGACCATGAGCGGATCGGGCGCGAAATCGCCGTCCTGGCGCGTCAGGGCTTCACGCTTGTCCTCGCCCGGCGGATCGTCGAGGCCGACAGCATCGAGGCGCTTCAGCAGCGCCTCGATGACTCAAGTTTCGATCAATTCTGACACTATTTTTGCCGGAAATTGCCTGAACCTGGCAGGCCGGACTCAATCCCTGACCGTTTTGACCGGACTTTCGAAGTCGGCGGCCATGCGCAGGTCGCGCAAGGGGCGCACCACGTCGATGGACTTCTGGTACAGCGGATGCGCCTTCCAGCGGGCGAGCTGGGCCTCGTCGCGGAACTCGCCGTAGACGACGAAATCCGGACCGTCGGGGCTGATGGGATCGGTGGCGAAGTTTCGCCCGACCTCGAAATGCAGACAGTCGGGAATCCCGGCAAGCAGGTTCAGGCCGGCTTCGACGGCATCCCGGTCGGCGGGCGTTCGGGCGGAAAAGAAGACGATGTGACGGATCACGGGCAAGACCCCGACAGGACAGGAAGTAACGAGAGGCGCGGCCTGAAAACCGGATGTGTCTTCGGCGCGATTGCGTTCGGTCTCGCAAGGACGCGAGGTCCTGTCAAGGACAGGCGTATCGGCGGCAACGTCGAACCGTGTCTCGCCTTGTCGCTGAAATCGCTTCACAATCCAGATCGACCCGACGTCGGAGATCCGGTGCGATCGCAGCTTCGGTGTCATGCGGCGTCATGGCGCAGCCGCCGGCCGGATGGTGTTTCCGTGAAACCGCGTCCGCGCGACAGTGCACTTGCGAGGCCGCGACGCTCGACGCCTTGCGACGCGAACCGGTCAGCCGGCTCGGGCAAAGGGATCGTTCGCGACAAACCGAAGCACGACTGCCATACGGATGCGATGCGGACCGCAAGGACCGTGATGACGACGACGCCAACTCTAACCTGGTTTCGGGGCACGAGAGTTTCCGACGTCGCCCGCAACGGACGCGGTCAAACTTGTCCTCGGAGCCACATGTCGCTGATATGGTGACATGGACGGCTCAAGCCCTTGGCCAAGCTCGTCTTTCGGTGCACATAAAAATATTCCATAATATATCTTATGCGACTTTTGTGTATGCGATCCGGAGGTGGATAACGTCACGGTCCAATGCCCCCTCAATTGGCACGCGCGGCTTCCTCTCTTGACCCTGCCGGCCCAAGGCGCTGTAGTCGCGGTCTCTCCAATGAATGACGGTGGAACGGTCGGACGTGTCGGTCGCTTGCGATGCGAAGCTGGCCAAACCGCGCAAGGCCATCTTCCGATGACATCCTCATTGCCGCTTCTGACACTCGACGGCATCTTCTATCGGGCCGTCGACCCGGCGTTTCGCGACACGGCCCTTTGCGGGTCCCATCGTCCGGGTCGCTATTCCGCATCCGGTCAGCCCACGCTCTACCTCAGTTCGTCGCCCGAAGGTGTTGATGCCGCGATGATCGCGCATCGCGGCAGCCGTAGCCAGGCACTGGAACTGCTTCGGGTTCGCGTCACCGCGAACCGGATTTTCGACCTCCGCGACCCCGAGGCCCGGCGTCTTGCGAACGTCAGCCTCGATCAGGCCACCGCGCCCTGGCAGGACGCCGTTTCGCAAGGCCGCACTCCCGCATCGTGGGCGGTCCGAAACCGTCTGGAAAGCCTTGGCGCGCAAGGACTTGTCGATCCGTCGCGCAAGGTGCCCGGGCTCTGGCATCTCGTGCTTTTCGCATGGAACCGCGACGATGCCGCCAAGGCAACCATCCTGGAATGAAAGCTCTCCCATGACCCGTCTCGTTCTGATCACCGGCTGCTCTGGCGGCGGCAAGTCGACGCTTCTTGAGGCCCTCGCGGAGCGTGGCCACCGTGTCGTCGAGGAACCGGGCCGCCGCATCGTTGCCGAGGAGCTTGCCGGTAGCGGCAACGCCCTGCCCTGGGTCGATCTCGCGGCCTTCGCCCGCCGCGCGCTGGCCATGGCCCGCGATGATCTCGATGCGGCGCAAGCCGGCCTCGGAACGGTCTTCTTCGATCGGGGATTGATCGATGCCGCCGTTGCGCTCCGCCATGTGGACGGCACGCCGCTGCACGTCTCGATTGGCGCCTCAAGTCCTTATGAAAAGGACGTTTTTCTTGCCCCGCCCTGGCCGGAGATCTATACGGGCGACGCCGAACGCCTGCATGATTTCGCGGCTGCCGAGGCGGAGTTTCACCGCCTGCGCGACGCCCTCGATGAGCTTGGCCACACTGTCCACCCGCTCCCGAAAACAAGCGTCGCCGAACGGGTCCGCTTCATCCTCGAGACGGCGACAATGCGTTGATATAAAATATAAAACGCCGGAGACCAATGGCTCCGGCGTTTCTGCTTTCAGGCGATGGACAGTCCGCCGGATCAGTTCGGCAGCGTGTCGTCGATGCCCTTCACGTACCAGTCCATGCCGAGCAGCGTGCCGTCGTCGAGGATGATCCCCTCGCCGACCGCCTCGGAACCGTCCTGCTTGAAGATCGGGCCCGTGAAGGGATGGAACTTGCCGTCATGGATCCTGGCCTGCGTCTCCTTCGCCATGGCGACGACGTCATCCGGCAGGTTCGTGTAGGGCGCCATGACGACCATTTCGGCGGCCAGGCCGCCCCAGGTGTCTTCGCTCTTCCAGGTGCCGTCCAGAACCGCCTTGACGCGGCTGATGTAGTAGGCGCTCCAGTCGTCCACGATGGCCGTGTACTGGGCGTCCGGCGCGAACTGGATCATGTCGGACGCCTGGCCGAAGCCGTGCGCGCCACGCTCGGCCGCCACCTGAAGCGGAGCCGGGCTGTCGGTGTGCTGCACCAGGATGTCGGCCCCCTGGTCGAGCAGCGCCTTGGCGGCGTCGGCTTCCTTGCCCGGGTCGTACCAGGAGTTCACCCACACCGTCTTGATCTTGAAGTCCGGGTTCACCGACTGGGCGCCCAGCATGAAGGCGTTGATGCCGCGCACCACCTCCGGGATCGGCACGGAACCGATGTAGCCCGCGGTGCCGGTCTTCGACATCTTGGCCGCGATCTGGCCGATGATGTAGCGCCCCTGGTAGAAGCGGGCCGAGTAGGTCGAGACATTGTCGGCGCGCTTGAAGCCCGTCGCATGCTCGAACTTCACGTTCGGAAACTTCTTGGCGACCTTCAGCGTCGGGTTCATGAAGCCGAAGGAGGTCGTGAAGATGAGGCCGGCGCCCTCACGTGCCAGGCGCTCGATGGCACGCTCCGCATCGGCGCCTTCCGGCACGCTCTCGATGTAGACGGTCTCGACCTTGTCGCCGAATTCCTTCTCGATGGCGAGACGGCCCTGGTTGTGCTGGTAGGACCAGCCGTAGTCGCCGATCGGGCCGACGTAGATGAAGCCGACCTTGAGCTTGTCGGCCGCCTGGGCGTGCGCGACGCCGAGGCCGAGCAGCGCGGCGGCCGCGAGGCTGAGCAGTTTTTTCATGTAGGTCTCCTGTTCCCCTGTTGATGCCGGTGGCCAGGCGCGCCACCGAAGGCTTCGCGCCGCACGCAAGGCTCCCTGCCCCTTTTCGTGCGGCGTGACGTTTCGCGCTACCGGTCCGGGACGAACGGCCGGCCAAGACAGGCCGGCGTGTTCACCTTGGTCAGTATCCGGTTTCGCGAGATGATGACAAGAACGGCGATGGTCGCAAGATACGGCAGGGCGGAAAGCAACTGCGACGGCAGCGCCACGCCGTGCGCCTGGGCGTGGAACTGCAGAATTCCGACGGCTCCGAAGAGATAGGCGCCGGCCAGCAGGCGCAGCGGCCGCCAGGTGGCGAAAACGACGAGCGCCAGCGCGATCCAGCCGCGGCCCGCCGTCATGCCCTCCACCCATTGGGGCGTGTAGGCGAGCGACAGGTAGCCGCCCGAAAGCCCGGCGCAGGCACCGCCGAACAGCACGCAGAGATAGCGCACCTTGCGCACGGAAACGCCGAGCGCGTGAGCGGAGCCGTGATTGTCGCCCACCGCCCGGATCACGAGCCCGACCCGTGTCCTGAACAGCACGAAGGCCACCGCCGCGACGAGCGCCAGCGACACATAGACGAGAATGTCCTGCCCGAAGACGATGCGGCCGATCACCGGAAGGTCGCTGAGGCCTGGAATTTCGAGTGGCATCAGGCGGACACCGGGACGCCCGACGAACGCCTCGCCGATCATGCCGGCAAGGCCGAGCCCGAGCAGCGTCAGCGCCAGACCCGTGGCCACCTGGTTGGCCACCAGATGGATGGTGAGAAAGCCGAAGAGCAGCGACAGCACCATGCCGGCGGCCATGGCACACAGGATACCGACATAGGGCGAGCCGGTCGCCTGTGCGCCGGCAAAGCCCATCACGGCGCCCATGATCATCATGCCTTCGACGCCCAGGTTCAGCACCCCGGACCGTTCGACCACCAGTTCGCCGATGGCGGCGAGCAGCAGCGGCGTCGCCGCCGTCATCACCGTGAGAAGGATCGCCTCGAATGAACCCATCGTCTCAGGCCCCCTTCCCTTGCACCGCGCCGGCACCCGCGGCCGACGGCCGCGTGAAGCGGATGCGGTACAGGATCAGCGTGTCGCAGGCCAGAACGTAGAACAGCAGCATCCCCTGGAAAACACGCGCCGTCTTGTCGGTGAGCCCGAGGCTGACCTGCGCGGCCTCGCCGCCCAGGTACGACAGCGCCAGGAGCAGGCCCGAAAGAAGCACGCCGATCGGGTTCAGCCGCCCAAGAAAGGCGACGATGATGGCCGTGAATCCGTAGCCCGGTGAAATCACGGGCGTGAGCTGGTTGATCGCGCCCGACACTTCCGAGATTCCGGCGAGGCCGGCGAGACCGCCGGACACGAGAAAGGCGAACCAGACCATGCGGTTTTGCGAAAAACCGGCGAAACGGCCGGCACGTGGCGCCTGCCCAAGGACCCGGATCTCGAACCCCTTCAGCGAGGACAACAGCATGATGGTCAGGACCAGGACCGCGATCAGCGCGAAGATCGCGCCGAAGTGCATTCTCCCGTCGGCGAGCGCCGGCAATGTCGCTGCGTCGGTGAACAGCCGGCTTTCGGGGAAGTTGTAGCCGTCGGGGTCGCGCCAGGGACCGCGCACCAGATAGTCGAGCAGAAGCTGTGCGACATAGACCAGCATCAGGCTGGTGAGGATCTCGTTGGTGCCGAAGCGGACCTTGAGAAACGCGGGAATGGCGGCGATCGCCATGCCGCCTGCAATGCCCATCAGCAGCATCAGCGGCAGGGTCAGCACGTTCTCGAAGCCCGGCAGGAGGATCGGCAACATCGACCCGGCGAGGGCACCAGCGGTGAACTGCCCTTCCGCGCCGATGTTCCACGTGTTGGAGAGAAAGCAGACCGCGAGGCCCACGCCGATGAGAACCAGCGGCGTGGCCTTGACGACGAGTTCCTGCAACGACCACGAGGCGGTCAGCGGCTCGATGAAGAAGGCATAGAGCGCGGCCAGCGGGTCCTGCCCGATTGCCGCGAAAAGAATGGCACCCGACACAAGCGTCAGCACCAGCGCGATCACCGGCGACAGAAGCGCCATGACCCTGGAATGTTCGGCGCGCCGCTCCAGATCAAGCTGCATTCTGCCCCTCCCCGCCCTTCTCGCCAAGACCGCCCATGAGCAGCCCGATCCGCTCGCGCGTCACCTGGGCGACCGGTTCCGCCGCCGACAGTTTGCCGCGCGAGATCACCGCGACCCGGTCGGCGATCTCGAAGATCTCGTCCAGATCCTGGCTGATGACCAGCACGGCCGATCCCTGCCGCGAGAGATCGATAAGCTCCTGCCGGATGAGCGCCGCCGCGCCCGCGTCGACACCCCAGGTCGGCTGGTTGACCACCAGCAGGCCCGGCTTGCGGTCGAGTTCGCGTCCGATCACGAATTTCTGCAGGTTGCCGCCCGAAAGCGCGCGCGCCTCCGGATCGTCATGCGACATGCGCACGTCGAAGTTTGTCTTGATGCGGCGTTCGATCTCGCCCGCCTTGCGGGTGTCGACCAGGGACGAGCGCGTCAGCCGGTCTCCGGTCGCATGCCGCGTCAGCACGATGTTTTCCGACAGCTTCATGCCGGCAACCGTGCCATGCCCCAGGCGCTCCTCCGGGACGAAGGCGGCACCGGAACGCCGGCGCCGGGTGATGTCGTGCTGCCCCGAGGCCTCGCCGTCGATGACCACCATCTCGGCGCGCTGGCTGGTGCGCTCCCCCGAAAGAAGGTCGAAGAGCTCGCCCTGCCCGTTTCCGGCGATGCCGGCGATCGCGACCACCTCACCGCCGAAAACGGCGAGATCGATGTTCTCCAGCGGCACGCCGAAGGGGGTGTCGGGCGCGGCGCTGAGGCCACGCACCGAAAGGCGCGCGCTGGCGGAGATCTCGGCCTTGCTTCGGTGCAGGTCCTGCACGGCCGAGCCGACCATCATGCGGGCAAGGGAACTGGCCGTTTCGCGGGCCGGATCGCACTCGCTCACCACCTTTCCGTGCCGCATGATCGTGGCGTGATGGCAGATGCGCTGCACCTCTTCCAGTCGGTGCGAGATATAGAGGATGGCACAGCCTTCGCGCGTCAGCCGTTCCAGCGTGAGGAAGAGCTGGTCCGCCTCCTGCGGGGTGAGCACGGACGTGGGCTCGTCCATGATGATCAGGCGGGGTTCCTGAAGCAGGCAGCGCACGATCTCGATGCGCTGGCGGATGCCCACGGGAAGATCGGCCACGACAGCATAGGGATCGAGTGTCAGGCCGTAGTCGCGCGACACCTCGGTGATGCGTTTCGCAAGGGCGCGCATGGACGGTTTGTCGGTCAGCGCGAGCGCGATGTTCTCCGCGACCGTAAGCGCCTCGAACAGAGAAAAGTGCTGGAAAACCATGCCGATGCCGAGACGTCTGGCTTCCGCGGGGGAGGAGATCGAGACCCGCTCTCCTTGCCAGAAAAGCTCGCCGCCATTGGGTTCCAGCGCGCCATAGAGGATCTTCACCAGCGTCGACTTGCCGGCGCCGTTTTCGCCCAGAAGCGCATGGATCTCCCCCGCCCTCAGGGCGAGCGAGACATCGTCGTTGGCCAGGATCTCGCCGAAGCGCTTGGTCACGCCCCTCGCGTCGAGCAGGATCTCGCCCTTGCGCTCGCGCGCGTCCTGCTTCTCGTCGCCGTCCGATCTCGCGTTCATGGATCCCCCGCCATACCGTGTCGCCCTTCCCCGCTCAGGCCGTGCGCAACCTTTGAACCGGCTGCGTGCTCGCCAGGCGCGCCTCCCGGCGCACCAGAAGCTCCGCCGCGACGGATGTCGCGATCGCGGCCGGCACCTTGCTTGCAACGCCGGCGATGCCGATGGGGCAGCGGAACCGCGCCAGCGCTGCTTCCCCGTGTCCGGCGCCCCTCAGCCTGGCGTGCATCCGTGCCGCCTTGGTGTCGCTTCCGATCATCCCCACCTCGAGCCCGGCCGGCAGGCGGAGCGCGGCATCGGCGATGGCGAAATCCAGGGCATGATCATGGGTCATGACCAATATTTCGGATCCTTGCGGACAGGCCGGAAGCGCGGCGGACGGATCTTGCAGGTAATGCGGAACGGCATTCCCGGGCAATCGGATCGCAAGCATTTCCCGGCGGTTGTCGACAAGAGAAATGCGAAACGGCAGCGGAGCGAGCGCAAGGACCAGCGCGCGACCGACATGTCCCGCGCCGAAGATCGTCAGGGGATCGCGCAACTCGCCGAAGCTCTCGGTCAGAACGCCGCCCTCGAGACCCGGCGGCGAAGGCCCGTCGTGGACCTCGTCTGCGGAGACCGCGACACGCGGTCCCGGGCGTCCGTCCGCGTCGATCGCCATGCGCGTGACAAGCCGCCCGTCGCCGCAAAGCTCGCCAAGTGCTGCGATCTCCTCCAGACGCGCGCGGGTCACGCATTCCATGACCAGTCGCACCCTGCCGCCACAGCATTGGCCAAGTTCCGGGCCGAGCGCGCGCGAATGCAGAACGACCCTGTCGCCATCGTCGCGCGCCAGTTCCGCGACCGCGAGGCGGATCGCCTCGTGTTCGAGCGCCCCGCCACCGATGGTACCGATAAAGCCGCCGTCGGGATCGACCAGAAGCCTTGCGCCGGCCTCGCGTGGGCCGGATCCCTCGAGCGAGAGAACGGACACCATGGCGGCACGCCCGCGCGTGGCGACAAGTCCCGCAAGCCGGGCCAGGGGATTGGCGACCTGTGCCGGGCTCATGCGCGACGCGCCTTCTTCATCGACGTCACCGCCGCCAGGATCGCCTCCGGCGTTGCCGGCGCGTCGAGCTGCGGCAGATGGCCCGGCGCAAGGCCGGCAATCGCGTCGTGAAGCGCGGAGAAAACGGAGATCGCCAGCATCAGCGGCGGTTCGCCCACCGCCTTCGACCGCCCGACCGTCGGCGACGGATTGCCGCGCGAGGCGTAGAGGTCGACGCGAAAGTCCTCCGGAACATCCGACGCGGTGGGGATCTTGTAGGTGGACGGCGCGTGGGTGCGAAGCCGGCCGCTCTCGTCCCAGAACAGCTCCTCAGTGGTAAGCCATCCCATGCCCTGCACGAAACCGCCCTCGATCTGGCCGATGTCCAGAGCCGGATTGAGCGAATTGCCGACGTCATGCAGGACATCCACCCGGTCGACCCGCATCTCGCCGGTCATCGTGTCGATGGTGACCTCGGAGCAGGCCGCGCCATAGGCGAAATAGTGGAACGGGCGCCCGGACGCGCTCGGGCGGTCCCAGGTGATGGTCGGCGTGGCGTAGAAGCCCGTCGCGGACAGCGGCAGACGCGCGAGATGCGCCTCCCGTGCAAGGCGACCGATGGGAACGGCCTCGGAGCCGAAATGCACCAGATTGTCGGAGAAGGTAACCAACGCCGGATCGACGTCGAACCGCTCGGCGGTAAAAGTCACCAGCCGGTCGCGGATCTTCTCCGCCGCGATGCGCGCCGCCATGCCGTTGAGGTCGGTGCCGGACGACGCCGCCGTCGGGCCGGTGTTGGGCACCTTGCCGGTGTTGGTCGCCGTCACCCGCACCCGGTCGAGCGTCAGGCCGAGGACATCGGCGACCACCTGCGACACCTTGCGGAACAGCCCCTGCCCCATCTCGGTGCCGCCGTGATTGAGCTGCACCGAACCGTCCGTGTAGAGATGCACCAGCGCGCCGGCCTGGTTCAGGTGCTTGAGCGTGAAGGAAATGCCGAACTTGACCGGCGTCAGCGCCAGGCCCTTCTTCTGGATGTGGTTTTCCCGGTTGAAATCCGCGATCCACGCGCGGCGCGCCCGGTAGTCGGACGTGTGCTCCAGCGTCTCCAGGATCTCATGCAGGACGCCGTGTTCCTCCACCTTCATGCCGTAGGGCGTCACGTCGCGCCCCTCGCGGTAGAGGTTGCGCTTGCGCACGTCGAGAGGGTCCAGGCCAAGCCGGATCGCGAGCTGGTCCATCATCCGTTCCGCCGCCAGCATCCCCTGGGGACCGCCGAAACCGCGAAACGCCGTGTTGGAGCAGGAGTTGGTGCGCAGCCGGCGCGAATGGATCATCGCATCGGGGTAGAAATAGCTGGAATCGGCGTGGAACATGGTCCGGTCGACAACCCCGAGCGACAGGTCCGCCGAATAGCCGCAGCGTGCGAAGAAGCGCATGTCGACGGCCCGGATCAGCCCGTCCGGGTCATGCCCCAGCGTCCATTCGGCGCGCATGTCGTGGCGCTTGCCGGTCATGATGAAATCGTCGTCGCGGTCGAGCCGCAGCTTGCACGGACGGCCCGTGATCCTCGTGGCAAGCGCGGCGATGGCCGCCCAGTGGTTGGCCTGGCTCTCCTTGCCGCCGAAGCCGCCGCCCATGCGCCGCACCTCCACGGTCACCGCCGCATCCGGAACGCCGAGCACCCGGGCAATCACGTGCTGGGTCTCGCTGGGATGCTGCGACGAGGTGTGGACCGTGATTTCGGGGCCCTCGCCCGGCACGGCAAGCGACACCTGGCCTTCCAGATAGAAGTGCTCCTGTCCGCCGATTTCCATCCGGCCCGAGAACCGCTCGCGCGCCGTGGCCAGCCCCGTTTCCGGCGATCCCTTGCGGAACTGGTAGTCGGGCAGCACCGTGTCGTTCACGCCGAGCGCATCGTCGATGGTCAGCACGGGCGCGAGCGGATCCGTCTCGATCGATGCGAGCCGCGCCGCGCGCCGCGCCGCATCCCGGCTCGTGGCGACCACCGCGAAGAGCGGCTGGCCCCAGAAAACGATCTCCTCGTCGGCGAACATCGGTTCGTCGCCAAGCGCCGGGGAGACATCGTTGGCGCCGGGAACGTCCTCCGCCGTCAGGACCGCGACGACGCCGGGCGCGGAGCGTACCGCCTCGAGATCGAGCCCGACGAGCGTGGCGCGTGTTGCATCACGTGCCCAGCCCGGCGCCACATGCAGCGTGCCGGCGGGTTCGAGAATGTCGTCGACATAGGTGGCGCGGCCCGAGACATGGCCGGCGGCGCTGTCGTGGGCGACCGCCTCTCCCACGGTGTGGGTGGGGGCATTGGCCGCGACGCGGCCCTCGCCGGAAGCCGGCGTTTCCGCCGCCTCGCGTGTCTCGCCCCGCGTGAGCCCTTCAGGCTGCATCGCTCGTCCCCCTGTCCGGAATTCCGCCGCCGCTGGCGCGCGTGCCCGTAAGCCGCGTGCGCTCGTCCGGAGTTCCGCCCATTTCCACCAGGGCCTTGGCAAGCAAGGCGCGTGCCACCTCACGCCGATAGTCGGCGCTGGCCCGCATGTCCGACAGCGGCGCGAAATCGTCGGCCAGCGCCCGCAGGGCCGCGGCCCAGGTGCCGGGCGCATCCGGCCGTGCCCCGAGCAGTGCGATCTCCGTCTTCGCCGCCCGCTTGGGCGTTGCCGCCATGCCGCCGAAGGCAACCCGTGCCTCGACGATCCGGTCGTCGGCAAGGGTCAGGCGCACGGCGCACAGCACCGAGGAAATGTCCTGGTCGAAACGCTTGGATACCTTGAAGGCGCGAAACACCTGGTTCGGATCGAGACGCGGAACATAGAGCCCGGTCACGATCTCGCCGGGCTGGCGGTCCTGTTTGCCGTAGTCGATGAAAAAGGATTCCAGAGGCAGGGTGCGCGCCTCTTCGCCCAGGCGCAGTTCCAGCGTCGCCCCGAGCGCGATGAGCGCCGGCGGGCTGTCGCCGATGGGCGATCCGTTGGCGATGTTGCCGCAGACCGTGCCGGAGTTGCGCACCTGCCGCGAGCCGATCCGGCGCCACAGCTCGCCAAGATCCGGGTCGATGCGGGCCATCGCGGCATGCGTGTCGGCGAAGGTCGCGCGGGCGCCCATGAGAACGCCGGCCGGCGTTTCGTCCACGGCCTCGAAATCCGCCACGCCGCCCGTCCAGATGATCTTGGGCAGGTCGCGAAGCTGCTTTGTGACCCAGAGACCGACGTCGGTCGCGCCGGCGACGATGGTCGCGTCGGGATGATCCGCGCACAGCGTTGCAAGCGCATCGACGCTTGCCGGTGCCGCGAAGAAGCGCTCCGCCTCGCCGAGCGCCAGTCCCTTGCCGTCATCAAGGTCGCGCAGGATCGCCTCCGTTTCCCGCGCGCGCGCCGAAAAGGCATCGTCGATCGCGCCGAAGCAGGACTCCATTGCCGCATCTACGATCGGACGATATCCGGTGCAGCGGCACAGGTTGCCCGCCAGCCAGTCGGTCACGGTCTTGCGCGAGGGGGCAAGACCTTCCGCGTGGTAGAGCGTGAAGAGGCTCATGACGAAGCCCGGAGTGCAGAAGCCGCACTGGGATCCGTGATGCTCCACCAGCGCCTGCTGGACCGGGTGCAGGCGTTCGTCGCCGGCCAGGTCGTCGACCGTGACGAGTTCGGCGCCGTCGAGCTGTCCCAGGAAGAGAATGCAGGAGTTGACCGCCTTGTAGACGACCCGCCCGCCGGACAGCCGCCCGAGTGCGACGGTACAGGCGCCGCAGTCTCCCTCGCCGCACCCCTCCTTCGTGCCGGTCAGCCCGGCGCGCAGGCGCAAATAGTCGAGAACCGTCTCCGTCGGCCCCACGTCCTGAAGCTCGACGATACGTCCACGATGCAGGAAACGAAGGGTGCGGCGCATGGCTCAGCTCCCGCGATAGGTGGAATAGCCGTAGGGAGAAACCAGAAGCGGCACGTGGTAGTGCGCGGAAGGATCAGCGATGCCGAAGCGCAGCGGCACGAGATCCAAGAACGGCGGATCCGGGAGCTCCGCACCCGTGGCGCGCAGATAGTCGCCCACGTGAAACCGCAGTTCGTAGGTGCCCGCGCGAAACGCGTCCCCCTCGAGAAGCGGTCCGTCGACCCGTCCGTCCGCATTGGTCGTTGCGCACTTCACCGGCACCAGTCGCTCGCCCTCGCCGTCCCGCTCCACCAGATGGAGGGAGAGCGCGAGCCCGGCCGCCGGAACCCCGCGTGCGGTGTCGAGAACATGTGTCGTGAGCTTGCCCATGAAGCGACCTGCCGAGCCTTTTCCTGTCGTCCCGCGTGTTTCCCGCTCGTGCCGTGCGCCCGGATGTCACCCGACTCACCTGGCGGACTGACCGCGAACGCGGCACGACGTCAAAGTGTGCAGCAAGCGCCGGCCCGCGACCAGAGCAGAATCCACGACTTGGCGCTCGCGCGTCGCGGAGCGGCGGGAAAACTCCCGGCGATCCGCTCCGCGTGCAGTCCCGTCACGGGATCAGGACCGTGCCGCCGGTCGTCTTGCGTCCCTCCAGGTCCTTGTGGGCCTGGACCGAATCGGAAAGGGCATACTCCTGGTTCACGGCGATCTTCACCACGCCACGGGCCACGACATCGAAGAGATCGTTTGCCGTTTCCTCGAGCGCCTCGCGCGCCGCCACATAGGTGAAGAGTGTCGGACGCGTTGCGAAAAGCGAGCCCTTGGCCGAGAGCATGGCGAGATTGAAGTCCGTGATCGGGCCGGAGGACTGGCCGAAGGACACCCAGGTGCCAAGCGGCCGCAGGCAGTCGAGGGATCCCGGATAGGTGTCCTTGCCGACCGAATCGTAGACGACATCGCAAAGCTTGCCGCCAGTGATCTCGCGCACCCGCTCGACGAAATTCTCCGTCCGGTAGTTGATCACATGGGTGTAGCCGTTTTCCTTCGCGAGCCGGGCCTTCTCCTCCGATCCCACGGTGCCGATGACGGTGGCGCCAAGGCTCGCCGCCCATTGGCCTGCGATGAGGCCGACGCCGCCGGCGGCCGCGTGGAACAGCAGCACGGTCTTGTCGGTGATGCGATAGGTCTCGCGCAGCAGATAGCGCGCGGTCATTCCCTTGAGCATCATCGCGGCGGCCGTGCGGTCATCGACGCCCTCGGGGATCTTCACCAGCCGGTCGGCGGCAATCACCCGCTCCTCGGCATAGGAGCCGAGCGGTCCCGCATAGGCGACCCGGTCGCCGACCGCGATGTGGGTCACGCCCTCGCCCACAGCCAGCACCTCGCCCGCGCCCTCGTTCCCGGGCGTGAAGGGCAGTCCCGCCGGTGCCGGATAGAGACCCGAGCGAAAGTAGGTGTCGATGTAGTTCAGACCGATCGCCGTATGGCGGATCAGCGCTTCGTCCGCGCCGGGCGTTCCCGCCTCGACATCCTCCAGGCGCATGACCTCCGGTCCGCCGGTCTCATGCACCCTGATAGCCTTGACCATGACGTCTCTCCCTGACGTTTTTACGTGTCGTGTCGGGAACGATCATGGAGCGCGGCAGGAATACGGGCAAGTCCCGCGCGCGGGAAAGCTCAACCTTTCAGGCGCTTGCGCCGTGCGGCGGCGAGGATGTTGATGACCTCGACGCCGGCGGAAAATGCCATGGCGAAATAGATGTAGCCGCGCGGGATATGGAAGCCGATACCGTCCGCGATCAGCGCCACGCCGATGAGCAGCAGGAACGCCAGCGCAAGCATCTTGGTCGTGGGATGGCGCTGCACGAAACCGGCAATCGGTCCCGAGGCGAGATACATGGCGATCATCGAGATGATGACGGCGGCCACCATGACCTCGATGTGCTGGGCCATGCCGATGGCCGTCACGATGGAATCGACGGAAAACACGAGGTCGATGAGGATGATCTGAACGATCACGCCGGCAAAGGCGGTGCTTGCCTTGCCGCCTTCCTCTTCATGACCGCCCTCGATGCCCTTGTGGATTTCGTGCGTGCCCTTCACCAGCAGGAAAAGCCCGCCGGCGAGCAGGATAAGGTCCCGCCAGGAGAACGCCTCGCCGAACAGCGAGAACACCGGCGCCGTGAGACCGATCAGGACGGTGAGGATCGACAGGAGCGCGATGCGGAACACAAGCGCCAGCGCCAGGCCGATCTGGCGGGCGCGTTTGGCACTTGCCGCGTCGAGACGGCTGACCAGCACCGAGATGAAGATCACGTTGTCGATGCCGAGCACGATCTCCATGACCGTCAGCGTGAGCAGGCTTGCCCATGCGGCCGGTTCCTGAAGAAGCTCGAGCATCGCGTCGCGTCCGTTCCGGTTGCGGTGGTCAGCGTCGGGAAATCGCCTCGAGGCCCTGCTGGACCGCCGAAACGAGAAGCAGGTAGATGCTGGATCCGGCCAGAAGCCATTTCACGATGCCTTCGGCGGACAGCCCGTTGGCAATGGCAAGGCCGGCGGCAACGAACCACACCAGCGTGACGGCAAGGGTCAGCACCCGCCAGCGGGCCACGCGCACCGGATGCACGAAGCGGACCGGCGCGAAGGTCAGCGCGCAGAGCGCGATCACGAACAGCACGGTGAAGACCTGCGAGGAGGACAGCACCATCAGCCCGAAGACGACCATGTTCCAGCCGGCCGGGAAGCCCTTGAACGAGCCGTCCGGCTGCTTCATGCCGTTGTCGGCGAAATAGAGCGCGCCGGTGAAAACGACGAGGCCGCCGCAGATCCAGTTCCAGGGGGTGGACAGCATGTCGCTGCCGGCAAGCGCGAAGGCCGGCAGGAAGACGTAGGTCGCGTAGTCGATGACGAAATCGAGCGAGGCACCCGACCACTGCGGCATCCGCCGCGCGATGTCGTAGCGCCGCGCCAGGGGGCCGTCGATGCCGTCCACCACCAGCGCGATGCCGAGCCAGACGAAGAGCATGGCCCAGTCGCCCTGCGCGCCGGCAAGCAATGCCAGAAGCGCAATCGGAGCGCCAAGCGCCGTCAGCACATGGATCAGGAAGAGCGGATGGGCGCTTTTCAGCGGCATGGCGATTGCGGATTCAAGATCCGCCGATTTGCCCTTTGTCACAGGCTGAGCCCTGGTTGGCCCCGTCCGGCGGGACGGGCTGCAGGTGGAAATCGAAACGAACGCACCGTATGCCCGCAACCAAGGCGGACTGCAACACGACATTGCATGCGAAGGTCAGAATATCGCAAGGGAAGCTCAGCCCGCAAGCAGTGCGCGTCCCGCATCCGAAAGCGCCAGCAGGGCCAGTCCCCACGCAATCAGGAACACGCCTATGGCGCGCGGGATCCAGAAGCGGAAGACGGTCTTCTCTATTCCCATGAGCAGACCCAGGACCGCGATCCAGAGCACGTTCATGACACCGACGGCGAACATGACGGTCATCAGCGCCCAGCAGCACCCGAGGCACAACATGCCCTGCACCAGGCCGAGACGGTAGACCTCGCCAAGGTTCGCGTAGCGCTGGTCGAGAGGAAAGAGAACGGGCCGCTGGCAGCGTGCCAGACAGGCGAGTTTCGCCGGCGTGAACTGGTAGATGCCGGCCGCGACCAGCGTCGTCCCGGCGAGCACCAGCGTTGCCGGCGCCATCATCGGGGTCATCAGGCGAAAGGCGGTCAGGCCGCCCTGCGCCACCGTTGCAACCACCGCGTAGGCAACCCAAAGGGTGAGATAGCCGAGCGCCAGAACAAGCGTTGGAACGGCGCGTGCGCTGCCTGACTTCATCGGGTGTGGATGTTCGGCAAAGCGGGCGATCATCGGGGCGGCACTCGGCAGCATCATGGCCAGCGCCATCATCACCCACATCAGGAACACGAGGCCGGCATCGGAAAGCGTGTATGTGGTGGAGGCCGGCATTCCGAAGGTCGTCGCCCCCTCGGGCAGGCACAGTGCCGCCAGCGCCGCGCGCATGTCCGGCGGCAGCCCGTCGAAGATATTGAAGGAGTTGAAGAAGGCCATGCCGGGGCCGAGTTCGGTCATGTCCATGACCGGCACCATGGCGGCGACCATGCCGGCGAGATAGGCCCAGCCGGCGGCGGCCGCGATGGCGATGGCACCAAAGACCGCGAGGCGCGGATTGCGGGCGAGCCCGCGCGCGGCGCGTGCCCCGGCTTCTCCCGGCGCCGGATCGTGCCTGATGCGTTCGCCCGTCATGTTCCCGTTCAATTCGCTCATGATGATGCGGCCCGTCCCGATCCTCGCACGCGCCGGCCCGTCCGGCCAGCCGTCCTCCGTGAGCGATCATAGCAGGAGGATGCGTCGCGACCGATCGGGTTTCTTGCGGATGCGACCATATGCACGGGGCCAGGCGCCCGAGGGGACTTGCAAAACGGCCCCGCTCCGCCATCTTGTTGCGCAACATAGGGGTTCACACCCCGGAGAGCGGAAAACCGACAGGCGGGCAACGACATGACCAGCACATCCGACGCGCGTGCAGCCGGAACAGAGACGTCCGTTCATGACGTCGCGGTGGTCGGCGCGGGCCCCTCCGGCCTTGCCATGGCGATCGCCCTCGCCCGCTCGGGACTGTCCACGGTCCTCATCGCGCCGGACGTGACGGCGGAGGATGACCGCACCACGGCCCTGCTCGATTCCTCGGTGGAGATGCTGAAGTCGCTCGACCTGTGGGAGCGCATTCTGCCCCATGCCGCGCCGCTGGCGCACATGCGCATCATCGACGGAACCGAACGGCTTTTCCGCGCGCCGGAAACGGTCTTCGATGCCTCCGAGCTCAAGCTCGAGGCCTTCGGCTACAACATCCGCAACCGTGACCTGAACCGGATCCTTGGCGAAGCAGCCTCCGGGACCGGAGGGCTGACCCGCATTCACGCCCGGTTCGAGGGGCTGGAGGCCGGTGCCGATTGCACGCGACTCGACCTGGAGACCGGCGAGCATGTTTGCGTGCGGCTCGTCGTTGGCGCCGATGGCCGAAACTCTCCGGTGCGCGACGCGGTCGGGATCGACACGAAGACCTGGCGCTATCCGCAGGCCGCTCTCATCGTCAATCTGGACCATGATCTGCCGCACCGCTTCCACTCGACCGAGTTCCACACGCCCACCGGCCCCTTCACCCTTGTGCCCCTTTCGGGACGCGGTTCCTCGCTCGTCTGCGTCGAACGGCCAGAGGTCGCGCAGGAACTGGCCGCGATGGATGACGACACGCTGGCGCTGGAGCTTGAGCGCCGGGCGCGGTCCGTCTACGGCAAGATGCGCATCGACGGGGCGCGGCAGGTCTATCCGCTCGGTGGCCTGACGGCGACGCGAATGGGGGCGCGGCGCGCGGCACTCGTCGGCGAGGCCGCGCATGTGTTTCCGCCGATCGGCGCACAGGGACTGAACCTTGGCTTGCGCGACGTGGCGGCTCTCGTCGAGATCGTCGTGTCCGCCCGCGACCGTGGCGAGGACATCGGCTCCGACGAGGTTCTTGGCCGCTACGAGCGCCAGCGCCGCGCCGACATCACCTCGCGGACCACGGCCGTCGACCTTCTCAACCGCTCGCTGCTGACCGACATGCTGCCGGTCCAGGCGCTCAGGAGCATCGGGCTCTACCTCGCCTCCCGGGTCGCGCCCTTGCGGCGGATGCTGATGCGCGAGGGCATCGCGCCCGTGCTCGCGCGCCCCAGGCTCATGCGTGGCGTGACGCTCGGGCGGTAGCGGTTTCGCGCCACACCCTAGCCGATGGGCAGGTAGCCTTCGGTGATGAAATAGATGAAGAGCGAGACCGTGACGGTCGAGGCGATGGTGCCGATCAGGATCGCGCTCGAGGCCCGCTGGGAATAGACGTCATACTGCTGGGCGATGACAAAGACGTTGGCCGCCGGCGGCAGGCAGGCCATCAGCACCGCCGTCGCCACCCAGGACGGATCGAATCCGCCGATCCAGTTGAGCAGCAGCAGCACGATGAGCGGATGCACCACCAGCTTGACGATGAGCACCGCCGGAAGCTCCAGCGGAACGCGCCCGAGCGGCCGCTGAACCACCGTGACGCCCATGGCGAAGAGCGCGCATGGCGCGGCGGCGTTTGAAAGAAACGTCAGCAGCGTGTCCAGGGCCTGCGGTGGGCGGAACTGCACTGCCGCCGCCAGAACGCCGGCGATTGTCGCCAGAATGAACGGATGCGTGAAGATTCGTTTCAGCACGGTGAGCGCCGTCTTCATCGGCGGCTCGTTGTCCGTTCCGGCGACGGCCATCATCAGCGGCGCCAGCGTGAACAGCAATATGTTGTCGAAACAGAACACCAGCGCCGTGGGCACGGCGGCCGCCGGCCCGAGAACGGCCAGCGTCAGGCCCGGCCCCATGTAGCCGATGTTGGAATAGGAGCCGATCAGCGCCTGGATGGTCGCCTCGGGGATGTTGCCGTTCGACGCGATGACGCCGATGCAAAAGGCGATCGCGAAGGCGCAATAGGTCGCGAAGGTGGTGCCGGCCACGTAGCCGATGTTGGTGAGTTCCTCCACCGGCGTCCTGGCGAGCAGGCGAAAAAAAAGCGCCGGCAGCGCGATGTAGATGACGAAGAACTGCATCCAGGCGAGGCCTTCGGGCGGCAGCTTCTTGAACTTGCCGGCGGCGACCCCGAGAAAGATGAGGCCGAAGAACGGCAACGCCAGTGAAATGACATTTTCCATCGCGATCTCCGGGACCGTTCCGGCCCCAATGCCTGCCCCGTTCCGTCTCCGCCATGCGCGCGGACACGGTCCCTCCCCGGACCTGTTGCCAAGCCCCCTTCGCTTCGGTAAGCACCGCAGGCCTAGCCGGTTCGCGGGAACCGGTCAACGCCATCCGGCGCCCTGGTGCCGGCCCGCTTTCATCAACGCCACCGCCCCGGGGATGCGACTGCCATCATGACGGCGCAATCCGGCCGCCCCCTCGCGGCCCGCCTCCGCTCCTTTGGCCTGACGGTCCGCCACGCCGCGGAATGGCTGATGTTGCGCGCCTGCTTCGCGCTGGTTCGGGTGATCCCCGAGCGGGCCATGGTGCGTGCCATGGGGCGGGCATGGCGCTTCTTCGGCCCGATGAACAAGCGTCACCGGCGCGCCATGGACAATCTGGCCCGTGCCTTTCCCGAGATGGGAGAGGCGGAACGCGACACACTGGCCCGCCGGATGTGGGAAAATCTCGGGCGGGTCGCGGCCGAAACGCTGCAGCTCGACCGCGTGACGCATGACCCGTCCCGTTTCGAGTTCGATGTGTCCGAGGTGGGCGATCTTGTCGGCGACGGTGGTGCGGTCGTCGTGTCCATGCACGCGGGCAACTGGGAAGTGACCACGCTCGGAGCCCTGGAACTCGGCTGGTCTCCCATCGGGGTCTACAAGGCGCTGAGCAACGCCCGTTCCGACACTCTTTTGCGCTCGCTGCGCGCGCCCCTTTATCCCGGCGGACTGCTGCCGAAGGGGCATGAGACGGCGCGCCGGGTGCTGTCGAAGGTGCGCCGGGGCGGGCGCGTCGCCATGCTCGCCGACCTGCGCGATCCGCGCGGCGCGATCATCCCCTTCTTCGGCCATGACGCCTACGCCACCACCTATCCGGCCATGGTCGCCTGCGCGGCCGGCGTGCCGCTGGTCGCCGCGCGTGTGTTGCGCCTGCCCGACGATCGGTTCCGCATCTCCGCCGTGATCGTCGATGTGCCGCGCACGGGCGACCGCAAGGCCGACGCCCTCGCCCTGACACAGGCCTACCACGGCCTGTTCGAACAATGGATCCGCGCCGCACCCGACCAGTGGATGTGGATCATGCGCAAATGGGTGTGATGCGGCAGCGCATCACACCGCCCGGCCACCGACCAAAGGCGGCTTGCTACCTGCCCCCGGCTCGCGCTTATATGCACTGCAACATTTCGGGAGGATCGGGTGAAGACACCACGCGCATTCTATCAGCCGCTTGCCATCGGTGCGCCTGCGCCGCTGCGTGAGCTCCCTACCCGCCTCGAGCGGATGATCCATTTCGTGCCGCCGCATCTGGAGAAGATGCGCGCCAAGGTTCCCGATCTGATCGGCACGGTGGATGTCGTGCTGGGCAACCTCGAGGACGCCATTCCCGCCGACCAGAAGGTTGCGGCGCGGCACGGCTTCATCGAGATGGCGAAGGCCAATGACTTTGGCCAGACGGGCCTGTGGACCCGGGTAAACTGCCTGAACAGCCCCTGGCTTCTCGACGATCTTGTCGAGATCGTCCAGGAGGTCGGCGACAAGCTCGACGTGGTGATGCTGCCCAAGGTCGAGGGCCCCTGGGACATTCACTATGCCGACCAGCTTCTGGCCCAGCTCGAGGCCCGGGCCGGCGTGACGAAACCCATTCTCATTCACGCGATTCTCGAAACGGCGGAGGGCGTGAAGAACGTCGAGGCCATTGCCACCGCCAGCCCCAGGATGCATGGCATGAGTCTCGGCCCGGCCGATCTCGCCGCCTCCAGGGGCATGAAGACGACCCGTGTCGGTGGCGGTCATCCCGACTACGCGGTGCTGCCCGATGCGGCCGAAGCCGCCGCACCGCGCCTGTCGGTTCAGCAGGACCTGTGGCACTACACGATCGCCAAGATGGTCGACGCCTGCATGGCCGCCGGCATCAAGGCCTTCTATGGCCCCTTCGGCGATTTCTCCGACGCGGCCGCCTGCGAGAGCCAGTTCCGCAACGCCTTCCTGATGGGATGCGCGGGCGCCTGGTCGCTTCATCCCTCGCAGATCGCCATCGCCAAGAAGGTGTTCAGTCCGGACCCTGACGAGGTTGCCTTCGCCCGCCGCATTCTCGAGGCGATGCCGGACGGCTCGGGGGCCGTGATGATCGACGGCAAGATGCAGGACGACGCGACCTGGAAACAGGCCAGCGTCATCGTCGATCTGGCACGCCTCGTCGCGGCCCGGGACCCTGACCTGGCAAGCGCCTACGGGTTCTGAGCGCAGGCAAAAGCACAGCGCGGTTTTGCGGCGAATGACGAAGCGGAGCGAAGAGTTCCGCCCCGGTCATGGACTTGTAAACCGGCTGTTGAAGGCGTATGGGCTACGCTAATTCACGAGATACTAACGGCGCGGCGGAGCATGGCCTTCGCCGCGCGAACGGGTTCTACAAGCAATGCGAACCGCGAAATACATGATCGGGCAAGTGGTCCGGCACAGAATCTATCCATTCCGCGGGATCATCTTCGACGTCGATCCGACCTTCTCCAACACGGAGGAATGGTGGGACACGATTCCCGCCGATGTACGTCCCGAGCGCGATCAGCCCTTCTATCACCTGCTCGCCGAGAACGCGGATACGGAATACATCGCCTATGTGTCGGAACAGAATCTGGTTCCCGATGACACCGGCGAACCGGTCCGCCACCCCCAGGTGGACGAGATCTTCGAGCAGCAGGCGGACGGATCCTACCTGCCGCGGGATGTCGATCTGCACTGAGGTTGCCCGTTCCGACGCAAATGAAAAAGGCCGCCGGGAGTTCCCGGCGGCCTTTTGCTTGTCCTGGACGGATGCGTTTCCGGCTCAATTGTCGCCGGTCGCTTCCTTCTGCTTGTCGATCAGCTTCTGACGGGCTTCCTCGGCGCGCTTCTGCAGCTCGGACTGGAGCTGCTGCTGCTTCTGCTGCAGCGCGGCCGCGTCGATCGGGTCGCCGTCGTAGACCTTGGTGAAGCCGGACAGCGTGAGCTGGAACGGCACCTGCTTGGCCTGCTGGTTCAGCGTGGTCAGGATCAGGTTTCCGCCGGCCTTGAGCGAGTTGATGAAGGCATCGTCGATCACCAGCTCGGAATAGCAGGCGTTGGGGAAGCAGATGCCGTACTTCGCTTCGGTCTGCTTGCCGTTGTCGACCTGAACGCGCAGGCCCGGCTGGATGAGCATTCCCGGCGGAACGGCGATGAGCAGCGTCTTGCGCGCCTCGCCGCCGATCTCGCGAACCGCGACGGAAGCCAGGAACTGGCCCGTGTCGGTCCTCAGTTCCTGCGTGACGACGCAGGTCTGCTTGTTGGACTGGGGATCCGTATTGCAGATCTTCACCCAGGGGGTGTCCGCCTGCGGTTCGACGGTCTGGGTCTGGGCGCTGGCGCCGGTCACGGCGGCAAGCAGCGCCGCCGCGGCGAGCGACACGCCGGCCAGGCTATTCTTCAAGGTCTCAGCCATACAATGCGTCCCTACGTCCATGATCTCGTTGCGCGACCCCGGTCGCGCGAACCGTGTGAATTCGCTTTGCGGAAGCGATCCGTCGCAAACCCGCGCCAGCTTTCGCCATATCCGAATCCGGCAGGCCGATCCGCGGTGCCCCTCGCCTCGACTCCGTTGTCACGCGCTCCTGCCCACATGGGCAAGGAATGCGGCGAGACATTGGCCCCGGTGCTTCCGGGGCGCATCTTTACAGGCTCAACCGGCAAATATCCAGAAAGAGCCTTGCGATAGTCGCGTACCGTAACGCCGCACCGCACGGCAAGCCTGACGCTGTTGCGCAAATGTCCCACCCTGCGCGAGGTCGCAATGTTGAACTCTCGTTAACCATAGCAAAGTGATTGCGCGCTATAAACGGGGCATGACTGTCGAGACGAACAATCTGATTCCCTCCCCCGTGTCGCGGCGCGCCCCTGGACATGCCGCGCGTATCGCGCGTGCGCTGGTGCTTGCCGCCGGTCTTGTCGTTACGGGACATGGTCTGGCGACCGCGCAGGCGCAGGAGGTGCCGGCGGTCCATGGCATCGCCATGCACGGGCAGCCCGCGCTGCCCTCCGACTTCGACCATCTGCCCTACGCCGATCCGGATGCGCCGAAGGGGGGCCGTATCACCTATGGCGTCCAGGGCACCTTCGACAGTCTCAACCAGTTCATCGTCCAGGGCGGGACAACAACCGCGCGCGGGATCCGCGACAACGACTATGGCGCCCTGGTCATAGAGAGCCTGCTGGAACGCAACCAGGACGAACCGTTTTCGCTTTACGGGTTGCTCGCCGAGGACGTGCGCCTGCCCGACAGTCGTGACTGGATCGAGTTCACGCTCAACGAGAAGGCACGCTTCTCCGACGGCACGCCGGTGACCGTCGAGGATGTGATCTTTTCCTTCGAGATCCTGCGCGACAAGGGGCGCCCGCATTTCCGCGCCCGCTATTCGCGAATCGAGAAGATGGAGCAGACCGGCCCGCGCAGCGTCCGCTTCACCTTCGAGGATGGTTCCGACCGCGAGCTTCCCCTGCTGATCGGCCTGTCGCCGATCCTCGCCAGGCACACCATCGATCCGGAAACCTTCGACCGCAGCACGCTGACGCCGCCCGTCGGCTCCGGCCCCTATGTCATCGACGCGGTGGACGTGGGCAATTCCATCACCTACCGCCGAAACCCGGACTATTGGGCGAAGGACCTGCCGGTCCGCAAGGGATTGTACAATTTCGACGAGATCCGCATCGAGTATTTCCGGGACGAGAACACCCTGTTCGAGGCCTTCAAGAAGGGGCTGGTCTCGGTGCTGCCTGTTGCCGATCCCGCACGCTGGATGACAGCGCTGGACTTTCCCGCCGTTTCCGACGGCAAGGTGGTCAAGGATGTCTTCCGCCTCGGCACGCCGGCGGGCATGCACGGCTTCGTCTTCAACACCCGCCGCGGGGTGTTCTCCGACGTTCGCGTGCGCCGCGCCCTCGCCATGCTTTTCGACTTCGAGTGGGTGAACCGCAATCTCTACTACGGACTTTATGAAAGGACCGGCGGATACTTCGACAATTCCGTCCTGTCCTCCCTTGGACGTCCGGCGAACGACAAGGAGCGTGCCCTGCTCGCTCCCTGGATCGAAGAGATGCCGGCCGATGTGATCGACGGCACCTGGCGTCCGACGCAGGCCGACGGTTCGGGGCGCGACCGCAAGGTCATGCGCGCCGCCGTCACGCTGCTGCGCGAGGCCGGCTACCGCATCGACGGCGGCACCATGCTCGGCCCCGACGGCAAGCCGTTCACCTTCGAGATGCTGACGGCGACGCCCGACCAGGAGCGTCTCGCGCTTGCCTATCAGCGCACGCTGCGCCTCGTCGGCATCGACGCGTCGATCCGCTCGGTGGACGGCGCCCAGTATCAGCGCCGGCGCCAGACCTTCGACTTCGACATGGTGCTGAACACCTGGCTCGTTTCCCTGTCGCCGGGCAATGAACAGCGCTACCGTTGGAGCAGCGACGCCGCCGGCCAGGAGGGCTCGTTCAACTATGCGGGCGCGAAGAGCCCGGCCGTCGACGCCATGATCGACGCAATGCTCGCCGCACGCGACCAGGACGGCTTCGTCGCCGCCGTGCGCGCCTTCGACCGCGCGCTGATTTCCGGTGCCTATGTGGTGCCGCTCTTTCACCTGCCCGAGAAATGGGTGGCCCGCTGGACGACGATCGGCCGGCCGCAGGACCATCCCGTTTCCGGCCCCCGTTTCGAAAGCTGGTGGTCGGCCACCGGCGACTGATCGGACCCTGGATGTAGCAAGATGATCCTCACGCCCGAAAAGACGATCGAAGCGCACCGCCAGAGCGGTATCTGGGGCAACGTCACCCTGGACGCGTTGTTCCGCAAGACGGCGGCCGCCAGCCCCGACCGGCTCGCCCTTGTCGATCCGCAGGACGCAAGGCTTGGCGAGACCGCGAGCCCTCCGCGCCAGCTCACCTATGCCGAGGCGGATGCTGAGATCTCGCGCCTCGCCGCCTTCTTCGCGGCCGTCGGCATGAGCCATGACAGCGTCATCGGGCTGCAGAGCGCAAACACGGTGGATGCGGTGATCGCACTGCTGGCGTCGCTGCGCGCCGGACTGGTCGTCGCGCCGATGCCGCTGCACTGGCGCCAGAAGAACGTCCTCGAGGCGCTCAACCGTGCGGGCGCACGGGCGCTCATCGCCGGCGACAGCTTCGGCGGGCGCAGCCTTGGGCACGAGGCGCGCGACGCCGCGGCCGAACTCTTCGCGCTGCGCTTCGTCTTCGGCCTGGGCAAGGACGTGGTCGACGGGCTCATGGAGCTTGGAAACGTTCTCGACGAATTGCCGGAGGATCTGGAGGACGCCCCTGTGCGGCGCGGCGCCAACGCCGCCGACCATGTCGCGACGCTGACATGGACCCGCTCGACCAGTGGCGAGCCGCTGCCCATCGCTCGCAGCCACAACCAGTGGATCGCCGCCGGGCTGATGCCCTATCTCGAGCTCTCCCTGCCGCGCGCGCCGAAGATCGTGCTGCCCTATGCCATGACCGGAATGGCCGGCATCGGGGCCGGTCTCGTGCCCTGGCTCCTGTCTGGCGGCACGTTGCACCTGCATCACCCCGCCTCGCTGCGGAAGCTCGCCGCCCACGCCGACATGGTCGAGGCGGACATGGTGCTGTGTCCCGGTTCCCTGGTGCCCGCGTTCGAGCGGCGCCTCGACAACGGCGGTTGCCGCATCGTATCCGTGTGGGGTGCCCATTCGGCGACGCCCGCCGCGCACAACACCAACCGCGATCTCACCGACCTGCATGTGATGGACGAATTCGCCATGGTCGCGCGCCGGCGCGAGGGCAGCGCCCTGCCCCGCCCGTTCGCCACGGGGCGCATCGGCTCGCCCTCCACCGCACAGAACGGACCGGCGCTGCTGGAGCTCGACCTCGACACCGAGAGCGGCCCGGCGACGCTGAAGGTGCGCGGCGCGATGGTCGCCGATTCCGCCTGGCCCGCCTGCAAGGTGCGCGTGCCCACCGACAAGGCCGGCTATGTCGACACGCTGTTGCCGGTACGCCAGTCCGAGGCCGGCATCACCGGTGTCGGCGTGCCGGGAACGACCGCGCCCGGCGTCGGCTCCCTGCCGTCCCTCGACGCGCTTTTCGCCGGCTTTCCGGGCATCCGGGAGGCGGCCGCCTTCCTCGTCGAAGACGGCATTCTGGGGGCCCGCCTCTATGCGGCGCTCGTGCCAAGCAGCGGGCTGATCCTCGATGTGGAGGGCTTCTTCGCCTATCTGGAGACCGAGCGCGCGGGACTTGCCGAAATTCCGCACCGGGTGCTCGCACTGCCCGCCCTGCCGCGCACCGAAAGCGGCAAGGTCGACCGGGTCGCGCTGTCCCAGCGGCTCGTCAATCCGCTGCGCTCCGCGGTCGCGTGATGGACATGGCGGAGGGGGCGGCCGACACGCTGCTGCGTGCGCGTGTCGCCGTGACGACGGCGTCCTGGCGCGACGCCCTGGCCGGCCGGCTGGGCGAAGCCTGGGAGGTGACACTTGCCGACGACACCCCCGATGCCCCCCTGCCCGATCTCCTCGTGCTTGCTCGGGAAACGGATGCCTACGACCTTGCCGCGGTCGCCGGGCTGAAACGCCGGGCGGCGACAGGTGGCGCGCGGCTACCCCTCGTTGCCCCTTGCGCGGCGGACGGCGACCCGGATGCGCCGGGCGGAATGCTGCATCCTGACGCGCTGTTGCCGGTGGAGAATGACGGCCGCACCGGAGACCGGCTCGCCGCCGTGCTGCGCGCCTCCGTCCGGCTCGAGGAAGCCATCCTGCGCCACAGGTCGCTGCCCCGCCTTGCGCATGGCGACCAGCCGACAGTGCCCGCGAGCGCCGCGCATGTTCTTGTCCACGGCGACAGCGCCACTCTTGCCGGCGCGGCACGCGCGAGTGGCCTTGCCATCGCCCCGCATGGGGTTTTGAGCCCCGAGGCGGCGCTTGCCAGGCTCGAGACCGGCCCCGCCGACGCGCTCGTGCTGGATGCGCCGGCGGCCCGCATTGCCCACATGCTGGAGGCGCTCGACCGCGATCCGCGCCACATGCACCTGCCGACTCTGGTGATTGCGCGCGATGCCGCAAGCCGGATGGCGGCGCTGGAACATGGCGCGAGCGATGTCGTCCTTGCGGAGGCCGCTCCACGCGACATCGGTCGACGCCTGCAGCTCCTGCTAGGCGCACAGGCCCGCCGCCGGCTGGCGGATGCCCGGCTGGAGCGGTTTCGCAGGTCTGTTCATGACGGCGGTGACGCGCTGGCTCCGGAGGATATCGAGACCTATCGCCGCGCGCTGACGACGGCGCTGAAGCTTCGCGCGCGCGCGCCTCTCGAGGTGCGGCTGGAGGAGGTTCATTCCGGTCCGCGCGAGCTTCATCTTGCCAATGACGGGATCTTTCCACCGCCTGCGCGGGATCCTGTGCTGACAACGGCGCTTGCCGCATCGCGCGAGGAGGATTTTGTTGCTAGGGTGAAGGGATCCGGGGGCCTTGCGATCCTGCGCGACAGCGATGCGCTCGACGCCCTGCGCCGCCGGATTGCCGCCATCGTGGACCAGACCCGCTTCGGCTAGACGGGCTGCTCCACCGGACAAGAGCCTGAGACCGGACGGAGACTGCCCATGACCGACGCTGCCGACGCGACCGCTCCGATGCCCATCGACATCGTGTCGGATGTGGTGTGTCCGTGGTGTTTCATTGGCAAGCGGCGTCTGGAAAAGGCGCTGGCCACCCTCCCCGACATTGCCGTCACGCTGCGCTGGCAGCCGTTCCAGCTCGACCCGACCATCCCGCGCGAGGGCAAGGACCGGCAGGTCTACCTGATGGAGAAGTTTGGCAGCCAGGCGCGCATCGACGAGTTGCACGAGCAGATCGCGGCGGCCGGCGCCGGCGAGGGCATTCCCTTCGCCTTCGACCGGATCACCTCCTCACCCAACACGCTCGACTGTCACCGCCTCGTGCTTTGGTCACGCGCAGAGGATGCCCAGACCGAGATGGTCGAGCGCCTGTTCAACCTCTATTTCGTGGAAGGCGCGGACCTTTCCCGCCCCGAGACGCTGATCAAGGCGGCCGGCGACGTCGGCATGATGCCGGATCTCGTCGCCGAACTGCTGCCCACCGACGCGGACATGGAGAAGATCGAGCGCGACATCGCCCGCGCCCAGTCCCTTGGCGTCACCGGCGTGCCCGCCTTCATCATCGACGAACGTTTCATCGTCATGGGCGCGGAAAAGCCGGAAACACTGGCCGCCGCCATCCGCCACGCGAGCGAAACGAAGACGGGGTGAGGAAAAGCGACGCCCCGGAGCATCGCAAGGCAAGCGGATACCGGATTCCTGCCTTCGCAGGGATGACAGGAGGAACTCGGCGAACCTTCACTTGTCCCTCCCGCTTCCTGTTTCTTGGTGTTTGCGGGTTAAGCCTCAACACCTTCTCGGACGTCACCCCGGCCAAGCGAAGCGCGAGCCGGGGCCCAATTCCCTTCGCCGCAAGCACACCGTGAACCTTCGGGCCGAACCTTGCCGCGCGCTCCGGTCAGGAGGAGCCTGAGCCGAGGGTGCCAATGGATCCCGGCTCACGGGCCTGCGGCCCCTGGCCGGGATGACGCCTGGGGCGCATCGTCGTATCCGGATCATGGAACGAATGGTGACCGAAAGGAAAAAAAGCCGCCGGATCGCTCCGGCGGCTTTTTTATTTTTCAGAGCAGGCGCTTGGAGCCCCGCCCTCACCCCTTCAGGATGTCGCGGCCGGCGTAGCGCGCCTGGGGACCGAGCTCTTCCTCGATGCGGATGAGCTGGTTGTACTTGGCGAGCCGGTCGGAGCGGGCCAGCGAGCCGGTCTTGATCTGCCCGCAGTTGGTGGCGACTGCCAGATCGGCGATCGTGCTGTCCTCGGTCTCGCCCGAGCGGTGCGACATGACGGCGGTGTAGGCGGCCTTGTGTGCCGTCTCGACCGCGTCCAGCGTCTCGGTCAGCGAACCGATCTGGTTGACCTTGACCAGGATCGAGTTGGCGACGCCCTTCTCGATGCCCTCGCGCAGGCGCACCGAGTTGGTGACGAAGAGGTCGTCGCCGACGAGCTGGCAGCGGTCGCCGACCATGTCGGTCAGCGCCTTCCAGCCGGCCCAGTCGTCCTCGGCCATGCCGTCCTCGATGGAGATGATCGGATAACGCTTCACGAAGTCGGCGAGATAGGCGGCCATCTCGTCGGGGCCGAGCACCTTGTTCTCGCCGGCAAGGTGATACTTGCCATCCTTGAAGAACTCGGTCGAGGCGGCGTCGAGCGCGAGCGCGATGTCCTCGCCCGGCTTGTAGCCGGCCTTCTCGATGGACTTCATGATGAAGCCGATGGCCTCGTCCGTGGAGCCGATGTTGGGAGCAAAGCCGCCCTCGTCGCCCACGTTGGTGTTGTGGCCGGCGTCCTTGAGGCCCTTCTTGAGGGTGTGGAACACCTCCGAGCCCATGCGCACGGCGTCGGCGATCGACTCCGCCCCCACCGGCATGATCATGAACTCCTGCACGTCGATCGGATTGTCCGCGTGCGCGCCACCGTTGATGATATTCATCATCGGAACCGGAAGCAGGCGCGCGCCCGTGCCGCCGACATAGCGGTAGAGCGACAGGCCGGATGACTGCGCGGCGGCCTTGGCCACGGCCAGCGACACGCCGAGGATGGCGTTTGCACCAAGACGCGCCTTGTTCGGCGTGCCGTCGAGCGCGATCATCGCCTCGTCGATGTGGATCTGGTCTTCCGCGTCGAGCCCGCCGACGGCATCGAAGATCTCGCCGTTGACCGCGTCGACGGCCTTGCGCACGCCCTTGCCCAGATAGGCGGAGCCGCCGTCGCGCAGCTCGACCGCCTCATGCGCGCCGGTGGACGCGCCCGAGGGAACCGCCGCGCGCCCGAAGGCGCCGTCTTCCAGATGCACGTCGACCTCGACGGTCGGGTTGCCGCGGCTGTCGAGGATCTGCCGGGCTTTGATATCGACAATTGCAGTCATTCTCGTCTCCCTGGAGGTGGGACTGGCAAGGGACCTGGAGCACGGGCGCGGACGAAACCGCCCTCGCCCGCCCCCGTGTGAAACTGTCAGAGGCCGCGCGGCCGCGACTTGGCGACCTTGTCGAAGGCCTGAAGATCCTGGAGCAGGTCCTTCAGGTCCTTGAGCGCGATCATGTTCGGGCCGTCGGAGGAAATGGTGTTGTCCGGGTCGGGATGGGTCTCGATGAAGACGCCGGCGACGCCCACGGCAACGGCGGCCCGCGCCAGAACCGCCACCATGTTGCGCTCGCCGCCGGAGGAGCCGCCCTTGCCGCCCGGCTGCTGCACCGAATGGGTGGCGTCGAACACGACCGGCGCGCCGGTCGCGGCCATCACCGGCAGCGCGCGCATGTCGGACACCAGCGTATTGTAGCCGAAGGAGGCACCGCGCTCGGTCAGGAGCACGTTCGGGTTTCCGCTCTCGACGATCTTGGTCAGGACGTTCTGGATGTCCCAGGGCGCGAGAAACTGGCCCTTCTTGACGTTGACCACGGCGCCCGTCTTCGCGGCGGCGACGAGAATGTCCGTCTGCCGGCACAGGAAGGCGGGAATCTGCAGCACATCGACGGCCTCGGCGACAGGCGCGCACTGGTCGGCCGAGTGAATGTCGGTCAGCACCGGCATTCCGTAGGTCTCGCGAATCTCGGCGAAGACCGGCAGCGCCTCGTCCATGCCAACGCCCCGGCTTGCCGAAAGCGAGGTGCGATTCGCCTTGTCGAAGGACGCCTTGAACACGACGCCGATGCCCAGCTCCCCGGCGATCTCCTTCACCGCGGCCGCGCACTCCAGCACATGCGCCCGGCTCTCCATCTGGCAGGGCCCGGCGATCAGCGAGAACGGAGCTTCCTGGGCGAAGCTCACATTGCCGACGGTGACGGTTGAATTGCAGTTGGTGGCCATGCGGCGGACGCTCCTGTGGCTGGCGCGCGGGCACGCGCCGTTTCCCCCGCCCGTTCAGTATTCGCTCGCACCCGCGGACGCAAGCTCTGCCGCCGCGCTTGGTTCTCCTCTTCTTTCGCGATAGGAAGATGTGGCAGGGACTTGGGGGCGCCAACCCCTGTCGCACGAGTCGCCGCACAGGGCGGAGACGGCGGCGACAGAAACTGACGAAGCACCGACCGGAAAAGAGAACGAATGCAGAAGAAGCGTATTCGCAAGGCCGTCCTTCCCGTCGCCGGGCTCGGGACGCGCTTCCTTCCCGCCACCAAGGCCCTGCCGAAGGAAATGCTCACCATCGTCGACCGCCCGATCATCCAGTACGTGGTGGACGAGGCCCGCGCGGCGGGAATCGAGCACATCGTCTTCGTCACCGGGCGCAACAAACACGTGATCGAGGACCACTTCGACATCGCCTACGAACTGGAGGACACGCTTCGCTCACGCGACAAGAAGGCCGCGCTGAAGCTTCTGGAGGCGATCCGTCCGGCCCCGGGCACCACCAGCTTCACCCGCCAGCAGGAGCCGCTGGGCCTTGGCCACGCGATCTGGTGCGCGCGCGACATCATCGGCGACGAACCCTTCGCGATTCTCCTGCCCGACATGCTCATGAAGTCCGAGCGCGGCTGCCTGTCGGAAATGGTGGAGATCCATAACGAGACCGGCAACAACGTGATCTCGGTGGAGGCGGTGCCGGAGGACCAGACCCACAACTACGGCATTGTCGAGATCGAGGGCGAGCAGACCGCCCGCACCTTCTCCATCACCGGCATGGTGGAAAAGCCGGCACCGGGAACCGCACCGACGAATCTGTTCATCAACGGCCGCTACATCCTCCAGCCGCGCATCTTCGACCTGCTCGGCACCCAGGAAACGGGCGCCGGCGGCGAGATCCAGCTCACCGACGCCATGCTGGCGCTGATGGGCGAGACAGCCTTCACCGGTTTCCGTTTCGAGGGCGAGACCTACGATTGCGGCTCCAAGTCCGGGTTCCTGGCCGCGAACATCGCCTTCGCGCTCGAGGACCAGACACTTGCCGCCGAGCTGCGTCCGCTGCTCGCCGAGCTTCTCAAGGCCTGATGCAACCGGGTGCCAGCGCGCCCGCATCACATGCAACGCCGCCGGGCGCGCCATGGCGCCCGCGCGGGCCCGAATGGTGAGACATGCGCACTCTTCTTGTCACAGGCTCCGCCGGGTTCATCGGCTTTCATGTCTGCCAGCGGCTGCTCGCCGACGGCTGGCACGTGGTCGGGCTGGATAGCGTCAGCCCCTACTACGATCCGGCACTGAAGGAAGCCCGGCTCAAGATCCTCAATGCCAACAATCACTTCACCGAGGCGCGCATTTCGCTGGAAGATCGTGAGGCGGTGATGGAGCTGATGGCGGCCCATCGGCCGGAGCGCATCATTCACCTGGCGGCACAGCCGGGCGTGCGCTACTCGCTCGAGGTGCCGCAAGCCTATGTGGACGCGAATGTCACCGGCTTCCTGACCATTCTGGAAGCGGCCCGCCGGTTCGAGGTGGAGCATGTGGTCTTCGCCTCGACCTCCTCCGTCTACGGTCTGGACGGGGCGATGCCGCTGTCGCCGCACCGGGGCGGCAACCATCCGATCTCGCTGTACGCGGCCACCAAGAAGGCCAACGAGGCGATGGCGCATTCCTATGCGCATCTCTTCAGGATTCCGCTTACGGGCCTGCGCTTCTTCACCGTCTACGGCCCCTGGGCCCGACCCGACATGGCGCTCTACAAGTTCACCAGCGCGATCCTGGAAGGCCGGCCGGTGGACATCTACAACCACGGTGAGATGGTGCGCGACTTCACCTACATCGACGACATCGTGGAAGGCATCGTGCGCATCGCCGACAAGCCCGCCGCGCCGGGTGAAGACTGGGACGCGGACACGCCGGACCCGGCCACCAGCACCGCACCCTACCGCATCTTCAACATCGGCAATTCGGAGCCGGTCCAGCTCCTGCGCTACGTTGACGCCATCGAGGCGGCCTGTGGTGTCGAGGCGATCCGCAACTACATGCCGATGCAGCCCGGCGACGTGCTCGCCACCTGGGCGGATGTGGACGATCTGGCGGAAGCGACCGGCTTTCGCCCGAAGACCAGCGTCGAGGACGGCGTGAAGGCCTTCGTCGACTGGTACCGCGACTTCTACAAGGTCTGAGGGATCCTCGGATCGAAGCCTCTCAGCCTTTTTGCTTGTCCCGCTTCGCCTTTTCCTCCTTGGCGCGGCGTAAGCGCGACTTGAGCAGGCTTGCGCGCCCCTCCTTGACCGCCTGGCGTGCGCGGCCAATGACCAGCGCATCGGCCGGAACGTTCTGCGTGACGGTGCCTCCGGCGGCGAGATAGGCACCGTCGCCGATGGTGATCGGGGCGACCAGAGTCGAGTTGGAGCCGACGAAGACATCCTCGCCGATATCCGTCAGATGCTTGAGGAAACCATCGTAGTTGCAGGTGATCGTGCCGGCGCCGATGTTCGAGCGCGCGCCGATCCTGGCGTCGCCCACATAGGTCAGGTGGTTCACCTTGGCGCCCTCGCCGACCGTCGCGTTCTTCACCTCGACGAAGTTGCCGATATGCGCGCCGGTGCCGATCTCCGCGCCGGGCCGCAGGCGGGCATAGGGACCAAGCGTTGCCCCCTCGCCGACACGGGCCTGCTCGAGATGGGAGAAGGCACGCACGACCGCATCGCGGGCAACGCTGACGCCGGGGCCGAAAACCACGTTCGGCTCGACCACGACGTCGGCGGCAAGAACCGTGTCATGGGAGAAGAACACGGTCTCGGGCGCCACCAGGGTCACGCCATCGTCCATAGCCTGCTGCCGCATCCGGGCCTGGAAATCCGCCTCGACCCGGGCAAGCTGGGCGCGGGTGTTGATACCCTGCACCTCCGCCTCGTCCGCGGTCTCCGAGGCGACCGACAGCCCGAGACCCCGTGCGACCTCCACGGCATCGGTCAGGTAGAATTCGCTGTTTGCATTGTCGTTGCCGATGGCATCCAGGATCTCCAGGAACCGCGCACCGGAAAAGCCCATGATGCCGGAGTTGCAGAAGGCAACCTGCCGCTCGGCCTCGCTCGCGTCCTTCTCCTCGCGGATGGCGACGAGTTCCCCGCCTTCCTCCAGCAAGCGTCCGTAGTCGAAGGGGTTGGCGGCCTGGAAGCCGAGCACGACCAGATCCGCGCCGGCGGAAAGGCGCGCGCCGATCCGCTCGATCGTCCCGGGCCTCACCAGCGGCGTGTCGCCGAAAAGCACGAAGACCTGGTCCGGCACGGGCGTGGCGGCCGGGCGTGCGGCAAGCGCGGCATGGGCCGTTCCCAGACGTTCGGTTTGCTCGTGGCAACTCGCCTGCGGTGCCCGGCGCCCGACCTCCGAGACCAGGGCCGGCATGTCCGGCCCCACCACCACCGCGATCCGCTCGACCGACGCGGCCGAAACCGCCTTCAGGACATGGCCGACCAGGGACAGGCCGCCGATCTCGTGCATCACCTTCGGCCGCTCGGACTTCATGCGGGTGCCGAGACCGGCGGCAAGAATGATGGCAAGACGGGTCGGTGCGCTCATGAAATCCTCGCTCGGTGATCCTCGTGCCTGTCTTCGGCGAGAGTATCGCCAAGCGTCAAGCCCGAAGGGCGCGGACATGGTATTTTCCGGCACTATCGCGAGAATCGATTCCACGCTATTGCTTGGATGATCTATTTTCGAAATATTGAATGTACAGGATGAGCCCATGGCCGCGAGTGATGTTACCGGACACGAGGAACAAGGCGGGCGCGCCTGGCTGGCGCACTATCCGGTTACCTTCTTCGCCGTGGTCATGGGCCTCTCGGGCCTGACGCTCGCCACCCACCGCATCGAGCACGCGCTCGACCTGCCACCGGTGCCGGGGCAGATACTTACTGTCGTGACGGTGCTTGTCTTCCTTGCCATCGGCACGGTGTTCATCGCGAAGGGACTGCGCTACCCGGACGCGCTGAAGGCCGAATGGAACCATCCGATCCGCATCGCCTTCTTCCCGGCGATCACCATCGGGGCGCTGCTGATCGCGGCCGCGATCCTTCCCTGGCACGGCACGCTCGCCCATATCCTCTGGGTCGTTGCCGCGGTGGCGCATCTGGCCATCATCCTCGGCGTCGTTTCGGCCTGGCTCAGCCATCGTCCCTTCGAGACCGCGCATCTGACACCGGCGTGGTTCATTCCGGCCGTCGGCAACGTGCTGGTGCCCATGGCCGGCGTCCGTCTCGGCTATGTCGAGGTGTCGTGGTTCTTCTTTTCGGTCGGGATCCTGTTCTGGATGGTGTTCCTGACCCTGGTCTTCAACCGGCTGATCTTTCACAACCCGCTGCCGGAGCGCCTGCTGCCGACACTGGTGATCATGATCGCCCCGCCCTCGGTCGGGTTCGTTGCCTGGCTTCAGCTCAACGGTGGCGAAGTCGATGCCTTCGCGCGCATTCTGTATTACGCGGCACTGATGTTCGTGCTGATCACGCTGACGCAGGTCGGGCGGCTGGTGCACCTGCCTTTCGCCATGTCGTGGTGGGCCTATTCCTTCCCCGTCGCCGGTTTCACCATCGCCTCGACCCTCTTTGCCGAGGGAACGGGAGAAACGGTCGCCCATGCGCTTGGATACATCGGCTATGCGGCGCTATGGGCGATCATTCTGCTTCTTGTCGTGCGCACGCTGACGGCCATGCGGCGCAACGAGATCTGCCAACCGGAGGGGTAATGCCCTCCGGCTGCGCGCGATGCGACCGGCCTACCAGAGCGAGGCGGCGGCGCGGGCCGGCCATTCCCGGTCGTACTCCTCGCCGCCAACGCGGTTATCGCTCAGATCGGCGAGAATTTTCCCCGGGCTCGGCAGATCGGAAACATCTGGCCAGGACGACTCCGTCCAGAGTTGGGACCGCACGACCGCGCGGGCACACTGGAAGTAGATCCGCTCCACCTCGATGACGATCACCGTACGCGGCGGCTTACCCTCGACGGTGAAGCGTTCGAGCAGATCCGGCGCGATGCTGACGCGCGCGCGTCCATTGACCCGCAACGTGGTTCCGCTGCCGGGAATGAGAAACAGCAGCGCCACGCGCGGGTCACGCACGATGTTGCGCAGGGAATCGATGCGGTTGTTGCCGCGCCGGTCTGGCAGCGCCAGCGTCTTGCGGTCCAGGATCTCGACGACCTGCCCCCGGTCGCCGCGTGGCGAGCAGTCGAGCCCCTCCGGTCCGACCGTCGCGAGCCCGACGAAGGGAGAGGCCATCATCAGCCTGGCGTATTCGTTGCTGACCCAGTCGATCTCCTTGACGGTCGAGGTCTCGCCCGGAACGCCGTAGATCGCCTCGAGGTCCTCCACGCTGGTCAGAGTGTCTTCGCCTGCGTTCATGTCCGCCCCTGTCTGCTGTGTGCCCATCCGGTGTGACGAGGTCATGTGCAGGCAACCATGACACGTTGATGACACCGCGGGAAAGGCGCGGGACAGCCTCCTCTACCCCGTCGCACCGACCGGTTGCTTCGCCTTGATCACCGGCTCCATCGCCGCAAGCGTTTCGGGATCGAGATGACAGGCGATCTCGTGATCGTCGGCAAAGGTCCGCACCGGCGGAAGGTCAACGTCGCAGGTGCCCTCGATCATGTAGGGACAACGCGTCTGGAACGGGCACCCCTTCGGCGGATTGGCTGGCGACGGGATTTCGCCCTTCAAAACGATGGAGCGCTTCTCGACGCTGGTATCGGCAATGGGAACGGCGGCGAGCAGAGCCTCGGTATAGGGATGATAGGGCGGCGCGAAGATCTCCTCCGTCGTGCCCTGCTCCATGATCCGTCCCAGATACATGACCACGACACGGTCGGCGAGATAGCGCACCACCGAGAGGTCATGGCTGATGAACAGCATCGTGGTGCGGTTCTCGCGCTGGATGTCCATCAGCAGTTCGGTGACGGCCGCCTGCACCGAGACATCGAGTGCTGAAACGGGCTCGTCGGCAATCACCACCTTCGGGTTGCCGGCAAAGGCGCGCGCGATGCCGACGCGCTGCTTCTGCCCGCCGGAAAGCTGGCGCGGCTTACGGCGCGCGAAATCGCGCGGCAGCTTCACCGTATCGAGCAGCCGCATGACCAACCCCTCGATCTCGCCCTCGTCCCGCGCGACGCCGAACTTGCGGATGACACGGGCGATCTGGCTGCCGACGGTGTGCGACGGATTGAGCGTGTCGAACGGGTTCTGGAACACCATCTGCAGTCCGGCGATGGTTTTCGCGTCCCGCTTGTCGACCGGCAGGCCGCCGAGTTCCACGTCCCCCAGAAGCACCTTGCCGTCGGTGGCGTCCTCAAGCCCCATGAGCACCTTGGCGAAGGTCGACTTCCCGCAGCCGCTCTCGCCGACGATGGCCACCGTTTCCGCCTCGCGAGCGGAGAAGGTCAGCTTTTCATTCGCCTTCACGGCGCGCTGCTCGCCGCCCAGGACCAGCAGGCCGCCATCGTCGATGACGTAGTGCTTCGTCATGTCCTCGACGGAAAGCACCACCTCGCCCGCTTCGACCGGCGGTTTGGCCTCGCCCTTCGGGAGATCGCGCTCCCAATCGATGTCCTCAAACCGCTCGCAGCGGACACGATGCCCCTCGTCACCCGGAACCACGTGCATGGAGAGGCGCCCCGTGTCGCAGACGCCCTCGCGGAAGAAGCTGCAGCGTGGGCCGAAGTTGCACCCCGTCGGCCGCTCGTGGGGAAGCGGGAGTTGGCCCGGGATCGCCACGAGGGGATGGGCGTTCTTGTCGGCGCCGGGAAGCGGAATGGAACCGAACAGTCCGCGCGTGTAGGGATGACGCATCTCCTCGAACACGTCGTGGATGTCGCCGACCTCCACCGCCTCGCCCGAATACATGACCGTGAGCCGGTCACAGGTCTCCAGGATCAGGCCGAGGTTGTGGGAGATGTAGATCATGGAGGTGCCGAATTCCCCGGCGATCTCCTTGATGAGTTCGACGATGCCGGCCTCCACCGTCACATCGAGCGCCGTGGTCGGTTCGTCTAGAAGCAGCAATCGCGGATTGGAAAGAAGCGCCATGGCGATCACCACGCGCTGCTGCTGGCCGCCGGAGATCTGGTGCGGATAACAGGTGAGGATCCGCTCGGGATCCGGCAGCCGCACCTTGGCGAGCATGTCGGCGGAAAGCTTCAGCGCCTCCGCGCGCGACAGTCCGTCGTGGTAGATCGGGACCTCGGCGAGCTGGTCGCCGATGGTCATGGACGGGTTCAGCGATGCCATGGGCTCCTGGTAGACCATGGCGATCTTGGATCCCCGGATCTGGCGCAGCTCCTCTTCGCTCATGGTGCGCATGTCGCGCCCCTCGAACAGGATCTCGCCGCCGACGATCGCACCGTTCTTGCCCATGTATTGCATGATCGCGAGGGCGACGGTGGACTTGCCGCAGCCGCTCTCGCCGACGATGCCATGCGCCTCGCCCGGCATGAGCTTGAGGTTGAAGTCCACCACCGCCGGGATCTCGCCCGAACGCGTATAGTAGGAAATGCAGAGGTTCCGGCACTCCAGGACCGGTGTCTGGTCGCTCATGTGTCTCGCCCCCTCAGTCACGCAGGCTCATTTCCCTGAGGCCGTCGGCCAGCAGGTTGAAGCCGAGAATCAGGCTCGACACGGCAAGCGCCGGCACGAGCAGCATGTAGGAGAACTTCCACAGCATCGCCGTCTTGGCGCTCTCGCGGATCATCAGCCCCCAGTCCGGGTCCGGCGGCTGCAGGCCAAGACCCAGGAACGTCAGCGTGGTGATCGCCACCGTCGTGTAGCCGAGCCGCAGACAGGCATCGACGATGATCGGGCCGCGCACATTGGGCAGAAGCTCCACGATCATGATGTAGAGCGGGTGTTCGCCCCGCGTCTGCGCCGCGAAGACATAGTCCCGGGTCTTGATGTCGAGCGCGAGCCCGCGAACGATGCGCATGATCGCGGGAGCGGACGCGAAGGTCACCGCCACCACGATGTTGAAGCCCGACGGCCCGAGATAGTTCAGGATGACGATGAACAGCACCATCACCGGGAACGACAGGAACACGTTGGCGACGAAGGAGATCACCTCGTCCCACCAACCGCTCAGGTAACCGGAGATCAGGCCGAAAAGCGCGCCGATCACATAGGCGACCGCGGTCGCGGTCACGCCCCATACAAGGACCCTCTGGCAGCCCCAGATCATGCGCGAGAGCATGTCGCGCCCCTTGAAATCGGTGCCGAGCCAGAAGAACACGTCGCGTTTCTCGGAAAACGGCGTGGTGAAGGGCGCGATCGGCTTGTTGGGGTCCATGAGCGGCAGATAGGGCGCGGTAACCGCCATCAGCAGCCAGAAGAAGACGAGCGTCAGCCCGATCAGCGCGACGGTGCTCTCGCGGCAGGCCCTGAGCCCGATCACGTAGAGCAGCAGCGTTGCCGGGATCGCCGGCAGCAGCACGAGGCGGGCGCTGTCGCCGAACAGGTTCTGGCCTCCCATGACATAGGCCATGAGGGGCAGCCACATCACCGCCACGAGGACGACGAGCGCCTTCGGACTGGCGAGGCGGTCGAGCAGCGGGGTTGCGGGGTCGGTCTCGGTCAGGGCCATCACAGGGTCCTCCTCAGGCGAAGCGGATGCGCGGGTTGAGGAAGGTGTAGCCGACGTCCGAGATGATCTGGGACAGGACGGCGACTGCGACGGCCACCAGCGTGCAGGCCTGCACGACCTCCACGTCGGGGAAGAGCGCGGCCTCGAGCAGGAGCTTGCCGAAGCCGTCGTACTCGAAGAAGACCTCCACCACGACAACGCCGGAAAGCAGCCAGTTGAGCTGCAGGACAATCAGGGTGAAGGGCGCGATCAGCGCATTGCGTAGCGCGTGCTTCATGACCACCCGCCGGTAGGGCAGCCCCTTGAGAATGGCGGTGCGGATGTACTGGGACGTCATCACCTCGGCCATCGAGGCGCGGGTCATGCGCGCCACATAGCCGAAGTCGTAGATCACGAGGGTGAGAACCGGCAGCACGAGTTCGCGGAAGGAAAAGCCGCCGATCATGGCCGACTTCACGGGAAGCCAGCCGAGCCCCAGGGCGAAGATCACGGTCAGCAGGATGGCGCTGGCGATTTCGGGAATGCTGGTCGTGAACACCGAGACGAAGGAAATCGTCCGGTCCTGTACCGACCCCTCCTTCATGCCCGCCAGAACGCCGAGCACGAGCGAGAGCGGTATCATCAGCGCGAAGACGAAGAAGGCCAGGATGCCCGTGTTGGCCAGCCTGTCGGCAAGGAGCGGGCCGACCGGCCGGTTCTTCTCGTAGGAGAAGCCGAGGTCACCAGTCAGGATCTTGCCCACCCAGTTGACGTAGCGCTGGTAGAAGGGAACATCGAGGCCGCGTTTGGCAAGCCAGCTCTGATAGCTGTCCTCGGTCAGGGCCGAGACGGCGAACCCGCCGATTTCCTGGACCGCCAGTCGTTTCTTGAACTCCGGTGTGTCGAAGATCGCGAACAGCAATAGCGACGAGACCGCCATGATCAGAACCATCTGAACAAGGCGGCGCAGGATCAGTTTCAACATCGGTGCCCACCGTGTCGCCGCCTCGCTGCGCCCGCGAGACGTGCCCCTCGTACCGAACGCCCGAGCGGACATCCGGACCTCGAATTCCGCGGCCGGCTTCTTGCGGCCGGCCGCGGAGGGTCAGTCGTGACGGATCGCCGATCCGTCAGCCGGATCAGCCCATCCAGACCTTGTTGAACTGATGGTACTGGGTCGGGTGCGCCAGATAGCCGTGCACCGAGTTGGACGCCATGCAGTAGACCGGGCGCCAGATCGGCAGCACCACGACGCCGGAATCCTGCAAGATCTTCGAAGCCTTGGCGAGCAGCGGCTTGCGCGCCTCGACGTCGAGCGTGGCCTCGGCCACATCAAGCGCGGCGTCGAATTCGGCGGAGGAGAACCCGCTCTCGTTCCACGGCACGCCCGTACGGTATCCCAACGACATGACCATGGTGCCGAGCGGACGGTGCGTCCAGGCCGTGGCGCCGAACGGTGTCTTGGTCCAGATCTCCCAGTATTTGGAGGCCGGGATCACGTTGATGTTGAGCGTGATGCCAGCGTCCTGAAGCTGGTCGCGCATGGCCTCGGCCACCGTCTGGTGCCAGGGCCCGTCCGTATTGCCGACGTCGATGGTGACCGTCAGGCCGTCCGCGTGCCCGGCTTCGGCGAGAAGCGCCTTGGCGCCTTCCACGTCACGGCTGATCGGCGGCAGCGCCTCATAGTCGGGATGCACCGGCGCGACGTGATAGTTCTCGCCGACGTCGCCGCCTTCCGGGTAGACCAGCGGCTTGATGAGCGAATTGTCGATCGCCATGGCGATCGCCTTGCGCACGCGCACATCGGTGAAGGGCTCCGCGTCCACGCGCATCCGGCAGCACAGGCACTGCGCCGTGCGGGCGGAGATGATCTGGCCGTCGATTGCCTTGGCCAATTCCATCTGCTCGACGCCGAAGTCGTAGATCGCGTCAACGCTCTGTCCAGCGAAGGCCGTGAGCTGGTTGTCCGCGTCGAAGTTGTAGTAGTGGATCTCGTCGAGATAGACCTTGCCGCCCCAGTACTCGAAGGGCTGGCCGCCGGCCTCGGTCACGCGCTTGAGGATGCAGCGGTCGCCGACCACGTTCTCCACGATCTGATAGGCGCCCGTGCCGTTCATGGACGTGTCGAGCGGCGCCTTGAAGTCGCGATGAACGATGGCGGTCGGATAGTTGTACATGTCCTCGGGGAAGGACAGCACCGGCTTGGTGAGATGGAAGCGGATGGTGTGGTCGTCCACCACCTCGATGGCGCCGTCGATCAGCTTCTTCTTGCCGTCGACTTCCTCGACCATCGCCGAGATCGACGACAGGCCGATGTTGGAGGAACCGAGGTCCGGATCCGTCCAGCGCTCGAAGTTGAACTTCACGTCCTCGGAGGTGAAGTCGTCGCCGTTGTGCCACTTGACGCCCTTGCGCAGGTGGAACGTCCAGGTCTTGAGGTCGTCGGAGGCTTCCCAGCCCTCGGCCAGCATCGGGCGGGTGACATTGTCCGGCCCGGTCATCGCGAGATATTCGAGCATATGACGGGTCTGGTTCGACGCCTGGGTCCAGGAGAAGGTCGCCGGGTCGTCGATCTTCTGCACCTGCATCGCCACCTTCAGGATGCCGCCGGCCTTGGCGTCCGCGTCATCGGCCGGGAACGGCATGGTGTCGCCATCCGCCGCGAATGCGGGCGCGGGAAGCCCCGCCATGGCGTAGGCGGCACCCGCCCCGACACCGAGAAGCGCTGCGAACCGCACGAACTCGCGCCGGCTCAGCCGCCCCGCGTCCATGAGGTCCTGTGCTTCATGCACCTTCGGGTGCAGCCCCGTCTTCGAATCCTTGTTCGACATGCTCCGACTCTCCCTTTCGGAAATCCTGCATCAGGTTGATCGTGTTCGCGGCCATGTCCGGCCGCGCGTCCGTTTGATCCTCGACGTTCCTGGCCGCGCTTCGCCCGGGGCGGCGCCGGCCATCACGTGTTGTTCCAGCCGCCCGAAAGCGGACCGCGCGGAAAGCAGATTAACATGCATGACAGGGCTCTTGGCAAAACCTGCGAGCGCTTTTTTCGACTTTCCCTCAGATCACACGTCGCACCCGCGCTATCGCGTGTCGTTTTGTGGATATCGCCGCACCAGGAGACACGACGCTACGATCGACTTCACCGGCGGGATCTTCTGACCGGGAACCTTGCGAAACCCGCGCTCAACGTTGCGTTGCGCAAGCCGTCTCGCGATAAACGCTACGCCGGGAAACAAGTTCTTGGCGAACGGGGGAGTATTGCCTTCGATGACCGGAACGGCAGACCAGGATGGCGCCCCCTCACCCGCCACCTCCAGGGGACGACGCGGGCGCCGTGGCGCCTCCCGCTCCCACGCACTCGAACAACGCCCCTTCCGCCAGCGCCGCAATCCCTACGCTCCGACCGAGGCCGTCACGCCCGATCAGCTCGAGGCAATCCACGAGGCCTCGCTCGAGGTGCTGGAGACCATCGGAATAGACTTCATCAACGACGAGGCGCTTGCCATTCTCAAGGCGGCCGGCGCCGATGTGGTCGCCGGCTCGAAGCGGGTGCGCCTTGACCGGTCCCTCGTCATGGACGCTCTCGCCTCCGCCCCGTCACAGTTCACGCTTCATGCGCGCAATCCGGCACACAACCTGCACTTCGGGGATGACAGTGTCGTGTGGAGCGGTGTCGCAAGCGCTCCGAACTGTACCGACGCCTCTCGCGGTCGCCGCCCGGGGTCCCAGGAGGATTTCCGGGACTTCGTGAAACTGAGCCAGGTCTTCAACGTGATCGACCTGAACGGCGGCTATCCGGTCGAACCGGTGGACCTGCACGCCTCCGTTCGTCACCTCGATTGCATCCACGACTTCGCGACCATGACGGACAAGGCGTTCCACATCTATTCGCTGGGGCGGGAGCGCAATCTCGATGGAATGGAGATTGCCCGCATCGCCCACGGTCTCGACGAGGCCACCTTCGCGCGAACGCCCTGCACGATTTCGATCATCAATTCATCGTCCCCCCTGCGCCTCGATACGCCCATGCTTCAGGGCATCATCGAGATGGCGCGGCGCGGCCAGCCGATCGTCCTGACTCCCTTCACGCTGGCCGGGGCCATGGCGCCGGTGACCGTTGCCGGCGCGCTCGTGCAGCAGAACGCGGAGGCGCTTGCCGGCCTCGCCTTCGCCCAGATGGTCGCGCCCGGCGCGCCGGTGGTCTACGGCGGCTTCACCTCGAACGTGGACATGAAGTCCGGCGCTCCCGCCTTCGGCACCCCGGAAGGCATGAAGGCGGCGCTCGTCGGCGGCCAGCTCGCCCGTCGCTATCGGCTGCCCTATCGCTCATCCGCCGTATGCGCCGCCAATTCACCGGACGCGCAAGGCGCCTGGGAGACGGTCTTCTCCCTCTGGGGCGCACTCATGGGCGGGGCGAATTACGTGAAGCACGCCGCCGGCTGGCTGGAAGGAGGACTGACGGCCAGCTTCGAGAAGTTCGTGATGGACGTCGACCTGCTGCAGATGCTCGACGCCTTCATGGAGCCGCTCGACACGTCGCCGGAGGCGCTGGCGGTGGATGCGATCCGTGACGTCGGTCCTGGGGGCCACTTCTTCGGTACCGCGCACACCCAGGCCCGCTACAAGACCGCGTTCTATGCTCCGCTCATCTCGGACTGGCGCAACTTCGAAAGCTGGACCGAGGCCGGCAGCCCGAACGCCTTCGACAAGGCGCAAGGTGTTCTGGCGCAGGCCCTCGGCGAGTACGAGACCCCGCCCATGGATCCCGCCATCGCCGAGGAACTGGCCGACTTCGTTGCCCGCCGAAAAGCCGAAGGCGGCGCTCCAACCGATTTCTGACCCCGCGCGATCCAGCCCGTTTGCGGATGCAAGGCGGCCGTGAAACGGTCATCCTGCAGGCGGTGGACAAATACGAGACGAAAGGGACCGGCATATGAAAACGCAGGCACGGGTGGTCGTCATCGGAGGCGGCGTCGTCGGATGCAGCGTGCTCTACCACCTGACGAAGCGCGGATGGTCCGACGTCCTGCTCATCGAACGCTCCGAGCTCACATCCGGCTCCACCTGGCACGCCGCCGGCGGCTTTCACACCCTCAACGGAGACCCCAACGTCGCCAGACTGCAGGCGTATACGGTCTCGCTCTACAAGGAGATCGAGGAGATTTCCGGCCAGTCCTGCGGGCTGCATCTGACGGGTGGTCTCCAGCTTGCCGATACGCCAGAGCGCCTCGACTGGCTCAAGATGGCCCACGCGCGCGGCCGCTATCTCGGCATGGAGACAGAGATCATCTCGGCCGCGGAGGCGAAGGAGATGCTGCCGCTCATCGACGAGCGCCATTTCGTCGGCGCCATGTGGGATCCGATCGAGGGGCATCTCGACCCCTCCGGCACGACACACGCCTACGCCAGGGCGGCACGCAAGGCCGGCGCGGAGATCTCGCTGAGAAACCGCGTGACCGAACTGAACCAGCGTTCCGACGGAACATGGGAAGTCGTCACAGAGCAGGGAACGGTTCTTGCCGAACACGTGGTGAACGCGGGCGGCCTGTGGGCGCGCGAGGTCGGACGCATGGTCGGCTTGGAGCTGCCTGTGCTCGCTATGGAACACCATTACCTGCTGACCGAAGACATGCCGGAAATCGCCGAAATCGTTGCCTCGACCGGAAAGGAGATGGTCCACGCCATCGATTTCTCGGGCGAGATCTACACCCGCCAGGAGCGCGGCGGGATGCTGCTTGGCACCTATGAGCGCGCCGCGACGCCCTGGAGCCCGCGCGAAACGCCCTGGGACTTCGGACAGGAGCTTCTGGAGCCGGATCTCGAGCGCATCGCGCCCTCGCTTGAGGTCGGCTTCGAGCATTTCCCGGCACTCAAGCACACCGGCATCAAGCAGTTCATCAATGGCCCCTTCACCTTTGCGCCTGACGGGAACCCCCTCGTCGGGCCGGTACGCGGTCTCACCAACTTCTGGTGCGCCTGTGCGGTGATGGCCGGCTTCAGCCAGGGCGGCGGCGTCGGCCTGGCGTTGTCCAACTGGATGGTCGACGGCGATCCGGGCTTCGACGTGTGGGGCATGGACGTGGCCCGCTTCGGCCCCTGGGCAACGCGGGCCTATACAAACGCCAAGGTGCGCGAGAACTACTCCCGCCGCTTCCGCATCCGCTATCCCAACGAGGAACTGCCCGCCGCGCGGCCGCACCAGACGACGCCGCTTCATGACCGTTTGGTCGCTCAAGGCGCGGTCATGGGCGTGACATGGGGGTTGGAGACCCCGCTGTGGTTCGCACCGCAAGGCGTCGAGCCCCGCGACATCGTCTCCTTCCGCAGGTCAAACGACTTCGAGCATGTCGGCGCGGAGTGCCGGGCCGTGCGCGAGGCCGTCGGGATCACGGAGATCGCGAATTTCGCGAAGTACGAGATCACCGGCCCCGGAGCCGAGGCTTTCTTGGACCGGCTGATGGCCAACCGACTGCCGAAGCAAGGCCGGATGGCGCTGACGCCAATGCTCAATCACGAGGGAAAGATAATCGGCGATTTCACCATTGCCAGAATGCATCCCGGGCGTTTCCTGATGTGGGGCTCGAGCCAGGCGGAGGTCTATCACATGCGCTGGTTCGACGCGCATCTGCCCGAAGACGGGTCGGTGACCATCCGGCCGATCAATCTGGGCTGGGTGGGCCTTTCGATTGCCGGACCAAAGGCACGCGACCTGCTCTCCATGGTCACGGACGAGGATGTCTCCAACGCGGCCTTTCCCTTCATGTCGAGCCGCGAGATGGATGTGGCCGCCGCGCCCTGCCAGGTCAGCCGGATCAGTTACACCGGCGACCTCGGCTACGAGATCTGGATGGCGCCGGAATACGAGATCCGCGTCTATGAGGCACTCAAGGCGGCCGGCGAGGATCTCGGCCTGAAGGATTTCGGAATGAGGGCCCTGCTCTGCCTGCGGCTGGAAAAGAACTTCGGAACGTGGTTCCGCGAGTTCCGCCCGATCTACGGCCCCTATGAGGCGGACCTCGGCCGCTTCGTGGCGCTGGACAAGGGAGACTTCATCGGTCGCGCGGCCGCACTTGCGGAACGCGACTGCGGCGGCGCCCTGCACCGCATCTGCATGAGCGTCGAGGCACGGGACGCCGACGTGATCGGCGATGAACCGATCTGGCATGACGGCAAGGTGGTCGGCTGGGTCACCTCGGGCGGCTATGGCCATCACGTCGGATTGTCGCTCGCGCAAGGCTATGTGCCCCGGGAAATCGCCGATGATCCTGCGCCCGGCGCCTTCGAGATCGAGATCATGGGCGTGAAGGTGAAGGCCACGCTTCTCACCCAGTCGCCCTTCGACCCGAAAGCCGAACGAATGCGCATGTGATGAGGTTACAAATAGGATTCAGAAAAATAAGCAACCATATGAACTGGAAAGATATATCACACTTCAATTAATAGCCTGAACCTTCAATTCGTCAAAGCAGGCGACCACATGGCTGGCAAAGGCATCGCTTGCCTTTCCGGCCTTCCCCGCCTCCTTGAGGATCAGGTGATAGTTGCCGATTTCCGGCAGCCCGTGTCGCTCGTCGAGGCGCTGCAGCGGTGCCGCGATCACGCTTGCAGGGAAAGGGGCGACGGCGAGATCCGCAAGAAGCGCGGCCTCCTGTCCCGCACTGTGGAAGCTCTGGTAGGCGATGCGGTAGGGGTGCTCGGCCTTGTCGAGGGCGATGCGCGCCGCCTTGCGCCACGGGCAGCCGGAAACCGAAAGCGCCAGCGGCAAGGGATCCCGCGAATAGGCAACGCCGTTCTCAAGCCCCGCCCAGGCGAGCGGCTCCGTGTAGACGATCTCCCCTCCGAGCGCGACGTCGCTGTCGGGACGCGCGGTGTAGAGAACGAGATCGAGCTGTCGCTCCTTGAGCTTCTTGAGAAGCTGCGGACTGCCATCGAGATGCACGTCCACGTTCACCCCCGGATGCGAACGCGCGAAACGGGTGAGGATGTTCGGCAGGAACCTGGTGCCGAAATCCGACGGCGCGCCGAAGCGCACTTCACCCTCGATCGCGGGCGAACGGAACAGCGCGACGGCCTCCTCGTTCAGCATCAGGATGCGGCGGGCATATCCGACCAGTGCCTCACCCTCCGGGGTCATGCGTACGCTGCGTCCCTCCCTTGCGAAAACCGCAACCCCGAGCAGTCCCTCCAGTTTCTTGATCTGCATGGAGACAGCCGAGGGAGTCCGTCCGATAACCTCGGCGGCCTTTGAAAAACTTGCAGTTTCCGCGATTACGAGGAAGGTCCTGTAGAGGTCCGTCTCGATCAGCGGCGTGCCCTTTCCCGGGACCAGATCCATGGTGAGGCGTCCTAGCGTCAGATTTCAATATTTTTGATGATAGGCATAAGCTCTTTTCGTTTGATTGACACCACGAATACGACCATATCGCGGTTATGACGATGCAACGGCGGACGAACCGCACCGAGCCCGTAAAACCAGAGCTCCCTAACTCCGTCGCGTGACCGGTTTTCCTTCGGTCACGGGCGGATCAACCGAGCCCGGAGACCAAGGAGTAAAGCCATGTCCTACCTGACCAAGGTTCTCGGCAACACCTTTGGTGTCGCCTCCCGCTTCACCGAGCTGCATGTTGCGGATTCCGATCCCCGTACCCTGTCGGATCTGGGCTTCAAGAGCAACGAGACGACCCGCGCGCGTTTCGCTGCCCTGCGTGTCGGCGAGCCCGGCGCGTCGGCCGCCGCCCGTCTGGGCGTGAACGGCCGCTGAGGATCAAGCCCGGTTGGGAAGCCGCACAATCGGTGTCCCGGACCAGGGGCGAGGTCTTCGGACGACGGTCATCGGACCGAAATACAGGAAGACCCCCGTCGGGCGCCCGGCGGGGGTCTTCGCATTTCAGGGCTTTGACTCTCGCGTTCAGAAGCGGCGGTTGAGCCTGTTCTCCAGCACCTCCTGCCGGCCCGAGACGGGCTCCGGCTCGATGCCATCGCGCTCGACACGCGCTGCGATCTCCTCCAGCGAGCGCTTGCCGGACAGCATCGCCTGCCCTTCTTCCGTGTCCCAGCCCGCATAGCGTTCGGCGAGAGGCGTGGAAAGGTCGCCCTTCTCCACCATCTCGGCCGCGACCAGAAGCGCGCGCGCGCAGGTGTCCATGCCGCCCACATGCGCCAGGATGAGGTCCGAGGCATCAAGTGACTGCCGGCGCAGCTTGGCGTCGAAGTTCAGCCCGCCGGTGGTGAACCCGCCAGCCTTCAGGATGTAGTAGAGCGCGAGCGCCACCTCCTGCACGTTCATCGGAAACTGGTCCGTGTCCCAGCCCGACTGGTAGTCGTTGCGGTTCATGTCGACGGAGCCGAAGATCCCGAGCGCGGTGGCAAGAGCGACCTCGTGCTCGAAGGAGTGGCCCGCCAGAACCGCATGGCCGACCTCGATGTTGACCTTCACCTCCTTCTCCAGCCCGTAGGCCTTCAGGAAGCCGAACACCGAGGCGACATCGTAGTCGTACTGGTGCTTGGTGGGTTCCTGCGGTTTGGGTTCGATCAGGATCGTGCCGTCGAAGCCGATCTTGTGCTTGTACTCCACCACCAGGTTGAGGAAGCGGCCAAGCTGGTCGAGTTCGCGCTTCATGTCGGTATTGAGCAGCGTCTCGTAGCCTTCGCGGCCGCCCCACAGGACGTAGTTCTGCCCGCCGAGGCGCTGTGTCACGTCCATCGCGGCCTTCACCTGGCCGGCGGCATAGGCGAACACGTCCGGATCCGGATTGGTGGCGGCGCCCGACATGTAGCGGCGGTGCGAGAAGAGATTCGCCGTGCCCCAGAGGAGTCTTGTCCTCGAGGTCTCCATCTTGCGCGCGAAGATGTCGCCGATCTCGTTGAGATTGCGAATGCTCTCCGCGAGATTGGCGCCTTCCGGCGCCGCGTCCCGGTCATGGAAACAGAAGAAGGACACGCCGAGACGGTCGAACATCTCGAAAGCGACATCCGCCTTCATTCGCGCACCGTCCATCGTGTCGCCGAACCAGGGGCGCTCGAAGGTCTGGCCGCCGAAGGGATCGCCGCCCGGCCAGCAGAAGGAGTGCCAGTAGGCCACGGCGAAGCGCAGATGGTCTTCCATGCGACGGCCCAGCACCATGCGCTCGGGATCGTACCAGCGGTAGGCGTAGTCGTTGTCGCTGTCCGGGCCCTCGTAGCGAACGGACGGAATGCCATCGAAAAAACCGGTCATGACAGGACCTCCTTGAGAGCGGGATAGAGCGCGCGATAGCGCTGATGGGCCGCGCGCCATTCCTCGGCGCGGGACGGATCCAGATCTATGCTCGCGGACATCTCCGGCGGCGTGAACAGGCCCGTCTCCCCCGAACCGAGGGCTGCCGCCTTGCCGAGCCGGGCAGCACCATAGGCGGCACCGAAGTCCCCCTGGGCCGGGCAGTCTATGGTGGCTCCGAGCAGGTTCGCGAGGATCTGCAACCAGGCCCGCGACCGTGCCCCGCCGCCGACGGCGGTCACCCGCGAGACCTCGCTGCCGGCCTCCTTGAGCACATCGAGGCAATCGCGGAAGGCAAAGGCCACGCCCTCGAGAACGGCGAGCGAAAGGTCCGCCCGGCCGTTCGCGCGCGCGATTCCGGCAAAGCCGCCGCGTGCGGCGGGATCGTTGTGCGGGGTTCGCTCGCCGGACAGATACGGCAGGAAAACGAGATCGGAGGGGCGACCGCCGCGTTCGTCGTGGGCGCGGGCGCCCTCCTGCTCGAGCGTCGCCACGTCCGCGCCCGTGATCTCGGACAACCAGTTAAGGCTGTCCGTCGCGGACAGGATCACACCCATCTGGTGCCAGATGCCAGGCAGCGCGTGACAGAAGGCATGAACGGCGCCGGCGGTGTTCGGGCGATAGCGGTCCGTCGCCACGAAGAGCACGCCGGAGGTTCCCAGCGACAGGAACGCCTCGCCGGGCCGGACCGCGCCGATGCCACAGGCACTCGCGGCATTGTCGCCACCGCCGCCAGCCACCACCGGCGCCACGGAAAATCCCCAACGCGTCACGAGGTCGGAACGCAGGCGGCCGGACGAGTCGGTGCCCTCCACCAGCCGCGGCATCGCCTCGCGCGTGAGGCCCGTCGCCTCCAGGAGTTCGTCGGACCAATCGCGACGAGCGACATCCAGCCAGAGCGTGCCGGCCGCATCGGACATCTCGGACACAGCCTCCCCGGTGAGCTGAAGGCGCACATAGTCCTTCGGCAGCAGGACAAGGCGGGTCGCCGCGTAGACCTCCGGCTCGTGCCGGCGCACCCACTCAACCTTGGGTGCCGTGAAGCCCGGCATGGCCAGGTTGCCGGCGATGCCGTGAACATCGGCACGGCTCTCCAGGAGGGCGCACTCATCGCCCGATCGGCCGTCGTTCCACAAAATGGCGGGACGCAGCACCTTGTGGGCACCATCGAGCAGCGTCGCGCCATGCATCTGTCCGGAAAGGCCGATGCCGGCGACACCCGAAAGCTCCGCTGGATGGCTGTCCTTCAGCCGGTCCAGAGTGTCGCACACCGCCTGCCACCAGTCGGCCGGATCCTGTTCGGACCAGCCGGGTCGCGGGCGGCTCACGGACAGGACGCTCGAGGCGGTGGCCACGACCGCCCCGCTCCCGTCCATCAGGACGCTCTTCACGCCCGACGTGCCGATGTCGATGCCGAGAAACATGCAACCTCCCTGCCCGCTTCACGACGCGTGAACGCTATCGCCTTGCAGGCTTTCAACGGTCCCGGTGGGCCGGAATCCGATTTATTTTCGAAACCAAAATATACCAAGACACGGAGAATGAAAGAGGCATTCGCCCGCATGTCTCCCCGGCCTGCAAGCGAGCACCACGCCCGCCGCGCTCAGTCGAAAACGCGTCCGCGCATCTTCTTGACGTCGCCGCGCTGCTTCTTGGCGGCCAGCCGGCGCTCCTTGGAGCCCTTCGTCGGCCGTGTGGCCTTGCGCGGCTTTGGGCGCTCGAACGCTCTCCGCACGAGGTCGAGAAGGCGCTCGAGCGCGTCCTCGCGATTGCGCTCCTGGGTGCGGAAACGATCGGCCTGGATCAGGATCTCGCCGGCAAGGGTAAGGCGGCTTCCCGCCAGTCGCGCGAGACGGGACTTCACATCCTGCGGCAATGTCGTGTTGGCAGAGAGATGAAAGCGGAGCTGGACCGCCGTCGCGACCTTGTTGACGTTCTGCCCGCCGGGTCCCGATGCACGCACGAAGCTCTCGGACAGATCCTGCGCGGGAATGAAGATCCCCGGCTTCACCTCGATGTCGTCCTGCCGTCTTGCGTCCATTTCCCTCACCGCGTCACATGCTCTCCCCGGATAGCGCCTCCCGGGCGGCGACCGCAAGTCCTGTGCCGCCCTTGGTTGCAGGGTCCGCCGGTGCTATCAGGAACCACGTCCCCTCCCGCCGACCACACCAGAGGCTTCCGCCGTGACACCATCCAGCGACATTCGCCGCCTCATCGAGATCATGGAAGCGCTCAGGACACCCGTCACGGGGTGCCCCTGGGACGTGGAACAGACCTTCGAGACCATCGCGCCCTACACCATCGAGGAGGCCTATGAGGTCGCCGACGCGATCCACACCGGCGACCGCTTGGACCTCAAGGAAGAGCTCGGGGACCTGCTGCTTCAGGTCGTCTACCACGCGCGCATGGCGGAAGAAGAACAAAGCTTCGCCTTCGGCGACGTGGTCGAGGCGATCACAACAAAGATGATCCGCCGCCATCCCCACGTCTTCGGCGACGAGGCGGCGCGCTCGGCCGGAATGGCCAAGGGCATGTGGGAGCGGATCAAGCAGGAAGAGAAACGCGAGAAGGCCGAGGCGCGCGCAAGCGCCGGCATAGCCGAACGCGAGACGGGCTACCTTGACGACGTTCCGGCTGTCTTCCCGGCTCTCACGGAAGCGGAAAAGCTCCAGCGCCGCGCAGCAAGGGTCGGCTTCGACTGGGCGGAAGCGGGGCCGGTTCTGGACAAGATCCGCGAGGAGACGGACGAACTGGCGGAGGAGCTTTCGGCGCCCGCCCCCGATCGCGAGAGGATCGCGGGCGAGATAGGTGACATGATCTTCGCCATAGCCAATCTCGCACGACACCTCGACATCGATCCCGAAGAGGCGCTCAAGCGCACGAACCGCAAGTTCCGCAAGCGCTTCGCGGCCATCGAGGCGGAAGCGCGCGGCCAGGACCGCCCGCTCGACGACCTCTCGCTGGAGGAAATGGAAGCCGCCTGGCAACGGGCCAAGAAAGCGCCCCTCGCCGCCGACTGAAAAGGCGCGCCCAAGCGGTTGCCCGTCAGGGGACGATCACGTCCTTGTAGCGTTCCACGAACTGATCGCGATGACGCTCGCCGACGCGCACGCTCATGCGCACCTCAGTGTCCTCGTCGTGGCGTTCCATCACATCCGTATGCGGATAGAGCCAGGCGATGCGTTCGCCATCGCTCGCCGGCAGCACCACCTCGTAGACGAGGCTGCCGGCGGAAAGCTCCATCTCGATGCGCTCGAGAAGCGCCTCCATCCCCTCGCCCGTATGGGCCGAGACCGCGACCGGACCGGTGCCGGAGGCATTCTGGCCAAGAAGCGTCGTGCGGTAGTCCTCGGGCAGCAGGTCGATCTTGTTCCAGACCTCGATGAGCCGCGCCTCGCGGTCCTCCTCCAGGCCGAGCGCATCGAGCGTGGTGGCGACGTCCGAGGCCTGCGCGTCCGTGTCCTCGTGCGAAATGTCGCGCACATGCAGGATGAGGTTCGCCTCCATCACCTCTTCCAGCGTGGCGCGGAAGGCGGCGATGAGATGCGTCGGCAGGTCGGAGATGAAGCCCACCGTGTCGGACAGGATGATTTCGCGTCCATGCGGAAGCTCGACCCGGCGAAGCGTGGGGTCGAGCGTCGCGAAAAGCAGATCTCGGGCGAAGACCTTCGAGCTGGTCAGCCGGTTGAAGAGCGTCGATTTTCCGGCGTTGGTGTAGCCGACGAGCGCAACGATGGGCTGGGGAACCTTCTTGCGCTTGGCGCGATGCAGCTCTCGCGTTCGCGTGACCTGTTCGAGATCCTTCTCGAGCCGGTTGATACGCTCCTGGATCAGCCGGCGGTCGGCCTCGATCTGGGTCTCACCGGGTCCGCCGACGAAACCGAGGCCGCCACGCTGACGCTCAAGGTGGGTCCAGGACCGCACGAGGCGGCTCTTCTGCCATTTGAGATGGGCGAGTTCCACCTGCAGGCGACCTTCGGCCGTGGAGGCCCGCTCGCCGAAGATCTCCAGGATGAGACCGGTCCGGTCGAGCACCTTGCAGTGGAGGTCCTTCTCGAGGTTTCGTTGCTGGATTGGCGACAGCGGATGATCGACGATCACCAGTTCGATCTCTTCCGCCTTCACCAGCGCGGCGAGTTCCTCGACCTTGCCGGACCCCAGCAATGTTCCCGGGCGCGGGGTCGCGACATTGACGATGCCCGATGAAACGATCTTCAGATCGATCGCGGCCGCGAGGCCGATGGCCTCTTCCAGACGCGCGGCGTTGCTGCGCGCGGCAGCGTCCCCCGCCTCGGCGCGGTATCGCGCTCCGAGCACCGGCACCACGACAGCCGTGCGCGCGCCCTGCGCGCCATCCGGCCCGTCGAACGGGTCATCGGGCCGGTCTTCCGGACGCGGCCCGGGCTTTCGGTTCTTCTTCGTACCGTCCTGCGAGCGCAATCAGTCTGCCTTCTCACCAGCCTCGTCGGTGGGGTCGAACAACTGAACAGGCGCATTCGGCATCACGGTGGAGATCGCATGCTTGTAAACGAGCTGCGAGTGTCCGTCCCGGCGCAGCAACACACAGAAGTTGTCGAACCACGTCACCACGCCCTGCAGCTTGACACCATTGATGAGGAAAATCGTCAGCGGGGTCTTCTGCTTGCGAACGTGATTGAGAAAGGTATCCTGAAGGTTTTGAGCGCGGTCAGCCATGTTTTATTATATCCTGCTAGTGCTTAGTCTTTTTTGGTGCACGCACACCGTCGTTTCAAATCCGATTGTGGATGCAACGTCCACGAGGAAATGGCCGACGTCAAGAGCGCGGGGGGACGCGTCCACCAGCCGGTCGCGACTCTAGCGCATTCGGGACAGCATTTCTGCCCGTTTCTTGAGCGCGCGGCCTGCGGAGGAAATATCACCGCTCCCGAAAATCAGCCGTCACGACGCCTCATGGCGACGCTCGTTCGAAGGCCGGGCACCGGCGGAGCGCCACGGCTCCGCCCTGCTCCCGTCGCCGGTCAGACCGGCTCGGACTCGGCCATTTCGTGAAAGCCGGCTCTCAGATCACGCGACATTTCGCCCGGATGCCCGTTGCCGACCGGCTTGCCGTCGAGGCTCACGACCGGCATCACCAGGGTGGAGGCCGCCGTGATGAACGCCTCCTTGGCCTCCTTGGCTTCCTCTAGCGTGAAGGGACGTTCCTCGAAGGCGAGACCCTTCTTCTCGACCATGTCGAGCACGACCTGGCGCGTGATGCCCTTGAGGATGCCGTGATCGGCCGGGCGCGTGACGAGCACATTGTCCTTCGTTACGATCCAGGCATTGGTCGAACCGCCCTCGGTAACGAAGCCGTCGCGGTCGATGAACCAGGCTTCCTTGGCGCCGGCTTCTTTGGCCTTCTGCTTGGCGAGCACGTTCGGCAGCAGGCCGACCGTCTTGATGTCGACCCGGTCCCAGCGGTTTTCCGGAACCGAGATGACGCCGACACCGGCCTCTGCCGCCTTCTCGGCGACTTCCGGGCGTGCCGAGCGGGCGGTGACGACAAGCGCCGGCGGCGTGTCAGCCGAGGGGAACACGTGGTCGCGCCGTGCGACGCCGCGCGTCACCTGGATGTAGACCAGCCCGTCATGGACCAGATTGCGCCGCACGACCTCGCGCAGGATCATCTCCAGCGCGGCGCGTCCCATCGGCATGCGGATCGACAGCTCGCTCAAGGAGCGCTCGAGGCGGTCGAGGTGGCGACGCGCATCGACGATACGCCCGCTCCAGATCTCGCAGACCTCATAAACGCCATCGGCGAACTGATAGCCCCTGTCCTCGATATGGACCGCGGCTTCGGCATGGCGGACATAGCGTCCGTTCACATAGGCTACTCGGCTCATTTCCCTCTCCGGTTTCCCCGGTTGCGTGATGTCGGCGGCAAGACGGACGGGAGTGGTCCGCGGGCTGCCCCGGCATCTTTCGATAAGCTTGATCCCGCTCAGAAGAATTCCAGGCTGACGCGGAACATCTGTTCCACCTGGCGCACCCGCTCGGCGATGGCAAACAGGACGCATCGGTCATGGGCGCGAATGATCGTGCCGCCGTTCGGCGTGATCACCGCGCCGTCGCGGAAGATCGCGCCGACCCGGATCCCGTCCGGAAGGTCGATGTCGCGCAGCGGCTTGCCCACCAACGGCGAGGTTTCCAGGGCTTCCGCCTCGATCACCTCGGCCGCGCCGTTCTGCAGGGCGTGAACGCCTCGGATGCGGCCGCGCCGCACGTGCTGGAGGATCTTCGAGATGGTCACCTGGCGCGGATTGACGAAGGCGTCGATCCCCAGCGCATGGGTGAAGGCGGGGTAGCTTGGATTGTTGATCAGCGAGAGATTGCGCTTGCAGCCGAGCTTCTTGGCCATGACGCAGGAGAGGATGTTCACCTCATCCTCGTTGGTGACCGCGATCAGCGTGTCCGCGTCCTGGATATCCGCCTCGAGCAGGATCGTCTGGTCGAGCGCGCTGCCGTGAAGGATCACGGACCGCTTGAGGGAATCCGCGATGCCGAGCGCGCGCTCGCGCGAATGCTCGATGATCTTGACCTTGGCCGTGGCCTGACGCTGCTCCAGCATTCGCGCCACATAGTGGCCGATGTTGCCACCACCGGCGATCACCACCCGGTTCGCCTCCGGCTCCTCGTGGCCGAAGATCGCCAGCGTGCGCCGCACGTTGTCGCGCCGCGCGACCACATAGACCAGGTCGTTTTCCAGAAGCGAATCCGAGCTCTTGGGAACGAAGAGATGATTGCCCCGGAAGACGCCCGTCACCACCGCGCCGAGATCGGGGAACAGCTCCGTGAGCTGGCGCAGCGGCGTGTTCACCACCGGACAGTCCTCGCGGCACATGACGCCGACGACCACCACATTGTCGTCGGCGAAGCGCACGGTCTCCACCGCACCGGGCAGCGCCAGGCGACGCAGCACCATCTCGCCCACCTCGATCTCGGGCGAGATGATCACGTCGATGGGCATGTGGTCGCGGGAGAAGAGATCGCTCCAGTGCGACTTCAGGTAGCTTTGCGCACGCACGCGCGCCACCTTGGTCGGAACGTTGAACAGCGAATGGGCCACCTGGCAGGCGACCATGTTGACCTCGTCATAGAGGGTCACGGCGATCAGCATGTCCGCCTGGTCGGCACCCGCCTGGGCAAGCACGTCCGGATGCGCGCCATGGCCGACGAAGCCGCGCACGTCGAGCGTGTCGCGGATGGCGTTGATAAGCCGGGGCGAGGAATCGATCACGGAAACGTCGTTCTGCTCCGCCGCCAGCTTCTCGGCGATGCCATAGCCGACCTGCCCGGCTCCGCAAATCACCACTCTCATGAGATGCCTCGTTCTCGTTCGGCCCCGGCCGGTCTAAGACCCGACACGGGCGGACCGCAATCGCCCCGGGCGATCGCGAGGGAAGAAACCGGAACGCCCAGGTCCCGGCGAAGGGTCATGACAGACCGAGCGACTTGAGCTTGCGGTGAAGGGCCGAGCGCTCCATGCCGACGAACTCCGCCGTGCGCGAGACATTGCCGCCGAACCGCTTGATCTGCGCCTGCAGATAGTCGCGCTCGAACAGCTCGCGCGCATCCCGAAGGGGGAGCCCCATCAGATGCTCGCCGCCGCCGTTTGTCGGCAGGCTCGGCGCGTCGGCGCCGATTTCGCCCGGAAGCAGGTCCGCCGTGATGACGGCCTCGGGGTCGCCGCGGGTCAGGATCATGAGCCGCTCCACGTTGTTGCGCAACTGACGCACGTTGCCGGGCCAGTCATGCGCCTGCAGCACCGCCATCGCGTCATCGCCGATCTTGCGGATCGGCAGGCCCGAGGCAACCGAGATCTGCTCCATGAAGAACTGGACGAGCAGCGGTATGTCGTCGCGCCTCTCCGCAAGCGGCGGCACCAGCAGCGGGACCACGCCAAGCCGGTGGAACAGGTCCTCGCGGAACCTGTGCTCGGTGATTTCCTGTTCCAGGTTGCGTGCGCTCGAGGACAGGATGCGGATGTCCACGTTGACCTTGCCGGCGCCACCGACGCGCACGAACGTCTGGTCGACGAGCACGCGCAGGATCTTGCCCTGGGTCTCGTAGGGCATGTCGGCGACTTCGTCGATATAGAGGGTGCCGCCGTGGGCCTCCTCCATCGCGCCGACCTTGCGCACACGGCCGTCCTCGTCCTCGACGCCGAAGAGTTCCTCTTCCATGCGTTCGGGCGTGATGGTCGCGGCATTGATCACCACGAACGGATTTCGCGCGCGCTGGGACTGGGCATGGAGCGTGCGCGCGGCAAGCTCCTTGCCCGCGCCCGACGGGCCGGTGATGAGCACGCGGCTGTTGGTCGGGGCCACCCGCTCGATCACGTTGCGGAGCTGGTTGATGGCGCTGCTGTCTCCGAGCAGGTCCGGCGCGTCGCCGCTGCGCTGGCGAAGCTGCTTGATTTCGCGCTTGAGGGAGCTTGCTTCCAGCGCGCGTTCGGTGATGAGCACCAGCCGGTCGGCCTTGAACGGCTTTTCGATGTAGTCGTAGGCCCCGCGCTTGATCGCGGAAACAGCGGTCTCGATGTTGCCGTGGCCGGAGATGATGACGACCGGCAGGTCGGGGTCGTGTTCCTTGATCACGTCGAGAAGTCCGAGCCCGTCGAGGCGGCTGCCCTGGAGCCAGATGTCGAGGACGACCAGCGAGGGCCTGCGTTCCTGGATCGCCGCGAGCGCCGCGTCGCTGTCACCGGCGGTGCGCGTCCGATAGCCCTCGTCGTCGAGAATGCCGGCGATCAGGTCGCGGATGTCCGCCTCGTCATCGACAATCAGAATATCATACGCCATCTGTCGCAACCGTTTGTGTGGGCGCGGACGACTCGTCCGCGCTGGTGTCCGCGGCCCCGCGCCCGGTGCTCATGGTCAATCGCACCATGGCTCCCCTGCCGCCGCCCGTTGTGTCCGATGCCCCTGCCATGGGCGCATCGAGAAGCTCGATACCGCCACCGTGGTCTTCCATGATCTTCTTGACGATGGCGAGGCCGAGCCCCGTCCCCTTCTCGCGCGTCGTCATGTACGGCTCGAGCAACCGCTGACGGTTCTCGACCGGAAGACCGATACCATTGTCCACCACCTCGATGGTGACCATGTCGCCCTCCTGGGAAAGCGTGACCCCTATGGCGCCCTCCTCCGCCTCGCCCTCGGGAAGCGCGGTGACGGATTCGGTCGCGTTCTTGATGACATTCGTCAGGGCCTGCCCCACAAGCCGCTGATCGAAGCACGCGGTGACCGGCGTTTCCGGCACGTCGGTGGTGATCGAGAGATCGGGGTTGGCGACGCTTTGCAGGAAGGCCGCCTCACGCACCGTCGTGCGCAGGTCCGCCTCGCTCATGGTGGGCTTCGGCATCCTGGCGAAGGAGGAGAACTCGTCCACCATGCTGCCGATGTCGCCCACCTGCCGGATGATCGTGTCGATGCACTGGTCGAAGACCGTGCGGTCCTCGGTGAGGTTCTTGCCGTAGCGCCGTCGGATGCGCTCGGCGGAAAGCTGGATCGGCGTCAGCGGGTTCTTGATCTCATGGGCGATGCGGCGGGCGACGTCGGCCCATGCGGAAGTCCGCTGCGCGGTCACGAGGTCGGTGATGTCATCGAGTGTCACCACGAACCCGTGCTCGCTGCGCGTCGACTGTTCGCTCGTCACGCGCACGTTGACGGAGCGCTCGCGCCCGTGACGATGCAGCGACACCTGCCGCTCGCTCATGCGGCTGTCATCGCGCGACAGCGCTTCGTCCACCACCTCGGCGAGCTCCGGGGCCACCTGCGCCAGGGGCTCGTCCAGAAGCGCGCTCTCGCTCATGTCGAGCAGCGCCAGCGCCTCGCGATTGACCAGCGAGATGCGTCCCGTGTCGTCGATGCCGATGACGCCGGCGGTCACGCCGGACAGCACGGCTTCCGTGAACCTCCGGCGGCGGTCGATCTGGTCGTTTGCCGCCAGGAGCGCATCGCGTTGCCCGCGAAGCTGGGCGGTCATGTTGTTGAACGTCGAGCCCAGGTTGGCGAGATCGCCGGCCGACTTGTCGGTTTCCACCTGGACGTAGAGATTGCCCTTCGACACCTGATCCGCCGCGCCTATGAGCCGGCGGATCGGCGACACCAGCATGTTGGCGAAGCCGAATCCTATCCAGATGGACGACAGCAGCAGCACCAGCGTGACGCCCGTGTAGACGAGCGCGAAGGCGACCTGCACGCCGAAGCGGCTCTGGTCCATGCGCGTGTACTGGTTCGCCCCGTCCTCGGCGAGACGCATGTAGTCCACCACCCGCTTGTCCATGGCGCGGGTGACATAGAGATACATGTCGTCATAGGCGTTCAGCTTCATGACGCCGCCGACGAGATTGGAAACGCCCGGCGCGATGAGCACCGGCTCGCCCTTGTCCGCCTGCGCGAAGGCCTCATTGGGCGGCAGCAGGACATCCGCGTCCGGGTTGGTCACGACGCGGGTGATGACCGTGCCGTCCTTCGACATGAGGAACGCCGCAAGCAGCGCGCGCAGCGACGTCTGGGTCTGGAAGAAACTGTCGAAGCGGGTCGGCTCGAACTCGTAGATCGACTTCGCCCGGTCGATGTCGTTCGCCATGGCGATCAGGTCGCCGCGCAGCACGCGGGCATGCTCCTGCAGGTAGGCCTGGGCGACGGTCAGCGCATTGTCGATGATGAGCCGCGTCCGGTCCTCGAACCAGCGGTCGAGGCCTCGGTCGAGCGTGATCGTCGCCAGGATCGCGACCAGAACCGCCGGCACGGCCGCAACCACGCTGAACAACGTGACGATGCGCACATGCAGTCGGGCGGCGGCACGGCCCCTTCGTCTCGCCTGAAGCAGCGAATTGAATTCCAGGGCGATCAGAACGACGAGCAGGAAAACCAGCACGCCATTGGTCACCATGGCGATCTGCGCCACCGGCCCGTCGGGCGCAATGGCCGTCAGGCCGGTCAGGACGAAGAAGGTAAGCGTGATCGAGATCAGCGAAACGATGACCAGCACGAGCCCGATGCGTCGTGCCCGGAGGCCGGATCTGCCTCGTCCGGTATCGGAGGACCTGTCACTCGTCTTGTCTGCTAGCACAGCGCGGCAACCGTCTCGAGAAGCCGGACCGTCATGTCGGCCCGTGCGGGATTCTTGTCAGTTCTTGCAGTCCTTGCGTCCCGTCGCCCGCCCGCAGGCGGATCGTCACGCGCAGACCGTCGATGCAGCGACGATGCGGCACCCTTATCACACATTGTTGCCAAATTACGACAGGCATGGACGGATGACAAACGGCAAGGAGCCCGACGCGAGACGCGACGGGCCCGACTGGCGGGTTTCCGCCAGTCGTACTTATCGCGTCTGCCGGATCACCTGAACGTCGAGGTCGCGGATCTTCTTGCGCAGCGTGTTGCGATTCACGCCAAGCAGTTCCGCGGCCTTGATCTGGTTGCCCCGCGTCGCGGCGAGAGCGGCTCCGATCAGCGGGTATTCCACCTCCCGCAGAATGCGGTGGTAGAGCCCGGGAGGCGGCAGCGCATCGCCGAACGCCTGGAAGTAATTGTGGAGATAGCGCTCCACCGAGGCGGACAGGTCGACCTTGCTGGTGTCCTCCTCGTCCACCTGGGCCACTGGCTGGCTCAGTTCGGCGTCGATCAGCGCCGAGGAGATCACGTCCTGCGGATAGAGCGCGGAGAGCCGGCGCACGAGATTCTCGAGCTCGCGCACATTGCCCGGCCAGCGGTAGCGACGCAGGCGGTCGATGGCGGCCGACTCGATCTGCTTGCCCGGCAGGCCCTCCTTTTCCGCCAGGGCGAAGAAGTGGCGCACGAGGTCGGGAATGTCCTCCGTGCGCTCGCGCAGCGGCGGGAGGCGGATCGGCACCACGTTCAGCCGATAGTAGAGATCCTCGCGAAACAGCCCCTGATTGATGAGTTGGCGCAGGTCCTTGTTGGTTGCCGCCACGATGCGCACGTCGGTGCGAATCGGCACGCGTCCGCCCACCGTCGTATACTCGCCCTGCTGCAGCACGCGCAGAAGCCGTGTCTGTGCCTCCATCGGCATGTCGCCGATTTCGTCGAGAAACAGGGTTCCGCCATCCGCCTGCTCGAAACGGCCCGCCGAGCGGGCCTGCGCGCCGGTGAAGGCGCCCTTCTCGTGGCCGAAGAGCTCCGCCTCGATGAGGTCGCGCGGGATGGCGGCCATGTTGATCGCAACGAATGGGCCGTTCCGGCGCTTGCCGTAGTCGTGCAGCGCCCGGGCGACGAGTTCCTTGCCGGTACCCGACTCGCCGTTGATCATGACCGAGAGGTCGGTCTGCATGAGCCGCGCGAGAACACGGTAGATCTCCTGCATGGCCGGCGAGCGCCCGATAAGGGGAATGTTCTCGCCCCCTTCCTGCTCGCTCTCGACGCGCTGGCGCTTGGGTTCCGAAAGCGCCCGGCCGACGATGGCCGTCAGTTCCTTCAGGTCGAACGGCTTGGGCAGATATTCGTAGGCCCCCTTCTCGGAGGCCCGGATCGCCGTCATGAACGTGTTTTGCGCGCTCATGACGATGACCGGCAGGTCGGGGCGCATCTTCTTGATGCGCGGCAGGACGTCGAAGGCGTTTTCGTCCGGCATCATCACGTCGGTGATGACGAGGTCGCCATCGCCGGAAGAGACCCAGCGCCACAGCGTCGTGGCGTTGGAGGTGAGGCGCACGGTGTAGCCTGCGCGCGAAAGCGCCTGGTTCAGAACCGTGCGGATGGCGGCGTCGTCATCGGCAACAAGAATCGTCCCGGTGGGCATGGGTAGCGGTTTCCCGGTCTCAGGTGTCGTCGTGCTCGGAATAGGCTGGCATCAGGATGCGGAAGGAGGTTCGGCCGGCCTGGCTGTCGCATTCGATGACGCCGCCATGGTCGCCGATGATCTTGGCCACCAGCGCAAGTCCCAGTCCCGAGCCGTTGGACTTGGTGGTGACGAAGGGATCGAAGAGATGCGGCAACAGGTCCTCGGGCACGCCGGGGCCGTTGTCGCGAACGCAGAATTCGAGCGGCAGGCTCACCTTCTCGGATGACCCCGGCACGGAAAGGCGAATGCCCGGCCGATACGCGGTGGTGAGCGTGATCTCGCCGCCCTGCTGGTCGGACACCGCCTCGCAGGCATTCTTCACCAGATTGAGAAACACCTGCACGAGCTGGTCGCGGTTGGCGTAGACCAGCGGCAGTGACGGGTCGTAATCGACGCTGATGGGCGTGTTGCGCGCAAAACCCGATTGCGCGAGCCGCTGCACGTGGTCCAGCACCACGTGGATGTTCACCGGCTCGCGTTCCACGGGGCGCTCGTCGGAGAAGACCTCCATGCGGTCAACAAGTTTCACGATCCGGTCGGTCTCGTCCATGATGAGCCGGGTGAGCGGGCGGTCCTCCTCGGCGGCGGAGCCCTCCAGAAGCTGAGCCGCGCCGCGAATGCCCGACAGCGGGTTCTTGATCTCGTGGGCCAGCATGTGGGCGAGACCGGAAACCGTCCGCGCCGCGCCGCGCGAGGTGAGCTGACGGTCGATCTTTTCCGCCATGCCGCGCTCCTGCAGCATGAGGACAACAGCGCCCGGCCGGTCAGCGACGGGGGCCGCGATGATGTCGACGATCTTCTCCGCGCCGATGCGCGGGGAACTGATGTCGACCTTGTATTCATTGACGGGGGCGCCACGCTCCCGCACCTGCTGGACAAGCAGCAGAAGGGGGCTCCCGAAGGGCACGAAATGGGAGACCGGATGGCGCCGCATCACCGGCGCGCTGGCCCGGAAGAAGCTTTCCGCAGCCATGTTCGCTTCCGCGATGCACCCCTTGTCGTCGACCAGAATGACGGGATGGGGCAGTGCGTCGAGCACCTGTGTGGTGGCTCCGCCACTTGCCCCCTCGCCTGTCTGCGTGTCCCGCACGCCCTCTGTCCCGACCGTGTCGCTCATGCCGCCTCCCCGACGCTTGTTACGGTTTCGCCCGCGCCGGAGAACCACTGCGACAGCCCGGCAATCACGGCCCCGGCATCCCGGGATGTGAGAAGCGCCTTCCGCATGTCGGCGGGCATGGGCTCCGCTCCGTCCTCGGTCGCCGCATCCAGCGACCAGGCAATATGCTTGCGCGCCAGAAGCAGGCCGCGCGCGGATCCATAGTGTTCGAGCATCATTTCGACGTGCTCGCAGACGATGTCGCCAAGCGCAGCTCCACGGGGCGTCGCCATGACCTCGCGCCCGGCAAGGGCCGCGCCGATCTGTCCGACGAGCCACGGTCGACCGTAGGCCGCCCGTCCGATCATCACCGCGTCCGCGCCCGAGCGCGCCATCATCTCGCGCGCGTCATCCGCTCCCGCGCAGTCGCCATTGGCGACCAGCGGAATCGTCAGCCGCTCGCGCACGGCGGCGATGGCATCCCAGTCCGCGCGCCCCTTGTAGAACTGGCAACGCGTGCGTCCGTGCACCGTGACCATGGACACGCCCGCCGCCTGCGCCCGCTCGGCGAGCTCCGGCGCATTCAGGCTGCGCTCGTCCCAGCCGAGCCGCATTTTCAGCGTCACCGGAACGCGCGATGCCTCCAGCGTCGCGTCTATCAGCGTCAGCGCGTGATCGAGGTCGCGCATCAGCGCCGAGCCCGAGTACCCCGTCGTCACGCGCTTGGCGGGGCATCCCATGTTGATGTCGATGATGTCGGCGCCGGCGTCGACCGCGATGCGGGCCCCCTCCGCCATCCAGTGCGCCTCGCGCCCGGCAAGCTGGACCACATGCGGAGCACCATCGATTCCCTCGCTGCGCAAGTGCGTGTCGGGATCGCCCTCGGCAAGCTGCTCGCAGGCCACCATCTCCGAAACGACGAGGCCCGCGCCGAAGCGATGTGCAAGCCGGCGGAAGGGAACATTCGTGACCCCGGACATGGGAGCAAGGAACGCACGGTTCGGGACCGCGACGGTCCCGATCACGCTCGCCCTGCCTGCCTCGCCCTGGTTCATTTTGCTCATCTGGTGTGCATTTCCTGATTTGCCTAGATAATAGTCAAAGGCGCATTTGTCGCAAGGGCGAAATTATCGCCTTGCACTTAGCTCTTGTGGACGCGGGAGGAAACCGACAAAACCCGCAGATGGACATCGTGCCGCCATCGGGGAGATCTTCGTGTGCGGAAGGCTTTGACGATTCCGTTTTCCGCGCGCCCCCAGCGGGCATTCGACCGCGCCGCAGGCGCCAAGGACACAGAACACCGACCGACACCTCATGGCCGCCGACCGACCGACCGTTCCCCCATCCCAGGATGGCCCGCAGCCTGAGGGCAACGCGTTTCTCGTCGTCGCGGCCGGCCGCGGATCGCGTGTCGGCGGAGATGGTGCGCCAAAGCAGTATCGCCCGCTCGCGGGGCGCACCGTTTTGCGGCGCACCCTGGAAGCGATCGACCGGTGCCCGGGCATCGACCGTGTCATGGTCGTTATTCATCCCGATGACGAAGCCCTCTATCACGATGCGATCGCCGGTCTCACGCCGTCCTACGCGCTTCTGCCCCCGGCTCATGGCGGAGAGACGCGACAACGCTCGGTTCTGCTTGGCCTTCGCGCGCTCGCGGTCACGGCTCCGCGTCACGTGCTCGTGCATGACGCCGCCCGGCCTTTCCTGACACCGGCCATCGTCGCGGCGGCCCTCGAGACGCTCGGCCAGGGCCAGCGCGCCGTCCTTGCCGCCCTGCCCGTCTCGGACACGCTCAAGAAGGCCGACGAGACCGGCGCCAATGTGGCAACGACGGTGGATCGTGCCGGGCTCTATGGCGCGCAGACCCCCCAGAGCTTCGACTTCGCGTCCATCCTCTCCGCGCATGAGGCCGCCGCCGCCTCGGGAGTCGCCGAGCTGACCGACGATGCCTCGGTCGCCCAGTGGGCCGGCCTGACGGTCGCCCTCGTGCCGGGAGATCCGGCCAACATCAAGATCACCACGGGAGAGGACCTGATGCAGGCCGATGAACGCCTCAGGATGCTCGAGGCCCTCGCGAGCCTCGGCGACATCCGCACCGCCACCGCCTATGACGTTCACGCCTTCGAGCCGGGCGATCATGTCATGCTCGGCGGCATTCGCATCGACCACGATCACGCCCTCAAGGGACATTCGGATGCCGATGTCGTGCTGCACGCGCTCACCGACGCGGTGCTCGCGACGATCTGCGACGGCGACATCGGTCATCATTTTCCGCCGGGCGAGGCGGAGTGGCACAAGGCCACATCCGACCGGTTCCTGCGCTTTGCCGTGGAGCGCGTCGCGGAGCGGGGCGGACGCATCCGGCACCTGGACGCCACCATCGTGTGTGAGCATCCCAAGATCGGACCGCACCGCGAGACCATGCGCGCGTCCATCGCGCGGATCGCCGGGCTTCCGCTCGACCGCGTGTCCGTGAAGGCGACGACGTCGGAGAAGCTAGGCTTCACCGGCCGGGGGGAAGGCATCGCGGCCCTTGCAACGGCCACGGTCGCGCTGCCACTGTCACTGGAAGATACCGACCCGGAGGCCTCATGACCGATCTCGCCCCCCTCTTCGATCCGGCCGCACGGGTGATCGAGCGCGCGAGCGGGTTCGGCCTGAAGATCGCGACCGCCGAATCCTGCACCGGCGGGCTCATCGCCGCGCTCCTGACCGAGGTCCCGGGCTCCTCGGCGGTGGTTGATCGGGGCTTCGTCACCTATTCGAACGAGGCCAAGACCGAGATGATCGGCGTTCCGGCCGAACTGATCGAAGCGCACGGCGCGGTCAGCCGCGAGGTTGCGCTGGCCATGGTCGAGGGCGCGCTTGCCGCATCGCGGGCCGATCTGGCCGTCGCCGTCACAGGGGTCGCGGGGCCAGGCGGCGGCTCGCGGGAAAAGCCCGTCGGCCTGGTGCACTTCGGCTTTGCGCGCCGTGGTGGCGAGGTACATCATCTCGAGGAGCGCTTCGACCCTGAGCTTGGAAGAAGCGGCATCAGGCTTGCGACCGTAGCCATTGCTTTCGCTGGTCTTTCAAATTTGATGGATCGCTAAAGGCCGGGATTCACCGCAAGAAAGGGTTGTCCTGCAGAAGGATTGATCTTTTCGAGGGAACCGCCGATGATACCTTCGAAGGGGTATTCGTAATGCGTTTCCTTGTTGCCGCGCTTGTCTTCGCAACCGCCTTGCCGGCCGCCGCTTCGGCCGAGGAGATGTATGTCATCTCGCGCAAGTCGGACGGACGGTTTCACGCAAGTCATCGCCTCTACGACAGCACGGGTGCCAACCTGCACGAGGTGATCCTCTGCGGTCGCCCCTACTTCGTGCGCACCGCGACCGTTGCCTGGATGAGCTACGAGGCCGACGAGGGCCGCTCCGTCCAGCTCGAGTACAATGTGGGCAAGGGCTGGGTCGAGGTGTGCCGCGATCCGGCGGAGCAGGTCACGCTCGCCGACATCGGCATCAAGGACAAGAAGGACTACGAGGTGATGCGCGCGAGCGACATGGCGCTCAACCGCGCCGAGCGGTTCAAGCACATCAGCAAGGCGTTTTCCGGCTACAAGAATTCCGGCAAGACGTCATCGTCCTACCACGCGCGCTGAGCGTCACGCCCGCGCGTTCCTTCACGCCGCTCCATAGACATGGTCCGCCCGTTCCTCGAACGCGGTCGAGAACTTGCGGAACGCCCGGTCGAACATGGCCGACATGAGCGTCGACAGCGTGCGGCTCTTGAATTCGTAATTGATGTAGAAACCGACCTCGCAGGCGTCCTCGCCGCGCGGGCGAAAGGTCCACCTGTTCTCCAGATGCCGGAACGGGCCATCGAGATACTCGACCAGAATCTCGCCACGCTCGGGCAGCAGCGTCACCCGGCTGGTGAAGGTCTCCCGGAACAGCTTGTAGGCCACGGTCATGTCGGCGACGAGCACGGAGGTGCCGTCGTCATTGTCGCGGCGGCCGCGCACATGCAGCGCCTCGCACAGCGGCACGAATTCCGGGTATCGCTCAACATCCGCCACGAGGTCGAACATGCGACCGGGTGTGTGCTGAACGATATGGCGAGTCTCGAACTGGGGCATGGGCAGCCAATTAGGCGGTGGGATGCGAAAGATCAACCCGCCCCGGCCATGGCCGGGACGCGACGATGAACGCGTCCAAACGTGTCAGACGGCGGCCTCGGCCATGCGACGCTTCTCGCGATTGGCCTTGAGCTCCGCGAAGTCCTCGCCGGCGTGATGCGACGAACGGGTCAGCGGGCTCGCCGAAACCTTGAGGAACCCCTTGGCATAGGCGATCTTCTCGTAGGCCTTGAACTCGTCCGGCGTCACGAAACGCGCGACCGCATGGTGCTTGGAGCTGGGCTGCAGATACTGGCCGATGGTCAGGAAATCGACGTCGGCGGTCCGCAGGTCGTCCATGAGCTGGAGCACCTCGTTGCGCTCCTCGCCGAGGCCGACCATGATTCCCGACTTGGTGAACATGGTCGGGTCCAGTTCCTTCACGCGCTGCAGGATGCGGATGGAATGGAAGTAGCGCGCGCCCGGACGCACCGTCAGGTATTTCGACGGCACGGTCTCCAGGTTGTGATTGAAGACGTCGGGCTTGGCATCAACCACGATCTCAAGCGCGCCCGGCTTCCTGAGGAAGTCGGGAGTAAGAACCTCGACCGTGGTCTTCGGCGCCCGCTTGCGGATTTCGCGGATCACATTGGCGAAATGCGTGGCGCCGCCATCGTCCAGATCGTCGCGGTCGACCGAGGTGATGACCACATGCTCCAGCCCCATGGTCGCCACGGCCTCGGCAACGCCGACGGGCTCCTTCTCGTCCACCGGCCCCGGCATGCCCGTGCGCACGTTGCAGAAGGCGCAGGCGCGGGTGCAGGTGTCTCCGAGGATCATGAAGCTGGCATGCTTCTTCGACCAGCACTCGCCGATGTTGGGACAGCCCGCCTCCTCGCACACGGTGACGAGGTTGTTGGAGCGCACCACATCCTGCGTCTCGCGATAGACCGGAGACGTCGGCGCCTTGACCCGGATCCACGCCGGTTTGCGCTGGATCGGATTGTCCGGACGGTGGGCCTTTTCCGGGTGGCGCGGGCGCGCCGCGGCGTCGGGCTTGTTCGAGATCGTGTCGAGGAGCGTAACCATACCTCTCACTTGTCCTTCTTCTCGCGCTTCGTCAAGCGCGTGCCGTGCCTGACGCCTATGCGATTTCCGCAGGGCGCACCAGAGACATCAGTCTTTCGCGCGCGTCGTGCGACAAGGGCCGCGCCTTTCGGCTGACATCGTCCATCTGCACGATGACCGTAACGGCGGCCGCCGCCTTGCGTCCCTGCTGAAACACCGCCTGCTCGAGTGTCGCCGAACTGTTGCCGACCTTCACGACGCGCGTGCCGATCTCCACCGTTCCCGGCCACAGGAGCTCGGAGATGAAATCCAGCTCCAGCCGCACGATCACGAAGGCGCATCCGGTGTCCGCCAGGTCGCCGATCTTCGTATGCAGCAGCTCCACCCGCCCGGTCTCCAGGAAGGTGGAGAAGACGGCATTGTTCACATGCCCCTGGCGATCCGTGTCGCCATAGCGGACCTTGTCGTGGCTGACGACCGGATAGTCGGAAATCGTCTCGCTCAAACCGTTCACCGCCTCAGCTTCTGATCTTGCGCCAGATGAACAGGAAAAGGATCGCTCCGAGCGTCGACACCAGAAGCTGGTCGATGAACCCGCCCGTCACGTGCAGCCGCAGGATGTCGGCCAGATAGCCACCGACCAGGGCACCGACGAGGCCGACGACCAGGCTGCCGAGAAATCCGCCCCGGCTGTCCAGCACCCGATGCGCGACCGCACCGGCAATCAGCCCGATGATGATCCAGAGAATGAAACCCATGTGACCGGTCCTTTCGCGGGGCGCAAGATGCGCCCTCGCCGCTTTCGTCGGGAACTCAGGCCAGCGCCCGTGCAATCAGCACGACGATGACCGCGCCGACCGCCGACACCACGACCTGGTTGACGAAGGCGTTGCCCAGGTTGACGTTGATTCCGGCCGCGTTGAACAGGAACCCGCCGACGAAGGCTCCGATCAGACCCGTCAGGACGTAACGGATCAGGCCGCCACCGCCGATGAGCAGGCTTGCGAGCCAGCCGGCGATCAGGCCGATCACGCACCAGATGACGATATTCTTGATGTCCATTGCCCGATTCCCCAGCTTGACTTTCGATGTCGGGAAGCCGTGCCCGGCCCCCTGACTTGCATCTTACAGGATCGCAACGGGACACCGAAAGTGCGACACCCGCACGACGGTGCCCACGCGGCATGAGCCTGATCAGGCGTTGAGCACCCGTCCATAGGCGTCGAGCACGCTTTCCTTCATCATCTCCGAAAGGGTCGGATGCGGGAAGATCGTGTGCATCAGCTCTTCCTCGGTCGTCTCCAGGTTCATCGCGACGACGAAGCCCTGGATGAGCTCGGTGACCTCCGCGCCGACCATGTGCGCGCCCAGAAGCTCGCCCGTCTTCTTGTCGAAGATGGTCTTGATCAGACCCTGGTCCTCGCCGAGCGCGATGGCCTTGCCGTTGGCGTTGAAGTTGTAGCGGCCGACGCGGATGTCACGGCCGGCTTCCTTGGCCTTCGCCTCGGTGAGCCCCACGGAGGCGACCTGCGGGTTGCAATAGGTACAGCCCGGGATCTTGCCCTTGTCCATCGGATGGACGTTCGGCAGGCCCGCGATCTTCTCGATGCAGATCACGCCCTCATGCTCGGCCTTGTGCGCGAGCATCGGCGGCCCGGCGACGTCGCCGATGGCATAGACGCCCGGCACATTGGTCTTGCCGTAGCCGTCGATGACGACACAGCCACGGTCGGTCTTGACGCCAAGGTCCTCTAGGCCAAGCCCCTCGATGTTGCCCTGGACACCGACGGCCGAGATCAGGCGGTCTGCGGTGATCTTCTCCACCTTGCCGTCCTTGGTCTCCACATGGGCGGTGACCGAGTTCGAGCCCTTTTCCACCTTGGAGACCTTCGCCTCGGTGATGATCTTGAGGCCGCGCTTCTCGAGCTGCTTGCGGGCAAGCGCGGAGATTTCCGCGTCCTCAACCGGCATGATCTGCGGCATCAGCTCCACGACGGTCACATCGACACCCATGGAGCGATAGAAGGACGCGAACTCGATGCCGATGGCGCCCGAGCCCATGACCAGCAGCGACTTGGGCAGCGTGTCCGGCTTCATCGCCTCGAAATAGGTCCAGATCAGCTTGCCGTCGGGCTCGATGCCCGGCAGCGCGCGCGGACGGGCGCCGGTGGCGACGATCACGTGCTTCGCCGTGTAGGTGCCCTCGCCCTTCACGCCCTTGGGGACCGGGTTCTGCGGCTCGACGACCGGCTTGGACGACTTGCCCACCTTGACCTCGCCGGGCTTCGTCAGCTTCGCCTCGCCCCAGATCACGTCGATCTTGTTCTTCTTCATGAGGAAGCCGACGCCGCCGTTGAGGCGCGCGGAGACGCCGCGCGAGCGGGCGACCACATCCTTCACGTCCGCCGTCATCTTGCCCTCGAGCTTCAGGCCGAAGCTCTTGGCGTGATTGGCGTGGTCGAGGATCTCCGCCGAGCGCAGCAGCGCCTTGGTCGGGATGCAGCCCCAGTTGAGGCAGATGCCGCCGAGATGCTCCCGTTCGACGATGGCCGTCTTGAGACCGAGCTGCGCCGCGCGGATCGCGGTGACGTAGCCGCCCGGGCCCGAGCCGATGATGATGACGTCGTAGGACGTGCCGCTCATGAAAAATCCTCCAGCTCGAACGACGGGCGCGAGCGTCGTGACGCGCCGTCTGCCGTCCGTGAAATCAGGCACCTGAAGAGCAAACGGCGGCCGGTCTCCCGGCCGCCGCGATGGCTCAGACCAGCATGGACATCGGGTTTTCGATGTACTGCTTGAAGGCGGCGACGAGTTCCGCGCCGAGCGCGCCGTCGACGGCCCGGTGGTCGGTCGACAGCGTCACCGACATGACGGTAGCGATTGCCAGTTCGTCGTTCTTCACGACCGCGCGCTTCTCACCCGCGCCGACCGCCAGGATCGTGGCGTGCGGCGGGTTGATCACCGCGCAGAAGTCCTTGATGCCGAACATGCCGAGGTTCGATACGGAGGTGGTTCCGCCCTGATACTCCTGCGGCTGCAGCTTGCGCGTGCGCGCCCGGGCCGCCAGATCCTTCATCTCGTTGGAGATGGCGGAGAGCGTCTTCTCCTCCGCACGGCGGATGATCGGCGTGATCAGGCCGCCGTCGATGGCGACCGCGACGCCCACGTCCGCATGCTTGTGGACGAGCATTCCGCCGTCGGTCCAGCTCGCGTTGGCCATCGGGATGTCGCGCAGCGCCAGCGCCTGGGCCTTGATGACCATGTCGTTGACCGAAAGCTTGTAGGCCGGCTTGCCGTCCTTGTCCTTCGGCGCGGAGGCGTTGAGCTGGGCACGCAGCGCCAGCAGCGCGTCGAGCTCGCAATCCACCGTCAGGTAGAAGTGCGGCACGGTCTGCTTGGACTCGGTCAGCCGCTTGGCGATGGTCTTGCGCATGTTGTCATGCGGCACGACCTCGTAGGAGCCTTCCTCGAACAGCTTCAGCACCTGGGAATCCGACATGCCGGCGGGCGCCGCGGCCTTCGGTGCCTCGGCGGCGGCCTTGTCCGCCTTCGGAGCCTCCGCGCCCTTGCGCGCGGTGCCCGATTTCAGAGCCTCGTCCACATCGCGCTTGACGATGCGTCCGTGCGGGCCGGAGCCCGTCATCGCGGCAAGGTCCAGCCCGCCCTCGGCGGCAAGACGGCGCGCGAGCGGCGAGGCGAAGATGCGCCCGCCCTCCTTCGTCGATGGCGGCGGCGGGGCCTTGGCCGGCTCCTCGCCGGAGGCGACCGGCCCCCGATCGGCGGCCGGCTTGTCCTCGAACGCCGTCGCGGGAGCCTCGTCCTTGCCGGACGACGCCTCGCTTCCGGAGGCCTTGGGCCCGCCGTTGTCGTTGCCGACGCCTTCGAGCGCCGAGGCGTCCTCGCCCTCTTCCAGCAGCAGCGCGATGACCTCGTTGACCTTCACGCCCTGGGCGCCGGCCTCCACGAGGATCTTGCCAACGGTGCCTTCGTCGACGGCTTCCACTTCCATGGTCGCCTTGTCGGTCTCGATCTCGGCGATCACGTCACCGGAGGAGACACTGTCGCCTTCCTTGACCAGCCACTTGGCCAGATTGCCCTCTTCCATCGTCGGCGAGAGGGCCGGCATCAGGATCTTGATCGGCATGGTTTCCCCCTCAGGCCGTGTAGGTGACGGCTTTCACCGCGTCGATGACGTCCTTGACCGTCGGCAGCGCGAGCTTTTCCAGATTGGCGGCATAGGGCATGGGAACGTCCTTGCCCGTCACGCGCAGCACCGGCGCGTCGAGCCAGTCGAACGCCTTCTCCTGCACCTGGTAGCCGATCTCGGACGAGACCGAACACATCGGATAGGCCTCCTCGACCGTGACCAGGCGGCCGGTCTTCTTGACCGAGGCGATCACCGTGTCGATGTCGAGCGGGCGGATCGTGCGCAGGTTCACCACCTCGGCCGAAATGCCCATCCCTGCGAGTTCCTCGACCGCCTTCATGACGTAGGTCATGCCGATGCCCCAGGAAACGAGCGTCACGTCCGTGCCGGCACGTTCGATCTTCGCCTTGCCGATCGGCAGAACGAAGTCCTCCACGTCGGGAATCTCGAAGCTCTGGCCGTAGAGGATCTCGTTCTCGAGGAAGACCACCGGGTTCGGGTCGCGGATCGCGGCCTTGAGAAGGCCCTTGGCGTCCGCCGCCGACCAGGGCTGCACCACCTTGAGACCCGGAACATGGGCGTACCATGCCGCGTAGTCCTGGCTGTGCTGGGCGGCCACGCGCGCGGCCGCGCCATTGGCGCCACGGAACACGATCGGCGCGCCCATCTGACCACCGGACATGTAGAGCGTCTTGGCGGCGGAGTTGATGATCTGGTCGATCGCCTGCATGGCGAAGTTGAACGTCATGAACTCGACGATCGGCTTCAGCCCGGCCATCGCCGCGCCGACGCCCATGCCCGTGAACCCGTGCTCGGTGATCGGCGTGTCGATCACGCGGCGTGCCCCGAACTCCTCGAGCAGGCCCTGGGAGATCTTGTAGGCGCCCTGGTACTCGGCGACTTCCTCGCCCATGAGGAACACGTCGCCGTCGCGGCGCATTTCCTCCGCCATGGCATCGCGAAGGGCCTCGCGCACGGTCGACTGGACCATCGCGGTGCCTTCGGGAGCGTCCGGCTCGGGCTTTGCCTCTACGGCCGGCGCCGCGGGCGCGGAAGCCGGCTTCTCGGGTTCGGCCGTCTCGGAGGCCTCGCTCTTCTGCTCGGGAGCGGGCGCGGGAGAACTCGCCGCCTTGTCCAGGTCGGAGGCGTCCTCGCCCTCCTCCAGAAGCAGGGCGATCGGCGTATTGACCTTCACGTTCTCGGTGCCGGCCTCGATGAGGATCTTGCCGAGCGTGCCTTCGTCGACCGCCTCGACCTCCATCGTGGCCTTGTCCGTCTCGATCTCGGCGATCACGTCGCCCGCCGATACGGTGTCACCTTCGTTCTTCACCCATTTCGCCAGGGTGCCCTCTTCCATCGTCGGCGAGAGGGCCGGCATCAGAATCTCAATCGGCATGTTCGCGCCCCGCCACTTAGAGGAGAATGTCGGTGTAAAGCTCGGACGGATCCGGCTCCGGATCGGTCTGCGCGAACTCCGCCGACTCGGCGACGATTTCGCGGACCTCCTTGTCGATGGCCTTCAGCTCGTCCTCGCTGGCCCAGCCGGCATCCAGAAGGCGCTTGCGGACCTGCTCGATCGGGTCGTGCTCGGTCCGCATCTTCTGGACCTCGTCCTTCGACCGGTACTTGGCCGGATCCGACATGGAATGGCCGCGATAGCGGTAGGTGATCATCTCCAGGATGTAGGGGCCCTTGCCGGAGCGGCAGTGGTCCAGCGCCTTCTCGCTCGCGGCCATGACGGAGCGAACGTCCATGCCGTCGACCTGCTCGCCCGGAATGCCGAAGGAGGCGCCGCGCTGGGACAGGTCCGTCGTCGCCGAGGCACGCTCGACGCTGGTGCCCATGCCGTACTTGTTGTTCTCGATGACATAGACCACGGGCAGCTTCCAGAGCTGCGCCATGTTGAAGCTCTCGTAGACCTGCCCCTGGTTGGAGGCGCCGTCGCCGAAGAAGGTCATGGAGACCGCGCCATTGTCGCGGTAGCGGTTGGCGAAGCCGAGGCCCGTGCCAAGCGACACCTGCGCGCCGACGATGCCGTGGCCGCCGTAGAACTGCTTCTCCTTGGAGAACATGTGCATGGAGCCGCCCTTCCCCTTGGAATAGCCGCCCCTGCGTCCGGTCAGCTCGGCCATGACGCCCTTCGGGTCCATGTCCATGGCGAGCATGTGGCCGTGATCGCGGTAGCCCGTGATCATCTGGTCGCCATCCTTCGCCGCCATGCGCATGCCGACGACGACCGCTTCCTGGCCGATGTAAAGGTGACAGAAGCCGCCGATCAGACCCATGCCGTAGAGCTGGCCGGCCTTTTCCTCGAAACGGCGGATGAGCAGCATGTGGCGATAGGCCTCAAGCTCCTGATCCTTTGTGAACTCGACAATCGCGGGGGCGGAGGATTTAGCCCCTCCGCGCGAACGTCCCGACGTCTTGGCACGCGTGCTGGCGCCCTTCCCTGACGATGCTGCCATTACCCTCGCCTCACTGTGGCGTTCCTGTTTCGGAACAGCGTTTCCTCAGCCTCAAGGTAGCCGAAGCCAGGCTGCAGGAAAAGTCAAATGGAGGAGCGAGAGGCGCCGAAAACCGGTGACGCAAGGGCCTGTCAAAAAAGACGAAATCGTGAATGAACCGATTTTCAGTTCAAAATGCCAACTTAACCGATTTCAGATTAAATCACCGGCCACGCTGCGGCCTCAGGATCGCAAGCTCCTGAGGCTGAACGACATTCAGGCTCGCGCGGGCGCGCTCGTCGATCATGTCCGGATCGAGACTCTCGGGCCGCAGCAGTGCCACGCGGCGCTCCAGCTCCCGGCGTTCCGCGGTGAGCTGTGAAAGCTCCTTCTCCAGCTCCGCATAGCGGTGCTCGATCCGCGCCTTGCCGACGAGACCGAGTTCGCCGTTGAGCGCATGGAAGCCGAAGTATCCGATGAGGGCGAAGGCGATGACCGGCGCCGCGAGGCGCTGGCGCAGGGTCTTCTTCCGGTAGCGGGTAGCACTGAAGGGCACGGGGGATGAGACCTGACTGAATACGAACCGTTCTCGAGAAACAGTGTCGCCGATCAGGCTTAATGGATGGTTTCCGCGCGCCCTCGCGAAAACACGCAGGTGCGCGGCGCATGCCCGCCGGCGTCAGGCCGCCGCGACGCCCGCTTCCGCCAGGCGCACCAGCTTCATGAGCACACCCGCCGCGCCCTTGAGCCGCTGTTCCGCGTCCGGCCAGTCGCGTGAAAGCACCACCTTCTGGTCCGGCCGGATCTTGGCCAGAACGCCCTGTTCGGTGATGTAGCCGACCAGTCCGCCGGGGTTCGCGAACTCGCCGTTGCGGAAGCTGATGACCACGCCCTTCGGCCCGGCATCGATCTTTTCCACATTGGCGCGCCGGCACAGGCCCTTGATGTAGACGATCTTCAAAAGGTGATCGACCTCGTCGGGGAGCGGACCGAAGCGGTCGATGAGCTCGGCGCCGAACCCGTCGATCTCCTCCGGCGTGGAGAGGTCCGCAAGACGGCGGTAGAGCTGCAGGCGCAGCGGCAGGTCGGGCACATAGTCCTCGGGGATGAGAACCGGTGTCCCCACCTGGATCTGCGGCGACCAGGTCTCGTCGGCGCCCGTGTCGTCGCCGCTCCTGAGCTGGGCCACCGCTTCCTCCAGCATCTGCTGGTACAGCTCGAAGCCCACTTCCTTGATGTGACCCGACTGTTCCTCGCCAAGCAGGTTGCCCGCCCCGCGAATGTCCAGGTCGTGGCTGGCCAGTTGAAAGCCCGCCCCCAGGCTGTCGAGCGACTGAAGCACCTTGAGCCGCCGCTCCGCGGTCGGCGTCAGCGCCTTTGTCGCCGGCACCGTGAACAGTGCATAGGCGCGCGTCTTGGAGCGCCCGACACGCCCGCGAAGCTGGTAGAGCTGCGACAGGCCGAACATGTCCGCCCGGTGCACGATCAGCGTGTTGGCGGTGGGAATGTCCAGGCCCGATTCCACGATGGTGGTGGAGAGCAGAACGTCGAACTTGCCCTCATAGAAGGCGTTCATGACGTCTTCCAGCTCGCCCGGCGGCATCTGGCCGTGCGCGACCGCCACCTTCACTTCCGGAACGTGGTCCTCGAGGAACGCCTTGGTGTCGGCAAGATCCGCAAGTCGCGGACAGACATAGAAGCTCTGGCCGCCGCGATAGCGCTCGCGCAGCAGCGCCTCGCGCACCACGACGGGATCGAAGGGCGAGATGAACGTGCGCACGGCCAGCCGGTCCACGGGCGGCGTGGCGATGAGCGACAGTTCCCGCACGCCCGACAGCGCCAGTTGCAGCGTGCGCGGGATCGGGGTCGCCGAGAGCGTCAGGACGTGCACCTCGGACTTCAGCTCCTTGAGCCGCTCCTTGTGCTTGACGCCGAAGTGCTGCTCCTCGTCGATGATGAGCAGGCCGAGATCGCGGAAGGTCACGCCCTTGCCGAGCAGCGCGTGCGTGCCCACCACGATGTCGACGGATCCGTCGGTGAGGCCCTTCTTGGTCGCGGCGAGTTCCTTCGCCGGCACCAGCCGCGAGGCATGGGCAACGTTGATCGGCAGGCCCTGAAAGCGTTCGGCAAAGGTCTTGTAGTGCTGTCGCGCCAGCAGGGTCGTCGGAACGACGAGCGCCACCTGGCGGCCGGTCATCGCCGCGATGAAGGCGGCGCGCAGCGCCACTTCCGTCTTGCCGAAGCCCACGTCACCGCACACCAGCCGGTCCATGGGACGGCCGGAGGCCAGATCCTCGAACACCGCCTCGATCGCGTTGAGCTGGTCGTCCGTTTCCTCATAGGGGAAGCGGGCGGCGAATTCGTCGTAGACGCCCTCGGGCGCGACGATTTCCGGCGCGGTCTTGAGCGCACGCGCGGCGGCGGTCCGGATCAGCCCGTCGGCGATCTCCAGGATCCGCTTCTTCATCCGCGCCTTGCGCGCCTGCCATGCGCCGCCGCCGAGCTTGTCGAGCTGCGCCTCGGTATCTTCCGATCCGTAGCGCGTCAGAAGCTCGATGTTCTCCACCGGCAGGAACAGCTTGTCGCCGCCGGCATACTGAAGCTCCAGGCAGTCATGCGGCGCGCCCACCGCCTCGATGGTGCGCAGGCCGATGAAGCGGCCGATGCCATGGTCCACGTGCACGACAAGATCGTTCTGCGCCAGGCTCGCCGCCTCGGTCAGGACGTTGGTGCCCTTGGCGCGACGCTTGCGCTGGCGCACCAGACGGTCGCCAAGAATGTCCTGTTCGCAGATCAGCGTGAGGTCGCCGATCTCGAAGCCGTGCTCCACGCCGAGCACCGCAAGGCCGGTCATTCCCCTGGGAAGCGCGCGCGCATCCGCATCGGTGGCCACCGGCACGGTGCGGTCCAGCCCGTGATCGGCCAGCACATGCGACAGCCGCTCGCGCGAGCCCTCGCTCCAGCAGGCGATGACGATCCGCTTGCCGTCCTTGCGCCGCTCGGCGGCATGGCTCGTGAGCGCGTCGAAGACATTGACGTCGCCGGCGGCACGCTCGGCCGCGAAACTGCGCCCCTGTCGCCCGTCGAGTTCGACGACCTGGCGCCCGGATCCCGGCGGCTCCGCGAAGGGCGACAGACGCACGCTCGCCCCGTCCGCGAGCCGGGTGCGCCATTCCTCCGCCGTGAGATAGAGCGCGTCGGCCGGCAGCGGCTTGTAGGGCACCGCACCGCCCGTGCCCTTCTCGTTCAGCGCGTCGACGCGCGCGGCGTGATGTTCGCCGATCTGGTCCAGCCGTTCGCGCACCACGTCATCCGTGGACGAGGCCAGCACGATCGCGGCACCACCGACATGATCGAACAGCGTTTCCAGGTGATCGTGATAAAGCGGAAGCCAGTGCTCCATGCCCGGATAGCGGCGCCCGTCGCTGATCGACTGGTAGAGCACGTCGTCCCGGTCGGACGCGCCGAACTGGCTGACGTAACGGGTGCGGAACCGCGAGATCGCCTCTTCCGAAAGCACGGCCTCGCTCATGGCGACGAGCTCCAGCCCCTTGAGCTGCTTCGTGGTGCGCTGGGTCTCGGTATCGAAGGACCGCAGCGATTCCAGCGAGTCTCCGAAGAAGTCGAGGCGCACGGGCGAGTCCATGCCCGGTGCGTAAACGTCGACAATGCCGCCGCGCACCGCGTATTCGCCCGTGTCCTGCACGGTGGAGGCGCGGGCAAAGCCGTTGATCTCGAGCCAGTGAATGAGTTTGGACAGGTCGATCCGCTGCCCGGGCGCGAGCCGCCAGGTCTGCGAGGCGGCAAAGGCGCGCTCCGGCACCCGCTGAAGGATCGCGTTGACCGTCGTGACGAGCAGCGTCGGCTTCTCGAGCGTCTCCGGCCGGGCCAGACGGCTCAGCGTGCCGAGGCGGCGCGCGACGATGCCGGCGTTGGGCGAAACGCGGTCATAGGGAAGGCAGTCCCAGGCGGGAAAATCGAGCAGATCGAGGCCGGGCGCGAAATAACCGAGCGCATCCGACACCAGCCGCGCGTGCTGCGCGTCCCGTGCCACGAAGACGGCGGCCAGTCCCGCCGGACGGCTGGCGACCAGTTGCGCCAGCACATGGGCCTCGGCGCCGTCCGGCACGCCGGTGACGACGGCGTTGCCGGCACCCGACAGGAGATTTTCCAACACGTTCGCAATCCTCGCATCGCCGGGGCACGCGGCTTCATGAAAAGCCGGGCACACGCGGCGTGGCTCAGCTTTCGGCCGCCACCTGGGCCTGCCTGAAGGAAATGATGGCGCGGTAGACGGGGGTGTCGTGTTCCGCGGGCACGGGCTGCCGACCGGTCATCCACTTGAACAGGTCCTGGTCGAAGACGTCCATCAGCCGTTCGAGATCGGCAAGGTCGGCCTCGCTCAGCCGCGCCACATGGGCGCTGGCGAACTGCCCGAGGAAGATGTCCATCTCCTTCATGCCGCGATGCTGGCACCGGTAGAGGATGCGCTTGCGCCGGTCGTCCATCCCGGTGTCCGTCTCCTGAGGCATCATGCACTCCTGTCGCCGCGCCATTGTCGGGAGCCCTGCTTGACAGGAGCCCCCCGGTTCGCGGGTTATAGCGGGCTTGGCGCGAAACTCAATCCGTGCCAGTGGAAAGCATCCGGCCCGTCGGGCCACCTTCTCCCGCAAAGCCCGAGACGAGGTTCATGCGTCCCAGCCTGCTCGATCCGCTCTTCACGCCGGTCTCGCGCCTGCCGGGAATCGGTCTGCGTACCGCCCGCACGCTCGGCGGCCTGTTCGGCAAGGACGCCGAGCGGGAGCCGACGGTGTCCGACCTGCTGTTCCACCTGCCGTCCGGCACCATCGACCGACGCCTGCGACCGGGGATCGCCCACGCGCCCGAGGGCGCGATCGTCACGCTCGAGGTGCGCATCGACCGGCATCAGGCTCCGCCGCGCGGCAGCCGCGCGCCCTACCGCATTCTCGCCCACGACGACACCGGCACGATCACCTTCGTCTTCTTCCATGCCCGTGGCCCGTTCCTGGAAAAGAGCTATCCCGTCGGCGAGGACATGATCGTGTCCGGCCGCATCGAGCATTTCAACGACCAGATCCAGATGGTCCATCCAGACCATGCGGTCCTCGCCGATGATGCCGACGACCTGCCGCTTGTCGAACCGGTCTATCCGCTGACCCAGGGCCTGTCGTCGAAGATGCTGCAAAAGGCGATGGCCGCCGCCCTCGACCTCGTTCCCGACCTGCCCGACTGGCTCGATCCGGCCATGGAGCGGCAAAAGGCATGGCCGACCTTTTCGGACGCCCTCCACGCCCTGCACCAGCCCTCGCCCGAGTCGCCCGAAGCCGGCGACCCGGAAGCGCTGGCCCGCCTTTCCTACGACGAATTCCTTGCAAACCAGCTCGCGCTCGCGCTGGTGCGCCGCTCCATGCGCCAGACACGCGGCATTGCCCGTCACTTCACCGGGGCGCTGAAGCAGAAGATGCTGGACGCCCTGCCCTATTCCCTGACCGAGGGACAGGCCAAGGCGGTGGCCGAGATCGAGGCGGACCTGGCCGCGCCCACGCGCATGTTGCGCCTGCTGCAGGGCGACGTCGGCGCCGGAAAGACGGTCGTGGGGCTCATGGCGGTGGCGGCGGCGGTTGAATCCGGCGCGCAGGCGGTCATGATGGCCCCGACGGAAATCCTCGCGCGCCAGCACTATCTCTCGCTTGCGCCCTTGTGCGAGGCCGCCGGCATCCGCATCGCCGTGCTGACGGGAAAGGATGGCGCAAAGGCCCGCCGCGAAACCCGCGCGGCCCTGGAGGCCGGCGACATCGACCTGATCGTCGGCACCCATGCGCTGTTCCAGGGCGACATCGCCTTCGCCAACCTGGGGCTTGCGATCGTCGACGAACAGCACCGGTTCGGCGTTCACCAGCGCCTTCAACTGTCCTCGAAGGGGGCCGGCGTGGACATGCTGGTCATGACCGCGACGCCGATCCCGCGCACGCTCGTGCTGACCTATTTCGGCGACATGGACGTTTCCCGCCTGACGGAAAAGCCCGCCGGACGGCAGCCGATCAAGACCGTCACCGTGCCGCTGGAGCGCATGGACGAGGTGGTCGAACGTCTCCGGCGCGCCCTTGACGAAGGCACGAAGGCCTATTGGGTCTGCCCGCTGGTGGAGGAGTCGGAAAAATCCGATCTGGCGGCGGCGGAAGAGCGCTTCGAGGTGCTGACCCAGGTGTTCGGACCCCGGGTCGCGCTGGTGCACGGCCGCATGAGCGCGGAGGAGAAGGCGTCCGCGATGACCTCCTTCAAGGATGGCGACGTGGGGCTTCTGGTCGCGACGACGGTGATCGAGGTCGGCGTCGACGTTCCCGCCGCAACGATCATGGTGATCGAGCACGCCGAGCGCTTCGGCCTGTCGCAGCTCCACCAGTTGCGCGGCCGTGTCGGACGCGGCAGCGAGGCATCCACCTGCTTGCTTCTCTACAAGGCCCCCGTCGGCGAGACGGCGCGCGCGCGCCTCTCCATCATGCGCGACACGAACGACGGATTCCTGATCGCCGAGGAGGACCTGCGCCTGCGCGGCGAGGGAGAAATCCTGGGCACGCGCCAGTCGGGAATGCCGGGCTTTCGCATCGGCGACGCGGCGACCCACGCCGATCTCATAGAGATGGCCCGCGACGACGCGCGTCTGGTGCTGGAAAGGGACCCCGATCTCACCAGCGAGCGCGGTCGCGCGCTGCGGGTTCTGCTCTATCTCTTTGCCCGTGACGAGGCGGTGCGCCTGCTCCGGGCTGGCTGACCTGCCTGGCGGGCGGCCTCAGCGCTTGCTCCCGCCGGAGGCTTTCTTGCCGTCGTCAAGCGCCTCCCCTTCCAGAATCGCGAGCTTGGCGTATTCGGGGCTTACCAGACCGGCGGAGATCACCAGCTTGGCGGCTTCCTCGACGGTCATGTCGAGTTCGATGACTTCCTGTTTGGGCACGAACAGCAGAAAACCGGAGGTCGGGTTCGGCGTCGTCGGCAGGAACACCGCCGTCACCTCGTGCCCCTGGTCGTTGAGCTTGTGCGCCACCTCGCCGCGCGCGTCGGTGGCGATGAAGACGATTGCCCACAGACCCGGGCGTGGGTACTCGATGATTGCCGCCTTCTTGAAGCTGTTGGAGCGCTCCGCAAGCACCGTCTCGAAGATCTGCTTCAGACCGCTGTAGAGATTGCGCACCACCGGCATCCGCCCGAGCAGCAGCTCGCCGTAGGACAGAAGCGTGCGCCCGGCGATGTTGGCGGTCAGGAACCCGATGAAGACCAGGCCGATGAAGGCGACGATGAGCCCGATCCCGGGCATGGGGAACGGCAGATAGGTGTCCGGATTGTAGTAGTGCGGCAGGAGCGGCTTCACCCAGCCGTCGACCCATTGCACGATGGACCAGGACAGATAGGCGGTGATCCCGAGCGGTCCCGCCACCACGAGTCCCGTCAGGAAATAGTTCCTGAGCCGGGTCATGCCGCCCGGCCGCGCGGGCTTTGCCTCACCCTCGTGATGTTCGTCCGTAGTCTGTCCGCTCATGTGGTCCTGTCGTCCTGCCTCTGGGGCCCCTGGCCCCGTCTGCCCCTCAGCAATAGATAAGCGAGGCACAGGCCAAGGGAAACTGATAGAAGGTCCCTGGCGAAAATATGGGCGCATCGCACCTCAGGAGAGCACACTTCCCATGCTCGCACGCACCGTCTTTGCCACGCTGGGCGCGCTTCTGGTCGCCCTGGGTGTTATCGGCGCCTTCCTGCCGCTGCTGCCCTCGACGATCTTCTTCATCATGGCGGCCGGCTGTTTCGCCCGCTCCTCGCCGACCCTCGAGGCCTGGCTCCTGGACCACCGCACCTTCGGTCCGCCGATCCGCGCATGGCGCGAGAGCGGTGCGATCTCGCGCCACGGCAAGATGCTGGCGCTGGGCGGAATGGCCTTCGGCTACACGATGTTCTACATCGGCGCGCGTCCCTCGCCATGGCTTGCCGCCGGCGTGGCGCTCTTCTTCGTCGGCAGCGCGCTCTTCGTCGCGACAAGGCCCACACCTTAGCTTTTGCCCACATCTCCCTCGGCTTTTGTTTACCCTGAAGGGAGCTTCGGCCCGGAGGAAGGCTTGGAACAGCCCGTCCTGTGACCCCGGTCACGCTGCGTTCAGCTTCGCCCGGCCAAGCTTGTGTCGCAACGTCATCCCCACGGCTGTCGCAGGGGCCGGCGTTTCGTCACCAAACGCCGAGGACCTGGTCATGATCCGTCTTGCCCCAACCGGCCCCTGCGCCGACCCCGCCCCCGACCGGCGCATGTTCCGCCTGACCGCCGCATTGCTTCTCGCCGCACTGGCCGCCGTCCTGTCGGCGTTCCTGTCGCCCGCCTCCGCCCAGCCGATCGAGATCCGTCCCGACCTCAGGCCGGTGATCCGCCCGGACGTGCTGCCGCAGACGCTGCCGCGCGTCTGCGCGCCGCCACGCGTGATGCGCAACGGGCGGTGCATCAACCCCGTTCAGCCGGGCCGCGACATCGTCTGCCGGCCACCGAAGGTCAGGCGCGGTAACCAATGCGTCGATCCGCTGCGACCGCCGGTGGTCTGTGTTCCACCGCGCGTCGCGCGCAATGGCCGCTGTGTCATGCCCGCGCCCTCGCCCATGCCGGTGGTGTGCCCCGCCCCGAAGATCCGCGTGAACGGGCGGTGCGTGGACCCGGTTCGTCCTCGTCCGATCGTCTGCGAGCCGCCGCGCGTGCGTCGGGGCAACCGCTGCGTGATGCCCGACGTCCGCCCCGCCTGCCGACTGCCCTATGTCTGGTCGCGGGCCGCCCGTCGCTGCATCCTGCCAGTGCCGGTTCCCCCGATCACGCCGCCGCCGGCGTGCGAGGCACCCTGGCGCTATTCCGCCGAGGCCAGCGGCTGCATCTGCCCCAGCGGCCGCGTTGTGGTGAACGGCGCCTGCGTGCGCCGCGAGAGCCAGTCGTGCAGCTATCCCTTCGTCTGGTCGGGGTCCGCCGGTCGCTGCGTCTGCGCCAGGGGGTTCTCGTCTTACGGAACCGGTTGCGCTCCCGACCGTCCGACACCGAGCCCGCAGGACAACATCCTGTGGATCCAGTCCTGCCTGAATGCGGCCGGCTATGACGCCGGTCCCGAGGACGGCCTCGCGGGACGCCGCACGCGCAGTGCCTGGAATGCCTTCCGTGCGGACGAAAACCTTGCCGGCGACAGCTCCTACACGGACCCGGAAACGCTGGCGAAGCTCTTCGAGGCCTGCCGTCCGGAGGGCGCACCGCCGCCGGAGACAAGCAATGCGGACGACAAGGAGGAGCCCGCCGCGCCGGATGACACGGAGGCGGACGACGAGACGAAGGCCGGCTCGACGGACGCCGACACCGGTGAGAGCAAGGGCGAAGAGACCGATGCGGGGGCGCTCACGCCCGCGCCGGCCCAATGCGCCACCGGCAAGCTCTACACGATGCTGAGCGCGCAGGACGCCAGCGTCGAACCCTGCGGCCGCCTCTGCATTCCCGCCCCCGAAGGACTGAGCGAGGACGAACTGGCGGAGCGGGCCGAAAGGCAGGGCATCACCTGGTGCCGCTCCTGCGTCGCCGTCGGAGACCTGGGCCTGCTTTGCCCGCAGCCGGATGAGGCGGGAGACGCGGCGAACCCCTGACCGGCGGGTGACGCCGGCCACAAAACGACAAAGGCCGCCGGAAGAACCGGCGGCCTTTGCAAACCTGTTTCTTTTCAAGCCTGACGAACCCCGATCAGAACGGGATTTCGTCATCCATGTCGCCGCCGGGGCCACTGCCGAAGCCACCGCTGCCGCTGCCTCCGCCACCGGAACGACCGCCGCCGCTGCCTCCACCGAAGCCGCCGTCGTCGTAACCGCCCGAGCGGCCTCCACCACCGCCGAAGCCGCCTCCACCGGCGCTTCCGCCACCGCCACCGAAGTTGCCGCCGCCTCCGCCGCCGCCCTCACCGCGCCCGTCGAGCATGGTCAGCGTGGAGTTGAAGCCCTGCAGCACGATTTCGGTCGAGTAGCGGTCCTGGCCGGACTGGTCCTGCCACTTGCGGGTCTGGAGCTGACCTTCCACGTAGATCTTCGACCCCTTGCGCAGGTAGCTTTCGGCGACCTTGGCCAGACCCTCGTTGAAGATCACGACCCGGTGCCATTCCGTCCGCTCGCGACGCTCGCCCGTGGAGCGGTCGCGCCAGTTCTCGGAGGTCGCCACGCGCAGGTTGACGACCGGGCGCCCGTCCTGCATCCGCCGCACCTCGGGGTCGGCCCCCAGATTGCCCACCAGGATCACCTTGTTGACGCTTCCCGACATCCTGAACTCCTTAAGATCGGTCCTTGTCGCGGGAGCCCGTCCCGCTGGTCTCCTCGTCGCGGAACCGTGATTCCGCGGATCGCGATGGCGGGCCCCTGTCCCGCCTGCCGGCCCTTGCGAACATCGCGGAACGGGCTGGCCGAAAATGACATCGCCGCCGGCTTGCGGCGGTCTCGGCGCGGGCTAAGGCCTCGCACGCGATCCGCCACCATAGGCGCATCGCCGCCGCGCTGCCGGGCCAAACTGCGCCTTTTCCACAATCGCCGGGCCATGCGTGAAGGGCACCGCGCCAAGGTTCCGCCTTTGTTCCACATCAGTGCGCTCCACACAAGTCTGCAGAGACATGCCTTGCACAAGATGAAGCGCGCCCCATCTCCATGCTTGGCGCAAGCTCTCGTTCCCGCTATGTTCCGTAAACTCATCGGATGGTCGCCCGCCTGCGTATCACAGGTCTGCCGCGCTCTTCCGTCAATCGACGCGCGCACTCTCATGGCGTAGAACGGCCCTCCCGCCGCGTCCGCGCCGGACACCGAAATTCCGTCAAAGGCCGAACCGTCACGCCGAGGGCGCCGGTGCGCGCCTCACCGTCATCAGGGACCCGCCTGCCCATGCCGAAGTCGTCCAAGCCCACGCCGGCCCCGACCAGCACCGCCTCCGACGCCGCGGACCGTCGCGTCATCAGCGTGCGCGGCGCGCGCGAGCACAATCTGAAGAATGTCGACGTGGACCTGCCGCGCGACTCGCTGATCGTCATGACCGGCCTGTCGGGCTCGGGAAAGTCGTCGCTGGCCTTCGACACGATCTACGCCGAAGGCCAGCGCCGCTACGTCGAGAGCCTGTCGGCCTATGCGCGCCAGTTCCTGGAGATGATGCAGAAGCCGGACGTCGACCAGATCGACGGTCTGTCGCCCGCGATTTCCATCGAGCAGAAGACGACCTCGCGCAATCCGCGCTCGACGGTCGGCACCGTGACGGAGATCTACGACTACCTGCGCCTGCTTTTCGCGCGCATCGGCGTGCCCTACTCGCCCGCGACCGGCCTTCCCATCGAAAGCCAGACGGTCAGCCAGATGGTCGACAGGATCCTGGCCCTCGATGAGGGAACGCGCCTCTATCTGCTCGCGCCCATCGTGCGCGGACGCAAGGGAGAGTACCGCAAGGAGCTGGCGGAGCTCATGAAAAAGGGCTTCCAGCGCGTCAAGATCGACGGTGAATTCCACGAGATCGCCGACGCTCCGGCGCTCGACAAGAAGCTCAAGCATGACATCGACGTGGTGGTCGACCGCATCGTGGTCCGCGAGGACATCGGAGGTCGTCTGGCGGACTCGCTGGAAACCGCCCTGGGGCTCGCCGAAGGGCTCGCCATCGCGGAGTTCGCCGACAAGCCGCTACCTCCGGCGGGCGACGATGCGGTGCTGCAGAACCGCAACGAGACCCACGAGCGGATGCTGTTTTCGGAAAAATTCGCCTGCCCGGTCTCCGGCTTCACGCTGCCCGAGGTCGAGCCGCGCCTGTTTTCCTTCAACAATCCCTTCGGCGCCTGCCCGACTTGCGACGGTCTGGGCACGACGCTCGCCTTCGAGCCGGACCTGGTCGTTCCCGACCAGACCCTGACCCTGCGCGAGGGCGCGGTGCTGCCGTGGGCCAAGACCGGCTCCACCTCGCCCTACTACGCCCAGACGCTCGAGGCGCTGGCGCGCCACTACGGCGCGAACATGGGCACGCCCTGGAACGAATTGCCGGAAGACCTGCGCAACGCGATCCTCTTCGGGTCGGGACGCGAGAAGGTCGAGTTCGTCTATGACGACGGTGTGCGCAGCTACCGCACCAGCAAGACCTTCGAAGGCGTAATCGGCAACATCGAGCGCCGCTGGCGCGAGACCGAGTCCGAATGGGTGCGCGAGGAGCTGTCGCGCTATCAGTCGGACCGTCCCTGCCCGGCCTGCAACGGCTACCGGCTGAAGCCCGAGGCCCTGTGCGTCAAGATTTCCGAGCGGCACATCGGCGAGATCTCGCAACTCTCGATCCGGGACGCGGGAACCTGGTTCGAGGCACTGCCCGGCGCGCTCACCGACAAGCAGCAGGAAATCGCCGTCCGCATCCTCAAGGAAATCCGCGAGCGGCTGAAGTTCCTCAATGACGTGGGCCTCGACTACCTGTCGCTGTCGCGCAATTCCGGAACGCTGTCGGGCGGCGAAAGCCAGCGCATCCGCCTCGCCTCGCAGATCGGTTCCGGCCTCACTGGCGTTCTCTACGTTCTCGACGAGCCGTCCATCGGCCTGCACCAGCGCGACAACGCCCGCCTGCTTGAAACGCTGAAGCACCTGCGCGATCTCGGCAACACGGTGATCGTGGTGGAGCACGACGAGGACGCGGTTCTCACCGCCGACCACGTCGTCGACATTGGCCCCGGCGCCGGCGTTCATGGCGGAGAGATCGTCTCCCAGGGCACTCCGGAGCACATTCTCGCAGACCCCAACTCCCTGACGGGACAGTATCTTTCCGGCAAGATGGCGATCGAGGTGCCAAGCCAGCGCCGGCCGTCCCTCAAGGGGCGGCGCCTGAAGGTCGTCGGCGCGCGGGGCAACAACCTCAAGAATGTCACCGCCGAGGTGCCACTGGGCACCTTCACCTGCATCACCGGTGTTTCGGGTGGCGGCAAGTCCACCTTCCTCATCGACACGCTCTACAAGGCGGCGGCGCGGCGGCTGAACGGGTCGCGCGAGACGCCCGCGCCGCACGATCACATCGAGGGGCTGGAGCTGCTCGACAAGGTGATCGACATCGACCAGTCGCCGATCGGGCGCACGCCGAGGTCCAACCCCGCGACATACACCGGCGCCTTCACGCCGATCCGCGAGTGGTTCGCCGGCCTCCCGGAAGCGAAGACACGCGGCTACCAGCCGGGCCGTTTCTCCTTCAATGTCAAGGGCGGCCGCTGTGAGGCGTGCCAGGGCGACGGCGTCATCAAGATCGAGATGCACTTCCTGCCCGACGTCTATGTCACCTGCGACGTCTGCCAGGGAAAGCGCTACAATCGCGAGACGCTGGAGGTGGAGTTCAAGGGCAAGTCCATCGCCGACGTGCTGGATATGACGGTCGAGGAAGGCGCGCGCTTCTTCCAGGCGGTGCCGGCCGTGCGCGACAAGCTGGAAACGCTGGCGCGCGTCGGCCTCGGCTACGTCAAGGTGGGGCAGCAGGCAACCACGCTTTCGGGTGGCGAGGCGCAACGCGTCAAACTCGCCAAGGAACTGTCCAAGCGGGCCACCGGCCGCACGCTCTACATCCTCGACGAGCCGACCACCGGCCTGCACTTCCACGATGTCGCCAAGCTGCTGGAAGTGCTTCACGAACTGGTCGAGCAGGGCAACTCCGTCCTGGTCATCGAACACAATCTGGAGGTCATCAAGACCGCCGACTGGATTCTCGATCTCGGTCCGGAAGGCGGTGACGGAGGCGGCACGCTGGTCGCGGCCGGCCCGCCGGAAGCCATCGTCGAGGTGGAGGAAAGCTACACCGGGCGCTTTCTCAAGGAGGTTCTGGAGCGACGCCCCGTCCGCCGCCGCCGGACGGTCACGGCCGCCGAATAGCTTCCCCCTGACGTCGTTGTCCCCGCCCGGCGCGGCCCCGCGCCGGCCGACACTGCCTTGCGGGGGCGGAAGACATGCATGCTTCCGCCCTTCACAAGACCCGCGCTTTTCGCGCGCTTTTCGCCGAAACGAACCCTCGCGAACCTGTGGCCTTTCGTGGGAGCGACGCGCAGGCCGCATCGCAACGGATCGTTAACAAACTGATTTGCGTGCAATTATCGGAATTGGGGCGGACGTCTCGCGGCAATTATTTTGCAATGCACAATCTGCATGGCTGCCGTGCGAAAATCGCGCTTTTTTTCTTTATCCGAAAAAACTATCTCATGGGCATCGGATCGACGCGCTGGCGGGACACGCAATTCAGTCCCCGGCGCCCCAAGAGGTGACACAATCATGTTCGACACGCTGACCCGCAAGTACCGCAACTGGCGCAGCTACCACGCAACCGTTTCCGAGCTCTCGCGCCTCACGAGCCGCGAACTCAGCGACCTCGGCATCGCCCGTGGCGACATTCACTTCGTCGCCCGCCGCGCAAGCCGATAACAGATCACGATAAGGAAGACAGACCTCCTCCCCTGTCTTCTGTCGTGTCCCGGTGGGGTTACCTCCTCCCAACCCCGTCCGGATATAGCGTCGCCCGCCGGTTCTCCTCCCTCCGGCGGGCGATCGCTTTTTTATGTAGGCATGAGGTGACGGACCAGGCCTGACAAGGCCGGCCGCCCCGGCCTTCCCACTCCCGACCATCGTTCCGAGACCGGAAGACATCGTGCCCGAACGGGCCCGGTGACAGACGCGTCCGGCATGGATCGCGAAAGCGCGGAAAGCGACCGAACGCGGTCCGACCTCTGCAGTTTTCGCAGGCCCGGCATTCCGAGGTTGCGCGTTCAAAAAACGCCGACTCGTCCCATATCAGGGCCAACGAGATTTGGTGCAGCGCAACACGCGCCGCTCCACCGATGAAGCGATGAAAAAAAGCGGGCCGCAAACGGTCCGCATACACAAAGGAGACGCATCATGTTCGACACGTTCGTTCGCAAGTACCAGTCCTGGCAGAAGTATCGCCGCACCTACGACGAGCTTTCCCGCCTGTCCAACCGCGAGCTGGCCGACCTCGGCATCGGCCGCGGCGACATCCAGTTCATCGCGCGCGGTTCGCACCGCTAAGCGACTCGCGAAAGACGGGACGCACACGCGACCTGTTCGAAGCGACTGCAGTCAAAAAGCGCCAACCGGTTGTCCGGTCGGCGCTTTTTTCGTATCCGACGACGGGCTTTCCACCGCGAGAGGCAGACTTCGGCCTTGCTGCGGCGCACGATTCCGCTGCGTTCTTGTTGCATTGCAAAAAAAGCAGGGCTGCCATGCAGGACCAGCACTGGAAACTCTGACAGGACTCGCCCATATATTGGTCATCGACACGGGCACTCCTCCTCCCAGCCCGCTGTCGTGTCGGTCGGTTTACCTCCTCCCAAACCGACCTCCTATAACGAGCGCTCGCCGGATCTCCTCCCTCTGGCGGGCGTTTGTTGTTTCTGGCTCCCGAAACACATCCGGACCCTGCACGCGGATTTGCAACCCCAGGCAAATCCGGGCGCCAAATTACGTAAACTTGCACGAATCTTTATCGAAAATTGAGTCGCCGACACGCGTCAGCGCGTCTCGTCGGACCCTGTCGGCGCAAGCGTCTCGAGCACGTCGCGCTCCGCCTCGGCGATGCGACCGGCAGCGGCCGCATTGGCCTTGAAGCTGTGCTCCGCCGAAAGCATGTCGATCATCGCCCCGGCCATGTCGGAAGAAAACCGCACGCCGTCCGGCGGTGGCGGCGTGCCGCCCTGCGGCGGAGTGCCGGCCTGCCCGGAAATCCCCGCTCCGGCCGTCGCGCCATTCGCGCCGGCCACCTCGTTCGCGGCCTCTGCACCGGACGCAACGATGCGCTTGGCGCTCGCCTCGAAGCGGTCGCGGGCGCCGAGCATTCCGGCAAGGGATGTGTTGATCGCGGACATGGGGACAGATCGTAGATCACGCCCCTTAACGAAGCCTCACGCCGGCCGTTCGAATGCGATCGAACGGTCGTCGCTGCTGACAGCCGCGCGCGCAGGGGCCATAGTCGGCGCCACGACCCGACCCCATATGAAGCATACGCAGGCGCGGCCAGGCGGCCGCCATGCCTCCCGCCTTTCCTTCAGGAACCCCGGACGACCTCATGACGACCGACACAAAGCCCGACACCGCGACCGCAAACCCGCTGCTCGCCGACTGGACCGCGCCCTTCGGCCTGCCGCCCTTCGGCGAGATCGAGCCCTGGCACTGGGAACCGGCCTTCGAGACCGCCCTCGCCTCCGCGCGGCACGACATCGATGCGATCGCGGAAAACCCGGAGGCTCCGGATTTCGACAACACGATCGCGGCCATGGAACGCGCCGGTCGGGATCTCACCCGTGTCGCCATGGTGTTCTTCAACCTCGCCGGAAGCCACACCTCGGAGGAGCTTCGCCGCATCGAGCGCGACATGGCCCCAAGGCTTGCCCGCCACTCCTCGCAGACGCTCTTGAACCAGTCGCTCTACGCAAGGGTCGCGGCACTTTGGGAGGCGCGCGGGCGGCTCGGCCTCGATGCGGAAGCCGCGAGGGTGCTTGAGCGCTACCACCTGATGTTCACCCGTGCCGGCGCCGCGCTCGACGAGGCGGGACGCGCTCGCATGGCGGAGATCACGCAGGAGCTTGCGGTACTCGGCACCCGGTTCTCCCAGAACGTGCTGTCCGACGAGGCGGACTACAAACTGGTGCTCGATGGCGAGGAGGATCTCGCCGGCCTGCCGCCCTTCCTGCGTCAGGCGGCGGCGGAAGCCGCCGGAGAGCGCGGACATCCGGGCAAGCACGTCATCACCCTGTCGCGCTCGCTGATCGAGCCCTTCCTGCAGTTCTCGACAAGGCGGGACCTGCGCGAGACCGCGTTCAAGGCATGGACCGCGCGCGGGGAGAACGGTGGCGAGACGGACAACCGCGAGGTGATCGCGCGCATTCTCGCGCTGCGCCAGGAGCGCGCCGAGCTTCTCGGCTTCGACGACTTCGCGAGCTACAAGCTCGACGACACGATGGCCGGAACGCCGGATGCCGTGCGCGAACTTCTGGAGACCGTGTGGACGCCGGCGGTGGACCAGGCGCGCCGCGAGGCGGCCGCCCTCCAGGAGATCGCCGCCGAGGGCGGGGACAACATCGTCATCGAGCCGTGGGACTGGCGTTTCTATGCCGAGAAGCTCAGGAGCCGCGACCACGCGCTCGACGAGGCGGAACTGAAGCCCTACTTCCCGCTGGAAAACATCATCCAGGCCGCGTTCGAAACCGCCAACCGGCTGTTCGGCCTCACCTTCCGCGAGGTCGACGGCGTAACGCTCTACCATCCCGACGTGCGCGCGTTCGAGGTGCTCGACGGGACCGGCGGCCATGTCGGCCTGTTCCTGGGCGATTATTTCAACCGCTCGACCAAGCGCAGCGGCGCGTGGATGAGCGCCTTCCGCCGGCAGGAAAAGCTGTCCGGAGACATCCGGCCGATCATCGTCAACGTGATGAACTTCGCCAAGGCGCCCAAGGGGGAGCCCGCGCTGCTGACCTTCGACGACGCACGCACGCTGTTTCACGAGTTCGGCCACGCGCTGCACGGCCTGCTGTCGGACGTGACCTATCCGATGATCTCGGGAACCTCCGTCTCGCGCGACTTCGTGGAACTGCCGTCCCAGCTCTACGAGCACTGGCTGGAGGAGCCGGAGATCCTGTCGCGCTTCGCCGTCCACGTGGAGACCGGCGAAGCCATGCCGAAGGAGCTGATGGAGCGCGTGCTCGCGGCCCGCAACTTCAACCAGGGTTTCGAGACGGTGGAGTATCTGGCCTCCGCCCTCTTCGACCTCGACGTCCACGCAAGAACCGATGCGGCGAAGACGGATGTCGGCACGCTGGAAAGCGAAACGCTGACGCGCATCGGAATGCCGCGCGAGATCGTCATGCGCCACCGGCCGACCCAGTTCGCGCATGTGTTTTCCGGCGACGGCTACTCGTCCGGCTACTACAGCTACATGTGGTCGGAGGTGATGGACGCGGATGCCTTCACCGCCTTCGAGGAAACCGGAGACATCTTCAACGCGGAACTCGCCCGCCGCCTGCGCGAGGCGATCTACTCCGCCGGCGGACGACAGGACCCGAAGGACGCCTACATCGCCTTTCGCGGCGCGCTGCCCGACGCGGGCCCATTGCTGAAAAAGCGCGGCTTCCTCTGAAATGCGACGGCCCCGGCGAAACATCGCCGGGGCCGGTCCGATTCCGTCTCCCGAAGGCGTCGGGGCAGCTACGCCGCCTCGGCCAGATGACCTTCGACGTACGGGGCGAAACTCGCCCAGCACTCGAGCACGAAGCTCTCCTCGCCGGTGCGCCACAGCACGATCTCGGCCTTGGAGAACAGGGTGCGCGTCACATGCCCGACCGGGAACGCCTCGAGCGAGAGGTCGAGGAAGACATTCGCGTTGAGCAGGTCCGCCGCCCCCGCCCCCTCGATCATCAGCGACACATTGCGCTCCGAAACATCGACGAGGGAATGGGTGACGCCCTCGAGCGCCGCCTCTATCCCGGCAAAGACTTCGCGCGCGAGCGCGTCAAGGTTAGCCGGCTCCGAACCTTCCGGCCTGGCGAGCAGAAGCCATTCGTCGGGCCCCAGCCAGAGTGCCGCCCGGTCGCCGACACAATTGGCGGCGAGCGGGTGAAGCGGCAGCGATGCGCCGAATGCCGCGCCCGCCTTGCCGGCCGCGACCGCGTCGCCTCGAAAGGCAAGGCGGGCAAGCGCCATGCCCCGGCGGACCGTCACCGGCTTGCCGCCTTCGGCTGAACGGTCGACGAGCGGTGCATCGCCGGCGGAAACGTGGATCGCGTTGTCAGACATTTTGCCGGCTTCCTTCCGCATCGACAAAGACGGGAGAGACGACCTCGACGGCGATCGCGCCGCCGGGCATGGGCACATGCAGTATCTCGCCGGTTCGCGCCCGGCCGTTGGCGATCATCGCGAGCGCGAAGGGCCGGCCAAGGGCAGCGGACGCATAGGACGACGTCACATGGCCGAGAGCCGGGGTGCCGCGCGGCGGCGTGGCGCTCTCGGTGACCTGCGCACCCTCCTCGAGCAGGGTCCGGCCGTCCGTGGCCAGAAGGCCGACGAGCTGCTTGCGCCCCTCGGCGACAAGGTCGGGACGCGCGAGCGAGCGCTTGCCGACGAAGTCGCGCTTCTTCTTGCCGATGGCCCAGGTCATGCCGACATCGTCGGGTGTCACCGTGCCGTCCGTCTCCTGACCGACGATGATGAAGCCCTTTTCCGCGCGAAGCACATGCATCGTCTCGGTGCCGTAGGCACAGCCACCGGCCTTCTCGACGTTGGCATGGACCGCTTCCCAGACGTGACGCGCACGGCTCGGCGGAACGTTGAGCTCGAAGCCCATCTCGCCGGTGAAACTCATGCGGAACAGCCGGCAGGGAATGCCGCCCATCACATGGCCCTCGCGCACGGACATGTGCGGCATGGCGTCGGTGGACAGGTCGATGTCGTCGACCAGCGGCGCGATGACATCGCGCGCCTTCGGCCCCTGCACCGCGATCACCGCCCACTGCTCCGTGGTGGAGGTGAGCCAGACGTTCAGATCCGGCCACTCGGTCTGGAGGTAGTCCTCCATGTGGGCGAGAACGCGCGGCGCGCCACCGGTCGTGGTGGTGATGTGGAAGCGATCCTCGGCCATGCGTCCGACGACGCCGTCATCCATGATGAAGCCGGCCTCGTTGAGCATCAGACCGTAGCGCAGACGCCCCACGCCGAGCTTCTTCCACGGGTTGGTGTAGATGCGCTCCAGGAACTCCGCCGCATCCGGTCCGACCACCTCGATCTTGCCGAGCGTGGAGGCGTCGAACACGCCGACGCTGTCGCGCACCATGCCGCATTCGCGCAGCACCGCGGCGTGCATGTCCTCGCCACCCCTCGGGAAATACCAGGCACGCTTCCACAGCGACACATCCTCGAAGGCCGCGCCCCGCTCTTCCGCCCAGTCGTGGATCGCGGTCTTGCGCACCGGGTCGAACAGCTCGCCGCGCGACGTGGTGGCGAGCGTGCCGAAGGTGACCGGCGTGTAGGGCTGGCGGAAGGTGGTGAGGCCGACCGCCGGGATCTCGCGCTGAAGCGCCGTGGAGGCGATCGCCAGCGCGTTCATGTTGGAAAGCCGCCCCTGGTCGGTCGCCATGCCGGTGGTCGTGTAGCGCTTGATGTGCTCGATTGAGTGCATCCCCTCGCGCACGGCAAGCTTCAGGTCCTTGGCCGTCACGTCGTTCTGGTAGTCGACGAAGGCGCGGACGCGGGAGGCATCCCGGTCGTGCGGCACCGCGCCAAGCCACCAGCCGGTCACGGGCTGCTCGCCGGCGACGGTGAAGGCCGGCTGCTCCGCCGCATCGCCGCGCGCCGCCCTGACCGCCTCGACACCGGCGCGCGCACCGGACGCCAGAGCCTCAAGGAGCCCTTCCGTGCCGCCGCACGCTCCGGCGGAGCGATGCCCCGCCGTCTCGTCGGTGACCGGCAGGAAGGCACCGCGCTCCGTATCGAAGGAGAGCTTGCCGCGCGACTGGGAGTGAAGCGCCACATTGGGCGTGAATCCGCCTGACATGAGCAGCGCGTCACAGGAAATCTCGCCGGCCGAGGTCACGTCGCCGGACTGCGAGACGCGGCCGAGCATGACGCCCTTCACCCGCTTCTTGCCCAGAACGCCCGTCACCGCGCAGGAGGTCTCGACGCGAATTCCGGCCGCCCGCGCGGCCTCCACGAGATCCGTGTCCACGTCCTTGCGCAGGTCGATGATCGCCGCGACCCTGCCGCCGGACGAGGCGATCTCGAGCGCGGCCGTCCAGGCGCTGTCGCAGGCGGTGAAGACGACGATCTCGCGGCCCGGCAGCACCGCGTGACGGTGCAGATAGATCCGCGCCGCCTCGGCCATCATGATGCCGGGGCGGTCGTTCTCCGGGAACACCAGCGGACGCTCGATGGCACCGGTGGCGAAGACGATGCGCTTCGCGCGGATCTGCCACAGCCGCTCACGCGGCTGGTCGGCCCCGGGCGCCGCCAGATGGTCGGTGACACGCTCGGCCGCCGCCATGAAATTGTGATTGAACGCGCCGAAGACGGTGGTGCGCGGCAGCAGCGTGACGTTGTCCATCGCCTCAAGCTCGGCGATCGCGTCGGCGACGAACTCCGCCGCCGGCTTGCCGTCGATTTCGGCCTTCGGATCAGCGAGAAGCGAGCCGCCGAATTCCGGCTGCTCGTCGGCGAGGATCACGCGTGCTCCCGCCCGCCCGGCCGCAAGAGCCGCCGCGAGTCCCGCGGGGCCGCTGCCCGCGATGAGGACGTCGCAATGGGCGTAGCGGTTGGCATAGCGGTCAGGATCCGGCGCGGTCGGCGCCTTGCCGAGGCCGGCGGCGGCACGGATCACGGGCTCGTAGACCTTGTTCCAGAACGCCTTCGGCCACATGAAGGTCTTGTAGTAGAAGCCCGCGACGAAGAGCGGCGAGAACTTGTCGTTGATCGCGCCGACGTCGAAGGCGAGCGAGGGAAAGCGGTTCTGGCTTTCCGCCACCAGCCCCTCGTGGATCTCGACCTGGGTCGCGCGCAGGTTCGGCACGCTCTGTCCGCGCGCAGCCGCGTCGGCGGATTTCGCCACACCGACGAGCGCGTTCGGCTCCTCCGACCCGGCGGTGAGGATGCCGCGCGGACGGTGATACTTGAACGAGCGGCCGACGAGATGAATGCCGTTGGCCAGCAGCGCGGCCGCCAGCGTGTCGCCGTGGAAGCCGGTCAGCCGCTTTCCGTCGAAGGTGAAGGTGACAGGGCGCTTGCGGTCGAGCCGCCCGCCCGAGGCAAGCCGGAACTCCTCGCTCATCGCGCGCCCTCCCCCTCGGCACCGGAAACCGCCGGGCGCGGCTCACCCGCCTTGTAGATGCACACGAACCGGTCGCTCACCGTGTCGCGCACGGCATTGAAGAACCGTCCGCACCCGTGCGTGTGGCGCCACCGCTCGGCATGTTCACCCTTGGGGTTGGTGCGATGGTAGAGATAGTCCACCCACGCCGCGTCATCGAGCGCCGACGGGTCGACCGGACGGTCGACATGGGCCTCGCCCGCGCAGGAGAATTCGATCTCCGGGCGCTCGACGCCGCAATAGGGACAGGGGATCAGCAGCATGGCGTATCCTCGGATGCGGAGCTTCAGTGGGCGACGGCGGCGGCCGCCGCCTCGTCGATGAGCCGTCCGGTGCGGAACCGGTCCAGCGTGAAGGGGGCGTTGACCCGGTGGGGCTCGTCATGCGCGATCGTGTGCGCGAAGGCATGGCCCGAGCCCGGCGTCGCCTTGAACCCGCCCGTGCCCCAGCCGCAGTTGACGTAGAGCCCGGGGACCGGGGTCTTCGCCAGGATCGGCGAGCGGTCCGGCGTCACGTCGACGATGCCGCCCCAGTTCCTCAGCATCCGCATCCGGCGGAATTGCGGGAAGAGTTCGCAAATGGCGTCCACCGTGTGGGTGGTGATCTGCAGGCCGCCGGTCTGGCTGTAGGAAACGTACTGGTCGGTGCCCGCGCCGATGACCAGTTCGCCCTTGTCCGACTGGGAGACGTAGGCGTGCATCGTGTTGGACATGACCACGCAGGGGAAGACAGGCTTGACCGGCTCGGACACGAGCGCCTGCAGCGGGTAGGATTCCAGCGGCATCCTGACGCCGGCCATGTCCATCACCACGGTCGAGTGACCCGCCGCGACGACGCCAACCTTCTTGGCGCCGATGAAGCCGCGCGACGTCTCGACGCCCGTGACGGCCCCGTCCGCGCCGCGCCGGATCCCGGTCACGGCGCAGTTCTGGATGATGTCGACGCCGAGACGGTCGGCACCGCGTGCATAGCCCCAGGCCACGGCATCGTGGCGGGCGACGCCGCCCTTGCGCTGAAGCGCGCCGCCGAGGACGGGATATCGCACGTTCCCGGAAATGTTGAGCGGCGGGCAGAACTCCTTCGCCTCTTCCGGCGTCAGCCATTCGTTCTGGACGCCGGCGAGGCGGTTGGCGTGCACGTGCCGCTTGAACACCTGCACGTCATGGATCGTATGCGCGAGCATCAGCACGCCGCGCTTCGAATACATGACGTTGTAGTTGAGCTCCTGCGACAGGCCCTGCCACAGGTCCATGGCATGGTCGTAGAGCCCCTCGCTCTCCTCCCATAGGTAGTTGGAGCGCACGATGGTCGTGTTTCGACCCGTGTTGCCGCCGCCGAGCCAGCCCTTCTCGAGCACGGCCACATTGGTGATCCCGTGCTGCGAGGCGAGATAATAGGCGGTGGCGAGCCCGTGGCCGCCGGCGCCGATGATGACGACGTCATACGCCGGTTTCGGATCGGGCTGACGCCACTGGCGCCCCCAGTCCTGATGGGCGTTGAGCGCCTTCAAGGCCAGATCCCAGAAGGAGAAACGGGTCATCGTCACCTCTTTCAAGCAGTGCCGCCGGGTGCGAGGGCAGGAGCGCCGGACAACGGGGGCTCCATGGCCCGCGCGCCTCTCGCTTTGTGCAGCGCATCCGCCCCGTCGTCTTGCCGAAAAGCGACATCGCGTCGAGGCTTTGCGTCGCCCGGCCTGTCGAAGCGCGTCAGCTGCGCCGCATCATCCGGGCCACGCCGACCATCACCACGCCGGTCCAACCAAGAATCATCAATCCGCCGCCGATGGGCGCCGCCATTGGGAAGGCCCGCTCGCCCAGGAACGCCCGCAGGGACAGGTCGCCGGCGAAGAGCAGCAGGCCGATCGCGAGGCAGATCACACTCGCGGGAACCAGATGGCGCGGACCGACACCGCGCAGGACCGCCAGCGCGAGGAACGCGGGCGCATGAAACATGAGCATCTGCGAGGCGGTCACCAGCAATTCGGCCCCTGGAAGATGCGACCCGATGGCGGCGAACGCGACGCCGAGGCCACCGGAAATCCCGCCGAACAGGATGGCCGCGCCGCAGGCGCGTTCCTCGCCGAGCAGATGATCGGCCTTGTCGGTGGTGTTGCTCATGTAATCGACCGTCATCCGTCGTTGCCCTTCACGATCACGTCCCGCGCCGACCAGGCCCCGGGCCAGACTTCCGCCTCGCCCGAACGGAGCCTTCGGATCTCCGCAATCGGCACATCCGCGACGAGGAACGGCTCCTCGCCGTCCATCCCGTCCGTCGCGGCAATTTCGCCGCCAATTCCGGTATAGCCGAGCGTCGGCTCGCAGGGGAGGAAAAGCGAGGCACCCGACACGTTCGAGGCCGGTTGCGTCGCCCCCTCGGCAACGCCGACGCACCCGCACGCGGCGACCGCCGCCATCAGCTCCACCGCCCGCGCCCTGGCACAGCCGAAGACGCGGGAATACCCGCCGAGATTCGACGTCATCGACGGCACGATGAGAAGGTCCGGCTTCAGCCCGGCAAGCAGCACCGACAGCGCCGGCATTTCCACGTCGAGGCAGATCAGTACGGCAATGCGCAGCCCCTCGTGCTCGAACACGCCGAGTTCTCCACCCGCGGTCAGCAGCCAGCCGTCCGCCTCCAGCTCGAAGGGCGTCAGCGCCAGCTTGTCGTGGACGAAGGAGGACGCGTCGGGAAGCAGCACATGGGCCCGGTTGAAGAAACCGCCCTTGCCGTCCGGGACGGGCATGGAGCCGGCAACAAGACCGATGCCGTGACGCGCGACAAGCGCCTCGAGCGAGGGCAGGATGCGCACGCCCTCCTCCGCCATGAAGGCAAGCTCGCCGGTGACCGGCAGGCCTTCCGGCTTCCAGGCGAGAAACGCCTCGCTCACGTATTCGGGGAGAACGAGAAGGCGGGCGCCCTCCTCGCGGGCGCGGGTCAGACGCGCGTCCACACCGGCGACAAAGGCGGCCGGCGATTGTCCGCCGAGCGCCAGATTGAACGCGCAAAGGGCGATGCGCCAGGCATCGCCGGATTCCGCTTCGGCAGATTTCGTGTTGGGATCAGGCTGTGTCATGGCCGGGATGCTGGACCGGCCCGGGGTTCAATTCAAGTCCCGGAAATTGCAAAAAACGGCCATTCCCGACACCGGAAAACAGGCTCAGTCCTGCAGGCCGAGAACCTTTGCGCTCAAGAGCAGGCTGGCCAGAACGAGACCGCCGAGAAACGGCGCGACCGGCGCCTTCTTCTGCGGCACGGCACCGACGACGCCCTGCGCCTGCATACGCCTCAGCGCGCGCTCCGCGTTGTCCGCGGCTCCGTCGACTTCCGCCATGAGCTGGCGCAACTGTGCCCTTGGAGTCATGTTCCAAGCCTCTTGATCACCATCCGCGATCAGGCTAGGCGCGCAGGCGTTGCCCCTTCCTTAACAGGGCGGGAAAATCATGCCGGTCGGCAGGTTTTTCCAAAGGCCGTGCGCCCGGGGAACGCCGGACGGCTCAAACGGCGAGGAAATGTCGCACCACCATGGCGGCCGCCACGCCGGCGGCCATGGCGGCAAGCGCGTTGCGGGTGAAGTACATGACGAGCGCGGCGCAGACGAGCGTGGCCCGGGCGGCCAGGTCGCCGTCGTATGCAGCCGGTGCCAGCACGGCGACCAGAACCGAGCTGGACAGATAGCGCAGAAACCGCTCGATGGCGGGCGTCAGCGGCACGAAGCGCATCATGACAACGCCCCCGATGCGGGTGGCGAAGGTGATCGCGCCCATGCCGAGGATCACCAGGGTGACGAGAACCTGCTCGCTCATGTCGGGGTCTCCTCGTCGCCCGCGCCGGTGATGTAGGGAAGCAGCAGACCGACGAGCCCGCCGACAATGCCGCCCGCGAGAATATGCCAGCCCGGCGGCAGGACCCGTTCGGCAAGGATCGCGGCCGCGCCGGCGGCGATCCACGGCAGGAGATCCTGCCGGGGACTGCGCCAGAAGGCGGCCGCGAGCGAGGCGAAGAAGGCAATCACCAGAAGGTCGAGACCGAAGCGCGACAGGTCGCCGAAATCGGAGCCCAGGATCGCGCCGAACGCGGTTCCCGCGATCCAGCACGCCCACATGGCGATACCGCCGCCTGCGAGCGCGCCCGCAAGCCTGGCGGGATTGCGCACCCCTTCCACGTCATGCATCCGGATCACCAGCGCCCAGGTCGGTTCGCTGAGAACGATCACGGCCGCCACCTGACGCGAAAAGCTCACCTTGTTCATCCACGGCGAAATGGCGGCTCCCAGAAGAACGTGGCGCGCGTTTAGCGTGAAGGCCGCAAGCAGCATGGGAATCACGGCGACGCCAAGCGAGGAATAGACCGCGAGGGCGGCGAACTGGGCCGAGCCGGAGCACATGACCGCGCTGATGAGAAGGGTCGCCTCGACGCTCATTCCACCCTGGGTGGCGGCGGCGCCGAAGGCAAATCCCATCGGCGCGACATAGAGCGTGACCGGCAGGGTGCGGCGCATTCCCTCGACGAGGCCCGCGCGAAAACGTCCGAAGGACGCGGTGTCCTGCTGCATGGGTGTCTTGATCGCTTGTGTGAATGTTGCGCGCCCGAAGCCTCATGCGCACACGTCAGGCAAGAGCCGAACGGCCCGTTACACTTTGGCGCGCGATGACTGCGAGGTCAACGCGGGGACGCGTCGAAAGGACTGTCGGTGGCGATGTCCGCAACACCGCTGGCAAAGACCAGTTCGACGCTGAACATCGGCCAGCACCCCGCGTTCACCTCGATCACGCGCCCGTCCGGGTCCGTGTTGAAGGAGCGCGAGCGCAACAGCGGCGCCCCCTGGGAGACTTGCAGCTCCGAGGCTTCCGTCTCGGTGGCAAAGTCGGCGGAAATCCTGGTCTCGGCCCGCACATAGCGCGGGATGCCCGCCTCGGCATAGGCATCCAGGATCGTGCCGCCCCGGGCCACGACCTCCTCGAGCCCGGCGAACACGTCGACGCGGAATTCCTTCGTCGCCAGGTAGACCGGCGTCTCGCCGATGACGATCGCGTTGCGCATCTCGAAGACCTCCGCATCCTCCCCAAGGTCGAACCCGCGCCGGGCCGCCGGCGATGGCGGACGGCGGGTGACGGAGAGGATCCTGAGTTCGGCCGCGTCGTCGCACACGGATTCGTTGAAGGCCTCGTAGCGGTGAACGACATAGCGCACCGCCGGCGCGCGCACGAAGATGCCGACACCCTTGCGTGCCTGCAGCCGTCCTTCGCGCTGATGGCGGTCAAGCGCGCGGCGGAGCGTTACCCGGTTGACCCCGAAGAGCGCGGCGAGGTCGTCCTCGCCCGGCAGGCGCTCTCCTTCCGCCAGCAGCCCGCTTTCCAGCGCCGTCCCGATCCGGTCGTAGATCTGGAGCCAGATCGCCCGCTCGCTCCTGCTGCGGTAGTCCGAGGAAGCAAGCCGCCTCAACTCTTCGATGGAACCCAAACCCCTGCCCCTCCGAAACTTGCGGAAAAGCCGGCTACAGAAACCGGCCGGAATCACTGAACGATCCGAAAACTCATTGTGTAACATATAGTTAATAGTCCGGAGGTGTCACAGATCTTTCGTGCGGCCTTGATAGAACCACCCTGTCGCTGCTGTGTACACAGGAAAGGCGACGCGTCCCTCAAGCACCCGACAGGCTCTCCGAGAGGTTCCCGACATGGCAAACTTCACTCCCTCGCGTCGTACCTTCATGGCCGGCACGGCCGGCCTTGCCGCCGCGTCCCTGCTGCCCTTCCGCGCGCTCGCCAGCTCCGATGCGACCGTCACCATTTCCAGCCCCTGGGGCGCGAACCAGCCGTTCCAGAAGGTCGTCGACGCCTACAACGCGAAGAAGACGGGCGTCACGGTCGTCAACCGGATGGACGGCGACTACCAGGAGATGGCCACCAAGGCGCTGGCCTCCATCGCGTCCGGCCGTCCGCCCGAGATGATGATCACCGGCTGGAAGTTCGGCTACTTCGCCCGCCGCACACTCGGCGCGCGTGACTTCAACGAGATCGACGCCGGCAAGGCGGAGGCGATCATCGGCCAGTTCAAGCCGTCCGTGCGCCCGCTCGTCACCATCGACGAGGCGCTGATCGGCCTTCCCTGGGCCATGTCGACGCCGGTCACCTGGATCAACATGGATCTGTGGCGCGAGGCCGGCCTCGACGAGAACATCCCCCTCGACGTGAGCCACGCCTGGCTGATGGAACAGGCCGCGAAGATCGAGAAGGCGCTCGGCGGCAAGAACCATCCGACCTACCGCTCGGCCATGGACCTGTCGAACAACGAGTGGACCTCGCAGGCCTACATCCAGAACGCCGGCGGCTTCATCCTCGACGGAGACACGCTCGCCTGTGACAGCCCCCAGGCAATCGAGGGCATGACCCGCTTCGCCGAACCGGTGCGCGCCGGTCTGTGGACCAACATGGACTATCGCGCCCAGCAGAAGGCCATGTTCGCCGGCAACATCGCCATCGTCACCACCTCCTCCTCGCGCGCCGCGGCCGCCGCCAAGTCCGACATCGAGTTCAGGGACGTCATGTTCCCGAGCCTTGCCGGCAACCGCAACATGAACTCCGGCGGCAACTTCCTCGCCATCTACGCCCGCGACGAGGAACTGGCCAAGGCGTCGATGGACTTCCTCGCCTTCTGCGCCTCGAAGGAAGGCCAGGAGATCTGGTCCGAGGTCGGCTATCTCAATACCTCCGTGCACGACCTTCCGCGCAAGCCGCTTCAGGAAGCCTCTTACGCCCAGCTCGAGGCCGGCCTGACGCCGGAGACGATCTGGCCGGGCGCGCGCGGTCTCGAGGGGCAGGACGTGTGGCGCCAGTGGGTGGCCCGCATCCTGGACGGCCAGGTGGAGCCGGCCGAGGGTCTTGCCCGCGCGAAGCAGGATCTCGCCCGCCTCGTCACCAACTGATCCGGCGAGAGAGCCGAACGAAAAGACCCGCCATGACCCGCAGCCTGCTGCGGTCCGCGACGACGACGCTGGCCCCGTATCTTCTGACGGGGCCGGCGATCGCCTTCGTGGCCGTGTTCCTCTACGCCCCGGTGCTGTTTTCCGTGGGGCTTTCCTTTTCCGACTGGGACTTCATCCATCCGGACGCCGGCTTCGTCGGGCTGGACAACTACACCCGCGTGCTGTCCGATCCGGACTTCCGCGAGGCGGCGTGGAACACGCTGCTCTATTGCGTCGTGCTGATCCCGGCACAGATCGTCGTGCCGCTGGTTCTCGCCGCACTCCTGCTGCGCGTCAGCGAAAGCCGGGCCAGCCGCGTCTACAAGCCGCTGCTCTTCCTGCCCACGATCCTGGCGTATTCAACCGCCGGCATCGCGTGGCTGTGGCTGTTCGACCCGCTCAACGGATTTCTCAACACGGTGCTGACCGGCCTCGGGGCCGGCGCAAGCCGCTGGTACACCGATCCGGACCTGGCACTGTGGTGCGTCGCCATTGTCACCTTCTGGAAGACCTTCGGGCTGAACATGCTGCTGTTCCTGGCCGCCCTCGTCGGCATCCCGAAGGACGTTCTGGAGGCAGCCGCCATCGACAACGCGGGGCCTCTCAAGCGGTTCTGGACCATCGAACTGCCGCTGATCTCGCCGACGTTCTTCTTCGTCGCGGTCACGACGAGCTTCAGCGTTCTCGACGACATCGTCGGCGTGATCGACGTCCTGACCGGCGGCGGCCCCTACGGCTCGTCCACCAACATCCTCTACTACATGTACGAACGCGGCCTGAAATACTTCCAGTTCGGCCAGGCGAGCGCCGCCTCGGTGATCATTATCGCCCTGGTGCTCCTGGTGACCTGGGCCCAGTTCCGTCTGTTCGAGCAGAAGGTCCACTATGAAAGCTGACGCCTTCCTGCGCCGCCATCCGGTGAGCCACATCGTGCTCGCCACGGGCACGCTGCTCGCCATCTTCCCCCTGTTCTGGATGATGACGACCGCCTTCACCCCGAACGACCTTGTGCTCACCAAGGCGTTCCGCTTCTGGCCGGACGACCCCTCGCTCGAAAACTTCCGCATGGCGTTCGCCACCCATCCGGTCGGCGCCTGGCTGGTCAACTCGGTGGTGATCGCGAGCCTCGTCACGCTCGGCAAGCTCGCCATCGCCTTTCCCGCCGGATTCGCCTTCGCCCACCTGCGCTTTCCCGGACGCGACTGGATGTTTCGCGGCATCATCGCCACGATGGCGTTTCCCGTCGCCATCGGCATCGTGCCGCTCTACGTGGGCGTGTCGCTGACGGGCTGGTACGACACCCGCGCCGGTGTGATCGTGCCCTCGATTGCCTATGTGGGTTTCTACGTCTTCTTCGCCCGGCAGGCCTTCAAGACGCTTCCCGGCGAAATGTTCGAGGCCGCGAGACTGGACAACGCCGGCCCGTTCCGCCAGTTCTTCCAGGTCGCGCTGCCCAACGTCATGCCCGCCGTCGCCTCGCTGGCGGTGGTGAGCTTCATGGGGGCATGGAACATCTACCTCTGGGCCCTGCTCGTGCTCGACTCGCCGGAAAAACGCACGCTCGCCATCGGCCTGAAGGCCTTCACCTCGCTGGACGACGTGGAGCCGCTCTGGGGTCCGATGATGGCCGTCGCCCTGCTCTCCGCCCTGCCCGTCCTCGTGCTCTTCGCCTTCGCGCAGCGCTTCATCATGGCCGCTTTCAGCGGAAAGGTCGGAACATGAGCCGCATCGCGATCCTGGGAAACCTCGGTGTCGACCTGCTCTATCGGGTGCCGCATCTGCCGGCCCAGCACGAGAAGGTGCAGACCCGCGACCTCACGGTCGCGGGAGGCGGCGCGCCGGCCAATGTCGCCCACTGGCTCGCCCGCCTCGGCCATGACGTGCGATTTCACGCCGTCACCGGAAGCGATCCGCTCTCGCAAATGGCCGTGGACTTTCTCGCGCGTGCCGGCGTGGACGTCTCCGGCATCGACCGCCACGACGACGTCGGCCCCTCGGTCGCCTCGATCTTCACCGGCGGCACGACCAAGGCCATGGTCTGCGGCGGCCCCCGCGAGGCGGACGCGCACTGGCGCGCAATGGCCGCGCGGGCGGACTTCACCTCCGCGCGCCACGTGCATTTCGCCCCCTCGTTCCACGAGCTTCTTTTCGGCGACGGACGACGGGCAGACCTTCGCCAGGCAACCGTCTCGGCGGACCTCAACGGCAGCGTGAGCCTGCCGCTCCTGCGCGATCCCGACGTCGCCTTCACCAACCGGGACGAACTGGCCCGCGCGCTGGCGGGCCACGGGACGCCCGATCTCGCCGGGCTGCTGGACAAGGCTCATGCGGAGGGCGCGCGGCGGCTGATCGTCACCGATGGCGAAACCGGGGTCACCTGCCATCGCGATGGCCAGCGGATCACCGTTGCTCCCGAGCCCCTGTCCCCGGTGGACCGGACCGGAGGGGGAGACGCCTTCGCCGCCGGATACCTGCATGCAATGCTGCGAGGAGACGACGACACCGGGGCCCTGCGCACGGGTCTTCGGCTCGCCGGTGCCGTGCTTGCGGGCATGGGAAGCCGCCCGGACACGGACGAGGTGACGGCGACGGTCAACGCGCTGCGCTGAAAGGGCTGACCGCTCAGCGCTTCAGAGCCTGCTCTTGCGCGGATCGGCGGCGTCGAGCACGCGCAACTGCACGCTCTCGCGGCCCTGCCAGGTATCGAGCGACAGTGCGCCGGCCACATGGACGGTCTCGCCGCGCTTTTCCATCAGGAAGGCACCGAGCGGCGTATCGGCCGCCTTGAAGGCAATGGCCTTGAGGCTCCCGCCTCCCCCATCGCCAAGGGTCAGGCGCACATGCCCCTTGCCCACCACGTCGGCGAATTTCACCCTGTGGCTCGGCAAGGCGAAGACGGGCTCGGAATGGCCCGCGCCGAAGGGACCCGCCTTTTCCAGCTCGTGCAGCAGCGACACACTGGCCGCACTCGCGGTCAGCGCCCCGTCGATCTTCAGCACATGCGATTGGCGCGCGGCCTCGACGGCCTCCGCGAGTTGCCCGTCGAGAAAGGCGGCAAGATCGGGAAGCTTTTCACGGCGCACGGTGAGACCGGCGGCCATGGCGTGTCCGCCGCCCTTTTCCACAAGCCCCTCGGCCACGGCCTTGCGGACGGCGGCGCCGAGATCGACACCGGGAATGGAGCGGCCAGAGCCGGTGCCCTTGCCGTCGGCGTCCCAGGCAATGGCGAAGGCCGGCCGGCGGTAGCGTTCCTTGATGCGCGAGGCGACAAGGCCGACGACGCCCGGATGCCAGCCGTCGGCCCCGGTGAGGAGCACGGCCGGATCGCCCGCCTCGGAGGCCGCGAGGGCCTGCGCGTCGCCCTCCAGCAGCATCTCCGCCTCGATGGCCTGGCGTTCGCCATTGAGCCGGTCGAGCGTCTCGGCGATGGAGCGCGCCTCGTCCGCGTCATGGGTGGTCAGGAGCCGAGCGCCGAGCGCCGCGTCGCCGATGCGCCCGCCAGCGTTGATGCGCGGCCCGATCAGGAACCCCAGGTGATAGGGTGTCGCCGGCCCGTTGACCCGGGCGATGTCGGACAGTGCCGCGAGACCGCAATTGGCGCGCGCGTGCAGCGCCACCAGCCCCTTGCGCACGAAGGCCCGGTTGAGCCCCTTGAGCGGCACCACGTCGCAGACCGTGCCGACGGCGGCGAGATCGAGAAGCGAGAGAAGATCCGGCTGGGCGCGTCCCTGGAACACTCCGCGACGGCGAAGCTCGCGGTTGAGCGCCACCACGAAGAGGAAGGTGACGCCAACGGCGGCCAGATGCCCGAGGCCCGAAATGTCGTCCTGCCGGTTGGGATTGACGAGACCGGAGGTCTCGGGAAGCTCCTCGCCGACCTGATGGTGGTCGAGCACGACGACGTCGAGCCCGACCTGGCGCGCCTCGGCGAAGGCCTCGAAGGAGACGCTGCCGCAGTCGACGCAGACGAGAAGCCCGGCCCCCTCCTCGCGCAGCATCCGGATCGCAGGGCCGTTCGGCCCGTACCCTTCGATGATGCGGTCGGGAATATGGATGCGCGCCGGATGCCCGAGCTCGGCGAGATAGCGGTAGAGCATGGCCGAGGACGTGGCGCCGTCCACGTCGTAGTCGCCGAAGATGGCGATGGGCGCGCGCGCCGCGATGGCATCGGCGACCCGCCCGACCGCCCGGTCCATGTCCGTGAGCACGGACGGATCGGGCATCAGGCCCTTGATGGTGGGATCGAGGAAGGTTTCGGCCTGGTCGAGGCCGACGCCGCGCGCCGCCAGAACCCGCGCGACGATTTCCGGCAGGCCGAGGCGCTGGGACATGGCAAGCGCCGTGGCCGCCTCGCCGCGGCTCGGACGCTCGCGCCAGGACCGGTCCCCGATCGAGCGAGACACACCGAGAACGAGACGGGTTTCCTCGTCTCCCTCTCCGGTGCCGGCGCCCGTGTCAGGTCCGCTGAGCGGTGATGTCATCGTCGACCGTCACCTTCCTTGTCAGCGCCCGCGCGCTCAGTCCAGGTGGAACTTCTCCACGTGGGTGTGGCGGGCCTTGATGTAGCGCACCGTTCCGGTCGTCGAACGCATGACGACCGTATGCGTGGTGACGCTGTCACGGCCGAGACGCACGCCCTGCAGGAAGTTGCCGTCGGTCACGCCCGTGGCCGCGAACAGCACGTCGCCGGTCGCCATCTCTTCCATGGTGTACTTGCGCTTGATGTCGTCGATGCCCATGCGGTGGGCACGCTCGACCTGCTCGTCGCGGGTGATCACCAGACGGCCCTGCATCTGGCCGCCGATGCAGCGCAGAGCCGCCGCCGCCAGAACGCCTTCCGGAGCGCCGCCGATGCCCATGTAGAGATCGATGCCCGTCTCTTCCGGGTCCGTCGTGTGGATCACGCCGGCCACGTCGCCGTCGCCGATGAGACGGATCGAAACGCCCGTGGCGCGCAGCTCCTCGATGATGCGTGCGTGACGCGGGCGATCAAGCACGCAGGCCGTGATCTCGCCGACGGAAACGCCCTTGGCCTTGGCCAGCGCGTTGACGTTGTCGGCGACGGAAGCATCCAGGTCGACCAGACCGGCCGGGTAGCCCGGGCCGATGGCGATCTTTTCCATGTAGCTGTCCGGCGCGTTCAGCAGGCCGCCCTTCGGGGCCATGGCGATCACGGCGAGCGAGTTGGGCAGGTTCTTGGCGCAGATCGTGGTGCCCTCGAGCGGATCGAGCGCGATATCGACCGCCGGTCCCTCGCCGGTGCCGACGGTCTCGCCGATGTAGAGCATCGGCGCCTCGTCGCGCTCGCCCTCGCCGATCACCACCGTGCCATCGATGGGCAGGCAGTTCAGTTCGCGGCGCATGGCGTCGACGGCGGCCTGGTCGGCGGCCTTCTCGTCGCCGCGTCCGCGCAGGCGGGCGGCCGCGACGGCGGCACGCTCGGTCACGCGGGCGAGCTCGAGGGTCAGGATACGGTCGAGAACTTCGGTGGAGGCATCGGCGGCAGTGGACATCATTCTTCCTCAGGACGGAGCAAAACGGGGGTCAGGCGAGTTTCTCGATGCGGATCATCTGCGGCGTACCGGCAATCACGTTCTGCGCGGTAATGGTCGCAAGCGCACGCTTCACGGCCGCTTCGGTGGTCTCGTAGGTGATCAGGATGACGGGCTGGGGCGCACCGGCTTCCCCGGCCTGGGTGCGCGCGCGGTCGCGCTGCATGATCGATTCCAGCGAAATGCCTTCGGCGGCCATGATGCGCGCGATCTCGGCGAAGGCGCCGGAACGGTCATAGACGGCAAGGCGGATATAGTAGCCGCCCTCATGCAGACGCATCCGCGCCGCCTCGTAGGGTTTGAGCCGCGACACCGCCAGCCCCAGCGCGGGAACGGCATTGTCCCGCGCCACGTCGACAAGGTCGGACAGCACGGCGGACGCGGTGGCATCGCCGCCGGCTCCCGGACCGACAAGCACCACCTCGCCCACGGCATCGCCGTCGACGGCGACCGCGTTCAGCACGCCGTCGATGCGCGCGATGGCCGAGGTCTTGGGCACCATGGTCGGATGCACGCGCTGCTCGATGCCCGTGTCGGTCTTCTGCGCCACGCCGAGGAGCTTGATGCGGTAGCCAAGCTCGCTTGCCGCTTCGATGTCGGCGCGCGTGATGGAGGTGATGCCCTCCAGGTAGATCGCGTCGGCGTCGATCTCGCACCCGAAGGCGAGCGAGGTCAGCAGCGCCAGCTTGTGCGCCGTATCGTTGCCCTCGATGTCGAAGGTCGGATCGGCCTCGGCATACCCGAGGCGCTGGGCCTCGGCGAGACAGGCCGCGAAGTCGATGCCGTCCTGCTCCATGCGGGTCAGGATGTAATTGCAGGTGCCGTTGAGAATGCCGTAGATCCGGTTGACCCGGTTGCCGGCCAGCGCCTCGCGCATGGTCTTCACGACCGGGATGCCGCCGGCCGCCGCCGCCTCGTAGGACAGCGTGACACCCGCCTTCTCGGCCATGCGGGCAAGCTCGACGCCGTGCCTGGCCAAGAGCGCCTTGTTCGCGGTCACGACATGCTTGCCGGCGGCAAGGGCGGCCCGCACGCTTTCATCGGCCGGGCCGCTGTCGCCGCCGATCAGCTCGACGAAAACGTCTATGCCCTCGAAACGGGCAAGGTCGGTCGCATTGTCGAACCACTGGATGCCGGAAACATCGACGCCCCGGTCCCGCGTGCGGTCACGGGCGCTAACGCCCGTGACGACGATCGGGCGGCCGCACCGCTGTGCGAGCAGGTCCGCCTTGCTCTGCAACTGGCGCACCAGCGAGGCGCCCACCGTACCGAGGCCGGCAACGCCGACGCGCAGTTCAGGTTTCATGAAGATCGCATTCCATTCGAGTTCGGGCCCGCCCGGGAGCGGGCGCGGGCGAAGGGATCAGCCCTTCGCTCCGATGGGGATCACGTTGTGCAATTTTTCATCCGCCGTTTCAAGGAAACGGCGCAGATTGCGCGCCGCCTGACGGATGCGCTGCTCGTTTTCCACCAGCGCGATGCGCACATGCGTGTCGCCGTGCTCGCCGAAACCGAGCCCCGGCGCCACCGCGACATCGGCATGCTCGATGAGAAGCTTGGAAAACTCCACCGAGCCGAGGTGGCGGAACTTCTCCGGGATCGGCGCCCAGGCGAACATGCTGGCCGCCGGAGCGGGCACCTCGAATCCCGCCCGTCCGAAGGTCTCCACCAGCACGTCGCGGCGCTTGCGGTACACCTCGCGTGCCGAGACGATGCAGTCGTCCGGCCCGTTGAGCGCCGCCGTGGCGGCCACCTGGATCGGCGTGAACGCGCCGTAGTCGAGATAGGACTTCACGCGCGCCAGGGCCGCGATGAGCCGCTCGTTGCCGACCGCGAACCCCATGCGCCAGCCCGGCATGGAGAAGGTCTTGGACAGCGAGGTGAACTCCACCGCCACGTCCATGGCGCCGGGAACCTGCAGGATGGACGGCGGCGGCGTGTCGCCGAAATAGATCTCGGAATAGGCAAGGTCCGACAGCACGAAGATCTCGTGCTTCTTCGCGAAGGCCACGATGTCCTTGTAGAAGTCGAGATCGGCCACATAGGCGGTCGGGTTGGCCGGATAGCACAGGATCAGCGCGATCGGCTTGGGCACCGAGTGGATCACCGCGCGCTCGAGCGCCTCGAACACCTCCGGCCCGGGCTCGGCGGGAATGGAGCGCAGCGAGGCGCCCGCCATCAGGAAGCCGAAGGCATGGATCGGATAGCTCGGGTTGGGCACCAGAACCACGTCGCCCGGCGCCGAAATCGCCTGCGCCATGTTGGCGAAGCCTTCCTTCGAGCCGAGCGTCGCCACGACCTGGGTGTCGGGATTGAGCTTCACGCCGAAGCGGCGGCCGTAATAGGCCGCCTGGGCGCGGCGCAGGCCGGCAATGCCCTTGGACGCCGAATAGCGGTGCGTGCGCGGATTCTGCACGGTCTCGACCAGCTTGTCGACGATGTGCTTCGGCGTCGGAAGATCGGGATTGCCCATGCCGAGGTCGATGATATCCGCTCCGCCCGCGCGTGCCTTCGCCTTGAGCCGGTTGACCTCTTCGAACACGTAGGGCGGCAGGCGCCGCGTCTTGTAGAATTCTTCCATGGCTCAATCCTCACGCGAAGGGGCCCGGCGGGCCGGTTGCGATGTCGGGCGGACCCGTCCGGGGCTGGCGGGCATATACCAGCAGGACCGCGACCGCGCATCGTCAAAAAGAGTGAAATTCATTCAAGTGCCCTTCTCCCGCGCCGCCGGGGCAGCAGGAGACCGGCGGCACATGCCGCCACGAACGGGCGGCGGTTCAATCGTCCGCTGCTGCTGCCTCGATCTCGGCGATGGCATCCGCGCCATGCGTCTCGCGCAGGCGCAGAAGGTCGGCGGCGGTCGTCGACGACGCTCCGCCCGCCGGGGTGCCGCGTGTGCGGGCCATGTCGAGAAGCTGGTTGCGCGTCGCCGCCGCCTGGTCGGTCGACAGAAGCGCGCCGGGCGCACGCGCGGCGACGGCGGCGGCCGCCTGGGTGCCGGTGGCGGCCGTTGTGGTCTGCGTGCCCGAAGGCGCGACCGTCTGCCCCGGCGCCGCATAGGCGCTCGGTTCGGGCAGCGTCACACCATCGGAGGACGTGCCGGACCGGGCCGCGGCAAGCTCGGACCCGGATGTGACATAAGGTCCCGTACCGGCGGGCTCGAGTGCCTCCACCAGCGTGCCCGACGGCGCGTAGGCGCATCCGCCAAGAGCCATGGCCAGGCAAAGCGCCGTTCCGGTCCAATGCAGTCGCATCGTTTCGCTCTGTCTCCGTGTCGTCCGCGCCCGGATGTCCTTGCAACACCTGTCCGGGCAACACCTGTCCGGATACCGCCCGGTCGCCGGTGCGGGGCCGTTCCCGTCCACACCACGCGACTTGCACGTTTCGACGGGAACTACGACATTGTAGGCGCTTTGTCCAACTTGTCAGCCAGACTTCATGAATGCCTATTATGGCGACAAGCGGACCGGAGGCGGGTCGGGGCCCGCACAGCCCGGCAAGCGGAGCCGGACGAACACGCAAACGGAGGGGAACGCGGGGATGACGGACGAGACGCCGAATCCGCTTTTACAGTACATCGTCAAGAATCCGGAAGCGTTCGCTCAGAACCTCGCGCGCATTGTCGAAAACGCCGGAAAGGCGATGGCGGCCTACGTGGAGCCGCGCGAGAAGGGCGAGATCAAGTCGGGCATGGCCGACGAGATGACGGAGATCTTCAAGACGCTCGCCCAGGTGGGCGAATACTGGATGTCCGACCCCCAGCGCGCCATCGAGGCGCAAAGCCGGTTGTGGACCGGCTACATGAACCTGTGGAACACCTCGCTCAAGCGCATGATGGGCGAGACCGCCGACCCCGCCATCATCCCGGACCCGCGCGACAAGCGTTTCGGCGACCCGGAGTGGAACGACAACCAGTTCTTCGACTTCGTGAAACAGATCTACCTGATCACCTCCCGCTGGGCCGAGCAGCTCGTGGTCGAGGCGGGCGATCTGGACGAGCACACCCGCCACAAGGCCGATTTCTACGTCAAGCAGATCGCCAACGCGCTCTCGCCCTCCAACTTCGTGCTGACCAACCCCGAACTGCTGCGTGAAACGCTGGAATCCAACGGCGACAACCTGGTGCGCGGCATGAAGCTGCTGGCCGAGGACATCGCCGCCGGCAAGGGCGAACTGAAGATCCGCCAGTCGGATCCGACCAAGTTCCGGGTGGGAGAGAACCTGGCGCTCACCCCGGGCAAGGTGATTGCCGAGAACGACGTTTGCCAGGTCATCCAGTACACGCCGACAACGGAAAAGGTGCTGAAACGGCCGCTGATGATCGTGCCGCCGTGGATCAACAAGTTCTACATCCTCGACCTGAACCCGGAGAAATCCTTCATCCGCTGGGCGGTGGACCAGGGCCACACCGTCTTCGTCATCTCCTGGGTAAACCCCGACGAGCGGCAGGCGCAGAAGGGCTTCGAGCACTACATGCGCGAGGGCGTTCTGGAAACGCTCGACGTGATCAAGCGCGCGACGCGCACCGAGGAGGTCAACGCCATCGGCTATTGCGTCGGCGGCACGTTGCTGTCCGTCACGCTCGCCTACATGGCGGCGACCGGTGACGAACGGATCAAGAGCGCGACCTTCTTCACGACACAGGTCGATTTCACCCACGCCGGCGACCTCAAGGTCTTCGTGGACGAGGAACAGATCCAGGCGCTCGAAAAGCAGATGGGCGAAAAGGGGTATCTCGACGGCTCGCGCATGGCCTCCGCCTTCAACCTGCTGCGCTCCAACGACCTGATCTGGCCCTACGTCGTCAACAACTACCTGAAGGGCAAGGAGCCCTTCCCCTTCGACCTGCTGTACTGGAATTCCGACAGCACCCGGATGCCGGCCGCCAACCATTCGTTCTACCTGCGCAACTGCTATCTGGAGAACCGGCTGACAAAGGGCACCATGGAGATCGCCGGCGAGCGCCTCGACCTCTCGAAGGTGACGATCCCGGTCTATAATCTCGCCACCCGCGAGGATCACATCGCACCGCCGCGCTCGGTCTTCCTCGGCTCCCAGTTCTTCGGCGGCCCCGTCGACTACGTGCTGGCCGGGTCGGGGCATATCGCCGGCGTGGTCAATCCGCCCTCCCGCAACAAGTACCAGTTCTGGACCGGCGAGCGGCCGAAGGGCGAACTCGACGCCTGGATCGCGAAGGCGGAGGAACATCCCGGCTCCTGGTGGCCGCATTGGGATGCCTGGGTGCGCAAGCTCGACGACACGCAGGTGAAGGCTCGCAAGCCCGGCGCCAACCGCATGAAAATCCTTGAAGACGCTCCGGGACGCTACGTCAAGTCCGTGAGCTGACGCACCGCTCCGCTCGCCCCTTCGGCAAAGAAGCCTTCACCATCGGCAAGGCTCGCGATGGTGCGCATGGCGGTGATGGGCTAGACTTCCCCCGTCCGACGGCCGCGCACAAGAAACGGCCGCGGACCATGGCCGCCGCCGGCAGGCAGCCGGCGTCGGCGACAGCGCTCAGGTGATGCCCCGCAAGGCGCGTCGCACGAGCCAGACAGGGGGCGAAACGCCGTGGCAAAGATGGAAAAGGAAAGCCCGCGCGGCACGGAGGATACCGCTCCGGTTCGCACAGCCGCCTATCATCCGATGATGGCGGGTGGCCTGTCGATGCTGGGCATGAACGCCGACACCTGGCGCCGACACGCCAGCGGATGGAGCGTGTGGACCCGGTTCGCCACCCTTCCCTTCCTGTTTCTGGCCCTGTGGTCGCACACATGGATCGGCTGGCCGAGTGCTCTCGGCCTGCTCGTGCTGGTGGCCCTGTGGCTCTGGATCAATCCGCGCCTGTTTCCGCCGCCGCGCCGCTTCGACACCTGGCATGCGCGCGCGACATTCGGCGAGCGGGTGTGGCTCAACAGGCTGGCGGTGCCGGTCCCCGCAGCCGACAACCGCCGCGCCATGATCCTGTCGCTGGTGACGAGCCTCGGCTTCGGTCTCGGCATCTGGGGCGCGATCACGCTGTCTCTGCCGCTGGTCGCGGCCGGAACCGTGCTCACCTACGCCGGCAAGATGGCCTTTCTGAACGGCATGGTCTCCCTCTACGACCGAATGCGCGACGCGCATCCGGTCTACCGTTCCTGGTCGGTAACGCCCGACAACGACAATGCAAACGGAGCCGCTTCCCACAAGAGCGAGGCGGACGGCCGGCGAACGGGCTAGCGCGCGCGTTGACGAGAGAGCTCAGGAAAGCCTGATCCCCAGCAGCTCCCGCACGGCCGCCAGAAGGAACTCGTCCTGATAGTGACCTGCTGCGAGGGAAAGCCCGACGGGACACCCCTCGACGGTCATCAGGGGGGCCGAGATTTCCGGCAGGCGTGCGACCCCGGAAAACGCGGTCAGGGTCATCGTGGGATCGTAGAAGGCCGTCACCGCGTCCAGCGTGTTCAAGGAGCCCTTGAGCGGCGCGATGGACGGGGTCGTCGGAAAGCAGATGACCGTGCCCGCAGGAAGCGCGGCATTGATCCGTTCGAAAAACCGTTCGCAGCGGGTCACGCTGTCCAGGGCCGCAATGCGGTCGAAGCTTCGAACGTTGCCGTACGCCATGGAAAAGGTACGGCCGAGTTCGGGGTGCACGGCCTCGATCCAGTTGCCGACGGTGCTTTGAAACTCCGCCGTTTGCAGATCCCTCAACGCCTTCAGATTGCAATCGCCAAGCGGAATGTCCTCGCCGACAAGGTCCGCGAAGCGGACCGGCTCCGGCACGATGCCGGTTCGCCGTGCGATCTCGGCCAAAGCCTTCCGGACCGCTTCCCGCACAGCCGCCTCGGCGACCTCAACACCGTCGCTCAACACCAACAGCCGCCTCAGGGGAGCGACCGGACCGGCTCCACTGCGCAACAAGACGCGCGCCGCAACCTCGAGATGCCGGTACTCCGCCGAGAGAAGCCCAACCGTGCTCACGCTCGGCATGAACGGCAGCACCCCCGCTTCGGAGATCCGGTGCAGCGAGGGCCGCATCCCCCATATGCCGCAAAGGCTTGCCGGAACCCTCAAGGAACCGCCGGAATCCGTTCCGATCGAAAAATCGGCCAGTCCGTTTGCAACCGAAGCCGCCGATCCGCTCGAGGAGCCGCCGGGAATCCGCTCCGGCGCCCTGGCATTGCAAGGCGTGCCGAAAAACTGGCTCTCACCGTCAAGGCTGTAGGTAAACTCATCCGCGACAGCCTTGCCCACGCACCGCGCCCCGGCAGCCAGAAGCTGGTCGACGCAAAGCGCGTTGTGAACCGGTGCGGGATGGGCGTCACGCCAGGCCGGACTGCCGTAGGACGTGCGGTGGCCGGCAATGTCGATATTATCCTTGACCGTGAAACGTGTTCCGTTCAGGGGGCCGCTTCTCAGCGGGGCGATGTCCAGTCGTTCGACAAGAGCGCCGACGGAATCGGGAGACGTTCCTTGGGTCATGGGCATCCAGATACCCCGGCCGGGAGCACCCGACAACGTGAACATGACCGGCCAAACGTCAAATGGCGCGGGCCGGCATCGAACCGGGAGACGACCTTGGGACACATGGACCAGACAGACGACACGGGACGCAGCGGGTTCGGCACGGCCGACTACGGCGTCATCGGCGCGTTCGGGGGCTTCGTCTGTCAGCATCCCGCAAGGGGCTGAAATACGGCAATCGCGACGGCCACGGGTTGTTCCTGTCCAGAGCGAAGCAGACCCTCTTTTGAGGGCCGGGGCACCCCTTATCCCAGTCGCGTCAGCACCTTGTCGAAGCGTTCCAGCGCCCAGTCGACCTCGTCGGCGGTGATGACCAGCGGCGGCGCGATACGGATCGTATGGTCGTGGGTGTCCTTGGCAAGCACGCCTTCCTCGCGCAGGGCCTCGCAGACCGCCCTCGCCCCACCGGCGTCCTCGTGCAGTTCGACCGCGATCATGAGGCCCCGCCCGCGCACCTCGCGCACCGCATTGGAGCGGATCGCGGAAAGCCCGGTCCGAAAGCGCGCGCCCTGCGTTTCCGCGTTTTCCATCATGCCTTCCTCGACAAGGACCTTGAGCGCCATGCGGGCCACCGCGCAGGCAAGCGGGTTGCCGCCAAAGGTCGAGCCGTGTTCTCCCGGGTTCAGAACGCCGAGCACCTCGGAGTTCGAAAGCACCGCCGAAACCGGATAAAACCCGCCCGAGAGCGCCTTGCCCACCAGCGTGACATCCGCCTCGATGCCCTCGTGCTCCTCGGCAAGCAGCTTTCCCGTCCGCCCGAGCCCGGTCTGGATCTCGTCCAGGATCAAGGTGATGCCATGGCGGGTGCACAGCTCGCGCACCGTCGCGAAATAGCCGGCGGGCGGGATGAGGATCCCCGCCTCGCCCTGGATGGGCTCCGCCAGAAACGCGACGGTGTTGTCGGTGATCGCGTCCTCGAAGGCCTGCGCGTCGCCGAAGGGCACCACGCGGAAGCCCGGTGCGAAGGGCCCGAAACCGGTGCGGGCGGTCGGGTCGGTCGAGAAACCGACGATACCGAGCGTACGGCCATGGAAGTTGTTGGCGCAGACGATGATCTCCGCCTTGTTCTCCGGCACGCCGCGCACCTCGTAGCCCCACTTGCGAACGGCCTTCACCGCGCTCTCCACGGCTTCCGCGCCGGAGTTCATCGGCAGGATCTTGTGCGCGCCCGTGAGCCTCGCCAGATCCTCGTAGAAGCCGGCGAGCTGGTCGTTGCGGAACGCACGCGAGGTGAGTGTCAGCCGGGCCGCCTGGTCGGTCATCGCCTTGAGAATCCGCGGGTGGCAATGCCCCTGGTTGACGGCGGAGTAGGCCGCGAGGCAATCGAGGTAGCGCTTGCCCTCCACATCGGTCAGCCACACGCCCTCGCCCTTCTCGATCACCACATCGATGGGCTTGTAGTTGTGCGCGCCAAGGCGATGTTCGGCGGCGATATAGTCTTCGGGCAGACGGCTCACGGCGGACCTCTTTCAGGCTGGGGCTGGATCAGGCGAATGCCTGGGTCGGACGATCCATGACGTCCTGACCGAACAGGCTCGCGACGAGTTCGGCGAGCGCGATGGCGCTGCGGCCACGCTCGTCGAGGAAGGGATTGAGCTCGACCACGTCGAGCGAGACGGTGATGCCGGCGTCCTCGAGAAGCTCCATGACGAGATGCGCCTCGCGATAGGTCGCACCGCCGGGCACGGTCGTGCCGACGCCCGGAGCTACGGCAGGATCCAGGAAATCGACATCAAGCGACACATGAAGAACACCGTTTACGTCTTTCACTTTCCTGATGAAGTCGCGCATGAGAATCGAAACGCCGTTCTCGTCGATCTGGCGCATGTCGTTCACCGTGACGCCGCGACGGCGCAACAGGTTGCGCTCCTCCGGATCGATCGAGCGGGCGCCGAAGACGCAGATACGCTCCGCGGGAACCGGCGCAAGCGCGGCCGGACGTGCCATCATCGGAAGGAGTTCCGCCTCGCCGGACGCAAGCGCCAGCGACATGCCGTGCAGGTTGCCGGAGGGCGAGATCGCGGGCGTGTTGAAATCGGCATGGGCGTCGAGCCAGAGCACGAAGAGTGGCCGCCCCTCTTCCGCCCAGTGGCGGGCAACGCCGGTGACACTGCCCATGGAAAGCGAATGGTCGCCGCCGAGGAAGATCGGGATCGCGCCCTCGCGCGCCAGGTCATACGCCGCGTCGTGCAGCGGGCGCACCCACGCCGCCACGACCTCGGGCAGATAGGCCGCCCCTGGAAGGTCGAGGGTTTCCACCTGCTGGGGCGCAAGCGGACGCACGTCTCCCCGGTCCGACACCTGCCAGCCGAGCGCCTCGAGACGCGCTCCCAGTTCGGCGACCCGCAGCGCCGCGGGTCCCATGGCCGCTCCCTTGCGCCCGGTTCCGGCCTCGATCGGCACGCCAAGCAGCGCGATCGGGCGAATGCGGTCGGTGGACATGGTCGAAAACTCCCCGGTTTTGCGAAAGACACACAAGCGCAACGATCGAACGAACCGCATGTTCCCGCAAGTCAGGCAGCCAGCCGCGCCGGAACCACGCCCGCGCGCCCCGCAACCACCCGATTGCCTGTAGGATGGCGCGCCGGCGTGCTTGTCGAAACGGTGAAAAATCGCCATTTTGGCCATGCAATTGATCAGGCTGACAAGAACGGATGATCAGACTGACAGGCCCTGCAGGATCTCACTCCTGCATTCCCGGGAATCGCATGCCATGGACGACCTCGACCGGAAACTGATCGCGCTGCTCCGCCACGACGCGCGGCTCCCCGTTGCCTCGCTGGCGGCGCGCCTTCGGGTTTCGCGGGCAACCGTGAAGGCCCGCATCGACCGGCTGGTCGACACCGGCGTGATCCTCGGCTTCACGGTGACGCTCGGCGCACAGGACCGTTCGGCGCCGGTGCGGGCGGTGATGATGGTGGAGGTGGAAGGTCATCGCACGGAGGCGATCGCGCGGCGCCTGCAGGGGTTTCCGGAAGTGCGCGCGCTGCACGCCACCAACGGGCGCTGGGATCTTGTCGCGGAACTGGAGACGGAAACGCTCGCCGATTTCGACCGGCTCCTCTCCGCGATCCGCCTCGTCGACGGGATCGCGGCCACCGAAACCAGCCTGCTGCTCGCCACCCGCAAGGGGTGAGTGCCACAAGCGGGCCCGCAAACGCGAAACGGCCCGCCGATGGCGGGCCGTTCCTGAAGTCGAAGTGTTCCGAAGCGGATCAGCGCTTGGAGAACTGGAAGCTCCGACGCGCCTTCCGGCGGCCGTACTTCTTGCGCTCCACGACGCGGCTGTCGCGGGTCAGGAAGCCTTCCTTCTTGAGGATGCCGCGCAGCTCGGGCTCGTAGTGGGTCAGGGCCTTGGACAGGCCGTGACGCAGAGCACCGGCCTGGCCGGACAGACCACCACCGGAAACGGTGGCGACCACGTCGTACTGGCCTTCGCGGTTGGTCAGCATGATCGGCTGACGCAGAATCAGCTGCAGGACCGGACGCGCGAAATAGGCGACGTAGTCCTTCTTGTTGACCGTGATCTTGCCCGTGCCCGGCTTGATCCAGACGCGCGCGATGGCGTCCTTGCGCTTGCCGGTCGCATAGGCGCGACCCTGGGCGTCAAGCTTCTGCACATGAACCGGAGCCTCGGACGCTTCCGCGTCCAGAGCGCCGCCGAGATCCTCGAGGGACTGGAGCTCAGCCATCGTTACGCCCTCTTGCCATCGTTCTTCGCGTTGAAGGCCTTGAAGTCGACCGGAACCGGCGACTGGGCCTCATGCGGATGAGTGGAGCCGGAGTAGATCCGGAGGTTCTTGAGCTGCGTGCGGCTCAGCGGGCCGCCGGGCATCATGCGCTTCACGGCCTGCTCGAGAACGCGCTCCGGGAAGCGGCCTTCGAGAATGGCGCGCGCGGTGCGCTCCTTGATGCCGCCCGGGTAACCGGTGTGCCAGTAGTACTTCTTGTCGTAGTACTTCTTGCCGGTCAGCACGGCCTTGTCGGCATTGATGACGATGACGTTGTCACCGCAATCGATGTGGGGCGTGAAGGTCGCTTTGGTCTTGCCGCGCAGCGTGTTGGCGATGAAGGCGGCCAGGCGGCCGACGACAACGCCCTCAGCGTCGATCAAGATCCACTTCTTCTCGACCTCGGCCGTCTTGGCGGAGTAGGTCTTCATGGTCGTGGTCCGTTGTTGGGTCCGTGTCCGTCACGGGCCTTCGGTGCGGAAACGCGACCAGGCCCGAGGTCAAGCAAAACGGGCCCAACCCGGGCCCGCTTTCCGTCGGCGCTGTGTCTACGCCGCTTCACTCATCCTGTCAACGACCTTCATTCGCACATCGATGCAAATTGTGCAGCAAAAACAACGATCTGAAAAAACGGTATCATAATACCACACAAATTCATGCCTTTCCGGCCGGTTCAGCGCGGCGGGATCGAATAGGTCGCGGTGGCGTGGGCGACGGGATCTCCGCCCGCACGGCCCGTCAGCGTGCATTCCGTGACGGCCAGCCGCTTGCCGAGCTTCAGGAGCCGGCAGGTCGCAAGAAGATCGCCGGGCTCCGGTTTCCTCAGAAAGTTGATGTTGAGATTGGTGGTCACCGCCAGCGCCACCGGACCGATATGGGCAAGGATCACCGCATAGGCGGCCAGGTCCACCAGGGCCATCATGGTCGGGCCCGAGATCGTCCCGCCGGGGCGAAGATGCCGTTCCAGTGCCCGCACCGACAGCACCGCCTCGCCCTCGGACACCGTCTCCACCTTGTAGATCCGTCCGTCGACATGGATCTGGGGAAACTCCGTCTCGAGAAACGCCTCAAGCTCTTCCACGTTCATCACAGACTGCAAGCTTCTCTCCTCCCCCGCCGGACCGGCCGGCTCTCTTGACGTGTTGGTCAAGGGAGCCCGAAAATCCGTCCTGTCGCAAGTGGAAACAGGATCATGCGTGGCACTCGCTTCCGCCGCTTGCCGGCGCGGGCTATAAGGTCGGCAACACGAAAACATTCCGGGAGAAACGATCATGGCGGACACGAACCATGCGGCGGGCCCGCTGCGCAGCGACCTGGCCGACGGCATCCTGACGCTGACGCTGGCCCGGCCCGAGCGGCGCAATTCGCTGTCGGAGGAGATGATGGCGGCGCTCCAGGCCGCGCTTGACGACGCAGCCTCGAACACGGACGTGCGCGTCATCGTCCTGAAGGCGGAAGGCCCCGTGTTCTCGGCCGGCCACGACCTCAAGGAGATGACGGCCGCGCGTGCCCATGAGGATCGCGGACGCGCCTATTTCACCGACGTCATGGGCCGCTGCGCGAAGCTGATGCAGACGATCGTCACCCACCGCGCGCCGGTGATCGCCGAGGTCAACGGCATGGCCACCGCCGCCGGCCTCCAGCTCGTCGCCTCCTGCGACCTGGCGATCGCGGGCGACAAGGCGCGCTTCTGCACGCCGGGCGTGAACATCGGCCTGTTCTGCTCCACCCCCATGGTGGCGCTGACGCGCAATGTCTCGCGCAAGCAGGCGATGGAGATGCTTCTCACCGGCGAGATCATCGACGCCGGCACGGCGCGCGAGTTCGGCCTGATCAACCGCGTCGTGCCCGAGGACTACCTCGACCAGGTGACCGCGAAATACGCGCAGACCATCGCCGGAAAATCCCCGCTGACACTGAAGATCGGCAAGGAGGCCTTCCACGCCCAGGCGGAAATGCCGCTCGCCGACGCCTATGCCCATTGCGCGCAGGTGATGGTGGAGAACATGCTCGCGCGTGATGCGGAAGAAGGAATCGGCGCCTTCATCGAGAAGCGCGAGCCCGTGTGGACCGGAGAATGAGCATGGCGAGCGAGACGACACCGGCCGACATGAGCCACCACGAGCGCTACACCGACGCCAAAATCCGCCAGGTGCTGGACGAAACAAAGAGCGTCGCCATGGTCGGCGCGAGCGCCAACCCCGCTCGCCCTTCCTTCCTCGTGCTCAAATACCTTCTGTCGAAGGGGTATCGCGTGTTTCCGGTCAATCCGGGCCTCGCCGGCAAGGAGATCCTCGGCCAGACGGCCCATGCAAGCCTCGCCGACATTCCCGAGCCGGTCGACATGGTCGATATCTTCCGCAATTCGGAAGCCGCCCTTGGCGTGACGAAGGAGGCCCTCGCCCTGACGCCGAAGCCGAAGGTCGTGTGGATGCAGCTCTCGGTTCGCAACGACGAGGCCGCACGCCTTGCGGAAGCGGAGGGCGTCACCGTCATCATGAACCGCTGCCCGAAGATCGAGTACGGACGGCTGTCCGGCGAAATCGGCTGGACCGGCGTCAACTCCCGCACCCTGTCCTCCAAGCGTCCGGCGCTGCGATCCGGCTTCCAGCACCGTGGCCTGCGCAAGGAGTGACGGGCCTCGCGCGCAGGGGCCAGGATCAGGAAGGAACGGCGCGACGTCAAAGCTTGCAACTTTCCCTGCCGCCCCCTTTCGTGCAGACTCTTTGCACGGATACAGGCAGGGATCACAGGTTATGGCAACTTCTGTTCACCCCGGAGAAATCCTGCGCGAGGAGTTCCTCGCCGAGCTTGACCTGACGCCTTATGCACTCGCCCGGGCACTGGGCGTACCGCGTACGCGTATCGAAAGGATCGTACGGGAGGAAACACCCGTGACGACCGATACGGCCTTGCGCCTTGGCCGCTACTTCGGCACCAGCGCCGAGTTCTGGATCAACCTCCAGACCCGCCATGACCCAGGGTGTGGACCCAAGAACGAGGCATGTCCGGCGTGAAAACGGCAAGGAGATGCAAGGAGAAGCGCGCCGGGCGGGCCTTCCGCCCGGCCAAGGGCTTCGACGCCGCAAATCGAAGCCGCCTTCACGTCCCTTCGGGATTTGCTCGGCCAGGGCCGGGCAACAGCGTTGCCAGCCTTTGAAAACCGGACGGTTTCCTGCAGGCTTGCGCCTCGTATCCGACCCTGGCGAACAAACCGGACCCGCCTCGTTCTTGGGTCCACACCCTTGCCCTTGCGCGTGCTGAACTGTCCGGGGAGATCGAGGCCATCCGGCCACGCGAGGTTGCCTGAATCCGGATGGCTCTCCCCTCGTCCCGGCGGGTTTGAAAAATCATTCCTCAGGCGCGGGCGGCACCCATATGAAACGCGGCGGGATTTCCCCTGTTCGTTTCCGCCAAGCGGCGGAAAACGCAATCTCTTTGCTTTGACGGGGAAAGCGCCTTCGGACACTATGCCGGCCACGTTTCAACGAGGAGGACCTCATGACCGACCGCATCCCCGGTTTTTCGACGCTTGCGATTCACGCTGGCGCCCAGCCCGATCCCTCGACCGGAGCGCGCGTGACGCCGATCTACCAGACGACCTCCTTCGTCTTCGACGACGTCGATCATGCCGCCTCGCTCTTCGGCCTGCAGGCCTTCGGCAACATCTACACCCGCATCACCAACCCGACGAACGCCGTACTCGAGGAGCGCGTCGCCGCGCTTGAGGGCGGCACCGCCGCTCTCGCCGTCGCTTCGGGCCACTCCGCCCAGCTTCTCGCCTTCCACACGCTGATGACCCCGGGCGACAACATCGTCGCGGCGAACAAGCTCTACGGCGGCTCGATCAACCAGCTCAACCACTCGTTCAAGAGCTTCGGCTGGGAAGTGAAGTGGGCGGACGCGGTGGATCCGGCCTCCTTCGAGGCGCAGATCGACGACCGGACCCGCGCCATCTTCATCGAGAGCCTCGCCAATCCCGGCGGCGTGGTGACCGACATCGCCGCAATCTCGAAGATCGCCAGGGCGCACAACATCCCGCTCATCGTCGACAACACGATGGCGACCCCCTACCTGTGTCGTCCGATCGAGCATGGTGCCGACATCGTCGTCCACTCGCTCACCAAGTTCATGGGCGGACACGGCAATTCCATGGGCGGCGTGATCGTCGACGGCGGCAGCTACGACTGGTCGTCCACCGACCGCTATCCGCTGCTTACCACCCCGCGCCCGGAATACTCCGGCATGGTGCTGCACGAGACCTTCGGCAATTTTGCCTTCGCCATCGCCTGCCGCGTCCTCGGCCTGCGCGATCTTGGCCCGGCACTCGCCCCCTTCAATGCCTTCATGCTGCTGACCGGCATCGAGACGCTGCCGCTTCGCATGCAGCGCCACTGCGACAACGCGCTGAAGGTGGCGGAATTCCTCGCCGGGCACGAGAAGGTCGGCTGGGTGTCCTATGCCGGACTGCCGGGTGATCCGAACCACGAGCGCCAGCAGAGGTACATGCCCAAGGGCGCCGGTGCGGTGTTCACCTTCGGCCTCAAGGGCGGCTATGACGCCGGCGTGGCGCTCGTGTCCAACTGCGAGATCCTGTCGCATCTGGCCAACATCGGCGACACACGCTCGCTGCTGATCCACCCCGCCTCCACCACCCACCGCCAGCTCACGGACGAGCAGAAGACCGCCGCGGGCGCCGGTCCGGACGTGGTGCGCATCTCGGTCGGTCTCGAGGATGCCGAGGACATCATCGCGGATCTGGAGAGCGCCCTCGCCAAGGGCTGACAGCCGCGGTAACGCATATCTTCGAAACACGAAAGGCCGGGCGATTGCCCGGCCTTTTACATTTTCTCAGACGCATTTTCTCAAGCGCTCATGCCCGCCGTGATCGGATCACGCGTCAGCCGGCCGTTTGAACCGGGCACGGCACCACAGTTCCATCACGACCGCCACGACGACCACCGCGAAGCCCTGGTGCAGAAGAGCCAGTCCGAAGGGAATCTGGCCCACCAGCGTGGCGATGCCGATTGTCATCTGGGCGACGAGTGCCCCGGCGGCGGCAAGCGCGGCTCCACGCAGGTGGCGGGTGTCCGCCCGCCTGGCGATGGCCCAGAACACGGCAACCGCCAGCGCCACCACCACATAGGCGGCGATACGGTGCTGGAACTGAACCGTCAGCACGCTCTCGAAATGATTGAGCCACACAGGCGACATCATCCACAGGCCGGACGGCACCAGCGCGCCATCCATGAGCGGCCAGGTGTTGAACGAATGGCCTGCCTTCAGCCCGGCAACAAGACCTCCGAGGAAGATCTGGATGAAGACGGCTGCAACGAGCAATGCCGCGAGAAGCGACAGAGGATGCGGGCGCGCGGCGGCATCCCGGCGAACCGGCGCGAAGGCGAGATAGCGTGCCAGCCCGAAGAGATAGGCGAAGATCAGACATGCCAGCGTCAGATGGGTCGCAAGCCGGTACTGGCTGACGTCGACACGATCGACAAGGCCGGAGGCCACCATCCACCAACCGATGAATCCCTGCAGGCCGCCGAGCGCCAGCCCCGCGACAAGCCAGGGTTTCAGCCAGGGCTCAACGCGTCCACGTGCCCAGAACCACACCATGGGCGCGAAAAAGGCCACGCCGATGAGGCGGCCGAGCAACCGATGGCTCCACTCCCACCAGAAGATGACCTTGAACTCCTCAAGCGACATGCCCTTGTTGATGAGCTGGTACTCGGGAATCTGGCGGTATTTCTCCAGCTCCTCCTCCCATTCGGCAACCGAAAGCGGAGGGATCACGCCGTGGATCGGCTTCCACTCGGTGATGGAAAGGCCCGATTCCGTCAGCCGCGTGGCGCCGCCGACGACGACCATGGCGAGGATGAGCAGGCAGATGGCATAGAGCCAGAGCCGGATCGCCTTGCGGTCCCGGGCGATCCGGTCCTCCCCGGAATTCGGGGAAACATGCGTGTCAGCCGTGATATCGCTCATGGTCCGTCCAGGCCCGTCATTGAGAAACAGCGCGCGAACGGCGCAAATCCGTCCGGCTGAAACCGGTTATAGGCAGGCGCGGAGAATGACAAGGGCGCACGCCGGGCTTGACGCGCACCATGCCCGTGACACATGACCTCAGGCATCAACGCGTTTTTGCGTCACGCTCAGGATCCGGACGACGACCATGACCAATCCCGCCCGCAAGTTCATCGGCATGACGGTGCTCGTCATCTTCGTGATCGTCTATGCTTTCGTGGCAATGGTCATCGGCGACATGACGATGCAGACGGCATCATCGGTCATCCGCTTCGCGTATTTCGCCATCGCCGGACTGGCCTGGACGATCCCCGCCGGCGCCATCATCTGGTGGATGGAGCACGGCTTCCGGCTCAGCCGCAGGCCGGATGCGGATTGATCACGTCGCGGACCCGGCGCATCAGGTTGTAAAGCGGAAACGGTGCGCCAGTCAGGAACTGCGACACGACGGCCGCATTCTGGAAGTAGCCGTTCAGTGACACGCGGGGCAGCGCGAAACGGTCCTCCCGACCGGACAGGACGCCCGGACGGGTGGTAACGGCGGCACGAAATCCCATCTCCCGCACCACGTCGTGCGCCTCGATGTTCACCGCTGCCTCGTAGCCATACGGATAGGCGAAGAACCGGGGGCTGACGTCCAGTTCCTCCTTCAGGCGCTCAAGGCCGCGACCGATGTCGGCGCGCATCCGCTCCCGCGTGAGGCGGGCCAGCGCGAAATGGTCGTGCGTGTGTGCGCCCACCGTGAAAAGCGGATCGCGGGACAATTCGCGCAGTTCGTCCCAGGTGAGAATGAGCTCATCCGCGAGCGCCACGAGATCGAGACCGTGACGCTCCGCCAGGCGCCTGAGCTCCAGGCGCTGGGAATCCTCACCCAGCTCACGGGTGAACCAGTGCAGCACATGGCAGAAGACATGCCGTTTCTCGGCGGTCGTTTCGGCCGGAAAGCGACGCATCCCGGAGCCGACAGGGACCTCGATGGAATCGGCGCCGGCGACAATGCGCGCAAGAGCCTCCCACCAGATCTCCGCCGTGCGGTCCACGAAACCGCTGGTCACGAAGATGGTGAAGGGCACCCCCTGCCTCTTGAGAACGGGCCAGGCGTGGATCAGGTTGTCGCGATACCCGTCGTCGAAGGTGAGAGCGGCGAAACGCCGCCCGCCCCCGTCCCGCCCGTCGATGCCACGCGCCACGGCCTCTTCCAGGGAAACGAGCTCAATGCCCGAGGCGCGGATCTGATCGATGGTACGGTCGAGAAAGTCGGGCGCGACCCGCAAGTGACGGTTGGGCGCGAAGGCATCGCACGGCGACATGGGCGCGACACTGTGCAACGTCAGAACAAGCCCGTGTCCACCCGTCAGCGGCGTCAGCGCACGGCCAAGGCCGCTGCGGTCAAGCAACGCGCAGCCTCCGGCCAGCAATCGGCGGCGCAGATCCATATGCCGTCCCCGGTCCCGTTTTCCCTTGGGACAACCCTATCGACGTTTTCTTTAGAACTCCTTGCTACCAATGAGCGCATCGACACGGTGAACATGGTGCCATGACGAGAGACGTCGGGGGGACTGACATGCAACACGCGACTGCCCGGGCAGACGACCTGCCCGTCATGCGCGCACTCGCGGACCTGCACTCCGAAGACATGGATGTGGAGGCGATGAGGCTGGACGGAATGCTGGAAACCGGAGAGTTCTCCATCCGCACCGAGTCCGATCCCCACCGGGTTGCGGACATCTGGCGCACGCTCCAGGAAAACGCCTTCGGCACGTTGTTCACCAGCTACGAGTGGCTGTCGTCCTGGTACGACCACGTGGGACGCGCACGCGGCATCGAGGCGCTGATCGTTGTCGGCGAGGTCGATGGCGAGCCCGCGTTCCTGCTGCCTCTCTCGATCACTCGCAAGGCCCGCGGCCATCTGCGCATCTGCCGGTTTCTCGGCGATTTCCATGGCAACCAAAACAGCGGCCTGTGGCGACGCGACGTTCTCGCCGGCATTCATGTGCGGAGCCTCCGCAAGGTCCTCCTGAAGGTTGCCGCCAGCCATCGCATCGACCTGTTCGATCTCAAGTATGTGCCCGAGACCATCGACGAGCGCGTTCATCCGCTCATCTGTCCGCATGCGATCGCGAGCCTGAACGCCGTGCACGCCTTCCCGCTCGAAGCCGACTTCGACAAGGTCTACAAGGCGCGGCGGAGTTCCAGCGCACGCAAGAAACTGCGCACCAAGGAGCGCAAGCTGGCCGAGACCGGAACGGTGTGCCACCGGCGCGCCGAAGATCCGGCGACCGCCCTGCGTTTCCTCGAAACGCTCATAACCCAGCGCGGGTTGCGTCAGGCCTCGAGCGGCATTCCCAACGTCTTCGACGCCCCCGACATGCGCGCGTTCCTGACCGAACAGCTCGTGCGCTCCATGGAAGCCGGCGACAACCGCTGCATGATCTACGGCCTCGAGGTCGATGGCGAGGTTCGCGCCACCTATCTTTGCGGAATGCAGTACGAGCGGTTCCACGCCTACACCAACAGCATCTGCGAGGACGCGGGCGTCTACAGCCCCGGAGACCTGCTGCTGCTTCACGTGATCGCCGACGCCTGCCGGCTCGGCGCCACGAGCTTCGATTTCGGACTGGGGGCCGAGCGCTACAAGACCTCCTGGGCCGATCGCGAGGCGCTGATGGACGTCGCCCTGCCGGTCACGCTGAAAGGCCGCGCCGCCATCTTCGCCATCCGCCGGATTCGTGACCTGCGCCGGACCATCCGCAACACGCCGGCCCTCTGGTCGCTGGTGCGCAAGATGCGTCGCCTGCGCGCCTGAGCCGCAGCAAGGGACCCCGAACGCAAAAAGGCCCGGCACCGGGAGACGGTGTCGGGCCTTTTCATGTTCCCTGGCGTTGTTCTCTGGCGTGTCACGCGATGAGAGCGCCCAGCCGGATCAGGCCGCCATGTCCGCGCAGCCGCGCGTGCCGCCGCCCATCTTCTCCACCACGACCGGCGCGCCGGTCTGGTCCTGCAGCATCCGGAGCGCCTCTTCCAGTTCGGGTCCGGCGGGCGAGCCGCCACTGGCCACCACCACCTTGTCGGCCATGGCCAGGATCTGGGCGCTGATCAGCGCGTCGTCGATAAGGCCCAGATCGAAGAACACCTGATCGTAGGTGTGATCGATCGCGTCCATGAGAAGCTCGAAGCGGCCGGCCTGGGCAAGATCGTCGTCAATGTTGCGCTTGCCCGACTCGATCACATGCGCCCGCGACGCCGCATCGCGGTAGATCACGCCGGCAAAGGACGCCGACCCGTCGAGTAATTCGGCGAAGCCGGGAACGGCCTCCGGGTCCGCAAGGTCCGGACGCACCTCCAGGAAGAGCGGAAGAACGCCCTCCTCCGCCGCCTCGCGCACGAGGCGGAAGGCAACCCCCTGCGAGGCCTCGTCACTGTCGACGGACAGCACCGCGACCCGGCGCGGGCGGTCCTCTCCGGCTTCAGCGGGCATGGCAAACGCGGCCGCGTCATGCGGAGCCGGAGCATCGGCCACCGCCATATCCATGTGCTCGTCCGCCTGAACCGGCACATCCGCATCGCCCGCCCGCGTGGCCGCGGCGCGGTCGTTGCCCCAGCCGGCGGCGGCACTGGCCATGCCGCCGTATCCCGCCATGGCACCGGCGGAGGCGCGCCACTGGCCCTGGTTGAGGTCGTCATGCGCGTGGCGGGCACTTTCGGCGGTCCCCGTTTCGCGCGGAGCGGACATCGCGGCCTCGGTGTCGGGAGCGCCCGCGTCCTCATGCTCGTCATCCAGCGGCACGCTGACGAAGGCACGGCCCGAGAGAAACTGTCCGAGAACCACCACGAGCGCACCGAGCAGGAAGGTGACGACGGTCAGGATTGCAGTGATCGGTCCGACCTTGGGCGAATAGGGCTCAAGCGGCACGGTCGCCCTCGAGATCACGCGGGCATCGGCGCCCAGCAACGGCGCATTGCGACGCGTGTCGGCCTCCCGGTAGCGCGTCATGAGCTGATCGAGCTGGGCCGCCTTGACCTGCGCCTCGCGCTCAAGCTCGCGGAGCCGGATCTGGTCCTCGTTGGACTTACCGGCACGCGTCTTCAGTTCATCGAGCGTCTCGTTGAGGGAAGCGACCCGCTCCCGCTGGATTCTGGCCTCGTTTTCCAGGCCGGAGGCGATCTTGGCCGCTTCCTGCCGCACCTGCCGGTCGATGTCGTCGAGCTGGGAGCGAAGCGCGCGGATCTGCGGATGATTCGGCAGCAGGGTCGTCGAAAGCTCGGCGATGCGTCCGCGCAGCTCCACCTGACGCTCGACCAGCCGCTGGATGAGCTGGGAGTTGAGCACCTCGTTGGCGCTCTCGAGCGAGCCGCCGCTCCTGAGCTGCTCGCGGATGAGCTTGGCTCGCGCCTCCGCCTGCGACTGCGCGGCACGGGCATCGGAAAGCTGCGTGCTGATTTCGCCGAGCTGCTGCTGGTCGAGGGTCTGGTTGTCGGCGCCAAGCAGAAGGCCGGCCTGCGAGCGCCAGGCCTCCACCTTTTCCTGCGCTTCCTTCACCTCGCCCTGCAGACGCTCGATCTGGGTCTCGAGCGCGGTGGCGGCGAGATCGGTCGTCTCGCGCTTCACCGACGACTGAAGGTTCAGGTATTCCTCGACGATGCCGTTGGCCACGCGCGCCGACAGCTCCGCGTCACGCGAGGTGTAGCGAACCGTGATGACGCGCGAACCGTCGACGCGAAAGACGTCAAGATGCTCGTAGAGGGTCTTGAGCACGCGCTCCTCAAGCGACGAGCGGCCCGGATCGCGCAACATGCCGAGCGCCACGAACATGTCGGAGACGAGGCTTCCGCCCCCGCCCTGGAACTCGGCCTCGGCGGCAAGATCCAGCCGCTTGGCCACCCGGCGCAGCAGATCGCGGGACATGAGCAGTTCGACCTGGCTCTGGATGCCCTCGTTGTCGAGAAGCGCCCGCTCCTCCTCCACGCCACGCGCATCGCCCGGATAGACGATGTCGGAGGTTTCGATGAGAACCTTCGATTCGGAGCGGTACTTCGCGGGGACGAGCTGAAGCACGACGAAGGCCAGCACCGCGACGGCGATCGTCAGCGGCAGCAACCACCGAAGGGAACGGCGCAGGGCGGCAAGGACCGAAGCCATGTCGATCTCCACCCGCTCTTCCGCCTCGGGGCGGATCAGGCCAGGTGCGCGCGACTCGTTCATGCTCGTGTCTCCAAGAAAGGCTTGAAGATGATGATGGGGCCTTATGGTAAGCGTAGGGTTAACCCTGTTTCCCGGCCCGCACGGTCAGTCCCGCGACAGGTGTGATTGCGAAACCCGCCTCCGATTCACCGCACATTAACCACGTCGGCGGAAATACTGGCGCAACGCTTCAGGAGACCGGGATGTTCAGCCGTATCGCAGCCGCCATCTGCCTTTGCCTAGTCGTTGCCGCGTGCAGCGGCTACCGGCAGCCGCCGTCCGCGTTTCACGACGTGCTGACGAAGCCCTACCGTCTCGACTCGAGCGACACCCTGCGTGTCATCGTGTTCGGACAGCGCGATCTCAACAACACCTACACCGTCGATCAGGCCGGCTACATCTCGATGCCGCTGATCGGCAGCGTGCCCGCCCGCGGCATGACCGCCAGGGAGCTGGAAGGCGCGATCACCACCCGCCTCAAGAACGGTTTTCTGCGGGATCCGGACGTTTCCGTCGAGGTCGCGACCTACCGCCCCATCTTCGTCATGGGCGAGGTCGCCAACTCCGGCCAGTACCCCTACGTCGCCGGCATGACCGCCCAGAACGCCATCGCGACCGCCGGCGGCTTCACGCCGCGCGGGCAGCAGTCCTCGGTCGACATCACCCGCCAGATCAACGGCGAGGTCATGTCGGGACGCGTGCCGATCACCGACCCGGTTCGCCCGGGCGACACGATCTACGTGCGCGAGCGCTTCTTCTGAGTTGCGCGTCAAGAGCGAGTTGCTTCAAGCATTAACCTGAAACTCATCGCTCCCTGCTAGTCTCATCTGCGTCCGAACCGGAGAAACAAACCGGCGGGCGCAGTTCGACAGGGAGAGTTCCGATGACTGCCGCGCCCCTGCGCATCGTGCATCTCGTGCGAGCACCGATCGGTGGCATTTTTCGCCATATCGCCGATCTCGCCCTCGCCCAGACCCGGGCCGGCCACCAGGTCGGCGTGATCTGCGATTCCTCCACCGGCGGCCCCTTCGAGGACGAGGCGATCGCGCGGCTCGCACCCCAGCTCGCCCTTGGCGTGAAGCGCTTTCCCATGCGCCGCCAGGTGACGCCGGCCGACCTCAAGGCTTTGGCCGCACTCTACCGCCACATCTCCGGCCTGAAGCCCGACGTGCTGCACGGGCACGGTGCCAAGGGTGGCGTCTTCGCCCGCACCATCGGCACGGTCATGCGCCTGCGCGGCCACAAGGTCACGCGTGTCTACTGCCCGCACGGCGGCAGCCTGCACTACGACGCCGGCCGGATCGAGGGCCGGATCTATTTCGCGCTGGAAAAGCTGCAGGAGCGGTTTACCGACGCGCTGGTCTTCGTCTCCGACTATGAATATGCCGCCTATGAATCCAAGGTGCGCGCACCGAAGATCCCCGCGAGGGTGGTCTACAACGGCCTCGCGCCGGAGGAGTTTTCCTCGGTGGCGCCGGATGCCGACGCGGCGGATTTCCTGTTCATCGGAATGCTGCGCGACCTCAAGGGCCCGGACCTTTTCATCCGCGCACTGCACGAGCTTGAAACCGCCTACGGCCTGAAGGCGAGCGCCAATATCGCCGGCGAAGGCGAGGACCGCCCCCGCTACGAGGCGATGGTGTCGGAATTCGGCCTCGGCGACCGTGTGCGTTTCCTGGGCCCCCGTCCGGCACGCGAGGCGTTTCGCACGGCACGCTGTGTTGTCGTGCCCTCGCGCGCCGAGGCAATGCCCTATATCGTGCTGGAAACCGTGGCCGCCCAGGTTCCGCTGATCGCCACGCGCGTTGGCGGCATCCCGGAAATCTTTGGCCGCTTCGCCGACCAACTGGTGACGCCGGGCGTGGTATCCGAACTCGCCGCCTCCATGGCACGGGTGAAGAGCGATCCGCAGGCCGCGCGCCGCCAGGCGGAAAGCCAGCGCGCGTGCCTTTCCGAAACCTTCAATGTCGATCTCATGAACGATCGAATCACGTCGCTGTATCTGGAAACACGCGGTCCGCGCAAACCGGACCGTCTTCCGCGCGCGTATGACCAGGGAGCACTTGCACCGGCCCGGCTGACCGTCAAGGCCGATGCAAAGGCTGAGGGAGAGTAACCAGCGCCATGACGACGACGCCCCATTCCGCAGGCATTCTCAAGAACGCTCTTGCAGGCGGCTCCTCCGGCTCGACGACCGGCTCCAACACTCGCGAGGACCCGCCGGCAGAGCCGACCAACCTGTCGCCGCTCGCGCTCAAGGTCGCGGCCGGTCTGCGCAAGTCCGTGATCGCTCCGGCCGTGGTGAGCGGCACGACACGCCTCGTCGATTTCCTCATCGTCGCCGTGGTCGGGCTGGTCAGCATGCACCTTGGCGGGGTCGACCTGATGTCGGTCACGGCCCTCCTGCCCGTTCTCTCGGCCCTGATTCTCACGGCCGCCTTTTTCCAGGCTGCCGACTGCTACCAGATTCCGGTCATGCGACAGGTGCTCGCCCATGGCGCGCGCATCGCGGTCGCCTGGACGCTCGTCGTTCTCACGCTCTACATGATCAAGAGCGTCGGCAACTTCATGCGCGGAATAGACGAGGCGGTTCTCGTCGTTTGGTACGGTTTCGGCCTCGCGGCGCTGCTGGTCGCGCGCGTCGTGACCTCCGGCCTTGTGCGCCAGTGGACCCGCGACGGTCGTCTTGAGCGTCGCGCGGTCATCGTCGGCGGTGGCCAGGTTGCCGCCGACCTGATCCACGAAATCGAGAACCAGCCCAACAACGACATCCGCATCTGCGGACTGTTCGACGATCGCAAGAGCGCGCGTTCTCCCGATATCGTGGCGGGATACCCGAAGCTCGGAACCGTGGCCGACCTGGTCGAGTTCGGCCGGATCGCGCGCATCGACATGCTGATCGTGACGATCCCGCTGCGTGCGGAAAAGCGGCTGCTGGAGTTCATGAAGAAGCTCTGGGTGCTGCCGGTCGACATTCGCCTGTCGGCGCACACGGACAAGGTGTCCTTCCGCGACCGCGCCTCCTCCTTCATCGGCACGGTGCCCTTCGTCAACGTGGTCGAAAAGCCCATGGCCGACTGGGACGGGATCGCCAAGCGGGGCTTCGACATCTGTGTCGCAACCGCCGCGATCATCGCCCTCTCGCCGGTCATGCTGGCCACGGCGATCGCCATCCGCCTCGACAGCAAGGGGCCGGTGCTGTTCCGCCAGAAACGTTACGGTTTCAACAACGAGGTCATCGACGTCCTCAAGTTCCGTTCGATGTACCATGAGATGTCGGATCCCACCGCGAAGAAGGTGGTGACCAAAAACGACCCGCGCGTGACGCCGGTCGGCCGTTTCATCCGCCGCACGTCCATCGACGAGCTGCCCCAGCTCTTCAACGTGCTGCGCGGTGAGCTGTCGTTGGTCGGCCCGCGTCCCCATGCGGTCAACGCCCACACCGACAACAAGCTGTGGGACGAGGTCGTCGACGGCTATTTCGCCCGCCACAAGGTCAAGCCCGGTGTCACCGGCTGGGCGCAGATCAACGGCTGGCGCGGCGAGGTCGACACGCCGGAGAAGATCCAGAAGCGTGTCGAATACGACGTCTACTACATCGAGAACTGGTCGATCCTGTTCGACATCCGCATCCTTCTCGCCACGCCGCTTGCCCTGTTCAAGCCGGAGGGCGCCTATTGAGCCACGCCGCGACCCGCTCGGCACGGTTCGCCCCTGTCGCGTTCGATACGGCGCGCCTGGGTCGGGCCGCGCTTTGGGTCGTGGTGTTTCTCGGCGGCTTCGTTCTCAACGAGCCAGCCCCATATGAACTCGCCATGGTCGCGGGACTCGGCCTCTGGCTTCTGAGCGCCCCCCGCCTGCCGGTCGCCATCGCACCGCTGATCGTGATCGTGACGCTGTTTCTTTCCGGCGGCCTGATCGCGACGCTCATGTCGGACGATTTCGGCGAGGCGATCATGTATATCGCCGTGACCGGGTTTCTCGCGGTCACGGCCCTCTTCTTCGCCGCCATCGTCGCGCAGGCTCCCGATCGGCTCACCACGATCAGCAACGCCTATCTCGCCAGCGCGCTTGTCGTCGGGGCGCTCGGAATCGCCGGATACTTCGGCTACGGCCACGCGATCTTCACGCTCTACGGCCGCGCCAAGGGCACGTTTCAGGACCCCAACGTCTTCGGCCCTTTCCTCGTTCTGCCGTGGACCGTTCTCGTGCACACGCTGATCACGCGCCCCGTCCTGGAGCGTCCGTTCTGGCGACAGGCGGGACGCCTCTCGGCGCTCGCCGTCCTGACGCTGGCCATCCTGCTCAGCTTCTCGCGCGCGGCCTGGGGGCTGGCCGTGTTTTCCGGCCTCGGCGTCTACCTGCTGGTGTTCATGGGAACCCGCGACGCACGTGAACGCGCCCGTCTGCTCGGCTTCGCGCTCGCCGGGGTCGTCGCCTTCGTGGCGCTTTTGGTGGTTTCCCTGTCACTCGATTCGATCTCGGGAATGCTGCTGCAGCGCGCCAAGCTCGTGCAGGACTACGACGCGGCCAGGCTCGGTCGTTTCGCACGCTACGTGCTCGGGTTCCAGATCGTGGTCGATCATCCCTTCGGCCTCGGCCCGCTGCAGTTCCGCAACTTCTTTCCCGAGGATGAGCACAACACCTACATGAAGGCCTTCACCACCTACGGGTGGCTCGGAGGCATTTCGTATCTGGCGCTGGTGATCGTCACCTTCCGCGCCTTTCTGCCGGTCGTGTTCCAGCCCCGCCCCTGGCAATGGGCGGCGCGCTGCGTGTTTGTCGTGCTTGTCGGCCACATGATGATGTCCTTCATCATCGACACCGACCGCTGGCGTCACCTCTACATGCTCTACGGTCTGGCCTGGGGCCTGGTGGCGCTGGAACACGCCGTTCGCGCCCGGGCGAAAAGACCGGTCGAAAACCGGGGATCAACCGCCGTCTCCATGCTTGCGCCCGGCGCACGAAGCGGTTAGGAAGAGCGGGCCTGCAGCGCAGGCAGTCGGGCAGTAGCGCAGCCTGGTAGCGCACTTCACTGGGGGTGAAGGGGTCGTCGGTTCAAATCCGGCCTGCCCGACCATCAAATTCAATTCCTTGGCAATTTCATATGAAATCGGCTCCTGTTCTCATGAACCGGATGCCGTTCGCCTTTGTGGCTCACACCGCCTTCGCGATCCGCGGCGCGCCTGACGCAACGCGTCACCGCCCCCTCTTCCCTCACGAACGACCTGCCAGCCACAAACGCAAAAGCCCGGAGCGATCTCTCGCACCGGGCCTGTTGCTCAATTCTGCCAATGTCTTACTTCGTGTGGTTCAGAAAGCTGATCACGGTGTCGGCGATCTGTGTCGGATGCTCCGGCAACATCGCATGCCCCATGTCGGGAAATGCCACGAGCCACGCATTCGGCCGCGATGTCGCGAAATCGAATGCGTTCTGCGGCGGCGCGATCTTGTCCTCCAGCCCCTGAATCACCAGCGCCGGCGCCGTGCCGCCCTTCATCATCGGCTTGAAGTCGGTCCTCATCGCCGCGTCCTTCTGCAACTGTGCCGTCTTCTGGTGCCAGCCGGTGAGGAACGGCGTCGGATCGTTGCCCGGTGCGAACATCGAACTGGCCACCGCCTTGCGGTGTTCTTCCGGCGAAAGGTCGGGGTCGTACATGCTCCAGAAGACCTTCCAGGTCGCGGCGTCCGGCTCGACCTCGCCACCGCAGGCGAGCAGCATGAGCCCGATCACCCGGTCCGGCTTCAGCCATGACACCGCCCGCGACACGCGGGTTCCGTAGTTCTGGCCCAGCACGAACGCGCGATCGACATCGAGTTCATCCGCGACCATCCACACGTCGTTGCCGAGATCGTTGAGCGTTGCCTTGTCCATCGGTCCGGTGCTGCCGCCGATGCCACGCGGGTTGATCAGCACAACGTGGTAGCCGGCTTTCGCCACCGTATTGCCAAGCATCTCGAAATCCTGGGCTGGACGGCCAAGCGACGGATGCATCAGAACCGTTCTGCCGCTTCCCCTTTCAAAGATTTCAAGCTTCACATCATCCTTGCCAACCATCTTGCGCTCCCAGCCGTCCGGGGTTTGCGCGAGTGCCACACCCCCCAGGATATCGACAAGAGCCAGGACCGTTGCGGCCACAATCCATGCGGCGCCTCTCTTGCGCAAAAAACCGATGCTCATGATGGATCTCCAACGATTGCGTGCAACTTGCCCCACACCGTCACGAGAGCCGGCAGGCAATTGCACCGTCCCCGTGTAGGACCGGATGCCTACACTTAACTACCCCATCGAGGTCGGACCTCATACCCCCTGGATCAACAGACTGCGGCGAGGGTGCGAATGCGCCATTTTTGAGGTCTTCGCGGTTGTGCCGGAATTCCGGCCCATTTGCGCGTCAAAGCAATATCCGGGCGGCCCGCCGCACACTCACATCGCCTCAGGAAACCGCCTCGACCCATGCGGCGAAGCCTTGCGATCTCGCTCGCCCTGCACGGGGTGATCCTAGCCGCGCTGGCGTTTTACACCGCGCCACCGCGCCCGGTCGTGCGCGCCCGCGACGACGCCGTCGAGGTCGTGCTCGTGCGCGGGACAGCCAGTCTTCGGCCACTCCCCTCGCCCCCCGTCAGCGAAACCGAACCTCCACCGCCGGAACCCGCCGCCCCCCGGGAACAGCCTCCGGCCGCCGCCACGACTCAGGCGCCGAAGCCCGAGCGCATCAGACCAGACCCCAGGACCTCCACCGGGAAGGCGGCGCCTCGCATGCAACTCACGCCGAAACGGCGGCAGCGGGACCTCGTCGAGGCGACAACCCTCTATTCCGGAGCCGCCCTCGCCTCCCCGCTCGGGCGGGCGACACTGGCGCAGCTTGAAACGGCCGACCACGAGGAGCGGATCGTGCAGCTCTGCAACTACGAAGCTGTGGAACAGACGCGCCGCGAGAACCCGAAGCTGCGGATCGACTACGCACGTGTCCAGGTACGCAAGGAGGCGACGATCTCCGGTCTTCACGTGACGGCGCCCGGCGCGGCCGTCCACGGGCACGGCCTGTGGTACGACCTGTCCTTCACCTGCGACGTGGCCCCGGACCTGGCCGGCGTGGAGCGCTTTGCCTTTGCACTCGGAGACCAGATCCCGCGCGCCGAGGTCGAGCAGCTCGAACTGCCGACGGGCGGCCCGATGCACTGAGTGGATCCCGGGTGTGAAGTGGATCTGGGCACTTGTGCGGGGGGAAAGGGCCGTTACCATTGACCGCACCTCGGCACTCGCGACAGGACACGCAGACCGTCCGGGCGGGCGAGCCGTATTTCGGGAGGATCCCATGTGCCACATCTTTGCGGGGCAAGACCCCGACGACTACGAGCCGGAAACACGCCGCATGAGGCTCAACGGCCAGAGCACGAGCATCCGACTCGAGCGCTCCTTCTGGGAGATCGTCGACGAGATCGCCGCCTCCGACGGCGTGACCACGCCGGCCTTCATCTCCAAGCTGCACTCGGAAGTGCTGGAGCTGCGGGGCGAAACCCGCAACTTCACATCGCTGCTGCGCTGTGCCTGCCTCATTCGCCTGCGCCAGACGCTTCCGGCCATGCATCTGGAAGCTGCCGAGTAAAAACCTCCCTGTAGTACACCAATACTACCCGGACAAAAGGTCTTGCCCACATCCTGTCTGCATCTCCGGCTGAACCGGCCGGAGAATGCTGCAACCGCTTTGTTGCAAGGCAGCATATGGCATGACCGATACGTCAGGTCCCTGGGCACGCGGACCGACGGAACGATCCGGGAGTAAATCGTGGCGAAATTTATTCATGCGATGGTACGCGTGATCGACGAAGCGCGCTCCGTCGCCTTCTACAAGACCGCTTTCGGGCTCGAAATCGCCGACAGGTTCGAGTTCGACAACTTCATTCTCATCTACCTGCGCAACGACGAAGCCGACTTCGAGCTCGAGCTGACGGTCAACAAGGGGCGTTCCGAGCCCTATGACCTGGGCGACGGCTACGGGCACCTGGCCGTCTGCGTCGACGATCTCGATGCCGAGCACGCACGCTTCGAGAAGGCCGGCCTGGCACCGCGCAAGATCGTCGAGTTCAACCGCGAGGGCGCCCTGCTCGCGCGGTTCTTCTTTGTCCAGGATCCGGACGGATACCAGATCGAGGTTCTGCAAAGGCACGGACGCTACCGCTAGGAGGAGCGGGAGCGTCGAGGGAGGAGACAATGACCGATACACTTGCATCCCCGCGGGGACTTTCGCGGCGGCAATTGCTGTCGCTCGGCGCCGCAGCCGGCGCCGCCTTCGTCACCGGACCGGGCTTTCTGGCCGGTTCAGGCGCGGCATGGGCCATGGAGGTCGCCCATGTCGCCCCGAAGACGATGGCAACGCTCGTGCAGATGGCACGCGACATCTACCCCCATGACCACGTCGCCGACGAGTTCTACGTCCGCGCCGTGAAAGGCTACGACACCGCCGAAACGGCGGCGATGGTCGAAACGGGCATCGCCGGGCTCGACGCCGCCGCACGGGGCAAGGGACACGCGGACTATGTGTCCATCGGCTGGGAGCGCGACCGCGTGGAGATCCTGAGGGCGATGGAGGAGAGCCCGTTCTTCCAGACCGTACGCGGCGGCCTCGTGACCGGGCTCTACAACCAGAAGGCCATCTGGCCGCTCTTCGGTTACGAGGGAGAAAGCTTCTCCAAGGGCGGCTACATCGACCGCGGTTTCGACGACATCAACTGGCTGTGAGGGAGGACGCTGTCATGGCTGCACCATTCGCACTCGACGACGCGAGCGTCGTCGTCATCATCGGCACGGGGTCCGGCGGCGGCGTGCTCGCCAACGAACTCGCCCAGAAAGGCATCGCCGTCGTCGCGCTCGAGGCGGGCGGACGTTACATGCCCGAGGACTACATCAACGACGAGTGGGAGAGCTTCGGCCAACTGGCCTGGACCGACCCGCGTTCGACCTCCGGAGACTGGCGCGTCGCGAAGGACTTTTCCGGCCTTCCGGCCTGGATCGTCAAGGCGGTCGGAGGCACCAGCATTCACTGGGCCGGCGCCTCGCTGCGCTTCCAGGAGCACGAGTTCAAGGCCCGCTCCACCTATGGAGCGGTACAGGGGGCAAACCTGCTCGACTGGCCGATCGATCTTGCCGAGATGGAACCCTGGTACGAGAAGGCCGAGGCCAAGCTCGGCGTGACGCGCACCGGTGGCCGCCCCGGCCTGCCCGGAAACAACAACTACAAGGTGCTGGAGGCCGGCGCACGGAAGCTCGGCTACAAGGAAGTCCATACCGGTCGCATGGCGATCAACAGCCGTGACTACGACGACCGGATGGCCTGCCAGCAGACCGGCTTCTGTTTCCAGGGGTGCAAGTGGGGCGCCAAGTGGTCCTCGGCCTACACCGACATTCCACGCGGAGAGGCGACCGGCAACCTGGAGGTTCGCGACCGGTGCCACGCGCTCAGGATCGAGCATGACGCCAGCGGCAAGGTGACAGGCGTGCTCTATGCCGACGAGAACGGCACCGAGCACCTGCAGAAAGCGCGTATCGTCTGCGTCGCGGGCAACTCGATCGAAAGCCCCCGACTGCTTCTGAATTCGGCGTCGAACCTGTTCCCGGACGGTCTCGCCAATTCGTCGGGACAGGTCGGACGCAACTACATGCGTCACACCACGGGCTCGGTCTATGCGGCCTTCGACAAGCCCGTGCGCATGTGGCGGGGCACGACAATGGCCGGCATCATCCAGGACGAGGCACGGCACGATCCCTCGCGCGGCTTCGTCGGGGGCTATGAACTGGAGACGCTGTCCCTCGGACTGCCCTTCATGGCGGCTTTCCTGGATCCCGGCGGCTGGGGCCGCGAGTTCACGACCGCGCTGGACTCCTACGAGAACATGGCCGGCCTGTGGATCGTCGGCGAGGACATGCCACAGGAAACCAACCGGATCACCCTCAATCACGACCTGAAGGACCGGTTCGGCCTGCCCGCGCCCAATGTGAACTTCGATGACCACCCGAACGATATCGCGATGCGCAACCACGCCTACAGGCAGGGCATCGCGATCTACGAGGCCGTGGGGGCAACCCGGACGTTCCCGACGCCGCCCTACCCCTCGACGCACAATCTCGGCACCAACCGGATGTCCGAGAACCCGCGCGACGGGGTGGTGAACCGCAACGGGCGGGCCCACGACGTGCCGAACCTCTTCGTTTCGGACGGCAGCCAGTTCACGACCGGAGCAACGGAGAACCCGACGCTGACCATCGTTGCCCTCGCCATCCGGCAGGCGGATCACATCGCCTCGGAGATGGCCAGGGGCACGCTCTGACGACACGACGCCACACCGCCCGGTCCCCTGTGGATCCGGGCGGTGTGATTTGCTGAAATGATTTCACTGAAGATGGCCAGTCCCGCCGGCTCGACCAGCCGGAAGCCGCTCGACAAGGGCTATCGCGCCTGATCGAGAATGCGCTTGCACTCCAGAAGCTCGAACAATGTCGCCTGGAGACGGCGGATGTCATCGCGCGAGAGCGAGCCGGCCGCCTGGGCCTCGCCGCGCTCTCCCAGAAGACGCTCCATCAGCCGGAAACCGCCACTGCCGCGTGCCTGCGGCGGCTCGACGCCATCGGGCAGGATACCGCGTGGCATCGGCTCCTCGTCCGCCTCGGCGACAGCCGTGACATTGCCATGATGCTGCACCGGCGCACCGCGATCGGGTGCGGCTGGTGCCTGGGACTGCTGGCGGGACGGGGTCTCGCCCCCGCCGGGCGCGGGCCGTGCCGCCGGAGCGCGCCCGCGCGGCGGCGCAACCGGCTCCTCGGCCATCGTGGCCGCGGCCTGGGCCGCGAGAGCCGCAAGCGGGATTCCGTCCTCGCGCCAAACCTGCATGACGAAACGCGCGCCCTGCTCCTTCAGGATGCGCTGGACGCCCTTGATCGTATAGCCCTCGCCATACAGGAGATGGCGAATGCCGCGCAGCAGATCAATATCTTCGGGACGATAGTAACGCCGCCCTCCGCCACGCTTCAGCGGCCGGATCTGGGAGAAACGGGTCTCCCAGAACCGCAGGACGTGCTGCGGGAGGTCGAGGTCGTCGGCAACTTCGCTGATGGTGCGAAATGCGTCGGGGCTCTTGTCAACGCTCACGGGGTCTCAATCTGCGCCGGTGCCGCGATGGATCACGCGGCGTCGTCCGACGTGCCCATCATGGTCTCGTTGATCCGCTTCTTCAGGACGTTGGATGGCTTGAACACCATCACACGGCGCGGAAGGATCGGAACTTCCTCGCCCGTCTTCGGATTGCGACCGATGCGCTCCCCCTTGGACCGCACCACGAACGAACCGAAGGAGGACAGCTTAACGGATTCGCCGGAGACGAGACAATCCGCGATCTCGGAAAGCACCTTCTCCACCAGTTCAGAGGATTCCGACCGGGAGAGACCTACCTTCTGGTAGACGGCCTCACAAAGATCGGCGCGTGTCACTGTCTTGCCGCCCATAGCTCCTCCTAGGCCGGGTCCGCCTTCCGGCATCAAGGGATGCGTATCGTTTTGCCCGCGTTCAAGACTATGTGGTCCCGCGGGAGGGGTCAACCACGTGACGTTACGTTGCCTTGAAAAACGCCAGTCACTCAACCCTTTGGCGGTTCACCAGCGAACAAGGGACGCTCCCCAGGTGAAGCCGCCGCCCATGGCCTCCAGCATGACGAGATCTCCACGGCGCACCCGTCCGTCGCGGACCGCCGCGTCCAGCGCCAGCGGAATGGAGGCGGCGGACGTGTTGCCGTGATCCTCAAGCGTGATCACGATCCTGGCCGGATCAATGCCAAGCTTTTTGGCGCTGGCGTCGATGATGCGGCGGTTCGCCTGATGGGGAATGAACCAGTCGAGATCGTCGGCCGTGGTCCCCGTCTCGGCAAACGCCGCCTCGACCACGTCGGTTATCATCGAGACCGCGTGACGGAACACTTCCTTGCCCTGCATGCGCAGGTGACCGACGGTCTGCGTGGAAGACGGTCCGCCGTCCACGTAGAGCTTGTCCTTGTGCTGGCCGTCGGAGCGCAGGTGCGAGGTCAAAACGCCGCGCTCGGGCTCCCCGTCCGCCACCTCGCTCGCCTCCATCACGATCGCGCCGGCACCGTCGCCAAAGAGAACGCAGGTGGTGCGATCCTCCCAGTCGAGAATGCGCGAGAAGGTCTCCGCGCCGATCACCAGCGCGCGCTTGGCCATGCCGCCACGCAGATAGGCATCGACGGTGGCGACCGCATAGACGAACCCGGAACACACGGCATGAACATCGAAGGCGAAGCCGGAGGAAATGCCGAGCTTGTGCTGCACGGTAACGGCGGTCGCGGGAAAGGTGTTGTCCGGTGTCGCCGTGGCCAGGACGATCATGTCGATGTCGCCCGGCTCAAGGCCGCTGGCCTCGAGCGCGCGCCTGGCGGCCTTGACCGCCAGATCCGACGTCAGCTCGCCTTCGGCGGCGATATGACGGGCACGGATGCCGGTGCGCTGAACGATCCATTCGTCCGAGGTATCAACCATTTCGGCGAGGTCGCTGTTGGTAAGGCGGCGCTCGGGAACATAGCTGCCGGTACCCAGGATAATGGAACGCTTGACTGTCACAGATCACCTTCCGATCCATCACGGCCACTGAACCGGCCGCGATGGTAGTGCTTCAAATCATTCGAAATCTTGTGCATCAGATCGTTGCGGGCCATGTCGTAGGCAAGCTCGACCGCGGCCGCGAAGCCTTCCGGGTCGGTGCCTCCATGGCTCTTGATGACGATGCCGTTGAGCCCGAGGAAAACGCCGCCGTTGACGTTGCGCGGGTCCATTTTCTCCCGCAGCCGGTCAAAGGCGTCCTTGGCGAGCAGGTAGCCCAGCCGCGCGCGCCAGGTCCGGTTCATGGCCGAGCGCAGGTAGCCGCCGATCTGCTTGGCCGTTCCCTCGGCCGTCTTGAGCGCGATGTTGCCGGCAAAGCCTTCCGTCACCACCACGTCGACCGTGCCCTTGCCCAGGTCGTCGCCCTCGACGAAGCCGGCGTAGGTCAGCGTGCGCATGTTCGCCTCGCGCAGAAGGCGCCCCGCCGTGCGCACTTCCTCAAGGCCCTTCACCTCCTCCACGCCGATATTGAGCAGACCGACGGTCGGACGCTCGATGGAGAAGAGAACGCGCGCCATCGCGCCGCCGAGCAGCGCGAAATCGATGAGCTGCTGCGCATCGGCCCCGATGGTCGCGCCCACGTCCAGCACGATCGACTCGCCCCGCGCCGTCGGCCAGATCGCCGCGATCGCCGGGCGCTCTATATTGGCCATGGTGCGCAGGCAGAACTTGGACATGGCCATCAGCGCGCCGGTGTTGCCGGCCGAAACCGTCACATCCGCGTGTCCGGTCTTCACCGCTTCGATGGCGCGCCACATGCTGGACTTCCAGCGCCCCTGGCGCAGCGCCTGGCTCGGCTTGGCGTCCATGCCCACCGCGACCTCGCAGTGATGCAGCGTCGAGGCAGCCTTCAGCGTCGGGTAGCGCTCCAGAAGCGGTCCCACGACGGCACTGTCGCCATAAAGAGAGAAAGCGATGTCGGGACGACGCTCAAGCGCCAGTGCGGCACCCGGCACCACTACCTCGGCACCGCGATCGCCACCCATCGCATCTAGTGAAATTCGAACCGTTTGCGCCATCGTCCGCGTTTTCTGGAGCCCCGTCGCCAACCAGAGCGGGGATCAGGTCCGGCCACTCCGGCGATCCGCCCGTTTCCGCACCGGCCACTCTTACTTGCGTTCACCGCCGCGCGAAAAGCGCCGCGTGTCCCCTGCCCCGCCGGTATCCGTCCGCAAGGCACTCACCGGAGTCAGGCTCGCGAGAGACCCTGCACACCACGGGAAGCGTTCGGGAACATACCCGTTTGGGCCGCCGTGACAACAGCTTTCTCCCGCTTGCAGAAACGGTCGCCTGCAGGGTTCAGTCCCTGTCCTTGCGCAATTGCGCAAGCTTGGCAAAGGGAGACGGCGGCTTGTCGTCGGGATCCTCGTCCCCCTCCTCCGGCGGCCGATACGCCTCCGGAACCTCGGCATCCGGCGCTTTCGGGAACGGATCGAGTGCCAGCGCGAACTGCTCGCAGATCACGGCTCCCAGGTCGATGCGCCCCCCCTCGAGCGGCTCGGGCGGATCCTCGCCAAGCGCGTCGATTTCGATCTCGTCGCCCTCATTCATGCGCCGTGCCGAAGGGTCGAAACGAACCTCGAACGTCTCGTCGATGGGCTGCTCGACCGGAGCGAGCGTCACGACACAGGCCTGCGTCGCGATTGCGGTGAGGTGACCGGCCACGCGCACGCCGTCACGGCGGAACGGATACAGGGTGAGATCGGCGACCAGATCGCGCAGCCCCAAAAGCCCGTAGGCCTCTGCGATGCGGGCCAGATCCTCCTGCCCCGGGGCAATCGTCAGTTCGCGCGGCTTGCCGGCGGGCAACACGGCGTCGACGGAATGATGCAGCGGAAAAGCGATATCGCTCACCGGTTGGCTCCTTCACGAGTGAACAGGGTGGCATCCGGCCAGGCGGGCGCGCCATCCATGATTTCGGCCACCGGCTGGGCAGCAAGCGTTTCGGCCACCGAGCGCACATAGGCGGCAAGGGCCGCGACGGCAAGCGGATCCGGCTCATCCGGATAGACGTTGCGCGACAGCATGTCGACCAGAGGCTGGCGCCCGTCCTCCGCCAGGGCCGCGGCCAGCGCGGCCGCCCGGCCGTAAAAGGCCTCTGCCATCTTCTTGATCTTCTTGGGAACGGATGTGTCGCCCACGCCCATTTCGCGCAGCGAGCTGTCCATGTCCGCGAAGAAGAAGTCGAACAGATCCTGGGCGAAGGCCGCGTTGCGCCCCTTTTCCCCCCGCAGCCTGTCGAGCACGAGGATCGTGTGCAGCGACACCATCTCGAAGCGGCCATCGAGCGTGTCGGGCACGCCGAGATCGCTGTAGAAATGCGGCTGCCGCGCCTGTGCCACGATCTGCGTGTAAGCGGCTGCGACCTGTTTGGGCAGGCTGCGCCTGAACAGTCCGAACACCATGGGCTCTTGCGCTCCGGATCGGGTGACGAGGGGCGAACGCGGGCCGGGTCCGGGGTGAACTCGCCCGCTTCACGGGCCGTGCGGTGCGCTTCCCTTGGGAGAAGCCCGCCGCACGACGGTTGCCAAGTGGCCTAGCGCAGGTTAGGGACTTTGCCAAGGACGCGCGTCCGGGCATCCGCACGATACGGGGATAAGCCGGGTCGGCACTGCCTGGAACGACGAACGAACGGGACACGCATTGATGAAGAACAGGCTTCGCGGGATCCTGCTGGCGGGCACCCTTGCCCTGCCGCTTGGCGGCTGTTTCACCACGACGCTCCAGCACGGCAGCGTTCTGTCGACCGATCGCGTTCGCGAGATCCAGGTCGGCTCGAGCCGCGAGCAGGTGGAACTGCTGCTTGGCTCGCCCTCGACGGTCTCGCGCCTCGGCGGCGACGCCTACTACTACATCTCGCAGACCAACGAGACGACGGCCTTCTTCTCGCCCGAGGTGGTCGAGCGTCGCGTCGTGGCGATCTATTTCGACGAGGACGGCTTCGTGCGCGACACCGCGTACTACAGCCTCGAGGACGGCAAGGTCGTCGACATCCTGACGCGCAAGACGCGCACCGGCGGCTCCGACTACGGCTTCCTGACCCAGATCCTGCGCGGCGCGAAGAACCCGAGCCTCAACCTCTGAGGCACGCGCACCGGCGCAAGGGCAAGATCAATGATCAATACGGGCGCGGAAGGATCTCCTTCCGCGCCCGTTTCGTATCTGGCGGATGGATGGTCGATGGTCCGCTCGCATGGCGAGGGGCCGGTCGCCCGGCCCCGCACGGTCATGAATGCGCGAGCACCGCAAGCAGCAGCAGCGCAATGATGTTCGTGATCTTGATCATCGGGTTCACCGCCGGCCCGGCGGTGTCCTTGTAAGGGTCACCCACGGTGTCACCCGTCACGGACGCCTTGTGCGCCTCGGATCCCTTCTCGTGGCGCACGCCGTCCTTGTCGACGAAGCCATCCTCGAAGGACTTCTTGGCATTGTCCCACGCCCCGCCACCGGCGGTCATGGAGATGGCGACGAAGAGACCCGTGACGATAACGCCAAGCAGCATGGCGCCGAGGGCCGCAAAGCCCTGCGACTTGCCCGCGATCGCGGCGATGACGAAATACACCACGATCGGCGACAGGACCGGCAACAGAGACGGCACGATCATCTCGCGGATCGCCGCCTTGGTGAGCATGTCCACGGCCCGCCCGTAATCGGGCTTCTCCGTGCCTTCCATGATGCCTGGCTTCTCGCGGAACTGCCGGCGGACCTCCTCCACCACGGCTCCGGCCGCCCGTCCCACGGCGGTCATGGAAATGCCGCCGAAGAGATAGGGCAGAAGGCCGCCGAACAGCAGGCCGACGACCACATAGGGATTCGACAGCGAGAAGTCGACGCTCACGCCATCGAAGAAGGAACCGGGTTCCGCCCGGCTGGCGAAGAACTTGAGATCCTCCGTGTAGGCGGCGAAAAGCACCAGCGCGCCAAGGCCCGCCGAACCGATTGCATAGCCCTTGGTCACCGCCTTGGTGGTGTTGCCGACCGCATCCAGCGCGTCGGTGGTGACACGCACCTCGCTCGGCAGTCCCGCCATTTCGGCAATGCCGCCGGCATTGTCGGTCACCGGACCGAAGGCATCGAGCGCCACGACCATGCCCGCGAGCGCCAGCATGGTCGTCACCGCGATGGCGATGCCGAACAGCCCGGCCATGCCGTAGGCACCCAGAATGCCCGCGATGATGATGATCGCGGGAAGCGCGGTCGCCTCGAGCGAGATCGCAAGCCCCTGGATGACGTTGGTGCCATGGCCCGTGACCGAGGCCTGCGCGATGGAGCGCACCGGACGGTAGTCGGTTCCGGTGTAGTACTCCGTCACCCAGATGATGAGGCCGGTCACCACCAGTCCGATCAGGCCGCAGAAGAACAGGTGCGCGCCGGTGAAGACCGTGCCGCCGGCGGTCGTGAACTCGCTGGAGAAGCCGAGCCAGAAGAACACGATCAGCAGCAGCGCCACCGCGGACAGGACGGCCGTGGCCACGAAGCCCTTGTAGAGCGCCCCCATGATCGAGTTGCCGGAGCCCAGCTTGACGAAGAACGTCCCGATGATCGACGTCACCACGCAGGCGCCGCCGATCACCAGCGGCAGCAGCATCAGCGTCACCGCCGTCGCGCCGGTGAAGAAGATCGAGGCGAGCACCATGGTCGCCACGACCGTCACCGCATAGGTCTCGAACAGGTCCGCCGCCATGCCGGCACAATCGCCGACATTGTCGCCCACGTTGTCGGCGATGGTGGCCGGGTTGCGCGGATCGTCCTCGGGAATCCCCGCCTCGACCTTGCCGACGAGATCACCGCCGACATCGGCCCCCTTGGTGAAGATGCCGCCCCCGAGCCGGGCGAAGATGGAGATCAGCGACGCACCGAAGCCGAGCGCGACAAGCGCATCGATAACCGTGCGGCTCTGCGGATCGTAGCCGAGCCCCGCGGTGAGGATCGCGAAATAGACCGCAACGCCCAGAAGCGCGAGCCCGGCCACGAGAAGGCCGGTGACCGCGCCGGACCGGAAGGCGATCTCGAGTCCCGCGGCAAGCGAGGTGCTGGCCGCCTGCGCCGTGCGCACATTGGCCCTGACGGAGACATGCATTCCGATGTAGCCGGCGGCAGCCGAGAGCACGGCACCGATCGCGAAACCGATCGCGACCAGAATGCCGAGCAGCAGGGCCACGAGAACGAATATGACGACACCGACGATACCGATCGTCGTGTACTGGCGATTGAGATAGGCCTGCGCCCCTTCCTGAATGGCACCGGCGATTTCCTGCATCCTGGCATTGCCCGCATCGGCCGCCATGACGGACCCCACCGCCCACACGCCATAGGCGATGGACAGCAACCCACATACGATCACGAGAGCTAGTTCGAGCATTCTTCCCCCCAGTGAAGGACGCGCTCCGGACGGAGACGCGGGAAGGGCCCGTTTTGTTGTGGTTTTCGGGCCCACACCCCTTGACGGTATCGTGCCTGCGTCCCGCGTCAAGCCGCCGTTTCAGTTCGCCGCTGCGTCACCTCTCCCGACACAGGGAAAGAGAGCTGGTTGCGCTCACGAAAATCGTTTCCCGCAACACGAGCATTCCAGCCGACGTGCCCGTCTCTTCGTCACGCCAACGACTTACCGCGCCGCATCACGAGCGGCATCGCAGCGCGCAAGATTTTCGCACCGTCGTCCGCAAAATCGACAGCAACGGCGAAGGCGCTCGGGAAAGGGCGCGTGAGATCGCAACGGACACCTCTCCGATCGAGCCGCCCCTTTCGGACATGGCGCGACTCGGGCCGCTGATCAAAGGCGGCTCTGCGCCCGCTCGGCCATCACCAGCCAGGCGATGAGGCCAAGGCAGAGCAGTGTGAAGGGGAACACGAGGGTGTTCACGGTCGACCAGCCATACGCCTGCAGCAGCGCGCCGGACGAGAAGGAGGCGGACGCAACGAAGCCGAAGACGAGGAAATCATTGACTGCCTGCACCTTGTTGCGCTCCTGCGGGCGATAGGCATCCGCCAGCATAGCGGTCGCGCCGATGAACCCGAAGTTCCAGCCAAGACCGAGCAGGATCAGCGCCGTCCAGAAGTGGCCCACCTCGACACCGCTGAGCGCCACCGCCGCACAGCCGGCAAGCAGAGCCAGACCGACGATGACGATACGCTCGCGCCCGAAACGCGCGATCAGATGCCCGGTGAAGAAACTCGGGCCGAACATGGCCAGAACATGCCACTGGATCGCATGGGCGGCGTCGGCCTGCGTCAGACCGCAGCCGATCATGGCGAGCGGTGTGGCGGTCATCACCAGACTCATCAGCGCATAGGAGGTGATGGCGCAGGCCGCGGACACGATAAAGCGCGGTTGCGCCATGATTTCGCCGAGCGGCCGCACATCACCGCGTGCTCCGCCACCACGTGGCGGGCGCGGGATCCACAGGAATGCCAGGATGAAGAGGCTGATCAGCGAGAGCCCCGCTTGCGCCACATATGTGCCCGCGAAGAGGATCGGCGCAAACAGGTCCGCCGTGTTGATCACCGTCTGCGGGCCGATGATTCCGGCGAGGACACCGCCAGCCAGCACGAAGGAAATCGCCTTGGGGCGGTAGCCGTCGCTCGCGGTATCGGCGGCGGCGAACCGGTATTGCTGCACGAAGGCCGAGACAAAGCCGCTGGCCATGGTGCCCAGGCAGAAAAGCAGGAAGCTCGCCTGGAAAATGGCGAAGGCGGACAACAGCCCGCCAGCGACACCAAGAACCGCCGCACCGCAGAAACCCGCCCTGCGCCCGAACCGCTGCATGATCGCCCCGGCGGGAAGCGTCCCGAAGGCCGTGCCCAGCACGAAACAGGAGACGGGCACGGTTGCCAGCGACTTGTCCGCGCCCAGCATCCCGGCGCCCACCAGCGAGCCCGAGGCAATCACGATCGACGCCGAGGCTCCGCCAAGCGCCTGCGCGGAGGCAAGCAGAACGGCGTTTCGCCGTGCAAGACGGTCGTCCACGAGAGGCGCGTCGTCCGCGCCGGCTTCAATCTGGCTCATGCTGGAAGTCCCCGGATCGCCGACGGCAGACAGCCGGCATCGCAACGAGAAAGCGAGTCGCAACGACTCGTCAGGCAGGAGCGCGAGCCTATCCTGCCCGCCCCATGCCTGGCCAGCATTTCATATCGAAACTATCGAATGTGTGATGGCAGCCATAGGCCGGGAAATCAGTTCCCGGCCGGCCCGTCGTTGTTGCCCTCGCCCTGCCCTGCCACGGCATTCCCTGCCTGCGCGGCAGCACCGAACTCCTCGGCACGATGCGTATGGGCGATCCGGTCGAGCACGCCGTTGACCATGCGCGGTTCGTCGCCCTCGTAGAAGGCACGCGCGACGTCGATGTACTCGCTGATGACGACGCGGGCGGGCACGATCGTCATGCACATGAGCTCGTAGGCCCCGGCGCGCAGAATGGCACGAAGGGTGGTGTCGATCCGCTTCAGCGGCCAGCCGGCGACGAGTGCCCGGTGGATTTCGGGATCGAGGCGGCGCTGCTCGGCCACGACGCCCTTCACCAGATCGCGGAACCACGCCGGATCCGCTTCCCGGTACTGCTCGCCGTCAAGCTCGCTTCCAAGGCGGAATGCCTCGAACTCGGCCAGGACGTCGGCGAGCATGGAGCCGCCCACATCCATCTGATAAAGCGCCTGCACGGCGCCGAGACGGGCGGCGCCACGCTTGTTTGCCGGTTTGATGGCCCGTTCCGGGCGCGCCGGGGTGCGGTCGTCCGTCATGGGGTCAGGCTCCGAGACGATCGCGCACGTCGATCATGTCGAGGGCGGCACGGGCGGCTGCCCCGCCCTTGTCCTTGCGCGCGGGATCGGCCCGCGCCCACGCCTGCTCGTCGTTCTCGACCGTGAGAATGCCATTGCCCACCGGCAGCGCGGCATCGATGGTCAGCTCCATCACGGCGCGTGCCGACTCATTGGCGACGATGTCGTAGTGGGTCGTCTCGCCGCGAATGACGCAGCCGAGCAGCACAAAGCCGTCGTAGTCGGCATCGCCCCCGTCCATCGCGGCAAGCGCCATGGCAAGTGCGGCCGGAATTTCCAGAACGCCGGGCACGGACACGCGGGTCACATCGGCGCCGGCGGTCTCCAGGACAGCCATGGCGCCCTTCACCAGCGCGTCGGAAATGTCATCGTAGAAGCGCGCGTCGATGACAAGGATCTTGGGAGCGGACATTGGAGGTCTTCCCTGCTTTGTCTTGGGCGTCCGCAAGGCGGCACGCGAGGATCGGGGCCCTGGGGGAACAACGCGGATCGCGCCACGAGGGCGCGCGTCGGGATCGTTCCGGAGGGCAAGGTGCGGGTAGGAACCACGACGCCGGCCATTTGTCCAGACCAGATTGCGCCGCCCGGCCATGCGCCGGCGGGCGGGCCGGTTTGCAGCGACGCCTCAGCGGTATTCCGCGAGCCGCGCGGTATAGCGCGCCATCATGTCCACCTCGAGATTCACCTTGTCGCCCGCTTTGCGCTCGGCCCAGGTGGTGGCGGACAGCGTGTGCGGGATCAGGAACACGGTGAAGGTGTCCCCCTCGACGTCATTGACCGTAAGAGAGGCGCCGTCCAGGGCGACGCCGCCCTTCTTCGCGATGAAGGGCGCGCATTCGGCCGGGGCGCGAAAGCGAAAGAACACGCTGTCCGGGTGGTCGACACGCTCCAGGATCTCCGCGACGCCATCGACATGCCCCTGCACGATGTGTCCGCCGAGCTCGTCGCCGATCTTCAGCGATCGTTCCAGGTTGACCCGGTCGCCCGTCGACCAGTCCCGCACCGTGGTAAGGCGCAGCGTCTCGGCGGCCGATTCCACCTCGAACCAGCCGTTTCCGCCCTTCGCCGTCACCGTGTGACACACGCCGGCACAGGCAATCGACGCGCCGATCTCGATGGTTGCGGGGTCGTAAGCTGTCGCGATCCGGGTCCGCAGCCCGGCCGGGATCTTCTCCACCGACTCGATGCGGCCGATGTCGGTGACGATGCCGGTAAACATGGCTCAGCTCCTCTTGCGCACGTAACGCATCATGGTGTCCCGCCCCGCGGGAAAGGCAAACCCGAGTTCATGGCGCCCAAGGTCCGCGACAAGCGACAGGTCCCGGTCGACGAAAGGACGCAATCCTCCGTCGCCAATCTCCACATCGCCGCGCGAGATGCAAATCTCATCCGCCAGATCGGCATCCATCAGCGATCTGGCAACCCCTGCCCCGCCCTCGACCAGCAATCGTGTCAGGCCGCGCTGTCCGAGCGCCCGCATGACCGCATGAGGATCGAGACGCTGACCTTCCGGTCGCGCAAGGCGAATGAGCATGCAGCCGGCCGCCGTCAGCGCCTCAAGGCGCTCGGGATCGGCATCCGCCCCCACCACGACCCACACGGGAATGCTCTCCGCCGTCTTCACCAGCGTCGAGGAAAGCGGCAGCCGCGCCTCGGTATCGAGCACCACCCGCACCGGGGAGCGGTGCGTGAGCCCCGGCAGCCGGCACGACAGACTGGGGTCGTCCTCGAGAACGGTTCCTATGCCGACGAGAATCCCGTCGCACTCGGCGCGCAGGACGTGGACACGGCGGAACACGTCCTCGCCGGTGATCAGGACCTGCCCGTTTCCGGGACGGCCGATGTACCCGTCCCTGGAGACCGCAAGCTTCAGGATGACATGGGGACGCCCGTCGGTAACGCGACGCACGTGGCCCGCGTGCAGCTCCGCCGCGAGCCTTGCAGCCTCGCCGTTGGCGACGCAGACCTCGACACCACCGGCCTCGAGCATGGACACGCCGCGCCCGGCCACGCGCGGATTGGGATCAAGCAGGCCGATCACCACACGCTTCACGCCGGCCTCGGCGAGCGCGACGGCGCACGGTCCCGTGCGACCCTGGTGCGAGCAGGGCTCGAGCGTCACGTAGCAGGTGGCGCCACGGGCAAGATCTCCGGCCTGGCGAAGGGCGACGACCTCGGCATGGGGTCCGCCCGGCGGCTGGGTGTTGCCGCGCCCGACGACGCGCGGCCCGTCACCGTCGTCACGCACGATGATCGCACCGACCGCCGGATTGGGCCAGACCTTGCCGAGTCCCCTGCGTGCATAGGCGGCCGCTGCGGCCATGAACCGGGCATCGTCCCGTGCGTTCGTTTCGCTCAACGTTTTGCCCGCCGGTCAGCTTTCGCGAGCGGGCGGCGCCTCCGGCCCGCTCAGCTCGTCGAGAAGCGCCTCGAAATCCCTGGCTTCCCGGAAATTCTTGTAAACGGAGGCAAAGCGTACGTAGGCCACGTCGTCGAGGGTCTTGAGCCCCTCCATCACGAGATTGCCGATATCGGCCGCGCGAATGTCGCTCTCGCCGGAGCTCTCAAGCTGGCGCACGATGCCGCTGACCATGCGCTCGAGCGCGTCGGGGTCGACAGGCCGCTTGCGCGTGGCGATGCGGATCGAACGGTCGAGCTTGTCGCGATCGAAGGGAACGCGGCGACCGTTGTTCTTTATCACCGTCAGTTCGCGAAGCTGAATCCGCTCGAAGGTGGTGAACCGTCCTCCACACTCCCCACACACACGCCGGCGACGGATCGCTGTGTTGTCCTCCGTGGGACGCGAATCCTTCACCTGCGTGTCGTCACAACCGCAATAGGGGCATTTCATGCGTGGTTCGAGCTCCACTCGAAAGGTCCGGGCGTACCCGGACCTGACGATGTCATGGAAAGGGCCGGAGGAACCGGCCCTTCATCCGTATTCCTAAAGCGTCGGGTAGATCGGGAAGCGGTCGGTCAGGGCGATGACCTTCTGCTTCACCCGTGCCTCGACCTCGGCATTGCCGTCCTCGCTGTTCGACGAACGCAGGCCGTCGAGCACCTCGCCAATGAGCTCGCCGATCTCGCGGAATTCCGCCTGGCCGAAGCCGCGCGTGGTGCCGGCCGGCGTGCCGAGGCGAATGCCGGACGTGACGAACGGCTTCTCCGGGTCAAAGGGAATGCCGTTCTTGTTGCAGGTGATGTTGGCCCGCCCGAGCGCCGCCTCGGCCTTCTTGCCGGTGGCGTTCTTCGGCCGCAGGTCCACCAGCATGAGGTGGTTGTCCGTGCCGCCGGACACGATGTCGAGCCCCTGCGCCTTCAGGCTTTCGGCAAGCGCCTTGGCGTTGGCGACCACCGACTGGGCATAGGTCTTGAACTCGGGACGCAGCGCCTCGCCGAAGGCGACGGCCTTGGCCGCGATCACGTGCATCAGCGGACCGCCCTGCAGACCCGGGAACACCGCCGAGTTCACCTTCTTGGCGATTGCCTCGTCGTTGGTCAGGATCAGGCCGCCGCGCGGGCCGCGAAGCGACTTGTGCGTGGTGGTGGTGACCACATGGGCATGGGGGATCGGCGAGGGATGCGCGCCGCCGGCCACGAGGCCCGCGATATGCGCCATGTCGACCATCAGGTACGCCCCGACGGAATCGGCGATCTCGCGAAGACGCTTCCAGTCCCAGGTGCGCGAATAGGCCGTACCGCCGCCGATGATGAGCTTCGGCTTGTGCTCCTCGGCCTTGCGGGCGATGTCGTCCATGTCGAGCATGTGGTCGTCGGCACGCACACCGTAGGACACCACGTTGAACCATTTGCCCGACATGTTCACCGGCGAACCATGCGTCAGGTGACCGCCCGAATTCAGGTCGAGGCCCATGAAGGTGTCACCCGGCTGCAGCAGCGCCAGGAACACGGCCTGGTTCATCTGGCTGCCCGAGTTCGGCTGCACGTTGGCGAAGGACGCGCCGAAAAGCGTCTTGGCGCGCTCGATGGCCAGCGTCTCGACGACGTCGACATACTCGCAGCCGCCGTAGTAGCGCTTGCCCGGATAGCCCTCGGCATACTTGTTGGTGAGGATCGTGCCCTGTGCCTCGAGCACGGCGCGCGAAACGATGTTTTCCGAGGCGATAAGCTCGATCTCGTTTCGCTGGCGACCCAGTTCACGCGAAATCGCGTCGGTGATCTCCGGATCGGCGTCGTTGAGCGCGCGGGTAAAGAAATCCGGATAAATCGGCGTGTCGAGCGTGGTATCAGTGATCGACATCGTCGGGTCCCTCTCGCATCCTGAAGTCAAAGAAACCGGCCTGCGCCGCTTACCGGGCCCGTCACGACGACGTCCGGCCCCCTGAGGTCCGGTCCGCTGTTGCACGATCGTCCGTTCGAGCGATCGCCTGTCCAACTGCCCGTTCCCGCCACCGGTCGGGACCATCCGCGGATGGCTGCCTCGACGCACCCCGTAACCCGGTGCAGGGGCTCCGCAAATAGCACAGGCTCCAGGGTGAACCAAGGCAAATTGCCGGCATCCAGACGCGCGAAAACGCCCTCACCCGGCCATTTGGCCCGGAGAGGCGGATCTTCAACCCATCGTGAACGCAAAAGGAACAGACATCCGGCGGCAATCGTCCCCGATCAGGATTCGCCGGCGAGCCTCCTCTGCAGCTTGCGCATGGCGAGCTGCTGGAGATCTGCGCGACTTGCCTGCACTGGCCCGATCACCACGACCTCGACGCCGCTGCTGGCGTCGATTGCCGTGACCTTGACCTGACGTCCGAGCGCCTGGAATTCGAAATAGACCTCGCCACGCGGGCCGGACGCCGTCACTGCAAGGCGACTCCCGTCTCCGGCCCCGTCAGGCCGTAGCCGTCGCGGTCGTAGATGTCGTCACGGAAATGCACCACGCCCTCAGCGGTCGCCCAGGCGGTGATATAGGTCATGTAGATCGGGATCTTGGACTGAAGCTTCACGTCCTCACGCTCGCCGGAGCGGATCGTCTGGTCCACACGGGCCCGGTTCCAGTCCGGCGTGGTGCTGGCCAGAAGCCAAGTGATCAGCTCGCGCACGTTCTGCACGCGCACGCAACCCGAGGAATGGAAGCGATAGTCGGAGCCGAACAGCGACTTGGACGGCGTGTCGTGCAGATAGACCTGGTGTTTGTTGTGGAAGTTGATGCGCACCGATCCCAGCGAGTTGATCTCGCCCGGCTCCTGCCGGAACTGGTACTTGGTCGCCTCGTCCGTGTTCCAGTCGATCTGCTGCCAGGACAGCTCGTTGCCCTTCCAGTCGAAGATGCGGATCCGGTTCTTCTGCAGATACTCGGGGTCCTGCTTCATCTTCGGGATGAGGTCCTTGCGGATGATCGAAACGGGCACCGTCCAGTAGGGATTGAAATTCAGCTCGTAGATCGAGGAATTCAGGATCGGCGTCTGGCGGTCGATCTTGCCCACGACGGCCGTATGGCGCGACCGCACGCGCCCGTTCTCCACCGCCTCGATCTCGGCGGCGGGAATGTTGACCATCACGTAGCGGTCGCCGAGAAAGCCCGACATGGAACGCAGGCGCACCAGGTTGGTCTCGAGCTGGGACAGGCGCACCTGCGCCGGAACGTTCAGCGCCTCGATGGTCGACTTGCCCACAACGCCGTCCGGCGTCAGTCCGTGCCGGATCTGGAAACGGCGCACGGCGGCGTCGACATAGGAATCAAAGGTGCTCGACAGGCCGGCCGTCTGCTCGAGGTCGCCCGAAACCATCAGCCTGCGTCGCAGGGACACGACGTTGTCTTCGCGCGCGCCGAGCCGCATGGCCTTGCGACCGCTGGACACACTGTTCCACCCGCCCTGCTGGACGATTGCCGTATATCGCTGGATCGCGGTCTCCACATAGGAGGCCGTATCCGGCGACAGGGTCGGATAGGAGGATTCGACCGACTGAAGGCTGCGCATCGTCGTCGTGTCGAACTGGTCACGCCACTCGACCCGCTGCTGGTTCTGCTGGATGATTCCCTGCAGCGCGGTCTGCGCGGATGCCGTGCCCCACGGGGCCTGGCCGACGGTAACGCCCGCGACCACCGATGCAAAAACCATGGTCTTGCGTGCAAGGCTGCGCGCGCCCTTGCGCGCTTCGAAGGTCAGGCCTCGTCCAGTTCCCACCACGTCCACTCCAGTCTCGTCGCCGTGCCGGACGCGTTCCCGCATCCGGATTGCCCAGTCGGAAGAATGACATCAGGCGTAGCGTGATGACCTTAACAAACAATCACGCGCGCTGCAGGCCCGCCCGGACAGCAATCGGAAACACCGGAAACGGGCCAACGCGGCGCAGGGGCGCTGCGTCAATTTCTCCATGTCCATATGCACTCCAATGTGGCGCATTCATGTCCCACACGCATATCCGGCGCCGAACAGCATCGAAACACACCATTGAACGCCACCGGAAAAGCACAACGGGCCACCCCGTCGATCGGGGTGACCCGTTGGTGAGCACGTCATGTTCCACTCTCGCGGAAGCGACGTATCAGAGCCGGTAGAGGATCTGGTCGGTCCAGAAACGCTCCAGGCGACGCAGCGAGCGGTTGAGGACCTTGAAGTCGTCCGGGCCGATCTCGCCCACCTGCTCGACCGACAGCATGTGCCGCTCGTAGAGGGCCGCCACCTTGCGCGCCACATCCAGGCCCTTGTCCGTCAGGCTGACGCGGACCGAACGACGGTCGGTACGCGAGCGGCGGTGATGGATGAAGCCCATGTCCACAAGCTTCTTCAGATTGTAGGACACGTTGGACCCGAGATAGTAGCCACGCGTGCGCAGCTCGCCAGCGGTCAGCTCGGCGTCGCCGATGTTGAACAGCAGCAGTGCCTGCACGCTGTTCACGTCATTGCGACCTTCACGGTCGAACTCGTCCTTGATGACATCAAGCAACCGGCGATGCAGACGCTCGACGAGCGTCAGTGCCTCCAGGTACAACGGCTTGATGTCGTCTCCGTCTTCGGCCTGCGTAACAGCTTCAGCCGCCTTATTTGCCGTCAACATTGTTTGCGCCTCATGTATTGTTTGCGGTGCGTTTTTTGTCACCTTGAGGAGCAATGTAGCCGGAGGCCTCTAAAATCCGCTTAAAAAGGAGACTAAATCTCAGGTTAACGCGCAAATGCGTTGCAGGATGGGTCGATTTACCTCGAATTTACCATGAGAAGGTGCCCGAACCTTGAAAAGACAGCCGGATCCCGTCGGGACCCGGCTGTAGCAAGCGCAACCCTTTCGGGCACCTGATCCGGCGTTTCCCGCCTTATCCCTCCTGCGCGCCGCGCAGGAAACGAATGATGCCCGAGAAGTCCGTTCCGCCCTCGCCCGCATTGCAGAACATGTTGTAAAGCGCGGCAGCCTCCGCCCCGAGCGGCGTGGACGCCCCGGAGGTGCTGGCCGCCTCCTGGGCGAGCTTCAGGTCCTTGAGCATCATCGCCGCCGCGAAACCGGGCTGGTAGTCGCGGTTGGCGGGCGAGGCCGGCAACGGTCCCGGAACGGGGCAGTAGCTCGTCAGCGACCAGCACTGGCCCGAGGCTGTGGAGGAAATGTCGTAGAGCTTCTGGTGATCGAGACCGAGTCGCTCAGCCAGAACGAACGCCTCACACACGCCGATCATGGAAATGCCGAGCAGCATGTTGTTGCAGATCTTGGCGGCCTGGCCGTTGCCCGGTCCGCCGGCATGAACGATCGTCTTGCCCATCACGTCGAGATAGGGCCTGGCCGCCTCGAACGCCTCGTCCGGACCGCCCACCATGAACGTGAGCGTCCCGGCCGTGGCGCCGCCCACGCCGCCGGAAACCGGTGCATCCACCATGGCCATGCCCGCGGCCCTGGCGCCCTCGGCGACCGCGCGGGCGCTGTCCACGTCGATCGTGGAGCTGTCGATCAGAAGCGTTCCAGCCTTCGCATGGGCGAAGATGCCGTCCTCGTCGCCATATACCTTGCGCACATGAGCGCCGGCCGGAAGCATCGTAACGATGACCTCCGCATCGGCGGCCATCTCAGCGATGCTCGTCACCGGCGTGCCGCCGGCTTCCGCAAGCCTTGCGCGCGCCTCCTCGGAAAGGTCGAGCCCCTTCACCTCGTGGCCGGCCTTGACGAGATTGGCGGCCATCGGCCCGCCCATGTTGCCCAGTCCGACGAATCCGATCCTAGCCATGCGTCTCACTCCCTTGTGCGGCCCGTCACGCGGGCCTTTCGGCATTGCCGCTCCCTTGCGCGCCCCCGAGCACGCAAGGGAGCGTCGCTAACGTCTTTGCTCGCGGTCGGCGAGCCACAGCACGACCAGATAGATCGCGATCGTGCAGAGATAGAAAGCTATCTCGTAGGGCCTGCGTCCGTAGATGTCGGAGAAGGCCGAATGCATCACGACCTGGGTCAGCGCGCGCAGCAACCACATGACCGCCCCCCACGAGACGGCAAGCCAGAGGCCGATCGCCGCCACCAGGTCGAGCACGGCGAAGAAAACCGTCGCCGCTTGCCACTCGACCGGCATGTCCCAGAACCAGACCCCGCGCCAGGGCACCAGCCCCACGATGCGCGCCCAATGAATGAGCCCGCCACCGATGAGCAGGATGGCCATCGCCCTCAGGTACCAGACCAGCACGGTCGACCATGCCGGGCGGTTGTTCCAGTAGTCGCGCAGATCCGCGAGCATCGGCTCGTTTCCTTTCACGCCCCTCGCCCGTTTCAGCGAATTTCGAGGTCGCCACCCTCGGGCGCCTCGAAGTGGGCAAGTACGTCATCGCGGGCCACATCGGCAAGTCGGGACGGTTGCCAGACCGGCTGATTGTCCTTGTCGACGATAAGCGCGCGCACGCCCTCATAGAAGTCATGCCCCTTGAGGATCCGGCTCACAATCCGGAACTCCATGGTCATGCAGTCCTCGAACTCCAGCGCGCCGCCACGACGAAGCTGCTCGAACGAAATCTCCAGGCTCGTCGGGGACTTAGAGGAAATCGCGCCGAGAACCTTGCCGGCCCACTCGCCGTTTTCGCCGGCGGTCGCGGCTTCCGCCTCGAGCCCGGCGAGGATCGCGGCGACCGATGTCGCGGAAAAGATCTCGCTGATGCGCGCGGCCCGTGCCGCCAGCGGCGCCGGACCGGGATCGCACCGCCCGGCGGCTTCGGCAAGTGCCGCGTCGATGTCATCGGCCTCGCAGAGGGTCGCCTGCAGCGCTTCCAGATCGGCCGCGTTGACCGCATGGGTCAGCACGCCGGTCCATAGCGCGTCCGCCTGTTTCAGGCGTCCGGCGGAAAGCGCCAGCATCATGCCCGTCTCGTCGGGCATCCGTGGCAGAAGGTAACTGCCTCCCACGTCGGGGAAGAAGCCGATGCCCGTTTCCGGCATGGCGAATGTCGTGCGCTCGGAGCCGACACGGTGGCTGCCGTGCGCGGAGATACCCACGCCACCACCCATGACGATACCGTCGATGAGGGAGACAATCGGCTTGGGATAACGCTTGATCGCGATGTTGAGCCGGTATTCGTCGGCGAAGAAGTCCGCCTGTTTAGGATCGCCCGCCTTGCCCTGCTCGTAAACCTGCCGGATGTCGCCGCCGGCGCAGAAGGCCTTGTCTCCGGCCGCCCGCAGGATCACGCGCGTAACGGCCTCGTCGTCACGCCAGTCTTCCAGCGCAGCGCGCAGGGAAGCAACCATACCCGGCGTCAGCGCGTTGAGCGCCTTCGGCCGGTTAAGCGTGAGAATGCCGGCGCGGCCATGCCGCTCGACCAGGATTTCAGCTTCGCTCATCGAGACCTCATTCGTTTGAAGACCTTACGACCCTGTCGCCCCATAGCGCCAGCACCGCCGCGATGAGGCCGTAGCCCCACAGCATCATTGCGGCGAACAACGCCGCACGCTCAGGCGGCAGGGAGGGAAATACGGTCGGGAAGGCCATGGTTGCGGCGGCATCGCCAAGAAGTCCGGGGACAAGAATGCCCAATGCGAACCGCGCGCTCTTTCCCGCTTCGCAGACAAAGCGCGCCGCGAGAAGCACAACGACACCGGCAAGAAATCCGCCCGCCAGAAGCGCCACCAGATAAGCCCCGCCTTCCGCGGGGACGAACCAGGGACCGAACAGACGAAACAGAAGCGTTGCAACGAGCCAGCCCACAAGTCCGACGATCAGCCCACGCCTCATTCCCGCCTACCCTTTCAAGCAACAGCGCCCTCGGCGGCGCCGGACAATCAACCCTTGAGAAGATCGCGAGCGATGATGACCCGCATGATCTCGTTGGTTCCCTCAAGGATCTGGTGCACCCGAACATCCCTCAGGAAACGCTCGACCGGATAGTCGCGCAGATAGCCATAACCACCGTGGAGCTGCAACGCCTCGTTGACGATCTCGAAGCCTGCATCCGTGGCCTTGCGCTTGGCCATGGCCGCGAGCCGGGTGGCGTCCGGCGCCTTGGCATCGACGTGAATCGCCGCCTTGTGCAGAAGAAGGCGTGCCGCCTCCAGTTCCGTCGCCATGTCCGCGAGACGGAACTGAAGCGCCTGAAATTCGGCGAGCGCACGTCCGAACTGACGACGTTCCTTCAGATAGTCGATCGAACGCTCAAGGCACGCCCGCGCCGCACCCAGGGAACAGGCGCCGATATTGAGACGGCCTCCGTCGAGCCCGGCCATGGCGATGGAGAACCCCTGCCCTTCCTCCCCGATCCTGTTTGCGACGGGAACCCGGCAGTCGGAAAAGTTCACCTGGGCGGTGGGCTGGCTCTTCCAGCCGAGCTTCACCTCCTGCGCGCCGAACGACAGGCCCGGCGTGTCCTTTTCGACCACGAGGCAGGTAATGCCCTTGGGACCGTCGCCACCGGTGCGCACCATGACCACATAGACATCGGACATGCCGCCGCCGGAGATGAACGCCTTGGAGCCGTTGAGCACATAGTGATCGCCGTCCCGTTCGGCGCGCGTTCGCAGGCTCGCCGCATCGGACCCGGACCCGGGTTCGGTCAGGCAGTAGCTCGCGAAGTGCTCCATGGTGCAGAGCGCGGGCAGGAACCGCTTGCGCTGTTCCGCGCTGCCGAAGCGGTCGATCATCCACGCGGCCATGTTGTGAATGGAAATATAGGCTGCTGTGGAGGTGCAGCCGCCGGCCAGCTCCTCGAATATCACCGCCGCGTCCAGCCGCGTCAGCCCGGAACCACCGACGTCATCGCCGACATATATGCCCCCGAAGCCCAGCTCGGCGGCCTTGCGGAGGGTTTCCACGGGAAAGACGGACTTCTCGTCCCACTCGCGCGCGTTCGGCTCCATCTCGTCGCGGGCAAACGCCCTTGCGACATCCTGAAACGCGCGCTGGTCCTCGCCGAGCGTGAAATCCATGCCCATCCTCCCACATCGCGCGAACGTGTCGCGCCCGGCCGCTCCCGCGCCGCGCATGAGCGGGTCGCTTCCTCCAGACGGCAGCCGAGAGGTAACTGTCCCCCGCTGCCGCGTCAATCTGTCGGCAAATCAGGCGAGTGTCCGGCTTTCGGCAGGAGCCCGGCCGGTGCTATGGTCGCGCCCCACATCATGACGTCCAGCCCAAGACGGGAGTTTCCACATGACCGCGCCCAAGCGCCCGGCCGGCGGCGAGTCCGCTTTCCAGATCGAAACCATTCTCGGTGGCCGGCGAATGCGCCGAAACCGTCGCACCGACTGGTCGCGCCGCCTTGTGCGCGAGAACACGCTGACCGTCGACGACCTGATCTGGCCGCTGTTCGTCACCGAGGGCGAGAATGTCACGGAACCCGTGCCCTCCATGCCCGGCGTGTTTCGCCACTCCGTCGACAGGATAGCCGATCAGGCACGCATCGCTGCCGATCTAGGCATTCCCGCGATCGCGCTTTTCCCCAATACCGATCCCGCCCGGCGCGATCCGGAAGGCTCAGAGGCGCTCAACCCGGCGAATCTCGTCTGCCGCGCCTGTCGCGAAATCCGCGACGCGGACCTTCCCCTCGGCATCGTCACGGACGTCGCGCTGGATCCCTACACCAGCCATGGTCACGACGGCCTCATGGACGGCGAGACGATCCTCAACGACGAGACCGTCAACCAGCTCGTGGAGCAGTCCCTCCTCCAGGCCGAGGCCGGCAGCAACATCATCGCGCCTTCCGACATGATGGACGGCCGCATCGGCGCCATTCGCGCGGCGCTTGACGCCAACGGTTTCGACGACGTTCAGATCATGTCCTATGCGGCGAAATACGCCTCCGCATTCTACGGCCCGTTCCGCGACGCGGTCGGCACGAATGCGACCCTGATCGGCGACAAGCGCACCTATCAGATGGACCCGGCCAACACGGACGAGGCCCTGCACGAGGTCGAACTGGACATCGCCGAGGGCGCGGACATGGTCATGATCAAGCCGGGCCTGCCCTATCTCGATATCATCCGCCGGGTGAAGGACACTTTCGTCCGCCCGACGTTCGCCTACCAGGTGTCGGGCGAATACGCGATGATCCAGGCCGCCGCGCAGAACGGCTGGCTCGACGGCGAACGCGCGATGCTGGAAAGCCTCATGGCATTCAAGCGGGCCGGCGCGGATGGTGTCCTCACCTATTTTGCCGTCGACGTCGCGAGAAAGCTGACCGGCAAGAGCTGAGCCGGATAATGCGCGCCCGTTGCCCTCAGGGTGCGACGGGTGGACGCTCGCCGGCCTGCCCGGCAAGCGAGGCGAGACGCGCCAGCGCCTCGCCAAGCCTTCCCTCGTCGGGCTCCGCGGCCAGGCAGATACGAACCGCTTCCGGTGCGGCCCGCGTATCGACCGCGAAATGCCGCGAAGGACTGACCCGCACTCCAAGGCGTTCCGCCTCCTGCGCAAAGTCCTCCGCCCGCCAGCCGTTTCCAAGCCGCATCCAGGCAATACCGCCCGTCATGTCAGCCGCGCGCACGTCCGGCAGGATCGCCGCCGCCTGTCCCGCACGGCGGTCGGCCTCGCACCGCAGCGCGTGGAGCCGCCTTTCGAAGTCGGGATGCTTCAGGACGAGCCGGGCAGCATGCGTGAGCACCGGGGACACCATCAAAAGCATGGCGCTCTCGATTCCCCTGATACGCCGGTTGAGCAACGGCGGCGCAGCCGCATAGCCGACACGCAGAACGGGCGAGACGCATTTGGCGAGACCTGACACAAGCACGGTCTGTTCCGGCAGAAGGCGGGAAAAGCTCGCCGGCACTTCCGGTGACAGGAACCCGTAAACCTGATCCTCGACGATCGTGAGGCCGTGACGCGCGGCGACTTCGGCCAGTGCCACGATCCGCTCTGCCGACATGATGCGGCCGGTCGGGTTCTGACGTCCGGACATCACGAAGACGGCGCCAATACCTCCGCGCCTGGCCAGATGGTCAAGCGCCTCGGAACACATGCCCTCTTCGTCCATGGCCACGGCGTGGACGCGTGTGCCCACGGCCTGCGCGATGGACAGAACGCCTGGGTAGGTCAAAGCCTCGCAGGCAAGCGCTCCCTGATCGCGCAGGGCCAGAAGCGTTGCGAAGAGCGCGGGCTGGGTGCCTCCCGTTACCGTGATTCCGTCGATATCGAGATCGTCCCGCCAGCGCGACAGAAACGCCAGGGCCGCCTCCCTGTCACTCCGCTCTCCTCCGGCGGGAATATATCCCTGTCCCACGTCGAGCCTCGCCACGGCTTCCGCGAGTGCCGGCGAAAGAAGCGGCGCGGGATCCACCATCCGGAAGGCATTCAGCGCGAGATCGACCAGCCCCGCCCCGCCATTTTCCGCCGCAAGTGCCGCAGGAGGCGGGAAAGTGGCGCCCTCGACAGCGGCTCCGACGAAAGTACCGCGCCCCACCTCGCCATGGGCGAGCCCGGCCACCACAAGTCCCCGATAAGCGCGCGCCACGGTGCCAGGCGCGCAGTGCAGCTCCCAGGCTGCCTCGCGAATCGGCGGCAGCCTTGTCCCGGCGGGAAGCATGCCTTGCGAGATCCTCATCCGCAGGAAGGCCTCGAGACCGCGTGCATCGACCGTTGCCGCGGCGGAGTTCGCGTCCGTGAAGTCGGAGAATATTGTCATGAGTACAATTGTATCATTGTATCAAAAATTGTCTCGCACAATTCTTCGGTCGATTGACACCCTGTTCCGGAGCACGCGGGATGTTTCCCGACCATCTCATGCCACTCGCCCAGTACGGGCTCCTCGTTGCCTTTATCGTCGCGCTGGTCGGCTCGCCCGGCCCGGCGAACATGGCGCTGATGGCAAGCGGGCTGACCTTTGGCGCCCGCCCCGCGGTGCCCTTCCTGCTGGGCACCATGACCGGCTTCCAGATCATCTTCTGGCTCAATGTCGCGGGCCTCTATGCGCTGCTTGAAAGCGCACCGCAGGTCTTCGCGGTGCTGCGCTACGCCTGCATGGCCTACATTGTCTATCTGGCGTGGGTGGTCGTGCGCAGCCCGCCAGGCGATCCGTCGGCGGCCTCCCGGGCTCCCGGCTTTCCGCGCGGCGTGATCGTTCATCCGCTCAGCCCGAAGGCCTATGCGATGCAGGTCGCGGCCATCGCCCAGTTCGTCACACCCGAGCGCTATCTCACGGACGCTCTGACGGTCTCCATCACCTTCTGGATGCTTGGCGGCATCCTGAACGGTCTCTGGCTGCTGGCGGGGTCGTGGCTGCGCGGAGCAAGCGGAAACCTGAAAGTTCTGCAGGTCCTGCGGCTCGCTCTGGCCGGCCTCATGGTGATCTCCACCATCCTCAGCTTGCAAATGGTGTCCTCATGAGGGAACACGAAGGCCCGACACCTGCCGAGGTCTTCCAATGCCGGTCACCATCGAGACGATCCGTGATGCCGCCCGCCTGATCGAGGGCGCCGTCATGCGTACGCCCTGCCTGCCGGCGCCCAAGCTCTCCCAACTCACCGGCGCCGAGATCTTCGTCAAATACGAGAACCTGCAGGTCACCAACGCGTTCAAGGAGCGCGGGGCACTCGTCAAGCTCGCCTCACTGTCGGACGCCGAGCGTGCACGCGGCGTCATCGCCATGTCGGCCGGCAACCACGCGCAGGCGGTTGCCTATCACGCGGCGCGCCTCGGCATCCCGGCCACCATCGTCATGCCGGAGCCCACACCGATCGTGAAGGTGGCCGCGACCCGCGGTTATGGCGCGCGCGTCGTGGTGTCCGGCGAAATGCTTGCGGACGCACAGGCCGAGGCGGAACGCATCGCGAAGGCCGACGATCTCGTCTGGGTCCACCCCTATGACGATCCGGCGATCATCGCCGGACAGGGCACCATCGCGCTGGAAATGCTCGCCGACCAGCCGGACCTCGACACTCTCGTCGTCCCGGTCGGCGGAGGCGGTCTCATCTCCGGGATGGCGATCGCGGCAAGAGCGCTGAAGCCCGGCATCCGCATTGTCGGTGTCGAGTCGGAGCTCTATCCCTCCATGATCGCCGCGCTGCGCGGCGAACAGGCCCGATGCGGCGGGGCAACCCTGGCGGAAGGCATCGCCGTCAAGAACGTCGGCACACTGACACTGGAGCTGGTGCGCCAGCATGTCGACGACATCCTGCTGGTCGATGAAACAGCCCTGGAGCGGGCGGTGAATGCCTATCTGACCCGCCAGAAGACAATGGCAGAAGGAGCCGGCGCGGCGGGACTGGCCGCCATCCTGGCCAATCCGGACGCCTTTTCCGGACAGACGGTCGGGCTGGTCATGTGCGGCGGCAACATCGACCCCAGGCTCCTGTCGTCGATCATGGTGCGCGCCCTGGCACGCGACGGGCAGCTCGTCTCCGTACGCATCACCACCGCCGACCGGCCCGGCATTCTGGGCGAGATCGCCTCGATCGTCGGACGCGCGGGCGGCAACATCATGGAAGTGTCCCACCACCGGCTGTTTCTCAATGTTCCGGCCAAGGGCACAACACTCGACGTGACGATGGAAACCCATGACGGCGAGCACGCAGCCACGATCCTCGACGCCCTCGAAAACGCCGGGCACCGCACCGAGCGCATCGATCTCGGCGAATCCCGCCTGTGAAGCGACCGATTTGAAATCCTTCGACCGCACCCCCATTTTGAGAAAAGCGGACGGAAACATGCTCGCGACAATGACACATGCCCCGGGGGCCGCGAATGGCGCACTATGAAAGCAATGCAGAGACAGCACACGTGACCGATACCTGGAGCCCCGCACGCCTGTCTTCCGTGCGAACCAACCGCGTCTTTGCATTCCTTGTCGATGCCCTCCTGATCGGTGCGCTGACGCTGTTGTCGTGCGTGCTTGTCTTCTTTCTCGGCATCTTCACGCTGGGGCTGGGATGGCTGCTGTTTCCCATCCTGTGGCCCGCGGTGGCGCTGGTCTATGTGGCCGTCACCCTTGGCGGCGTGACAAGCGCAACCCCTGGAATGCGCGCCATGGGCCTGACCATGCGCATGACCGATGGCCGCCGTCCGGACATGCTCATCGCCGCGATCCATGCGCTTCTTTTCTGGTTTTCCGTTTCGCTGCTGACGCCGCTGGTGCTGATTGTCAGCCTGCTCAATTCGGACAAGCGGCTTCTTCACGACATCATTCTTTCGACCATCGTCATCAATCGCATTCGCGACTGAGCGAAGTGGAAAAACCTCCTGCCAATCGCCCCTGCACGCGCTGCGTGCAGGGGTTTTCTCTTTCCGGCTAGGCGAAGCGACGCGCGGCCGCTAGAAATGTGGGTCGAATGCCGCGAGAGACCGCCTCTCGACCGGCAGTGTCACGACGAGGAGTGGATCCGACCGCATGATGCCAGCCGATCCCGCAATGATCCTCACGTTCGTGGTGATTGTCGTCACAATCGGCCTCTACGCGCTGGAACGCTACGCCCTCGAGGCTGTCGCGCTCGCTGCCGTGGTGGCGCTGCTGGTGGTCTTTTCGGTCTTCCCGGTTGCGACAGCAACGGGCGCGAGCTTCGGTCCGACCGAGATTCTGGCAGGTTTCGCCAATCCGGCACTGGTCACGGTCATCTGCCTGCTGATTGTCGGTCAGGCGCTGTTCCAGACAAACGCGCTGGAGACCCCGGCCAAGATCGTCGTCACTGCGACCCGCCGTTTTCCCCATCTTGCAACGATCCCGATTCTCGTCGGAGTTGCGATCATCAGCGGCTTCCTGAACAACACGCCCGTGGTGGTGATGTTCCTGCCGATCCTTTCCGCCGTCGCCGCCGCCCAGGGACGTTCCTCGGCCCGCCTTCTGATGCCGCTTTCCTTCATCGCCATTCTCGGCGGCATGACGACACTGATCGGCTCATCGACCAACCTTCTGGTCGCCGACGTCGCGGCACGTTCGGGCGGAATCGAGCTCGGCTTCTTCTCCTTCACCCCACTTGGCCTGACACTTGCCGGCATCGGCAGCGTCTACGTGCTCTTCGTGATGCCGTATCTGCTCAAGCCGCGCCGAACCATGGCCGACGAACTGAAGTCCTCCTCGGGCAAGCAGTTCATTGCGCAAATACAGATCAACAGCGGCCATCCGCTGGAAGGGGTCACATCCGTCTCGGGACTGTTCCCCGCCCTCAAGGACATGACCGTGCGTCTCGTCCAGCGTGGCGAGCGACCGATTCTGCCACCGTTCGAGAATGTCACGCTCTCGCCGGGCGACACACTGATCGTCGCCGCCACACGTTCCGCACTGACCGCCGCCCTGTCACAACGCCGCCCGCTCATGGCGGCAGAGGGTGACGACACCACAGAAAGCGAAACCGCCGCCCAGCCCCAGCGCTCACTGACGCTGGCCGAAGTGGTCGTCGCTCCCGCCTCTCGCCTTTCGGGCCGTACCATTTCGCAAAGCGGGTTCCACTCGGAGACCGGTTGCGTCGTCATGGGGCTGCAGCGCCGCTCCCGAATGCCGCGCATGGCCATGACCGAAATCCGCCTAGAGCCCGGGGACGTGCTTCTCGTGGCCGGCAGCGCCAGCGAGGTGAAACGCCTGCGCACCTACCGCGACGTGCTGTTGCTCGACTGGTCCGCCTCGGAGGTACCGCCGCGCCGGCTCGCCCCCCGCGCGCTTCTGATCTTCCTGGCGATGGTCGCGGCCAGCGCCTCCGGCGTGGTTCCCATCGTCACCGCCTCGATCACCGCAACGATGGCCATGATCCTCACCGGCTGTCTCAATGTGCGCCAGGCCATGCGTGCCGTGGACAGTCGCATTTTCATGCTGATCGGGGCCTCGATCGCCTCGGCTTCCGCCCTCGAGGTGACTGGTGGCGCCCATGCGGTTGCCGATCTGCTGGTCACCCAGCTCGAAAGCCAGCCACCGGGCATCATTCTTTCGGCGCTCTATCTTCTGGTGATGGTGCTCACGAATCTTCTGTCGAACAATGCGACCGCGGTCCTGTTCACGCCGATTGCCATCAACATGGCCCACCAGACCGGGATACCGGTCGAGGCGTTCGTGACCTGTGTGATATTCGCGGCCAATTCGTCCTTCGCGACCCCGATCGGCTACCAGACCAATCTGATCGTCATGGGCCCCGGTCATTACCGGTTTTCCGACTTTCTTCTGGCCGGAACACCCCTTGCACTGCTTCTTTGGTTGTCGTTCACTTTTATCGCGCCACTATACTATGGTTTCACGATGCTCTGAACGCTGAGCGGAGGCTCTTCCGGTGACGCGCCACCCGACAGACACACCCCAGTTCTATCTGACGGCGCCCTCGCCCTGCCCCTATCTGCCCGGCCAGCAGGAACGCAAGGTCTTCACCCATCTTGTCGGCAGCAGGGCACGGACGCTCAACGACGTCCTGACCCAGGGCGGGTTTCGCCGCAGCCAGAACATCGCCTACCGGCCGGCCTGCGAAACATGCCAGGCCTGTGTGTCGATCCGCATCCGCGTGGACGACTTCAACTGGACGCGCTCGTTCCGCCGTGTCTGGAAGCGCAACGGGGATCTGGTCGGCACGGAAACGCAGCCGGCCCCCTCCTCGCAACAATACGACCTGTTTCGCCGATATCTCGATGCCCGCCATGCCCACGGCGGCATGTCGGACATGACCGTGCTCGACTACGCGATGATGATCGAGGACACGCACGTCGATACGCTGGTGGTGGAATATCGTAAGCGCGGGCCCGATACATTTCTGAATGGGCGCGGCGAAGGCCCGCTCTTGGCCATCGCCCTCACCGACGTGCTGAGCGACGGCCTGTCGATGGTCTATTCGTTCTTTGACCCCGATGCGGAGACCCGCAGTCTCGGCACTCACCTGATCCTCGATCACGTGGAACGCGCCCGCGCAAGGGGCCTGCCCTATGTCTATCTGGGATACTGGGTAGCCGGCTCTCCGAAGATGGACTACAAGGCCCGCTTCCAGCCGCAGGACCACCTTGGCCCTTCCGGCTGGACAAGCGCCGACGACATGCTCTCCTGACGCGAAAGCTTCAGAGTGCCGCCGCCGCTTCAGGGGCGGCTCGCGTCGACCTCCGCCCGCACGGCGGCAAATACATCGCGGAACATTTCGGTCGTCAGACGGCGCGTGTTCGTGTTGTAGCGCGAGCAGTGATAGCTGTCGAAGAGCACAAGCCCGCTGCCGACCTCATGCCGCGCCCCGTGCCCGAAGGGATAGGCCGCACGTCGCAGACCGAGCGCGGAAAGCGTCGCGTCATGGGCGATGCGCCCGAGCGCGACAAGCACTCTCAGGTTTTCCTGGCTCTCGATCGTTGCCGTGAGATACGGCAGGCAGGTGCGGATCTCCGGCCCCGTCGGCTTGTTTTGCGGCGGGACACATCGCACGGCATTGGTCACGGCGGCATCGCAAAGCGTCAGCCCGTCATCCGGTCGCGCCTCGTACCGCCCCGAGGCAAACCCGAAGTCGATAAGGGTCTCATAGAGAAGGTCACCCGCATAGTCGCCCGTGAAGGGGCGGCCCGTGCGGTTCGCACCGCGCAGACCTGGCGCAAGCCCCACCACGAGAAGGCGCGGCGCCGGTGACGAGAAGGTCTCCACCGGCGCATTGTGCCAATCGGGCGAGCGCTGCCTGTGCTCCTCGCGAAAGGCAACGAGGCGCGGGCAGGCAGGGCAATTGCGATCGGGATCGCGCGGCGCGCCACCGTCACGGGCAGCGAATGAAGGTTCCTGCACGATCAATAGTCGTCGTCGTCGTCCGCATCGGGCCGGCGCGTCGGTGCCGCCGGTCGAACGGCGCGCTCGGACGGGTCACGGCCCACCTTCTTGGCCAGGGTCGCGAGGTCGACGAAATGATCCGCCTGGCGACGCAGGTCATCGGCAATCATCGGCGGCTGGGTCTGGAGTGTCGAAACGACCGTGACCTTGCGCCCCTTGCGCTGCAGCGCCTCGACCAGCGAACGGAAGTCGCCATCACCGGAGAACAACACGATGTGATCGACGAACTCGACAATCTCCATGGCATCGACGGCAAGCTCGATGTCCATGTTGCCCTTGATCTTGCGACGACCGCTGGAGTCGACGAATTCCTTCACCGGCTTTGTAACAACCTTGTATCCGTTGTAATCAAGCCAGTCGATCAGGGGGCGAATTGAGGAGTATTCCTGATCCTCGATGAGCGCCGTGTAATAATATGCGCGCAGAAGGTATCCAGTCTTCTGGAACTCCTGAAGAAGCATCTTGTAATCGATATCGAAACCAATCGACCGAGCCGTGGAATATAGGTTCGCACCGTCGATGAACAATGCCACTTTCTCGCGTGGATCAAACATAACGTAGAATGCCTTCCATCTTAATGCAGGTTTCCTATGCCTTGGGAGAAGAGACACCAGCAAAACATGACAAAAGTCTGTTCTGCCGGACATTTTCCAGGCCAGGGCCAGAATGCCGTGGCCGACCTCGGCACATGCGGAGGAACCTGCCCGTCCGGATTTCGGTCCGGTTTCGCGTACCCGACAGGCGATTACCTTTGAGGCTGCCTGACTTCTTCTTCCGTATCACCTTCTGGTTCTACGGTTTCTTGCTCCCTACACCATTCGAGACAGGCTCGGCAACACAACTTGACCGCGATGTTCAAACGTCAAATTAGCCGAAACCGCGAGATTCCAAAATTTCCCCTAAGATCAACGGCATGAGAACTAAAAACAGACTAAACGCACCGTTAATAACTTCACTAAAATATCTTTCACACCGACCGCAGGGCGTCTGTTCGCGCACCTCCGATTGCCGTGACGTGACACCATGGACGCAACGAGCCGTTTTGCGCCGCAGCAAGCTTCCCGAGGGTTGCCTTCCGCGGTGCGACACAGTACATATCGCGGCTTGCCGAGATATTTTGGACATGGAGACTGCCAATGGCACGCGTGACCGTCGAGGATTGCATCGACAAGGTCGAGAATCGTTTCGAGCTGGTGCTGCTTGCGAGCCATCGGGCGCGGATGATCTCCAACGGGTCCCCGCTGACCGTGGACCGCGACAATGACAAGAACCCGGTGGTCGCGCTGCGCGAAGTCGCCGAGGAGACCGTCAGCCCCGAGGACCTGAAGGAAGACCTCATCCACTCGCTGCAGAAGTATGTGGAAGTGGACGAGCCCGAGGCCGAGGCCGTTCCCATGGTGCCGAATGCGTCTTCACGTGGCGGCACCGAGGTGAACACGGTCGACGATTCCGCCGTCGAGTTCGACCGCATGTCGGAGGAAGACCTCCTGCGCGGGCTCGAGGGACTTGTCCCGCCGGAACGCAAGGACGACATCTGAGCGTCCCGATCCGGCATCCGAACAGCGCGCCCGACCGGCCCGGCAACCCGACTTCACGGGATCGCCAGCCGGCCGGCTTCGCCGCCGAACGTGTCGGAGGGCATTTGCTTCGACCGTGAGGATTAAGGCGGCACCGCAATGATGCGGCAATACGAACTCGTTGAACGGGTCCAGAGATACAATCCCAACTGCGACGAGGCCCTGCTCAACAAGGCCTATGTCTACGCCATGCAGAAGCACGGCACGCAGACGCGCGCGTCGGGAGACCCCTTTTTCTCGCATCCTCTCGAGGTCGCCGCGATCCTGACCGATCTGCGGCTCGATGACGCGACGATCGCCGTCGCACTTCTCCACGACACCATCGAGGACACCAGCGCGACGCGCGACGAGATCGACCGCATGTTCGGTCCCGAGATCGGCAAGCTCGTCGACGGACTGACCAAGATCAAGCGGCTCGACCTGGTTTCCAAGCGCGCGAAGCAGGCCGAGAACTTCAGAAAGCTGTTGCTTGCCATCGCGGACGATGTCCGGGTGCTTCTGGTGAAGCTCGCCGACCGCCTGCACAACATGCGCACGCTTCATCACATGCCCGACCACAAGCGGGGTCGCATCGCCGAGGAGACGATGGAGATCTATGCCCCGCTGGCCGGGCGCATGGGCATGCACGATCTGCGCGAGGAACTGGAGGACATTTCGTTCCGCACGCTCTATCCGGAAGCCTACTCCACCATCGTGGACCGGCTCTCGGCGCTCGAGGAAAAGAACAAGAGCCTGATCGGCGACATTGAACACGATCTCGTCGACCGCCTCGAGGAGCGCGGCATCGCGGCCTTGGTGAAGGGGCGCGAGAAGCGGCCCTACTCGATCTTCCGAAAGATGCAGCAGAAGTCGGTCGCCTTCGAGCAGCTCTCCGATATCTACGGCTTCCGCATCATCGTCGGTACCGTTGAAGCCTGCTATCGGGTTCTGGGCGTCGTTCATACCACCTGGCCCTCGGTGCCCGGTCGCTTCAAGGACTACATCTCGACCCCCAAGCAGAACGACTACCGCTCCATTCATACAACGGTCGTCGGCCCCAGCCGGCAACGCGTCGAGCTGCAGGTTCGCACCACCGCGATGGACCGGGTGGCGGAATACGGCATCGCCGCACATGCGCTCTACAAGGATGGAGAGTTCGGCGGACGCAACATCGCAAAGCACAACGATGACAGCCGCGCCTACGAATGGCTGCGGCGCACCATCGAGTTGCTGTCGCAAGGCGACACGCCGGAAGAGTTCCTCGAGAACACCAAGCTGGAGCTCTTCCACGACCAGGTCTTCTGCTTCACGCCCAAGGGGCGCCTGATCGCGCTTCCGCGTGGCGCGACCCCCATCGACTTCGCCTACGCGGTCCACACCGATATCGGCAACACCTGCGTCGGGGCGAAGATCAACGGCCAGATCATGCCGCTCGTCACCCAACTGAGAAACGGTGACGAGGTGGATATCGTGCGCAGCCAGGCGCAGACGCCGCCGCCCGCCTGGGAAACGATTGCCATCACCGGCAAGGCCCGCGCCGCGATTCGCCGCGCGACCAAGGAGTCCGCGCGTCAGCAGTATGGCGCCCTGGGCCGTCACATCCTCGAGCGTGCCTTCCTGCGCGCCGGACATACACTGACCGACGAGGCCCTCGGAGCTGCCCTGCAGCCGCTCGGCTTCGCCCACCAGAGCGATCTTCTGGCCGCGGTCGGTCGTGGCGGGATGCGCGCCCATGAAGTCGTTGCCGCGATCTATCCCGACTACCGCGACGATCGTGCCGTCTCGCCGCCGGTGGGATCCGAGCCCGGATGGTTCGACCTGGAAGCGGGATCCGGAATGAAGTTCCGTGTTCCCGATGGAGACGATGCTGGCGGCCGCCCGGCGCTGCCGATTCGCGGTTTGTCGGGCGACCTGCCCGTGTCCTTCGCGCCCGAGGGCGGAGCGGTTCCAGGCGACCGGATCGTCGGCATCCTGACCCCAGACGTCGGTGTCACGATCTATCCAATCCAGTCGACAGCCCTTCAGGCATTCGAGGATGAAACCGACCGCTGGCTGGACGTCCGCTGGGACATGGCCGCCGACCGGCTTGTGCGTTTTCCCGCGAAAATCAGCGTCTCCGCCCTCAATGAGCCCGGTTCGCTTGCCACCATCGCGGGAGCCATCGCGGATCTGGACGCCAACATCGACAATCTCAAGATGGTGCGCCACGCGGCGGATTTTCACGAAATCCTCATTGATCTCGAGGTATGGGATCTGAAACACCTCACCCACATCATGAACCAGCTTCGGGCCAAACCGAATGTCTCGGGGGTGACGCGGGTGATCGGCTAGAACCCGGATCCACAAGCGAGGTCTGTTCGGCGTGAAAACGGCAAGGAGAGGCTGGGAGCCGTGCCACGGGCGTCGCCCGGCCCAGTCCAGGGGCTTCGACGCCGCCGGCCAGAATCGTTTCCGCATCCCTTCGGGATGTGTCCGCCTCGTTTGTCGGGCCACGTCCTAGGCAAACCACACTGTTCCGGAAACCGGGCCGCCTTCCGGCACGGCCTTCCACTCAAGACCACGGGCACAATGCTTTTCAAACGCCGCACCAAACCCAGTCACCTGGAACGCCTGCGCGTCGCCGTCTGGCCGCGGCACAGCTTTGCCCGCTCCGCCCGCTATTTCTCAAAGCGCGTACTGCGCCTGACCGCCAGTCCGCATGCCATCGCGCTTGGCTTCGCAGCCGGGGCATTTGCATCCTTCACGCCCTTCATCGGCCTGCACTTCATCCTGAGCTTCGTCATTGCCTTCATCATTGGCGGCAACATGCTTGCCGCCGCTCTCGGCACCGCGGTTGGCAACCCCCTCACCTTTCCGCTGATCTGGGCCAGCACCTACAAGGTCGGCACGCTGATCGCCTATGGCGAGGCAAAGACGCTCTCCACCGGAGAAATGAACCGGCATCTCGACGGCAGCCTGCTGGAGAAGTCACTCGATGTGCTGCTGCCGCTGATCAAGCCTATGCTGATCGGTTCGGTGCCGCTTGGTCTTGCAGCCGGTCTCTTCTTCTATTTTCTCGTGCTGTACAGCGTGCGTGGCTACCAACGCGCCCGGCGCCACCGCATCGCCCTGCGCCGGCGCGAGGAGCAGACCTCCGGTCTCGACAGCTAGGGTTCACCGCTCCATAGTCTCGACCGAAGCGGGCGGCCCTGCGTGGACGCCCGACGGACTGTCCGGGAACGACACAGCATGACCACCTCCGCCCTCCGGCTTGGCATCAACATCGACCACGTGGCCACGGTCCGCAACGCGCGCGGCGGGCTGCTGCCCGATCCGGTACGAGCCGCGAAGCTCGCCGAAAAGGCCGGCGCCGACGGGATCACCGCTCACCTGCGCGAGGACCGGCGTCATATTCTGGACGCCGACATCGAACGCCTTTCGAGCGAAATCACCCTGCCGCTCAACTTCGAGATGGCCGCGACCCCCGAAATGGTGGAGATCGCGGTCAGGACACGGCCTCATGCCGCCTGCATCGTTCCGGAGAAGCGCGAGGAGCGCACCACCGAAGGCGGTCTCAACGCCCGGGGGCAGTACAACCACCTGCAGCCGATCATCGCGCGCCTTCGCGATGCCGGCGCGCGCGTCTCTCTTTTCATCGAACCCGACGAAGCACAGCTTGAGGCCGCCATGCGGCTCGGCGCACCGGTCGTTGAGCTCCACACGGGACGTTATTGCGACCTGGTCAACGATGGCGAGACCAGGCAGGCGGCGCACGAGCTCGACCGGTTGCGCGATGCCGCCCGCCTTGGATCAGCCATGGGGCTCGAGATCCATGCCGGCCACGGAATCGCCTTCGACACAGTTACCCGGATCGCGGAAATTCCCGAGCTCGTGGAGCTGAACATCGGCCACTTCCTCGTCGGAGAGGCAATCTTCATCGGCCTTGAAGGGGCAATCCGGGAGATGCGCCGGCTGATGGACGAGGCACGCGCCGGGGCACGTTGACTCATGATCATCGGTATCGGATCCGACCTCATCGACATCCGCCGCATCGAAAAGACGCTTGAGCGGTTCGGCGAACGGTTCGTCAATCGCGTCTTCACCGCGGAAGAGCGAGCACGTTCGGACCGCCGTCGGCTGCGCGCGGCCTCCTACGCCAAGCGTTTCGCAGCGAAGGAGGCCTGTTCCAAGGCGCTTGGAACGGGCATCCGCATGGGTGTGAACTGGCGTGAGATGGGGGTCGTCAACCTGCCGTCCGGCAAGCCGACCCTGCATCTCACGGGCTCCGCCGAACGTCGCCTGTCCGCGCTCGTTCCGATCGGCTTCATTCCACGCATCGATCTGACGATCACGGACGACGATCCCCTCGCCCAGGCGTTCGTCGTCATCAGCGCGTGGCCATCCGACTGGCCCGAACCGGTTTTCGCGGATCCCTCGGACGACTGATCCCGCGCCCGTGGCCGCTGCGCCATTGCGTCGGCGGGGCCTTGCGGCTACAAGCCAAGACGTGACTCCGGCTGCCCTCCCCGGCGCGGATGTCCCGGTCTTCCGTCCTCAGGTGTTTCGGATCGTTCCGCCTGACCATGAGATCTTGGGGCGTGCCCGCCCGGACGGAACAGATGGCGGAAAACGCTCCCGGCACCGGTCGGGACATCGCGAAGGAACAGAAAAGCGTGTCCGAAAAGTCGAAAGCCAAGGAAGGCGGTGTCTACGAAACCGTCAAGGTTCTCGTTCAGGCGTTGCTGCTGGCGCTGATTGTGCGCACCTTCCTCTTCCAGCCGTTCAACATCCCGTCCGGGTCGATGATGGACACGTTGCTGATCGGCGACTACTTGTTCGTTTCCAAGTACAGTTACGGCTATTCGCGCTATTCGTTTCCTTACGGCATCGTTCCCTTCGAAGGCCGGATCTGGGCCAGCGAGCCGGAGCGTGGCGACATCGCGGTGTTCAAGCTGCCGGCGGATAACTCCACCGACTACATCAAGCGGGTGATCGGCCTGCCGGGCGACGAGATCCAGATGATCGACGGCGTCCTGCACATCAACGGAACGGCCGTGGAGCGCACGCGCATCGACGATTTCATCACCACCGATTCCTTCGGCGCCGTGCGCCGCGTCCCACGCTACAGCGAAACGCTTCCCAACGGCGTCAGCTACGAAACACTGGACCTCACGCCGCGCGGCACTTGGGACAACACCGGCGTCTACAAGGTTCCCCCCGGCCACTATTTCATGATGGGCGACAATCGTGACAACTCGACCGACAGCCGCGTGCTTTCGGCGGTCGGGTATGTGCCTTTCGAGAATTTCGTCGGTCGCGCGGAGATGCTGTTCTTCTCTGTCGACGAGCAGGCTTCGGCGTGGATGGTCTGGGAGTGGCCCTGGACCGTGCGCTGGAATCGACTGTTCCGCATTCTCTGAAGGCTCACGCAGACGGGGATGACGCCATGACCGCGCGCAAACGGCAGGTCGCCGGCGAGGCGGCGCTCCAGGAGCGGCTCGACTATCGCTTCCATGATACGAGCCTTCTGACGCGCGCCCTCACCCACGGCAGCGCGACCGCCCGCTCCGGCGCATCGGACGCAAGCTACCAGAGGCTTGAGTTTCTCGGCGACAGGGTGCTCGGCCTCGTGGTTGCCACCATGCTGCATCACGCCTTCCCCAAGGCGGAGGAAGGTGAGCTCGCCCGCCGGCTGAACCAGCTCGTGCGTCGCGAGACCTGCGCCGAGGTCGCGCGCGAACTGGCGCTCGGGGATGCGCTTGTCCTTGGAGACAGCGAAGCTCAGACCGGCGGAAAGCGAAAGACGGCGATCCTTGCCGATGTCTGCGAGGCGGTAATCGCGGCCGTCTATCTGGACGGCGGGATCGAAGCGGCGCAAACTCTCGTCAGGCGGCACTGGGAGCCGCGAATGCGCAGTTACACGGGTCCCTTGCGCGACCCCAAGACAATGCTTCAGGAATGGGCGCAGGGCCGCGGCAAGGCAGCCCCGCACTATGAGATCGTCGAACGCAGCGGCCCCGATCACGCGCCGCGCTTCGTGGTGAGCGTCGAGATCGACGGCGAGGAGCCGGGAACCGGCGCTGGCGGGTCCAAGCGCGTAGCCGAGCAGACGGCGGCCGAGGCAGTGCTGCGGCGCGAGGGGCTTCTGGGCGACGCCTGACGACTGACAGTACTGCCCTTGAGAACAAAGCTTGCCGGACGCCGTTTCTGTCGTGCCGGCTTGAGAGACCAGTTTTCCGGCCGGTTCGCGCGAAGCGCCCCGGGCCGGACCGATGGAGACATGCAGACCTTGACTGAACGGCCCGACAGCGAAGAAGAGCTGAAGCACGACGACGCCCCGAAAGGCGAGGAAACCCTCGATGAGCAATCGGACGGGCCGCTGCGGGCAGGTTTCGTCGCGTTGATAGGCGCCCCCAATGCCGGCAAGTCGACGCTGCTGAACGCGCTTGTTGGCGTGAAGGTCTCCATCGTCACCCACAAGGTGCAGACGACGCGCGCACTCGTGCGCGGCATCGCCATGGACGGCAACTCCCAGATCGTCTTCGTCGACACGCCGGGCATCTTCCGCCCCAGGCGGCGGCTTGAGCGAGCCATGGTCGATACCGCGTGGGGCGGCGCCCGCGACGCTGACATGGTCGCGCTGCTGATCGACGCGAAGAAGGGGATCACGGACGCGGTTGAGGAGATCCTGACAAAACTCGCGGATGTGAAGCTCCCCAAGATCCTGATCCTCAACAAGATCGACATCACGAAACGCGAGAAGCTGCTCGAACTGGCCGAGGCGGCGAACCGGATCGTGTCCTTCGACCAGACCTTCATGGTCTCGGCCCAGACCGGATCCGGTCTCGACGACCTCACGGGCTTTCTTGCGGAACGCATGCCCGAAGGCCCCTGGCTCTACCCCGAGGATCAGGCGTCGGACCTGCCGATGCGGATGCTTGCCGCCGAAATCACGCGCGAGAAGCTGTTCATGCGGCTTCACGAGGAACTTCCCTACATGTCAACCGTCGAGACGGAAATGTGGGAGCAACGCAAGGACGGCTCGGCGCGTATCGAGCAAACCATCTATGTCGAGCGTGACAGCCAGAAGATGATCGTGCTCGGCAAGGGCGGGCGTACCATCAAGGCCATCTCGCAGGCCGCACGCGCCGATATCGCCGAGGCGGCCGGCTGTCCGGTTCACCTGTTTCTCTTCGTCAAGGTGCGTGAAAACTGGTCGGACGATCCGGAGCGCTACCGGGAGATGGGACTGGAATTTCCGAGGTAGAACGGCGCGGGATTGGAAACCGACATCTCGCCGGAGCAGGCATCTCGATGGAATGGAGTGAAACCGGCATCATTCTCGCCACGCGCAAGCATGGCGAAACCAGCCTCATCCTCGAGGTGATGACCCGCGGACGCGGACGGCACCTCGGGCTCGTGCGCGGCGGACGCAGCCGCAAGATGCAGGCTGCACTCCAGCCCGGCAATGAGGCCTCCCTCGTGTGGCGGGCACGCATCGACGACCACCTGGGAATGTTTGCGGTCGAACCGCTTCGTCTGCGCGCGGCCGAACTGATGGCCAGTCCCACCGGGGTCTACGGCATCCAGACCGTTGCCGCGCTCCTCCATCTCCTGCCCGAGCGCGATCCACACCCGATGCTCTATGACGGATTGGAGACGATCCTTGCGCATCTGGGCACACCGGAGATCGCCGGCGCGCTCATGGCCCACTTCGAGCTTCAGGTGCTTGCCGAGCTCGGTTTCGGCCTGGATCTGAGCGAATGCGCGGCGACGGGACGGCGTGACGACCTGATTTACGTCTCCCCAAGGTCTGGCCGCGCCGTGTGCCGCGAGGCGGGACTTCCCTACGCGCCGCGCATGCTTCCCCTGCCCGCCTTCCTGCGCCGCGACGTGGATGATGCCGAGCACGAACACGGGGCCTCTATCGATCTGGAGGCCCTGCGCGAGGCGTTTCGCCTGACCGGCTATTTCCTTCACCGTCACGTTCACGAGCCACGTCAGGTTCCCGTATCGCCGGCACGCGACGGCTTCATCGCGGCACTTTCCAGAAGCGTTGCCGGCGACAATCGGGAAATGACCTCGACAGAGGCCGAAACAAGCACCTGAAACGGCGGTTTTCCGCGCTTTCCCCGCGTCATCCGCGTTGCACGCACACGCGAATGCCTGTAGCCATGAGGCATGGGACAAGACCTGATTCCGCCGGACGGCATCGAGCCGATCGACCTGCGTTCCGCACTCGAGGAGCGCTACCTCTCCTACGCGCTATCGACGATCACCCATCGAGCGCTTCCCGACGTCCGTGACGGACTGAAGCCGGTGCATCGGCGCCTGCTCTATGCAATGCGTCTCCTGAAACTCGACCCCAACGCGGGCTTCAAGAAATGCGCCCGCGTGGTCGGCGACGTGATGGGTAAATACCACCCCCACGGCGATCAGGCGATCTATGACGCACTTGTGCGTCTCGCTCAGGATTTCGCCGTCCGCTATCCGATGATCGACGGCCAGGGCAACTTCGGCAACATCGACGGCGATAGTGCGGCGGCCATGCGTTACACCGAGGCTCGCCTGACCGACGTGGCGGTGCGTACGCTGGACGGTCTCGACGAGGACGCGGTCGATTTCCGCGAGACCTATGACGGGCTCGACAAGGAACCCGTGGTTCTGCCGGGCGGCTTTCCCAATCTGCTCGCCAACGGCGCGGCGGGCATCGCCGTGGGCATGGCAACGTCCATTCCGCCGCATAATGTCGCCGAGATCTGCACAGCCGCCCAGCACCTGATCGACAATCCTCAGGCGACAACCGCCGACCTGCTGCAGTTCGTGCAGGGGCCGGACTTTCCCACCGGCGGCGTGATGGTGCGCGACGACGCAGGTTTCCTGGAGACCTATGAAACCGGTCGCGGCGGCTTTCGCGTTCGCGCCCGCTGGGAGGTGGAGGACCTTGGACGCGGCACCTGGCAGGTGGTCGTCACCGAAATCCCCTACCAGGTGCAGAAGTCACGCCTGATCGAGAAGATCGCGGAGCTTCTCCAGGCCCGCAAGCTGCCGCTCCTCGACGACATCCGCGATGAGTCCGCGGAAGACGTGCGCGTGGTTCTGGTGCCGCGCAGCAAGAACGTCGACGCCACGCTGATGATGGAGTCGCTGTTCAAGCTGACGGACCTGGAGAACCGTTTCTCGCTCAACATGAACGTGCTCTCCGGCGGACGCGTGCCCATGGTGATGGGTCTCCGACAGGTGCTCCGCGAGTGGCTCGATCATCGCAAGGACGTGCTCGTCCGCCGGTCTCAGCATCGCCTCGCGCAGATCGAGCATCGCCTCGAAGTGCTCGGCGGTTACCTGATCGCCTATCTCAACATCGACGAGGTCATCCGCATCATCCGCGAGGAGGACGATGCCAAGGCCTCGCTGAAAGCCGCCTTCGGGCTCACGGACGTGCAGGCCGAAGCGATCCTCAACATGCGCCTGCGCTCCCTGCGCAAGCTCGAGGAAATCGAGATCCGCAAGGAGCACGAGAAGCTCACCAAGGAACGCGATGACCTGCTGACGCTTCTGGGCTCCGACCGTCGCCAGTGGACGCGCATCGGCAAGGAGGTCGGAGCCCTTGCCAAGGCCTACGGCCCCGACACGCCGCTCGGAAAGCGCCGCACGACCTTTGGTGAAGCGACCGACCTCGATCTGACCGACATCCATCAGGCCATGATCGAAAAGGAACCGATCACCGTCATCGTGTCGCAAAAGGGCTGGATCCGTGCGCTGAAGGGGCATCAGAGCGACCTGTCCTCCCTCTCCTTCAAGCAGGACGACAGCCTCAAGCTTTCGCTCTTCGCGGAGACGACGGACAAGCTCCTGATCTTCTCGACCGGCGGCAAGTTCTTCACGCTCGGCGCTGACAAGCTCCCGGGCGGACGCGGGCATGGCGAACCGATCCGCCTGATGGTGGACATGGACGAGGGACACGACGTGGTCGACGTCCTGGTGCACAAGCCCGACCGCCGTTTGCTTGTGATCTCGGACGAGGCACGCGGGTTCGTGGTGAAAGAGGCCGACGTCATTGCCAACACCCGCAAGGGCAAGCAGGTGCTCAACGTGTCGGGACCGGCAGAGGCAAGGCTCTGCGTCGAGGCAGAGGGCGACCATGTCGCCATCATCGGCCGTAACCGTAAGCTTCTGGTGTTCCCGCTCGCCCAGATCGCGGAGATGACGCGCGGCCGTGGCGTGCGCCTGCAGCGCTACCGGGACGGCGGTGTCTCCGATGCCGTGGTCTTCTCCGGCGAGGCCGGTCTGACCTGGGTGGATTCCTCCGGACGCAGCTTCACCCGCTCGCTGGACGAACTTACAGACTGGCGCGGCGACCGGGCCCAGGCGGGTCGCCTGCCTCCCAACGGCTTCCCCCGCTCGAACACCTTCACACCGCGCAAGGGATAAACGGAACGGGACGCGGCCCCGCTCCCTGCCCGTTTCACTTTCGATACAGGAGAGACGCAGGATGTCGGGCCGTCCCATCCCGTTTACCCGCGACGCGTTTCCGGTTCTGCGCACGATCCCTACGCGCTGGATGGACGTCGATACCTACGGCCACGTCAACAACGTGGTCTACCTCAGTTTCTTCGATACGGCCGTGAATGCCTGGCTCATCGAAAACGGTGCGCTCGACCCGAGGACATCGGAGACGGTGTTTCTCGTGGTCGAGACCCGTTGCAGCTATTTTTCCGAACTCGTCTTCCCCGACGACGTGACCGCCGGAATCCGTGTGGCACGTCTGGGCGGCAGCTCCGTCACCTATGAGATCGCCCTGTTTCGTGGAGAGGCCGAAGAAGCATCCGCGCAGGGGAGCTTCGTCCATGTGCTGGTTGACGCCAAGACACGGCGCTCGGTTCCCATCGACGAGGCACGCCGCCGCCTTCTCGCCTCTATCACCGTTTGATCCGGCCGCTCGACGACGCATGCGAAAAGGGCCGGAGAAATCTCCGGCCCTTCCCAACACGTCGATCTTTCGGCTTCGCTTGCGCTCGGCCTTGCAGCCTCAGCGCTTGACCACGACGCGGGTTCCCACCTTGACGTTGTCATAGAGGTGGATGACATCGTCGTTCGCCATTCGGATGCAGCCCGAGGAGACAGCGGTTCCGATCGTCCAGGGCTCGTTGGACCCATGGATCCGGTACAGCGACGATCCCAGGTACATGGCGCGGGCACCGAGCGGATTGTTCGGACCACCTTCCATGTAGGCGGGAAGCTTGCGGCCCTTGCGACGCTCGCGCGCGATCATCTGCGGCGGCGGCGTCCAGCCCGGCCACTCGGCCTTGCGGGTGATGTTCTTGGTTCCTGCCCACTGGAACCCCTCACGGCCAACACCGATGCCGTATTTCATCGCCCGACCACCCGGCAGCACGTGGTAGAGACGGCGCTCTCCGGTGTCGATGACGATGGTTCCCGGCGCATAGGGGCCGTCATAGCTGACGCGCTCGCGCGGAATCGGCGACTTTCCACTCGGAACCCCGTAGGCGGAGTATTCCTTCCACTCGCGCGTGACCGGGTCGAAAAAGCGGCTGGCGGAGGCCGGCGTTGCAACAACGGCGGCCACGAGCATTACACCAAGCAAGCGAAACATGCGCATTCTGTCATTCCCATCCCTGCTCGGGGCTGCATGAAGAGACGGATCTCGAGCAACGCCCCTGCAACGAAAACGTGATCGGCTCAGGTCATCCGGAGCACGACGCTCCGAACAGGCCAGGCCCCGGTCTCCGCCACATCGGCAGTCAGGGAATTGGCCCATGTAAGCACTATCCCCGGGCGACGTTGCAGCGCGGTTAACGAAAGCCTGCCTCGAACCCAGAGTATGGCGAATGAAAGGCGAACGCTGTGGTGATCTGAATCACAAGGACGTGAGGTCAGTTGCAGGTTTCCCTGCATTTTGGGGGGCAAATGCCACGAAAAAGGCCGGGGCGATCCGCCGCCCCGGCCCACGCTTCGAGAATGTCCGCGCCTTGCAGCCTCAGCCGAGGTTCAGCTCCTTGAAGAAGTCGTTCCCCTTGTCGTCAATGACGATGAAGGCGGGGAAGTCCTCGACCTCGATCTTCCAGATCGCTTCCATCCCCAGTTCCTCGAACTCGACAACCTCGACCTTCTTGATGCAGTCCTGCGCGAGACGCGCGGCCGGGCCGCCAATCGAGCCGAGATAGAAACCGCCATGTGCCTGGCAGGCCCGGCGCACCTGGGCCGAACGGTTACCCTTGGCAAGCATCACCATCGACCCGCCGGCAGCCTGGAACTGGTCGACATAAGCATCCATGCGCCCGGCCGTCGTGGGACCGAACGCCCCCGAGGCATAGCCCTCCGGCGTCTTGGCGGGGCCAGCGTAATAGATCGGGTGGTTCTTGAAATAGTCGGGAAGCGGCTCGCCCTTCTCAAGCCGCTCGCGCAGCTTGGCATGAGCAAGATCGCGCGCCACGATCAGCGGCCCCGTGAGCGAGAGCCGCGTCTTGATCGGGTGGCGCGTGAGTTCAGCCAGGATCTCCGGCATCGGACGGGTCAAATCAACCTTGACCACATGGTCGGAAAGCGCATCGCTGGTGACCTCGGGCATGTACTTGTGCGGCTCGCGCTCTAGCGCCTCGAGGAAGATGCCTTCCTTGGTAATCTTGCCGAGCGCCTGCCGGTCCGCCGAGCAGGACACGCCGATGCCGATGGGAAGCGAGGCGCCATGGCGCGGCATGCGGATCACGCGGACGTCGTGGCAGAAATACTTGCCGCCGAACTGGGCGCCCACCCCCGTTGCCTGCGTCAGCTTGTGGATCTGCTCTTCCATCTCGTGATCGCGGAAGGCATGGCCAAGTGCGGAGCCGTGATCCGGCAAGGCATCCAGATAGCGCGCCGAGGCGAGCTTGACCGCCTTGAGGTTCAGTTCGGCGGAAGTGCCTCCGATCACCACTGCCAGATGATACGGCGGACAGGCGGCAGTGCCGAGCGTCAGGACCTTCTCCCTGATGAACTCGACGAGCCGCTCGGGCGTCAGCAGCGAGGGCGTCCCCTGAAACAGGAAGGTCTTGTTGGCCGACCCTCCGCCCTTGGCCATGAACAGGAACTTGTAGGCGTCATCGCCCTCGGAATAGAGCTCGACCTGTGCCGGCATGTTGTTCGCGGTGTTCTTCTCCTCGAACATGGAGATCGGCGCGAGCTGGGAGTAGCGCAGGTTCTTCTTGAAGTAGGCGTCGCGCGCGCCCTCGCCGAGCGCTGCCTCATCACTTCCGTCGGTCCAGACCCGGCGCCCCTTCTTGCCCATGATGATGGCCGTGCCGGTGTCCTGGCACATGGGCAGAACGCCATGAGCCGAGATGTTCGCGTTCTTCAGGAGGTCGAAGGCAACGAACTTGTCGTTCTCCGTCGCTTCCGGATCCTCGAGAATACGGGCGAGCTGTGCAAGATGCCCCGGGCGCAGGAAGTGATTGATGTCGGCGAAAGCCTCTTCCGCCAGGAGCTTCAACCCCTCGGGCTCCACCACCAGAACCTCTTCGCCACGGAATGTCTCCGTGGAAACGAAATCGGAGGTGAGCTTGCGGTAGGGCGTTTCATCCTTGCCCAGCGGAAAAAGGGTGGAATGATTGTAGGACGGCGGAGTTTTCGGCTCGGACATGGTTCTGCCTTGGCTGGGTCGGCGTGTTGCGGACCGGAAAGCGAACGGGATCGTGCCGACCTTCTACGCCAAAGGGCGCCGCCGCGCCAAGTCGGCGCGGCGAACAAATTCAACTCGCTGGACAACCGGTCCCGAAGAGACGCCGGGGTGTTCTCCCCGGATCAGCGGGTGGCGGTGATATCCAGTATCACCTTTACCTCGTCCGCGACCGTTCCGGTGGGAATGTCGGATCCGAGCGAATATGCGGTGCGTGCCAGCGGGACCTCGGCGGTGGCATGGGCCGTGTCGCCATCGATTTCCAGCGTGAACGGGAGAACGAAGGACTTCGACACGCCCTTGATCGTCAGTTCGCCGGAAGCCTCATAGGTATTCTCGCCGGTCCCGGTGATTTGCGACGACGTGAACACGGCCTCCGGGGTCGAGGCGACGTCGAACCACGCGCCCCCGGGCAGTGTGCCGTCGATCTGGGCCTGACCGGTCGCGGCCGACCCGGTGCGAACCCGCGCCTCGATACGCGCGGAAGCGAGATCGGAGGGATCGAGCGTGATATCGGCCGACCAGTCGGAGAAGGCGCCCTCTACCGGCGCGCCGTTCTGCATCGCGATGAAGGCAAGCCGGCTGTTGTCCCGGTCCACCGTCCAGGTGTCGGCAAACGCCGGAGAGACCAGAAATGCCAACGGCAGGAACAGTGCCGCACGGCGTGCAAGGGTCAATACAGTCATCAAGGTCTCCGTCAGAATGACAGTCAGATGCGCCCGGAAGAACCGGCGGCGCGCGTCGAGATCATGCGCCGAAGCACCACGTCCCGATTGATGAAATGATGCTTGAGTGCCGCGGCCACATGCAGCAACACCAGCACGAGCAGCAGGTTGCCGACGATCTCGTGCACACTTTTCAGCGTCGCCTCCGCAGCCGCCTTGTCACCAAGCGCGGCCGGCACGGGAAGATGGGGAACCGGCAGGACCTCGAAGAGAACCGTCGGAATGCCCCAGGGCGAAGCGGACACTATGAGCCAGCCGGACAGGGGCAGCAGGATCATCGCGCCGTAAAGGCCAGCATGCCCGAGCCTGGACGCGAGCCGCTCGTACCAGGGCATCCCATCGGGGAGCTCGGGTGACGGGTTCAGCGCGCGCCAGACAAGGCGCGCGAGAACAAGCGCCAGCGCGACAAAGCCGAAGGACTTGTGCCACTGGTACAGCGCGAAAGTGTCAGGCGCCATCGGGTCGAGATCGGTCATGATCTTGCCGAGCACGAAAAGCCCCGCCATCAGAAGCGCCATCGTCCAGTGAAAAGCGATCGCAACGGCCCCAAAGCCGCTGGTCGTGTTGCGTATCTGCATGGCCTGTCTCCGTGCCCGACAGGGCTCCCGGACGATTGTCGTCGTCCGGGAGGAACCCCTTACTTGGCCTGCAGCGCTTCGGCACTGAACGTGATCGTCACGTCATCGCCGACATAGGGGACGAACTTGTCCATACCGAAATCGGAGCGCTTGACGACGGTGGTTGCGTCGAGCCCGACGGCGGGAACCTTTGCCATCGGATGTTCGCCGATGGAGTTGACGGTAACATCAAAGGTGACCGGCTTCGTGATGTCCTTGATGGTCAGGTCGCCGGACACGGAAAGAGTGTCGTCGCCGGTCTTCTCGACCGAGGTCGAGACGAAGGTCGCCTTGGGGAACTTGGCGACATCGAAGAAGTCCGCGCTCTTGAAATGCGTGTCACGCTCGCCCCAGAACGTGTCGAGGCTGTCGATGTCCACGGTGAAGTTGATCTTGGAATTCGCCGGCTCGTCCTGGTCGATCACCAGATCTCCCTCCCAGGAGCCGAACCGCCCATCGGTCGTGGAATATCCAAGGTGGCTGTAGGAGAAGGCCAGATTGGCGTGGGACTTGTCGAACTCGTAGGCGACGGGCTCGGCAAGAACCGGGGTCGCGAAAACGAGGGCGGCAAGAGCCGGGGCGGCAAAGCGGATCATGCGATACTCTCCTGTGAGTTCGGCCAAAGCAAAGGCTTTGGCCTGTCATCTTGGGCGCGGGATCGTCCGCCCCGCGCGAGGGCTGTCCGCCAGCGGCGGCGACCCCCATGAGATCGTATGGCACTGCAACATCATCAACTGCGTGCGGCTGGAAAGACTGTCTTCGGAAATCGAACAATCACTCAAAGGCAGCACGGATTGTCACCCTTGCCCTGCGACACCTGTGCCGACACCGGTTTCGCTGGTTGAGACCGGCGCGCGGATCGGAGAATGTCTGACATCAAACGGGAAACACGCGGGCGACATCGCACCGATGCGGGCGGAGAAGGCCATGCGACCCTGGCAGGAGCGCAAGTATGATTGATCTCTACACCTGGACAACGCCGAACGGCCGCAAGGTGTCCATCATGCTCGAGGAATGTGGTCTCGAGTACGAGGTATTTCCCATCGACATCATGGGGCGCGAGCAGTTTGCCCCTGCCTTTCTTCACATCTCCCCGAATGGCAAGATCCCCGCGATCGTTGATCGGGAGGCTGGCCTCAGCCTCATGGAGTCGGGCGCGATCCTGCTGTATCTGGCCGAAAAGACGGGGCGCTTCCTTCCCGCCTCGGGCGCGGAGCGGCTTCGGGTCATCGAATGGCTGATGTGGCAGATGGGTGGCTTTGGCCCGATGCTCGGCCAGGCACACCATTTCCTGCACTTCAATCCGGGCAAGGCCCCCTACGCCGAGGAGCGCTACGGCAAGGAGGCGGAGCGCCTTTACAGGGTGCTCGACCGCCAGCTCGAGACGCATGAGTTCGTCGCTGGCGCCTACTCCATCGCCGATATGTCCATCTGGCCCTGGGCAAGCCGGTTCGAGTGGCAGGGCATAGACCTGGCCGACTATCCCAATGTCCGGCGCTGGTATCTCGACGTCGCGGGGCGCCCGGCCGTTCAGCGCGGATATGACGTCCCCGCGAGGACCAATCCGATCCCCCTGCCCGCCTGACCTCTTTCACGTGATATCGGACCAAACGCAAAACGCCCGCATCCGTAACGGTGCGGGCGCTTTTCGTCAGAGCCGGCGTGAATTGTCGGAACTCAGCCCAGGACCACGACCTTGGTTCCAAGCTCCACGCGATTGTAAAGGTCGATCACATCCTGCTGCCACATGCGGATACAGCCCGACGAGGCATTCGTGCCGATGGAGCGGGGCTGGTTCGTCCCGTGAATTCGGTAGAGCGTGTCTTTGTTGCCCTGCCAGAGGTAGAGCCCTCGCGCACCGATCGGGTTGCGCGGCCCGCCATCCTGTCCGTCGCGGTACTTTTCCAGCTTCGGATCGCGCTCGATCATCTCTGCTGGCGGGAACCACTTCGGCCATTCGCGCTTGAAGCGGATCACGGCATCGCCCTGCCAGGCGAAACCTGCACGCCCGACGCCGATCCCGTAACGGATCGCCCTGCCTCCAGGCTGGACGAGATAGAGAAACTTGTTGGCCGGGTCGACGACGATCGTTCCGGCCGGATGGGAGGTGTGGTAGCGCACCGTCTGACGAAGATAACGGGGATCCACCGACTGCCAGGGAATGGCGGGTAGGTTGAAACCGCCGTCACGCACCGGCCCATAGGCCACCGCGTAGTTGGGCTTGCCTTCGTCGGTGATGGTCAGACCGGCGTTGCGGATTGCCTGGGTCTTTGTCTGGCAGGCGGCGATGAGAAGCGGCAGGCCGAAAACGAGACCGCGGCGGCTCATCATCCCGGCGCGCTCTTCTGTGAATGACTTGGTGGGAGGCAAGGCTCATGGTCTCCGATGATTCCCTTGAAGACAACTATGCCGGTGAGTCTGCTTCCCTGTCGACGCAAGAACACGCCCGTCCGGGCCTGACGAGCGGTCAACGGTCCCGGCTCAGGCCTTTCTCTTCCAGTTCCTTCAGATAGCTCTCCCACAGCGTCTCGCGCTCCCGCGCGAAAGTCATGAACTGGTCCCAGGAATAAATGCCCGAATTGTGCATGTCGTCGAAATGCAGCCGGACGGCGTAATTTCCAACCGGATCGATCTTGAGGATCTCGACATTCCGTTTTCCCGGCACGGTCTTTCGCTGATCCGGGGAATGTCCCTGCACTTCGGCGGAGGGGGAATTGACCCTCAGGAACTCCGCGTCGAACGCATGGCTTTCGCCATTGTTGAAGGAAACCGTCAGGACCTTGCGGTCCTTGCTGAGGCGCAACTCGGTTGGCCAGGGTTTGTCATCGGCCACGTTCATTGCTCCCTTCGCGGCAGGTCAAGATTGAGATAGGTTCTCGCGGACGATACAGACCCGAGCCCCGAGAGCAAGGGCAGGAAAACCGAAATCGCCAAGATCGATTGACGGCCCCCTTCAATCGGATACCTTTCGAACTAAATGACAGGGAAACGACGGTCGATACAGTGTACGACCCGACCCGGAAAGATCCGGCGAGCAAGGCGGGCGATAGAACGCCCCGGCAGCCGACGGAGGAGCAAGGACGCCATTTCCATGTCCCAGCCGATGATCGACCCCTTCGGTCGAACCGTGAACTATCTGCGTGTTTCCGTTACGGACCGTTGCGACTTCCGCTGCGTCTACTGCATGGCGGAAGACATGACGTTCCTCCCCAAGCGTGAAGTCCTGAGCCTTGAGGAGCTGGACCGCCTCTGCTCGGCGTTCATCGACAAGGGGGTGCGCAAACTGCGCCTGACCGGCGGCGAACCGCTCGTGCGCAAGAACATCATGAGCCTCATCCGCAGTCTGTCACGTCACCTCGACAGCGGCGCGCTCGAGGAACTCACGATCACCACCAACGGATCGCAGCTCGCGCGCTTCGCGGACGAACTGGCCGCCTGCGGCATCAAACGCATCAATGTCTCCATCGACACGCTCGACCCGCAGAAGTTCAAGACCGTCACCCGATGGGGAGATCTCGGCAAGGTGATGGACGGCATTCGCGCGGCTAGGGAAGCCGGGCTCGCGATCAAGGTGAACATGGTCGCGCTCAAGGGCGTCAACGAGCATGAAATCGTGCCCATGATGAAGTGGTGCCACGAAAACGCTCATGACCTGACTCTCATCGAGACCATGCCGCTCGGCGAGATCAACGAGGACCGTACCGACCAGTATCTGCCGCTCGACCGCGTGCGCGCGATGATCGCCGAGAACCACACGCTCGAGGACATTCCCTACAAGACGGGAGGCCCGGCACGATACGTGAAGGTTCGCGAGACCGGGGGACGCGTCGGGTTCATTACGCCGATGACCCATAACTTCTGCGAAAGCTGCAACCGCGTGCGGGTGACATGCACCGGCATGCTCTACATGTGCCTTGGGCAGGAGGACAATGCGGACCTGCGTGCCGCGCTGCGGGCCTCCGAGAGCGACGAGTTGCTGTATCAGGCAATCGACGAGGCTATCGGCCGAAAGCCCGAGGGACATGACTTCGTCATCGACCGCAACAGGCCGCAGGTGGCGGTATCGCGGCACATGAGCGTCACCGGGGGCTGACCGTGGCGCAGGACGTGAGGACAACGTCCCCTTCCCGCCCCCATCCCGACCACCTGACTGCCAGGATTGCGGCCTTCGCCCTCGCCCTTGGCGGGCTCGCCCTCATGGGCTGGATCGGATTCTTCGGGTTCGCGGGCGTTGCCCTCACGCCCTTTGCGAACATCGTAGCTGGCAGTGAAGCGACGGCGAGCGGCAATCCAGCCCTGGAAGCCTGTCTGGCCGAACGCGTCGGGGCGGTCGACGCCATGCGTCGCGACGGCGTGGTCTCGGACGCGCAATACGACACGTTTCGCGCACGTGCCGTCAGCTATTGCCGTGCTGAGAATCCTCCCCCGCTGTAAGACAAGCCGGAACTGCTCCTACTCAAACCGCATCCGGCGCCTGGAAGGTGGACGTACAGGCTTTTTTTGCGGACGCGTGACCGGCTCACTTTCTTCAGGACCCAGAAATACGGCCTCCGGATCGTCGGGCTCACTCGCAAGCTCGGCGGATACGATCTCTCGCGGCGGATCATCCGAAAAATCGATTGCCTCACCGTCAGACGATGCGTCTTGCATGTCGTCACCGGGCGCTTCTGCCTCGGTTTTATCAGAAACAGACTCCACCACAGGCACGTCGTCCGCGGCCCCGTCCTCCGCCTTTTCATCCATCCAGCCGAAACCACGGCCGACCTGCCACGAACTGCGGAACCCTTCGCTCAACACCTCGACGTTGCGGAAGTCCTCATCGTAGTCATTCAAGCCGTCGACGCAGGCCAGAACGGGATCAGACGTCCAGAGCTTGCGCAGTGCCCGGCGCTTGAGTTCACGGCTCACACCTTGCTTCAAAAATGCCGAATAGTCCGATGAAATTTCGAGACTATCGATATCTATGGCTTCAGCCGCTTCCTGATTCTCGACGCCGATGCGAGCCGCCTCCTCGGCCGGGGTTTCTCCGGTCTCTGCCGGGGCATCTTCGACCGGCGTTTCCTGCCTCGTCTCGGCGGGGACATCCGATGCGTCGACCACAGGCCGTCCGTGGGCAGCCTCCTGCTTCAGTCGCGACCAGCGCCCGAGAAATCCGCCACGCTCATCTGCCTCGTCGGCCCCCCTGCTGTCTCGTCCGTCGCGCCGGATGCTCACGCCTGGCCCTCCTCCGGATCGTGACGAAGTGAGGTATAAACCGGGTCCTTTCCGAAAATCTGCTTCTCGATCTGCACCTTGTCACGGCGCCGCTTGCGGAATGCCGGCGCCTCCGGAATCTCGCTCAAAAATCGCGCCATCCATGCAAGGGTCGCGCGCGGCATCTCGATCTTTTCGACAAGACCCTCGGCGCTGTCGAGCGCTCCCTGGGCCTCATAGGGGTCCGCCGTGACCCCGCGCACGCGAAACGGCGGCTGTGCTCCCGGTTCGTCGTCCAGCATCACCCACAACTTGGGCGCCCCGGTTTCGATGTTGGCGTCATACGCCTCGACCATCTTGTGGTGAAGCGTCAGCGGATGGGGGGCGTTGAGATACCTCACGCGGCCCTCGCCCTCCTCGCTCATGAGCATCCAGCCATCCGTCTCCGGCGCATCGGTGACGACATCGGCCACGCGCCAAATCCAGTCAGCCCAGGGCGAGGTCGCGGGCTCGCGTTCAAGGATGACGCCGAAGAATGTGGTGGTCTCGCGTTGCACGCCGATTCCCTTGTTCCAGCCAGTTGTTCACAGCCGCAACTCACGCGAGCCGACAGCTTGAAGGCCGCTCTTTCCGGTCACGATTGCCCGCCGCCCCGCACAACCGAAGGAGACGCACAAGAACGACACAGGATACACTTTCCTGTCCCGTGGAGCCGGAAATATACCGTCGCCGATTTTGCGGCGGAACGCCTGATTTTACAATAACTCCCTACGGGAAGGATGATTGGCTTCTGACTTCCGGCTATTGTTCCGCAATCCGCTGTGCACGATTGTCGCCGGGACCACTCAACGGCAATGCGACCAATCAGGCCATCGGAACCAGACAACAATGGCGCAACGGGGCCGGAGCGCTCCGGTACCGAACGCCGTGGAGGATACCCATGCCGTCGACCCCATCCCGGGTGCTCCTGTGCAACTGCGAAAAGACGATGTCGCTCGACCCGGCGAAAATGCCGGGGATCGATCCCTCGACACCCGTGCATACCCAACTCTGCCGCGCGCAACTCGAGAGTTTCGAAAAGGCCGTCGAGACCGGGGAGCCTCTTCTTGTCGCCTGCACGCAGGAAGCGCCCCTCTTTGGCGACGTCGCGGAGGAAAAAGGCGGCGAGGCACCGGTTTCCTTCGTGAACATCCGCGAACGCGCAGGCTGGACATCGCGAGGCTCCGACCCTTCTGCCAAGATCGCGGCTCTCCTGGCGGAGGCGCGGGTGACGCCCGCACCGGCTTCCCTTCATACGATCGAGTCAGGTGGGGTCTGCCTTGTTTACGGAGCTGGCCAGGCCGCACTTGATGCCGCTCTCGCCCTCGAAGGCAGGTTGTCCGTCACCCTTCTCCTGACCGACGCGACAGACGTACTGCTGCCTCCGGTTCTCGACGTTCCCGTTCACACCGGCAGGGTCCGAAACGTTGAAGGTTCGCTCGGCGACTTCACCGTCACTGTCGACAAGTATGCCGACATGCTTCCATCATCGCGGGGCGCGCCGCAATTTGCGATGGCGCGCGACGGCGCGCGCGCGAGTTGCGATCTTGTACTGGATATGACCGGCGGAACGCCCCTGGTTAGCGCGCCCGGTCACCGTGACGGCTATCTCCGGGCGGACCCGCGCGACCCTGCCGCAGTTGCCCGTGCGCTCTTCGGACTGTCCGACATGGTAGGCACGTTCGAAAAACCGCTCTACGTCCACTATGACGCGGATATCTGCGCACATGGGCGGTCGGGAAAGACCGGCTGCCGGGCGTGTCTCGATGCCTGCCCGGCCGGCGCGATCACCAGCGCCGGCTCCACGATCGCCATCGACCCGGGCCTGTGCGGCGGCTGCGGCAGCTGTTCCGCCAACTGCCCGACAGGTGCCGTCAGCTACCAGTATCCCCAACGCGACGCGATGATCGAGCGCATTCAGGTTCTGCTCGGCACCTATGAAAGCGCAGGCGGCAAGGCTCCCGTATTGCTTGTTCACGGGGAACGTCACGGCGATCAGGTCATTAACGCCCTCGCGCGTTTTGGTGAGGGATTGCCCGAAAACGCCCTGCCTCTTGCAATGCATGCCCCGACCGCACTCGGGCACGATGCGCTGCTGGCCGCCGTACTGGCGGGAGCACGTCGGATCGTCTGTCTGAGCGACCCGGCACTTGTACCGGAACTTGCCCCCCTTGAACGCGAGATCGCACTCGCGGAGGCGCTTCTCGCCGGCATGGGATACGAGACGGACGGGCTTTTCGAAATCCTTCCGACAAGTGACCCCGATGCGCTGGCGAACGCCCTTTCGCCCGCCAAGGGCAAACTGCCCGCTCGCTCCGTGCGACCCGCACCGCTTGGCGGCAAGCGCGAGGTCGCACGCACGATGATCTCGGGCCTGCTTTCCGGCGTGCCGGAACACGAACCGATCATCGCCCTTCCGGCAAGCGCCCCCTATGGCCGCATAGCCATTGACGGCGAAGCCTGTACGCTTTGCCTGGCCTGCGTTTCGTCCTGCCCGGCGTCCGCCCTTTCCGACAACCCTGACCGGCCGCAGGTAACGCTGACCGAGGCATCCTGCGTTCAATGCGGACTGTGCGCCACCACTTGCCCGGAAAGCGCGATTGCCCTGGAGGCCCGCTACGACACGACACCCGCGGCATTGCGGCCTCATGTCCTCAACGAGGAAGACCCAGCAACCTGTGTTTCGTGTGGCAAGCCATTCGGAACGAAATCGTCGATCGCGCGTATTCGCGAGAAACTGTCCGGTCACCACTGGATGTTCCAGAGCCCGGAGCAAGTCGCCCTGATCGAAATGTGCGACGACTGCCGCATCTCCGCGCAGTGGAACATGAAGAACACGCCGCTTCGCTCCGGAACGCGGCCCCGCCTCGTTACGACGGACGACTACCTGGCGGCGGAAGCGAACGGGCTGACCGCCGACGATTTCCTGAACGAGGATTGAGGCCCGCCAGCGGTCATACCGAAACCCGAACGGACAGGCGGCTCACGCCGCCTGATCCTCCAGGATTCGCGCCGCAATTCCGGCAATCACGGTCACGACGCACGATGACGCCATGACGAGAACCATGGGCCAGATCGTGCCAGGCCAAAGGACTCCGGAAAGAAGCCAGCCGCAAAGAGCCGAAGCAACGGCCCCGGCCCCGATCTGAAGCGATCCGGAGAAGCCGGAAGCAGCCCCGGCCAGATCCGGCCGCACACTCACCGCGCCGGCGATCGCATTGGGCAACGTCATGCCATTGCCGATACCGACAAGGAACATGGGCAGGAACAGCGAAAGCGGGTGGATGTAGCCGAGACCGAAGCTTGCCGCGATCGCACCGACCGCAATCACGACGGTCACATTGCCCGCATTGATCATGCGGCCCAGACCGACACGGGCCGAGAAGCGGCCCGACAGCCAGTTCCCGACGATGTATCCGCCCGCCACCATCATGAAATAGAAGCCGTATTCGGACGGCGTCATGTCCAGAAGCTTCACGGAGACGAAAGGGGCTCCCCCGAGAAACGTGAAGAACACGCCCGAGGTAAAGGCCGCCGTGGTGGCATAGGCAAGGAAAAGCGGTGAGCGAAGCAGCACAGCGTAGGTGCGCGCCAAGCCGCTCAGCCCGCCTTCGCGAACGCGGGCGTGATTTGTCTCATGAAGTTCGAAATACGCCCAGGCAAACACCGCAAGCCCGGCAACCAGCATCAGCCAGGAGTTGGTTCGCCATCCGAATTGCTCGTGCAGCAGACCGCCGATGGCCGGTCCTATCATGGGGGCGACCGCAAGCCCCATCGTGACATAGCCGATCATGCTCGCCGCCTGCGAGCGGTCATAAAGATCCCGAACGATCGCACGGCCCAGCACGATGCCCGCGCATCCTCCCACGGCCTGCAACACCCGCCCCGCGATCATGACCGAGATCGTGTCCGCAAGCGCGCACACAAGGCTGCCGGCAACGAAGATGCCAAGTCCCCAGACGAGCACCGGCCGCCGGCCATGCCGGTCGGACAAGGGACCGATGGCAATCTGTGCCACGGCGACGGCAGCCAGATAGAGCGAGAGGATAAGCTGGACCACACCCGCGCTCGTGTCGAACACGCCCGCCAGCGAGGGCATGGACGGCAAATAGATGTTCAGCGCAAGGGGATTGACGGCGGAGACGGCAACGAGCAGGGCGATCGTGGGACGCCGCGCCGCGACATCCGTCGGAAGGCTTTGGGTCATGCGCTTTCCTAGGGTGCTTTCAACGTTCTTGGCAAGAGAGAAGCCGCGCAACCGCGCAACCATGCGATGCGTTCGACCTCACCGCAGCGGCGTGGCCTTTGCGGCCGGTCCCGGCTTGCGCAGCAACTTGCGTTCACGCATCAGGCTGTAAAGGCCGGTCACGACAAGAATTGCGATGCCGATGAGAGTCTGACCGTCGGGGACGTCACCCCACACAAGATAGCCGATCAGAATGGCCCACAAGATGATCGAATACCGGAACGGTGCCACCAGCGAGATATCACCGGTGCGCATCGCGCTGATGATGGACACGAAACCGACGAGAATGAAGCAGGCCGCCGCTGCCAGCGCCGCCATGTCGCCAGCCCTCGGCGTCACCCAGGTCTCAACGCTGGAAAGCCCGGCGCCGGCGGCCGCGACACCGGACAGCGAGGCAAGCGTGATGATGTAGGTGGGGATGTTCCGTGGCGTGCGGCTCGTCAGCAGGTCGCGCGAGACAACACAGACCACGGCCGCAAGAGCCCACAACGACCAGGCGTCGAACCCGGCCATGCCCGGCCGGACAATCAGGAGAACTCCGCCGAAGCCGACGGCGATGGCGCTCCATCGGCGCCACCCGACCGGCGCTCCCAGAAACAGGGCCGCACCGGCCGTGATCGCAAGAGGCTGCACCTGCATGATCGCCGTCGCGTTGGCGAGCGGCATGTTGAAAAGCGCCTTGAGGTAAAACAGGGCGCCGAGAACCTCCGCCAGGACGCGCAGACCGATCAGCGGATTGAACACAAGGCCGAGCTTGCGGATCGAACCGTCCAGAAAGCACAGGACAAGTAACAGCGAGATCGCCATCAGGCCGCGCAGAAACATGATCTGTCCCAGTGGCAGATGGTCGGCCGTCAGCTTCGTCAGACTGTCGTTGAAGATGAAACCGGCCATGGCAGCCAGCATGAAGAGAATGGCCCGGCCATTCTCGCCGGAACTCACACCCGAAGTCGGGCTGGATGACATGAAACGGTCTTTCGGTAGCCGCTCAGTTGCGGCGCCGCAGTGGCAGGTTGGTCAGCAGGTTCTGCGGTTTCATCCGCAGCTTGCCGTCGCTCCCCATGGCCAGACCGAGCCAGACCGGCTTTCCCCGCATGGTTTCGACAACATCGCCCCGCTCCTCGAAATCGAGCCGGAACAGGGCAATGATCCGGGAAAGTGCGCCCTCGTCAAGCATCTTGCCTTCATACAGGGCGTTGAGAAGGCGAGTTGCCTCCGCATCCAGTCCAATGTGCCAGGACCAGCGTTCATCACGGATTGACTGCTGCGGTTGCACCCGCACGCGCAAACCGTGGAAGTGAGCGACCCAGGTCTCCAGAACGCGCGCGAAGGCATCAAGCGCCGGTTCGGTGAATCGGAAGTCGATGGCGGTATCGAACCGGTCCGACCTCTCCCAGTAGAGGTCGCGATTGTCCTCTCCCAGAACATCCAGCGAAAGCCCGCGCATGGGCGTGCCGCTCTCGGCCAGAAGCGCCCCGAGCCCTCCGAAGCCGCCGGTCTTCGTCCAGTTCTCGACAATTTCCGCATCCGCGAGCATGAGTTGCCCATCGCCCGTGGTAACGACCTGTTCCCGGAAGAAAAGTTCGCCAGCGCGTGCCCGCATCGGGTCGGCGATCCTGCGCAACATGTTGTGCACGATGAGATGGACCAACTGATCCAGGAAAACGGGCGGGATGCTCAGTGGCGTCGGCGAGGAGAACAGCGCGGCGTAGGCGGACTCCACCGTTCCATGCCGCACGAGGTGATCGCGAAACGCCAGAAGGAGCCGGTAGTTTTCGGCCGCGTCCCTGTCCTGGATTGCAGCGATCTCCGCTTCATCGACCTCCGCGAAGGGCTCCGCCATCAGACGCTCGAATAGCGCATGCTCGGCAAGACAGCTTTCCTCGACGGGATGGATTTCCGGGCGTGTGTAATAGGCGCGCAGGAAATCCGGCGTGACGGTCAGCCAGCCGTTGCGATCACGCTCGAGCAAGTGAATGCCTGATGATTTCCAGAAATTCGGCATCACTCGTCCTCGCTCACATCCCACACTCGCGCATGATCTCCGGAACTGTCATGTGCCACGAGATGAAAGCGCTCACGGATGGTTCCGTCCTCGTCCATCTCGCGTTCGATCGCCAGCAGGGCATTGACCTCGAGACCCGAGGCGATCTCGCAGGCATCGGCGATCTCTGCCTCGGCCACCTCTCGCGCCGCATCCACGGACGGCGCGCCATGCTCGGCGGCGAAATGTTCCGCCAGACGCTCGACAAGCGCCGCCCGGTCGTCGTCGCCGATTTCGGCCGGTGTCGCCAGTGTGGTCCAGCCGAAGTTTCCAAGAGACAGAAAGCCGGAGACGAATGCCTGACGCTCCTTGCCGGAGAGCCCCTCGTCGGTGAAGGCACGAAAGGCGAATGTGCCCGGAATGACCCAGTCATCGGGCTCGGCCGCAAGCGGGAACACCCGTGTGTCCGACAGGTCGAGGCGGATCGCCTTCAGCATTCGGGTGGTCATGATCGTGCTCCGGGATGAGTGTTGATGAGGCAGGAAACCTACTTTCGTGCCGTTCAAGGCCTCGTCGGGCGAAAAGGCGGGCGCCCAGGTGTGGCCCTACAGGGTTTCCATCTCGGCCAGCGCCGCATCGAGCATCACGACGCGGGTGCCATCGATGGGCCCCTCCTCTTTCAACAGCAAGTTGCCCTGCCCGTCGAGACCGAGAAAGACACCCTCCACCATTCCGTGGCTGACCTCCACGGCGATCCGTTCGCCATAGCCTTCCGCCCGATAGAGCCAGGCGTCGCGCACCGGAGAGAAACCGTCATGTTCCCAGGTCTGGATCCAGCTCAGGAGGTGGCGGCAGACGGCCTCGAGAATGCGCCCACGGTCCAGTTCGCCCGCCTGTTCTCCGGCAAGGCTCGTCACCCCGGGAATCTCTCCCGGCTCCACCGTCGTTTCCGTCTCGGCGATCTGTATTTCCACCCCGATCACAAGCCAGAATGGGGCGCCATCCTCGTCAAGCGCCTCACTCCAGCAGATGCGGACACGGCCAAACTCACCGCCGTTGGCAAGCAGGCGCGCGGGCCAGCGGTGCGTGAGAGCTAGCTCCGGACGAACGCAGGCCCCAAGTGCCTCGACCACCGCGACCATGGTGAGGAACAGCATTTCCGGGCATCGCGCGGGTGGAACGGTAGGCTCCAGAACGATCGCGGCGGCGAGCCTGTCTTGCGCCCGCGACCACACCACATCACCGGCACGGAACTCCCCCTTCCCTGCACCGGCCGTCGCGTGGGCGAAGGGATCGCATTCCGGATCCACCGGATGACTGGCGAGGATCGGCGGTAGAACGGGCATGACACCCGGATCCGCGTCAGGACCGGCAGCGTGCGACAAGAGTTGGCCTCGGTGTTTCAACCATTGCAAGCATTGTGTTGACCAAACGGCATTCGATCAATCGGCCGCCACGGGGGGAGCGGCGGCAGAAGCTCATGGACTTGCTTCGGAGCGGGAACAGGCGCCTCGCATGTCTCACTCGCCCGGGCGCTTGCCGTCACCGGGCGAAAGACGAACAGCTCCAGGATTGTCGCTCGAGTAGATCGTGGCGGAGGAATAATCCAGGCCGTAGGACAGGAAGAGACCGGCCCCCACACCGATTACCGCCACGGCGATCACGGCACATGCAAAAGCCTTCATCGCGTAGGTGTCCTCTCAAGGAAGGGCGCGGACCGGTCGCGTGGTGCCGCCGCCCGTTTCAGGAAGGCAACGGGCACGATGCGCCCGGCCGAACTTTTCAAACGACGCAGGTTCCCATCGCCTATTCGGCGGGCTGTGCCGAGGGCCCCTGCCCTCCCGACCGGGTCTCGCGGGCCTGCACTTCTTCAACCCAGAGCGAATGGTGTTCCTTGGCCCAGTTCAGGTCGACTTCACCGGAGCCCATCGCATCGAACGCCCCCTCCATGCCGAGCGAGCCGATGTAGATGTGGGCAATGATCACGCAGACCAGAAACACACCCATGATCGAGTGCCAGAGTGTCGCGAGCTGCTGCTCCTGCAGCACCGTGAGCGGCGTCGCCAGTTCCGTCCCCGCCACAGCATTCACCAGGGCGAACGTGTCGGAAAAGAAATGGGTGGTGTAGGGAAACAGCAAGGACCAGCCGGAGATGGAGATCGAGGCGCCACCAAGGATAGTCAGCCAGAAGATGACCTTCTGGCCGGCATTGAACTTCTTCGCCGGCGGATGAAGATGCTTGGAGAACAGCCCGCCGGCCTGCAGCACCCACTTGATGTCCGTGCGGTCGGGAATGTTGTGCCGCACCCACATCAGAAAGATCATCACAAGGCCTGCCATGAACGCAAAGGCCAGATAGTTGTGCAGGTGCTTGCCCCACCACGTCACCAGCGAGAACGCGTCCGGGCCGATCACCGGCAGCAGTACATACCGGCCGTACATGACATTCAGGCCCGTCAGTCCCAGGACAACGAAGGAGACGGCGGTGAGCCAATGTCCGAACCGCTCGATCGCCTCGAAGCGGGTAATGGTCTCATCCGAGCGGCCGTGCTCGATCCGGATGCGTCCACGCAACGCGAAAAAGAGGCAAAGCATGACGACCATGCCGAGCAGCGCCCAACTGCCGTAAAGCGCGATCGGGCCGTTCTTCAGAGCGCGCCAGAGTTCCCCCTCCGACTGCACCAGCGTCGCGGACTTCTCGTCGGGAATGGAGACCTTGCCGGCGGCACCGCTGCGCACGGCACGCCAGAGGTCGGAATCCGAAGTCGTCCCGAGCGTGTTTCCAGGGACATGTCCCTGCACCGGGTTCTCGCTCGGAATTTCCTGCGCGACACCCTGCTGGGCCAGCGCGGGCCCGCTCGCAGCCAACAGGCCGCCAAGAACCGCACCGAGGCAAAGGGCGAGCACAACCGGGCGGCAACACCTCACGCCGGACTCGGCGAAACGGCGTACCGCCTGCAACAGGCCATGCCCCGGGATCGAAAGTCCGGACATTCTCTTGCTCCTCTCCGGGCATGCACCCGGGCTTGCCGTTCAGGTCAGAACTGCTGGCGCAGACCGCGGTGGCGCAGTTCGCGGCGTTCCTCATCCGTCAGCGGTCGATCCGCCTTGCCTTGGTAGACGCCTTTCTCAAGATGCAACGGTCGGTTCTGCTCGTCCTCCCGACATCCCGGCACCAGCGCCAGGACGATCGCCGACATGGCCAAGGCACCCCATCCTGCACGTGCGGATCTCACATCAATGCTCCTGCTTCATGTCGCCCGGCGCCCGCCGGGGAACCCCGCCTGCCTGCACCACAGGGATGCCCGGTGCCCCGGACATCCCTGTCTTGCGGCCATGCTGGCCTGCATCCGGTCAGAAAAGGCCCGTCCGTCCCTGGGCTCTTCCCTTGAGCGCGGGCTGTCACCTTCAGATATTGCCGGCCTTCTGCTCATAGGCAGTGCCCCAGCCCCAGGCACCCGAGCCGAACCCGCGGGCAACGATGCGCTCGCGATAGATCGACGACACGACGTCGCCGTCACCGGCAAGAAGGGCCTTGGTCGAGCACATCTCGGCACAGAGCGGCAGCTTGCCCTCCGCGAGACGGTTGCGGCCGTACTTGGCGTATTCGGCCGAAGAGTTGTCGGCCTCCGGGCCACCAGCGCAGAAGGTGCACTTGTCCATCTTGCCGCGTGAACCGAAGTTGCCGGCCTGCGGATACTGCGGCGCGCCAAAGGGGCACGCGTAGAAACAGTAACCGCAGCCGATGCAAAGGTCCTTGGAGTGAAGGACCACGCCCTCCTCGGTCTGGTAGAAGCAATCCACCGGGCAGACGGCCATGCAGGGCGCGTCGGAACAGTGCATGCAGGCAACCGAAATGGATCGCTCGCCCGGCTTGCCGTCATTGATGGTGACAACCCGGCGGCGATTGATGCCCCACGGCACCTCATGCTCGTTCTTGCAGGCGGTGACGCATGCGTTGCACTCGATGCAGCGCTCGGCGTCACAGAGGAATTTCATCCGTGCCATGATCTCTCCTCGTCATTTTCCTGAGGCTCGGGCCCGCGGCGAAGGCAGCTTCGCCGGCCGCGGGCGGCCATATGTGTCAAGCCTCAGCCGATGCGCTCGATGCGGCAAAGCGTGGCCTTGGTTTCCTGCATCTGGGTGACGCTGTCGTAGCCGTAGGTCTGGGCGGTGTTCGTCGCCTCGCCGAGCACGTATGGATCGGCGCCCTTCGGGTACTTGCTGCGCTGGTCCTCGCCCTGCCAGTGACCGCCGAAGTGGAACGGCATGAAGGCAACGCCGGTGCCGACACGTTCGGTCACCATCGCCATCACCTTGACCTTGCCGCCCTCGGGACCGTGCACCCAGACCATCTCGCCATCGCGGACGCCCAGATCGTTGGCATCCCGGGTGTTGACCTCGATGAACATGTCCTGCTGCAGCTCCGCCAACCACGGGTTGGAGCGGGTTTCGTCGCCGCCACCTTCGTATTCCACCAGGCGTCCCGAGGTGAGAATGATCGGGAAGTCCTTGGAATAGTCCGTTTTCTGGATCGACTCGTAGCGGGTCGGGACACGCCAGAAGGTCTTGTCCTCGTAGGTCGCATACTTGTCGAGCAGGTCACGGCGTACCGTGTACAGAGGCTCGCGGTGCAGCGGCACCGGATCGGGGAAGGTCCACACGACCACACGGGCCTTGGCGTTGCCGTAGGGGGCGCAACCGTGTGCGATCGCAACGCGCTGGATACCGCCGGACAGGTCGGTCTTCCAGTTCACGCCGCCAACCTTCTCGTCGTAGTCGGACGGCATGTCGCCTGTCTGGGAGGTCTCGCCGACCTCTTCGGAAGACGGACGAGCATCACGCATTCCCGCGACCCATTCGATCGTCTGGCGCTCGTAGGGCGTGAGGTCCTTGTCCCAGCCAAGCTTGATCAGCATGGCCATGGTGAACTCGGGATACCCGTCCTCGATCTCCGACCCCACGGGCCAGGAGCCCTCGGCGAGCAGGTTGTCCCCATTGCGCTCGACGCCGAAGCGGGCCCGGAAGCCCATGCCGCCTTCGGCGACGGGAAGTGAGGTATCGTAGAGAACGGCCGAGCCGGGATGGTTCATCTCCGCGGTTCCCCAACACGGCCACGGCATGCCGTAGAAGTCGCCGTCGGCCGGGCCGCCGCGCGCGCGCAGCGTGGTGCGGTCGAACGTGTGCTGGTTCTCCATGTGGAGCTTGAGGCGTTCCGGCGACTGCCCGGTGTAGCCGATAGTCCACATGCCCCGGTTGAACTCGCGGGTCAGGTCCTCGATGAGCGGCTCTTCGCCATTGACCTCGATGTTCTTGAAGAGGTCTTCCGCGAAGCCGAACTTTTTCGCCAGAAGATAGGCGATGACATGGTCGGGCTTCGACTCGAACAGGGGCTCCACGACCTTCTCGCGCCACTGGATCGACCGGTTGGACGCCGTCACCGACCCGTAGGTCTCGAACTGGGTCGTCGCCGGCAGGAGATACACGCCGTCCTTGCGGTCATGCATGATCGCCGACATCGTCGGGAACGGGTCCATGATGACGAGAAGATCAAGCTTCTCCATCGCCCGCTTCATATCCGGCAAACGGGTCTGCGAGTTCGGGGCATGGCCCCAGAAGACCATCGCGCGGGTGTTGTCCGGCTGGACGAGGTTTTCCTTGTCCTCCAGCACGCCGTCGATCCAGCGCGACACCGGGATGCCGGTCTCGAACATCATCTCGCGATCCGAGCCGTCCGGCTTCTTCATGGTCGCGAAACGGCCGGCAAGGTTGTCGAAGGAAACGTCCCAAACGCGCGCCCAATGCCCCCAGGACCCCTTGGACAGGCCATAGTAGCCAGGCAGCGTGTCGGCGAGGACACCAAGGTCCGTCGCGCCCTGCACATTGTCATGACCACGGAAGATGTTGGTGCCGCCACCGGCCTTGCCCATGTTGCCGAGCGCGAGCTGCAGCGCACAGTAGGCACGGGTGTTGTTGTTGCCGTTGGTGTGCTGTGTGCCGCCCATGCACCAGATCAGCGTGCCCGGACGGTTGTTGGCCAGCGTGCGCGCGACGCGCTTGAGCTGCGAGCCCGGAACGCCGGTGACACGCTCGACCTCGTCGGGCGCCCAGTTGGCGACCTCGGTCTTGATCTCGTCCATGCCCCAGACACGCTGGCGGATGAACTCCTTGTCCTCCCAGCCATTCTCGAAGATATGCCAGAGGATGCCCCAGACGAGCGCGACGTCGGAGCCCGGGCGGAACCGGACATACTCGCTCGCGTGCGCCGCGGTGCGCGTGAAGCGCGGATCACAGACGATCAGCGGCGCATTGTTCTCTTCCTTCGCCTTGAGGACGTGCAGAAGGGAAACCGGATGCGCCTCGGCGGGGTTGCCGCCGATGATCAGGATCGCCTTGGAATTATGGATGTCGTTGTAGGAGTTCGTCATCGCGCCGTAGCCCCAGGTGTTGGCAACACCCGCGACCGTGGTCGAGTGACAGATACGCGCCTGGTGGTCGACGTTGTTCGTCCCCCAGAAGGCAGCGAACTTGCGGACAAGATAGGCCTGCTCGTTGGAATGCTTGGCGGAGCCGAGCCAGTAGACGCTGTCGGGTCCGCTTTCGTCGCGGATCTTCATCATCTGGTCGCCGATCTCGTTGATCGCCTGCTCCCAGGACACCCGCTCCCACTTGCCGTTCACGAGCTTGGTCGGATACTTGAGCCGCCGCTCGCCATGAGCGTGCTCACGCACGGACGCGCCCTTCGCACAATGAGACCCAAGGTTGAACGGGCTGTCGAACCCCGGCTCCTGCCCGGTCCAAACACCGTCCTGCACCTCGGCCAGCACCGTGCAGCCGACCGAGCAATGCGTGCAGACGGTCTTCTTGATCTCTGCCGTCGCAGCCGTCGGACCGGCGGCTTTCGCCTTGCGAACCATTCCGCCCGTCAGGGTGCCGGCTGCGGCGAGACCGCCGGCGGCAAGACCCGAGCGACGCAGGAACGCGCGACGGTCCATCGCGCTAGCGCCCATCGCCTCGATGGCGGAGGCAAGCCGCGTTCGGCTGGCGACGGAACTCGTCTTCTTCCTCAGCATCCCGTTTCTCCCTCGATCCGCCGGCGGCCAGGGCCTTACCCGCACCGACGTCCTGTTTGAATTGTCTGGGCCACCGCGCCGGACCAGCCGGCGCACGGCATCATCAGTCGATCAGAAGCGCGCCGTCTCGTAGGCACGCTTCACGTGATCCGTCTCGCGGTAGCCCGCCGCCTTCTCGGACGGGGCCTCGGCCGCCTCGGCACCTCCGGCCACAAGCGTCATCGGTGCCGCCGCCGCACCAAGGCCCGCGAGCTTGAGAAAGCTGCGGCGATCGGCTTCCACGGCCGTGTCCTTGCGTTTCATGCTTCTCTCCTCATGCTCGGCCCGGTCACCACTGTCTGGCCTCGACCACGCCGGTTGTTCAGTCTGGTCGCCGCACCTGGAACTTCCCGGCGCGACGTCTGGGTGAGAACGGGTCAGGTGGCCCGAGCCGCTCCCTCGTCTTCGAACATCGTGTTCAGGTCCGCCTCGACCGCCATGAAGGACACACCGAGCCGGCCGATCGCCGGATAAAGGTCACCAACGGATGTGGCGGCAAGGTCGCGGAAGAAATACGGAGCCCAAATTCCCAGGTGGTCCCGGAAGAAGGTCGACGCGTCATCCCCCGCCCCTGAGCCGAAGTCTCCCAGGATCAGCCCCGCCATGATCTGGCACTCGGCGGCGATGTGATCCTCCGGCTCCTTCACCTCGGGATCACGCTCAATGCCGAGGCGCCGCATTTCCGCGCGCAACCTCGCAAGCGGCTTTTCGTTCAAAAAGCCGGTAAGGTAGAACGATCCATAGGGAATGAGCTCACCGCGTCCAACGCCGATGAAGAGGTCGTGGTAGTCGCGGGCCAAGCGGGCAGGATCAGCTTCGCGGGTCAGGCGAACAACATCGGCGAGCGCCATGCCGACATCGCCTTCCGCGCCTTCAAGGGCACCAACGACGGAAAGCCACTCGGAGCCGACCGGCGCTTCCAGTGAACTCGCCAGAAGGCCGTAAAGCGTCGCACGGGCACGGTCCTCCTCGCCTATCGGCGAAAGGCTCGCGCCACCATGGCCCATCGTATTGTCGACCGCGCCCGAAACAGCCTTCGCCGAACGGACATCGCTGCCTGCCGTCATGCAATTCTCCCTCATTGTCAGAATAACCGGTCCTATGCCGTTGCGGCAAACGCTTTCCGTGCTGCAACGCCAACGTCAAAAATCATTTTTCATCCATGAAAACAGTTATTTGACGAACAAAAGAACATAAAAAGACACGGGACACAGTCTCTGCCAGGCGAGATGAATTGTGCATCGCACAATCGTCCGATTCCGATTGGTAACCACTCCGTTCAGACATTCGCGATTTTCGCGGTGGCACCTGGGAAACACACGCCAACAGAACAATTCGGACAGAATCTCTCAGGTTTAAAAGTCACTTCGCACCGGCCTCGCCTCACGCAAACGCGAACGCCCGCTGTCGGCCACCTGCAACAGGCACCCGACAGCGGGCGTTCAATCTTCACTCGCACGACGTTGTCGGAAACCGACGTCTCAGCTCTCGATCACGATATTCGGCGCGGCGCGGTGACCATCTTCCCGGTTACGTTCGATCTCGGACTGAACCTTGGTCGCGATATCGCGGTAGATGCGCGCATGAGGGCCATCGGGCGCGGATACCGTCACCGGCGTGCCCGCATCGGAAGTCTCGCGGATTTCCATGTCGAGCGGAACTTCGCCAAGGAACGGAACACCCAGACGCTCGGCCTCCGTGCGCGCGCCGCCGTGACCAAAGATGTCATGGCGATTTCCGCAATCGGGGCACAGGAAATAGCTCATGTTCTCGATGATCCCGAGAAGTGGAACATCCACCTTGCGGAACATGTTCAGCCCCTTGCGCGCATCGATAAGCGCAAGGTCCTGCGGCGTCGAAACAATCACGGCACCGGCCAGCGGCACGTTTTGCGCCATGGTAAGCTGTGCGTCGCCCGTGCCCGGCGGCATGTCGACCACCAGAACGTCGAGATCACCCCACTCCACTTCACGCAGCATCTGCGTGATGGCCGATATCACCATGGGACCACGCCAGATCATGGGCGTTTCCTCATCCACGAGGAACCCCATGGACATCACCTTGATGCCATAGCCTTCAAGCGGCTTCAGAATACGGCCCGATACGGGTTCAGGGCGCCCGGTGACATGGAAAAGCCGGGGGATGGACGGGCCGTAGATGTCGGCGTCCAGAACGCCGACCTTCAACCCGTTGGCCTGCAAGGCAAGCGCCAGGTTGCAGGTGGTCGTGGACTTGCCGACACCGCCCTTGCCCGAGGCCACGGCAATGATCGACTTCACCCCGGGAACGCCGGGCTTCGCCGTCGAGCCACCCGCCTTCGCGCCAGCCCCCGCTCCTCGCGCCTGCATGGGCGGGGGAACGCTGCCGGCGTCGCCCGCCGCGGGCGCCGGACGCACAGGCTGGGCCTGCTGCGGCTGCCCCCCGCCGCCCTTGCGCTCGGATGTCAGCGCCACCAGTGCCTTTTCGACACCCGGCATTTTCGCCACAACACGTTCGGCGGCCTGTCGCAGCGGTTCCAGTTCCTGGGCCCGTTCGGCGGGAACCGTGATCGAGAAGATCACCCGCCCCTCGGAAATGAAGACCTCGGACACCAGCCCCAACGAAACGATGTCTCCTTCCAGGTCGGGTCCCTTGACCTTGGAAAGCTCCTTCAGAACGTCCTCGCGCGTCGGCATCCCGCTCCCTCGTGATTTCCAGAACATGTTTTCCTCGTTCGTTCTTGATGCGCAACGTAAGGGGAAAGTGCCTTCCGTCAATGACGGATCGCGCCACCGCGCCTCCTGCTTCCACATGCCGCGTTTCGTGAAATCTGTTTCAGCCTGTCGAAAATCGTGATGCGAAAGATCGTATTTTAGTCCTTGCGGCAGCCCTCGCTTAACCGTTCCCACAGGTTGTCGTGCGCACAATCGGGGCTTGAGAGAATGCTCCACGTCAGGACAAGAAAGATGCCCCTCTCCGCACTGTGCTTTTCCGCCCGCATCGACTGGTCAGCGGTCTCGGGCTCCGTTGAAGCCGAACTCGAGGCAACCCTCGACCGCGCCCGCAAACTCAACCGCCTGAATGGTGTGACGGGTGCATTGCTTCTCTCCTCCGACAGCATCGTGTGCTGGCTGGAGGGCAACTCGCGCGGCCTCGCGGACACACGTGACTGCGTCGGGCGCGACTCCCGGCTGTCGGACATCACGGAGATTGCGCAAGGCGAGATCAGCGAACGCGTGTTTTCCCGCTGCTGGCTCTATTTCGCCGACCTGCGCCGGAGCGGCACGGCGGATGGAACGCCCATCGACACCGCAAGCCTGACCTCATCTCCCGACATTGCGGCAGCCGCAAGGATCATCGCGCCGCTGACGGAACGCCTGGCGCCCGCTCGCCAGACCCAGCGCGCCATGCTGGTGTAGACTAAGGATTCGGGGGCGGCTTCGACCGCCTTCTCGTCTCCGCAACCGCTCCCTTGGATCGTGCTTGCCGCCAAGTTAATGAATTGATTTCAGAATTCCCGCACCGAATTACAGAACCCCAACAGGTGCCGACTATCGTGCTGTCCCATGATGATCTCGATGGGACCAACGAAAATGTCGATCTCGCGGCTTTGCTACCGCAGTGCGCTGACCTTTGCCGAAATGACGCTATCGCTCGAGGAGGAGCTCGAGCGGATCGTTGCCACGGCGCGCACCAACAATGCCCGTACGGGGCTGCGCGGTGCGCTGATCATGAATGGCACCACCTTCTTCCAGGTTCTTGAAGGACCCGCCCACGCCCTCGAGGCGACCTTTTCCCGAATCGAGGCTGACCGCCGCCATCACGACCTGACAGTGATCGACCGCCGCATCGATGCCGTGACGCTGTTGCCGAACGCTCCGCTGTTCTTCTGCGACACGCTCGACGCTCACGACGGTGTTCTTGCCAGCCTCGCCATGCCGATCATGCAGGCTCCGGAGCTGGTCTCGCACGATGACCTTATCTCGGTTTCCGTCTTTGCATCCGCCCGCCTGTCCCGATCGCACGAAGTTTCCCGACGCCTCAGCGCCTGATCTCTCGACACGGTCCCCCGCCCCTCCGGCACCCTTGCCAGACCCTGTGAATGCTCCCTAGTTTGTCGGCTTCACGAAGCAGCGCACGGGGCACATCCCGGCGGAGGGGATTCAGTGCGGCGGGACAGCACAACAGACGGCAGCAAGCACGCTCTTCGAGCTCTACCGGAGTTCCTGATCCACCCGGATCCCGAGGATTCGCGCCTGTCCGTCCCCGTCTCGGGTTTCGACCAGACCGGCGCGGAGGTGGAAATCAACGTGGTCACGGAGCGCGCTCTGACGCTCTACCTGAACTCACAGGAGATCGTCACGATGATGACGATCGGCGACCGGCCGGACCTCCTGGCCGTAGGCTATCTACTGAACCAGAACATGCTGCGCGGGGATGATCGCATCACCGGCATCGACTACGACGACGACCTTGAGGTCGTGGTCGTGCGCACCGAGCGCGAAACCGACTATGAGGACAAGCTGAAGAAGAAGGTGCGCACCTCGGGATGCGCCCAGGGAACGGTCTTCGGTGACATGATGGAGCGCTTCGACGACATCCGCCTGGATCCGGACGCGCGGCTTCGCACATCGGCCCTGCACAAGCTCACCCGCACGATCAACACCGCCCCCTCGCTTTATCTTGCAGCCGGCGCCATTCACGGCTGTGTGCTGTGCCAGGAGGATCGGGCGGTCGCCTACATGGAGGATGTCGGCCGGCACAATGCGGTGGACAAGATCGCCGGCTGGATGTGGCTCGAGAACATCGCGCCGCAGGACAAGGTCTTCTACACCACCGGTCGCCTGACATCCGAGATGGTCATCAAGACGGCAATGATGGGTATTCCCATTCTCGTGTCGCGCTCGGGTTTCACGGCATGGGGCGTGGAGCTTGCCCGCCGTGTCGGCCTGACGCTCATCGGACGCGCTCGCGGCCAACGGTTTATCGTCCTGTCAGCTCCCCAGCGCGTGATTCACGATGCGGACCCGTCCCAGGCGGAGGCCGAACCTGCTCGCAGCCGGCGAAAGGGTGCGACCTCGGGCAAGGAGATGTCATGACCGCTTCCGATACCACAATCGGCTGCATCCTCGCGGGAGGGCTCGCGCGGCGCATGGGTGGCGGTGACAAGCCGATGCTTGTGCTTGATGGCCGACCGATCCTGAGCCACGTCGTTGACCGCTTGCGACCGCAGGTGGACACGATGATGCTGAACGCCAATGGCGACCCGGCACGGTTTTCGGAATTCGGCCTTCCCGTCGCGGCGGATCCTGTTGGAGGCTTCGCCGGTCCCCTGGCGGGTGTGCTGGCGGGCCTGCGATGGGCGCAGGAGCATCAGCCTCGCATCGAGGGTATCATCTCGGTTGCCGGAGACACGCCCTTCTTCCCGACCGACCTGACGGAACGCCTTCTGGATGCCAGGGCCGGCGAACGCGACCGGATCGTTCTGGCCCGCTGTGGCGGACACAACCACCCCGTCTTCGGATACTGGCCGCTTGCACACGCGGATGCGCTCGACGCCTTCCTCCGGGAGGGAACGACCGGGAAGGTCCTGGCATTCGTGGACATGCATCCCAACGCCCGCGCGGAGTTCGAGGAAGACGGCCACGACCCGTTTTTCAACATCAACACACCGGAAGACCTGACGCAGGCCGAAGCTTTCGTGCGGAAAGGCTCCTCATGAGCGAAAAGCACGCTCCCGTTGTCGGTGTTTCCGGCTGGAAGAACTCGGGCAAGACCACCCTTGTGGAACGCCTCATCGCCGAGTTGACCCGGCGCGGCCATAGGGTCGCGACGGTGAAGAAAGCCCATCACAACGTGGACGTGGACACGCCGGGAACCGACAGCCATCGCCACCGCCTGGCCGGCGCCCGAGAGGTTGCTCTGGTGAGTTCGAAGCGTATCGCCCTGATGCGCGAACTCGGCGAAGACCCGGAGCCGACGCTCGAGGAGGTGCTCGACCGGCTTGCCCCCTGCGACGTTGTTCTCGTGGAAGGCTACAAGAAGTCCGGTCACCCCAAGATCGAAGTGCGGCGAAAGGCGTCGGCGCGCGACGGCGCGCTTGAGGGCAGCGTACCGAACGTGCGCGCAATCGCAGCCGATCACGCCGTCGAAGCGACCGCCTTGCCGGTTTTCGATATCGACGACGTCGCCGGGATCGCGGACTTCATTACGGACCTTTGCGCATTGAACGACAAGGGAGACGACGCGGGTGACAGGTGAACGACGCCTTCTCGACGACTGCTTTCTACACGACCGCGACAGGCTGACACACGCCGAGGCGCTGTCCATCCTCAAGGAGCGTGTCACCTGCGTTGTCGGCCACGAGAGGATCGCGCTTGCCGAAGCGAACGGCCGTATTCTCGCGGAAACGGTGTCCGCCCCCCGCGATGTCCCCCTGACCGACAACGCCGCCGTCGACGGGTTTGCCTTCCGGCATGCCGACCTGCCTGCAGGCGGCGGCACTCTCCCGGTAAGCACCAGGATCCCGGCCGGACATCCGGCCATCTCCGCCCTTGCACCGGGCACGGCGGCACGCATCTTCACCGGAGCCGTCATGCCGCAGGGCGCGGACAGTGTCGCAATGCAGGAGGACTGTCGCGTTCACGACCTGGATGGGGGACGGAGCGTTGAAATCCCCGGCGGGCTGAAAGCCGGAGCAAACAGGCGACGTGCCGGCGAGGACATTGCGGCGGGAGCCGAACTCCTTTCGCCCGGCACACGGTTGCGCCCCCAGGACCTTGCCGCCATCGCCTCCACCGGCGCACCGGAAGCAACAGTCTTCCGCCGGCCCCGGATTGCACTTGTCTCGACCGGTGACGAGATACGCCGTCCCGGGGAGACGCTGCCCGACGGAGGCGTCTACGATTCCAACCATTTTCTGCTCCGGGCCCTTGCCGGCACGGCTGGCGCGGACACGACCGATCTCGGTGTGATCGAGGACCGCGCGGACAGTCTGGCTGACGCGCTCTCCGGGGCCGCAAGCTCGCATGACGTGATCCTGACGACAGGCGGGGCCTCGCATGGCGAGGAAGATCACCTTGTCGAGACACTCGACCGCCTCGGCAGGCGCCACATGTGGCAACTGGCGATCAAGCCGGGTCGGCCCATGAGCTTCGGACAGATTGGCGATTGCGTCGTTCTGGGCCTGCCGGGAAACCCCGTCGCCGCGATGATCTGCTTCCTGCTTTATGCACGCCCGGTGATCTCGGCACTCGGGGGCGCGGGCTTCACCACGCCACGACGCTTCCAGATTCCCGCGGCCTTTCAGGTCGACCGGAAGAAGCCGGACCGGCGCGAGTTCTATCGCGGCCGACTGGCGAGAGACGACCGTGGCAACACGGTGGTGGAGAAGTTCGAACGTGACGGCTCCGGGCTCATCTCGGGATTGCGCGCAGCCGACGGACTTATCGAAATCCCCGAGGTTGCGACGGAGGTTGCCCGCGGCTCGCTCGTGGACTTCATCCCCTTTTCCGAGTTCGGCCTCGCCCCGCGCTGAGTCCAGGACAGGCCCGGTTCCCGGACTGAACGGAGAAACTTTCATCCCCTGAAAAAATGAACACGCTCCCCAACGTAAGGCTATTGAACTTCCTTCGGGGATGGTGGGAATATGAAAGCTCGAAGGAACGCGAAGCCGTTCCACGAAAAATCGAGGGACCACAGGGGAACAACACATGCGTCTCATGAAGATTGCAGCAGTCGCGGCCATGATTTTCGGTGCCGTGAGCGGTGCGCAGGCCAAGGACTGGACCAAGGTGCGTATCGGGACGGAGGGAGCCTATCCCCCGTTCAACTATCTGACTTCCGACGGCACGCTGACCGGCTTCGACGTGGATATCGCCAAGGCGCTTTGCGAGCAGATGAAGGTTGAATGCGAGTTCGTCACGCAGGACTGGAACGGCATCATCCAGGCCCTGAACGCCGGCAAGTTCGACGCCATCATCGCTTCCATGTCGATCACCGAGGAGCGCAAGAAGGAAGTCGATTTCACCAACAAGTACTACAATACGCCTCCGGCGATCGCCGTCCCGAAGGACAGCGACATCACCGAGGCGACCGCTGCCGCTCTCGACGGCAAGCTGCTGGGCGCCCAGTCTTCGACGACCCACTCCAACTACGCCGAGGCCAAGCTTCCCGACGCGGAGCTGAAGCTCTATCCGACGCCGGACGAGTACAAGCTCGACATTTCGTCGGGCCGCCTCGATGCGGTCATCGATGATGTCGTGGTGCTGTCGGAGTGGCTGGGAACGGACGACGGCGCCTGCTGCAAGCTTCTGGGAACACTGACGCCGGATCCCGTCATCAATGGTGAGGGTGTGGGCATCGCCATTCGCAAGGGCGAGGACGACCTGAAGGCCATGTTCAACGATGCCATCAAGGCGATCCGCGAGAACGGCAAGTATGCCGAGGTTCAGAAGAAGTACTTCGACTTCGACGTTTACGGCGACTGATAGCGGAAGCGCGGTCGGGACGGCAGAACGTTCATCGAGGACCACTCCCGGTCCCCGGTTGAAGTGATGTACGCCGCCCGACCGCATTTCCAGCGTTCGCCGTTTTCAAGCCGTCCGCACCGCTGAGCGATCGGCCGGACCCGCATGGTCCGGAACCGGTCCGGCCAACCGACCCGGCCCGATGAACGAAGCACTCACACTCCTGTCCTTCGGCCCGAACGGCTGGGGCGACGAAATCGCGTATGGCGTGTTCGTCACGATCAGCCTCGCGGTGGCCACGCTGCCGCTTGGTCTTTTGCTCGGGTTCCTGATTGCTCTTGCGAAGCAATCCCCGGAACGCTCCCTCAGGACCGCCGCGGACATCTACACCACGATCTTTCGTGGTCTTCCCGAGCTTCTGACGCTGTTCCTCGTCTACTACGGCGTCCCGATCCTGCTGAACCAGATGGTCAGGATCTTCAATCCTGAGGCCAGTCTCGACGTGAACTCCTTCGTCGCGGGGATGGTGGCACTCGCGGTGGTGTTTTCCTCCTACGCCTCGGAAGCGTTTCTCTCGGCGTTTCGCGGCATTCGGCAGGGGCAGTATGAGGGCGGCTTCGCTCTCGGCCTGAACCGCTCGCAGACGATGCGCCTCATCATTCTGCCGCAACTGATCCGCCTTGCCCTTCCCGCGCTCGGTAATCTCTGGCTGATCCTGCTCAAGGATACGGCTCTGGTCTCCATCGTCGGCCTCAACGACCTCCTGCGCTGGACGGGTGTTGCCGCGCGCGTCGAAAAGGAACCTTTCCTCTTTTACGGGCTCGCGTGCCTGATCTATCTCGCGCTCGCGATTGTTTCTTCCGTAGGTCTCTCACGGATCGAACGCTGGAGTGGACGCGGGGAGGTCCGCCGATGACCGCCTATGTCCAGAAGGCGTCTCTGCCCCCTGCCCCGCCACCTCCGGCACCCGCGCGGCGCTGGTCGGCCACGCGGATCACCGGCAACGTTCTGATGGCCCTCTGGATCGTCGCCGGCATCTGGCTGCTGACCTATCTGGGCGGCCGTGTCGGCGGAGACTTTCTGGCCAACTACTGGCAGCGCTATGAGGACGGTGTCCTCACGACACTGAAGCTTGTCGGCGCCTCCATGGTGATCGGAGCGGTGATCTCGATTCCAGTGGCCATGGCCCGAGCCTCGCGCAACGCTCTTCTCGCCGTGCCGGCCTTCGCCTACGTCTATTTCTTTCGCGGCACACCACTCATCGCCCAGACCTTCCTGATCTACTACGGTTCCGGCAGCTTCCAGCCGCTGCTGAAGGATGCCGGACTGTGGTGGTTCTTTCGCGATGCCTGGTACTGCGCGATCTTCGCCTTTTCCCTGAATACCTCCGCTTATCAGGCGGAAATCCTGCGCGGCGCCATCCGCAACATAGACCGCGGCCAGTGGGAGGCGGCAAAGGCGCTGGGGCTCGGACGTTTTGTCACCCTGCGCAAGATCATCCTGCCCCAGGCCATGATCGTGGCGTTGAGGCCTTACGGCAACGAGCTGATCCTGATGATCAAGGGCTCCGCCATTGCCTCGATCATCACCATCTACGACATCATGGGCGTGACGGGGCGGTCCTTCTCGCGCACCTACGACTTCCAGGCCTATATCTGGGCAGCCGTCCTCTATCTGTTGATCGTGGAGACACTGCGCCGGATCTGGGACCAGTTGGAAAAGCGCCTGACCAGGCACCTCGTGCGCCGCTGATGAAGCTCCCCGACAGCACCGGCCTGTTTCGCGCGTCGGTCAAACATGCTTTATCTGGGCGGTGAAACCCACCTTGACCGATGCGTGCGCCTGCAGGGCCAACCTGCCGCGCGCCGTGCGGTCTTCACCGGACCAATAAGATGCAAGACCCTCGCAACGCGAAGATTTCGCCCGCTTCCCGCCTTGCCCACGGTGGCGGTGGCATCGATCCGCAGACCGGAGCCGTGGTCCCGCCGATCCAGACGGCAACAACCTTCGCACGCGACGAAAGCTATCGGCTCACGAGCCCCTCGCACCTCTACTCACGCGACGACAATGACCTGACCCGCCAGACGGAGGCATTGATCGCGGACCTGGAGGGTGGCGCCGAGGCGCGTCTCTTTGCTTCCGGCATGGCTGCCATTGCCGCGACGGTGCGCATGGTCCGCCCCGAGCAAACGATCCTCGTGCAGTCGGGCATCTATTGGGGAACCACATTGTGGCTGCGCAAGCACTGCCAGCACGCAGGCATCGCCCTGATCGAGGCCGACGCGACCGACACGGAACGCTTCTGCGAAACGATCAGTGAAAGCGGTCCGGCGCTGGTGCTGATCGAGGTGCCGTCAAACCCCTATCTCGGCATGACGGACATCGCCTCGATTGCAAAGGTCGCCAGCAACGCGGGGGCTGTGACTGCCGTGGACGCGACCGCCGCAACACCGATTCTCATGCGCCCGCTGGAGCTTGGTGCCGATCTGGTCCTCCATTCCGCAACCAAGGCCCTGAACGGTCATTCGGATGTTCTGGCCGGGGTCGTCTCCTGCCGCGACGCGGACAGCGATGCCTGGAAGTTCATCCGCGAAGAACGCCACGACGCCGGAGCGGTGCTGCCGGCCTTCGAAGCCTATCTTCTGCTGCGCGGCCTGCGGACCCTCTCGCTCCGCATCGAACGCATGTGCTCGAATGCCCAGGCGATTGCCGAAGCGCTTCAGGCCCACCCAATGGTCGAGACCGTCCTGTATCCCGGACTGCCGACCCATCCGGGGCATTCTCTGGCGACCCGGCAGATGCATGACGGATACGGCTACCTGATGTCCTTCATTACCAAGGGCAGCGCACAGGACGCACTTGGCGTCGTGGGACGGCTCAAGCTGATCAAACGCGCCACCTCGCTCGGTGGCGTCGAAAGTCTGGTCGAGCACCGGCGCACGATCGAGGGCGATGCCAGCGGCATTCCCGAGGGATTGATACGCCTGTCAGTCGGCATCGAAAGCGCCGACGACCTGATCGCCGACCTGATGCATGCACTGTCGCCCCTCGCCGCTGGCGAATGAACCTCACCCTTCGGAGTGCGCGGCGGCATCACCCGCCGCCCGCATTCCGTCGCGAGACGCGTGCGCCCGCAGCCAGGACATGAAGACCTTCAGCGGGGCCCGCTTAACTCCGGGCAACGTCACCATGTGAAAGCCGTAGCCCGGATCCTTCTTCTCGAAGAGGACGCGAAGCGCTCCCGAGGAGATGAGTGGCTGGATGAAGGCCTTCGAGGCAATCGAGATGCCATCCCCGTTCCGGAGCCCCTCCAGCAGCATGTAGCCCGGCATGTGGGTGATATCGATCTGAGGCGGCGGACGGACTCCCTGGCTCTCGAACCATGCCGAGATCTCGTCCGTGCCGTATTCCTGCATCCAGGGAAAGTCCGCGAGGCTGGACGGGTCATCGAAAACGCGGTCTCCAACGAGACTCCGGGCCGCGACCACGACGGTCGGTGTGTGCATGAGTGCCTCGGACTCCAGCCCGGGCCATTCGCCGGAGCCGTAGCGAAGCGCCAGATCGATCCCCCCCGGCTGGAGATCCACGATCTCGCCCGTCGGATTCATGCTCAGTTCGATCCCCGGGTGCAGATGGCGAAACTCCGACAGGCGCGGCATCAGCCAGTGCACGGCAAAGGATGGCGTCATCGTGACCTGAAGCGGACGCGCCTGCCCGGCCTGCGAAAGCTCATCAACCGCTTTGCGGATACCGCGAAAGGCCGTGTCGAGATGCCCGGCGAGTTGCCTGCCTTCATCGGTCAGGCAAACACCGCGCCCTTCCCGACGTACCAGCCTGCACCCGAACCAGTCCTCCAGCGAGCGCACCTGCTGGCTGATGGCGGCATGACTGACGTTCAAACGGCGGCCGGCCGCCGAAAGCGTCCCCTCCTCCGCGACGGTCGCAAAAGCACGAAGTGCCGACAGCGGCGGCAGGTGCGTCCAGTCCATATGTAATCTCATCTAACATATTAAAGATCTTCCTGACTCGCCTGAATGAATGTGGATCGGCATGTTTCAGCCAGTTTCAAACATGCAGGAGGCAGGACGAATGATTACCATTCTTGCAGATACCATGATGATCGCAACCCTCCGCGAAGCAGGAGCGCCGCACGGGGGAACGCGGGCACCCCGCCCGACCCCGCTTGATACGAAGCCCCTTGCGCCGGTCCGCGAGACGGATACGGCAAGGCGTCGGGTGACCTGACATCAGAGGGCCGATGCGCTAAACAGGATGGTGAGCGGATGACGGGCGGGGCTTAAGGCCTTTGCCCGTCTCCGGAAACAGTACAAAAGCTCACCAGATAGGGAATGAAGCGCGATGGCGAAGGTTGCATTCATCGGTCTTGGGGTCATGGGGTATCCGATGGCCGGTCACCTGAGAACCCGTGGCGGACATGACGTGACGGTCTACAACCGCACGGCCACAAAGGCTGAAAAGTGGGTCTCGGAATTCGGCGGAAGCCACGCGAAGACGCCGGCGGAAGCCGCCCGCGACTGCGACTTCGTCTTCTGCTGCGTCGGCAATGACGAGGACTTGCGCGCCGTGACAACCGGTCCTGACGGTGCCTTCTCGACGATCAAGCCCGGCGCGATCTTCATCGACAACACGACCGCTTCGGCCGAGGTCGCACGCGAACTGTCAGCTGCGGCGGCCGAAAAGGGCTTCGCCTTCCTCGACGCCCCGGTTTCCGGCGGTCAGGCCGGTGCCGAGAATGGCGCATTGACGGTCATGGTCGGCGGCGACAGTTCGACCTTCGACACTGCCAAACCCGTGATCGACTGCTTTGCGAAGATGGTTGGACTGATGGGACCGTCGGGCGCCGGACAGCTCGCCAAGATGGTCAACCAGATCTGTATCGCCGGTCTCGTTCAGGGCCTCTCCGAGGCGATCCACTTCGCGAAAAGCGCCGATCTCGACGTCGAGAAGGTGATCGGCGTCATCTCCAAGGGAGCCGCGCAGTCCTGGCAGATGGAAAACCGCTGGGAAACCATGCGTGACGGCAAATTCGACTACGGCTTTGCCGTCGACTGGATGCGCAAGGATCTGGGCATCTGCCTGAAGACCGCGAACGAGACCGGAGCCCGGCTTCCCGTGACCGCCCTGGTGGACCAGTTCTATGCCGAGGTCCAGGCCATGGGCGGCAACCGCTGGGATACATCGAGCCTGATCGCCCGGCTGGAAAACGCCAGCGCCAAATAGCCGCTTTGGACGGCAGGCTATCTTCAGGACGCACGAAACGCCCGGGACACGAGTGCCGGGCGTTTCACATTTCGCGCTACTCCCCCGCCGCTTCCGCGACGATCTCCGAAAGCAGCGCGTTTACATCCGAAAGCGCCTTGCGCGAGGCACCGGAGCCGGTCTCTTCCAGCTTCCGAAAGCCGACAGTCACCCGACCCGGTGTGTCCGGTGTCTCAAAGGCAAAGACCACATAGGGGCAGAAGGCGATATTGCCCGCCGACGCTTCCATGGCCGCACGCGACAGCCGGGCGGAACAGAACATCATCGCGTCCGCGTTCTCGAACACGACCTTGTCCGATCCGACATCCGCTCCGGTTCGAGCGAGCATTTCGCCAATATGCGAGACGTGATCGATGACCAGCCCGCGATTGATGATCGCGTTTTCCATGTCGAAACGAACGTCGTCGTAGGGCCGCTCGACCGTATGCGACACGACCCCCTCAGGCAGTTCGGGAGCCGATTGCGCGAAGGCCGCCGGTGCAAGCGCGCAAAGCACTCCGGAAAAAGCCGCCTGACGCATCCATCGCCCTGCTTCCTTCCGCATGATCAGCCCTCCCGATTTCGCTTCCGATGCCGAAACGCGGCGCATTCGCCACTCCCGGAAATGATACCGCCTACAAGGAGCCGACACCACTACATATTAAGAATTTCGAATGTGAAGCAAGGCAGACGTCTCAGCTCTCACGCTCCGTTCGCGGCTTCTCGGTCGGGATATAGGCCAGCGGTAGTTCGCTGGTCGACTTGATCTGCTCCATCGCGAAGGAAGTCGACACATCCGAAATATCGATCTTGGCGATCAGCCTTTTGTAGAAAGCGTCATAGGCCTCGATATCCGGCACCGCGACGCGCAGCAGATAGTCGACCTGCCCCGCCATGCGATAGAACTCGATGACTTCCGGGAACTCCGAGATCACATCGGCAAACTTGCGCAGCCAGTCGTCATTGTGCCGCGAGGTGGTGATCGCCACGAAGGCCGTCACCTTCACGTTGACTTTGCGCGGATCGAGGATGGCGACCCGGCGCTTGATGACACCATCCTCTTCAAGCTTCTGGATGCGGCGCCAGCAGGGCGTGGTCGACAGCCCGACGCGCCGCCCGACCTCGGCAACGGGAATGGTACAATCCTCCTGGAGGATCGAGAGAATGCGTCGGTCTATGCGATCGATCATGATCGAGTCCTGCGTTGGGCTGCAGTGACAGGATTCATTTTCCAATGAAATCCAATCCAACGAAGCCGATTTTCTTCAAGGCCCTTCATCATGGAGAAATTCGGATTTTTCTTCCAATATCCAGCCTGATTTCGCTTGCCGCTTTTTCAATCCGATGTCAACTCACTCCTTGAAAATCAGCATTTCAGGGAGTTTTCCCATGTACGCCCTTCGCAAGGTCGCGGGCCTTGTCGCCCTGGCCGTTTCGCTCGCCGTCACGCCGGTCGCGGCGGCGACCAACATCACGCCGCTCGTTTCCACCGACTGGCTCGCGGAGCACCTCGGAGAACCGGATATGGTCGTTCTCGACATTCGGTCTCCGTTCGCGGGTTCCGGCAAGAAGGATTATCTTGCCGGGCACATCCCGGGGGCGCTCTGGAGCGAATACCCCGGATACTGGCGCACCGACCGCGAGAGCGTTGTCGGCGTACTTCCGTCCGTGGAAAAGCTGGAGGCGGCCCTCTCCGAACTGGGCGTCGCGGACGGCAAGACCGTCGTGATCGTCCCCGCCGGCGGCAACAGCAGTGAATTTGGCGCCGCCGCGCGCATTTACTGGACGCTGAAGTATCTGGGCCACGACGACGTCGCGATCCTTGATGGCGGCCACCGCCGCTGGAAGGAAGAGGAACGAGATCTGGAAGCCGGCCCCGTCGCGCCTATCGGAGACATGTTCATCGCCGAACCGCGCGCCTCTTACCTCTCGGCGACCTCGGACGTCGCGCGTCGCATGAACTCCTCGACCGTCCTGATCGACGGACGTCCGGCCGCCCAGTTCTCAGGAAAGGGCAAGCATTCCAAGGCGACCCGCTTCGGACGCATTCCCGGCGCGGTCAACCTCGACCAGGCGACATTCTACGACGACAAGGCCGGGCGGCTGAAGGATACGGCGACCATCGCAAGACTCGTCCCTGAGAACCTCGCGGACAAGAGCGTGGAGATGGTCTCCTACTGCAACACCGGCCACTGGGCGGCAACCAACTGGTTCGTCCTGCATGAGCTTCTCGGCTATGAGAACGTATCGCTCTACGACGACAGCATGGTCGGCTGGTCTCAGGACGAGAGCCTGCCCATGGCATCCGAGCGAACCATGATGGACGACATCAAGGCGTTCCTGAGCGGCCTCGCGGGCTGAAGCCCGAGCCTCGACAACGCTCCCAAGGCGACGAGCGACCGCACGCTCGCAGACCCGCCGCCGCCTCCTCTCCGTGAGAGGGGGCGGCGCGCGTTTGGCTCACGCCATTCCAAGAAGCGCGGCAACCTGTTCACGCAGCACCGGCAGGCACTCCTGCTCGAACCAGGGATTTCTTCTGAGCCAGGCATTGTTGCGCCATGAGGGATGAGGCAGCGCGATGGCCGGCCGGCCTTCCTTGCGTGTCGCGGCCAGCACGTCGCGCCAGTCGGCCACGGTGGCGCTCAGTGTGCTCCGGCGATGCTCGCCGAGATGATAGGCTTGGGCATACGACCCGATCACGATACGCAGCCCGATATTCGGCATGGCCGCGAACACCCGGTCATGCCAGAGCTTTCGACACTCCGGCCTCGGCGGACGATCGCCTCCCTTTGCATCCAGACCAGGAAAACAGAAGCCCATCGGCACGATGGCAACCCGGCCCGGGTCGTAGAAAACCTTAGGCGCGATCCCCAGCCAGTCTCGCAAACGGTCGCCGCTGGGGTCGGTGAAGGGTCGCCCGGAGGCATGAACCCGGGTACCCGGTGCCTGCCCGCAAATTGCAACGCGCGCATGAGAAGACAGGACGCAGACCGGGCGTGGCTCATGAGGCAGCGGCTGCCTCTCCGGCTGCAGGACACACTGCCTGCAGTCCGAGATCCTTTTTCCCAGGTCGACCAGCGCTGCGTCTCCTCGCACCACGACGCCCCGGTTTTCGTCCTCGGCATCCTTCATGCGCCCGCCCCTTTCATCGCCGCGCCCGACCTCGCTACGCATTGTTAACCATGTCCTTGAGCCGCTTATTAAGAGTTGGTGACCATGATGGGGCGAGTTCAAGTGATCGGGTCAAAGACCTGGCAAGGGTTCGTCCGGGAATCATATGGCTAGCGACGAGACACGCAACGGCGATGCCCGAACCGCCTCCAACAGCGAGCGGGCACAGCGACGCCGGGACGTCGCGAAAACGGTGCGCAGCGCGCGCGAGCGCCTCGCATCGGTCGACGGCGTGCAGCCCAACTTCGAATACGATCTCCTGCTCACCTTTACCAAGAACAGGCTGAGCGCGGCGATCGCCCTCCCCCTGTTCTCCATGATCGTTGCGGGCATCTCGCTTCTCTGGATGCAACCGGCCGTGATTGCCGGCTGGCTCGCGTTCTCGCTCATCGCCCATGTCCTTCTGATGATGGCCTGCAGGCGCTTCGAACGCGAGGCCGCCGGAAACCAGACCCTGGCGACCTGGCGGCGGCAGATGATCGCGGGCGACCTGCTCTACGGTCTGACGTGGGCGGGCTTCTTTCTGCTGCAGTCGACGACAACGAACCAGGACGGCTCCGAAATCTTCCAGTTCGCGACGATGCTGATCGTCATCGCGATGCTGACCATGCTTTCCTCGAGCCTGCCACGTGCGCTGCTTGCCGGAACTCTGCCGATTACGATCGCGATCGTGGTTTCGTTTCTCAACCAGCAGACCGCGATCCACTACGCCATGATGGCCATGGCCATCGGCGCGCAAGGCTTCTTCGTGATGCTGGGCAACCAGCTTCATGCCTCGACGCTGACCATGCTCGCCTTCCGTGCGGAAAAGGATCATCTGATCAGCGAACTGGAACAGGCCAAGGCAATCTCGGACGAGGCACGGCGCCGGGCCGAGGAAGCCAATCTGGCCAAGTCCCGTTTTCTGGCAACCATGAGCCATGAACTGCGCACGCCGCTGAACGCGATTCTCGGCTTTTCGGAGGTCATGAAGAACGAACTTCTGGGGCCGCTCGAAAACCCGACGTACCGGGACTACGCCGGCGACATCCACTCATCGGGCGAGCACCTTCTCAATCTCATCAATGAAATCCTCGACCTTTCGCGCATCGAGGCAGGACGCTACGAACTGAGCGAAGAGGCCGTCGATCTGGCCGCGATCCTGGGCGACTGCCACAGCATGATGCAGATCAGGGCCAACAAGAAGACCATCACGATCAGCGAAGCGATCGAGAAGGAGCTTCCGCGCATCTGGGCCGACGAGCGCGCCGTGAGGCAGGTTCTGCTGAACCTGCTGTCCAACGCGGTGAAGTTCACCCCGACCGGTGGCGAAGTGCTCATTAAGGCGGGCTGGACCGCCGGCGGCGGACAATATGTGTCCATCCGCGACAACGGTCCCGGCATTCCCGAGGACGAAATCCCCATCGTCATGCAGGCGTTCGGTCAGGGGGCCATCGCCATCAAGAGCGCGGAAGCGGGAACGGGCCTCGGCCTGCCGATCGTCAAGGCGCTGGTGCAGATGCACGGTGGCACGTTCGATCTCAAGTCCCGCCTGCGCGAGGGCACCGAAGTGCTTGTCACCTTCCCCGCGTCGCGGGTGCTCGAGGCAATGCCCGCGCTCGACGAAGCCCCGACAGCGGCCGAGCCGAAGCGGCGGCGTGCCGCCGCAAGGCTCCTGCGCAAGGCGTCGTAAGACCGGTACGGTCCGGCTCGCCTATCGCCCCGGGAGGTCCAGAAACGCCGCGACGGCGTCGGCGACCTTTTCATGGGTCTCGGCACGGTCGGTTCCTTCGGGATCGTCGCAGATCGGATCGTCGCCCCACGCGCGAAGCCGGTCCGCCGCCCCCTCCTTGCACACCGCAAGAAATGTGAAGTGATGCGCCGGCGCGATCACCTCCCGCCATGCATCCGAAAGCCGTCCGGCGAGACCGCTTCCTCTCTCGCTCACATCGACCGCCGGCCAGATGTTCTCATCGCCGAGATTCACGAACAGGATGCTTGCCCGGACACGCTCGCGGCTTTCGGGTTGCACCGCATACGTGAGGCCCGGATCGACGGAAACGATCCTCGAGAAGCGAACGTCGAGCATGTCGGCGGAAAAACTCTCCGGAATCTGACGCAGGTTCACGCCGCCTTTTTCGAAGAAGGCACAATCCTGCGAGACCCGACCAACCTTTTCGCAGTAAGCGGCAAAGGCATCCGCATCGAACCTGAGACCGCCCAGTCCGAGTACCGTGCTTCCTCCGAGCGAAAAGCCAAGTGCGGAAATCCGGTCCCGGTCGACATATCCAGCCAGTTGCGGGTCCGAGAGAACGGCATCCAGCGCGGCCGCAAGATCAGCGGCACGGGGCGCGAGGCGAAGCGTACGGCGCGGCGAGGAATCGCCTGATGTGGTACCGGGATGATTGACGCCCACGACGATGGCCCCTCGCCGCGCCAGCCGCGCGGAAAGCCATGCCAGTCCGTCCATCGCGCCTCCGGAGCCGTGGGACAGCAGAACCAGCGGGTGGCGACCATCCGCGACAGCCGCACCCACAAGGGCCTTCTCGCCGGAAAAGATGACATTCTCGCCAATGGTGACGGGATAGGTTGCACGTCCGGCGGGATACCAGAGGGACACTGCGAGCGGTTGAGCTCGATGGCGTGCGGGAACATCCATCCGGTCATAGCCGGGAAGATCGAGCAGGTCCGCTTTCACCGGGATCGGCGCCACGAACGACAGGGCAAGAGCAAATGCAACGGCGGATTTGAAGGACATCGGACTTCTCCAGGTCAAGCACCTGCACAGGAAGCGCCGACAATTCTCCGGTTGCGTCCTCGAACCGGATAGAGGACGACGTCAAAACGGTTTCAGGACCTCATGCTGCCCAAGTCCGCACACCCACATGAAGACGTCAGAATGCTCCTCTTGCCCATTCCGCTTGCCGTTGCCCTGGTTCTTGCCTTCCTCGCCGCGCGGGCGGCGTTGCTTCGCGAAGGACCGCGTCTGTTCCCCGTGCTTCTCGGCGTGGCCGCTCTCCAGGGCGTGGTGATTTCCCTTGTGCAGCACTACGGCGTGAGGGAGCTTCTGTTCCTGCAGCCGGTCACGGCGGCATCCGTGCCTCCCCTCGCCTATCTCGCTTTCCGGCAAGCGGCGGTGAGCGCGCCCCGCTGGCCGCGAGACTTCACGCACCTCCTTACGCCGCTGCTCCTTCTGCCGGCACTGCTTGTCGGACAAAGCGGCTCACCGCTTCTGCCGGACGCGGTGCTGGTGATCATTTTCGTCGGCCACGGCGGTGCGATCCTGGTTCAGGCGGGCAGCGGAACCGGATTGCCCCTCGCCAGTCTTGGACAAGGCGCCCTGCCATCGCGGGTCTGGCAGGCCGTGGGGGCGGCATTGATCCTGTCAGCGGTCAGTGACGCGGCCATTGCCTACGCACTCCACGAGGGGCTGGCATGGCTGCGTCCTCTCATTGTCAGTCTGGTATCGTCCCTCGCCCTGCTGTCGATCGGGCTCCTGGCCCTCGTCGGCGGACGCCCGGAGCGTGAGGACGCGAGCACCGCGCCGGACGAGCGGCACACCACGACCGCACCGCGCACCACGGATCCGGATGATCTCGAGATCGTCGCCCGCCTCGATACGCTGATGAATGAGGAAAGGGTCTTCCTGGACCCGGACCTGACGCTTGCCCGGCTCGCAAGACGACTTGGCCTTCCGGCAAAGGTTCTCTCGGCGGCCGTCAACCGCACCACTGGGGAGAATATCTCGCGCCATGTAAACGCACGTCGCATCCGCCACGCATGCGAGTTGCTGGGCCAGGGCGAGAACGTTACCGCCGCGATGCTCGCGAGCGGCTTCAACACCAAGTCGAACTTCAACCGCGAGTTTCTGCGCGTTACCGGTAAGACACCGAGCGCCTTTCGGAGTACGCGCTCGGAAGCCTGATCAAACGGGGAACTTTCCGGTCACACCCGCATCCGCGAAGGTCGCCATGCCCGTGTGGGTCGAAACCGCCGCCTTGACGATGCCCGCCGCAAGCGCGGCGCCGGTCCCCTCCCCAAGGCGCATCCCGAGATCGAGCAGCGGTTCCTTGCCCATGTGCTCCAAGGCGCGGCCGTGTGCCGACTCGGCGGACCGATGGGCAAAGATGCAATGATCGAGCGCCGAAGGATCCATCGCATGGAGAACGGCCACGGCGGCGGTCGCGACGAAACCGTCGACGATCACGGGGATGCGCTGAAGCCGGGCGGCCAGAACGGCTCCGGACATGGCCGCGATTTCCCGCCCGCCGACACGGCGTAGCACTTCAAGAGGATCGCGAGTGCCGGCGATGCGCGCGACGGCTCCCTCGACCGCTTCACGCTTGCGCACCATTCCCTCGTCATCGACGCCCGTTCCCGGGCCGACCCAATCGCCTGGCGTGCCTCCGAAAAGGCCTGACAGAACCGCTGCAGCGACCGTGGTGTTCCCGATGCCCATCTCGCCGATGCAGAGAAGGTCGGTGCCGCCAGAAACCGCCTCCATGCCGAACGCCATCGTCGCGGCGCAGTTCGCCTCGTCGAAGGCATCCTCCTCGACAATGTCGGGCGTCGGCAGGTCCAGCGCCAGGTCGAACACCTTCAGTCCCAGATCATGGGCAATGCAGAGCTGGTTGATCGCGGCACCGCCAGCGGAAAAGTTCTCGACCATCTGGCGCGTCACGCTGGCGGGAAAAGCCGACACACCGCGCTCGGCGACGCCATGATTGGCTGCAAAGATCGCCACCACCGGACGCGTGATGCGCGGCTTGCCGCGACCGCTCCAGGCGGCAACCCACTCCGCAAGGCTCTCCAGACGACCGAGCGAGCCTGCCGGTTTGGTAAGCTGCACCTCGCGCGCGCGGACCTCGGCAATCGCCTCCTCGTCCGGACCAGGCATCTGGCGCACCAGATTGCGAATGTCGTCGAAGGGCAAGGCGGACGAAGAAAGGGACATATGGAAGGCTCCGATCGATCTCGGCAAGGCGGGCATTGGCGCCTGACGGGCGCCGATCTATAAACCGTCATGCAACGCATCGCAAAGTCGCATGAGGACAAAATGGAGCGCGCCGAAACGACACAAGCATCCGGCTCCCCATTTTCGCCCTCCCGGATGATTGCGGACCTCGCCGCGCTCCTGAGGTTCTTTTCCCGCGTTCCCGTTCCGCGCCTGGGCCGGCTTGACGATCCGGCCGCGCTGCCGGCCTTCCCCAGAGCCGGCGCCCTGACACCCGTCGCGGCCGTGTTCCTCGCTCTTCCCGGGGCGCTGACACTTTGTGTCCTGGCCGCGAGCGGCCTGCCCCCATTGGCTGTCGCGCTTGTCACGATCGGCGTTTGCATGGCGGTGACCGGCGCCCTGCACGAGGACGGTCTCGCGGATATCGCCGACGGGTTCTTCGGCGCCTCGACGCGTGAGCGCAGGCTGGAGATCATGAAGGACAGCCGAATTGGCGCTTTCGGGGCCCTGGCACTCGTGATCGGTGTCGGCCTGCGCGCCTCGCTTCTGGCCGCCCTTCTGGAGCGTTTCGGGATTGCCGGAGCCGGCCTTGCCCTGCTGGGAGCTGAAGCAGCCTCCCGCTCCGCCATGATCGTCCTCTGGTCGTCTCTGCCGCCTGCCCGGCCCGACGGGCTGTCTGCCGCCTGCGGCAAACCCGGCAAGTTCGCTGCCGTGGTGGCCCTTGGTATCGGCCTTGCCGCACTGGCCCCGCTCCCGGCTTTCACGGGCCCCGTTCCGCTCGCGGCCGCACTCCTTGCCACAGGCCTTCTGACATTCGGGCTGTGCCGCCTTGCGCTTGCAAAGATAGGCGGTCAAACGGGAGACGTTCTTGGTGCCTGCCAGCAGATCGCCCTTGTCGCGCTTCTTGCAGGATTGGCGCTTGAGCCCGCGACGGGATGAGTGCCGAACGCAGATACCTGTGATAAGCACAGACGACCGCAGACTGGCCGAGATACTTGGACAGAACCAATCCCTCACACCACGGGACGACCGTTCGGGATGCAGAGCCGGATGACGAGAAACCAAACCGGGACCGGCGCGTTCGCAATGCGCCACGTCAGGCGCATCGGCCTTCTTTCCGCGATGCTGATTGTGCTTGCCGCATGCGCGGTGCGCCCGGGCGATGGCAGCCTGCAGATATCCGACAAGCCGCTTTCGGGCGCCACGGATCACACCGTGCTTGTCGCGACCACCCGGAAGCGGGCGGAAGCGCCGGCGACCATCTTCTCACGCGGCCGCGCCGATCAACTCGACCATGCGATCGCGACGGTTTCCGTGCCCCCGACGCATGTTCCCGGCAAGATCGAATGGGCGAGCATTCCTCCCGGCGATCCCACAACGGACTATACATTGCGCAGCGCCAGCTATCTGGACGATGCGGGCTTCGTCGCGGCCCTCGACCGGGAGCTGCTGAAGCGCCCCAAGGGACAGCGCTCGGTATTCGTCTTCGTGCACGGGTTCAACACCCGCTTCCCGGAAGCGCTCTACCGGATGGTTCAGCTCAAGCATGATTCCAAGCTGCCCCAGGTGCCGGTTCTCTTCACCTGGGCGTCGGGAGGCAATGTCACCGACTATCTCTATGACACGAACAGCGCGACGATCGCGCGTGACGGGTTGGAACGCACGCTGCGGACGCTTGCCGCATCCAGGGCGGAGAAAATCAACATCCTCGCCCATTCGATGGGCAACTGGGTTCTGACCGAGACGATGCGTCAGATCCGCATCTCCGGACGCCCGCTTCCCCAGTCCAAGATCGGCATCATCGCAATGGCGGCTCCCGATCTCGACATCGACGTGTTCCGGGCGCAGATGGAGCGCATGGGCAAGCCGCCGAAGCCTTTCGTCATCCTCGTTTCGAAGGATGACCGTGCACTGAAGGCGTCCAACCTGCTCGCCGGCGGGTCGGGCCGTCTTGGCTCCTATCAGGACGAGGAAGAACTCGCGCGGCTCGGTGCCGTCGTCATCGACCTCACGGATGTGAAGGCGGGGGACGCCGCAAACCACGGCAAGTTCGCGCAAATCGCCCAGGCCGCGCCGGAACTGCGGCAGGCCCTCTCGTCGCTCAGGCTCGAGCGGCGTGTCGGCACCACGGAGACGACGGTGGACGCTGTCGGCAACACCGCCAAGGCGGCGGTCACATTCCCGCTGAAGATCCTCACCGCACCGATCACGGCCTTGTCCGGCCGCTGACAAGACCCCAGATGATTGCGCTGACGTGAAACGCGGACCAAGAGGCGAGATGAGCGTGACGATCGAGACACCCTGCATCAAGGTCTGCCGCATCGATCAGTCGCGCGGCATCTGTACGGGTTGCCTGCGCACGCTCGAGGAAATCGCGGGCTGGGGAAGCTATACGCCGGCACAGCGCCGCGAGATCATGAACGCCCTGCCTTCCCGTGATCTCACGGGCCTTCGGGAGACCGGGTGATGCGCGGCGGTGGCATTCTCGGCACGCTGGTGCTTGGCATTCTCATCATCATCATGGTCGGCGCGGTCGCGGCATTCCTGCTCGGCGATACGATGCCGGGGTCGGAAACCTGGGCCTCGGACATGGGGCCGCGGGTCGTCTCTCTTCTGGCACTGGGGATTGTGATCGGCGGCGCGATGATTGCCAGCCCGCCCGCTCTGCCGACCGTCGTCCGTTCGGTGTTTTCCTGGCTTGTGATCGGCGCGGTTCTCGTTGGCGGCTACGCCTACCGTCACGAGCTTGAAGGGGTCGGCCGGCGTATTGTCGGAACACTGATGCCGGGATATGCGATCACGGATCCCGTGTCCGGGACGATCACGGTGATGCGCGACAGGAGCAGCCACTACCGCATCCAAGGTGCCGTCAACGGCGCTCCCGTGGAGTTTCTGTTCGACACCGGAGCCTCTGCCCTGACGCTCAGGAACGAGGATGCGAGCGCGGCGGGCATCGACACCGGACGGCTTTCCTGCACGATCCCCGTTTCCACGGCGAACGGTCGCAGCCAGGTGGCGGCAATCCGCGTGAACGATCTCTCCATAGACAGACTGCGCCTGGACAATATCCGCGCGTTCGTCGCCAGACCCGGCGCCCTGGAAACCAGTCTCCTCGGCATGTCCGTCATGGACCGGCTGAAAAGCTGGCGTGTCGAGGGGGATCGTTTGATCCTCGAGCCCTGACACGCGCATTGGATACGAAACGCCCCGGCCAGTTTCTGGCCGGGGCTGACTTTGCCTGTATGTCCTGAAGGGGACCTCAGCCGGCCCAAAGGCTCCAGGCGAAACGTGCCGCGACGCTCAGCAGGAACAGGCCAAAGAAGATCTCCAGCGCGCGCTTGGGCAGCGCATGGGCGATCTTGACGCCGAAGGGCGCCGCAAACGTCGTGATCGGAATGATCAGCGCGACACCGAGCAGGTTCACGTAGCCGAGCGAGAACGCAGGCAGGTCCGGGTGTCCCCAGCCGGCCCACACGAGACCGATCACGCCGGGAATGGAGATCAGAACGCCGGTGCCCGAGGAAGTTGCCACGGCCTGATGGATCGGCCGGCCGAAGAGGGTCATGAATGTGTTGTTCATGACGCCGCCGCCGATGCCCATCAGGGTCGAGAAAAATCCGATCAGCATGCCGCAGATCGCACGCACGGGATTGCCGGGGATGTCGGAACCCAACCGCCAGCTCTCGCGGTTCAGGAGCATCCTGAGACCGACCGCGACCGCAATGCCGGCAAAAATGGCCTTGAGTTCATCGCCGGAAACATAGGCGGCGACGAAGCTCGCGACAATGGCACCGGCCGGCACGGGAATGATCCAGCTCTTCAGAAGTTCGAGATCCGCTGCACCGCGCTTCTTGTGCGCGAGGAAGGAGCGGATCGACGTGGGAACGATAATGCCGAGCGATGTCGCCACCGACACATGCATGCGCACGGACTCGTCGACGCCCAGCCAGGTCAGGAACTGGAACAGGACGGGCACCAGAACCGCCCCGCCGCCAATGCCGAAGACACCGGCCAGAAGGCCGGCAACGGCGCCCGACGCAAGCAGCGCGAAAGCAAGGCCGATGACCTCGCCGTTGATAGACGACAAATCCATGAATGCCCCCGAGGATGGCTCGCCAAGGGATGGGGAGAAGAGGTGCCGGAGGACGCGGGCGGCGAGCTACCGCGCGACGGCCCTAGTGTGGTCTAACTGCCCCGCCTCGCCGCTTTTGTCCAGCCCGCCCCGTCCGATCTCGGCAATCGCGGCATCGAGCACCTCGATCCCGGCACCCGGTCTGACGGCATCGACGGTCAGCCGTCGGCGCCACGCGCGTGCGCCCGGAACGCCGTGATAAAGGCCAAGCATGTGGCGCATGAGCTGATTTGCGCGCGCGCCCTTCGCGAGTTCGTCCTCGACAATGGGACGAAACCGCTCGATTGCCTCGTCCCTGTCTGAAACGGGATCTTCTTCGCCGTGAAACCGGCTGTCGACTCGCGCCAGGATCCAGGGATCATGATAGGCAGCACGCCCGAGCATCACCCCATCGACATGGGCAAGATGCGCTTCAGCCTCGTCCAGATCGGCGATCCCGCCGTTGATTCCGATGTAAAGGTCCGGCAGACGCTGCTTGAGTCGATAAACCCGGTCATGGTCGAGCGGTGGGATGTCCCGGTTTTCCTTCGGCGACAAGCCTTTCAGCCACGCCTTGCGTGCATGGACCCAAAGCGCATCGACGCCGGCCTCGACCACCCGGTCAGCCATCGCGTCGAGCGCCGGTTCCGGATCCTGATCGTCGACACCAATACGACACTTCACCGTGACAGGGATCGAAACGACAGCCTTCATGGCCGAAACGCATTCGCCCACGAGGTCAGGCTCGCGCATGAGGCATGCACCGAACCGCCCCGATTGCACACGATCGGAGGGGCAGCCGACATTCAGGTTGATTTCGTCATAGCCGAAATCCGCCACGATGCGCGCCGCCTCGGCCAGTTCCTTCGGGTCGGAACCGCCTAGCTGGCAGGCGACGGGGTGCTCAAGATCGCGGAAACCGAGCAGCCGTTGACGGTCTCCATGGATCACGGCAGCGCCCGCGACCATCTCCGTATAAAGCAGCGCATTGCTGCTCAATTGCCGGTGGAAGGCACGGCAAAAGCGGTCCGTCCACTCCATCATGGGCGCCACGGAGATCTTGTGTGACTGATATTTCTTCATCTTGCTTTTCATCAAACTGCATCGTCGCAGCGAACGTACTTCGCTCCGCGAACCGAGGCTGAAGCCTGGCGAACCTATACACGTCACCCGAACCACAGCCAATACATTCGGCAACCGGCGACCGGAACCAATTCCCCGGGGCTTTGATTTGCGGCACCGCTCCGCTCAGACAGTGTGTCGATCCCGGATGCCCACAATTACTTCGGCATGTCGCCCCCTTTGCCAGAGAAGTGCGGACGGCCGCCCCTTGCGGGGCGACGATCACGCGCAAGCTCAGACTGAAGCCTCTTCCTCCCCACCTTCCCTCAGTGCATAGACCTCTTTCGCCGCGAAGAGCCCGTTCAGCGCGGCGGGAAAGCCGGCGTAGACCGCCATCTGCATCAGGATCTCGGTGATTTCTTCCCGGCTCAGGCCGACATTCAATCCGGCTTCAATATGCACCTTGAGCTGGGGACGTGCCGTCCCCATCGCCGCCAGCGCGGCAATGGTGGCGATCTCGCGGTCGCGCAACGACAGGCCCGGACGCGAGTAGATATCGCCGAAGGGGAACTCGAACAGATAGGTGGCGAAATCCGGCGCGATGTCGGCCAGCGCCTCGATCACGTTCCTGCCTGCCTTGCCGTCTATGGCCTCAAGAGCGCGCTGCCCGCGCTCCAACCTGCTTTCCTGCGAGGGTGTGTTTTGTATCGTCATGGAAATGCGTCCCTTTCTCTGCCTCGACATAAGTGTCGATCTTGGTGTCGAGAACGAGAAGGCAGGCCTGCAAATCGGCCATATGCGCCCGCACCTGTTCGCGATGCGCTTCCAGGATGCGCCGCCGCTCCGGCCCGGTGTGTTCGCCCTCCTCACGCAATGCCGCGTAGCGCAGCATCTCGCGGATGGGCATGCCGGTGGTCTTCAGCCGGTCGAGGAAGTCGATCCAGACGAGGATAGACGCGTCGTAATCGCGTCGTCCGCCGGCATCGCGATCCGCAAAGGGTAACAGCCCGATCCGTTCGTAGTAGCGAATGGTGTGGGCCGTGAGACCACTGCGTTTCGCGAGTTCACCGATTTTCATGACACCTGCCTCTCATCAAGACGCAATCGAGGCTAGGGGTTCGAGTGCGCTCCAAGTCAAGCGGTTCTTGTTCCGGCCTCGTGAACCACACTCCGGCGACAGGCGAGGTATCACTTCGCTTCCTCGAGGAAGGTCCGTATCGCTGAGGCAACCTCGACCGGACATTCCATCGGCGAAAGATGCGGCCCCTCGATCCAGCCCAGCCGTGAACCTTCGATGCCATTTGCAAGGGCGATGGACGCGGAGGGAAGAACCATCTGGTCATGGCGATTGCCGAGCACCAGCGTCGGCGCCCGCACGTCGGCAAGATCCGCCGAAATGTCGATCTCCCTATCGAGAACCGCCTGACGCGCCATCCCCTCCCAGTTCGTGGAAGCGACCATCTGCTCCACCACGGCTTCCAGAGCTCCCATTGTCGCGACAAAATCCGCACTGAATCCCGTCAGAAGGATCAGGCGAGCCAATGCCTCGCGATCCCGCGCCACCAGGTCGATCCAGTGATCGAACTGCAGGCGCGACCGCGGGTCCATCCCGGTGACAAAGCCGCCCAAACTGACCAGGTGTCGCACACGGTCGGGATGCCGCGAGGCCAAACGCACGGCGACAGCCGCCCCCAGAGAGAAGCCGACGAGGTCGAAAGTCTCGACACCGGCGTGATCGACCGTGGCCAGGACCTGTCCCGCCAGACGATCCAGTGTCAGCCGCCCGGACAGGTCGGTGGTAAGCCCCGAGCCTGCATAGTCGGGGCGCAGAATGCGCCGTCCCGGCAAGTGACGAATGACCTCGCCCCAGTTTGCTTCTCCGTCGCCGCCGGTGCCGTGCACCAATACAAGCGGTGCTCCCCCGCCACTGTCGCGATATCCGACCTGCGCATCACCCAACTGAACATACTCGGTTTTCGACATTGTTCCGGTCTCCGTCTTGATCCGTCATGCAATCTCCTGCACCCTCACAACGCTGTCAGGGTCAAGGGGGAACGGAACCGGAAATGCAGATTGGCGAGATTTCCGAGCGCAGCGGCGTGAGCGTGCGGATGTTGCGGTACTACGAGGCTGAAGGCCTTCTCACACCGCACCGGCGCGACAGCGGCTATCGCGACTATTCGGACGCGGATCTCGAGGAGGCTTGCCGGATCCGGCAACTGGCCGATGCCGGCCTGACCATCGACGCCATGCGCGACCTGCTTCCCTGTATCATCAGCCCCGAACCCCGCTTCGATCCTTGCGAGAACCTGCGTGCGCGGTTGTCCGGCGAGCTTGAAAAACTCGACAGAAAGCTCGAGGACATCGGGCGCTCCCGCGACCTGATAGCAGGTTATATTGACAGTCTTGGCCCCACCTCCTGAACCCGCCTGCCAGCCCGCTGCCGAATAACCACGATCATTCGCCTCGCCCGCCTCACCGGGAGACAAACGTCATCTCCCGGTAAGTGCTCGCCTGTCGGCATGCGCAAGCCCCCGAACCGGACACCATCAGATGCCTCATCCTCCCTTCGTGATCTCGATCCAGAGCCAGGTGGTCTTCGGCCACGTGGGCAATTCGGCCGCTCTTTTCCCGATGCAGGCAGCGGGGCTGGAGGTCGCGGCGATCCCGACCGTGATCTTCTCCAACACCCCCGATTACCCCACCCTGCGTGGCCGCCCTCTGCCGCCGGAGTTCTTCTCCGACCTCCTGCAGGGCGCTCGCGAACGGGGACTGGCGGAGCGGGCGCGGTTTATCGTCTCTGGCTATATCGGCTCGCCGGAGGTGGCCGAGATGGTCGCCGACTTCGTGGCCGAGGCGAAAGCCCTCAACCCGCAGCTGACCTATCTCTGCGACCCGGTGATGGGGGACGACGGCCCCGGCCTCTACGTGCCAGAGGCCATTGCGGACATCATGCGCGACCGACTGCTGCCGCAGGCGGACCTCGCCACGCCGAACCCGTTCGAACTGTCCTGGCTCACGGGTCGGAGGATCCGCACCCTCACCGACCTCCAGCCGGCGAAAGAAGCGCTGCGGATCTCCCAAACCGGCCACCTGATCGTTACCGGATGCACGTTGGACGATACCTCCGAGGGTTGGCTCGAGAGCATCATTCTCGGTCCCGACGGCATCAGCCGGCATCCGACCGAGCACCTGCCGATCGCCCTGCCCGGTACGGGCGACCTGTTCTCCGGACTGGTCGTGGCCGGTCTGGGCAGCGGTCACGACCTGCCGCACGCGGTTGAAATGGCTCAGATGCTTACGGCCCGCGCACTTGGCCGCGCACAGGCACTCAGGGCCGGGGAAGTGGTCCTCAGCGACCCCGACTTCCGTCGCGTGCTGTTGAACCTCAGCCCCGAGTAACCGCACCGTATCTCAGTGGCGGAGAGGAAGGCTGCGCGTTCCGAAGACCCCCTCCGCACCATCGAGATACGGCCCTTTCATTTGGTCTGGGCAGCTGGAAACGAGCAGAAACGGGACTGGCCGGTCACGAGGCTCACGATTCCGGCGGCGGCCCGCTATATCGGGCGCGCGGCCGGATGAGCTTGCCTTCTCCATATTGTTCCAGGGCGTGGGCGATCCACCCGGCCGTCCTGCCCACCGCGAACAGGACGTGCCCGCTTTCCGGCGGCAAGTCGAATGCCCGGCAGATCGAGGCAAGTGCGAAGTCGACGTTCGGCGGTTTGCCGGTGGCCTCCGCCATCACTTCGATCAGCGCCGCCTGGTCGGCATTCTCCGGCAACAGCGGAAGCAAGGCTGCGGCTCTCGGGTCGCCTTCCGGATAAAGCGGATGACCGAACCCGGGTATCCTCTCGCCCCGGCGCAGACGCGACTCGACGACCGCTTCCGCGTCACCGTCACACTCCTCGAGCAACCGCACCGCGAGACTGGTCGTCCCCCCGTGCAGGGGACCGCTGAGCGCCGAAAGACCCGCATTCAGACAGGCGCCGAGCGAAGCGCCGGTCGACGCCACCACGCGTACGGCAAATGCCGAGGCATTCAGTTCGTGATCCGCCAACAGCACGAGCGCGCGCCTGACCACATCCGTCGCGGCAACATCGAGACCCCAGACCGCCGCGAGATGCTCATGAACGGGACGGTCATCCGGCATCGCTCCGACGGCCGCCCCGGCGATAGCGCGCAACAGCGCCGCGCCACCGGACCAGAGTGTCCGGTTGCCACGTTGCCACGCGGTTGCCCGCCCTACCGAAACGAAAGGCAACAGGATCTGGCAGCGCTCCGTCAGGGGCAACCGCGTCACCTGCTCCAGAAGCACGCTGTCCCAGCATGGACCCACGCGCCCTCCCCCATCAAAGGGATCGACGTCACCGCACGACCACAACAGCCGCGCCGTATCCTCGAGCGACGCGTGCCCGGCCCATTTCACCGCCTCCCGTCCCCGGTAGTGAAGACGTCCGTGATCAATCAGTGAAATGCCCGACGACAGGACAGGGAAGCCCCAGTCGAGTGTCGTCTCCGCGACGTCGCGCGGTCGCCGGCCAACACTCTTGCGATGCCGCATCCGGTCAACGTCATGCGCGTCATAAAGGCGTCGACGCGGATCATCCACGCCTTCGACCGCCCTGATAAGTCCACGGCTCACGTAGGAGTAGAGCGTCGCGCGGCTGATGCCGAGCCGTTCTGCCGCCTCTTCGGCGCTGAGGAGGGAGTCTGTTTCAGCCATCTTCTTACATTGATTTTATGAATCAAGATTGATCAATATAGAATGCGTCATCATCCTGCTGCCTGTCAAACAGGAGAAACAGATGATCAACGACCTGACGTCCATCGAGCCGGGCCTTGATAATGTGGTCGCCGCCGAGACAAGGCTGTGTCTTGTCGATGGTGCGGCCGGCCGGCTGGTCCTGCGTGGCCATGATCTCGCCGACCTTGCGGACTGGAGCTTCGAGGCCGTTCTCGGCCTGCTCTGGGAAGACCTCGCCCCCGCCCCGACGACCGAGGACGACATCCGCAGAGCGCTCGGTGCCGCACGGCACACCGTCTTTGCCAGGACGGAAGCACTGCTCCCGGCGACCGACACACTCTCTCCGGTCGAGGCACTGCGGCTGCTGCTGTCGTCCCTGGCGGATTCCGAGGACACACCGCATCATGTCCTGGCCGTGGCCGCGACGCCGGTCTTTGCGGCCGCCATTGCGCGGCGCCGGGCCGGCAAGGCTCCACTGGAACCGGACGCTTCACTCGGTCACGCCCATGATTTTCTGCGCATGTTGCATGGCAAGACACCGGCTCCCGACCATGTCCGGGCCCTGAACGCCTATCTGGTCACCGTCGCGGATCACGGACTGAACGCATCCACCTTCGCCGCGCGGGTCATCTCCTCCACGCAGGCCGGGCTGCTTTCGGCTGTCGTCGGCGGCCTCTGCGCCTTGAAGGGCCCCCTGCACGGCGGCGCTCCCGGTCCGGTTCTCGACATGCTGGATGCCATCGGGAACGAGGCCTGCATCCGCCCGTGGATCGAGGCGGCGCTGGCGAATGGCGAGCGTCTGATGGGCTTCGGGCACCGCATCTATCGCGTCCGCGATCCACGTGCCGATGTTCTGAAAGGCGTCGTCGGAACGTTGCGCGATGGTGGCACACGCATCGCCTTTGCCGAGGCGGTCGAGGCCGAAGCGCTGGCGCAGCTTGCCCGCAAGAAACCGCTGCGCCCTCTGGAAACCAATGTCGAGTTCTACACCGCGCTGGTTCTCGAGGCGCTCGGCATCCCGCGCGACAGTTTCACCAACATCTTCGCAATCGGCCGCATGGCCGGGTGGACAGCCCATGTCCTGGAGCAGGAAAAACTGGGCCGGTTGATCCGGCCGCAATCACGCTATGTCGGCCCTATGCCTGGCGTGCAAACCCTGGCCGTATAGTCGGCAAACGCAAGAGACCGGGCGGCGAAAAGCACGGGAGGGAGCCCCCTCTCCTCCCGATGCCCGCCGCCCGGTGCGACTGACGGTTGTGAAGCCGTTTCCCTCACCGCGCGCCACGAGTTGCCGGGGAAAAGGCCGTCACGCCGCACGCCCCTGCCGGGATGCCTTGGCAAGGAAGGCGACCAGGAGGTCGGCGATCTCCTCGGGCCGGTCCTCGGGCGCGAAGTGCCCGGTATTTTCAAGCACGCTCAGCTCGGAACCCGGGATCGTGCGGTGCAGGCGCTCCGCCCACGTGACGGACTGCCAGGCATCATCCGCTCCCCAGATAATCTTCACCGGCAGCCTTCCAAGTTCGGGCAGGCGGTCCGCCACTTCCATCGTGTGCTTCGCCTGATAATGGCGCGCCTGATGCTGAAAGTAGCTGCCCTGACCGATCGGCCCCGAAATCATGTCGACGTAGGTCTCGAGCGGCCCTGCCGCAAAGGCCTCCTTGTCCCAAACCGCCGACAGCAGCCACTGGCGGAAATGGGCACGATGCTCGTCGTCGGGCGCCTTGATCAAGGCTTCAAGCCCCGCGGCCAGTTGCTCCTGGGCCTGCCTGGAGGGGGAACTGTCGAAACAGACCGCATCCATGAGCGTGAGCGAACGCAGCCGATCAGGATGGAAAACACCGAAACGTTGCGCGATCCCGCCGCCGAAATCATGGCCGACGAGATGCACCGTATCCAGGCCCCAATGCGCTAGGAACTTTTCCAGCAGCGGAACCTGCGCGCTGACCGAGGTATCCACGGACGAGTCCACGGGGCGCTCGGACTGGCCATACCCCAGCAGGTCGTAGACGTGCACCTTGTATCCGGCCGCCACGAGACGTGGCACGACGTTGCGCCAGATCAGGGAGGAAGACGGCGTCCCGTGCAAGAGCACGACCGGCTCGCCTTCCCCATGCACCCCATAGGCCAGCCTGTTTCCATCGACTACGGCATGATTTTCCAGAATATGGCTCATCTCGGTCTCCAGTTGCGGTTGCCGAGCGCAATCTAGGTCACGGACGAAAGTGACAAAAATGAATTGATTTCCTGTTTTAAGCGATATCTGTCATGTTCACGACATGACTCCGAAACTCGACATCGGCGCACTTCAGGCGCTCTGCGCGATCAGGGACCACGGCGGCGTGACGCGGGCGGCACACCATCTGGGTCTCTCCCAGTCGGCCGTGTCCCACAAGATCCGGCGCCTTGAGGAAGGACTTGGCTGCACGCTTCTCAACCGTCGGCCCGGACAATCGGTCTTCACGCCGGAGGGGGAGCGCCTTCTCCACTACGCCCGTCGCATTCTGGCGATCAACAATGAGGCCGTCGCAAGCCTGAGCACCGATCCGCTGAGTGGCCTGATCCGCCTTGGCATCACCGAACAGGCAACGCATGGCGCATTGGCCCGCGTCCTCGGACACTTCACGCGATTGCAGCCCGACGTCACGGTCCTTACCGACGTCGCCCAGAGCCTGACGATTGCCGCCCAGCTTGACCGGGGCGAGATCGATATCGGCATCTTCCAGATTTTCCGGGACCGGAAGCGCCACGATGACCTTCTGCTCTCCGAGAGCGAACTGGTCTGGGCGAAGTCGCGCGACCTGGAGCTCGACTGGCAACAGCCGATCCCGTTCCTCGCCTTCGATGACACCTGCTTCTATCGCCGCTGGGCCATGGAAGCGTGTCCGCTGCCTCCGCATGGCTTTTCGACCGTCATGAGATGCGCAAGCCTTGCCGGCATACTGTCCGCTCTAAAGTCCGGCCTGGGCGTCACGTTGATCAGCGCTGATCATGTGGGCCCTGAAATCGAGGCCATTGCAGACGGCTTCGCGCCTCCGCCCCACGTCGCAACCGTCGTACGTGTCGGCAGGAATGCAAGCTCGCGGGCGGTTCAGGCACTCGCAAGACAGATCATGGGCGAGGAAGGGTATCGCTCCGGCAAGGCTGCCTGACCGGCGATCTGGAGGGCCGGCCAAGGGTTCCCATCTATGACGGCATCAGGGATGACCGTGGCCGATCGCGGAGACGATCATCACGATGCCGAGCAGACAGATGAGGACGGCCGACGCGAAAGGGGCCTTCTGCAAGAGCCTGTCGAGCCACGGCGTCCGGTGGGCTGCATAACGAACTCCCACGGCCGCCGTGACGCCGACGGCAACGAGCGTCACCGCCAGGCCAATACTGAATGCGGCAACCAGCGTGAGGCCAAGGGCCATCTTCTTGAGCTGAAGGCACAGCAGAAGCACCGTGATCGCGGCGGGACAGGGTATCAACCCGCCGGAAAGGCCGAGCAGGATGGTCTGCAGCGTCGATGTCCGGCCATCCTGCACCCGAGCCTCGATCTGGCGAGCATGTGCCATCGTGTGAGCATCCGCCTGCGCGATGTCGCGGGGATGCCGGTGACCGGCGCTCCCCCCATGGGCATGAGCGTGAAAATGATCATGCCGATGAGGGGCCGCATGATGCGCGGACACTCCGGCCGGAACGGCATGGTGTCTGTGAACGGGCTCATGTGAGAAGTCGCGGCGGTGCCCTCTCCGCTCCCCAAGGGCCTGCCGCAGGACCCAGAGGCCCACGCCCACGATGATGACGCCGGAGACCGCCATGAGAACCGGCTCGAGATCGTCCCCGATCAGTTCATTGCCATAGCGGAGTCCGAGGATCGCAAGCAGCCAGACGATGACGACATGCGAGGCCGCCGCCGAAAGGCCAAGCAACAACGCCTGAAACGCGGTGCCGCGGATGGCGATGATATAGGCCGCCATCATGGTCTTGCTGTGCCCGGGCTCAAGCCCGTGCAGGGCTCCCAGCACCAGCGCCATTGCAAACAGCAGCAGCGGATTCTCCGCCCCCGCTGCGACGGCAGCGTTGATATCCATCGCACACGCCTCTCAAAGATACTTCGAGATCTCGCGAAACTCGGCGACGAGAGCGGCCTGATCCCTCGGTTCGTTGGCGCTGCCCTCGAGACAGTGATCGATGTGATCGTGGATGAACACGCGCTTCGCCTGCTCGATCGCCTTGCTTACGGCATGGAGCTGCTGGGCGACGTCAACGCAGGACCGCCCGTCCTCGATCATCGAGATCGTTTTCTGCAAGTGGCCGGATGCCCGCTTCAGGCGCTTGACCACATCACCGTGCGTTTCGTGCTTCATGCCTGTATCCTATCCCCCTGGAGGGGATATGCAAGAACGGATATTACACGCATTTCCGGCGCAGCCACCCCTTCCGCCAAAACCGCGAACGGCATGACTCGTTTATGAGGGCGTCACCTAGGCCCTTGCGACAAGGCCCCCGTGCTCCAGGCGCAGCGCACGGGTCGCGAGCCGGGCCCGGAAATCGGCATCGTGGGAGACGACGATCATCGCCTGGGGCAGTCCGAGAAGGATCTCGATAAGCCGCGCCTCGTTCTTCTCGTCGAGCGCATTCGTCGGCTCGTCGAGAAGCAGGACATCCGGCTCCATGGCAAGCACCGTCGCGAGGCTGACGAGCCGCTTCTCTCCACCTGAAAGCTTGTACGTGATCCGGTCCCGCAGAAACGTCAGGTCGAGCTGCTCGAGCACCTCGTCAACGATCCGCGACGCTTCCGTCCGGCTCTTGCCAAGGTTGAGCGGGCCGAAGGCCACATCCTCCGCCACGGTCGGACAGAAAAGCTGGTCGTCGGGATCCTGGAAGACGAAGCCGGCGCGGCGCCGGACGTCATGAAAGTCGGCCTCCTCCCGACACTCGCGCCCGAAGGCGCGCACCATGCCCCGGGACGGCTTCAGCAGTCCGACGATCATCCGCAGCAGCGTGCTCTTGCCCGCGCCATTGTGACCGCTGATCGCCAAGCGCTCGCCCGTGTGCAGGGTAAGCGAGGCCCCTCTCAACACGGGCGCATGGCCGTGATAGCCGAAGTGGAGGCCATCCAGTTCAATAAGCGGTGCCATTGCCCCACTCCAGGATAAGCAGCGTGCCGCCGACGACAGACGCCAGCGCCGCGAAAACGGCATCGCGCTTCGAGAAACGCATCGCATCGAGAAGCGGAATGGCACCCGTGAACCCTCGGCATTTCATCGCCGCGAGGATCCTTTCGGAGCGATCGACGGATCGCACGAGCATCATTCCGACGAGGAATCCGATGGACTTGTAGGTATGAAGCGAGTTGCGAAGGCGGAATGAGCGCACCTTCATCGCACCGCGCAGCCTCTGGTACTCCTGATGAAGCACCGAGATGTAGCGCACGGTGAACATCAAAAGATGCACGAGTGTCTCGGGTGTCCTGAGCCTGTGCAGCGCATGTCCGAGCGTCACCGGCTCCAGCGTTCCCACGAGCACCATGAGCATCAGGATGACCGCATTGGCCTTGAGCGCGATCTCCGCTGCCTTCAGAGCGCCCTCGAGCGAGAACGGAAAGCCGAATACGAAGAAGAGCGGCGTGCCCGGAACCGTGAACGGCAACAGCACGAGCATGAAGATGATAAAGCCGTCCATCGCCGCCATGCGCCGCAGCGTTCCCTTCAGCGGCAGACGGGTGGCGAGCAGCATGGCCAGCGAAACGCCGAAGCCGAGCGCCAGCACGGCCAGGCTCTTGAGGCTGACGACAAGGACCGCGAAGAACAAGGCGGCCAGAAGCCGGCTTCTCGGGTCGAGACCGTCCAGAAAGTTTTCGGTACGCGCGCCGTCCGCACCGATCAGAACCTTCGGACCCGACGAGACGAGGTGTCCCATCGGTCAGGTTCTGGCCATCTTGCGCCGCGCGGCGACATAGAAGAACACGCCGAACAGACCGGCGATATAGCCCATCCCGCCAAGGATCGTCTGCAAGTCGTTCTTCTCCTTGTAGGCGGCGATCTCGCGGCGCAAGGGCGTGACCTCCCTGTGGATCATCTCGCGAAGGAGTTCCCGGTTTTCAGCCAGAACCGCCGCATCGGCCGCGGCACTATTCGTGTTCGCCGCAACGGATACGCTTCCGGCTCCCGGGCTCTTCGCCGCATCACCGGACACGCCGGGGGCCGTGGCCGACCCGGCTCCTGCAATCCGGGGCAGTTCCTCCAGGCCCATGCGAACCTCGGCGACGTGCCCTGCCCCCAGGTTCGCCCTGAACACATGCACAACCCGGCTAGTCGGCGTGAACGAGAAGAAGCCGTCCTCGTCGGTCGTTGCCTCGCCGAGCTTGGCGCCGTCCTCGTCGAACACCTCGACCAGCGTGTTTGCGGCCATGTCACCGTTCGAGAAGCCGACTTCCCCCTCGATCATGCTGCCGCTTGCAAAGACCGAGGCAATGACCTTGTGGGCAAGGGCCGACTGGAAGGAGGCCAGGGCGAAAACCAGTCCGACGATGACGGACACTGTCACCTGTTTCATGCGACGCTCTCCGAAGATGCCTGCAGTCCGATAAAAAGCTCCGGCTTGACCTTGCGCGCCAGGTAGACGGCGAAGCCGGTGAGGATGCCCTCGATTGCCATGACCGGGATGTGGGCGAAGAACACGAGCTTGGCGGCGGGCATGAACTCCTCACCGCTCATGGCAAGCGAAAGGCCGACGAGGAGCGTCGTGAAGACGATCGAGAGCGCACCGCCAATTCCGCCCACGACGGCAGCGACAACCGGTGATCTCGCGGCCAGCCCCGACCGACACAGGTAGTAGACCGCCACCGCCGGCAGCGCGATGTTCACCGTGTTGACGCCCAGAACGGTAAGGCCGCCGAAGCCGAAGAAGATCGTCTGCAGAAGCAATCCGACGAAAAGCGCCGGAAAGGCAGCCCAGCCGAGCACGAGCCCGGCCAGACCGTTCAGGATCAGATGGACGCTCGAGGGCCCGATGGGCACATGGATCAGGGATGCCACGAAGAACGAGGCACTGAGCACTCCGGCCGCGGGGATTTTCTCCATGGGGAGCTTGCGCAAACCCATCGCGATGCCGCCGGCGGCCAGCACGGCCCCGGCAACCACCACACCATGCGACAGTGCGCCGTCGACGATATGCATGCACGCCTCCTCCGGCCCGGGCCTGCCCCTTACTCGACGTCGTAGGCGCGGACCCAGATAACCGCATCCTGGCTGAGTTCCTTGCCCTCATGCTCCTTCACGGGACCGGAACCAAGCGCCGCGAACCCCCAGAATCCCGCCTTGGGAATGCCGAAGGTGAAGTATCCGTTCTCGTCCGAGATCGCGACCACAGCACCGCCCGGCATCGGGGATGCCTTGGGCGCCACCGGCGTGTTTGCGTTCATGTCGGGCTCGGCCGCCATGTATTCGATCTCGATCTCGGCGCCGGGGACCGGCTTGCCCTCGGACAGGACACGCCCGGAGAACGTCGAGCCGGCAACGATGTTGGTCGGCCGGTTCAGCGGCAGGATCTCCGTGACAAGTCCCTGCGGCTCCATCCAGTCGGTCGGCATCTCGTTGCGGTTCACGTAGGACTTCGTGATCTGCTGGATGAAGATGTCCTCGCTCTCCTCGTAGTAGGGAGCGGGCTCCACGACGAGCACGTAGTCGCCGCTGCGTTTCACCGGCAGCGTCGCGTCGAAGGCCGCGGCCTCGTTCTCCGTTCCCGCGAAGGTGATCGGCTTCAGGGATCCCTTGAGATCGATCTTCTCGCCGCGATGGACGGCGTAGAACTGGATCGGGTCGCCCATGTCCATGACATGACCGTTCTCGAAGGGGTGCCAGAAGATGAGTTTGACCGGAACGTCACCTGCCTTTTGCAGGTTCACCTCGGGCGTATAGGCGAGCTGGAAATGCGCCTGCGCGGCAAGCGGAGCGAGAAGAGATGCGGCGCAAAGCGCACCGAGTCCGAGCCTCGAGAAATTCATGTAGCGTCCCTCTCAATGGGCCGCCGGCTTGAACAAGCCGGCACGGTCGACTGAAAGGACGATCGGGGAAGGATGCGGAAAGCGGAGACGGAATTCACCTGTCGCTCACCCGCGTGACGCTCACCCCGGCGTCCGGTTGCGGTGGTCACGAGGCTGCCCAAGGCAGATCGTGACATCAGCGGCAGGTCTCCTGGCTTGCGGGTCATCGCCTGAACCGGCCTTCCCGGCGCATAGCGCCAGTGGCATCGTCGGTTCCGGCTCTCCGCTCACAGTTGCGGGGGCAGCCACGGTTTCGGTCCCTGTTGGGTACGCCTCACCGTGTTCCCTTTTAATCCCAGGGCCAGACCTGACCCCGAGAACCGTTGACGCGACAACATGGCCCCGGCCGTTCCGGCTTGTCAATCACAAGTCGCGACCCAGTTGAGACACGCCGGGCAAGGCGACGCGTCAACATCGCCCGCATCAGCGCGGAACATCTACCGGGACACAGGAGAAGACCCTACGTCAGCCCTTGGTTGAAGCCATTCGCGCGACATCGAGCGCGACATCCCTGCTCGAAGCGATGATGAGCGGACCGTCACTGCGTGCCGGCAGATAGGGAGCGGTTCCTGCAACCGTTGCGTGCCCGCCCGCCTCGGCGACGATCAGCGCACCGGCGGCGTGGTCCCACGGCTTGGGTTCCGGAGAAACCGCGTAATCGGCGTAACCGAAGGCGATGGTGCGATACTCGTGGCAGGAGCAGCGCAGGGCCCGGGTCGGCCCGAGCGGAGCGAAGCGGGCCATCACCGGCGCCCGGTCCATCGGCTCGAACAGGTCGACCGGAACGAATCCCTGCAGCCGGCCCGCCGGCGGACGAGGCCGGGTCGTGAGACGGCGAGGCGTACGGCCGGGCGCCGAGAACCAGGCTCCCTGCCCCTTGTGCGCGACGATCCAGTCATCGAGGACCGGATCATACAGAAGGCCGAACACCGGCTGCCCGCGCTCGACAACGCTCAAGATGACGCCAAAGGCCGCGATACCCGACGCGAAATTGCTGGTTCCGTCGACGGGGTCGATGACCACACAGGTCTTCGCATCTTCCATCAGAGCAAGAAGATCGGGCGTCTCGGAGACCGCCTCCTCGCCGATCACGAGCGCGTCGGGAAGAAGATCGCGCGCGGCGATGGTGATTGCCGCTTCCGCCGCGTGATCGGCGATGGTCACGAGATCATCCGGCCCGGCCTTGGTGTCGATCTCCTCGTCCGCCAGGTTCCGGAAGCGGGGAAGGATCTCCCGCGCTGCCGCAGCCCGAACGATCTCGATCAGCGCCGCCCCGGTCGCCTCGTCAATGCCGGCCACCAGTCCCTCGCCCGTTGCACCATCGTTCACCGCATCATCCTTTCGTACCCGTGACGGGCTGCATGTGCTTCGTCAGCAACCCGTTGATTCGACGCGAGAGTCTAAAGCCCCGTCATTGCGATTTGTTGTCAGAGTCAAAAGCGCCCGGAGGCTGAGCCTCCGGGCGCGGCAATCGCTGCGGTGCGGCGATCAGACGATCATTCGCAGACCTTCAGGGCATCACGGACACATTCCGCCATGCGTGCGACTTCGCCCGGCTCCACGATCAGCGGCGGCGACAGCGCGATGATGTCGCCGGTCACTCGGATCAGGACGCCTTCCTCGAAACAGCGCGTGAAGACCTCGTAGCCACGCGCGCCGACCTGACCGGCCCGCGGCGCCAGTTCGATGCCCGCGACCAGGCCGATGGTGCGCACATCGATCACATGCGGCTCTCCGCGAAGCGCGTGCATCGTGTCGCTCCACAGGGTCTCGAGCTCCGCCGCGCGGGTCAGGAGCCCCTCGTTGGCGTAGATGTCCAGCGTGGCAAGGCCGGCCGCGCACGCGACCGGATGGCCCGAATAGGTGTAGCCGTGGAAGAGTTCGATCGCGGCCTCGTCGCCCTGCATGAGCGCGTCGTGCACGTGGTCCTTGGTGAAGACCGCGCCCATCGGCAGCACACCGTTGGTCAGCGCCTTGGCGGTCGTGAAGATGTCCGGCTCGACGCCGAACCGGTCGACCGCGAACGGCGTTCCAAGACGGCCGAATCCCGTGATGACCTCATCGTAGATCATGAGGATGCCGTGCCGGTCGCAGATCTCCCGCAGGCGCTTGAGGTAGCCCTTCGGCGGCACCAGAACGCCCGTGGACCCCGCGACGGGCTCCACGATCACCGCCGCGATGGTGTCGGCGCCATGAAGGCCGACCAGCCGCTCCAGATCATCGGCCAGTTCCGCACCGTGTTCCGGCTCGCCGACGCTCCACGCGTTGCGCTCCAGGTCATGTGTGTGGCGCATGTGATCGACGCCGGGCAGCATCGCGCCGAACTGGCGGCGATTGCCCATGATGCCGCCGACGGACATGCCGCCGAACCCGACGCCATGGTACCCGCGCTCACGGCCGATGAACCGGGTGCGGGTCCCCTCCCCGCGAGCCCGGTGGTAAGCGAGCGCGATCTTCATTGCGGTATCGGCGGACTCGGACCCCGAACCGGTGAAGAAGACGTGGTTGTAGCCCTCCGGCGCGAGATCGGTCAGCCGCTCGGCGAACTCGAAGGCGATGGGATGGCCGAGCTGGAACGACGGCGCATAGTCCAGCTTCTGGAGCTGCCGGTACACCGCTTCCGCGATTTCCTCGCGCCCGTGACCCGCGTTGCAGCACCAAAGGCCTGCGGTGCCGTCGAGCACCTCGCGTCCGTCATCCGAGCGGTAATACATGCCCTTGGCCTCGGCGAGCAGCTTGGGAGCCGCCTTGAAGCGCCGGTTCGAGGTGAACGGCATCCAGTAGGCGTCAAGCGGGCGATTGTGGCCGGCCTGTCCGGCTCCGGGCAATGTCTGGTCCATTTGGCTGTTCCTTCTCGGAAGTGTCCCCTCTCACGAGAGAACACGGTTCCGGATCGGGGAAACAGTCTGTTTCTTCCATGTCATAACTTATTGATCTAACATATCGCGAGCTCCAAACGTTCAGGATCGTAAACATGCAAGGCGATGAGGACGAGTTCGTCAGGACCCTTGGCCCCCGCCTGAAGGCGGTGCGGGTCTCGCGCGGCCTGTCCCAGCGTGCGCTTGCGCGCAGGGCCGGTGTCACCAACGGCACGATATCTCTGATCGAATCGGGGCGCATGAACCCCTCCGTCAGCGCCCTGAAGCGAGTGCTCGACGGCGTTCCCATCGGCCTGTCCGAGTTTTTCGCCTTCGAACCGGAGCCGGAGGAGCAGGTGTTCTTCGCGGCGGAGGACCTGACCGAGATCGGTCGCGGCGGCATTTCCTATCGGCAGGTCGGCGGCTCCCTCTTCTCGCGGTCGCTGCAGATCCTGCACGAAACCTACCAGCCGGGCGCCGACACGGGCCGCGTCATGCTCACCCATACGGGCGAGGAAGGCGGTGTCATCGTCAGCGGCCGGCTGGAGGTCACGGTCGGCGAAAGCCGGAAGATACTGGGACCGGGAGATGCCTATCTCTTCGACAGCACGCGGCCGCACCGTTTCCGGGCGGTCGGCCGCGAGCCCTGCGTCGTCGTCAGCGCCTGTACACCGCCGACGTTCTGAGGCGGGAGCGGGCCCGGTCAGGACTGACCGGACCAGAGGCCGCGCGAGGTCACATAGACAAGACCGAAGAGGTAGATCCCCGTCAGGGACAGCATCGTCACGATGAGCAGGGGATATCCGAACCACGCCAGCGCGATAAACCAGAGTGCCGCGATGTTGAAGGCGAAGGCATAGCGCTCGAAGGTTCCGCCGAGCCTGGCGCTGCGCAGCATCCAGCCGAGCACGGGAATGTATTCGAGAAGGCGGGTGGGCCTGTTCGTCATGGGGGTATCCGTCCGTTTTGTCAGATGCCGGTCCGAACGCCCGCACACCTTGCGCGGAAGCGCCCTCCTGAGGACCGGCTCACCCGCGCAAATTCGTGCGCCCCGCCCTGTTGTGCCATGCGACGCACCGCCCCTGCGACAAAAGGCGCGGTCCTAGCGGCAGTAGGGCGAACGCCGGGGCTTGGTGTCGAAATGCAGATGGTCGTCGTGATAGGCGTCCGCGCCAGGACCCAGAACCGTGGTGAAGGGACCGCATGCCGCCGCACGCAAGGCACGCTGGAACCTTGCACCGGCATCGTCGTCCCCGGCTTCCAGGGGACGCACGTCCCACCGCGCGCCGTTTTCCAGCACCAGCCCACGCACGTCGATCGCACGCCCGAAGGCATGTTCGCTGAGCTGTGCACCGGACTGCCGGTTGCGCCCGCGACACTCGTAGGCCCCCGCGACACGAACCGCCGCGACGGGACTGGACAGGGTTTCCTCGGCCATCGGAAAGAGCTTGGTCGCGGTGAAGGTCGCGAAGGCGAGCGCGGTCCGGCAGGAAAGCTCGGCCTCGGGCGAGATGCGCATCCCCCCGACGGCCGAAAGCGCGACCGGCTCGGTCATCCCGCAGTCGCCGGGCGCCTCTCGCGCCTCCAGCGGGCGCACGCGCGCGCCGAGATCGGATAGCGCCGCGAGGCACGCCGACAGGGCGTCCGAACCCGACACCTCCGGAGCCGGCTCACTCCTTTGCGGTGTTTCCGGCTTCTGGCGAGGCAGGTCCTTCCGTCCGGCCCCGGAAACGTCGGCCTGCCCCTGCTCCGGAGCCACCGCGCCCTCCCCCGGTTTGTCGCGCGGCACCTGGGCATTGAGTGCCTGCGGCACGGCGATCATGGCCACGACAAGACCCAGGCGGACAAGACCCGCCCTTGAACGGTTTGCGGCGACGGGGCGATGGCCAGGCATGGGGTGCTCCTTGGTGAAAGGGATGGCCCCGGCCGGCGCTGCCGCCCGGAAAGCGTGAGATGGACTCGGCGCAAAGGGCGCCTATCCTGCGGGATGTCGACGGCGCCCTTTTGAGGGGAACTCCTCACGGCCTGGAACGTTCCCACACGGTAGCGGAGAAAACGCGTGGATCCATCAACTCTTGCCGTCCGGCTGCGTCGTCTGGTGCGCGGTTTCTTTTTCCTCCCCGGCCTTCTCGCCGGATGCGGCGTCCTGCTGGCGGCCGCGACGGTGGCCTTCGACCGCACCCAGCTTGCCAGCGACCTGTTCCGCGAGCTTCCCTATCTCAAGATAAGCGCCGTGGGCGCGCGCTCCGTGCTCGGCACCATCGCCGGCGCGATGATGACCGTGCTCAGCCTGGTCTATTCCCTGACACTGGTGGTGTTCACGCTTGCGGCGGGAAACATCGGGCCGCGCCTGCTCGAGACCTTCACCGACAACCGGGTCAACCAGACCACCATCGGCCTGCTGGGTGCTACGTTCCTGCATTCGCTGATCGTTCTCTACCTGCTTGCCGACGGCGACGTGCCCAGGCTCGCGGTCGCCGTCGCCATTGCGCTTGCGACGGTGAGCTTCTTCTGGCTCGTCTATTTCGTCCACGACACGGCAAGCAGGGTCATGGTGGACAACGAGATCGCCCGCACCCAGCGCAGCCTTCGCTCCGCCGTTGCGCGCCTCCTCGCGGATGAGCCCCGCGAGGCTCCCGACGACCGGAAGAGCCTGCCGGACGAACCGGGCACGCCGGTCAGGTCCACCCGTTCGGGCTATGTGACGGCCGTCCAGCAGGACCCGCTTCTCAAGACCGCGAAGGAGTGTGACGGCTTCATCCGCATGGTCGCGAGCCCGGGGCACTTCTTCATCGCGGGCCAGCCGCTTGCCTATGTCTGGGGGGAGCCGGACGAGAAGGCGATCCGCGCCGCGGTGTTCATCGCGGACGCGCGCGCGCCGGACGGCGATCTCCAGTTCAACATTCATCTCAATGTGGAAATCGCGCTTCGAGCGCTCTCGCCCGGAATCAACGATTCCTATACGGCGATCAGCGCGCTCGACCAGCTCTCGGCATCACTTGCCCTGATCCTGCAACGCGGCGTGCCCTCGTCGCTTGTGTGCGACGGCGACGGAAACCCGCGTGTCTGGATCGAATTGCTCGAGGTCAAGGACATGGTCGGCACCGCCCTTCATCCGCTGCGCCGGGCCACGCGTGGCAACGTCATGGTCAGCCTGCGCCTTGTCGAGGCCATCGGCCGCATGGCGCTCGTCACCAGGCCCGAGCACGTGCCGATCCTGACGAGACACCTGACGCTGATCGCCGAGGACGCCCGCGCCGCGATCCCAAACTCCGGCGATCGAAGCGCCGTGGCCAATGCCATTCGCCGTGCCCGCGAGGCTCTTGGCCACGCAAGGCGCCATAACGACGATGATGCGGGCTGATTCAGCGCGGCGTCCCACGCCCCGCGTGCAACCGCCAGCCGGATATCACTTGACCCCGATCGGCACGGTGAAGGGCATGGAGCGGCGCCCGAGTGCGGGCGGGATCGGCGGGAACGGCGCGGCACGACGCACAAGCGACAAGGCGGCGGAATCGAAGCGTCCGTTTCCGGAGCTGCGGACAAGCTTTATCGAGCTGACGCCACCGGATGATGTGACGACGAACCTCACATGCGCATCCCGATTGGCGTGACGCAGATCCCGAACGCTCCGCCTGGCCCTCTGCAACCGGCGCAGGACCTGCCCCTGATAATTGGAAACACTTGCGTTTCCGGCTTCGACGCGAGCCGTCCTGCGCTTCGCGCCACCGGCCTGCGCGGTCGCCTTGGCGCGACCGCCGGCCCCCTGCGAGCCACCGCTCTTGCGGGCCCGTGCCGGGGCTTTCTTCTGCCGGTTGACCGTCTTGGCCTTGCGGGCCGGAGCCTCGCGCTTCACCTCGGCAATCTTGAGATCCTTGGGCCGGCCGCGCGGCATCGGCACGGCCTGCGGGGTATCCGCTTCAACGACATCCTCGCTCGTCACGGGCTTCGCGACTGCGGTCTCGGGCTTCTTTGCCTCGCTTGTGTCCTCGGCGCGCGCCGTTTCGACGGGTGCCGCCACGGCATAGGCGACCTCGGCAGGAGCCGAGGACGACAGCTCCGGCCCCTTGGCCGCAACCGTTTCGACCGGCTCGGCATCCGTGGCGGCGGGTGCCTGCACGGTTTCCGGGGCTTCCACCGGTGTTTCGGTGGCTTCGGCGGTGGAGACTTCGGTCGCCGTTTCAAGAACGGGAACCTCGGTCGGATCCGTGGCCTCGGGCGAAACGGACTCCTCGAGCGCGGTCGATTCCTCAACCGCCTCATCCGCTTCGGGCGCGTCGACGGGCTCGATCACCTGCTGAACTTCGGTCTCGGTGACCTCTTCCCCCTCTTGTGAGGTGCCGGCCTGGATGACGTCGGCGAAAACCTCGCCGATCTCAGCCGACATGGCCGGGCTGCCGCCGGTCATCAGGGCCGGTTCGCTGCCCGAAAGATACACGCCGGCGGCGCCCGCGTGCAGGGCAAGGGACGCACTGAGCGCCACCGCCAGATGCCAGGTGCGAAGCTTCATTGCTCGGCTCCCGCTGTTGCCGGAGCAGCGGCGCCCGACGGAACGGCCACGCCGTCCGCATCGTCTTCGGTGGCCGCATTCTCCGTGGTCTCCGCCCCCGGCTCCACGTTCTCGTCCTGCCCCGTGGTGACAAGCGACACCTTTGCCGCCCCGAGCCTGTAGAGCCCGTCGACAACCTCCAGCAGCCGGTCGGCGGCGAGATTGCGGTCGGCGGCCAGCATGACAGGCGGACCGTCACGCGGCGCGGGGCCGGAGACCGTCTCACCGCCCTCTTCGGGCGCGACCGTTGCCGGAACCGGATCGGCCAGCGCGGCGGGCGTATTGTCAGCCTCGCGCTCGGCCTCCTGGCGCCTCAGCACCATGTAGGCCTCGGGCGTGATCGCGTTGCCGCGATAGCGCAACTCTCCCTCGGCGCTCACGAAAAGAGCATCGGGCGGAGGCAGCGGCGGCGCTTGCTCGGTGCGCACGAGTTCCACTTCCGGGTCGACCGGCGGCGAAAGCTGCCCGGCGATCAGGAAGAAGATCAACATCAGGAACACGACGTTGATCAGCGAAATCGTGCTTTCCGCCTTACGCTTCTCGACCGGATTTGGAAGTCTGATCATAATCTTATCTCGCCAGAACGACCTTGAGCCGTCCGCCTGCCCGCATCATCTCCAGCGCAGAGACGAGGTTCTGCGCCGTCGCGCCCTCACGCGGCACCAGAAGCGCGGACGTCGCGCCACTCTGCAGCAGTGCTTCGACCATCACCCTCCCCACGTCCGGATCGGGAATGCGCTCCCCGTTGATCGAAAGCCCTTCGGCATCGACGGTGGCGAACACATCCGGCCTTGCCGCCGACCCGCCACCGCTTCCCGGAGCCGAGAGCTCCACGCTGTTGAAGCGCGTGAAGGTCGACGAGAGCATGAAGAAGAGCAGAAGCAGGAAGATCACGTCGATCAGCGACGTCAGCGACACCCTTCGGCGCGCCGGACGCGGCATGTCAATACGCATGGGCGACCCGCTTTACCGGCTGCACCTGATCGGCCATGTCCTCACGCCCGGCGATGGACGCCATGTCCGCCTCGACCTCGGCCGGATTGCGCGTCGCCTCGAGGATCACGGCCGAGGACAGCGTCTCGATCGCCACCCGCTCGTTCTCGATCAGACCCTCGAAGAAGGTCACGACAAGCGAAACGGGCATGGCAAGCGCAAGGCCGGCCGCCGTGGTGAGAAGCGCGACCCAGATACCGCCCGCGAGCAACGAAGGATCGACCGCATTTCCGGCCCCCTGAAGCTTCTGGAACGCCTCGATCATGCCCAGCACCGTACCGAACAGGCCAAGCAGCGGCGCAAGCTGCCCGATGGTGTCGAGTGCGCGGATGCCGCGTCCGAGACGGTGCAGGCGGATGGTGGCGATACGCGCCACCTCGTCCTCGATCCACGCCTTGTCGGCACCATGCTCGCCAGCCGCCGACATGGTCGCGGAGACCGCCTGGCCGGTCGGTCCGCGCGCGCCCGCGAGAAGCTGACGCGCCTCGATGTGGCGGCCATGCACCCAAAGCCCCACGGAACGCTCGGCCGCCCCCCTGCGCCCCACGCCCTCGATGAGGAACTGCACCAGCTTGATGAGGATGATGGCCAGCGCCACGACGGACAGGGCGCCGATCAGGCTGACGACCGGGCCACCGAGCACGAGAAAGTCGGTGACCTGGGCCACGAGGTCGGAAAACGGCATGTCGCGCTCCTACTGCACGAGGGAAATGTCGGCGCGGCTGGCAAGCTCGAGCCGGGCCGAACAATGGGGAGCCGATCCGTCTCCGCACTGGGCCGGACCATTGACCAGGATGCGGCCGAGACCGTCGCAGGAAACGCCTGCGAGGTCGAACTGGCGTACCGAGGTCTTGCCTTCGGCAAGGGCGCCGAAGTCGAAGGTGGTCAGCCGGTCGACGAGCCCGTCCTTGTTGAACAGGACGAACTCGTAACGCGGCTGCGGCACCTCGGCGCCGGTGCGGTTGGAGACGACGAATGTCAGACGGCAACCGCCCGAGGAGGTCGCCGCGAGCGTGTTGAGCTCGATCGCCAGCCCGTTCGCCCTGGTACCGGAGGCGGGCTCCGCCGCCTCCTGCGCCCTTGCCGTTCCCGACCAGGCCGCGACGAGGGTCAACACCACCGCCGCCGCCAGTTCAATGCGTCGTCCCATTGCAGGCTCCCTGAGGTTCACCAACCGATCGTCTTGGCGAGGGTCAGCTTGAACGTCCGCCCCTTGCCGTCGTCGCCGGCCAGATTGTTTTGGTACCGCTTGTCGAAGAGGTTCTCGACGGAGGCCCGGAATTCCAGGCCCGCGAGCGTGCCCTCGTCCGGCTTCCAGTCGGCGAAGAGGTCATGCACCGCGTAGCCCGCGAAGGGGCCGGTCGTCGCACCGGTGGAAATCGACCCGGCGAACAGGCCGCGCCAGCCGACGGCAAGATCGTACTGCGGGATCTTGGCGCCGAGCGTCATGGCCAGGGTGTCGGCCGGGATCGTGTTCAGCGTCGCGCCCGTCGACTTGTCCTCGCCGTGAACGTGGCTGTACGCCAGGCTGGCGAAGGCATAGTCCGCGTCATAGGCGGCCTCGACCTCGACACCGTAGATCTGCGCGTGCGTGACGTTCTGGTAGTAGGTGACCGGCGTCGGCAGCCCGGTGTTCGGGTTCGGCACGATCATGTCGCGCAGGTCGTTGAAGAACGCCGTGGTCTTGAGCTGCAGGCTGTCGCCGTCGCGCACCAGATCGTATCCGGAAATCGCGAAACCGGCCTCGACTGCGTTGGACGTCTCCTTCTGGAGGCCCAGGCTCATCGTGCGCCCGCCAGGGTAGTCGCCATTGGGGGCGTTGGAGGAGAACAGTTCGTCAAGCGTTGGAACGCGCTCGGTGTGAGCCACAGACCCGAACAGCGAGAAGGTCTCGTTCAGCTTGTACATGGCTGCAAGCTTGGGGGAGAACGCGGTCTCGTTCCGGGTGCTGGCTCCGACGATCCCGTTCGCGGGATCAAGCGTGATGAAGTCGACGCGCGCGCCAGGAATGATCGTCAGGCGGTCGTTCCAGGTGAATTCGTTCTGGAAGAAGACACCGAACTTGGTGTCCGTTCCTTCCGGATGGAAGGAAGCCGGCCCCATGGTCGTGGTCGCCGTGCGCTCCTGATAGGAGCCCTGGGCACCGACGGTCAGGTGATTTGTGTAGCTCTCGCCCGTCCACTCGAAGGTGTTCTCGACGCGCGCGGCATAGGTCCGGTAGCCGTAGTCGCTGTCGGCGAACAGCGGGCTCGGGATCGGCGCGGACGCGTTGCCCTGCCAGACCTGGGTGTCGGAGACCGAGAGATTGATCTTGAGGTCGAGCCAGGGATTGTCGCTCGCCGGGTTCTCGTAGGAGAGAACAGCCGTCTGGTCGGTGATGTCGCGGTCGATCGTGCCGAAGACCGGGAAGGTGCCCGTCTGCGAATAGTCGGTGTCGTTGTCGTTGCTCTGCCAGCGCTCGTAGGAGAGCCGCAGCACCTGCTCGTTGTTGACGCCGAAGCGGTGCGTGACCTTGGCAAGGCCGGAGAAGGACTTGAACGCGGAGCCGGAGACCTTGATGCCGCCGCCGGCGTCATAGTCGTTCGAGCGGCGGAAGTTGCCGTTCAGGAGGACTTCGGTCTGCTCGGAAAAGGCATAGGCGGCGGTCAGGGACGCAAGCACGCCGGCCTTGTTGGAATCATACATGGTCTTCAGGCGCACGGCGCCCGTCTGGCCGTCCGCCAGCAGGTCCGAGGCATCCTTGGTGGTGAAATTCACCACACCGCCGATCGCGCCGGCGCCATAGAGCGTGGAGGACGCCGGCCCGCGCAGGACCTCGACACGCTTGTAGAGCTCGGGATCGGAGAAGAAGGAGCCGACGCGGTACTGCTCGTAGAACTTCACCGCGCCGTCGACACTCACGATGATCTTCGATTCGTCGGCCGAGGTGAGGTCGCCGATGCCGCGAATGTTGAAGGACTGGCCCGCCACGCGGTCGGAGCCGACCACGGTAACACCCGGAACCTGCCGGAAAATCTCGCCGATCGTCATCGGCTGCTCGGCATCGATCGCCTCCTGGTCGAGAACGGTCACCGCCTGCGGCGTGTCGATTGCGACCTTCTCGAGGCCCGCGCCGATCACGACACGGTCGAGAAGCGTTGAATTCCCGGATGCCTGATCCGCGTCATTCCGGTCTTCGCCCGCCACTTCCGTCCGGTCTGCCTGCTGGGCGTAAGCGGCACCCGCCGCCATGAAAACACCTAGCGCAATTCCACCGGACAGCAGAGCAAGACGCCCCGCCAGGACGCTGCTTCCACTTGAGCTCACGACACCCATTCCCCTGTATCTCCGCACATTCTGTCGTTCGCTAGCTGGCGTGCGCTTGCTTGCTTTCGGATTGTTGAAAAAAGTTGAGACCTCAACTCAGGTATTGAACCCGATACAAAACATGAGTTATTCAGTCAAGTAACAGATCGTTAGTTCGATCTCGTCCACAGCCTCCGGCCCGCTAGCCAGCGACACTCGCCCGCCAAGCCTGAAACGACGGCACCCGGCGAACGCCAGCGAAGGATCGGAACCATTTGAGTTTCGCGCCATCCGCGCTGGTACCCGTGCTCCGCTTCGGCGACCGGGCCGGTTTCGCGGCCTCGCGCCGAATGAGGTGACCTGATGACCACACCGACGACCGACTTCGAGAAGATCAGGCGGATGCGCCGCGAAAACCCGAAGATGCGCGAGCGCGATCTTGCCAACACCCTTGAGGTGAGCGAGGCCGACCTCGTGGCGGCCGAATGCGGATTGGGCGCGCGTCGAATCGAGGTTCGCTTCGACGAGATCTTCAAGGGCCTGGCCGACGTGGGTGAAGTGCTGGCGCTCACCCGCAACGAAAGCGCCGTGCACGAGAAGCCGGGCGTCTACGACCGCTTCATCCCCGGCAAGGGCGCCGCGATGATGCTTGGCGCGCAGATCGACACCCGCATGTTCCCCGCTGTCTGGAAGCATGGCTTTGCGGTCGAGAAGACGGCTGAAGACGGCTCGGTGAAGAAGAGCCTTCAGTTCTTCGACAAGCACGGCGACGCCGTGCACAAGATCCATACCCGCGAGGCCACGGACATGGCGGCGTGGGATGCGCTGGTCGAAAGCCTGGTCGCCGGTGACCAGGCGCCGGTCCTGTCGCCCGCCGCGGTTCCGGCGGAAAAGACCGAGCGGACGCCGGCCGATCCCTCCAAGGCCCCGGAGCTGCGCGAGCGCTGGCAGGCCATGACCGATACGCATCAGTTCCACGGCATGCTGCGCGAACTCGAGCTCCATCGTCTCGATGCCCTGGCCATGACCGGCGAGGAGCGCGCCTGGAAGCTGCAGTCCGATGCCGTCGTGACCATGCTGCACAAGGCGGCGGAAACGGCCGTGCCGATCATGTGCTTCGTCGGCAGCCGCGGCTGCATCCAGATCCACACCGGGCCGGTCTCCAGGATCGCGGCCATGGGCCCCTGGATCAACATCATGGATCCGGGCTTTCACCTGCACCTTCGCACCGACCACATCGTCGAGGTCTGGGCGGTTCGCAAGCCCTGCGACGCCGGCCATGTGACCTCCATCGAGGCCTATGACGCCGATGGCACGCTGGTCATCCAGTTCTTCGGAGAGCGCAAGGAAGGCCTCGACGAGTTGCCCGATTGGCGCACCCTCGTCGAGGAGCTGCCCCGCGCGACCGAGAACGAAACCGTTCTCGAACCGGCCTGACCCGGTCGACCACGCCACGAACGTCGTCTTTTCCGGCCCTGCCGCGACCTGTTTCGCCAGCGCGCGTCGCGGGGCCGGAGCATGAAGGAATTTCGAATGCGGTTCTTTTCCTCAACCCGCGCCCTGGCGCCCCTCGCCGGTGCCGCCCTCACCTTTCTCGCCGCCGCTCATCCGGCGGTCGCCGATGGCGATCTTTCCGGCGCACAGCGGATCGTCTCCATCGGTGGCGACGTAACCGAGATCGTCTACGATCTCGGCGAGCAGGACCGGCTCGTCGCCCGCGACACCACCAGCTCCTTCCCGGAGGCGGCGACGGACCTGCCGGACGTCGGCTACATGCGTGCCCTTGCCCCGGAAGGCGTTCTGTCGGTGAAGCCCGACGGCATTCTCACCATCGAGGGCAGCGGACCTCCTCAGGCGCTGGACGTTCTCGCCCGCGCCGGAGTTCCGGTCGCGACCATTCCCAACGGTTTCACCCGTGACGCGGTCGTGGCCAAGATCGAGGCGGTCGGCAAGGCGCTCGGCGTTCCGGAAAAGGCCACCCCCCTTGCCGAAAAGGCCGGGAAGAGCCTCGACGAGGCCATCGCGGAAGCCCGGGCGATCGACCGCGACACCCGCGTGCTCTTCATCCTGTCCATGCAGGGCGGACGCATCATGGGTGCCGGTTCCGATACGGCCGCGGCCGGCATTCTCGAGCTTGCGGGCCTGACCAACGCCATCACCGGCATGACTGGCTACAAGCAGCTCAGCGACGAGGCCGTGATCGCGGCGGCACCGGATGTCGTGCTGATGATCGACCGTGGCGCGGGTCATGTGGTCGACCCGGAGGAGCTGTTCTCCAACGCGGCGCTCTCCCAGACGCCCGCCGGCCGCGAGCACCGGCTCGTGCGCATGGACGGTCTGTTCCTGCTCGGCTTCGGTCCGCGCACGGCGGAGGCGGTACGCGACCTGTCCTCGCGCCTTGCCGCCGACGGCCTCTGAGATCGGAGCGCAGCAATGACCGTCGCCTCGCCCCCCGACATGCCGGTACGCACGGGCGTGCTGGCCGAGGCGCGCCAGGGAAATCGCGAGCCGCTCGCGCGGCTCGCGATCCTTCTCCTTGGCCTGTTTCTTGTGCTGGTCTGCGCGCTCGCGCTTGCAACGGGACCGCTTGACCTCGATCTCTTCCGGGTTGTCGGGGAGCTCTTCGGCGACCGGCGCGAGGATGCCGTCGGCGCACTTCGCGACAGCGTCATCCTGTGGCAGGTACGCCTGCCCCGCGTGCTTCTGGGCGCCTGCGTCGGTGCCGCCCTCGCCGTGTCCGGCGCGCTCATGCAGGGCCTGTTCAGAAACCCGCTCGCGGATCCGGGTATCGTCGGTGTTTCGGCCGGCGCCGGCCTCGGCGCGGCATTGATGATCGTGCTCGGCGGAACGATCCTGGCTCCCTTCTCGGCCTTTGCCGGGTTTTACGCGCTGCCGTTCGCCGCGTTCATCGGCGCCCTTCTGACCACCTTCACCCTCTACCGGATCGGCACGCGCGGCGGCTTCACCTCGGTCGCCACGATGCTGCTCGCCGGCATCGCCCTCGCGGCCCTCGCCGGTGCCGCCACGGGCCTGCTGATCTTCGTCGCCGACGACCAGCAGTTGCGGGACCTGAATTTCTGGGGCCTCGGCTCGCTTGCCGGCGCGACCTGGGAAAAGCTCTCGGCCGTCGCGCCGATCATCGCCATCGTCTTGTTGTCGATGCCCTTCTTCGCGTCGGGCCTCAACGGCCTGCTCCTGGGCGAGGCCGGCGCGGCGCACCTTGGCGTGCGGGTGCAGCGCCTGAAGGTCGGCAGCATCGTGGCCGTGGCGGCCGCGACTGGAGCTTCGGTGGCGGTCAGCGGCGGCATCGGGTTCGTCGGCATCGTCGTGCCTCATCTCCTGCGCCTGACAATCGGACCCGACCACCGGCACCTTCTTCCCGCCTCGGCCCTTCTCGGCGCGAGCCTCCTGATCCTCGCCGACACGGTAAGCCGCACGGTCGTCGCACCGGCCGAACTGCCGATCGGCATCGTCACCGCCATCGCCGGCGCACCCGTCTTCCTGTGGATCCTTCTCGGCCGAAAGGGCCTGACAAGCCTATGACCGCAAAGCTCGCCTCAATGACGCCGGCCGCCCCTACCCCACGCCATGTCCTGGAGGCTCGCGACGTCTCGCTTGCCTATGGCAAGCGTACCGTCGTCGACCAGGTCAGCCTGACCGCCGAGGCCGGCGCGCTCACCGTGGTGATCGGCCCCAACGGATCCGGCAAGAGCTCGCTTCTTCGTGCCCTCACGGGCGAGGCCGCGCACACCGGCGAGGTGGAACTCAACGGCCGGTCGCTTTCCGGAATCGCGCCCGAGGAACTGGCGCGCGACCGTGGTGTCCTGGCCCAGCACACCGCGCTGGCGTTTCCGCTTACGGTCGCCGAGGTCGTGCGCCTCGGGATTCGCCGCAATCTCTCCATGTCGGCACGACAGGCGCACGCACGCATCGCAGAGGCGCTTGAAAAGGTGGACCTCTCCGGTTTCGCGCCGCGCCCCTACCACAGCCTGTCCGGCGGCGAGCAGCAACGCGTGCATCTTGCCCGCGTGCTGTGCCAGGTCTGGGAGCCCGTGTCCGACCATGGCCCGCGCTGGCTGTTTCTGGACGAGCCGGTGTCGAGCCTCGACATTCACCACCAGATCATGATCATGGACGTCGCGGCGGACTACGCCCGCCGGGGCGGCGGCGTCGTGGCCGTGCTGCACGACCTCAACCTGACGGCCCTTTTCGCCGATCAGGTTCTGGTGATGAAGGAAGGACAGTTGCTGGCGCGGGGACGCCCGGCAACGGTGCTGACCGACGCGATCGTGTCGGAGGCTTTCGACCATCCCTTGCGCGTCGGCGCCGTTCCGCGCGCGGGAATGCCCTTCATCCTGCCGCAAACCTCCGGCGACAACGCCACGCAGGGGGCAACCGCCGCAGCGCGCGGCTGAGACGCGGCCTTTGCCCGGTGATCAGGCCGGTGCGTTCACGCGCTGCCCGCTGCGGCACTGGCCGCAGCGCCCCCTCAGCTCCACCGTCGACTTGCGCAGGGCAAAGTCAGCCTCCAGCGCAATCCCGTCGAGAGCGTGGGACAATGCATGGTCGTTCAGTTCCGACACCTGACCACAGATGTCACAGATCGTGAAGGCCACGGTCGAATGGGTCCCGCAACCGGGATGGCTGCAGGCGACGAAAGCGTTGATGCTTTCAAGCCGGTGCACCATGCCGATCTCGACCAGCTTTTCCAGCGCCCTGTAGACCTGCGGCGGCGCGCGAAAGCCCTCGGAGCGAAGCTGGTCCAGGATCGTGTAGGCGGTAAGCGGCGCATGGGCCCGCGAGAGCGCCTCGAACACCAGCGCCTGATTGCGCGTCAGATCCGCACGGCTCGCGTCATTCAGGGTCATTGTCCGCTCCTCTCGTCATTCGGCGCCGGCGCGCGATCGCGCCCGCGCAGCACCCGCATCAGCATACCGGCGGCCGGTGTCATCGCCAGGATGAACAGTGCGAGCGCCGCCACCACGATCGACGGCCCGGACGGTGTATCCCAGTTCAGCGAGGCTTCCAGCCCCCCGATCACCGCGATCACGCCAACGAGACCGGCAAGCACGGCCATCTGTTCCGGGCCCGCCGCCAGACGCCGGGCGGTTGCAGCGGGGATGATCAGCATGGCGGTAATGAGCAGAACGCCCACGATCTTCATCGATATGGCGATCACCGTCGCCATCAGCACCATGAAGATGAAATCCGCCCGTTCCGGCTGAAGCCCTTCCGCCTCGGCCACGTCGCGGTTGACCGTCGCGGCGAAAAGCGGCGTCCAGATCAATGCGAGAATCGTCAGCACGACGGCCCCGCCGCCGTAGATCAGCGCGATGTCGAGGCGCGAAACGGCCAGGATGTCGCCAAACAAAAAGCCCATGAGATCGATGCGGACCCAGCTCATGAAACCGAGTGCGACGAGCCCGAGCGCGAGCGAGGAATGCGCCAGAAGCCCGAGCAATGCGTCCGACGAAAGCGTTGCCTTGCGCCTCAGGAGCAGCAGGGCGAGCGACACCAGAACCGCGGTCACGAAGACGGCCAGCGTGACGTTGACCTGCAGCAGGAAGGCCAGCGCCACACCCAGCAGGGCGGCATGGGAAAGCGTATCGCCGAAATAGGCCAGCCGCCGCCACACGACGAAACAGCCGAGCGGCCCCGCCACGAGGGCCACGCCGATCCCCGCGACGAGCGCGCGGGTGAAGAAATCATCCAGCATCGCGCCTGCCCTCCCCGATCCCGTGGTCATGTGTGTGACCGGGCTCATCGCCATGCCCGTGGTGATGGCCGTCTTCCGGGTGACAGTGTTCCGTGATCGACCCATCGGCGTGGCGCACGCGCCCGTCGGGCAGATGGGTGTGATCGTGATGATGCTCATAGACGGCCAGCGCCGGGCTCGCGCGACCACCGAAAAGCCGGCGGTACGCCTCGCTCGAGGCAACCGCCGTCGGCGCGCCGGAACAGCACACGTGTCCGTTGAGGCAGATGACGTGATCGGTTGCCGCCATGACCACATGCAGGTCGTGGGAGATCAGCAGGATACCGCAGCCAAGGTCGTCGCGGATGCGTCCGATCAGGTCGTAAAGCGCGCTCTCGCCGGAGAAATCGACGCCCTGCACGGGCTCGTCGAGCACCAGCAGATGCGGCTTTCGCGCGATGGCGCGGGCCAAAAGCACTCGCTGGAACTCGCCGCCGGACAGAAGCCGGACCTCCGCGCGGGCGAGATGGGAGACGCCTGTCGCGGCAAGCGCCGCCTCCGCCTCGTCGCGGGGCACCGGCCCGGTCAGGCGCATGAAGCGCATCACGTCCAGCGGCAGGGTCCAGTCGACCGTCACCTTCTGGGGCACGTAACCGACCCTCAGGCCGGCGCGACGTTCGGAACGCCCCTCGGTCGGCTTCAAAAGCCCGAGCGCCATCCGCGCGGTGGTGGACTTGCCCGACCCGTTGGGGCCGATCAGGGTCACGATTTCCCCCGGCCTCACGGCCAGGTCGACCCCGCGCACCAGCCAGCGCCCGTCGGCGAACACCCCGGCCCGCTCGAGCGCCACAAGCGGCTCGCTGCCGCCCGCACCGGCAGGCGCGGCACCACGATCACGCTCCTTGCTCATTTCGTCATCCATGTGCTCTCGCCAGCCGCCCCGGCTCGCCGGTTCCCTGCGCTGCGAACGGGATAGCGGGACTGTCCACCGGCGACAAACAAAACCTGTTGCCTCCCCTTATCTCACACGTTATAGAGTAACACAACAACGTGATATTATAACAAATCAAGGCTGAAAGTTGACGCGTGGAAGCACTGCGCGTCATCGAAATTGACGTCCGGCCCTGGCTCGGACGCCCTCTGAAAAGACCCAGACCCGAAAACGGAAAGTTTGCGCCATGCCCCTTCTTCGCAGCTCAATCGTGTCCGCGCTGCTCCTGTGCTCGACAAGCACGATGGCCCTGTCCGAGACACCGAATGTGGTCGCCTCGATCAAGCCGGTCCACTCTCTGGTCGCGACGATCATGCAGGGCGTGGGAAGCCCGCAGCTCATCCTGGAAGGCGCGAGCTCGCCCCACACCGCGAGCTTCAAGCCCTCGCAGGCCGGGATGCTGGAACAGGCCGACATCGTCTTCTGGATCGGCGAGGACCTCGAGCCCTTCCTGGAAAAGCCCATCGAGACCATCGGCTCGAAGGCGCATGCGATCGCGCTCGGCGAAGCCCAGGGTGTCACGCATCTCGCTCCGCGCGAGGGCGGCGCCTTCGAGGCACACGATCATGACCACCACGGCCATGCGGATCATGACGATCACGCCACGCACGATCATGATCACGGCGATCACGATCACGGGCATGACCATGAGGAGCACGCCCACGAGGGTCATGACCACGATCACGACGGGCACGATCACGATTCCCACGCAGGCCATGAGCACGGCCACGGCGAGGTGGACCCGCATGTCTGGCTCGACCCGGAGAATGCCCGCGCGATGGCCCGTGTCATCACAGAAGAACTCGTCGAGCACGACCCGGACAACAAGGCCGCCTACGAGGCGAACCTTGCAGCGCTGAACACGCGCCTCGACACCGAGACCGCAGAAATCCGCGACATGCTGGCGCCGGTGAAGGACAAGGGCTTCATCGTCTTCCACGATGCCTACCAGTACTTCGAGAAGCGCTTCGGGCTCGCGGCGGCCGGATCGATCACCGTCAGCCCCGAGGTCATCCCCGGAGCCGAGCGCGTGAGCGCTATCAAGGCCAAGATCGGCGAGCTGGGGGCGACCTGCGTCTTCGCCGAACCGCAGTTCGAACCCAAGCTGATCACCGTCGTCACGGAGGGCACCAACGCGCGCACCGGCACGCTCGATCCGCTCGGCGCCGCCCTGCCCGCCGGCCCCGACCAGTACTTCGGGCTGATGAACGATCTGGCCACCTCGCTGAAGGACTGCCTCGCCGGCGAGAGCTGACCCGGCATCCGGTCCTGGCCGGGCACGCCCGTCCGGCCAGGGTCGCCCCGACGCCGTGCCGCCACCAAACCGCGCAGCGGAGTCCGCGCGGCTTTCTTTCGGCCAGATTTGTTATGTTATCTCATAATATAGAGATGACAACGGGGCCTGCCGTCCGCTCACAGGACCGCCCTCCCACTTCCGTCTCTTGAGGACACCAACATGCCTTCCCTTCCCGAAAAGCTTCCCGTGACCGTCCTGTCCGGCTTTCTCGGCGCCGGAAAGACGACGCTCCTGAACAGGATCCTCTCCAACCGTGACGGACTGCGCGTCGCGGTGATCGTGAACGACATGAGCGAGGTCAACGTCGACGCCGGTCTCGTGCGCGATGGCGGCGCGGATCTCTCGCGCACCCGCGAACAGCTCGTGGAGATGACCAACGGCTGCATCTGCTGCACCCTGCGCGAGGACCTGCTGACGGAGGTCTTCCGCATTGCCGGGGAGCAACGCTTCGATCATCTGCTCATCGAGGCAAGCGGAATTTCCGAGCCGCTTCCGGTCGCGGCGACCTTCGCCTTTCGCGACGAGAACAATGTCAGCCTCGAGGATGTGGCGGAAATCAACTCCATGATCACGGTCGTCGATGCGGCGAACCTGATCGCGAACTACGGCTCCAACGCCTTTCTCGCCGAGCGCGGACTGGAGGCGGCGGAAGGCGACGACCGCAGCCTCGTCGACCTGCTTGTCGAGCAGATCGAGTTCGCCGACACCATCGTGCTCAACAAGGTGAGCCTCGCGGACGCGCGCGAGTTGCAGGCGGTGCGCAAGATCGTGCGCGCGCTCAACACCGACGCGCGCGTGCTGGAGACGGATTTCGGCAACATTCCGGTTCCCGAGCTTCTTGGCGCGAAGCACTTCGATTTCGACCGTGCCCAGTCCCATCCGCTCTGGTTCAAGGAGCTCAACGGTTTTGCGGACCACGTGCCCGAGACCGAGGAATACGGCATTCGCTCCTTCGTCTATCGCGCCCGGCGCCCCTTCGCGCCGCAGCGATTGAAGGCGTTCATCGATCGCTCCTGGCCAGGCGTCGTGCGCACCAAGGGCTTCTTCTGGCTTGCGACCCGCCCGCGCCACGTCGGGGAAATCAGCCAGGCGGGCGCCCAGGTGCGCACGGAAAAACGCGGTCTGTGGTGGTCGGCGGTTCCCAAATCCTACTGGCCGGAAGACCCCGCCTGGGCGTCGGCCATGCGCCCGATCTTCGATTCCCGGTGGGGCGACCGGCGCCAGGAGATCGTCTTCATCGGCCTGGACACAATGGACGAGGCAGCACTTCGCGCCGACCTGGATTCCTGTCTGGTCGACGACGACGATTTCCGCCCCGACCTCTGGACCGGGTTGCCGGACCCCTTTCCCGCCTGGCAGGCCGGGACCGACTGAACGGGACGGCAGGCAAGGCGAAAGCGGTTGCCGCGGGGCGGCCAATCTGCCACTTTTCGTGGTGATGGTTGCCTGCGGAGAATCTCCAAGGGCATGAAAAGGGAACACGGTGAGGCGTACCCAACAGGGACCGAGACCGTGGCTGCCCCCGCAACTGTGAGCGGAAAGCCGACCCCATGTGCCACTGTCCGGACAGGACGGGAAGGCGGGGGAGGCAGCGACCCGCGAGCCAGGAGACCTGCCATCATGGTTTCACCAATTACCGGACGGGGTGTTCCGGGAAGGCGACATGGCAATATCCGGACAGTGCAGGCTTTCCATCTTGCATCGTCCCCCGGCCATCGGTCTTCCCCTGCCCCGCTCCCTCGACCGGCAGGATAAGGATGGCCAGCGACCTGACCTCCTCCATCATCGGGCATGACGACCCGGCACGCTCCGGCACCGCAAGCGCGATCGTCACCGTCTGCAAGACCTGTCGCGCCCGGCACGTCGACGAGGATGGCGCCACGCACTACGGCGAACGCGTCGGCGAGGATGTCTCGAGACGTCTGGCCGAGGCCCTGTGCGCGCTTGAGCTCGATGAGCGCGTCGCCCTTGCCGACGTCGGCTGCATGGCCGGTTGCGGGCGCCCCTGCTCGGTCGCGGTCCAGGCCGTCGGCAAGGCGGGATATCTCTTTGGCGACATCGTCACGGACGAGGAGGTGGCGGCAATCGCCGCCTTCGCGGGCCAGCACATCGGCCTCGAGGACGGATGGTGCTCCTCGCTTCAACGCCCCGAGGCACTGAAGCGCAAGACACTGGCACGTCTTCCCGCTCCCCTTCCCCTCCCGCCGCTGGCCGGCGCCCTTCGCGAGGCAGCGGAATGAGCCACGAGACCGGACAGGAGGTCACCCTCGAACTTCTCGGCCTGGGCTATGCCACCGCACGCGGCGACGCCCTTGTCGCGGATGTGTCCTTCCACGTCCACGCCGGCGAGATCCTTGCGATCGCGGGGCCCAATGGCGCTGGCAAGAGCACGCTGGTGCGCATGATCGCCGGGCTGATGCCCGCCGGCTCCGGCGAGATCAGGCTCGGCGGGCGCCCCCTGACCGATATTCCGATCGCGGAACGGGCCCGCTCCGTCGCCTATGTCGGCCAAAGCGAGGAGCCCGACGGACGCCTGTCCGTCACCGAATATGTCGCCCTCGGGCGGTTGCCGCACCGGCGCGCGCTGGATGCCCGCGCCCATCGCACGGCGGTCGCCGAAGCGCTCGCCGTCGCCGGCCTCTCCTCCCTTGCGCCTCGCACCATCGGCAGCCTGTCCGGCGGCGAGCGCCAACGTGCCAAGATCGCCCGGGCCGTCTGCCAGACACCGAAGCTTCTGGTGCTGGACGAGCCGACCAACCACCTCGACCCGCGTGCCCGGGGCGATCTGCTCAGCCTCGTTGCCCGCCTGGGCATCACCGTCATCGCCGTCCTGCACGACCTGACGCTGATCGAGGATTTCGCCAGCCACGTTGCACTCATCGACGACGGACGCCTAGCCGCCTACGGCCACCCGCAAGAGGTCCTGTCCGGCGCGAGGGTACGCGAGACCTTCGAGGTCGACATGCACCGGCTGCCCCACCCCTTCGAGGACCGGCTGCTCTGCGCCCTCGACATCCCCATCAGCCGGCCCATCAACCGGCCCGTCCCCTCGCGCTGAACCACAAGTCCCTCCGCCTCTGACCGAAAGACCCGTCATGCTCCGCATCCCGACCGCTCTCGCCGCCCTTCTTCTCGCGGGGACGGCACAGGCCGCTCCCGTCACCGTCGACAATTGCGGCGAGCCGCTCACCTTCGAGACCACGCCCGAGCGCATGGTGACCCAGGACATCAACATCTCGGAGATGGCCTTCGCCCTTGGCCTTCAGGACCACATGGTCGGCGTCAGCGGCATCAGCGGCTGGTACAAGACCACGCCCGATTTCGAGAAGAAGCGCGGTGACCTGCCGGAAATCGCGCCGAAGTACCCTTCGATGGAGAACCTTGTCGCCTCCGGCGCGGATCTCTTCTTCGGCGGCTGGTACTACGGGATGAAGCCGGGCGGAGACGTGACGCCGGAAACGCTTGGCCGGCAGGGCATCAAGACGCTGATCCTCACCGAGAGCTGCATCCACGTCGACAAGGAGCGCCCCGCCGCATCCCTCGACCTGCTTTACGGCGACGTCGAGCGGCTGGGAAAGATCTTCTCGCGCGAGGACGAGGCCAACGCTCTGGTGGAGGGCTGGAAGTCCCGTGTCGCGGCCGTTCAGGAAGCTGTCTCCGGACGCGAGCCCGTCAAGGTGTTCCTGTATGATTCCGGCGAGGACAAACCCTTCACGGCGGGCCGCTTCGCCATGCCGACCGCGATGATCGAGGCCGCCGGCGGACGAAACGTCACCGCCGACATGGAGACGAGCTGGGGAACCACCTCTTGGGAGGCGGTCGCCGCCGCCGACCCCGATTTCATCATTCTGCTCGACTACCAGGACAGCGGCGGCGCCGACAAGCTGTTCGCCTTCCTGCAGGCCCATCCCGTTCTCGGGCACCTCAAGGCGGTTCAGGAAAACCGTACCCTGCCCCTGCGCTACGAGGAACTGACGCCCGGCCCCGCGAACATCGACGGCGTCGAGAAGATCGCCCGCGCCCTCTATCCGGACGCCTTCTGAGCCATGCGCCTTGTCTTGCTCGCGACCGTCGGCGTGCTGGCGGTCGCGATTCTCGTCATCGCAGCCATTGTCGTGGGCTCGACGCCGCTGCCGCTGGAAACGGTGATTGGCGCGCTTGCGGGCGGGCCACAGGCGGAGACGCCGCTCGGGCGCATCGTCACCGACCTGCGCCTGCCGCGCGCCCTGCTTGCGCTGCTGACGGGCGCCGGGCTCGGTATCGTCGGCTGCCTGCTCCAGACCACCACGAGAAACGATCTGGCCGACCCGTTCCTGTTCGGGCTCTCGTCGGGTGCCGCGGCCGGCGCCGTGTTCGTCATCACGGTCACCGGCGACCTGCTCGGGATCTGGACGCTTCCCGCCGCCGCCTTCACCGGCGGCATGGCCGCCTCCATCGTCGTGCTGGCGCTCACGGCAAGGCTCGGCGACAAGGGACCGGCCCAGCTCGTGCTTGCCGGTCTCGCGGTCTCCTTCCTGTTCATGGCGCTGACCAACTACCTGGTCTTCGCCGGCGACCAGCGCGCCGCCCATTCGGTTCTGTTCTGGACGCTTGGCGGCCTCGGGCTCGCCCGCTGGGAAATCCTTCCGGTCGCGGTGGCCGGCCTTGCCGCCGTCCTGGCCTTCGCCGGCCTCAACCACCGGCGGCTCGATGCGGTTCTGGCCGGGGAGGACACCGCCCGCACGCTCGGTATCGACGTGGGGCGGCTGCGCAAGATGACCTTTCTCGTCTGCGCCTTCGCGACCGCCGCCTTCGTGTCCCTAACCGGCGTGATCGGCTTTGTCGGCCTCATGGTGCCGCACATGGCGCGCGCGCTCACCGGACCGCTGCACGGCGGGCTGATCGCCATCGCCGCGCTCATCGGCGCGGCACTCCTTCTTGCAAGCGATATCGCCGCACGCACCCTGCTCGCCCCCCAGGAACTGCCCGTCGGCATCGTCACCACGGCGCTGGGAGCCATCTTCGTGCTGGCCCTCGTCGGCCGCCGGTCCTGATCCGCTGGCGCCCCGGGTTTACACCTCTTCCGGAACGCAGGAGGTGACCCGTTTCAGGCAGCGCAACGAGAAGCTGGAGCGCGAGTTGCGTAACCCCTCGACGCCAAAGAGGTGCTCGCGCAGGAACTGCTCCACACCCTTGGTGCCATTCGCGGCGATCTTGACGAAATAATCGTACTCACCCGCCATCATGTGGACCTCCAGCACGTCCGGAAGCGCCGCCATCGCCTTGCCGAAGCTCTCCAGCGCCGTGGCATTGTGCCGGTCGAGAGAGACCTCGATCATCACCGTGTCGTCGAGGCCGAGCGCTTCGTGGTCGAGCACCGCCGTATAGCCGGCGATCACCCCCTCCTCCTCCATTCGGCGCACCCGCTGCCAGCACGGGCTGGGTGACAGCCCCACCTTTCGCGCAAGATCCGTGTTGGACAGCCGGCCATCCTCCACCAGCGCCCGGAGAATCTTGCGATCTATCTCGTCGAGTTGTCGGCTCATGAAATTTTCCTCTGAGATGTATGGCCGGTCCGGGACAGCCTTTCTCATATTGGCGGTTTCGAAGCAAATTCGAAAAGATATTCCGATGCGTTCCAGCCACACTCTCCGAAGTCGGGCGGCCGGGTGCCGTCACGGGTCGGGGGGGAGCCGGCCCGGACTGTTCCGTGGCCCGTGATACGTTGAGGAGGCGTCTTCATGGAATTTGCCCTGTCGGAAGAACAGGCCCTCATTTTCGATACGGCCCGTGCCTTCGGCGCGGATGCGATCGCGCCCCACGCCTATGACTGGGAGAAGGAAGGCACCATCCCCCGCGAGGTTCTGCGGGCCGCCGGCGAGCTCGGCTTCGGTGCCCTCTACGTTCCCGAGGAGCTTGGCGGAACGGGGCTTACCCGCCTGGACGCGACGCTTGTCTTCGAGGCGCTTTCCATGGCATGCCCCTCCGTCGCGGCCTTCATTTCCATCCACAACATGTGCCTCAACATGATCGCCAAATACGGCGGCGAGGCCCTGCGCGACCAGTGGATGGAGAAGCTTGCGAGCCTGGAGGCGGTCGCCTCCTATTGCCTGACCGAGCCCGGCGCCGGCTCCGACGCGGCATCGCTTCGCACCCGCGCGGCGCGCACGGACACCGGCTGGTCCCTCACCGGCAACAAGGCATTCATCTCCGGCGGTGGCTACTCGGACGTCTATGTCGTCATGTGCCGCACGGGCAACGCCGGCCCGAAGGGCATTTCCACCGTCCTCGTTCCCAACGGCGCCGAGGGCCTGAGCTTCGGCGCCTTCGAACGCAAGATGGGCTGGAAGGCCCAGCCCACCGCGCAGGTGCAATTCGATGCCTGCGAGGTGCCCGCCGACCATCTCCTGGGCGAGGAAGGACGCGGCTTCTCCTACGCCATGGAAGGGCTCGACGGCGGCCGTCTCAACATTGCCGCCTGCGCGCTCGGCGGAGCCCAGGCCGCCCTCGACGCCGCCCTTCGCTACACGGGCGAGCGCACCGCCTTCGGCCAGAGCCTCGACCGCTTCCAGGCCCTCCAGTTCCGGCTTGCCGACATGGAAACGGAGCTTCAGGCCGCACGTGTCTTCCTGCGCCAGGCCGCCTGGAAGCTCGACACGGGGGCCGGCGACGCGACCAAGTTCTGCGCCATGGCGAAGCGCTTCGTCACCGACACCGCCTCGCGGGTCGCCAATGACGCGCTCCAGCTCTTCGGCGGCTATGGTTATCTCGAGGACTACGGGGTGGAGAAGATCGTGCGCGACCTCCGCGTCCACCAGATCCTCGAGGGCACAAACGAGATCATGCGCGTGATCGTCGCGCGTTCGCTTCTGGTCGAGCGCGACAGGTCCTGAACCGTTTCGCCGCCCGTGCGTTTGACTGTGAGGGGGCATCCGGCGGATCCCCCGGCTTTTCACGAGAGGGAGGTCCCATGACTGCTCCACGCCCGCTCTCCCTGCATGTTCCCGAGCCGGGTTGCCGGCCGGGCGACACGCCGGACTTTTCAGAGTTCGAGATCCCTCGCGCCGGTGCCGTGCGCCGGCCCGATGTGGACGAGGCGCCCGAAAACATGCGCGACATGGCGTTTTCCGTCGTGCGCGTCCTGAACAAGGCCGGTGAGGCCGTCGGTCCGTGGTCGGGGCTTCTCGACGCCGATGCCCTGCGCGACGGGCTGAAGCACATGATGACCCTGCGCCAGTTCGACGAGCGCATGCTCAAGGCGCAGCGGCAGGGAAAGACCAGCTTCTACATGCAGCACCTGGGCGAGGAAGCGGTTTCCTGTGCCTTCCGCATGGCACTCGAGGACGGGGACATGAACTTCCCCACCTACCGCCAGGCGGGCCTGCTGATCGCGGGCGGCTATCCCATGACCGACATGATGAACCAGATCTACTCGAACGCCGCCGATCCGCTGAAAGGCCGGCAGCTTCCGGTCATGTACTCCTCGCGCGAGCACGGCTTCTTCACGATCTCCGGCAACCTGGGCACCCAGTTCATCCAGGCCGTGGGATGGGCGATGGCCTCGGCGATTTCCGGGGACACCAGGATCGCGGCCGGCTGGATCGGCGACGGCTCCACCTCGGAAGCCGACTTCCACGCGGCCATGGTCTTCGCCTCCAGCTACAAGGCGCCGGTCATCCTCAACATCGTCAACAACCAGTGGGCGATCTCGACCTTCCAGGGCATGGCCCGCGGCGGCGCGGTCACCTTCGCCGCGCGCGGCCACGGGTTCGGCATTCCGTCCATCCGCGTCGACGGCAACGACTATCTCGCCGTTCACGCGGTCTCGAGCTGGGCGGCGGAACGGGCACGCTCCGGCCTCGGCCCGACGCTGATCGAGCACGTCACCTACCGCGCGGGCGGGCACTCCACCTCGGACGACCCCTCCGCCTACCGCTCAAAGGACGAGTTCAGCGCCTGGCCGCTGGGCGATCCGGTGGACCGGCTCAAGAAGCACCTCGTCACCATCGGGGAATGGTCCGAGGAGCGCCACACCCAGGCGATGGCTGAGATCAACGACACGGTTCGCGCCTGCCAGAAGGAGGCCGAGGCGAACGGCACGCTCATTTCGGGCCGCAAGCCGTCGCCCCGGGCCATGTTCGACGACGTCTACGCCGAGATGCCTCCGCATCTCCATCGTCAGCGCCAGGAAGCGGGGTTCTGACATGGCACGCATGACCATGATCGAGGCGATCCGCAACGCCCATGACATCGCCATGGAACGCGACAAGCGGGTCGTCGTGTTCGGCGAGGATGTCGGCTACTTCGGCGGCGTGTTCCGCTGCACGGCCGGCCTGCAGAAGAAGTACGGCTCCAACCGCTGCTTCGACGCGCCGATCTCGGAAAACGGCATCGTCGGCGCCGCCATCGGCATGTGCGCCTACGGGCTCAAGCCGGTCGTGGAGATCCAGTTCGCCGACTACATGTACCCCGCCTACGACCAGATCGTCAGCGAGGCAGCCCGCATGCGTCACCGCTCCGCCGGCCAGTTCACCTGTCCGATGGTGATCCGGATGCCGTCGGGCGGCGGCATCTTCGGCGGCCAGACCCACAGCCAGAGCCCCGAGGCGCTTTTCACGCATGTGGCCGGGCTGAAGGTGGTCGTGCCGTCGAACCCGCGCGATGCGAAGGGACTGCTGCTCGCCGCCATCGAGGATCCGGACCCGGTGATCTTCCTCGAGCCGAAGCGGCTCTACAACGGCCCCTTCGACGGCCACCACGACCGTCCGGTCGTTGCCTGGAAGAACCATGAGCTCGGCGACGTCAGCGAGGACCACTACACCGTGCCGCTCGGCAAGGCGAAGGTCCGCCGCGAGGGCGAGGCCCTCACCGTGCTCGCCTACGGCACCATGGTCTATGTGGCCCAGGCGGCGGCCGAGGAAGCCGGCATCGACGCGGAGATCATCGACCTGCGCACGCTACTTCCGCTCGACATCGAGACCATCGAGGCATCGGTCAAGAAAACCGGGCGTTGCGTCATCATCCACGAGGCGACGAAAACCTCCGGCTTCGGCGCGGAGCTGAGCGCACTCGTCCAGGAGGCCTGCTTCTACCATCTCGAGGCCCCGATCCTGCGCGTGACCGGCTGGGACACGCCCTATCCGCACGCCCAGGAATGGATCTACTTCCCGGGTCCCGATCGCATCAAGCGCGCCTTTGCCGCGGTACTGGAGGGCTGAGACATGGGGCTTTTCACCATCACCCTACCCGACATCGGAGAAGGCATCGCCGAGGCGGAGCTGACCGAGTGGGCGGTCTCCATCGGCGACACGGTTTCCGAGGATGACATCCTCGGTGTCGTCATGACCGACAAGGCCGCCGTGGAGGTTCCCTCCTCCGTTGACGGCAAGGTCGTGTGGCTGTGTGGGGAACCCGGCGACACCGTCGCCATCGGCGACCGTTTCGCGCAGATCGAGATCGAGGGCGAGGGCAACGACACGCAGGCAGCTTCGGCGTCATCCGCCCCGCCTCCGGAGGCGGAGACGAAGTCCGACGACGGCAACGCCGACAAGGCCGAAGAGACCGGCAGCGCGGAAGACACCGACGAAAAGGCGCAGCCCGCCCCCAAGGCGGACAAGCCCGCGCCGGCCGAGGCCACGCCCGCGAGGAAAGCCGGGGCCCAGCCGGTTGCACGACAGCCGCTTGCCCGGGGCGAGAAACCTCTCGCCTCCCCCTCGGTTCGCCGCCGCGCGCTGGAGGCCGGTGTCGATCTAAGGCTCGTCGGCGGGTCCGGGCCGGCCGGGCGCATCCTTCAGGAGGACCTCGACGCCTACCTGGAGCACGGACCGGCAGTCGCCACCTCGAGCGCCCGTGTTCCCGCGACAGGCACGCGCGAGATCAAGGTCATCGGAATGCGCCGGCGGATCGCCGAAAAGATGGCGCTCTCCAAGGCCCGCATTCCGCATATCACCATCGTCGAGGAGGTCGACATGACCGCCCTCGAGGATCTGCGGGCCGCGCTCAACTCCGAGCACGGGTCCGGCCGGGGCAAGCTGACGGTGCTGCCGTTCCTCGCCCGCGCCATGGTTCAGGCGATCCGCGCCCAGCCGGAGATGAACGCCACCTTCGACGATGACGCAGGCGTCATCCACCAGTCGGAAGGCGTGCACATCGGCATCGCGACACAAACCCCCGCCGGCCTTGCCGTTCCGGTCGTGCGCCACACGGAGGCCCTGTCCCTGTGGGACACGGCCGGCGAGATTGCCCGTCTGGCAACGGCCGCGCGCGATGGCAAGGCGGCACGCGACGAACTGTCCGGCTCCACCATCACCATCACCTCGCTCGGCCCGCTCGGCGCAATCGCGACGACACCGATCATCAATCACCCGGAAGTGGCGATTGTCGGCGTCAACAAGATGGCCGTGCGACCCATGTGGGACGGCGAGGCGTTCCGTCCGCGCAAGATGATGAACCTGTCGTGTTCCTTCGACCACCGGGTCATCGACGGCTGGGACGCGGCCGTTTTCGTGCAGAAGCTGAAATCGCTTCTGGAAACCCCTGCCCTCCTGTTCATCGAGGAGTGAGCCGATGAGCGACCTGACCTGCAAGCTCCTGATCATCGGAGCCGGCCCGGGCGGCTACATCTGCGGCATCCGCGCCGGCCAGCTCGGCATCGACACCATTGTCGTGGACGACCAAAAGCCCGGCGGCACCTGCCTCAACGTGGGCTGCATTCCCTCCAAGGCGCTGATCCATGCCGCCGACGAGTTCCACAAAGTGAAACGCTTTGCCGCCGGCAACACGCCGCTCGGCATCAGCTCGGCATCGCCCGCGATCGACCTGGCCCAGACGCTGGACTGGAAGAACGGCATCGTCAGCCGGCTGAACGCCGGCGTTGCCGGCCTTCTCAAGAAGGCCGGAGCGAGGCTGATGGCCGGGCGGGCGACCTTCCAGGACGGCAAGACCGTCAAGGTCACTTCCGACGGGAGCACGGTGCAGATCCGTGCCGAGCATGTTGTCATCGCCACCGGCTCGGCACCGGTCGAACTGCCGTTCCTGCCCTTCGGCGGCAAGGTGATCAGTTCGACCGGGGCACTCGCCCTGACGGAGGTTCCGGATAAACTCTGCGTCGTCGGTGGCGGTTACATCGGACTGGAGATCGGCACCGCCTTCGCCAAGCTCGGCTCCACCGTCACCGTGGTCGAGGCCGCCTCCCGCGTTCTCCCGCAGTACGACAATGCCCTGACCCGTCCGGTGATGAAGTCGCTCAAGTCGCTCGGCGTCGAGGTCATGACCGACACCAAGGCAAGGGGGCTTGGCGAAGCCGGTCTCCTGATAGAGACGGCCGACGGCGCCGAGCGCGAGATCGCGGCCGACAAGGTTCTCGTCACGGTGGGCCGGCGGCCGCTGTCGGACAGCGGCAACATCGCAAGCCTGGGGCTTGCCACCGACGGCCCCTTCCTCCGTATCGACGATCAGTGCCGGACATCGATGCAGGGCGTTTTCGCCATCGGCGACGTGACCGGGGAGCCCATGCTCGCGCATCGCGCGATGGCCCAGGGCGAGATGGTCGCCGAGATCCTCGCGGGACACGCCCGGCGCTGGGACAAGCGGTCCATTCCCGCCGTGTGCTTCACCGATCCGGAGATCGTGAGCTGCGGCCTGTCGCCCGACGCCGCCAAGGCGGAAGGGCATGAGGTCACCACCGGCCTCTTCCCCTTCTCGGCCAATGGCCGTGCCATGACCATGGAAGCCGAGGACGGCTTCGTGCGCATCGTCACCCGCAAGAGCGACAACCTCGTGCTCGGCCTTCAGGCCGTCGGCCACGGTGTGTCGGAGCTGTCCGCGTCCTTCTCGCTCGCCATCGAAATGGGCGCGGTCACCGAGGACATCGCCGGCGCGATTCACGCGCATCCGACCCAGAGCGAGGCGCTGCAGGAAGCCGCCTTCGCGGCACTTGGACACGCCTTGCACATCTGAGACACGGCGCAATGCGGCGCCCCGCCGCGCGTTCAAATGCGAAGAAAAAGCCCGGCCCAGGCGGCCGGGCTTTTTGCTTGGCCTCGATCCCCGAACGACATGCAAGGCGTGCCGGGCGACCACTCGCCTTCGCCATCCCGCCCGGAGACGTAAAACGCGACGGGCGGCGCGATCCTGTCGGGAATCGCGCCGCCCGCTGCCGGGTCCCGTCGGGTTGCAGCCGAGCGTCAGTCGAACATCTGGTTCGGCAGCCACATGGCCACGTCCGGCCACATCACCACGACGGCTAGCGCCAGAAGCTGCAACAGCACGAAGGGAATGATGCCCTGGTAGATCTGCTGCAGCGACACGAGGGAGCGCGCCGTCCCCTTCAGGTAGAACAGGGCAAATCCGAATGGTGGTGTCAGGAAGCTGGTCTGGAGGTTGATCGCGACCAGGATCGCGAACCAGTAGACCGCATCGCCCTGCCCCACATGGCCGCCGAAGTCGAGATGCGACACGATCGGCGCGAAGATCGGCAGGATGATGAGCGTGATCTCGATCCAGTCGAAGAAGAAGCCCAGCACGAAAATGAGCAGCAGAAGCGCCGCCAGCACGCCCCACGGCCCCATGCTCGACGCATCGGCCAGCGAAAGCACCAGATGCTCGCCGCCGAAGCGGCGGAAAAGGTAGCTGAAGGCCGTCGCTCCCACGAAGATGAAGAAGATCATCGCCACGGTGTTGAGCGAGCGGCTGAGAACGTCATGCAGGCCGGGCAGGTCCAACCGCCGACGGAACAATGCCAACGCCAGCGCCCCGAGCGCACCGACGCCGCTCGCCTCCGTCGGCGTCGCGAACCCGCCGAGGATGGAGCCCAGCACGAGGCCGATGAGCAGCGCCGGCGGCACCAGCCCGGCGGCGAGCTTGCCGATCAGCTCCCGTCGCTCCTCAGGTGTCAGCGGCTCGCTCGTGCGCGGCGCGAGGTTCGGCCGCAGGGCGCTCGCGCTGACGATATAGATCAGGTAGAAGGCCGAGAGCATCAGGCCCGGGAAGAGCGCGGCCATGAACAGCTTGCCGACGGAGACCGTCAGCAGATCGCCCATGATCACGAGCATGATCGACGGCGGGATGAGAATGCCGAGCGTTCCCGAGGCCGCGATCGTGCCTGTTGCCAGCGAGGGCGCGTAGCCCGAGCGCAGCATCATGGGCAGCGCCAGCAGAGTCAGCATCGCCACCGAGGCGCCGATGATGCCCGTCGAGGCGGCGAGGATCGTGCCCATCATGGTCACGGCGACGGCCAGTCCCCCCGGAACCCGGCGCAGCAGTGTCTGCAAGCCGTCCAGGAGATCTTCCGCGATGCCGCTCTTTTCCATGAGCGTGCCCATGACCACGAACATGGGCACGGCCACCATCACGGAATTCGATATGATCCCGCTGAAGATGCGGTTCACGAGCAGCGGCAGATGGGCGAAACGGATTTCTCCGAGCGCCAGGCCGATGCCGGCGAAGACGAGCGAGACCCCGCCGAGAACGGCCGCCACCGGCAGGCCGCTGAAGATGAAGAGTACCAGGCAGACGAACATCAGCACCGGCAGCATTTCCGCAAGCATTCGGTCGCGTCCTTCGATCTTTGATGTGGAATGCAGGGGCCGGGACGTCAGTCCTCGACAAAGGGCATCGAGGTTCCGTCACGGTCGCGCAGGCAATCGATGGCACGCAGCAGCACCGCGACGGCGGAGAACACCACCAGCGCGAAACCGATCGTCAGGAACGACTTGATGATCCAGCGGTGCGAGAGCCCCGCGCCGGCAACCGATCCCTCCCCGGTGACATAGGCGCGCACGACGTAGTCGATGGAGAACCAGAATAGGATCGACGCGTAGGGGATCAGGAAGAGGACGATGCCGAAGATCTCCAGCCAGAGCTTGGTGCGCCGGGTGAAGTTCTCTCTGAACAGGTCCACCCGCACATGCGCGTCGCGGAGATAGGCGGCTCCCAGACCGAGCATCAGCGCGGCGCCGTGCAGGTGCCATTGCAGGTCCTGCAGCATGATCGAGCCGGTGTCGAAGAACTTGCGGCCGAGAACGTCGTAGCCGATGACGAAGGCCAGAAACAGGAGAAGCCAGCTTCCGATGGCATGGGCGCCTCGCGGCAATGCCGCGGCGAGACGGGCCAGTCTTTCCATGTCGCGATTCCTTGCAGTCAGGAGTGGGGGCGCCGGTCCGCACGGACCGACGCCCCCCGAACTCATGGCTCAGGCGCGTGTCAGCGCATGTAGCCGAGATCGCGCCACTCGGCGTAGCCGTCACGGAAATCGGAGTAGGACTTCCACACGCGGGCGAAGTCCTCGTCCTCCGCCTTCATCTCCTCGACCACCTCGAGCCATGCGGCTTCCATCGCCTCGAGAATTTCAGGCGACCACTTGTGGGTGATGACGCCCTTCTCCTTGAGCTCGCTGAGCGCCTTGCCCTGGATGGCCTCGCCCCAGGCGATGGATTCCATCACCGCCGAGCGGCACACATGGTTGATCGCCGCCTGCTCCGTCTCGCTCAGGCCGTCCCAAACGTCCTTGTTGATGATGAGGGAGTAGAGCGAGGTCTGCTGGTGCCAGCCGGGGAAGTAGTAGTGCTTGGCGTAGTCCTGCATGCCCAGCATCTGGTCGAGCGCGGGCATGGACACCTCGGCCGCGTCGATGGTGCCGAGTTCAAGCGCGGGAACCGTGTCGCCGACCGGCAGCGTCAGCGTCTGGACGCCGAGCTTCTCCATCACGCGCGCGCCGAGACCGTAGAAGCGCATCTTCATGCCCTTCAGGTCTTCGAGGCTCTCGATCGGCTCGCGGAACCAGCCCGACGCCTCGGGAGGCGTGGTCGTGCAGACGATGCTGACGATGTTGTGCTTCGCCGCGATCTCGTCCCAGATCTCCTTGCCGCCGCCCTTGTAGTACCAGGCCAGGTACTCCGGCGCCTCGGGACCGAAGGGCACCGAGGTGAACATGGCCGCCGACTTGATCACGCCCTGCGCGAAGCCGGTGGAATACCAGGCCGCGTCCACCGCGCCCGTCGAGACGGCGTCCCACGCCTCGGGCGCGGGAACCAGCGCGCCCGGCTCGTTGAAGGTGAAGGTCAGCGAACCGCCCGTCAGCGTCGAGACGCGGTTGCCGAGATCCTTGCCGATGTCGCCGACGATCGGGAACGATCCCGGGTAGACACTCGTCATCTCGAGCGTCTTCGCGCCGGCCGGAACGGCGGCCAGGGTCACGAGGGCGGTGGCAAGGCTGAGACGTTTTTTCCAGGACATTTCGGTTCCTCCCTTAAGTCACTGAACAGGCGATCGCCCCGCGGGCAGTCGCGAAGGCATCGCATCGCGCGACGCGCGGCAGGACCGGACACCGGCGTCTTGGCCGGATCATGCAGGATCGGGGGGATGACGGCGCACGCCGGGTCGCTTGAAAAGAACGGGACCCGCGGAGGAAAAGCCTCCGCTCGCGGCACTCTCGCAGGACCGGAAAACCGATCAATCTCAATAAGCTCCGGACGAATCCGGCACCCTCCCCGACCGGCGCTCCCCCACCGGTCCTTCGCCAGAATATAGAAGCGGGAAATCGAATATTTTTGTCTTTTTGCGGGTCACAAAGCCGCCTCTATGCATATAATTCGCGTGAAAGTTACAAGTGGAGGAATATGCATGTCGGCACTCGACGAAACGGACCTCAAGATCCTGCGAGTCCTGCAAAAGGATGGCTCGCTGACCGTTTCAGAAGTCGCCGAACGCGTGAGCCTTTCCCAGTCTCCCTGCTCGCGCCGCATCGGCAGGTTGCAGGGCGAGGGCATCATCATGGGCCGCTCGGTTCTCCTCGACCGGCGCAAGCTCGGATTCCATGCGGTCATCCTGGCGCGCATCCGTCTCACCGAGCACGGGCGTCAGTCGATTTCCGTCTTTCAGGAAGCAGCTTTCAGAATACCCGAGGTACAGGTGGTCCAGCTCATGCTGGGAGACTTCGACTTCCATCTGCGCGTCGTCGTGCGCGACATGGACCATTACCAGATCCTTCTGCGTGAGAAGCTGGTCATGATGCCGGGCGTCCGGGAAATCCAGAGCACGGTCATTCTCGAGGAAATGAAATACACCTCGCTGCTGCCAATCTGAGGTTGGTCCGGCCGCGCCGCGCTCCGCCCGCTCCGATCGCCCCGCGGGAGGCCCGCCCTTGCCCGGCTGACCGCGACGGGACGCGGGCAACCGGCGTGCCGGACACGCTCCCGGGTTGCATTTCGCCGGACCGTCCAAATGTCAAAATGAATATATCTGGATACCATCCGGTCTGTTGACCGGAGTGACGAGGGACAATACCTTCAAATCAGGATCAATATTGTCAAATATAGATCCCGCAAGAGACGAAACTATTCATGGCCTCGTGGCGGAACTGGCTACGCGAAGGGATTGCAACTCCCTTGATCCTGGTTCGAATCCAGGCGAGGCCTCCATTTCCCTGATCCGGAAACGCGATGCGCGGGCACGGCGTCTCACAGGCGCCGAGCCATGAAGCTGCAGTCGCACAAGAGACAAGGGCCGGAGATCAACTCCGGCCCTTTCATCTTTCATCGTTCGGTTTCCCGGGATGGTACGGCCTCAGCCCGCGCCCGCCATGGCCTCCACACGCCGCAACGCCTGGCGGTCGAGCTTTCCCGTCGACGTGCGCGGTAGCCCCTCGCGGAACTCCGCGCTCTCGGGAACCATGTAGGCCGGCAGCCGGCCGGCGCAGTGGCGACGCAGCGAGCGCAGATCGGGCGCCTCCTGCTCCGAGGCAAGGACGAGAAACGCTTTCAGGCTCCTGTCTCCCTCGCCGTCCTCGATATCCGTGACGGCGGCTTCGGCAATCGCCGGATGAGCGGCGAGCGCCTCCTCGACCTCGCCGAGGTTGACCCGGTTTCCCCGGATCTTCACCTGCGTGTCACGGCGGCCGACGTAGCGCAACGTGCCGTCCGCGCCGATCTCGACAAGGTCGCCCGAGCGGTAGACCCTGTCGGGAAAAAGGTCATGGCCTGGATGCTGCGCGAACCGGGACGCGGTCGCCTCCCCGGCGCGCCAGTAGCCCAGCGCCACCGTCGGCCCTCGCGCACAGAGTTCGCCGATGGCTCCCGCCTCGCTGAGGATCGCCCCCGCGTCGTCAACCACCAGAACCTGCATGTGAGAACAGGGCCGCCCGATGGGAAGCGGCGTATCCTCGACGGTCTCGCCGATCTCGTGGAAGGTGACGTCGTTCATCTCGGTCGATCCGTAGATGTTCACCATGCGCGTATGCGGCAACTTCATGCGCAGATTGCGCAGCGCCTCGGGCGGAAAAGGTTCACCGGCGAAGAAAACCAGCCGTAACGGCGCAAGGGCGGCATCGCCGGCCTCCAGATGGCGCACCATCAGCCGCAGGACGGAGGGCACCGACTGCCAGACGGTGATCGCGTTCTGCGTCACGAACCGCACCAGGTCGACACCGAGAAAGCTCAACCCTTGCGGCACCAGGCAGACACAGGCGCCATGGGCCAGCGTGGTCCAGACGTCGAAGAGAGACAGGTCGAAGTGAAGCGGCGCATGGGCCGACACCCGGTCGTCCTCCCGAAGGGCGAAGAAGTCCCCGGCCCAGTCGGAGAAGGCGGCGATGTTGCGATGCGAGATCACGACGCCCTTGGGCTGCCCGGTCGACCCCGAGGTGTAGAGCAGGCAGGCCGGATCGTCCTCGCATGAGCGGACCGTATTCAGCGGAACGGTTCCGGCGAGCGCGGCCTCGTCATCCGCGTCTCCGAGCACGAGAGCTGGCGGCAGATCGCCCGCCTCGGCCTCCAGGGCGTCGAGTTTCCGCCGCTTGGTCGCGCCCGTCACCAGGGCGGCCGGCTCGCTGTCGGCAAGGATGGCGGACAGCCTCGGCGGCGGCCCGGTCGGATCCAGGGGCACATAGGCCGCTCCGGCAAGCCAAGCCCCCAGAAGGCCCGCCACCGCATCCGGGGACTTGTCGAGCAGGACCGCCACGCGGTCGCCCGGAGCCACCCCGATGTCGACGAGCCGCGCGGCGATACGCCCCGCGCGATCCAGAAGCTCGCCGCGTGAAACGCACCGCCCCTCGAAGGCCACGGCGGGCCGGCCGGGATCGCGGGCCGCAAGCACCGCGATCTTTGCCGCAACGGTTCGGGTCATGCCGTCCCCACCCGCTCAGCCGACCGGCCGGTTCATGATCCAGGCGAAATACTCCATCCTCTCGCCGAGGAAGCGCTCCGCCTTGGCCCACATGTCCGCATCCGTGATCGGGCTCGGATACTTGCGCCCCACTTCGGACCGCTCGAACAGCGGACGCAGGCACGTCAGCGCGACGATGTAGAACAGGTCGTGATCCATCTTGTAGCTCTTCCGCCGGTCCCCGTCCCACTCGTTGCGGATCGCATCGCGGTGCTTCCTGAGCAGGAAGAAATGGGGAATGAAGCAGCTCCACATACGCTGCGAGACAGCGCGGATCTCCTCCTCCGGGATCTCGGGGAAATAGCCGCCGATCTTGGCCGCGACGGGGTCGAACTCCATCAGGTTGGTGAGCGTGTACTTGCCCAGCGCCGTCGGATAGCCGAGCTTGGCAATCATGCGGTAGATGGCGCTGGCGAGATCGCGCCACACCTGCATCGGACGCACCGCTTCCGGCAGCCCGTTAAGGTCCTGCACGGAGTCCAGGTCGATCAGGAACAGCTCCTTGCTTTCGGTCGAATAGACGAAATTCCCCCAGTCGCCCGAGTAGCGGTACATCTCCGCAAGCGAGAAGTCGTGCAGCAGCTTTCCGGCCTGGCGCGCCAGTTCCCGGATGACACGCAGCCGCACCCGCTCGTCGTCCGGATCGCCCTCGATGCCGAGCGCTTCCCGCATTTCGTCATAGTGCGCGTCGAAGGCCGGATCCGTGCCGCGCTCCATGGCCGAACCGAACAGAACTTCCGAGATGCGATAGGCGGCCGCTCCCGGCGAAAGCGTGATGACCGCGCCCATGGGCTGGTCCTGGAACCGCAGGCTTTCGTCGTACTGGATCACGCAAAGCGGCGCGATGCTCGGCACCCCCGCCTTGACGAGCCGCTCCGACGACCAGAACTCGCGGTGCGCGCGTTCGTGCACGATGCCGCCGATCGGGCTCGGCGACGAATAGGCGAACTTGTACTCGCCCTCGTTGGAAATGCCGAAGTGCGGATAGGTGATGAGATATTCCAGAAGGTCCGTGAGCGGCGGCACCGGTTCGTTGCCGGCATCGTCATGCAGCTTGTTGGAAAACTCCGCATCGCCCGGCAGCACCGGATTCCACAGGCCCACGCCCTTCAGCTTGGCCGCGTGATAGACCCGGCTCGGGTCGTCCTTCAGCGCGACGGGGGCCGACAGCATCTCCCATGCCCCCCGGCCCCGGCGGTTGAAATGCGGCACGGCGCCATTCCAGCTCGCGATGTTCAGGAGCCGGCGGAACTCGTCCTCCGAAATGTCGAGGCCGTCGAAGTGATGCGTGACCTCGTAGTTGAGCTTCTGGTGCATGTTCATGTCGGTCTGGTCTCCCGAATGGGTCCGGGCCGCGTATCCCCCCGGCCCTCGCAATGCGCTTGTCGATAGGTCCTGTGGTCCGCCCCTCAGGCGTAGGTGCGCGCCCCGAAGATCGCCGAGCCCACCCGAACGCTCGTGGCGCCGTGCAGGATCGCCGTCTCGTAGTCTCCGGACATGCCCATGGATCGCCTGGAAAGGCCTGCCTGGTCGGCGAGTTCCGCCAGCTTCTCGAAGAACGGCGCGGGCGGTTCGCCGGACGGGGGAATGCACATCAGCCCCTCCACCTCCAGCGCGTGAACCTCCCGGCATCGACGGGCGAAGGCGACCGCCTCATCCGGGTCGATGCCCGCCTTCTGCGGCTCGCGTCCGATGTTCACCTGCACATAGACGCGCGGGCGACGCCCCTGGCGATGCGACTCGCGCGCGATCTCGGCGGCGATCTTCTCCCTGTCCACCGTCTCGATGACGTCGAACAGTGCCACCGCGTCTCGGGCCTTGTTCGATTGCAGGGGGCCGAGAAGACGCAACTCGATGTCGGGATACGCCTCCTTGAGCTCCGGCCACTTCTGCTGCGCCTCCTGCACCTTGTTCTCGCCGAAGACGCGCGCGCCCGCCTCTATGACGGGACGGATCGCGTCGCCGGGAAAGGTCTTACTCACGGCGACCAGGGTCACCGGGTCTCCGCCCGCCTCCCGCGCTTCCTCCGCGGCCGCGACCTTGCGCAGGACGGATGTCAGCCGTTCCACCATCTCATCCATTGTTCTCACTCCCAGGCTTGGTTCGTGCGGGAGCCGCGCTCCCGCGAAGATGTTGCGTGACGCGCTCACATGCCGGCGCCCAGCCAGCGCGGCACCGCCAGCGTGAAGATCGGGAACACCGCGCAAAGGATGACGATGACCACATGCGCCAGCGCGAAAGGGGCCGCCTCCCGGACCGCGCCCTCGTAGGGCGCATTGGCTATTCGCGCCGCCGTCATCAGGGTCAGGCCGACGGGCGGCGTGATGTTTCCCAGGTTGAGGGCAAGCAGCATGACCATGCCCGCATGAAGGGGATGGAACCCGAGCTCCACCAGTGCGGGGGCTAGCACCGGAACGGCGACGATGATCGCCGGCAGCACATCGATGAACATGCCGATGACGATGAGCAGCGCGGCGACCGCGAGGATCTGCAGCACCGGGTCGCTGCTCATCGCGGCGATGGTCTCCGCCGCGTGGCGGGCCACGCCCGAGCGGGTGACGTACCAGCCCAGCACGTTGGAGGCGCCGAGAAGCAGGAACACCACGCCGGAAAAGCTGACCGTCGAGACGAGCGCCTCCCACATGTCCCGCCGCCCCAGCCTGCGGTAGACCAGTCCGCCCAGCACGAGCGCGTAGATGCAGGCGAGCACCGAGGCTTCCGTCACCGTCGTCAGGCCGGACAGAACGCCCCCCAGGATGACAAGCGGGATGCCCATCGCCGCAAACGCGCTCGCCCCCGTCGACAGGACACGGGACAGGCGCACCCGGTCGTTGCCGGCGAATCCGCGCTTCCAGGAGATGATCCCGCTGACCAGCAGCATTCCGCCGCCCATCATCAGGCCCGGCACGATGCCGGCAGCGAACAGCCCGAGGATCGAGATGTCACGCAGCGTCGCCGCATAGGCGATCATGATGATGCTTGGCGGAATGATCGGCCCCACGATGGCCGCGCAGGCGGTCACGGCCGCGCAATAGGACGCGCTGTAGCCCTCCCGGCGCATGGACGGGATGAGCGTCCTGCCGATCGCCGCCGTTTCCGTCACCGCCGCGCCGGTCAGTCCGGCGAAGAGAAGGCAGGTGGTCACATTGACGTGCGACAGGGCACCCGGCACGCGGCCGAAGAGCGAACCGGCGAAGGCGATGAGCCGTTCGGTCAGCCCGGCGCGGTTCATCACTTCCGCGGTGATGATGAAATAGGGCACCGCGATGAGCACGTAGCCGGAAACACCGGAGAAGAACCGGTCCGCGAGAATGGCGAGAAAGTCGGGCCCGCCGATGGAAACCGCGCCGACGAGCCCCGCCGCCGTCAGCACGAGGCCGAGCGGAAGGCCGATCATCATCAAGAGGGCGAAAGCGATCGAGGCGCTCATCCGTGACCTCCGGCAGCCTGGGAAGCGATCTTGGCCGACCCCGCGGGCACCGCGCCCTCCCCGTCATCGCCAAGCGGCGCATCGCCGTCTCCCCTGACGGGATCGGACAGCGCGCCGGCTGTGTGGGGCTGCATGGGGTCCTCGAGCGAAAGCACGCCGCGCTCCTCCAGAAGCGCGAGCCCGTCCACCAGATGCAGCGACAAAACGGCGCCCGCGACCGGGACCGCCGCCGCCGTCCAACGCTGCGACACCTGCAGCGTGTCGGACAGGATCAGCACGTTGGTCGCCCCGGAGGCGAACTCCACCCCGTACCAGACGAGCGCCACGGCAAAGAGCGCGATCGCGGTGAAGCAGATCCACCGCACGAGGCCGAGCGCGGCGCGCGGCAGACCGCGCCGCAGGGCGAGGATGGCGATGTGTTCGCCGTATTTGAACGCCACGGTAATCGAGAGCATGGCGAACCAGGGCAGCAGCAGGCTGAACAGGGACGGCCGCGTGTTGCGGTAGAGCCAGGCGAGCGCCCCCTCGTGGAAGATCTCCGCCTGCCCCGCCCTCTCCGCAGCGGCAAGGGCAAGTTCGAGAACGACCGAGGCGGCGGAGATCACCAGCATCAACGCCAGCAGCACGGCGCAAACGGCGATCACCACACGGTTGACCACGTCGCTGGTTCGCCTCAATGGCGACAGCAGGGGCGTCATCGGCTTGTTCCTTCTGGAGGTGGGGAGAGCGCTCAGTCGAGATAGTTCTCTGCGTCGGAAGCCTTCAGCTTGCCGTGAATGCGCGAGACCTCGGCGCGCAGGTCGTCATAGAGCTTGGCGCGCGGGCCGAACTCCTCCACCAGCCACTCGCGGTAGATAGGCTGCGCGATGGCGCGCATGCGCTCCTTCTCCTCGTCGGGAAGGATGTAGCAGTCCTCGAACTTCGCGCAGGAGTTCGTCCAGCCGATCACCGTGATCTGCGTGGCGATGCCGTGCGCCATGGTCACCGCCTCGCGCGCGGCGGAAACGACAATGCGCTTGTAGTCGTCCGGCAGGGTCTGGAACCACGCCTCGCTGACGCTCCAGGTGATGGTGTTGTAGACATGGCCGGACCACGTCGTGAAATCGGCCACGTCGTAGATCTTGAAGATGTCGTTGACGCCCGGCGCGTGGAAATGTCCATCGATCAGCCCGGTCGCAAGACCCGTCTGCATCTCGCCCCAGGGCAGCGGCGTGGGCGCAGCGCCGAGCGCGCGCATGATCGTCATGTGCGCCTGGTTGCCCTCGACGCGGATCCTCATGCCCTTGAGGTCCTCCACCGTTCGGATCAGACGCTTGTTGTTCGCGAAGGCGACAAAACCGCCCCCGTCATCGAGCGTGCCGAGGTAGCGCAGCCCCGCCTCCTGCACCATCGGTTTCATGAACTTCGCGAACCACGGACTGTCGAAGAAGGTCCAGGCCGTCCTGTAGTCGGGAAACAGGAAGGGCGAGGTGATCATCTCGTAGTCGCGGAAGAAGGTCGCCTGGGTGCCCGAGCCCAGCATGATCGACTGGATCGTCCGGCCGGCCCTTGCCTGCTGGGCGATCTCGACCTCGCCTCCCAGCGCGCCATTGCCGAACACCTGGACGTCGATGTCGCCCTTCGTCGCCGTTTCGACAAGCTGCTCGAAATGCTTCAGCGCCGGGGCGGTCTCGTTGTTGGTCAGGTCGTCGGGATAAAGGTGGGCGATGGTCATCGTGTAGCTGGCCGACAGCGCGCCGGCTGGAAACAGCGCCAGACAGGCGAAGGCTGCCCCGGCGAGCAGGCGGCGGACCGCGAGCCGCCCGCCAAACGGGCCTGGAGCCCGACGCCGGGGTCTTTCTCCGCCGCGCGCCCGCGACGAAGCAGATGCGGGTGCGCGCGTCTGCACGTCCCTTGCCGAACGCACCGGCATTCGCGACGATCCGCCGTAGGCAAACTCGAGCCCGTAGTCGCCCGGCCACGCATCGAGGGAAGCACGCGCCGCATCGGCGACATCATCCGCACGCCCCGAACGACACGCAGCTTCACCTGAACAGATCTCGCCTGAACGCATCCCACCCTCCATGAAGAACCGAGAATTGCTTCGCAATACGCAGGATAGAAGATAGGAAATACGGCTCGGAAGGGTCCAATTCTCTTTTTCTATTTATCTTAATCTTGAAGCCGCGAAGTAAGTTTGCAAAACACGGCATCAAGGCGAGCGTCCACGCCCGGCCTCGTCAAACGGAGGCCGGGACGCGTCTCTCTCGTTTATGGGGCCACACCCTAGCCGGTGACGGCCCCCTTGTTCGCCGGCGCGGCAAGCTGGGAAAACTTGCCCAGCACGCCGGTGCGATAACGCGGCTCCGGCTGCTTCCAGGTCTTCCGGCGCTTTTCCAGCTCGGCGTCGTCGACCTCGAGCTGAAGGAGATGGCGCGATGCGTCGATGGTGATCGTGTCGCCCTCCTCCACCAGCGCGATGGTTCCCCCCTCGAACGCCTCCGGGGTCACATGCCCGACAAGCATCCCCCAGGACCCGCCGGAGAAGCGGCCGTCCGTGATAAGCCCGACATCGGCGCCGAGACCACGACCGATGATCGCCGAGGTCGGCGCCAGCATCTCCGGCATTCCGGGTCCGCCGCGCGGCCCCAGGTAACGCAGGACGAGGACGTCTCCCTTGCGGATCCTGTCGGACAGGATCGCGTCCATCGCGGACTGCTCGTCGTCGAAGACACGCGCGGGTCCGGTGATCGAGGTCGACTTGAGCCCGGTGATCTTGGCCACGGCCCCACCCTCGGCGAGATTGCCGCGCAGCACGGCCAGATGCCCCTGCTGGTAGAGCGCCTGGTCGATCGGACGGATCACGTCCTGGTCCGCCGGCGGCTCGTCCGGCACATGGGCAAGCTCCTCGGCGAGCGTCCGTCCGGTGACGGTCATGCAGTCGCCGTGCAGGAGACCCGCATTCAGCAGGAGCTTGAGAACCTGCGGAATGCCGCCGGCCTTGTGCAGGTCGACCGCCATGTATTTGCCCGAGGGCTTCAGGTCGCAGATGACGGGGATCTTGCGCCGCACGCGCTCGAAGTCGTCCAGCGTCCACTCGACGCCGGCCGCGTGACAGATCGCCAGATAGTGCAGCACCGCATTCGTCGAACCGCCCGTCGCCATGACGAGGGCGATGGCGTTTTCCACGCTCTCGCGCGTGACGATGTCGCGCGGCTTGAGCCCCTTCTTGACCGCCTCCACGAGCACGCGGGCGGACTCGGCCGTCGACTCGAATTTCTCCTGGTCGATGTTCGCCATCGTCGAGGAATAGAGCAGCGCCATGCCGAGGGCCTCGAAGGACGACGCCATCGTGTTGGCGGTGTACATGCCGCCACAGGCGCCCGAGGTGGGACAGGCATTGCGCTCGATGCCCTCGAAGTCCTCCTGGCTCATGCGCCCGGCCTTGATCGCGCCGACCGCCTCGAACGCGGAGATCACGGAAAGGTCCTGCCCCTTCCACTTGCCGGGCTTGATCGTTCCGCCATAGACGTAAACCGCCGGGACATTGGCACGCACGATGCCGATCATGCCGCCCGGCTTGTTCTTGTCGCAGCCGCCGATGACCAGAACCCCGTCCATCCACTGGCCCTGAACCGTCATCTCCACGCAGTCGGCGATCACCTCCCGGGAGATGAGCGAGTACTTCATGCCCTCGGTGCCCATCGCCATGCCGTCCGAAATGGTCGGCACGCCGAAGAGCTGGGGATTGGCTCCCGCCTCCTTGATGGACTTCACGGCAACGTCCGCGAGCGGCTGCAGGCCGGCGTTGCACGGCGTGATGGTCGAGTGACCGTTGGCCACGCCGACCATGGGTTTGTCGAAATCTTCCTTCGTGTAGCCGAGGCCATAGAACATGGCCCTGTTCGGCGAACGCTCGATCCCTTGCGAAATCGTCTTCGATCGCTCGTTGTATGGCACCCCGTTTCCTCCCTGAAGGGCAGTGACACAATACGGGCGACCGCTCCTCCCGCACCTCGCGACGGTCGCCCGCAGAAGGCGTCCGCCCCGCCGGAATCTCCGGTTGTCCGGGGCGGATTTCGCTTTCCGGTCAAAACGATAGACGCTCGCCAGTTATTTCGGAAATATCTTTGTCATGTTTGATTGAGACATTTTCCATATAAGTGGCGAGACGCCTGCCCCCTTCATTCCGGGCGCGCCGCACCGTTCACCACGGCGCTGTTGCGCAGGATCGCGGCCGGTGCGCCTCCGGGAAGCGACGCGGATGTCCCCGCGCCGCCCGACCGATCCACCTTGCTCGAGACAAGCCGCGCGATTTCGACAAGGCGCGACACCGTCGGCGTGGCATCGTCCTTGCGCCACACGAGCCCGGTCTCGATGGTCGGCGCCCGCCCCTGAAGCGGCACATACCGGACACCCGAACGGCCGAGCTTGCGCAGGGAGCCGGGCACCAGCGCCACCCCCATGCCGGCCGAGACGAGACTGATGATCGTCTGCATCTGGATCGCTTCCTGCCCAATGGTGGGCTGGATGCCGTTCGACACGAAAAAGGTCGTGATGATGTCGTGAAACGCAGGGGCACTGCGGCGAGGAAAGAGCACCAGCGGCTCGTCGGCGATGTCGCGCAGGCCGATGGCTCCGTCGGTCAGTTCCACCCGGCCGGACCGCAGCCACTCCTCGGGCACGGCGGCCAGCAACGGCTCACGCATCAGCGGCAGGTAGGACAGCGAGGTGTGCAGGGTCTGGTGAAGCGGAATGATCAGCCCGGCGTTCAGGTTCCCCTGCATGAGCGCCTCGACCTGAAGGTCGCTGGTCATTTCCTTCAGCGACACCCGCACGTCCGGATAGGCGCCGGAATAGCGGCTGATGAGATCCGGGAGCAGGTTGTAGTCCGCCGTCGTCACGAATCCCAGCTTCAGCGAACCGATCTCGCCGCGCGAGAGCTGGCGGGCCAGTCCCGGCAGCGCCTCCACCTCCTCCAGCAGCTTCGTCACGTGGGACAACAGGTGCTCGCCCACCGGGGTCAGCGCCACATTGCGCTTGGTGCGCTTGAACAGCGTCACCGAGAGTTCCTCCTCAAGCGCGAGAATGGCCTGACTCAGCGGGGGCTGCGTCATGCAGAGCCGCTCGGCGGCCCGCCCGAAGTGCAACTCCTCCGCTACCGTCACGAAAAACTTCAGCCGACGAAGATTCATCTGTTCCCTCACTCCCTCAGGCAACGGCTCCGGACGCTTTCTTCCGAACGCATCGACACAAAGGCCTCCCCGGTCATATCAGCCGACCGGCCCTCCTTGCACATTCCGCTCGCATGTCCGGCGAGCGACCCGCGACGTCAATCCTCAGCATTCAGTCGTTATCGGTCTTTTTTCCGGCGCGAAACGCCTGCTCCTCCACTTAGACAAAAACACATTCTATGGTTGTATAATCCACACAAACGCGTTTTCCGATAAATCCTAATACACGCAATTCGTTTTTGTCACCCGTTTAACGCGATATAATACGAAACCCATTCATACACTTTTCGAATTTTGAGATACAAATAAGATGACCTCGCAATAAATGAACAAAAACAATGCCGATGCAAGAAACAAACGAATACAAAAACCCAAGTCATACGATAATAATATTTATATAAGCTGCGATTAAATAATAACAATTTTACGCCAGCACCTGATCCGGACGAATTCGCGCCGCTTGATCCGGCAATTTGATCGTGGAGCAGGCTGGCGGACAGAGACCGGACAACCGGCGGCAAGGGGGGAATGCGGCACGCGGGGCCAGGCAACGGTCGGACATCCGGCCGCCTCTGCACACCGCAGGTTGCCGTCCGGCCAGGTGCCGCGAGGGAGGATACATGGACTTCGGCTTCACACCTGAACAGGACGCGTTTCGCGAGAAGATCGTCGCCTTCGCAAAGAACGAGCTCAACGAGGGTGACCTTCGCCAGCGCGACGCCGAGTGCGAGCTGTCGCGCGACCTGTGGCGCAAGATCGCGGGCTTCGGCCTCCTCGGCCTCCCCTTCCCGAAGCAGTACGGAGGCTCCGAGGAAGACATCATCACGACGGTTCTGGCCATGGAGGCCCTGGGTTACGGCTGCCGCGACAACGGCCTGCTGTTTTCCATGAACGGGCAGATGTGGACCGTCCAGATGCCGATCTCCACCTTCGGCACCGACGAGCAGAAGAACAAGTATCTGCCGGGCCTGATCGCCGGAGACCTCATCGGCGCCCATGGCATCACCGAGCCGGAATCCGGATCGGACATCATGAGCCTCGACACCACCGCCCGCCGTGACGGCGACCACTATGTGCTCAACGGCGGCAAGGCCTTCTGCACCAACGGACCGGTCGCCGACGTCTTCGTCATCTTCGCGACCGTCGACAAGAGCGCCGGATCGCTCGGTCTCACCGGCTTCGTCGTGGACCGGAACACCCCCGGTCTCACCATCAGCCCCAACCACCAGAAAATGGGCCTGCGCACCTCGCCGATGGCGTGGCTGACGCTGGAGGATTGCCGAATTCCGGTTTCCGCGCGGCTGGGCAAGGAAGGCCAGGGTGGCCGGATCTTCAACAACTCCATGGAATGGGAGCGCTCGGCCATCCTGGCCGGCCTCGTCGGCGCCATGGAGAACCAGCTCGAGCAATGCATCTCGCACGCGAACACGCGCACGCAGTTCCGCAAGCCGATCGGCAAGTTCCAGTCGGTGGCGAACCGCATCGTCGACATGAAGCTGCGGCACGAGAACGCTCGGCTGCTGCTCTACAAGGTCGCCTGGCTGAAGAAGACCAGGGGAAGCTGCCCGATGGAGGCGGCGCTCGCCAAGCTGCTGCTTTCGGAATCCTGGGTTGCCTCGTCGCAGGACGCCGTCGTCCTGCATGGCGGCTACGGCTACATGGCCGACCAGGAGGTGGAGCGCGACTTCCGCGACGCGGTGGGAAGCCTTCTCTTTTCCGGCACGTCGGACATCCAGCGCACCATTGCCGCCCGCGCCCTCGGGCTTTGAGCGGCCCCCTCGGGGGGCGTCCGCGTGCGCGGGCGTGCCCCTGTCCCCCAGCATGTCACAGGAGGAGGAAGATCATGACCGCAACACCCAGGGACAGAGCAGAAATCGAGACGGCGCTTCGCGACTACCTCATGGAGAATTCGGGCGTGCCCATTTCGGGCGAGATCGATCCGGACGAGAACCTGCTCGACAGCGGCATTCTCGACTCCCTCGGCATCGCCGAGGTCACCGAGTTCATCGAGTCGAACTTCTCGCTGACCGTCGACGAGGAGGAAATCACCTCGGAGAACTTCCGGACGCTGAACTCTCTGTCCGACTTCTGCCACTCCAAGATCACCGCCGCCGCGGCCTGATCGGCACGGCCCCGGCACCACCCGGCGCCGGGGCCAGGTTCCACGCAATGGGAGGAAGCGCGTCATGACCAGCACCATCAAGGCGGACCTGATCCTGGTTCACGCCCCTGCGATCTACGACTTCCGCAACCGGGATGACTTCGTGCTCGGCTGGTACTCCAGCCAGGAAAGCAGCAACGTCACCCCGATCTTCGAGATGCACCCGCTCGGCTTCCTGTCGATCAAGAGCTTTCTCGCCGAACGCGGACTCGACGTGAAGATCGTCAACGTCGCCTCGCTGATGCTGAAGCATCCCACGCTCGACGTGGAGAAGCTCTTCGCCCATCTCGACGCGCCGATCTTCGGCATCGACCTGCACTGGCTGCCGCACTGCCAGGGGTCCATCGAGGTCGCCGGCGTTCTCAAGAAGGTTCATCCGGACAGCTTCGTCACCTTCGGCGGCATCATCTCCACCTACTACGCCCGCGAGATGATGCAGTACCCGCAGATCGACGGCGTCATTCGCGGCTACGACACGCTGGAGCCGCTCGCCGACCTGGTGGGACAGGTGAAGCGCGGCGTCCGCGGGCGCTTCAACGTCGAGAACCTCGTCTACAAGAACAAGGGCGAGGTCATCGACAACGGTCACAGCTACACACCCGAGGTGCTCAACGACGTCGCGATCGACTGGTCGAAGATGTTCCCCAAGACCTCGAGCCTGCTGAACATGCCCAACCTGATGGTGCTGCCGAACACCGGCTGCCAGCAGAGTTGCGGCTGGTGCTCGGGATCCCGCTGGGCCTACCAGCGCATGATGAACGTGGACAAGAAGACCGTCTTTCACCGCCGCTCGGAGCAGCTTGCGCGCGAGATCACGACCTTTCCGAAAACGGAATCCCCGCTCAGCGTCTACACGCTGCAGGCGTATTCGGAATCCGCGCCGCGCATTCTCGACTACCTCAAGGCCGTGCAGGACAGCGGCGTGGTCAAGTCGGTCTCCTTCGAGCAGTTCCGCCTGACCAAGCCGTCCGTGCTGGAGAAGATGCGCGAGGTCGCTCCCGATCTCGACATCTTCATCAACCTCTCGCCCCAGTCCCACGACGTGGAGATCAGCCGCCTGTCGGGACGTGGCACCTATACCAACGAGGAGATGGAATCCTGGATGGCCGATGCGATGGATGTCGGCATCAAGGGGGTCTACCTCTGGTACACGATCGGCATGCAGAAGCAGACCTACAAGTCCGTCATGGAAACGGTCGACTACACTGCCCGGCTGATGGAGAAATTCCCCGACGACAAGATCGTCCCGACGATCTTCGGAATGGTGCCCTTCCTCGATCCCGGTTGCCAGTGGTTCGAGGAATCCGACCAGCACGGCTACACGGTCTTCCACCGCGATCTCGAGACCCATCGCAAGGCGCTCACCTCGCCGCGCTGGCGCGATGCGATGAACTACGAGACCGACTGGATGAAGCGGGACGAGTTCCTGCCCGCCACCTATGACGCCATGCAGGTCATGGCCAATCACAAGGCGGACTTCGGCCGCATCACGCCGCGCTCGATCAAGATCGTCAACCAGCGCATCGATCACCTGCGCTACCTCACCAGCGAGGTCGATCGCGCCTATGACACCATCGGGCACCTGCCCGACAGCCTCCGGCGCGAGATCGGGCGGCACAACGACGAGATCCTGTCCTACGCCGCCGACGTGGCGCTGGTGAAGAAGCCGCTTTCCGGCCGCTGGTACGACGACCACACGGTGCCGGCCGACATCATCGCCGCCTGCTCGCGCGAGTCGCAGGCCGCCTGACCCTTCAGCTTCTCGAGGAAACACCCATGCAGACCCGACCCACGGCGATCCTGTCGGCGGCCGTACACCTGCCGCACGACACCCTGTCGCTCGATGACATCCTCACCGCCGAGATGGTGAATGGCGCAAGCCCCGCGGTGGCGGCGCTCGGCTTCACCGGCGTGCACGCGTTTTCCGGCAGCAATCCGACGGACATGGCGGTCGCGGTGTCGCGCGACGCCATCGAGGAAGCCGGCCTCTCGCCGCTCGACATCGACGCGGTCATCGACTTTTCCGTCATGCCGCAACGCTACGTCGAACCGGCCTGGTCCATGAGCAACGAGCTCCAGGCGGAGCTCGGCGCGAAAAACGCCTTCACGCTCGGCTTCAGCGGCGGGGGATCGGCAAACCTTCACACCGCGATCCGCTTCGCCTCCGCGCTGATCGCGACCAACGACGACGTGAACACCGTGCTCCTGGCGGCATCGGACTGCGCACTTCCCGGCAACCGCGTCATCGGCGGCGATGCGCCGGTCACGCTCCTGGGCGACGCGGCGAGCGCCCTCGTCCTTGCCCGCGACGGCGGACGGGCCCGTGTCATGGACACCGGCCTGGCCTCGCGCGGCGCCTATCACGACCTGCTCTACATCCCCGGCGGCGGCATGCGCCACCCGACGCGGCTCGACCTCTACCGGCTGGTGCTCGACGCGGCGCGCAAGGGAGAGGTCGATCCGCTGGCGGATCTTTCCAGCGTGGTCGACACGCTTCTCTCCCGCCACGGGCTCGCGCCCGACACGATCGATCATTTCATCACCACCGCGATTTCCGACGCCGATCTCGATGCCTTCGACGACCGGCTGGGCGCGGGCCGGCGGCTCGTCAAGCCGGACGCCTCGACGCGCGGCCATCTCCATTCCAGCGATCTCGTCTTCGGCCTTCGCGACCTGATGGCGCGCGAGGATGCGACGGGATCCGCGTTGCTGGCCTCGCACGGTCACGGCTTTTCCTGCGGTGCGACGCTGATCACCCTGTCCTGAGGAGGTTTCCATGGATCATCACACGCAAGATCACGTCGGCATCCTGTCCGAGGCCTTCTACCTTCCGCCCGACAAGAAGCTCGTCGCAGACGTTTTCCGTGACGAGGACGTTCCCTTCGGCACCCTGTCGAAGAACGTCGACTTCCAGCGCGACATCGGCATCCACGACATTCACGTCACCGAGGAGATGCCCTCGGTGCTGGCGCTGGAAGCCTGCCGCCGCGCCATGGACCAGGCCGGCGTCTCGGCCGCCGAGATCGATCTCGTCGTCGATTTCACCTCGATCCCCGAGGACTACGTCGGTCCGACGTGGTCGGCGGCCGGTCTCGTCCAGCACGAGCTGGGCCTCGACAATGCCTTCGCCACCGCCGTCAACACCGGCGGCTGCGCGAGCTATCACCTGGCGCTCAAGTCGGTCATGTCGCTGATGCTGTCGGACACCGGCTTCGAGACGGCACTGCTGTTCGCCGGCGACCGCACGCCGGAGTTCAACAAGACCTACTACCCGATCACGGTCGCAAGCGATGGCGGCAGCGCGCTCGTCGTGCGCCGCAACAGCCCTCGGGCCAGGATCCTCGGCGTCGAGACCATTTCCATCGGCCGGCTGCACGACGTGTGGTACGTGCCCGGCCTGCAAAGCCGCGAGCCCAACGAGGAGCCGACGGAAAAACTCCTGCACATGTACGCCAAGATGGACAAGTTCAACGAGGGCGTCATCCCGATCAACTTCCGGATGTTCGGCAAGGTGATCCAGAAGCTCCTGAAGCGCTGCGAGCTGACCATGGAGGACGTCGACTATTACATCTATCCGACGTTCTCGACCTGGGACCAGGCCTACTTCCTGAAGAAGTTCGACCTGCCCCGCGAGAAGGTCTACACGGCCGCGCTGAAGCATCGCGGTCACGTGCAGGAAAGCGACATGGTCATCAACTACGCCGAGGCGGTGGACCAGGGCCACATCAGGCCGGGCGACAAGGTGATGGTCATTTCCAATGGCGCCGGCTTTGCCTGGTCGGCGGCGCTGATCCAGCACTGACACGATGGCGGGACCGGTCACGACAGCCAGCAGGAGCAAGGACGCCCACCCCCTTGCGGGCGTCCTCATCCGCCGTGCGGGCGCGTGCGGACGCATGACGCTCGACCGGCCCCGCGCCCTCAACACGCTGACGGGCGCAATGGTCGCGGCGATGAGCGAGGCGCTGAAGGCCTGGGAGACCACGCCGGCGGTCCGTCTCGTCCTGATCGACGCCACGGGTCCGCGCGCCTTTTGCGCCGGGGGCGATATCGGCGAGGTCCACGACCTCGCGACCTCCCAGACCCCGGGTGCAGCCCTCGCCCACTGCGCGGACGAATACGCGCTCGATCTCATGATCGCGCGTTATCCCAAGCCGGTCGTCGTTCTCGTGGAGGGCGTGGCCATGGGCGGCGGCCTCGGCATTGCCTGTCACGCCTCCCATCCGGTCGCGAGCCAGTCCGCCACCTTCGCCTTTCCGGAATGCGCCGTCGGCTGGGTGCCGGACTCGGGCGCAACACATCTTCTGTCACGCATGGAGCCGGACCTTGCGCGATACCTGGCGCTGACGGGGACCCGTTTCGGCGCGGAGGACGCCCTGCGCCTCGGCCTCGTGCGCGCCATTCTGGTCGAGGGACGGCGCGAGGAACTGGTCGCGGATCTCGAGGCGAGCGGCGACCCCGACCTTCTCGCCCGTTACGCCAGAAGCGAACCCAAGGCCACGACCGACAGTCCGCCGGCAAGGATCCTCGACGCTTTCGGCGAAACCACGCTGCCCCGGATTCTCCAGGCGCTCGAGACCATGGACCCGGGAGCCGACGACGGCGGAGACGCCGCACGCACCATGCGCGAGCGGGCCATCAAGGCGCTCCTGCGCGGATCGCCATTCGCCCAGGAGCTCACGCTCGCCCTGGTCGCCGCCGCGCGCCGCACGCCGGGGCTTGCCAAGGCGTTCGAACGCGAGACCGGCGCTGTCGCCGCCCTCCTGGAGCACCCGGACTTTCACGAAGGAATCCGCGCCAACCTGATCGATCGCGACCGCCGCCCGTCATGGACGCACGATCACCGCAACTGCGTTCCCGCGACCGAAATCGAAACGGTCCTGACCCGGATTTCCGCACCGCTGGGTGCCTCGGGCTACTGAAGCAAAGGGGCCCGTTTCTCCCTGATACGCAAACGCTCCTAGCGAAGCGGAGAAACAGTATTTCAAAGACTTTCCGCAAAGTCCTAGCCTTCCCGCAAGGAGGGCGAAATTCAGTCAAAAATACTCTGGGTTGCACCTTCGACAAGCCGCGCGGCACAGGCCGCCGGATCCCATGGCCCGCACGGAATCCTCCGTCATCGGGCCTGCCACGCGGGACAGGACCATGACCTCAGCTCAAACGACTTCAGGATCCTCGCTCATGGCGAACTGGCCGACACTGGCCGTCGCGGCGCTTGGATCCTTTCTGGTGATCCTCGATGTGACGGTGGTGGCCATCGCGCTGCCCTCGATCGAGCGCGAACTCAAGGCGAGCTTCGCCGAACTGCAGTGGATCATCAACGCCTACAACATCGCCTACACCTCCGTTCTCATTGCCGTCGGAGCACTCGCCGACTGGTTCGGCCGGCGCCGCGTGATGGTGATCGGCCTTGCGCTCTTCGGCCTCACGTCGCTCATGGTGGGCATGGCGGAAACACCGACGGCGCTCATTCTGGGGCGTGTGGCACAAGGGCTCTCCGCCTCCGCCATGCTCATCCTCGGCGTGGCCCTGATCTCCAACGCCTTCCAGGGCTCCGACCGGGCCCAGGCCTTCGCCATCTGGGGCGTGTCCATCGGCTGTGGCGCCGCCTTCGGCCCCATCGTCGGCGGCATCCTCGTCGACCTCCTGAGTTGGCGCTGGATCTTCCTGCTCAACGTTCCCATCGTCGCGACGCTGATCGCGCTGTGCTACTGGCGCGTGGAAGAGTCCTCCGATCCCAACGCCGGGTCCCTGGACTGGACGGGCATCCTCCTGTTCACCGGAGCCCTCGCCTGCCTGTCCTATGGCGTGATCGAGGGCGGTGAACTCGGCTGGTCGAACGGGGCCGTCGTCGGAGCCTTCGTGGCCTCGGCCGTGCTTTTCGTGCTCTTCACGATCCTGGAGCTCGCGCTGAAGCGCCCGGCCTTCGACCTGCGCCTGTTCCGGATCCCGACCTTCACCGGCATCCAGCTCGTGTGCGTGCTCAACAGCATCACCTTCTGGGTCATGCTCGTGTACCTGCCGATCTACTTCCAGGTGGTGCATGGCATGTCGGCCTCGGCCGCCGGCCTGATGCTGATGCCGATGACGATCCCGCTTCTGCTGTTCGCACCGATGGGAGCCAAGCTCGCGTCGCCGGAACGCTGGGGCGTGCGCAACCTGATCGCCTTCGGATGCGCGCTGATCGCGGTCGGCTTCCTGTGGCTTGCCATCGCACCGCCGGCGGAAGTCACGCTGTGGGTCATCGCCTTCCTGCTGCTTGGCATCGGCACCGGCCTGATCAACGGCGAGATGTCGAACGTGGCCACCGCCGTCGTGCCGGCCGAAAAGGCAGGCATCGCCTCGGGCGTGAACATCACGTTCCGCCACGGCTCCTTCACGCTGTCGATCTCGGTCTTCGGCGCGATCCTGCTGTCCTCGATCACGATGCAGCTTTCCGGCTCGGCCGATCTGGCCACCGCTCTGGGCGAAGGCGTGCGCGAAACGGCCAACCTCATCGCGCGCGGCGATTTCGCCGGCGCCGTGACCAGCGCCCCGGCGGAGATCCAGTCGGTCGTCGAGACCTTCGGCCGCACAAGCTTCTCGTCCGCCTTCTCGGTCCTTCTGTGGATCGTCGCGCTGCTGTCGGTGGCGGCCATCGCGCTTTCGGCGCTGATGATCCGCCGCCGCGACCTGCACGCGGGCCCCGAGGCGGCCGCCTCCCCCGCAGGCGAATAAGTCCCCTGCGGACGGCCGTCCGGCCGCGCGGTTCCTGCCGGAACCGCGCGGCCTTTTTCTTGTCCAAAGCCGGGTGAAGCGCTGCCCCGCATACCGCCAGGGAGACAGCGGGAGACACCGGAAACGAAAAACGGGCGGAGCCCTGTGGTCCCGCCCGTTATCTGTTTCGCCCGTTCCCGGTTTCACCTGCGTCCGTGTCGCGGGACCCCGGTTCGCGTCCGCTCAGCTCCAGTAGGTCAGCGGCTGGTCGTCGCCGCTGTAGCCGACAAAGCACGACATGGTGACCCGACGCCCGCCGACACCCGGCGACACGCAATGGATCAGCAGCGAGTTGAACAGCACCAGATCGCCGTTGCCCGGGCTGACCACGAGACGCGGCTCCCCCAGTTCGGAGCGATCGAGCCCGTCCGTGGTCTTCTGGCGCTTGTCCTGCTCCGCATCCGGCTCGGAGAGCCACAGCTCCAGGTCACCGCCCGACGGCGGCATGTCGAGATAGATGTTGACCGCGAGCTGTCCCGTCAGGCCGGAATTGCCGTCCTTGAGCATCCGCGCCAGCCGGTCGTTGTGGGGAAGCATGTTGGCGCCAGGCTCGATCACCCGGCACGTGCCGACGAAGCTCTTCTTGCCCTCGATGACCTGGATGGAGGCACCCGGCGTCCACACTTCCTCCAGAAGGAGGCGGAACTGGTCCAGCGGCGTCATGCGCGGGTAGACGAGGTCGCGAATGGCCCAGATCGATTGCTGGGCCACGCTGTGGTAGCGCTCGGCGTTCTCTTCGTCACCGCCCACGTCCACATAGCCCATGCCGAGCCGCTTGAGCGCGTTCTGCACCTTGTAGGCCTCGAGCTCCCCGTGACCGGCAACCTTGTCGGAGAACTCCGCCGACAGGTCCCTGGGATAGAACCCCGGCACGTGGATCACGTCGATGGAGCGGTTGATCAGCCCTCTCAGGCTGTCCTCGGTAAGCTCCCTGGCGATTTCGATCGGCTTGAGCATGGCTTTCCTCCCTTGGTTTGGGCAGGCTCATCACCCCTCGGGCGCACCGCCGACGCCGAAGTAGCCGGCAAGCAGGCCGAGCACGCCGCCGGAACGCCTGCGCGGCGCGAACTCCGCGATCGGATTGGCGAGCCGGCCGGCATACTCGAATCCCTTGTCGGGATCGTCCGGATCGATGAGCTGCTGGTTGTCGCGCAACTGCAGACGGTTCAGGCAGTTGCGCGGAAACTCCGACCGGAACGCATCATGCCGGGCGAACTTCTCGCCAAGCTCCGGGCGGGAGGCCTGATAGGCCGCGACGCAATCCGCCACCAGCCGCCAGAAGCGTTCGTCGGACAGGGTTCCGGCGCGCTCCAGAAGCTGCGCCAGATGGCGGAAAAAGCAGTCGAAAACGTCGGTGAAGATGCCGTCCATCCGCACGTCGTCCTCGAGTTCGGCGCAGTTGCGCCGGATCGCCGGCGGCAGCGTGTCGGCCCCCTCCAGGATGCGCATTTCCTCCGCCAGGTCCTTCATCACGATACGCGCCGGCGTCATCCCCTCCATCACCAGGATCACGTTCTCGCCGTGCGGCATGAAGATCAGGTCGTAGGCGTAGTAGCAGTGCAGGAGCGGCGTCAGATAGGCATGCAGGTAGCGGCGTATCCAGGCCTCCGCCGACAGGCCCGAACGCGCGATCAGCTCGCTCACCAGAGGCTTGCCGTCGGTGTCCACATGCAGCAGCGCCGCCATGGTCATCAGCCGTTCGCCCGGCTTGATGAGATTGACCGGGTTTTCCCGCCATACCGCCGCCAGCACGTCGCGCTGCGGCGCGTCCTCGGCGAGCGCCTCGTCGTGATAGGCGTTGGAATAGCTCGCCGTCGCCACCTCGCGGATCAGCATGAAGCCCGTTTCCTGAAGCACCGCGTCGCGCGCGAGCAAACCGCTCAGCCAGTCGTTGAACGGCGGCGTGGTTTCCATGTCCTCCCGCGACAGGCCCCTCTGGAGCAGAAAGCCCATGTTGAGGATCGACAGGGCCATCTTGACGTAGCGCTTGGAGGGCGAAGTCGCATTGAAGAAGGTACGGATCGACTGCTGCGGCTGGTAGAGGTCCGGCGAGTGGCCGAGGAACACGATGCGCCCCGCCGCGATCTCGGGCGCGAAGCTCATCGAGAGCCGGTTGAACCACTGCCAGGGGTGAACCGGCATGAACAGGAACCGCGCGGGGTCGAGCCCGCGCCCGGTGATCCGCTCGCTGAAGGCCGCAATGGCCGTGGCGCCGAGTTCCTCCGCCATCAGCCGCTCGTGATCGAGCCCCGCGACGGTGGTGAATGCGGTGCGGTCCCGGTCGACCGCGAGCCAGACGATGGGCAGTGGACCCGCCGCCTCCGGCGCATATGCCGGATAGTCCGCCGTGCTGAAACCGAGCCGTCCGCTGTTGGCGACGAAGGACGGATGCCCCTCGCTCATCGTCGTCTCGATGGTCTGGAAGTCGGCGCCCGCAAGCTCCGTCACCGTATGGCGCTTGACCGCGCGCTTGTAGCAATCGGAGTAGAGAATGCTGGCGATCTCGTCGAGATAGATCGGCAGCATGGCATCGCGGATGCCCAGCGGGCGCTGGAACTCCGCGATGAAGGACAAGGCGTCGGGCGGCAGTTCGTCCTCGTCGCGCGTGCGCTTGAGCGAGGCCGGGTCGATCAGCCAGCTTTCGAGCCGGAGCCTGCGCGCCCGGAACCTGTAGCGGCCGCGCCCGTCCGGCGCATCGAGCCGGTAGTGCCCCCACCCCGCCTCCTCGCGTTCCAGATGCGGCAGCAGCAGCAGTTCGTGCGCGAACTCCGCGATCGCCTTGACCGTCAGCCTGAGGTTGGCGACCGCCCAGAGCGCGGGCTCGAGATGGGCGACCGCCCGCGCCTCGGGGCCGGACCGCGCCCAGAGCCTGTCGCCACCTCCTGAAAAGGCATCCATCGCCGCCATGCCGCGCCTCAGTCGCTTCCCGCCGCAACGGCCGTTCCAGGGGCCTCGCCGGCAGGCATCGCGGATGCGGCGGGAGCCGCGAACCGCTGGAAGGCGATGCTCTTCTCGACCGGATAGACCTCACGGCCCGCGATTTCGCGAAGGATCACCGAACTGCGGAAGGCGCCCTGCCCCAGATCCGCCGGAAGATAGGCATCGGCATGGATCTCCGAGTTGAGAACGAAGATCTCGCTGCCCTCGCGATCGATCGAGCAATTGCGCGCGACCCTGAAGCGCCCGTCACCGGCCCAGTTGATGCGCTCGCGCACCCCGTCCAGGAAATCGGGCGGCCGGAACCGGTAGCCCGTGCCCAGGATCACGGCCTCGCTCTCGGTGGTGAAACTGCGCTCCTCCTCGAGCTGGCGAAGCGTGAGACGGAACGGACCGTCCTCGCCGAGCGGCTCGACCGCCTCGACCCCGACGTTCGACATCAGCGTCGTGTCGATGTCGCCCCCCATGAGCTTGCGATAGCGCAGATCGAAGATATCGTTGATGAGCGTCGGGTTGATGCCCTTGAAGATCGCCTGCATGGAGCGCACCAGCGCCTCGCGCTTGTCGCGCGGCAGCGAGAAGAAATAATCGCCATAGTCCGGCGTCGTGACCTGAAGCGTCAGCTTGGTCAGCTCGCGCGGCACCAGGCGCGGCGAGCGCGTGTACCAGTCCAGCCGGTAGCCGTGCTTGTCGATGTCGCCCAGAAGGTCGTGGTAGACCTCGGCCGCGCTCTGGCCGCTGCCGATCACCGTGATGGACTTCTTCTGCCGGATCTCGTCGCGGCGGCTCATGTAGTCGGCCGTGTGGATGAGCCGGTCGCGGTGCGCCTCGCACGGCTCGGGGATGGCGGGGATCATGCCCGAGCCCAGCACGAGGCGGCGGGCGAAGAGGTCCTTCGTCAGCCCCATCTTCGTGTTGCGCACACTGACCTTGTAGAGGCCCGTGTCGGCGTCGTGGGTGACGTTCTCGACCTCCCGGTTGAAGACGATCGTATCGAGTTGCGCCACCGCCCAGCGATAATAGGCGTTGAACTCGTTGCGCAGCACGAAGAAGTCGTCGGTGTCGAGCAGGGTCGCGTAGAAAGCGTAGATCCGCCCGGTCTGTTTCAGGTAGTTGAGAAACGAGAACGGGCTCGTGGGATCCGCCAGCGTGACGAGATCGCACAGGAACGGCGTCTGCAGCGTCGCCGTCTCGAGCAGCGTCCCGCCGTGCCAGTCGAACTGCCCTTTTCGCTCCAGGAAGATGCAGTCGAGGTCCGCCACCGGCCTGGACAGGCACGCAAACCCAAGGTTGAACGGCCCGACCCCGATGCCGATAACGTCGTGAGGCTCTGCCGCCATTGCGTCCGTCCCTTCCGTTTCGCGCATGCCCGCCCGCACCGGGCGGGCCGCGCCCCTGAACTCCCTGGACAGGAAGCTTAGGGGTCGGCTCTACATGACTGAAATACTTATTGGTGGAGCCAGTCGAAGGGTTTTCGAATGACCGGCGAATGACACTCGCGGCCCCCTCCTCAATAGGAGGAGGAGGACCCGGCGCTGAAGTCGTGGGACTCGTGCCCCTCGATCGCGGGCGAGAACACGCTGATGCAGATCGACGGATCATCCACAACCATGCGGTGTGCATCGTTGCGGTTCATGATGAAGGCCGTGGCCCCGGCGCCATTGGTGTCGATCGGATGGCTGCCGCTTTCCCAGACGTACTTGCCGCTCCCCTGCACGTAGTAGCAGCTCTCGAAATGATTGCGGTACTGGAGCGGGGAATCCGTGTCCTGGTTGCCGAGTGTCTGGCACAGCGCGAAGCCGAAGCCGTCCGACTTCACCAGCAACCGCCGGCTCTGGCCGTTCCCCCAGAACACGTCACGCGGGGTGCCGAGCGTATCGGCCACGCGCCGCACCAGCGGCTCGCCGGGAAGCTCCTCCTCCGCGCCGGAACCGCCGAGAACGCTGCACAGCCTGAGATCCTCGTTCGCGCGGATGCTGAAGGGGACGGACGCGCGCGCGACCACCAGAACGTCGGGAGCGATCTGGACCGTGCGGCCGCCGATGGTCGCCACCCCGGTGCCCGAAAGGCAGTAATGGGCCTGGGCGGGAAACTCGCCGAAGACGTCACGGCTGAGCGTATCGGTCGCCCCTTCGGCAAACTGCGTATCGAAAACGGCGTGGCCCATCTGGTCTCCCCGCGAGACCACCTCACGCGAGGCGGTGGTGCGAAAGAGCGCCGCCGTCGAGGCGGACTTGAGTGTGCGAACGATCATGGTCGGTCTCCCTCAAGACGCCGACGTACCGTGCGCGCCGGCCGGATTTCCTGCCTCAAACGATATGGAAGAAGCGCAGCAAATCCAGCAAAATCAATTAGTTATATGAATTTCGACTTGTGAAACCCGGTACGGGCTATCACACCGCGCCCCGCTTTTGTCCCGCGATCAAAAAGGGTTGTGTCCGTCTCCCTGAGAGTTTTCACGAGGGGGACAGGCTTGCGTGCTCCGTCTCCGCGCCCTGCCAGACGGCGATCGCCTCCCCCGCCTCTTCCAGCCCCGTCACGAGAATATCGGCGCCCAGATCCTCGGCGCGCCCGTGCCCGTAACCGCCGGACAGGACGATACTGCGCACGCCGGCCGCATGGGCCGCGTCGATGTCGGCCGCGCTGTCGCCCACCATGACGGTCTCTCCCGGCTCCGCCTTCAGCAGCGTCATCGCATCATGCAGCATCTCGGGGTCGGGCTTGCGCGTTTTGCAGGTGTCGCCGCCGACCACCACCGGAACGAGGGTCTCAAGACCGAAATGGGCGAGGATCCGCCGCGACATGGCTTCCGGCTTGTTGGTGACGAGCGCCAGCGCGACGCCGCTTGCCGCGAGGCGGGAAAGCAGTTCGCGCGCGCCCGGCAACAGGCGGGTGCCGCTCGTGAGGTTGGCGCCGTAGATCTCCATCATGCGCGAGACAAGCAGCGCCAGTTCCCCAGACTCCGGCACACCGCCTCGCGCGGCGAGCGCACGCTTTACCAAGGTGGCGATTCCGTGTCCGACCATGGCGCGGACCTCGTCGAGCGACAACGTCTCCCGACCGTCCTCCTCAAGCAGAATGTTCACAGCCCCAGCAATGTCCGGAAGACTGTCGACCAGCGTTCCGTCGAGATCGAGAAGCACCGCCCGGACAGGGGTCAATTCGCATCGCGTAATCATATCTGAACCGCTTCGGGGACGTAGGGTCATCAGCCAATCCGAAATTTGTCGAGCCGACATGGAACCTTTTTGTTTCGCACGCGCTCGTGCTCCGCATCTTCCGTAGATCATGCAAGATCTGGCTTCGCAAGCAGCACGATGCCGGCCAGTCGATTGCGATTACGGCGGAAATGTGTAAAGTTCCGGACATTGTCGACGCGTGCGGGGCTGCCCTCAAGCCAGATGCGCAACCGTTTCGCATGCCTCGACGCCCCCGGACCGGGTGCCGCTCCAGCCGGAATTTGAACGGCTCGCGACGCGCCTGACGCGGATCCCCGATCCGCCTTCGATCCGGGGCAAGAAGCGGAACAGGCCCTTCAGGGCCTTTTCGGCGTTTCGCCTCAGGGCAGGCCGGGAACAACATGCGTCCCGGCGGATGCGTCGGCGTCCCCAGGGCCGTCGGCGTCCCAACGTCCGGAGCGTTCGGGGTTTCCTGTCGCATCCGGCCCGCGAAACCCGCGGATCGCGCCTCTGGCGCGACCGGGATCTGACTTCTGAAAGAACTGGCGGCCATGCGCCGCCGCACCCGACGGGTGGCGTTCGCCACCAGATAACAAACTGGCAAACGGGGGCCTTGCCTGACATGTACAGTCGCATTCTCGTTCCGGTCGATCTCGCTCACGCCGAACGCCTCGCCAAGGCGCTGAAGACGGCTGCCGATCTCGCCCGGCATTACGACATTCCGGTGTGCTACGCGGGCGTCTCGGCCGAGACGCCCGGGTCCATCGCCCACTCGCCGAAGGAATACGGCGAGAAGCTTGCCGCCTTCGCCAGGGACCAGGCCGAGCTTCACGGCGTCAAGGCCGAGTCTCGTCCGGTCTTTTCGCATGACCCCTCCATCGACCTCGACGAGGCGATCGTGAAGGCGGTCAAGGAAAGCGAAGCCGACCTCGTGGTGATGGCCTCGCACATTCCCAACATCGCTGATCGCTTCTGGCCGTCCAACGGCGGGCGCGTTGCCGCCCGGTCCGATGCCTCCGTCTTCGTCGTTCGCGGCGCCTGACGGGAACACGGTCCCGGAAACGCAATAAAATGAAGGAAAACAACCCCTCATGACAGACGAGTCAAACGAATCCAGCTCCGGCATTCCCGCGCCCGAGGGGCCGACCGAGATCATCGACACCGAGTATGAAATCGGCCAGGACAACCTGGAAGGTCAGGTGGGCCCGTTCGGCTTTGACATTCACAACCCGGTGTTCCTGGTCTCCGGCCTGGCGATCGTGGCCTTCGTGCTCTACGCCCTGCTGGTTCCGCAGCAAGCCAGCGACCTGTTCGGCTGGCTGCGGCCGACACTGACCAACACCTTCGACTGGTTCTTCATGTCGGCGGCGAACATCTTCGTGCTGTTCTGCCTGTTCCTGATCGTCAGCCCCTGGGGCAGCGTGCGCCTCGGCGGCAAGGACGCCACGCCCGACTACAGCTACTCCGGCTGGTTCGCGATGCTTTTCGCCGCCGGCATGGGCATCGGCCTGATGTTCTTCGGCGTGCTGGAGCCGGTCTACCACATGGCCATCTCGCAGCCGCTCGGCACCCCCTCGCCCTTCGGGCCGGACGGCGCCGTGATCCCAGAAAACGTCGAGGCCGCCAAGGCCATGGGCCTTGCCGCGACGATCTACCACTGGGGTCTGCATCCCTGGGCGATCTACGCGGTCGTGGCCCTTGCCCTGGCCCTGTTCTCGTTCAACAAGGGCCTGCCGCTCTCGATCCGCTCCGCGTTCTATCCGATCTTCGGCGAGCGCGTCTGGGGCTGGACCGGCCACGTGATCGACACCATCGCCGTGTTCGCCACGCTCTTCGGCCTCGCCACCTCGCTCGGCCTCGGCGCCCAGCAGGCGAATGCCGGTCTCGAACACATCTACGGCATCCCGAACACGGTCACGGTGCAGGTGATCCTGATCGTCATCATCACCTCGATCGCGCTCATCTCGGTGCTGCGCGGCCTCGATGGCGGTGTGAAGGTCCTGTCCGAAATCAACATGGCTCTTGCCGCCCTGCTTCTGCTCTTCGTGCTGGCAGTCGGCCCGACGCTGTTGATTCTCAAGGACTTCCTTGAGGGCCTGCAGGCCTATGCGGTCGATCTGGTCTCCCTGTCGAACCCGATCGGGCGCACGGATGACAGCTACCGCCAGGGCTGGACCGCCTTCTACTGGGCATGGTGGATCTCCTGGTCGCCGTTCGTGGGCATGTTCATCGCCCGCGTCAGCCGTGGCCGCACGGTGCGCGAGTTCATCACCTGCGTGCTGATCATCCCGTCGCTGGTGTGCGTGCTGTGGATGGCCGTCTTCGGCGGCGTGGCGATCGACCAGGTCCTGACCGACACCGCGAGCGCGGTGAAGGCCAACGTGATCGACAGCTACCATCCGGAACTGTCGCTCTTCGCGATGCTCGAGGGCCTGCCGCTCGCCTCGATCACCTCGACGCTCGGCATCATCCTGGTGATCGTGTTCTTCGTCACCTCGTCGGACTCCGGTTCGCTGGTGATCGACACCATCACCGCCGGCGGCAAGGTCGACGCACCGGTCCCGCAGCGCGTGTTCTGGTGCACCTTCGAGGGCCTCGTCGCCATCGTGCTGCTGATCGGCGGCGGTCTCACCTCGCTTCAGGCGATGGTGATCTCGACCGGCCTGCCCTTCACGCTGGTGCTGCTTCTGATGTGCGTCGCGATCTTCCGCGGCCTCCAGTCGGAAGCCCGCTGAGCCAGGACCCCGGACGGATCCGCCCGGGGACAGGACACTGAAGAAAACGGCCGGCGCGGGTCCTTCCGCGCCGGCCGTTCCCGTTTTGCCCGGAAGACATCGCCGGAAACCGACCGCCGACGATTTGTGCGCAAGAGCGCGCGTCTGCATGGTTTTTCGACCTTGTCAGGACTTCGGCGCGGGTCCTACCATCGTTTTCGACAGTTTCCGGCGCGCAAGGCCTCGACGACTGGTGGACAGGCCGCGCGCACGGGGACAAAGAACTTGCGGCAACCGCCCGATCGCATTCAACTGCGCCTGCGTGACCCAAACCGGGGCGCCAGATCGACACAACAAGGGATCGACCAGATGAAGAAGACCTTCGCACCTCTTTCGCTCGTGGCCGCCGCACTGGTGACCGTCGCCGGCACCACGCCCGCCCTGGCCCACCTCGCGCCGGGCGAGCACGGCTCCTTCGCCGCCGGTTTCAGTCATCCGCTCTTCGGTGCCGACCACATTCTGGCGATGGTCGCCGTCGGCCTGTGGGCCTGGCAGATCGGCGGACGCGCGGTTCTGGCCGTGCCGGCGAGCTTCGTCGCCCTGATGCTGACCGGCTTCGGCCTCGCGCTTTCGGGCGTGTCGCTGCCCTTCGTCGAGCCCGCGATCCTGGCATCGGTCGTCGCCCTCGGCCTTCTGGTCGCGCTTGCCGTGCGCCTTCCCGTGGCCCTGGGCGCCGGTGTCGTCGGCATTTTCGCCCTGTTTCACGGCTACGCACATGGCGGTGAAATCGGCTCGGCGGCGGCCCTGGCCTACGGCGCCGGCTTCGCGATCGCGACCGCGCTGCTTCATGCGGTCGGCGTCGGCATCGGCTATGCGGCCGGCGCCATCGGCGAGGCGAACGGTGGTCGCGGCCGTCTCGTGACCCGCGTGCTCGGCGGCCTGACCGCCCTCGCGGGCGTCGCGCTGATCGCCGGTTGAGGCAAGGCAACTTCGCGCAAGTTCCGGCTTCGAACTTGCAAGAATTGATGCAATCTTTTGCGAAATTGCACGACCGGGCGGCCTGAGCCGGAACGCCCGCCACCAGACAGGACAAGGCCCGGAAGCCGCTTCCGGGCCTTTTTCATGGGCCCAACGCCCGCAGGGCCGGAACGGGTTGTCCCCGCCGTCAGCGCGGTGGCGCCTGCCTGCGACCGAAGCCGCCGGACGGGCGGGCGGGCCTGGGGGCGGGAGACGGCACCGCGGGCGAGACGACCCGCGCCGGTCCGCCGGCGGCATGTCGCGCGATGATCGCGTCGATGGACGATGCGTCGAGCCGCTGCTCGTCGGACCAGCCCTCGGCGGCGGCCCGTGCCCTGGACGGCGGGCCGAAGCGGTTCGTGTCGGGATCGCCGTCGCGCATCCCGCAGACCACGACAAGCCAGAGCGCACCGGCAACGGGAACCAGGCCGACGAGCTGCCACCAGCCCGACATGCCGCGATCATGCAGCCGCTTCGTGGTGAGGCAGATCTGGCAGTACCAGGACACCAGCGTCACGAGGACAAGCGGCAACGGCAGCGATTGCACAAGCGCCGTGACCAGCGCCGCCGCGTCCACCTGCCCGCCGGCCAGACTGCTCCCGAGCACCTCCGGGGACAGGCCCGCGGAGGCGCGCAACGTGTCGGCCGCATCCTCGCCCGGGGACGAGGCGAGGATAAGCACCGTCGACAGGACACCGGCGAAGACACCACCGGCCCACCATTCCCGCCGTCCGATCCGCCCTCTTGGGCTGAACAGCAACGCAATCATCGTTCCCCCTGCAGCTTTCCGGCCCGGCGGGCCGCGTTTCGATCCAACCATCCGGACCCTGACAAACCCTTTCCCTCAAGCGGCAACTTTGATCCGTGCACGTGGGAATTGATCTCGCGCAACGCACCCGGCCCCGATCCTTGCCACACTTTCACGCCCGGACGGGCGTCAGCGGCCCGTCCTTCGGTCCCGTTCGAACGGCAACCGGGAAAGGAGTGAAAATGGCAACCGGCATGAAAGCAGCCGTCGTGCGCGCCTTCGGCGCTCCGCTCGACGTGTGCGAAGTGGACAAGCCAGAGGTCGCGCCCGGCAAGATCCTGGTCAGGATCGCGGCAAGCGGCGTGTGCCACACCGACCTTCACGCGGCGGAAGGAGACTGGCCCGTGAAGCCGAACCCGCCCTTCATCCCGGGGCACGAGGGGGTTGGAACCGTGGCGGCCGTGGGCGCCGGCGTGCGCTCCGTGAAGGAGGGCGACCGCGTGGGCGTGCCGTGGCTCCATACCGCCTGCGGCCATTGCCGCCACTGCGTCGGCGGCTGGGAAACCCTGTGCTGCGAGCAGGAAAACACCGGCTACAGCGTCAACGGCGGCTTCGCGGAATATGTTCTGGCGGACCCGAACTATGTCGGGCACCTGCCGGACAGGCTCGAGTTCGCGCCCGCGGCCCCGGTGCTGTGCGCCGGCGTCACGGTCTACAAGGGACTGAAGGAAACCGAGGCAAGGCCCGGCCAGACCGTCGTCATCACCGGCATCGGCGGCCTCGGCCACATGGCGGTGCAATACGCCAAGGCCATGGGATTTCACGTGATCGCGGTGGATATCTCGGAGGAGAAGCTGGCGCTCGCCCGTTCGCTCGGCGCGGACATGACGCTCAATGCGCTTGAGGGCGACCCCGTCGCCGAGGTGATGAAGGGCGGAGGCGCGGAAGGCGTTCTGGTCACGGCCGTTTCGCCCAAGTCGTTCGCCCAGGGGTTTGCCATGCTGGCGCGCGGCGGCACCATGAGCCTCGTCGGCCTGCCGCCGGGGGATTTCCCGCTGCCAATCTTCGACACGGTGCTCAATCGCAAGACGGTGCGCGGCTCCATCGTCGGCACGCGCAACGACCTCGCCGAGGCGCTCGCCTTCGCGGCCGAAGGCAAGGTGGCGACCCACTATTCCGGCGACAGGCTGGAAAACATCAACGCGATCTTCGACACCATGCGCGCGGGCCATATCGACGGCCGCATCGTCATGGAGATCTGACGCGGCAAAGCGCGGTGGGGGGCCGCGCCTCCCCGCCGCCGTCACCCCGGACGCAGCGAAGCGGAGATCCGGGGCCCAATCCACGCATCCGCACATGGCATCGGCGTGGTGGAGCCCTGCCCTCGCCGCATCCGCTTGAGCGCTTCCATCTCGACCCGGGGTGCCAATAGGCCCCGGGTCGCGGGCGTGCGCCCTTGCCCGGGGTGACGCTGGAGAGGGGATAGACCTCAGAGTCCCACCCATTCCCTCGATCACCATTTCCGCAGTCGCCAGTCAGGCGCCGTGCCGCGCCTCCCCGCCGCCGTCACCCCGGACGCAGCGAAGCGGAGATCCGGGGCCCAATCCACGCATCCGCACATGGCATCGGCGTGGTGGAGCCCTGCCCTCGCCGCATTCGCATGAGCGCTTCCATCTCGACCCGGGGTGCCAATAGGCCCCGGGTCGCGGGCGTGCGCCCTTGCCCGGGGTGACGCTGGAGAGGGGATAGACCTCAGAGTCCCACCCATTCCCTCGATCACCATTTCCGCAGTCGCCAGTCAGGCGCCGTGCCGCGCCTCCCCGCCGCCGTCACCCCGGACGCAGCGAAGCGGAGATCCGGGGCCCAATCCACGCATCCGCACATGGCATCGGCGTGGTGGAGCCCTGCCCTCGCCGCATTCGCATGAGCGCTTCCATCTCGACTGGGGGTGCCAATAGGCCCCGGGTCGCGGGCGTGCGCCCTTGCCCGGGGTGACGCTGGAGAGGGGATAGACCCCAGAGTCCCACCCATTCCCTCGATCACCATTCCCGCAGTCGCCAGTCAGGGGCCGTGCCGCACCTCCCCGCCGCCGTCACCCCGGACGCAGCGAAGCGGAGAGCCGGGGCCCAATCCACGCGTCCGCATGAAACACCGGAGAGGAAAAGCCGGAGGCACGGCCCGAACAACAAGCAGAAAAACGAAGGCCGGGGAGAGCGAGCGCCCTCCCCGGCCGGATCATGTCAGAAACTGGAAACCGGCGCTGCCGGGCCCTCGGCGATCAGCCGTGATGGCCGGCCCCGTCGCGCGCGCCACGGCGCTCGCCACGCTGGGCGGGACGACGACGGCCCTCGAAGCCGCCATCGGCCCCCCGACCACCACCGCGACCGGAGTCGGCGCGCTGGCCGCCACGACCCTGACCGCCGCGACCCTGGCCATCACGCTGTCCGGCCTGCTCGCGCGGGCCCTTGTGATCCCGGTGGGCGTGATCATGGTGAGGCCGCTCGCCGCGGGCCTCGCTTCGGTTTTCGCCCCGGCCACCGCCAAATCCGCGACCGCCGCGACCCGAGCCGTCGTTCGACCAGATCTCGTCACGGCCGCCACGCTGGCGCTCGCCCCGCGCCTCGCGGCGCTGCTGGCCTTCGCCGTTGCGGCCCTCGCCACGCTGGCCGCCACGCGGAGCGCCGCCCTGCGGACGGCCGCCACCGCGACCGCCCTTGCGGGGACCGCGTGCGGGAGCGGTCATGTGGCGGTCGTCTTCGCGCTCGACCAGCGTCTTGCCGATCAGGCGCTCGATGTCACGCAGGTAGGCCCGCTCCTCGCGATCCACGAAGGACACGGCCACGCCGCTGCGACCGGCACGCGCGGTGCGGCCGATGCGATGCACATAGGCCTCCGGCACATTGGGAAGCTCGTAGTTGACGACATGCGACACGCCGTCGACATCGATGCCGCGCGCGGCGATATCCGTCGCGACAAGGATCGGCGTGCGCCCGGAGCGGAAGGAATCCAGCGCGCGCTGGCGCTGGCCCTGGCTCTTGTTGCCATGGATTGCCGCGGCCGAAAGGCCGGCCTGCTCGAGCTGGCGCGTCACCTTGTCGGCACCATGCTTGGTGCGCGTGAAGACAATGGCGCGGTCCATGTTCTCGGCCTTGGAAAGAACGTCGACGAGCGCCTGGCGCTTGGCGTCCTTCTCCATGAGCAGGACCTGCTGGTCGATGCGGTCGATCGGCTTGGAGGCCGGCGCGACGGCGATCTCGACCGGGTCGGTCAGGAAGTCCGCCGCAAGGGCACGGATCGGCTTGGGCATGGTGGCGGAAAGCAGAACCGTCTGACGCTCGCGCGGCAGGGCGGACAGGATACGGCGGATGGCCGGCAGGAAGCCGAGGTCGAGCATGTGATCGGCCTCGTCCAGGACGATGGTCGTCGTCTGGTCGAGACGCACGGCGCCGGCGTCCATGTGATCGATGAGGCGGCCGGGCGTCGCCACGACGATGTCGAGGCCGCGCGCCAGCGCCCGGGCCTGTGGCATCGGACGCACGCCGCCGACGACCACGGTCGCGGAGTGGCGCATCTTCTGGCCATAGGCGCGGATCGAGTCGGCGATCTGGGCGGCAAGCTCGCGCGTGGGCGCCAGCACCAGGGCGCTGGTCGTCTTCGGCTGCGGCCGGTTCTGCAGCTCGAACACGCGGTGCAGAAGCGGGAGCACGAAGGCGGCCGTCTTGCCCGTGCCCGTCTGGGCAAGACCGATCATGTCGGTGCCGGACAGGATCGCGGGAATGGCCTGGGCCTGAATCGGCGTCGGCGTCTCGTAGCCCTCGGCGGCAACCGCCTTGAGGATCGGATCGGCGAGGCCGAGGTCGGAAAAGAGGGTCAAAGGGAATCCTTGAGTGTTGCGCGATCGTCCGGGCCGGAAACCGGCCACGGGCGCGCGCCTCGGGTCTTTCATTTAAGGGGGCAAGCGCAGATCAGCCGCCTCGGGAAACACCACCGCATCCAGCGTGGCGCACAGGCGACGGTCGGGCAGGACGTCCCGGCCCCTTGCATGGGGCTCTCGGGCCATGTCGCGCGATGTCGCTCTCGACCTGACGCCTTCGCACGAGGGCCCGAACAAACGGACTCGTGTCTCTGCGCGGCGTCGGATATCGCCGATAAAACATGTTTCATGCTGCGCTGCAATGAAAATCGGAGGGCGGACAGGCCGGTTCCGGTCCGCCCGCCCTGTTTCACGCGTGCCCCGACAGCCCCCGCTCCCGCCGGGTCCGCGCGCCCGGAGCATCCCGAAAGGCCGGGAAAGGGACCGCCTCCCCTCACCGCGTGCCGCCGCACGGATTGATTTTGCCGCCCGCTCCGGTCACAAGGGGGCAATGCGCCGGGCGCTCGTGACCGGCGGGACCGACGAACGGACGCCAAAAATGTCGCTTGCCGATACGATCACCAAGACGCTCGTGCCCATCCACCGCGAGGGCTGGCCCTTCATCGCCATTGCCGGCGCGGCAACGCTCGTCATCGGCTGGTTCTGGGATCCCCTGTTCTGGATCGGCCTGATCCTGACCGCGTGGGTCTGCTACTTCTTCCGCGACCCGCCGCGCGTGACGCCCATCGACGACGATCTCGTCGTTTCCCCCGCGGACGGCACCGTGTGCCAGATCGGCCAGGCCGTGCCGCCGGCGGAGCTGGACCTGGGCTCCGAGCCGATGATGCGGGTCTGCATCTTCATGAACGTGTTCAACTGCCATGTGAACCGCGCACCCATGGGCGGGCGCATCACGCGTCTCGCCTATCGCGCGGGCAAGTTCATGAATGCGGAAAGCGACAAGGCGAGCGAGGAGAACGAGCGCAACGGCATGGTGATCGAGAGCGGCGAGACACGCATCGGCGTCGTCCAGATCGCCGGCCTCGTTGCACGCCGCATCGTGTGTTTCGTGAACGAGGGCGAGAACATCGGCGCGGGCGAGCGTTTCGGCCTCATCCGCTTCGGCTCGCGCCTCGACGTCTACCTTCCGGAGACGGCCAGCGTGAAGGTCGCGGTCGGCCAGACCATGATCGCCGGCGAGACGGTGGTCGCGGATCTGACCGGCGCGGGCGACAGCGCGCTTCTGAGCCGCGTGAGCTGAGGTCGCCATGTCAGCCCCCTTCGCGCCCTACGACCCGGGTCCCACACGCCGCCGTCGCGGCCGCGCGCCGCGTTTCCGCCGGGTGCCGCTGCGCATGGTCCTGCCGAATCTGGTGACGCTTCTCGCGCTCTGCTCCGGCCTGACCGCCATCCGCATGGCGATCGAGACCCGCTGGGACTACGCCATCGGCGCCATCGTCATCGCCGCCGTGCTCGACGCCCTCGACGGACGCGTGGCGCGGCTGCTCAAGGGCACCTCGCGCTTCGGCGCGGAACTCGATTCCCTGGCCGATTTCGTCAATTTCGGCGTGGCGCCGGCGCTGATCCTCTACTCATGGCTGCTGCAGGAGGTGCGCTCCATAGGCTGGATCGCGGCGCTGGTCTTCGCGATCTCGGCGGCCCTCAGACTGGCCCGGTTCAACGTCTCCATAGACGATCCGAACAAACCTGCCTGGGCGGTGCACTTCTTCACCGGCGTTCCGGCGCCGGCGGGCGCGCTCGCGGTGCTGCTCCCGGTCTATCTGGAGTTCGTGGGACTGCTGCCGCACTGGACGGAGCTCGCCCCGATCGTCGCGATCTATGTGGTCGTGATCGCGCTGCTGATGGTCAGTCGCCTGCCGACATTTTCGGGCAAGAAATTCGGCGCGCGCATCCGCCGCGACCTGGTTCTGCCGCTCTTCGTCGCCGCCGTGCTCGTCGTGGCGCTGCTGGTGAGCTATCCCTTCGAGATGCTGGCGCTCGGCGCCACAGCCTATCTGGTTTCCATTCCCGCCGCCTATCGCTGGCACGCGAAGTTCGCGTCGGGCGCGGCCGACGGTCCGCCGGAAGACGGCGACCCGGACGAGGAGGACACCGACCTCGACCATCTCGGCGACGCCGACAAGGGCGACGCCGGCTGACACCCCCGCAGCGGCGTCTGCCCCCTCACCGCGCCTGGGGCGCGGCCTTGGGTGTGCGGGCGCGGCGCGCGTCACGCGAGCGCTTGAGCGCGTCGATGGTGAAGATCGCCAGCGACACCCAGATGAGCGCGAAGGTCGCGAAGCGCACCTCGCCCACCTCCTCGCCATAGACGAATATGGCCAGCAGCATCTGGATGCTCGGCGCGATGTACTGCATCAGCCCGATGATGGTGAGCGGCAGGCGCCGGGCGCCGGCGGCAAACAGCGCCAGCGGAAAGGCCGTCACCACGCCGGTGCCGATCAGCGCCAGAAGCAGCCACGGATCGCCGACATAGGTCACATCCGTGCCGGTGGACACGCCGAACCAGACCAGATAGGCGGCGGCGAAGGGCGAAAGCAGCAGCGCCTCCGTCAGAAGCCCGGGCGAGGCGCCGACATCCACCGTCTTGCGCAGGTAGCCGTAGGTGGCGAAGGAAAACGCCAGCGCCAGCGAGATCCACGGTATCTCGCCCAGCGCCACGCCCTGCACGCCGACGGCGAAGGTCGCGATGGCGATCGCCACCCACTGGGCCCGGCTCAGCGTCTCCTTCAGCACGATCAGACCGATGGCGACCGACACCAGCGGATTGGCGAAATAGCCGAAGCTGACCGAGAGGATCTCGTTCTGCTCCACCGCGTAGATGAACACCAGCCAGTTGACCGAGATCGCAGCCGCCGACAACGCCAGCTTGAAGGCGATGGCAGGCTTGCGCAGGATCGCGATGACCTCGCCGATACGCCCCCGCAGGGCCAGGAACGCCCCCACCGCCACCACGGACCAGAGGATCCGGTGGGCGACCACCACGTCGGCGGGGACCGCCGTCGTCAGCTTGTAGTAAGCCGGCAGAAAGCCCCAGAGAAAGAAGGCGGAGAGGCCGAGCGCAAGGCCGACCTGCCGTTCCTTGTCCGGCGCCGCGAGCTGTTTGTCTGTCATGGATCCTGTCCGGCTTCGGAGCCTGTGGCGGCAGCGGACAGCCCGCTCAGCACCCGGCCTTCAGCAACGTGTAGGTGTGGGAATCGATCAGCGCCTGGAACGACGCATCCACGATATTGCCCGAAACGCCGATCGTGAACCAGCGCTTGTTGGTGCGATGGTCCTGGCTCTCGATCAGAACGCGTGTCACCGCGTCCGTGCCGCCGTTGAGAATACGCACCTTGAAATCGATCAGCTCCATCTGGTCGATGACCGGCTGATAGCGACCGAGGTCCTTCCTGAGCGCATTGTCGAGCGCGTTGACGGGGCCGTTTCCTTCCGACACCGACATGCGCGTTTCGCCGTCGATGCCGACCTTCACGACCGCTTCCGAGACGGTGACCAGCTCGCCGATGGCGTTGTAGCGCCGCTCCACCATGACGCGGAAGGACTGTACGTCGAAATAGGCCGGCACCTCTCCGAGACGCCGGCGGGCAAGCAGTTCGAAGGAGGCATCCGCCGCCTCGTAGGCGTAGCCCTGCGCCTCGCGTTCCTTAACGTCCGCAAGCAGCGCATCGAGGCGCGGATCGGACTTCTCGACCGCGATCCCGAGCCGCGCCAGTTCGCCGAGCAGGTTCGACTTGCCCGCCTGGTCGGAGACGAGCACCCGGCGGCGGTTGCCGACGCTTTCCGGCGGAACGTGCTCGTAGGTCTCCGGCTCCTTGAGGATCGCGGAGGCATGGATGCCCGCCTTGGTGGCAAAGGCATTGGCGCCGACATAGGGCGCATGCCGGTCGGGCGAGCGGTTGATGATCTCGTCGAAGGCGCGCGAGATGGCCGTGACCTCGGCCAGCGTCTCCCGCGTCACACCCAGTTCGAAATGCGAGCGATAGGGCTCCTTGAGCATCAGCGTCGGGATCAGCGTCACAAGGTTGGCGTTGCCGCAGCGCTCGCCGATGCCGTTGAGCGTTCCCTGGATCTGCCGGGCCCCGGCGGCAACGGCGGCAAGGGAATTGGCCACCGCATGGCCGGTGTCGTCATGGGCGTGGATGCCGAGATTCGCGCCCGGCACCGATTCCGCGACGAGCCGCACGATTTCGGCGACCTCTCCCGGCAGCGTGCCGCCATTGGTGTCGCACAGCACCACCCAGCGCGCCCCGGCCTCGAAGGCCGTGCGGGCGCAGGCCAGCGCATAGTCGGGATTGGCCTTGAACCCGTCGAAGAAATGCTCGCAGTCGATCATCGCCTCGCGGCCCGCCGCGCGAACCGCCAGGACGCTGTCGCGGATGCTGTCCAGGTTTTCCTCGTTGGAACAGCCCAGCGCCACGCGCACGTGATAGTCCCAGCTCTTGGCGACCAGGCAGATCGCGTCGGCGGCGGACTCCAGCACACCCTGCAGGCCAGGATCGTTCGCCGCGGAGCGCCCGGCACGCTTGGTCATGCCGAAGGCGGTGAAGGTCGCGGACGAGGTGCGCTTCTCCGCCAGGAAGGCGCTGTCGGTGGGATTGGCGCCCGGGTAGCCGCCTTCCACGTAGTCGACGCCGAGGCGCTCCAGAAGGCCGGCCACCGCGATCTTCTCCTCCACCGAGAAGTCGATGCCGGCGGTCTGGGCGCCGTCGCGCAGGGTGGTGTCGAAGAGGTACAGGCGGTCTCGGGTGGTCATTCCAGGGTCCTCATGGGGCGCTTGGCAGTCGGCAACGGCCGACCGGCGGGGCACGGGGCTTGCGTCTTTCCCCTCCCGCCGGCGGTGCCGGGTCAGGTGTGCGACCGCCCCTCCCCGGGCGGCCAGGTCTCGGTATCCTCGTCCGGATGCTGGAAGGAGCGGATGTCGGAGAGGAAGGGTGCCTCCTCCAGATCCTGAAGCGTCTCGCGTCCGGGCAGGCTGGCGAGCGTGTCCACATAGGGAAGCGCCCGCTCGATGCCGTACTGGATCGAGGGCGGAATTCGCTCGGGATGGTCGAAGGCGCCGATGGACAGCGCCATGGTCTCGCCCGGCTCCTCATAGGTCAGCGGCGTGCCGCAGCTTGCGCAGAACCCGCGCGAGACGTGATTGGAGGAGCGGAACAGCGTCGCCTCGCCCCGGGTCCATTCGATCTGGTCGCGCGACACCGCCACCAGCGGCGCGAAGAAGCCGCCCGTCGCCTTCTGGCACATGCGGCAATGGCAGATGGAGGCCCGCCCCAGAGCGCCATGCACCCTGAAGCGCACCGCGCCGCACTGGCATCCGCCGGAGTGTCCCTTGTCTTCAGTCATGCACGTTCTCCCCGTTCGGGTGGCGGTCGGTCGCGCCGCACGCCTCAACGATCCGTCTGCGGACGCCGTCCGGCTCACACATCACATCCACGTTCCAGAACCGCAGTACGGTCCAGCCCAGTTCCCCAAGTCGCCGGTCGCGCCGACACCAATACCCCCTCTGTCGGCATTCGCCGACATCTCCCCCTCAAGGGGGGGGAGAGAAGAGACCGGGGCGGTCGCAGTCGCTTGAACCGCCCCGCACTTCCCAGGCATCACACGCAAGTTCCCCGTCTTGCCCGGCAGCCGAAGGCACAAGACCCTGCCCTGACCACCTTCCCCTCTCCCCCCTTGAGGGGGAGATGTCCCCGCAGGGGACAGAGGGGGGAATCGCCGCGCTGGTCCTCAGCGCTTCACCTCCCAGGTGGTGACACGCTTGCCGTCCGCGCCCTTGCCGTCCTTGAGCAGGATGCCCTCGGACGCCAGGTCGTCGCGAATGCGGTCGGCCTCGGCCCAGTTCTTCGCCTCGAGAAACGAAAGCCGCTCGGCGACGCGCGCCTCGACGGCGGCGGTGTCGACGCCGTTGACCGCTCCCGCCTGCCTTTGGGCTGCAAAGGACTGCAGGCTCTCCACCGACACGATGCCCAGGAACGAAAGCGCCGCGAACAGCGCGCCCGCCGCGCCCGCATCAGCGGAAGCGGCCTTGGCAAGCTTGTGCAGCACCGGCAGCACGGCGGAAAACGACAGGTCGTTGCAGAGCCCGTCGACCACCTCGTCCGGCACGTCAAGTGCGGCAAGACCGGCGCGCGCGGCGTCGGAGACATCCAGCCCCGAGGCAAGGACGGCCGCCTTCCAGCCGTCGAGGATGCCGGCGGCCTCCTCCAGCCGCTTGACCGAAAAGTCGATCGGCTCGCGGTAGTGCGTCATCAGCATGGCAAGGCGCAGCACATCGCCCGGCCAGGCCCGGCCGCCGAACTTTTCCGTCGCAAGCAGATCGTGGATGGTGACGAAATTGCCCTCCGACTTGGACATCTTCCGCCCCTCGACCTGCACGAAGCCGTTGTGCAGCCAGTAGCGGGCCATGGTGGTGGTGCCATGGGCGCAGCACGACTGGGCGATCTCGTTCTCGTGATGGGGGAAGATGAGATCGAGGCCGCCGCCGTGAATGTCGAAGGTCTGGCCCAGGTGATGGGCGCTCATGACCGAGCATTCGATGTGCCAGCCCGGACGCCCGCGCCCCCAGGGGCTGTCCCAGCCGGGTTCGTCGTCGGACGAGAGCTTCCACAGGACGAAGTCGCCCGGGTTCTTCTTGTGGGCGTCGACGGCGATGCGCGCGCCCGCCTGCTGCTCGTCGAGATTGCGCTTCGACAGCGCGCCATAGCCGGGCATGGAGGCGGTGTCGAACAGCACCTCGCCTTCCGCCTGATAGGCGTGGCCCCGGGCGATCAGCGTGACGATCATCTCGATCATGCCGGCGATGTGCTGCGTGGCGCGCGGCTCATGGGTCGGAGCCATGCAGCCCAGCGCCTTCACGTCCGCGTGGAACTGGTCGCCGGTCTTTTCCGTCACCCGCGCGATGGCCTCGTTCAGCGGCAGGTCGGGATAGTCGCGAAGCGCGCGCGCGTTGATCTTGTCGTCCACGTCCGTGATGTTGCGCACGTAGGTGACATGCTCGGCGCCATAGAGATGGCGCAACAGGCGGAACAGCACGTCGAAGACGATGACCGGCCGCGCGTTTCCGATATGGGCGAAATCGTAGACCGTCGGTCCGCAGACATACATGCGCACGTTCGACGGATCCTCGGGCACGAAGTCTTCCTTCGCCCGGGTCAGTGTGTTCGTCAGCTTCAACACATGAGCGGAATGCATGATCGGTCGTCTCCTGGCCGGCTGGCCGGGGCGTCCGTCTCATCTCCGTGTCGGAGGAGCATCGAGCATGAGGGGAACGGCCACAGCCAGCTTTGTCGCTAGCTGCAAATAATGAGGATCGAAATCTCGGGTCCGTGGGCCGTGGTCATGTTTCGGTTCTGACCCGTTTGCCCGACACGGTCAAGCCCGCAAATCCCGCGTAGCGCACCAAAAACACCTTCGAAGTGACCTGCAACACGCCTCGCGGGCCAAGGATGGTGTGTGTAATATGCAGGACAATTGCCGTGCGGAGGATTTTTGGATGATTTGTACTGCCCGCCCCCTGTTGCCATTCGCGATGAGCGCCGCCGTGCTGGCCGGCGCGCTTCATCTTGCCCTCGCTCCCGTGCCGGCGCTTGCCCAGTCGGGAGGAACGGGCGGCAACGCGACCACGGGCGCCTCCATCGGCGCGTTGATCGAGGAGACCCGCCCGGCCGACCCGCTGGCGGCGGCCATCGCGCGCTATCTGGACAGCACGCCCGCCCCCATGCTCGACGCGCGCTTCAACGCCGGAGTACAGGACGAGGCGGATCTCGGCGTGCATGGCTTCTACGAAGGACGCCTCTACAAGCCCCTGTGGGTGAGCGACGAGGGCATCAATCCCCACGGCGAGAAGCTGATCGCGGCCTTCGCCGCCTCCCGTGCCGATGCGCTCGACCCGGCGGAGTATGACGTCGACGAGTTGCGCCGCATGGCCTCGACCGCCGCCGGCGACGACGACCTCGCCGCTCTGGAGGTGACGCTTTCGAACACGTTCGTCGCCTTTTCCGATCATCTGACCTCCGGCCGGGTACAGCCCAACGAGGTCAACAAAGCCCTGAACATCTTCCCCCGCGCGCCGAACCCGTCCGTGGTTCTGGAATACATCGAGAGCGCGGAGGATTTCGACGCCTCCCTGGAGGCCCTGTCGCCCAACACGCCGAACTATGCCCGGCTGAAGGCCGCCCTCGCCGACTACCGCGCGAAGGCCGAGGCCGGGGGCTTCACTCCCGTGCCGCAGGGCGAGACCCTGAAGCCCGGCATGACCGACACCCGCCTCGACACGCTGCGCAAGCGGCTGGCCGAGCAGGATCTCCTCACGCCGGGAAGCCACGAGGGCGATGTCTATGACGGCGCGCTGGTCGAGGCGGTGAAGCTCTTCCAGGAGCGGCATGGCCTTGCCGTCGACGGCATCATCGGCAGGAACACGCTGGCCGAAATCAACGTGCCGATCAGCCAGCGGATCGCCCAGATGGAGCTCAACATGGAGCGCCGGCGCTGGATGCCGGACGATCTGGGCGAGCGCTATGTCTTCGTCAATCTCGCCGACCAGAACCTGAAGGTCGTGGAGGACGACAAGACCGTGCACACCGCGCGCGTGGTGGTGGGAAAGCCCTATCACGCCACGCCGGTCTTCTCCGACAAGATCACCTATGCCGAGGTGAACCCCTTCTGGACGGTGCCCTACTCCATCGCGACGAAGGAGTATCTGCCCCAGCTCCAGAAAAATCCCGGCGCGCTGGCCGCCAAGGGCATCCGCATCTTCTCCGGCAACCGGGAAGTCGATCCGTGGTCGGTCGCCTGGGGCTCCTACAGCCGGGGCAACTTCCCCTTCACGCTGCGCCAGGATCCGGGGCCGCAAAACGCGCTGGGCCGGGTGAAGTTCATGTTCCCGAACAAGTTCAACATCTACATCCACGACACGCCGGCCAAGGCCCTGTTCTCGCGTGCGCAGCGCTCCTTCAGCCACGGCTGCATCCGCGCCGAGGATCCCTTCGCACTCGGCGGTGTCCTGCTGTCGCGCGACGGCTGGGACAAGCAGAAGCTCATGTCCGTGCGCGACACCGACAAGCGGCGCGTGATCAAGCTCAAGGACCCGATCCCCGTCCACCTCACCTATCTCACCGCATGGGTGAACAAGGACGGCTCGGTGCACTTCCGCCGCGATATCTATGACCGCGACACCGTGCTGGCGAAGGCGATCGCGAACCACCGCCGCCAGCAGCTTTGAAATGTCCGGCCGGGGCTTGGCGCTTTCGCCCGCCCCGGCGGCCTTCAGTCGAACAGATCCGGTTCGTCGGCGATGATCTGCGCCGCAACGGGCTGGAAATGCAGCCAGCCGATGTAATCGGTGCCGATGTGCTTGCGCGAGTAGCGCGCCCGCTCCTCGCTCACAAGGATCGGCTCCCGGCCGCTGGCATCGATCATGAGCTCCTGCTTGCAGCAGCGCTCCAGCGCGATGAACCAGAAGGCGGCCGCATCGATGGAGTGCCGGCTCGCCGTCAGCAGTCCGTGGTTGGCATGGATCGCCGCCTTCACGCCCCTGAACGCCCGCGCGACGTTGCCGCCCGCCCTGTCCTCCAGCGCGGCCGCCCCGGCCTCCTCCAGGATCACCACGTGATCCTCGAAGAACACGCAGGAATCCTGCGTCAGGCGCCGGATCTCACGCCCAAGCGCCGCGAAGGCCGTCCCCGCTTCCGTGTGCGCATGACACATGGACACGATGTCGGGATGCGCCTTGTGCACGTTGGCATGAAGGATGAAGCCGGCGCGATTGACCGCGTGGTTCCCCTCGACCACCCGACCGTGATGGTCGACCAGGATCAGGTTGGACATGCGGACCTGGCTGAAATGCACGGCCATCGGATTGGTCCAGAAAAGCTCCGGATGTTCGGGATCGCGGACGGTCAGGTGACCGGCGAAGCCGTAGCTGTAGCCTTCTCGCGCGAAGGCGCGGCACGCCAGCACCAGCCGCTGCTTGCGGTAGCTCCTCTCCTCGGCGACCGTGGCGAACTCCGGCTCGGTGGGAAACAGAAGCCCCGGCTGGTCGGGCTGGTAGACCGATTTCTTTTCGATGGTGTCAAGCATGGCCCTCTCCGCAATCTTCGGCGGCAGGCCAGTGCCCCCGCCATTCCCCTACGTCGAACGGCGCAACACTGGGGACATTCCGGGAGCGGGTCCAATATAATTGCTGCACTGCAAAATAACTCAAAACATCTTTATCCGGATCCGAATGGTCGCGTTTCGACCTAATCCCCCCCCTTTACGAACATGAACGGCGGATAAATCCGCGCCTCAGCACCGGTTCAGGGCGACTGCGCGAAGATTGTTCTCGATCAAGGCGATCCGGTGCCCGAAAGGCCAGGATCGCCAGTACCTCCTGAGTATCGGAGCAGTGCCATGTCCGTTTCCAGCGTCCTTGCCGCCCCCGTGACCCGCAACCCGTCCTCCCCGGCCGGCCGTCGCGACAACGCACCCCGCCCGCTGGCGCTTTTCGTCGCGGCGCTCGTGCTTTGCCTTGGAATGCTGGCGCCCGTGGCGGCCTTCGTCCTGTCTTCCCCGTCGAATCAGGGCGGCGGACTTGCGGCCTCCTGCTTCGAAAGCAACACCTCATGCCGGATTAACGCTTTTGCGCCAAATGCATCGCACGGCCTGCGTTGAGATCTTGCATCGCACACGTTGTTGCAATCTAATATGTTGAACCGTTCGGACGGGTTTTGCCCCCCGAGCGGTTCAGGCTGTTCAGCACGAGTTCCAAGTACCCGCCGGGCCAGACCTGCAGGGATCGGATCCCGGTTGCGCGCGAACGGGCTGCCCGGTACATCACCGGCAGCAAACCGTGAGGCCGCCGAACGGCATCCGGAACAACGGAACGGCTCCGCGACATGACCGAGGCTGGGGGCACGGCATCGGCACGCACAGCGCGGCAGGGATTCAGGACAGGAAATGATCGAGGCGCTTCAGGAAAAGGCCGAGGACGCGGCCAGCTTTCTCAAGATGCTGGCGTCCGGGCCGCGGCTCATGCTCTTGTGCCACATGGCCGGGGGCGAGATCAGCGTCGGACAGCTTGCCGAACTGACGGGCATGCGGATGCCGACCGTCTCGCAGCAACTCGCCCTCTTGCGCGCCCAGGGGCTGGTGCGCACGCGCCGCGACGGCACGACGATCTACTACAGTCTCGACAGCGAGATGGCGGCCGACGTTCTGGTCCTGCTGCAGAAGCACTTCTGTCCGCCGGAGACGCTCGCGGCCGCCCGCAAGCCGGAAACCGCCGCCGCCGAGTGAGCCCGGCAGCGGCCTCGCCCCGTCGTTCGGGCCGGGGTTACTTGTCGAGCCAGTCGGAGCAGCGCGGCGCCTCGGCTCCGCCCCAGGGCATGATCGGCACGGTCGAGGTGGAGTTCTTGGGGCTGCCCTCGATGACCTTGTCCGAATAGACGAGATACACCAGCACGTTGCGCTTCTCGTCGCAGCCACGCACGATGCGCATCTTCTTGAACAGGAACGAGCGCCGCTGGCGGAACATCTCGTCGCCCTGCTCGAACTTTTCCGTGAAGCTCACCGGCCCGACCTGGCGACAGGCGAGCGAAATGTCGGAGACCTCCTCCGCGACGCCGAGCCATCCAGAGACGCCGCCCTTTTCCGGCACCGTGAAGTGGCAGGCAACCCCCTTCACCAGCGGGTCGTCGATGGCGTAGGTGGCAAGCTTGTGATCGGGCGTCAGCAGCTTCCAGACCGTCGACTTCTTGAAGATCAGGTCGGGCTCGTCCTGGGCCGCGGCCGGCCCGGCGGCGGCAACCACCCCGAGCGGCAGCGCCACATACAGCGCCATGCAAAGGCGCCCGATGGCGCGCGTCAGTCTGCTCATCGCGAAACTCCGTTCCCTCGATCCAAAACCGCTGTCCGCTCCCGATATGGGGTTGGCGGCGCGGGGCGCAACGGCCCGCGTGCCCCGCGTTGGCTCAGATGACGAAGCCCGCTGCATGAACCACCGCCACCAACGGAGAGGGAATGCCGAAAAGGGCAAGCGCCGCGAGGCTGAGCAGGAAGAACGCGATCACGATCACCGAAAGCCGGTTCTCGCCCCGTGCGCGCGCCATGCGGAACGAAAGCCCGTGAAACAGAAGGATCAGCAGCAGGAAGATGCCGCCCAGCACCGTGTAGGAGGTCTGCGTGTCGAGGCCGTTGTCCGTACCGAGACGCAGGACCTCCGCCGGCAGGAAGGCGCCGGCGACGGGCAGGAAGAAGACGTGCGAGAGAACGAGGAGGATGAGCGCGCCGCTTTGCGTCGCGGTCTCTTTGCGGGACGTGGTCATGGGATCGTGCTGGCTCCGTGGGCGGGACAGGGGCGCGCCCCCGCCCCTCCCTGCCACGACCGTACGCCCCGCGCAAGGCGCACGGACGCCGCACCAGGGCATGGCTCCCGGATCCGCCAGGCGGGGGCACCGCCGATCCTCGGCAATTGACGCACAGTTTACTAAAACCCGAGGCTTTCCTTGTCGTGCGCCCGGCGCTGGCGTCATAGTCATGCTCGGATCTTCAACCGCACTGGCAGTGACGACGGACGATGGCGACGACGCCCGCTCTGAGACAACCCGCATCCGCGCCGGCCCGTACGGGCGCCGCGCGGCTGCGTGCGCTCGCCCGAACCGCCGTCGCGGGCCTGCTGCTTGCCCTTGCGCTTCCCGCCGCGCAGGCCGATGCCCGCTCCTGCGCGGCCCTTTCCGCCGATCTGGCGCGCGTTGACGCGAACGCCACCTCGCCCGCCTATCGCAAATGGGACAGCGCGGCGCGCAAGCAGAAGGCCGCACTCTCGCTTGCGGAGCGCGACCACAGGCTTCTCGGGTGTCCGGCGGCCGGTGGCTCCTGTGCCACGCTCGATGCCAAGATCAGGAAGATGCGCGGCAACCTTGCCGCCATCGAACGCCAGCGCAAACGCCACGCGAAGGGAAACCGGAGCGCCGCCCGCGCCGCAAGTCTGCGCAAGGCGATGGCCCGTCAGGGCTGCAACGGCGGGGCCGGCTCCACCACGCAGGCACGCCGCGACACCACGCGCGGCGACGGCGGCGGCCTGCTCTCCTTCCTCGGCCTGACGAAACGCTCCTCCTCCGAGGCGATCACCGTCTCGTCCGATCCCCGCGCCGGGTCCGGCTCCAGCGTGCGCATCAAGCATTCGGGCGGCGGGCGCGTCGGCATCACCCACATGCCGGGTGACGAGAGCCCGCGCGGGCACGGCGGCATCACCTACCGCACCATGTGCGTGCGCATGTGCGACGGCTTCTTCTTCCCGGTGAGCTTCTCGGTCACCGATGCGGGCTTCGGCCGCGATGCCGCGATCTGCCAGGCGCGCTGCCCGGGCGCGGAAACGAAGCTCTTCGTGCACCGCAATCCCGGTGAAACGGTCGAAAATCTCGTCTCCCTGGAGGGCGAGCCCTACACGGACCTGCCCAACGCCGACCGCTTCCGCACCACATATGTCTCGGGCTGCGGCTGCCGCGATACAAGCGAGCCGAACCAGTCCCTGGTCAGCCTGACGACCAGTGGAGACGAGGCCGGCAACGACAACGAGGTGCTGCATGCCGGTCTTCGCGAGGGATTCACCCTCGGCGAGGCAAGGGTGGAGGTGCCGGCCGGCTCCGACCCCGACACCCGCATGAACCTGGAACTCGGCTATGCCGCGCCGTCGGCTTCCGCGACCCTGCCCGTGCTGGGGCACAATTCGGCGGACGCGGCGCGGGATGCGGCCAGGGCCGCGGCGGATCTCGCCGCCGGCTCCACGCGGATCGCCCCGGCTGAGGAAACGGGCCCCGCCGATCCGGACCGTACGGTCAGGATAGTCGGGCCACGCTACTACGTCGCCCAATAAGCGGTAGCAGAGCCTTCATGTCGGGACCGTGGTCGAGCCCCGTGAGCGCCCTGCGCAACGGCAGGAACAGCGCCCGCCCCTTGCGACCGGTCTCCACCTTCAGGCGACCGGTCCAGTCCGACCAGGTGCCCTCGTCGAAGGGCTCGTCGGGCAGCAACCGCGCGGCAAGCTCAAGATAGGCGGCGTCATCGTCGGCAGGGGCAACCCGCTCGGGCGCGGCAATCGCCTTCCACCATGCCGACGCATCCGTGACCTTCTGGCAGTTCTCCCGCACCGCGAGCCAGAACGCGGTACGGAACGTCTCCCCGTCTCCGATCCCCATGCCCTTCAGCCGCGTGTCCACCGCCTCTGGCGGCAGCGAATGCACCAGCCTCGCGTTCAGCGGCAGCAGGTCGTCGGGATCGAACTTCGCCGAGGATCGCGACACGTCGTCCAGGGTCACCATGGCGGACAGCGCGCCCAGGCTTTCCGCCGGCTCGACGGCATGGCTCGTGCCCGTGAGCACGGCCAGCGAGGCGATGGACATGGGTTCCAGCCCCTGCTCGCGCAACGAGCGCAGCGACAGGTCGCCCTTGCGCTTGGAAAGCCCCTCCCCACTCGCCGTCGTCAGCAGGTTGTGATGGGCAAAGACCGGTGGCGTGGCCCCGAGCGCGCGGAAGATCGCGATCTGCACGGCGGTGTTGGCGACGTGGTCCTCTCCCCGGATCACATGGGTGACGCCGCTCTCGATGTCGTCGACGATGGAGGGCAGCGTGTAGAGGTAGCTGCCGTCGGCGCGGATCAGCACCGGATCGGAGAGCGAGGCCAGGTCGACGCTCTGGCTGCCCCGGCACAGGTCGTCCCATGTCACGTCGGTCCGCCGGGTCGTGAAGGGATCGCCCTCGTGGTCGGGCAGCAGAAAGCGCCAGTGCGGCGTTCGCCCCTCCGCCTCGAACCGCTCGCGATCCTCGGCGGAAAGCCTGAGCGCGGCGCGGTCGTAGACGGGCGGACGACCGAGCGCACGGGCGCGGGCCCGGCGGCGTTCCAGTTCGTCCGCAGTCTCGTAGCAGGGATAGAGAAGCCCGGCGGACTTGAGCCGCTCGACGGCGGCATCGTAGTGCGCCAACCGGTCGGACTGTCGGAAGACCTCATGCGGCACGATGCCGAGCCATTCCAGATCCTCGCCGATCGCCTGGGCATAGGCCTCACGCGACCGTTCGAGATCGGTGTCGTCATAGCGCAGGATGAAACGGCCGCCCTCGCGCAGGGCGGAGAGCCAGTTCATGAGCGCCGGACGGGCATTGCCGATGTGGAGATAGCCCGTGGGCGATGGAGCGAAGCGGACGGTGACTGTCATGCCGCTTTCCTAATACGACCGTTCCGGCTTCGCCACTCCCGCGCTTGCGAAAAATATGCGCGCGTGCCTCACCCGCCGGATGCGGCGCGTGCGACAAGCCGGCGCGACACCACCGCCATCGCGCCGCAGGCCAGCAGGCAATAGAGCGCCATGGCCAGGATCTGGTTCTCGTAAGGCACGCCGAGATCGATGAGCCAGCCCGTCAGCCCCGGCCCGGCGGCCGACGCCAGCACCATCAGCGAAACCGTGACCGAACGCACCGCGCCCAGGTGGCGCGTGCCGTAGACCTCGGGCCACAAGGCGCCGAAGAGCGTGGAGCTGACACCGTTGCTCATGCCGAACAAGGCCATGAAGACGAAGGCGGCAAAGGGCGCCTCGATGCTGGCGAGCACGATGCACGCGACACTGAGCGGCAGCAGGAACGCGGGCAGCAGGCGCACCGCCGTGACCTTGTCGACAAGCCAGCCGGCGGTGAGCGCGCAGGTGACCGTCATCGCCGACATCGCGAGGAAGGACGAGGCGAAGAGCGCCTGCGTCCAGCCGCGCAGCTCGACCAGATAGACCTGGTGGAAGAAGATCGTCGTGCCGATGAAGGGCGGAGCGAGGGTTCCCAGCGAGATCACCCAGAAGACCGGATCGCGCAGGACCTCGCCGCGCGTCCACTGGCGCCGCGCGGGCCGGACCGTGTCGCTCTCGTCCCCGGAGACGGTCCCGCGCGGAATGCGCTCGACCCGAAGCAGAAGCAGGAGCACCGGCAACGCCACGAGCACAAGGACCGCCGCCGCCACCCACCAGGTGCCGCGCCAGCCAAGCCCGGCCGCGAGCGCGACATATGTGAGCGGCAGCACCGCTTCGCTGCATTGCATTCCAAGGGCCGCGATGGAAACGGCACGTCCCCGTTGCGCCTCGTACCAGCGCCCCATCGCCGTCATCGCCACATGGGTCATCATGCCCTGCCCGAACAGGCGCAGGCCGAAGAGCACCACGAACAGCATCGCCACCGACGACACGCTGGCCATGGCGGAACTGAAGAGCGCGAGCCCGATCACCACCGCCCCGGTGACCAGGGCGAGCGGGTGGGTATCGACGAACTTGCCCACATAGGTGAGCGAGATCGCGGAGCACAGCGTCGCGGCCATGTAGAGCCCGCCGAAGGCGCCGTGGGACAGGTCGAACGCCGCGCGCAACTCGCCGGCGGACAGGGAAATGAAATAGGTCTGCCCGAAGGCGGAAAAGAAGGTCAGGAGAAGACCGGCACCCAGCCAGCGCAGATTGGTACGCAGGAAAACGAAGAACGGCATGGCGGTGTCCAGAAGTCGGCCGGAGACGGCACGAGGCGGGCAGGTGTTCAGGCGATCGCCCGCCGCCGGGGGCGGTCGGGAGAATGTGGCGCCCGGATCTCGCCGAGGCACGGCGAACGATCACCCGGCACCGTAGACCCGCCACCGCCGCCCGGCAACAACCCCCGGACGTCTCCGCACCCCATACACACGCGAAAACGCTCCGGGGGGATCCACGAAGACCCCGGAGCGTTTCGCCCTGTCGTGTCGCGCTTGCCCGGGAGCCCGAACGACCGCGCCGTCAGGATTTCCGGACCGGCGGATGCGGCAGACGCGGTCCGGAAAGGGGCTCAGCCCTGAGCGGGCAGATTGTCGGCCGAATAGCGGTCGACCTGGACACTGTCCTCGACGGCCTTCAGCGCCAGATTGGCCTCGTAGTATTTCTTCTCGCCGATCAGGCTCGCTGCCTTCTGCACGTTGCCGAGCGTCTCCCTGGCCGGGATCATGGCGGTCTGGACGGTGACATCCACACTGGCCGCCTTCAGCACCTCGGCCGCCGCCTTCTGGTCGCCCTTGGCAAGGTGATCCCCCGCCTTGGCGATCGATGCCTTCTGGTTCTCATCGGGCCGGAAGGTCTCGTCCAGGGTGAGAGAGGAGTAGAACGGGACGTAGGCATCGCCCTCGGTCGCGGCCTTCTTGCCCTTGATGGCCTTCTCCGGCATCTGCGCCTCGGCCTTCTTCAGGTTGCCGGCAGCGTCGGTGAGATACTTCGAGGCCTGCTCCGGCGCGCCATCGAAGAGCGCGAGACGGGCCGCCCTCACCTCGCCCATGGCGCTGAACGCCTCGTCGACGGTCTGAACGAGCTTCCTGTCGGCGGCGGTCTCCGCCTCCGTCCCGGCGGTCTGCGCCGCGGGCTTGGCAGCGGCCTGGGTCTGTGCGTGGTCGGCGGCCTTCGGCACGGCGTCCCCGGCATAGGCGAGGCCGCCGCCGGCAAGCACGGAGACAACGGCAAGCGAGGCGACTGTGGTCTTCAGGCGATTGACGGACATTGGATCCTCCATCTGTTCGGATCCGCTCTGGGGATCCGCGAGGGCGTACAGCTCATCGGCTGGTACACCCTCGAGATGGGGAGCCGTCATGACAGCCGCCTGTCCGGAAGATGAAAAATCGGACAGGTTGGCGGGTCGCTCCGTCAGGCGTTCCGCTCAGCTCCTGTCGCGGAACCGGTTGGTGATCGGATAGCGGCGGTCCCGCCCGAAGTTCTTGCGGGTGATCTTCACGCCCGGCGCCGACTGCCGGCGCTTGTATTCAGCGATGTAGAGCAGGTGCTCGATCCGGTGGATCAGCTCCCGGTCGTGGCCGCGCGCCTCGATCTCCCCCACCGACATCTCGTTCTCCACCAGACACTCGAGAATGTCGTCGAGCACATCGTACTCGGGCAGGGAATCCTGATCGGTCTGGTTCTCTCGCAGTTCCGCCGTGGGCACCTTGGTGATGATGTTTTCCGGGATCACGATGCCGTCCGGCCCCTTCAGCGCCTCCGGCCGGTTGGCGTTGCGCCAGGCCGCGAGCCGATAGACCTGCGTCTTGTAGAGATCCTTGATCGGGTTGAAGCCGCCGTTCATGTCGCCGTAGAGGGTCGCGTAACCGACCGACATCTCCGACTTGTTGCCGGTGGTGGCGACCATGGCGCCGAACTTGTTGGAAATCGCCATCAGGATCGTTCCACGCGCGCGGGACTGGAGGTTTTCCTCCGTCACGCCCGCGTCCGTGCCGGCAAAGAGCGGCCCGAGGCATTCCGTGAAGCCCTCGACCGCCGGGGCGATGGACACGATGTCATAACGCAGGCCGAGCGCGTCCACGCAGCCCTGCGCATCCGCCAGGCTCTCGTCGGAGGTGTAGCGGTAGGGCAGCATCACGCAATGAACCCGCTCCGCTCCCAACGCATCGACGGCCATGGCCGCGACGACGGCGCTGTCGATTCCGCCCGAAAGACCGAGCACGACACCGGGAAACCGGTTCTTCTCGACATAGTCCCGGAAGCCCAGGACGCAGGCCTGCCAGCGCGCGGAATCCGTGTCGGGGAGCGCGACGCGCGGCCCGCTTTCGCAGATCCACGTCTCACCGTCCCGTCGCCAGTCGGAGACGGCGATTTCCTCGCAAAACTCGCCCATCTGGAAGGCGAGCGAACGATCCGCCTGGAGCGCGAAGGACGCCCCGTCGAAGACGAGCTCGTCCTGTCCGCCCACCTGGTTGCAATAGACCAGCGGCAGGTCGGTCTCCACCACGCGCTGGACCATGACCTGAAGGCGGACCTCCGGCTTGCCGGCGTAGAACGGCGACCCGTTGGGCACGAGAAGGATCTCGGCGCCGGTCTCCGCGAGGCATTCGCAGACCTCGTCGTTCCAGCTGTCCTCGCACACGGGAACCCCGAGACGCAGCCCGCGAAACCCGAGCGGACCGGGCAGAGGTCCGGGCTGAAACACGCGCTTCTCGTCGAACTCGCCGTAGTTGGGCAGATCCACCTTGAACCGCACGCCGACGACACGGCCCGCATCCAGAAGCGCGACCGCATTGTGCAGCTTGTCGCCCTCGCGCCAGGGCAGACCGACAAGAACGCCGGGTCCGCCGTCCGCCGTCTCGCCGGCAAGCGTGTCCAGCGCCTCGCGGCAGGCCGCGACGAAGGCCGGCTTGAGAACCAGATCCTCGGGCGGATACCCCGACAGGAAAAGCTCGGAAAAGAGAACGAGATCCGCGCCCTGCCCGGCGGCTTCGGCACGGGCGCGTCGGGCAAGCTCCAGGTTTCCGGTCACGTCGCCGAGAACCGGATTGAGCTGAGCGACGGCGAGACGGAGCCGACCGGCCCGGGAGAGATCGCTGGAACGGTCTGCTGAGGTCATGGAAGCTCCGGCGGGAACGTTGGGATCACTATGCCCGCCGGTTTATCGCGCGCTCGCCTCAAGCGCAACGCGCCATCGGGATCCCCGTCCCCTCAGTCCCTCAGAGGAAGACGACATCCTCCGCCCGCCCACGCGCGGCGCTTGGTGGTGGTGCGGCCGCGGCCTGCACCACGCCCGTCGACGCGGTCAGGACGCGCAGAATGCGCTGGTAAAGCGTTGCCGGAGAGACGGGCTTGGCCAGGAACTCGTTGATCCCGAGCCGCGCGGCCTGGAGCACGACCTGGCGCCTGGCATCGGCGCTCACCAGAATCACCGGTGTGGTCGAGACGAGCGGGTCTGAATCCTTGCGCAGGATGGTCAGGAACTCCGCCCCGCTGAGCGGCTCCATGAGCCAGTCGCAAATGGCGATGTCCGGCCTCCGGTCGACCATCATGGCCAGACCGTCGGCGCCGTCCCCGGCCTCGTATACCCGTCGGATGCCGAAGCCTCCGAGGATCGCCCGAAACAGGCTCCTCATGTGCGTGTTGTCGTCGATGACAAGCACCGACAGATCACTCATGTCGATAATCATGCCGTTCGGTCCCCTCCCGATTGGCGTTTTCTCACCATAGGTCGCGTGTACTAAAATTCCCTTACGTAATCACCAGCAGAAAGCAGGCGTTTCAAGGGTGGAACGGCAGAACTTCGCGCTGCCTCGCGTTTGAAAATCTTCATATGCAAACAGGATGATCGCTCCACGAAACGGGAGCCTGGCGGAAAGTCACGCGACGATCATCTAGGCCGGGAACATTAATGGTTTCCTAGCCCGCCCGGGCGAAGGACAGCATGTCGCAGGCCTTTCCTGCACGAAAAAAGGGCGGCTCCCCGGGGAGCCGCCCTTTCGACATGTCATTGGCCGGCAACGCGTGAACGCGTCACCGGACGGCCTCACACGGCGGCCCGTTCCTGGTCGCCGGACTGGCGGGCGTCACGCTCCTTGCGCACGTTCTCCGCGACGAGGAAGGCGAGTTCGATCGCCTGCTCCGCGTTGAGGCGCGGGTCGCAGTAGGTGTGGTAGCGATCGGCGAGATCCTCCGCCGTCAGCGCGCGGGCGCCACCGGTGCACTCGGTCACGTTCTTGCCGGTCATCTCCACGTGGATGCCACCGGCATAGGTGCCCTCCGCCCGGTGAACGGCGAAGAAAGCCTCGACCTCACGCAGGATGCGCTCGAACGGGCGCGTCTTGTAGCCGTTCGCGGTGATCGTGTTGCCGTGCATGGGATCGCAGGACCACACCACCTTGCGGCCCTCGCGCTCCACCGCGCGCACCAGCGCGGGCATGTGCTCGAACACCTTGTCGGCGCCGAAGCGGCAAATCAGCGTCAGCCGTCCCGCCTCGTTGTCCGGGTTCAGCGTGTCGATGAGGCCGAGCAGTTCGTCCGCCTTGAGGCTCGGTCCGCACTTCAGGCCGATCGGGTTCTTGATGCCGCGGAAGAAGTCCACATGGGCATGATCCGGCTGGCGCGTGCGGTCGCCGATCCACAGCATGTGGCCCGAGGTCGCGTACCAGTCGCCCGTCGTGCTGTCGACGCGCGTCAGCGCCTCCTCGTAGCCCAGAAGCAGCGCCTCGTGGCTGGTGAAGAAATCCGTCGAGCGAAGCTGCGGCGCGGTGTCGGGGTCGATGCCGCAGGCGCGCATGAACTCGAGGCTCTCGGAGATCCGGTCGGCCAGAACCTGATAGCGGTGGCTCTGCGGGCTGTCCTTGACGAAGGAGAGCATCCAGCGGTGCACATGGTCCAGATTGGCGAAACCGCCCTGTGCGAAGGCGCGCAGCAGGTTCAGGGTCGCCGCCGACTGGCGGTAGGCCATGATCTGGCGCTGCGGATCCGGCTCGCGCGACTCCGGCGTGAAGGCGATGTCGTTGACGATGTCGCCCCGGTAGCTCGGCAGTTCCTGGTCGCCCTTCTTCTCCATGGGAGAGGAGCGCGGCTTGGCGAACTGGCCGGCGATGCGGCCGACCTTCACCACCGGCTGGGCCGACGCATAGGTGAGCACGACCGACATCTGCAGGAAGACGCGGAAGAAATCGCGGATGTGGTCGGCGTGATGCTCGGCGAAGCTCTCGGCGCAATCGCCGCCCTGGAGCAGGAACCCACGCCCTTCGGCCACCTCGGCAAGCTGCGACTTCAGCTTGCGGGCCTCACCTGCAAAAACGAGCGGCGGAAAGTCGGAGAGACGGCGCTCCACCTCGGCCAGGGCCTCCGTGTCGCGATACTCGGGCACCTGCACGATCGGCTTCGACCGCCAGCTGTCCGGTGTCCAGTTCTGCGCCATTGTTCCAACTCCGTAAAACGACCTGCGGCAAGATTCCGTATCTTCGGGTCCGCGCTCCGGTTGCGAGTTTCGTCCTCCCCCGGAAGGCCTTGCGGGAAATTGCTCATCCTCCGGGTGCGGGCGGTTATACACGCGGGGGCCACGCGAAGCCACACCAAACCGTGCCCCGCGCACCTGCCTTGCAGGTTTCGCCGAAGGCCGCCGCTGCGTCAGCCCTGCCCGCCCTTGCGATTGCCGGCGCCCCTGGCCGCTTCCGCCTCCCTCCGGTAGTGCCCGACCCCGTGCCAGTGCGGATTGAAACACCGGGCCATTGCTGGAAAGGTCGGGGCCTCGCAAGCCAGCCACCCGCCCGGAGCCAGCCGAATGACGCTCGAACACGACCACTCCGCAGCAGCGATCGCCGCCCGCCTGTCGCGCGGGCCCCGCGTCAGCTACCTGCGCGACTGGATCTACGGCGGCATCGACGGGGCGGTCACCACCTTCGCCATTGTCGCCGGCAGTCTGGGGGCGAGCCTCTCCGCCCGCGTGATCCTCATCCTGGGCGCGGCCAACCTGATCGCCGACGGCTTTTCCATGGCCGCCGCGAACTACTCGGGAACCAAGGCCGAGCACGACGACCACGCCCGCCTCAAGGCGGTGGAGGAACGCCATATCGCCTGCGCGCCCGAGGGGGAGCGGGAAGAAATCCGCCAGATCTACAAGGCAAAGGGGTACGACGGCGATGACCTGGAATCCCTGACGAACCTGGTCGTCTCGCGCAGGTCGGTCTGGATCGAGACCATGCTCGCCGAGGAATACGGCGTTTCGGCCGGCCTGCGCCATCCGTTGAAGTCGGCCGCCGCGACCTTCTCCGCTTTCGTGATCTGCGGCCTGGTGCCCCTGCTGCCCTTCATCGCGGGCCTCCAGGCGTCAGCCCTGACGGCCGCCCTTGCAACGGGCGCGGTCTTCTTCGCCATCGGATCGGCGAAGTCCATCTGGTCGACACAGAGCTGGTTCCGCTCGGGCCTGGAAACCCTCACCATCGGCCTCGGCGCCGCCCTGCTGGCCTGGGGCGTCGGCTACGTGCTGGAACGGCTCGTGACCTTGTAGGCAGCCCGCCTACAGCGCCATGTAGCGGGGCCCGAGCGGGGCAAGCAGCGCATCGAAACGTGCCAGAACGTCCGGCGCGATCTCCTGCGCGCGCGGATAGAGCGGCGCGGAGCGGTCCGCGAGGATCGGCGCCTCCCAGCCATCGGTCGTTTCGAGGAAGTGACGCACGCCCTCCTCGCCCCAGAACGCCATGAAGCCGGCCAGAACGCAGTCGAGATAGGACTGAAGGATCGGATGCGCATCCGTGCCCGCACGACGGATCCGGCTATCGGCCTCGTAGAGAAAGGCATCCCCGGGACCGGGCGCGCCCTGCGCATCGCAGCGGAACTGCTCTCCGATGCCGTCCACGCGCACATAGCGGTGCTCGCGCTTGTCGAGAATGGCGAGGCGTTCGGCCGGTTCGCTGACGAGAACGCCCCGGATGGCGCTTGCCGGATCGCGGCGCACCGTCAACGTGCAGGGAGAGACCCTGCCCGGAGCCGGTGCCCCGGCGCCGTCCGGAGTGCCGGGCCACCACGCACGCCATTCCCGGCGCCATCCCGAGAGCGTTCCGGCGGTCGCGCGCGCGTCCTCTCCAAGCGTCCTCGTGTTGACGAGCGAGCCATACCCGAAATACGAAATCCGCATGAGCCATCCGTTCCCACTCCGGCAGCCCCGGGTGTCGCGGCGGCCGTCTGTCCCGATTTCCAGCGCCAATTGCTAAAGGATCGCAACGCCCATGACCAGTGCCCCCGCCTCGAGCTGGACCGACGACGAGACCGACCGCCTGCGCGCGGACACCCCCGGCGTCGCAAGCGTGCTCCACTTCAACAACGCCGGGACCGGCCTGATCTCCGGAACCGTTCTTGCCGCCGTGAAGGCGCACCTCGACCTCGAGGCAACGATCGGCGGCTACGAGGCCGCCGACCGGGCTGTTTCCCAGGCGGAGGATTTCTATCCGGCCATCGCGGCGCTCATCGGCGCACGATCGGAAGAGATCGCCTATGTGGAGAACGCCACCCGTGCCTGGGACATGGCGTTCTACTCCGTCCCCTTCCGGCCGGGCGACCGGGTCATCACCTCGCGGGCGGAATATGTCTCCAACTATGTGGCGCTGCTGCAGATGAAGGCCCGCGCGGGGATCGAGATCGACGTCATCGGCGACGACCGGACCGGCCAGGTCGACCTCGCGGCGCTGGAAGCGGCCATCACGCCGAAGACCCGGCTGATCGCCCTGACCCACGTTCCGACCTTCGGCGGACTGGTGAACCCGGCCGAGGAGGTCGGAGCCATCGCCCGCCGCCACGGCGTTCTCTACCTTCTCGACGCCTGTCAGTCGGCCGGCCAGATAGACCTCGACGTCAACCGCATCGGCTGCCACATGCTGTCGGGCACCGGACGCAAGTACCTGCGCGGCCCGCGCGGCACGGGATTTCTTTACGTGTCCTCGACGATCATCGAGGACCTGGAGCCGGCTTTCGTCGACCTGGAATCGACCGAGTGGATCGACGCAGAAAGCTACCGGCTGGTGCCGGGCGCAAGGCGCTTCGAGAACTGGGAACGCCATTTCGCCGGCCAGATCGGTCTTGCCCGCGCGGCGCGCATGGCGGTGGAGATCGGGACCGACCGTCTCGAGGCACGCATCGCGGGGCTTGCGGACATCCTGCGCAAGGAGCTTTCCGGCCTGCCCGGCACGCGCGTCCACGACAAGGGCGTGCGGCGCTGCGGGATCGTGACCTTCCGCGTCGAGGGCGAAAGCCCGGTCGAGACCCGCGCGCGCCTGTCCGCCGCCAACATAAACGTCTCGGTCTCGGCCGCCTCTTCCGCCCGCATCGACCTGCCGGAACGCGGTCTTGACGCGCTGGTGCGCGCCTCGGTTCACGCCTACAATACGGAAGGGGAAGTCGAGACCTTCCTCAAGGTGTTGAGCGGTCGCTGACGGCCGGTCCGACGCGGCGCATCGTCCTCACGCGTGGAACCGCCGGCGGTATTCGCCGGGGCCAAGTCCGACGATCCGCTGGAAGATCTTGCGAAACGCTCCGGGGTCGGCATAGCCGACCTCCCAGGCGACACGCTCCACCGGCGTGCGGGAAAACTGCAGCATTTCCTGGGCCCTGGCCACGCGCAAACGCTGCAGGTATTCGGTCGTCGTCATGCCCGTGGCTTTCTGGAAACGCCTCAGGAACGTGCGCTCCTCAAGCCCCGCCTGCTCCGCCAGTTGCGCAAGACGCACCTCCCGCCCCTCCCCGGCCTGCAGGAAGTGCTGCGCCTTGAGGATGGCGGCATCCCCATGCGTCAGCCGGGGTGCAAAGCCGCTGTAGTAGCTCTGCTCGCGCCCCGGCGGATCGACCAGCATGATCCGCGCGGTCTGCACCATGACGAGCGGCCCGAGAAACCGCTCCACCAGCTTGAGACCGAGGTCGGTCCAGGACATCAGCCCTCCGGCGGAGATGATGTCCCCACCATCGATGACGAGGCGGTCCGTATCCAGGGCGACCTTCGGAAACCGCTCCCGGAAGGTCTCGGCATGGTTCCAGTGGGTCGTCACCGTCCGCCCCTCGAGAAGCCCGGTCTCCGCGAGAAGAAAGGCACCGCTGCAGACCGAGGCGAGAACGGTTCCCCCTTCGTGGCAGCGGCGCAGCCAGCCGGCGAGCGGCGCGGCCGCCCCGGGGCCGATGGGCGCCTCCAGCGAGGGCGGCAGGATCAGCACGTCGTGCGATCTGCCCCCGGCACCGCACGTTCCCTCTACTTCCATCTCATCGGGCGCCTCGCCCGTCCCGGCGGGCAGGGATCGGATCGCCAGACGCGAGATCGGCTGATCCGCCTGTGCCGCCACCCGTCCCGCGATCGCGAACAGGTCCGTCAGCCCCATCGCCGCCGACAATTGCGCGCCGGGATAAAGCACGATGCCGATCCTGATTTCGTCCATGTGTCGGAATCGCCCTCCCTTATGTCGATCACGCCAATGGTGAAGGCTATGGCGCTCCCCCAGATTGGCGTCAAGACGTTGAACGCGGACCAGCGTTCAACCGTTTCCGGCGGCATCATGCCGAAACACCCAGGACAGGATGAAAGCACCATGGCCAGCACGCCCGTCACGATCACGCAGATCCGCAACGCCACCCTGCGCATCGACTATGCGGGAACCCGTTTCCTCGTCGATCCGATGCTTGCCGAGCGTCACAGCTTCCCCGGATTTCCAGGGACCCTGAACAGCGAGGAATCCAACCCTCTGGTTCACCTGCCCCTGCCCATCGCCGAGATCGTCGATGTCGATGCCGTGATCCTCACCCACCTGCACCCGGATCACTGGGATCAGCCCGCGCGGGACGCCCTGCCCGGAAACATTCCGGTCTTCACCCAGAACGAAGCCGATGCACAGGCGATCCGGGACCAGGGCTTCACCGATGTGCGCGTGCTTGGCGCGGACACGACCTTTGGCGACATCCGGCTGACGAGAACGTCAGGCCGCCACGGAACCGAGGCGCATTACGCCGTGCTCGCGGACCGTCTGGGCGAGGTCTGCGGCGTCGTGTTCAGCCACCCCGGAGTGAAGACCCTCTATCTCGCGGGCGATACCATCTGGAATGCCGATGTGGCGGAAGCGCTCGCGGCCCACTCCCCGGACGTCGCCGTGCTGAACGCGGGTTACGCCATGGTCCAGGGCATGGAGGGCGGCATCATCATGGGCACCGACGATGTGCTGAACGTCCACGAGGCAGCCCCCGGGGCGCTGCTGATCGCCTCGCACATGGAAGCGATCAACCACTGTGCGCTGACCCGCGCGAACCTGCGGAAATTCGCAGCCGACAAGGGGTTCGGCCACATGCTCCTGACGCCTGGCGACGGGGAAACCGTCGTGCTCTGACGCGGGCATTCGCCAGACGCCGACACGAAAACGCCCTCGCGGAGACCGCGAGGGCGAAAGATCCGAAAAACACGGCGCGCTTGCGTCAGGCGCGCAGGCGCTCGCTCGGCTCGCGCATGGTGACGAGTTCCTCCGCCGCCGTCGGATGAACGGCCATGGTGGCGTCGAAATCGGCCTTGCGCGCGCCCATCTTGAGCGCGATGCCGAGCACCTGTGACAGTTCGCCCGCATCGGGCCCGAGAATGTGGACACCAACCACCTTGTCGGTTTCGGGCTCCACGAGCACCTTCATGAGCATCTTCTCGTCGCGGCCCGAGAGCGTGTGCTTCATCGGGCGGAACTGGGCGCGGTAGACGTCGACCGCGCCATGGCGGATGAGCGCCTCGGCCTGGGTGAGGCCCACCGTTCCGATTTCCGGCTGAGAGAACACAGCGGTCGGGATCAGGTCGTGATCCGCCGTCCAGGGCTTGCCGCCGAACACCGTGTCGGCGAAGGAATGTCCCTCGCGAATGGCCACGGGCGTGAGGTTCACCCGGTCGGTGACATCCCCCACCGCGTAGATCGAGGGGACGTTGGTGCGCGACTGTGCGTCTACCACCACCGCGCCGTTCACGTCGAGCTTCACGCCCGCAGCCTCGAGCCCGAGTCCGGCGGTGTTCGGCCGGCGGCCGATCGCGAACATGATCTTGTCCGCGTGAAGCTCGCGCCCCTGCCGCGTCTTGCCGACCAGCCCGTCACCCGTCTTCTCAATCGACGTGAAGACATCCTCGCAAACGACGGAGATGCCTTTCTTTTCCATTTCCTCGTGCAGTGCCTTGCGCAAGTCGTCATCGAACCCGCGCAGGATCTCCTCGCCGCGATAGAGCAGCGTGGTTTCAGCGCCGAGGCCGCTGAAGATGCCGGCGAACTCCACCGCGATATAGCCGCCACCGGCGACCACGATCCGCTTCGGGAAATCCGAGAGGTGGAACGCCTCGTTGGAGGTGATCACATGCTCGCCGCCGGGCAGGTTCGCGTCCACGTTCGGCGTCGCGCCGACGGCGATGAGGATGGTCTTGGCGGAAATCTCGCGCCCGTCGGTCATCAGGCGAACCGTGTTCGGCCCCTCCACGACGGCGCGGCTGTCGAACATCTCGACCCCGGCCCGCTCCAGGTTGCGACGATAGATGGCCTCGAGCCGGGTGATCTCGCGGTCCTTGGCGTCGACGAGCTTCTCCCAGTCGAAACGGCTTTCGCCCACATCCCAGCCGAACCCGGCCGCGTCCTCGAATTCCTCGGCGAACTTCGAGGCATAGACGAAAAGCTTCTTCGGCACGCAGCCGCGAATGACGCAGGTCCCGCCGTAGCGGTACTCCTCCGCGACGCCGACGCGGGCGCCGTAACCGGCCGCGATGCGCGCGGCGCGCACGCCACCCGACCCGCCACCGATGACGAAGAGATCATAGTCGAAATCGCTCATGGTCCGCCTTCACCTTCTGCACCGTCCCCGCCGGCCCGTGCCGGCCCCTTCCGGACGCCCGTCAGGTCGTGCCGCCGCCCCGCCGGCGCAAGTCCGTCGCGGCGCGCCGCACGATATGGTGATCGACCGTGAGGACTTCCGGGCGGGTCGGCGCCGGGGCGAAATGCCCATCGCCCCGGCGTGCCCGAAATTACTGGTTGGCAGCGGGCTGCTGCTCACCGTCCTTGGCCGCCTCGAGGCGCTTGGTCAGCTCCTCGCGCACCAGCGTCACCATCTCGGTGGAAATGGCATCGCCCCACTGCTTGGCGGCACCGATCGACAGCGCCCGCAGCTCCGGCTCGACCCTTGCGTACTTCTGGCCAAGGTCCGAACGATAGAAGTCGGCAAGCTGCTTCAGCTCCTCGACGGTGAAGCGGCGCGCCCAGACCTCGTAGACGACGCGGTTCAATTCCGGACGGCGCGACGCGAGTTCCAGGGCAACCTCGTTCACCACCTCGTCGATCATGCCCGTGTTGGCCGGATCGTTCTGGATGAACAGGGTCCGCGTGCGATCCGCCATCAGCGGCAGCACGTCGTCGAACGGCCGGATGGCGTTCGAGGCCGAAACCGCTTCGCGGGCGGCGGCGATGTGCTCGTCGGTAAAGTTTTCCTGGGCAGCGAGCGGCAGCGTGGCCGCGGCGCTGAACACCATGACGGCAGCAAGCCGCTTGAGGCTCGTCGTGAAGGTCCGATTCATGTCCCACTCCATAGGCATCTGGCAGGCACGGCGCCGGGCGCGCGCTTGATCCGTTTATTGGTCCGTGACGGGCACGAGGCGCTCGACGCCATCCGTTCCGGCAAGATAGGCGGCATCGGCGATGCCGATGAACAATCCGTGGTCGACGCAGCCGGGCACATCCAGAAGCACCCGGGAGACGGCGACGGGATCGCTGATCTCGCCCATCTCGATGTCGAGAATATGATGCCCGCCGTCCGTGACGAAGGGCGTATCGCCGCCGCGCAGGCGGATCGGGACATCGTAGCCCAATCCGGCGAGCGCCCGTGCGATCGAGGCACGCGTGGAGGCGAGGCCGAAGGGCACGACCTCCACCGGCAATGCGAACCGGCCAAGCCGGGCGACATTCTTGCTGGCGTCGGCGATCACGATCATGCGAGCCGACGCGGTGGCGACGATCTTTTCGCGCAGGAGAGCCCCGCCGCCCCCCTTGATGAGGGTCAGATGCGCGTCGAGTTCATCCGCGCCATCCACGGTGAGATCGAGTTCGGGGCAGTCCTCGAGCGTCGTCAGCGGAACGCCGAGCTCCTTGCAGAGCGCCGCCGTGCGCTCCGAGGTCGGAACGCCGATGACATCCATTCCCCCGGCCACGCGCGCCGCGAGGGCACGCACGAAATGCTCCGCCGTGGAGCCGGTCCCAATGCCGAGCCGCATTCCATGCCGCACTTCGGTGAGCGCCGCTTCCGCGGCAAGGCGTTTCAGGTCTTCGCTCATCGCATCCCGTTTCGAACTGCATTCCGTTCCCGGCGCCAGTCCGGGCGTGGCGGGTGTAGCATGGGTGGCCGCGAAGGCAAAGCAGTCCGCGGCCCCAAGGCACCCGCGAACAACCACTCGCGATACCTGCATTTCGCAGATGCAACACAACCAGAAACACGAACCATTAACTTCAGATTCAAGTAATTACCGCAAAATTCCGTCGATTCCCGAGCGTAAGACAGACGCCGAAACGAAATTCGGAGCCGCAAATATGCGATTTTTCTCAAAAAATACACAAATCGCAACTGAGGCAACACCGTCGCGAGATGTCGGTCCTGACGAGTGCGTCGAAACGGAAGACATGGAGAATCTTTTTGCGCTGCGGCAATCCGAGCAGACCGCCCTCACGCTGGACCTGATCGAATCCGACCTTCGAATTGCCGCCGAACGCATCGGGACGAACGCGGATGACCTGCGCGGGCGCGTCGAGGAACAGATGGGCGCTCTCGCCGAGATCCGCGGACATTCCGAGGACCTCGGCGCCCAGACCCGCACCGCCGACGAAACAGCGCAGCAGCTTTCCGGCTCGGTCGAGGATCTGGTCGAGGCCAGCACCGAAATCGGGACGCAGGTGCGCGGCGCCAATGAATTGGTCGAGGAGGCACGCGGCGTCGCCGACACGGCGAACGCGGGCATCGGCGAACTCAAGTCGGCCATCGACGATATCGCCAATGTGGTACGCCTGATTTCCGACGTCGCCAAGCAGACCAACCTGCTCGCCCTCAATGCGACCATCGAGGCCGCGCGCGCGGGCGAGGCCGGCAAGGGCTTTGCGGTGGTCGCGAACGAGGTGAAGGCGCTCTCGGTCGAAACCCAGACCGCCACGGACGAGATCGTCTCCAACATCGCGCGCCTGCAGCAGTCCGCCGAGGGCAGCATCATGGCGGTCGATCGCATCATCGGCGTGATCGGCGAGATCCTGCCGAGCTTCGAGCGCATGACCGGCGCCGTCGACCGGCAGATGGACACCACCCGCACCGTCGGCGAAACCGCCCGCGTCACCGCCGAGTTCGTGCGCACCGTCAACGAGAAGGTGGCCACCATCGAGACCGCCACCCGGGGGGCAGTCACCTCCGGTGAGGCGGCCGTCGCGGCCACCAACGAGATGAGCGCCCTTGGCGCGGGCCTCAACAGCCGTTTCACCATGATGCTTCGCCAGACGAGCATCGGTGACCGTCGCCGCAGCGACCGCCTTCCCGTCGAGCTCAACGGCGTGCTCGACCCGGACGGCCGCCGTGTCGCGGTTTGCACCCGCGACATTTCCGACGGCGGCGTCCTTCTCGTGCTCCAGGACGGGGCAAACTGGGACGGTGGCGACCGGGTCATGGCCGAGATTTCCGGCCTGGGACACGTCGGCCTCTCGATCGTGGGGCGTTCCGACGGCGGACTGCACTGCTCCTTCGAGCGCAGCGACGCAAGCTTCGAGGAGCGCCTGGCGGCAACGCTTGCCCGCGTGCGCGAGGACCTGGACCCGTCGATCCGCTGCGCGCAGGAGGGGGCCGCCCGCCTGCGCCAGGCCATGACCGACGCACTGGAAGGCGGCCGCCTGTCGCTGGACGACCTCTTCGACACCGACTATCGCCCCGTCGAGGGAACCAATCCGCAGCAGCTCACGACCCGCGCCCTCAAGGTGCTCGAGGAGATCCTTCCGCCGGTGCAGGAGGAAATCCTGGAGCGTTCGACGGGCAACGGAATGACCTTCTGCGCCGCCGTCGACCGCAACGGCTACCTGCCCGTGCACAATCGCATCTACTCCAAGCCGCAGCGTCCCGACGATCCCGCGTGGAACGCCGCGAATGCCCGCAACAGGCGCATCTTCGACGACCGCGCCGGCCTGAGCGCTGCCCGCAATCCGCGCCCCTTCCTCGTTCAGACCTATCCGCGCGACATGGGCAATGGCACCGTCGTGTGGATGCGCGAGGTCGACGCTCCAATCGTCATCGACGGCCGGCACTGGGGCGGTTTCCGCACGGCCTACAAGCTGTGATCCGGCGTGTACGCGCTGGGAGCGGCACCCGCCCCCTCGCCCCGCCTCGCCGGATCGGATAAAAGGCTGTCTCCGCGATCAACCGGAGTGCCTTGATGCCCGCTCTCGTCTTCGATCTCGACGGCACGCTCGTCGACACACGCCCCGACCTTGCCGCCGCCATCAACACGGTGCTGCGCGCAGAGGGGTACGGCGAAGTCGCCGTGGAAAGCCTGGGACACCTCTACGGCCACGGCGGGCGGGCGATGCTGCGCAAGGCCTTCGCGGACCAGGGCGCCGCGGTTTCCGACGATGAGATCGAACGCATGAACGCGGCTTTCGTGGAGGCCTACCGGGCCGACATCGCGCGTTTGAGCCGCCCCTTTCCGGGCGTCCGCGAGGCACTGGCCAGCGCGGCCGATCTCGGCTGGAAGCTCGCCGTCTGCACCAACAAGCGGGAAGACCTGGCGCTGGAGCTTCTCGAGACGCTCGACCTTCTCGCGCCGTTCGCCGCCATCGTCGGCGGCAACACCTTCGCGCGCGCCAAGCCCGACGCCATGCCGCTGCTCGGCGCGATCGAGCGTGCCGGCGGCGACCGCCTGCATTCGGTGATGATCGGCGACAGCCAGACGGACATCGACGCGGCCCGCGCGGCCGGCGTTCCCGTCGTCGCCGTGACGTTCGGCTACACGGCCGTTCCCGTGCGCGAACTCGGCCCGGACGCGGTGATCGACGCCTTCGACGCCCTTGCCGGCGCGCTGGAGCGCATCGGACGCGCGCCTGCCGGCGCGTCCTGACGTGCCGCGCGCAGAGCTGCCGCTCAGAAGTCGTTGAGCAGCCGCGACCAGCTTTCGGACGCAAGGCCACCGGCATAGAAACGCCCCCCGGCGCCGGCGGCACGCACATCGGGATCACTGGACGAGAAGCAGAAGAAACCGCGATGGCGGAAGCAGACATGCGGCTGCATCTGCAGGGCCGGAAACAGGAAAGTTTGCGTCATTCCGACTGCATGGGAATGACCGGCCTTGTCGAGAAGGCCCAGAACCTCCGCCACGCACTCGCGCTCCCGCCCGTCCTCGCAGAGCAGGTTGAGGACATTCGCCTCGCCTCCCGCGCTCCCGCACCAGGCCGCGGCCCCGACAACCCTGCCCTCGCCATCCTCGACGAGACAGAAACGCAAGGGACCAAGCCGCGTGTTGCGCGCCGCCATGGCACAGACCCAGGAAAAGTCCTCTCCGCTCCAGTCCGGATACACATCGAAGCGGGACAAGAGTGCGGGAGCAACCCCGGCGAAAGCGGCCGCGTCCACCACACGGGCGGAAAGCTGATCGGAGCCATTGGCCCGGAACCGGGGATAGGCCCGGCGCACAAGCCCGTCCGCGACGTGTGCGGGAACGCGCATCACGCGCGCGAGCGCACGGGACGCACGCCCCTTGCCCGGCCTCTCGAGACGCTCGAGCGATGCCTGCAGCGGACGGAAAACCCGGCACCACGCAAGACTTTCGACCGGCATCATGTCGCCGCCCCCGGCGCGCCAGTGCCCGACACTTTGAACCTGGGCGGTATCGGAAAACACCAGATCGTAGGACAGGCCATGAAAATGATGGTTGAGGCACGCGGCGGCACGCATGCCCGCCGGGCCGCAGCACATGAAGGAACACAGCAGCCTGGCCGTCACCTGCCGCCCCCCGACGCGAAACCGCATCGGCACGGCAATGAGCGCGGCGAGGATCGTGCCGGCACGGTTCTCGTATACGAGACTTCCATTTTCCGGCGTCAGGGCCGGACTGCCGAAACACAACTCCTCGAGATAGGACAGCAAGTCCGCCGACGGCGTTTCCTTGCGATCACGAAAAACGGCGAGGAACAGACGCGCGACCGTATCCAGATCCCGCCGCTCCATGAAACGCACGCCGCTTTTACGTGTCGGCAATCGCATACCGTCCGGCCGCATCACAGATCTCGCCCCCGCGTCCACCCGGCGCCTTCGCAAGCACCGGAAGCTTTCATGGCGAAAACTGTACAACCAACGGCTTTCCCGAAGGTTGACGGACAACGCTTTGTAACAGGGACCGGCGCACAAGATGCCATGGCCGATGAATCACGTCACAACGGAGTGCGGTTCCAACGTCTGTGAAAAAGTGATCGACCCGGCTTGCGCACCCCACTGACTTCCATTAGATACCCCTCACCAGCCGAAACGGCCCGGGCGATTAGCTCAGCGGGAGAGCGTTCCGTTCACACCGGAAAGGTCACTGGTTCAATCCCAGTATCGCCCACCATTCCCCTTCAATGACTTACGGCCAATCTACGGAATGACCTTTGGTTCAATTGAACCACGATAAAGGTCGGCGAGATGGCGCTCATACGTCCTTCCGCGCAGCCCCTTGCGTCGGGCTTTTTCATGCCCCCCACAGGGACCACAGCTTCCGGTCGGGTTCGTCGCGGTGGAGCACCCGGCCCAAGCCTGGCAGATCGGCTCGCGCGAATGCCCGACTGCGCTCTTGTCACCCATTCGGGCGGCTGGAGCAGATGGAGATCGCGCGACCGGCCCTCCGACGGTCATGAAAAAGGGCCGGCGCAAATACGCCGGCCCTTTCCAGTTTCAGATCGCAAGCGCCCTTACATGGGCGCGACCCACATGCCCGACACCCACGGACCGGGGCCCCAGGGGCCGTAGTCGAAGGCGGCCTGCTGCATCATCATCGCCGCCGTCTGCTGCTCGTTCGCGAGGTTCTGCTCGAACACCATCGCCTTGTAGCTCTGGTAGTTCTCCTCGGTGCCGTAATACAGGCAACCGCAGACGCTCGGGTCGGCATAGACGAAATACGGCGTACCGTTCTTCGACTGCATCACGAACTTGTGCGCCGGCAGTTTCTTCAGCGAGGCGACCTTCTCCGGCGTGTCGGCGACACGCACACGGAATCCGGCGGCCGACAACATGCTCTCGCGGTTTTCGACGGCGGACACGCAACCGGCGGCAGTCAGGCCGGCAAGCGCAAGCGCTGCAATGGCGGAAGGTTTCACGGGAAAGTTCTCCATCTCGGGGTCAGCATTGTAATACCTGTATCAAACCGGAAAGAAATGTCGAAAATGTTAAATCTTTCAATAGACTCTCCCAATTCATCGACAGGACCACCTCAGGCACCACGATTTCGGGACGAACGCGACGGTTGTATTGCCCGATCGGAACACGGCCGCGCCAACGCTTGAATCAGATCCTCAGGCTCTTTCCGCAGCCACCTGACATGACTCCACTTTTCGTACCGGCCACACATGATTCAATGTCTCAGCCGGGCACGACAGGCGATTCTTTCGATTCCACATTCGGGCTTCGCCCGGCACCACACGCCCGGCCGATCCGCGCAACAAGCATCCGGTAGGCACGATAGGTGTATGGCGCGGCACTGCTCATCAGAAACGAGAGCAGTTCCGCCCCTTCGATCACATCCGCCATGAAGGCATTGGCGAAGGCTTCCGCCACATGGCCAACAGTCAGATGCGGACCCAGGATCTGCCCGTGCCCTCGGTAGTAGGCGCGAGAGTGCCCCCAGCCACGCCGCAGGTCATATACCGCCCCGATGAAGTCGCCGACCGCACGCAAACCGTAGCGCGCAAGGCGCAGGCAGCCCCCGTCCCGCCGCCGAGCGGCAAGGGCCTCCAGCCGCCTCGACAGCCCCGCCAGGGCCGCCTCCGCCCGACCGGCCCACCACTGAACGGCGAACAGGGAGGCAGCCTCTCCTCCGTCCGCAAGCGCCAGAAGCCGCTCCCGGGCAACGTCCGGAAACACCGCAAGCATGCCGGCCCGCCCGCCGGCAGCACCATCGTTCCCCGCAAACGCCTTCGGAGGAAGGTCTCCATCACACTCCAGACGCCCGCGGTCCTGTCGGATCGCGGGCGCAAGCCACACGGACCGCCCTACCCGTCCGGCACGCCCGTACAGGTCCACCGCATGTCCGAGTTCGTGGGCAACCACCCCAACCCAGACCCGACCGGCCGCCGTTCCGCGCCAGCGCGCCGGCGCGACGATGTAGTGCGCATCGGCCCGATAGAGACCACCGCTGCCCGGAAAGAACTTGCGGCGCACCGGCGGCGTGGCGTTGAAGGCCGCAACGGCATCGGGGTGGGCCTCAGTTGAAAACGCGGTGACATACTGACGCTCGAAACCGGTCCGCATCCGGAACCCGGCCGGGGTGATCACACGCCACACCGGATGACCGGCTTGCCACCCGCGCGGCCAGCGCCGCGCGACCGGAAAATCCAAGAAAGTCGAAACAAGACATACCGGAACCCACCCCAGTTTCCGCTACGTTCTTGCGCGCGCCTGAAGGATCTCCACGCGCATGCGGCCTGTTTTCCGCCAGACACCGCAAACAGCTTCGGGAGGGTTGATCGCCACGTTCGACCTGCCGAACCGAAATCCCCAGCGCGAACGACCAGCCGGCGTGATACCGCATGCCCATACTGCCATGTCGTTTCCATGAAAAATCTTGATTTACTTAATACGTTCTATGGCAATTGTGCGGAGCATGTAATTTCAAACGATTTTATTTGACACGTAAATTCACCCCCTACAAAATGCCTGCAAACGGCGAATATAAGCCTTCCAGTAGACTTGAAACGGATACAGCCCATGACCCAGGCCCCAACGGACCGCCCCCCGTCCGGTTGCGCGTCGCTTGGCACGTCCCGGGATCGACACGAGGCCTCGGGATCCGAGAGCCAACGGGTCGCCCTCATCGTGCTCGATCAGTTCTCTATGATCGCCTTCACGTCCACGATCGAACCCGTGCGCATCGCCAACCGCGTGCTGGGGCGTGATTTCTACGACTGGAAAACCTACTCGGTCGACGGCGAGCCCGTCACCTCCAGCAACGGCTGCACGCTCTCGGTCGACGGTTCAATCGCCGATCTCAACGACGCGGACATCACGCTGATCTGTTCCGGCGTGGATGTTGAACGTGTTGTCCTGCCGAAGGAACTTGGCACACAGTTGCGCAAGCTCAACGCGCGCGGGCGCACCTACGGCGCGGTCTGCACCGGCGCCTATGTGCTGGCGCGATACAATCTGCTCGCCGGCCGCCGCTGTACGATCCACTGGGAGAACATCCGCTCGTTTCGCGAGGAGTTCCCCGATATCGACGTCTCGGCGGACCTGTTCGCCATCGACCGCAATTGCATCACCTGCGCCGGAGGCATGGCCGCGCTCGACATGATGCTGCGGGTCATCGCCATACAGCATGGCGCCTATCTCGCCCACGAGGTGGCCGAGGTGGCGCTCTACCAGAACATGCGCTCGGGCGAGAGCGCGCAGCGGCATGACCTGGAAAGCCGGACCGGCATCTCCAACGTCAAGATTCTCGATGCCATCCGCATCATGGACCTGCACATCGAGGATCCCCTGTCCTGCCAGCAACTCGCCATGACGGTGAATCTCAGTCCGCGCCAGCTCGAACGCCTGTTCCGGCGGCATTTCGACTGCACGCCTGGCCAGTATTACCTGAAGCTGCGCTTGGAAACCGCGCGGGATCTGCTGCGTCGCACCAACAGGGCCGTTCTGGATGTGGCCATCGCCTGCGGCTTCGCCTCCACCTCGCATTTCACCAAATGCTATCGCGAGCGCTACAGCTGCACGCCCACCGAGGAACGGCAGTCGTATTTCTGGGCCCCTGCCCCACGCAAGCCGCCCGTACGGGCGACAGTGACCCAGTTGGCAACATCGTGAGCAAGCGGTGTCCGGACGCAATGCAAAAACATCCGGACACCGCGCCTGGAGTTTCGCGTTTCCATTCCTTGTGCAGACCCTTTTAACGGTTGGTTGAATACAGTCTGTCCCGGACGGGGTTTCAGGATGGGTATCGACACCCCTTGAGGGACGGAAACGCAACCAGATGAAGTCGTTATTTCATCAGGCGGAAAGCATTCGCTTCTCGTTGCAGGAGGCTTTCATCGCGCTCTTGCCGTTCGTCGTACTCATGTCGGCGATACGGCTGGTGGACTTCGGCCTGATCTACAGCGGCATCCAGATTCCCTTCCTGACACTCGACACACTCGCCGCCATTGCCCGCATGCTCGACACCGCCGTGCCCGTGATGCTGGCGATTTCGGTGTCCTTCCACCTCTCGATCCTGTTCGGCATCGACCGGGTGACCGGCGCGGGGCTCGCGCTTGCCGTCTTCCTGTTCGACACCTACGGCACGGCCCCCGTCGACGATGCGGCAGCCGCGTCTCTCGCGTCCGTCAACGCGGTGGTCGCACCGCTTCTGTCGCTGCTGATCCTGCGCCTCGCCAACCGCATTCCCCTTCCCCGCGTGACCTATGGCGCGCTGAGCTACAATCTCGCCAACGCGCTGAACATGCTGGTTCCCGCCGTGCTGGCCTTCCTGTCGGCCCTTGTCCTCATGAAGGTGCTGCACATGGCGGGCGATGCGGCCTATGCGTTGTGCGCGCCCCTGTTCCTGGATCTCGGTCAGCAGGCAAGCCTGGCGCTGTTCCTCATCGGATCCCAGCTCATCTGGTTCTTCGGCCTTCACGGGACCAATCTTGCCTATCTCGCGGTCGATCCCTCCTTCGGCACGCTCGGCGTGGCCAACGGGATGACGCGGGACATGTTCATGACCAGTTTCGTGAACCTCGGCGGATCGGGAGGCACGATCTGCCTCGCCCTCGCCGTGCTGGTCTTCGCCCGCAACCAGCATATGCGCACGATTGCCCTGATCGCCCTGCCCTTCACGGTGTTCAACATTTCCGAGGTCCTGGTCTTCGGCCTGCCGCTGGTGTTCAACCTGCGCCTGCTCTTGCCCTTCGTCCTGGTCCCGGTCGTCTTCCAGGTGATCGCCACGACGGTTATCAGTTATATCGGCTTCGTCGCTTTCGCCGAGGAAGTGCCGTGGATCGCTCCGATATTCCTCAATGTCTTCCTGCAGACGGGCCAGGCATGGACCGTGCTGCTGCAGGCAGGTCTCATGATTATCGGAACGGCCATCTATGCCCCCTTCGTGATCCGCTACGCCGAGAGTCGCGGCACCGTCTCCGACAGCTCCTTCCTGAGCGAGGGCGCGGATTTCGACGACCGCATACGCCACCAGCACGGGCGCGCGGTGCAGGACGTCCAGTCCATGCTCCTGCGCAACAGCGAGGCGACCCGCCAGGCCGTGGACTTTGTCCGCGAGAACCAGCTTGCGGTGCACTACCAGCCCAAGATCGACGGGCACACGGGTCGCTGCATCGGCTTCGAGGCCCTGCTGCGGGTCTGGGTGCAGGACAACCACTACGTCGGCCCTTACTTTCTGGAGACCCTGGAGAACGCCGGTTTCGCCCAGCTCATCGATCGCTGGGTCTGCCGTCAGGTGCTCCAGGACCTTCCGAGCATTCAGGCCGCCAACCCGGGCGTCATTCTGGGCGTCAACCTGCACCCCGACACGATCGCCGACCGCAACACGGTCAACTGGCTGATCGAGACCTTCGCGGGCACGCCGGTCTGCTTCGAGATCATCGAGCGCGGGCTGAGGTCCGACCCGGAAATCCCGGCCAATATCGGGCGTCTCGCCGCCTCGGGCCTGAGCATCGCCATCGACGACTTCGGCGCCGGATACTCAAACCTCAACCTGCTTGCCGGCCTGCCGGTGGACACGATCAAATTCGACCGCACACTGCTCCTGAACGCCTCTGAGGACCGCGGACGCATCGTCTACGGGCGGCTTACCAGCCTGTGCCACGACCTCGGCTATCGTGTAATGGCCGAAGGCGTGGAGACCCGCGCCCAGCTTCGCATCGTTCGCGACTGCGGCGTGGATGTCATCCAGGGCTGGTATTTTGCCAAGGCAATGCCGCTCGAGGAAGCGATCTCCTATGCCTCGCGCCCGCGACAGGACGATATCGGGCTCGAAAACAGGGACGTTTCGGCAAGAAGCGCGTCCTGACACGCACCTCTTCCCGCGTCGCCGCATGTCGCGTTGAACAGCGGATAACAAAAGGGCCGCCTCGAGGGCGGCCCTTGTCGTTTGGCAAGGCCTCCTGCTGCCGCAGAAGGCTGACCCGCTGCGCTGTCAGTGCAAGATCTGGCTCAGGAAGAGCTTCGTGCGTTCGTGCTGCGGGTTGGTGAAGAACGCTTCCGGCTCGTTCTGCTCCACGATCTGGCCTGCGTCCATGAAGATCACGCGGTTGGCGACCTGCCGGGCGAACCCCATCTCATGGGTCACGCACAGCATGGTCATGCCCTCCTCGGCGAGCCCGACCATGACGTCGAGCACTTCCTTGATCATTTCCGGATCGAGCGCCGATGTCGGCTCGTCGAAAAGCATGATCTTGGGGGCCATGCACAGCGAGCGGGCAATCGCCACACGCTGCTGCTGACCGCCCGAGAGCTGGCCCGGGTACTTGTTCGCCTGCTCCGGGATCTTCACCCGCTCCAGGTAGTGCATCGCGATTTCCTCGGCCTTGGCCTTGGGCATCTTGCGCACCCAGATCGGCGCGAGCGTGCAGTTCTCCAGAATCGTGAGATGGGGGAACAGGTTGAAGTGCTGGAAGCACATGCCGACCTCGCGGCGGATCTCGTCGATCCGCTTGAGGTCGTCGGTCAGCTCGATGCCGTCCACCGTGATGGAGCCGGCCTGATGCTCCTCAAGGCGGTTGATGCAGCGGATCATCGTCGACTTGCCGGATCCCGAGGGACCGCAGATGACGATGCGCTCGCCACGCATGACCTTGAGGTTGATGTCGCGCAGTACGTGGAAGTCCCCGTACCACTTGTTCATGTTCGAAATCTCGATGGCCACGTCGGTTTCCGACACGATCATCTTGGACCGGTTGACTCCGGCGCTCTGGGTAGCGGTGTCGCTCATGTCAGTTTGGCTCCAGAAATGGATGTCCGTTCGGAAGATCTAGCGCTTGTGCCCCGTATGCAGACGGCGCTCCATGTAGATGGAGTAGCGCGACATGCCGAAGCAGAAGATCCAGAAAACGAAGGCGGCGAAGATGAAGCCCGTCGCCGGCGTGTTCGGAGAGGCCCAGTTCGAGTCGGAGAAGTTGAACTGGACGATGCCCAACAGGTCGAACAGGCCGATGATGAGCACCAGGCTCGTGTCCTTGAACAGGCCAATGAAGGTGTTCACGATGCCCGGGATGACCAGCTTGAGGGCCTGCGGCATGATGATGAGCCGCGTGCCCTGCCAGAAGGAAAGCCCCATCGCGTCAGCGGCCTCGTACTGCCCCTTCGGGATGGCCTGAAGACCGCCGCGCACGACCTCCGCCATATAGGCGGACGCGAACATGGCGACACCGATCAGGGCCCTCAGAAGCTTGTCGAAGTTCACGCCTTCGGGCAGGAACAGCGGCAGCATCACCGAAGACATGAACAGCACGGTGATGAGCGGCACGCCTCGCCAGAACTCGATGAAGATCACCGAGATCATCTTCACGGCCGGCAGCTTCGACCGGCGCCCAAGCGCCAGCAGGATGCCGATCGGGAAAGACGCGACGATACCCACGATGGCAACGACCAGGGTAACCAGAAGGCCGCCCCAGAGCTGTGTTTCCACCGGCTCGAGCCCGAAGTCGAAGGACACGATGACAAACACCACTGCAAGCGCGGCCAATCCCGCGGCCGTTCCCTTGAGCGGCTCGAGAAACGACAGTCCCGCAGAGACGCACACACCGGTCACGACGGCGAGCACAGCCGCCGCGAAGACCGCGAAGCCGATCCAGAAATCCAGCGACAGGTCGACATTGCCGCCGGTCAGCAGGATGAAGCCCGCGATCGGGAACACCACCAGAAGATAGAGAACCGTCTCGCGCTTGAAGGGCACGCGCGGTATTGCCGCGGGAATGAGCCCCGCCAGCAACAGGATGCCCGTCAGGTCGACCCGCCAGCGCTCCTCAAGCGGATAGCGTCCGTACATGAACTGGCCGAACTTCGCCTCCACGAAGGCCCAGCAGGCCCCCGCTCCCGGAACGATGCAGGCTTCACGGCTATCGCCGGTCCACACCGCGTCGATGAACAGCCACTGGATCACCGGCGGCAGGATCAGCGCCAGGATCAGCACACCCAGGACGGTGAGGATCGTGTTGCCGATGCTCGAGAACAGGTTTTCGTGCAGCCAGCCGACAGGACCCGTTCTGGTCACCGGGGGCGGAAGGCTCGGACTCTCGTCCTTGCGCACATAGGCGATGGAGATCTTGCTCATGGCCTTACCTCTCCACCAGCGCCATGCGCGCGTTGTACCAGTTCATGAAGGCCGACGTCGCGAGTGACAGGGTCAGATAGACCAGCATGGTGATGCCGATCACCTCCACCGCCTGCCCCGTCTGGTTGAGCACCGTTCCGGCGAACACGGCCACCAGGTCGGGATAGCCGATGGCAACCGCGAGCGACGAGTTCTTGGTCAGGTTGAGATACTGGCTGGTCAGCGGCGGAATGATGACCCGCATGGCCTGGGGCACGACGACCAGATGCAGCGTGCGCCGAGGCCGCAATCCCAGCGAGAAGGCCGCTTCCGTCTGTCCGTGCGAGACGGCGAGAATGCCGGCCCGCACGATTTCGGCGATGAAGGACGCCGTGTAGAGCGACAGGCCAAGCAGCAGCGCCAGGAACTCCGGATGCACGACCGTGCCGCCGGCGAAGTTGAAGCCCCGGAGTTCGGCGAACTCCAGCGACATGGGAAAGCCCGCCAGCACGAAGGCCAGCAGCGGCAATCCGACGATCAGGCCGAGACCGGCCAGGGAACTGGGAAACTGGCGTCCGGTCGCCGCCTGCCGCTTGCGTGCCCAGCGCACCATGCCGACCGTCCCGGCGATGCCGGCGATCAGCGCCAGGCCGACGAGATTGGATCCGGGTCCCGCCACGACATCCGGCAGGATCAGGCCGCGATTGTTGAGGAACACGCCGGAGACGGGTTCCAGCGATTGGCGTGGCGAGGGAAGGACCGAAAGAACCGCCTTGTACCAGAACAGGAGCTGGAGCAGGAGCGGTATGTTGCGCAACACTTCCACATAGACCGTGGCGAGTTGCCGGATCACGAAGTTCTTCGAAAGACGCGCGATTCCGACGATGAAGCCGATGATCGTCGCCAGCACGATGCCGATGCTCGCCACCACCAGCGTGTTTACGAGACCGACGATGAAGGCCCGGAAATAGGAATTGTCGTTGGTATACGGGACCAGCGTCTGGGAAATGTCGAACCCGGCGCGTTCCGAGAAGAAGCCGAAGCCGGAAGCGATGCCGGCGTTCTGAAGATTTGTTCTCGCGTTATACGCGAAGAAGGCCAGCAGCCCTATGATGGCGACCAGAACGAGCACCTGGAACACGACACCGCGAATCTGCGGATTGTAGAACCAGGATGTAGCCCGACGGCCACCCGGACGCTCGCCGAAGGCGGCGCTCGCAGGAGTCATCTCTGCCAATATCCCCTCGCCCGGATCACGCCCGCTCCGGTGGCATCAACCCCTGCCATCCCGCTCCCCGCACCTGCGGAGCGTTCGGGACGACTGGTTTTCCGCCTCTCGGAAACCAGGCGCTAGCGACCCGTTGTCTGCCCTTTGCCGGCTTGGTTTCGACCCGGTTTTCCAGGTTCGTTGTGCCGGCTTTTTCTTTCAAGGAAGGAGGGTCCGGCGCGCTCCCCGCGCGCCGGACCGAATGACCGTCCGCCCGCTTAGCGGATCGGCGGAGCGTACTGCAGACCGCCCTTGGTCCACAGAGCGTTGATGCCGCGGGCAATGCCGAGCGGGGTGTCGGGACCAACGTTGCGGTCGAACACTTCGCCGTAGTTGCCGACGTGCTTGATGACGCGGTAGGCCCAGTCGTTGCTGAGACCGATGTCCTCGCCGAACTTGCCGTCAACACCCAGCAGACGACGGATGCTCGGGTTCTCCGAGGACTTCATCTCGTCGACGTTCTGCGAGGTCACGCCGAGCTCCTCGGCGTTCACCATGGCGAAGTTGACCCACTTCACGATGTTGAACCACTGGTCGTCGCCCTGACGCACGACCGGACCGAGCGGCTCCTTGGAGATGATCTCCGGCAGAACCATGTGATCGCCCGGGTTCGTGAGCTGCAGGCGGATCGAGTACAGGCCCGAGGCATCCGTCGTGTAGACGTCGCAGCGGTTCGCGTCATAGGCCGCGTTGACCTCGGCGAGCTGCTCGAACACGACCGGCTTGTACTCCATGCCGTTGGCCTTGAAGTAGTCGGTCAGGTTGAGCTCGGTGGTGGTGCCCGTCTGCACGCAGACCGAAGCGCCCGACAGCTCGAGAGCCGACGTCACGCCAAGCGACTTGCGGACCATGAAGCCCTGGCCGTCATAATAGTTCACGCCGGCGAAGTTCAGGCCGAGCGTGGTGTCACGGCTCATGGTCCAGGTGGTGTTGCGCACCAGGATGTCGACCTCGCCCGTCTGCAGAGCGGTAAAACGCTCCTTGGCGGTCAGCGGGGTGAACTTGACGGCCTTTGCGTCGTCGAAGATCGCGGCAGCGACCGCACGGCAGCCGTCAACGTCCAGACCGGTCCATTCGCCGGAATCGTCCGGCGCGGCGAACCCGGCGAGGCCGGTGTTTGTGCCGCACTGCAGGAACCCCTTCGCCTTGACGTCATCAAGCGTAGCCGCCGAGGCGGCCACGGCAGACATGCCGAGCGCCGCGCCAAGCACGATCGGAAGGATTTTTGTCGTCATGGATATGCAGCCTTCTCTGTTGCCCTGTATGTTATTGGGTGTTTGAGAGATCACGCCATCAGGGAGGAGACTGCTGCCAAATCCAATAAAATGCACTGGAAACTCCCCCCAGTGGTGCCCCGGCCATTTTTTATGGTCTACCGTGGGCGCCACCATCGCCATCTCATGAGAGCATTCGATGGCATTTATCGCCTAGGGTCAAGGGGCGACGTAAAGTTAAACGTGATTTGTAAAAATCTGCTCGCCGCCGGGTAATCCGCCCTGTCCCGAAACCTCCCCGCCAAATGTTCCGCGTCAGCGAAAGGTCCTCAATGTCCTCTTCCGAAAAGACTCCCGCCAAGGGACTGGCAACCCGTCTCGCGCACATGGGTCGGTATCCGAAGGAGTTCCACGGCTTCGTCAACCCGCCGGTCGTCCATGCCTCGACCGTGCTGTTTCCCGACACGAAGACAATGCTGAGTGGAGCCCAGACCTATCACTATGCCCGTCGCGGCAACCCGACCACCAACGCGCTCGAGGACGCGGTCGCGGAGCTTGAAGGTGCCCATGGCGCGCACCTCGCTCCCTCGGGCCTCGGCGCGGTCTCGCTTGCCCTGCTGAGCGCGGTCTCCTCCGGCGATCACCTGCTCGTGACGGACAGCGTCTACGGGCCGACCCGCAACCTTGCCGAGAAGATGCTGAAACGCATGGGTGTCGAGGTCGACTACTACGACCCCGCCATCGGCGCCGGCATCGCGGAGCTCTTCAAGCCCAACACCCGCGCCGTCATGACCGAGGCGCCGGGCTCCCTCACCTTCGAGATACAGGACCTCCCGGCGATCGTCGAGGCTGCGCACGCGCGTGACGCGCTCGTGGTCATGGACAACACCTGGGCGACGCCGGTCTATTTCGACGCCATCGGGCACGGGGTGGATCTCTCCGTCCAGGCCGGCACCAAGTATCTCGTCGGCCATTCCGACGCCATGCTCGGCACGGTCGCGGCCAGCGAGCGGGCATGGGAGCGCCTCGACGAAACCTATGGCGCGCTGGGAATGCATGTCGCACCCGACGACGTCTACCTCGGCCTGCGCGGACTGCGCACCCTGAAGGTTCGCCTCGAGCGTCACATGGAAAGCGGTCTGGAAATCGCCCGCTGGCTGGAAGGCCGGCCTGAGGTATCCCGCGTACGGCATCCCGGCCTCGAGAACGATCCCGGCCACGCCCTTTGGGCGCGTGACTTCACCGGAGCGAGCGGCCTCTTCGCCTTCGACTTCACCGACGATGTCACCTTCGAGCAGTCCTGCGCCTTCCTCGACGCCCTGGAGCTCTTCGGTCTCGGCTATTCCTGGGGCGGTTTCGAAAGCCTGGCCATCCCGGTGCGGCTGAAGGGCGCGCGCACGGCAACGCCCGTGCCCGGGAACGCGAGCATCCGCCTGCACATCGGCCTCGAGGACACGGCCGATATCCGCGCCGACCTCGAGGCGAGCTTCGCCGCCCTCAGGGGATAAGGATACGGCGCGGTCTCACAGGGTGGGATCGCGCCGCTTTTCCCTGAAGATCAGCCAGATGTTGCGGAAATAGATCAGCAGGCCGAGCCCCTGCCCCGCGATGAAGACCGGGTCGCCGGCCTGGATCGCATAGACGAAGAGCAGGCTGCCGCCGGCCACGGAGAAGAACCAGAAGGCAACCGGCACGATGGAGCGTCCCACCCGCTCCGAGGCAATCCACTGGACCACAAAACGCATCATGAACATGCCCTGGGCGACGAAGCCCAGCAGCACCCAGGCGTCGAAACGCTGGACGAACACCAGATGCAGCCAGTCGAGAAGCTGGTCGAACACGCGAACTTACTCCTTCACGGGCGCCGCACCCGCGGCCTGCCCGTTTCCTGAAACCGTCCCTGCCGAAGCTTCTCCCACGAAGCCCGCGACGCGGCTGACCTGCGGCACCCGCTTGCGCCGGCGCCGGAGCCACCACACGCCGAAGAGATCGAGCGCACCGACGAGCGCACGGTCGAAGATGCCGTATTTCGAGGTTCCGTGACGGCGGTGCCGGTCGACGATGTCGACATGGGTGACCCCATAGCCCTCGCGCAGCACCAGCGCCGGCAGGAAGCGATGCCAGCTGTCGAAATAGGGAAGCTGAAGGAAGACCTCGCGGCGGATCGCCTTCAACCCGCAGCCCGAGTCGCGCGTCTGGTCCTTCAGCAGCGCCCCTCTCAGACGGTTGGCAAGCCTGGAAGCGATGCGTTTCGCCCGGCTGGCCTTGCGCCCGACACGCTGCCCGGCGGCAAGGGCTACGCCCGGACCGGCGTTCTCCAGCGCCTCCACAAGCGCCGGAATATAGGCCGGGTCGTTCTCGCCGTCGCCATCGATGGTGACGACAATGCCGCCGCGTGCATGACGCAGCCCGGTCCTCACCGACGCGCTCTGCCCGCAGGCAACCGCGTGGCGCAATCCGCGGAGGTGCGGCATCCGGCCGGAAAGCTCCGCCAGCATCTGCGAAGTCCCGTCATCCGAACCATCGTCAACCACAAGGATCTCGAACGTCCGTCCCGACAGCGCGGCGGAGATCTCGTCGACAAGAACGGGGAGATTGTCCCGCTCGTCCTTTGCGGGCACAACGACGGAAATGTCCGGCGCGGCGGAATTCAGGCTTGCGCTCATCGCGCGGTCTCCCTCGCGGGGACATCGCCCCTCTTCGTCAGCGGGCGGGCGCCGGTCATGGCGCGCCACAGTGCGCGCGCGGAGGCGCGAAAGCTCACGCGCCCCATCAGCGGACACACCGACCCGCTCTCGTCATAGACGAACCCGAGCCGGCGCTGCGCGAGCCAGCGCGCGATCACCACGCCGACGCTCATGCCGAGCAGCGTGCCGGCGATCACGTCGCTGGGATAGTGCGCACCGACCATGATGCGGCTGAAGGCGATCCAGAACGCGGACACCGCGATCAGCCAGCGGTAGCTGGGGAACAGGATCGCGAGCGCGGTCGCCAGCGCCGCGATGGTGGTCGAGTGACCGGAGGGGAAGCTCGTGTAGGCGCCCTTGAACGACATGAAGTCGAAATGGACGGGCCCGACTTCCTGGTAGAGCTTCGGCCGGGCGCGCCCCAGCACCCACTTGAGCAGCAGCACGATGGCACCGCTCGTCGCAACCACGGTGAAAACGAAGGCGGAATAGGTCCAGATGGCGCCGAGCGCCATGCGCGCGCGAAAGGCGAGCCGGTCCCAGTCCAGCGCCAGCGTCAGCAGGCAGTAGAGCCCCGTGGTCCAGAGGATCCAGTGCCCCTTGCCAAGATCGGTGATCGCGGCGAAGGCGTTGCGGTACTCGCCCGGGAGCGAGCGCAGCCAGGGATAGGTCGGAATATCGAGCACGATCACGGCGACACCGACGGTCAGAAGCAGCACCGCCAGAATGTCCTGCGGCCGGTGACCGGGCCGCAGCGGCGGACGCTCGCGCGCCACACGCTGCTCGCGGACGCGTATGGCCTCGCGGATGCGTACAGCGTTGCGGCGGGCGAGGCGCCAGCGCGCGGCAAGGCCGCCGGCATTGTCCGGCGCAGGCGAGGCATTGGTCTGGTCGTCGCTCATCGGGTCATGTCCGTGGCTCGGTAAAGGCCGAAATCGAGATCGTCGCCGCCATTGATGTTGAGGCCGGTGACGCGCTGCGTGCTCGCGGGCAGCTCATGCCCTGCCTCGGCAAGTGCGGCGAGGAAAGCGGCTTCCTCGCGCCCCTCCACCACGGCGACACGGCATGCGCCATCGGCCTCGAGCAGGAAGCTCGCGGCGCCCTGCGGCGACGACGGCAGCGTGTCCGTTCCCTGCAGGAAGATGTAGCTCGGCTCGTTGAAGCCCACGTTCGCGACCTGCGGATCGGGACAGCCCGCATAGCCGTTGACGGCATCGGCGAGACGCGGACTGATCCAGATCGGGCTGAGCGCGGGCATGGTGAAGGCCCAGGTGGCGATCACCAGCAGCACGCCGGCGCCAAGCGCGGGCGCAAGAGCCTCGCCGGCGGCGCCACGCGCCATGCGGCGCATCGCCGCGAACGCCGGCACCAGCGCGAAGACCGCGATCAGCGCGCCGGGGGGCGACGGCCAGACACCAAGCACCACGGGCACAACGAGGTTCGCCGCGGCGACCGCGACGGCGGGTACGACAAGAAGGGCCGCGGCCGCGATGCGCCAGCCGCGTGACGGCGGCGCCTTGGCATCCGTCAGAAGCACGGCGGCGGCAATCGCAAGCCCGGGCAGAAGCGGCAAGGTGTAGTGAGGCAGCTTGGTCGCGGTGAGTTCGAACACCACCCAGGTCGGGGCGACCCAGCACAGGGTGAACAGCATCGCCGGCGTCCGGAGCGCGCGCGCGGCAAAGGGCAGCGCGAGAACGACGAAAGCCGGCAGCGGCCAGAACGTGCCAAGCGCGGCCGCCAGATGGGTCAGCGGCGGCGCGCCGTGGCTTTCCTGCCCCGTCGCGACCTTCCCCAGAAGATCCTTGCCGACCGCCTCGGCAAAGAACGCGCCGTTGGTCTGGTTGTGTATGGCGATGAACCAGGGAGCGACCAGAGCCACGAAGCCGATGAGGCCGGCGAGAGGATAAAGCCGCTTGAGCCAGGCAATCTCGCGGGTGGCCGCGCACAGGGCGACGATCGTCAGGCCGACGACCATCGGGCCGACCGGCCCCTTCACCAGCACGCTGACGGCAAGGGCAATCCAGAACAACGCCGCAAGGCCGTAGCGCCGGGAACGCGAGACCGGTGGCGCATGGCGAGCCAGCCAGATGCGGGCAAGCGCGCCGATCATCGCCAGAATGGAGGCGAGCAGAACGGCGTCTGTCTTGGCCAGACGGGCCTCCACACCCAGTATGAGCGTCGCGGCCGTCAGCGCTCCCGCCATGAAGGCGGCAGCCGGACCCGCGAAGGCCCTCGCGCACCAATAGGTCAGCAGAACCGCAAGAACCGCACCGGCCTGAGACGGTATGCGGTAGATCCAGATCGGAGCACCCGCCCCCAGGCCACTCGCCTCGACGACGGCCGACTGAAGCCAGTAGATTCCCACCGGCTTCTTGTGGCGGGCCTGATCCTGAAAGCGGATGTCGATGAAGTCGCCGCTTTCCACCATCTGCTTGGTGGCCTGGGTGTAGCGCGGCTCGTCCCGGTCGAGCGGGGGAACCTGCATCACGCCGGGAGAAAGAAAGAGAACCGCAAGCACCAGAAGCGCGAGCGGGGCCAGCACGCGATGGCCGAAGAGACGCGCCAGCCAGCCCTGTCCCGGGCGTGGGCCCGGTTCGCCAATCTCGTGCGCTGCCGTGTCGCTCATTGTCGCTTGCCTGCTTCTGCGCCGCCCCCCGATGGCGCACCCGTTCGCGGCCTCGCCCTTCGGGCGCGCCGACCTCGCGCTTCCTACATGAGCGCGCGCGAAAGGGAAACCGTTGGAACGCTCCAATACCAGCCATGCGCGGCCGTTGCGGCATGATCGCACGCCAAGCGTGACCGGAACCACACGCTCAACACCCCCAAGACTTCAACATGACACGCTTTTCCGATAACGAACGGAACGGCCCCTTTTCGCTAGAAGCGCCGGGATTCGCCTGCAAAGCCAGTGCGCGGCCGGCCCTGGAGACCATCCATATGACCGTGATTGCCCATGTCACCGACCTGCACCTGCGCCCGCGCGGCCTTGCCTGCTACAGGGTGAGCGAAACCAACATGCTGGCCGGGCGCGCCATCGACGCACTCAACGCACTGACGCCCCAGCCCGATGCGATCGTCATCACGGGCGATCTCGCCGATACACCGAACGAGGTCGAATACGCCGGCGTCCAGCGCCTCGTGAATCGGTTGAAGGCTCCCGTCTATGTGATTCCGGGAAATCACGATTCCTCCGCGCTCATGCGCGAGACGCTGACCGGGGTCGGACCGATCAACGAGGGAAGCGCCGACAAGATCCATTATGCCGTCACCATCGGCGACGTGCGTCTCGTCGCGCTGGACACGTCCGTGGCGGGCGTTCCCTACGGAACCCTTGGCGAGGCACAGCTCGCGTGGCTCGACGCCACCCTCTCCGAATCCGACATGCCGACGCTCGTCGCCATGCACCACCCCCCCGCGACCACCGGCATCCGCCACATGGATGGAATCGGACTGACCGACACCGCCGGATTCGCCGAAGTGATCGCCCGCCACTCGAATGTCGAGCGCGTCATGTGCGGCCACGTGCATCGCACCATCATCACCTCGGTCGCGGGAACGGTGATGACCCTGGCCCCCAGCACGGCACATCAGGTCAAGCTCGACCTCTCCGACGGAGACGACGGCGAATTCATCATGGAGCCCCCCGCGTTCTTCCTGCACACGCATGATGCGGGCGCGGGTGTCGTCAGCCATCTCGCCTATGTGGAAGCCCACCCGGGGCCCTTCCCCTTCTACACGGACGAAGGCGTTTCCTGGTAACCGCGCCAGCCTGACCCGGGCGTTTCATTGAACGGATGGCCAGTTTGGCACGCACTCGCGCGTGTCGGACCGGCCGTTCGAACTATTCCGAAAGCACCGCCCTTCAGGCACGCTGTACTGTTTCGAGGGCCAGCGCGCACCGCTGCGGAAATTTCCGGCGCGCCTCAAGTCGATCTCATTCGACCCAGGAGAAACCTGTCCGAAAACCGTACGTCGACGCAGGTCTCCCCTCGATTAAACTTATTGCGTTTATTTTCCCGATAGAAACAACCTCCTGTTCCTTCGCGCATTCCTGTGCCAGACTGATTCATGTGACGTGCCACGTCAGCGCATGAAACATCTTTTCGAGCGAACCAACACGAGCGACGGAAACCAACCGTTGACTGTCAAGCGCGCGAACAATTCCACGGCCCCGAAATCCCCGGCCGCCAACAGTTCGGCCGATGTCTGGATCGACACGGATGGCGAAGCGGTCATCCTGTTCGACAACACCCTGCCCTTTTCGGTGCTGAGGCTGTCGAGTGGTGAAGACGGTCTTCGCGTCGAGGACATCAGCGCCAACTGCAGGAGCGTTTGGGGCATCCCGCGGGATGCGGTCGGCGGTGCTTTCGACAGACTGCGTGAGCGCATTCATCCCCAGGATCTTCCACGGGTGGACGGGATCCTCGCCTGGGCAATCGAAAAGCGGTGCGAATGGAGCGCCACCTTTCGCATCCTTCACGACAATGCGGATGAACACTGGGTTGTCGCGCGCGGCCTGACCGGTCTGGACCGAAACGCCGAGACCTGGATCGTGATGGTCACCGACATCAATGCCCAGATTTCGGCGTTCGCCTCACTGCGTGAGAGCGAGATGAAGCTCCGCGCCCTCGCCGAGAGCATTCCAGGCGCCGCCTTTCATAGTCAAACCGACACGAGCGGCCGCGAGACAGTGAATTTCCTGAGCGCGGCCTGCCAGGAGATCTGGGAGCACTCGGCGGAAGAAATCCGACGCGATCCGGGCCTCGCCTGGCGCCAGATCCATCCCCAGGACGTTTCCGGCCTGAAAGCCTCCCTGAAACAGGCCAACGAAAGCCTCGAACCCTGGTTCCATCAATGGCGCATTCTCACGCCATCGGGCCGGACAAAATGGCTCGAGGGGCGCGGACGCCCGGAGCGCCGGCCCGACGGCACAACCGTATGGAGCGGGCTGGTGCTCGATGTGTCCGAGCAACGCCGTCAGGAGCGCGAGCTGCGACGGCTGGCCGAGCATGACGACCTGACCGGCCTGGCCAACCGCATGGTGCTGAACAGGCGGCTCGATGACGAGATCGCCCTGCATCGGGACGACGGGGGCCAGGGCGCTCTCCTCGTTTTCGACATCGACGGCTTCAACGAAATCAACGACGTTCTTGGCCACGGCGCGGGCGATACCTACCTGCGCACCTTCGCCGAGCGCCTGCTTGCCCTCGCGACTCCGGAAGATCTCGCCGCGCGACTTGGCGGCGACGAGTTCGCGTTGTTGCTCTCCGGAATGGAATCGGAAGCCGAACTCGGTGCGGCAATGACACGCTTTTCCGAGCGGCTCGACCAGGACATCCGTGTGAAGGGAACCACGGTCACCTGCAGCGTCTCCATCGGCGGCGTGCTGTTCCCCCGCGACGGAGCCACGGCCGAAGAGGCGATGAGGCACGCCAACATCGCCCTGTCGGAAGCCCGCAACAGCTCACCGCGCGCACGGGCCGTCTACGCACCCGACATGACGCGGTTTCGCGATCGTCGCTCCACCCTCGCCGGCTCCCTGCGCGCGGAACTGGCGCGTGACGGACTGGACATCGCCTTCCAGCCCATCGTGACCACGGGCAATGGCAGCCACTCGGGCTTTGAGGCCCTGGCGCGCTGGACCCTCGACGGCCGACCGGTCTCCCCGGCGGAGTTCATCCCTCTCGCCGACGAAACGGGCCTTGCCGTTCCGCTTGGAACGCTGCTGCTGCGCAAGGCGCTGAAGCGGGCGGCGGACCTACGGGCGGCGGGCCATCCCCCTGGCGTCATCTCGGTGAACGTCTCGGCCGCGCAGATTCGCGACCCGGATTTCTTCCGTATCGTGGAAAAGCTCATCGCCGAATTCAGCCATCCGCCCGAAGCTCTCGAGATCGAGGTGACGGAAACCGTGATTCTGGGACGCTGGGCCGAGCAGATCGCCGCGACGCTGCGCCGCCTGCGCCAGCGCGGCGTGCGCGTCGCGCTCGATGATTTCGGCACGGGATACGCTTCGCTCGTTCACCTGAAGCAGATCCGCGTCGACCGTCTCAAGATCGACCGCTCCTTCATCAGCAATGTCGATGCCGACCCCGGAGACGCAGCCATCGTCAAGGCGATCCTGGGACTTGCCGAGGCGCTCGGGCTGGAGGTGGTTGCCGAAGGCGTGGAAACATCCGAGCAGCTTGCATTTCTGCGCGATCACGGCTGCGTGCTGGCCCAGGGATATCTGTTCGGCCGCCCGACCCCGAACGAACACGAACTGCTGGACTATCTGCGCTCCCCGCCGCAGGCGTGAACGCAGCGGGCGAAACAGAAAAACGCGCGGTCAAATGCCCCGCGTCACAGGCGATGAAATTCGCCTAACCCCTTGAAAAGAATGGCGACCCCGGCAGGACTCGAACCTGCGACCATCGGCTTAGAAGGCCGGTGCTCTATCCGGCTGAGCTACGGGGCCGTTTCGGCGCGAGACCGTGTCCGGTGGCGGGCTGGTGAAAATGTCCCGCCGCACGTTTGCCGGTCAATGAGTCCAGGGCATGAACCGGTCGTGCCGGAAATTGTCCGAATAGGCGATCTTCGGCACACGGCGTTCGTTCTGGGTCTCAACCCTGTAGGCAATGCCGTTGCGCTCGGCATAGGCGACGGCCTCTTCCCTTGTCGCGAAGCGCAGGCGGATCTGCTGCTTCATGTCACTGGAGGAGGTATAGCCCATCAGCGGCTCGATCGAGCGGGGAGCTTCGGGCACATACTCGAGCACCCAGTCATGGGTCTTGCCACGCCCCGACTGCGTCGCCGTCTTTGCCGGTGAGTAGATACGTGCAACCATGCCTGTCCCTCTCCTTGACCCTTGGCCGACGCCATGAATTCCTGTCGCGCGCATGCAGGCACCTGCGCGGCGCACCCCGGTTTATTCCTTCGATACGCGTCCGGTGTCAACTCTCTTGCCGTCCCGCTCGCCCCCTGCGGTTCGCGCGGCAAAGTCGAGATCCCGCACGGCCTCGAGCTCCGCTCCAAAAAGGAAGAGGAGCACCGCAGCATAGACCCATAACAGGAAGCCGAACGCGACCGCCAGCGTCGCATGGGTGGCCGAGTAGTCGGACGAATCCGAAACGAACCAGGCCAGCAGGACAGATGCCGCCAGCCACGCACCGGCAAACAGAAGTGCTCCCTCCAGACCGCCCCCCGGACGCTTGCAGGAGCGGTTCGGTCCGAGCCTGTAAAGGGCCATCGCGTCCGCGAACATGACCATGAAGAACAGCAATGACGCGGCAAGGCGCATCACGAAAGCCTTCACGCCAGCAACGCCCAGCCCCTTCAGGATCAGGGGAAGCCCAACGATGACACCGCCAGCGAGGAACATCAGTAGCAATCCTCCAGCGGAAATGGAAAAGCCGAGGGCAAAAAGCCGCGACTTCGGCCTGGTTTCCTCCACCTCGTTGACGGTGTTCAAAACCTTGAGCAGGGACCGTACGGCGGCGTTTCCGCTCCAAAGCGCCAAGGCCACGGACATGAAGAAGGCCACCGTCAGCCAGCCACGGTCGGCGCCTGCCAGATCGCGCATCTCGTCGCCCAGCAGGCGAAGCATGGCCGGCGGTACGTGAAAGGAGAGCCACCGCAGTTGATCCCCGAGCCTTGCGGGATCCGCGAGCAGGCCATAAAGCGCGGCAAGGGCTCCCAGTCCCGGCAGGACGCCACGCACGACAAAGAACGTCACGCCCGCCGAAAGCATTGTTGCGTCATGCCTGCCCATGCGCGAACGCACGCGCGCAAAAAGCACCCGCACTCCCGATGCACCCGGATCTTGCGAATCTTCTGCCTTCACCCCAGCCCCTCTGACGATGTCCGCGCGACATTTCGGAGGCCGTGACCGCCCCCGCACCTTCAATGCCACAAAAGAGCAAAGCCAAGGTTACGGCGAAGACAGCACGAAACGCGCCGGAGGCCGGAAACCTGCAAGGAGTCAGGAGATCTTGGGAGAATGTCCGGTAAATGGTCGGGGCAGCAAGATTCGAACTTGCGACCCTCTGCTCCCAAAGCAGATGCGCTACCAGGCTGCGCTATACCCCGACGACTGGATTTCTGCGGTTTATCCGGCATCGGCCATGTCAGTCAAGCAGGAACGAACAGGGAATTTGGGGGCCAATTCGGCATGCCGGGGCAATGGAGTCCCGGAATAGTCCCGGAATCCGGGGCGCGGAAATCTCATCTTGTTCCGTACCATTGACGCCTTTGTGTGCTCAGATGGTTCCAGCAACGCCCCCCTCACGACAAGGGCCTCTCTGGCCTTCTCACGGCGCCGGAACCTGCTTCAAACTGGTTCAGTTCAGTGGGGCAATGTCAGTATCCAGTTGTGAACCTGCAGCCTAGGAAGCCGGGAAGATCGCGTGCTAGTGTTCAACCAGAGCGTTTACCGGGGCAGAAAGTTGGCGCAGAATCAGAATGATCGGGGCAATCAGCGTTTCATGAGTACGGATATCAAGTCACTCGGGTCCTTCGTCTGGTCCATCGCCGAACTGTTGCGCGGCGACTTCAAGCAGTCCGAATATGGCAAGGTGGTCCTGCCCTTCGTGGTGCTGCGCCGTCTCGACTGCATCCTGGAGCCGACCAAAAAGGCCGTTCTCGACATGGCGGCCACGCTTCCCGAGGATATGGACGAGGAGGCACGCGACACCCTCCTCTCCGGTGCGGTCGGACAGGACATCCGCATCTACAACCTGTCCCGCTTCACCTTCGCCTCGCTCAAGGGGCAGGACCCGAAGGACATCCACAAGAACCTCGTCGAGTACATCACCAGCTTCTCCGGCAACGTCCGCGACATCTTCCTCGACAAGTTCCTGTTCACCGACCAGCTCAAGCGGCTGAACGACGCCGGTCTGCTCTACCAGGTCTTCGACCGCTTCACCCAGATCGACCTGCATCCGGACGCGATCTCGAACCTCGAGATGGGCTATCTGTTCGAGGACCTGATCCGCCGCTTCTCGGAAATCTCCAACGAGACGGCAGGTGAGCACTACACCCCGCGCGAGGTGATCCGCCTGATCGTCTCGCTGCTGCTCATCAACGACAAGGACGCGTTGACCGGGTCGGGTGTCATCCGTCAGGTCTACGACCCCGCCGCCGGAACGGGCGGCATGCTGTCGATTGCCGAGATGGAGATGAAGGAACTGAACGAGCGCATCCGGGTCGAGCTGTTCGGTCAGGAGCTGAACCCGGAATCCTTCGCGATCTGCAAGTCCGACATGCTGGTCACCGGACACAACCCGGAGAACATCGCCTTCGGCAACACGCTGACCCAGGACGCGCATGCGACCCGGCGCTTCCACTACATGCTGTCGAACCCGCCCTATGGCGTCGACTGGAAGAAATACGCCGACCCGATCAAGGGCGAGGCAGCGGAACAGGGTATGTCGGGCCGCTTCGGCGCGGGGCTACCCCGGATCTCCGACGGACAGTTGCTGTTCCTGCAGCACATGATCTCGAAGATGCGCAACGACGAACAGGGGTCGCGCATCGGCATCGTCATGAACGGGTCGCCGCTATTCACCGGCGGGGCCGGATCGGGCGAGAGCGAGATCCGCCGCTGGATGCTGGAAAACGACTGGGTCGAGGCGATCATCGCGCTGCCGACCGATCTCTTCTACAATACAGGCATCCAGACCTATGTCTGGCTGCTGACCAACCGCAAGGACCCGGCGCGGCGCGGCAAGGTCCAGCTGATCGACGCCAGCGGCGAGCGGTTCTGGAAGTCCATGCGCAAGTCGCTCGGCTCCAAGCGCCGGGAGATTCCGTCGGAGGCCTGCGACCAGATCACCCGCATCTATGCCGAGATGCTGAACGGCGATGGGGAATGGGGTGACGTCTCCAAGATCTTCGCGAAGACCGACTTCGGCTATCGCGAGGTCCGGGTCGAACGTCCGTTGAAGCTTGCCTTCGCCGTGACGCCCGAGGGGCTGGAGGCCCTGCGAGAGGCAAAGCCCTTCCAGAAGCTGGACAAGGACGAACAGGCCAGCGTCCTGAGGGCCCTTGAGACGCATTTGCCTGCTGGCGAACGATGGATCGACCGTGACGACTTCGAGAAGGTCCTCTCCGCAGCGTTGCGCCGTGGGGGCGTCAAACTGGGTGCGCCGGTCAGGAAGGCGATCCTCTCCGCCCTATCGGAGCGTGACGAGGACGCGTGCGTCTGTACCGACAAGCAGGGAAACCCGGAACCGGACACCGATCTGCGTGACCATGAGCTTGTGCCGCTTGGCGAGGATTGGCGCGATTACGTGAGGCGCGAGGTGCTGCCCTTCATCCCCGAGGCCTGGGTGGACGAGACCTACACGGACGCGCAGGACGGCGGCGTCGGACGCGTCGGCTATGAGATCAACTTCAACCGCTACTTCTACAAATACGTGCACCCGAGACCGCTGGAGGAAATCGACGCGGAACTGAAGGCGCTCGAAGCAGAGATCGCGGGTCTGCTGAAGGAGGTGGTGGAGTGACGGACGAGACCTTTCTCGAACAGTTCTCTTCCCAATACGTTTGGACGGCCGCACCCGCAAAGCGAATGTTTCGCTATCGTAAAGAAGTCAATAAAGGGATGCGAGAGACGCATAGACTTGCTCTCACGATGAAGGGCGTAGTGGATCGTGCTCTAGACGATCTGGAAGGTCTGCAAGCATCCGATTACTCGACCTATCAGATATTTGAAGAAGGTGACCTCGTCTTCAAACTGATCGACTTGGAAAACATTAAAACAAGTCGTGTCGGGCTGGTGCCGCGACGCGGGATCATGAGTCCAGCGTATATTCGATTGGTTCCGGTACACCGAGGAGCCGACACTCGTTTCTACGCGTGGTTCTTCTTCGCCGTATACTTCAACAACATCTTCAACGGCATGGGCGGAGGCGTCAGACAAAACCTTACGCCGACCGATCTACTAGAGTTCCCAATCCCTTTGCCCGACCTTGCGACCCAACGCCGGATCGCCGACTTTCTGGACCGGGAGACCGCACGGATCGACCTGCTGATCGAGAAAAAGCATCGATTGGTGGCGTTGCTGGGGGAAGAACGCAGCGCCGTAATATCGCATTCCGTCACTAGGGGCATCGATCCTGATGCGCCCATGAAAGACTCTGGAGAAGACTGGTTAGGACAAATACCTGAGCACTGGGAAGTCGTGCCGCCGACAGTGGTCTTCACCGAGAGCAAAGAGCGCGCGCGTGATGGAGATAAGATGCTGTCCGCCACGCAGAAATATGGGGTCATTCCACTTTCAGAGTTTGAGGCACTAGAAAAACGGCAAGTGACCAAGGCATTCACCAACCTCGAACGCCGCAAACACGTAGAGATCGGCGACTTCGTTATAAGCATGAGAAGCATGGATGGTGGGTTGGAGCGAGCCCATGCGACCGGCAGTGTGCGTTCGTCTTATTCCGTTCTGAAGGCAGGTCCTGAAGTTGAGGGACGGTTCTACGGTGCAGTCTTGAAGTCCAGTCTCTACATTCAAGCGCTTCGGTTGACCTCGAACTTCATTCGAGACGGTCAGGATATGAACTTTGGACACTTCAGAAAGGTCCGCCTCCCGATAACAAGTATCTCTGAACAAACAAAAATCGCTGACTACATCGAAGCGCAAACAACTAGAATCGACGATCTCGTTTCTAAGACCAGTTCAAGCATTGATCTGCTGAAAGAATGGCGCTCCGCCCTGATCACCGCCGCTGTCACGGGTCAGATCGACGTGGAGGCGGACGCCAGATCCGGCGCAACCGACCGCCGCCTCGACACCATTCAAGAGGAGATGGGGGCGTGACGGACGCAATTGCAGACCTCAAGGCTTTCATCACCGCGAAGCTCCGCGCAAACTGCGACCCTGCCGCACCGAAAACCACGACCAGTCGGCAACTGCATCTTTCGGTCTGGACGACACGAGCGGGCCGGCGGGCAATTGGTGTCGAACTCGACCACAAGACCAAGGTCAACCTGTGGGTTGTCAGTCCGGACGTCCCTTCGGCGATACCCTCGACCGTGACGGTTGCAAACAAGCTCTGGAACGGTTCCGGCTGGGAGGACGAAGCGCCCGCCCCAGGTCGGGAGAAGCGTGGCGCAAACAGCAATCTCAGAGGCTACGACGCATTCAGAACGAAACCGCTCACCCGTCTTGGCGTTCAATCCATTGATGACGCAAGAGCCATATTGGATCACCTGTTGTCATGACCTCCACCCACACGACCGCCGACATCCACCAGGAAAAGGTCTTTGAGGCGCATATCGTCGCCTGCCTGACCTCCGGTCTCGGATATGTCGAACGCGACTGCGCAGCGCATTACAATGTCGCCCATGCGCTCGACGCCGGGTTGCTCTTCCAGTTCCTCAAGACGACACAGCCCGACTCCTGGCAGACGCTGGTGGACCACTACAGTGGACAGGCGGAAGCGGAGGTTCTGAAGCGGCTCGAACAGGCATTGAAGCAGAACCCGACACATGTCGTGTTGCGCGACGGGCTGAAGCTGGTGCCGAACATCCACTTCGCTCTTTGCCACTTCAAGCCAGCATCCAACCTGAACCCGGAGCTGACCCGCCTGTATGAGGCAAACATCCTGTCCGTGATGCGGCAGGTGACCTATTCGGCGAAGAGCAAGAACGCCATCGACCTCGTCACCTTCGTCAATGGCATCCCGGTCGCCACGCTCGAGGTCAAGAACCTTCTGACCGGACAAAACGTCAAGCACGCCGAAAAGCAGTACCGGCAGTACCGCTCCCCCGCAGGCGAACCGCTGCTGACCTTCAAGCGCGGGGCCATAGTCCATTTCGCGGTGGATCAGGACAACGTGTCGATGGCTACCCGGCTGATGAACGGCAAGACGCGCTTTCTACCCTTCAACCGGGGGCGCGACGGCGGCGCGGGAAACCCGGACGTACCCGGCGAGAACCGGGTCGCCTATCTCTACAAGGGCCTGCCGGACGGTCGCGCGGTGTTCTCACGCGAGGTGCTGCTCGACCTGATCGGACGGTTCATCCACCTCGAGCGGTCGAACGGCAAGGAGGCGCTGATCTTCCCCCGCTTCCAGCAACTCGACGCGGTGCGCAGGCTCCTGGCCGATGCACGCACGAACGGTGCAGGACAGAACTATCTGATCCAGCACAGCGCAGGGTCGGGAAAGTCAAACACCATTGCCTGGACCGCGCACCAGATCATCACGCTCCATGACGCGCACGACAAACCGCTGTTCGACACGGCGATCATCGTCACGGATCGTCTGGTGCTGGATCGTCAGTTGCAGAACACGATCAGTGGCTTTGCCCAGACCAAGGGCGTGGTGCGGAAGATCGACGGCACGTCCCGCGACCTCAAGGACGCGATCCTGAAGGGCGCCCGGATCATCATCACCACCATCCAGAAGTTCGGCACAGAGCATCTGGCGACGATCTCGGGGCAGTCGGGCCGGAACTTCGCTGTGATCATCGACGAGGCGCATTCGTCCCAGTCGGGCAAGGCGGCCCAGGCGATGACCGATGCATTGACCCGTGACGCCAGCAGTTCCGAGGATATCGAGGACATGGTCCTTGCGTTCCAGAAGGCGCGCGGACCGCAGAAGAACATTTCGTTCCTCGCCTTCACCGCGACACCGCGCAACGTCACGCTGGAGCGGTTCGGGCGTGTCGGGAGCGACGGCCGACCGCATCCCTTCCACCTCTACTCGATGCGTCAGGCCATCGAGGAGGGGTTCATTCTGGACGTGCTCCAGAACTACATGACCTACAAGGCCTACTACCAGCTCGAGAAGACCATCGAGGACGACCCGGCCTTCAAGGGACGCAAGGCACAAGCCCGCGTCGCTCGCTACGCCTCGCTCCATCCGACCGCCATAGATCAGAAGGTCGAGGTGATCGTCGAGCACTTCCGTCGCCACGTCGCCAGCGAGCTGGACGGCAGGGCGAAAGCGATGATCGTCACCCAGAGTCGCGAGCACGCCCTGCGCTACTGGCAACAGCTGAACCGCTACATCGAGGACAAGGGATACAAGGATCTCAAGGCCCTCGTCGCCTTTTCGGGCGAACTGGATATCGACGGCAATATCTGGACCGAGGCGACTGCGAACGGCTTCGCGGAGACGGAACTTCCGGCGAAGTTCGACACCGACGCATTCCAGGTTCTGGTCGTCGCCGAGAAGTACCAGACGGGCTTCGATCAACCGAAGCTCGTCGCGATGTATGTGGACAAGAAGCTTGCCGGGCTGCAGGCCGTACAGACCCTTGCCCGGTTGAACCGCACTCATCCCGACAAGGACCGCACCTTCATCCTCGACTTCCAAAATACGATGGATGAGATCCGGGAAGCGTTCGCGCCCTTCTTTGAGGCGACTGCCCTGGAGGAGCGAACAGACCTGAACCAGATCTACGACCTCGAGGGCCGCATCTCGAACACGACCTACATCCACAAGGATGAGATCGAGCGCTTCGCCGATCGGTTTTTCAAAGGCGCTCTGACCACCCAGGACCGTCTGGCGCTCGAAGGCACTGTCCGTCTCGCGGTTGGACGCTTCGAGTTGGACGAGGACGAGGCGCAGAAAGAGGAATTCCGCCAGCTTCTGCGAAGCTACCAGCGGTTCTACGCCTTCGTCGCACAGGTCATTTCGCTGGACGATGCATGGCTCGAAAAGCTCTACGTCTATACGTCCTGGCTGTCTCGCCTGCTGCCGTCGCGCGATATGCCTGCCGACATCACGATCACCGACGACATGCTGAACCTCTCCGCCTTCAAGCTGCAGAAGGGCGAGGAAGGCAGCGCCTCCCTTGCCGCAGGTGACGGCACGACCCTCGATCCGATCACCGAGTTCGGGGCCAATGCCTACACCGAGGAGGAAGAAAAGGCGCTGTCGGAAATCATTGACTCGTTCAACGATCGGCATGGAACCGACTTCTCACGCGAAGACTTCCTGCGCATGGAACGGGTTAACCGGGACATCATGAACGATGACATGACCGATATGGTCAGGAACAACCCGGCCGACGTTTCCTACAACGCGTTTTCCGAGGCGTTCTTCCGCGGGCTTGTTCGGGAGTTCCAGCGCGACAACGAATTCCGCAGTGTCGTGATGACCGACCGGGATGCGCGTGAGCAGATGACACGCTTCGCCTTCAAGCGCGCACAGCGGATGGCGCGTGAGATGTGATCAATCTCTCCGACAAGGAGGTCGCGATGGACTGCCTCGGGTTAAACGGCAAGGAATGGTCAATCATCGAACCGCCTTTGCCGCGCGAGAGCCGAAGCTCACCCTAAGATTTACCCTGGATTGGTCACTAGGGGCAGATCAATCTCGCATCCTGCCACTAAAAACCTTAATAATTCTAACAATACAGACTCAGCGCAGCTTTCAACAAGCTTCCGTTCAGAAACAATATATCCTTATTGCTCGCAAATTTGGAGCGTGGTGTCGTAAAAGCCACATTTTGTGTACTTGGTGGGGGGATACAATGCGAATTATGCGGTCCATAGGAACGAGCTACACACGGTTTGCGGATCGGAAGGAACGGGAGGACAAGGCTCCCGACGAGTCACAGAGAGCACTTCCGTCACGGGGGCTGCTCTTGGCCGGTCGACACTCCGCGCACACTGGAACGATCGCGCCTACATTGTCCGAGGAGGAGAGGTTCCTCGATTATCTGGAGGAAGATGCCCGACTTGCCATGCGCCAGTACATCCAGTGCCTCGACACCGTGCTCCGCAAGCCACGGAGCCTTCGAGGCATGGACTTGGACTCCTATCGCGCCCGGACTTTTCTTGGCGAGTGCCTATGGGATCTTTTCGCAAGCCGTCATCTTGCTGATGCGGGCGAGGCGATCAATGGTGTCCCCCTTCGTGATCTCTGGCGGGCCAAGGTGCATCCCTATGCTGAGGCCGAGGTGAAGTGGCTGTTCCCAGACCGGGATGAAAACGCAAAGAAAATCAAGGAATACGTTGCCCAGAGGCCTGCATGTCGTCGAAATGAATGTGTCAGCTGGACGAGATGGGTCAAAGTCTTCGGTGTTCCGCTCGGTGCCAGGGAGCTTGAGCGATATCGCAAGGCGGCTGTGAGGATACAGGATCATCTTTTGAGCCGCGAGATGAAGATCAGCGGCCAGTGTCGCACCCGAAGAAAGGTTCCGGTAACGGATGGCTTCATTCGCGAGCGGGGCAATGCGATTGTTCAGTCGGTTTCCGACCCTCGTGTCCGGAGAGAGCGGGCCAAGGTCGCATGGGGTGAGAAAGAAAAAACTCTCTATCGACGCCCGGGGGACGTTGCGGCAAAAATCCGGGAAGCGCTCATCTATGGCCCGCGGCGCGAGCGGCCGAGCAAAATCGTTGGCAGCCTTCTCTACGATCACTTCGGTGCCATCGGGGGGGCGAAGAAGACGACGTTCAAGCCGCCCCAGACGCTCTGGAACCTGCACAATGCGGTGAGATTATACTACAAGCGTCTCCTCGAAACGCGCCGCTTCATGGAAGCGGTTCGTTCGGAAGACCATGTCAAGCTTTCGCATCTGCTTCCCGCGACTCTCGACAAGCTCTTTGCGCGCTTGAAAGGAGCTTCGAATGGGCAGGAACTCCAGCGCAGGATCCGCGTAGGCAAGCTGTTTGCCCATGCTGTTGAACTCTGCTTCGTGGAGAGTGATACACGCGACGACAACTTTGACGCCCTGGTGAAGCAGGCCATGGATTATTTCGCCACCAGCATTGGCCAAGCCGATATCAAGCGAAACGAGGCCTTTGTTCGTGTCTTGCGCACGTCCGTTGCTCTTGCGCAGCGCACGATGCATGCTTGGCTGCAACCGGGATATGTGTCGGCGCTGGCGCTTGCACAAAAGACCAGCAACGAAGACCAGATGGCGGTCTTGAGCGACCATGACGTTGCAACGACGGCTGTCGGCGCGTTGGCCCTCACGAACCTCGAAGCCAGACGCGCGAACGAGCATGGTCGCGTGATCTTTGGAAGCCGGTCATTCACGGTGCGTATCTCGGATCTGTCGGATGGCAAGCTGGTCAAGGTCAGTCGCACGCAAATTCTGTTCGACGGGAGCCAGACTGACAAGGAAGTCTTGTGGGGACTGCTGCGTTACGCCGCCCGCATTCGCGATCTCGGCTATCACTTCAACACCAAGGTGCGCTTCCTGAGCCGTGTTGCCGGGGCCACGCTCCTCGAGCCCTTTGGCAAGAAGGTTGACGCCGTTCCTTTCGTCGATCGCAGCAGCCTTGCACACGTCATCACCGCCGAGGCTCTTGACCGGATCAAGCGCCTGCTCGAGTTCGATCTTCAGATCGAGGCGTCTGTTCTCGCACAGGAGCTCAACCGCATTGGCTTTGCCGGGTATGTGCCTGACGAGAGGCGTCCCGAGACACTGGCTCTCATCGGTCGTGCGCCGGCCAGCGATGACCGGGTCACTCCGAAATTCATGCAGGTTCTGAAGAAAGCACACCACCTCGCGACGGGTGATCCCAAGGAGGCACGTGACGATCTTCTTCTGCCTTTCGCCGGACTGCAGCTCAGTGATCTGTCGAAGGGCAAGGCCAGGGAGATTGTGGACGAGGCTTCTCGCGCGCGCACTGTCAATCATGACCGGATCGGCCTGCTGCGCTTGTTCTATGATCGCGCCTTTCCGGCCTGGCTTGAGGAAAAGGAGGGGGATCCATCCTTCGCGAAGGCGGTCTTTTCGCGGATGCTCGAGGCAAAACACCGGCGTCGCGAGGCCTTCGACAAGAAGAAGAAGGGCGAGAGTGCGCCCAGGGAGGAGAGCTTCGCAGAGCGCCTGTTGACCCAGGCTGTGACCCTTGCCGAGATGGAGCTGCTTCTGCAGTCCGAGGCGCTTCTGGAAACCGAACCTGACGTCGACGACGGGCGGTTGCTGGAACATTTCGAAGCCCTCGCGGACGCCGCGGCGGAGGCGGATGGCCGGCAGCCGCAAAAAGACGGGAAGGCAGAAAACCTGTCGGATCCCTACGTTCCCGATCGCCAGTTGCAACAGGAACAGGCCAGCCGGTTGCAGGAGTTCCGCCGGGAGCTCTACGGCTACCTCTTCGCCGCATTCCTGAATGAGCGCCTGCCCGGGAGCGAGCGCAGCAAAACGCCGGCCGGGACAGGCGTCGGCGCTGTCGTGACGGACAAGAGCTGGATCTGGTCGCTCGATATGGCCCGGGACCCTGCTGCGAAGAGGAAGCCACCGGTCACGGCACAGGAAATCTCGGACAGCAGCGCAGCGTCCGCGCGCGAGGACTATCCGGATTGGCTTAAACTCTTTTATGCTTGGCTTTATCTCGTTCCGCCGAGCACCATTGCACAGCTTCAGCATCAGTTCCGGAAAACAGCGATCCTGGAGCGCAAGGCGACCAGGGACAGGCGGAATGTGTTGTGGTCGCAGAACCCCGCCGACGAGCAGCAGCAGAGAATCCTGCGATTGCTTGACCCGGACGGCGTCGGGGAGGCCAGCTCGAGCGCCGAGGCATCGGGCAGGCCAGTCGCGCCTTCAAGGTCGCAGAGCGATCAAATCTTGCGCCAGCTCGACCGGGTCATGGGGCTCTATACCCGGGTTCAGGCTGCAGGCTTCTCCGGAGCAGAGATCGACAGTCGGGAGTTTTTCCAGAACACTGGCGATTTTGCTGCGGTATGGCCGGCTCTGGGCAACGCCGGTGAAGGCGCAGCCGCTGACGAAGCCGCAGGGGAGGCTCCGCTCATGCTGGCCGGCACGCTTGCCGGGCTTCGCCAGATGCGGCGCTTCAACACGCTACCCCTGCTCAGGAGCACTTTTGGCAAGCACAAGGTGCAGCCTGCGGAGGTTCTGCTGTTCAAGGCGATGCGGGACGATGCATCGCTGACGCCTTTCACCGAGAAGGAAAGGCTGCACAAGGCCTTGACCGAAGGCGCGCGCGCCACGAAGCGACAGGATGACCAGCTTCAGAGGCTGGCGACGGAGTACAAGGAAAAAGCTGCGGAGGTGAGCAGGTACAACTTCGCGATTTCCGCGGTGCGCCTGTCCGACTTTGCCAATCTCCAGCATCTGCTGATGGAGATTCTGGCACGGCTGACCGATTTCTCGGCCATGTGGGAGCGCGATCGTGACTGCGCCTTGCTGGCCGCCTGCTACGAGGAGATACCGGACCTGCGCCTGGTCGCAGCCAGGTCCGGGGTCACGCTGGTCTCAGAAACGGCGGCGTTTTCCGCCACCGTCTTCAGCCCGTCCTCGGGCTTCCGGTACGCCGCCGCAGCCATCGAGAGGGCCGGACCGAACGGATTGTCAGAAGGTACCCGCGTGCAGCTGGGCCGGTTCTTCGGGCTGTTCAGGTCGCGAGGGGAGCGTCGGCAGGAGCATTCTCTCGACAAGGCCTTTCGGGAAAGGCGCAACGCCGAGCTTCGCAAGGCGGGGAAACCGCTGCTCCAGCCGAATGTCGGGCACAGCTTTGACCTTGACCAGATCCGCAAGGATCTTGCTCACTTCAACATCCTTGACGGCAAGCCGGACCAAAGCGGTCAGGGGCGGACGACGCATCGCAGGGACATCAACCTGACCTATGTGATCAATGCGGTGAGAGCCCTTCTCAGCCACGATCGCAAGCTGAAGAACGCGGTGCCCAAGGCCATCGCCGACATCCTGCAGCGCCAGGGGCTCGCACTGGACTGGCGGTTCTCGCGCGACCGACTGCGTGCCGCCGAACTGCGGCCGGTTCTCTTGCCGCATCTGGCCTTTCTCACCCTCAGGCTTGACCAGGGGGACGGCACCCGCCAGCGTCAGTCGATGGCGTTCCCGCTGCCCCGGGTGTCGCCGCGCCAACTGTCGATGACGCGCGCCCTCTTCGACTTCGGCTCCTCCGGCCATGTCAGGAACGGGGCCACGGGCAATCCGTGTCTGGCATATCCGGAGACTGTTGCGGACGCGTTGCGCCAGTCCGGCGTACCGTCGGCGATGGCCGACTTGGACCAATTGGCCTCAGATTATGGCAAGTAACTGAAATGAAAAAAATTTTTAGTCTCCCAGCATCAGCATATACCCGTCTGTGTGTCGCTGGGCAGAAAAAGGCAATCGGCTTCAGAACCGTGCTCACTTGTGTTAGTTCTGGCAAGGGGTTACAAAGGGGGAGTTCAGGATGACCGCCATTTTCACGGCGGACTGAACCGTTTTTTCATGGGGAAACGCTCCTTCAAGGTTCAGGATGACCGCCATTTTCACGGCGGACTGAACCTTTACTCTCCGTAAAGCTATGTGTGATTGTTCAGGATGACCGCCATTTTCACGGCGGACTGAACCTCTCAAGAAGAGTGAAAAAGATGGTATTGCGTTCAGGATGACCGCCATTTTCACGGCGATTGCGCCCGTTCGGGGGGCTTTGCTCGGGAACCTGGGAAGAGCAGGATGGAGGACGACAATCTCTGGCAGAGGGTGACGAGCGAGGCAGCCCTGCAGTCAGCCTGGTACAAGGTCAAGGCCAATGGAGGCGGTCCGGGCGGCGACCTTGTGACACCGGCGGAGTTTCAGCGGGATCTCTTCGCCAATATCACCCAGTTGCGCGCGGAGTTGCTGGCGGGCTCCTACCGCACCGGGCCATTCCGCAAGGTCAGCATTCCGAAGAAGAAGCCCGGCTATCGTGTGCTGACGATTCCCGGAATTCGCGATCGAGTTCTGCACACAAGCCTAGCAGCCACGCTCACACCCATCCTGGACGCCCTGTTCGAGGACAGTTCCTTTGCCTACCGCCCTGGCCGCGGTGTCGTACACGCGGTCGAGCGTATCGAACGCTGGCGACGCCGGGGATACGACGTCGTCATCGAGGCTGACATCGTCAGCTATTTCGACAATATCGATCAGGAAATCCTTTTCGACAAACTGCAGCCGGTGCTGGCCCCCTTGCCCGGCAGCGCGGCAGTGCTGGCCTTGGTCAGGCGGATCTTGGCGGATCAGGGGCAGGCCCTTGGAACACCGGGACGAGGTCTCGTGCAGGGATCTCCCTTGTCACCGCTGCTCGCCAATCTCTATCTGGACGCCTTGGATGAGGAGATCGATGCGCTCGGCGTCAAGATTATCCGCTTCGCCGATGACTTCGTCATCTTGTGCAAGAGCCAGCGCAAGGCCGAGAAGGCCTTGCAGCGGTGTGTCGAGGTCCTCGCGGTCCATGGGCTGAAGCTGCATGACGAGGGCACCCGCATCGTCAGCTTCGACCGTGGATTCGACTTCATCGGGTACCTTTTCCTACGCACGCTTGCCCTGCAGCAGAAACCGGATCCGGCTGTGCCGCAACGCGCCGCCGTCAAGTCGCACATAACCGACGAGGGAGTGATCGAGCTGGAAGAGGCCGGCTCGAGCTTCGACCCCGGTGCGCGCGTGCTCTATGTCCTGGATCAGGCCCACAGCCTGTCGACTCGCAATCGCAGTTTCTCGGTCCTGCGGGACGACGGAACGGAACTGATCGCCCTGCCGTATCGCCGCATAGGGCGGATCGAGGTCGCTCCGGCCGTTGCCTTTACACGCAATGTCATTGATCTGGCGTTAGAAACCGGAACAGACTTGGTGCTTCTCGACGGGTTTGGGCAAACGCGCGGCTGTGTGGTGCCGCCGTACGGGCGCAAGGGCGGGCTCATCCTGGCGCAGGCCTCGGTCGCCCTGGATCCCGAACGGGCTCGTGCCATCGCGCGATGCTTGGTTGATGCGCGACTGCGCAACCAGCGAGCGCAACTCTCGCGGCTGAACCGGACCAGGCAACGGTCGGAGGTCCGTTCTGCGCTTGATGCCATCGGCCGGCAACTGCGAAAGCTGGACCATGCCGGGACGGTGGAGGAACTCAGAGGCCTTGAGGGTGCCGCAACCGCGACGTACTGGCCGGCGCTTGCGCTCCTTCTGGACACGCCGCTTGAGGCCCCGTTTCGCCGGTCTCGCCCGGCCGCGGATGACGTCAATGCCGCCATGAACTATCTGACCGCCCTCCTGGAACGCGATACCCGAGCGGCCATCCAGTTCGCGGGTCTCCATCCCGGTATTGCCTGCCTGCACGCCAGCAAGGATCGTCATGATGGGCTGGTCTACGATCTGATGGAGCCTTTCCGGGCGCCGCTGACCGAGGGGCTTGTCATCTATCTGCGCAATGCCCGGAGATTGCGTCCGGAGATGTCGGAGACCGTGGACGGACGTCGGATCGAGATCTCCGCCGAGGGCCGCAAGGCATTGATCCTTGCGTACGAGACCGCCGTGGCGCGTCGTGTCAACCGGCCCGATGGCGGCGGCAAGCTGGCCTGGCGCTCCATGATGCGATTTCAGGCGCAGAGCCTCGCGGCGGCAATGCGCTCGGGGGATCCTGACGCGTTTCGTCCCTATTTGATGGAGGTTTGACAATGGCACGCGAGCAGCATTTGCGTGTTCTTTGCTACGATGTCAGCTGCGATAGAAAACGGCGAAGGATTGCCAGGATCCTCGAGGAAAGAGCTTCGCGTGTACAGTTTTCCGTTTTTGAGGCGCGCCTGACGACGAGCCAGACCGATCGTCTGGCGACCCAGGTCGAGGCACTGCTGGACAAGGGTGACAGCCTGCGCGTGTACACGATCGGCCGCAGCGGCGAACGGCACTGCCGTGTATATGGAGCTGGCGTTCCGGTCGAGACAGAGGCTGGGTTCTGGCTGCTCTAGGTGACGCCCTCATAAACTGGGTAGCCAAATCACGCTTGTTTTGATTCAAGCTCCGCAAGGAGTTTGCAATGGCCCGTTTTGATATGAGCGATGCGGAATGGTCGGTGATCCAGCCACTTCTTCCCACGAAGGTGCGTGGCGTTGCCCGTGTCGATGACCGTCGGGTGATCAACGGTATTCTTTGGCGCTGGCGCACGGGCGCGCCGTGGGCGGATATCCCTGAACGCTATGGTTCCCACAAGACCTGCTACAACCGCTTCGTGCGATGGCGAGCCGCCGGCGTCTGGGATCGGATATTGAAAGCCGTATCAGCCGCTTATGACGGCGACATCCAGATGATCGATAGCTCCTCTATCCGCGTTCACCAGCATGGTGCCAACGGGGATAAAAAGGGGGATCCGGTTGCATGGGACGTTCCCGGGGCGGCCTGACCAGCAAGACCCACGCGGTGTCAGTCGTCCTCGATGGTTTCGCCCGATCCGGAGAATTGCCCCCATGCAATCTGCTTCAGATAAATTGGATATTTCTCACGCATCATCAGAGAGTTTCAAGGAGAGGTCAGCATGACCGCATATTCAAGGCGGACTGGCCCTCGGCATTCTGCGGTGTGGTATCGGAAGTTCAGGATGACCGCCATTTTCCACGATGGATACGTTCTGAACATTTTGCCTCATGCGCCTTCTCTGCGTTGCGGATCTGCGAGAAGTGAGGAACACTTGGAGGACTGAGTCATTTGGAGGGGAAATGCTTTCTCAGAGCAATATCCTGTTCGGCAGGCAGCAGCAGGAAGAGCGGCAGCCGCGGCATCTGGAAGTGGGTATCGGTGATCGACCAGGGCTCCAGAAGGGCTGCCTGTCCCTCAATCACAAGGATACCTGCACGCCCCTCTACTCGGCGACCGAGTTCGTTGCACGTGCAACTGAAGAAGAACTGCTAACTTGGCGCAACGCCATCCCCTTCGGCTCAGGGGGGGACCCGTTTGCGGGACTCACGGTCGCTGTCGAGGACGCATCGCCGGACACTTGCGTAGCTCTGGTGTGCCTGAGGGAACGACTGTGCACTCGGCCACTTGCTCAAGCTTGGGTCGCCTTCGCCTCCGAGTGGGAGCAAGGCTTTACGCCGCCGGGCGTTGAAGTCGAGCGAATGGCGGGAGTCCTGATAAATGCCTTCACACATGCCCTTTTCGAGAGCCGAGAGGGTGGAGGCGTCGCTCTTGATGACGAAGGGCAGAAAAGTCCCCTCGCGTCTGCAGTTGACTATGTGGCAGGGCTTGTCCTTGCCGGAGTCGACCCTTGGAATGTGCCGGACCTCTTGCCAGAAAAGGCGGGAGCTGAGGCCATTCGGCTACACAAAATTGCACGCCTGGCCCTTGCACGCGAACAGACCCACTACCGGCGCGCCCTGGCCGGAGCCCTCAAGCTTCAGCTTTCCGTTCCGCTTCAGGGCACGCGCAGGCGCATGGATATCGATGCTGTCTTTATGACCGAGGTCGAGTTTACCGGTGTCTTGAAGGTTCTGCTTCGACGAGACGGAACTGCTCCACTTGGTCGAGGCTATCCCCTTTGGGGGCTCTATCGACCGACCATGCGTGGAACGGGCTTCGACATGACGATATCGACGGACCCAGCTGAGCGCATAGATCTAAAACAGCTGTGGATCGAGATCGAGCGGGCAGAAGAGGAGGCTTGGGTCGCGTATGCCGCAACGCATGGCTCTGAACACGGCCGTCCTCGGGAACCACAGCGAAGTGGCATGCTTAGCTTCTATGAAGAGCCAAAGATATGTGCACCCTCGTGTCAGCCCTGGTGGGAGGGGCGCCCTCTCTATTCGATGATTGCAGCGCCAAGATCGGTCACTGTGGCTGGCGAGACGATACCTGGCACTCGTCTTGAGTGGGCTCAGGTGCTCCGGATTTTATGGCACCTGTACTCGCCAGCTCAAGGTCTCTCACTGCGGCGCTTTGAGGCGCCGTCTGAGCCTGGCTGGCGTCTGCTTGACCAACCACCCGCTCAGGCACGTCGAGTTCTTGTCAACAAACGAACCGAGCTCTTTGGCGTGAGACTCAGTCTTACACCCGCGACCTCTGGGGCTCCTTTTTCCTGGTCGCCCGTCATAGCGGCCAGCTTTGCCGCCTTTATTGACGTCGGGCGCATCGAAATGAACCGGTTGCCCCCGGCGGAAGATTTCGACGTCATTGAGGCGCGTGGCGGAATAGTCATGGTCACGGCGCGTGGGATGTTGTTGCTGGAGACCACTTCACGGGCGAATTTCCCGATGGAAGAGCTAGATCGATCCGCACGCGACGTAGCAGCAACGTTGGACTGTGCGAGGGCGATTATCGATCAAATCAATGGCATTGTAAGAAATCTCGTCGTGAAGGCTATCAATACTGGGCGCGCAGGCGACAAGCGCAGAGCACTCAAGGCGATTTATGATGCAAAGCTGAAAGCTAGAGAGACCTGGGCACAAAGCGCCAAGTTCGAGGAAGATCCCCTCGTTCGGCGGTTTCGTGAGCTCTGCGAACATCGTTGGAAAGCGGAAGGAAGGCTCACGGCGGCATTGGCGGAAATAGCAGAACTGGAGACCATGGTCGTCTCCTCCAGTGAAGTTCGTGCAAATGCAACGCTAAACGCCATCGCATTCTTTGGGTTTCCGCTATCGATCTGCGGCAACCTTCTTGGAGGCCTTCTAATCGCCGATCAGAAATTTGCATCGGAAGAAGGATATATTTTTTCTCTTTTGGGGGTCGAAATTATTTTGCCAATATTAGGAATATTCTTCATATCATCATCAATCTTGCTTGCTGCAATTTGGTTATTTGCAAAGATCAACGACAATCGCTGGAAGCCCGGGCGAGACGTCTGACGTATATCTATTCCCCGCAGTCCAAGGAACGCCAAATATAATATTTTTAAACAACGAAAAATATTAATATAATTATTTAAATATCGCACCGTTTTTGAAAGTAATTGATGTTACCAATGTAAGATATTGAAAATTCATCAGCAACGCATCGTCATAACTCCTTCGGAAGCCCTGAACAATGGAGGAAATCTCCACGCAGTGACCTGCACGCTAGGAGACAATGGGTTCTGCGAGTTCGTATAAAACCCCCTCCTCCAAGCCATGCGTCTTCCCGCGCCACCTCTGGGGTGTGCTCTCTTTGGCTCCACCGGTGGGAGATCTATCCCCCGGCCCCCGCACACGCAGAGGAGATGTGCACGGCCGCCCTTCCCTGCGACCGTGCTCTTTGCATCGCGCGTTGCTCACACCCAGGGTGCGGCCTGAGCAAGATGGCCGGCGCGTCCTCCTCACCAGGTCGTAAGCGCGGAGCGCTTCCAGGTGTCGGGCGCGGTGCAGACATAGATGTGCTCGTCATCCCAGGCGATCTGGCCGGTCTCGCCGGTGTCGGTGGCACTTGCCGGGGTTTTCGGGCTGGTCACCTGCACACTGTCGTCGTTGACGACCAGCTTCGAGGCGCCGGAGGTGGCGCCAATGAGGAACTGACCACCGGAGGCGATCCGGGCAGCCTCCGTACCGCCATTGTAAAACACCGTGTTGTCGCTCGCGATCAGCGAGATCCGCGTCCCGCTGACGTCCGCTCCGGCCCCCTCACCCGCGACCATGACAGCGCGTCCAGGCGTCGAGGCGTGCTCATTGCCGCAGACATACATGTAGGCACCGCGCGACGAGGTGAACCCACCGCCCCCCAACAACGCCACACGCGCACTGTCTGCCCCATCCGAACTGGTCGGATAGAGCCGGGCATCATCAGACAGGAATGCGATGTTCCCGCCCAGGGTCGCAGCGCCGGAAACACTGAACGTACCCTTCACGTCGAAGTCGTGGTCTGGGGATGAGGTTCCGATCCCAACCCGCCCGGAACTATCGACACGCATCGCCTCGACACCACCATCGCTGGCCCCGGCACCATACCGAAAGACAACAGATCCCGTGCCGCCCGAGATATTGACGTCGTCATTTCCCAGAAGAACCTTCGCGCGCCCCGCACCGCCCTTGATATTGAGAAACGCAGACGGCGAAGCAGGCCGGATCAGATTGTCATTGCCGTAGGCCGTCCCCGCACCGGTACCCACCTTGAACGCCTCACGCGCACGGATGTCCCCGTGGACATCAACCGGATAGTTCGCGGATGAGCCGCCAACCGCCAGACCGGTCGGCGTGAACCGGGCCACCTCCGTCTCATTCACGGCCATGATCACGTCGCGCGAGGCACTGTTCGTTCCAACCCACAGTCCGGCCCCATCCGCAGCAAGGCCCGCCTTGAACCCGTTGCCGTTGATGGTGACCTGACCGGTCCACGAGCCATCGGGCGTATGATCCTCACCGTCGCCGGCAAGAACATGCCCACCAATAACCAGCTTGTAGGCGCTCGAGACATTGCCTCCAATGGCAAACCCCAGCGGACTGAACCGGAACACTTCCTCGCCCCCGGCCCCGCCGGCCACGACATCTCCGCCGGGGAAGAAGAAGCCCGTGTTGGTGTCCCCCTCCCGGGCGATTGCCGGCGCCGCGGCACTGCCGTCGGCAAAGCGTGTCTGGCCGGTCAGACGGGGGTTCGCGAAATCCGCCCCGTCAAGGCTGAGCCCCTTGACCGTCACCTTGCCCGTCTCGCTGTCGATGCGCAGCCGGTCGTCATAGGTGAACAGCGTGCCGTCCGGGCTGTACTGGATCACGAAATCCTTGTCCTCGGGCGCCAGGCCCCAGCGGAACCGCTCGTGTCCGCCCTCGCGCAGATAGACGAGCGCCGCGTTTGCGCGGGTGGCGCGATCGAGTGTCAGCAGCCGCGTCGGGCCGACCGCGTTCACGGTATTCGCCATGCTCTCGAGAAGGTCATTCAGCTTGATCAGGATTTCGCGTTCACTCGACATGTCATCAGCTCCTTTTTCCCACGAAAAAGCCGCCTCCGGATCCCGGGGCGGCTTGGACAAAATCCGGTTGCAGGCCGACGGCTGGATGGCCGTTGCCCTCACACGGGACCAGCGATGTTGCGGTGATGTTGAGGGCAACGCCTGGTGTTGCGCCCTCATTGTTGCGTTTGTTGCGGCTTTGTTTTTGCCGTCAGACTGGCGAACCCAAACACTAAGTCCGCCCGTATTGTGTTTGGTCCTGGTACGGTCCCTAAACGCGCCCGCCGGCCGGTCACCAGTCACGAAAAAGCCCGGCCGGGGTTTCCCCCGCCGGGCGCAAATCTCGAGACTGTCAAACTATTGCGGGCAACCTGTACCAGGTGTCAACTCCAACGCGGACAGGCGTCCCGTTGGACGCCACCCAATAGACCCTTGCAAACTCTTTTCGGAGCTTGAATCGAACCGGGTCTGATTTGGCTATCCCGTTTGTGAGGGCGTCACCTAAGCTGCCACTCCGCTCCAAACGTTGATGCGTGGAACATCGACATCCTCTGTTTCATGAGTATTTTCAACGGCGTTATCTGATTTATCAGCTCTCGTTTCCAATTTCCAATTCGCTTAGCGCCCCTTGGCTCTGTTTACCGCTATCCGTCACAATAAGCGGAGCTGTGATCTTCGCCGGCAGGTCTACCAAGACTGGCCAGTCGTCAAGCATCTCGACCATTCCCGTCGGCGAGACCAGAAAATCGGCATTGAAGACCGCGTTGCTGTAGAAGACCGGCGCCGACAGGCGGAACTTGCCATCTGAATCTGTACCGTACAATCGCGGCGGTTCGGCGTGATCGATAACACCCGTGGCCTCCGAGGGAAGCAGGGGGTCCGCAGTCTCAGCGCAAATATGGTACGGGCCTTCTTCGCCGCGGAGAAAGAAGCAGAAGAACCGGAGATAGTCGGCCACGAGCTCTTCGGTGAGTTTGAGAGGTGCCTTGGCATTGACCTCATGGATCGGCGGTGAGGCTCCTTTGAGACGGTAGAGTTCTCCATCTTGCCGCTGGATAAGATAGACGCAGACACCTTCCGGCAGCCAGGCGGGATCAGTGAGCCGGATCAGGTCAAGCCCGGGATAGAAATCGAGAACGAAGACCTCTCCCGCAGTTTCGGGGGAGAAGGCACCTTTCCCGTCCACCGGGTCAAGCCGGTCAGCAAGAGCCGACATCTCGCGCATATCAAGGCGACGATGCAGTGATGGCAGGAATGTGTGGCGCGGGTCCGACATCGTCTAACCCTCCTCTTTGAAATATGTTGCCTCGATTTCCGCGATCCGGTCACGAGCGGGCTTGGGGGCAACTTCGGAGGAGACGCGCCCCCAATTGTCGCGAGGCAAGGGATTTCCGCGCATCGCCCTGGCCAGAAGCTCGAATTTCTCCGTGTCCGCCCGTTGTGACACAAAATGCGCGGGCCGGAACCCAAGGGGGCCGAGCGGTTGGTCGAGCGGTACGCTCTTTTCAAGGAGTCGTCTGACTTCATCCGCCCCCCCCTTCGCCGCCACGAGCGCCAGCAGGGCCCCGCCACTTTTGGCACTGTTCTCCGGGGTGATACGGTCGATCAGCGAGCCGAAGAGCGCAGCCTTGACTGCTTCTTTCGGGGCGTTTTCCCCTGAGAAGGGATACTTCTCGTAGATCGCTTTAATCAGGCAGAGACCTTCCGTTGCACGAAGGTTGACGTGAGCAGCAAGCAGCGGCGCAACGGAGGGCCAAGCCGCCTTGGATATTTCCGTCAGAACGGTCTTGTCGAGAAGCAGGTCGGGACGATGCTGGGCGATCCGGAGCGCCTCGTCACGATGGGCATTGCGGAGCCAGTCGCGTGCGGTCTTGACTGTGATGATTTTCCAGTCGCGCGGACAGCGCGTGTGGCCGTTCACCAGCCGTCCTGCCGGACCGGATTTGGCGGCCAGTTCATGGAGCGTTTTGCCATTTTTGCCAAGCGCTGTCGGGTCGATACGGGGATCGTCGAGAAGGACCTCAAGCGTGTCACGCAGTCTTTGGTCGTAGCCAGGCAGGTCGCGTTGCACCATGTGCGCCACAAGCTGAGCCAGGTTACCATAGCGACCACCCAAAAGATGATGCGTGTCACCGGGGTCGATGTCAGGGTGAGAAAGGAGCCACTTGACAGTGCCGGGCCGGAGGTTCACCGCAGCCAGCCCGAGTGGGCTGAGCTCGTTCTCGCCGCGAGGGCCGAACAACACCGCGCGATCCTCTGCAGTGAGACCCGGCGTTGTCAGCAGCAACTCGAGGGTTTTCCATCTGCCATTGGCCGCCGCGAGGTCGCTGGCTCGCCAGCTGTGTGCCGCCTCATTCATTTTTGCCAGGACGCTTGAACGAGAACGAAGCTCTGCGACGATATCGAGGTGACCATTTGAAGCAGCGTACATCAGCGACGTTTGGCCATTGCTATCACCCACATCGGGAGATGCACCCTCTTTTATCAGGTACCGAAGAATGGAGAGCTGCCCCCCTTGCGCTGCCTGATGCAGCATTGTCCGGCCATCACTTTCGCATATCGCCTCATCGAAGCGGTATTGGCCCATCAACAGGTCCAGGATGTCCTTTCTGCCAGATTGGATCGTGCCACATATCGGGTGAAACCCTCTGTAGTCTGGCTCCTTCACCCGTGCTTTGTGGCGAAGCAGCGTCGCGACGGCAGCGGGAGATGACCAGGCGGCGGACGTGAGCGGTCCTGAGGAATCGGAGTTCTTTGCGTTGGCAATTGCCTCGACATCTGCGTCCGCTGAGCGGAACCAAGTCTCCAGAAGATCAGCAAGTCCGTAGGCGGCCGCAACATGTACGTAGCGTTTTTTGATCAGAGAATGAGGCACCTTTGCCAGAGGCGTTTCGGAGTGTCGAAAGACCTCGATTGCATAATCCCGGAGAAGCGTGTTTTTGGGCGACGTATCCCAGGGAGAGAAAGCAACCTGCATATCAAGTATCGAAGCCGCGACAGCAATTTCTGCCTTCGAAACCTGCCGAAGGGCCGGTCGTCCTTCTTCGTTCCAGGCCTGGGCCCTGCGGAGCAGCCCGCGTTCGTTATTGAGATAGCTTTCGAAGTCGCTGAACCATTCAGCGCCTGCCTCCCACCGATCGATCACGGCCTGATGCGTCAGCCGCACCGTTTCCTGCTGACCGGCAAGAACCGGGACCATTAGCCGGGACTTCAGGAAACGTTCAATCAGACCCGACATAAGAGAGCGGACCGGCGGTCGCGCGACATCGCGCAACTCCTTTTCTCCGTCATGAGAAAGACCAACGAGGGGTTGCAAAAATCTGTTGAGATCGTTCTTCTTGGGAACTGGCTTTCCCTTCTTATGCTCCACGGCGCTGTAGCTTCCTGCGACCTCAAGCCAGGCGGTCGTGGCCAACTCATCAATCAGGCTCTCCATCGCCGGCATGTCGTCGATGTGGTCAGCAGTCAGCACTGGCTCATCGCTGGCGTTCAGGAACGACCCTGTGAGCTCCCCTCCTGGTTTGCGCACAAGGGGGCGACAGCGGTCCTGCAACCGTGCCAGCCAAAGCCCTAGAAGCGGCAGCGTCGAAGCCTCGACGCTCACAGTTTCCTCGAGTTCCTTCCAGAGTGTGACGATCCGGCGCAGCGCGTCCACATCGGGCGGCAGGCCGGCAGCCTTGAGCGGCGCCTCAACGATCTGCCGCACCCGCTCCTCGTTCAGATGAAGGGTCTTCGTCCGGTCGAGCCGCCAACCGTATTCGGCATTGGCGAAATCCTCGCGCAACTTGTCTCTTTGGGTCTCGAGTGTCGCGACGATGGCGAAGCGGCCGCTCTCAAGGCAGGCGCGGAGGAACTCAAAAGCGGGCCGGAGGCGATTCGCCGCGCTTTCGGAGCTTGACTGCCGAAACAGGATGTCGAGAAACTCCTCGAACTGGTCAATACCCAGGAGTAGTCGCGCGTCGATACGCCCGAGCGCCTCGGTCAGCGCGAGTGCCGCCTCACCGATGGCATCTGTCCGCGAGGGATCCATTAGAAAATTGGTCGTGATCCGCGGGTCAGCAGAAAGGATCATTTGCCAAAGCAGCCAGAGGCAGTTTCCCGTACCGTGCGGGTCAAGGTCGTTTGGCCGAAATGCAATTGCGATCGCCTCTTTGTCCTTCGCGCGGACCAGCGAGCCGAGAATGCCGCGCCGCATGTACGACGTCTTGCCGCAACCGGAGGGACCGGTCAGCAACAGGGTCCGTGTCGCGGCGCTCGCGCCGAGGTCGAAGGCATCGCGCCAGAATTCGTCGGCAACAGTATCTGCCTCGGCTTGCAGGCCCGGCAGAGGGTAGCTGTCGCGAATGTCGTAGAAGGTGAGCGCGTTCTTGTATCCGCTCGATCCATTGTGCGGAAGAGCAATGGGAAGGACCAATTTCTTGGTCTCTTCCAGCAAACCAGAGCACATCGCCGCAGCACTATCGAAGTGGAGCAGTTCTATCTTTCCTGAGGCGCGCAGGGCCTTCAGATAGTTTAGAAGCCCCCTTCGCTGGCGCTTCAGCTGGGGCCTAAGGACTTCCTCTTCTTTGTCTGTCTTTCCACTTAGCACGCGTCCTTTCAGCAGCGAGCCGTTGAAAAGCACATCCTCAACGTCCGTGTCCGGTGCAACGTTGCAATTCGCGACATAGCCGATGAAAGGTTTGGGGCGGTCGGGGTCCTCTATTGCAGCGTCGATGGCACAGAGCTGTTCGAAGATCGTACCTGTCAAGGGATAGCAGCCGTTAATCAGCGCCTCTTCGCTTGCCTCGACGCCAACCGGCCAGGGATGGAGAAGACGGAAGTGGCCCTCTCGCCAGGCCGCGAAGTCGCGGCCAAGCGGCGCGCCATCAGCCAAGGGAACGCCACACCGCTCGCCGAACATGCCAATAGTCAGAAGCACCTCATCACCATCGGTGCGGATGAGCTCGCTCTGGATCGGCTCCCGGGCGTCGAGGTCTTTCAGAACCTCATCCACTTCCCAGCGGTACGGTTTACATTCCAGCTCGGTCTGTCCTAGAGATTTGTTCCACTTTCTAAATTCGAAATCGAAATTGCCCCGGGTCTCGACGAGATCACCGGAGGACGACAGAAAAACCAGTCTACGCCGCATCGAAGCCCCGCTCTCACCAAATGAAACCGCAGGCTCTTGCCTGCATCAAAAATTTCTGCAGCTCCCGCTCGCAGTCTCAATGCCGATCTGAATTTTCTCAAGCGTGTTGTTTTTAACGATCACAGGCAAAGATTGCACTGACTGGGCCTCTGTGGCAACGGCGCGCACCGTCTGAAAATCCCTCGCAAGCGCCAAGGGCTCCGACAGAACGATGGTTGTGGGCGAAAGAGGGGAACATGGCGGTTGTGCCTGATGACCGTCATAGACTCGGCCCTCTCTCAGGCTCAATCCGATCGGCAGGCTGCGGGCATCCTCCACCGCGCGTCATGCTCTCGGGACCGCCCAGGCACCGTCCCTTTTCGCCCGGTTGGCACCATGCAGCTGCACGCGGACGCAGGCGCTGTCGATCGTCACGATGTGACCGTCGTAAGCCTTTGACACCGTGTCCAGAGATAGGCTGGCGCCGAATGCTCTCCGACAGCAAACCGGTTGCAGAGCGTCGTGCACGAGCCATGCCGCTCCTGCACGTAACGTCAGGGCGAGCCGGTGCGAAACTGCCAAAGGATCGCCTTGATGACCCGACAATCATCGACATACGTCACGCCGCGTCTCTTGAGCGGCGCAACGGTTCGACGGCGAAAGGGTCGTTCACCCCATTCGGAGAATACGTCGACGCTCACTACCGGCTCGCCAGCCTTCGATATCACGCCCCAAGAGGGATGCAGCGTCGCGCACGATCTCGGTGCCCCGAGCGAGCGAGGGACAATGATCGGGCCCGGAATCCAGCGTGTTCCCCAAATCACCCTTTAGCTGCCCGAAGCGCTTTTCGAAGAATTTGCTCCGAACCGCCGAGCCGCTGAAATCAAGCTTGGCTTCGACCGCGACAATGGCGGCACCGATTGCCGGGATGAAAGCGCTTAGGATGAGAAGCACCTCGCCCCAAGCGTAGCCGGGCTTCGCCGCAATGCCACGGAGGCCGAGGGTCATCCATAGAGTGAAACCGACCAGCGCAGCTACAAGCAAGAGAAACAGCGTGTTCTCGATCCGCTCCAGATTGACATGAACGTGGTGCATTCGTCGGTGATTGTTCCGGTGATACGCCTCTTGTGCCAAGATCAAGTCACGCTCCGCGCGCCGCAGGGCATCGAGCCGACGCTCTTGCGACATCACTCCAGAAGGTGGGCCGGCTTGGCGAAGCAGGTCGAGCGCGCGCCATTCGGTCCAGGTCGCTGGCGGCATCTTGTGCTTGTCGCCAACATCGATGCCAAGAGGCCAAGTGACGAGGATGCCCCGTAGGCGCTCCGCGAAGACCCTCGCATCTGCCCATACGCGATGCCGCTCTCGCCCGGCAGCCTGCCGCCACAGGTAGAATATCGAAGCGAGTAGGAAGAACTCCAATACAACGCAGATCAGCTTGAGATTGGAAACGTCGCGCAGCAGCGGCACATGCTTTCCTGCAGGAAGCACGCCGATAAGAACAGCCAAAGCCGCAAGGCCCAGAATGACAATCTGTAGAGACCGGTGACGTGCACTAACCCGGTTCGCGATCAGATCGGCCGCAGCGTACTCACGATCTAGACGCTCATTCCCAGCGGAAGGATCGCCCTGGTGCTGAACGGATGAGACACCCCCAAGCAATCTGACGAAGTGAGAGTAAATTTTTGTCCACTGTCGCTCCCACACGCCAGGCTTGGGTTGCGACGCGAATTTGGCTGCGCGAACATTGTAGGAAACGTATGCGATCTTCTCCGTCGCAGTCGACTTGTCGGCAACTTTCCAGGGAGGAGAAACGTAAGGCCTTAGCAAGTGAAACAGGCTGTCAGTCGTCGCAACCGGCGCTAAGGTTTCCCGTTTTTCATTTGCAAGCGCCTCGACGAACTCTCCCCGATCAAGGTCGTCAAACAACATCCTCGGGTCGAGCAGTCGTGCCGGCCCTGCTTCTGCCGGGTCAATCCACAGAACTGGCACTCCTCGGGTCAAAGCCTGGAAGACTGTATCCGCCGTACCGCCCGGGCCGCGGGGCAATTCTCCATCCCACACGACCACCACGAGATCGCCATATCGGACCAACCAACGCATTTGGTCCAGATGCGCATTTCTCGATGGCACCTCCGCTTCCGCACCCATTCCATCCAAGACGGTGACCTGATCGAAGATGGAGAAGTCAGTTACACGGGCGTCGGGCTCTGCAGCCAGTTCGCTCGGGCGCGTTGTTAGAGCGGAGAAACTCGACAACGTCCAATCGTCCGTTGCATCTTCATCCTGGTAGGGGAACACACCGTGTATTGGTCCATGCGGTAGCCCGGACTCATGCAGGTCGCACCAAACCCGCGCCGCTTGGCGATCTGTTCCCGGTGCCCCCCCCACCAGCAACGCGGCAACGTGAGATGATCTTCCCGACGAAAAGTCCGGGCGGTCGGCCGCCAGCTTGAGAGCGACCTGGCCGACGAGTTCGAATGTGGTCCGGATCCGATCCCTGATGAGCTCCTCACCTGATGTCACCTTCCGATGTCCAGCGAATGCGACACGAAGGGCGATTGTCGTTGCTGCGGTTTCACATGTGTCGGTGACATCTTTCTGGTGATCCATGGTGTCCTTCCCGAACAAAAGACTATGATTGCCCGTATCGGGCGCGAGAGCGATATCTTCAAAAATTTCATCAACACGGGCGTTCCCAAACACCTAGCATCGAAGTCGTCACAGATGGAGTCAGTGTCCGGTATGTCCGTTGTCAGAACATTTGACACACCTAGCGGTGTAGATCAGCGGAGCGTGGGCCTCGTCCGCGGTTGATGTTTAGGCGGCGATCTCACGGCGCAGCATTCCGCATAGTGGACTGGTAGCAGGCTTTCGTTGGGAGCCGAACCAAAGTCCAGAAAGGCAGAAGCAGGCTATCGCTGCGGTCGGAACGAACGACAAGAATGGGGCCGATAGCGGAATGTCAGGTTTTGGCGTACTGCTGTGAAATCCAGACCTTCAACTAGGTTCGATCTGTGCGATTGAGCCTTGCGCATCAGGCTGCGACGTCAGGCGCGATTTCGATCCCGAGAAAGGTCAGGGCCTCTAGAAGCAGTGCTTCGAAGTTTGCCAAAGTCATCCGACAGTCCGCGTCGGCCTGCCGGCAAAGGCGTTGTGCGGTAGTGACCTTTTGATCCGGCTTGAAATCATTAAGCACGAGATACGCCCAATCTGCATGAAGCTGCTCTTCGAGTGTCGTCTCACCGAGCAGAATCCGGTTCACCAGATCAGGATGGCATACTTTGCTAGGATCACGCTTAACCAAGTGGTTCTTGGCACTTGCATCCGTCCACACCGCAACCGGATAAAGTGTCTCTAGCGATGCGTGGACATTGAAATGGGCAGCCCTGGCAGCACGCAGACTTGCGGGTGCGGGGTAGACGAAGCACTTTGCCGACTTAATATTATTCGGTTGTGCGTTGAATTCCTTCTTCGCTTGGCTAGCGTCGCCGTCGACGATACCAACCGCCTTCGGCCGTTCAGGATGATGCTTGTGCTGTGAACGCCAGCCGCTCAACATGTCGATCACGTAGGTGTGCCCCGCCCCTTCCCGCTTTGTCTCAAAACGAACTCGGTCGACCGCTTCCGGGAAAAACAGCTGAAGCGACCTGGCGAGAACGAGCCTGTCGCTTTCACCTTCCACAAAAATGCGCGGACAGTTCTGCTGCGCCAACTGCGCGGTAACTGCTTTCGCCTCTTCCTGCTGACGGACTTGCGCGACCATTTCTGAAATGCGCGGTGCAATCATTGCCAGAGTGCCAAGGCTTTCGTCGATTCCCTTCGCGTCCGTTCTTGTGAGCGTGCCCTCCGCGTCCGTTGTCCGGGTCACAAAGTTGAGGGCGATCTCGTCCTCCCGCTGGCCGAGGTCATAAAACGCCGGAGAATGAGTGGTAAGAAGTATCTGGGCTATTCCCGATCGGGCCAAGGCATGCAACTCATCCGCCAGTTGCACTGCGCTCCCGATCTCCAAATTGTTTTCAGGCTCCTCATACGCCCATATGCTGCTGATCGGTTGCCCGCCACGCTTCTGCAGCGCAGCCTTCTTCTCGGCCATGAACCGAAGGATCAGCGGGATGTGCCTGGCCTTGACCCCGTCACCGCGGTTCTTCAGTGACACCGACTTCTCGCCGCTCAGGAAATCGAGCTTTTCGAAGATGTGATATAGGTCCCGCGGCAGCGCCAGACGGGTCTCAAAACCCAAGGACGCAGAGATACTGGCGGTCAGTTCGTCCAGATGATCTCCAATCGACTGCTCGAATGCTGTACTGGATTCGTGGAAAGTGCGCGCAGCTACTTCAGAAATAATGCCATAGATACGTCCTCGGAGATCATCGAAGTATTCGGCATCCTTGATGGCCGGGACATATTCAAACTCGATCTTGCGTAGAAGCGCATGGACGTTCGACTTCTCCGGAATCTTTACGTCCTCTCGAATCTCCTGCCCACGCTTACCCTCGGTGATCCGCTGGCCGTGGTAGTCGTAGTCCTCGCTCCACTGCCCATCCTCGCGCCAACGCTTGGTCCAGATAATTACGTGTCCGTTGGTCGCGTGGTATGTTTCCGGCAGTGCTATCTCGATGCGGACAACTACCTCCTTAGCCTTCCGGACGCGAGCCGGTGCGAAGAAATTGTAATCCTCATTGAAGTCAAACTCGACACCAGGGTTGGTCTCACCGTTGAAGAATAGGTTCAAAGCCCGAAGGATATTGGATTTTCCGCAGTCGTTCCGACCAACAAAGATGGCGAACTGAGAAAGATCAGCATCGATTGACCTTATTGAACGGAAGTTCTCGATGTGGACCGATTTAATGGTCGCCGCCATTACCCCCCTCCGAATCTCGTCTCCCAGACGGGGCAGCATAGCAGTCTGGGCACAATCATGCCCGCGTATTGGACCTGGTGTGAACAACACACTTCGCCAAGCCCGGTTGAGAGTTAGCTCAGTTGTCCGACGCGGCGCGTGGTGAGCCTTCCGAAACGTGCGCACCAACTCTAGCCGAAGGTCGGCTTTCGGGATTTTGCGCTGGAAGACTGAATGACCGATCGGGGCGTGTTTTGCAGTCTGACTGCTCATGGCAAAACCAGTCCTTCAGCTCCGAGGCGGGGAGGGGACTGTCCGGTCCTGGAGCTGCAGGAGGAAATAGCTGCCATAGATCGCGGGCGGCCTCCATGACCGCCTCCGCCCCCATTGCAGCCAGTGGGTGGTGTTTTTGGAGAGCTCAAATGCTGCCGTTTTGACCCGCCCCCCCCCCGACATCAGCTTCGCGCGCGCCATTCCGGTCGTCGACTAGGGTTGGCAGCGTTCCAAGAGCCGACACTATCAGATCGCCAAACCTACAACCGCGTCGGGTGGTGTCGGTCCTGCGCCTAGGTTAGTGGAAGCGTGATGCCTGCTGTCAACCAGACCACGCCTTTTGGCACCCACACAAGACGCACAAATTGGCAGAGTTTTGGGCGATGCGGGCCTATCGGACATGGCCACTGTGACATCCTTGATTTTGCGCCACGCTTTAGAGGCGAAATTATCGAACGGATTCAAAGCATAAGATGGACAACGCAAAACCGGAGCTGCCACCATGTATTTATGTTATTAATAGCGCTGTGTGACATGGGCGGAATATCGTGAGCGACCTGGTTGAAAGCTTCCTTGAAACACACGGCCCTCGCCTATCGAGCGAGGTCGCGGAGTATTTGGTCGTCACACTCGGGATTTCACCGGTAGCGGCGCGAAAGCGGGTGTCCAGGCTCGCAGGCAATGTGCGGCGCCTCGGCTACATCACCTTTCCCCGCAAAGCCCGGTACATGTATCTCGAGCAGCAGTTCGGCTCGCGCCCGTATTGGGAGAACCTGGTCGAAGCTCTCATGCGGACCAAGTCCTCCTATGGCCATGCCATTGCGGCTTTGAGGCAGCGCGGCGGCGCGGTGCCCGAGCGGCTGTTTCCGATCGTGTGCGGCTCGCCGGTGAAGCAGCGCAAACATCTGTCCGCCGAGAGCGTGTTGAAGCACCTCATTGAGGCTGGCCTATTACAGCGGGTCGCACTGCCAGGACTCGGCGACTGCATCGTGATCGTGCAGGCGGAGGGCTACTACAACAGCCTCGCCGAAATGGTTCGCACCCGACTCATCACCGAAGGTTTCCTGCTCACGGCTGTAAGCGATTGGCTGAAGAAGCTCGGGGTAGTCAGCTACGGAAAGGTGGCGACCCGCGACGGAGACGCTCTGCCTCGCGTGGGCACGTTCGCGTGGGACTTAACCGCGCCGTCCTATCTCGGCCCGATGGTGAAGCCCGGCAAGGAGGGCAAGGACAAGCCAGGGTTCGTCGTGTGCGACGTGCATTTGGGGGAAGAGGCCACGGTCGAGGGCGTCCGGCCGTTCGTCACCAAGTGCAAGACCTTACGAGGATTTCGAAGTATCGGGCCGTGCCTGCAGATCTTTGTGGCCGGAAGGTATAGCGGAGAGGCTTTCAAGCTGCTCAAGGAAAACGGCATCATGCCGGCTACACCCGCCAATCTTTTTGGCGAGGAAATTGCGGCCGGTTTGAAGCAGCTTTCCACTGTCCTGACGAAAGCGGCCGCGCTCTCGACGATTGACCCGACGGCGTTCGATGAGCTGTTCAGCAAGTTCGGCAAGATCGAGGGCGCCGCCAACCAGCTCAGAGGCACCCTGTTCGAATACCTGGCTGCAGACATATTGCGTAAGAGCGGAGCGCATCAGGTGCGCATGAACCGGATATTTAAGCAGGAGGCCAAAGAAGCCGAGGCAGACGTGATTGCCGTGCGCGATAACCTGTCGCTGACCTTCATCGAGTGCAAGGGCCACTCCCCGTACGGCGAGACGCCGCATTTCGAAGTCGAGAAATGGCTGCAGCACAACGTGCCGATTTTCTTCAAATCCGCGAGGAAGCATGACGACTGGAAAAACCTACCGGTTCACTTTGAATTCTGGACGACCGCGCCCCTGACCGAGGAGTCGATCCAGTTCCTTGAGAAGGCCAAGGCATCGATCAAGCCGACGCGCTACACCATTGGGTGGCGCCTCGGACCGGAGGTTCTGACATTGTGCAAGGGGACGAAGGATGACGGCCTCGTCACCGCGTTCCGGAAGCACTTCATGAAGTACAATGCAAAATCGGCAGCAATTGCCGAAGCCATCTGGCCGTAAGGGTCCAACTCATGAACGACTATCGCATCGGCATCGAGCGAAACCTCGCTCCCATCGCGTTTAAGTTTTTCGCGACGTTCTCGCGTTTCGAATTCGCTTTGAAGCGCGGCAACTACGCGGCAGGCGATGAGGGCAAGAAAGCCTCTCCCGACTGGATCGGCTTCGCGGGCGACCTGGGCGATGACTTCTTCAAGCAAATGGAGGCGGCGGACGCCGCCGAAATTTTTTTCGAGGCGCCCCCGAAGCGCCTGACGATCAAGGTTGGCGGCGGTGTCGAATTCACCGATCAGGACAAGCTGACAAACACGCAGATGCTCCTGGCGGCCGTCGGCCTCGTGCGAAACAATCTTTTCCATGGCGAGAAAATTTGTGTGAGCGATCGTGATGAGGCGCTGATCCACGCCTCCTTGTTCGTGCTCGATAGCGCGTATGCGGCGGCGAACGCCCGAGAGGACATGCGGCAGGTCTGTGCGGCTTTCAGGTACGCCCAGATCAACCCACACTGACAAAAAAGAGCGCCGGATGATCCGGCGCTCTCATCCTTGACGTTCAAAGGACAGACCGCCTAAGGCCCGTATCGGCCATGCTTGTCATGCTTTTCATGCTTGTATATCTGCTTCGCGGATCAGCTGACCCAAAAAGTCACCTGTCTCCTACCCACCCCAAATTCGACGCAGGTCTGGCGTGGCGGGAATGGCCGCTTTCGGTATCAGCGGCGCTGACCTTGAACGTCCGACTTGGGCGCGCGAAGCCGCCATTGATTGAGCGCATGACCAACGTCAGCCCAGGGCCGAATGCGACTACGCAGCGATTGAACGCGAATGTCTGCTTCGCTCATCGCTAAGGCCATTTCCCCCTCACCCCCGGCCCCTCCGCTCGGCCGGGGCGCTGGTTTACACCTTCAGCACAACGGCCGCATCGCCAAGCGCCTGCCGCACCTGGCGGGACACGAAGTCCCGCGTCTTGCGGCTGCAGGCGCCATTGCTGAGCGCGCTCGCCTCCTCCTCCAGGTCACAGGCGATCGTCGCCAGACTGTCGCCCTCGATGATGATCCGCCGCAGCGCTGCGAAGGCCCGGCTGCCGATCTCCACACGCACTTCCCGCAGCTTGCGCTCCGCCTCCAGCGCGCCAACCAGGAGGTCAGGCTCGATCGCCCCTCGCCCGCCGTCGACCCGCTCCACCGTCCAGTCCAGCGAGCGCACATGCGCGCCTCCCTGCACCTTCATCCAGAGATCGCCCAGCCGCAGCGCGGCTGCCACCTCCGCCTTGCCGAGCGCCCCTTGCGTGTAAAGCCGCTGGATCGTCGCGTTCGATTTCAGGAGGGGATCACGCGCCTTGCGCACCGCGGCCGCTGCCTGACCGGTCGCCTTGCGGGTTTCCCGAACGCCAGGCCGGCGCCGGATGCCGAGCGGATCCCCTTGCGCCTCCGCACGTTCCCGTGCCCCCCGCACCCGGTCCAGCTTCGCTCTCCTCTCCGCCTCGTGTGCCGCCATCTTCCGTTCTGCCGCCATTGCCATCACCTCACACCGCCTCTTGGGGCTTAGCCTCTTGGGCGCGGTTTCCAGTCCGGGGAGACCGGACCGGCTGTTTGCCCCTCCAGCCGGCCGGTCTCCCCCTCTCGTCCTCCCTGATCCCTGGTAGCTTGGGTCCCTGTTGTGGCCTGGTCCCTGCTGGAACCGCTCGTCCGCCCTATGCCCCGCGCAGGGCTGTCCGTGCGCCCGCCTGACAGCGGGCCTCCCGGGCAGGCGGCCCCTCTCGGGCAAGCGCCAGGATCTCATGCGCCCTTGCCGATGCCGCCTCGTGCCTGAGCGCCCGCTCCTGCGCCGCCCGGCGCAGCACCGGCGACATGATCGTGGAAGCCGCCTCATCGACGTTGCGCTGGAAGGTCGCCCGGCTTTCCTGCCAGACCTCGCGAAGCCGCGCGTAGTCCTCGAGCGTTGGTAGCCCGTGGCGTTGACGAACCTCGCCCAGCAGATACGGCACCAGACCGTCAGAGACAGCCGCGGCGAGAAGCTCGCGCGCATCGGCATGCTCGAGGAACTTCCAGCCAACCTCCTCGCTCAGCGCCCGCCGTTCGCCCGCCTCCGCTGCACGCACCGGCCGCTCGGCCGGGTCCGGCAGCAACCGCCAGGGACCGTCTGCGAGATAGCGCGCCAGCGTCCCGGGCTTGCGCCGGTGCCGTGTCACCCGGTTGAGATAGACAGGCACCCGCCGGGCCGCATCGCGCCGCTCCTGAGGGGTGAGCTTGCCCCAGGCGGTGTCGATCCGCCCGCGCCGCTCGGTGAGCCCGGAGGGCCACTGGCGGATTGTCTCGTTCAGCAGCCGGGTGTCCGCAGCCTTGCGGGCCGCCGCACTTCGATCAGTCGCACTCTGGTCAGTCGCGTTCTGGTCGGTCGCGGCTGGCGCGCCAGCCCCGGCCACATCCTCCCTTTCCGGGCCAGCATCGCGGGCTTCGGCCTCAGGCAAGGCGGTCTCCTCGCCTTGCTCCGGAGCAGCCTCCACGGGAGCGCCTTGCTGCGGATCGCCCTTCCCCTGGCTTCCCGGCACCGATCCGACCCCGGCCTCGGGGTTCGGCCTGGCGCCAGTGCTCGAGCGGTGCTCGGGGAGAACGCCCGACGGCGCGGCAGGCGGCGCGGTGAGTTCCGAGGGCTCGGCACCAGCCGTGTCCGCTGCAGCCGGCTCGGCAAGGGGGGGCTTTGGGGGGGATATATTACGGGTTATTATTACTGGTTCTGTGTCCGACCAGCCGGACACGGCTCGGCCCGAATTCCGGACACGGCTTTGCGGCGCCTCATCGGACCCGTGTCCGGATTTAGGACACGGCTTTTCAGCCTCCGCAGCAGAGGGAAAATCCTCCTCGAAGGGGAAGCGATAGCGTGTCGAGGCCTGACGCTTCGTGCGCGGGTCAAGCCGCGCCTCACGGTGGATCAGCCCGCGCTCTTCCAGAAGCGCCAGATGGGTGTTGAGCGTCGAGCGCGACAGCTCGCAATCGTCGGCAAGCGTGCCCTGGGATGGAAAACAGCCATGGTCCGGGTGATACCGGTCGCACAGGTGCCACAGCACCAGCTTGGCAGCCGGCGGCAGCCCCCGCTGGCGGATCGCCCAGGTCGTCGCCTCGTGGCTCATGACAGCACCGCATGAATGAGCGGCATCGCCCACGCGTTGAACTCCACGGCGAAAACACCGGCCACAAGCCACGCCATGTCCCGGTTGCCGCGCTCGCGCTCGCAGGCCTGCCGATAGGGCCGCGTTGCGCGCAGACCGGCAAGCCGGCGCTCGTAGCGCGCCCTGACCCGGATCGCCGAGCTGTGGGTGTCCATCACGCGCGCAACCGCCTCCGCCTCTTGAGCGGTCAGGCGAACAACCACCCGCTGCTCCGGATCGGTCACCATGGCCGCACTCAGGCGGAACCGGCGCGCAGCGGCGCGGCAGGCGTCCGCATCAACGTCACTCGACGCAGGATGGTCATGCGCGCTCATGCCGCCACCGCCATGAGCGCGGCATCGCCCCATTGGTCGGCCGCCGCCGCACACATGCCCGGCCAGCTCCGCGCGCGCAGCCGCGCCCGCTCCGGTCCCGGCGGCATGCGGTGGACACGGTTCCATGCCTTCCATTCGGCGGATCCGCGCTCGGGCTCGCTCAGACGATCGGTCTCGACCAACCCGGGCAGCCCTCGCAGATACCAGCCCGTCGACTTGTAGGCCGGATCACCAAACCAGAACGGCTGCACCATCTGCGGCGCCGGCAGATCCGCCGGCATCCGGTCCCGCGCCAGATCGTTCATTTCGGGATTTTCGATCGCGATGTGCGGGATTGGTGCCCGCCAGCAGGCGACGAAGAGATCGACACCCGCCTCGAACTCGGCCCGCAGATCCTCGACCGTCCTGCCGCGCGGCAATTTCTTCGGGGGCGTCCACTTGCCGGGCCCGCTCATCCAGCGCCGGCCGGATCGGCACAGACGCGTGCACGGCGGGTGCATGACGGCGAGCAGATCCCACCCGTCATCCAGATAGTCGCGCACATCGCCGATGATGTGCCGGTTGCTGCCGTCCTCGGCCGGCTCCAGGTCGCAGGACCACACGTCATGCCCCCGCGCCGCAAAGGCGGTGCGCATGATCCCGCTGGTCTCGCAACCGATCAGGACGCGAAGTGCTCTCATTCCGCCGCCTCCCATCCGAACAACGGCCCGGCATCGTCGTTCGCCTCGCCCGAGGCGGCCGCCGCGCGGCGGCGCTCGTCAGGTCCCATCCAGTCACGGCGGATGCGTTCCGCTGCGATGTCCGCATACGCCGGATTGAGTTCGATCAGTGCCGCCCACCGCCCGAGCCGCAATGCCACCAGCGCCGTGGTTCCGGCACCCCCGAATGGATCGAGGACCAAACCGCCCGGCGGACAACCGGCACGGATGCAGCGCGCGGCGAGCTCTGGGGGAAACGTCGCGAAATGCGCTTGGGAAAACGGTCTCGTCGCCATGCGCCAGACCGTCAGATCCGCGACCAGCGGGTCGCAGGCGTCGGGCGCATCCTCATAGTTGCGCAGCAACCGTCCACCGGCGCCCTGTTCCGCTTTGGTCATGGCGTCCCAGCGAGCATTGAACCCGTCGTGTCGCCGCGAATGACCGCGCTGCTTGTCCACCCGCCGGTTTCCGGTGACCTGTCGCGCGCCGCGAGCACCGCCGACATAGGAGCCACCGCGATAGGTCGTCGCATCCTCGTCACCGGCCCGCCCGACGCGCACCGCCCCGGCATCGTAATAGGCGCCGATCCGCGACCAGCGATTGGCGATCACATCCGGGCGCGTGATCAGCGCGCATGTCTCCGTGAGGTCGGGAGCACACGAGATCTCGCCCGTGTCCCGCGCCCGCCACACGTCGCCGTCGCTTGATTTCGTCAGGAGGAAAATCTTTTCGTGCGCCGTCGCCGGGCGCGCGGTGCCGGAACTGTCCGGCATGGGGTTCGATTTGCCCCACACGATTTCCGAGCGAACCCACCAGCCAGCGTCCTGCAGGGCGATGGCGAGCCGGTTCGGCAGCATGCAGAGATCCTTGGGCTTGAGCGTGCCGCCCACCGTCGAGAATGGCTTGTCACGAAACGTCCTGTCGTCATGCCCCGCCGCTTTCGTGTCAGCAGCGGAACGCCCGGCGGGCGCCGTCGCATAGCAGTCGCCATAGTTGAGCCACAGCGTGCCGGCAGGCTTCAGCACTCGCCGCACGGCCTCGAACACGCGCACCATGACGTCGAGATGTTCGGCGAGCGTCGGCTCGAGGCCGATTTGCCCTTCGACCCCATAGTCGCGCAGGCCCCAATAAGGCGGCGAGGTGACGACGCAATCGACGCTGTCAGGTTCCATTGCCGCCAGCCGGTCGAGCACGTCGCCCAGGTGCAGCGCGCACCGCCCGTCGCCGAGAATGTCGAGAACCGCCCCCATCACGCGGCCATCCCGTTGCGCATGGGCGCAATCTCTGGTCGGATGACAGCGTTGATTAAACCGTTTTGGAACAGCGCTTCATGGCCGAAGACACCCCTCCCCCGCACACCCCTGATCCGCCTGTGCGGGACGCCTCGTTGAAAACGCCCGAGGCGCTGGTCTGGGGGGCCTTTCTGGGCATAGCCGCTGTCGGGCTGGTGACGCTCGCCGCCTCCGGTGCGGAGATCTGGACGCGCGACTATTGGGGAGATGATCGGTCTGAGATCGCTAGTAAGCTGGCAACATTCGCGCTCGCGATGGTTGCTATTTGGCTTGCCTGGCGAAGAACGAACACTGCAAGCCGACAGCAACGCGTCGCCGAGCGGGGTATGAACGTGGATCGTTACCAGAAGGGCGCTCAGATGTTGGAGAGCGAAAAAACCTACATCCGCGTTGCCGGCATCAACGGGTTGCGCGATCTGGCAGCCAGCGACCCAAGCGAAAGCTATATCATCGTCCAATCGCTTCTCGTCGCCTTCATCCGAGAGCACTCCAAGACCCGCGCACCGAAGGCCGCTGAAACCGACAAAGAAACGGAAGGTACCGCCAAACAGCGCGCGACATACGAGGACCTTAATCCCGATGTCCGTGAGGCCTTGGACGCCACAACAGCCCTGCGGGAAGCAATCCCCGAGGTGCATAACTTGGAGCAACAAGCTCAGTGGCGCCCCAGTCTCGCACGCGCAAACCTGTCCGATGCAAACCTTGACGGCGCCAACCTGTTCGACGCGAACCTTGCCGAGGCCAACCTGTCCGGCGCGAACCTTTTCATCGCCAACCTGTCCCGCGCGAACTTTGACGGTTCCAATCTTTCCAGTGCGAACCTTGTCGGCGCCAATCTGTCCGACGCAAACCTTGCCGAGGCCAATCTGTCCAACGCGAGCCTTGGAAGCGCCAATCTGACCGGCGCGGGCCTGAGACACGCCAATCTGTCTGGCGCGGACCTTCAATATACAAGTCTGTCCGGCGTGAGCCTCAGGATGGCCAATCTGTCCTGGGCGAACCTCGCCGACGCCAATCTGTCCAGCGCGAGCCTGAAATACGCCAATCTGTCCCGGGCGAACCTCGCAGACGCCGATCTGTCCTGGGCGAACCTCGCAGACGCCGATCTGTCCTGGGCGAACCTCGCCAACGCCAATCTCTCCGGCGCCGTTGTTGCTCACTCTAACCTGTCCGCCGCCGATTTTTCCGAAGTCAAGATCAACGAACGCACCAAGCTCTCCGGCATCTGGGCATGGGCCGACCGGCCACCGAGGAACATGCCCCCGGAGATCGAAGCCGCGATCACCTACCGCGATCCGGCCGAGCGCAAAGACGGCGACTGACGCCATCACGCCGCCCTCCCCTCGTCCGCCGCGAAGAGGTCACCCCCGCCCTTTGCCCGCCGTGCAGGCCCGGCCGCCGGCTCACCGCGCCGGCACTTGATCGTCGAGGATAAGCGCCCGAAGGCCTCCACCTGGGCGCAACGCCGCGCCAGTTCCGCACTGGCCAGGGCGAGATTGCGCCGCAGGACCTCATTCCGGCGGGCCAGATCGCCATTGCGCGCGGTCAACTCGGCATTGCGTCTGGTGAGATCCGCCACCGCGGCGGACACGACGTCCGCCCGCGCGGCCTCATAGGCGGCATGGGCCTGGGCAAGGGCCAGTTGCGCCCGCAGGTCGTCGGGCCGCCTGTCGGCCGCCGCCCTGCGCCGGTCGAGCTCCCGCGCCGCCTCGTCATGGGCGTCCTGAACGCGGGCCTCATGCAGCGGGCGTTCACGGAGCGCGCTCATGGCCGCGCCTCCCGGGTTGTGGAATTACAACGTGTTACACTGGTGGTTCCCCGTGAAACACCCCGTCCCTCCGCCTTGTGGAACGCCCCCTCGCGCCGGTGAAGCTCCGCCGCATCCAGCAGCGCGAACGGGTTCACGTCATGCAGCCGGCACAGCCGCAGGAACGAGGTCGAGGACACGGGCTTGCCGTGCTCGGCATGGCTGACGACACGCGGCGAGACACCCGCCTCGCCGGCAGCCCCGCGCACGGACAGCCCGGCCCGCTCGCGCGCCGCGCGGAAGGCGCTGCCCATGAACGCCAGCGCCGCCGCCTCATGCACCGCCGCGCTCATGACAGCCACCCGGACAGCAACAGCAGGAGCGCCCGGCTTGCCTCGGCGGCGCACAGCCCGGTGACGAACCACATGGCGTAGGTGCCGACCTCTTCGCGTCCCCGCGCGCGCCGGAGGGCGCGCATGTGCCGGCAGGCCAGCACCTCGCCCAGACTGCCTTCCGCCTGTTGCAGCGTCTTGCCCAGAAAGACCGCCTGTCCCGGCGTCAGACGGAGCGTGATCTGGCCCTCGCGCGGCGAAAGCTTCCCGAGAAGGACAAGGCGTTGCCCGACGTCCAGGGCGGCCGTGTCGGTCTCACCGCTCATGCCGCCGCCCTCCCCGCACGGCCGGCAGCCGCTCGCCCGGGTGACCATCGCGCTCCGGCATCAGGAACCCCCGGCGCAGGTCGTCATGCCGCACCACGCGGCGCTCCTTGCTGACCCAGCCAAGATCGGCATTGCCCCGGCGGTGACCGTCGACCCACAGCCAATAGGGCTCCAGAACACCGTCGATCAGCCGCCAGTGCCCCACGACCATGTGCCCCCGCAGCCCAGCAAAGGACTCAACAGGCCGCACCTGCCCCCGGTGCAGCGCCGTCTTCGGCAGAACAAACTCGACCTTGTTGTAGGAGCAAAGCGGCACGCCAACCTGCGCGCGCCGGCGGCTGCACGCCGCGCGGGCCCGGTCCAGCATCGACGGCAGAACCCGGCGCACGCTGGTGACACGCGGGCTGGAAAGCGCGGCAAGCGTTGCCACGGCAACCTTCATCAGACCGAAGAACGCCGGGTCCTTGTTCTCCCCTTGGTCATCGCAGTAGCCAAAGGCATATGCACCAGCCTCCAAATGGATGGAGGCGGAGGGCGCGAGAAACCCTCTGCCTTCACGGTAGTCCATGACGAAGCTGCACACCGGCAGCGGGGCATCCACTCGCGAGGGCCTGACGAAGACGGTGACTGTCGGCGCTTCGACCGCCCCATGGCAGTAAAGAGCTATGGCGTCGTGCTCGACAAAGCACGGGACCAGGGGAACGCGCGCATTGGTGGCTGCAGCAAGCATGGATTCCGCGTCGCCAAAAGCCCGTTGAAGGACGTCAGGCCAATCCCCCGGCAGCACGAAGCGGTCGCAGGCCGGGCGCCAGTAATCGCCCTCGACCGGCGCATGGTTGCGGGCCGGCAGCTTGAGGGCATCGCGCGCCGCGTCCACCAGCGGATGCCCCGTCGGCGCCATCGCCATGAGCGTCTCGGAAATCCTCTTCATGCCGCATCCCTCCCTGCCATTGAAAACCGCCGGTCCCGTGCGCCGGCCACCGCCGCCGCCCGTCTCAGCTCCGCAAGGCCAACGCCGCACCAGGCGCCGACCTCCACCAGCGCCGCATCGCGGACGAACCGGCCGGCGCGAAACGCCGCAAGCGATGCCGGGCCTTCACCCGCGTCTTTGCGCTCGCTCTCACGCCTGTCGCGCCCGGCAATCCCGGCGGCACAGACGAAGAGCGCCAGCACGCGCCGCACATGCGCGCGTTCCGCCGGTGTGAACAGCACCGCGCTCATGCCCGCTGCTCCCATGCATCCGGGGGCAGCACCCCGCCCCCGTCGGCAGGCGCCGCACAGGCGGCAAGCGCCAGCGCAAGCCCGAACGCCAGCGCCCCGGCGACAAGCAGCGTCATGCGCCGCGCCCGCCCCGCGTTCAGCCGCAGCGTCTGCGCCGCGAGCCAGCCGGCCAGCGGGTCGGCCAGCGGATCGGCTTCGGCCTGAGAGCCGGTCTCCTCATGCGGTCTCATCGTCCCCTCCTGAGCGGTGTGGTCATGCGGGGCTGGAACACCTGCGCGTGGCACCACGCGCACCAGTTGGAGCCCGGTGCCGTCGGCGCACCGCAGACAAAGGCCGCCTCTGCTGTAGGGGGGACATCGTCCGGCCAGAGCGGGCGCGGGCATTGGCTGCGCTGCCGCTCCATCAGCGTCACCGCCTCGCGCGGGCCGATCGGGTCCACCCCCGCTGCAACGGGCACAGCCTCGGGTCCATCAGGCAGAAGCACCGTGCCGCGCGCCGGATTGCCCTTTGCGGTCTGGGCGGTCTGTGCGGCCTGTGCGGCCTGGGCGGATCTGGCCCGCGCCTGCCGTGCCCGGCCGGAGCCCGGGCGCTGCGGGCGCCGAAGGCGTGCGCGGCTGAACGCCAGTCCCATCCGGTGCACCTTGCCGATGACGGCGCTGCGGCTCACGCCCAGCACGGCGCTGATCTCGGTCGAGGTGTGCCCCCGGCCGATCAGCTCCGCGAGCCGGCTTTCCAGTGCGGGCGACCACACGCTCATCAGTGCACCTCCTGCAGGCGGGCAACGGCCGAAGCGCGGTCCGTCGCCATGAGCCCGTGCAGCTTGCGGATGAGCGCCTGGATGTTGCGCACATCGTCATCGGAAAGATGCTGGTCCGAGAGGTCCTGAACCGTCTGGCCAAGGGCGGCCAGAACACCGGAAAACCCCGGCCCGCTCGCCGGCGTCCGCTCCACCAGATCGCAGCCCGCCTTGTCCGCCAGCCATTCGGCCAGTTCCCGGATGCCATAGACCTGCGTCAGCAACCCGGCCCGCAGGAGCGAAAGCTCGCCATCCCGGTCGGGATCGGAGGCCGCATAGAGCAGCCATTGCGACACACCGAGTGTCGCGGCCGCGGCCGCGATGCCCTGCTCGCCGGTGCGCTGCTGGATCTCGTCAAACGCCCGGGTGATCGCATCGTGAACGGAGCCGCGCGGACGGGGCTTCACTGCGCTCATGTCATGCCTCCAGAACCGGCCCCGCCTGCGCAGGGCCTCCAAACACGGGAAGACGGTTGGACCTGTGCGGACCGGCCGCACGCGGCCATTCTCCGGATCGTCGCACCGTCAGGCGGCAAGCCGGTGCAAGGGATCGCTCCCCGCCCGCCGGCAGCGGCGCCCCGCACCGCCTCGCGGGGCGCCGGCCACACACCGACAGGGAGGCCGGCCCGCGCGAGACACCCAATCGCGCAGGCCGGCGGGTACGCCCGACCGGAGCCGGGCGAGACGATGAGGGAGGGGATGTGCGGAGCGAGAACGATGGACCGAGGGGAGATGAGGCACTCATGAGGAAACCTCACGAACCAACCCACGCTCGGAACTAAGGAAGAAATCGTTGGGTGAGACTGTTCCTCCGGTAACCTCAAAGATGCGACGCATCTGGTCCGGTCGAGGTACCCTTTCCCCCCGCATCCATTTGACAACAGCCGATGCGGTCACTCCTCCCATGCGCACGGCAAATCCGTGAGTTGAGAGGCCATTCAGGCGAATGTAATCGGAGAGTGTCATGCAAAGTAAGTTACCCATTATGGGTAACTATGCAACCCCATATTGGGTTGCGACAAACCCGCAGGACGTCGGCATTATCCCCGACATGGGTAACCGTCTGAAATTTCTACGCGAAGGTCGAGGGTGGACGCAGGAAAGAGCGGCCGCCGAATTTGACCTATCCAAGTCCGGCTACATCAAGATCGAACGCGGTGAGCGCGAGCTCACCGCAGACCGCATCGCTAAGGCCGCCAAAATCTACGGGGTAACTAAGGCCGAAGTCCTGGATGATCCGACACTTATGACTGACGGTGAGCGCGACTATCTCTTGGGTCTTTATGACCGTCTTCCACCAGCGGTTCAGCAGGTGGCACTGCGTCAGATCGAGGATCTAGTTGACGCAATAGCGCCTCGACCCGAGAAAAAGCCCAAGCCGGGAGAGACCCAATAAGGCGCTCTATATTGCGCCGATCTTCATCCATAGACATTTCACCTCCCGTAACGCATACACAAATTACGACATCAAATAATTGATATCTCTCATATAACAGCATTCATACGAACGCGCCTCACGTCAAATTTCGCGAAGGGATCGCAAGGGATCAGTCCCTCCCCATAGGGAATCTCGCCCGACATACGGACAAATTCCCCGCCACATACGCACGGCCTTTTTGGCGGCTGAAAGAGCCCCCCCCCTCCCAAGTCACTTCTTACTTGAAACAGAGCTTCTGCCGCACGACGCCCTACCGGCGGATGCTAGCAATGATCGCTTTTTGCCCGCGCGCACCAGGACACCCATAAGAGCCAAACAAGCAGAGCTCCCCTTCGGCTCACGCACAGAACAGAAACAACACAACTTCCCCCACGCAACCACCACCGCAGGTGATGGACGGCGCTCACCGTCCAGACTCAAAACGTGGCGCCTTGAGGCCACCCACCAAAGCAGCATACACCTCCGCCATATGTGCAACCCATATTGGGGTTGTCATGATACCCAATTTGGGTATCATTACCTCCATCGCTACCCCGATGGAGGTCCCATGTCAGTCTCATTCGATCAAAGCCATTTCGTCAGTGCCGGGCGCACGCCTGCCCGTCACATCCAGCTCACGCTGTCCCGGAACACAGGCAGCGCCGATGAGGCGGTCCTTCACCTCCTGTCGCCGACGGAAGCCGCGCGGCTTCACCGGGAGCTGACCTCGCTTCTCGCGGTGGACCTCAAGTCGCTGGACACCGACGCACCGGCCGAAGGCGACGAAGCTGCCGGCAGCGATACAGAGGAAGCGCAGGTGCAGGTGCAGGAGGCGCCGACCGTGGCAAGCCTCCTCGCCCGCATCGAGGCGCTGGAGGTCTTCGCCAGCAAGCTTGCCGTGCGCCTGACCAACGCCGAGTACGCCCTCATCGACGACAAGTCGACGATCCGGTTTCTGGAAAACCGGGTCTGTTCGCTGGAAGTGAAGCAGTGACCGGCAACGCCACCACGTGCATCACGCGCCGCGCTTTTCTGCGCGGCGCCGCCGGCTCGGCAGCAGGTGTGGCGGCCGAGGCAGACGAGGTCCGTCATGATGACCGGCCCGAGATGCCCGCAGAGGTCGACGGCAGCAGGCTCATCGACCGCAATGCGTTCGGCCGCACCCTGATGATCCGCGACCTCTCCTCGCGCGAATGGATCTTTCCATGCGAGCCCATGTGTGAAGCCGAGCGCGCTCATGACGCACGGATGCGCGCGCAGAACGCGGAGTATCGCCGCACGGACCTCGCACAGCAGGCCAGTGACTTTCGGGAGGTCGCTCGGCTCGCCTTGATCGCGGCGGACGCCGCCGAGACGATTTCACGCGCGGTCACGGTCGACAACTTTGACCGGATCGCCAGCGATTGCAGCTTCAGGCATGACGGCCGGCGCGAGGCCTTCACGTTCTACCACTCGGATCCGGACTGTTATGACGGTTGGGAAAGCGCCGGCCCTCTTGCCGAAGCGCTGCTGGAGATCCTGCGCGACCAGACGCTCACCATCCTCGCCCGCAACCTGACCGAAGAGGTCGGCCCCCTCGCTGCAATTGCCGCAAGAGCCCGTGCGGCGACGGGGGAAGCACCAGAGCCCGACGAGGCCGGTCATGACTGACCGGCCCGACATGATCGACCGCATGGCCGATGTGCTGCGCACGGGAGCTGAGAAGCGCGGCTGGGTCGACATTGCCGATCTCAGGGAGAGCTTCGCGCAAGACGAGATCGAGGCTCACGGCCCGGAGGCCGCGTTTCGGATCATCAACCCGAATCCCGAATGCCCGCTGAACCTCAAGCATGAGGCCTGCGCCGCCCTGATGGAGCGTTTGCGCAGCCATGCCGGTGCGCTGTCGCCCGGCCGGAGTGACCGTGCCGCATGAGCCAGCTCGCCGCCCTCGCCCTCATTGTCTTTGGCATCGCGTTTTGCGCGGCGCTGTTTGTGCTGGTCGCCGCGGCCCTTGCCGGCGTGGCCGCCCTGACCATGGGCCTGCGCCGGCAACATGAGGACGAGACCGACCTCACGCCCTGGCAGGAGCATCCCCTGCCCGACCAGAAGGAAACAGACACATGAGTGATGCAGGCGGAATTGCAGCGGACCAGCTCCGCGCCTTCATCGAGCGCATCGAGCGGCTCGAGGAGGAGAAGAAGGTCATCGGCGACGACATCAAGGAGGTCTACGCCGAGGCCAAGGGCACCGGTTTCGACGCGAAGATCCTGCGCAAGGTCATTTCCCTGCGCAAGAAGCAGCCGCACGAGCGTGAGGAGGAGGAAGCCGTTCTCGACCTCTACATGCAGGCGCTCGGGATGGCCGGCCCCGCCTGAGACACGAGGAATTCCCGCGCGATGCTCCTTTCTCACCGCGCGGGAACGCCGCCGGCGGATTGTCCTCCCTGGTCCGCCGGCGGCACCCCCGCAAACCGCAGGAAGTCGCACATGAAAGACCTGCCACCCCCTCGCCCGTTCACCTGGGCACATCTGACCGGTCATGTCGGCGCGGTCATGGCCACCGGCGTCCTCCATGTGCCACAGGCCGCGCACGCACGGCTCGACATTCCCGGATACGTGGAGGCAGCGAGATGACACCACATTCGACACCGCCGCCGAGTGTTCTGCGTTGCCTCGAGGCAGTGTTCGCGGGGCGTCCATGGATCCCCCATGCGGAGGCGGCACGCCTTCTCGAGGTTGACGCCAAGACGTTGACGCGGGCCGGCGATGCCGGGCAGATTTTCTATCGCCTCAAGGGCGTCAGGCGGGCCTACACGATCGAGGATCTCGCCGACTACATCGGAGGACGCGGATCGTGTCAGTCTACCGCCCCCGCTCACGCGACCCGCAATCGGGCGAATGGGTCTACAAGTCAAAGGTCTGGCACTACGATTTCATCCTCACGGTCGCCGGGCAGCGTCGTCGATTTCACGGCAGCACAGGCGAAACAGCGAAACGCAAGGCGGAGGAATTCGAGCGCAAGGAGCGCGAACGGGTCCGCGCCGAAGGGCCAAATGACCACCTGACGCTTGCGGCTGCATGTCTGCGTTACAATGACGAGGTCGCCTTCGGGCAGGCCAGCGAGGCGGACACGCTCATTGCCCTCGAACATTGCTGCCGTCTCATAGGTGGCGACCGACGCCTGGTCTCGATCACGGCAGACGACATCGCGATCGCCGTGCGCCGTCGCGCCGGCGAAACCAAGGGCCGAAAAAACCCCAAGCTCATATCCCCCGCCACCGTCAACCGGCAGATCGTCGAGCCCATGCGCCGCCTCCTTCGTCGCGCGCGCCGAATCTGGCAGGTACGCGTCGATGCTGATGCAATTGACTGGACAGGCCTCAAGCTTCGCGAGCCACAGGAGCGTGCGCGCGAGATGACGGGCGACGAGGCGGACCGCTTCTGGGCAGCCCTGCGCCAGGACTACCTGCCCATCGTCTGGTTCCTCGCCAACCGCGGCTTGCGCGTCAATTCGGTGATAGACATGGCCATCGGTGACCTCGATCTAGACGCCCGCCGCATCCGGATCTGGCGCAAGGGACATGGTCTGGTGTGGGTGCCGATCAACGACACGCAGGCAGCGGTTATCGCGACGGAGCTCCAGCGCGCACCAAGAGGGTGCAAGGCGGTCTGGACCTATCAACGGGCACGGGGAGAAAAGCGCGGCAAGCGCTCGCCGATCACCTATGCCGGCCTGCGGCGCACCATCAGCACGACATTGCGAGCGGCGAAAATCACCGACTTCCGCATCCACGATCTCAGGCACGATTTCGCGTCGAAACTGTTGCGCGCGACCCGGGACCTCAAGCTGGTCCAGGACACGTTGCTGCACTCGGACATCTCGACGACGATCCGCTACACGCATGTGATGGACGAGGACGTTCGCGCCGGACTGGATGCAATGCCGTCCCGGAATTATCCCGGAATTCCGGCAACAGCAGGCGGGCGGAAGAAAAAGTCCGCATAATAATCAAAGACTTGGGAAAAGTAGCTCCGGGGCTCCCAAAGCAGATGCGCTACCAGGCTGCGCTATACCCCGACGACTGGATTTCTGCGGTTTATCCGGCATTGACCACGTCAGTCAAGCAGGAACGAACAGGGAGTTGCGGGCAGATACAGGCATCTTCGGGCAAAGGAGACCCGCAAGCCGGTCCATGATGGCAAGGCCGTCTATTTGTCGGCGAGGGCTGCCCTTGCGCCTGACTGAAACCGGGACGGAACGGCAACGCGGCGAGCAGCCTCGATCATGTCGGTCGTCGCTCGCGTGGCAACGGCGGGAAAAGCATAGAAGCGCGCGTAGGGCAGTTCGGGCACCCCGTCATCCTCTCCCAGTTCGCGCAGCCCGTCCCGCGTCTGGCTTCGCGATACCACAGTGACAGCGATCCCGGCACGGGCCGCGGACAGGCATCCGGCGATGCTGCTGCTTTCGAATATGACCCGCCACGGGCGTCCGGCACGGTTCAGCGCCGTTGTCGCGGCTTCACGATAGACGCATGGCTCGGCAAATAGCGCCAGTGGCAGTGGTTCTTCCGCGTCCAGATCATGGCTTTCCGCACAGACCCATGTCAGCGGCTCCTCCCACAGAAGATGGCCGCCAGCTCCGGAGCGAACGCATTGCTTGCCGAAGACAAGGTCCAGCCCGCCCTGGTCCTGCTGCCGCAGAAGATCCAGCGTAATACCGACCTTCAGCTCGAACGTGGCGACGGGGTACTCCAGGCGGAATTGACGGAGAGCCTCGGGAAGCCAGGCGCCGGCGAAATCCTCGCTCGCCCCGATGCGCAGATGTCCCTGCCAGGGCGAGCCGCGCAGCCTCGCACGTGCTTCGCGTTCGAGATCAAGGATGTTTCGGGCGTAGGCATAAAGCGTTGCGCCCGAAGGCGTGAGATCGACGCGGCGTGTCGTGCGCGCAAGAAGCGTCACCGCCGCGCTTTGTTCAAGCCGCCGGATATGACCGCTCACGGCCGACGGCGTCAGCGCCAGACGGTCGGCGGCGGTGGCGAAACTCCCGCATGCCACGACCTCGACGAAAGTGCGTAACAGCAGGGTATCAAGAGGCGACCCGCCAACCGGTTGCATGTGTGTCTGCTCCGCTCATTAGACGCAAATCATCATCAGTGAGCGATGATTAATCGTCAATCGAATTGAATTGATGAGCTAGAAGACCGGTGAACCCTTGGAGGAAATCACTCATGTCCGATCGGAAATTCGCGGTCACACCACGTCTTGAAATCGCCTACGACGAATGGAACCCGGCAGGTGCGCGAACGGCCGTACTGCTGCATGGGTGGCCGGACAGCCCCGCGTGCTGGAATGCGATCGCGCCGGTGCTGGCGGATGGCGGATACCGCATTCTGACGCCTGCGCTTCGGGGTTTCGGGCCGACACGCTTCCGTGATGCCGAGACGCCACGCAGCGGGCAGCTCTCCGCGCTTGGCCGCGACCTGCTCGAATTCATCGACGTTCTCGGGCTGGAAAACCCGGTTCTGGTCGGACACGACTGGGGAGCCCGGGCGGCAGCCAATGCCTGCGGTCTGCGCAAAGGCGTCGCATCGCATCTCGTCATGCTGTCGGTCGGCTACGGGACCAATGATCCGCTGCAGCCGATCAGCCTGCAACAGGCACGAAACTACTGGTATCATTGGTATATGGCCACCTCCCGGGGAGAACGGGTCGTGCGTGAGGAGAGCAACGCCTTCGCGCGTCAAATGTGGGACACTTGGTCTCCGGCTGGATGGTATTCCGATGAAACGTTCGATGAAGCCGCCAAGGCCTTTGAAGGCGAGGATTGGGCGGACATCGTTCTCCACTCCTATCGACACCGCTGGGGCTTTGCCGAGGGAGATCCGGCCTATGCCAATGACGAAGCACGGCTGCATCCGGCACCACGCCTCGCGGTGCCGACGCTGACCCTCCACGGCACGGCGGACACCTGCAACCACCCGGACAGCTCCAAGGGGCGCGAGAGTTTTTTCCAGGGCCGCTACGAGCGTCATCTTCTGGAAGGCGTCGGCCACTTCCCGCAGCGGGAGGCTCCGGCGCTGGTCAGCGAAGAAATCCTGCGGTTTTGCCAGACCAGATAGGGTTTCGCCTGCACGGACGCATCCGGCATCCAGGGGCACAACGTTCAAGGGCAGGTCCGGACGCGCAGGGGCTGCCCATCACACCACCCCTTGCCGTTTTCACGCCGGACATGCCTCGTCTATGGGGCCACACCCTAGTTCTCGGCGGAGGCCGCCGCGATCGTCGGGCCCTGCACGACATCTCCCACCTCGACCCCCAGTTCGGCGGCGCGTCCGCCGGGCACTTCCAGCACGAAACGCACGACGGCACGGGAGGGAATGAGTTCTTCCGACAGAGGAACCGCGTTGCGCGCGATATGGGCAATGCGACCGGTCTTTTCGATGAAGAGAAGGTCAAGCGGTATCAGGGTGTTGCGCATCCAGAACGCGACTTCCCTGTCCTGCCGGAAGTCAAACAGCATCCCTGCATCCGCCGCCAGTTCGCGCCGGAACATGAGACCACGCGCGCGCGCAGCCCCCGTCTCTGCAACCTCCACCTCGAACCGGTGCCGACCGGAGGCGGAGACGATCGCCAGCGTCTCGCGACGAAGCCCCTCCTGCGCACGATCCTCAACGGCAGGGACGCTCTGGGCCTGCCGGGTGTCCTTCGCAAGGGCAGATGAAAAGCCGCCGCCCTGCCAATCGAGCGTACCGGCGAACACGAGACAGGCAATGGCGGACGCAGCCACCACCGCAAACGGACGATACCTGGGAAAGCGCGACATGCGGCGCGGCGTCAATGGGAAGACGGGATGTGGACACCGTCCCCGTCGGGCCGGATCTCCGCCGCCATGCGCCCCTTCGGCCCCTGGCCGAACCGGACCATGACGCTCTGTCCGGGCCGAAGCTCGGTAATGCCGAAGCGGCGAAGCGTTTCCATGTGCACGAAGATGTCCTCGGTCCCCTCGCCCTGGGTGAGGAAGCCGAATCCTTTCACACGATTGAACCACTTCACCACGGCTCGCTCGTATCCGCTCTCGGGCGTGACCTGGGTGTGCGTGCGCGAGGGCGGAAGCTGGGAGGGATGAACCGCCGTGCTCTCATCCATGGAAAGGATGCGAAAGGCCTGCATTCCACGCTGTCCGGGAACCGCCTCGCAGACAACGCGCGCCCCCTCGTAGGCGGTTCGGTAGCCGTCGCGCCTCAGGCACGTGACATGCAGCAGCACGTCCTGTCCGCCTTCGTCGGGAACGATGAAACCGTATCCCTTGGCCACGTCGAACCACTTGATCGCCCCGGCGATCACCGTGAGCTCGGAGTTGACCTCCGTGGACTCCGTGTTTCGATCGGCCTGCGCGGCCTTTGCCCCCAAATCCTTCATCGTCCACGCCTCTGATACGCCGCAAGCTGGATCTATAGCGACATCGCTAAAACCTACGATTCCGCTTGTGGAGGATAACATCCCCCCAAGCGCGGGCCAGACAATTTTGCGAAAATCTCGGGACCGCGCTGTCTGTGCAACTGTGTCTGCAATCGCGCGATTCGCAAAGCCCGCGTTTACCATGTTGCAACCATCCGCCCGCTTCCGGGTAAAATGTCTTCGCGAGGCCCCGCCCTCCCGGTTGAGCGCAATTGACGATCCCGGATGCAATTCCGCTGTGGATGAGCCTTCATCTGCCCTCTTGCCGGATCGAGAAAACATGCCTATAACCCCGCGCAACAACGGACCGGGCGCCCATCGTCTAGCGGTCTAGGACATCGCCCTTTCACGGCGAAAACACGGGTTCGAGTCCCGTTGGGCGTACCACTCTCCGATTTGTTTTTCCTGCGGCATCGGTGCCCCTTCGGGAGCCACCCGGCCCGGCCGGCGCTCCTCCCGCCTCTCCCAGACATCATGCTCTCATGCGGCAACACGGTCATCGTGCCTTGCGCTTCTGGTAGCTGACGCCGAGCGAAGCGTCAGGCCGAACTTCTGTCCGCCTTCCCGAGCGAGGCCGCGTTGCTCCTCGATTTTTCCGGATGGATCAAATATCCCGCGACTTGCGCATAATTATTGCGCTCACGAATTCCTGAATTTCCGATCATTGTTCAATCGCGATTGCAACTTCGGAACGGATTCGCAATTCGCAAAGGCTGCAACGAGATGCCGAGCCCGCGTTTCATCCGCGCGGAGAACAAAACGCGCCAAAAAGCGCATTTTCGCAAAACCTGGGCGTTCGCGAAAGTTGGCACGCTTCTTGGAACTAAGAGACCGAGCGCACGATTGCCACGCGGAAGGTCAGCCCGCCGGTTGTCGGAGCGCCAAGGGAACCACGACTGTCCCATCGACCAACACGGATCGTGGACCCCTGGAACCTGAGACATCCGCCGGACGGCGCCGTCACACCCCCACCCCGGATGGCGTGTCTGGCGGATGATCTCTCTTCCCCTCTGCCCTCTCCTCCCCTGATTGCCATCGCGCTCACGTTCGAGCCCCGTTCCCTCCGACGCAATCGGCTCCGGGCCTTTGCCGCCGATACGCCTTCGCGCGCCGAAACATGCCCGGGATACGGTTTCCCTCTCGCAAGGGGAACCAAACCCATGGAGCGGCGTTGTCTAGTCAAACCAGGCCGGCGCGAAGCTTTTTCAAGAGAACGGGTTCTCCCCGGACACCACCTCTGCGCCGCATCACAAGGAGTAGGGACCATGGGTATCGAAGTCGGTGGCCTCCTCGGCCTCATCATTCTTGTTCTCGACGTCTATGCGATCGTGAAGGTCGCCGGCTCGGGTGCCTCCACGGGCGCGAAGGTGCTCTGGATCGTTCTCATTCTCTTGCTCCCGGTGTTCGGTTTCCTGCTGTGGCTGCTCGCCGGCCCCTCGAAGCCGTCTTACGCCTGACAGCCACAACCTGAACACCGAGCGGCAGGACACGCCGCCCCCTGTCTTCCAGGCACGATAAAAACGACATGGCGACGGAACCATTTCGTGCCGCGGACGTTTGAAGGGGGTGCGGCGGCTCGACACCGCCCACTTGGACCGGGATCGACCGGGGGTACGCGCCTCGTGCAGCGCCACCTCCCCACCCGGCGCCGTCTGAGTTGCGGGTCCTGTCAAGGAAAGTCGCAGGACGCAGAAGGAAAAGGCAAAAAATGTCGGATGTGACCGATAGCAATCTGCGGAGGACGCGTCGCGAAAGTGTCGAGGAAGACATCCATTCGCGTATCGGGACGAAACTGAAGTCCTACTATGACGACGTCCTGTCGCAACCGGTGCCGGACCGCTTCACCGAGTTGCTTCGCCGCCTTGATGAACAGGCGGATTCGGCGGAGGGAAAACGGTAATGGCGACGCTGTCCGCTGAAATCAGGGAAGAAATCATTTCCTGCATCCCCAGCCTTCGCGCCTTCGCGGCCTCCCTTGTCGGAGTTGGAGACAGGGCCGACGATCTCGTCCAGGAAGCGTTGATGAAGGCATGGGCCAACATCTCCCGCTTCCAGGCGGGCACGAACATGAAGGCCTGGCTCTTCATCATCCTGCGCAACACGTTCTATTCCGAGTGCCGCAAGCGCAAGCGTGAGGTGCAGGACGTGGACGGCCAGTATTCCAGCACCCTCGCCGAACATCCCGGCCAGATCGGCCACCTCGATTTCGAGGATTTCCGTGACGCGCTGGACAAGCTTCCCGCCGACCAGCGCGAGGCGCTGATCCTCATCTGCGCATCCGGCTTTTCCTATGAGGAAGCCGCTGAAATCTGCGAGTGTGCGGTTGGAACGATGAAGAGCCGGGTCAACCGCGCCAGAAACCGGCTCTCGGAGATCCTGAGTGTCGATTCAGCGGAAGAATTCGGTCCCGATCAGTCCGTGCGAGCGGCGGTGACGGCATCTCCAGGCGGGATGGAAAAAATCAGTGCCATGGACTAAACTTCCGCCGACGAGCACGCGGCTGGACAGACGACTGTTCGGATACATGGCGGCGGCACTCGTGCCGCTCGCCGCCTTGGCGTTTCTCCTCTCCTACTCCGATCACTTGCGCCGCGCCGACGAAAATCAGGCGCGGTTTTCCGAATATGCGCGCCTGATCGCCCAGTCGAGCGCCAAGGTCATGGCGCGCGCGGACGGGTATGCTTCCGCCCTTTCGTCCAACACTCCCGCCCGCTTTTCCGACTGCCTGACCACCTTCGAGGGAATGAGGCTGGACCTGCGCGAGGCGGTCAGCTTCGTCGCGCGCAGCAACGGCGACCTCCTTTGCGCCGCCGCTCTCGTCGACGGACGCCCCCAGATCATAAACCCGCAATCACGTCCGGACGCCGATGAGGTGCTGCCCGTGACGCGATCGGACGAGGAAACGGGTGTCGAGGTCGAGATCGGCCTGCGGCCCCAAACGTTCCTGCTCGCGCCCATCGAGGCGACGGGGGCCAAGAGCGACACGGGGTTTGCCCTGGTCGACGGCGCGGGACGGGTGATTTCAGCCCACCTCACCAATACCGAAGCGATCGAGGACTTCAGGAAGCTTCTCGCAGAACTCGCAGCCTCCCCGACATCCGCGCCCCCGACGGAGGAAGTTGGCGGATGGTACGTTGCCACCGCCCCTCTACCGGGCACGGACTACGAGGTGGTGACCGCCGCCCCGGCAATGAGCTCGCTTCTCGAGCCCTGGCTCAGCATCACCCGCGCGCTCGCCCTGCCGCTGCTGCTTCTCGCCATCGTGTTCCTGGTTCTGCGTTACGGCATCCAGCGCTACCTGCTGCGTTATCTCCGCCACATCTACTCGACGTTCCGCCGCTATGGCTCCGGCGACACCTCGGCCCGCGTCGGCCTGATGGCCGCGGCCCCGCCGGAGATCAACGTTCTCGGCATCACCTTCGACATGATGGCCGACCAGATCGATGGCCGCACGAGCGACCTGGAAGCGTCTCTCGCCGAACAGACGCGCCTGACGCGCGAGCTCCATCATCGCATCAAGAACACGCTGCAGATGATCACGAGCCTGATCGCCATGCAGCGCCGCGAGGCCGGCCTGCCGGAGGAACGCGCGGTGCTGCGCATCGCGCTCGAGCGGGTTCTGGCAATCTCGTCGGCCTATCGCGTTTCCTATGCCTCGAGCGAGGGAACGGACGTGCCCATCGAGGCGCTGGTGCGCGAGGTCGTGGAAACACTGCGGGAGCCGGCGATGATCTCTCACGGTCGGGTGCACATCACCGCCGACAAGCTCGCTCATGCCACAATAGACCTGGATCGCGCGATCCCGCTTGCCTTCATCCTTGCCGAACTTCTGCCGCCCCGTTTCGATGCCCTTGCCCCGGGCGAGGCGGTTACCATCGCCGTGCGCGGCGGGGAGCGTATCGAACTCGCGATCTCCGGCGGCGGGGGCAATTCCGACACGCTCGACGAATTCGCCGAGGAGACACCGCTGCGCTCACGCCTCATCCGCGCCTATCTCCACCAGCTCCAGGCCACATACGAGACCGGAGAAACCGGTTCATGCCTGACGCTGCCTGGCGGGCACCTCCCCTGAAGCTTCCGCGAACCCAAAGCGCCACTGACTTGCCGGAACAACGAAAACGCCGCGAAGTCCGGGACCTCGCGGCGTTTTTTCACGCATCTGCCGCGGTTACGCGACCGGCGGGCGACGGCCCGTGACCAGGCCGTAGATCAGCGACAGCACGAACAGCACAATGGCGACGAAGAAGATCAGCTTCGCGATCCCCACGGCGGTGCCCGCGATCCCGCCGAAGCCGAGAGCCGCGGCAATCAGGGCGATAATCAGGAAGGTCAGAGCCCATCCAAACATGGTCATTCTCCTTTTTCGCGTGTCTCCGGCCGAAGGGGGCATAGAAACCGCCATGCAAGTGGCGGCGTCTTCGAAGAACTCCAAAGCTCCGGTCAGATCATGGTCGACCCGGCCTCAGCGCGTCATGCACTGTCACAAGTAAAACCCGCCCAATCGAAAAAAGTTCGCCCCTGTTCCAATTTTTCTTCATGCGGGAACAGGGTTGCGGCCACGTCGTGACAGAAGTTCCCTGCGGCAAAGGCCTGCATCAAAGGAATGTTCGCGCGCGCGAGGGACATGGGCGCGACGTGCCATCACGAAAATCGCACGGCCTCGACGGTGAGCCGCGGAAACCCGCGCCACACGGCGCGCCGGGCAAGGGGATCAGAATGACAGGGAGAAAAAATCCGGAACCAATTGCGCGGCCCGTTGGTTGTCTGGGTGTCAAACGGTCACGCCGGGGACGTGGTCTTGCAAATCAGCATCCCCGACGCGACCGGTAAGTCCAACAGACTACCGGGAGACGTTACCATGATCCGCACGCTTCTGACCACCACCGCCCTCGCCGCCGCCCTGACGACCGGCGCCATGGCGGCTGATGACATGAAGTCGACCGATGCGACCCGTTCCAACGGAAGCGGGTCCGCCGTCTTCAACACCATGCAGGATTCCGATCCGATGCAGAGCCAGGGGGGCTATTTTGCCGCCTCGCCCGGGCAGATCCTCGCGTCCTCGCTGATCGGACAGTCGCTGTACAACGGCTCCGGCGAGGATGCCGAGAGCGTCGGCGACGTCAATGACGTCGTCCTGTCCCAGGACGGCAAGGCCCGTGCCGTGGTCGTCGGAGTCGGCGGTTTCCTCGGCATCGGCGAGAAGGATGTTGCCGTCGACTTCACCCGCGTCAACTGGGTCGAGCGGGACGGCTCGCGCTGGCTGACGGTCGATGCGACTCAGGAGGAGCTCGAGAATGCTCCGGCCTTCGATCGCACCAACCTGCAGCCCGGCGAGAATACCGCCGCCATGGAGGGTGCGAGCGAAAAGGACACCACCGCCATGGTGACCGACCAGGCATCGAAGGCGGGTGACGAGCTGTCCGAGATGGGAGACAGCATGTCCGAAACAGCCTCCGACGTCGCCTCGAAGATGGGCATGGACGGAGAACCCGAAACCATGACCCGGGCCGCCGATGCCTCCGCCGACGAACTGATCGGCAGCTCGGTCTACAATGCCCGGGATGAGGAGATCGGCGAGGTCGACGACGTGATCCTGGCTGCCGACGGAGCCAAGGTCGAGGCCGTGATCCTTGACGTCGGCGGCGTGCTCGGCATCAACGAGAAGCCCGTCGAGCTGAAGATGGCCTCGCTCGACATCAAGAAGGACAGTGATGGCGAGGTCCATGTGTACTCCGATTATTCGGAGCAGGACCTCGAGGCGATGCCCGAGTACAACGGAAGCTCGAGCTCCTCGACCACCCAGTAACGGAGATCGATTTCACCGAAAACGCCGGCCCACGGGGCCGGCGTTTTTGTTCAGGTCTGAGCTTTTCGCAACAGAACAAAATACGACACCGGATGAAACCATTCACGTCCGGGCGCGTTATTTCAGTACAAACAGCAAGGAGGTACTAATCATGGCCACCAGCACGACGGCCTCGAGCCGCAACGGATCCAATCGCCAGGCCGGCGACGATGCCGCCACCATCGAGCAGAACATCGAGAGGTTGCGCGGCGATATCGCCGCCCTTGCCCAGTCGGTGACGCGCTACGGCGCCGACAAGACCGGAGAGTACAAGGATCGCGCCAACAAGGCGGGCAAGGATATCGCCGAAAGCTCGCAGCAGGCGCTGGACTCCCTGTCCGCGGAACTGACCCGGCTCGAGGATTCCCTTGCATCGCGCGTGCGCGAAAAGCCGCTCCAGTCGCTCGGCATTGCCGCCGGCATCGGCGTCCTGATTGCCCTCCTGGCCCGGCGCTAACCGATGATGCGCCTCGCCCCGCTTCTTCTATCCGCCATCGCGACGGATTTCGGCGCTCTTTTGCGCCGGCTCCGCCGCCAGGCGATCGTGTGGGTGCTCGCGGGGTTTCTCGCCATCATGGCCTATATCGCAGCCATGGCGGCGGCCGGTATCGCGCTGGCCGCCGAGACAGGTGCGTTCGAGGCGGCGCTCATTCTGGCGCTCGGCCACCTTGCCGCCGCGGTCCTGCTTGTCGCGGGCCTGATGATCGGCGAGGCCATCGCGCGCCGCCGCCGCGAACGCAATCGGGCCGTGGACAAGGACCGCAACCAGGCCCTTCTGGCCGCCGCACTAACCGTTGGAGCGGCGCATCTGCCGGGCCTGTTGCGCTCCCGTGGCGCGGTGGGAGCCGCAGCCCTTGGCGTGGTTGCGCTTCTGGCCCTGCGCTCACGCGGGACACCATCCGACTGAAGCATCCCCGAAACAATATCCCCGATACCGCCCAATATCCCCGATACCGCCCCTGTGGCATCCCGGTCACAAGACGACATCGCGAACCGAACGAAAGGAGCTCATCCATGACCCGGACAGCAGCCGCCGTTCTCAAGCCCGTCAGCCACGACGAACGCCCCGACATCGGACTGGACGACGCCTATCTGGCGACCATGTCGGAGAAACTTTCGGAGATCCTCGCCGCAACCTACCGGCTGACGGTGAAAAGCCACATCTACCACTGGAACGTGGTCGGCCCGCTCTTCAAGCCTCTGCACGAGTTGACGGAGGAGCACTACAACGCCCTCTTCGCGGCGACCGATGTCATCGCCGAGCGCATTCGTGCGCTGGGGCACCTGGCGCCGGCCACCCTGGCCGATGCGAAAAACTTCGCCCCCAGGGGCGGAGATGTCAGCGAACTCAACGCAAGCGACATGGTCGCCGACCTGATCCACGATCACAGCGAGGCCGTGAAGACGATGCGGGCTGCCGCGACGATCGCCGGTGACGCGGGAGACGTCGTGACCGAAGACATGCTGACCGCTCATCTGACCTTCCACGAGAAGGCGCTCTGGATGCTGCGGGCGATCGCGGCGACCTGATCGCGACTGTCGGAACCAGGAATTCCGGTCGGTCACATTCCCCCGATTTCACCCGATCCGGCCGGAATGACCGCGGCGCCTCTTCGGCGCCGCGGTTTCCTTTTGCCCGGCGAACCGGAATCAGGACCTGGGGCCAGAGTAGTCCCCGACCGGTTCCGGTGCCGCCGCCTCGCCTTCCGCGAGTTCCAGCAGGTCCCTCAATCGAACCCGTGCCCGGTTGACCCTGCTCTTCAGCGTGCCCACCGCACAGCCGCAGATCTCCGCCGCCTCTTCGTAGGAAAACCCGGACGCACCGACCAGCACCACCGCCTCACGCTGGTCTTCGGGAAGCGCGTCGAGCGCGACGCGAATGTCCTTGAGCTCAAGCGACGCCTGCTGCGGGGCCTGCACCGCCATGCGGTCGGTCTGCAAGCCGTCACTGTCCGAAACCTCCCGTCCCGAACGACGCAAGACGCTGTAGAACTCATTGCGCAAAATGCGAAACAGCCACGCCTTCATGTTCGTGCCGGGCTGGAAGGACTGCTGGTTGGCCCAGGCGCGAAGAATGGTGGTCTGCACCAGATCGTCCGCGAAATCGCTGCGACCACACAGGGACACGGCAAAGGCACGCAGCGCCGGCAACCGGCCGAGCATGTCTCGCTTGAAGTCGGGGTCGACCGCCTCGGTCGCGGCACTCATGATCCGCCGTCCGACGCCTTGCGTTCAGCTTCGTCCAGCCGCTCGAGCAGATCGAGAAACTTGTCGGGAATCCCCTCGTCCTGCACTGTCTCGTAGAGTTCGCGCAGCTTCTGGGTGATGTGGTCATGCCCTGGAACCGGAACGTCCGCGGACGTCAGGGGGGCGTCCAGCCGGGGCTTTCGCGTATCCGTCATGTCTGCATCCCTATCCTTGCCGCACGCCCCCAGTCTAGCGGCAAACGTTAAAATCGCCCAACCTCATGGAACTTTCCTTTCGCATGAGCGTTTGTGTGGTGTTCAATGCCTTAGAGAGGCAAACAGGGAGCCCCCTCATGTCACTTTCCACCCGTGTTGCGTCCCACCTGCCCTACCTGCGTCGATACGCGAGGGCAGTGACCGGGTCGCAGAAGTCGGGCGATGCCTATGTCGCGGCCGCTCTCGAGGCCCTGATCGCCGATGTCTCGATCTTCCCGGACACCGGAAGCGATCGGGTCTCCCTCTACCGCCTGTTCGCAACGATCTTCGAATCCACCCGCATAGAGCCGGAGAGCGGAGACTCTCCCTTCGCCTGGGAGCAGCGCGCAACGGCGAACCTCGCGGTTCTCCCCTCGCCCGCGCGCCAGGCGTTCCTGCTCACCTCCGTCGAGGGTTTCACTCCGGCAGAAGCCGCCCGGATCCTCAATGTCGAGGAGAGCGAGATCGACGGCCTGCTGGCGGAAGCGGCCGAGGGAATCTCGCGCCAGATCGCGACCGACATCCTCATCATCGAGGACGAGCCGCTTATCGCCATGGACATCGAGTACATCGTCAGCGAACTCGGTCACAACGTGACAGGTATCGCCCGCACGCGCGACGAGGCCGTCGAGCTTTACAAGAGCACCCGTCCGAAAATGATCCTGGCGGACATTCAACTCGCCGACGGCAGCTCGGGCATCGATGCCGTGAACGACATCCTGACCACGTCGGATCTGCCGGTGATCTTCATCACCGCCTTCCCCGAGCGCCTGCTTACCGGCGAGCGGCCGGAGCCGACGTTCCTCATCACCAAGCCCTTCAACCCGGACATGGTGAAAGCCCTCATCAGCCAGGCCCTGTTCTTCGACCAGAGTGTCGGCGCCGCTGCCTGAACGGCCTCGGTCAGGCAAAACGGGAGACAACACCAGATACACTTTTTGCGAGTAAATCCGAGATCGTGAAATCCTGGATTCTCCGATTTGCGACACCGCAAAAGAAAAGGCCCGCGCAACCGCAGGATGGTGGCGCGGGCCTTTTCTTGTTCCGACCTGGCTCAGGCCGGTAAAAACCGGAAGTCAGTGGCGCTCGAGCCAGTCGTCGATCTCACGCTCGGCCTCTTCCTGGGCCTTTCCGTAGCGTTCCTGAATCTTCCCGACCAGTTTCCTGCGATTCCCGGCGACAACATCCAGATCGTCACCGGTGAGCTTGCCCCACTGCTCCTGAGCCGAGCCCTTGAATTGCTGCCAGTTGCCTTCGATCTGATTCCAGTTCATCGGAAACTCCTTCTTGCATTCGGAACGTCTTTTGTGTTCCTGCAAGATCAACGCAGTGGCTCGCCAAGGGTTCCGCAAAGGCCAAAATTAATTATTCGCAATCTCCTGTGTCGAAACCCAAAAAATGCTTGGCCACTGTCACAAACCGCCGATAGAAGGAAGAATGACCCTTTTGGAAACAACGCCGTGATCCGTATTTTACCACCTGTCGTGTTCGGGTTGGTTGCCCTTGTCGGTATCGGCGCAACGGCTGTCGTGTATCGGGCGGAGGAAGCGGGAGACCGCATCCGCTTCGAGAACATGGCGGACGAAAGCATCGACCGGATCGCAAGCCGCGTCCGCAAGCACGTCGCCTTGCTGATCTCGACCCACGCCTTCTTTTCCGCCCAAAGCGGAGAGGTCTCGCGTTCGGCCTTCCAGCGCTTCGTGGGCGGCCTGGAGCTTGAACAGGAGTTCGAGGGCATCCGGGGCATCGGCTATGCTGAAAGAATCTCCTCTGGCGAGGAGCAAACGGCCGAGATGCGCTTGCAGCGCGGCTATGGCCTGAACCTGGCCGTCTGGCCCGACACCGACCAGACCGTCCGCACGCCCATCGTGCTGCTGGAGCCTTTCGACGAACGCAACCGCGCCGCCCTCGGGTTCGACATGTTCTCCGAGCCTCGCAGGCGCGCGGCTATGCAGCAGGCCGTTGCAGACGGCACGCCCCACGCCAGCGCCCCGGTCGAACTGGTTCAGGAGATCACCGAAACCAAGCAGGCCGGCTTTCTGGTCTACATCCCGTTCTGGCGCGGTGGCGCGCCGCGCCCGGATACGCCGACGGCGGTCGACGGCTTCATCTACGCTCCCTTTCGCGCCGGGGATCTTCACGACGCCGCGCTGAAGCAGATGGCCGGCGACAGGTTTGTTCTGGAAACGAACGACGTCACCGGAGAAGAGCCCGTGAGGCTCTACCAGTCGGCGGACTTCGACCGCGCCGACACGCTCACCGGCATGGCGGTGACGCGTGTCATGGACATTGTGGGGCGCGACTGGGCCTTCACGGTGCGCGCCACCCCGGCCTTCCGCAGCTCCACGCGGCACCTGTATGCGATCCTGATCGGCGCGATTTCACTTCTTCTGGCCCTGGCCTTCGCCCTTGCGACCCGCTTTCAGATCAAGGCCGTCGAGAGCGCCCACACCCTGCACGCCATCTCGGAAAAGACAGTGCAGGAGAAGGATCTCATGCTTCAGGAGATGAAGCACAGGATCAAGAACTCCATCGCCCGCGTGCTTGCCATCGCCCGCCAGACGGCGGCCAGCTCCGAGACGCTGAGCGACTTCAGCACGTCCTTCTCGGCACGCCTCAATGCGATGGCCAATGCGCAGGACATGCTCACCCGCTCCCACTGGCAAAGGGCGGATCTGGAGGAGCTCCTGAAGACGGAGCTCGAGCAGGTTTTTGGCGGCGCCCGGGACACGGACCGCCTGAACGGACCCAAGGTCCTGCTCGATGAGCGCACCACGCAGGCCCTTGGCCTGACCTTCCACGAGCTGGCAACCAACGCCCTGAAATACGGCGGCGTCGCCTCCAGGGACGGCGACCTCGACGTGCACTGGGAGATTCTCGGCTCCGGCCGCCAGAGACGCCTGCGCATCGACTGGGTGGAGACCTCGGCGGAGCCCATAGAAGCACCGAAAGGAAGGGGTTTCGGCTCTCGTCTCATCGACGCCAACATTCGCGGCGAGCTGGGCGGCTCACTGGAACGGGAGTTCCCGAGCACCGGCATGACGGTCCGCATGGTCATTCCCGTTCCGGAAGGCCCGACACCACGCCGCAAACGCCGTGGCGCGACACAGAAAACACTGGCCTGACCGGAACCCGTCCCCCATCGCGCGCGTTGTGTAAAAGGGCGGCGTTTTCCGTCCCTCCACCGACACAGCGCGACAGATGCGGGAGGCGCGGTTCTTGACCAAGTCCGACTTCGAGACCCTTTTGGGAAATGTTGCCAGGATTGCCGTGATCTTTCTCGGCGCCATCGCACTGATTGCGACGCTGGACATTGCCCAGGTCATTCTGGCCCCGATCTTTCTCGCCATTGTGATAGGTCTCATGTTCGGGCCGCTTTCCGACCGGATCGAGCAGGCCGGCATTCCCTCCTGGATCTCGGCCCTCGCGACCGTCGTCCTGTTTCTGATCCTGATCGCCGCGGCCGCCACGGGCTTCGCGGTGCCCCTGTCCGACTGGCTGGACAAGCTTCCTTCTATCTGGTCCAGGCTTCAGTCCGAACTGACGGACTGGCGCGGCGTGATCGCGTCCCTTGGCGGGCTTCAGGAGCAGATCCGCAGCGTGATGGGGTCGAGTGCAAGCATGAGGGTGAACGTGGAGGACACCTCCACCATGGAAAGCGTCGCCTATTTCGCACCGACGTTCATGGCGCAGATCATCCTCTTCCTCGCGAGCATGTATTTCTTCATCGCCACGCGAAAGGGCATCCGCGACACCGCCATCACGTATTGCATCACGCCACGCCTGAGAAATGGCGTGCGCCGGACGTTCGACGACGTGGAAAACCGGGTGTCGCGCTATCTTCTGTCGATCACCGCCGTCAACGCGCTTCTGGCGTTCATGGTCTCGCTGGTGCTCTACCTGCTCGGCGTCCCCTCCCCGCTCCTGTGGGGCCTGATGGCGGGCGTTCTCAACTATGTCATCTACATCGGGCCGGCCGTCATGGCGCTCATTCTCACAGGCGTGGGACTTGCGACAGCGGAAGGCACCCTGGCCATCCTCACGCCGCCACTCGCCTATCTGGGACTGAACCTGCTGGAGGCCCAATTCATCACCCCGGCGGTGCTTGGGCGAACGATGACCCTCAATCCGTTTCTGGTCCTCGTCTCCATCGCGAGCTGGATCTGGCTGTGGGGCCCGACGGGCGGTTTCATCGCCGTCCCCTCCCTGCTCGTCCTCGGCGCGATCCTGTCCAACATTCTCCCGCACGAAGGCTGAGGAACCGCAAAAGGCAGAAGCATCACCCGCCAGGAAGGAGCATCTCATGAAACCGAAAACGCCCGTCCATCAGAAGGACCCCATCGACGCGAAACCCGGCGACAGCAAGGATGTGGAGCAAACCGCTCTGACGATCTCTTCCGGCGAAATCGCGGCCGCAGAGATCTCCGAGGGAACGCGCGAAGAGCGCATCGAACGCCTGAAGCGCATGAAAGCGGATCTCGAGGCGCGCATGACGGGAAAGGAAGGCGACGAGCTTGCTCCACTGCGTGACGAGATCGACCGGGCACTTGCCCGCCTGAATGCGCCGGAAGCTCTCTGATGCGCCTCGATCCGGCACGAAAAAGCCGCCACCCCGAAAGGGCGGCGGCTTTTTCGACATGAAGGAAGGATGAGGGCGGAAACGACAACTGCGACTTACAGGCCGCTCACCTGAAAGCTCTTTCCGACAGGCCAGCCAGTGCAGGTGGAACGGTCGGCACCGGCGACACAGCGCACCTGAACCGGGTCGAGCGAGGACTGAGCGACCTTCCGGTCCGACTTGGCGGCCTGGTTGGAGACAACGGTCCGAAAGGGATCCGCACCCGATCCGGACTGCGGCGACAGGGCGAGCGCCACCGCGCCACCAAGACATGCCAATCCCAGAACTGCGCCAACGGTATAGGTCATGATCGTCGAATGGGTCATCTTGCTACCTCCACCAAGTTAACGTGGAAGTAAGGAAAAGGTTTCATCCGAATTTCACATGCCCCCGGCGGCGGGGCGTTTACCTGCGCCATTCAAGAGCGCCGGGCGCGGCCCGCCCCTTCCGTGCCCCTGTCAAAGGCGGCAAGGCGAACGCCTCTTACAGCGTGATCACTCATCCGGATAATTCACAGCACGCATGACGCGAATCTATCAACAAAATACCCCCATTGCGTGGCATCTGCGTATATTTTAGGCATTCCATGACCCTCCAGCCACGAAAAACGGCTTGCACACATCCTCCTCATTCATAAACATACAGTACGTTCTGTTTTTTAATGAGGAGCCGCATGGACCGTGCCCTGACATCCCGCCTCCTGTTCGGCGCGTTGATCGTGCTGCTCTACCTGTTCCTGCTGCTTCCCGTTCTGGCGGTCACTTACGTCAGCTTTTTCGACAGCCAGTTCCTGTCATTCCCGCCCCCCGGCTACACCCTGCGCTGGTTCGCGAATGTGCTCGAACAAGACGCGCTGATAAGCGGGTTCATCACCAGCGGCGAGGTCGCCCTCCTCGCATCCGTGATCGGGGTGGTGTCCGGTGTCCTGGCGAGCCTCGCGCTCGTGCACTTCGAGTTCCCCGGGCGCGAGGCAATCAAGAGCTTCCTTCTTGCCCCCCTCCTCGTGCCGGGCATCGTGATCGGCACGGCGCTCTACATCTTCTATATCCAGATCGCCCAATCGACAGGCTGGAACCCGACCCGCTCGCTCACGGGCCTCGTGGTCGCCCACGTCATGCTGACGATTCCATGGTCGGTGCGCCTGATCGCGGCATCCATGGGTATGCTTGACCGCTCGGTCGAGGAAGCCGCACGCAATCTGGGCGCCGGCGCGCTGAAGACATTCGTCCTCATCACCTTGCCGCGCATGCGCGCCGGCATCGTCGCGGCTGCCCTTTTCTCCTTCGTCATCAGCTTCGAGAACCTCGAGGTCTCCGTGCTGCTGGTGCAGCCGGGCGCCACGACCCTGCCCATCGCGATGCTCCAGTACATCGAATGGAACATGGACCCGACACTGGCAGCCGCCAGCGCCGTTCAGATCCTCATCATCGGCGCGCTCCTGCTGATTTCCGACCGTTTCGTCAAGCTCTCTCAGGTGGTGTGATATGGCCGAGCTCGTAATTCGTGACCTCGTGAAGACCTATGGCGACCACCGCGCGGTGGACACCATCAACCTCAAGGCAGAAGCGGCGGAGCTGGTCGCGCTGCTGGGCCCCTCCGGCTGCGGAAAGACGACGCTTCTGCGCTCGATCGCCGGGTTCGTGCCGATTTCCTCCGGCGCGATCGAGATCGATGGCCGGGACGTCAGCAAGCTGGCCCCCAACAAGCGCAACACCGGCATGGTGTTCCAGAACTACGCGCTCTTCCCGCATATGAGCGTGGCCGAGAACGTCGCGTTCGGGCTCGCCATGCGCAAGGTTCCCAAGCCGGAGATCGAGTCCCGCGTCGCTCACGCCCTCGATCTGGTGTCCCTGACGGAATATGCCGAACGACGCCCGCGTGCCCTTTCCGGCGGCCAGCAGCAGCGTGTTGCCGTGGCCCGCGCCCTCGTCGTCAACCCGGACGTCTTCCTCCTCGACGAGCCGCTGTCGAACCTCGACGCCAAGCTGCGCATGAGCGTTGGAATGCAGCTTCGCGCCCTGCAGCAGAAGCTCGGCCTGACCACGGTCTTCGTCACCCACGACCAGAAGGAAGCGCTGATGATGGCCGACCGGCTGGTCATCATGCGGGCGGGCCGCGTGGTGCAGGAAGGTTCGGCGGAACACCTTTACCAGGAGCCCGCGACACGGTTCGTCGCCGACTTCCTCGGCCACTCCAACGTGCTGACCGGAACGCCCGTCGAAGGCGGTTTCAGGACCGACGGCGGCATTACCCTGCCGAGCGCCTCCACCGACGGTCCGCGCGTTCTCGCCGTGCGACCGGAAAATCTCCTGCTCGGCGGCGAGACGGAAGGCGCGGAAACGGTTCTGGACGCCACGGTCGAGGCCGTCACCTACCTCGGCGCCATTACCGAGGCGACCCTTGCACTTCCTGGTGGCGAGCGCGTTGTCGCCCATCACCAGAACCGGACCGGTAGCGGACTGCATCTGGCTCCCGGTGACGCGATCCGCGTTGGCTGGCGCACCGACGCCACTCAGCTCCTGATCGACGACATGTCCGACGCGGCCTGACCCGGTCGCGTCGCTCCCCTTCACCTTCCTCGTTCACAAGAAAACTATCGGAGAAGACAATGTCCCGTTTCACCCTGTCCCGCCGTTCCATGCTCATGGGCGCCGCAGCCGCCGGCGCGACCCTTGCCGCACCCTCCGTTCTGCGCGCCCAGTCGAGCCGCGTCATCGTCGGTGCCTGGGGCGGAGACTACGAGCGGCTGCTCAAGTCCGCGGTCAACCCCAAGACCCAGGAAAGCGGCGTCGATCTCGTCATCGACACGGGCAACGCGACCTCGCGCAAGACCAAGATGATCACCGCCCTGCGCGTTGGCGGCGGCGCAATGGACGTGTCCTGCCTGTCCAACTCCGACATGCACCAGATGTCCGTCGCGGGCGCCCTGAAGCAGGTCGACGAGCTCGACCTCACCCGCCAGGACAAGATCTTCCCGCAGTTCGCCAAGCCCTACTCGATCCCGCATATCTACAGCGCGATGACGATCATCTACGACCGCTCGCAGGTCGATACCCCGCCCACGTCCATCAAGGACCTGTGGACCGAGGAGTATCTGGGCAAGGTCGGCTTCTCCGACATTCTCTTCAACTACTACCTGGTTATCGCGGCAGCCACCTTCGGCAAGAACGGCAATGATTTCGCCGCCGCCAAGGCCGCCTATGACGAGTACAAGAAGAAGTCCGGCGGCGTGCGCGTCTACTCCTCCAACGAGGCGATCGCCAACGCGTTCAACGCCAAGGAGATCAAGGCCACGATCATGTGGAAGGCGCGCGCTTTCCAGTGGCGCAAGGCCGGGCTCGACCTCGTCGCGGTCGCTCCGAGCGAGGGCGCCCTTCCGGTGGTCTTCGAGGCCGGCTGCACGTCCTTTGCCTCGAACGTGAAGGGCGCGGCGGTCACGCTCGACGCCATGCTCGACCCGAAGCTGCAGCTCAAGTTCGCCGAGGCGATGGGATACCTGCCGACCGTTTCCGACGCGCCGATCCCGGAAAAGATGCGCGAGGACCTCGGTTTCACCGACGCGGAGCGTGAGAACTTCATCCTGCCGGACCTGGACTACATCGCCAAGGAGCAGAGCGAGACGCTCGTCTGGTGGAACCAGAGCTTCAAGGCCTGATCCAAGATGGCTCTGTCCGCAACAGATCTGAAGCGGGGGGGATCGGCGTCAGCGCTGCTTCTCCCCGCGACGCTGCTGGTGGTCGTGGCGCTCGTCGCGCCGATGCTGACGCTGTTGCGCTACAGCTTCAACGCCTACGACCCCATCATGCTCATGCGCGAGACCTTCACGCTGGAGAACTACGCGCGCTTCTTTACCGAACCCTACTACCACGAGGTCATTCTCACGACACTCGCGGTGGCATTCGGCGCAAGCCTTGGCGCTCTCGTTCTGGGCTTCCCGCTGGCCTATTTCCTGGCTCGCACGAAGAGCCGATACAAAAGCCTCCTGGTCGTCCTCGTGGTGTTCCCGCTTCTGGTGGGCAACGTCGTGCGTGCCGCCGGCTGGATCGCCCTGTTCGGATCCCGTGGCATCCTGAACGTGACCCTGATGAAGCTCGGCCTCATCGAGAGCCCGCTCGAGATCATGTACACCGACTGGGCCGTGGTCATCGGCACGCTGTCGGTCGTCATGCCCTTCATGGTGCTCAGCCTCCAGAGCGTGATCGAGAACGTTGACTTCTCGGTCGTGGACGCCGCCCTCAATCTCGGCGCTACACGCCTCCAGGCCTTCCGACTGGTGTTCCTCCCCCTCGTCATGCCCGGGGTGACCGCCGGCTTCGCACTGATCTTCATTCTCTGCATGAACGCCTATGCGACGCCCTACCTGCTCGGCGGCCCCGGCTACAAGATGATGGCCCCCGCCCTCTACGAGCAGATCTCGGTGCTCTCGAACTGGCCCTTCGGCTCCGCGCTCGCCTTCATCCTCATGGCGACCACCGTCCTGGCAACGCTGTTCGTGACGCGTGTCGCGCGCGGCAAAGCCGCCTGACCTCCTCCCAAACAACAAGAGAAAGAAAGGTCCCCACATGGGTTTCCTGTCCACCGACGTCTTCGAACACCGGCTTTCGGCCCTTCGCGCCGTGATGGCCCGCAAGGGTCTCGACGCCGTCGTTCTGTTTGGCGCGGACTCCGAGTTCTACACCAACTGGATCGTCGACGTTCAGGTGTGGGAGCGCCCCGTGGCTGTGGTCGTTCCCGCCGAGGGCGAGATGTTCGCCGTCCTGCACTCGCTCTCGACCCACCACTTCCGTTTCGCCCGGGAGCGCGGCAGCGCCTGGCTCGCCGACGTGGAATTCTACTACGAGCACCAGCGCGAGGGCGTTCGCCTGTGGAACGAATTCCATGACCATGTGGCCGACCGCCTGCGCGCGCGCGGACTGCACGGGGCCACCTTCGGCCATGACGGCGCGGCCGCGCACATGGCCTCGATCATCACCTCTCTGGGCGGCGGCAAGGCCGTTCCCATGACCCAGGACCTGCGCGACCTGCGACTGGTCAAGACCGACGAGGAGATCGCGCTGATGCGCGAGGCCGCCTCGATCTCCGACTGGTTGCAGGACCGCTATCGCGAGAACATTCGCCCCGGCCGCCTGATCCAGGAGCTGGACATCGAGATGCACCGGCAGGCCGTGGTGGAATCCGCGCGCCGTTTCCCGGAGCAGAACTGCGAATGGCGCATCTACACCCTTCGCGGCGATCATTCCGCCTCCCCGCATGGCAATGGCGCCCAGACCGGGGCGACCATCCAGGAAGGCGACGGGCTGGTGAACATCATCATTCCGCGCCTCAACGGCTGCACCATCGAGAACGAGCGCACGATCTTCTGCGGACGTCCTTCGAAGACCCAGGAAGCGGCCTATGACGCGGCGCTTCAGGCACAGCTTGCCGCCATCGAGGCGATGCGTCCCGGCCTGACCGTCTGCGGCATCGACAATGCCGCCCGCGAGGTGATCGAGGCGCGCGGGTTTGCCGACAACATCATGCACCGCACCGGCCACGGCGTGGGCATGCGCGGCCACGAGTACCCGGCCGATACCGCCTTCAACGCCCGCCTTCTGATGAAGAACGAAGTGTATTCGGCGGAACCCGGCATCTATATCTGGGGTCTGGGAGGATTCCGGCTGGATGACACGATCGTGGTTGCCGACACTCCGGAGGTTCTGACCAAGACCTCCAAGGACATCGGTGTCCAGACGATCCTTTGACACAACAGAGGACGGACGCGGATCCCGGGATCCGCGCCCGCCCCTCACCGGAGCACGATATGACGGGCAGCAGCAGGCCACCTCGACGGACACAGGCGGAAAAATCGGCCGCAATGCGGCTGAAGCTGTGCGAGGCCACGCTGAGCGCACTTGCGGAAGTCGGTTATGAGAAGACCACGACCCAGGAGATCTGCGCGCGCGCGGGCGTCTCGCGGGGGGCGCTCACGCACCAGTTCCCCACCCGCGTCGCGGCACTCGCGGCCGCCTTCGAGCATCTTGTCGAGGAATGGGAGCGGGAGCGCCGCGAGCATGTCGCCTCACTGCCCGAAGGCCAGCCGATCAGCTTCGAGGCCTACACACGTCATCTGTGGCGGGTTGTCTTCGCCTCGCCCAACTACGTCGCGGCACTCGAACTGATGATGGCCGCGCGCATGGACGAGGAACTCGGCGCTGAATTGCGCAAGGTGCTCGAGGACTGGCGCTCGGTGCGTGACTACCTGTCCCTGCAGTTGCTCGGCCGGGAGAACGAGGCGGAAGACCCGAAGGTTCTCACCTTCCTCCACCTGAACCTTTGCATGTTGCGCGGGATCGCGATCCACGGAAGCTTCGACGCCTCGGCCGAGGAGCGCGAACGCCTGCTCGACGCCTGGCTCAGCTTCCTTCAAAGCCGTTCCGACGACATGCCGGGCTATCACCCCAAGACGCTGACGCCACGCTGACGCGGCGCCCTTGTTGCGCCCCAGCGCCGGTACCGGCGCCGGCAGCAGGCCACTGCGTGGGCCGAAAACCTCGCCGACAAACCTACAAGACTCGCTGTAGCGCCCTGCCGCGAAACTCGCGCAGGTCGCCGGCTGCGCAGGCTCGTTCCCACACAGCGAGCACCTTGCTCACCGGCCTCCAGGGGACCTGCCCCTTCGACGATTTCCCGATCCGAAACGAACCGGTCCAGCCAACGGGGCCCGGCGACAGCAATGTGATGGGGAGAAGAGTGGTGGGCGGTGAGAGACTCGAACTCCCGACATCCTCGGTGTAAACGAGGCGCTCTACCAACTGAGCTAACCGCCCTTCGCAATGGCCGTTTTCTAGGCGCACAGCCAGCGCTTGGCAAGGTGTTTCCGCCCTGCCCCGCACGGCTTTCGCACAGCCGCGCCAAAAAGAAACGGCCCTGCCGGAAGACCGACAGGACCGTTTGCAAAGTTCAGGAGGGGAACGCCTATCAGCTGTTCACCGCGTCCTTCAGGCCCTTGCCGGCCTTGAACTTCGGCGTCTTGGACGCCGGAATCTGGATCGTGTCACCGGTGCGCGGGTTGCGGCCCTCGGAGGCAGCGCGCTCGGAGACCGAGAAGTTGCCGAAGCCGATGATGCGGACTTCACCGCCGCCCTTGAGCGTGCCCGTGATCGCGTCGAGGGTCGCATCAACCGCCTCGCCGGCCTGCGCCTTGGTGAGACCGGTCTTCTCCGCGACAGCGGCGATCAGATCGTTTTTGTTCATGGCAGTCCCTTTCCTGGAAACAGCAAGCCCGACGATTCGTGACAGGCTTCGGGGACGGACACTCATGCGATTTCGCCCCCAAGGCAAGCCGAAAAGCGCAGAAATCCGCGATTTCTTGCGGTTTTCGAACGACAAAGGGGCCCTTGCTGCCGCAAGGGCCCCTTTCTTGTGCAAAACCGTTGGATCAGTGCGCGACCGGCTTGGCTTCCTCACCACCCGCGACCACCGCCTTTGCGGCGGCTTCCGCAGCGGCTTCATCCCATTCGATCGGCTCCACCTTGCCCGTGAGCGCCGTCTTGAGCACGTCCTCCATCCGCGAAACCGGGATGATCTCGAGGCCGTTCTTGACGTTGTCCGGGATCTCGGCGAGGTCCTTGGCGTTGTCCTCGGGGATCATCACGGTCTTGATGCCACCGCGAAGCGCGGCAAGGAGCTTCTCCTTCAGGCCGCCAATGGGCAGGACCCGGCCACGCAGGGTGATCTCACCCGTCATCGCCACATCCCTGCGCACCGGAATGCCGGTCATGACCGAGATCACCGCGGTCGCCATCGCGATACCCGCCGACGGACCGTCCTTGGGCGTCGCGCCCTCGGGAACGTGGACGTGAATGTCGCGCTTCTCGAACAGTGGCGGCTCGATGCCGAAGTCGACGGCCCGCGAGCGCACGTAGGACGCGGCCGCGGAGATCGACTCCTTCATCACGTCACGCAGGTTGCCCGTGACCGTCATCTTGCCCTTGCCGGGCATCATGACACCCTCGATGGTGAGCAGTTCGCCGCCCACCTCGGTCCAGGCAAGACCGGTGACCACGCCAACCTGGTCTTCCAGCTCCGCTTCGCCGTAGCGATAGCGCGGAACCCCCAGGAACTCCTCGACGACCGCCTCGTCGACCTTGATGGCCGGCTTCTCGCTCATCAGGATTTCCTTGACCGCCTTGCGCGCAAGGGTCGCGAGCTCGCGCTCGAGATTACGCACGCCCGCCTCGCGGGTGTAGCGGCGGATGACCATGCGAAGCGCCGCATCGTCGACCTCGAACTCGCCCTCACGCAGGCCGTGGTCCTTCTCCGCCTTCGGCAGCAGGTGCCGACGCGCGATCTCGACCTTCTCGTCCTCCGTGTAGCCGGCGATGCGGATGATCTCCATCCGGTCCATCAGCGGCGCGGGGATATTGAGCGTGTTGGCCGTGGTCACGAACATCACGTCCGAAAGATCGTATTCGATCTCCAGGTAGTGATCCATGAACGAGCCGTTCTGCTCCGGATCCAGCACCTCGAGCAGGGCCGAGGACGGGTCGCCACGGAAGTCCATGCCCATCTTGTCGATCTCGTCGAGCAGGAAGAGCGGGTTGGACTTCTTCGCCTTCTTCATCGACTGGATGACCTTGCCGGGCATCGAACCGATGTAGGTGCGGCGGTGACCGCGGATCTCGGCCTCGTCGCGAACGCCGCCAAGCGACATGCGCACGAACTCACGCCCCGTCGCCTTGGCGATGGACTTGCCGAGCGAGGTCTTGCCGACACCGGGAGGGCCGACGAGGCACAGGATCGGCCCCTTCAGCTTGTTGGCCCGGCTCTGCACCGCGAGATACTCGACGATGCGCTCCTTGACCTTCTCCAGCCCGTAGTGGTCGAAGTCGAGCACTTCCTGGGCGTGCTTGAGGTCGTGCTTGACCTTGCCCTTCTTGCCCCACGGGATGCCGAGCAGCCAGTCCAGATAGTTGCGCACGACCGTAGCCTCGGCCGACATCGGGCTCATCTGCTTGAGCTTCCTGAGCTCGGCATTGGCCTTCTCGCGCGCTTCCTTGGAGAGCTTGGTCTTGGTGATCCGCTCCTCGAGCTCCGCGAGCTCGTCGCGGCCTTCCTCGCCGTCGCCAAGCTCCTTCTGGATCGCCTTCATCTGCTCGTTGAGATAGTACTCGCGCTGGGTCTTCTCCATCTGCCGCTTGACGCGGGAGCGGATTCGCTTTTCCACCTGCAGCACGGAGATTTCGCTCTCCATCAGGCCGAGCACACGCTCAAGCCGCCCGGCCACCGAGGTGATCGCCAGGATGTCCTGCTTCTCGGGGATCTTGACCGCCAGATGCGAGGCGATCGTGTCCGCGAGCTTGGAGTGATCGTCGATCTGTCCGATCGCGCCGAGGACCTCCGGAGAGACCTTCTTGTTGAGTTTCACGTAGTTCTCGAACTCGGAAACCACGGAGCGCGAGAGCGCCTCGATCTCGACCGCGTCGCCCTCTTCCTCGGGAAGCATCTCGGCTTCGGCCTCGAACAGGTCGGAACGGTCGGTGAAGCGGGAAATGCGCGCACGTCCGCCGCCCTCGACCAGCACCTTCACGGTGTTGTCGGGGAGCTTGAGGAGCTGCAGCACGGTCGCGAGCGTGCCGACCTCGTAGATGTCGTCCGTCGAAGGCTCGTCGTCGGAGGCGTTCTTCTGCGTCGCGAGCAGGATCTGCTTGTCGGCGCTGAGCACCTCCTCAAGCGCGCGGATCGACTTCTCGCGGCCGACAAAGAGCGGCACGATCATGTGCGGGAAGACGACGATGTCGCGCAAGGGCAACACGGGGTAGAGCGTACCCTCGCCCTTGGGCCGCGCGTCGAAATCAGTCATGGGCTGTCCTTTCCTTGCGAACCCGCCGCCCCGGTGGAAGTGGCAGACACGGACGGGCGCATTGGTGGCAGCGGTGACGGAAAGCGCAATGTGCCGCGCCTGCGGCTGTTGCACCTAGCGTCAGGCCGACGTTCGACGCCCCGTTTCCTGGGCACGGCGACCGTCGCCCCGCTTGCCTGTTGTTCCAATAGGTGGAGTCCTGTCCGCACGGTGTCAAGACGCGCAGACGAACCCACGGCCCGTCGTTTCCAGAGACTACGCCCAATCGCCGCGATTCGCGTGAAAATCCACCCGCAGGGTTAGCGAATGGAACGAAAACCGGGGATTTCGCCGCCTTGTTTCCTTGCCGGCGAAGCAACCACCAATTTTCGCGGCTTCCCTGTGAAGGAAGGGCCCGAAACGAAACCGGCTCCGCGCGCGAATATGCGTGCGGAGCCGGAAAACGTGTTCCTGGCGCCCGGGCGGGCGTCCGGAATATCAGGCCGAGGTCGCGGAGGTCTCCTCGCCACGGTCCTCGTAGATGTAGAGCGGGCGCGCCTCGCCGGTCACCACCTCTGCGGAGATGACCACTTCCTTGACGCCCTTCAGGCCCGGCAGCTCGTACATGGTGTCGAGCAGGATCGACTCCAGGATGGAGCGCAGGCCACGCGCGCCGGTCTTGCGCTCGATGGCCTTCCGCGCGATCGCCTTGAGCGCCTCCTCGTGGAAGGTGAGCTCGACCGTCTCCATCTCGAACAGGCGCTGGTACTGCTTGACCAGTGCGTTCTTCGGAGCGGTGAGGATCTCCACGAGAGCTTCCTCATCGAGATCGCCAAGCGTGGCGATCACAGGCAGACGGCCGACGAACTCGGGGATCAGGCCGAACTTCAGCAGATCCTCCGGCTCCAGCTCCTCGAACAGCTCGCCGGTGGCGCGATCCTCGGGAGCCTCGACATTCGCCTTGAAGCCGATGGACGTCTTGCGGCCACGCTCGGAGATGATCTTCTCCAGGCCGGCGAAGGCACCGCCACAGATGAACAGGATGTTGGTCGTGTCCACCTGCAGGAACTCCTGCTGGGGATGCTTGCGGCCACCCTGCGGGGGCACGCTGGCAACCGTGCCTTCCATGATCTTCAGAAGCGCCTGCTGCACACCTTCGCCCGAGACGTCGCGCGTGATCGACGGGTTGTCGGCCTTGCGGCTGATCTTGTCGACCTCATCGATGTAGACGATGCCGCGCTGCGCGCGCTCGACGTTGTAGTCGGCCGACTGCAGCAGCTTGAGGATGATGTTCTCGACGTCCTCGCCCACATAGCCGGCTTCCGTCAGCGTGGTCGCGTCGGCCATGGTGAAGGGCACATCGAGAATACGCGCCAGGGTCTGGGCGAGAAGCGTCTTGCCGCAACCCGTCGGACCGACGAGGAGGATGTTCGACTTCGCCAACTCGACGTCGTTGCTCTTCGACGCGTGGTTCAGCCGCTTGTAGTGATTGTGCACCGCCACGGAGAGCACCTTCTTGGCACTGCCCTGGCCGATCACATAGTCGTCGAGGACCGCACGGATCTCCTGCGGCGTCGGGATGCCGTCCCGCGACTTCACCAGCGAGGACTTGTTCTCCTCGCGGATAATGTCCATGCACAGCTCGACGCATTCATCGCAGATAAACACGGTCGGGCCGGCGATCAACTTCCGCACTTCGTGCTGGCTTTTGCCGCAGAAAGAGCAGTACAGCGTATTTTTCGAATCGCCGCCGCTGGCCTTGGTCATCAGGAAAACCCCGCGTGGTTCGGAAGTTCAAGAGCCTTCCGGTCTGTCTTTTCAAGGAAAACGCCGTTGCGTCTCCCTTGCGTCCGGGTGCCGGGCGAGCAACTCGCCCGAGGCTGATCCGGAAATGTCACCATGCTTCCACCGCAAAAATCAATATAGGTTTAAGGCAGAGGCAAGGCAGTGTCTTGTCATGACGGGCGCAAACGCCGGCCGGGGCCGGCGCGGCGCTGTCGTCACTTGCCGCCCGAAGCACCCGCAAGCGAGTTGCGGTCGGCGATCACTTCGTCGATCAGGCCGAAATCGCGAGCCGTATCGGCGGTCATGAAATTGTCGCGCTCCAGAGCCGCTTCGACCTGGTCGAGCGTCTGGCCCGTGTGCTTCACGTAGATATCGTTCAGCCGCTTCTTCAGCTTCAGGATCTCCTGGGCGTGCAGCATGATGTCCGCCGCCTGGCCACGGAAGCCGCCCGAGGGCTGATGCACCATGACGCGGGCATTCGGCAGCGCGAAACGCGAGCCCTTGGCACCGGCGGCGAGAAGCAGCGACCCCATGGACGCGGCCTGACCGATGCACAGCGTCGCCACTTCCGGGCGAATGAACTGCATCGTGTCATAGATCGCCAGGCCCGAGGTCACCAGACCGCCGGGCGAGTTGATGTAGATCGAGATCTCCTTGGTCGGGTTCTCGGCCTCGAGATAGAGCAACTGCGCGCAGACGAGCGTCGCGAGATGATCCTCGATCGGGCCCGTCAGGAAGATGATGCGTTCCTTCAGAAGCCGGGAATAAATGTCATAGGCACGTTCTCCCCGGTTCGTCTGCTCGACGACCATCGGAACGAGGGAGTTGACGGCGAAATCGACTGGATCCTTCATGCCTCGTCCATGCTTTGGAGGTTCGTCCCCCGACCGTCGGGACCGGCGTCACTGCACCGGACATGCTTTCGATCGGGACCGGACGGTCTCTGTCTGGTCTTCTTGAGTCGAAAAAAGCGACACCCATTCATAAGGGATGTCGCCTCTTTTCGAAAGATAGGCACCTGACGGGCTCAGGCAAGGGTTAAAGCCCAATTATGCCACCGGGATCCCCCGTTGCATTGCGCAAGGGCCCCGGAAGACGATCAGGGGGCGAACCTGCCGCCCCCGTCCCGTGCTTGTCAGACCGAGGCCTCGTCGGCCTCATCCTCGGCCATCAGCTCTTCCTTGGAGACCGTCTTGTCGGTCACGTTGGCGAGCTCGAGGATGTAGTCGACGACCTTCTCCTCGTAGACCGGAGCCTGAAGGCTGGCCAGTGCCTGCGGGTTGTTGCGGTAGAAGTCGAAGACTTCCTTTTCCTGCCCCGGGAACTGGCGGATGCGCTCATAAAGCGCCTTCTGCACCTCGTCGTCGCTCACCTTGATCTGGTTCTGCTCGCCGACCTCGGAAAGCACCAGACCAAGACGCACGCGACGCTCGGCAATCTTGCGGTATTCCGCCTTCGCCTCGTCCTCGGTGGTCTCCTCGTCCTCGAAGGTCTTGCCCGCGTTGGCGAGATCCTGCTCGACCTGGCGCCACACGCCCTCGAACTCGGAATCGACAAGACGCTCGGGCAGGTCGAACTGGTAGACCTCGTCCAGCTTGTCGAGAAGCTGGCGCTTGACCTTCTGGCGGGTCATGGAGCCGAAACGGCTCTCGATCTGGCCGCGCACGATCTCCTTGAGCTTGTCGAGGCCCTCGAGACCGAGGCCCTTGGCGAACTCGTCGTCGATCTTCACCTCGCCCGGAGCCTGGATTTCCTTGACGACGATGTCGAAGGTGACCGGCTTGCCGGCAAGATGCTTGGCCGGGTAGTCCTCGGGGAAGGAAACCTCGATCACCTTCTCGTCACCGGCCTTGAGACCGACAAGCTGCTCCTCGAAGCCCGGAATGAAGGTCTTCGAGCCGATGACAAGCTGGCCGTTCTCGTCGGCGCCGCCCTCGAAGGGCTCGCCGTCGAGCTTGCCGAGATAGCTCATGAGAACGCGGTCGCCCTCGACGGCCTTGCCGTCCTTGGTCTCGAACGGCTTGTTGTTCTCGGCGATCTGCTGGATCTGCTCGTCGACTTCCGCCTCGTCGATCTCGACGACCGGGCGCTCGATCTCGACCGTCTTGAAGTCGATGACCTCGAACTCGGGCAGGAGGTCGTAGCTCATGGTGAAGGCGAGATCGGCCTCACCGTTCAGGATGCGCTCCGCCTCGCCCTCGGGCAGATCGATCTCCGGCTGCAGCGCCGGCTTCTCGTTGCGCTCCTCAACGGCCTTGCGCGTGCTCTCGGTGAGCATCTCGTTGAGGATCTCGGCTGTCGCCTGGCGGCCGTAGAGGCGCTTGAGATGCCCCGCCGGCACCTTGCCCGGGCGGAATCCCTTGATGTTCACCTTGCCCTTGAGGTCTTCAAGATAGGCATCAAGGCGGCTAGCAAGCTCAGACGCCGGAATGACGACTTTCAGTTCGCGTTTCAGCCCCTCGGCCAGCGTTTCGGTTACCTGCATGGTCGTGTGCTTCGTCCTAGATCGAGAACGTCTTTCCGACAGCTCGTGTGATTGTGATGCCCGCTTTGCAGCGAAGGCCCCGGTGCGCGCCCGCTTGAAACTGCCCGCGACAATTAAGCGGGGGCCAGGGCAGGCTCTCGCGTGGTGCGGGCGGAGGGACTTGAACCCCCACGGCTTGCGCCACCAGAACCTAAATCTGGCGTGTCTACCAGTTCCACCACGCCCGCGACGTGCGGAAGTGCCCCAAAGCCAAGGCGCGGCCTCTATACCATTCCGTCTGGTGGGGTCAAAGAAAAATCCGGGGATTTGCCCGGCCCATCGACAGGCAATGCCGATGCGTCCGGCACGGCAAGTGGAGCCATGTTTCCCGCCCGCGTCTCAAGCGCCCTCTCCCGCCACATCCACCTGCGCGGCAAGCAGGCGCTCCATAGCCGGCTTCAGAGCACCCGGCAGGTCCTCCGCCGTCAGCGCGACGCCCGCGACAGCTCCCGCCTCGCCGTGAAGCCACACTCCCATCGCCGCTGCCGCGAACGGCTCGACCGCCTGCGCACCCAGTCCGGCGATCGTTCCGGCCAGGACATCGCCCGAGCCCGCCGTCGCAAGCCAGGCGGAGGCGTTGACATTGATCGCGGCACGCCCGTCCGGCGCGGCAATCACCGTGTCTGCCCCCTTCAGGACGATCACCGCACCGCTCCGGCGCGCCGCCGCCCGGGCGCGCTCCACCTTGGAGCCGTCCGACTCGCCAAGATCGGGAAACAGCCGGGCGAACTCGCCCGCGTGCGGGGTGAGGATGGCATTTGCGCCCGCCCCGGAAATTGCATCGAACAAAACCTGCGGGTCCGGCGAAAACGACGTGATCGCATCCGCATCGAGCACGACCGTGCCGCCGCGCGGCCCCAACCGGGACAGACCACGAAGACTGAACGCCGCCGTCCGCTCCCCCACCCCGGCCCCGGGACCAAGAACGAGAGAAGTGACACGACCGTCGGAAAGCAGGTCGTCGAACGCGGTTTCGTCCCTGACCGGACGGAGCATCACCGCCGTCAGATGCGCGGCGTTCACAAGAGCCGCCGACGGAGGGCTCGCCACGGTGACGAGCCCCGCCCCGACCCGGAGCGCGGAGGCCGCCGCAAGCCGGGCCGCGCCGGTGGCAAGCGCGGGACCGGACAGAACGACCGCATGGCCGCGCGCATATTTATGTGTCTCCGCTCCCGGTGCCCGCCAGGCATCCCGCCACAGGTCCGGTCCGTTGCGCCAGAGGCGGATCGCGGTCGCATCGCCTTCGCGAATCCGGTCGATGGCATCGCCCCTTATGCCGATGTCGGCAATTTCCAGCCGGCCCGCGTGAGACCTGCCCGGCATCAGATAATGTCCGGGCTTGGCACGAAAGAAGGTAACCGTGTCGGTGGCCCGGATCGCAACGGCCTCGCCCTCCGCGTTGGCCAGGGGCAGGCCGCTCGCGCCGCTGACACCGGAAGGCAGATCCACCGCGACGACGGGCAGCCCGCTCTCGTTGACCTGGCGAACCGCCTCCGCCGCAACACCGCCGAGCCCCCGGTCCAGTCCCGCGCCGAACAAGGCATCAACCACGAGAGATGCCCGCGACAGTCCAGCGCCGAGCACTTCCCCGGACAGGGGGGGCGCACCGATTCCGGCAGCCTCCATCGCCTCGGCGGCGCCGGCGGCATCGCCCTTCAGCCGAGCCCTGTCGCCCAACAGCAGCACCTCGACCGGATGGCCGCGCTGACGCAGCAGCCGGGCGGCCACGAAACCGTCGCCTCCATTGTTGCCGGGACCCGCGAGAACAAGCACCGGATCGCCGGGGCGAACCAGTCGACAACAAGCATCGGCGACGGAACGCCCCGCCGCCTCCATGAGTGTGAGGCCAGCGACACCGCCCGCAATCGTCAGCCGGTCGGCCTCGCCCATTTCCGAGGGCGTGAGCAACTCGTTCACGCGCCAGCCTCCCCCGCATGATCGTCGGCACCGGCAATGACCACGGCCTGCGGCTCGGAAAGCTCAACGAGATTGCCGTCGGGATCGCGTATGTAGACCGAACGCAACGGCGAGCACGCACCCGTGCGCGTCACCGGCCCTTCCTCGATCTCCACACCGGCTTCGCGAAGCCTGTCGATGACATCCTCGAGGCTTTCGACAATAAAGCAGAGGTCGCCGGAGCCCGGCGTCGGCTTGCGTGCCGCCGGCTGGAACTCCGCGCCGGCCGTGTGCAGGTTGATCTTCTGGCTACCGAAGGACAGTGCACGGCGTCCGCCGCCGAAGACGATCTCCTCCATGCCCAGGATCCCATGATAGAAGGCCACCGTCCTGTCCGGATCGGCAACGGTCAGAACCAGATGATCGAGGCTGAGTATCCGCATCTCGCGCTCCCCCTTCGCTGCGCCGCACCGCGGGCGATACAATCTCGCCACGTTCGCCCGGCAGCGCTTTCCTCGCAAGCGTGTAGCCACTTTGTGGGCACATCGCCGCAAAGACGGGCATGAACGTCGTTCCATCGTGAGGATGCGCCATTTGCGCCTCGAAGGCACCTCTCTCAAACGCCGCATCTCGTGAACACGCCTCACCACGATTCCCGACCCGAGGCGCCGCTTTTGTGATTACTTTCTATTCACATTGCCCATAAAATAGGCTTCATCTTTGGCAACCCCGCGTGGCGCATCGTGTTACACCTCCCGAATTGCCCGATTTGCAGGCTGATTTTTCGGCAAGCGGAGTTGGCACGGCACATGCTAATCATCGGGTATCGCAGGCCCGCAACGGCCGGCATTTCGAAACCGAACGACGCGAAGTGGCGGAGGCGATGAAGAAGATCGAGGCGATTATCAAGCCGTTCAAGCTCGACGAGGTCAAGGAAGCCCTTCAGGACGTCGGCCTGCAGGGCATCACCGTGACCGAGGCGAAGGGCTTTGGCCGGCAGAAGGGTCACACCGAGCTGTATCGCGGCGCGGAATATGTGGTCGACTTCCTGCCGAAGGTGAAGGTCGAGATCGTTCTTCCCGACGAGCTTGTCGAGAAGGCCGTGGACGCCATCCGCAACGCCGCCCAGACGGGCCGCATCGGTGACGGCAAGATCTTCGTTTCCACCGTCGAGGAAGCGGTCCGCATCCGCACCGGCGAGACAGGAAACGACGCGATCTGACGACCGCAGATCCCCGGAGCCGGCCCGAGGCGGCCGCTCCGGCAATTCCCAACCAACCGAACTTTGTGAGACAGGGAAGAAATACATGACGACGCCCAGCGAGATCCTGAAGGAAATCAAGGACAAGGACATCAAGTTCGTCGACCTGCGGTTCACCGACCCGCGCGGCAAGATGCAGCACGTCACCATGGACGCCGGTCTGGTCGACGAGGACATGTTCGCCGAGGGCGTCGCGTTCGACGGCTCCTCGATCGCGGGCTGGAAGGCGATCAACGAGTCCGACATGATGCTCGTTCTCGACTGCGAGACGGCCCACGTGGATCCGTTCTTCGCTCAGTCGACGATCTCCATCCTCTGCGACGTGATCGACCCGATCTCCGGCGAGGCCTACAGCCGTGACCCGCGCACGACCGCCAAGAAGGCCGAGGCCTACATGAAGTCGCTCGGCATCGGCGACACCGTGTTCGTCGGTCCGGAAGCGGAGTTCTTCATCTTCGACGACGTCCGCTTCTCGGCAGAGCCCTACAACACCGGCTTCAAGATCGACAGCGGCGAGCTGCCGACCAATCTCGACACCGAGTACGAGATGGGCAACATGGGCCACCGTCCGCGCACCAAGGGCGGCTACTTCCCGGTGCCGCCGATCGACAGCGCCCAGGACATGCGCTCCGAGATGCTGACGGTCCTCACCGAGATGGGCGTCACCGTCGAGAAGCACCACCACGAGGTGGCTGCCGCCCAGCACGAGCTCGGCATCAAGTTCGACACGCTGACCCGCAATGCCGACAAGATGCAGATCTACAAGTACGTCGTGCATCAGGTCGCCCATGCCTACGGCAAGACCGCGACGTTCATGCCGAAGCCGGTGTTCGGCGACAACGGCACGGGCATGCACGTTCACCAGTCGATCTGGAAGGACGGCAAGCCGGTCTTCGCCGGCAACCAGTACGCGGATCTTTCCGAGACCTGCCTGTACTACATCGGCGGCATCCTGAAGCACGCCAAGGCGCTCAACGCCTTCACCAACCCGTCGACCAACTCCTACAAGCGTCTGGTCCCGGGCTATGAGGCTCCGGTTCTGCTGGCCTATTCGTCGCGCAACCGCTCGGCGTCCTGCCGCATTCCGTTCTCGACCTCGCCGAAGGCGAAGCGCGTCGAGGTTCGTTTCCCGGATCCGTCCGCGAACCCGTACCTCGCCTTCGCGGCCCTGCTCATGGCCGGCCTCGACGGCATCAAGAACAAGATCCATCCCGGCGACGCGATGGACAAGAACCTCTACGACCTGCCGCCGGAGGAGCTGAAGGACATCCCGACCGTGTCCGCTTCGCTGCGTGAGGCGCTCGAGAGCCTTGATGCCGACCGTGACTTCCTGAAGGCCGGCGGCGTCATGGACGATGACCAGATCGACGCCTACATCGAGCTGAAGATGGAAGAGAACATGCGGTACGAGATGACGCCGCATCCGGTCGAGTACGACCTGTACTACTCCGTCTGATGCCAGGTCGCCGGGCCCCTCGCGGTCCGGCCTCCGGAGAAAGACACGAAGCCCCCGGCGATCTCTCGCCGGGGGCTTTTTTGTCGGGCGCCCTTTCCACCGCCCCGCACGGCGGCTATGAGAGGCCAATTGCATCCGGGCGGGAGATCACCCTTGGCAAAGGCCGTCGTTCTCGGCGGGTACGGGCTTATCGGTTCCGCCTGCATGCGCGCGCTTGAGGCTGCGGGCTTTTCGGTCACCGGTGTCGGCCGTTCACATGCAGCCGCCAGCCGCCTCGCGCCGGACGCTGACTGGATCATCGCCGACATCACACGCCTCGACGGCCAGGCGTGGCTAGAGGTGCTTCGCGACGCCGAGGTCGTCGTCAATGCGGCCGGCGCGCTGCAGGACGGTGGGCGTGACGATCTCGTCGCGATACACGAACGGGCGGTCGCGACACTCGTGGACGCCATGGAGCGGTCCCCCTCGCATCCACGCCTCGTACAGATCTCCGCCGCCGGCGTGCGCGACGATGCCCCAACCGACTTTTTCCGCACCAAGGCCCGAGGCGACGCCATTGTCCGCGCCTCCCCGATCGACTGGGTGATCCTGCGTCCGACCCTGGTGATCGCCCCGGCCGCCTATGGTGGAACCGCCCTGCTCAGGGCGGCCGCGAGCCTGCCCTTCGTGCTGCCGCGCGTGTTGGCCGACGCACCGGTTCAGACCGTCTTCGTGGACGATCTCACCGCCGCCGTCGTGAAAGCCGCCAAGAGAGACATTCCTGCCAAAACGGTCGCCGACATCACCGAGGCCCGATCACGCAGCTTTCTTGACACGTTGAAGATGACACGGCGCTGGCTGGGTCATCCGCCCGCACCTATCGAGATGCCGGTGCCCGCGCCTCTCCTGCGCCTGTGCTGCGATGTCGCGGATCTCGCCGGCCGGCTTGGCTGGCGGTCTCCGCTTCGAAGCAACGCGGTCCGGGCACTGGAAGACGGCATCGGCGGCGACCCGTCGGCCTGGACGAGCGCGGGCGGCAATGCCTGCCGTCCGCTTGAGGCAACATTCAAGGCGTTGCCCGCAACCGTACAGGAACGCTGGTACGCTCGTCTCTTCCTCCTGTTCCCGCTGATGATCGTGCTCTTGTCGCTGTTCTGGACCGCATCCGGCGTGATCGGCTTCCTGCAACTGGAAACCGCACGGGACATCCTCACGGACAGGGGCATGGACACCGCCCTCGCCCGGGCGGCGGTGATCGCCGGCGGCATTGCCGACATTGTCCTCGGTCTCGCCGTTCTGTGGCGGCCCGGTGTCCGCGCGGCGTGTCTGGGCATGATCGCCGTGTCGCTGGCCTATCTCGCCGGAGGCACCCTCTTTGCGCCCGACCTCTGGGCGGATCCGCTCGGCCCGCTGGTCAAGGTGCTGCCCGCAGCCGGCCTCGCCCTCGTCACTCTCAGCCTCGCCGACGACCGATGACCTATTTCCTGCTGCTTTTCCTGCATGTGATCGGCGCGACGGTCCTGCTCGGCACCGGGGCGGGAATCGCCTTCTTCATGGTGATCTCGAACCGAAGCCGGGATCCGGCGCTGATCGCCCATGTGGCCGGGATCGTCGTGCTCGCCGACACGCTCTTCACCGCGACCGCCGCCATCGCGCAGCCCGTGACGGGCTATCTGCTCGCGCGCGAAGTGGGCTGGTCGCTCGGCGAGGGCTGGATTGCCCTGTCACTGGCGCTCTATGTGTTCGTCGGAATGTTCTGGCTCCCGGTCGTGTGGATCCAGATCCGCTTGCGCCAGCTTGCGGCCGCCGCCCGGGACGGGAACCAACCGCTGCCCGAGGCTTATCACAGGCTCTACAGGATGTGGTTCGTCTGCGGTTTCCCGGCCTTCGGCGCGGTTCTCGCGATTGTCTGGCTGATGCTCACCAAGCCGCAGCTCTGACGGCCATCCGATACAGAAGCGGCCGGCACGGACACCGGCCGCTCCCACTCCCCTTCACACCAGCGCCAGAACCCGGCTCGGGCCGCCGGTCGCGCCCCTGATCTTCGGCGCGCCGACCACGATCGTCGCGCCTGTTGCCGGCACCTCGTCCAGATTGGCCAGGCACTCGATGCCCCAGCGGCCCGACGGTAGCCAGGTGTAGTGCACATCGAAACCTTTCGAGGCGCCGGGATCGAGCGACAGCGTGTCGACCGCAATGCCGACCACGCCCTTTTCCATCATGTAGAGACAGGCCTCCTTCGAAAATCCGGGAAAGTGCATCGCACCGTCCGCATCCGCGTTTCGGAATTTCTTCTCGGCAACATACGCGCCCCAGCCCGAGTTCATGGCGACACAGCCACCTTCGGGCAGTGCTCCGTTCGCCGCCTCGAAGGCCTTCAGGTCCTCCACCGACACCTGATAGTCCGCGTCATCCGCGGCCTGCTGCTTCACATCCACGACAACGAGCGGAACCACCAGTTGGTCCAGAGCCAGTTCGTCCGCGCTCGCTCCGTCGGCGGAGAAATGCAGCGGCGCGTCGAGGTGGGTTCCCGTGTGCTCGGCCAGATGCCATGTGAACATGTTGAAGCCGTCCTTGGAAAACTCCGCGGTGCGCTCCATCTCGAGCTGCGGCTTGCCGAAGAAGGTCGGAAAATCCTCCATGAGCGCATGGGTGAGATCGACCGCCCGGTCGAACGAGGCAGGCGCGGCGCGGGCCGCACGCGGCGGCGGAAAGGCCGTGAAGGCGGCCGTGCCCGCCGTGACCCCGGCAAGCCCCTTGAGCAGGCCGCGACGGCTGAGCCGGCGCGCGACGGTTTCCTGACATCCTGGAACGCACATGGTTTTCCCCTCCGGCTTGTGTGTGCGAGACCTGCATCCTAGGCTTGTCCCGCCTCGCACCGCAATTGCCGCGAACCGCTTCAGGGCAGGTGCGAAAAATCTCCGCGGACCGTTGCCGTGGTGCCCTTGCGCGCGACACGCTTTCCCGCCATTGATCCCGCCATGTTGCAGATCACAGACCTTACCTACCGAATTGCCGGGCGCACGCTGCTCGACCGCGCCAGCGTCACTCTTCCCGCCGGCGCCAAGACCGGATTCGTCGGCCGCAACGGCACCGGCAAGTCGACGCTGTTCCGCCTCATCACGGGCGAAAGCGCGCCGGAGAGCGGCGAGATCCGCCTGCCGAAGAACCTGCGCATCGGCCAGGTCGCGCAGGAAGCGCCGGGGACCGAGGAAACGCTCCTTGAGGTGGTCCTGGCCGCCGACACCGAGCGCGCCCGGCTGATGGCGGAAGCCGAAACCGCGAGCGACCCGACCCGCATCGCCGAGATCCACACCCGCCTTGCCGACATCGACGCCCATTCGGCGGAAGCGCGCGCCGCGCGCATTCTCGCCGGCCTCGGCTTCGACACGGCTGCGCAGGCACGCCCCTGCTCCGCCTTTTCCGGTGGCTGGAGGATGCGTGTCGCGCTTGCCGCGGTGCTGTTTTCCGAGCCCGACCTGCTGCTTCTCGACGAGCCGACCAACTACCTCGACCTCGAGGGCACGCTGTGGCTTGAGAACTACGTCGCGCGCTACCCGCATCAGGTCCTGCTGATCAGCCACGACCGCGACCTGCTCAACAAGGCGGTGGACAGCATCGTTCACCTCGACCAGCTCAAGCTCACCTTCTATCGCGGCGGCTTCGACAGCTTCGACCGCCAGCGCCGCGAGGCCATGCAGCTTCAGGAAAAGGCGCGCGAGAAGCAGGACGCCCAGCGCAAGCACATGCAGGCGTTCGTGGACCGCTTCCGCGCCAAGGCGACGAAAGCCCGCCAGGCCCAGTCCCGCCTCAAGATGCTGGAAAGGATGGAGCCGATTTCGGCAGTGGTCGACAGCGAGAGCCCGCCGATCTCCTTCCCCGAACCGGAGGGCAGGCTGGCCCCGCCGATCATCCGCCTCGACGATGTGTCCGTGGGATACGGTGAGCGCACGGTGCTGTCGCGCCTTGCGCTCAACATCGACAACGACGACCGCATCGCGCTTCTGGGCGCGAACGGCAACGGCAAGTCCACCTTCGCCAAGCTGATCGCGGGCCGCCTTGCCCCCTCCTCCGGCGGCATTACCCGCGCGCCCAAGCTCAAGGTCGCCTTCTTCGCCCAGCATCAGCTCGACGACCTGGTTCCCGCCGACAGTCCGGTTGCCCATGTGCGCAAGCTCATGCCCGAGGCGCCGGAAGCAAAGGTGCGTGCCCGGGTCGCCCGCTTCGGCCTGTCGACCAGTCGCATGGACACCGCCGCGCAGGATCTCTCGGGTGGCGAGAAGGCGCGCCTTCTTCTGGGCCTTGCCACCTTCGACGGTCCTCATCTTCTCATCCTCGACGAGCCGACCAACCACCTCGACATCGACAGCCGGGAAGCCCTTATGCAGGCGGTCAATGCCTTCGAGGGTGCCGTGATCCTCATCTCGCACGACCGGCATCTGGTCGAGGCCTGCGCCGATCGCCTGTGGCTGGTCGCCGACGGCGGGGTGCGCGCCTTCGACGGCGACATGGAGGACTATCGCAAGCTCATCCTGAAACGCGAGCGCGGCGAGAAGACCGAGCACGGCGCGACGGAAGCTCAGGGTGAGGAGCCGGCGGAACCCGAGGACACCCGCACCGCGCAGGAGAAGCGGCGCGAGGCGGCGGAAAAGCGTGCCCGCCTTGCTCCGCTGCGCAAGGAGATCAAGGACGCCGAGGCCGAGATGTCCCGCATCACGCAGAAGATGGAGCGCGTGGACGAGGTGCTTTCCGATCCCGACCTCTTCACGCGTGAACCCGAGCGCGCGGCGAAATACGTGCGCGAGCGTGCCCACCTTGAAAAGAAGCTGGTTCGCACGGAAGAGCTCTGGCTGGAACTCTCGGCGGAGCTGGAGGGAACGTGAGCACCAGCCTCACCACCATCGGCTTCGACGCTGACGACACGCTCTGGCACAATGAGCACTTCTTCCGCCTGACCGAGGCGCGCTTCGCCGAACTGCTCGCCGACTGGTGCGAGAAGGACAATCTGGTGGAACGCCTGCTCGACGCGGAGCGGCGCAACCTCGCGCTCTATGGCTACGGCATCAAGGGCTTCATTCTCTCGATGATCGAAACGGCGGTCGAGGTGAGCGACGGTCGCGCCCCGTCCAGCGTTCTGGGCGCCATCCTCGAGGCCGGGCGCGAGATGCTGTCCCATCCGGTGGATGCGCTGCCCCACGTGAACGAGACGCTCGAGGCGCTGTCGGGTGACTTCCGGCTGGTGCTCATCACCAAAGGCGACTTCTTCGACCAGGAGCGCAAGATCGCGGAATCGGGCCTGGCGGAGCGCTTCGACGCCATCGAGATCGTTCACGAGAAGACGAGCGGAACCTACGAAACGCTGTTCGCGCGCCATGGCGATGGCGCGGCGCGCGCGGCGATGGTCGGCAACTCCCTGAAGTCCGACATTCTTCCCGCGCTTCAGGCGGGGAGCCACGCCGTGCATGTCCCCTACGAGATCACTTGGGAACTGGAACGGGCGGAGGAGCCGGACGGGCACGAGAGGTTCCACCGGCTCGCAGATCTCTCAGGCCTGCCCGCTCTCCTTGCCCGTCTTCGCGATGGGGCCACATCCTAGACGGCCGCCCCGAAAAGTGCGCCGGCGGCGGAGGTGACGGCAAGCGCCAGTGCGCCCCACACCGTGACCCGCAAAGCCCCCCTTGCCGCATTGGCACCACCCGCCCGGGCACCAAGGGCTCCCAGGATCGCGAGAAAAAAGAGCGTCGAGACGACGATCGCAGGCAGCAGCATGGCGGTCGGGCTTGCCAGCACCACAATCAGCGGCGAGGCCGCTCCCACCGCGAAGGTGACCGCGGACGTCAGCGCCGCCTGCAGCGGCCGCGCGGTGGTAATGTCCGTGATGCCCAGTTCCTCGCGCGCATGAGCGCCAAGCGCATCAGCCGCTGTCAGTTCGCGCGCCACGGCTTCGGCCGTCTGCCGCGACACACCGCGCGCCTCGTAGAAGCCGGTGAGCTCCTCCAGTTCGCCTTCGGGATCCTCTTCCAGCTCGCGCCGCTCCAGCGCCAGGTCCGCCTTTTCCGTATCGGCCTGCGAGGAGACGGAAACGAACTCCCCCGTGGCCATCGACATGGCTCCGGCCAGAAGTCCGGCGAAACCCGCGATCAGGACGTCGGAGGTCGTGGCCTGGGCTGCGGCGACGCCGGCGACGAGGCTGGCGGTCGAGAGAAGCCCGTCATTGGCGCCCAGAACGGCGGCGCGAAGCCAGCCGATCCGTTCGACGCTGTGAAACTCGGGATGGGATACCGCGCGCGCGGCCATGTTTTGTCACTCCTCTACGGTCGCGGCCTCCGAGACCGCGAGAAGGCAAGCTGCCCTGCTTCCATGACGAGGAGATTAACAGGCGATCGAGCGTGGCGCGTCAGCTTCGCACGTCCGCCGGCCGCCTCAGGTCCTCCATGCCCGACACATACTGCAAGGCATGGCACTTTCCGGCAGCCTTCGCGGCATACATAGCCACGTCGGCCCGTCGCATCAGCTCAGCCGGATCGCCACCATCAAGGCTTGTGGCATGGCCGATACTGGCGCTGACATGAAACTCGCGCTCTCCGACGATAAAGGGAATGGACAGCGCGTCGATCACCTGCTGCGCCAGAATCTGTGGCGGCTGGGCCTGCACTTGCGCCAGGGCGAACTCGTCGCCGCCAAGCCGGCCGATTGCCGTAAACTGGTCCGCAAAGCCGGCGAGACGCACCGCGACGGCGGAAATGAGCAGGTCGCCGACGGCGTGCCCATAGGTGTCGTTGACCTTCTTGAAGCCGTCGAGATCCAGCATGTGCAGCGTGAGCGGGCTCTCCGGCGAAACCTCTTTTGCGAGTGTGTCCAGGGTTTCAAGAAACCCGCCACGGTTCAGCGCTCCGCTCAGCGGGTCCCGCTTTGCCTCAAGTTCGGCAGCGGCCGCGATACGGCGCAGGCGCGTGGTTTCCACGGCACCCGCCGCAAGCACCAGAAGCAGGAACACGACCAGTGTCGCACCCGCGACAAGGAGACGCGGGCGGTTATGCTCGAACACCTTGTCTCCCGGCTTCCGGCTGGGCCAGGAAAGGTAACCGATCCGTTCGCCGTTCGGATCCTTCAGCTCGAGATTGAGCATGTCGGGCATTCTGGTGCCGCCGATACCGAGCGAGACGATCTGGTAGTCGCGACTGATCAGTTCGAGGACGTTCTCGTCGATCGCCTTCATCAGGATCAGAACCGGCATCTCTTCGTTGGTCGGCTCGACCGAAAACGGCTTCATGGTCATGGCGGCGAAGGCAACGACCATGTCACCGATCCGCAGGAGGCTCGCCACCGGCCTGTCGCTGGCCTGGGCCCGCGCCGCCTGTTGCGCGATCATCCGACCGGCCGCACCGGAGGGGGTGAATTCGGATCCCTTGATGTAACTGGCGATCAGGGAAAGGTCCGTCGCGAGAACCACGACCCCGTCGTAAAGAGGATAGGCTGCGCTGGGAGCGCCCCAGTTGTCGCGAATCCATACGCCTGCCTCGCTGCCGAGCGCGGCGTTATAGGCCTCATCCCAGACCGCATTGTCCTGAGCAGTGAGCGAGAGACGACGCTGGAGCGCGCCGATCGCGGCCGAAGCGGCGGCCATCGCCCGTTCGTCGTCGATACGGTTGGCGGTCTGGCGCATCGAGACGACCACGCTCGTCACGATCAGCACCAGCGCGAGCGCGACGGCAAGCACCAGTCCGGTACCACCGACGATGGACCAAATCTGCCCGCGCGTGACGCGCGGGCAGGATCCGGGGCGCACAAACGTGTTCCCCCCGGACGTATCTGCCCCCATGCCTGTCAATCCGCGTGCCACTCATGGTTCCGCTTTGGCCCAGACGCGCACCTAAGCACGCCCCTGCGGCAGTTCCGACTACCCCTGCCATTTTTGCGTAGCACGAATCGCGGGGAGTCGCAGCTTTCTTGCGAAAGTTGAAAGAGAAGATGGCCGTAGCGTTACCGGCGACTAAACACGGCCCTGATGTGCGGAATGACGCGCGCGCCCTTCACCACCTCATGGGGTGTTGCCTCCTCCCGAAAGAAGCCGAGCGCATCGAAGCGGGCGAGTTCCTGCGGTGTCAGGGGCCAGGGTGGACCGTCGACCTTGGTCCCCTCCGGTCGCGTGCGCGTGATCACGAGCAGCCGACCACCCGGCGCCACGAGCCTTGCAAGGGCGGGAAACGCGGTCGCCCGCAGCGCGCCGTCCAGCGCCTGCAGGGTGTAGCACTCATGCACGAGGTCGAAGTGACCGTCCCACTCGGCGGGCAGATTGAAGAGATCCGCCGTCCGGTAATCGACAGCACTTTCGGGAAACCGCTCGCGTGCCCACGCAACGGCCTCCGGCGCAAGGTCGAAGGCCGTGGTTCTGTACCCGGCGCCGGCCAGTTCCTCCGCATTGTCGCCAAGCCCGCACGCCACATCGAGGGCCCGGCGTCCCTCGCCCGGATTGTCGACGAGCCAGTCGCTCAACGCCTGCTTGGGTGCAAGGTCCGCCCAGGGCACGGCGGCCGCATCACGCGCTGCACTCTCATAGACGGCACGAAACCAGGCGGAGCGGTCCTCCCGCTCTCCCCCCTTGGCACCCGTGATCGAATCGAGCCGGTCGCGGGCGAGATCACGCCTGGCCAGGAAGCCGGGTGTTCCAGGACCTCCACCGGCCAGCCCGGGCGTCCGCTCGCCGTTCATCCCCTGCCCGTTCGCCCTGGGCACTCCCCGCCTGCGATCGCTCATGCCTTGCGCTCCCAACGCCCGGTTTCCGCTTGCTGCCAGTACGTGAGTTCGTGTCCCTCGCCCTTGAGGCGCTTCCAGTGTTTCCGCGCGTCGGAGACAGCCTCCGGATCGGAGCCGTCGAACAGGAACACTCCTCGGGTGAACGACGAAAGGTCGCCAGGGACCGCACGGTCGACAAGGAAGCGGACCGTCGCGCCGTTCGGCGTGTCCTGGCCGTCGGTGAGATACACCGGCTGCATCGCCTCGCGGCCATCGGCCGAGGTGCCATGCGGCAGAAAGGCGTCGTCGCGATAGGACCACAACAGCGAATCGAGCGCGGCGCACCGCTCGCTCGAACCGGTCTGCACCACGACGCGCCAGTCGCGCTGGAGACAGGTCTCGAGCAATCCGGGCAACACCTCTTCCAGCGGGCGCAGCGTCAGGTGATAGAACAGCACCTCGGTCATGGCATTCTGTTTTCCCGCTTGGTCAAAGGGTTAGGTAAGGAATAGCTCCCCATCGGGATCTCGTCTGCGGCATGCATGCAACACGGGTTTGCCGAAATGTCGCGCGTCCGTGTTCCGGCTTTGCTTTGGAAAGGATTCACGATTAACGGTTTCCCAACTTCGGCCGGGCAGGCTCTGCCCGATACGACCCAGACGCGCCCCGCGCAGGATTTCGGGACACCTTCATGGCGAATGCCGCGTGACGGTAGTCGCCTTCGGAAGACGGGGCAACGGGAGAGCTTTAGAGATGGCGCTGCGGATTGCTTTGTTCTTCGGACTGGTGCTTGGACTTGCCGGTGTGACCACGGCCATGGGAACCGTCGTCGTCGAGCCGGCAGGCGCATGCACCGGCGCCTACAAGGCCTGCTGATACGGGACGTCCCGCGTCCTTCCGCCCCGCTTTCTTCAGGAAACGGCGTCAGGCGAGAACGAAAAAACCCGCCTTCCGGCGGGTTTTCTTTTGTCGGCAGCCTCCTTCCCCCGAACGGTGCTCCGCCAGGGAAAGGAGGCCGGAGCGGGCCTCAGCCCTCGTAGTTGTCGCGCACCAGTCGGTCGAGCAGCCGCACGCCGAATCCCGACGCCCAGGTCTTGCTGATCTCGGTCTTGGGGCTGCCCATGGCCGTGCCTGCCACGTCGATATGCACCCACGGCACATCATTGACGAAACGCTGAAGGAACTGCGCCGCCGTGATCGAGCCGGCCGTGCGTCCGCCGGTGTTCTTCATGTCGGCATTCGGCGTGTCGATGAGCTTGTCGTATTCCTTCGACAGCGGCAGGCGCCACACCTTCTCTTCGCTGGCAAGACCCGCCGCCGTGAGGCGCTCGGCCAGTTCGTCGTTGTTGGAGAAGATGCCCGCGTGCTGATTGCCGAGCGCAACGATGATGGCGCCGGTGAGCGTCGCGAGATTGATCATGAAGGACGGCTTGAAGCGGTCCTGCGTGTACCAGAGCGCGTCGGCGAGCACGAGGCGGCCTTCCGCGTCGGTGTTGATGATCTCGATCGTCGAGCCCGACATGGCGGTGACGATGTCACCGGGACGTTGGGCCTTGCCGTCGGGCATGTTCTCCACGAGGCCGATGACGCCAACGGCGTTCACCTTGGCCTTGCGCGCCGCAAGCGCATGCATGAGGCCGGTCACGGCGGCCGCTCCGCCCATATCCCCCTTCATGTCCTCCATGCCGCCGGCCGGCTTGATCGAGATGCCGCCGGTATCGAAGACGACTCCCTTGCCGACGAAGGCCACCGGGGCATCGTTCTTCTTGCCGCCGTTCCAGCGCATGATGACGAGACGCGGAGGCATCTCCGACCCCTGGGCGACCCCCAGAAGCGCATTCATCTTGAGCTTCTTCATCGCCTTTTCGTCGAGCACCTCGACCTCGACGCCGAGTTTCGTGAGCGCCTCCGCGCGCGCCGTGAACTCGAGCGTGGTGAGGACGTTGGCCGGCTCGTTGACGAGATCGCGCGCAAGCAGCGTTCCGTCGCTCACGGCATCCGCATCGGCGAAGGCCTTCTTCGCGGCCTTGGCGTCCTCGAGCGAGATGTCGATCCGTGCGGCCGTGGCCGGCGTGTCGTCGTCGCTCTTGGTCTTGTACCGGTCGAACGTGTAGCCGCGCAGCTTCATGCCGACCGCGAAGGCGGCCGCGAACTCGGCCGGAATCTCCCCGGAGGGGGTCTCGAGGCAGACATGGGCGGAGGCCGACTTTCCAACAGCCCCCATCACGATTCCGCCGAGCGTGCTCCAGTCCGTCTCGCCGAGACCCGCGATATCCTCGTCCTTGCCGAGACCGATCACGATCAGCCGTTCGACCTCGAGGCCGGCGGGGGCGAGAATATCGAGAACACCACGCGCCTTGCCGGTGAAGTTGCCGGCGGCGGCTGCACGGGCGAGAACGCCCTCGCCCGCGCCAAGCACGGCTTTCGCCTGGGCGCCAAGCGCCAGTGTATCGTCGACGAACAGCACCGCGACGCCCTTGGTCGGCACGGAGACCTTTGTGAAACTGATCTTGGGAAGCAAGACGGACCCCTCGTTCTGAAGTGTGGGACACGGGCAGGTCTGGTGCCCGTCCCGGAAAAAGGATGGCGATTCGCCCGCTCCGGCCTCGCGCGCGGCAGGCTGGATGTCGCCAGCCCGCGCGGCGGTCGCCGGTAAACGGCCGCTCGTGTTCCTAGAATGGTGCTCCTTTGCGCCTGCGGCAAGCGGCTCACCGCTAATTCACCGTTAACCCTTTTTCTTGGCCAAACATTTACCTAAACTCGCGCTTAATCGGGCGGAACGGACCCCTGCTCCGGCCGGTCGCCTTCTGTGCGGCACGCGGGACCCCTCCCGGTCCCGGCCCCCGGCAGCGGGGATGCCGGAAACGGATGCCATCAACCGGCACCGAATGAACGGGCGCCACGAGAAAACCGCAAGCGGGAACGACACGGTCGTTTCATGCGACATGGACCAACGACGCGGCCGGAACCGGTACGGGGCTGATGACCACTTTCGAGCGCTACGTCCTCAGACGACTGATGGCCGCGTTCCTGATGACGCTCGGCGCTCTTGCCGGCATCGTCTGGGCGACGCAGGCCCTGCGCCAGCTTGACCTGGTGACCGCCAAGGGCCAGACCATCGTCCAGTTCGTCGGCATGACGCTTCTCGCCATGCCCTTTCTCGCCCAGGCGATCGCCCCCTTTGCCCTGCTGATCGCGGTGATTCTGGTGCTCAACACGCTGTCGAACGACAGCGAGCTCATCGTCATCAACGCGTCCGGGGCCTCTCGCGCGGTTCTGGTTCGGCCGGTGATCGTCTTCTCCCTCGCCGTCAGTCTTCTGTGCGCCTGCCTGACGGTGGCACTGGCACCCATGGGCCTTGCATCGCTGCGCGACGAGATCACCAAGGTTCGCGTGGACCTCGTGGCGAATATCGTTCGCCCCGGCCGCTTCATCGGCATCGAGGAAGGGCTGACGTTCCACATCCGCAACCGGGCCGGCGACGGCCAGCTCGACGGACTTCTGCTTCACGACGAGCGCGACCCGGACACGATCTTCACCTATGAAGCGGCACGCGGGCGCATCGTCGAGGCGGCGGGACGGACGCTACTGATCATGCAGGACGGTACCATCCAGCGGCGTGCGCGACGCACGGGCAGTATCTCCATCGTGCGGTTCCAGTCCTATGCCTTCGACCTGTCGAACATGATTCCCTCCGAGACCGCGGTCACCTACAAGGCCAGCGAACGCCCCACCCTGTCGCTTCTGTCGCCCGCCCCCGATGATGCCTACGCCAAGGCAAACCGGGGCCAGTTGCTCGCCGAGTTCCACGACCGGCTGAGCCAGCCTCTCTATCCCCTCGCCTTCGGTCTCATCGTCTTCGCCATGATCGGCCAGCCCAAGACAACGCGCCAGAACCGCTCCATGGCCACCATTGCCGCAATCCTCACCGCCATGCTGGTACGGGCCGCCGGCTTCGGACTCGTAACCATCGTACCGGGGGTACCGGCCGTCTGGCCCGCCCTCTACCTGTTGCCGCTCGCGGCGTGCGGCCTCGCCGCCTGGGCCATCGCGCGGGGCCGCCCGCCGCGTTGGGTCGGAGCGCTTGCGCAGGCGGGCGAGTATGTCGTGGAGAGGGTCGAAACCCTCGTCGCACGGCTTCAACGCCGCATCCAGGGAGGCGCCGCGGGATGATCGGGACCGCAAGCCGCACCGGCACGACCCTCGCCGTCTATTTCGCCATGCGCTTCGTGTGGGCGATCCTGGGTTTGTTCCTGCTCACCACCGCACTCATTTTCCTGTTCGACCTGCTCGAACTGCTGCGCCGCACCAGCGGCGAGGCAGGTGCGGGGCTCTTCCGCGTTGCCCTGATCTCGCTGCTGCGCGTGCCTCAACTCATGGAGCAGGTGCTGCCCTTCGCCGTGCTCTTCGGCGCGATCGCCGGGTTCCTGGGGCTGTCGCGCAAGCTGGAACTTGTCGTGGCACGCGCCGCCGGCGTGTCGGTATGGCAGTTCATCGCACCGGCACTGATCGTGGGAATCACGATCGGCCTTCTCGCCGTCACGCTCTACAATCCGCTGGCGGTGGTCTTGCGAGACCAGTCGGATCGCGTCGCCGCCGGCCTGTTCGGACGCGAACAGAACTTCCTTCTTCAGACAACGGGCGAGATCTGGCTGCGACAGGACGGCGCCGATGGGGAATCGGTCCTGCATGCCAAGCAGATTCTCGATGGTGGCGAACGCCTCTTCGGCGTCACGCTGTTCACCTTCGGCCGGCAGGGAAGCTTCACGCGCCGCATAGAGGCCACGGAGGCCCGGCTCGCCGACCGCGCCTGGCAGCTCGACGACGCCACCATCTACACGACCACGGGCGATCCGGAGCACCGCGACACGCTGGCCGTATCCACCTATCTGACTCCAGCCGAAGTGCGCGAAAGCATCGCGGCACCTGAATCGATCGGGTTCTGGGACCTGCCCCGCGTCATAGAACTCTCCCGCAGGGCGGGTCTTCCGGCCTATCGGTATTCGCTTCAATACCAGACACTTCTCGCAAGGCCCGTGCTTCTGGCCGCGATGGTTCTGATCGCCGCCTGCGTTTCCCTGAGGGTTTCGAGGATGGGCGGACTGGGCGGACTGATTCTGGGTGGAATCCTTGCCGGGTTCGTGCTTTACGTTCTCTCGGAGCTTGGCAAGGACCTGGGCGGCGCGGGAATCGTACCGCCCTTTCTTGCGGCGTGGGCGCCAGGAGTGTTTGGAGTATTGATGGGGATCACGATCCTCCTGCATCTGGAGGACGGCTGATGAGCTCGGCCGAACTTCCGGACATGGTGACGACATCGGCCTCCCGCGTGTGGGCCGGCGTGAGCCTGCGTGCGCGCTGCTCCGCCCTGCTGCGCGGCACCGCTCTGGCCGGCCTTGCGCTCGCCGTGCTCGGTGTTTCCGGGGCGGTGGTTTCCTCCCACGCCCAGTCCGGCCTCACGGATCAGCTTGCCGGTCAGGTCGACCCGGCCGAGCCGCTCCTGCTCGAAGCGAACGAGCTGCGCTACGACTTCGATCGCGACATCATTTCCGCCGTCGGCAACGTGCAGATCTACTATGGCGACAACACGGTGGAGGCCGACCGGGTCGATTTCGACCGTCGCCAGAACCGCCTGCGCGCCACGGGCAATGTCCGTCTGACCGAGCCCGGCGGAAACGTCGTCCGCGCTGCGTCCATGGACCTGTCCGACGACCTGCGTGACGGTTTCGCGGCCCAGCTTCAGCTCGACACGCCCCAGCGCACCCGCTTTCTCGCCGAAAGCGCCAAGCGCGAGGCGGGCAACCGCACCACGTTCAACAACGGCGTCTACACGGTCTACACCTCGCCGAGGAACCCGCCGGACAAGCCGCCGCTGTGGCGCATTCGCGCCCAGACGATCGTGCACAACCAGGAAGAAAAGACGATCGAGTTCGAGAAGGCCTCCCTGGAGTTCTTCGGCCGGTCTCTCGCCTATCTTCCCTATCTGTCGATGCCCGATCCGTCCGTCAGGCGGAAGTCGGGCCTCCTGACGCCGTCCGCAGTCTTTGGCGACCGCGTCGGCGCGGGCGTGCGCATCCCCTATTACTTCGCGCTCGATCCGAGCTACGACCTGCTTGTGACCGCGACACCCCTGACCAAGCAGGGTGTGCTCGGCCAGGTCGACTGGCGCCAGAAGCTGATCGACGGATCCTACTCGATCCACGCGGGCGGCCTGTTTCAGGCCCAGCCTGGCGAATATTCGACCTCGAGCGGCAATCGCCGCTTCCGTGGCGTCATCGCGTCCCAGGGCGATTTCTTCATCAACGACCGCTGGAAATGGGGCTGGGATCTCTCCTGGCGCACCGACCGGGCGTTCCTGAACGACTACAGCTTCGCCAAGTTCGGCAACGCGAGCGATGTGTCCCAGCTCTACATGACGGGTCAGAGCGAGCGGAACCGCTTCGACATGCGCGCCTACGCCTTCCGCATCTCGCAGGAGGACTATTCGGCCGCGCCGGCGCTGAACTCGCCCAACGGCTTCCTGCCCGTGGGCAGCATGTTGCAGGACAAGCAGCCCTTCGTGCACCCGGTCGTTGACTGGAACTACATCTTCGAGGATCCGGTCGCGGGCGGCGAACTGTCGCTCACCGGAAACCTGACGAGCCTGACACGACAGCGCACCGATGCCATCAGCATCGGTGGCGTGGACCGGTTCCGCGGTATCGAGGGCACCTTCACGCGCACCTCGCTGCGCGCTGACTGGCGTTCGACGATCACCGATCCGCTCGGCCAGGTCTTCACCCCCTTCGCCTATGTGAAGGGTGACCTCTATTTCCTGGCCTCGCAGGATCGCAACGTCAACTCGCTGACCGGCGAATCCGTCGTCGGCCGCATCATGCCGGCCATCGGTCTCGACTACCGGTTCCCGTTCATCGGCACCTTCGAGGGCGGCAACCAGATCATCGAGCCCGTCGCGCAGATCATCGTGCGCCCCAACGAGGGGCGCATCGGCGAGTTGCCCAACGATGACGCCCAGAGCATCGTCTTCGACTCCACGACGCTGTTCGAATACGACAAGTTCTCCGGCTTCGACCGGTCGGAAGGCGGCACGCGCGCGAACGTCGGCCTGAAATACAGCGTCCAGTTCGACGACCTGTTCAACGTCTCCGCCCTCTTCGGCCGTTCCTTCCATCTCGCCGGGACGAACTCGTACCGCACGCCCGACATTCTCGGCGCGACGACGAGTTCCGGCCTCGAAACGGGTTCGAGCGACTACGTCGGCAGCGTCTACCTCGACACGTTCCAGGGCTTCCGCCTCGGCGCGCAGGGGCGGTTCGACGGCAAATCGCTCGCCATGCGCCGCGGCCAGGTGGAGGCAACGGGCATCTACGGTCCGGTCACCGGAAATCTGGCGTATGCCTATCTCTCCTCGCAGCCCGCGCTCGGCATCACCACGCCGCGCGAGGAGATCATCGGCTCGGCCAGCCTGCGCCTTCAGGAAAACTGGCGCCTCTTCGGCTCCATGCGCTACGACCTGCAGCGCAAGAACACCGTCCGCGACAGCCTTGGCATCGGCTACGACGACGAGGGCTTCTCCATGTCCTTCGCCTATGCCGAGGACCGCAGCCGCAACAACGGCCAGACGACGGACCGGATGTTCTTCTTCCGCTTCGGCCTGCGCACCATCGGCGACACCGAGTTCTCCAGCTCTGCCGACAACTGATCCGTCCGCCCACGCGCCCAAGAGGCGACGCCGGACGATTTTTGGCCGTTTTCCGGTGGCATGGCATGATCCTGGACACCGGACGGCTTGACGCGGCCGCCACGGGCGGGGACCCTGCGTCAGGCTTGAGACCGGCCACGGCGGATCCGTCCGTCGCCAAATGAGACCGCTCCTTGCGACACGGCCCGACATGGCGTCGGGATCGTCTGGGAGCGCAACTGGAAGTTCGAGATGATCCGTTCGACATCTTGTTCCGCGCGGGCGGGCAGGTCGGGCGAGACCCAGGGGGAAACTATGAGTGCACTGCGCTGGATGGCCGTCGTCGCAGCCATGGTCTTCGCGATCGGCGTGGCGGGCTCTCCCGTCGAGGCACAGACGTCGATCAAGGTCGTCGTCAACGGCACGCCGATCACCACCTATGACATCAGCCAGCGGGCCAAGCTCCTGCGCCTGACCACCGGGCGTGGCGGTGCCGCCGCCCGCCGCGCGGCACAGGAGGAGCTGATCGACGAGCAGCTCAAGAAGGCCGAGGCATCCCGGCTGCGGATCAGCGTATCCAAGTCGGACGTGGACAACGCCTATGCCAACATCGCGCGCCGCGTGAAGCTCTCCACCAGCCAGCTCACCCAGGCCCTTCGCCAGTCGGGCATCAGCCCCGACACGCTGCGCGACCGCCTTGAGGCCGAGATCGGCTGGACCCAGATCCTGCGTGCCCGCTTCCAGCGCGACGTCCAGATTTCCGAGGCCGACATCATCGCAGCCCTCCAGCGCAAGGACGAGAAGAACCGCAGCACCTCGATGGAATACAGCGTCCGCTCGGTGATCTTCGTCGTGCCCGGCAAGGCGTCCAACGGACAGAAGGCGCAGCGCAAGCGCCAGGCCGAGCAGTTCCGGTCCCGCCTCACGAGCTGCGAGCAGGCGGACGCGCTGGCGGAGGAGTATCGCGAGGTCGTGGTGATGCCCGTGCGTACGCGCCTCGAGACCGAGGTCCCCGCCCCCATTCGCGAAGTTCTGGAGAAGACTTCCGCTGGCAAGGCCACCCCGCCCCAGCCCGCGCAGAAGGGGTTCGAGCTTCTGGTCCTTTGCAACAAGCGCGAGATCCAGTCCAACGCCGCCGCGCGCATGGAGATCGAGGACGAGCTGCGCAACAAGGAGGGCGAGCAGATGAGCCGCCGCCTGCTGCGCGAGATGCGTTCGCGCGCCATCATCGACTATCGCTGATCCCATGCGCACCAGTCGCCGCCCGCTCGCGGTCACCCTGGGAGAGCCCGGCGGCATCGGGCCGGACGTGATCCTTGCCGCCTGGTCGGAGAGGATCGAACGCGCGTTGCCCCCCTTCTATGTGATCGGCGACGCCCCCTTCCTTGCCGCACGCGCGGCACGGCTGGGGCTCGATGTGCCCGTCGTCGAGACGGACGCGGACAAGGCCTGCGAGCTTTACCCCGATTCGCTGCCGGTGGTTCCCCTCAGCCTGCCGCCGATCGCCGACCGCCCGGGCATCGCCGATCCGGAAACCGCCGGACACGTGATCGCATCCATCGAACGGGCCGTCGCCGACGTGACCGGCGGCATCGCCGATGCGCTGGTCACCAGCCCGATCAACAAGAAGGCGCTTTACGACGCCGGTTTCGCCCATCCCGGACATACGGAATTCCTGGGCGAGCTGGCCATGCGCGCCGGCAGCCCGCGGAGCTTTCCCGTCATGCTGCTCGCCGGCCCGGACCTGCTGGTGGTTCCTGTGACGGTGCATATTCCGCTGTCGCAGGTGCCGGAGGCTCTCACCAGCGAACTGGTGATCGACGTGGCGCGCATCGTGCACAAGGACATGATCGAGCGCTTCCGCATCGCGAACCCTCGTCTGGCGCTTGCCGGGCTCAACCCGCACGCGGGCGAGGACGGCGCGCTTGGAAAAGAGGATGCCGCCGTCATCGCTCCAGCCGTTGCCGCCCTTCGCGCCGAGGGCATCGACGCGCGCGGCCCCCTGCCCGCCGACACGATGTTTCACGAGGAGGCCCGCGCCACCTATGACTGCGCGCTGGCCATGTATCATGACCAGGCACTTATTCCGGCCAAGACGCTCGCCTTTCACGAGGCGGTGAACGCAACGCTCGGCCTGCCCTTCGTGCGGACCTCTCCCGACCACGGGACGGCGCTGGAAATTGCCGGGGCGGGGACCGCACGCGCCGACAGCTTTTCCGCCGCTGTGCGGCTGGCCGCCGTGCTTGCCGATCCCGGCCTTATCGCGTGATCCCCGTTTCATGAGCCAAATCGACACGCTTCCGCCCCTGCGCGAGGTCATCCGCACCCACGAACTGCAGGCGAAGAAGGCGCTTGGGCAGAACTTTCTGCTCGACCTGAACCTCACGCTGCGCATCGCCCGGACCGCCGGCGACCTGTCGCAGACCACCGTTCTGGAGGTCGGCCCGGGTCCGGGCGGCCTCACCCGGGCGCTTCTCGTCGCCGGTGCCAAGAAGGTCGTGGCGGTGGAGAAGGACCCGCGCTGCCTGCCGGCGCTTGCCGAGATCGCGGCCCATTACCCGGGCAGACTCGAGGTGATCGAGGCCGACGCGCTGACGCTGGATCTTGCCGGCATCGCGGAGGGCGGACCGCTCAAGATCGTCGCCAACCTGCCCTACAACGTCGGCACCCAGCTCCTGCTGAACTGGATCACACGTCCCGTGTGGCCACCGGAATGGCAGTCGCTCACGCTGATGTTCCAAAAGGAAGTCGCCGAACGCATCGTCGCCTCGACCGGCGACAAGGCCTACGGCCGGCTTGGCGTGCTCGCCGGATGGCGCTGCCATTCGACCATCGCCTTCGACGTCGGCCCCAAGGCCTTCACGCCCCCTCCCAAGGTCACATCGGCCATCGTGCACCTCACTCCACGCGAGACACCGCTCGCGGTGGACCTGAAAGCGCTGGAGCGCGTCACGGCCGCCGCCTTCGGACAACGGCGAAAGATGCTGCGCGCAAGCCTCAAGGCGCTTGATCCCGATGCGGAGAGGATCCTCGAGGGTATCGGCATCACGCCGACACGCCGCGCCGAGGAGCTGGACGTCGCCGAATTCGTGCAGGTCGCAAACGCCTTCGCCAGGGGCTGAGACGCCCCGCAGACCTCCCCTGCCCCTCCGGCGCACACCCGATGGTCCACCCGCGCTCTGTTTGTCATCCCTGCGAAGGCAGGGACCCAGTATCCCCGAACGGTCATGTGTGTCCCGTGCCGAGCCTCCGGCGTCACCCCGGGCAAGGGCCGACGGCCCGCGACCCGGGGCCCATTGGTGCCCTCGGTCGGAACGGAAAGGACCACTCGGGACCGGCAGGGAAACGACCAGTCAAACAACCGGTGTCACATGCGGGCAGGTGGATTGGGCCCCGGATCTCCGCTGCGCTGCGTCCGGGGTGACGACAGGGGAAGACCGCACCGCCTTGGCCTAGCATGCCGCCGGCCCCGCTCTTCACCGTCACACCTGCCCTCCGGCGTCACCTCGGGCAGGCCTCCCCGATGGTCCACCGCGCTCTGCCTGTCATCCCTGCGAAGGCAGGGATCCAGTATCCCCGAATGGTCATGTGTGTTCCCGGCGGAGAGCTCCCCTGCCCCTCCGGCGTCACCCCGGGCAAGGGCCGACGGCCCGCGACCCGGGGCCCATTGGTGCCCTCAGCGAGGATGGAGAGGTTTCAGCGGATACGGCAAAGATGGGAAGCAGCGGAACCAGATAGCCGAAAGCGACAGATACGCGGTGTCAGCTCTCGCCGGTCTCGCGCTTGAGGTCGCTCACCATGCCGTCGATGAAGGCGCCGATCGCCGGGCTGCGCTCGCGCTTGAGCCGCTCCGCGCGCAGGATCGCGCGCGCCCCCTCGAAGGCACGCTGCAGGTCATCATTGACGATCACATAGTCGTACTGCGACCAGTGCTTCATCTCGCCGACAGCGGTCTTGAGACGCCGCTGGATGATCTCCGGCGTGTCCTCGGCGCGCCGGTGAAGGCGCGACTTCATCTCGGCGATGGACGGCGGCAGGATGAAGATCGACACCACGTCCGGGCGCACCGCCTCGTAAAGCTGGAAGGTGCCCTGGATGTCGATGTCGAACAGCACGTCCTGGCCCGCCGAAAGCGCTTCCTCGACCGGATCGCGCGGCGTGCCGTAGAAGTTGCCGTGCACCTCGGCCCATTCCAGCAACTCGTTGCGGTCACGCATCTGCTCGAAGCGGTCCCGGGAGATGAAATGGTAGTGAACGCCGTCGATCTCGCTGGTGCGGCGCGGACGCGTGGTCACCGAAACGGAGAGCTTGAGATTGGTCTCCTGGTCCAGAAGCTGGCGGGCGATGGTGGACTTGCCCGCGCCCGAGGGTGAGGACAGCACTAGCATCAGGCCGCGCCGGCTCGCCTCCGCCTCATCCGCCGTGACGACGGTTCCATGCATGTCCGTGGTGGCGGCACCAGCCATCGCAGTCACTCCAGGTTCTGGATCTGCTCGCGCATCTGGTCGATGACGGTCTTGAGCTCCAGACCGATGGCGGTCAGCTCCGTGCCGTTCGACTTCGAGCACAGCGTGTTGGCCTCGCGGTTGAACTCCTGCGCGAGGAAATCGAAACGGCGCCCGACGGGCCCGCCCTTGTCGAGAAGCGCCCTTGCCGCCGCCACATGGGCGACCAGCCGGTCCAGCTCCTCGCGAATATCCGCCTTGGTGGCAAGCAGCGCGGCTTCCTGGTGCAGGCGCGCCGGATCGAGCCCGGCCCCCGCCTCCATCAGCGCCGCCACCTGGGCCGACAAACGGGCCCGGATCGCATCGAGGCTGCGACAGGGCGCATCCTCGGCCTGCTGCGTGAGATCCGCAATGGTTGCAAGCTGTCCGCGCAGAACCGTCTCGATGGCGCGCCCCTCGCTGGCCCGCATGGCGCAAAGCGCGTTCAGCGCTTCACCGAGGCCCTCCAGAAGCGCGGTCTCAAGTGCCTCGCGTTCCGTCTCGTCCTCTTCCGGCTCCTTCCAGTCGATCACGCCCTTTTGCGCGAGAATCGCTTCCAGCGCCACCGGAGCGGCATCGGGAACATGGGCACGGATCGCCTCCAGCGAGGCCAGCACCGCATTGAGCCCTGTCTCGTTGACCTGGGGAACGAGGTCGCCCTGCCCGCGCTGATAGGAGAGGTTTACGGAGACATTGCCACGTGACAGGCGCCGGGAGACGATCTCGCGCACCTGGGTCTCGATGGACTCAAGGCCACCGGGAAGCCGCAGGCGAACGTCGAGGCCCTTGCCGTTGACGGAGCGCAGTTCCCATGTCCACCGCGCGGCTCCCAGCGCCCCCTCGGCGCGTCCGAAGCCCGTCATGCTGTTGAGCGCGTCGACTGCTGCGGTCCCGTGTGTCTCGCCTGTCATCCCCTGCCCCGGTCTGGCGGGCCGACCGTGCACGACCGGCCCTTCGCGTCAGTTCGCCGATCCGTTTCCTGACGGCGGCGCCTGCTCGTTCCGCTGCTGCTCGGCACGGCGCTCACGCTCGATCTTGCGCCATTTCGCGACGTTGCGCTGATGCTGCTCGTAGGTCTCGGCGAAGACGTGCCCCCCCGTTCCGTCGGCAACGAAATACAGGTCCTTGGTGCGCGAGGGATTGGCCACCGCTTCCATGGATGCCCGGCCCGGGCTGCCGATCGGTCCCGGCGGCAGGCCGTCGATCTGATAGGTGTTGTAGGGGTTGGGCTTGTCCATGTCGGAGCGCGTCAGGGCCGAGCGATCGCTGGTCCATGCCTTGCCGCCATGCAGGCCGTAGAGGATCGTGGGATCCGACTGAAGCCGCATACCCCGGCGCAGGCGGTTGACGAAAACGCCGGCGACCCGCGGGCGTTCATCGGCGCGCGCCGTTTCCTTTTCGACCACGGAGGCCAGGATCACAAGCTCTTCCGGCGTCTCCACCGGCAGGCCATCGGTCCGCCGCTCCCAGATCTCGGCAAGCGCCTTCGTCTGGGCCTCGATCATGTCGTCGACGATCTCGCGCCGGGACATGCCGCGCGTGAACGTATAGGTCTCTGGCAGCATCGCGCCCTCGGGCGGGATTTCGTCGATGGTGCCGATGAGAACGGGATGCTCGCGCACGCGCTCGATGATCTGGGCGCTCGTCCACCCTTCCGGAATGGTGAGCGTGTGGTAGACTGCCTTGCCGCTGACGAGGTCGTTCATCACCTGGCGCATCGTGCTGCCCGGCTCGAACGCATATTCGCCCGCCTTGAGCTTGGCGGCATTCTTGTAGATCTGAACGCCGCCCCAGAAGACGAGGCTGTCGGAGATGACGCCTTCACGCTCCAGCCGGTCGGCGATCGACTGCAGGCCGGACCCCGACGAGATCAGGACGGTCTTTTCCTCGGCCAGCGGACCGGGCGCGTCGAATTCGCCCTTGCCCCAGTAGAGCAGGCCGCCGACGCCGATCACACCGAGCACGGCGAGCGTCAGGATCGCGTTGATGACGATGACGAAGGGATTGCGCACATGGCGCGAGCGCACCGGGGGCTGGGGCCCCGGCTCGGGCTGGATGGCCTCGCGCGGGCTCTTGGGCTGGGGACGGTAAGGGGCCGTCTCCTGCTCATTGCCATGGTCGGGATCTTTGGGTGGCGTCTCGGTCATGGGTCCCGTCGGTCAGCTCGATCGAGGAAAGGTTTTCGCCAATTGCCGTGCAATTGTGGCCAAACCGCGAAGAGTGGCGTCCGGGCCGCCCGGCCTCGACGAGCCGGGCGCCACAAGACGAAATCCAGGTCGTCAGGCGACCTTGCGGAACACCAGCGAGGCGTTGGTGCCTCCGAAGCCGAAGGAGTTCGACAGCGCCGTATCGATGGTCATGTCCTTGGGCGTGTTCGGAACCAGGTCGATCTCCGTCTCGACGGACGGATTGACCAGGTTGATCGTCGGAGGCGCCTTGCCGTCACGCATGGCCAGAAGCGAGAAGATGGCCTCGATGGCACCCGCCGCGCCCAGCAGGTGGCCGGTCGACGACTTGGTGGACGACATGGTCAGCTTTGCGGCCGCATCGCCGGCCAGCCGCTGCACCGCGCCGAGCTCGATCTCGTCGCCGAGCGGCGTGGACGTACCGTGGGCGTTGACATAGTCGATGTCGCCGGCGGTCATACCCGCACGCTTCAGCGCCGCCTGCATGCAGCGGAAGGCGCCGTCGCCGTCCGAGGACGGTGCGGTGATGTGATAGGCATCGCCCGAAAGCCCGTAGCCGATCACCTCGCCGTAGATCTTGGCGCCACGCGCCTTGGCCCGCTCGTACTCCTCGAGCACGACCACGCCGGCGCCCTCGCCCATGACGAAGCCGTCACGACCGGCGTCGTAGGGGCGCGAGGCCTCCTGCGGACGATCGTTGAACCCGGTGGACAGCGCACGCGCGGCGGCAAAGCCCGCCAGCGCAAGGCGGCAAACCGGAGACTCCGTGCCGCCGGCGACCATCACGTCGGCATCGTCCAGCGCGATCAGGCGCGCGGCATCACCGATGGCGTGGGCGCCCGTCGAACACGCGGTCACGACCGCGTGGTTCGGTCCCTTGAGGCCGTGACGGATGGAGACGTAACCGCCGGCGAGATTGATCAGCCGGCCGGGAATGAAGAACGGGGAGACGCGACGCGGTCCCTTGTCGCGCAGGACATGGGCGGTCGCCTCGATGCCCTGCAGGCCGCCGATGCCCGAGCCGATCAGCACGCCAGCGCGATACTGCTCTTCCGGGGTCTCGGGGCTCCAGCCGCAATCGCGAATGGCCTGCTCGGCGGCGGCCATGGCGAAGACGATGAAGTCGTCGACCTTGCGCTGCTCCTTCGGGTCCATCCAGTCGTCCGGATTGAACGTACCGTTGGAACCGTCGCCGCGCGGGATCTGGCAGGCGATCTGACAGGCGAGGTCATCGACCTCGAAACTCGTCACGCGGGACGCGCCACTTTCGCCCTTGAGAATCCGGGCCCAGCTCTCCTCGACACCGCACGCCATTGGCGTGACCATGCCGAGGCCGGTTACGACTACTCGCCTCATCACAAACCTGCATCTGGACGCACCGGGCCGAAGACGAAAGCCCTGGCCCGGTGCGAGAAAAACCGATTAACCGGCGTTCGCCTCGAGGAACTTCACGGCATCGCCGACCGTCAGGATGGTCTCGGCCGCATCGTCCGGAATTTCCACGCCGAACTCTTCCTCGAACGCCATGACCAGCTCGACGGTGTCGAGGCTGTCGGCGCCGAGATCGTCGATGAAGCTGGCCTCCATGACAACCTTCTCGGCGTCCACGCCGAGGTGCTCGATGACGATCTTCTTTACCCGATCCGCGATGTCGCTCATTTCAGATTCCTCGATTGCTTACACGATGTTAGCTCGTTCAGCGCTTGGCGCCGTACCTCGTTACCCGATCCTCGGAACGTGGTGAATGGAGATCCAGCCCGTGCCTGTTCCGCCGTGACACCCATCGTCCGCAGGGAAAGGCCCGCCCGAGCGCCGAACTGTCGTGAACGGGTGTGCTGGCCGGCGGGTTCGTAACACACTTTACCAGCCTTGACCAGTCGGCGTGCCACCACGCCGGACCCCACCCGAACCGATCACGGTCTCGCGATAATTCGCGAGTTAAATCATGGCCATGCCGCCGTTCACATGCAGCGTTTCGCCGGTGATGTAGGCCGCCTCGTCGCTGGCCAGGAAGAGGGCGGCCGAGGCGATCTCCTCCGCACGGCCCAGACGACCGGCCGGAACGCTTCCAAGGATCGAATCCTTCTGCTTGTCGTTGAGCGCTCCGGTCATCGGCGTCTCGATGAAGCCCGGCGCGATCGTGTTGACGGTAATGTTGCGCGAGGCGACCTCGCGCGCCAGCGACTTCGCCATGCCGATCATGCCGGCCTTGGCGGCGGCATAGTTGCCCTGCCCCGGGTTGCCGGTGACACCGACCACCGAGGCAATGCCGATGATGCGGCCCGAGCGGCGACGCATCATGCCCTTGGTCGCGGCGCGGCAGAGACGGAAGCCTGCGGTCAGGTTGACCTCGATGACGTCGTCCCACTCCTCGTCCTTCATGCGCATGAAGAGATTGTCGCGGGTGATGCCGGCGTTGTTGACTAGGATGTCGAGACCGCCCATGGCCTCCTCGGCCGCGGGAACCAGCGCATCGACCGCGGCGCGGTCGGAGAGGTTGGCGGCCACCACATGCACGCGCTCGCCCAGATCCTCGGCCAGCGCCTGGAGCTTTTCGGCGCGGGTGCCGGAAATGGTCACGGTGGCGCCCTGTGCATGAAGCGTGCGGGCGATCGCCTCGCCGATGCCGCCGGTCGCGCCGGTCACGAGCGCGGTCTTGGAAGTCAGATCGAACATCTTGAAAGGTCCTCTTTCGGAAACCGTGATCCTGCCGCTCCCGTATCAGGCGGAGGCGAGCTTTTCCATCAGTGCGTCAATGTCGTCCGGCGAGGAGACGGCAACGCCGCTCACGCCCGGGGCAATGCGCTTGACCATGCCGGTCAGCACCTTGCCGGTGCCGATCTCGAAGGCGGTCGTCACGCCGGCCTCGGCCATCCACAGGATGGATTCGCGCCAGCGCACCGTGCCGGTCACCTGCTCGACGAGCCGGCGGCGAATCTCGTCCGGATCGCTCACCGGCCCCGCGAGCACATTGGCCACCAGCGGAACCGCCGGCGCCTTGAGTTCGACGTCGGCAAGCGCCGCCGCCATGGCCTCGGCCGCCGGCTGCATGAGGCCGCAATGGAAGGGCGCGCTGACGGGCAGCAGCAGGCCACGCTTGGCACCGCGCCCCTTGGCGATCTCGATGGCCCGCTCGACGGCCGCCTTGTGGCCGGAGACCACCACCTGGCCCGGCGCGTTGTCGTTGGCCGCCTGGCACACCTGGTCGCCGGCGGCTTCGGCGGCGACTTCCGCCGCCGTCTCGAAGTCGAGCCCAAGAAGGGCCGCCATGGCGCCCTCGCCCACCGGCACCGCCTGCTGCATGGCCGTGCCGCGAATGCGCAGCAGCCGCGCCGCATCGCCCACCGAAAGCGACCCGGCGGCGGCAAGCGCGGAATACTCACCCAGGGAATGGCCCGCCACATAGGCGACGGAGGCCTTGAGATCGAGGCCCCGCGCCTCGGCCACCCGCATGGTGGCGAGGCTGACGGCCATGAGCGCGGGCTGCGCGTTGGCGGTCAGCGTCAGTTCGTCCGAGGGGCCGTTCCACATGACTTCGGAAAGCTTCTGCCCGAGCGCGTCATCCACCTCCGCGAAGACCTCGCGCGCTTCCGCGAAGCGCTCGGCAAGGTCATGGCCCATGCCGACCGTCTGGCTGCCCTGGCCGGGAAAAGTGAACGCAAAGCTCATGCGACGTCTCCACCAATATCGTTCGCCGGCGGCCCGTGCCGGCGTGCATCATGCTTCGAAGCTGGCCGCAATGACACGGGCAGCGCCCCGCCTGTCAAGGTCGAAGGGTCAAAAAACGCCGCGTTTGCGGTGCAAAGCCTTGCGCGGGACGCGAACTGGTGTATAAGCCGGGCCTCGTTCGGAACTCTGGCCGGGGGCTGAACGGAAGGCTGTCCGAAAGGATGGCAGGAGGGCAAGCGTGCTTCTCCGACTTCCCGTGTCTCCGCCTTCGAAGTTGCTTCGTTCGCCTTTCATGAAGGCTCGAAGAGGCTTGGCGCCGGGTTTCGGGGAAGATGAACCACTGGAAAGGCAGACCTTCATGCCGCTTTACGAGCATGTGTTCCTGGCACGCCAGGACGTCTCGGCCCAGCAGGTCGAGCAGATGGTTGAGCAGTACAAGGCCCTGATCGTCGAATACGGCGGCAGTGTCGGCAAGGTGGAGGCCTGGGGCCTTCGCACCCTCGCCTACCGCATCAACAAGAACCGCAAGGCTCACTACACGCTGATGAACCTGGACGCCTCCCCGGCCGCCGTGGCCGAGATGGAGCGCCAGATGCGCATCAACGAGGACGTGCTGCGCTTCATGACCCTCAAGGTCGAGGCCCACGAGGACGAGCCCTCCGCGATGATGCAGAAGCGCGACCGCGACGACCGTCGCGGCGGTCGCGGTGACCGTGGCGATCGCGGTGGCCGTGGCGAGCGCGGTGATCGTGGTGACCGCGGCGATCGCGGTGACCGTGGCGGCCGCCGCTTCGGCGACGAATAAGAAGTCAAGGAGAACATCCAATGGTCGATATCGCCCAGCTTCCGACGCGCCGTCCCTTCTTCCGCCGTCGCAAGACCTGCCCGTTCTCCGGCGCCAACTCGCCGAAGATCGATTACAAGGACATCCGCCTTCTGCAGCGCTACGTTTCCGAGCGCGGCAAGATCGTGCCGAGCCGTATCACGGCCGTGTCCGCCAAGAAGCAGCGCGAGCTCGCGCGTGCCATCAAGCGCGCCCGTTTCCTCGGCCTGCTGCCCTTCGTGATCAAGTAAGAGCACGAAGACAATCGGCTGGGGTCGCCGCCACCGCGTGCGACCCCTAACCGCGTCCTGGACGCGGGACAGACGACAAGGAACATCGACATGCAGATCATTCTTCTCGAGCGCGTCGCCAAGCTCGGCCAGATGGGCGAAGTGGTGAAGGTGCGCGACGGCTTCGCCCGTAACTACCTTCTGCCGCAGGGCAAGGCGCTTCGCGCCAACAAGGCCAACCTCGCCCGCTTCGAGAACGAGCGCGCCCAGCTCGAGGCCCGCAACCTCGAGCGCAAGTCCGAGGCCGAGGCCGTCGCCAAGACCCTCGACGGCGAGACCTTCGTGGTCATCCGTCAGGCCGGCGAGACCGGTCAGCTCTACGGTTCCGTGTCCACGCGCGACATCGCCGACACGCTGACCGAGGGCGGCTTCTCGTGCTCGCGTTCGCAGATCCGTCTCGACAAGCCGCTCAAGACGATCGGCATGCACACGATCATCGCGCTCCTCCATCCGGAGGTCGAGGTCGAGATCACGCTCAACATCGCCCGTTCGCAGGACGAGGCCGAGCGCCAGGCGCGCGGCGAGGATCTCACCGCCCGCGACCAGGAGAGCTTCGAGTTCGAGGAAGACGAAGAGCTCGAGGGTGACGACGAGGGCGAGACCGAGGCCGAGGACGGCGAGACCGTCGCCGAGGAGTCCGAGGAAGAGGCTCTCTGAGCCCCTCCCCCTCACGAAATTGAAGAAGGCCCCGTCGGCGATCCGGCGGGGCCTTTTTCGTGGTCAGTCATGCCGGCTTTCGCTAAACCGCGCCTTGCCAAGCCGCCCCTTCAGAATCGCGTCACGACCGTTGCGCCGACACCCTGGAAGCTGTCCATCGCCATCAGCGCGGGAATCGATTCCTCCAGGCTGATTTCCCGCCCGACAAGCCGCTCCGGCGCGATCCGGCCCGACAGCACCAGCGCCAGCATCGCGTCATAGCGATGCGCCTGCATCCCGTGACTGCCGAGGATTTCCAGTTCGTCGGAAATCACCTTGCTCATCGGCACGCGCGGCGTGGCCTGGTCGTCCAGCATCAGCCCCACCTGCACATGCCGGCCGCGCTTGCGCAGGCAGCGGATCGAGTTGAAGCAGGTCACCGGATGGCCGAGCGAATCGAGCGACAGATGCGCCCCGCCCCGCGTCAGTTCCGCGATGGCACCCGGCACGTCGTCCACCTCGGCGCCATTGATCGTGTGCACCGCGCCAAGCGCGCGGGCGAGATCCAGCTTGTCCCGCGCGATGTCGACGGCGATCACATTGGCTCCCACGGACTGGGCGATCATCACCGCGGAGAGGCCGACGCCGCCGCAACCATGCACCGCCACCCATTCGCCGGGCGTCGCCCGCCCCTGGTCGACCACCGCGCGAAACGACGTGGCGAACCGGCAGCCGAAACTGGCGGCGGTGGCGAAATCGACGCTTTCGGGCAGCGCCACCACGTTGAGGTCCGCCTGATGGATGGCCACGAACTCCGCGAAGGAGCCCCAGTGGGTAAAGCCGGGCTGGGTCTGGTTGTGACACACCTGCTGGTGACCGGCATGGCATTCCGGGCAGGAGCCGCAGCCGCTGATGAACGGCACCGTCACCCGGTCGCCCACCTTGAAGCGGGTGACACCGGCGCCCACGGCCTCGATCACGCCGGCCAGTTCGTGCCCGGGGACATGGGGAAGCTCGATATCGGGATCATGTCCCATCCAGCCGTGCCAGTCGCTTCGACACACGCCGGTGGCGCGCACACCGATCACCACGCCGTCGCGGTCCGGCACGGGATCCGGCAGGGTCGCGATCTTCGGGGCGGAGGCGAAGGTTTCGTAGAGAACGGCTTTCATGGGATCGTCCTGGGGCTCGCACGTTGTCCGACGGCCTCTCTTTCCAGCTTCCGCGACCGCGCGCAAGCATCACCCGTCACCGGCGCGTCATGTCGCGGTGCTATCGACACGCCCGTACGCCGGCGACCGCTTTCGCCCGCCGGCTTCGACCCGCAAACTTATCCGGCGACCCCAGTGGTCGCCGTTTCTTTTTGGCGACACACATGCGCGGATTTTGCCCGCCCGCCCTCACGCTCGCCGGTTCCGGCCATTTCCCCGTGATCTTCACGCGCCGATCCGCTATGAGGTGCGGGCCCTCCGGGGCTTTCGACCTCACAACAAGATGCAGATTGGCAAGATGACCGGATTCAAGTCGGATTTCCTGAGGACCCTGAGCGAGCGCGGCTTCATCCACCAGATGTCGGATGAAAGCGGGCTCGACGATCTCCTGCGGAACGAGACGGTCACGGCCTATATCGGCTACGACCCGACGGCGCCCAGCCTGCACGTCGGTCACCTGATGCAGATCATGATGTTGCACTGGTTCCAGGAAACGGGACACCGGCCGATCTCGCTGATGGGCGGCGGCACCGGCATGGTCGGCGACCCCTCCTTCAAGGAGGAAGCCCGCAAGCTCATGACCGTGGACATGATCGAGGACAACATCGCCTCGATCAAACGGGTCTTCTCCAGCTACATCGATTACGACAAGGGCCCGCTCGGCGGCGGCCTGATGATCAACAACGCGGAGTGGCTTCGCCCGCTCAACTACCTCGAGTTCCTGCGCGACGTCGGGCGCCATTTCTCGGTCAACCGGATGCTGTCCTTCGACAGCGTGAAGACCCGGCTCGACCGCGAGCAGTCGCTGTCGTTCCTCGAGTTCAACTACATGATCCTGCAGGCCTACGATTTCGTCGAACTGGCGAAGCGCTACGACTGCCGGCTGCAGATGGGCGGCTCCGACCAGTGGGGCAACATCGTCAACGGCATCGACCTCGGCCACCGCATGGGCACGAAGCAGCTCTATGCGGTAACCTCGCCGCTTCTGACCACGGCCTCGGGCGCCAAGATGGGCAAGACGGCCTCGGGCGCGGTCTGGCTCGATTCCGGCCTGCTGTCGGTCTATGACTTCTGGCAGTACTGGCGCAATGCCGAGGACGCCGACGTGGAGCGCTTCCTGAAGCTCTTCACCACCTTGCCGCTCGACGAGGTCGCGCGTCTTGCCGCCCTTGGCGGATCGGAGATCAACGAGGCCAAGAAGGTGCTCGCCACCGAGGTCACCGCGATCCTGCACGGCCGCAAGGCCGCCGAGGAGGCAGCCGAGACCGCACGGCGTGCCTTCGAGGAAGGTGCGCTGGCCGATGGCCTTCCCACGGTCGAGATCGCCCGGTCCGAGCTCGACGCGGGGCTCGGCATGCTCGCCGCCTTCGTCACGGCGGGCCTTTGCGCCTCCAACGGCGAGGCCCGGCGCCAGGTGAAGGGCGGCGGCTTGCGCGTCAACGACATGGTGGCCCAGGACGACAAGCGGATGCTCGGCACGGATGACCTCGTCGAGGACGGCGTCATCAAGCTCTCGCTCGGCAAGAAGAAGCATGTGCTGTTGAAAGCCGTCTGAGAAAAGCCCGGCAAACCCTTGAAAACATGAACGGGCGGCCTTTGGCCGCCCGTTTTCGCTTGTGCGGTGTGTCGGCTTCAGCGGTACTCGAACAGCTTGCGGAAGATGCCCGGCGCGATGGCCGAGGCCGGATTGACCGTCAGTACCGGATCGCCGATCGCGCCCGTCACCTTGTAGGTAACGCCGATCAGCCCCTCGTCGGCCCCGCCGCCGAGCGCCAGTCCCAGGATCGGGATCTTGGCGAAGAGGTTGTTGAGCGCGAAGGCCGGCACGAAGGTACCGGTCAGATCCAGCGTCCGCTCGGCCATGTTCACGGTGCCCGAAACAGTGCCGCCCACGGTGGCGCCGGTGAGCGTTCCCTCGGTGATCTCCAGCCGGTCGCCGTTGCGCACGAAGGTGAGATCGAGCGCGCTGAACGACGCCTCGCCCTGGCGCTCGGAACCGACGAACGCCTGGCGCCGGCGCGGATCGCCTTCGGCCACCACACGCGTGCGGGCCAGCGCGCGGATCGCAGGGTCCTCGGTGATCGCCAGCCGTTTCACCCGGAACTTTCCGCTCCAGATGTTTCCCTTGGCCATGGTGATGTTGAGAAGCCCCGTGCCGCCACGCATCCGGTCGTAGAGATTGGCGAAGCGCAGCACGGCGCCGGTGTCGCCGACGACTCCGGTCATGACCCTCTGCCCCTCGGAGGGCGTGAGATTGAACTCGAACGTGCCGCTGGCGCTCGTGTGCCCGGTCGCCGAGAGAGAGCGCACCTCTCCACCGGCGGAGGTCATGCGCAACGAGACCCCGTTCAGACTGACGTTGTTGAAGCCCGTCATCTGGTCGACCTCGGCGCTGACACGGAAGGCGGCGGACGACGAACCGTCCTCGCCGCCCCGTCCGCTTCCCGTCAGGCTCGCGATCAGGCCCCGCGCGTCGAAGCGGCGGGCCTGGAAGTCGGCGACATAGGTCCGCCCGTCGCGGCTCACCCGGAGCGTCGCCTCGTCGCTGGGCCGCAAGGCAAACCAGCTGAACTGGGCCCGCTTCAGGTTGCCCTTGCCATCCAGCGACAGCGTTCCCGTGATCTCGACCCCCTCGGAGGTGAACTCGAAGCCGCGGATCTCGCGCGCGCCCCCGCTCTCGGTCATGGTGAAGCGCGCGCGCGCCGGGACGCCGGGAGACTTGGTCCAGCCCACCTGGGCCAGGTCGATGCGCGCCCGCGTCAGATCGATATCGAAGGACTGTCCGCCGTCCTTCTCGTCGACCGCCAGGCGCATGGACCCGTTGACGAACTCGCGCAGATCGATGCCACGCTTGGCAAGCTGGTCGGCCGTGGCATTGAGCACCACGTCCTGGCGCGCGGCGACCGCATCCGTTCCGTCACCGAGCGGCACGACGAGATCGAGATCGGCGGGCAGACCGTCAAGACGTCCCTTGCCCTTGAGTTCGAGCCGGCTTGCGTCCACGTCGAAGGTCAGGTCGGCGGCGCTGATCATGCTGCCCTGAATGGGCTTGTCACTGGAAAAGTTCCGGACATTGCCCGAGAGCTTCCACGCCACATCCTCCAGGGAAAGCTCCCGCACCAGCGGAAAGCGCGCGTCGAGCGTGACACTCGCGGAGCCGGAGATGCCGTCCGGAGAAAGCCCCCGTTCCGACAGGACGTTGAGCGGCTTCGCGTCGAGCACCGTCGCGACCGAGGCCGCCGGCCCGTCGAGATCGAGTGAAAGCACGCCGGTCTTGTCGCCGTGCTTGCGCACGTCGGGGATGGAGAAGGTCGCCCCGGGCAGCGTGAGCTGCTCGCCCGCGCGCGCCGCCACGATCCCGTCCTTCGCGGTGACGCTCAGGATTTCGTCCTTGAGTTCGACCTTGCCGCCGAGCCGCTGGACGATCGGCACCGTGCCGATGGTCTTGAGTGTCAGGTCGGAGAGGTCGATGTCCACGTTGACGTCATTGCCCGACCAGCCCGGTCTCGGATCGGAAACGTCGAAGGCCGGCGGGGTCAGCGCCACGGTGGCGCGTCCACCGTCGACACGCCCGTCGATCACATGCTCGATCACCCAGGCGCGCGCCGGCGGCACCATCGTGATCGGCCACAGGCGCTTGAGCGTGGCGACCGCCATCGGCCCGCTCTCCATCGCCAGCGCCAGATAGGGACCGTCCTCGGCAAGCTTCAGGGATCCGGCGCCGTCCAGGTTCGCCGTGCCCGAGCGCAGCGTGATCCGGTCGAAACCGAGCTCGCGCGCGACCGGATCGGCATCGCCCTCGACGACAAGGTACTCCATCTCGTAGGGCGGTCCGGGGACGTCGCTCGGCCCGATCTCCGCCCCGCGCGAAACGATGCGGAACGACCAGCGCTCCTGCCAGTCACGTGGCGGCTCGACCACCCCCTCGAAGGGAATGACCGTCCTGCCGCGCGTGTAATACGAGGGCGCGATCTGGAAGCCCGGCGCTCCCGCGAGCCATTGCACCTGCACGTCGATGCGGTCGAAGGCCACGATGGTGCGACCGGTGTTCACCCAGCCGGGCGAGACGACCGTGCTGAGGCGTGTCGCCTTGAAGGCACCGGCATTGTCGAGTTCGGTTTCCAGCCGCAAGTCGACGGGAACGCCGAGCCCCTTGCCCGTGCGGATGTCGGTGTCCACCGGCAGGAATTCGCCGAGCGTCACGTCGTCGATGTCGAGACGGATCAGGCGCGCGCCGGTGTCGGGGTCGACGCTGCGTCGCGCCCCCACCCGCCAGCGGCCCAGCCGCCCCGCGATTTCGGCGCGCACGGTCAGGATTTCGTCGCCCTCGCGGGTCAGCTCCGCGTCGATGCCGCGCATCCGGTAGGTTTCCTCGCCTTCGGAGACGAGTTCCGCCGAAACGAGTTCGATACGGCGGATGGTGCGTTCCGCCAGATGTTCCAGGGCCAGGCGGGCGAAGCTGTCGGCGGCGAGCGAAAGCTGGTCCATGTCCGGGATCTCGGACGTTCCGCCGGCGACCGGGTGCACGGTGAGGCGCGGCTGCTCCAGCACCACCTCGGACACGGCCACATGGCCGGTCAGCGCCGCGCCGACGTCGAGCGGCGCGGTGATGCGCGGAACCACAACCGCGATCGGCACGTCGCCTTCGGCCTCGATGGTCACGTTCAGCAGTTCGATGCGCGCCGGAAAGCCCTCGGAAAAGTCCAGTGTCGCGGCGCCGATGGTCACCTGCGTGCGGTCGCTGGAGATGCGCGCCTCCACCGCACGCGCGAAGTAGCCCACCGAAAGCGGTCCCTGCAGCGCGATCACGACGCCCACGCCGGCGAGAATCGCGAGCAGCACGGCAAGCCAGCCGAAACCGCGCAGAACCCGCCGCCTCCGGCGTGTGCGCAGGGTATCCCGCAAGGGCTTGTTGCGGTGGATCAGCCGTTTTAACAGTGTATCTGTCCCCGGGACGTCTGGCGCCGACCGGCACCGATTCGAATATGCCCAGTATGGCATCCGGCAGGCCGGTCGCGTCCGTATTCATGATGCGACTCGCAAAGCGCGAGTCTTCCCTTCTCCGGTGACCAAAGGATGGCAAAATGTCCGAACTGACCGTTGGCAGCCCCGCCCCCGACTTCGACCTCGCCGCCGACGGTGGCGGACGGGTGTCCCTTTCGACGCTCAAGGGCCGCAAGGTCGTCCTCTACTTCTATCCCAAGGACGACACACCCGGCTGCACGAAGGAGGCCATTGCCTTTTCCGGCCTCGCGGACAGCTTCGAAGAGGCAGGCGCGACCATCGTCGGCGTTTCGCCCGACAAGGCGGAGAAGCACGACAAGTTCAAGGCCAAGCACGACCTGAAGGTGCTGCTGGGCGCGGACACGGACACCGACGTCGCCAACCGCTATGGCGTGTGGGTCGAGAAATCCATGTACGGCCGCAAGTACATGGGCATCGAGCGCTCCACCTTCCTCATCGACGCCGAAGGCAGGATCGCCGCCATCTGGCGCAAGGTGAAGGTCGCCGGCCACGCGGAAGCGGTGCTGGAGGCGGTGCGCGAACTGGGCTGAGCCCCGCGCGTCCCCCCTTTCCTTCTCGGCGGAACAAGCGGACAGAGAAAGCCTTGGTCGTTTCCCCCACACATGCCGACACGGCCGGCGACCTGCCGCCCTCGCTCGCCGACGGCGCGCGCCGGATCGTCGAAACGCCGGATCTCGACGAGAAGATCCGGGTCGCACACGCCACCGCGCGCGCATGGTTCCGGCGCGGCCTGTCGCTGCGCCGGCGCATGGGGGCAACGCCCATGCCCGACCAGCCGGGCCGGCCGGACGAACCCGTTCTGCTGCCCCCGCGCGAGATGCCCAGGCGCGCTGTCGGCGGGACCGCCGGCCGGGTCGCGCTGCTGCACTCGCTCGCCCATATCGAGCTCAACGCCGTGGATCTCACCTGGGACATGGTGGGCCGCTTCGCGCACTGGCCGCTGCCGCGTTCCTTCTTCGACGACTGGGTGCGGGTGGGGCTGGAGGAAGCCAAGCATTTTTCGCTGCTGCGCCACCGGCTCGGCCTGCTCGGCTCGCACTATGGCGCCCTGCCCGCCCATCACGGGCTGTGGGAGGCGGCGGAAAGCGCCGGCGACGACCTTGCCGCCCGCCTCGCCGTCATCCCGTTGGTGCTCGAGGCGCGCGGCCTCGACATCTCCCCGCCGATGATCGAGAAGGCCCGCGCGGTGGGCGATGACGACACGGCAGCTATTCTCGAGATCATCTATCGCGACGAGAAGCATCATGTCGCCTTCGGCGCGAAATGGTTCCGCTTTCTCTGCGACCGAGAGCGCACGGACCCCGAGCCCCGCTTCCAGGCGCTGGTGCGGACCCATTTTCGCGGCGGACTCAAGCCTCCCTTCAACGACAGGGCCCGCTCCGAGGCCGGACTGACACCCGGCTTCTACAGGCCGCTTGCCCGTCTCGTCGGCTGACCCTCGGCATTTCCGGCTATCGAAATGCGAGGTGATTAGTTTTTGTTAACCTTAATCCCTTCTAATCGGGACGTGTTTTTGGAGCGTCGTGTTGTGGCGCTTCCGACGGAAAACGGGTCCGGAGAGTAATGACGGGACACGGTGACTATCCCTCGCGTGAGTTCGGCAGGCGCAAGGAGCCGCATCGGGTCATTATTGCCCGGGGCGACAACGTGCGCAGCTTCACCATTTCGCCCTGGCTGGCGGGTGTCGGCACCGTCTGCGGCCTCGCCCTCGCCCTGGGGTATGTCGGCGCCACCGCCTATCTGGTTCTGCGCGACGACATCATCCAGGCTTCGGCCGAGCGCCAGGCCGAGATGCAGCTTTCCTACGAAGACCGGATTTCCTCGCTGCGCTCGCGCATCGATCAGCTCACCAGCCGCCGGGTTCTGGAAAAGCGCTCCATCGACGAGCAGATCGAGGAGGTCGTCGCCCGTCAGCGCGATCTCGACCAGCGCCAGGCCGACGTGGCCCGTCTGATCGCCCGGGCCGCGCGCACCGGCATCCGGGTCGCCGCTGCAAGCCCCCTGCCCCCGGCGAAGCCGGAAATCGACGCGCCGCAGCTCGCCATGGACACGTCGGCCTCCGACGCGCCGCCCGCCATCGGCGGCACGCCCGAGCCCATCGAGATTTCGCCGGTTCTCAGCCTGCGCGGCACCAAGAGCGACTACGGGCCCGCCGCCGCGGCGGCGGCGGCCCAGGCCGCCGGTCATCCCGCGCGGCCGCTGCGCGACCTTGGCGGGGACAGCGCAAGCGCCGATGCCACGCCGGCCCGCGCGACGGCACCGACCGATCAGCGCACCGACCTTCTGGAAGACATGAACGCGACGCTCGCGCGCATGGACGACGAGACCACCATGGCGCTCGACGTCATCGCCGTCACCGCCGAGCGGGACGCGAAGACCATCACGGCCGCTGCCGACACCCTGGGGCTCAAGCTCGCGGGCACCGCCAGGGGCGGGCTCGGCGGCCCCTTCGTGCCGCTTGGCGACGTCGGATTCGACAAGCGACTGGACCGGGCAAGCTCCGCGCTTGAGCGCCTCGAGACGGTGAAGACCGCCGCACGTGGCATTCCGCTTGCAGCCCCGCTTTCGGGCGCCGCCACCTCCTCGGGCTTCGGTCCGCGCCTCGATCCCTTCCTCGGCCGCATGGCCATGCACACCGGGCTCGATTTCCGGGGCGCCACCGGCACCACCATCAAGGCCCCGGCCCCCGGCAAGGTCGTCTTCGCCGGGCGCAACGGCGGCTACGGAAAGTCGGTCGAGATCGAACACCCCAGCGGCGTCACCACGCGATTCGCCCACATGAGCCGCGTTTCGGTCACCAAGGGCGAAACGGTCGGTCTGGGCGAGACCATCGGCTATGTCGGCTCAACAGGCCGCTCCACCGGTCCGCACCTGCACTACGAAGTGCGCATCAACGACCGCCCGATGGATCCCATGCCTTTCATCAAGGCCGGCAGGAAACTCTCTCCCCTGCTTCGCAACTGATCCCGGCAAACGCCGCCACCCGACCCCGTTTCTTGCGCCCCGGACCTCGCATCCGGGGCGTTTTTGCATGTGATCCGGGGCAAGTCCTCCCTCGCGAAAAACGCCAATCGTCATGTGCCTGAAACACAGTCCGCCTAACCGGACCGTGCAAGGAGGACACGGACGATGTCAGCGATTGAAGTCAGATCGGTCTCGAAGACGTTCGAGCGCGGCAAGCCCGTGCTTCGGAACGTTTCCTTTTCGGTCGCCGAGGGAGAGATGGTGGCGCTCATCGGCGCGTCCGGCTCCGGCAAGTCGACCCTGCTGCGCCTGTTGTGCGGCCTCGAGACCATCGACCGGGGCGCGTCGAGCGCCCTGTCGCTTCTGGGCCGTGACGTGCAGCGCGACGGGCGGCGGACGGGCGACGCACGCCGTCTGCGCCGGGACGTCGGTGTCGTCTTCCAGCAGTTCAATCTCGTCAACCGGCTGAGCGTGCTTGCCAATGTCCTGGCCGGCCGCCTCGGCAAGACGCCGGCCTGGCGCGGCACCCTCGGCCTGTTCACGCGATCGGACCGGATCCGCGCCCTGTCGGCCCTGGAGCGGGTCGGCATCGTCGATTTCGCCCGCCGCCGCGCCTCGCGGCTTTCAGGCGGTCAGCAGCAGCGCGCCGCGATCGCGCGCACGCTGACCCAGGAAGCCCGCCTCATCCTCGCCGACGAGCCCATCGCCTCGCTGGACCCCGCCTCCGCCGACACGGTGATGGAGACCCTGTCGCGCATCAACCGCGAGGACGGCGTGACCGTGGTCGTCTCCCTGCATCAGATCGATCACGCCTTCCGCCATTGCCGGCGCATCGTGGCGCTGAAGGCGGGAGAACTCGTCTACGACGGCCCGGTCTCAGGCATCGACCGCGCCACCCTTTCCGACCTCTACGACAGCGAAAGCCTGTCGGACACGGACATTCCCGTTCCGGCACACGCCGGCACCGCGCATGGCGCCACGCCAAGCGCGCCCGCATTTCCGGACCGCATCGCAGCCGCCACGAGCGCCTGAGCGCGGATCCCAACAAGAGCGGCACAAACGCCAGCTACCTCTATCCCAAGCGACTTGAAACCCAGGAGCCCCACATGCTGAAGACCGTTCTCGCGGCCGCGACGCTCGCCATGACCGTCACGACCGGCCCCGCCTTCGCCCAGGACGCCGGCCAGATGCCGTCCGTCATCAATTTCGGCATCATCTCGACCGAAAGCGCCTCGGTGCTCGAGGAAAACTTCAAGCCCTTCCTCGACGACATGTCCGCCTCCCTCGGCGTCGAGGTGAAGCCGTTCTTCGCCTCCGACTACGCGGGCGTGATCGCCGGCATGGGCGCCAAGCAGGTCGACGTTGCCTGGTTCGGCAACAAGTCCGCCATCCAGGCCGTGGACAAGGCCGGCGGCGAGGTCTTCGCCCAGACCATCAAGGACAACGGCGAGCGCGGCTACTACTCGCTGCTCATCACCCAGAAGGACAGCCCGCTCAACTCGCTCGACGACGTGCTGAAGTGCGACAAGACGCTGACCTTCGGCAACGGCGATCCCAACTCCACCTCGGGCTACGCGATCCCGGGCTACTATGTGTGGGCCCTGAACGGCAAGACGCCGGAAGAGTGCTTCGCGCGCGTCACCGCGTCCAACCACGAGGGCAACGCCCTTGCCGTGGCCGCCGGCCAGGTGGACGTCGCGACCAACAACACCGAGTCCATCTACGCCCGCCTCGCCAAGTCCAACCCGGACGCCGCCGCCCAGATCAAGGAAATCTGGCGCTCGCCGCTGATCCCCTCCGACCCGATGGTCTGGCGCGCCGACCTGCCGAAGGCCGCCAAGGAGAAGATCTACTACTTCTTCATGCAGTACGGCCGTTTCGGCGACATGGAGAAGGTCAAGCGTGAGCGCGCGGTGCTCGCCAATCTCTCCGACGGCTGGGGCCCGTTCCTCGCCTCTTCCAACGCCCAGCTTCTCGACGTGCGCCAGATCGAGGCGTTCAAGGCAAAGCTGAAGGCCGAGGCCGCCAACGACGCGGAGGCCATCAAGGCCGCCGACGCGCTCCTCGCCGATCTGGCCGCCCAGGCCAAGATCGTTGGCGAAGGCGGCTACTGATCCCGCATTCCCTCGCGGCGCGGTCCCTTGCGGATCGCGCCGTTTCTCTTGCGACACGGAAACGGCCCCTTCCGGGCCGTTCCGCCCGTCCGGCCCGCCTTCGGACCGACCACAAGGACACGACACAGCCATGCACGCGCACCCCGAGCCCTCAGCCGCCGCGCCCTCCCCGGCCGTCCTCGCCGCCCTGCGCCCGCAATGGTCGAGCCTGCTTGGCACGGCACTGGTGCTTGGCGTGATCGCGCTTCTGCTCGGCCTGTCCTGGTATCCGACCGAGATGAACAACTGGACGCGGCTGTTCCAGGGCAACGACTTCCTGTCGAGCATGGTCGCCCAGTTCCTCGCGCCCGACTTTTCCAACCTGCCGCTCTACATCCGCAAGATGATCGAGACGGTTCAGATAGCCCTCTGGGGCACGGTGCTCGCCATCATCTTCGGCGCGCCGCTCGCCCTGCTGGCCTCGTCCAACATCGCCCCCGCCTGGGTGGTCTTTCCCATGCGCCGGCTGATGGACGCGAGCCGCGCCATCAACGACCTGGTGTTCGCCGTGCTCTTCGTGGCCGTGGTCGGTCTCGGCCCCCTGCCCGGCGTGCTCGCCATCTTCGTACACAATCTCGGCATCGTCTCGAAGCTCTTCTCCGAAGCGGTCGAGGCCATCGACCACCGTCCGGTGGAAGGCATCCGCACCACCGGCGCCACGCGGCTTCAGGAGATCGTCTACGGCGTCATCCCGCAGGTCATTCCGCTTTGGTCGAGTTTCTCGCTCTACCGCTTCGAGACCAACGTGCGCTCGGCCACCGTGCTCGGCATCGTCGGGGCCGGCGGCATCGGCTTCACCTTCAACGAGGCGTTCAAGGGGTTCCGCTTCGAGGAGGCCAGCGCGATCATCATCGTCATGGTGGTCACCGTCTCGGTGATCGACATGATCTCCTCGCGCCTGCGCAAGCTTCTGGTCTGAGGCCACTCCTCGCCACATCGATGCAAAAAGGGCGGCCCCGGGGCCGCCCTTTCGCGTTTCGTCGATAGGCGCTGTCGGCCTACTCCACGTCCTCGACCGCTTCCGGCGCGCCGCCGAAGGCGCGCTGCGCCAGGGTGGCCTCCATGAAGGTGTCGAGATCGCCGTTGAGCACGTCGCTCGGGCTGGTGCTTTCCACGCCCGTGCGCAGGTCCTTCACGAGCTGATAGGGCTGCAGCACGTAGGAGCGGATCTGGTGACCCCAGCCGATCGACGTCTTGGCGGAGGCGTCGGCATTGGCCTTCTCCTCGCGCTTCTGCAGCTCCAGTTCGTAGAGGCGCGCCTTCAGCATCGACCAGGCGGTGGCCCGGTTCTTGTGCTGGGAGCGCTCGGACTGGCACTGCACGACGATGCCCGTCGGCTGGTGGGTGATGCGCACCGCCGAGTCGGTCGTGTTGACGTGCTGACCGCCCGCGCCCGACGCCCGGTAGGTGTCGATGCGGCAGTCGCTCTCGTTCACGTCGATCTCGATCGAGTCGTCGATCACCGGATAGACCCACGCCGAGGCGAAGCTCGTGTGCCGGCGCGCCTGGCTGTCGAAGGGCGAGATGCGCACCAGCCGGTGCACGCCCGATTCCGTCTTCAGCCAGCCGTAGGCGTTCTCGCCCCTGACCTTGAGGGTCACGGACTTGATGCCCGCCTCCTCGCCGTCGTGGATCTCGAGCACCTCGACCTTGTAGCCGCGCTGCTCGGCCCAGCGGGTGTACATGCGCATGAGCATGTTGGCGAAGTCCTGGGACTCCGTGCCGCCGGCGCCGGCGTTGATCTCGAGATAGGCGTCGTTGCCGTCGGCCTCGCCGGAAAGCAGCGAGGCGATCTGGCGCTTCTGCACGTCGCCGCGCAGCGCCTTGAGCGCGCTCTCCGCCTCGGAGACGACATCCTTGTCGCCCTCCATCTCGCCAAGCTCGATCAGTTCGAGATTGTCGGCAAGATCGGCCTCCAGCTTGCGCACGCCGGTGATACCGTCCTCGAGCTGCTGGCGTTCGCGCATGAGCTTCTGTGCCCGCGCGGGATCGTCCCAGAAGCCCGGATCCTCGGACGCCGCGTTCAGTTCATCAAGTCGGGAAATCGCTGCATCCCAGTCAAAGATGCCTCCTCAGCAGGCTTATGGCCTGCTTGATTTCGTCGACAACAACCTCGGTTTCAGCGCGCATCGCTGCTCCTTGCGGGTTGAGGCCACGGCACACCGTGACCGTTTGCGTTCAAGGCGCCGCACGGGCGTGCGGCAGCCACGGGGCCGCCCGTCGGGCGACCGTTCGGGGGCGGACCATAGAGCATTTTCCAGGCCGGAGAAACCGTCGCGCGAAAGCCTTCAAGCCCCCATGCGGCAAGGTGTTTCCCTTTTGAAAAACACAAGGGGCGACCGCCCGGCCGCCCCTTGCAAACCCCGTCACGCGGATGCCTCAGTAGAGGCCGCCGGTGCCCGTCATCACCGCCTGTCCCGCCTCCGGCGACACCGTGCGCGGAATGCCGATCTCGTCCTGGAAGCCGATGATCGAGTATTCGTCCGGCGGCGCGGTACCCGGCTTGAAGCCCTCCAGGATCGTGCCCGGCGCGCCGGCCGAGGCACGCAGGCCCGTCTTGCGGTTGATCGGGATGAGCTGCAGGCCCTTGGGCACGCGGAACTCCACCGGCGGCGTGTCCTCGAGAGCGGCCTTCATGAACTCGATGAAGATCGGTGCCGCTACCTGGCCGCCCGTCGCGCCACGGCCCATGGGCTTGGGCGTGTCGTAGCCGACGAAGACGCCGACGGTCAGGTCCGGCGTGAAGCCGACGAACCAGGCGTCCTTCTCGTCGTTGGTGGTGCCGGTCTTGCCGGCGATCGGACGACCGACCTCGCGCACCTTGGTCGCCGTGCCGCGCTGGACCACGCCCTCCATCATGGACGTGATCTGGTAGGCGGTCATCGGGTCGAGCACCTGGTCGCGGTTGTCGATCAGCTCCGGCTCCGGCTGGTGTTCCCAGTGATCCACGGCGCAGGTCTCGCACAGCCGGCTCTCGTGCTTGTAGACGGTCTTGCCGTAGCGGTCCTGGATGCGGTCGATCAGCGTCGGCGTAACCTGGCGCCCACCATTGGCGATCATCGCGTAGGCGGTGACCATGCGCATGACCGTGGTCTCTCCCGCGCCCAGCGACATGGCGAGCACCGGCTTCATGTCGTCGTAGATGCCAAAGCGCTTGGCGTATTCGGCTACCAGCGGCATTCCCATGTCCTGGGCGAGGCGCACGGTCATCACGTTCCGCGAAAGCTCGATGCCGACCCGAAGCGTCGAGGGACCATAGAACTTGCCGCCGTAGTTCTGCGGGCGCCACATGGGCAGCCCCGGCCCCTGGCTGATTTCCAGCGGGGCGTCCATGACCACGCTCGAGGGCGTGTAGCCGTTGTCGAGCGCGGCCGCGTAGATGAACGGCTTGAAGGCCGAGCCCGGCTGGCGATAGGCCTGCGTGGCGCGGTTGAACTGGCTCTGGTCGAAGGAGAACCCGCCGACCATCGCAAGCACGCGGCCCGTGTAGGGGTCCATGGCCACCAGCGCGCCGGACACCTTCGGGAACTGGCGCAGCACATAGTCGGCGCCGTCCGAGTTGCCGTCCTTGGCCTCCACGTAGACCACGTCGCCGGGCGAAAGCACGTCGCCGGTCGAGCCCGGCGCACGGCCCGAGACCCGCGCCCACTTCATGTCGGACAGCGACAGGCGCACGGTGCGCCGCTCGCTGGAAAGGCCGCCGTCGACGCGCCGCTCCGGCTGCAGGCCCACCTCGGCGGAGTCCCCACCGGCGGACAGCACCACGCCGACCTTCCACTCGGGCACGTCGGCCAGCCCGTCGATCTTGGCGATCGCAACGCCCCAGTCGCCGGCGAGATCCACCGTCTGGATCGGCCCGCGCCAGCCACCGCCGCGACGCTCGTCGAAGGACAGAAGACCGTCCATGAGAGCCCGGCGCGCCTTGCGCTGCATCACCGGATCGAGCGTCGAGCGCACGGACAGGCCACCCTCGTAGAGCCCCTTCTCGCCGTACATTTCGCCGAGCTTGCGGCGCACTTCCTCGGCAAAATACTCAGAGGCGAAGAGATGCGACCCGCGCGTGCGCGGCGTCACGACCAGCGGCTTGGCCTTGGCGGTCTCGCCGGCTTCCGGCGTCACGTAGCCGTTCTCGACCATCCGGTCGATGACCCAGTTGCGGCGCTCGACGGCCGCCTCGCCATAGCGGAAGGGATGGTAGTTGTTCGGACCCTTGGGAAGGGCCGCGAGATAGGCGGCCTCCTCCAGGGTGAGCTCATGCACCGACTTGTCGAAATAGACGAGCGAGGCCGCGGCCACGCCATAGGCGCCCATGCCGAGGTAGATCTCGTTGAGGTAGAGCTCGAGGATTTCGTCCTTGGTGTAGGTCTGCTCGATCCGCAGCGCCAGAAGCGCTTCCTTGATCTTGCGCTCGAAGCTCACCTCGTTGGTGAGCAGGAAGTTCTTGGCGACCTGCTGGGTGATCGTGGAGGCGCCCTGCGGGCGACGGCCGGAGCCATAGTCACGCACATAGAGGAACACGGCGCGGGCGATGCCCTCCGGATCGACACCGATGTGGGTGTAGAAATTCTTGTCCTCGGCCGAGATGTAGGCCTGCTTGAGCATGTCCGGGATCGCCTGGATCGGCAGGAACAGGCGGCGTTCCTTGGCGTATTCGGCCATGAGCTGGCCGTCGCCCGCATGAACGCGCGTCATCACCGGCGGCTCGTAGTTCTTCAGCGTCGTGTAGTCGGGAAGATCGTTCACCTCTTCCTGCAGATAGATCCACACGCCGGCGGCAACGAGCACCCCGAGCACCGCGCCGATGCCGAACAGGTAGCCGAAGAGTTTGATCAAGACCTTCATGGAAGCGGCTCATTCATTCCTTGTCGTCGGACCCGTACCCATTTCGGGAAAGGTCCGCGGATGTATCCAGCGTCGCGGCAGCCCGCCGAGGGGCGGCTTGCCCGGCCAGGGGCCGGCTCACCGGCAGCGTCGCGCAAATGGCGGAACCGCCCCGCGCGACAAGCGCATCTACAGGATTCGCCCCGCCCCGTCCCGCGCCATCGGCAACGGTCCACTTTGACCGTCTTCCTTTACGACCAATATGGCGATGCTGAGGCGGTCGGCGTCACTCCGCCCCCTTCGCGGCCGCCGTTTGCGTCGTCTGCGTCACATGCATCGCGCGGTCGCCGAACCGGCGGTCGAAATAGCGGTCGATCGCCGCCTCGATCGCCTCGCCCATGCGCTCGCGCCACTCGTCGGTCGTCATCAGCTTCTCGTCCAGCTTGTTGGACAGGTAACCGAGCTCGATCAGGGTCGAGGGAACGTCATGGGCGGTCAGCACGCGAAAGCCCGCCGAGCGGCGCGGATTCTTCACCAGTTGCGCCGCGCCGCGCAGTTCGCCCTCGAGCGTTTCCGCGAACAGGAAGGAGAACTTGCGCGTCTCCTGCCGTGTCAGGTCGATCAGGATGTCGGACACGTCGTCCGGCTCTTCCGCCAGGTCGATGCCGGCGAGAACGTCGGAGCGGTTCTCGCGCTCGGCCAGGGCGGCGGCGATGGCGTCACTGGCCTTGTCGGACAGCGTGTAGATGCCCGCGCCGCGAACCTGGTCGCGACCGATGCGCACCGAATCGGCATGGATGGAGACGAGAAGATCCGCCTGAAGGCCGCGTGCGATCTTCACCCGCTCGCGAAGCGGAATGAACACGTCCGTGTCCCGGGTCATGCGCACTTCGTAGCGGCCGTTCTTCTTGAGCCGGTCACGCAGCCTCTTGGAGAAATCGAGAACGATCGCCTTTTCCAGGGTACCGCCGTTTCCGACCGCCCCCGTGTCGATGCCGCCATGGCCGGGGTCCAGCACGATCAGCGGCTTGTGGGGGCTGCCCGCGCGCGCCATACGGTCGCTCTTGCGGGTGGCCGGCGTGTGCGGCTTGGATTCGGCGACGGACTTCAGGAAGGCGTCACGGTCGGAGCCGACCAGATCGAGCACGAAGCGCGCCGCCTGCCCCGAGACCGGCGGAAGCACGAAGGCCTTGTCGACGGCGACCGGCTCGTTCGCGTCGATCACGATGCGCGACTTGCCGGGCGCGAACTGCCCGAAGCGCCAGGCCCGGATCAGGCCGAGGCTCTCCCGCCCGGCGGTGTCCGGCAGGTCGAAGCGGAGGGCCGGCAGGTCGATGACGATGCGATAGGGATCGGCGAGCGTGGAGACGGAAAACTCGATCGGCGCGGACAGGTCCATCACGAACCGGGTGCGCTTGCCGTCGCCGGCAAGCTGCGCCGAACGCACCACCATCCCCGCGCCGGCTTCCCCGTCCCCGTCCTGGGCCAGGGCCGCGCCGGCGGCAAGCGGACCATGGGCGGCGCCGAGCGCCCCGCACCACGTCACGATGAACGCGGCCGCCGCCAGCCGCAACGTCTTCCGGACCATGTGCACCGGTCGGGCCTTCGTCACTGCCATCTGTCCTGTCTGCGTCTCTTGAGATCCCGTGGCACCCAAATCGCCGCCCCGGGGCGTGACCGCCTCCTTGCCGCCCGCACGATGGACGTAGCGGAAGCTTCGGCGAGGACCGCCCTGGCGGAACCTGTCCCAGCGGCCGGCGGGCCGATCGGCCCGGAACGTTCCCGTGCAGCGATGCCACGTGAAGGTAACCGTGGCAAGTTAACCTTTCATTGACGATAACCGCCAATATGGGATGCGGGATGCGAAACCGGCGAAACTCATTCATAGCCTAGCAGAATGCTTGCCATATTCGCCGCCCGACCGTAAAAGAGTTTATACGGTTCCTGGTCCTGAACATGATTCAGGCAGGTTGCCCCCGACGCCCCCGAAGAGCGTCCGGTTACGCCAACTGTCCTTGCGTCACCCGCGAAAGATCGATTGGCTCCGGGCTCCGTGATGGGGGGCTCGCGCTTTTGGCGTGTCCGGGCCCGGTCGAGAACGTCGTCCCCAAGCCATGGCCAATCGTGCCCCGGCTGACGGAGGATCGCTCCGAGGGCCTTTCGGACCGCCCACGAGACGGGCCGCGGATCACGGGACGGGCTGACGCCCGGAACGGGTCGAAGGGAGCGGGTCCTGACTGGCGAGATCGCGCCGGCGAACCGTAGCAGGAGCGATGGCGGAGGACATGATCCGCGCCGTTCGGCCCTGCCGGCAATGCAATCCAGGCCCGGCCTTCGAGCGCCGGAGCCACTCATTAGGGTAACACGGGCGCGGCAATGACATCTTGCGCGAAGACGATCCGGAACGGACACGGGGCAGCCGCTTGCGGCTTTGCCACCGGCTCCCGGATCGCCGCGCGGCGCGCCGACGCTTCCTTCTTCAAACCAAAGACCAGAACGACCGGTTCCTCGCCCAGGCGGGCGCGTGCCTCATGCCGCCCCGCAGCGACGGTCGTGGAGATCCCATTCTATGGCAAACAAGATGCTCATCGATGCCGCGCACCCGGAAGAGACCCGGGTCGTGGTTGTGCGCGGCAACCGGGTTGAGGAATTCGATTTCGAGGCTGCAAATCGCAAGCAGCTTCGCGGAAACATCTATCTCGCAAAGGTGACGCGGGTCGAACCCTCGCTCCAGGCCGCCTTCGTCGATTACGGCGGCAACCGGCACGGCTTCCTCGCCTTCAGCGAGATCCACCCGGACTACTACCAGATCCCCATGGCCGACCGGCAGGCCCTCCTCGATGAAGAGGAAGAAGAGGCCCGGACCGGCGAGGACGACGAGCGCCCCGCACGCGGCAAGCGCGGCAAGGCCGCCCGCAACGAGGACGAGAGCGAAGCCAAGTCCGCTCCGGCCGAGGATGCCGAGAACGGCGACGACGACGGCGAGGCGGCCGAGGGGCAGGACGTTGAGTCCGTCGGCGCGGAAGACGCGCTCGAGGAGGTTCCCCAGCGCGCCCGCAAGTCGCGCAAGCAGTACAAGATCCAGGAAGTCATCAAGCGCCGCCAGGTGCTCCTCGTCCAGGTCGTGAAGGAGGAGCGCGGCAACAAGGGCGCCGCGCTGACCACCTACCTGTCGCTGGCCGGACGCTACTCCGTGCTGATGCCGAACACCGCGCGCGGCGGCGGCATCTCGCGCAAGATCACCACGCCGACGGACCGCAAGCGGCTGAAGAAGATCGCCTCGGAGCTCGAGGTGCCCCAGGGCATGGGCGTGATCCTGCGCACCGCCGGCGCGAGCCGCACCAAGGCCGAGATCAAGCGCGACTTCGAGTACCTGATGCGCCTCTGGGAGAACGTGCGCGACCTGACGCTGCAGTCCTCCGCCCCCTACCTCGTCTATGAGGAAGGCTCGCTCATCAAGCGCTCGATCCGCGACCTCTACAACAAGGACATCGACCAGGTCCTTGTCGCCGGCGACGAGGGCTACCGCGAGGCCAAGGACTTCATGCGGATGCTCATGCCGAGCCACGCGAAGAACGTCCAGCCCTACAAGGACGCGACACCGGTCTTCTCGCGCTTCATGGTGGAGTCGCAGCTCGACGCCATGTTCTCTCCGCAGGTGACGCTGAAGTCCGGCGGCTACATCGTCATCAACCAGACCGAGGCTCTGGTGGCGATCGACGTCAACTCCGGCAAGTCGACGCGCGAACACAACATCGAGGACACCGCCGTCCAGACCAATCTGGAGGCCGCCGAGGAGGTGGCCCGCCAGCTCCGCCTGCGCGATCTCGCCGGTCTGATCGTGATCGACTTCATCGACATGGAGGAGAACAAGAACAACCGTGCGGTGGAGCGCAAGCTCAAGGACTGCCTCAAGAACGACCGCGCGCGCATCCAGGTCGGCCGCATCTCGCACTTCGGCCTGCTGGAGATGTCGCGCCAGCGCATCCGCACCGGCGTTCTGGAAAGCTCCATGACGCCCTGCCCGCACTGCCACGGCACGGGCATGATCCGCTCGGTCGAGTCCGTCGCGCTGCATGTTCTGCGCTCGCTCGAGGATCACCTCCTCAAGGGGGCCACCCACCACCTCACCGTCCGCACCACGACGGAGGCGGCGCTCTACATCCTCAACCAGAAGCGCGCGCACCTGAACGACCTCGAGAACCGTTTCGGTCTCGAGATCACCGTGGTCGCGGGCACCATGGACAACGGCCATCTTTACGCCGTGGAGCGCGGCGAGCCTGTTGGCGAGCGCTCCGTCGACGAGGCGCCGCGCAGCGTTCAGCCCTCCACGGTCGAGCCGGTCGTCGTGGCCGACGACGAGCCGGAGGAGCGCGAGGAGCGTGACGACCGCGACGAGGCCCGCGCGGGTGACGACGATGGCGGCAACCGCAAGCGCCGCCGCCGCCGCCGCCGCCGGAAGCCCTCCAACGGGGACGACTCGCAGGGACGCGACGGCGACGACAATGGCTCCGACGACCGCGATGACGCCGGTTCGGACGACACCGACGCCGACAATGACGGCGAGGCCCGCTCCGCCGACGTAGACGGCGAGAGCGACGACGATCGCGCCGCCCGCCGCAAGCGCCGCCGGGGTCGCCGGGGCGGACGTCGCGGCAAGCGCGACGGTCAGGGCGAGAATCAGAACGAGGCCCAGGCTGACGAGAGCCAGTCCGACGCCCAGGCTGGCGAGGAAACCGCCGACCAGTCTTCGCAGGAGCAATCCCCGCAGGAGTCGGCATCCGGGACCGCGCCCGCCGAGGTTCAGGCTGAAGCCGCAAGCGCGCCCGAGACAACCGCGCCCCCCGAGGCAGCGGCGAGCGAAGACCAGTCCGACGTGACGTCGTCCGAGCCTGCGGAGGCCGGGGCCGCACCGGAAGAGGCTTCGAGCGGAAGCGAGGCGGAGACGCCCGCAGCCGAAGCGGTCGAAGAGACCTCCGAACCGGCTGCCGCCGAAGAAAGCGATGTTTCGCGGGACAGTGACGGCGAGACGGTTGCCGAGGCCGAGGTCGAGACCGCTGCCGAGGACAAGTCCGACGCCGATACGGACGCCCAGGGCGAGGACAAGCCGGTCGAGGCCGCCGCGCCGAGCGAGCCTGTCGTCGTCAGCGAGACCGTGACCAAGACCGGCGAGACCGAGCCCGCCGATGAGGCCGGCCCCAAGCGCTCCGGCTGGTGGCAGCGCCGCAGCTTCTTCTGAGGCACCTGCAAAATTCGCGCAGGATTGACTCAATTCTGCGTCGTTTTTTGCCTGAACTTGATGAAACGAAGCCGGTGGATCGCAAGATCCGCCGGCTTTTTCATATCCGCCCGCCGTACTGGACGTTCCCTGTCCCGCGTGATTTCATGTCCCCATTGCAATTACGGATTGATGATCGAGGGCTTGTCAACGTGAAGACTGTAGTCCGAGGTGCGCGCCGGGGCAGGTTCGCCGGCAGCGTCAGTTGTCTTTGTGCGGTCGCTTCGGCCCTTTTCGGCACGGTTCTGGCGACGCCGGCACATGCCGAGTTTCTCGAGCCGGTTCCCGTCGACGGACGCCTGACCTACCAGCAGGCGGATGTTCTGGCGAATGCGAGCGAGGCCTGCGAGACGTTCGGCGCAACCTTTCGAAGCCTGCTCGAAGGTTCCGAAAAGAGGCAGGGAACTGCGGCCCCGCTGTCGGACCTGAGAGACCGCGCCTTCGCCGAGACGAAGGCCTGCCTTGCCCGCGACTACGGTATCGCGGGCGAGGCCGACGAGCGCGCCCGCGAGGCCCGCCTGCAGGAAATCTACAATGAGAAGGCGGCCGGCCCGGTCGAGGCGGACATTCCGCCCTTGAAGGAAATCCCCGGATCGCCGGACATCCATCACCGCTTCCGCCTGCTCGCCACCACGGGCCCGGGCGACACGGCCTGCCACGAGGTCGAGTGGCTGCAAATCATCGTCGACACCGAGCGTACCGGCGACCGGCCGCTCACACGCGGCGAGATGGAACGCTTCATTGCCGCCGCCTTCCTCGAGACCATCGGCCGGGCCGACTGCGGCAGCCCCTCTCCCCGCCTGGTCCACTACATCTTCACGGTCGGCGACACCGTCGTTTCGGAGCCGGCATTCGCGCCCAGGTGGGACAGCGGCGGCGGTCGGCTCTGGCCGGACGAATTGCACGCCCAGGCCTTCGGGCGGCAGGTGGGCGGCGCGGTGCTCGACGCGATCTACGCCGCCCTCTGACTGTCGTCTCACTCGGCCGGCGCGAAGGCGACGTCCGCGACAAGAGCCGGGCCGCCGGGCTTGCCAGAGGCCTTTGCCAGGTCGGACAGCGTGATCACGGAGAAGTCGGCCCCCTGCTCCAGCGCATAGCCCCGCGCGACCAGTCGCGCGCCGAGGTCCGCCGGCGCCAGATCGAAGAGCGGCGCCGCCTCGGCAATCGTCGCACCTTCGATGGCACTGATCGCGGCCCGCATGGGATTGCCGCCGCCCGCCGCTCCGGAGGTCATCGCCGGCCATGCGAAGATCAGGGAGGCGACCACGCCGAGAACCGCCGGAGGCAGCAGCGTGCGGCGCTTGAAGTAGGTGGTGAAGGCATTCCAGTTGCGCCACAGATGCACGGCGACGGGCACGATCAGCACCAGGGACAGCCACTCGTGCATTCCGTGAAACGCGGCCGGGGCCCAGTGAAAGAACAGGGCGACGCCGGACACGGCCGACACGAAAAACAGGACGATGGTAAAGGTGGTTCCGTGGGTCTTCAGAAGGCGGGTCACGGCTTGGTCTCCGGGATGAGTGTTTCCTCCCGGGGCCAATGCTTGCACCCTTCTGAAAATATGTGAAACACCAAAGCTGTAACAAGCTGTCGCAGGCGCGATGCCTGCGACAGATCCCGACATTTCCCCGCCGGACCAGGCCCGGTCCGCTCAGCCCGCGCGCGGCAGCCAGTCCGCGAGCCGCTCGCCGGCCTCCCGGATCACCGCATGATCGCCGGCAAAGGAGAAGCGGATGAAGGCATGGCCGTGGACGGGATCGAAATCCGCGCCAGGCGTCGCGGCGACCCCTGCCTCCTCCAGCATACGGCGGGCGAATTCCGCGCTGTCGTTGGAGAACGGTCGCACGCTCGCATAGAGATAGAAGGCCCCGTCCACGGGCAGCATCTCGGTAAAGCCGAGCTTCGGCATCGTCTCCAGCAGAAGCGTCCGGTTGGCGGCGTATCCGGCCTTGATCTCCTCGAGCTCCCGCGTCGCCGAAAAGGCCGCGGCGGCGGCACGCTGGGAGAGTTCCGGTGGCGAGATATAGAGGCTCTGGGCGATGCGCTCGAGCGGTCGCACCAGAACCTCGGGCAGGATCATCCAGCCGATGCGCCAGCCGGTCATGCAGTAGTATTTCGAGAAGCTGTTGATGATGATGGCGTTTTGCGTGAAGGCAAGCGCCGTTTCCTGCTGCCCGGCGAAGACGAGCCCGTGATAGATCTCGTCCGAGATGAACCAGATATCCAGCGCCTCGCAGGCCTCCACGAGCCCCTTGAGGGCTTCCCGCGTCATCATGGTGCCCGTGGGGTTGGCCGGCGAGGCGACCAGAACACCCTTGAGCGGGGCCTCGCGGTGGACGGCTTCCAGAAGCTCCGCCGTCAGCGCGTAGCGGGTTTCGGGACCGGTCTCGATCTCGACCGGCACGAGGCCGAGCGCACGCAGGATGTTGCGGTACGCCGGGTAGCCGGGGGCCGCGATCGCCACCCGGTCTCCCGGATCGAAGGCCGCCAGAAAGGCCAGGTTGAAACCCGCCGAGGATCCGGTGGTCGCGACAATGCGATGGTCCGGCACGTCGACGCCGTAGGTCACGCGATAGTGATCGCGAATGGCATCGCGCAACACCGGCAGGCCACGCGCCTCCGTATAGCCGAGCCGTCCGCCGTCGAGCGCCGCCTGCGCCGCGGCGAGCACGGCGCGCGGTGCGCCGGCGCCGGGCTGCCCCACCTCCATGTGCAGGATCGACCGGCCCTGCGCCTCCAGTGCATTGGCCCGGGCAAGAACGTCCATCGCCCGGAAGGGCTCGACATCGGATCGCGCGGAGGCGGTGGGCATGGCAGGTATCCTTCTGGCATCGAACGGCGGGACGTCGCGCATCCCCCGCAGTCCCCCACCGTCATGCTGACGCCCGATTCATGACGTCTTGACGGGTAAGGCGGAGGGAAGAAGCGCGGTTGACCGCTTTCGTCGCGCTCCCTACCCTCCCGGCGCGGCCCTGTCGAGAGTTCCCTCCTCCAAAGGGAGGCGGCACGGAACCGGCAGACCGGCAGGAACGGACTTTCGGCGAACCGCGACAAACGTTTGAAACGACCATGAGACGGACGAGGGACGGGATGACCGGCATTCGGCAGGCGGACACGGTGAAGGCCGAAGCGCTGACGCGCAAGGGGTTGCTGCGCCGGGGCCTGGCGCTGTTGACGGCCGGTCTCGTCGGCGTGTCCGCAATGACCTCGCCGGCGGCGGCGCAGCGCAGTCTGCCGCTGGTGCGCGACGCCGAAACCGAAGCCCTCATGCGCGACTACACCTATCCGATCTTCGACGCGGCCGGCATCGCCCGCGAGCAGGTCGAGGTGGTGCTGATCAACAAGCGCGATTTCAATGCCTTCGTCGCCGATGCGCGCCACATCTTCATCAACGTCGGCGTCATCACCGACGCGGAGACGCCCGGAGAAGTGATCGGCGTGCTGGCGCACGAGACCGGCCACATCAAGGGCAACCATCTGGCACGCCTGCGTGACGCCGTCGCCAATGCCCAGGTCATGGCGGCGATCGGCATGATTCTCGGCGTCGGAGCCATTGCCGCCGGTGCCGGGTCCAACACGGGCGGCCTCGCGCAGGGTGGCGCGGGCGCGCTGACCGCCGGCGCCGGCCTCGCCCAGAGGTCGCTTCTTTCCTATCGCCGCGGCGAGGAATCGGTCGCCGACCGCGCGGCTGTGACCTTCATGAACAAGGCGGGCATCTCCTCGCGCGGGATGCTGAAGACCTTCAGCCGCTTCGCCGACCAGACGCTGTTCTCCGCCCAGTACACCGACCCCTACGCGCAGAGCCATCCGATGCCGCGCGAGCGGCTTTCGGCGCTGGAGACGATCGCGCGCAAGAGCCCCTACTGGAACCGGCCCGACAGTCCCGCCCTGCAGGCACGCCACGACCTGGTGCGCGCCAAGCTGATCGCCTTCACCCGCCATCCCAACGAGACCGCGCGCGCCTACCCGCGCTCGGACCGCTCGCTGCCGGCAGAATATGCACGCGCGGTGGTGGCCATGCGCACCAAGGGCCGCCGCGAGGCGGTGAGCGCCATCGACGATCTCATCCGCCGTCAGCCGGACAACCCCTATTTCTACGAGCTCAAGGGCCAGGCCCTGCTGGAATCAGGCAGTCCGCGCCAGGCCGTGGCGCCCTTCCGCAAGGCGCTGGCGCTGCGTCCGCGCGAGGGCCAGTTCCACGTCTGGCTCGGCTTCGCGCTGGTCGCCAGCAACGACAAGGCACTGCTCGGCGAAGCGGAAAAGGTGCTGAAGACGGGTGTCCATTTGGACCCGAACTCCCATATCGGATATTCTCAGCTCGCGATTGCGCTCGGGCGGCAGGGCCGCACGGCCGAGGCGGATCTTGCCACCGCCCGGGGCCTGATGGCCAAGGGCGACTTCAAGGCCGCCAAGCGCTACGCGTCGCGGGCCAAGAAAACGCTGAAGCGGGGCACGCCCGCCTGGCTTCAGGCGGACGACATCGTGACCTACACCCCGCCGAAACTGCCCGGCCGCTCCTGAGGAGCGCCCCGGACAGCCCTGGTGGCAGCGTCCTCCGGCGTCCAGAGCGGATGCCACGGACATTTTCCGGGCCCATGCGCCCGCTGGAGACCTGAATGAGCAAACCGACTGCCCGCCGGACCCTGTCCGTTCCCGCCGCCCGCCGGACCCTGTCCGGTCTCGCAGCCGCCGCCCTTGGCCTCGCCCTTCTCGCCGGTTCCGCCGGCATGCCCGCACAGGCAGAGACGGCCCCGCTCGCGAAGTCGGACGTCGAGACCATCGTGCGCGACTATCTGCTCGAGCATCCGGAGGTGATCCGCGAGGCACTGGAGGAACTCGAGCGCCGCGACATGGCCAAGGCCGACGAGGCCCGCGCGCAGACGCTGTCCTCGGTCTCCGACATCCTGTTCAACTCCACCCGTCAGGTGGAACTCGGCAATCCGGACGGCGACGTCACGCTGGTCGAGTTCTTCGATTACAACTGCGGCTACTGCAAGCGCGCCATGGCCGACATGGACCGCCTGCTGGAGGAAGACCCGAACCTGCGCATCGTGCTGAAGGAATTCCCCGTTCTTGGCCAGGGGTCGGTGGAGGCCGCCCAGGTCGCGGCGGCGCTGAACCACATCGCGCCGGCGAAATACGCCGAGTTCCACCGCGAACTGATGGGCATCCAGGGCCGCGCGAACCGGGCGAGCGCGCTTGCCGCCGCCAAAACCGTCGGCGTCACCGAGGAGGAGATCCGCAAGGCGGTCGCGGACCCGGAGGTCAACGCCACCATCGAGGAAGCCTATACGCTGGCCAACAAGCTCGGCCTGACGGGCACCCCCTCCTACGTGGTGGGTGACGAGGTCGTGATGGGCGCCGTCGGCTACGACCAGCTCGCCGAGAAGATCAAGTCGGTGCGCGACTGCGGCGCCACGAGCTGCTGAACCGGCGCGGGAGCACGGCACGCGGCGGATCCGTTTCGCCGCGATGCCCTTTCCGCCCTTTTCCTCTCCGGCACGAGTGCCTATAAGGGGTCATGAGTTGCCACGCGGAAATCCCGCGTCGCCCTTTGCGGGGATTGAATGTCCGCCTCGATCTATGTCCTCAACGGACCGAACCTGAACCGGCTCGGCACACGCGAGCCGGGAACCTATGGCACCTCGACGCTCGGCGACATCGAGCTTCTGTGCCGCGAGGTCGGGGAGGATCTTGATCTGGAGATCGAGTTCCGCCAGACGAACCACGAGGGAACGCTGGTCGACTGGATCCAGGAAGCGGGCGATCTGGCCCAGGGGCTGGTCATCAATCCGGCCGCCTACACACATACCTCGGTGGCGCTGCATGACGCGATCCGCACCGCCGAGATCCCGACGGTCGAGATCCACCTGTCGAACGTGTTCGCACGGGAGGCATTTCGGCACCATTCCTACGTGTCGCCGGTCGCGCTTGGCGTGATCTGCGGCTTCGGCATCACCGGCTACCGGCTCGCGCTCGAGGCACTTTCGACCGTTATCCGGCCCTGATGCCGCTCACGAACCGGCCCCGGCCATTTTTCCAGGCAAAAGACAACACAAGACAAGGCAATGTCGGACAAGAAAAGCAAGTTTGACCAGGACCTCATTCGTGATCTCGCCAAGCTTCTGGACGAGACCAACCTGAGCGAGATCGAGCTCGAGCACGACGATTTCCGCATCCGCGTCGCGCGCCAGATCACGGTCGAAGCGCCGGTTTCCGCGGCCCGCGCCGCACCGGCGGCCGCGCCCGCGGCCCAGGCCGCACCGAGCGCCTCCGCCGATCCGGCGGGCCATCCCGGCGCCGTGCCCTCGCCCATGGTCGGCACCGCCTACCGCTCGCCGGAGCCCGGCGCGCGCACCTTCATCGAGGTGGGTGACACGGTCGCCGCCGGCGACACGCTGATGATCGTCGAGGCGATGAAGACCATGAACCAGATTCCGTCGCCGCGCGCCGGCCGCGTGACGGCCATTCTGGTCGAGGACGGCCAGCCGGTGGAATATGGCGAGCCGCTCGTCATCATCGAGTGACGGGGCGCAGCGCCATGTTTTCCAAGATCCTGATCGCCAATCGCGGTGAGATCGCCCTGCGCGTGATGCGCGCCTGCAAGGAGCTCGGCATCCAGACGGTTGCCGTGCACTCCACCGCGGACGCCAACGCGATGCACGTGCGCCTCGCCGACGAAAGCGTTTGCGTCGGCCCGCCCGCCGCGCGCGACAGCTATCTCAACATTCCCCAGCTTCTCGCCGCCTGCGAGATCACCGGCGCCGACGCGGTCCATCCGGGCTACGGCTTCCTGTCGGAGAACGCGCGCTTCGCCGAGATCCTCGAGGCCCACAAGATCGTGTTCATCGGCCCCACGGCCGAGCACATCCGCATCATGGGCGACAAGATCGCGGCCAAGCAGACGGCGAAGGAACTGGGCATTCCGGTCGTTCCCGGCTCCGACGGCGCGGTCACGCCCGATGACGACGCCCATGCGATCGCCCGCGAGATCGGTTATCCGGTCCTCGTCAAGGCCGCCTCCGGCGGCGGCGGGCGCGGCATGAAGGTGGCGCTGACCGAGAAGGACCTCGACACCGCGCTCTCCACGGCCCGGTCCGAAGCGAAGGCCGCCTTCGGCGACGATGCGCTCTACATGGAGAAGTATCTCGGCAAGCCGCGCCATATCGAGGTGCAGGTGCTGGGCGACGGACGCGGCAACGCGATCCATCTGGGCGAGCGCGACTGTTCGCTTCAGCGTCGCCACCAGAAGGTGCTCGAGGAAGCCCCCTCCCCGGCGCTCAACGCCGAGCAGCGCAAGGAGATCGGCGAGATCGTCGCCAGCGCCATGCGCAAGCTCAAGTACCGGGGCGTCGGCACGATCGAGTTCCTCTACGAGGACGGCCGCTTCTACTTCATCGAGATGAACACCCGCCTTCAGGTGGAACATCCGGTGACGGAGATGATTACCGGCATCGATCTCGTGAACGAGCAGATCCGCATCGCCTCCGGTGCCGAGCTCCTGCTGCGCCAGGAAGACATCACCTTCGAGGGCCATGCGATCGAGTGCCGCATCAATGCGGAAAACCCGCGCACCTTCGCCCCGTCCCCGGGCCGCATCAGCTACTACCACCCGCCGGGCGGTCTTGGCGTGCGTGTCGATTCGGGCGTCTATCAGGGCTACAGCATCCCCCCGCACTACGACAGCCTGATCGGCAAGCTGATCGTGCACGGGCGCAATCGCGTGGAATGCATGATGCGCCTGCGCCGTTGCTTGGACGAGTTCGTGGTCGACGGCATCGATTCGACCATCCCGCTGTTCCGCGACCTGGTCGACAACCAGGACATCGCGAACGGGATGTACGACATCCACTGGCTGGAGAAGTATCTCTCCAGCGACGACGCGAGCTGATCCGCGTCACCCGACACGGGCGCCCCGGCGGCATTGCCGGGGCGGTCCGCGCTGAAAGAGGCGAAGAGACAGATGGCCGGCAAGGCGTCCGAACCGCTCGTCATCACGCCGCACGTGCTGCTCAAGGCCTATGCCTGCGGCATCTTCCCCATGGCCGAATCCGCCGAGGACCAGAGCCTGTTCTGGATCGAGCCGGAACAGCGCGGCATCCTTCCCCTCGACGACTTCCACATCCCCAAGCGCCTGCGCCGGACCGTACGCCAGGACGTGTTCGAGATCCGCATCGACCATGATTTCGACGCGGTGATCGAGGGATGCGCCGAACCGGCGAGCGATCGCCCGAAAACATGGATCAACTCGGAGATCCGCCGCCTTTATGGCGCCCTGTTCGACATCGGCCATTGCCATACGGTGGAGGCCTGGCGCGACGGACGGCTCGTCGGAGGGCTCTACGGCGTCGCGCTCGGGGCCGCCTTTTTCGGCGAAAGCATGTTCGCACGCGAGCGCGATGCGTCGAAGGTGGCACTCGTGCATCTGGTCGCAAGACTGTGCGCTGGCGGCTTCACCCTGCTCGACACCCAGTTCGTGACCGATCACCTCGCCCGTTTCGGAACCCGTGAAGTGCCCAAGCAGCGCTACGACAGGATGCTTGAGGGGGCCATCGCACGCTTCGCGGACTTTTCCGCGCTTCCGCTGGTGGCGTCGGGCGCCGAAGCGCTCGCCGCCGTGCAGGCAGGCCCCCAGGCGGGCTGAACGCCCGCCCCTTCAGGGCCCTTTCACTCATTTTCCGCCGCGTGTCGGATCATAGGCCAGCAGCCGGAGCGCATTGGCCGTCACCAAAACCGTTGCCCCGGTGTCCGCGAGGATCGCGATCCACAGCCCCGTGACGCCCAGGATCGAGGTCACGAGGAAGACGCCCTTCAGACCGAGCGCGATCGCCACGTTCTGATGGATGTTCGACATGGTGGCGCGCGCGAGCCGGATCATCGCCGGCACATCCGCCACCCGATCACGCAGGATCGCGGCATCCGCCGTTTCCAGCGCCACATCGGTTCCGGATCCCATCGCGACACCCAGGCTCGCCTGCTTGAGCGCCGGCGCGTCATTGATGCCGTCGCCCACCATCATGACAGGCCCGGCGCCTGAAAGCTCGCGGATGGCGGAAAGCTTGTCCGCCGGCATCAGCCGTGCCCGCTGCTCGATGCCGATGGTCTTGCCGATGGCGGCGGCCGTCAGCGCATTGTCGCCCGTCAGCATGATCGAGGCGACACCCATGCCCGCGAGGTCCCGGATCGCGGCCGTCGCATCCTCGCGCGGCTCGTCACGAAGCGCGACCAGCCCGAGCGGACCATCCCCGCCATGCACAACGACGACTGTCTTGCCGGTTTCCTCAAGCCCGGCGGCGGCGGCAAGCCCCTCCTCGCCGAGCCGGCCCTCGGAGCGGGCCCGCGCCGGGCTGGTCACATGGATGCGGCCGTGCCCCGCGATCTCGGCGGAAACGCCGTGTCCCGGCAGCGCCTCGGCAGCGCTGGCAAATGGCACGTCGATCTCCGCGTCTTCTGCGGCGGCAAGGATCGCCCGCGCCAGCGGGTGGCTCGACCCGCTTTCGACAGCCGCCGCGAGCGCCAGAAGCTCTTCGCGTGCATGCCCCTCGAAAGCCACCACGTCGGTAACGACGGGACGCCCCTGCGTCAGGGTTCCGGTCTTGTCGAAGGCGACCTGCCGGGCGGCGGCCGCCGCCTCGACCACCGCGCCGCCCTTCATGAGCAGCCCGCGCCGGGCGCCCGACGACAGTCCCGAGGCAATGGCGGCCGGCACCGAGATCACCAGCGCACAGGGGCAGCCGATCAGCAGCAAGGCCAGCGCCCGATAGATCCAGACGTCGAAGGGAAGGCCCAGCGCCAGCGGCGGCACAAGGGCGACGAGCACGGCGATGCCGACCACGAACGGCATGTAGATCCGAGCAAGCCGGTCGATGAAACGCTCGGTGGGCGCGCGGGCCTCCTCCGCTTCCTCCACGAGACGAATGATGCGCGCAATGGTGTTGTCGGCAGGCTCGCGGGTGACCTCGACGGTAAGTGCCGCTTCCGTATTGACGGAACCGGCAAAGACCTCGTCGCCGGGCGTGCGCGTCCGCGGCACGCTTTCACCCGTCACCGGGCTTTCATCGACGCCGGAACTGCCGGCGACGACCGTCCCGTCCGCCGGCACCCGATCGCCGGGGCGCACGAGAACCTCGTCGCCGATGGAGAGACTGTCCGCCGGCACCTCGCGCGGTCGCCCGTCTTCCAGACGCAGCGCCGTGCGCGGCAGCAGCTTCAGCAGACCGCGAATGCCGCTGCGTGCCTGATCGGTGGCAACACCCTCCAGCACCTCGCCGACGGCGAAGAGGAACACCACGAGGGCGGCCTCCTGCTCCGCGCCGATGATCAGCGCGCCACTGGCGGCAATGGTCATCAGCATCTCGATGGTAAAGGGCATTCCGGCCCGCAGGAGCGCCAGCGCCCGCCTTGCCACGGGAAAGAGACCGATCAGGCAGGCCGCGACGAAGGCCCAGCGTGCCGTGCCCGGAGCCACGAACAGCTCGCTTGCCCATGCAGCCGCAAGAAGCAGACCGGTGAGCAGAACCAGGCGCCCCTTGCTCTTGCGCCACCAGGACAGCCCGCGTTCGGACGGATCGTCATGGTCATGAGCATGGGCGTGGATCGGGCGGGCCTGTCCCTTCTCTCCGGCATCCCCGTGAGCGTGGTCATCATGGCCGGAGCAACCGCACGCTCCCGCGTCGGTCGTCTCGTCGTGCTGCGTCTCCTCGCTCCCGCTCAGACGCCGGCGTCCCGAGACCGAATAGCCCACCGCCCCGACGGCCCTTTCGACGGCCCGCGGATCGGTGCGCGTCTCGTCGAGCGAGACCCGAAGCCTCTCCTTCATGAGCGAGACCTGCACGTCGGACACACCGGTCACGCGCTCGACAGCGCCCCGCGCCTTCGAGGCACAGGCGGCGCAGTCCATGCCGGAGACGGACCACTCGTAGCGAATGGAATTCGTGGAGGCGGAATCGCCCGCGGAGGCCTTGCTCATGTCAGTCCTTCCCCCCGGGAACGCCGGGGATGCGGTTTGGAAACTGACATGAGACATAATCCCTCTAGTCGCTATAGCTTCAAGAGGGTTTTCGGAAAAAGTTCAGCGCGGGCCGATAAGGGCCGCGATCTCCTCCGCGAGACGCAGGGTTTCCTCCGCGCCCTTGCCGCGCGGATCCGTCTCGATGATCGTGCGCCCCGTCCCCATGGAGGCGGCGAAGGCAGTGCGGTTGCCGAGCCTGGCCGAGGCCACGGGGTAGCCGAGTGCCTCGATTTCATCGAGCACGTCCTGTGTCAGCGCGGCACGCGGTGGCACCCGGTTGAGCACCAGAAGCGCGTCCGTTCCCTCACGCCGGGCGATGTCCACCGTCTGGCCCGTGGCCCAGAGGTCCACCTGTGTCGGCTGCACCGGGATGACCACGAGGCCGGCCGCCTCGATCGCCGGCTTGACGTCGGAATCGGTCTTGGGCGGCGTGTCGATGATGACGAGACCGTGGTCGCGCGCCAGGGAGCGCGCCTCGCGCCGGGCACCCCAGCCGCTGGACGTGCGAAACGTCAGGCCGGTGCCTGCCTCGCCGAGCACGTCCTCGCGCGCCTCGTACCATGTGCCGAGAGACCCTTGCGGATCCACGTCGATGATCGCGACCGGATAGGCGCCGGTCCGCGCGAGCGCCACGGCGATATGCGCCGCCAGCGTCGTCTTGCCGGAGCCGCCCTTCTGCTGGGACACCGAGAGCACGAGTCCACTCATTGCCACCCCCAATCCATCGCCCTAATTTCGCACCGCAGCTTTGCATTGCAGCACGCACGAGGCAATGCGTCGAAAGCCTGTTCCGCCCCTGCAAGGCCGCGCCCGGCACGGCACGCGTCTCGCTTTGACGGACATGTCGTTCCAATCTATGTCTTTGTTTTGCCGTGCGATAGCGGAACACTCAAGGGATCCGCGCCATGGCAAACGCTCCAGGAGCCCTTCGTGACGCACTATGCCTTTCCCCCCGCAGAGACGCCAAGTCTGGCCATTGCCGGCAGCGAGGACCGCTTCCCGGTCCGCCGGGTCTACTGCGTCGGGCGCAACTATGCCGCCCACGCCCGAGAAATGGGCAACGACCCCGACCGCGAGCCGCCATTCTTCTTCTCGAAGCCGGCGGACGCGGTGTGCGACGCCGGCTGCATCATCCCCTACCCGCCGCTGACCGAGGACCTCCATCACGAGATGGAACTGGTGGTGGCCATCGGGTCCGGCGGCGCCAATATTCCTGAGGAGGAAGCCCTTCTGCATGTCTGGGGCTATGGTGCCGGCATCGATCTGACCCGGCGCGACCTGCAGGCCGAGGCCAAGAAGATGGGCCGCCCCTGGGATCTGGCAAAGGGATTCGACTTCTCCGCCCCCTGCTCGCCCCTTGTTCCCGTCTCCGAGAGCGGTCATCCCGAGAGCGGGCGCATCACGCTCTCCGTCAATGGGGAAACGCGCCAGGACGGGGACCTCGACGAGCAGATCTGGCCCGTCGCGGACATCATCTCGATCCTGTCGCGCGCGGTCGAACTGAAGCCCGGAGACCTCATCATGACCGGCACCCCCGCCGGTGTCGGCGCTCTCGTGCCCGGCGACCGGGTCGAGGGCTTTATCGAGGGTGTCGCGGAGATCTCCATCACCCTCGGTTCGCGGGCCTAGACGCGTGGGCGGGGGGCGCGTGGACCAACAGGTGAGCGGATCGACGGATAGGCGCGACGAGGAGACACGCCCCGTCCGGCCGTCTCCTCGCGGGCTTGCCGGCCTGATGGCTCTGCCGCGCTCGCTCGCCTTCATCGCGCTCGTCATCGCAAGCCTTGTGGTGCTGTCCCCGCTTACGCCGTTCCTGGTGCTGCCGCGCCGGGTCGTGCTTGCGATCTCGCTGCGCGTGCTGCGGTTCTGGCTCTTTCTGCTGCGCCACGTGGCCGGGCTGTCATTCCAGGTGCGCGGGCTGGAGCATCTCGAGGGAATCGGCCCCTGCATGGTTGCGGCCAAGCACCAGTCGGCCTTCGAGACCCTCGCCCTGCAGGTGATCCTGACCGACCCGGCGATCGTGCTGAAACGGGAGCTGACGCTGATCCCGGTGGCAGGCTGGACCATGGCGCGCCTGCGCCACATCGCCATCGACCGCCGGGCGGGAGCAGCAGCGCTTATGAACCTCGTCCGCGATGCCAAGGCACGACTCGCGGAGGGACGCAGCCTCGTCATCTTTCCCGAGGGGACGCGAAGCGCGCCCCTGAGCCCGCCGGACTACAAGCCCGGTGTGGTCGCCCTCTACCGGGCCCTGAAGGTTCCCTGCATTCCGGTGGCGCTGAATTCAGGCGTGTTCTGGCCACGCAGGGACCTGCGTCGCTTTCCCGGGACGATCACCATCGAGTTCCTGCCGCCAATCCCTCCGGGCCTCGCCGGCGACCGGTTCCGTTCCGAACTGGAAGGGGCTATCGAGACCCGCAGCACGGAGCTTGCGCTCGAAGCGCTCAGGCGGGACTGATCACGACGAGACACGAAAGGTCGGGCGAAACCTCAGGCGGCTTCCGCTGTTTCCAGTCGCGACCTGACGGCGCGCGAGCCCAGGCGATAGGCGTCGAGTGAGAACGTCATCAGGTAGAGAATGAAGGCCGAGATCGTGATGATCTCCTGCACCGTATACACGTAGTAGATCGTGTATTCGGTAACCGGCAGGTCCATCCGCTTGATGGCGAACAAGGTGAAATAGATCAGCGCCGCCACGACGACGACCTTGGAAAACATCACCCGGAAGCGTGTCGCCACCGGCGAGAGAGCGGTATCCGGCCACGGGCCGCCGTGGTCGGCCCGCACGATGCGGGTGCACAGGAAACCGTTCATGCCGATCGCCAGCATCTGGAAGATGAAGAACAGATAGCTGCCCAGCATGTGCAGGTCGTGGCCGTTTTCGAAGGTATACTGGGTGCAAAGCACCATGCCGGAGCTGCCAATCACCTGACAGGCGATCATGATCCGGCTGAGCCGACTGCGCCGCCGCACCTGCTCCGGCGTGTCATGCCACACATGCGCGATCGTCACCTGGAAGGCGCGCGACAAAAAGACGAGCGCCGTGAAGATCACCGCCGTCACCGCGAGAATCGTCATCGCGAACGGAGCCCCGATGAACGGATCGGAAATGGCGCGGCTGATCGTCGGAGCGCTTTCCTGGACGTAATCGGGATGGCGTTGGTAAAATGCGAAACGCGCCCACACCATCATCGCGATGGCTGATCCCGGCACGAGGGCAAGGGGAACACTGACAGCCAGGCCGGCGAGCCTGTCGAGGGACAGGGAGCGCTCGGCTCTCGGCGACGGTCTGGTCATTTCGGCCTCGCCCCTGTCGGCGTCCTGCACGCCCGCTCATCGGACGCGTCCGGCATACACCGGGCTCGCGGCCGTGGATAGCGGATGCGGCTCCCCTCTGGCAAGGGCTTTGGCGCCAGGCATGGATTGCGATCAACGGACCGGCGACGCGACGGCACAATGGTGACCGAAGGGCAATTCGGGTCTGGATCAACCGGCGGTTAGAATTTATGACAGGCCAACGGCCTGACACAAAGGGACAAGAACGAGCCATGGACAAAATGCTGGAGGGGATCGAGCCGGACACGCTCGAGCGGTTGCTGGACCTCGTCGCGAAGGAAGGCATGGTCGAGCGCGACGCCTTGAAGCCGGATGCCTCGTTCGAGGATCTGGGCATCGAGTCGGCGGACATGGTGGTGATCCTGATGGCGATCGAAGAGGAGTTCGGCGTCTACATCCCCGTTGACGGCGAACTGGCCGAGGCAACCACTGTCGGCGACTTCCTGAAGGTCCTGTCCGAGCGCATGAAGGAAGGCGCCGCGTGACACGTGAAAGACGCCGGGTCGTCATCACCGGCATGGGAGCGGTAACCGCCACCGGGCTCGGTGTCGACTCGCTCTGGACAGCCGCGCGCGACGGGCGCTCCGGCGTTTCCCGCTTCCAGCTCGACCGCTATCCCAAGCAGCGCATCACCCGTGCCGCCCATGTGAAGGACTTCCCCGCGGAGGCCCTGCTGGGGGTGTCGGCTGTCAAGACATGCGACCGCTTCGCCCAGTTCGCGCTCGTCGCATCTCGCGAGGCGCTGGCGCAGGCGGGGTATGACGAGGACGCGAGGCTTGGTCATCGCTGCGGCGCCATCATCGGTTCCGGCATTGGCGGCTCGGAGACCACCGACGACGGCATGTACGGCTTTTACGTCACTGGTTCGCGGCCCGACCTGCTCGCCATCGCCAAGGTCATGCCGAATGCGGCGGCCTCCCAGATCAGCATGCGCCATGGCGTAAACGGCCCCTCGCTCGCGGTTTCCAGCGCCTGCGCCTCGGGAACGCAGGCCGTCGGCTACGGCCTTCACATGATCCGCTCCGGCCTCATCGATTCCTGTCTGGTGGGTGGCAGCGAAGCGCTTCTGACACCCGCAACCTTCCGCGCCTGGGAAGTCCTCCGGGTCATGGCGCCGGAGACCTGCCGCCCCTTCTCCGACAAGCGCAACGGCATGGTGCTTGGCGAAGGCGCCGCCGTGCTGATGATCGAGGAGCTCGAGCACGCACTGGCGCGCGGCGCGACGCCACTTGCCGAGATCGCCGGCTATGGCACCACCAGTGATGCGAGCGACCTGCTCCGCCCAACGGTGGACGGCCCGACCCGCTCCATGGCGTCCGCTCTTGAGGATGCCGGGCTCACGCCTGCCGACATCGGCTACGTGAACGCCCACGGCACGGGAACCGTTCTCAACGACATCTCCGAAAGCGAGGCCCTGCGCGCGGTTTTCGCAGACCGTCTCGACACGCTGCCCGTCTCCTCCACCAAGCCGATCCACGGTCATGCGCTCGGCGCGGCCGGAGCGATCGAACTGGTCATCACCGTGAAGGCCCTGCAGGAGCAGATCGCGCCGCCGACCATCAACTGGCTGGCGCCCGATCCCAAATGCGGGCTCGATCCGGTCGCGAACGAGGCACGCCCGCACCCGATCAGGGCGGCGCTGAGCAACTCCTTCGCCTTCGGCGGCATCAATGCCACCCTCGCGATCAAGGCACTCGACTGAGCGGGGGCAACGACGTGAGCGTGACGAAACCCGGAACGGACTGGACACCGCTCGGCGAAACGCGACTGGACACCGGTTTCGCCCGCGTCTCGCAGTTCGCGCGCGCCCTGGGCCAGGAGGAGCGGGACGCCGTGCCGGCGACATTCGCCGCAACGATCCTGTCCGATCCCGCGCTTACCGGCCCCGTGCTGGCCCTGGCACAGGCGCGCGGCGCGGCGGTCGTGCATCAGGCGCAGGAGTTCCGCTATCACCGCGACCTGAAACCGGACATGCGCTACGAGGTCAAACTCGAGTGGCTGCAGGAACCGGGGCGCGAGGACAGGGTGGCCGTGCGCGGCCTTGTCCGTGACGAGACGGGCGACCTGCTTCAGGAGTTTCGGGCCGATATCGTCTTTTTCGAGAACCGCGGCACGCACGACGGCACGGGAGCGCAAGGATGACCGGCCCTTCGTCCTCCGGTGTGCCGGCCGTCGGCACCACCTTCGAGCCCACTCGGCTCACGATCATCGACGCCGAAGCCGTCGCCGCCTATGCGCAGGCGTCCGGCGACAACAATCCGATCCATCTGGACGAGGCGGCCGCGAAAAAGGCCGGCCTGGACGGCCCGATCGCGCACGGAATGCTCATGATGGGCAGGCTCGAGGCGCCGGTTCGCGAATGGCTGCCCGGCTGGCGCATCACGCGGCTTCAGGTGCGTTTCATGCGGCCGCTTGCGGTGGGCGGTAGCCTGTCGATTGCCGGCCGGGTCGCGAAGGCCGACACAAGCAGCACGGCGGCACACCTGATACTGCGCCTCATGCTGCGCGATGGTGACGGAAACCCGCTGGCCGTCGGCGAAGCGGATCTGACCGACCTCCGGGAAACCTGATCTCCGAGAGGCTTTCCAGGCCGCCCCGCCTGACCTCGTCCGAAGGTCGCGCGGCGCGGCGTCACGGATCAGGCGACGGCACCGGACAGGTTGGCATCCGCATTGCGGGCCTCCAGAACCCAGTCGAGAAGTGCGGTCACATCGGCCTCGACCGGCTCCGCGAACTCGCCGCAGAACTCCATCAGCCGGTCGCGATTGAGCCCGTTGACGCCGACGATGACGGGAACGCCGGAGGCGAGAGCCTCGCCGATCACTTCGCGAAAGCCGCGCCCGTCCGCCTCCTGCTTGCCGAACTTGTTGACGATGAGAACGTCCGCGCCCTGCGCCAGCCGCGAGGCGACGTGTCCGACAGCAGATTCAAGTCCTTCGGGATCGAGCCGGCAGCCCCGCGATTCCGGGCCAAGGGACTGCGAGATACGGATCATCGGCCCTTCGGGCAGGACCTTGACGTCCATGTCGCAATGGCGCCCCTCGCCGATCTCGGTGTTGATCTGGACGACACCACAGGTCCTCAGCCCCGCCTCCGCGAGGTGCTCCGAAAGCCTGGCGAGAACGAGGTCCATGTCGCCGCGTCCCGGCGACATCGTATAGGCAATCTTCATCTGCGCTCCCCTGCCCGCGACGCGGAGACGCGGGTGGCATTTCATACGGGCCGGCACACCCGAAGGGCCGACCGAACCCCAAGCATAAGGGCAACGAAGCGCGTCGGGAAGGCCCGCGCCGGTCGCTCCGGCACGGGCCTTGCCGTTTCGTCAGCCGACGGCGGCGGTGATGATGATCTCGACCTTGAAGTCGGGGGTCGCCAGCCGCGATTCGCCGGTGGCGCGCGCGGGCGTGTTCGCCGGATCGACCCAGGCGTCCCACACCGCGTTCATCTCGGCGAAGTCATCCATGGAGGCGAGCCAGATCACCGCCTGCAGGACGCGGGACTTGCTGGAGCCGGCCTCGGCGAGCAGACGGTCGACATTGGCGAGAATGTCGCGGGTCTGGGTGGCCACATCCGCGCCGGGGCTGGCAATCTGCCCTGCGAGATAGACGGTGCCGCCGTGCACGACCGCCTGGGTCATGCGGGGGCCGGGTTCGATGCGCTTGATGTCGCTCATGATCTTCAATTTCCCTTGGTAATGGATGCACGGTCCGGAGACAGGGCCGCGACCACATCCGGTGACAGGTCAGGGTCATGGCCGAGACAGAGTGCGCTTGCAAGCGCGGCGAGCGCGGGAGCCGCCTGGATACCGTAGCCGCCCTGCCCTGCGAGCCAGAAGAATCCGTCCGCTCCGGGCGCAAAACCCACGACCGGATTGCGGTCCGCCACGAAACTGCGCAGCCCCGCCCAGCTGTGCTCGACCCGGGTCACCTCCATCGTCACCGACTGCTCGAAACGATGCAGCCCTTCGGCCAGCACCATGTCGTCGGGCCAAGCGTCATGCGGCTCAACCTCGTCCTCGTCGGCCGGCGAGACCAGGATCTTGCCCGCCTCGGGCTTGGCGTACCACCGCTCGGACGCGCTGACGCACAGCGGCCATCCGGCCGGCTCAAGCCCGGCGGGTGCGGGAAGGATCGCCGCCGTACGGCGCAAGGGGCGCAGGCCGATCGTGGAAACCCCGGCAAGTGCCGCCGTCCGGTCCGCCCAGGCACCGGCCGCGTTGATCACCAGCGGTGCGGCGAACCGGCCCGCCGGCGTCGTCACGTGCCAGAGACCGTCCTTTCGCGTGATCTCCAGCGCCTCGGCGCCGGTGACGAGCTCTCCGCCACGCGCGCGCAACAGCCGCAGAAGCCCCTGAAGCATCCGGTCGACGTCGATGTCCTGTGCATCGGGCTCATAGACGGCGGCCGCGATGCGCTCCTCGCGCAGGATCGGAAACCGCTCGACCGCGTCGCGGGCGGTGATGCGCTCGAGACCGGAACTTCCGGCCAGATACGCCTCCAGATGGCCGATCTCGTCTTCCTCGGCGATGATCATCTCGCCGCGCTGGGTGAGAAGGGTAGTGTCGGAGACATCCGTCGGCTCGGCGAAGAAGCCCGCCGAGGCGGCATTCAGCGCGCGCAGGACATTGCTGCCGTAGTTGCGGATGAAGATCGCGGCCGAGCGCCCGGTGGAATGCTGACCCGGCATGGTCTCGCGCTCCAGCACGACGACGCGCTGCTCCCCGGCAAGGCGCGCACCGACGCTGACGCCCGCCATTCCACCGCCAATCACAAGCACGTCGCACAGTCGGCATTCGTCTGCCAAGGCGCCCTCCAAAGGTTCGTTTGATACGTCCGTCAGCCCGGGTTGTGCCCCAGATCTCATCCGGCTGTCACCCCTGCACGACACGCGAAGGCCCGTTCCACGGAAGGGGCTGAGGCAGGTTGTCGGCAGCGTGAGGTAAAATCACGAAGCGAGGCCCGTGAAGCTTGCACGCCACCTTTCCGACATGATCGGCACCAGCTAACCTACTGTCATGTCAGAGAAGTCTCCCCCGATTCCGCGCCTGAACGTGCCGCTCAACGCCCTCAGGGCCTTTGAGGCAGCAGGTCGCCACGTATCGATCAAGAAGGCCGCCGGGGAACTCGGCGTGACCCCTTCCGCGGTCTCCCACCAGGTTCGCCAGCTCGAGGACAGCCTGGGCGTGGACCTGCTGCGCCGAATCGGCTCGCGCCTCGAACTCACGGAAGCCGGCGGCAAGCTGCTGCCCGGCCTCAGTTCCGGATTTCGCGAAATCGCGAGTTCGGTCGCCGAGACAACGGGAGAACGCAAGAGCGGCCCCCTGCGCCTGTCCATGCTGGCGACCTTCGCCGTGCACTGGCTCTCGCCCCGCCTGGCCGAATACCCGTTCGATCGCGCCGGCTTCGAACTGCTGATCTCCACCAGCCAGACGGCGGTGGACCTGTCGGCCGGCGCGGCGGACGCCGGCATCCGCCACGGAAGCGGCTCCTGGCCGGGGCTGAAGGCCGATCTTCTTTTCGAGGAAAGCGTGACGCTCTTCGCCGCCCCCTCCCTGATCGGCGGCAGGGATCCGCGCGCCGTCGTCGCCCGCGCCAATCTCTTTCTGTCTCAGCACAGGGTGCGCAACTGGGACGAATGGAACGGCTCACTACCCGACGGCCCCGTTTCCCCGGCGAACGTCACGATGGTCGATTCGGCCGGCCTCGGCCTGCGCGCGGCAATCGATGGAGTCGGCATCACGCTCGCCGGACGCGAGATCGCCCGCACCGACGTGAGCGCCGGGCGACTGGCGCCGCTTTTCGAACACGCGACGCCGGGCAGCGGCGGTTACTGGCTCGTCTATCCGGACCCGCTCGCCAGAGACCGTCGCATCCAGAACCTGCGCGACTGGATCCTGCGCGAGGTCGCCTCACGGCCGTGAGGCGTGGTCCTGTCCGTCCTCGCGATCCCAGTAGTCAACCGCATCGTCCTTCCGGTAGCTTGCCGCGAAACGCCGGGAAGCCTTGTCACCGCCCGGCGCGCTGCCGGCAAAGACAGTGACCTTGCCGCTGTCGGGATATTCCATCACGTCCGGCTCGTTCATCGTGCTCACCGCGATGTAGCGCAAGGGCCCCTCCTCTCCGGCCCGAAGCTGGTGCGCCATCTCGGGACCGCCGGAGGGGCACACCACGACATCGCCGGCGGCAACCCTGAAGGTGTCGGACCCGAAGCGCACGGTCCCCGTCCCTTCAAGGATCACGAACATCTCGTCGTTTCCGTGGTGACAGTGAAACGGCCAGGCGCGCTTTCCCGCCGGCACCACGACAAGGCGGGCACCGAGCCGGGTCGCGCCCGCGGGAGCGGCAATCGCCGCCATGGCGCAGGAGAACGCCTCGCCATGCGATTGTTCCTGCAGAGAAAGTCCGGAAAGCCGCACCACCGGCCCCATTCCGTGTCCGTCCGTCACCGCGATTTCTCCTTCTGTCTGTCCATATCGGCGAATGCCCACCGGCAGCTTCCCCCGCGGGCCTGTTTTCCGCCACGGAGGATAGCTCACCATCGCCTGAGAAATGCACAGTGCCGGCGGCTGACAAGCCATGACCGGCATTCTATGGTGCGGCGCGTGTTTCCCCTCCCGAGGCTCCGACCAGCCATGCCGTTTCCCTTCGAGTTTTCCGGGTTCGCCCGCAAGGCGACCCGCGTCGCCGGGCTTTGCCTCTCGCTCCTGTCGGTGCCGGCGGCCCATGCCGCACCGCTTGACGAGACCATCAGGGAAAGCTTCGCCGCCGGCGAACTTCCGGGCCTACACGCGGCGCTGGTCGATCTCGGCGACACGCGACTCGCGGAAGTCTATTTCTCCGGAAAGGACGAGATCTGGGGCGTGCCGGTCGGCGAGAAAGAGTTCGGTCCCGACACGCTTCACGACCTGCGGTCGGTGACCAAGTCGGTGGTCGGGCTGCTTTACGGCATCGCGCTCGAGGAAGGAAAGGTCCCGGACCCGGAAAGCCCGCTCTATGCCGCCTTTCCCGAGTATCCGGACCTTGCCTCCGATCCCGAACGGAAACCCGTTCTGATCGCACATGCCCTGTCCATGCAGATGGGCCTCGAGTGGAACGAGGATCTGCCCTACTCCGATCCTCGCAACAGCGAGATCGCCATGGAGAACGCCGCCGACCGCTACCGCTTCGCGCTCGACCGGCCGGTTGTCGAGGCCCCCGGCGGGCGCTGGATCTACAGCGGCGGCGCGGTGGCGCTTGTTGCCCGGCTCATCGAGAAGGGCACGGGCATGGCGCTTGACGACTACGCCCGCGAGAAGCTGTTCGCACCGCTCGGCATCACCCGGTACGAATGGGTAAAGGGGGCCGACGGCGTGCCCTCGGCCGCCTCCGGCCTGCGCCTGACCCTGCCCGACCTTGCCCGCATCGGCCACATGGTCGCGGGCCTGGGACTCTACGAGGGGCAAAGGATCGTCCCCGAAGCCTGGCTTGCGCGCTCCATGCGCCCGCGCGCGGAAGTCGCCACGGATTTTCGCTACGGCTATCTCTGGTACCTCACGGGCCCGGCCGACTCGCCGGTCGCCGTCGCGGTTGGCAACGGCGGACAGCGGCTGACGGTGCAGCCGAAGGCGGGACTGGTCGTCGCCTCCTTCGCCGGTCGCTACAATGATCCCGAAAGCTGGCGGACGTCGCTCAGGATCCTGCTCGATTTCGCCGTACCCGAGGCGCGACGCCGCCTTTCGAAGTAACCCCGCCAGCCGAGCCTTTCGCAATGCCCGCCAGATCAACCGCCCTGTCCGATCGCCTCGCCGGTCTCGTCGAACTGCACGGGCCGGGCGGTTCGCTCGGCAAGGCGCGCGGGCGCGCCGCGCTGACCCGCGCGATCTACGAGAATTTCGAGGCGCTGCGTCCAATACTCATTGCCGGCGGAAGCGGGAAACCCATCGGCTCTCCCTCAGGCGCGGTTCGCAGGTGGTGTGAGGACGCAGTCGACCACGACGTGCTGCGCCGCAGGGGACGGGGCTACAGGGCCGCGGGAAACGGCGCGCGAACCTATCTTGCCGGTGCCTGGCTGGAAGAACTCATGGCGCTTGCGCTGCTCGCCTGCGGATGCCGCGACGTGCGCTTCGCGCAGCAGGTGCGCTGGCGCGCGCCGGGCCAGGAGGAAGAGCATTTCAATGAGGTCGACGCCATCGCCCTGCATGACGAGCGGCTGGTGATCGTCTCGTGCAAGGCGACCGCAACGGACCTTCTCGAGCGCTCGCACGGCGAGGAGCGCCTCTTTCATGCGATGCTGGAGCTGTCCTACTGGAACGCGCATTTCGCGGCACGCGAGGCCCTGCCCGTCTTCGTCACCACGACGGATTTCTTCGACGAGGAGGCAGGCGTCTTCCGCAGCCCCAAACTGATGGAGCGCGCGCGGGTTCTGGGGCTCACCGTGCTGACGGCGGATTTCTCGCTCTCCGAGCGCCTGTTCGCCCGCTTGCGCCGGGCACTCGGGAACGCCGCGCCGCCCGACTGACGCCGGGCGGCCTCTCCCGTTCCAACCGGGTATTCAGGCGGCCTGCGACAGGCGGGCGCCGCTTTCACTCTCGAAGTAGTGCAGGTCCGCCAGATCGTAGTCGAGATGGATCTCGGTGTTCGGCGTGAGCGGAACGGCGGGATCGAGCCGCGCGGTCAGCTCCTGACCGCCGAAACGGCACACGGCCATCGTGTCGGAACCAAGCGGCTCGAACACCTCCACAATCGGCGCGATCTTGCCGGCGTCCGGCTTGCACCACGCAAGGTGCTCGGGGCGGATGCCGACGTCGAGGCGGGTCCCGTCGGCAGCCGGAACCTCACCGAGCGCCAGTCCGGCATTGCCGACGCGCAGCATCGGCGTGTCGCCCGACCGGTCCAGTTCGCCGGAGAAGACGTTCATCTGCGGGGACCCGATGAACTCGCCCACGAATCGGCAGTTGGGAGCCTTGTAGAGCTCGATGGGGTGACCTTCCTGGATGATGTGGCCGCCCTTGAGCACCACCACCCGGTCGGCGAGCGTCATGGCCTCGGTCTGGTCGTGCGTCACGTAGACGGTCGTCGTGCCGAGCATGGCGTGCAGACGCTTGATCTGGGTGCGCATCTCCACGCGAAGCTTCGCGTCGAGGTTGGACAGCGGCTCGTCGAACAGGAACACCGAGGGGTGACGCACAATGGCGCGGCCCATGGCGACACGCTGGCGCTGGCCGCCCGAGAGCTGGCCCGGCTTGCGGTCCAGATAGGCCTCGATCTGCAGGATGCGGGCGGCCTCCTGCACCTTCGGCGCGATGTCGGCCGCCTTGAGACCGCGCATCTTGAGCCCGAAGCCGATGTTTTCCGCCACGCTCATGTGCGGATACAGCGCGTAGTCCTGGAACACCATGGCCACATCGCGCTCGCGCGGCTCCATGTCGTTCACCACCTTGTCGCCGATCATCATCCGCCCGCCGGAGATCTCCTCCAGCCCCGCGATCATCCGCAGCATGGTGGACTTGCCGCAGCCCGAAGGGCCGACGAATGCCACGAACTCGCCGTCGCGCACGTTGAGGCTGACACCGTGAATTGCCCGTACGGACCCGTAGTCCTTGACGATTCCGTCGAGACGGATCTCCGCCATGGCTTCCTCCCTTGAGCACCCCTTCCGAGAGGGGCTTGCATTATCGATAATCCGGATGTTATCGATAACGATAATGACACGCAACCCCGCCAACGGGGGAGAACCTTCGCAGATGTGACAGGGCTGCCGGGCCATCCGGGACAGCCGACATTGCGAAGCAGGGAGGAAAGGCCAGATGGCCGTGGAGAGCTTTACGAGCCCGTCCGTGCTCGACCTGGTGCCGCGCCAGTCCAGTCGGCGCAGCCATGCCGTCTTCGTGACGCTGCAGAAGGAAATCGTGCTCGGCGCGCTCGAGCCGGGGCAGGCCCTCACCGAGATGGAGCTCGCCCAGCGCTTCCAGTGCTCCCAAAGCACGGTGCGCGAGGCCCTGATGCAGCTTTCCGAGGAAGGCCTGGTCCGGCGCATGCCGCATCGCGGCACGCTGGTCGCTCCCTGCGGCGCGGACGATGCCCGCGCGCTGATCGCCATCCGTCGCGACGTGGAATGCTCCTACCTGGAACGTGTCCTCGCAAACGTCGACGGCGACGTCATCGACCGGCTCGGCGATGAACTCAACGCCATGCGAAACGCTGCGCGCGACACGGACGAATATCGTCTGTCCGTGCATGACCGGGCGTTCCACACCACCCTTTTCGCCACCGCCGACCTGCCCCTCGTGGTGCCGATCCTGACCCGCTGCCTCATCCACAACCACCGCTTCAAGATCCTCAACTCCCAGCCCAACCGGGCGCTTGAGGAAACCGCCGAGCGTCACGTCCCGATCATCGAGGCGCTGAGGGAGCGCGATCTGGAACGCCTGCATGCGGTGCTTGGCCATCACATCTCGACCATCGTCGACTTCGGTCCCGACCTCACCGACGACGCGGCCGCGGCTTCCCCGCAAACGGATACCGACCGATGAGCACGCCCACTCCCAGCCCGTCCATGCGCGCCGTTCTGGAACGCCTTGCCGCCGAGGACCGTGGCCTGCTCGATCCCACGACCCTTGCGCCCCAGGCCGGCCGGCATCTCGCCGACCTGACCAACATGCGCTGGAACGAGGATCTGCCGCCCGTCGCACAGGCCCGCACGCTCATGCACGCGGACCTTCCCGCCAGGCTCGTGGTGCCGGAAAACGACGCCGGCCGCGAGGCGATCCTGCATGTGCACGGCGGCGGCTGGGCGTTTTGCTCCGCCGCCACCCATGAGGGTGCCGCGCGCCGGCTTGCGAACGCCACCGGCGCCCGGGTGCTCACGGTGGAGTACCGGCTCGCCCCCGAGCATCCCTATCCGCAGGGGCTCGAGGACGTGCTCGCCGCCTGGGCCGCCCGCGACCGGTCGCTCACCTGGTCCGTGGCTGGCGACAGCGCGGGCGCGAACCTGGCGCTCGCCGCGATGATCCGCCTGATCGAGGGCGGGGCCGCCCCGCAGGACCTTCCCAGGACCGCGCTGCTTTTCTACGGCGTCTACGGCGCGGACTTCACCACGCCGTCCTACGAACAGCTTGCCGAGGGACCGGGGCTTACACGCGCCAAGATGCAGCGCTACTGGAACTGGTATGCGCCACGGGAGGCGCGCGAGGCGGCGGACGTCGCTCCGCTTGCCGCCAGCGACACGACGCTGACCGCCCTGCCCCCGCTTTATCTCAACGCGGCCGAACTCGACCCGCTGCGCTCCGACACGGAGCTTCTCGCCGCGCGTCTTTCGTCACTCGGCCGCAAGGATGTCTTCGATCTCGTGCCCGGCGTCGTGCACGGGTTCATGCAGATGGGTTCGGCGCTCGAGGAGGCCCGCACGGCCTTCGAGCGCGCCGGCACTGTTTTCAAGCAGGGAACCGCATGAGGAGCGGCCCGACACCAGGGAGGAAAGCATGAAACTCTTCAGGACGATGACGCTTGCCGCAAGCGCGCTGGCGCTGACCGTGGGCATGGCCCAGGCCGACAGCACCGTGCGCTTCTGGTACCACTTCGACAACGCCGACAATCCGATGGACGCGCTTGTCGCGAAGTTCGAGAAGGCCAATCCGGGGATCAAGGTCGAGGCCGAGAACGTTCCCTGGAACAGCTACTACGACAATCTCTACACCGCGATCATCGGCGGAAACGCGCCGGACGCGGCCATGGTCAAGATGTTCGCCCAGCCGCGCCTGGTGGAAATGGGCGCGCTGGAGCCCATCGGCGAACGCATTGACGCCTGGGAGGGCAAGGCCGACCTGCAGGACAACCTGCTCGACCTTACCAAGGCTCCGGACGGCAACGCCTACTACCTGCCGGTCCAGTACGTTGTGCTCTATCTCTACTACCGTCAGGACATGTTCCAGGAGCTCGGCCTCGAAGTGCCGAAGACCTGCGACGAGTTCCGCGACGTGGCGAAGAAGCTCACCCGCGACACCGACGGCGACGGCACGCCGGACGTCTACGGCTTCGGCTTCCGTGGTGCCAAGGGCGGCCATGACCACTGGGCGAGCTTCACCCTGTCGCGCGAGGGCGTGAGCCTTCAGGACGGGCTGACGTCGGACGCCGGCATCGCCGGCAGCCAGTTCGTGGTCGACCTCTTCCAAAAGGACGGCGTCTTCCCGCCGTCGGCGCCCAATGACGGCTTCCAGGAGATCATCGGCGGCTTCAAGGCCGGCAAGACGGCAATGACGATCCACCACATCGGCTCGGCCAACGGCATGGTCGAGGCGCTCGGCGACAAGGTCTCCGCGGCACCCGTTCCCGAGTGCGGCGGCGGTCACTGGACGGCCTTCGGCGACGAGAGCACTGCGGTTCTCTCCTCGGCCGAGGACAAGGACGCCGCGTGGAAGTGGATTTCCTTCCTGTCCACCGCCGGCAACAACACCACCTTCAACGAGGCCACCGGCCAGCTTCCGGTGACGAAGACGGACAGCGAGAAATGGTCGCTTCACCCCAAGCGCTTCGTGAAGGCCACGGTGGACTCGCTCCCCTTCGCCCACATGCTGCCGAACGTCTCCCAGACCTCCGACTTCGTGAACACGGTCTGGCCTGTGAACATGCAGCGTGCCCTGACCGGCGAGATCTCCGCCAAGGAGATGAACGAGAAGATCGCCGAACTCTACGCCGAATAAGCCTCCTCCCGAAGGCTTGAGCGGACGGGGCGCGCGCCTGTCACGAGCGCGCCCCGTCACACCCGATCCATGTATCAAAACGGCCCGACCATGACCGACAGTTCCGCTCCAGACGCTCCGGCGCCCGGACGAAGCCTCGCCCGACGCGTGCTCCCCTACGCGATGCTCTCGCCGGCCGTGCTCGTCACGCTCGCCATCGTCTTCCTGCCCATGCTGCAGACCGCATGGATGAGCCTGCACGAATACGTCCTGTTCCGGCCGAGGAATTTCGATTTCATCGGGCTCGACAACTTCCGCAAGGCGCTCAACGACGAGGTCTTCTGGATCTCGCTGCGCCACACGGTGATCTGGATCGGCATCACGATCCCGGCCCAGCTTCTGCTCGGTCTCGTCACCGCGCTGATCCTCAACCAGGACTTCCCCTGGCGGTCGCTGGCGCGCGCGCTCATCATCATTCCCTGGGCGCTGCCCTCGGTGGTGATCGCGCTGATGTGGGTGTGGATCTATGACAGCAACTACGGTCTTGCGAACGACTTCCTGCTGCGCCTTGGCCTGATCGAGCAGGCCGTGCCGTGGCTCGCAAGCCCGGACACCGCGCTCGGCGCCATCATCCTGACGCTGACCTGGCAGGGCTTCCCCTTCTTCGCGGTCATGATCCTCGCCGGCCTGCAGTCGATCCCCAGGAGCTACTACGAAGCCGCGGCCATCGACGGCGCAAGCGCCTGGCGTCAGTTCTGGCACATCACGCTGCCGGGCATCTCCGGCGTGCTGGTGACGGCCGTCCTGCTGCGCATGATCTGGGTCGCCAATTCCTTCGACGTGATCTTCGTCATGACCGGCGGCGGCCCCGGCTACAGCACCTACACGCTGCCGCTCTACGCCTTCGTCAAGTCGCGCACCAATCTCGACTTCGGCTACGGCTCCGCGCTGGCGGTCCTGTTCACGATGCTGCTGATGGTCTTCGTGATCCTCTACCTCAAGCGGACCGGAAAGGCGGTGAGCCGATGAGCCTGCACAAGCGTCCCGTCTGGCGGCGGATCCTGGTTGTCGACCTGCCCATGGTCGCCATCCTGGCCTTCACGCTCGGTCCCTACCTCTGGATGTTCCTGACCTCCGTGACACAGGAATCCAGGCTCTTCACGCAAGGGCCCTCGATCATCGGGGCCACGGTCGAGAACTACACCCGGCTGTTCGCCACCGTCGGGTTCGGCCGCAACCTGCTGGACAGTCTCATCGTGTCGTCCGGCACCGTGCTCGTCGGCCTGTCGCTGTCGATCACGGCCGCCTATTCGTTCTCGCGGTTCGAGTTCAGGGCCAAGCGGATCCTGATGCTGCAGTTCCTGCTCATCAACATGTTCCCGCTGGTGCTGCTCATCCTGCCGCTCTTCGTGCTGATGCGGGTGCTCGGCCTGCTCGACACCCACCTGGCGCTGATCATCGCCAACTCCACCATCGCGATCCCCTTCTCGATCTGGATGATGGTGAGCTACATGAACGGCATCCCGCGCTCGCTCGACGAGGCGGCGATGACGGACGGCTGCACCCGCTTCGGCGCCCTGTTCAGGGTCGTGCTGCCGCTCTGCGTTCCCGGCATCATCGCCACCGGCATCTACATCTTCATCACCTCCTGGAACGAGTATCTCTACGCCCTCACCCTCGGCGGGCGGAACGTGCGCACGATCACCGTCGCCGTCCAGACGCTGATCGGCGAATACGAAGTCCAGTGGGGCCTTCTCACCGCCGGCGGCATCGTCGGCGCCATGCCCGCCACCGCCCTCTTCCTCCTCGTCCAGAAACGCCTCATCTCCGGCCTGACCCAGGGCGCGGTGAAGGGCTGACCGTCGAAAGGACCTCCCCCTTGAAGAACCCAGTCGGCATCATCTCCATGCAGTTCACCCGTCCCTTCCGGGGCGCCGACCTGCATTACTTCGCCAAGGCCGCCGACCTTGGCTTCGACTTCGTCGAACTGCTCGTCCCCGAACCCGAGGACGACCTGGACCTCGCCGAGGCCCGCCGCGCGGCCGAGGACGCCGGCATCTTCCTGGTGCTCGCGGCCCGCGTGAACCCGTCCCGCTCCATCGCCTCCGAGGACGCGGCCAACCGCCAGGGCGGCCTCGACTACCTCAAGCACTGCGTCGAGGTGGCCGACGGCATCGGGGCGAAGATCATCGGCGGCCCGCTCTATGGCGAGCCCATGGTCTTTGCCGGACGCCCGCCGGTCCCGCGCACGGACGAGGACATCGCCGCGCGCGCCGAACGCACGATCTCCGGCCTCAGGGAAGTGGCCCCCGTCGCCCGGTCCGCCGGCAAGGTCTTCGCGCTCGAGGCGCTCAACCGCTTCGAGACCGACATCCTCTCCACCACCCGCCAGTCGGTCGAAGTGGTGGATGCCGTTGCCGACGCCGGTCTCGGCGTCATGCTCGACACCTTCCACATGAACATGGAGGACCGCTCGATCCCGGACGCGATCCGTCTCGCCGGCGAGCGCATCGTCCACTTCCAGGCCAACGAGAACCATCGCGGGCACCCCGGCACCGGCCATCTCGACTGGCCGGCCATCATGCGCGCCCTCGCCCAGGTCGGATACACGGGTCCGGTCTCGCTTGAGCCGTTCCGTCGCAACGATGACCGCGTCGCGCTGCCGATCGCACACTGGCGCACCCCGCGCGAGGACGAAAGCGAGAAGCTCATGGCCGGACTTGGCGTCATCCGCAATGCCCTCGCTCTGGCGGAGGTCGACCAATGATCAACATCGGATGGATCGGCTGCGGTCGTCACGCCAGCCAGATGCTCCTGCCCCAGCTCGGGCGCAACGGCTTCCGCATCGCGGCCCTGTGCGACCGGGACAGCGCGGCGCTGTCCCAGGCAGCGGCGAACTACGGCGTCACCGCACTCTATGACGACTTCCGCGAGCTCATCGCCCACCCGGGCCTCGATGCCATCGGCATGGCCGTCGGACCGGACCTGCACCGCATGGCCTCCATCGCGGCGCTGGAAAAGGGGCTCCCGGTCCTCATGGAAAAGCCGCCGGCGGCGGATGCGGCCGGCGCGCGCGAGGTGGCCGCCGCATCGAGGAAGGCCGGCAAGCCCGTCATCGTCGGCTTCATGAAGCGCTACTCGACCGGCAACCGGATCGCCCGCAACGTGCTCGACGGCGGCGACTTCGGATCCGTTCTGGGCGTCACCGGCAGCTACATGACCGCGCCGACCTACTTCCAGGGCGAGCCGGACTACACGGGCTTCTACCTGCACCACTGCGTCCACTACATGGACCTGATCCCCTGGTTCGCCGGCGAGGACTTCGGCGACATGCTGGTGCGCTCGGCAAGCCCGGCGCCGGGCAAGCTCCTGATCCACGTCAACTTCACCACGAAGGGTGGCGTGATCGGCAATGTGGTCATGGGCACGGTCCAGTCGCGCGGCACGCCGATGGAGGAGATCCGCATCATGGGCGATCACGCCCGCCTCGAGGTGGACAACATCATCAACGTCCGCCTGTTCCGCGACCCGCCCTTCAAGGCGGACGATCCGGCGGCAACGCTCGACCCCGCCTGCGACACGCTGTCGTGGACGCCGAATTTCACCGCCGCCGCCAACGAGGACCACAAGGGCTACGCGGCCCTTCTCGCCGACGCGGCCGCAGCGATCCGCGGCGAGGCGAACGGTGCCCCGGACATCGAGGCCGGCGTTCTCGCCATGGAACGGCTCGAGCGCATGATCGCCCAGATCAAGGCCTGAGCCACCGCTGCACACCCAAGACCGCAAGGGCCGGCGCCGGGAAACCGGAGCCGGCCCTTGCACGTCCGCCCGCCCCGTTGCTCGCCGATTGCGTTCCCTCGGCAGGTCACGCTATCGTCACGGCGCACCTGCCGAGGGAGGACGGCATGAGCGACATTGAGCATGTCGACGAGATCGGCCGCGTCCTGCGCGGCCAGCCCACGGGGCGCGACGATCTCGTGACGACGAGCTGGCGACGATGCGTCGAGACCTATGGCATGGATCCGACGCGCCCCGAGCCCGCCCACATCGTCACGGACACGCAGTTGCGCGCCCATCAGGAACAGGCCGAGCGGCTGATCGCGACCGCGCGGTCGGGCTTGCGCGCGCTGTTTCGCCAGGTGGCGGGCCAGAACTACGTGCTGCTTCTGGCGGACGCGGACGGGATCTGCGTCGACTTCTTCGGCGATCCCCGCTTCGAGGACGACCTGCGCCAGGCGGGGCTCTATCTTGGCTCCGACTGGTCGGAGGATCTCGCCGGCACCTGCGGCGTGGGCTCCTGCCTCGTCACAGGCAAGGCGGTGACGATCCACCAGGACGACCACTTCGGTCTCGCCCACACGCCGTTGTCCTGCACCGCCGCGCCGATCTACGACACCTGTGGCAAGCTGTCCGCGGTGCTCGACATCTCTCTGCTGCGCTCCCCCAGCCCCAAGTCCAGCCAGAACCTGGCCATGAACCTCGTCAAGGCGTCCGCGCGGCGGGTGGAGATGGCGAACCTCATGGCCATGACCCGGCGCGACTGGGTGCTGAGACTGTCCACCTCGCCGGAGTTTCTCGAGGTCGACCCGGAAGCCGCCATCGCGCTGGACGCCTCCGGGCGCATCATCGGCATGACGCAGGGCGCGCTGGAGTGCCTCGCTCCCTCGGGCGCCGACACGCTGATCGGAATGCCCATGGAAGCCCTGACCGAGCACGACATCGACGACCTGCCCGACTACATGCGCGGCCGCCCGTCCGAGGAGCGGGTGTTGCGGCTGAAGGACGGACGCGGCCTCTTCGCCCATGCGATCGCACCGCAGGTCGCCCGCCTGCCGAGGAAGACTTCCGCCACCGGCGGCACGGCGGCCACCGCGCGCACGGGCCTGCCCGCGCCGCTGGAAAGCCTCTCCGGCCCCGACCCTGCGCTGGCCCGCCTGCTGGAGCGTGCCGCGCGCCTGGCGCCGACCTCCGTGCCGCTCATGCTGTGTGGCGAGACGGGCACCGGCAAGGCGCGCCTCGCCCGCGCGATCCACGTCTGCGGCAACGATGCCGGAACAGGCGGAAGCGCGGCGGCGCCGTCGCGCCAGGCCCTCGCCTTTCATGGCGTGCATTGCGCCGGACTTGACGCGACCGCCGTCGCCCGGCTCTCGGACCTGCCGGCGGGCACTTTGTTCCTGCGCGGGATCGAGGATCTGGAGCCGGCGGCGCAGTCGGCGCTTGTCGGCCTTCTGGACGCGCGTTCCGACCTGCGCCCGATCACCACGACCTCCTGCGCGACAACCGGGAGCGAGGAGACGTCGCCCGCGCCCGCAAGCCTGCGTCCGGACCTGCATTTCCGCCTCGCCGGAGCGGTGCTCGCGCTGCCGCCGCTGCGATTGCGCCGCGACCTCGACTGGCTGGTCGAGCGCCTGCTGCGCCGCCGCCCGGAGGAATTCCGCCTGTCACCGGCGGCAAGGGCGGAGCTGTGCGGCCGCGACTGGCCGGGCAACATCCGCGAGCTCGCCCACGCGCTCGACGTCGCCATGGCAACCGCCACGGATCTCGTCATAGACCTCAACGACCTGCCGCCGCCGACCTGCCGCCGGCCGCCGCCATCCGGCTTCATGCTCCCCGCACCACGCTCCGCCGCGCGGTCGGGCGCGGCCGGCACGTCGGACGACGAGCTGGAGGCCCTGCTCGAGGCCTGCCACTGGAACATGTCGCAGGTGGCCCGAAGGCTCGGCGTCAACCGGTCGACCATCCTGCGCAGAGTGCGCAAGGCGGGCCTGACACCGCCCGACTGATCCTCGTCCGCATTTCGCCTGTTGCGCGGCCTGTTGCATCCCGCCCGCCGCCCGCGTTGCGTCCTGTTGCGCCCGCAACGCGGGCGGCGCAAAAACGCCGTGCTGCGCCGCACTCCGGATGCGCGGCCATGGTCCGGGCCGTACTTCGCCTGCCATCCTTCCCTTGCAAGCACAACGCAAAGGGAGGATTGCGATGCTCGACACTGCCCCCATGAAGAAGGCGGAAACGCTGCTCACGAAATTCGGCAAGGCGCTCGAGGCCGGCGATATCGCCGCCGCCTGCGACATGTTCCAGGACGACTGCTACTGGCGCGACCTTGCCCCCTTCACCTGGAACCTGAAGACGGTGGAGGGCAAGGACCAGGTGGCGGACATGCTGACCAGCCAGCTCCCCTCCGTCGCACCGTCGAACTTCCGGCTCGCCGAGAACGAGATCCCCAGCGAGGAGGACGGCGTCCTGACCGCATGGATCACCTTCGAGACGGCGGTCGCGCGCGGCTATGGCATGGTGCGGTTCAGGGACGGCAAGATCTGGACGCTGCTCACGGTCATGTCCGAACTGAAGGGCCACGAGGAGCCCAAGGGCTTCAACCGGCCGCTCGGCGCCAAGCACGGCGCGGGCAAGAACCGCCCGTCGTGGAAGGAGGAGCGCGAGCGCGAGGAACGCGAGCTCGGCTACACCACCCAGCCCTATTGCGTCATCGTCGGCGGCGGCCAGGGTGGCATCGCGCTCGGCGCCCGCTTGCGCCAGCTCGGCGTGCCCACCATCATCGTCGAGCGCAACGAGCGCCCCGGCGACAGCTGGCGCAAGCGCTACAAGTCCCTCTGCCTGCACGACCCGGTCTGGTACGACCACCTGCCCTACATCAAGTTCCCGGAGAACTGGCCCGTCTTCAGCCCCAAGGACAAGATCGGCGACTGGCTGGAGATGTACACGAAGGTCATGGAGCTGAACTACTGGACGAAGACCACGGCGAAATCGGCCAGCTACGACGCGAAGACCGGCGAGTGGACACTGGTGGTCGACCGCGACGGCGAGGAGGTGGTTCTCAGGCCGAAGCAGCTCGTCATGGCCACCGGCATGTCGGGCAAGGCGAACATTCCCGATTTCCCCGGCATGGACCGCTTCAAGGGCGAGCAGCAGCATTCCTCGCGCCATCCGGGCCCGGAGGCCTACGCGGGCAAGAAAGTGGTGGTGATCGGCTCCAACAATTCCGCCCACGACATCTGCGCCGCCCTTTGGGAGCACGACGCGGACGTGACCATGGTCCAGCGGTCGTCCACCCACATCGTGCGCTCGGAAACGCTGATGGACGTGGGCCTCGGCGCCCTGTACTCGGAAGAAGCGGTCAGGAACGGTGTCACCACGGAGAAGGCCGACCTGATCTTCGCCTCGCTCCCCTACCGGATCATGCACGAGTTCCAGATTCCCGCCTACGAGGAGATGAAGCGGCGTGACGCCGACTTCTACGACGCGCTCGAGAAGGCGGGCTTCTGGCTCGACTGGGGCGATGACGGCAGCGGGCTCTTCATGAAGTACCTGCGTCGTGGCTCGGGCTACTACATCGACATCGGCGCCAGCCAGCTCATCATCGACGGCAAGATCAAGCTCAAGCGCGGCCAGGTGGCCGAGATCGTCGAGGACGGCGTCCTGCTCGAGGACGGAACGAAACTCGAGGCGGATCTCATCGTCTATGCCACCGGGTATGGGTCGATGAACGGCTGGGTCGCGGACCTGATGGGCCAGGAGATGGCCGACCGGGTCGGCAAGGTCTGGGGACTGGGATCGGACACGACCAAGGACCCCGGTCCCTGGGAAGGCGAACAGCGCAACATGTGGAAGCCGACGCAGCAGGAAGGGCTGTGGTTCCACGGCGGCAACCTGCACCAGTCGCGCCACTACTCCCAGTATCTGGCTCTCCAGCTCAAGGCCCGGATGGAAGGCATCGACACTCCCGTCTACGGTCTGCAGGAGGTACATCACCTGAAGTGACATCTCCCCGGCGCGCCGGGGCCTCTCCGGCGCGCCACACCTCCCTCCCCCCTCTTTCAAGGACAGAACCGATGAAGGCAGCACGCTGGCATGGCGCGAAGGATATCCGTGTCGAAACGATCGAGGAGCCCCGGACCGGCCCCGGCGACGTGAAGATCAAGGTCGCCTGGACGGGCATCTGCGGCAGTGACCTGCACGAGTATCTCGCCGGCCCGATCTTCGTGCCCGTCGGCACGGATCACCCGCTCAGCCATGACAAGGCCCCGATCACCATGGGCCACGAGTATTGCGGTGAAATCACCGAGGTCGGCGATGGCGTCGACAACCTTGCCGTGGGCGACCGCGTCGCGGTGGAGCCCATCTTCGCCTGCGGCCATTGTGCCGCCTGCCGTGAGGGGCGCTACAACCTGTGCGACAGCCTCGGCTTCGTCGGACTGTCCGGCGGCCATGGCGGGTTCGCCGCCTATTCGGTGGTGCCGGCGCAAATGTGCCACAAGATGCCCGACGAGCTGAGCCTGGAGCAGGGTGCGCTGGTCGAGCCCGCCGCCGTGGCGCTTCACGCCGTGCGCGTCAGCCAGATCAAGGCCGGCGACAAGGCCGCCGTCTTTGGCGCGGGACCGATCGGACTTCTCGTCGTGGAGGCCCTGCGCGCCGCCGGAGCGTCGCAGATCCACGTGGTGGAGCCCTCCGACCAGCGCCGCGCACGCGCGAAGGACCTCGGTGCGACGTCGACCATCGACCCGATGCACGAGGATCCGGTCGAGGCGATCCGCAAGGCGAGCGGAACCGGCGTCGATGTCTCCTTCGAGGTGACGGGCGTGCCCTCCGTCCTGCAGCAGACGATCGATGCCACCCGCCACGAGGGACAGTCCCTCATCGTCTCGATCTGGGAGTCCGAGGCCGCCTTCCAGCCCAACACGGTGGTGCTCAAGGAGCGCTCGATGAAGGGCACCATCGCCTACCGCAACATCTACCCGGCGGTGATGGAGCTGATGCGTCAGGGGCACTTCAGCGCGGACAGGCTGGTGACCAAGCGGATCGACATCGACGACATCGTGAGCGAGGGCTTCGAGGCTCTGGCGCGCGAGAAATCCCAGATCAAGATCCTGGTCAAGGCGCCGGACTGATCCCCACAGCCATCCCGCTCCTCGCCAGGGGCGGGATGGAAGCCGCGGCCTGCCCTTCCCCTCGGGCAGGCCGCGGGCGGATGGCCCTCATTCCTCGCGGAACGTGCGCGCGATCTGGTCGGACAGCGGCTTGAGCAGATAGGACAGCGCCGTGCGCTCGCCCGTGCTGATGAAGGCTTCCGCCGGCATTCCGGGAACGAGTTCCAGCGCGCCGAGGCGTGCAAGCTCCTCCGGCGGCACGGAAATACGCACCAGATAATAGGAAAGGCCGCTGCGCTCCTCATGCGTGAGATCGGCCGCGATCCGCGTCACCTCGCCGCCGACCTCCGGCGTGGTGCGCTGGTTGAACGCGGAAAGTCGCAGAACCGCGCCCTGCCCGATGCGAAGTTGGTCGATGTCCTGGGGCAGGATCTTCGCCTCGACCGCGAGCCGGTCGTGATCGGGGACGATCAGCATCGTCACGTCGGCGGGCGAGATCACCGCGCCCGGGGCATGAACCGCGAGCTGGTGCACGAGCCCGGACTGCGGCGCGATCATGTCGATGCGCCGCAACTCGTCCTCCGCCGCGACCCGCCGCTCGACGAACTCGCCGATCTGGGCGGAAATCTCCCGCAGCTCCGAGCCGACCTCGGTCTTCAGGTCGCTGTCCACCTGCAGGATCTGCAGCCGCGCCTCGGCGATCCGTCCCGCCGCCTGCGCCTGGCCGGAGATCGCCTCGCCGCGCTCGCCGCCAAGTGCCGCCGCCTCGCGCTCCAGCGCATTCATGCGCTGCAGGGTCACCAGCCCGCGCTCCTTGAGCTTGCGCAAGCCCTCGAGTTCCTGCTCCAGAACCGACAGCCCCCGGTCGTGAGCCGTTTCCTGCGCCTTCAGGCCCTCGATCTCCTTCTCGAACTGGCTGATACGCTGGGCAAGCTGGTCCTTGCGCCCCTCCCGCGACTGCCGGCGAAAGGCGAAGAGCCGCTCCTCGCTGGACAGCGTCGAGGCAAGCTCGGCGTCCGTTTTTGATCGTCGCACGAGTGCTTCGGGAAAGGCGATGCGCCCGAGGTCGTCCCGCTCCGCCTCAAGACGCGCCTTGCGGGCGCGCAACTCGTCGAGCCGCTTGAGCACGATGGCAAGCCGTGCGCGCGTCTGCGTCGCATCGAGCCGGATGAGCGTTTCCCCCGCCGCGACCCTCTGTCCGTCGCGCACCAGAAGCTCGCCCACGACACCGCCGGTCGGGTGCTGCACCTTCTTGACGTTGGAATCGACCACGAAGGTTCCGCTCGCAACGACCGCTCCGGTCAGGTTCGTCGCGGCCGCCCAGCCGCCGACACCGACCACCAGCGCCACGCAGACGAACAGGCCCGTCAGGAGATGACGCGTGATCGACCGCGACAGGCCGGCGACATCATTGTCCATCGTCGCTCTCCTTTTCCTCGCCCGCATCCTCTCCGGCGGACGCATTGAGGGCTTCGTCCTTGTCGTCCGCGGCCTTGCTGCCGGGCAGCACCCGCAAGGGAACCATCTGCCGCCCGGTGGTCCGGAAGCCGCCGGAGGCCGCCGTGGCCGGCTTGCCGCCCGGTCCAGGGCCGCCGGGACGGGCGACCTTCGCCAGAACCTCGTCGCGCGGCCCGAAGGCCCGCGCGCGCCCGCCGTCCATCATCAGCACAAGATCGACCGCCTGCAGGGCTCCGGGGCGGTGGACGATCACGACAGCGATGCCACCGCGCGCCCGCACGCCCTCGATGGCCGCAAGCACCGCCGCCTCGCCTTCCGCGTCCAGATTGGCGTTGGGCTCGTCCAGAACCACAAGGAAGGGATCGCCGAAGAGCGCCCGCGCCAGGCCGATCCGCTGGCGCTGCCCGGCGGAAAGGGACGCCCCCGCCTCCCCGACCCGGGTCTCGTAGCCGGCCTCGAGCCTGAGAATCATCTCGTGCGCGCCGGCCGCCTTCGCCGCCGCGACGATGGCGGCGGGAACGGCGTCGGGAACGAAGCGGGCGATGTTTTCCGCGATCGTCCCGTCGAAGAGGTCGATGCCCTGGGGCAGGTAGCCGATGTGGCTGCCGAGCGCCTCCGCGTCCCAGTGTGAGAGGCTGGCACCATCGATGCGCACCTTGCCGCCGGCAACGTCCCATGCGCCGACGAGCGCGCGCGCCAGGCTCGACTTGCCGCTGCCGCTGGGCCCGACGATGCCGAGACCGCTGCCCGCGCCGACCGTGAAGTTCACGCCACTGATGGTCGGCTTGCGCGCGCCAGGCGGCACTACGGTGACACCTTCCGCCTTCAACTCGCGCACCGGCGCGGGAAGCGGCATGATGTCGGCGTCGGAGGGCATCTGCTGCAGAAGGGCCTTGAGCCGCCCCCAGCTCTGCGTCGCCATCAGGAACGGCCGCCAACTCCCGATCGCCAGATCAACCGGGGCGAGCGCACGCCCCATCATGATGGAACTGGCGATCATCACGCCCGCGCTCACCTCCTGGCGGATGACGAGCCACGCGCCCACGCCCAGGATCGCCGACTGAAGCATCATGCGGAAGGATTTGGACACGCCTCCGAGCCCGCCGGCGACGTCGCCCGCGCGCCGGTTCGCGGCCAGATAATCGTTGTTGGCCTGCTGCCAGCGCGCCGCCAGCCGACCGGCCATGCCCATGGCCCAGACGGATTCCGCGTTGCGCCGCGAGGCCTCCATCAGCGCATTGCGCGACATGCCACTGGTCATGACCTCGCGGATCGGCGCGCGCGACATCGCGTTGGTCGCAATGGTGAAGGCAACCAGAACCAGCGCCCCGACGAGTGCGGTCACGCCGATCCAGACATGAAACAGGAAACAGATGCCCAGATACACCGGCATCCAGGGAAGATCGAAGAAGGCCGTCGGCCCCTGCCCCGACAGGAAACCACGCAGATTGTCCAGGTCGCGCAGCGGCTGCAGCCCGTCGCCGGGAACACGGTGGCGCAACGGCAGGCGGATGATCGCCTCATGCACCCGGTTCGACAATTGCCGATCCGCCCGCTCACCGAGCCTGAGCAGCACGCGAGAGCGCAGGACATCGAGCAGCGACTGGAAGGCGTAGAGCCCCGCCGCCAGCACGGCGAGACCGATCAGCGTCGGGATGCTTCGGCTCGCGAGCACCCGGTCATAGACCTGAAGCATGAACAACGGCGCCGTGAGAGCCAGCAGGTTTACAACCCCGCTTATCAGCGCTATTGACAATGCACTTCGTCTGAGAGAAGCGACCACCGCCGCAGCCAAGGGCTGCGACGGGGTCCGCTGTGGGGCTACCAACACTACAGCGTTTCTCAGGCGAAGATGAAGTCGGACGCGTCGATCGTGCCGCTGAAGGCCGACAGTTCGATCGTGCTCGTCGTCGATCCGTCATTGTAGCTGATGACGTCGTTGACGTTGTCGACTGACCCGCCATTGGCGAGGAAGTCGGCATAGTCGCTGAAGCCCAGCCCACGCATGTCGATCTGGTCGGTGCCATCGGCGAAGCCGACGATCTCGTCGTCGCCCCAGTCGCTGCTGCCGAAGACGAACGTGTCCGTTCCACCGAACCCGTAGAACACCTCGTCGGCGGCCGAGCTGGTCTGCTCCGTGCCCTGCTCGCCCAGGTAGGTGTAGAAAGTATCCAGAGTACCGAAGTTCGACATGTAGTAGATGGCGTAGTTGAACGAACCGCCGGTCGTTGCCCCCGAAAGGTCGAAGGTCACCGAGGCATCGAGCGAATAGCCGGAGCCGCTGCCGGTGAGATTGTCACCGAAGACGAGGCTGTCGACGTCGCCGCTGAAGCCGCCCGGAGGGCCGTAGTCAAAGTCGCCGTTGAGCAGAACGGCGGACTCGGACGTGCCGACATTGCCTGCGCCCCACTGGCTGTAGTCGTTCGTGGCGCCTGGACCGGCAAAGAAGCCGTGGCTGTTGTACTCATAGTCTGCCGACCAGCTGTTGAGGTAGCTGAGCAGGTCGGTCACGCCGTTGAGGTCGATCTTCACAGTCATGGTTGTTTCCTTGAGGTTGGCTCCGCGGCGCCGGCGGGTACCGGCGGAGTGTCTTCACATGTCCGCCGTTCGGCGAACCCGGGGACGCGGCGCCGGGTATCGGCACCGCGAATCTCTTCAGAATTTCACGTTGAAGGCCGCGGTGATGGTCCGCCCCGGCGCCGGATATGCCCTCGTTCCGAGCGCCGGCACATAGGCCACGTCGGTCAGATTGTTCACCCCGAAGCGAAGCTTCGCGTGGTCGTTGAACTTCAGCGATCCGTAGAGGTCGAACAGCGTGTAATCCGTCGTCTGATAGGACGCGGTCAGGACACCGACATTCGGGCTCGTACCGCCGACGTGATTCATGCGTCCGCCGAGCGTCAGGCGCTTGTCGAGCAGACGAACGCCTCCGTCGAGCGTCACCTTGAACTCCGGCGGCACGAAGAGCACCGAAGGCTCCACCGGCTTCGTCGCGCCCTCATAGGTATAGGTGTTGCCGAAATCGGTGTGGAGCCAGGTGAAGGCACCGCCCAGATAGTAGAGCCCGGCGTCATAGCTGGCCTCGATCTCGACACCGCTCATCCGCGTCGTGCCGTCCACGTTCACATAGGAGGTATACTCCTTGTCGAACTCCGGCCGACGCACCGTGCCCGTGGAGATGTAGTCCTGGATCTCGCGGTAGAACGCCACGGCCTTCAGGCGAAAACCGTCCTGCTCGGAAAACACCCCGTCCCGCGAGATATTGGCCCCGATCTCATAGGTATTGCCGCGCTCGGGCTTCAGGTCCGGATTCGGCGCATTGTTGATCGGAGGCGCGGGCGGCGGATGCCCGCCGGCGATCAGCGCCTCCATCACCGAGGGCGCACGATAGGTCTGGGAGAAACGGGCGAAGGCCTGCAGCCAGTCGAAGGGCTGCACCGCGACCATCGCATTGGGCAGCAGCGCGCCATCCGTGCGGTCCACCGAGACATCAGAACCGGAATAGACGGTGATGGTCTTATAGCCAAAAATGCGACATGTGAAATCCGTGTCGCCGGGCTCGCACGGCACCTGGGTGCGGGTCCCACCATCATAGATCGTCGTCGAGCCCCACAGCCTGGAGTAGTCGTAACGCAGGCCACCCGATACCGTCAGCCAGTCGTCATGCTCCAGCGTGACATTGGCGAAGCCGCTGACCATGGTGCGACGCCCATTCGGATTGGTGCCGCTGAACCCGATGGAAAGGTCCGCTCCATCCGTGCCGGGATAAGCGGAGGCGAGATAGTCGCTGTCGGCCTTCGTCGTGCCGTCGTCGTGGAACATCTCCACGCCGTAGTTCAGGGACAACGCCCCGAAGGCCACGTCGAACCGGCTGGTGTTTTCGAGAGAACCACCCACCGTCGCCATCTTGTAGTCGACCGGGAAGAGCACGTCCGGGTCGAGCACGAAGCCGCGGGTCTCGTCATTGGCCAGGTGGTTGTACCAGACGTTCGCCTCCAGATCGATGAGATCGCTGTCCGGGTTCCAGGCCAGATTGGCGACGATGGTGTTGTTGGTGATCTCCTCGGTGTCCTCGTCGATCCGGCCCGACTGGTAGCCGCCCTGGCTCGACTTGGTGGCGTTTCGCATCCAGCTCAGCGTGATTCTGAGATTGTCGCTGAGGTCCGCCTCTCCCTTGATGAAGGTCGTCAGGACCTCCTGACCGGTGAAGACGACCACGTCGTCCACATAGGTAAGGCCCTCATTGAGCTTGAGAGTGCCGTTCTTGCCGATCTCGTAGGCGCCGATCTTCTTGTGGCTGATGCCGCCGACCACCGAAAAACGGTCGGACACGCGCGCCGCCGCCGTCACAGAACCGTCGAACTCGAAGGCGTTCGTGCCCGTTCCGGCGCTCGCCTCCACGCCCCAGGTCCGCCCCGCCTCGATGATGTCGCCCGCCTCGATGGTGCGGAAGTTCACCGTGCCGCCCAGCGCGCCCGCCCCGCCGACGCCCGTGGTCGCGGCCTTTTCCACGTCGATCTCGCGGATGAAGGTGGTGTCCACATAGGCCCGCTGGCTGGCGCCATGGCCCGAGCGCTGGAAGTTCTGCCTTGCGCCGTCGACCATGGTGACGACGCGGTTCTGGTCCTGCAGGCCGCGAACATTGACGACAATGCCGGGATTCTGCGCCTCCGAGCGGTTGACGTAGACACCGGCCACCGAGTCCAGAAGATCGCGGGTGTTGCGCACCGGCACCTGCTCGATCTGCTCGCGCGAGACGACGCTCACGCTCGCCGGATCCGAGTAGACCCAGTCCGGCGTGCCCTGAAATCCGGCTCCCGTGTCCTGACCCGAGATCACGATGCGGTCGAGGGCGATCGTGTCGCCGCTCGAGACATCGGCCGTCTCCGCCGTTGCCGCCGGATCGTAGACGATGACCGTGCGCGGCCCGCTGGAACGCCACACGAGGCCGGACCCCGACAGCAGCCGCCCCAGCGCGGCCCGCGTGCTCAACCGGCCCGACAGTGCCGGGGCCGAAATTCCCCGCACCGTGGCCGCATTGGCCGAAACCTGGAGACCGGCCTGCTGGCCGAACACCGTCAGCGCGCTCGACAGCGGCTGCGCCGGGATGCTGAACCGCGCCGTTTCCCCGTTCATCGCCGCCGCCGCGTCTTGCGCCAGTGCCGGCGCTCCCGCGACGATTCCCGATATCGATATTCCCGCGAGCAACGCGCCAGCCAGCCGGCGCCGTGCCCCCTTCCCCTTCAAGCCACCCTGCATTGCGGTCCTTCACTCTCGTTCGTGCGACAGGGCATCTCCGACCGGATGGCGGAAATGCCCCTCTCACAGAAGGAGACGAAGCGGGCACGTTTTTTTTCAGAGAAAAATACTCATGTTTTATGATTCAATAAAATCAATGCATTAGATAGATGACAGAATCAGGAGCCATGGACCGGCCTGTCGCAGGACGGCTCCGTGGGCATCCGCCACGGCCCGAAGCGCCCGCACCGGATCCTCGGTCGAATAGACCCCCGAAACACGCTGACGGGCCAGATCCGGCCCGACGACGAGCACGATCCCGGGGTAGTAGCGGCCGATCTCCTCGGCGATGCCGGCGACGCTTTCCTCGTTCGCGCTCAGCAGCCCCTTGCGCCAGCTCGCGACAAATTCCGGCGAGGTCCTGCCCCGCTCCACCGCGCCGCCGCCGCCGAACCGGCTCCAGTCTCCGGGGCTCAGTTCGATCGGCGTGCCCTGCGCGCCGCCCTCCGGCGCGACCCGCACCAGACCGGACGCGACGGCGACGCCGGTCTCGCCTCCCGCCATGCCGACCTCGAAGCTCGTGCCCAGAACCGTCGTTTCGGAACCGTCGGCCTCGACCACGAAGGGACGTGTCTCGTCGCGCGTCACGTCGAAGAATGCCGCGCCGGAGAGAAGCCGCACGCGTCGGCGGCCGGGTTCGAAGGCCACGTCGAGCGCGCTGTCGGCACCAAGCGTCACCGCGGTTCCGTCCTCCAGGCGAACGGTTCTCAGCTCCGCCGTGCCCGTCATGTGGTCGGCGGCGAGCCAGACCAGGAATCCGGGCAGGACAAAAATCGCCACGCAGGCGGCAAGGGCGAGCGCGAAGCCGCCGGCGACCACGCGCCCGGTCCGGCCGCGCCGCGCGGCCACCTCCGCCGCCGGAACGGTGTCTTCCACCGGTTCGTCGCAGCTCTCCATGTCGGGGGATGCGGTTGCGGGCAACTCGCCCAGCAGGTCCCACAGATCGAGCGCCTGCGCATAGGCGCGCGCGTTGGCGGGTGCCTCCGCGCACCACACGCCGATGCGGCGCTGCAGTTGCGTGTCGTCCGGGTCGTCCTTCAGGGCGATGAGCCAGGTCATCGCCGCCCTTGCGCGCGCGTCCATGTCGTCTTGCGGTTTGATGGCCGCATCTCCCTCTTGTCCCGGTGCGGCCGCCCAACCGCGCCGTAGTTCCGGTACGTCCTAGGAAATGGACGTTCCGGCCATCGTGTTTTTCACAAAAAAGCTGCTCATGAGCGCATCGCGAGTCGCCGCCGGCAGTGATCCAGCGCCTGGAACACCAGCGAATGGGCCAGGGTGACGGAGATGTCGAGACGCTCCGCGATCTCCCGCAGTTTCAGCCCCTCGAAGCGGTGCATCTCGAGGGCGCGGCGCGTGCGCTCGGGCAATTCGGAAAGCGCCTCGGCGAGAATGCGCAACTGCTCGCGATGCGCCAGTTCGTCCTCGAGCGACGGCCGGTCCTCGATCGCGTCCTCGACACCGGTGTCGGTGTCGAAGAGGCGTACTTCGCCGGCATGGCGGCGCAGCCAGTCGAGCGCGAGATTCCGGACGATGCGACGCAGGTAGCCGGCCGGCTCCGCGACCTCGCGGGAGGCGGTCGCCTTGCCGAGCCGGATGAAGGCCTCCTGGACGATATCCTCGCCCCGCGCCCTGTCGCCGACGATGGACGCGGCATAGTCGACAAGCTGGCGCCTGTGCAGCCGATACGTCTCGAGGTTTCCTCGGGCGAACCCCAACAGCCGTGTCTCCGCAAGCTTGCCCGTGAACCCGGGCGGGGCCTGGCGTCACCCCAGGCCTTCAGGGGGAGATGGCTTTCGGCTACTCGCAATGGTTTAGGTACTGGAAACCACGGGGCCGCGCAACGCCATGGCGGACGGAATGGCGATGCTCCACCGCTCATGGCAACAGCGCGATGCACCCGCTCACGCGTCCCGCCTCGAGGTCCGTGTGAGCCCTTGCGGCGTCCGCGAGACCGAGGGTTTTCCCCACGCTGGAGACGACGCCCCTGCCGAATGCGTCGATGACCGCCTCACCCGCCCGCACATAGCGCTCGCGGTCAGCCGCATAGGCCATGACGCTCGGCTTCGACAGGGCGACCATTCCCAGGTCGCCGATCCTGATCGGGGGGACCGCCCCCGCGACCCAGCCGATGCTCGCGACAAGGCCGAACGGACGCGCGCACCCGAGCGACCTTGCGAGCATGTCGCCGCCGATCCCGTCGATCACGAAATCGACACCGCGCCCTTCGGTCAGTTCGGCAACCGCGCCTGGAATGTCCGCATCGCGGCCGACGATGACATGGGCGGCCCCGTTGGCCCTGGCCACGGCCGCCTTTTCCTGTGTGCCCGCCGTTCCGATCACCGTCGCGCCGAGATCCACGGCCGCGCGGGTCAGCATCGAGCCAAGCCCGCCGGCGGCGGCATGGACCAGCAGCACCGAGCCGGCCCGCACCGGGTAGCTGGCGCTCAACAGCATATGCGTGGTCAGTCCGCGCAGCATCGATGTTGCCGCCACGTCGAAGGGGATCTCGTCCGGCAACCGAACCGCCCGCCAGGCGGGCAGCAGCCGTGTCGAGGCATAGGCGCCCGGCGCCCCCGCATAGACCACCCGGTCCCCGACACGGATCCCGCCGACATCGGCTCCCGTCGCCTCGACGATCCCCGCCCCCTCGACACCGGGAACGTGCGGTGCGGGCAAGGGATAAAGCCCGCTGCGGTGATAGACGTCGATGAAATTGACGCCGATGGCGTGCTGGCGGACGCGGATTTCGCCACGGCCGGGCGCTTGCGGCGCGGCCTCCAGCACCTCGAACACCTCGGGACCACCGGCCCCCTTCAAACGTACCTGAATATCCATGAGTGCCGTCTCCTTCTTGGGCGGCGATCATGCGGCGGCCGTGGATGGTGAGAAATTCCCTTTATTTTCCCATTCAATGGGAAAATACTCACATATGGATTGGGACGACCTGCGCCATTTCTCCGCCTTTGCGACCCATGGCAGCCTGAGCCGCGCGGCCCAGGGGCTCGGCGTCGAGCACGCGACGGTCTCCCGCCGGATCGCCGCGCTGGAAGCGCATCTCGGGGTCAGGCTGGTGGATCGGCGCGGGCGACGGCTGATGCTGACGCCGGACGGCGAGCGGATCGCCGCGATGGCGGAGGGCATGGGGCGCGATGTGGCGGCGATCGAACGCACCGCCGCCGGCGCGCGTGCCGAACTCGGCGGCACGATCACCGTCAGCGCCCCGCCCGCGTTCGCGGCCGCCCGGCTCGTCGCGCCGCTTGCGGCCTTGCGGCAACGCCATCCCGGTCTCGGGATCCGGCTCGTCGGAGAATCCCGCAGTGCGGCCCTCGACAAGCGCGAGGCCGACATCGCCATCCGTCTCAGCCGGCCGGAACAGGGCGAATTCACGATCACCCGCCTTGGCACGATGGCCTTCCGCCTCTATGCGAGCCCCGCCTATCTGGCCGGAACGCCGGACGCGAAGTGGACCTTCATCGGCTATGACGGGCCCATGGCCTCCGCCCCCCAGCAGGTGAAGCTGCGCGAGATCGCGGCCGGCAGGCCGGTCGCCTTCACCGCCAGCACCACCGAGATTCAACTGGCGGCGGTCAGGGCGGGCACGGGCATCGCGATGCTCCCCGAATTCGTGGCGGAGGACGACACATCCCTGGTTTGCGTGAACGCGAAAGACCCAGCGTTCCGCCGCGAGATCTGGCTGGCCGTCCATTCGGACATGAAAGCCGCGCCGGGGATACGCCTTGCCATCGAGGCGCTGAAGGCAGGCCTCACCCGATAGGCGAGCAGCACAACGCCGTCACGACGACACCAGGGCGGATGCGGATTTTCGAGGAATGGCGGAGAGGAAGGGATTCGAACCCTCGATACCGTCTCCGGTATACTCCCTTAGCAGGGGAGCGCCTTCGACCACTCGGCCACCTCTCCGTGGCGCCTTGGATAGGGTGAAAAACCCGGTGGGTCAAGGCGGTTTGGGCCTTTTGCGGCTTCCCGTCACAGAAAATCATTCATGCAGTTTCGTTCAGAACGGAACGTGAACATGTTGCGAACATGCGCGTCCGATCGCACAAAACCCAAACAATTCTGTTCACGTAACGTTCGCCCATGAGCGCCACCCGCGCCACGACGGAACAGCACCCCATGCCCTCTCGCTATCCCAACGGCACGGGGGTCTATGCCCACTGCCTCAATCCGAGATGCCCCACCACTGGATCGATCACGTCGGACGGCGCGGCATGAAAACTTTTCCACTTGCGCTTTCGGATTCTCTGCACTTGTATTTCCCTCTCAGGTTGCAAGGGATGGGGCTCATGGCAAACTCAAAACGAACCGAGCGTATTGTTCCGCTAGATCGCGTTTTCCTGAATCTAGAGAACCCAAGACACGAGCCGGTGGATACTCAGGAGCAAGCAATCGCATGGCTTTGCGCGAATGAAGAGGTTCCACAGCTCGCCCGCGACATTGCGCAACACGGATTGAGCCCGCTCTATCGGTTCGGCGTAACAAAAGACAATGACGCGAAGGGGGCCGATGCGACATACATCGTCGCAGAAGGAAACCGTCGACTATGCGCTCTCAAGCTCCTGACCGACCCAGATCTTGCACCACCAGAAAAAAAGGCCTTTTTCGAAAAGCAGGCTGCGACTTGGACTCCGATTGCTGAGGTTCCCTGTGTAATCTTCGAAGATATGGATGACCTCGATCTTTGGCTGAAAAGGCACCATCACGGCCCCTCCTCAGGCGTTGGCCTTAAGCCTTGGAGCGCCGATCAGAAGTCGCGTCACAGCGGTACCGGGTCCCGCAACCGGGTTGCACTAGGTTTTTTGGATTGGGCCGAAAAAGAACAATTGATCTCATCCGTCGATCGCCAAAGGCGCTTAACCACCGTTCAGCGGTATTTGGGCAACCCGGTGATGCGCGAGACGATGGGCATCGACGCTAGCGATCCAGATAACATCAATCGCAACCGAACAGAAGACGATGTCACTCTTCTTGCCAAGCGCTTCATTGCTGACATGCTTGACAGCCCACCAAGGGTGACGTCTCGCCAGAACAAAGAAACAATAGAGAACTACGCACGTGAACTCAGTTCTCTACAGGGTCAATCACATCAGAGAGTTGAAGCTGAGCCGCTATTGCAAGAAGAAGAGCCTAAAAAAGTACGTCGACGTGGTCGTCCAGGCAAAGTACGTCGGCCGCAAAAGATACCTTGGAACTCGGATATTGCGGACGGCCTGAAGGCCCTTCGCAATTGGAAGCTGGACAACTTGTACAGATCTCTATGCAGCATTCCTCTTCAGGAAAACACCCCACTTCTCGCTGTCGGGGTCTGGTCATTCTTCGAGACACTGACGGCGAAGATTGGCAAAGAACCAAAAACTGATTTCTTATCATTCCTGAGCAACGTACGACTTGATAGCTACGGGCTTGGTCCGAGAGAAAACATAAAAACACTAAGGGATGCAGTCGAACGTATTCTGCACTACGGAAATACAACCAAGCACCACGACACGTCTGCATCGTTCAACGGTGACCAGCTAGCCAATGACATGGAAGCGCTCGGAGTTTTGATTGTCCAAATGATTGAGGATGCTAAATCTCAACGCTAATGCGATTTGCGCTGGCCGAAAAAAAACACCTTTGGTATCATCGATTTGAATTAAAAGGCGAAAAGGTGGTTCGATCATGGCACGTGCAACCTCACCACTCCGATACCCAGGCGGAAAGACGTGCCTCTATCCGCTCATATCAGAGATATTGAGGAAAAACCGCTTGGAGAGACAGCATTACGCCGAGCCATATGCGGGTGGCGGAGGGCTAGCGCTTGCTCTGCTATATGGCGGACACGTCAGTGATATTCATCTCAATGATGTGGATGCGTCGATCTGGGCTTTTTGGCACGCCGTCCTAGAACATTCAGACGACTTCACGTATCGCATTCGCAAGACACCACTCAGCATCGAAGAATGGCGGGCTCAACGCGCAATTCATTTGGCGATGGATGAGAACGACCCTGTTTCTCTCGGCTTTGCAACGTTCTACCTAAATCGCACCAATCGATCAGGGATCATCAAGGCTGCCGGCGTCATAGGAGGCTTGGATCAGAGCGGACCCTACAAGTTAGACTGCCGATTTAATCGCGAAGACCTTGAGCGTCGGGTTAGACGGATATCGAAGTATAGGAGTAGAATACACCTTTCTAGGCGTGATGCCCTTGCATTCATTAGGGAAAAATCCGCCAAGCTATCAAGCAGGACTTTTTTCTGCGTTGACCCTCCATATTACGCAAAGGGACAGAAACTTTACACGAGCTTTTATGACCCTCAAGACCATGCAGTATTGGCGCGGGAAATTCTCTCTCTTGAGAGTCCGTGGGTGGTAACATATGACAACGCCCCCGCGATTACCCGCCTATATCGTGACCGGAGGCAGTATGAGTTCGATATCAACTACTCTGTTGAAACCAAACGAAGAGGAACCGAGCTCCTGATCGCGTCGAAGGGACTCCGCTTACCATCCTCAGTTCGAGACCGACAGGTCAATCGCCCTCAGTACCGAGCGGCATAAGATTGGCTCCGGAGACCTAAAGTTCCTCAAAAATTTAGCGGACTTCTACTATTTATTCTCGCGCGATCTGAGAGAGATAATCTATTCGTAACGTGTATCGTCTGTTGAATTTATGTCGCATTCTGAATGTATTACTTTATAGTATATGTAATCATTCCCACTTGAGCTTGCCGCACAAACTCACTGCCGTCTCCCCTCACCCGGCGCGATCCCTCGCGCCGGGCTCTTTCATGTCGGCTCTCAGGCGTTCACCCCGCCCCGGTTCCCCCTCCCCCCACCCCGCGTGAGCGCCTGGTCGATGCGCCGGTTTAGCTCCACCTGCCCTTGCCGAATCTCCACCCGCCATCACGCGCCGGCGACCGCGAGATCAACCCATACTTGTCATTTGACCGAATTGACTTCATGAGTTGAATACCCTCCCCTTGCCCCTACGGAAACAAAACCGGCAGGCGGTCCGCAGGGAGGGAAGAGCATGTGCACGATCGGCGTGGTGTTCGAGCCCGGGGCGATCCACACCTTCAAGCAGTGCGACCTCATCCCGACGACGAGCTTCAACGAGCCCGCCGTCCGGATGGGCACCAACGGGGTGCAGAGCTATATCGCGCTGACGCGCGGCAGCGGACAGGGGCGGATCTGGGCAGGGGTCAACAGTTCCGGCGTCGCCTTCGTGGCCGCCGACGCCTACACCACCTCGGCCAACTACTACGTCACCGACGCCCAGACGGACGCGCTTTTCGAGGCCTACGAGAAGAGCATCGCCGCCTGCACCACGGCGAGCGACGCGGCCGACCATCTCTCTGCCTTCTACACCTCCATGGGTGGCGCGGGCGCCTTTCCCGCGCCCGACATCGCCATGTTCACCGGCTTCGCGGACACGGCGCAGAGCGTGCCCGTCTCGATTTTCCTGGAATACATGCCCGGCCCCAACGCCCATGAGCCGGTGCGCCGCATCGTGCGCACGGACGGACACTTCGCCTCCACCAACGCCTTCCGCATCCAGCCCGAGGCGATCGCCTACGCCGCCAACCACTCCACCTACCTGCGCCTGCAGCGCGCGGAAACGATCCTTCAGCAGGACCCGACCCGCAACGGCATCCTCACCGTGCTGGGCGACCAGTATTACGGCCCGACGGAGCTTTCCATCTGCCGGGAGACGGCATGGCCCGGCGAGGAGTTCCGCACGCAGGCGACGGCGCTGTTTTCCGTCCCCGCCGGAGGGGCACCCGCGCTCGACTACCAGATCAACGGCAATCCCCGCACCAATCCGCTCAAACCCTTCAAGACCTGAGCAGGGAAGGATCCAGCCATGAACACCGCAGGCACCGGCACGCTCCCCAAACTCGCCGTCACACGCACGGACAATCCGGCCGAGCCGCTTCCCGACGGCACGTTCCGCTTCGTGGACCAGGGCAACTATCTCATCACCGGGCTGCCCGGGCTCGGCTCGCGCCTCACGCTGTATTCCGACAGCGCCACCTCCTGCATCATCGTCGCGATCCTGGGCACGCACGCGGACGGCGACACATTCGTCGCCCTCGCCCATCTGGACAGCGCGCCCTGCATCGAGAGTTTCTTCCAGGTGCTTGTCGAGCGCGGCTGCACAAACCTGCAGATCGCCGCGCAGGGCGCCAATCCGCCCGACAACGACACCGCCAGAACCAATGCGGCGGCACTCAGGGGCGTCATCGAAAAACTCGGCTCACGGGTGCTTTCCTCCACCCTCTTCCTGCTCGAGGGCGATCCGCGCCAGGACAATCGCGGCGATTTCGGCATCACCGTCTCGCCGAACTGGGAGACGACCGCCACCAACCAGCCCTATGCGCTGACCCTGCCGGACCGCGATCCGACCTGCGGCGGCCAGTCGGTCTACTGCATCATGCGCCGGCAGGAGCATCCTCCGGTGGAGATCCGCAACGCCGCCCTGCCCTTCACCCATGACGAGCTGGTGGCGCTGTCGTCCATCGCGATCTCGTTCCGCAAGGACGCGAACGACCCGACGACCGCCTTCACGAACATCGTCAACATGGAGAGCGAGGCAATCCGCCAGGCGTGGTCCACGACCCCGCAGTACGAGGCGCCGTGGTTTTCCGACGAACTCAAGCAGGGGGTGTGTTTCGCCATCGCCATGGCGCCCGTGGTCACGCTCAGCGCGACATGGCTCGTGCCCGTCGGCGAACGGCCCTTCGCGCGCATGGCCGCGGCGCTTGCCCGGGCGCGCTGACGCGCGGACGGGTGATGCAGGGAGAGAGAAAGAAAAGATGCGGCCACGGCGCGGGATGCCCGCGGCTCGGGCGATCACGCGTCGGGGCGGTTCCGGCGTGCCCGGGCGGGTTTGCCCGGGAGAAAGGGCGATGCATGCGGCATCGCGGCTACGGTCGCGCCATCCGGGCGCGCGGCAGTCGGGCCCCTGCCCCTGGCGGACGAGCGCGAGACGCCTGTGTCCGGCCTCAATGCAGCGTCAGCCACTCACGAGCCGCACGCTGGGCTTCGGCGATCTCCGAGGCGCTCAGTTCCTCGGCGATCTCGCGGCGGTAGCGCACCGCGTCGCCACAGCCCTTGGAGGCGGCGATGTTGAACCACTTGTGCGCGGCCACCAGGTCCGCCGTGCCACCGCGTCCGCTGGCGCAGTCCAGCCCCATCTGCAGCAGGATGTCCGCCGTCACCGTCTGGCCGCCCATCGCGGCAAGATCGGGAGCTCCAAGATCCAAACGAGCCATGTCACACTCCTTGTCTCATCATTGGCCTCCGGCCTTCTGCCGGAGTTCTTGAGTTGCGAAGGTCCGGGATGTCTTCCGGGTCAATCTTCACCTTCGAGTGTGCCCCCGCCCCTTCAACGACGTCTTAAAAAGCAGGCTTAACAGGGCGAAAACGACTTGAATACGAAGTGTAAACTTCATCATCCGTTCACCTCGAATCTCCGAAAAGACGTGGAAATTCATGGGCCTTTTCCTCAAAGGCCGGAAATGCGCGAAAGAAAGCGTTCACCCTGACGAAAAGAGGCGCGGAAAAGCGGCCGCCGTTTGCCTCGCGGCCTGCCGTCGCGGCCACCGGGAGACGGCACCTCCCGCGCGGCGAAAATCCTCTGGCAAGGCCCGGAGCGTTCCGCTACCCTCCGTTTACGTAAAGGGAATGCACAAGACATTCCCGCGTGATCGGGAGGAGGTCCTCATGACAATCGGCGGCACCCGCTTTCTGCAAGTGGTCCGGGGCGCTTCGGCGGCTCTGGCGTTTACGTTTATCGCCGGGATGGCGGCGCCCCAGGCGCTGGCGGCGGATGCGACCGGGGAATGGGTTCGCCCGAGCGGCAGCTCCAAGATCCGCATCGCGCCCTGCGGCGGCGCCCTGTGTGGAAAGCTGGTCTGGCTGCGCGAGCCGCGCAAGGACACGAAGAACCCCGATCCCGCGAAGCGCTCGCGCTCGCTGGTCGGCACGCGCACGGTCCTGGGCATGAAGCCAAACGGCGCCAAATCGTGGAAGGGCAAGGTCTACAACGCCGAGGACGGCAAGACCTACACCGGCGTCATGACGCTGGTGAACGACAACGCGCTCAAGCTGGAAGGCTGCGTTCTCGGCGGGCTCATCTGCAAGGGCGAGACCTGGAAGCGCGCCCGCTGAGCACCGGCGCGCTCGCCGCCCGCGGTCACAGCATCCGCTTGAAACCAAGATGCGAGGGCTCATATCCGAGCCGCTCGTAGAAGGCGTGGGCGCGCGTGCGCTGCGCGTTGGAGGCAAGCTGCATCAGCACGCAACCCCTCTCCCGTGCCCGCTCCTCTGCGAACGCCATCATGCGCGCGCCGAGGCCCCGGCTGCGCATGGACGGATCCACGTGCACGCTTTCCACCTGCGCACGCGGCCGGCCCGAGAAGGAGAGCCCGTCCAGGACGGTGAGTTCGAACATGCCGACGATCTCGCCCGGCCCCATGCCCGGCAGCCGCGCCACATGCAGCACCGTGCGCCCGCCCTCGCGCATCCGCGCGAAGGCATCCATATAGGGCGCGAGATCCCCGGCCTCCTGCCCGACCCTGGCCCCGACCGCATTGGCGCTCATCAGACCAACGCAGGCCGCAACATCCGCCTCGACCGCCGGCTCGATCACGAGACCGTCGCCATGCGGGGACGAAGGGAGGGCGGAAGCGGAAGACGTTTCGTCCTGCGACACGGAAGACACCTCGCGACTTGTTCTGTGCGGAAAGGCGTGCCCGCGCCTCAACGAGGACCGGCGGGTGCGATCACGCCCTGGATGGCATAGCCGCCATAGACCCTGCGCGTGGTCGCGGCAAGCCCGCGCGCGGCCGCCGCCGCCGCCAGCGCCTCGTCGAACCCTGCCCGGGGCTCCACGTGAAAGGCGGCAAGCCAGGCGCGAAACGGCGCGCGCAGGATGCCCGGATAGCGCTCCATCTGCCCGAAATCGACCACGGAAAGCCGCCCTTCCGGGCCCAGCGCCGCGACACCGGCGGCAATTGCCTCGCGCCAGGGCGGGATCATGGAGAGCGCGTAGGACAGAAACACGCGCTCCACCGCCGGCTGGCCGAACAGCGCCTGGAGGTCGAAGTCGCTGGCGTCGGCGCGCGCAAGGCGGATGCGGTCGGCAAGTCCCGCCCGTGCGACGCTGCGTTCCGCCTCGCCCAGCATCTGCGAGGAAATGTCGATGCCGAGAAAGCGGGCCTCCGGATGCCGCCGCGCCGCCAGGATCAGGTTGCGCGCGGTCCCGCATCCAAGCTCCAGAACCGTGCCGCCGGCCGGCGGATCGAGCTCGCGGACAAGCCGGTCGCGGCCAAGCAGATAGTATTTCCGGGTCGCGTCGTAGATCGGTCGCTGCCAGCGGTAGATGGCGTCCATCAGGTCGCCGGTATCGGACCCTTCCGCCGATCCGTGCTCCCCCGCCCCGCTCATGAGGCGGGACGCTCGTAGATGTGGAAGCCGCCATAGATCGACGAGCGGTCCCTGTGGCCGAGCGCGCGCGAGCGTTCCGCGTCATAGGTCCACCTGGCCAGCGTCTCGGGCGCGACCCGCCCCGGCAGAAGGCTCGGCTCGGCGGCGGTGCGGAAAACGACCCGTGCGCCGGGGCGCGCCGTCCGGGTGATCTCGCGCCACAGGGCGTTGAGCACCTCGTCGTTCATCCAGTCCTGCGCATCCAGCAGCACATAGCGGTCGACGGTGTTTTCCGGCAGGCTCGCCAGATGGTCGGTGAAGGAGCGATTGAGCACGTTCACCCGCTCGGCGCGCGTGCGCACCGTGTCGAAATGCTCCGCGCGAAGGTAGGGCGGCAGCGGCCCGGCCTCGTCGCTGGCGTAGCCGCGCCCGAACGCCTGCCAGGCGAAATAGTTCTCCGACAGCGGGAAGCCGCAGGCGAGCCGCTCCAGCCGCTCGCGCAGCACCGTGGCCATGGATCCGCCCCCGGCAAGCACCTCGTATTGCGCCGGCGGGATGCCGAGCCCGTAGAGCGACACGCGCTTGGAGGTGGCCCAGCGCACCATGCGCTTGTCGAAGAGCGGCGCCAGCGCCTTGTCGAAGTAGCTCCGCTGCTCCTCCATGGAGCGCGCGCGCAGCATGTCCCGGGGATCGATGCCGTAGACACGGGCGACGAGATGCCCGGCGCCTATGAAATAGCCGAGCAGCCCGTGGTGATAGAGATCGCGGGCGAACAGCGTGATGCGCTTGCGTCCCGTGATGTCGCGCTTCTCCCAGTAGGTGCGGCTTTCCTCGTCGAGCTGGTCGCGCAGAAAGCGGTTGTAGGCGGCGACATTGGCCTTTTCGTCGGCCTTGCCGAAGAAGCGGTAGAAGGCGGCGTGATCGGGCAGGCTGCGCGCCGCCGTCAGCTTCAGCCGGGTGAGCGCCACATGGGCACGGTTGAGGTCGACGGCGGTGATCTCGCGCGGATTGGCCGTCAGGTAGGAGAGGATGTTGCAGCCGCCGGAGGCGATGGCGACGATCCGGTGGTGCGGCTCGATCTCGAGCGCTTCCATGTCGATCTCGGGATCTTCCCAGATCTGCGGGTAGACAAGTCCCTTGAAGGCCCAGGTGAAGAGCCGCTCGAGCACGCCCTCCCCGGACAGAGCCTTGTTCTGGTGCACGGCTTCGCCAATCAGCGCGCCGCGTCCCCGGGCCTTGCTCGCAGAAAGCATCTCGTCACTCCCGACTCGTTGGGATCTGGTCTGCTGAGCCGGGTAAGACTTTCGCGTAACGGCATGATGACAACGCTTCGCGAAGGAGGCCGGACGCGCGGAAATACGCCGCGCGTCCGGCGAAAGCGAAGGGCTCCCTTACAGTGCGGGAAGCGGGGGAAGCGGCGTCTCGAGCCACTTCCTCGACAGCCCGTCCAGCTTGCCGTTCAGCTTCTTGTGCAACACGAAGACGTTGACCCACTGCAGCAGGTCGATGTTGCCGGTCTTCACGCCGATGAAGGAGGGTGAGTTGGCGATGATGAACTTGTTTTCCAGCTTGAAGTCCGGGTTCTCCTTGGAGATCCCGAGCGCGATCATGTTGCCGGTGACGATGACGTCGGCCTGGCCCGAGACATAGGCGGCGATGGTCGCGGCATTGTCGCCAAAGCGGATGAGTTCGGCGTCCTCCGGCGCGTCGGCCGTGATGGCGAGGTCCTCAAGCGTGCCGCTGGTGACGGCGACCTTCTTGCCCGCCAGGTCGGCGATGGAGGAGACCTCCACGCCCGGCTTGCCGAAGGCGCCGGAGAAGAAGGGCGCGTAGGCGCTGGAGAACCAGATCGACTTCGCCCGCTCCGGATTGGCGCCCAGCGTCGCCACGACGAGATCCACCCGGTCGGTCTCGAGGAAGGGAATGCGCTGCTTGGAGGTTACCGGGACCAGCTCCAGCTCGACCCCCAAGTCCTCGGCGATCATGTTCGCCACGTCGATGTCGTATCCCTCGTATTCGCCCTCGGCCCCCAGCGATCCGAAGGGCGGGAAGTTCTCGGGCGTGCCGATCCGGATCTTGCCGGCGGCGAGGATGTCCTTCAGTTCGGCCGCGGCCGGCGACGCCAGCATCATCGTGGCGGCAACCGCCACTCCGGCCAGTCCGGCGAGTTTCTTCAGCATTGCGGGCACTCCCTTGCGTTCGGTTGGAAAGGATCAGGCGGCGGCCGAGGCCCCGCCCTTCGTCTTCGGAGAGCCGAGACGCTTTTCCAGGCGTCTCGACCAGACCGACAGGGGAAAGCAGAGGGCGAAATAGATCATCGCCATCAGCGGATAGATGAGGAACGGCTGGGTGCCCGGCACCGGAGCGTTCGCCCAGCGCCGTCCGATCGCCATGAGATCGTGGAAGCCGATGATGTAGGCGAGCGAGGTGCCCTTGATGATCTGCACCATGAAACCGACCGTCGGCGCGATGGCGAGACGGAACGCCTGCGGCAGCACGATCAGGAGCATGATCTGGCCAAGGTGCAGGCCGAGCGCCTTGCCCCCTTCCACCTGGCCCTGCGGCACCGCCATGATCGCGCCGCGCCAGACCTCGGAGAGATAGGCGCTGGCATAGAGCGTGAGCGCCACGGTCGCCGCGTGCCAGGGGTCGACGGTCACGGCGAAAAGCCGTGGAATGCCGAGGCCGAACAGGAACAGGAGCATGAGGAGCGGCACGGACTGGAACAGCCATATGTAGGCCGCGCAGACGCTGCGCGCGACGCGCGGCGGCGAAACCCGTCCCGCCGTCACCATCAGGCCGAGCGCCCCGCCCCCCACGAAGGCGATCAGCGACAGGTAGACGGTGAACTGCGCCGCCTCGAGTAGCTGGAAGACGACGATGCCGAAAGGCTTGCCGAGAAGGTCGACGAACAGGTCTTTCATCGCGTGGCCTTCCACTTGAACAGGCGGTCGTGGGCGAGGGCCAGCAGCGTCTTGAACATCAGCGACATGGCGACATAGATCACCGTCAGCGTGAAGAAGACCTCGAACGAGCGGAAACTGCGGCTGTCGATGTAGAGCCCGGCCCATGTCAGGTCGGGCACGCCGATTTCCGAGATCACACCCGTCGTCAGGAACAGGAAGATGAACTGGCTGTTGAGCGAGGGGAACATGGACGCCACGGCCTGCGGGAACAGGATCCGGGTGAAACCGAGCCACTTCGGAAGGCCCAGCGCGGCGGCGGCCTCCTCCTGTCCGGCGGAGATGGCAGCGAGCCCCGCCCGCAGGATCTCGGCGAAATAGGCGGAGAAGTTCAGCGTCAGCGCCAGGAGCGCATGGGCCCAGAACGGCCATTGGTAGCCAAGCAGCAGCGGCAGGCCGAAGGCGACGAAGAACATCTGCACGATGAGGGGCGTGTTGCGGATGAACTCCACGTAGACGGCGGCAAGCGGAGCGAGGACCGGCACCCGGTAGTAGCGCGTCGCCGCGATGACCCCGGCGAGGAGGAAGCCCGCGATCCCGCCCGTGATCGTGAGCGCGCCACTGACGGCGGCCCCCTCGAGCAGCAGGAGCAGATACTCCGTGCTGCGATAGATCTCGAAGAACCGCAAGTCCACTGCGCACGCCCCCCGGATGCGGCGACCCCGCCGTGCGGTCGGCACGCGGCGTCACGTCATGTCGGGAGAGGCGATGCAGGGGCCATGCCAGTTGTGACAGGGAAACATTTTCGCGCCCGAAGGCGCGCGTGCGCGCCATCCCCTTGCGGAAAAAGACGGGATTCGCGCCAGCCTGCCCGATCGTTGGGCAGGCAAGAGGTTTCGGCGACCCGGGTCTGGAGAGCAGTGTCAGGCGGCGGCGCTGCGCGGCCGGTCGTCGTCCGTTTCGCCGGAGCGGTAGACGCCAAGCGCGCATGTCGCGGCGGCGATCACCGGCTCATCCTTCAGCTCCTGCGGGGTGAGCAGAAGCCCGTTGCGCCGCGCGCGCGCGCCGGCAGCCGGGGCCGCCGTCCACCACACGACGAGGGGCGCGAGCACCAGCGGCAACGTGACGGGCAGCAGCCACGCCATCAGCCCGAAGGCGTAATAGTAGGCGAAGACCAGCGTCGCCACGCCGAAGACCGTCATCCACCAGCTTGAGCGCAGGCTCGTCATCCAGTCGAGCGATCCGTCCTCCCGGTCGCTCGACGGCCAGCCGAAATCGGCCCCCGAGAGCACCTGAAACACGGAGCGGCTCTGGAACATCATGTGGATCGGCGCCATCAGCGACGCGAGCAGAAGCTCATAAAGTGCCGAAAGCGACGCGCGCGCGGCGCCCCCATAGTCCGCCGCGCCACGGGTGAGGATCGAGCGCAGGAGCAGCAGCGCCTTGGGCAGGATCAGCAGTCCCACGACGCCGAAGAGCAGCGCCAGTCCCTTTTCCGTTTCGGGATGCGGGAAGCGGGGGAACAGGGATCCGGAGATGAAATAGACCGGCGTGGGCGCGAACAGAGGCGCAACGACACTCGCCGTCAGGAACAGCAGCCACACGGGCGATGCCAGATAGGCCATGATTCCCTGCAGCAGGTTGATGCGGCTCCAGAACGGCAGGCCGGGCGCCATGACGACGCGCGCGTGCTGCAGGTTGCCCTGGCACCAGCGACGGTCCCGCTTGGCATATTCCACCAGATTGGCCGGCGCCTCCTCGTAGGAGCCGTCGAGGTCGGCGTCGAGGCGCACCCGCCAGCCGCCGCGCGCCAGCATCGCCGCCTCCACCGTGTCATGGGACAGGATCTGTCCACCGAAGGGCGGCTTGCCCTTGAGCGCCGGCAGGCCGCAGGTCGCGGCGAATGCGCGCGTGCGAATGAGCGCGTTGTGGCCCCAGAACGGCCCCTGCCGTCCCTGCAGCGCCGCGACGCCGCGCGAGAAGACCGGCGAATAGAAATTCGCCGAAAACTGGATCATGCGGCCGAAGAGCGTCTTGCGCCCGATGATACGCGGCACGGTCTGCAGCAGCCCGAGATCGGGCACGGCCTCCATGCGCCGCACCATCTCCACGATGGTCTCGGCACTCATCAGGCTGTCGGCGTCGAGCACCAGCATGTACTCGTACGCACCGCCGCTGGTGCGGATGAAATCGGCGATGTTGCCGGCCTTGCGTCCCGTGTTCGGCGACCGGTGGCGGTAGAACAGCCGTCCACCCGCGCCAAGCTCGCTCACGGCCTGGCGATGGAGCCGCTTTTCCGCGGCCGCCGCCTCCTCGCGGGTCGAATCCGACAGCACGTGAAAGTCGAAGCAATCCAGCACGCCCGCGTCGTCGAGCGCGCGGTACATGGCGTGAAGGCGGGCGAACACCGCATCCGCCGCCTCGTTGTAGACCGGGATCACGATCGCCGTGCGCCCGTCGGGATGCCCGTCGCGCGCCGGAACGCTTTCATTGGGAAAGATCAGCCCGAGAATGCCGATGCACGCGCCCCACGACAGCCACAGCGCGCAGAACGAAACGAGCGACACACGCACCACGTCGACCCAGTCGAAACCGTCCGCGACCGCCACCGAACCGAACATGGACGCGGCGGCCACGGTGAGGCCGAGGGTCAGAAGAATGGCCCCGGTCCGGCGCAGGCCGACGGAGACGCTCTCTTTGAGGGAGGACTTCGAAACACCCGGTTCCATCCGGCGGCACTCCGGTGATCTGGGACGCCCCCGTCAGGGCATGGGGCAGGGTCGGCGTACCGCCCTCACCTCTCGCCAATGCGGCGACGGCGGGCGAGAAGGCGCAGGCCGGCCAGCCTGGGCAGGAGGGAGGGGCGTGCGCGCTCCAGCGTCTGCACCGGCATGGTCATCGGCGCGCGCGGCGCCGGCAGGCACAGGTTCTCCGCGAGCCGGCGGCGAAGCGCGGCGTCGATCCGCCCCGCGTTCATCCGCTCGACCAGGGCCTTGTCCCCCGCCCCGTCACCCGTGACGTTCGGATGCCCGGCCACCTCGGCGACCGCGCTCTCCAGCGTCGCGTCGTCGAGATCGTACCGGCCGAGGTCCCGGCGCAGGTCGTCGAAAAAGGTCCGGAGCATCGCGGCCGGCTCGGCCTGCGCGATTTCGTGTCCCTGACGGGCGTCTGAGATCATCGTGCGTGTCCCCATTGGTACGTCCAGGTCTCGGACAAGGTCTTGCCGTCGCGAACGAGGGCGGCGGAGAGCTCGACGGGCTTGCTGGCGTCGCTCCGCCTCACATCAACGATCAACCGCCACAAATCGTTCCCCGGCATCTTGGAAAGAATCTTGTGCACCACTTCCCCGTTGCCGACGTTGAGCGCGACGTCCATCGCGGCCTCCTCGCCGAGCCCCTGAAGAGGACCGCCGGTGAAGTCGACCAGGAACTTGCGAACGTCGTCGTCGCTTTCCACCGCCGCGACGCCGCCCTTGCCGGTACGGGTGCGCAGCACATGCGCCAGCGGCACGTCGCCTTCCACGTCCAGCGCCCAGGTCATGCGATAGCGAAGACGGTGCTCGGAGCCCGCCGTCAGGCCGTTTTCCGGCATCCAGAAGGCGACGACATTGTCGTTGGCCTCCGAGTCGGACGGGATCTCGGCCAGGAATACGGACCCCGGCCCCCAGTCGCCCACCGGCTCCACCCACACGGAGGGACGGCGCTCGTAGCGCGCTTCCGTGTCGAGGTAGTGATCCGGCACCCGGTCGCGCTGCAACAGTCCGAAGCCGCGCGGGTTGGTCTCGCCAAAGACGGAAAGCTGAAGCTGGGAGGGGTTGGACAACGGCCGCCACACGCGTTCGCCGCTGGCGCGCAGGATGGCGAGACCGTCGTTGTCATGCACCTCGGGGCGGAAATCGTCGAAGCCCGTGCGGTCGTTCTCGCCGAACAGATACATCGAGGTGAGCGGCGCGAGCCCCAGCCGCGAGACGTCGCCACGCAGGAAGATCGCGGCCTCAACGTCGATGAGCGTCTCGACACCGGGCAGAATGGTGAAGGCGTAGGCGCCCGTGACGCGCGGGCTTTCAAGCTCCGCATAGAAGCGGATCTGGCGCGCGTCCCGCTCAGGCCGCTCGATGTAGAACCGCGTGAAGCGCGGGAACTCCTCCGCCGAGCCGGCGGCGGTGTCGACCGCGAGCCCGCGCGCCGACAGGCCGTAGACGTTGCCCCGTCCCAGCGCGCGGAAATAGCTCGATCCGAGGAAGGTGATCAGCTCGTCGCGATAGTCGTTGCGGTTGAGCGGGTAATGCAGGCGGAAGCCGGAGGCGCCGGGAAAGGCGAGCGCCTCGAAGATCGTGGGATCGAGCGGCGCGCGGTATTCGAAGTCATCGGCTGAAAAGCCCATGGGCCTGGCCTGCCCGTCGACGATCTCGAGAATCTGCACCGTGTGGTCGAAGACCCAGCCGGGATAGAACGCCTGGAGCTCGAAGTTGCGGTTCTCCTCCTTCCACACGGCATGATCGGGACGATAGCGGATGGAGCGGTGGGCGTCGTAGTCGAGCCCGGCCACGACCTCGGGAAGGTCAGCCACATTGTCCACATAGGGCGTTTCGGCCTTCGCCTTCATCCGGGCGACAAGCGCCTCCCAGTCGAAGGGAATACCGGCCGGCGCGGACGGCGCTTCCGCCGCTTCCTGGGCGTCGGCGGGCGCCTGGGCCTGCTGGGCGAAGGCGGGAAAGGCTGCACTCCCCAGAAGCAGGGAGAGAAAACCGGCGCTGGAAGTCAGAAAGCTGCGTTTGTCGATCATCGGCATGTTGGCTGCTGGCACCTCGGAAACGGTTTTCGGCATCGAGGACGAGACACCGCGAAGACGCTTGCAGTGAGGCGGACCGCCTCGCTGCTCGCTTCGCAAGATCCTGCAGCGGTACAAGCGCGGGCCGGCATTCCGACCCCTGTGCTGGCGCAGCATGAAGGCACCCGCCCACACGCGCGTCAGCCCTTGCGCGAATTCACGCATGCAGGGCTATCTCACCAAGATGTTTGAGAAAATCCGGGGCAATCACGGCAATTGGATGGCAGGCGAAATGCGCTCCCGCCATCCTGATACATATTGCACTGCAAAATTTCGGGAGACAAGCGGATCTTGCGGTCGTGGTTTCCGCAAGACTCCCGTCCGCCCGCCCGGGGCCCTTCGCCCTCTGCGCGGGACCGGGCGGCGGACCGGGGGAATGCCCCTGGCGCCGTCCTACTCGATGCCGATCTTGGCCTTGAGCAGGTCGTTGACGGCCTGCGGGTTGGCCTTGCCGCCGGTGGCCTTCATCACCTGGCCGACGAACCAGCCGACGAGGCCCGGCTTGGCGCGCGCCTGCTCGACCTTGTCCGGGTTGGCGGCAATGATCTTGTCGACTTCCGCCTCGATGGCGCCGAGGTCGGTCACCTGCTTCATGCCGCGCGTCTCGACGATCTCTGCCGGATCGCCGCCCTCGGTCCACAGGATCTCGAACAGGTCCTTGGCGATCTTGCCCGAGATCGTGCCGTCCTTCAACAGGTCCACCAGGCCACCGAGCTGATCGGCGGAAACCGGGCTTTCAGAGAGGTCGAAGCCTTCCTTGTTCAACCGGCCGAACAGCTCGTTGATGACCCAGTTGGCGGAGAGCTTTGCATCGCGCCCCCTGGCCACCTTCTCGAAGAAGTCGGCCGAGGCGCGCTCGACGACCAGAATGTCCGCATCATAGGGCGTGAGGCCGAAGTCGCTGACGAAACGCGCTTTCTTCTCGTCCGGCAGTTCGGGCAGATGCTCGGCGAGCGCGTCCACATAGGCCTGGTCGAACTCGAGCGGCAAAAGGTCCGGATCCGGGAAATAGCGGTAGTCATGCGCCTCTTCCTTGGAGCGCATGGAGCGTGTTTCGCCCTTGACCGGATCGAACAGGCGCGTCTCCTGGTCGATGCTGCCGCCGTCTTCCAGAATGCCGATCTGGCGGCGTGCCTCATATTCGATGGCCTGGCCGACGAAGCGGATCGAGTTGACGTTCTTGATCTCGCAGCGGGTGCCGAAGGCCCCTCCCGGCGCGCGCACCGAGACGTTGACGTCGGCGCGCATGGAGCCCTGGTCCATGTTGCCGTCGCAGGTGCCCAGGTAGCGCAGGATGGTGCGCAGCTTGGTGAGATAGGCCTTGGCCTCGTCGGACGAACGCAGGTCCGGCTTGGAGACGATCTCCATCAGCGCCACGCCCGACCGGTTGAGGTCGACGAAGGACATGGTGGGATGCTGGTCGTGAAGCGACTTGCCCGCGTCCTGTTCCAGGTGCAGGCGCTCGACGCCAACGGTCACCTGCCGCCCCTCGGCCATGTCGAGGATGATCTCGCCCTCGCCGACGATCGGCTGCTTGAACTGGGAGATCTGATAGCCCTGCGGCAGGTCGGGGTAGAAATAGTTCTTCCGGTCGAAGACGGACTTGAGGTTGATCTGCGCCTTCAGGCCGAGGCCGGTGCGGATCGCCTGCTTGACGCATTCCTCGTTGATGACCGGCAGCATGCCCGGCATGGCCGCGTCGACGAGGCTGACGTTGTCGTTCGGGTCCTTGCCGAACTCGGTCGAGGCGCCGGAAAACAGCTTGGAGTTCGACGTGACCTGGGCATGGACCTCCATGCCGATCACGATTTCCCAATCGCCCGTCGCGCCCTTGATGAAGGATTTCGGATCGGGGGTGCGGGTGTCGACGATGCTCATGCCGTTTCAGTCCTGCCTGTCGCCCGCTCTTGCGAACCCTCGCGCACGCGCGCGAAAATCCGGCATCGGGCCTGTCTTGAACGCGTGACTGAGTGGGTAGTGGGTCTTGGCCCTCCCCGCAAGGGGGGAGTGCGGGGATCGGGGCGAGAGCGACGGCTTTGCGCCCTCATCGCACGCCGTCACGCCTTGTCGGGTCCGCGCGACTTTCCCCGCCGCCACCGAAAAACGTCCCGGAACCGAAAACAGCCCTAGAACTTGAAGGAAACACCTGCGATCGGGCCCTTGACGGTGACGTCGAAGTCGAAGGCGCCGTTCTTGTAGTCGACCCCGAGCGCACGATAGCCGGCAACCGCCGAGACGTGTTGGGAGAACTCGTAGCCGACGCCTCCCATGACGTCCCAGCCGAAATTCGACGAGCCGCCGCCGGCTATGGCCGTGCCGGTGAGATAGATCCGGTCGGTGACGTTAAAACGCCCCTTGAGGCCGCCCATGGCATCGATCCATGTCTCCGAATCCTTGAAGGACCGGCCGGCAAGGGCGCCGCCATTGTAGCTGAGCGTGTTTTCGACCGACCAGACGCGACCGCCAAGGACCGCATCCAGCCGCATGTTGTCACGCTCCAGGATCGCGTAACCGGCAAGCGCGGTCGCGGACATCGTGGACGAATCGAGCGCGACACTCGACGCCAGCACACCGCGCGGCGTGGTCTCGTCCGTGCCCAGCTTCAGGTAGAAGAAGTCCGTGGTGAGGCTGAAGGGGCCGTTGCGCACTTCCGCCGCGATCATGGCCGAGAACTGGAGATCGTTCAGGATATCGGAAAAGCCCATGTCGACATCGACGGGCGGGGCTCCGAAGGACGCGACCTTGCCCGACATGCCTGCGGCCCAGAAATAGGGCGCGACCTCGAAACTCCACGGGGACGGCAGGGCGTCCGCCTCCAGGGGGACAACGGCAACGGACGACGAGGGATCCGCCGCAAACGCGGGCACCGCCTGGAGACCGGCGGCAAAGCCGAGCCCGGCCAACAGGATGCGCGGCGTCACCATCTTCTTCAGCCGCCCGGACAGCGTTTCCATTTGCAGGTCCTCATGTTTCGCAGACATTCGATGGATCGCCGAAACGCATCGTGATGGCGCCTCCTCTGGATCGGAACGTCCCGGGCTCGTGCCGCCCGTCCGTTTGCCCGACCCGACTCCGGGATTCCAGCGTCCAGTAGACTTAGGAAAGAAGACGCTCCACCTGCTTTGCATTTCACGCCAACACGACCGGCTGGCGGAAACGCCTGAACTCCAGGGGAGAACACCCCATCCAGCGGCGGAAGGCCCTCGTGAAGCTCGCATGATCCTCGTAACCGAGCAGCAGTGCAATCTCCATGATGGGGAGGCTGGTTTCACGCAGGAGGCTCACCGCCCGCTCGTTTCGGGCGATGGTCACGATCTCGCGGTAGGAATAGCCCTTTTCCAGAAGCTGCCGTTGCAGGCTCCGCACGCTGAGGCCGGCCATCCGCGCCGCGCCCTCGATGTCCGTCCGTCCGTCGAGCAGACGGAGCGCGGCGATCGCCGACATGGCGCGTGCCGGCTCCGGCGCGCGGGAAAGGGCATTGTCCGCAGTCACCTCCCTCAGCGTGATGATCCTGGAGGTTTCCGCCGCGTTCCCCGCCTTACGGATGTCGAGATCGCCGGGTTTGAACGCGATCCCTGTCCCCTTGCAGCCGAAGCGGACGGGGACCTGCAGCCTGTCTTCCATCAGATGGGCGTCGCTGTCGCGCTGGTAGGGAACCTCGACCCACTCCGGCAGCCAGCCCGGCCCGAGAAACAGCCTGGCGATGATGATCATCGGGCCGATCAGGTGATCGATGTGCTGTACGGCCGACTGTCCGGGCTGCCGTTTGACGTGGCGCCAGAGCGTGGCCTTCTCGCCTTCGACAAGCTCCAGCCTGCCATCGGAGGCATGGGCCCAGAAGGTCAGGTTGTAGCGCCGGATCGCCTTGCCCAGCGTGTCGGCCGTGGCGCCATAGCGCCCCCACAGGCCGTAGCCCCACGCCTTCTGCATCTCGAATCCGATCTCGAGACCGAAGGTCCGGTCGCCGAGTTCGTGTCCGCATCGCTCGAAAAGGCTGATCATGGCCGGAAGGGGAACCGGGGTGTGCGGCGCCCCGATGACGTCAACGGGAAGCCCCGCCTTCTCGAAAACCCGCCAGAGCGCCCGTTCGCCGGCTCGCTGCTCAAAGACCGAGGGGAGCGGACCGAACCCGCTCGCCCTGACCAGGAGTATCGACCCGCTATCGCTCATCGGCCCCGCCGTGCTGGAAGTGTATTGGAGAACACGGAGCGGATCCTGCTGGCCCCCACCCTTCCGCGCAAGTGAAAACGGGCTCGCGGAAAGAGCGTCCTTCTCCCGCGCCAGTGGTTCCGGAGGGACCGACAGAACGCAAAAACCTTCCGGAAGCAGGGCCTCGCTTGCCCCGGCCTCCGGAAGGTCGTGTCATGTCAGGACTTTCGTCATGTCCGCCTTTTTGCGGATGCACCGCCTTACTTCTCGGGAACCGGTGCGTCCGGGAAGTCATGCCAGCGCTTGATCTTCCAGCCCTCCGGCCCCTTCACCAGCCAGCCTTCATAGTTGAGGCTCGACACGGCGGTGAAGGTCTTGCCGTCCTTGGCGTTGGTCAGAAGCCCGGCGACGCTGACGTGCGCGGTGTCGGCCGTCTGTTCCAGGAACAGGATGTTCGACATCAGGTGCCGGCGCTGGTTGCCGGAGGAGCTGAACTGCTTCATCCGCTCCCGCCAGAACGTGCGGAAGCCCTCTCCGGTGAAGGACACGGCCCCCGCCCCCGGCACGCCGGCGACGAACACGACATCGTCCGTGAACAGCTTGAACCAGGCATCGGCCTCGTAGTTGTCGTAGGCGAAGGAATAGGCGTAGAGCAGATTGGCGATCGCCAGCCGGTCGGCGGCGTCGAAGTCGACGCTCCCCGGATTGCCCTTCGGCGCATAGGTCCGAAGCGCCTTGGCGTCCTTGGCGATGCTGGCGCCTTCCGGCAACCCGGTCTCGGCCAGCGCCGGCAGCGGGGCCGCGGCAAGCAGGGAACCGATCATGGCAAGGGGGATGAGCTGCTTCATGTCTCTCTCACTTGGAACGAACTGGGGAAAGTGTCCGGATGAACGGAAACGGATCCGGCGCGAGGCGTCCGGATCCGCTCCTGTGCATTCCCTCGGGCCGGCTCCTACTTTGCCGTGTCGGCGGAAGGCTTGCCAACCTTGGTGATCGCCGGCGGCGCCCATTTGCCGATCAGGACCGGGGGCTTGGGAGCGTAGAGCCGCATGGTCACGTTGAACGGACCATCCGGGGCCGGCAGCCAGTTGGCTTCCTTGTCCTTGCCGGGGCTCTCATGCTGGAAGTAGAGGTCGAGCGAACCGTCCTCGTTCTTCTGCATCGGCATCCAGCTTGAAAGGGCAAAGCGGTTCAGGCTGTTGGCGACCTGGTAGCCGTCGTTGTCGTAGATCGTGACGGACCAGAAGGCATTGACCGGCGGAATGTCGTCCGCATCGAAATGCAGGACATAGTTGTTGGCTCCGTCGAGCGGGTTGCCATCGCCGTCCGTCATGGCAATCGGGTAGACGGCGTCCTCCGGCAGGTTCGCACCGAGACCGATCTGGGTCATGATCGCCCGCTTGAGATAATAGGCGCCGTAGACACCCACCATCTCGACGTCCATCGACCACTGGTTCTCGACATTCGAGATGCGCGGGCTCTTCCAGGCCATCAGCTTCTGCGCCGTGCCGGGCGCGGCCTTGAGCGCGGACTGCACGATCGGGCTCGCCGCGTCGAAGTCGAAGCTCTCGCCCACCTCGAACCCGAGACGGGACATGCGCGCCAGAATCGGCTGGTCGATGTTGTGCGGCGGCTCGACCTTCATCAGCTCCAGGCCGTAGGTGAAGTAGTCCTTGCCGGCCATCGAATCGACCTGCTTCTTCGGCGGGGTCTTCGTGTCGACGGTCGGATCCGGCGCGTAAGGCGGCCGGGAAACCTCCTGTCCCCATTTGGACAGCGGCGTCACCTTGTAGCCGGCCTGGATCTTGTGAACGGCCTCATAGTCGGCGGGGCCGTCCGTCTTGGTCCGCCCGATGATCCAGACATGGTTCGTCGGAGCCTCGAGGAGCTGGGTCTCCTCGGGGAGGCCGAGCTTTCCGGCGAAGTCCTTGCCGAGCTCCGAGCCGTCCTCCGGCTCCCAGCCGGGACCGGTGACCAGGAAGGTCGCGGCCTGCGTTCCCGTGGTCCGCGAGCCCGGCGACGCGAAGACATTCGTCCACATGTCGAGCATCGGCAGGAGGTAGTAGCGTCCGTCGGTGTCGGGCGCGGAGACGATCATCGGCTCCTTCTGGAGATCGAGGAACGTCGAGGAATAGAGCGTGTCGAAATTGGGTCGCACGACCGACTTTTCATCCGCCGTGGGATAGGCCGGAATGTTGGCGAACCAGTTCTCGTAACCGCCCATGGACCCCGGACCGGCCTTGACGGTGACCAGTTGCCTGCGCGTCAGGTCCATGGTGATGAGCGGATACAGATAGAGATAGGCTTCGACCGCGATCTCGTTCGCTTCCGCCTGAGTGAGGTCCTTCGCCTGTGCGAAGCCGCCTCCGGCCATGGTGACGGACGTCGCGAACATGACGCCTGCAAGTGCCGCCTTTATCTTCAATTTTCATCTCCAGGTCTGAGCATTGCCCGATATCCCGGATTATCGACGGCAGCGGTGTGGTGAAGGATGAGCCCGAAAACACCCTGGCGTCGGCGCGCCAGGGCGCTCACATGCCGTAACGGGAAAGATCGGCCGGCCGGTTGCGGGCCTCTTTCCGGTTGCCAGCCTCAATCAGGCGGACACTCCTCGCGTATCCGAAGCTGCCATCGGGAACCGGGGAGTGCGAGTGTGGGCGCAATCGACGCGGACATGCTTTGCATTTTCCGCCAGCGGAAACGGCAACACCGCAGATCGCGGCAGTTGTCCCGCCCTTCAGCCGCCCGACGACCTCGGCAGGTCCAGCACGTGCCGCAGGATCAGCGCCACCGCCTCGAACAGCTCGGGCGGCACGTCCTCGTCGAACGGCACGCTCGCCATCAGGTCGGCAAGGGCGGCGTCATCCTCCACCGACACGCCGTTCGCAACCGCATCCGCCAGCAGCCGTGCCGCGAGCTCGCCGCGTGCACGCGCCGTGTCGCGCGGTGCCCCCGCCTGGTCGTAGGCAAGGGCGGCCGACTGTGCCGTTGGCGCCACGCCCGGACCGGAGGGCGCGGCAGGTCCGTCCTGCCCGCTCATGACACACGGTCCACAAGCTGGCCGGAGCTTGCCGCCTCATGCCCAGGGTCGGGCGGATCGGCGGCCATGGCGGCGACGCGCAGGTCCGCGACCTCGAGGCCGAGCGCGGAAAGGCCGGTGCGGATCTCGCCCAGTTCGCGCGCCAGGCGCAGGCGCGTCTCGTCACGCTCGACGGACAGATGGGCGAAGAACCTCCGCCCGTCGAGACCCGCAAGCCCCTCCACCGCACCGCCGTCCGGACTGTCCAGGCCGAACCGCAGGCGAAAGGCGGGATGGGCGCCCTCCCCCTCGTGGCCGGGCGTGTCGTCGCGTCCGATCCGCAGTTCCAGCACCATCACGCCCGGCGACACCGCCAGCGGCAGGAGGATCACCTGATCCGCTCCCCGTGCGCCCTCGCCGGGCGGATCGCCGACAAGCCCGCGCGAGGCGAGCCCCGCGAAACGGGCACGAGCCAGCGCCGCGAGCGTCTTGGCCAGAAGCAGCGCGGCGACCTCTTTCCCGTCACGGGCGGCAAGGGCGGCTGTCAGCGCCGGGCTCGCCTTTTCGGCCCCCTCCCCGCCCAGGTGGCGGGCAAGGCCTGGAAGCGGCGGCGGTGTCGCCTGTCGCGGTTGCGCCTCGCGCCCGCCGGCCGCCCCTTCGAGGCTTGCCGCGAGATCGGCCAGCACGGAGCCGAGCCGCCCGCCCGAAACATTGCGGACCGCCTCCCGCAGGGTCTTTCCCTCCAGAGATCCGGCCGAAAGCTGCATCCCGAACAGCGTCGAGATTGCCTGCGCCAGCCCGGGCGGCAGCGCCCGCTGACCGCCCCCCAGCGACAGCACGAGCGCCGACAGCCCGGCATAGAGCGGGGCGAGTCCGTCCTGATCGGCGGCAAGGCGGGTTGCGAGATCGGCCATGCGCGCGGCGGCGGGGCTGGTCGCCGCCTGTGGCGGCACGGAGGTGTCCGCGCGCACCGAGAAACTTTGTTCGCCGGGTTTGCCCTCGACGGAAAGGAGCGCGCGGCTTCCCACGGGCAGCATTTCCTGCCCCTCCACGTCGAGCTGGAAGCCGCCTCCGCCGCCCGAGACGAGCCGCATCACGCCCTCGCCCATGTGGCGGGCGACGCGCACGGCGATGAGGTCGCCGACGGCCAGCGGCGGCAGGCGGGTCACCGGCGTGACCGGAACGACGCCCGTGGGCGTCGAGATGCGGGACACTGACACGGCCTGGCGCCTCTCCCTGGACAGGCGGTGCGCGCCGGGCGCGGCACGCCGAATTTCGCCGCCGGTTTGACCTTGGTCAATTCCCCGGTCCGCCGACAGGCGCAGTGTGACACCGCCTTGCGCGCACGCGCAAGGCGCATCGGCCACGGGCCGAACCGGGGCGCGAGCCCTCACGATATCACGGACGGGAGACGAAAATGGGACTGCTGAAGCGGATGGACGAGCGCGCGCGGCTGATGGGCGAGATGATGCGCACCGTCGGCGCGACGGAGGGAATGCCCGAGTCGCTGAGCCTTGAGGCCAGCCTGCGTCGCGCGGCCGGAAACTGCCTGAGCTGCACGCGTCCGCAGGAGTGCTCGCAGTGGCTCGAGGACAACGCCGAGGGGGCCGAGCGCGCGCCCGGCTACTGCCCCAATGCCGACCTCTTCGCCGACTGGCGCCGTCGCGCCTCGCGGCGGGTGCCGTTCCAGATCTGAGGCAGGCGCGCGTCCCCCGTATCCGGCGCCGACGTCAGTGCGGGATGGACGAGGAGAAGACGTTGACGACGATGACGCCGGCGATGATGAGGCCAAGGCCGATCAGCGCCGGCACGTCGAGCGACTGCCGAAACAGCACGTATCCCACGCCCGAGATCAGCACGATCCCGAGACCGCTCCACATCGCATAGGCGATGCCGACGGGGATCGTCTTCAACACCACGGACAGGAAATAGAACGCGCCCAGGTAGCACGCGGCCATGATCAGCGTGGGCAGTGGGCGCGTGAACTGCTGCGACTGCTGCAGCGCGGTGGTTCCCACCACCTCCAACGACACGGCGACGGCAAGCGCCGCATAGGCGACAACGGACGAGGCCATCTTCACTTCTCCGGGAGACGGGAGCCGCGCGAACGCGGCGGTGTGGCTACTTGCGACCTTTGGCGCGATTGCGCAGACCGTGCACCAGCGTGGCGGCCAGCGCTCCGCCCAGGAAGCGGAAGGGCAGCACGGCCAGCGGTCCGCCCTCATAGCCACCCACCGGCGCGATGCCGCTGAAGTTCATCGAAACGTCGAGCAACAGGCTGAGCGCCGCGGCGGCGATGCCCGCGATCACGAGCTTGGCGCGTGCGTCCGCGAACCAGCCGAGCGCGCCGCCGATCAGCAGCGCGAAAGGGTTGGCGAGGCCGGCAAGCCCGAACAGGACGGAAAGCGTGTCTTGCATCATCATGCTGCCGTTGTAGGCCCGCCCGGCGAAAAAGGAAACCGGGTCGAAAGCGCCTCTCGCGGCCCCGCCGGACACGCCTCCTTCATGAGGCCGCTGCCTAATTCCGCTTCGGCTTCCAGGACTGATAGGCCAGCATGTTGTCTTCAAGCTGCCTGAGAACCCGCGAGCCGCAGCCGCCATTCTTCTCGACCATCCGGCGGATGCCGCTTGCGTATCCGGCGGTCTCGCCGGTGGTTTTGGCGCGGCGCACGATATTGGCGAACTTCGCCGGAACGGAGAAATATGTTCGCCCCTGATCCTGCGCGGAGCGGCTGAGGACGACGCCATAGCCGTTGCGCCAGGTTCTCACCAGCTTGTGGTCCACCGCGAACTGCCTGCCCCGCTCGCCGCACAGGCCAACCGCATTGCTCTTGATCAGCGCGTATTGGGCGACCACGGGTTCCCAGCGCGCCTTGCGGGCCTCATCGTTGATTCGCGTTTTCAGCCCCCGGAACAGCCCGGCCACCAGCCCGACGGCCGTGTCACGCCCCATCGCGGCAACGACACGCTCACGCTTGAGCTGCTCCAGCCCGGAGAAATCGGCGGCGTAGAACCTGACGAAGATCTCCCGGAAATCCGGGGAGACATCCGCGAACATCCGTGAGATCCGCCGTCGCTCACCACCACTCAGGCCCGACCGGAACTGCGACCAGTATTCGCGTTCCGCGCATTCCCGGTCGTCGACATCGCGGGGGCAGATGTAGCGGGCCTTGCCGCCGATGGCCCGGGCAACCGCGACCTCGAGCTTGCGCGCGTCGGGGGTATGACCGCCGAGCCTGCCGCCGACGCGCCAGAGCTGGTTCGCCGGTCCGAGGTCCTTCTTCACGCCCCATCCGTTGGCATAGGAGTGGCCGAGGTAAAGGATCCCCAGGGCATGGCCGGCCCGCTCCGCCTTGCGGAACTCCTTGAAGGCCGCATCGTGCTGTCCGTTCATCAGCAGGGCGCGCCCGAGCTGGAAGTGAAGACGGGGAATATCCGGGTGGTCGGCGACATCGGCCTCACAGGCGGCCACGGCGCCGGCGGCATCCATCTCCGGTTCGAGCATGGCCGTCACGCCCTTGGGCGCCGTGATGTCGTTGGGATGCGCCGCGAGACGGTCGCACTCATAAACCGGCTCATCCGGCAGCAGGGGACGCGCCTCGGAAAAGCGGACCGGAACGAAGTCCTTCGCCCGGACACTGAAGCAGCAGAAACTCGGCATGCCGAACGTCGAGATGGTCGTATAGGCGATCGAGCGTGCCTCCGGGCACGCCGTCTTGAGCGCCTTGCCGAAGACCTCGAACATCGGGAAAAGCTTCGAAACGCTCCCCTCGTCAACCAGTTCGCGCGCACCCTTGTAGGCGAAGGTCGTGTCCGGCCGGCACCAGGGAAGGCCCCTGATGCTGGGAACAAAAGTCAGACCGTCGACCTCGAAGGTCCCCTGGTCGGAAAATCCCGTGTCCGCCGAGGCGGTCGAGGCCATCGTCAATGCGAGATAGAAAATCGCGAAATAACGAATGTATTGCTTCATGAATTCATTTTCCCCAGCCGCAAAATGCCTTTGGGGCACATGATAGACATCGCAATTCACATCTCAAGCCGGTTCCTTATTTCCCGGGGCATGACGGCCGGATGACAGGCGGCATGCCTGTCATCCGGAAGTTCCGGCCTCAGCCCGCCAGAAACGCCTGATACACCAGCCCGCTTGCCAGGGAGCCTGCAAGGGCAAAGGCGAGATACAGCACGAAGACCGGCAGGCGCACGAGCGCGAAGACGGCGATTGCGGCCGGAATCGACGTGACACCGCCGGCCACCAGGAACGACAAGCCCGCCCCCGGGTCCATGCCCTGCCCGATCAGCCCGGAAACGAGCGGCAGCGCGGCGTAGCCGTTGAGATAGGCGGGCACGCCCACCAGCGTCGCCAGGACGACCGGCCACAGGCCCGTGCCGCCGAGCGTTTCCGCGATCCAGGCCTGGGGAACATAGACCAGCATCAGGCTTTCGAGCAGGAAAGCCAACGTCAGCCACCTGAAGAGAAACAGGGTCACCGACAGCCCCTCACGGGCGAACCGCGCGCGTCCTTGCGGGTCCCGCCAGAATGCCCAGGTCACCGGTTTGGGCGTGCGCGCGGAGGCGCCACAGCAACCGCCATTGCCCACACCCTTGCGAAGGGGCGCGTCAAGGAACCCGTTTCGCATCAGGACATGGGTGGCATAGCCCCCGAAAAGCCCGAGAAAGACGGCGGCAAGCGTCTTTGCAACCGCGAAATCGAGCCCGAGGAGCCCGGCGGTCAGCACGAACATGGACGGGTCGATCACCGGCGACGCCAGCCAGAACGCCATCACCGCCGACAACGGCACGCCCATGGCCAGAAGCGCCGCGATCAGCGGAATCACGCCACAGGAACAGAAGGGCGAAAGGCCACCGAAAAGCGCCGCGACCGCGATCATCGTCATCGGCGCGCCGGAAAAAACGCGCGCGACGAGCGCGTCCGCCCCGCTTGCCGTCACATAGGCGGCAATGGCGATGGACAAGAGCAGGTAGGGCGCGGTGTCCAGCAAGGCCCCCGCCACGAACCGGAGGCTCGCCCCGGCCTGTGCCGGCGCCACGACCGCCAGGACAAGAAGGATCGCGGCGACCGCGAGCCAGGGTTTCTCGCGACGCCACAGGCCGCGCAGGACGACAGGTCCGGGGAAAGCGTCTCTCAGGTTCACGTCAGTCATACCGATATACCTAGGTTTGTGGTTATTTTGACCAAAAAGAGATCACGCCACATCGCTCGCGGACCGCACACCCTTGCAGCATTCCTCGCCGAGGAAGCCGACCAGTTCATCCATGGCCTCGAAATCGGCCCGGCTGAGGATCACCCGCCCGTGCCGCTCCTGCACCACGAGTCCGGCCCCGACCAGGGCGCGCAGATGATGCGCGAGCGTCGAGGCGGGCATGTCCAGATGCGCGCTGATCTCGCCAACGTTGAGCCCGTCATGACCGCTGCGCACCAGCAGCCGGAACACGCTCAACCGGGCTTCATGTCCAAGCGCGGCCAGTGCCCGCGCCGCTTTCGTCATCTTCGGATCGGCCTTCATAAAGAAACTATATTTCTGGTTATATGACGGAGTCAAGCCAGCCTCTTGCACCTTGTCGCCCCTCGCGCCATATGAGGATCGCGCGCGCCGCAAGGGCGGCGTGTTCGACACATGGAGATTTGATGCGCAGCAGCCGGGAGACCCGGTAACGCCCGTCCGTGGAAGGACGGGCCATTGACTGGCGACGCCGCACGCGAAGGGGCTGCGGCGACTGCCGTCCTGCATCAATTTCCAGGTTTTTCATGGACATATCAAAGGCCGAGCAGCGGGTCCTGCACCTGCTCGCTCAAGGCGGCGCGATCCGGGTCGAGAAGAACGATCGCGGCCGCATCGAGGATGTCACCCTTGTCACGCGCGAGGGCTGGTATCGCGACGACCTGACGCTGGAGCTGTTCCGCAAGCTCAAGCGGCGGCGCTACATCGCCTCCGCCCGCGCCCTGCCCTATCGCATCACACGGCTCGGGCTGCAGCGCGTGCGTGCGCAGGCGAACAACCGGTAACGGCGAAAGACAACCGCTCCCCCGGCACGAACCGGGGGAGCGGCCCCACCCCGCGTATGCGGGGAACACGTGATCTCGACCCACAACGGCGTCCTCAACCCCGGTTCATCCCCGCGTGTGCGGGGAACACGCCGTGGCCTGCCATCACTACCAGCTCGGGTACGGTTCATCCCCGCGTGTGCGGGGAACACGTCGCACTCTTGCCGCCAGTTCCGAGGATCGCCGGTTCATCCCCGCGTGCGCGGGGAACACTGACCAACCGCCGGCTTGGCGAATGCGTAGCACGGTTCATCCCCGCGTGTGCGGGGAACACGGGTCAGCAAAACGGGTCCGCTCCGGCACCCACGGTTCATCCCCGCGTGTGCGGGGAACACGTGTCCATAGTCGGTTCCAGAAATGTCAGGGCCGGTTCATCCCCGCGTGTGCGGGGAACACTTGGCGCTCTTGGCTGAGAGATAGGCAACGCCCGGTTCATCCCCGCGTGTGCGGGGAACACTTGGTGTCCATGTGCTTGAGGATTTCCTCGTCCGGTTCATCCCCGCGTGTGCGGGGAACACCCTTCCTGAAGAAGACTGATTTTCCTCACCATTTTCAAGCAGGAAAAGTCTACCAGCATTTTCATGCGTCCGAAAGCTCCCGCCACGCGCGCTGCGGGGCCGCTCGGTCGGGGGCGTTTCCCGCATTCCCGTCCCCGTCAGGCTCCCCCAAAGAGTGTCCCCCAAAGAGTGTCCCCGCGCTTTCCCCGTCCGCTTGCCGGCAGGTGTCAGCGACAGCGCGGCGCGCCTTTGCGCGACAGGGTTTTCAAACCGCGAAAAGTATGGATTGCTCGTGAGGTTCAACGAGAGGTTTCCCATGTCGTTCGATACCTGGCTTGCCTTCGCCACCGCCTCCTTCGTCATGCTGGCCATTCCCGGCCCGACGATCCTGCTGGTGGTGTCCTACGCCCTCAGCCATGGCCGTTCCGTCGCGGCCGCCGTCGTGATCGGTGTGGCGCTCGGCGATCTCACCGCCATGACCGCGTCGATGCTGGGCCTCGGCGCGCTGCTCGCGACCTCGGCGACGCTCTTCACCGCGCTGAAGTGGGTCGGCGCCGCCTATCTCGCCTGGCTCGGGGTCAAGCTCTGGCGCGCGCCCGTGTCCGACGCCGCGCCACAGACGGACGCCGGCGCATCCCCGGCGCAAGAGGCCGCCCGGGATGCGAAGGGGCTCGGCCGCATCGCCTTTCACGCCTTCGCGGTCACGGCGCTCAATCCCAAGAGCATCATGTTCTTCGTCGCCTTCCTGCCGCTCTTCGTGGATCCGGCCCGCCCCCTGCTTGCCCAGACCGTGATCCTGGAGGCGACCTTCGTCGGCCTCGCGGCTCTCAACGCCGCCGCCTACGGTCTCATGGCGGCGGCCGTCGGCAACCGGCTGACGCGCCCCTCCGTGCGCCGCATGGTGAACCGGGCCGGCGGCACGGCCATGATCGGCGCCGCCGCTCTCGCGCTCACCTGGCGCCGCGCGGCGGCGAGCTGAGGGGCCGCGAAAATCCCCGCGCCGGACGGTTGCGTCCGGGCGGGGACAACACCACGCCCGATCACGCAAAATGGCAACGCAAAACGTCAACGCAAAAGGCCCGGACGGGATGCCGTCCGGGCCTTTTCATCAGGCATCAGCCTGAAAAACTTTCGCGCAAGTTTCGCGCAAATTTTCGAAAAAACCCGCCTGAAATCGAGTCGCGCGCGCTTACCACCACTTCGCCGGCTCGAAGCGGCCGGCGGCCTCCTCGATGACCTGGCCGAGGCTGTAGAGCGTCTCCTCGCCGAACGGGCGGCCGATGAGCTGGAGCCCGAGCGGCAGTCCCTTGCCGTTGAGCCCGGCCGGCACGGCAAGGCCCGGCAGGCCGGCCATGTTCACCGTGACGGTGAAGATGTCGAGAAGGTACATCTGCACCGGATCCGTGACCGCGCCGGGCGCGAAGGCGGCATCCGGCGTCGCGGGCGCCAGGATCGCGTCGACGCCGGCCTCGAAGGCCAGGTCGAAGTCGCGCTTGATCAGCGAGCGGACCTTCTGCGCCTTGAGATAATAGGCGTCGTAATAGCCGGCCGACAGCACATAGGTGCCGATCAGGATGCGGCGCTTCACTTCGGCGCCGAAACCGGCCGCGCGGGTGTTCTCATACATGTCGACGATGTCGTCGCCGGGCACCCTGAGGCCGTAGCGGACGCCATCGTAGCGCGCGAGGTTGGACGAGGCTTCCGCCGGCGCCACGATGTAATAGGCCGGCAGCGCGTATTTCGTGTGCGGCAGCTCGATGTCGACGATCTCGGCACCGGCTTCCTTCAGCCACGCGATGCCCTGCTCCCAAAGGGCGGAGACCTCGGGCGCCAGCCCCTCGACCCGGTACTGGGCCGGAATGCCGATGCGCAGGCCCTTCACGGACCGGCCCACGGCGGCCTCGTAGTCGGGCACGGGCGCATCGACGGAGGTGGTGTCCTTCGCGTCGACCGAGGCCATGGACGACAGCAGGATCGCGTTGTCGCGCACGGTCCGGGTGATCGGCCCCGCCTGGTCGAGCGACGAGGCGTAGGAGACGATGCCCCAGCGCGAGCAGCGGCCGTAGGTCGGCTTCATGCCGACCGTGCCGGTGAGCGCGGCCGGCTGGCGGATCGAGCCGCCGGTGTCCGTCGCGGTGGCGCCGAGGCACGTGAAGGCGGCAACGGCGGCCGCCGATCCGCCCGAGGACCCGCCGGGAACCAGCGCCTCGTCGGAGCCTTCCGCGCGCCACGGGTTGACGACCGGGCCGTAGCAGGAGGTCTCGTTGGACGAGCCCATGGCGAACTCGTCCATGCTGAGCTTGCCGAGCATCACGGCGCCGTCCGCCCACAGGTTGGCGGTGACGGTCGATTCGTACGGCGGCTTGAAGCCTTCCAGGATGCGGCTGCAGGCCTGGGTGTGGACGCCCTCGGTGGCGAAGAGGTCCTTCACGCCGAGCGGCACGCCCTCCAGACGGCCCGCCGTGCCGCCGGCAAGCCGCTTGTCGGAGGCTTCCGCCATGGCCCGCGCCTTGTCGCCGGTGACGGCCACATAGGCGTTGAGCTTCGGATTGGCCGTCTCGATCGCGCCAAGATGGGCGTCGGTGAGTTCCACCGCGCTGATGTCGCGCGCCTTCAGCGCGTCGCGCGCCTCGGCCAGGGTCAGTTTCGTCAGCTCGCTCATGTATCCGTCTCGCTGGGAAGTCTCATGCTCGAAGGGCTCAGGCTGCGCTTGTCCCGCCCCCAGCGCCCCGCGTCAAGCCTCGCCCGTCAACAGCTTCTCGTAAAACACCGAGAAGCGCGTGTCGGGATAGTCCAGAACGGGGCCGCACCGGGTGAAGCCGGCCCGCTCGTAAACGCGCCAGGCGGCGTGATGCCGGTCGCCGGTCTCCAGCACGAGACGGGCGATGCCCTCGTCCCGCGCCAGCGCCTCGATACGCCCGAGAATGCGTCCGGCCAGGCCATGCCCCTGAGCCCGCGGGCGGGTGAACATGCGCTTCACCTCGCCAATGCGATCCGTCCCCGCCCCGTGCCGCCGCAGCGCCCCGCAGGCGAGAAGCGCGCCGTCTCCATCCCGCGCGGTGAAGACGGTGGTGTCCGCGCCCGCCATCTCCTCCACACTCATGTGATAGCAGTGTTCGGGCGGCGTCAGGTCCGCAAGCACGGCATTGAGATCGCCGATCATCGCCCGCATGTCGTCCGACAGCGGGCTCTCGATGGCGATCAAAACGTCCATGGATTATTCCACGACCTTGGGAACCATGAAGAAATTGTCTTCCGATGCCGGCGCGTTGCCCACGACCTTCTCCGCATAGCCACCGTCGCTGACCACGTCCTCGCGCTTCTTCATGTCCTGATGGACGACAGAGGTCATCGGCTCGACGCCGCTCACGTCGACCTCGCCGAGCTGCTCGACGAAGGCGAGAATGTTGTTGAGTTCGCCGGTCATCTGGGCCGCCTCGCCTTCGCTCACCTTGATCCGCGCCAGATGCGCAACGCGCTTCACCGTGTCGATGTCGACGGACATGGTCTGCTCTCCGCTTGCCACTTTCAGGGACGGCGCCCGCCCCGTCTCGCCTGCGCCTATAGCACCGCGCCCGCGCCCGCGACAAGCCGCAGCGGCGCGCGGATCGGCGCCTGGGCGCGGTGCGCGCCGGCTTCCGTCCGCCGCTCCTGATGCTCCTCCACAATGCGGCCCAGATGCCAGCGCTGGCGAAAGGTCACCTCCTCGCGCAGGATCCGGCCATCCACGTCGACCCCGTCGAAACGAATGCAAAAGGTTGCCGTGCCCGCGAAACGGTCGCACTCGAGCCCGTCGAGCGTGCCGCGCAGCATGGCATGCCGGCGCGCCACGGGGGCAAGTTTGCGACGCACGGCCTCCGCTCCTTCCGCCCGCAGGCCGCCGTTTTCATAAAGCCTGCCCTCGGGCGCGAAATGCGCCTCGACCGCGGCTTCCAGCTCGCCGCGCATCAGGCGCGTCAGATAGTCGTCGAGACGCGAGCGGAATGAGGCCGCACCGCCGGACGCGCCCATGCGGCGCGGCAGCCGCTCGCCAAGGCCCGAACGGATCGTCTCGTCCTGCGCCCTGATCTGGGCGGCGACCGCTCCCGCGATCGCCGCATTGCCCTGAAGCTCACCCGCCATGCCGCTCTTTCCCTCTCTCGAACAGATGAGAACATTACGTGAACATTCTCAACCTGTCGAGTCGGAACCGGCCCCTGGACGGGATCCGCGCGGTGTCAGTCAGACGCTGAGCGATCCGCCGGGCGCGGTCACCTTCACCCTGGCGGCATCCTCACCCATGGCCTCGACGAAGGCATCCGCGCTCTGGTCGAGAATCGGGAAGGTGCCATAGTGGCAGGGAATGATGGCGTCGAAGTCGAAATAGCGCTTGCAGGCGAGCGCCGCGCTCTTCGCGCCCATCGTGAAACGGTCGCCGATCGGCACGATGGCGACCTTGGGCGCATGGAGTTCGTTGACCAGAGCCATGTCGCCGAAGATGTCGGTGTCGCCCATGTGGTAGAGTGTCGGCTCGCCCTTGGCGTGAACGACGATTCCGTTCGGCTGGCCGAGATAGACGGCCGGCAACCCCTCCGCCTGGGACGACGAGGTGTGATGCGCCTGTGTCAGCGCCACCGAGAACGGGCCGACGTCGATGTGGCCTCCGCAGCCCATGGGGTTGAGGGCCTCGACGCCCTTCGACTGCAGCCACATGCAGATCTCGAAGTTGGCGGTGAGCTGCGCGCCGGTGCGCCTGGCGATCTCCACCGCATCGCCCACGTGATCGTCATGGCCGTGGGTCAGGAGAATGTGCGTCACGCCTTCCGAGGCCTGCTCGACCGTCATTCCTTCGGGGAACGAGGGGTTCCCGGTCAGGAACGGATCGATGAGAATCGAGGCTCCCGAAATGTCGACGCGAAAGGCGGAATGTCCGAGATAGGTCAGCTTCATGGTGTGCTCTCCCGTAATGCTGGCTGCCGGGGCCGCCCGCGCGGCCCCGCTTCCCGACACACCCTAGCGCCGGCATCGCGAACGGCAATGGCCGGCCTGTTCGCCGGCCGGGCGGCATGATAAGGAGGGCGCCACACATGGCAGGATCCCGCCTTCGCGCTCGCTCCCGCCCCCAGCCGGAACACGCCAGCCAAACCTGCCCTGAGCCCGTCGGACATTCCGGGGACACGACGGGCCGGCTTCATGGCGTTTTCGCCTCATGCCGCCGATTCGCACCGGCGCCGGCCGGGGACACGCGGACGCCGGCGGGCGGGATTCCGATGCAGGGCCAACGAGCATGACAAGCGACCAACTTCTGCCGCACGAGGACTTCGCGGCCCGCCTGCCCCGTATCGGGCGCCTGATCGGGCTCGATCTCGGCACGAAGACCATCGGGCTGGCGCTTTCCGACCTGGGGCGCGGCATCGCCACGCCCATGGAGACCATCCGGCGCAAGAAGTTCGGCGTCGACGCGGCCGCCCTGCTCGACATCTGCCGCAAGCAGGAGGTGACGGGTCTCGTTCTCGGCCTGCCGCTCAACATGGACGGCAGCGAAGGCCCGCGCGTTCAGGCGACGCGCGCCTTCGCGCGCAACCTCTCCGCCCTCACCGAGCTTCCCATGACCGCCTGGGACGAACGCCTGTCGACGGCCGCCGTCACCCGCACGCTGATCGAGGCCGACCGCTCGCGCGCGCGCCGTGCCGAACTCGTCGACAAGATGGCCGCCGCCTACATCCTGCAGGGGTTCCTCGACCGCCTTTCCCGGCTGGCTCCGCGCGAAGGGGACCGCGCGCCATGAGCGCCATCCTCGACGCCCTCCTGCCGGTGCTTCTGGTCATCGCCGCCGGTCACCTGGTCGCGCGGCTGGGGATCATCACCGGCGACCAGTGGCGCGGCGTGGAACGCGTCGCCTACTTCCTGTTCTTTCCCTCCATCGTCTTCGCGGCCGTGGCCCGCACGGACTTCATGGCACTTCCCGCCTTCGGCATGAGCGCGACGCTGATGCTCTCGGTGCTGGCAATGACGGCGACGGCGCTCGTGCTGCGGCCGGTCCTTGCCGCACGATTCGGCATCAGCGGACCGCGCTTCACCTCCATCTTCCAGGGGTCGGTGCGCTGGAACACCTTCGTCGCCATGGCGATCGCGGAGAACATGCTCGGCCCCGAGGGCTTGGCGCTGCTGGCCGTCGCCATCGTCGCCATGATCCCGCTGATCAACGTGCTGTGCGTTCTGGTGCTGTCACGCTTCGCCAGCGGCGAGGCGCCGGGCGCGCGCAAGATCCTGCTCGACCTTGCCCGCAATCCCTTCATCTGGTCGACCGGCGCCGGGTTGCTGGCCAATGCCTCGGGGCTGCCGCTGCCGGAAATCGCCTGGTCCACCCTGGACATGCTGGGAAGCGCCGCGCTCCCCGTCGGCATCGTCTGCGTCGGCGCGGGTCTCGACCTGCGCGCCCTGCGCCGTCCCGGCCCCGCGCTCACCTCCGCGCTGGTCCTCAAGCTGATGCTGATGCCGCTCTTCGGCTTCGGCTTCGCCATGCTGATCGGAATCACCGGCCCGGCCCTCGCGGCGGTGATGATCTCCATGTCGGTTCCCGCCGCCGGCGCCTCCTACCTTCTCGCCCGCCAGATGGGCGGCGACGCACCGCTGATGGCCGAGATCCTGACGTTGCAGACGCTTTCCGCCGCCGTGACCATGCCGATCGTCTTCCTGATCGCGCTGTAGGGCACGAGCGGTGGAGAAAGCGCGGCGTGACGCTTGAGCGCCGGCCGCGGAGCCCCTATAGGGTAGGCTTTGATGAGCGCACAAACGACCCGCGCCGCGGACGCCTTTCCGCACCGCCACCTGCTGGGCATCGAAGGCCTGCAGCCGCACGAGATCCTGTCCCTGCTGGACCGCGCCGAAGAGGCGGTCGAGATCAGCCGGCAGGTGGAGAAGAAGAAGTCCGTGCTGAGAGGCCGGACCCAGATCAATCTCTTCTTCGAGGCCTCCACACGCACCCAGTCCTCCTTCGAGATCGCCGGCAAGCGCCTCGGCGCCGATGTCATGAACATGTCGGTCGCCTCGTCCTCGGTGAAGAAGGGCGAGACGCTGATCGACACGGCGGCGACGCTGAACGCCATGCACCCGGACATCATCGTCGTGCGCCACCACGCCGCCGGCGCGGTGCATCTTCTGGCGCAGAAGGTCGGCTGTTCGGTCATCAACGCCGGCGACGGCGCCCACGAGCACCCGACGCAGGCCCTCCTCGACGCCCTGACGATCCGCCGCCACAAGGGGCGGGTCGAGCGTCTGACGGTCGCCATCTGCGGCGACATCCTGCATTCGCGCGTGGCCCGCTCCAACATCATCCTGCTCAACGCGCTCGGCGCGCGGGTGAAGGTCGTCGCTCCCTCCACCCTGCTTCCGAACGGCATCGCCGGCATGGGCGTCGAGGTGCATCACGACATGCGCGAGGGCCTGAAGGACGCGGACATCGTCATGATGCTGCGCCTCCAGCGCGAGCGGATGCAGGGCGCGTTCATTCCCTCTGTCCGGGAGTACTTCCGCTACTACGGTCTCGACCGGGAAAAGCTGAAGGCGGCCAGGGAGGATGCGCTCGTCATGCATCCCGGCCCCATGAACCGGGGCGTGGAGATCGACCCCGAGATCGCCGACGGCCCGCAAAGCCTGATCCGGGAGCAGGTCGAGATGGGCGTCGCCGTGCGCATCGCCGTTCTCGAGGCGCTCTCCGCCCACCTGCCCAACAGTTGAGGAGCCCGGACATGGCGGAAACCCCAAGCCCGATCGTGCTGGCAAACGCCCGCGTGATCGATCCCGAGCGCGGCCTCGACGCACCCGGTTCCGTGATCCTTGCGGAGGGTCGCGTTCTGGCCTCCGGCCCCGAGGCCCTGAACCAGGGCGCCCCGGACGGCGCGCGGGTGATCGACCTCGACGGCGCGGTCGTGGCGCCCGGCCTCATCGACGTCGGTGTCGTGGTGGGCGAACCGGGCGCCGAACACCGCGAGACGCTGGCCAGCGCCAGCCGCGCGGCCGCCGCCGGTGGCGTCACCACGATCCTTACCGCCCCCGAAACCGATCCGGTGATCGACGATCCGGCGCTGGTCGATTTCATGCTGCGGCGCGCCCGCGACACGGCCATCGTCAACGTTCATCCCCTCGCGGCCCTGACCAAGGGCCTGGCAGGAGAGGAAATGGCGGAAATCGGCCTGTTGCAGGAGGCCGGCGCGGTTGCCTTCTCGAACGGCCGGCACTCGGTCACCCATGCCGGCATCATGCGCCGGATGCTGACCTACGCCCGCGACTTCGACGCGCTGGTCATGCACCACACGGAAGACCCGGACCTTGCCGGCGCCGGCGTGGTGAACGAGAGCCTTTCGGCAAGCTGGAAGGGCCTGCCCTCGATCCCGCGCGAGGCGGAGATCATCATGCTGGAGCGCGATCTCAGGCTCGTCGGCCTGACACGCGGGCGCTACCACGCGGAGACGATTTCCTGCGGCGAAAGCGTGCGGGCGCTCGCCCGTGCAAGGGAGGTCGGCCTGGACGTGTCCGCGGCAAGCTCCGTCAATCACCTCACCCTCAACGAGACCGACATCGGCCCCTATCGCACCTTCTTCAAGATGTCGCCGCCGCTGCGCTCGGAGGAGGAACGGCAGGCGCTCGTCGCCGGTCTCGCCGACGGGACCATCGACATTCTCGTGTCGGGACACAATCCGCAGGACGTGGAGACCAAGCGTCATCCCTTCGCCGAGGCCGCCGACGGCGCCATCGGACTGGAGACCCTGCTCTCGGCGAGCCTGCGCCTCGTGCACGCCGGCGACGTGGACCTTCTCACGCTGCTCGCCGCCATGACCATCAACCCCGCGCGGCGCTTCGGCCTTGAGGGCGGGCGGCTTGCACCCGGGGCGCCGGCGGACGTGGTGGTCTTCGACCCCGACCGCCCCTGGCTGCTGGAAAAGGACAAGCTCCACTCGCGCTCGAAGAACACGCCCTTCGAGGAGGCGCGGTTTTCCGGCAAGGTCCTGACGACGATTGTCGCCGGGCACATTCTCGACGCATAATCGCCCGACGCAACCGGAGGTTCGACGTGCCGGATCCGATCAGCTGGGGCCTCGTCTGGCCCTACTACCTCGCCGCTCTCGCTCTTGGCTACCTGCTCGGCTCGATCCCCTTCGGCCTTCTCATCACGCGCATGGCGGGCCAGGGCGACATCCGCGCCATCGGGTCGGGCAACATCGGCACCACCAACGTGCTGCGCACCGGCCGCAAGAGCCTCGCCGCCCTCACCCTGCTCGGCGACATGCTCAAGGGCACGGTGGCCGTGCTGCTGGCCGCACGTTTCGGCGGACCCGACACGGCCGTGATCGCCGGCGTCGGCGCGTTCCTCGGCCATCTCTTTCCCGTGTGGCTGCGCTTCAAGGGAGGCAAGGGGGTCGCCACCTACATCGGCATCCTGATCGGCCTCTACTGGCCCGCCGCCCTCGCCTTCGCCGCGATCTGGATCGCCGTCGCGCTCGCCTTCCGCTATTCCTCGCTGTCGGCTCTCGTGGCCAGCCTCGTGACGCCCCTGCTGCTCTGGGCGGTGTTCAACCGGGTGCAGATCGCGGAGGTCTCGGCGCTTCTCACCGTGCTCCTGTGGATCATGCACCGGGAGAACATCTCAAGGCTCCTGTCGGGGCGCGAGGGCAAGATCGGGCAGAAGGGATGAGCCGCGGGCCGGCCTCGCGCGAACTCACGGACCGCCAGCGTGTCGCATGGCTGCGCCTGATCCGCTCCGAGAACGTCGGCCCCGTCACCTTCCGCGAACTTCTCAACCATGCCGGCTCGGCGGAACGGGCGCTGGAACTGCTGCCGAGCCTTTCAGCCCGTGGCGGAAAGCGCACCATCCGCGTCACGCCCGAGCACGAGGCCCGCGCCGAGATCGAGGCGCTGGAGTCCGTGGGCGGGCGTTTCCGCGCCCTTGGCGAGGAGGGCTACCCACCGCAGCTGCGCCGGCTCGACGGCGCCCCGCCGCTCGTCTCGGTGATCGGCGCCAATGCCTGTCTGGCCAGCCACGCGACGGTCGCGATCGTGGGAGCGCGCAATGCCTCGCTCGCGGGACAGAAGATCGCAACGGAAATGGCAGGCGAACTGGGCCGCGCCGGCTACACGGTCGTGTCGGGCCTTGCACGCGGCATCGATACCGCCGCCCATCGCGCAAGCCTGGAAACCGGCACGATCGCCGTCGTCGCCGGCGGCGTCGATATCATCTACCCGCACGAGAACCGCGATCTCTACCGGGCGATCGTCGAGCGTGGCGGCGCGATCCTGAGCGAGATGCCCTTCGGCTGGAAACCGCGCGGGCGCGACTTTCCCCGCCGCAACCGGATCATCTCCGGCATATCGCTGGGCACGGTTCTCGTGGAAGCGGCCCGCGCCTCCGGCTCCCTGCACACGGCACGTTTCGCGGCCGAACAGAACCGCGAGGTCTTCGCGGTGCCGGGCTCCCCCCTCGACCCGCGCTCGGAAGGCGGCAACCGGCTCATCCGCGACGGAGCCACCCTCGTCACCTCGGCCGGCGACGTTCTGGAAGGGCTCAGCCATGTCGATCCGCGCGGCCAGGGCGAGTTCTCCTTCGACATGGAGGAGCCGGAGCGTGAGACACGACCCGTTCCCTCCCCCCTGGAGGTGGACGACAGCGCGCGCACGCGGGTGCTCACGGCGCTCGGAGCCGCCCCCGTCGAACTCGACGAACTCATCCGCTACACCGGCCTCGAACCGCGCGCCGTGCATGTCATCGTGCTGGAGCTGGAACTCGCCGGACGCGTCGAGCGCCACCGGGGGCAGAAGATCAGCCTCATCGACGCCCGCTGAGACGGCCCGGACCCGACACGGACGGGACTCGTTCACGCGAGCAACACCACAACACAACCATTTGGTGTTCACGGTTGCAGGAGATCGAATAAAGCCGATCTCCAGAGGCACCACAACCCCTGATACAGGCTACTCGTTCACGCTTCGAAACGTCTCGCCCTGCTCCAGATCCGCATGACGGTCGAAGGCTTCCGAACGTGCCATCTCGAGAAGATATGCAAGGAATGTCAATTCATTATGGACCGCAATGTCGCGCAATTCGCGACAGATCTGAGCGCAGTAGCGTGCTGCTTCGGACCGGTCTTTGGGGTGCTCTACAGGCATAATGTGACCCATGGTTAGGCCGGCAACTCCGGCTGTTCGGGCGTTTGCAACCTCTAGTTTTTTTCAATCATGTTACACGCTATGAACGGTGGGGTGCAAGGTGACGGCGCACCTGCACACAGCTTCTCCGCGCAAGGGCGAAAGTCTGCGCGCAATCGTTCCCCGCCCAACCCGATTTTCGGGGCTTTCGCCTCCCCGGGCGCAGGCGCGGGCATGTCCAACGGCATCTATGTGATGTGGCGCACTTGACCCTCCCCGGCTGAAAGGTCATTTGACAGGCGCAAGGCATATGGAGGATCGTCCGGCATCCGTCATACATGCCGGAGCCGACATGTATCGCCGCCCGAACGGCATCCGGGCGGCCCGTTTCATTTGGGGTCTCATGGATATCGTCATTGTGGAATCGCCGGCCAAGGCCAAGACCATCAACAAGTACCTTGGGTCGAACTATCAGGTCCTTGCGTCTTACGGCCATGTCCGCGACCTCCCCGCCAAGGACGGATCCGTCGATCCCGACCACGACTTCTCCATGGTCTGGGATGTGGATTCCAAGTCGCAGAAGCGGCTCAACGACATCGTGCGCGCCGTCAAGGGCGCGGATCGCCTGATCCTCGCGACTGACCCCGACCGCGAGGGAGAGGCCATTTCCTGGCACGTGCTCGAGGTACTGAACCAGAAGAAGGCGCTCAAGGACAAACCGGTCCAGCGCGTCGTCTTCAACGCGATCACCAAGAAGTCGATTCTCGAGGCGATGGAAAAGCCGCGCGACATCGACGCGCCGCTGGTGGAGGCCTATCTCGCCCGCCGCGCGCTCGACTATCTCGTGGGCTTCACCCTGTCGCCGGTGCTGTGGCGCAAGCTGCCCGGCGCCCGTTCCGCCGGCCGCGTGCAGTCGGTGGCCCTGCGCCTCGTCTGCGACCGCGAGGCGGAGATCGAACGTTTCGTCAAACAGGAATACTGGTCGGTTCTGGCCAATCTGACCTCCGCCGGCGGCGCCGCCTTCCAGGCGCGCCTGGCCGCGGTGGACGGCAAGAAAGTCGGTCGGCTCGACATCCCCAACGGCGACGAGGCCGCCCGTATCGCCGCCCTGATCGAGGCGGCGACGCTCAACGTCGCCAGCGTGGAATCGAAGCCCCAGCGTCGCCACCCGGCCCCGCCCTTCACCACCTCGACGCTGCAGCAGGAAGCCTCGCGCAAGTTCGGCTTCGCCGCCGCGCGCACCATGCAGATCGCGCAGAAGCTCTACGAGGGCGCGGACATCGGCGGCGAGACCGTCGGCCTCATCACCTACATGCGTACCGACGGCGTCCAGATCGCCGGCGAGGCCATCGCCTCCGCCCGCTCGGTGATCGGCAAGAGCTACGGCGACGAATACGTGCCGGAGAAGCCGCGCCACTATTCCTCCAAGGCCAAGAACGCCCAGGAGGCGCACGAGGCCATCCGCCCGACCGAACTCTGGCGTCATCCGCGCGACGTCGCGCGCTACCTCGACCCGGACGCCGCGCGCCTCTACGAACTGGTGTGGAAGCGCACCATCGCCTCGCAGATGGAAAGCGCCGTGCTGGAGCGCACCACCATCGACATCACGGCGAAGGCACCCGCGGGCTCCGCGACGCTGCGGGCCACCGGTTCGGTCGTGCGCTTCGACGGCTTCCTGACGCTCTACCAGGAAGGCCGTGACGACGAGGAGGACGAGGAAAGCCGTCGCCTTCCGGCCATGAGCGAGGGCGAGGCGGTCTCGCGCACCTCCGTCGAGACCAGCCAGCACTTCACCGAGCCCCCCGCCCGCTTCACCGAGGCGACGCTCGTGAAGAAGATGGAAGAGCTCGGCATCGGCCGTCCGTCGACCTACGCCTCCACGCTGCAGACACTGCGCGACCGCGACTACGTCCAGCTCGACGGCAAGAGGCTCGTTCCGGAAGACAAGGGACGCCTGGTCACCGCCTTCCTGGAAAGCTTCTTCAACCGCTATGTCGGCTTCGACTTCACCGCGGATCTCGAGGAAAAGCTCGACCGCATCTCGGCCGGCGAACTGTCCTGGAAGGATGTCTTGCGGGATTTCTGGAACGACTTTTCCGGCTCGGTGCACGAGATCAAGGACCTGCGCGTCTCCGAGGTGCTCGAGGCCCTCAACGAGATGCTGGCCGCCCACGTGTTCCCGCCGGTCACGGATGGCGTGGATCCGCGCAAGTGCCCGGCCTGCGAGACCGGACGCCTGTCGATCAAGGTCAGCCGTTTCGGCGCCTTCGTCGGCTGCTCGAACTACAACAAGAACAAGCTCGACGGCAAGGAGCCGAACGAGAACCCGCCCCACTGCGGCTACACGCGGCCGCTGACGGCCGGCGGCGGAGCGGACGGCGACGGCGAGATGGCCGACGGACCGAAGCTTCTCGGTCAGGACCCGGAGACCGGCCTCGACGTCACCCTGCGCTCGGGACGCTTCGGCCCCTACGTGCAGCTCGGCGAGGAAGCCAAGCCCAAGCGCGCCTCGCTGCCGCGCGGCTGGCAGGTCGGCGACATGGATCTGGAAAAGGCCCTGATGCTCCTGTCGCTGCCGCGCGAGGTCGGCCCGCACCCGGAGGACGGCAAGCCGATCTCCGCCGGCATCGGGCGCTACGGCCCCTTCGTCCTGCATGACGGCACCTACGCCAATCTGGAAAGCGCGGACGAGGTCTTCTCCGTCGGCATCAACCGCGCCGTGTCGGCGCTTGCCGAAAAGCGCGCACGCGGCAACCGACGCGCCACCGCCGCCCCGCTGAAGGAGCTTGGCGATCATCCCGACGGCGGTCCGATCACCGTCCAGGACGGGCGTTACGGGCCTTACGTCAAATGGGCGAAGATCAACGCCACCCTGCCCAAGGGCACCGATCCGGCCAATGTGACGGTGGAGGAAGCGCTGGCCCTCATCGAGGCCAAGGCCGCGAAGTCGGGCAAGGGCAAGACCGCCACGGCGAAGAAGACCACGACCAAGAAGGCCGCGACCACCAAGAAGGCGACCGCCACGAAAAAGGCCCCGGCCAAGAAGACGGCGGCGAAGAAAACCGCGACCACGAAGACCGCTGCCAAGACCAAGGCTTCCGCGAAGGACGCGGTGGCGGACGGCGACTCTTGAGTCCCCGCCGCGCTCCGCCGCCTCCCGGACGGCCCGGCCCGCGCAAGGGCGGGACGAAGGGCCCCCGCAAGAAGGCCGCGGGAACGGCGGACATGCCGTCCCGTGACGAGATCATGGCCTTTGTCGCCGACAATCCGGGTGCCGCCGGCAAGCGCGAGATCGCGCGCCACTTCGGCATCACCGGCGGCGCGCGCGTGTTCCTGAAAAAGCTCCTGCGCGAGATGGCCGATGAAGGCCTGCTGGAAAAGCGCCAGAAGAAGCTGGTGCGCGCCGGCGACCTTCCGCCCGTTCTCGTGGCGCTCGTCACGGGACGCGATTCCGACGGCGAACTCCTCGCCGTTCCGGCGAACTGGGACGAGGAGGAGCAGGGCACGGCACCGGCGATCCTCGTGCTCGACGGCCGACGGGGCCAGGGGCTGCGCCTTCCCGGTCTTGGTGACCGGGTGCTGCTTCGCATCACCTCCGACGAGCCGGGGGCGGAGGCGAAGCACGCCGCGCGCATCCTGCGTGTTCTCGAAAAGCAGGCGACGAGCATCCTGGGCATCCTGCGCGAGGGGCCGAAACGCTTCTACCTGGAGCCCATCGACCGCAAGCAGCGCGAGGTGGAGATCGACGGCAGCGACCTCAAGGACGCCGCCGACGGGGATCTCGTGTCCATCGCCCTGATGCGCGGCAACGGACGCTACGGCGGTCCGCGCGGACGGGTCGTGAAGCGTATCGGCGCCATGCATTCGGAGATGGCCATCTCCGAGATCGCGCTGCACACCCACGGCATCCCCCACGCTTTCCCCGACCGGGTGATCGAGGCTGCGGCGGAAGCGCGGCCGGCGAAGCTCAAGGGACGCGAGGACTGGCGCAAGCTTCCCCTCATCACCATCGACCCGGCCGATGCCAAGGACCACGACGACGCCGTCCATGCCGAGCCCGACCCGGCCCCGGCCAACAGGGACGGCCACATCGTCACCGTGGCGATTGCCGATGTCGCCTATTACGTCCGCCCCGGCGAGCCGCTGGACCGCGAGGCGCACCTGCGCGGCAACTCGGTCTATTTCCCCGACCGCGTGATCCCCATGCTGCCGGAGGAACTGTCCAACGGCCTGTGTTCGCTCAAGGAGGGCGAGGATCGCCCGGCCATGGCCGTGCGCATGACCTTCGACGCGAAGGGACGCAAGCTTTCCCACTCGTTCCACCGGGTGATGATGCGTTCGGCCGCGAAGCTCGCCTACCAGACCGCCCAGGCGGCGATAGACGGCGAGCCGGACAAGGTCGCGCCCGCGCTTCTGGAGGAGATCCTGAAGCCGCTTTGGTCCGCCTATGGCGCGCTGAAGCGCGGACGCGAGGCACGCGAACCGCTGGATCTCGACCTTCCCGAGCGCAAGATCCGGCTCAAGGAAGACGGCACCGTCGACAGTGTCTACGTGCCCGAGCGCCTCGAGGCGCACAAGCTCATCGAAGAGTTCATGATCCAGGCGAATGTCGCGGCCGCCGAGACGCTGGAAAAGGCGGGCATTCCCCTGCTCTACCGCGTTCACGATGCCTCGAGCCCGGAAAAGCTGGAAGCCCTGAAGGAGTTCCTCTCCACGCTGGGCATCAGGCTTGGAGGCAGCGGCGGCCTGCGGCCATCGAATTTCAATGCCATCCTGCACAAGGTCGCGGACACGCCGGAATCGGAACTGGTCAACCAGGTGATCCTGCGCAGCCAGGCCCAGGCCGAATACGCGCCCGATAACATCGGGCACTTCGGCCTTAATCTGCGCCGCTACGCGCATTTCACCTCGCCCATCCGCCGCTACGCGGACCTGATCGTGCATCGCGGCCTGATCCGCGCGCTGAAGCTCGGTGACGACGGTCTGCCCGACGGCATGGAAACCCGCCTGCCGGCGATCGCCGCCGACGTTTCGGCGGCCGAACGCCGCGCGATGCTCGCCGAGCGTGACACGGTCGACCGGCTGATCGCGCTGTGGCTGTCCGACCAGGTCGGCGCGCGATTCTTCGGCCGCATCTCCGGCGTGGTGAAATCCGGCCTCTTCATCCGCCTGGATGATACGGGCGCGGACGGATTCGTCCCGGCCTCGACGATTGGCGACGATTACTACCACTATGACGAATCGTCGCATTCGATGTCGGGCAGAAGCACCGGGGAAACCTTCGCTTTGGGCGACAAGGTAGAGGTGAGGCTCGTCGAGGCCGCCCCCTATGCGGGAGCCTTGCGATTTGAACTTCTGAGCGAGGGTCACTATCACAAGAGATCAAGTGCGGGTCAGAGGACCGCAAGGCGCGCCCGTTCCGCAGGTGGCGGCGCCGGTCGCTCCCGCAAATCGAAAGGTCGGCGAAAATGACCGTGACTTATGCTTCTCCCTCCTCCCTGCCGGATACCTCCGGCGGCGGCAGGGCCAAGCGCGACGTCGGGCGCGCGATGATGTTCGGCGCCAAGGGGAAATGCCCCAGTTGCGGCACCGGGCGCCTCTACGGCAAGTACCTGAAGGTCAATCCGTCCTGCCCGGCGTGCGGCGAGGAGCTGCATCATCACCGCGCCGATGATGCCCCGCCCTACTTCACGATCTTCGTGGTCGGTCACATCATCCTGCCGATCGCCCTGGCCGTCGAACTCGCCTTCGTTCCGGCCATGTGGGTGCATGTGATGCTGTGGACGCCGCTCATCATCGCCTCGTCGTTGCTGCTGCTTCCCCCCATCAAGGGCGCGCTGATCGGCCTGCAGTGGGCCAACTACATGCACGGCTTCGATCCCAACGCGATCGGCGATGACCAGCCGGCGTTCGAGTTCGGTCCGGACACGTCGAAGCAATGAGCGAAGCGCTTGTCCGTCGCCTGACGTCGGCCGAACGGCAGACCAACAACCCGAACCTGCGCCCGCGCGATGCGGCCACGCTGCTGATCCTCGACCGGTCGGAAGCGGGCAGTCCGCGCGTGCTCATGGGGCGGCGGCACATGCGCCATCGCTTCATGCCGGGGATGTTCGTGTTTCCCGGCGGTCGCGTCGACCCCGCCGACAGCCGCGTGCCGGTCGTGGGCGGATACGAGCCGGCGGTCGCGGAAAAGCTCATGCACGCGATGAAGGGGCCGAAGACCGAGGCGAGGGCGCGCGCCTTCGCCGTCGCCGCGGTGCGCGAGACCTATGAGGAAGCCGGCGTTCTGGTCGGTGCTCCTGCCGAGATCGCCTGGACCGGCAAGGGCGACATGGAAGCCTTCTCCTCGCGCGGTCTGCTGCCCGACCTTTCCCCGGTCCGCCTCATTGCGCGCGCCATCACGCCGCCGCGCCGGCCGAGGCGATTCGACACCCGCTTCCTGGCCGTGTTCGCCGATGCGATCGCCGACCGGCTTCCCGAAGGCACGGGCCCCTCGGGCGAACTCGAGGACGTCCACTGGCTCACGCTGGACGACGCCAAGAAGCTGGAACTGCCCACGATCACCCTCACGATCATCGAGGAACTGCAGGCACGCCTCGCCCGCGATCCCGAGCTTGCGCCCGAAACGCCGGTCCCCTACTACCACTGGAAGGGCAAGGGCTTCGTGCGGGAGGAAGTCTGACCCTGCCAGAGGCGGACGACAGGCGGGTTTCCCGTGCGTTGCCGCTTGACTTTGAACGCGCGAAACGTATGGTGCGCGCCAGTTTTCCAAATACCAGCCGGTGGAGCGCCGGTCCCGGTTTCCGGGATCTCCCAAAGCGTACGGCCGGGAACCAGTGCAAGGACAAGAACGATGGCCAAGGCCACCACCATCAAGATCAAGCTGCAGTCGACGGCTGACACCGGTTTCTTCTACGTGACGAAAAAGAACTCGCGCACCATGACCGAGAAGATGACCAAGCGGAAGTACGACCCGGTTGCCAAGAAGCACGTCGAGTTCCGCGAGACCAAGATCAAGTAAGGCCGACCCGGGCCGCGCGGGCGACAAGCCCGCCGCATGTGCCCGACGGTGTCTTGCCGATCAGGATCCCAGACTTGCGCCGAGGCCCCTAGCGGGGCCTTTTCGCGTTTCCGGCCCCTGCCCTCCCCGCATCCGCGCAAGGCTGCGAAGGTCACGGCGGATCCTGACGATTGCCGATGTGGCACCGCCATTTGGGACGCAAAGCGCTGTGGGATTTGTCAGTGAGAAACAGGGGGACGGCGACCGGCATCCCCTCGAGCCTATGAGGCCACTCGAGCCCGAAGGGATACCGGTCAACCCACGGTGTCAGGAGATGCGGCGGACCTGAACGTTCCGTGGGATCCCTCTCGGCGTCTGTCATCGCGTCCCGTTGCCCGGTCCCGAAAAGACCGGGGCGGGATGGTCGCGAGCCCCTGACAGCCGACACGTGAGACGCGGCGGAAACCGCGTCAAAACCAGGATCAGACTACCCAAAGCGCGACCCGAATCAATCCGCCCTGCCCGATTGTTAAGGTTTTATTCTTTTTTAACGTAAACAACTCTGTCACTCAGCTCACGTCGCGCAATTTTCTTCCAAAACAAAAGCTTGAAGCTTTCCGATCGCGTCGCCGCGCGGTGGGAAACGATGGCGACATGCCCTTGGCGGGCGTCTCTCTGCCCTTCTCGGGTCACGGGCGTTGCAATACCGGGCGGGACGTCGGATACGAAAGCCGGTCAATCGACCCGCCGTGACGACAGCCACCCCGGGATACCGCCATGAAGATCTGGATTGCCGCCTGCGCCTCTGCCGCCGCCCTCCTCCTGCTTGCAGGCTGCGAGACCGTTTCAAAGGAACAGTGCGTTGCCGGCGACTGGACCGGCCTGGGGCGGGCCGACGGCGCACAGGGCCACCAGAGCAGCCGTATCGAGGACATCGTCAAGGATTGCGGCCGTCACGGCATCACGCCCGACGTTCAGGCCTACATGGGCGGCTGGCATGAGGGCGTCCGGCTTTACTGCACGCCCCTGAACGGCTTCAACACGGGCCGGCAGGGCAAATCGCTGTCCAGCGTCTGCCCGCCGCAGTTGGCCGGTGCCTTCGCGGAGACGCACGCAATCGGTCGGCGGATCTGGACGGCCGAGGACCGGATGCGCCAGGCGGAACGCCGCGTCTCCAGCGAGGAGGATCGCATGCGCGATGCGCGTCGCGAACTCGACCGTCTCGACTGCGGTGGCCTCAAGGGAGACGAGCGAGACGCGTGTCGCCACAAGCGCCGCCGCCTGCGCGACCGGATGGACGATGCAAGATACGCGCTGCAGGACGCCCGTTTCGAGCTGAATGACCGGCGGCGCGACTACGAGATCACAGTGGACAGGGCGACTGCGGACGCCGAGCGGGTCATTCCCGGCTTCAGGGGCAACTAACCCTGCTCGAAGCCGGGCGCGGCGGGGAGGCCTGCCCTTAGGTCAGTCGCCAAGGTAGGAACGTACCGTCTCCAGGAACTTGGCAACGGAAATCGGCTTGGAGATATAGGCCTCGCAGCCCCCCTGCCGGATTCGCTCCTCGTCCCCCTTCATCGCAAAGGCGGTGACGGCGATGACGGGAATGACCTTCAGGTCATCGTCTTCCTTGATCCACTTGGTCACCTCGAGCCCGGAGACTTCCGGAAGCTGGATGTCCATGAGGATGAGGTCGGGACGGTGCTCGCGCGCAAGCTCCAGCGCCTCGATCCCTGTACGGGTCTGCAACGTCTGGTAACCATGCGCTTCCAGCAGGTCGTGAAACAGCTTCATGTTGAGTTCGTTGTCCTCAACAATCAGCACGGTCTTAGCCATGATCGTCGCCTTCGTCCCCGTGCCGAGCCCGCCTTCGGTTCACACCGGCACCGTGCCCGGGCCGAATGCGCGAGAGGCTGGCTGGCCTTGGCCCCTTTCCCACGATAGGTACCATATATCGTAGAGAGAATTGGTTTCGGAAAGGCAAACAGGAATGAGCGAGCGTCGGATGAGCGGACAAAGGGTCGTGGCGGCGGAAGAACTGGCAACCGACGCACTCGCCTATCTTGCGGGAGATCTTGAGCATCTCGGCCGTTTCCTGGCCCTGGCCGGTATCGGACCATCGGAATTGCGCACCGCCGCGGCCGAACCCGGTTTTCTGATCGGCGTGCTCGAATTCTACATGGGACACGAATCGCTTCTGCTGGCGTTCTGCGAGGCGCGCGGGCACCGCCCGACGGAATTCGCCGCCGCCCGCTACGCGCTCGACACGGAAGGACGCCAGGAAGCCGGCCTCGAATCCGACGGGGACTTCTGACGCCGATGCCGTCCCTGCCGAACGCGGCGTCCAAGCGCCCCCTGCTCATCTGCGACGTGGACGAGGTGGTGCTGCATTTCATCCAGCCCTTCGAGGCCTGGCTTGGCGCGCGCGGCCTGCGCTTCCTCTCGCATCGCTACAAGCTGGCCGGAAACATCGCCGGCGCCGATGGCACAACCCTCGACCAGAGCCGCGTCGGGCCGCTTCTCCAGGACTTTTTCGACGCTTCCGTCGAGCGGCAGATACCGGTGGACGGGGCCGCCGAGGCGCTCGCCCGCCTGTCGGCGCTCGCGGATATCGTCTTCCTGACGAACCTGCCCGGCACCTGGAACGAGGCCGCGCGCGGCCGCACGCTCGCCCGCGCCGGTATGGACTATCCGCTCGTCACCAACTCGGGCCCCAAGGGGACGGCGGCCGCGCGTCTCGCCGCCGGCCGCCGCGCGCCGGTGGTCTTCGTCGACGACAGCCCGCTCAACCTTCGCTCCGTCGCCGCGAGCCTCGCCGGCTGCACGCTCATCCAGTTCATCGCCGACGCGCGCTTTCTCGCAAGCGCCGAGGACATCGACGGTGTCGGTCTCAAGACCGATGACTGGAGCCTCGCGGAGGCGTATATTTCGCAGGTCGTCGGCGGCTGAAATCCTGTCCCGTCGCCCGGCCCGGACGCATGACAGATGGCCAGTGCACCAGACCTTCCCGCCAACGCCGCCCCGACCGCGGGAGACGGTTCGCGCCCGCTGTGCCGCGATTGCGGCGCGCGTCCGCAACGGCTCACCATGGGTTCCCGCCTGCCGCGCTGCCCCACCTGCGGCGGCCTGCGCCTTGTACGCCACCCCGAGCTCGACCGCCTGTCGATTGCCCATATCGACTGCGATGCCTTTTATGCGTCGGTGGAAAAGCGTGACAATCCCGAGCTTGCCGACCGGCCGGTGATTGTCGGCGGCGGACGGCGCGGCGTCGTGTCCACATGCTGCTACATCGCCCGCATTCGGGGCGTTCATTCGGCCATGCCCATGTTCAAGGCGCTGGAGGCCTGCCCGGAAGCCGTCGTCATCCGCCCCGACATGGACAAATACGCAAGGGTCGGACGCGAGATCCGCGACCGGATGCGGGCCCTCACGCCACTCGTGGAGCCGCTGTCGATCGACGAGGCGTTCCTGGACCTTACCGGGACCGAGAAGCTCCACCGCGCGACGCCGGCCGAACAGCTTGCGCGCCTTGCCCGGGAGATCGAGCGGGACATCGGCGTGACCGTCTCCGTCGGCCTTGCCGCCAACAAGTTCCTCGCCAAGATCGCTTCCGACCTGGACAAGCCGCGCGGCTTTTCGGTCATCGGCGCCGAGGAGGCGGAGAGCTTCCTCGCCGACAAGCCGGTGGGCCTGATCTGGGGCGTGGGCAAGGTCTTCCGCAAGAAGCTCGCCGAAGACGGCCTGAAGACCATCGGCCAGCTCCAGACCCGCGATCCCGCCGACCTCGCCCGGCGCTACGGCGCGATGGGGCTGCGCCTTGCCGAACTCTCGCACGGACGCGACAACCGCAGCGTCTCTCCCGACCGGGAAGTGAAGAGCATCTCCAACGAGACGACATTCGACCGCGACATCCCGGATCTCCAGACCCTGCGCCCCATCCTGAGAAGGCTCAGCGAGAAGGTTTCCGCACGGCTCAAGGACGCCGACATGGCCGGGCGCACGATCACGCTGAAGCTGAAAACGGCGGACTTCCGGACCCTGACCCGGGCGCGCGGGCTCGCCGACCCGACCCAGTTGGCCGACCGGATATTCGCCACCGGCGACCAGCTTCTGAAGGGAGAGGTGGACGGGCGCCGCTTCCGCCTGCTCGGCATCGGCGTGTCGGACTTCGCGCCCAGCAGTTTCGCCGACCCGGACGACCTCGTGGATACGGGGGCCGGACAGCGCGCGCGCGCCGAACGCGCCATCGACGCGCTGCGCGAGAAATTCGGCCGCGACGCGATCGAACTCGGCCTCACCCGGGCAGGCGATTCCCGGCCCCAGCGCGACCGCTGACGCGAAGCCGGGTTACTGTTCGCAGGGAACCGGGTCGAGGACCTGCAGATCCGTCAGGCGTCCGTTGAGGGCGAAAGAGCCATAGTCCAGCACCAGCCGCCGGTTCACGCCATTGGGATAGAGCAGGAAGCTGAGCTGGTAGATGGGAAGCCCCTCTCCGCTCTTGTCGCTCTCCTCCTCGAAATAGGAGATCGTCACCGGCCAGAACGGCAGTTCGCCGATGGCGGCAACGGCTTCCGGCGTGTCGGTGTCGGCCTCGGGACGCCCGTCGTCCGCGACTTCGCGCGGCTTGCCGATGACGGAGGTGGTCTCATAGACCTTGTCGCCCTCCTCGGACCCGTCGAAGACGTCGGCGATGAAAAGCTGGTCGCCACGCTCCGCCGCCGCCACCAGCTTGCGCAGGTGATCGGTCGGGAACAGCGCCTTTCCGGCCACGTCCGCGTCGCGTTCCTCCGGCTTGGTCAGCTCGATGGCGATCCGCCCGTCCTCGTGGATGGCCCGCCCCCGCGTTTCCTCGGTGAGCTTGCGATTGACGAAGGTCTTGGAGAGGAACTGGAACGTCTTGCCGTCCGCATCCTCGTAAGAACTCGTCTGCAGGTCGGTCACCCGCTGGCCGCCGCTTTCGTCCGACACCTGGGTCACGAAACGGAACGAGATGCTGTAGCCCTCGCACGCGCCGCCGGTGATCTCGTAGACCATGCGCCCGCGCAGGCCGGCGATTCCGCTGGCCTGGTCACGCGTTGCGAGCGACAGATCGTAGACCGCGCGGTGGGGCAGAAGCTCCATGGCTCCCGCCGCCGGCGCCGCGAACGTCGCCATGGCAAGCGTGAGCGCTGCAAGTCCCTTGCCGCGTGCCTCGCACAGTCCCTTCATGTGTCGTCTCCTGAAACTTGCGAACATCCACGCAATCTCGCGCATCTTGGCCGCTTGGGCCAGACCCTTCCCGCACAAGCCCGCCAACCGGCCGCACCTTGCTTGCGGGAAGGGTTGTTTTGCGTCACTCTCCGCGCGGTCGGGCGCCCGGGGCGTTGCCCTAGCCGTGCCCGTCTCCTCACCATTCCCGCGCGCCCCCAAGCGCTCGCGCGCTTCCATGCCGAAGAGAGATGAAGATGAGCGGAACGATCGAATCGCGCCTCGCCGAACTCGGGATCACCCTGCCCGTGGCCGCGACGCCCGTCGCCAACTACGCGCCTTTCATGCAGACCGGCAACCAGCTTTTCATCTCCGGTCAGGTGCCGATGGGACCGGACGGCCTGCAGTTCAAGGGCAAGCTTGGCGCCGATCTCTCCCTTGAGGACGGCCAGGCTGCCGCGCGCCTTTGCGCGATGAACCTGCTCGCCCAGGCCAGGGCCGCGCTCGGCGGTGACCTCGAGCGCGTCGTGCGCCTGGTGAAGATCGTCGGCTTCGTCAATTCCACGCCCGACTACGAGGACCAGCCGAAGGTCGTGAACGGCGCTTCCGACTTCTTCGTCGAGGTTCTGGGCGACAAGGGACGGCACGCACGCTCCGCCGTCAGCGCCGCCGCCCTGCCGCTGGGTGTCGCCGTCGAGGTCGAGGCGATCTTCGAGGTCGCCTGAGCCGCCCGCCTTTCCGGGGCGCTCCGCGCCCCGGACCTCCTCCCGAATTGCCGCCGAAGGTTCCCGGATGCGTGACATTGCCTGGCTGACGAGCCGTCCGATCGCCCATCGCGGCTATCATGACGCCCCGCGCGGCGTGCTGGAGAACTCGCCCTCGGCGGTGGAGGCCGCCCTCGCCAGGGGATTTTCCATCGAGGTCGACCTGCAGCCGAGCTCCGACGGCAAGGCCATGGTCTTTCACGACGACGCGCTCGACCGGCTGACCTTCGAGACCGGAGACATCCGCGACAGGACGGCGGCTGAACTGACACGGCTGCGGATGCGTGGCGGCGATGATAGGCTGTGGGTTCTGGAAGACCTGCTCGGTCTCGTCGACGGCAAGGTCGGGCTTTGCATCGAACTCAAGTCGCGGTTCGCCCGCCGGCCCGACGCGGAATGGATCGGAGGCATCGCCCGCCTCCTACAGGCCTATCCCGGTCCGGTGGCGGTCAAGTCGTTCGACCCCGACATGCTGGAGCTGATGCGCGCGGCCGCGCCGGAGATCCCGCGCGGGGCGCTCGGCGACGGCGCCCGCGATCTCGAGGAATGGGGCCGCGCCTCGCGCATGGACCGCTTCATCCTGCGCAACATTCTCTATGCGCCCCGGGTGCGCCCGAGCTTCGTTTCCTGGTGGGTGAAGGACCTGCCCGCCCTCGCGCCGAGCCTGCTCAGGCGCATCTTCGGCCTGCCGATCATCACCTGGACCGTGCGTACCGCCGAGGACCGCAAGCGCGCGGCCGCCTTCGCCGACCAGATCGTCTTCGAGGGCTTCGACGCCGACGCTCCCTGACCCGTGGAGCCCCGGCGCCGGCGCGACCGCGTCTTTTCGCAAGCGGTCGACGCCCTACATGACAAGGTGCCCGGTCCCTCCCGGCTGGGCCTTCATTCAGGACACGCCGGCTGAACGTGCCGGCGAACGCGAAACGGCAGACCGCGAGAGGATCTCCACGCGTGGTGACGAACAGCGACGACGACACGACCCCGGACCCTGAAACGAACTTTCGCCTCAAGGCGCTGGCAAGCCTTTCCGGAATTTCCCGCAAGGACTGGGACGCGCTCGCCAATCCGGGCTGGTCGCTCGGCCACGGCGGCAGGCTCGAAAGGGCGCCCACGCTTGAATCGGTTTCGCAGGAAACAGATTCAACGTCTCAGGAAAACGACTTCAACCCCTTCATTTGCCACGACTTCCTCTCCATCCTGGAAGAGAGCGGATGCGTTGGACCGCAAGCGGGATGGATCCCGCAGCACCTCGTCCTGGAAGATCCGGACGAACGCCCGGTCGCGGCCCTGCCCTGCTATCTCAAGACCAACTCACAGGGCGAATACGTCTTCGACCACGCATGGGCGGACGCCTACGAGCGCGCAGGCGGATCGTATTACCCCAAGCTCCAGTGTTCCGTCCCCTTCACGCCCGCCACGGGCCGACGCTTCCTGACGGGCGCGCGCGTCGACCGGCGCGCGGCCATCGGCGCGTTGCTTGGCGGCGCCACGGCGCTGTGCCAGATGCGCGAGGCCTCCTCCGTCCACATCACCTTCATGAACGAAGCGGAATGGGAAGCGGCGGGCGACGAAGGCTTCCTCCAGCGCATGGACCAGCAGTTCCACTGGCTGAACCACGGCTACGCGGATTTCGACGCGTTCCTCGGAGACCTCGCCTCCCGCAAGCGCAAGCAGATCCGCAAGGAGCGCCGCGAGGCCCTGCCGGCGGACATCGAAATCGAATGGGTGACGGGCCCGGACCTGACGGAAGCGCACTGGGACGCCTTCTTCGAATTCTACCAGGACACGGGAAGCCGCAAATGGGGTCGCCCCTACCTCAACCGCGCGTTCTTCTCGCTGCTGGGCGAGCGGCTCGGCGAGCGGGTGCTCCTCGTCATGGCGAAGCGCGAGGGACGCTATATCGCTGGAGCGCTCAACCTCATCGGCTCGCACACACTGTTCGGGCGCAACTGGGGCTGCATCGAGGACCACCCCTTCCTGCACTTCGAGGTCTGCTACTATCAGGCCATCGATTTCGCCATTGCCAGGGGACTGTCTCGCGTCGAGGCCGGCGCGCAGGGCGCGCATAAGCTTGCGCGCGGCTACCTGCCGACCCCCACATGGTCGGCGCACTACATCGACCACCCCGGGTTCGCCCGCGCCGTTGCCGACTACCTTGAGGAGGAACGCGCCATGGTCGCCCGCGAGAACGAGGTCATCCGCACCGAGATGTCCCCTTTCAGAAAAACCTGAAGAGGACCGGCGAAGCGATTCATCCGACTCGGGTTTCGCCGCCGCATTGAATCAGATCCTGAACGCGGTTTCCGTTCGCGACAGGCGCACTCGGGCTGCAAGTTGAATCGGATTGTGAGCTTGAATCTGATTCAGAACTTGAACCGCCCGCGCGCCTGTGCTGCCAAGAAGACGACATGATCCGGCACGCCGTTCCGCATCGGGACACGGCGCGCCCCTCGAACGGAGATCCCGGGATGACGATCGACACGACTGCCGCCTATGACGACCAGAATGTCTTCGCCAAGATCCTGCGCGGCGAGCTGCCGGCGGAGAAGGTCTACGAGGACGAGGCGACGCTTGTCATCATGGACATCATGCCGCGTGGCGACGGCCACGTGCTTGTGATTCCCAAGGCCCCGTCGCGCAACATTCTCGACATCGCCGAGAAAGACCTTTTCGCGGTCATGGCCACGGTGAAGAAGATGGCGCGTGCCGTCGTCGCCGCTTTCGACGCCGACGGCACGACCATTCAGCAGTTCTCCGAGAGTGCCGGCGGGCAGGTGGTGTTCCACACCCATGTGCATGTGATTCCACGCTTCAGCGACGTGCCGCTGCGCCCGCACACCGGCGAGATGGCCGATCAGGCGGTCCTGGCCGCCAACGCCAAGCGGATCCGCGCCGCCCTCGCCTGACCCTGTCCGGCTTTTCTCAGCTTGCGGCTGCCGCCGCTCCGGCGGCGGCCTCATGCTCGGCGGCAAGCCGCGCATCGTCGGCAAAGACCTTCTGGAAACTCTCCCGCGACGTGACACGGCGGGTGTAGTCGGTGAAGACCGGAAGACCGGGCACGAGATTGAACATCAGCGTCCAGTGCAGCGCGGCGCCCCAGTGAATGTCGGCGACCGTGATCTCGTCACCGAGAAGGTAGGCCGCTTTGCCGAGCTGGCCGGCCAGAAGGTCCACCACCCCCTCATAGGTTCCGTAGGGCGATTGCACGGCCGACGGCACGTGCCCCGCGGCCTTGTCGATCACGGCCGGCTCGAAACAGGCCGCATAGATCGTCATCCAGCGCAGATAGGCGCCACGGCGCGGATCGCCCGGCATGGGGGTCAGGCCGGCCTGCGGGAAAAGATCTCCCAGATACAGCGCAATGGCGACGGATTCGGTCACCACCGTGTCGCCATGCGTGAGCGCCGGCACCTTGCCGAGCGGGTTGACGGCAAGGAACGCCGGGGACTTCAGCTCGCCGGCATGCATGTTGAGAATATCGAGTTCGTAGGGCGCGCCAAGTTCATCGAGCAGCACGCGCGCGGTCGAGGCACGGGTCTGGGGGGCGTAGTGAAGCGTCAGCGTATCGGAGGACATCCGGTCTTTCTCCCAAGGGCGCGGCGCGCCAGTGCGCCGGCGGAAAGACCATGACAGGGCGCTGCTGACAGCCTGGTGTCAGCAGCCCTTTCCCTCTTCAGCCGCCGCCGAGAAGGAGCCAGCCGCCAACGAGGATCGCATCGGCGACGGCCACGCCGACGACGATCTTCTCGCGGCTGCCGAGATAGGCCGCAAACCCGATCGCCACCGCCGCCATCCTGAGCGCCATGGGCGTTTCGGCAAGCGCGCCGATGGGAAACAGGATCAACCGGGCGATCACGCCCGCGACAAGCGCCGTCGCCACGCAGCGCACGTAGATGAACAGCTCGCTGTCCTCGCGCAGCTTGCCGCTGGCGAAGACGCCGAGCCAGCGCCAGATGTCCGTCGCCAGCCAGCCCGCGACAAGGATCATCGCATAGGGCCACCACCAGGGATCAGTGAGGCTCATCACCACCCCCTCCGCGCAAGGCGTGTCGCCCCGTAGGCGAGCGTTCCGCCCACCAGCCCCGTCCACAGCAGGTCGAGGCCCGGCGCGTAGAGATAGAACACGGGGCCGAGAACCAGCCCGACGATGAGCGCCGCCTTGTCGGCGGAAACCCGCGCCGCGCTCCACATGGAGCACAGGAAGTAGATCGGCGTGAGCATCGACAGCGCGCCCGCCACCATCGGCGGCATTCCGTCGACCAGCATGTAGGACACGCCCGTCATGCAGAAGACGAAGCCGGTCAGCGACCCTCCGAAGCCGACGAAGAACGGCAGCCGCGCCGGTCTCGGCAGGCTTTCCAAATTGCGCATGGCGAAAACCCAGGCCGTCACCGCGACGAAATGCGAGGCGAACAGCATCGGCAGCCGGCGCACCTTCCCCTCGCCGCGCAGGATCGGCATGAGCGCCATCGTCATGGGCATGAGACGCACGGACGCGAGCGCGACGGCAATCGCGGCCGGCACCATGCCAAGCCCGGTGGTGATGGCACCGGTGAGCACCACGATGCTCGGCAGCGCCCACACGAGGCCGGTCATGGCCAGCGTCTGGCCGAGCGTCAGCCCGCTTTCGCGCGCCAGCGAGGCATAACCGACAAAGGCGGCCGTGAGGATGAGAGCCGGGATCGACACCGCCGACCGCATTCCCCGGAAGGCCCAGTACCAGCCGGACTTGGGGGGCTCCGACGCGGCGGACGCGCCTTTCTGGGAGACGGGATCGGTCGACATCGGGACCTTGTGGCGGGAGCCTTGCGACGAAACGGCAAGGTGGAAAAAGCGGAACGGGACAAAACGGACGGCCCCTGCATCCCTTTCTTCCTAGCAGTTTGCCCGGCAAATGCAAAACGGCACCGCAAGGGTGCCGTTCGCGTTCTCGTGTCATGCGGCCGGGTCCATGTGGCCAGGCCGGTCTCAGTCGGCCAGCGGGACCTTGGGAACCAGGCTGCGCTTGCCGCCGCCGCCACCCGACGGGCCGCCCTTCGACGATCCGCCGCCGGACGTGCCGTCATCGCCGTCACCGGACTGGTCCGGGGAGGACGCCTTCCTGGCCGCGGGCTTGCGCCTGCGCTTCGGCTTGGCGGTCTTGGGCTTCTCCGCCTTCGGCTTGACGACGGGATCCTCGACACTCTCCAGAAGCAGCCCTTCCGCGTCCTCGGAGACCGACACCTTGACGGTGCCGCCCTTCTTGAGCTTGCCGAACAGCACCTCGTCGGCGAGCGGCCGCTTGATGTGCTCCTGGATGACGCGGGACAGCGGGCGGGCGCCCATCTGCTCGTCGTATCCCTTGTCGGCGAGCCACGCGATGGCGTTCTCCGTCAGCTCGAAGGTCACGCCGCGATCCGCGAGCTGGGCCTCGAGCTGCATGACGAACTTCTCGACGATCCGGTGCACGACCTCCGTCGGCAGGCTGCCGAAGGTGATGACCGCGTCGAGCCGGTTGCGGAACTCCGGCGTGAACAGGCGGTTGATCGCTTCCTTGTCGTCACCTTCGCGCTTGACCCGGTTGAAGCCGATCGGGGCCTTGGCCATGTCGGCGGCGCCGGCATTCGTCGTCATGATGAGGATGACGTTTCGGAAATCGACCTGCTTGCCGTTGTGATCGGTGAGCTTGCCGTGGTCCATGACCTGCAACAGGATGTTGTACAGGTCCGGATGGGCCTTCTCGATCTCGTCAAGCAGCAGCACGCAATGCGGGTGCTGGTCGACACCATCCGTCAGCAGACCGCCCTGATCGAAGCCGACATAGCCCGGAGGCGCGCCGATGAGCCGCGACACCGTGTGGCGTTCCATGTACTCCGACATGTCGAAGCGCAGCAGCTCCACGCCGAGCGACGCGGCAAGCTGGCGGGCAACCTCGGTCTTGCCGACGCCGGTCGGGCCGGTGAACAGGTAGTTGCCGATCGGCTTGTCCGGCTCGCGCAGACCCGCGCGGGCGAGCTTGATCGAGGTCGACAGCGCGGCGATCGCCGCGTCCTGGCCGTAGACCATGCGCTTCAGCGTATCGGTCAGGTTGGACAGGACCTCCGCGTCCGACTTGGAGACCGACTTCGGCGGAATGCGGGCCATGGAGGCGACCGTCGCCTCGATCTCCTTGACGCCGATGGTCTTGCGGCGGCGCCCCTCGGGAACGAGCTTCTGCGAGGCCCCGGACTCGTCGATCACGTCGATCGCCTTGTCCGGCAGCTTGCGGTCGTTGATGTAGCGCGAGGACAGCTCCACCGCCGTCTTGATGGCGTCATTGGTATAGCGGACCTTGTGGAACGTCTCGAAGTAGGGCTTCAGCCCCTTCAGGATCTCGATGGCGTCCTCGACGGTCGGCTCGTTCACGTCGATCTTCTGGAACCGGCGCAGCAACGCGCGGTCCTTCTCGAAGAACTGGCGGTACTCCTTGTAGGTGGTCGAGCCCACGCAACGGATGGAGCCCGAGGCAAGCGCCGGCTTGAGCAGGTTCGAGGCGTCCATCGCCCCGCCCGACGTCGCGCCCGCGCCGATCACCGTGTGGATCTCGTCGATGAACATCACCGCGCCGGGATAGTCCTCGATCTCCTTCACGACCTGCTTCAGCCGCTCCTCGAAATCGCCGCGATAGCGGGTCCCGGCGAGCAGCGCGCCCATGTCGAGCGAGAAGATGGTGGCGTCGAGCAGCACGTCCGGGACGTCCTTGTCGACGATACGCTTGGCCAGACCTTCCGCGATGGCGGTCTTGCCCACGCCCGGATCGCCCACGAACAACGGGTTGTTCTTGGAGCGCCGGCACAGGATCTGGATCGTGCGCGAGATCTCCTGGTCGCGACCGATCAGCGGATCGATACGGCCCGCGGCGGCCTTTTCGTTCAGGTTGACGCAATAGGCCTCAAGCGCGTCCGTCTTCTGCTTGGGCTTCTCCACGCCTTCCTCGGTGGCGGCTTCCTCGTCGGCGCCGCGCACCGGGCGCGCCTCGGACATGCCGGAGCGCTTCGCGATGCCATGCGAGATGTAGTTGACCGCGTCGTAACGGGTCATGTCCTGCTCCTGCAGGAAGTAGGCCGCATGGCTCTCGCGCTCGGCGAAGATCGCCACGAGCACGTTGGCGCCCGTCACCTCCTCGCGGCCCGACGACTGGACGTGGATCACTGCGCGCTGGATCACGCGCTGGAAACCGGCCGTCGGCTTGGAGTCCTCGTCGCCCTCGACGATAAGGTTCTCGAGTTCGGTGTCGATGTATTCGACCAGGTTCCGCTTGAGCGCGTCGAGGTCGACGTTGCACGCGCGCATGACCGCCGCCGCGTCCTGGTCTTCCACGAGGGCGAGCAGGAGGTGTTCGAGCGTCGCGTATTCCTGCTGACGCTCGTTGGCGAAGGACAGGGCCTGATGCAGGGCCTTTTCAAGGCTTCTCGAGAATGAAGGCACGGGTGCCCCCTATTTCTTTTCCATTACACACTGGAGAGGATGCTGGTGTTTGCGCGCAAAGTCCATGACCTGCGTCACCTTGGTCTCCGCGACCTCATAGGTGTAGACACCGCACTCCCCCACTCCGTGGTGATGGACGTGCAACATAATGCGCGTGGCTTCCTCCCGGTTCTTCTGAAAAAACCGTTCCACCACGTGCACGACGAATTCCATGGGCGTGTAGTCGTCATTGAGGAGAAGGACGCGATAAAGGTTCGGCCGCTTGGCGACGGTTCTGGTCTTGGTGACGACCAGATTGCCTGTGTCGTCGCCGTCGCCATGCTGGGATCCCTTCGTCATCGCCACTCCAAAGCCCGTCGTTGCGGGTCGCCCCTGTCGTTGGTTCCGGTCTCTGGTCCCGGTTCGCAAGTTTTCTCGGACCCGATGGGGGTCCTGCCGCATCGCCAGAAAGCCGCATGTGCCGGGCGACGGGTATTTCCGCAAACCCCTGCCTCGGGATCTACGGAAACGATCCGCCGGCGGATCGGCCCGCTTCGCCGACGCGGTCGTCATCCTAATGTATGGCATCCGGCTTGAACCTCAATGGCCTGCGACCAGCGAGCGCGAGACACGAAAATGTGTTGTCGGCAAACGGTCGCCCGGACGCGGCCGGGGATGCCTTGCGAACGTCGGGGGCCGCGAGGGCGGCGTGCCGCGCTTCGCCGCGACCGCCATCCCTGCAATGTCCGGGGAGAAAAAGAAAAAGCGCCCGCGAGGCGGGCGCTTGAACATGCGGCGGCCGGAGATCCGGCCGCACGACAAAGACGGGCAGCAACCGCCCGTCCCGGTCTGGAAACTTACTTGCCGACCTTGGCCATCACGCCCTCGTAGGGCTTGTAGGCTTCCTTGGCGAGCTCGGAATACATCTCGCCGATCTTCGTGGCCTCGCCGACGAAGGACTCGTAGGCGCCCTTCACGTAGTCGCTCTGCGCCTCGAAGGCCTTGTCGAGCGACTTGGCGGCGACGAGCTTCTCGAGCGCGGCGGAGCTGTCCTCAAAGGACTTCTTCTGGTAGTCGGCGACCTCGGTGGCGATGGCCTGCATGCCCTTGGTCATGGCGCCGAAGCTCTGCATCATGACATCCATGCTGTCCTTGGAGAGCTTCTGCATATCGTCGAAACCGTTCATCATGGTGACCTCTTTCGATTGATCCCGAGACCGCACCGACATCCGCCCAAAATCGCCGGAACGGCTCGCTGTCTCTCATGAGCTGCGACAGTGGCCGGGACCGCGCAGGAACCCCCTCAGGCCCGAGAACCGGGCGCACGCGTCTGCAGCACCCGAAATTTATGCAGTGCACAAAATTTGTCAAGGTTTGATTTTGCAGCGCAACATAAGAGAAACTGCCGGGATGCCGTCCCTCCTGCCGCCCCCGGCTTTCCGCCAGCCCCGGTCCCGCCGCGTCGCATGCGCGTCATTTGTGCAGGATGGCAACGGAAAGCGGCATCGGTAACGGCGCATTAACCGCCTTTTGCGACGCTCGGGCATCGACGGATCGAAGCCAAAACGGCATGATGCCTTGGCATTCGGATCCACTCATCGGTCGCATTTGCACTTCCGTAACCGTGTTTGCGACAAGATGGACAATGTGGCCTTTCGGCACGGTGTCTCCTCCGGTGCCGGTCGAGTAAAAGAGCCACGACAGACGAAGAGCGGACGAAGCGGGCCATCCCGTTCCGACCGCGAGAGGTTCCTACGGCCCGGCAGCAGGGCGGACCGCGGGACACACGAAACACCTGGCCCGAATGGGGTGACATTGTGCTGAGTAAAGGTGTGAGGCGTTTCGGACGCGCAATCGCAATCGGACTTCGCGGAACGGTCGTTGCCGGGCTGGTCCTTGGAGTCACCGCAATAACCGCCGTTCCGGCGTTCGCGAACTCCAAGTATTCCGGCTTCGTCGTCGACGCCAAGACCGGTCGTACCCTGTACGACTACAAGGCCGACGTGCGCCGGTATCCCGCGTCGCTGACGAAGATCATGACGCTCTATCTCCTGTTCGAGGAGATCGAGGCCGGTCGCATGTCCATGCAGACGCCGCTGAAGGTGTCGCGCTATGCCGCGAGCCGTCCGCCCTCCAAGCTGGGTCTCAAGCCCGGCAGCTCCATCCGTGCGAAGGACGCGATCCTGGCGCTGGTCACCAAGTCGGCCAATGACGTGGCCGTGGTGGTCGCCGAGAACGTGTCCGGCTCGGTGCCCAAGTTCGCCAAGCGCATGACCCGCACCGCGCGCGCGCTCGGCATGAAGCGCACCACGTTCCGCAATCCCTCGGGCCTGCCCAACAAGGCCCAGGTGACGACGGCACGCGACATGGCGACGCTCGGCCGCGCCATCAAGCAGCGCTTCCCCAAGTACTTCAAGCTGTTCAGCACCCGCAGCTTCTCCTACAAGGGCCGCCGCTACGGCAACCACAACCGGCTTCTCGGCCGCGTGCGTGGCGTGGACGGCATCAAGACCGGCTACACCCGCGCCTCGGGCTTCAACCTGGTCACCAACGTGGAGACCGGCGGTCGCCACATCGTGGCCGTGGTGATGGGCGGGCGCACCGGCGCCTCGCGCAACAAGCAGATGACCAAGCTCATCGGCAAATACATGCCCAAGGCCAGCAAGGGCCGCTACACGGCGCCCTCGCTCGTCGCCAACGTGACGACGCCTGGCGACCGCTCGCTCTTTGCCGGGCTGTCCCCGAAGGACGTGCCGGTGCCGAACCTGAAGCCGGGCGTGATGACGCAGGTCGCGGCGGCCTCCGTGCCGGTGCCGCTTCCGCCCAAGCCGATCGTCGAGCCGGAGATCGTGACCGGATCCATCATCCGCGTTCCGCAGAAGCCCGACCTCCAGGCCGCCCTGCGCCGCAAGACGATGGCCTACGCCTCGACCTCGTCGGTGCCCACGCCGCGCGCACCGGAGCTCGCGATCCGCAAGGTTCGCACCCAGCCGATCCAGGTTGCGTCCGCGGGCGCGGATGTTCCGCTGCCCGACGCGCCGAAGTCCTCGTCCGTGACGGTTGCGACCAACAACGTCGCCGAGCCGAAGCCGGCGTGGCAGGTGCAGATCGCGGCCGCTGAAAGCGAGGACGCGGCGGTTGCCATGCTCAAGAAGGCCAGCAGCGCCATGGGATCGCGCCTGCGCGGCTATGTGCCCTACACCGAGCCGGTGGAAAGCGGTGGCGCCACGCTCTACCGGGCCCGTTTCGTCGGCTTCGAGACGAAGACCGCGGCCTGGGACGCCTGTTCGAGCCTGAAGCGCAAGCGGTTCAACTGCTACGCGATCTATCAGTGAGTATCGATTGAGGGTCCGGCACATCGGCTTGCCGGTGCCGGACCCTGGAATGTGTAACGCGTATCTGTGAGTTCAGTCATGATCGAGAAGCAGGTCCTTCGCCTCGTTGAGTTTCGCGGCGAGAAATCCGCTCCCTCCCTGGTCGGGATGGACGCGCTTCATAAGCCTGCGGTGCGCCGCACGGACTTCCGCCTCGCCGGCGCCGGGCGCAAGCCCCAGAACCTGGTAGGCCTCCTCCTTGGTCATGGCGCCCGCGCCCGGCGCGGCTCCCTGCCCCGCTGTGCCATCCGCCTCGAAGTCTACACGCCAGCCGGGTTGCCGGCGGTCGAGATAAGCTTCGAGTAAGGCACGGCTGTCCGTGTCCGAGGACACCTCCCCGTAGAGCGACCTGAGCTCGGCGGGCGACAGACCCGACAGTCGGCGCCCCTCGAAGGCGCCGGCCAGAACCTCCCCTTCCATGTCCCCGCTGTCGTGATCGAGCCGCATCTCGAGGAACACCGACCGCACCACGGACGCGGCACCGTCGCCCGACGCGTCGTCCCCTTCTCCCGCCCGGGAAAAGCCCCGCGCCCTGCGCAGGCCCAGAAGCGTCAGGCCGAAACCGCCCGCGAGCATCGCCAGGTCGATCCGGCGCGCGAAGAGCAGCCCGGCCGCCGCCAGCAACAGCCCGATGCCGCCGAAGGTCTTGAGTTGCCTGGCCAGCCTTGCCGTGTCCGCACTGGCGGTAAAGCTCGCCAGGATCAGCAGGAGCCCGAGCGCTCCAAGCCCCAGAAGAAAAAACCCCATTCCGCCTCCCGAAAGGGCCCTTGCGGCCCCGCTTCCGTTCCCCGCGCGCCGAGGTGTCAGCGCAGGTGGCTCAGGAAGAGCCGCGCCCCGTCATCGCCCGAACGCCGCAGCCGCTCAAGCCCGTCCCGTCCCGCCGACGCATAGACCGCCGCCGCCTTGAGCAGCGCCGCAAGCTCTCCCGGCGCACCGGAATCCAGCGCGAAATGCGCGCCGCCGGACAGTCTGGCGATCTCGCGGAACGCCCGTGTGGCGTGAGACTCGGCGCCCTCCTGAAACACGAAGGCCGGCACGCCGAGCACCCCCATCTCGCCCGCCCGCGCGCACAGCCCGTCCACGTCCTCCTCGACGCAGTCGCCGATGTAGACCAGGGCCTGCACCTTGCGCCGGCGCGCCTCGTCGAGCGTGTGGCGCAGCACCTTGCGGATCTGGGTCGTGCCGCCGCGACAGTCGATCCGCGACATGAGATCCGCGAGCTTGCGTCCGTTGTCGACCCATTTCGACGCACCGCATTCCCCGAAACCGCGAAAGTACACGAGTTGCATGGCAAGGCCGCCGGAGGCAGACGCGGCCTCGAACATTTCCGCCTGCACATTGCAGGCACGGTCCCAGGTCGGCTGACGGCTCATGGTCGCGTCGAGCGCGAAGACCAGGCGTCCGCGCCCGACTTCCTTGCGGCTTTGTTCCGCCGCCTGAAGGAAGGAAGAAATATCCGCTCCCGAGGACGGCCTGACCGCTCCGCCCTGCGAGGAACGCGCCACCGGCCCCTGCCCTCCGGCCGCATCGGCCTGGCGCTCCGGTATCCCCTGTCCCCTGCCCGCCGTCTTGTCCCCGTTGCTGCTCACGCCTGCCTTGCTCCTGCCCGCCGGTTCTTGAAAAATCATATGGCGTGCATTGCGGAAAAATCCAAACGCCTGTGTTCAAAAGACGTTAAAAGGCATCTGCCGTCCGAAGGGAGGGCGCATGTCGACTCGCGCGAGGAAAGGAACCGCCGGAATGAGTGCACCGCAGGTTCACCCCACCATCTCCGCCCTGAGGGAACACCTTTCCGCCGCCCGCGCGAAAGGCGCGCGCATCGCGATGGTGCCGACGATGGGCGCGCTGCACGAGGGGCATCTGTCGCTTGTGCGCGCCGCGCGTGAACATGCCGAGCACGTGGTGGTTTCGATCTTCGTCAATCCGACCCAGTTCGCCCCGACCGAGGATTTCGACGCCTATCCGCGCGACGAGCAGAGCGACCTCGACAAGCTCGCCGCCGAAGGCGTCGAGAGCGTCTTCATGCCCGGCCGGGCGGAGATGTATCCGGAGGGCTTCGCCACGTCGGTCTCCGTCGGCGGCCCCGCCGAGGGACTGGAGAGCGCGAGCCGGCCGCATTTCTTTTCCGGTGTTTCGCTGGTGGTGACCAAGCTGCTTCTCGCGGCGCTTCCCGACGTGGCGATCTTCGGCGAGAAGGACTACCAGCAGCTTTGCGTCATCCGCCGCTTCGTGCGCGACCTGAACATTCCCGTGCAGGTGCTGGGCGGCGAGACGGTGCGCGAACCCGACGGCCTCGCCATGTCCTCGCGCAACCGCTATCTGGACACGGCCACCCGTGCAACGGCGGCCCGACTGCCCGAAGTTCTCTTCGACACCGCCCGGCGTCTCGAGGCCGGCGTACCGCCCGCCCCGCTTCTGGACCAGGCGATCGCAGCCCTTGCAGCGTCCGGTTTCGACGTCGATTACCTGGAGCTTCGGGAGGCGGATACCCTCGCGCCGCTGGCGTCGGGAACGCGTTCGGCGCGCCTTCTTGTCGCCGCGCGCCTCGGCACCACCCGTCTCATCGACAATGTGGCATTGACCCTGCCGGCTTGAGGCCGGCGAGGCAATGTCCGCTCATATCAGGCAGAGCTCGATGAGTTCGCGGCGCATGGCGTCGGGAATATCGGCGACGGCATCCTGGCGGGCGATGTCCGCCGGCGCGTCATCGGGCTTCAGGTAGCGCCACCCCTGGAACGGCCGGCGCGGCTGCGGCCTTGTGGGATGAAGCACCGGCTCGAGAACGATCTGGCAACGCTTCACGCCCGCCGCATCCGTGATACTGCGAAGATCGACGATCCTCTGCCGCACCTGGATCGCGCCCTTGATCACCCAGTAGAGCGAACCGCCGTCCAGAACCTCGTCGCGGCGCGCGGGCGCCATGCGCGTGGTGTGGGTCTGCTCGGGCTCCAGCCCCTGCTCGCGCTGTTCCGCGGCGCGGAAGTCGATCCAGGCGGCGAGATCCTCGGCGGAATCGACGCCGACGCAGAGTTTGACGATATGCAGAGCCATGCCCTCCGTTATAGGGGGCCAACGCGCCGAGCAAAGCGCCGCACCGGCCACTCATGCCCGCTATGCACAGGCTGCGCCTTCTCCGGAGCCGAAAGAGGCGCCTTGCGCGACTCGCCCGCCGGCGCTTTATTTGCCCCATGAAGGTGTTTCTGACAGGCGGAACCGGAACGATCGGACGGGCAGTGCTCGCGAGGCTGGTGGCGCGCGGCCACCGGGTGACCGCGCTGGCCCGCTCGCCGGAGGCTGGCGCACGGCTGCGCGCGGCGGGCGCCCAGGCCTGGTCGGGAGATCTGCGCGCGCCTCGCGAATGGCTGGCCCAGGCGCTCGGCTCGGACTGTTTCGTCCATCTTGCCAACAGCTTCGACGCCGAGGGCCGGACGGACGAACGCAAGCTGGTCGCCGCGCTCATTGACGCACCGCATGGAACGACACCGTTCCACCTCGTCTACACCGGCGGGATCTGGCTCTATCCGCCAACGCGCGGCACTCCCTTGCGGGAGGCCACCGCCTATTCGCCTCTGCCCGCCTTCGCTCATGTGGTGCACGCCATCCGCTCGCTTGCCGCAAGCCGGCATCTGGCGCTGTCCGTGATTCACCCGGCGCTCGTATGTGCCCGTGACGGTGGCCCCGTCGCCGACATGCGCATGGCGGCCGAGGGCGGACGCCCCTTCGTCACGCGCGCGGAACGCGACACGCTCTGGCCTCTGGTGGACGCCGAGGATCTCGCCGATCTCTACGTACGCGCCGTCGAGGCGCGCAGCTATCGGCTCACCGCCATCGGCTGCGGTGTCGAGGCTGCAAGCGTGGGAAACCTGATGGATCTGGTAAGCGACGGGCTGGGGCTCAGGCTGGACCTGGCCCACGACGAGGCTCCGCCGGACCTGGCGGCCGATCTCGATGTTGCCGCCGGCTATGCCCGTTCGCAGGTCGCAAGCGGCGACGGCGCGCGCCGGCTGCTTGGCTGGTCCCCCGAGGTCACCACCCCCGAGGCCCTCGTTGGCCGGCTGTTCCCGATCGGTGCATAGCAGCCCGGAGACGGGCGGGTTTTCCGCTCACTCCTCAGCAAGGGTCGCGACCGCCGCGCCCTGATCGACCTGCCCGCCCTCGCTGACGAAAACGCTCTCGACCACACCATCGCGCGGGGCAACGATGGCGTGTTCCATCTTCATCGCCTCGACCACCGCGATCCGCTGTCCCTTGGCAACCGTGTCTCCGGCGGCAACATCGACGGCAATCACCTTGCCGTGCATGGGGGCCTTGATGGCGGCCGCGCCGCCCTCGTCCTCGACGACGCGGGAAAGCTGGTCCACGAGCGCCACACGGACGGCACGCCCCGCCTCGATCGCATAGGCGACGTCTCCGCAACGGCGCACGTCCGCCCCGACCGCCGCAAGCGGCTGCCCCTGCCCGTCGAGAACGCCGGCCTGTCCGTCGACCCACCGCACGCTCGTCTTTCGCGGCTCGCCGTCAACCTCGACGCTGACCTGGACACGGCGCTCGCCGGTCAGTTCGAATGCGTCCGCCACGGCAAAGGGATCCCGCCAGCCGTTCGCGTCATTGCAGGTGGTTCCCTGCTCCTCCAGAAGCGACAGCACCGCCTTGCCAACCGCCGCTTCGGACACCGCCCCTTCGGTGAGGCTTTCAAGCGAGCGGTCGATGAGGCCCGTGTCGAAGCCCCCTGCCTTCACCTCCTCGTCGGCGACGAGACGCGCGAGGAAGGCAAGATTCGTCTTCGGCCCGGCGATACGGCTCCTGGCGAAGGCTCCCGCGATCCGCGCCAGCGCCTCGGCGCGCGAGGCGCCGCTGGCGATCACCTTGGCGATCATCGGGTCGTAAAAGGCCGAGATTTCGGCTCCCTCGACCACGCCGGTATCGATGCGAATGCCCTCGCCTTCCGGCAGGTCGAGAACATCGAGCCGTCCGGTGGACGGCAGAAAGCCGGTGTCGGGATCTTCCGCGTAGAGACGGGCCTCGATGGCGTGGCCGTTCAGCCGGATCTCGTCCTGCGCGAGCGGCAGCCCCTCGCCCGAGGCGACACGGAACTGCCATTCCACCAGATCCTGCCCCGTGACGAGTTCCGTCACCGGATGCTCCACCTGCAGCCGGGTGTTCATCTCCATGAACCAGAAACCGTCCGGCCTGAGGGCGCCGGATCCGTCGGCGATGAACTCGATGGTCCCGGCACCGGAATAGTCGACCGCCCGGGCCGCAGCCACGGCGGCCGCGCCCATGGCGGCCCGGGTTTCCGGCGTCATGCCCGGGGCCGGCGCCTCCTCCAGAACCTTCTGGTGGCGACGCTGCGCGGAGCAATCCCGTTCGAAGAGATGGACCGCATTGCCCTTTCCGTCACCGAAGACCTGGATTTCGATGTGACGCGGATTGAGCACGAATTTCTCGATGAGCACGCGCGGATCGCCGAAGGCCGACTGCGCCTCGCGCTGCGCGGACGCAAGCGCCGCGTCGAAGTCGATGGCCTTGTCCACCCGGCGCATCCCCTTGCCGCCGCCGCCCGCAACCGCCTTGATCAGCACCGGATAACCGATCTCATAGGCCTTGCGCTTGAGGAACTCCGCCTCCTGCCGCTCGCCGTGATAGCCGGGAACGACGGGCACGCCGGCCTTTTCCATCAGTGCCTTGGCGCCGTCCTTGAGCCCCATGGCGCGGATCGCCCGTGCCGAGGGACCGACAAAGACGATCCCCGCCTTTTCACAAGCCTCGGCGAAGGCCGCGTTCTCCGAAAGGAAGCCGTATCCCGGGTGAATGGACTGCGCACCCGTCTGTTTCGCCGCCGCGAGAATGCGTTCGCCGACCAGGTAGCTTTCCGCGCTCGGCGCCGGGCCGATATGCACGGCTTCGTCCGCGAGGCGCACATGCAGCGCGTCGCGATCCGCGTCGGAGTAGACCGCGATGGTGCGCAGGCCCAGGCGGCGGGCGGTCTTGATGATGCGGCAGGCGATTTCCCCGCGATTGGCAATCAGCACCGAAGCGAGCATGGGTCAGTCCTTGTCACGAATGAACGAAGCGTCGACGGGAGGGTCGCGGGACGGCGTCCCGCGCCGCCTCACATGCGGAAGACGCCGAAGCGGGTTTCGGGAACGGGCGCGTTGAGCGTCGCCGACAGGGCCAGCGAGAGCACCCTCCGGGTTTCGGACGGCAGGATGATGCCGTCATCCCAAAGCCGCGCCGTCGCGTGATAGGGATGCCCTTCCGCCTCGTAGCGATCGCGGATCGGCGCCTTGAAGGCCGCCTCCTCCTCCGCACTCCAGTCCCCACCGTCCTTCTCGATGTTGTCGCGTTTCACCGTCGCCAGCACGCTGGCCGCCTGCTCGCCGCCCATCACGGAAATGCGGGCGTTCGGCCACATGAAGAGGAAACGTGGCGAGTAGGCGCGCCCGCACATGCCGTAGTTGCCCGCCCCGTAGGACCCGCCGACGATGACCGTGATCTTCGGTACCTTCGCGCAGGCCACCGCCGTCACGAGCTTCGCGCCGTCCTTGGCGATGCCGCCGGCCTCATACTCCCGGCCGACCATGAAACCGGTGATGTTCTGCAGGAACAGCAGCGGAATTCCGCGCTGGCAGCACAATTCGACGAAATGGGCGCCCTTGAGCGCCGATTCAGAGAACAGGATGCCGTTATTGGCAAGGATGCCGACGGGAATGCCGTTGATGCGGGCGAAACCGGTCACGAGCGTCGTGCCGTAGGTAGCCTTGAACTCGTCGAGTTCGGACCCGTCCACGATCCGCGCGATGACCTCGCGAATGTCGTACTGCTTCTTCAGGTCGACCGGCACCACCGCCTCGAGCCCGGCCGGATCGAGAAGCGGATCGCGCGGCGCCGCCAGCACCGGCGACGGCTGCTTGGCGCCATTGAGGTTCGCGACGATACGCCGGGCCTGCTCGAGCGCCTGTTCGTCGTCGAGCGCATAGTGATCGGCAACGCCTGAGACCCTTGCATGAACATCCGCGCCGCCGAGATCCTCGGCCGAGACCTCCTCGCCCGTCGCCGCCTTCACCAGCGGCGGTCCCGCGAGAAAGATCGTTCCCTGCCGGCGCACGATGATGGTCTCGTCGGACATGGCCGGCACATAGGCGCCGCCCGCCGTGCAGGATCCCATCACCACCGCGATCTGCGGAATGCCCATGGACGACATGGTCGCCTGGTTGAAGAAGATGCGGCCGAAATGGTCGCGATCGGGAAAGACATCGGTCTGGTTGGGCAGGTTTGCCCCGCCGGAATCGACCAGATAGAGACAGGGAATCCTGTTCTCCATGGCGATTTCCTGCGCCCGGAGATGCTTCTTCACCGTCATGGGATAGTAGGTGCCGCCCTTGATGGTCGCGTCGTTGCACACGATCATGCAGTCACGACCCGAAACCCGGCCAATGCCCGTGATGAGCCCGGCGCCGTGGATGGCATCCTCGTAAAGCCCGAGCGCGGCAAGCGCCCCGACCTCCAGGAACGGCGTCCCCGGATCGAGCAGACGCGCGACCCGCTCGCGCGGAAGCAGCTTGCCACGCGACACATGCCGCTCGCGGGCCCGCTCGTTGCCCCCCTTCGCGGCCTCGGCGCGCCGCGCCAGAAGGTCCTCGCGCAGCTCCGTCCAGGCGGCCCGATTGGCCTCGACCTCGGCCCCGGACGTTGCCGCACTGCTCTTCAGGATTGCCACCCGTTTGCCTCCCTTGACGTTCGGAAGCCGCCTTCACGGCCGCTCCGCCTCTCTCCTTGAATAGAGATTGTCTTACGTTTACGTGCCAGTCAACACGACTTGTTTTCTCTTTTTATCTCTTGGCATTACTAACTGTCACTCAACCTCGTCAGCCTCAACACGATGGGTTTCGCGCGCCGCCTCCGCACGCCATTCCACCATGTAGGGATGCTCCATGACCGCCTGTGCGTAGGCCCGCTCGACCTTCCCCAGTGGAAGTTGATAGGTGAGAAAACGGCTGACGACCGGCGCGAAGAAACAATCCGCCGCACCGAACTTTCCGAAGAGGAAGTCTCCCTTCGAGCCATAGTGTTCGCGGCAGTCACGCCAGATCTCCGTGATGCGCGCGATGTCGCGCGAGGCATCCGGCGCAAGAGGATGGGGAGCCGGCGTCCGGCGCAGGTTCATGGGGTAATTCCCGCGCAGATCGAAGAAACCGGAATGAAACTCCGCGACCACCGCCCTGGCCCTGGCGCGCGCGGCGCGATCCTCCGGCCACAGGCCCGCACCGGGGCGGACCTCCGCCAAGTACTCTATAATCGCAAGTGAATCCCAGACCGTGACCTCCCCGTCGATCAACACCGGAACACGGCCGACCGGCGAAATCTCACGGATGCGCTTGTGGAACGCGTCGGTGTCGAGCGGCAGAAGCTCCTCCTCGAAATCCGCGCCGCTCGCGCGCACGGCAAGCCACGCCCGCAGGGACCAGGAGGAGTAAGTCTTGTCACCAATTGCCAAACGCATGTGCACCTCTACTTTCAGCCCGTCACGCTTTATTGATACTTTTGACATATCATGAAGCTGTTTTCCGGCGCGATTTCCGTGCCTCCAAGCAGTTCAGGTTTAGCAGACCGAGAAATGTTCGCACCTCGCCTCACGCTGGCACTGGGTCTTTTGATGGGCTCACTTGCCGTAATTGCCTCGCCAGCCCAGGCGCTCGACCGCGCACGCTCGCTGCCCGGCGAGAAAACCGACGCCACAATCTATACCCTTTCCAACACAGTCACCCTGGAACGCACACCGGACGGCATCGAGGTCCGCCCGGCCAGCTTCGACCAGCGCTTCGTCACGATCGAACTCGGCACGTCTTCGGACACGATGATCCTGCGTCTGGATACGACCCTGCGCCTGTGGAAAATCCCCGACGGTCTGCGCCGCCTGGAATGGCCGGTGAAGCCCGGTGTCACCTTCTCGCGAGAGGATGTGGCCGCGCTGGCGGGCGTGGACGCCCTGGAGCAGGTGCCGACCTGGGGCGCCTCCGTGGACTGGCCCGGACTCGGCCCCGTCACGCTCGTGGTTTTCCGCATGGGAGCGGACCAGTACGGCGGCCTGCTCTCCAGCGCCCCCTCCGGCGTGAACACGATGCACCAGATGGTGTTCCAGCGCGCCCGACCGAGCACCCGGCCCCGCTCCGACACCGGCTCCACTCACCAGTGCCCGCAGTGCTGAGCGACTGACCGCACGCGAACCGCTCAGCCCTCAGTCCGTCTTGTCCCCGGGAGCCTCGACAGGACCACCCGCGGCCTTCCAGGCCCCGAAGCCCCCTTCGATATGGGCGACGGGAGACAGTCCCATCTCCTGCACCGTCCTGGTCGCGAGAGCCGAACGCCAGCCGGCGGCGCAGAAGAAGACGAACTTCTTGTCCTCGCCAAACACGTCCTTGAAATAGGGGCTGTCGGGGTCGACCCAGAATTCCAGCATGCCGCGCGGCGCATGGATCGCACCGGGGACCTTGCCCTCGCGCTTCAGCTCGCGCACGTCCCGGATGTCGACGAGAACCACGCCCGGATCCCTCGACGCCGCAATGGCATCCTCGACGCTAAGCGTCTCGATGGCCGCATTGGCCTCCTCCAGGAGCGCCTTGTATCCCTTGGTGATCCGTCCCGTCATCGGCTCCCTCCCCGTTGCTGATCCGCCCCGTCCGGCGGGGCATCGGTCCAGGCAGTGTTCCTCCCCCGCCCTGCCCGGGCAAGGAAAATCCCCGCAGGCACACGGTTTGCGCAATCCGAAGGGAAAGCGCAGACGCCTGAACGTAAAAAGGGGCGCGGTTTCCCGCGCCCCCTGTATCTCGTTCCGGTCTTGCGCACCGGTATGCCCGGTGGGCCGACGTCCGCGGCGCGGGGGAAATGTCCCCGCCCGGCGTCAGCCGAGTGATGCAACCGTTGCGGCCCCCGCGTCGGCACCGCCGAACACGTAGACCATGGCCAGCACGGCCCCCACGAGGAGAACGGCCCACGCCGTCACGCCCCAGCAGGATTTCTGAACCTGATCGTCCATGGAAGTCCTTTTGTCCGAAGAAGGCGGCCACGTTTGCCCCCGGGCGCGCCATCGGTCGAGGCGTGGATTTAACGATTTGGAAACGGTTTCGCAAGCGCAAAAAAACCGCATTCCGCCATGCGGCAATTGCATGACTGAAAGCCGGCCAAACCGGCCGGGTTTGCGCAACTTCGGAAAAGAATTTTGCAAAAAATGATCGAAACTTGAGTCGATTTGATGTGTCGCGCCGCCTGCGCTCATGCCGGCGATCCCGACCGGTCAGGTCCACAGTATCGACACGGCAAGGCCACATGCGAGACGACCGCCGCCCCTCCCGACAGGAGGAGACCGGCGGCCGCATGACCTGGCATTTTTGCGGAGAGGCTTCACGCGATGGAGCGTGAGGCCTCGCGCAGGGTCGTGGTGGCCTTCGCCACGAGGTCGGTCTCCTGGGACAGGCTCTGCATGTTGTTGGTGATGGTGGTCACCCCCACGGAGGCCTGCTGCATGTTGACCGAGATGTCGCGGCTGACGCTCGACTGCTCCTCGATCGCCGTCGCGATGGACGCCGAGATGTCGTTGATCTCCTCGATGATGCGCATCACCGCCTGAATTGCTCCCTCGGCCATGGAGGACGAGGACTGCACCGACCCGATCTGGGCGTTGATCTCTTCCGTGGCGCGCGAGGTCTGGCTGGCGAGATTCTTGACCTCCGCCGCGACAACGGCAAAGCCCTTGCCCGCCTCGCCGGCGCGCGCGGCCTCGATGGTCGCGTTGAGAGCCAGAAGATTGGTCTGGCCGGCAATCGTCTCGATCAGTTCAAGGACATCGCCGATCTTCTGCGCGTTCTCGGCGAGACCGCTCATCACCGTCGAGGACTTCTGCGCCTCGCCGACGGCCTTCTCGGAGATCGTCCGTGCCTGGTTCACCTGACGCGAGATCTCCTCGATCGACGCGACGAGCTCTTCGGCCGCCGCCGCGACGGCCTGCACGTTGGACGATGCCTGAACGGAGGACGCGGAAGCGCTCGACGCCTGGGCGTTGGCATCCGAGATCGAACGTGCGACGGAATCGAGGTCCTGGTCGATTTCCTTCTGAACCGCCTCACGATGCCTGCGCCGCTTGACCGCCTCGGTGCGGTCGGTCGCGAACTTCACGACCTTGATCGGCTTTCCTTCGTCATCGAGGATCGGATTGTAGGTGGCCTGGATCCAGACCTCCTTGCCGCCCTTGCCGTAGCGACAGAACTCGCCGGCCTGGAACTCACCCGACCGGAGGCGATCCCAGAACGCCTTGTAGTCGCTGCTTGCGCGATACTCGGAGGACACGAACATTTCGTGGTTCTTTCCCCTGATTTCCTCAAGGGAGTAGCCAAGGGCGCTCAGGAAGTTCTCGTTCGCGTCGAGAATGGTGCCGTCCATCGCAAAGGCGATCACCGCCTGCGACCGGTTGATCGCCGCCACCTGTCCGGCAAGGTCGAGGCTCTTCATCTTTTCCTTGGTGATGTCGGCGGCGAACTTCACCACGCGCTCGACACGACCGGAGCGATCGAGAATCGGATTGTAGGAGGCCTGCAGCCAGACCTCATGACCGTCCTTGGCGATACGGCGGAACTCGCGCTGCTGGAACTGTCCGGCGGCAAGCGCCGACCAGAACGCGCGATACTCCGGCGAGTTCCGCAGATCCTCGCGCACAAACATGCTGTGGTGCTTGCCGCGGATTTCCTCGAGCGAATAGCCCATGGTCTTCAGGAAGGGTTCGTTTGCCGTCAGAATCGTGCCATCCGGCTTGAATTCGATCACGGCCTGCGACTGCCCGAGCGCCTCGAGCATCGCCTTGTTCTTGTCGCCCCGGGAAAGCAGGCTACGCATATTCTGACCTCCGAACACCACCCCTTGGGACAGGAAGGTGCCACGGAGAAGTTTCCCCTTCGTAAATTTTCTAAATCGTACGAATTTAAACGGACCCAAGAATACTGTTAGAAATTGCAATTTTAAATAAAATTCTCCGAAAAGTCGAAATATGTACGGACAAGTTGTCGACACACAAGAAATAACGAAGACGAGAATTTCATACCCCTCCCCCATGTATCTCGAATATTAAGGAATACATACAATTCTGAATTCCCGAATTTCCTCTTTCCGCCCGCCTGACGTTGTCGCTGCGCTGGCGTACCCGACAGTCTACAGGGCATGATGGCAGCGGACGCACACGGATTCGCGGCATGACACGCGCGGGAAAGGCGAGAGGGTGAACGATCTTTCCATATTGGACCTTGCGGCGGCTACGGTCTTTCTCGCCGCCTGGCTCGGTTTCAACTTTCTCGTCGAACACTCGCCGCTCAAGGTCAGGACGCTGTCCTACCAGATGAACCTGCATCGCCGCCGCTGGATGATGGAAACCAGCCTTCGGCGGGTGCGCATCATGGATGTGGGCATCGCCGCCGGCCTCCAGCAGGGCACGGCCTTCTTCGCCTCCACGTCGATCCTGGCGATCGGCGCGTGTTTCGCCCTCCTCACCTCGACGGATTCCATCCTGGAAATCCTTGCCGACATCGGGCTCGACGGCGGCACCACGCCGGCGGAGTGGGAGATCAAGATCCTGGGCCTCGCCCTTGTCTATGCCTATGCCTTCTTCAAGTTCGGTTGGGCCTACCGGCTGTTCAACTATGCCACGATCCTGATGGGGGCGATGCCGGACGGCGATCCGCCCCCCGAGGAGGGGCAGGCCTTCGCCGAGAACGCCGCCGGCATGATGGTGCTCGCCGGGCAGCACTTCACACGCGGGCAACGGGCGTTCTTCTTTTCAATAGGCTACCTGGGGTGGTTTTTCGGGCCGGGAATTCTGATCGCATCGACCCTCTTCGTGCTTGCCGTTCTCGGCCGGCGCCAGTTCTTCTCCCGCGCCCACGCGCTTGCCGTCGCGGGCCACAAGGTGCCCGTTCCCGTGCGCGAGCCCCTGTCAGACGAGGCAAGGGGACGTGGCGGCCCGCTCGGCTGAAAGCCGGCCTGTCACTCGGGGAGCGGTTCCTCAGCCCAGGTCTTCGACGAGGGCGAACCGCTCCCAGATGATCTCCATGGCCGGGGAAAAACCGCCATTGCGCTCGAAATACTTGCGGTGTTCAGCGCGCCAGCCCTCAAGGCTGTCATCCTCGCCTTCGGCCAGGGCCATCACTTCGCTCACCTCGTCGAACCGGCAATGGATCAGCTCGACCGTTTCGATGACGAGGGCCGGCGTATCGTCCCAGTTCAACGCGATATCCCGTCGTCCGATCTCCGGCATGGGATCGCCGCCCTGAAAGTCACTCAAGGCGCTGCAGGTCGCCACTTTCCGTCCGGAGCGCACCAGGGACAGAAGCCTCCCGCACAGGTCGGCACTGTCGCCGAACTTGAACGTCTGGGCGCCCGGGTAGCGCTGCTTCAGCGCCTCCAATTCCTTGAGCATATGCACGATTCCCTTGTCCTCTCGCCCCCGGGCGGATGTTGCACATCCAGGTGCCGGATTGAAGGCGCACGGCAGGAAAGACCGCGTGGACAAGGTGAGAAGAACCTGAAAACAGGGCGGTTTCGTGAAGGTCCGCGCCGCGTGGCCGACCCCAGGCGAACAAACCGGACCCGCCTCGTTTATGGGCCGCCCCCTAGACGATGGACCGGGACATCTCGCGCAGCTTCTCCGTTGCCGCCTGCACCGTCTCGGTCTTCTGCGACAGGGAGCGCATGTTGTCCGTGATCGTCTCGACCCCTGCCGAGGCCTGTTGCATGTTGCTCGAGATGTCCCGGGTGACGCCGGTCTGCTGCTGAACGGCTGCGGCAATCGTCGCGGAGATCGCGTTGACCTCCTCGATGATGGTCATGATCGAGTCGATCGATGCCCCGGCGCGCGTGGAGGAATCCTGCACGGACGCGATCTGCGAGTTGATCTCCTCCGTCGCCCGCGCGGTCTGCGAGGCGAGGTTCTTCACCTCGGCCGCAACCACCGCGAACCCCTTTCCGGCGGGTCCGGCGCGCGCGGCCTCGATCGTGGCGTTGAGCGCCAGAAGGTTGGTCTGCCCGGCCACCGTCTCGATCAGTTCCAGGACATCGCCGATCTTCTGCGCGTCACGCGCAAGGCTGCCCATGATCGTGGAGGATTGCCGCGCCTCTTCCACCGCGCGGCTGGCGACACTCATCGCCTCGTCCACCTGGCGCGAGATCTCCTGGATGGAGGCGACAAGTTCCTCGGTCGCGGCGGCAACGGCCTGGACGCTGTGCGAGGTCTGCTCGGAGGAGGCGGACGCGCTCGCGGCCTCGGACGCGGCTCCGGTCATGGCCTCGGCCACATCCGTCAGGTCGGCGTCGATGCGGCCGTGGATCTCTTCCCGGCGCTTGCGCCGCTGCACCATCGCGGCGCAGTCGTAGGCGAATTTCACCACCTTCACCGGCCGGCCGGCATCGTCGAGGATCGGATTGTAGGTGGCCTGGATCCAGACCTCCCTGCCTCCCTTGCCGATGCGCCGGAACTCGCCCGCGTGAAATTCGCCCGCGCGCAGCTTGTCCCAGAACGCGCGGTACTCGTCGCTCTTGCGATACTCCGGGTCCACGAACATTTCGTGCTTTCGCCCCCGGATCTCGTCGAGCGTGTAGCCGACGGTCTTGAGAAAATTCTCGTTGGCCTGAAGGATCGTTCCGTCCATGGCGAAGCTGATCACCGCCTGCGAGCGGTCGATGGCCGCAAGCTGGCCGTCGCTGTCCATGCTTCGGCTCTTCCGGTCACTCACGTCGGCGGCGATCTTCACCACGCGCTCGACCTTGCCCGACCGGTTGACGACCGGATTGTAGGACGCCTGCAGCCAGATCTCCTCGCCCGCCTTGTTCACGCGGCGGAACTCACCGGCACAAAACGTGCCCCGTGCAAGGGAGGGCCAGAAATCGCGGTAGTCGTCGGCCTCCCTGTCGGCGGTGCGCAGGAACATGGCGTGATGCTTGCCAGTGATTTCGGAGAGCGAATAGCCGGTTGCCGAAAGGAAATTCTCGTTGGCCGTCAGGATCGTCCCGTCCGGCTTGAACTCGATGACACACTGAGATCTCGATACGGCCTCGAAAAGACTCCGGCAATGATCGGAAAACAAAGACACCCCAAACATCAGTCTACCCCGCGCTTTCCTCCTCCCAGTTCGAAGCATCTACGGAAAACGCCTTACAACATGTTAATAGCGACTCATCGCTCAAAATATATGCAAGTGAATACATAATTGTCACAAATAACATAAATCACGATTACTGAATTTCCAGCCGGAATACACGCCTCAAACTCCAACCCCTTGCAGCATAAGGATTTCCAGACCCTCAGCCCAAGACGCAGCGGAAGCGTAAATTCGAAAGGAATACTGTTAAAAATGACAATAAAGGCGAGGATTAAAGTGACTTAGAGGAAGTTTGAACTCAAAACAAAAAACGGATCTCGCGAAAAAAGTTCTTCGCAGGACAGACGCGCCCCCGCAAGCGAGGCCTTGCGAAAGCGAAAAAGCCTCAGCGGGCGTCGGTTTCCGCAGGGTCCGCGGCTTCTCCGGCCGCGAGGACGGCGGCGGGAACCGTGTCGGAGGGAAGCACGCTGACCGGCGCGAGGAGCCCCGCGGGCGCGTCCTCGCACCAGCTCCCGTCCTCGCTGATCGCCTTGACCGGCGGCATGAACACGGAGACCGGCTTGTCGAAGCCGCGCACCTCATGCGCGCCCATGAACCCGCAGCGGCAGCCCATCATGTCGGCGATGGTCTCGGACACGAGAATGTCCTGCCCCAGGTCGCGCGTCAGCCCGGCGATGCGCGAGGCGAGATTGACCACCGGCCCGACAACCGTGAAATCGAGGCGGGTCTCGGCCCCCACGTTGCCGAAGAAGACGTCGCCGGCATGAAGGGCGACGCCGACGCGAAGCTCCTCGCCCTCCACGCGCCAGTCGCGGCTGATCGCGGCGACCCGCTCGACCACGTCACGCGCGGCAAGAAGGGCGTTCTGTGCCGCCTCGTGCTCGCTTTGCCGGCACTCGTGGGGGAAGATGGCCATCACCTCATCGCCGATGAACTTCAGCACCTCGCCGCCACGCGCCTCGACGGCCTCGTCGACGGCCTCGAAGTAGTCGTTGAGCAGAGCCACCAGCCGGTCGCCCGGCAGGACGTTGGACAGATGCGTGAAGCCGCGCAGGTCCATGAAGCCGACAACGGCGGAGATGGTTTCGCCGTCGCCGCGCTTGATCGCGCCCGACAGCACGCGCGCGCCGGCGCGCCGGCCCACGTAGGTGTCGAGCAGCGTCTTGCCCATGCGCTTGAGGGTCTGCAACTCGCAGATCAGCGCGAAGGGCGGCGCAAGCGTCTCGAGCAGGCTCACGTGGCTTGCAAGGAACCCGCCGGGATCGCGGGTCGCGAAGGTGATGCCCTTCGTCGTGCCGTCCGAGAACGGCAGCGGCAGGGCGAGATAATCCGTGTATCCGCCCTCAAGAAGATCCTCGACAATGCCGTAGGCCGGCAGGTTCTGCGTGTCGGTGAGCCGGATGCGCACGCTGCGCTTTTCCGTGTAGATGACCTGCATCGGAGAGTTTTCGTAGCTCTTGAGGCTCTTCTCCGTCTCGATGTAGCGCTGGACGCTGCTGCCCTCCTCCGGCGTCCAGACGACGGCCTCGGTGCGCACGTTCGGATGCAGGATGGTGATGCCGGTCATGATCCGCTCGACCGGGACGCCCGCCTCGCGCAGGCGCTCCGCCGTCGCATCGACAAGCGTCGGACCATCGGCGATGCGCACGCCCTCGCCATAAAGCCAGGCGGTCAGGTCGGCGGCAACGAGGGGGGCGGAAAGGGTCATGGCGTTCGGTCCCGGTGGTCTGTCCCTTGCGGGACACGGAGCATGCACCCGAGGCTGAACGGGTGCCGGAGCGGCGAGAGCGCGCCTCATCATGACACGCAATCCCGCTCCGGCGAAGCCTGGCATTCGGGACAGGTCGGCACGGGGCGGGCGCTCCGCGTCCGTTATTTGGGTGACGGCCCCCGCAAGGTAAAGCCCCTGCTCGCGTATTCGTGAGGGCCGCGACCACCGGCCGCGACCCTCAGGGCAGGTTTTCCGTCCGGCGTCCGCGTTATGCGTCGTCCCAGTCGGGTGCGAAATCCGGGTCGATCGTGCGGCGACGCTCGCCGCCCAGCGCCGTGAGCGCGGCCATCTCCGCCTCGCTCAGCTCGAAGTCGAAGATCGCGGCGTTTTCCGCAAGACGCGCCGGGTTGGAGGTCTTGGGGATCGCCAGCGTGTTGTCCTGCTGGACAAGCCAGCGCAGGCCGACCTGCGCCGCGCTCTTGCCGTGCCGCTTGGCGATGTCGCGGATGGTCTCGTCCTCGGAGACCGCGCCACGCGCGAGCGGTGCATAGGCGGTGAGACCCATGCCGGCCGCGTCGAGCGCCGCGCGCACCTTCTCCTGCGACAGGAAGGGATGATACTCGACCTGGTTCAGCGCCAGTTGACCGCCGGCGAGATCCTGGGCCTCGCGCACGAGGTCGGCGGTGAAATTGGACACGCCCACGGCCCGCGTCCAGCCGCGCGCCCTGACCTCGAGCAGCGCCTCGATCTGCTCCTTGAGCGGAACGCGCGGGTTGGGCCAGTGGATGAGATAGAGGTCTAGATGCTCAAGGCCCAGACGGTCGAGGCTGTCCTCGCAGGCCTGAATGAGCTTCTCCGGCTCGAGCTGGTCGTGCCACACCTTGCTGGTCAGGAAATAGCTGTCGCGCGCGGCGGATGCGGCGCGCAGTCCCTTGCCCACCGCCTTCTCGTTCTCGTAGCGCGCGGCGGTGTCGATATGGGTCCAGCCGCTTTCGAGCGCGGCCCGCACCACGTCGCTGCAGGCCTCGTCCTTGACCTGCCAGGTGCCGAGGCCGAGCACGGGGATCTCCACCCCGCCAAGCGAAACGGTCTTCATCTTCACAATCTCCCGGATCTGAAAGGGGGCGCGCGATCCGCACCCGGGGAAGGAATCGAAGGGCCCGGGCACCGCCCCGCCCGAAGGCGAAACGGCCTCCCGGGCCCGTCATCTCATGCGGCGGCGATGCCGCGAAAAGGCATCAGCCCAGATCGGCGACCGTACCGGCGATCTTGCCGACCAGGCCGTATTCGATGGCCTCGTCCGGACCCATCCAGTAGTCGCGGTCGGTGTCCTTCTCGATCCGCTCCATCGGCTGGCCCGTCGCGGCCGCGAAGATCTTGTTGAGGCGGTCGCGCATCTTGAGGATCTCGCGCGCCTGGATCTCGATGTCGGAGGCCTGGCCGCCGGCGCCGCCGGACGGTTGATGAAGCAGGAAGCGGGTGTTGGGCGTGCAGTAGCGCCGCTCCTTGGGAACGGAGACGTAGATCAGCGCGCCCGCGCTCGCTACCCAGCCCATGCCGAGGATGCGGACTTCCGGGGCGATGAACTTGATCGTGTCATGGATCATGTCGCCGGATTCCACATGGCCGCCCGGCGAGGACACGATCACCGTGATGGGATCGAGCGACACCTGTGCCATGGCCAGAAGCCGGGCGCAGACATCGCGGGCGAGCTCCTGGTTGATCGGGCCGGTGATGAGAACGGTACGGGCATCGAAAAGATGCTTGTCGACCTGGATGGACGACGGCGTCTTGGTCTTGTCCTCGTCCTCGTCGTCGAGGCGTGCAGGCACTTCGGTCGTCTTGAGGGTCATGTCCAAGATCTGCTCCTTCGTGAAGACGGAATCGGCTCTTTCGTCCTGTCTTGCGACCATACTTAAGGGATGCACCCCCTCTCGGCAAAGGGGGAGCGCGAAAAGAAGGTTTCCGGATCCTCACAAAGCGCCGGCAACGGGGAAAACGCCGCGGCTCATAGACCTTTCGGCCCACCCCCGCCGGCTGCCGCAGGCCCAGGCATGCGCAGGGACGGCCTCGGACCGCTGTCCCAGTTCCGCCAAAGTCCCGCCAGACCAACCAGGATGAGGACGACCCGCCACATGGCCGGCAGAATGATCTCGAGCGGAGTACGTATCTCCTCCACGAGTAGTCCCCTGCGCGGCGTATCCGAAACCACCGAGATCCTGAGGGTATCGCCCCTCCCGAAACGATCCGCGGAACCACGCGACTGATAGACGACAGCCTTCTGCGGCCTGAGGACCACATCGTCATAGACGACGTGCAGAAGGGCACGTTCAACGCCGGACTGCGTCGGGTCGGACACGAGTTCCCTGCGCACGACCTTCGCGTCCAGAATGCGACCGATCAGGACGTGACGCCCCTCATCGACAAGAAGCGCCACGGCACCTTGCAGTCCGTACAGGGCCACACCGATCCCGAAGGTGAAGACGGACATCAGAACAATCCTGGCCACCGGGCCGCGGCGTGGCTCGGTGTCCACACTTTCCACACGCGTCATCGCCCCGAGAAGAGGGACCACGACGATCAGGAGCAGACCGAACGCCCCCGTGGCCAGAAGCAGAACACCCCGATTGGCCCTCGCCTCAATCTTCTCGGCAAACATGGCCCGGACCTTGGCCATCTGCTCGACGGACGGGTACGGGTCACGTCCCGTAATCGTCTTTTGCAGCTCCCGGAACGCCGGTTTTTCCATGGCCCTGAAAAACCGCGTGGCCTTCGTGTCGTCCACCGCCGCGACAAACATGCGCGCGTCCAGCACCATCTTCGACCCAACGGCCAGCATGCCCACGCAGACAAGGATCCCAAGCAACCGTCCCAGCATTCCGCCCCCCGTTTTACGGGAACAGACAATCCCGGCATGCCTTGAAGATTGTATTAAATGATTGTCTCAAACAGAGGCTGTATCGACCGCAGGCCCGAGTGTTCCGAATGACACCCGGGCCTCACCCCCCTCACGCCGTCTTGTTGAAGATCTCCCGACCGATCAGCATGCGGCGGATCTCCGACGTGCCGGCGCCGATCTCGTAGAGCTTGGCGTCGCGCAGGAGCCGGCCGGTCGGATAGTCGTTGATGTAGCCGTTGCCGCCCAGAAGCTGGATCGCGTCGAGCGCCACCTTCGTCGCGGCCTCCGCCGCGTAGAGGATCGCGCCGGCGGCATCCTCGCGCGTCGTCTCGCCCCGGTCGCAGGCCCGCGCGACCGCATAGACATAGGCCCGCGTCGCGTTCATCGACACATACATGTCCGCCACCTTGCCCTGGACGAGCTGGAAGGTGCCGATGGGCTGGTCGAACTGGCGACGCTCATGGACGTAAGGGATCACGACGTCCATCGCCGCCTGCATGATGCCGATGGAACCGGCCGCGAGCACCGTGCGCTCGTAGTCGAGCCCGGACATGAGCACGTTGACGCCCTTGCCGAGACTGCCGAGCACGTTCTCCTCCGGCACCTCGCAGTCCTCGAACACGAGTTCGCCGGTGAGAGACCCGCGCATGCCGAGCTTGTCGAGCTTCTGCGCGACGGAAAATCCCTTGAAGTCCTTCTCGATCAGGAAGGCGGTGATGCCCTTCGCGCCCGCGTCCGGGTCGGTCTTGGCATAGACGATCAGCGTGTCGGCATCCGGACCGTTGGTGATCCACATCTTGGTGCCGTTGAGAATGAAGCGGTCGCCCTTCTTTTCCGCGCGAAGCTTCATGGACACGACATCGGACCCGGCACCCGGCTCCGACATGGCAAGACCGCCCAGATGCTCGCCGGTGATCAGCTTGCCGAGGTAGCGCTTCTTCTGGGCGTCGCTGCCCCAGCGGCGAAGCTGGTTCACGCACAGGTTGGAATGCGCGCCATAGGACAGGCCGATGGAGGCGGACGCGCGGCTCACCTCTTCCATCGCCACGCAATGCTCGAGGTAGCCGAGACCGGAGCCTCCCCACTCTTCCTCGACCGTGATGCCGTGCAGGCCAAGCTCGCCCATTGCCGGCCACAGCTCCTCGCGCGGAAACCAGTCCTCCCGGTCGATGCGATCGGCCAGCGGCGCGATCGTGTCCTGCGAGAACGATCGCACCGTGTCCCGGAGCATGTCGGCGGTCTCGCCGAGGTCGAAGTTGAAGCTGGGAAAATCATTCCGGATCATCATGTCCTCCCGGGCGGTCCCCGCCGCCGTCTCTCATTCGGTCCGTCGTCAGTCTGTCGTCAGGTCGAGGTCGTAACGCACGAAGGGGCTGAGCGTCGCCACCTGGTCGTAAAGGGCGCGGGCTCGCGCGTTGTCCTGGTTGGTCTGCCAGTAGACGGCCCGGCAGCCGGCCTTGCGCGCCTCCTCGGCCACCGCGTCGATCAGCGCCCTCCCGACGCCTCCGCCACGCACGGTCTCGTCGACGAACAGGTCCTCGAGATAGCAGGTCGGCGCGATGGCCCAGGTCGTCTCGTGCACGAGGTAATGGACGAGGCCGACCGCAACACCGTCGCGCTCGGCCAGAAGCCCCAGATGCGCGCCATGACCTGTGAGGCGGGCGAAGACCGCGTCCGTGACCGCCGGTGCCAGCGCCTGCCTGTAGAAGGTAAGATATCCCTGCCAAAGCGGGTCCCAGGCCGCCCGGTCGGCGGGCCCGAGCGGACGCACGACAAGGCCCGAGGGTCTGGCGAACTCAGTCATCCATCCCCTCCAGCGCGATCAGCGTGAAAAGCCCGGTCGCGACATGAACGCGGGAGCCGTCGCCGCTCTCGCCATACACGTCGGAAGCCGCCACCGTGAGCGTGCGACCCGACTTGACGACCCGGCCGCTCGCGACGAGCCGCTCGCCGCGCCCAGGGTTGAGCAGGTTCATCTTGAACTCGGTGGTGAGCACGCCGAAGCCCTTTGGAAACAGCGTCAGCGCCGCATAGCCCGCGGCCGTGTCGGCAAGGGTGGTGGACACGCCGGCGTGAAAGAAGCCGTGCTGCTGCTTCAGTCCGGGCGCCTCGTCGGCGACAAGCTCCACCCGGCCCGGCGCCATCAGGGCGATCCGCGCGCCCAGTGTTTCCATGAAGCTCTGGCGGGCGAAGCTCGCGGCAACACGCGCCTCCCAGCCGGAATCGCGCGGATCGAAGCGCGGCATCTCTGTCATTTGTCGTGTTCCCTGGTTGACGCGGCCGCAGGCTCCGGGGACGGCTGCTCGAGCGCCTCGAAAAGATCGCCCGTGGGGCCGAGCTGATCGAGACGGGCACGCGCGCCGCGCTCCACCTCGTCCAGCTCGGCGAGCGTCACGTCGATATCGCGCCGTTTGGCCAGAAGCTCCTCGCGCCGCCCCTCGATGCGGGCGATGAGAAGGCTGAGCTGCCCGGACTCTCCCGGCGCCTTGTCGTACATGGTGATGATGTCGCGGATCTCGGCGAGCGAGAACCCCAGGCGCTTGCCGCGCAGGATGAGCTTGAGCCGCGTCCGGTCGCCCGGACGATACAGCCGCTGACGGCCACGCCGCACGGGCTTCAGGAAGCCTTCGGCCTCATAGAAGCGCAAGGTGCGCGTCGTGACGCCGAATTCCTGGGTCAGTTGGGTTATGGTGAAATAGGTCGCCATTTCTCCTCCGCGGGGAGAAGGCTCTCTTACGCTTACGTTCAAGTCAATCGTTTTTAAAAAGCATCAGGATTACAATAACTCATGAACTTGTGAATTCACCTCAGGACCGGATGCCACTACAGGCGGCCACGTGCCGGACACCGGCCGCCCGCACCGGTCCGGCGGATCAGCGATCGCGCCGCGTGGGCGAGAACACCGGCTCCACGCACTTGAAGCCGATCGCGCATTTCGGGGCGTCGCTGGTTCTGGTGGTGGCCTGTCTCGGCGTTTCCCAGTTCTCGCACCAGCGTTTGCCGCTGACGAAGCGCTCGTAGCTGAAGATCCCGGTGGTCACCACCACAGCGCCGCTGCGGCGGACCAGATCCTGCGCCTGCCTGCAGGTCATCTCGCGCGCGTCGGGCCGCGCGGCGGCCTCCTGCGGGACAAGCGCCAGCCCGGCCGCAAGGACGGACAGGGCCACCAGAAGGCGCCCCGAGCGACGGACATCACACTTCGGGACAAACCCCGTCTTCCAGGTCTTTTCCATCACGACCGACATTGCGCCAAGCCCCTCCGTTCCCAGCAGGAATTGGGCGGACAATAGCATGACCGGACGAAACGCCATCCTTGAAAACGCAAGCCTCCCGAAACCGGAACGGCGGCCCGGCCCGCCTCGTTACCAGTCGTCTCCGAAGGGCCGGAAAAGCGGCGTCTCGCAGATATAGCCGACGACGCAGCTCCGGTTGTCGCGCGTGGGCGCGGTCGCGGGACGCACGGTTTCCCAATGATCGCACCAGCGCGGGCCGTTGACGAACCGCTGGTAGGTATACCGGCCGGTCGTGGCCACCACCGCCCCGTTGCGCGCAACCATCGCCCGGGCCTGTGCGCAGGTCATGCGGGTGAAGTCGGGCCGGGCCTCGGCCACGGGCGCACCGCCCGCCAGAACACCCGCAAGCACCAGCAGGGCGGCGGCACCGCGTCCCGCTGCCTTGCGCATTCGCGCGTTCCGCGCGCCTCTCGCCCTTTCGCTCATGTCCAGCCTGCCTTCTTCCGATGCGGAGACCCCGTCCCCGGTCGAGGGGAGACTATCACGAAGCGCGCACATTGGCTCGGAGAGCGCGAATGCGGGTCGGGTGGAACCGGAACGGCGGTTCTTGCGTCTTATTATGAAGGGACAGTCCGGCAAGGGGCGTTATGCTGATAGTTTGACCAGCGTCTGACGCATTTTCGGACTTGGAAGCGCAAGGGCGGCTCGTCACAGTGGAGGTGGCGCGAAATGAGGCAGCCACCCGGTACGCGCCTCGCGCCGTGACGGTGTGCGTGCCGGAACGCCAGGGAGCGATCCCGGCGACGGGGCTGCCGCGAACAGGCCGGCGAAAAGGGGGGAAAATGGCTGAGACCGTATTCTTCAACGAGATGCTCGACCCGGACGGCCGACCACGTCAGCCCTACCGGCGCCTTGCCGAATGGTTCGAGACCCTGTCCCCCGCCGACATGCGCAAGAAGTCGCGCCAGGCCGAAACCATCTTCCGCCGCCTCGGCATCACCTTCGCCGTCTACGGCGCCAACGAGGCGACCGAGCGCCTCATCCCCTTCGATATCGTGCCGCGCGTGATCTCGGCCGCCGAATGGCGGCGCCTGTCGGCCGGCATCGACCAGCGCGTGCGCGCCCTCAACGCCTTCCTGCACGACATCTACCACCGCCAGGAAATCATCCGCGCCGGGCGCATTCCGGCCGAACTCGTCATCCAGAACGAGGCGTTCCTGCCGGAAATGGTCGGCTTCTCCCCGCCGCGACGCGTCTATGCCCATATAATAGGCACGGACCTCGTGCGCGTCGGCGAGGACGAATTCTACGTGCTGGAGGACAACACGCGCACGCCGTCCGGCGTCTCCTACATGCTGGAGAACCGCGAGACGATGATGCGCATGTTCCCCGAGCTGTTCCAGCAGAACCGGGTCGCGCCCATCGAGCACTATCCCGACATGCTGCGCGATACGCTGGAAAGCGTCGCGCCGCGCAATTGCGACCGTCGGCCACGCGTCTGCGTGCTGACGCCCGGCATCTTCAACTCCGCCTATTTCGAGCACGCCTTCCTGGCCGATTCCATGGGCGTGGAGCTCTGCGAGGCGCGCGATCTCTTCGTGGACGACGGCAAGGTGTGGATGCGCACCACCCAGGCGCCGGAACAGGTCCATGTGATCTACCGGCGCATCGACGACGCCTTCCTCGACCCCCTCACCTTCCGCCCCGACAGCATGCTCGGCGTGCCCGGCCTCTTCGACGCCTACCGGGCCGGCAACGTCACCATCTGCAACGCGCCGGGCACCGGCATCGCCGACGACAAGGCGATCTACGCCTATGTGCCGGACATCATCGAGTTCTACACCGGCCAGAAACCGATCCTGAAGAACGTGCCGACGTGGAACTGTGCGCGGCCGGAGGATCTCGCCTATGTGCTCGATCATCTCTCCGAGATCGTGGTGAAGGAGGTGCACGGATCGGGCGGCTACGGAATGCTGATCGGCCCGACCGCCTCCAAGCGCGAGCTGGCCGAATTCACCCGCCGTCTCAAGGCCAATCCGTCCAACTACATCGCCCAGCCGACGCTGTCTCTGTCCACCTGCCCCACCCATGTCGCCTCAGGACTGGCGCCCCGGCACGTGGACCTGCGCCCCTACGTCCTGGTCGGGGACACGGTGCGCATCACCCCCGGCGGGCTGACCCGCGTCGCGCTGAAGAAAGGGTCGCTCGTGGTCAACTCGAGCCAGGGCGGCGGCACCAAGGACACCTGGGTTCTGGAGGACTGACGACATGCTCGGCCGTACCGCCGCCTCGCTCTTCTGGACCTCCCGCTACAACGAGCGCGCCGAGAACATGGCGCGCCTGCTGGAGGTCGGCTACCGCATCGCCATGACCCCGCGTCTGGGGCAGGACACCGCCGACGACTGGCATTCCACGCTTGCCAGCGCCGGATGCGAACAGGCTTTCCTCGCGAAATACGACGAGTTCACCAAGCGCTCCGTCGTGGCGCACATGCTGTTCGATCCCGACAACCCCTCCTCGGTGCGTTCCTGCATCGAGGCCGCGCGCAACAACGCCCGCTCGGTGCGCACCGCCATCACCGGCGAGATGTGGGAAAGCATCAACACCACCTACATCGAGTTCATGGAGGTGCGCCCGCAGCACATGAGCGACGACCGGCTGCCGGACTTCCTGGCCTGGATCAAGCAGCGCTCGATGCTGTTTCGCGGCGCGTTGCTCGGCACGCTCATGCGCGACGAGGGCTATCACTTCTCCCAGTTCGGCACCTTCATCGAGCGCGCCGACAACACGGCCCGGATCCTCGACGTGAAATACTGGATCCTCCTGCCCGACAACGAGGTCGTCGGCGGCAGCCTCGACCGCTACCAGTGGTCCACGATCCTGCGCTCCGTCTCGGCCAACCGCAGCTACCGGCACGCCTATCGCGACGCGCATGTGCGCCCCTTCAACGTGGCCGAGTTCCTGATCCTGCGAAAGGAGATGCCGCGTTCGCTGGCCTATTGCTACGACTGGATCAGCGGCAGCCTGGACGATCTGGCCGAACGCTACGGCGAGCGACCGGAAAGCTGCACGCTGGCGCAGGAGGCCCATGCCATCCTGGCGCAGGGCTCGATGCAGGAGATCTTCCAGAGCGGCCTGCACGAGTTCCTCATAGACATGATCCGGCGCAACAACACGCTCGGAATGCAGCTCGCGAAGGACTACAATTTTGCCTGAGCATCCGCACCGGGCGGATGCCCTTGCCGGCGAGGACGTCGCGTCTTCCTTGACCGCAGGCATGACTCACGGAGAATGAGCCGCCATGCGCCTCCAAGTGAAACACGTCACCCGCTACCGCTACGAACACCCGATCGCCCATCTGGTGCAGCAGCTCCGGCTGTATCCGCCCGACATGCCGACGCAGAAGATCGTCGCCTGGCATGTCGATGTGCCCGGTCACGCGCACACGCCCCACTACACCGACGCCTTCGGCAACCGTGTGGACATGGCAAGCCACCGCGAACCGGTGTCCGAGATCGCCATCACCGTCGAGGGCGAGGTCGAAACCCTGAACACCGCGGGCGTGGTCGGCGAGACACGCGACACGGCGCCCGAGCCGGTCTACCTGCGGCTGACACCGCTGACCAAACCCAACGCCGCGATCCGCAAGCTCTCCGGGCTCGCCACGAGCGAGGACGCCCTCGCCGGCTGCCACGACCTCATGCATGCGATCCGCGACAAGGTCGCCTATGTGACCGGCGTGACCGAGGTGCACACCGCCGCCGCCGATGCGATGGCCGCCGGACACGGCGTGTGCCAGGATCACGCGCATATCTTCATCGCCGCCGCCCGCCTCGCGGGGCTCCCGGCGCGCTATGTCTCGGGCTACCTGCTGCTGGAGGATGAGCAGGACTCGGAGGCGCATCACGCCTGGGCGGAGGTGAAGCTCCCCGCGCTGGGCTGGGTCGGCTTCGACGTCTCGAACGGCATCTGTCCCACCGACCACTACATCCGCCTCACGAGCGGACTGGATTCGCGATCCGCCGCCCCGATCCGGGGAATCCGCGCTGGCGGCAACGACGAGAACATGTCCGTCGAGGTGGCCGTGACCAGCGCCGGCGCGCAGGCGCAACAACAGTAACCGGCCGTCGCGCAGACCCCGGCAAACGCCATTGCGGGCGCGCGGCGCGCCTGTCAAAGTTCCGGTTCCCGGCGACATGAGTCGTTTGCGAACCCACCCGAAAACCAGACCGGCCCCGCCGGCAACGAGCCTGCCACAATGACATATTGCGTTGGCCTGAAACTGGATCGCGGCCTCGTCATGGCCGCCGACACGCGCACCAATGCCGGTCTCGACAACGTCGCCACCTTCAAGAAGCTGCAGGTGTGGGAAAAGACCGACGACCGGGTGCTCTGCCTGCTGTCGGCCGGCAACCTCGCCGTGACCCAGGCCGTGGTCTCGCTTCTGGGCGAGCGCATCGCCCACGGGGAAAGCGGCACGCCCTCGCTTCACACGGTCGAGACCATGTTCCAGGCCGCCCGCCTCGTCGGACAGGCGATCCGCGACGTGCGCGCGATCGACGGCGACGCCTTGGCCAAGAACTCCGAGAGTTTCAGCGTCACCTTCCTGCTCGGCGGCCAGATCAGGGGCGAGGCGCCGCGCCTGTTCCAGATCTATTCGGCCGGCAACTTCATCGAGGCCTCCGCCGACACGCCCTTCCTGCAGATCGGGGAGCACAAATACGGCAAGCCGATCCTCGACCGGGTCACGGACAAGGAAATGCGCCTCGGACAGGCGGCGAAGCTCGTGCTCCTGTCGTTCAACTCGACGCTGCGCTCCAACCTGTCGGTGGGAATGCCCATCGACATGCTGCTCTACAACACCGACAGCTTTTCCGCCCATCGCCAGACGCGGATCGAGGAAAACGATCCCTATTTCGCGGACCTCTCGCGCATGTGGTCGGAAAAGCTGCGTGATGCGGTGGCCGAGATCCCCGACTTCGAGATCTGAAACCGGGGATCACCTGCGATCAGGTCAGGCAAGACCCGGTCGCGGCGGCCCCTCCTCCACGATGCGGCCGTCCTCCATGCGCACGATCCGGTCCGCCATCTCGATGATGCGCGGATCATGGGTGACCATCAGCGTGGTGGTCCCGCGCATCCGCCCCAGATCACGCAACATCTCCACCACCGTATGCCCGCTGTCCCGGTCCAGGGCCGCCGTCGGCTCGTCGGCGAGCACCACGCGCGGGTTCCCGACGAGCGCGCGGGCAACCGCGACACGCTGCTTCTGCCCGCCCGACAGGTTGCCCGGCAGGTAGTCGAGCCGCTCTTCCAGCCCCAACAGGGAGAGAAGGTGCGTCGCGGCCTCGCGCCAGCGTCCCATCGCCCGGCGTCCGTGCACCTCCAGCCCCATGCGCACGTTCTGCAGGGCCGTCAGGCTTTCATGCAGGTTGTGCGCCTGGAAGATGAAGCCGAGTTCACGGCGGCAGGTGACGAGCAGCGCCTCGTCGGCGCCGTTAAGTTCGCGCCCGAGCAGGCACACCGACCCCTCCTCCACCTGGCGCAGGCAGCCGATGAGCGTGAGCAGCGTCGTCTTGCCCGATCCCGATGCGCCGAGCAGGATGACGAACTCCCCGCGATGCAGCGTGAGGTCGATGTCGTAGAGCACCTGCTTGCGTGCCTCGCCGGTGCCGAACCAGTGCTTCAGCCCGGCCACGCGGATCGCCTCGTTCCCGGTTTCGGCATCCATCAGAACAGCTCCGCCGGTTCCGCCCGCGCAAGCCGACGCGTGGCGATGGCCCCCGAGGCGGCGCACATGACGAGCGTGCCCGCAAAGACGATGAGGGGCCGCGTCTGCGTCATCCAGATCGGCAGGCCCGTGCCCGCCTGCACCAGCGCGTAGAGCCCCGTTGAAATGAGGGTGCCCGGAACGAAGCCGAGAAACGCCAGGATAAAGGCTTCCTCGAACACGATGCCCAGGAAGAAGCCGCGCCCGTAGCCGATGGCCTTGAAGGTCGCATACTCGCGGATGTGGTCGGCCACGTCCGTGGACAGCACCTGATAGACGATGATGACGCCGACCAGGCACCCGATCACCACGCCGAACCCGAAAACGACGCCCACCGGCTTCTGCGTCGTCTGGAACCGCTGGTCGTCGGCCATCGCTTCCTCCGGCGCACGCACGGACGTGTCGGAGGCGGGAAGCGCCGCGCGCAGGTCCTCCAGAACCCGCGCGCGCGACGCCTCCGGCGACAGCCTCAGCAGGATGTAGTTGGGCGCGCCGGGCAGACGGGCGGGAAACAGCCGCAGGAAGGTCTGGTCGGAGACGACGATATAGCCGTCGGCGGCGAAACCGCCTCCGATGGTGAAGGTGTCGACCACCGTGAGCGTGCGTCCGCGCGTTTCGAAGTCATAGGTGCTCCCCGCGTCGATGGCCGGGAAAAGCCCGGCGGGAGCGTTGCGGGTCTTGCGGTCCATCAGGGCCCGGTCGGGCAATGCCAGCACCGGCAGCTTTGCCTGAAGCTCCGGATCGGAAAACGCCTGCCCGGACGGATCGACGCCGAAAACATCCATGGTGCGCAGCGTTCCGTCCGGCTGCTTCCAGTCGATGCGGCCGTAGTAGACACTTTCCGCCGCCTCGACGCCGGAAACGGAAAGCGCCTGATATAGCCGGTTGCGCGGCAGGGGGGAGCCGTCGAACAGCGTGTTGGCATCGGAGGCGGACACGAGAACATCCGCGTGAAGCGCCTTGTAGGGCAGGCGGATGCTCTCGATCAGCGCGCCCAGAAACCCGAGCTGCATGAAAACGAGAATGTTGGCGAAGGCGACACCGGCAAGGGCCGCGGCAAGCCGGCCGCGGTTGTGCGTGAGCTGCAGCCAGCCAATGGGAAGCCGCCCGAGAAGACGCGAAAGAAGCGCCGTCATTGCCCGGCCTCGCCGCCCTGGCCTTCCGGCCCCTCGCCCGTCTCGATGCGGGCGGTGACCTGAAGGTTGGTGTAGCGGCGCACGCGCGCCACTGCCTCGGGTGTCAGGCCGACATAGACCTTGACGACCCGCGCGTCCGTGCGCGCCGCCGGATCGGCCTCCGTCGCCGTCTGGCGTCCGACCTCCCAGCCGATGCGCGTGACGGTGCCGCGAACCTCGCCGGAAAAGGCGTCGGCGGTCAGCGTCACCGGGTCGCCGACGGACACCTGCCCGATCTGGGTCTGGTAGACCTCCACCTCCGCCTGCATCCGGTCGATCTCGCCGAGATCCAGAATGCCGTCGGTTCCTGGCCGCTCGCCCGCCCGGGCACGAATGTCGAGGACCACCCCCGCCTCGGGCGCGCGGACCCGCGATCGCGCGAGATCGCTGCGGGCGGAAACGAGCGCCGCGCGGGCCACCTCGAGCGCGCGCGCGGCAACCGCGACATCCGGCGCGACACCGTTCTCGTCCTCCCGGTAGCGCGCGAGGCTGGCCGTCAGCCGGTCCACCTCGTGACGCGCCGCGACCACCGCGTCGCTGCGGTCGTCATAGGCGGCCTGGGTCATGTGACCGCCCGCGATAAGCTCATCCGCGCGGGCAAGATCGCGCTTCGCCGTTGCAAGAGAGACCTGCGCACGCCCGAGAGCCGCCCGGGTCTCCCCAAGGCTTGCGATGGCCGCGACCTTCGCCCGCGCGAGCTCCGCCTCGCGCAGCGCGACATTCGCCTGCGCCGAGGTCACCGCAGCCGCATGGGTATCGGCATTGTCGAGCTCGGCCAGAAGATCCCCGCGCTCGACACGGTCGCCCTCCCTGACCGCGAGCCGGGCAATGCGCGCGTCCCCGGCCCCGAAAGGCGCGGAGACCGTGATCACGAACCCGTCCGGCACCAGTCTTCCAAGCCCGTAGACAAGCCCCGGACCGCCGCCCCTGCGCGTCGCATCGGCCGCCGGGGGCCGGTCAAGGGTGGCCGCACTCCGGGAGCCCGTCGCATCCGGTAGCTCTTGCGTCTGCAGGCGCGACACAAGCGTCTCGACAAGGCCGGAACGCTGTACGCCGATCCCCGCCCCCACGCCCAGCGCAAGAAGAAGCACGACCCCGACCAGGCGCCCGACCCGCCCGCGCCGCCTCGCCGCCGGCGAGGAAGAGGACGTGCTCCCGCCGTTGGGCCGATCACGGCCGACCACCTCCAGCGGCAGGTCCCTCGCGGCGGCCCGCCGGGGCTCGGAACCGGCGCTTTCGGCGGAATCGGGACTGGACGAAACGGGAGCGGTCATGGCATTTTCCCTTTAATGACCAGAAAGTCATTAACAGAAGACCCCGGGAGCCGCAATGCCGCCGACGTCACGTAAGCCCGACACGCTGTCGCACCCGCCGGAGGAGAAACAGCCCCGCCGCAGACGGCGCAAGGAAGCGCGGCCGGGCGAGATCATATCCGCCGGGCTCGAGGAATTCGCGGACAAGGGATTCGCGGCGGCACGCCTTGACGACGTGGCCCGCCGTGCAGGCATCGCCAAGGGCACGATCTACCGCTATTTCTCCAGCAAGGAGGATCTGTTCGAGGCGGCGCTGAACGCGCGGCTGACTCCGGTTCTGGGCGGTCTGGACAGCATGGTCGACAGCTTTCCGGGCACCACCGAGGAATTGCTGCGCGTGGCCATCTCCCGCCTGCACAAGGCGCTCTTCGAGGACGGGCTGCATGTCCTCATGCGCATCATCATCACGGAAGGAAACCGGTTCCCCGACGTGGCGGAGAACTACCACCGCAACGTCATCTCGCGCGGCAGGGCAATGCTTGCGCGCGTCGTGGAGCGCGGCATCGCGCGCGGGGAATTCTCCCCCTCCGCCGCGACCGATCTTCCGGTCGTCCTGGCCGCGCCCGCCGTCATGGCGATCGTGTGGAAGATGGTCTTCGAGCGTTTCGACCCGATCCCGCCGGATCGCTTTGCCGAAGCCCATGCGGACCTGATCGTGAAGGGGGTGCTGAGCCGGAGCGGGTGACCCTCAGGCGGGAACCGGCCGGCGCGCGGCGGCCGGCCGGCCTTGCCCCTCGTTCTTCTTCTCATCGAGGATCACGATGGGCAGTTCGTTCGCCGTGGTCGCGACGTGATACATGATCGGCGCGTGGTCCACGTAGTCCCACGACTGATAGCCCGGGTGCGGATTCTCCGGCAGGCACTGAGCGATGCCGGGGTTGCGCCAGGCGTAGTCGAGCACCGAGGCATGCTGGCCTTCGTATCGCTTGAACTCGTCAAGGCCGCGCGTGACATGGGTCGGCGCGACATTCGGCGGGACCTGCCCCCATCCGTATTGCGCCATGGTCCTCTTCCAGTCGAACGGTACGCTGTCGAAGGGAACATTCATGTCGCCGATCAGCAGGCCCGGCCGGTTCTGTCGGCCGATGTGAAGGGCCGCCTCCGAGATTTCCTTCATGGCCTGATTGTAGGGCGGCTGCTTGCCGTCCTTTCTATTGCCCCTGGACGCCTTGGCGTGGATGGCGCCGATGGTGGCGACACCTGTCGGCAGGATCAGCGCCGGCCGCGTGTGGTCCTTCTCCCAGTACCAGGAAACCCTTTCCCCGAGGCCCTGCAGTCCCGGGACTTCGGTGTTCCAGAGAAAGCCGAAGTTGCAGACGCTCTTGGTCCCCGAACGGGTCGGCGACCAGCGAAAGCCGCTGCGAAACGCGGGCGCCGGATAGCCGACCGCGTTCAGGCGGGTTGCGAGGTAGTGCATGAAACGGTCGCCCGCGCCGGATCCGTCGACCACCTCCGCCAGAACGATCACGTCCACATGGTACGTGCGGTACCAGTTCACGATCTGCTCGACCACGAAATACGTGCTTGCGCTCATCTGGTAGCCGAAGGGCACGCTCTTGTCGGCCGTGATCTTGTAGTGCTTCTCGATGTTCCAAAAGCCCACGGTGATGAAATCCAGCCCACGCGGCATCCGCCCCTCCTGTTCCACACGCTATGAGAGAAGGCGCCTCACCCGGGCCGTCCCGGCACGCCCGTGCGCGCCCGCCATACATACTAAGCAAAACAGATAATTTTCACAAACATCATTCTCAATATTGATATACACTACCTTGAGTGTTAGCTTTCGCGCGTAATCACGCCCAAGGTGAGGTCTCATGAACGAACTCTACGCCAAGGCCCTGACCGGCCAGCTCTGCGCGGCCGAGACGGATACAACCGTGAGCATTCAGGTCTACAACAAGCTCCCGGTGGAGATCGCGGTCTACAACACGACCAGCGCGGGCACGCGCGTGTTCCTCGGCCACATCGAGCCGAACTCCAATGCGCCCGTGAACGGCACGGACGGCGACTATCTCGTGATGACCTCGTCGCTCAGCGGCAGCTTCATCAGCGCCTATGCCCTCACCTCGGGCGAGACCCAGTACACCGTCGACAACTCGGTTCTGACCGAGCCCAACGACATCGGCTCGATCCCCCAGCCGACGACCAATGTTCTGGTTCCGGTGAACTCGCCGCTGGTGATGGTCGCCATCTCGACCATCACGCCGTCCGGCGCGTCGAGCAGCAACTACATCACGCGCGAGCAGTACTGGAACCTCCAGGGCGACAGCTACAGCCTGAGCATGGGCGAGAGCCGGACCGTGAGCTACACCATCGTCTCGGGCCGCCAGACGACGTCGTCCAGCCAGGAGACGGTGGGCGCGAGCGTCGGCGTCGACGCCCATGCCGGCTGGGGACCGATCTCGGCCGGCATCTCCGCCAGCCTCAACGCGGAATCGACCACCTTCCAGCAGGTTTCCGTCAACGAGCAGACCACGTCCTACATGTCGGACACGGTGACCAACTCGGGCGATGACGACCTGGTGGTCCTGCGCTGGCAGATGACGGACGTCATCACGGTCTTTTCGCCGAGCTATCAGCCGCTTGCCTCGATCGTCAGCGGACTGAACCCGATCATCGTGAAGTCCTACGGGATTTCCGGCCTGCTTTCGAGCGATGTCCGCCCGGCACTCGCCGAGCGCAAGACCCCCGTCACGCTGGGCTGACGCCCTCCCGGACCGAAGAAGGACTGCCCCCAATGAGCTGCTGCGACGGAAGCCTCGTCAAGATCGTCAATCAATCCGGCTCCGACCTCACGGTCACCGCCTCCGACGGGGTCGTCGGCAACCTGCATGACCTCGACAAGAACACCTCGATCGCCGACCAGAACAGCGCCAGCGGCTATGCCTATTCGAGCGGCGGCACGGACGGCGCCTGTTCGGGCTATGTCACGGTAACGACCGCGAACGGCAGCTACTCGCTCACGCTGAACTACGCCTTCACGCCGAAGAACAAGCGCGGCTCCTGTCCCTGCACGCCGTCCTCCCAGGACAACGTGACCTCGGGCAACTACGTCGCGACCGCGTCCGTGGCGACCGGCAGCAGCGACGGCGGCGCGAGCACGGTGTGGACCATCACCGCCCAACTGACCTGACCTCACCGAAGCCACACCGAAAAACGGCCTGCCGGAAGCTCCTCCGGCAGGCCGCCCTTGTTTCACGCGAAGGACGCGTCCGTCAGTCGATGGCGCGTCCGCGACAGGCGTCCAGGATCAGCGCCGCAGCACCGAGATCCGCCCTTCGAACCGCGCGCAACTGCTCGGCTTCCCCGTCGAGGCCCCACTGGGCGATGTTCCAGTCCTCGTCGACGCAGGCAGCCTCCCAGACCGCGTCCACGTCCATCTCCGCCTCTCCGAGCGCCAGCGCCAGCAGCGCGGACCCGGTGATCGTGGTCGCCACATGCAACGCGGTGAGATACAGCGCGGATGTGCCCTCCAGCGAGGCGCGAATGCGCGCAAGCATGGCGGCGTCCTGGCTGACCGGCATGATGCCGCCGGCGAGCACGAAGCGTCCCGTGAAGCGTGCCTCGGCCCGCGCGATGACCGGGCCCCACAGGGCGTCCTGGCGCTCGACCAGTTCCTGGGGCGCCTCGGCGCGATAGACCAGAAGGTCGTTGCCCGCATAGGCGACCACGTCATCGGCCACCTCACCGGCCTGCTGCGCGACCGCGTCGATGGCCGTCTGGGTGATGCGGGTGAGCGGCATGGTCGCCGGATCGATCTCCTTCGCCTGCGCCTCCCACTCGGCCGCGATCCGGCGGGCAAGGTCGGCATGTCCGACCGCAAGCGTGTTGCGCGCCTTCGTGCGCACCGGACGCCCGTCGAGCAGGATGGCATGGGCCTCCGCGCCCTCCCCGTCTCCGCTTGCGACCGCGACGCTCTTGTAGAAGCGCTTCGGCAGTTCGCGCTTCGACAGGGCACGCGCCCGCTCGACCGGGTTCTGCGCCGCATCGTCGGCAAGATCGTTCAGAAGATCGCGCATCAGGCCGTCTCCCCAAGCTGCGGACCGGCCGCCTCGCCGGTCACTCCCGCCTTGCCCCAGCCGAACAGCCTTGCGAGTTCGCCCGGAAGCTGCGTGAACCCGTCGATCAGTGCGGTCGGCGCGCATCCGGCCAGCACCGCACGGTCATGATAGCCCCAGGTCACGCCGATCGAGGCGACACCCGCATTGCGGGCCATATCGAGGTCGAAGCTCGTGTCGCCGATCATCACGGTGCGCGCCGCCTCGACTCCCGTCTCCGCCATCGCCTGCAGGATCATCGCCGGATGAGGCTTGGAGGGCGCGGCATCGGCGGTCTGGATCGTGGCGAAGTGATACTTGAGGTCATGGACCTCCTGCAGGTGGCGCACGCCGCGCAGCGCCTTGCCGGTGGCGATCCCCAGAAGCACGTCGGGGCGTGCATGCAAGGCGTCCAGCACCTCGCGCGCACCCGGATAGAGCGGATCGTGGTCGAGGCCGGAAGCACGGCGGGCGATCTGGGTGCGGCGGTAAGCCTCCGCCATTTGCGGCACGAGATGCTCCCGCGACGGACCGACGAGCTGGCGGATGGCCACCTCGAGGGACAGGCCGACGATGGAGAGCGCGCTCGGCCGGTCGGGCGGCGTCAGGCCGACCTCCTCGAAGGCGGCGGTCATGCCGCGCACGATGGTGTCCTGGCTGTCGACGAGGGTTCCGTCGCAATCGAAGATGACGAGGTACAAGGCCCTGCTCACTCCTCGGGGTCGTCTGTCTCGGGATCGTATTGCGCGGCGTCGAAACCGAGCAGGTTCCAGCTTTGCTGCATGTGCGGGGGCAGCGGCGCGGACACGTCGATCACACCCCGCCCCGAGGGATGGGGAATGACGATGCGGCGCGCATGCAGATGCAGCTTGTTCTGGATGCCGCCGGGCATCTCCCAGTTCTCCACGTTGAAGTACTTGGGATCGCCGACGATGGGATGGTGGACATGCGCCATGTGGGCGCGAAGCTGGTGCGTGCGGCCCGTGATCGGGCGCAGCGACACCCAGCACACCTTCTGGCCCGCATTCTCCACCACCGAGTAGAGCGACAGCGAATGCTGCGCGTCGTCCTCGCCATGCCGGGCGACACGCATCCGCTCCTCGCCCTCGTCGCGGGCGAGATAGGTGGAGATGCGGCCCTGGCGCGGCTTCGGCGCACCGGCGACCAGCGCCCAGTAGATCTTGCGGGTCTGGCGGGCGCGGAACGACTTGGACATCTCGGCCGCCGCCTTGCGCGTCAGCGCCAGCAGCAGGATGCCGGAGGTCTCGCGGTCGAGACGGTGCACGAGGCGCGGCTTCTCGCCCTTCTGGTTGCGGAAGGCTTCAAGCATCCCGTCGAGATGCCGGGTCAGGCCGGACCCGCCCTGCACGGCCAGGCCGGCGGGCTTGTTGAGGACCATCACCTCACGGTCGCGATAGAGGATCATCGCCTCCACCGCCTCGCGGTCGCTGTCGACGAGCTTGCGCGAACGTGGCTTGGCGCTGGGGTTGTCCTGCGCCTTCACGTTGGCGTCCACCCCGAGCGGCGGGATGCGCACCACCTGCCCGGTGGCCACCCGGGTCGAGGTCTCGGCACGCTTGCCGTCGACGCGGACCTGGCCCGTGCGCAGGAGCTTTTGCAGGTGACCATGGCCGAGGCCCGGAAAATGGGACTTGAACCAGCGGTCGAGCCTCATGCCCGCCTCGTCCGCGGTGACGGTAATCTGTTCGATGCCGGCCATGTCGGTCGTCGGTCCTGCACGTCCCCGTCAGGGGAGCCCGTTTTTCGTGGTTCAAGGGCACGCCATCGGTGCGGCGCGTCGCCGTCGGCGCGCGCAAGCCGCAAGCGCCCGTTTCAGCGGAACGCCCTACCTAATGCGGCAAGGGGCCAAGAGCAAGCGAAGCCTCGCCCCCGGCCGGTCGCGCGAAACGTCAACTCGCCAGCGCTCGCACCGCCCACAGCCCCGCGACGAGACCGGCGATCCCCAGCACCACGGAAGCGCCCACATAGAGTGCCGCGGCCAGCCCCTCGCCCCGCTCCCACAGGAACACCGTGTCGAGCGAAAAGGAGGAAAAGGTGGTGAACCCGCCGAGGAACCCGGTCGCCAGCACCAGGCGCAGCGCCGTATCGCCGCTCGAGCGCGCGGCGAGCCAGCCGACCAGAAGTCCCATGAGCAGAGAGCCGAGCACGTTCACCGCCATCGTGCCGAGCGGAAAGCCCGGACCGAAGGTCTTCAGGGTCCACAGGCTCACCAGATGCCGGCAGGCTGCCCCGAGCCCACCACCCAGCGCGACGAGGAGAACGTGCTGCATGTCCCTCTACTCCTGGAAGTTCGGCCAGAGGGCCGGCGCGGCGAACTCGACCACGTTGCCATCCGGATCGTCCACGTAAAGGCTCGTTCCGCCGGCCGGCCAGATCACGGTCGAGCGGATCGCGACACCGCTGCCTTCCAGATGCGCGCGCCAGGGCTCGACGTCCTCCGGCGCGATCTTGAAGGCGAAATGCGCGGGGCCCTCGGAGTGGTGCCCCGGGATCACGCCACCGGGCGTTTCCGTGTCCTCGGCCGTCTGCCCGCGCGCGAAGACCAGAAGCGTCTCGCCCAGCCCCGCGTCGTAGGCAAAGAGCCTGTCGCCGGTCACCATGCGCTCGAGCCCGATGACCCCGGCATAGAAGGCATGAGCCTTTTCAAGATCGTTCACATAGACAGCGGTTTCCAGAATCCCGCGAAGAGGCGGCGGTGCCATGGACGTCTCCAGTTCGAAACCTTTTGAGAAACGCGGCGTGGCGGCAGTCAGAGCGGCAGGCCGAACCACAGCGCGGCGATCCAGAGGAAGGCGAAAAAACCGACCACATCGGTCACCGTGGTGACGAAGACCGATGAGGCGATCGCCGGATCGATTCGGAGCTTTTCAAGCACGACGGGAATGAGCAAGCCCGACATGCCGGCAAACAGCAGGTTGACCACGATCGCGGTTCCGATCACCACGCCAAGGCCGATATTGCCGAACCAGAACCAGGCGCAAAGCCCTATCAGCACCGCCAGCGCCACCCCGTTCAGGAGACTGACGAGCACCTCGCGGCGAAGCACGCGCCACATGTTGCGCGCGTCGAGTTCCTGGGTGGCGAGCGCCCGCACCGCAACCGTCATGGTCTGCGTGCCGGCGTTGCCGCCCATCGAGGCCACGATCGGCATCAGCACGGCAAGCGCCACCATGGCCTCGATCGTGCCCTCGAAAAGCGAGATCACCACGGAGGCGAGCACGGCCGTGCCGAGATTGACGACAAGCCAGTTGAAGCGGGAACGCGCCGTGACCAGGACGGTGTCCGAAATCTCCTCGTCGCCCAGGCCGGCGAGGCCGCGAAGGTCCTCCTCCGCCTCTTCCTGGATGACGTCGACGATGTCGTCGATCATCAGCATGCCGACGAGCCGTCCGGAATCGTCCACCGCCGCCGCGGACACCAGATTGTAGCGCTCGAAACTGCGGGCCACGTCCTCCCGGTCGTCGGTGGCACGGAACGTGACCGGATCGTCGGTCATGATTTCCGAAATCTCGGTCGCGCGGCGCGTGCGCAGGATCTTGTCGAGCGGCACGGAGCCGATCAGCCGGAAGCCCGGATCGACGGTGAAGATCTCGTGGAAGGTGTCGGGAAGCTCCTTTGCCTCGCGCATGTAGTCGATGGTCTGCCCGACGCTCCAGAACGAGGGCACGGCGATGAAGTCCGTCTGCATGAGACGGCCGGCCGAGCCTTCGGGATAGTCGAGCGCGCGCTGAAGCTGGAGCCTGTCGAGAAAGGGAAGCTGCTCAAGAATCGCGGCCTGATCCTCGGGCTCCATGTCCTCGAGGATGTAGACCGCATCATCGGAATCGAGTTCGCCGATGCCTTCCGCCAGCGAATCCTTCGGCAAGCCGTCCAGGATCGCCAGGCGCATGGACTCGTCGAGTTCCGTCAGCGCCGCGTAGTCGAATTCCTCGCCAAGCAGGCGGACGAAGGGAACCCACTCGTCCTCGGGAAGGGATTCGATGAGGTCGGCGACGTCCGCCTCGTGCAGGTCGCCGGCGAGCCCGATCAGCGCCGCCGCGTTCTCGGTCTCGATGGCGGCGCGCACGAGCGCGAGGAAATCCTGGGAAACACGCCCTTCCTCATCGCGCACGGGCGGCATTTCCAGAAGGGCATCGGTGGTTTCAACCTGGTCCGCGTCTGCCAAGCTGCCCTCCTCTCGTGCGTTTCGCGCGTGTCCGGGCCTCAGGCGTCCGCAAGACGGGTTCGGCGTCTGCCGACCACGACGCGAGCGCCCGTGTGACCGTACCCTGATACCGGAAAGGGGCGCGAGCCTGCGCCCCTCGCCGAACATGCTGTAACGGCAAGTCGCCAGTGTCTCAAACGAAATCTATGGCGACAATCGGGCTTGCCCACCCCGGGCATTCCGCAAGGACAGTTTGCACCCCGTCCGGACGACGGACCCGTTTTATGGGAGACCCGGGCCGGGAACGAAAAAGGCCAGCCCGAAGGCTGGCCTCTTTTCCGATCTGGATGGTGCGGTCGAGAAGACTCGCAAACACGCTCAAAATGGCGGTTTTCTGCGAAAAATGTGTCCCACGCGACGAAAACTCCGCCCTATAAGAATCAATGACTTACAAAACAGGTGTCCCACGCCGAGGCGCGGTTGTTCCTGTTGCGTTTCGCGCAAGATGCGCCCCGCGTCCAGATACCCGAACTGCAGCAGCACGAAGGCCGGAAGGACCTCCCCATGAAGGGCTGTCGCAAGCGAATGCATGGCAGGATCTTCGGCCTTGAACCGCGCGCGGGCCTCCGCGATGTCCACAGAAGACCACTCCGGGGCCGGCGTGTCAGTCATCCGCCCGCCTCTGGTCCAGAAGCGATTGCGCCTCCAGGAGCGCCATATCCACCAGATATGCCAGAAACGTGTCTGTTTGATCTGTCGCGCCGCGAGCGAGCATCAATGCCCCCACGACATGCTCCAACTGGCCGACAGCCCTTCCAGCCTGCTCGCTCATGCCCCATTCCCCCAGTACCGATCAGCAAAGCCCCGTTCCATATCATGCTACTGGAACGTCGCGTCGGCACAACCGGAAGGTGATGCGGGGTAGTGATCAGAAAGGGCTGTGTCGGGGCCTATTCCTGCGAGCGCGTATAGGCCTCGATCGCGGCTTCCACGTCTTCGTAGTAGGAGAGCCGCCCTCCCTGCAGGAAGCACCCGCTCTGGCAGAACTTTCGGATGGTTCCCATGCTGTGCGAGATCATGATGATGTTCGCGTCCTGCATCTTCTCTTCGAACACCTGATCGCATTTGCGCTTGAAGCGGGCGTCCCCCACGGAGGTGACCTCGTCGATCAGATAGCAGGAAAAATTGATCGCCATGCTGACGCCAAACCCGAGGCGCGCCTTCATGCCACTCGAATAGGTCTTGATCGGCAGGGACATGGAGCGGCCAAGCTCGGAGAACTCCTCCACATAGGCCACGATGCGCTCCGTATCCTCGCCATACATGCGCGCCACGAACCGCGCGTTTTCAAACCCGGTCATGTCGCCGTTGAACCCGCCGTTGAACCCCAGCGGCCAGGAAACCGTGCCATGACGGGCAATGCGACCGCGATCCGGCAGCTCCGCGCCCGCGATCAGCCGCATGAGCGTCGATTTGCCGGCACCGTTCTCTCCGAGGATCGCGATGTTGCGGTCCGACGGCAGGTCGAGCGTCAGATCGTCGACAATGATCTTCCGAATGCCCTTCAGGCGGTAGGATTTCCTGACACCGCGAAAGCTGATCATGGCGAACCGTACTCCTGATCCGTCCGATGAAGATGCAAGGCCTCACATAACACATCCGGAACCGGGTGGCCGCCCCCACCAGAACACCACGGTGAAAAACCGCAAGCTTGACATGCGCCACACCATGGACAGGTTCGAAGCCCACAACACGGGTGTTTCGCCAGGGCTGACCGCAACTGGTGGAATGCAGTCGCCCTCGACGTGGCAGGGCAATGAGACCACCAGGAGCGCAAGACCGATGGACGGGACACCATGGCTTTCGATTGTCATCCCCTGTTTCGGCAGGCAGGAGATGCTGACCGGGCTCCTGGACCAGTTGTGCGGCCAGATCGGCACGCGCGCGGATGTCGAGGTGATCGTCGTCGATGACGGCACCTCCCCGCCCCTCGAGGTCAGGGACACGACATTGGTGAAGCTGTTGCGACATGAGCGCCCCTGCGGCGCCCCGGCCGCGCGCGAACTCGGCTTTCGCAATGCCACCGGCCGCTTCATCCACTTTCATGATTCGGATGACCTCCTCGGCCACCAGTGGATCGATGCGGCAGTGCGGGCGGTCCGGCAAACCCCGGCGCCGGATCTCGTCGTGACCTCCCGCCTCGTCATGGAGCCGGGAGGCGCGGTGTCGTTCTGGCACGTCCGCCGGCTGGTCGAGATCGCGAAGACGACGGCACGCTTGCGGGCCTATCAGCGGTTTATCAATCGCATCGGCCCCCTGGGCGGCGTGATCTTCAGCCGCCGCGCGGCCGAGGCCATCACCTTCCACCGCGCCGCGGCGTCGCAGGACTGGTTGATGTATGACGATGCCCTCGCCTCGGCGGAACATGTCCACTTCGACGACAAGAACTATTTTATCTTCAATAAGACTCAAACTATCCGTATTTCGAACAATGCGCGATCCCGGGCAAAAGGATATGTCTTCGCGGCCCGAACCCGCTTTCGCTCCCGGCGCATGCGGCGTTTTGCGGCGCGAATATACTGTGCACATGGCGCCGGAGAACTTGCGCCCGTGATCAACGTGCGGCATCGGTGGCTCAAGCGCATCGCATGCGAGCTTCTCGCCCGACACCCGATACTGGCAGGAAGATGACACTGAACAGGCAGGACAAGGGTGCGCGCGAGGAATATGCCCGCGCCCTCGAGGCAACGGTCGTCTACCAGGTTGGCGAATTGATCGTTGGCGCGCGCTCTTCATGGAAGAATGCGTTCGCCCTGCCGTGGCGCCTCTACCGCCTCCACCGCTTTGACAGGATGGTTGTCCGCAAGGGCAAGGGCCTCAGGACGACGAGCTTCGAAAGGCGGATGCTGCCCCGCTCCGGCCGCAAGAGCCTTCTGACCCTTGACCTGATCGATGCGGAAACCGGCGATCTGACGGCCCTGAAGGACCGCCTAGCGCAAAGCCGGCTGTCTCCGCGTGATCGCGCCGAAAGCATGCTTCGGGCGGCCAGCCTGCTCGCTCCCTCCAGGCCGGCGATCTCCGCCGCCCTGGCCCGCCTCGCGGCGGAGACCGACGGCTCCCCCGAGGTCATGGAACAGGCGGCCTTCCTGCTCTATCGGGCCGGACACCTGTCCGAACCCGCCGGCCTTCTCGAACGGCTCGACACCGGCCGGCGTCCGGAGTTGAGGGAAAAGATCATTCGGGAGCACCGGGTTCTCGTGGAGGGCATTCCGCTCCCCTCTCCCGCGCTTGCCCCTCTCGAGGGCGGCAAGCCCCGGCTTCTCTATGTCTCTCACCTGAGCTTGCCCCATCACACCTCGGGCTATGCCACGCGCACGCATGGCATCCTGTCGGCCCTGCGCGCCGGCGGGCATGATGTGGTCTGCGTGACGCGGCCCGGATACCCGTGGGACCGTTTCGACAGCCGCGCCATGGACGAAGCGGCTCCGGCGCGGGAAATCGAGGGCGTTCGCTATCTGCATGTGCCCGGCCCCTCCGCCAGCCAGACGGCACTTCCCGTCTTCGCGGACGCGGCGGCGGATGCGCTTGTCGAGGTGATCGAGCGCGAGCGGCCGACCTGTGTCGTGGCCGGATCGAATTATGTCAACGCGCTCCCGGCCCTGATGGCCGCCCGGCGCACCGGCCTTCCCTTCCACTACGACATCCGCGGGCTTTGGGAGTTCACCAGCGCCTCAAAGGTCGATGGCTGGGAGCGCTCCGAGCGCTTCCACCTCGCCCGCCGCATGGAGGCCATGATTGCGTCGCAGGCGGAGGGTGTCTTCGCCATCTCGTCTCCGCTTCGGGAAGAACTGATCAATCGGGGCGTCCCGGCGGAACGCATCACCCTTCTGCCCAACGGGGTCGATATGCAGAGGTTCCTTGCCTCCACGGATAAGGAAGACCCGCGCGCGGAACTTGGCCTCCCCTCCGGCGGCACGGTATTCGGCTTCATCGGGTCCATGGAGCACTACGAGGGGCTGGAAGATCTCATGCAGGCCTTCTCGCGCCTGGTCGCGGCCGGGTTGGAGGCATGGCTCGTGCTTGTCGGCGACGGGCCGGTGGCGCGTCGTCTTGGCGAGCTTGTTGGTGAGCTGGGCCTGGTGGACCGCGTCCGCCTTGTCGGCCGCGTTCCCTTCTCCGAGGTCACGCGCTACTACCGCCTGTGCGATGCCTTCGTGTATCCGCGCAAGGACATTCCCCTCACGCGCCTGGTCCCCGCGCTGAAACCGCTCGAGGCCATGGCCGCCGGCAAGCCGGTGATCATCTCGGAGCTGCCGGCCCTGGTCGAGCTGGTCGGCGGCGGTGGAAATGCACTTCTCACCCCTCCGGGTGACATTGACTCCCTGACGGCGCGAATGGAAACACTGGCGCACGACGGGGAACAGCGAGCCCGGATCTCCGAAGCGGGCCAGCACTACGCGCGATCGCGCACATGGGAGACATCCACGTCATCATTGGCGGACATTCTCCCGAAACCGATTCCCTCTTTGACTGGAGCTCGTGTCCCGGGATGATCCATGTTGCCGTAATCGTCGGAACCCGCCCCGAGGGCGTCAAGATGGCACCGCTTGTCCATGCCCTGCGCGAGCATGAGGCGTTTTCCTGCACCCTGGTATCGACCGGCCAGCACAGGGAGATGCTCGAGCGCGCGCTTGCCGACTTCGGGCTGAAGCCGGATCTTGATCTTGCGGTGATGCAGCCGGACCAGACCCTGGCGACGCTGAGCGGCAATCTCTTTCTCAAGGTCGAGGCGGAGCTCAAGCGGCTGAAGCCGGACTGGATCCTCGTGCAGGGCGACACCACCACGGTCATGGTGGCGGCACTTTGCGCGTTCTATCTCGGCATCCCGGTCGGCCATGTCGAGGCCGGCCTGCGCAGCCATGACCTTCAGGCCCCCTTCCCGGAAGAGCTGAACCGGCGGGTTGCGGGTCTTGTCGCCGGGGTGCACTTCGCCCCCACCCAGGGCGCCGCCGACAACCTGCGCAAGGAAGGCGTCGCCGAAGACGACATCGTCGTGACGGGCAACACCGGCATCGATGCCCTGCTGAGAACGGCCGAGAGCGTCCGGGCCGATCCGCCCGAGATGGCGTCCGACATCACGGAGTTCCTGGCACGTCACCCCCGCTTCGTGTTGATCACCGGCCACCGCCGGGAGAACTTCGGCGAGGGCTTCGAGAACATCTGCCGTGCCATCTCCACCCTCGCCCGTGACCATCTCGAGGTCGGCTTTCTCTATCCCGTCCATCTCAACCCGCGTGTGCGCAAGCCCGTGTTCGAGATCGTGAAGGGGCATCCCAACGTGCTCCTCACGGAGCCTCAGGAATACCGCCGCTTCATCCGCCTGATGGATCGGGCTCACCTGCTCCTGTCGGACTCCGGCGGCGTTCAGGAGGAAGCGCCGAGCCTCGGCAAGCCCGTCCTCGTCATGCGCGACGTCACCGAGCGGCCCGAGGGCATTGCCGCCGGCTGCGCCGAGCTCGTCGGCTCGTCGGCGGAGCGCATCCGGGACCGGGTCACGGCGCTTCTGACGGACACGGATCGCTATCAGGCCATGGCCCGGGCGCAGAACCCCTATGGCGACGGCCGGGCGAGCGGCCGGATCAGGGACACCCTCTTGCAACGGTCGACGCGCGACGCGTGACCCGGCCGTTTTGCGAAAAGGAAGCATGAAATGAACCAGAGCTATGGAACCGTCAGCGTGATCGGCCTGGGCTACATCGGCCTGCCCACCGCGGCTGTTCTGGCCAGCCGGGGCGTTGAGGTTGTCGGCGTCGATGTGAACGCCACCGCGGTGAGCGAGATCAACGAGGGCCGCGCCCACTTTTTCGAGCCCGAGCTGGACGCCATGGTTCGCGGCACGGTGCAGGAGGGCAGGCTGCGGGCGGTCTTGCAGCCGGAACCCGCCGACGCCTTCATCATCGCCGTTCCCACGCCGCTGACGGCCGATCGCGCGCCGGACCTGTCCTATGTCGATGCGGCGGGCGTTTCCATTGCGCCTGTTCTGAAGGCTGGCGACCTGATCATCCTGGAGTCCACGTCGCCGGTCGGCACCCTGGAGCGGCTGGCCGCCACCCTCGCCGCCGCACGGCCGGATCTCGCCTTCCCGGCGGACGGGTCGGACGCAAGCGACATTCTCATGGCCTATTGCCCCGAGCGCATCATTCCCGGGCGCATGATGACCGAGCTGGTCGAGAATGACCGCATTGTCGGCGGGCTGACGAAGGCCGCGACCACGGCGGCCTCCGCTCTTTACGGCACCTTCGTTCGGGGCAAGATCGTCCCCACCGATGCGCGCACGGCGGAAATGGTCAAGCTGACCGAAAACGCCTATCGCGATGTGAACATCGCCTTTGCCAATGAGCTGTCCATGGTGTGCGACGGCCTCGACATCGACCCGTGGGAGGTGATCGACCTCGCGAACCACCATCCGCGCGTCAACATCCTTCAGCCAGGCCCCGGCGTTGGCGGCCACTGCATTGCCGTCGACCCCTGGTTCATCGTTCACGCGGCCGGCGAAACGGCGCCACTCATGCGCACGGCGCGCGAGGTCAATGACCGCAAGCCGGACTTTGTCGTCGACAAGATCATGGCCATCGCCTCCCCCGGAGACCGCATCGCCTGCCTTGGCCTTGCCTACAAGGCGGACACCGACGACCTTCGCGAAAGCCCGGCAATCGAGATTGTCGAGGCCCTGTGCAGAAAGCATGATGGCGAGATCATGCTGGTCGAGCCCAACATCGCGCAATTGCCGCCGCGCCTCTCTCTTCCCAATGCGAAACTGGTCGCCATGGATGAGGCTGTGAACGATGCCGATGTGCTCGCCCTCCTGGTGGATCACCGGGAGTTCAAGGTGATCGCTCCGGACGTCATCCGATCTAAGGTGAGTATCGACACGCGAGGCCTCTGGCGCGCCTACTCAAGGCAACGCAGGGCAAATGACTGAAGCAATCCGGTTGGAGCCGGACGAACTGACCATGAGTTGCCGCTCGCGTCTCAAAGCTGACACTCTCGAACCGCTTCCGGGGATTTAAGATGAAGGACAGTCTGGTCAATCAGAAGGTAATCCACGGCATCCAGAAGCTGCACGAGGGAGCGGGGCTCGAGCTCGCGCGCGACAACGTCGCCAAGGCATACATGGGCCAATGGGGCGGGGCGGAAACCATCGAGAAGCTCCGCCGCCGGATACACTGGATCGCCCGCCAGGCCTACGGAAACCGGGTTCTTGATGTTGGGACCAGCGAAGGTATCCTGCCGATCCTTCTGGGACGCGAAGGTTTTGAGGTCGTCGGCATTGATATCAATGGCGAGGCAATCGACTACGCGAACAAGCTTCTGGAGCACGAAGATCCGGCGGTTCGGGAGCGCGTTCGCTTTTTTCAATCCAGCCTCTACCAGGATCAGCCGACACCACATTTTGACACAGTCATCCTGGGCGAGGTTATCGAGCATATTACGGCGGTGGACCGATTTATTTCGCGTGCACTGGAGCACCTCAAGGATGAAGGGCGACTGATCGTCACCACGCCCTTCGGCGTTTTCCCCGACCCGGATCACAAGACGACCTTCTATTTGAGCGACCTCGTCGAGCTCCTGCACGCTCATGGAAGCCTGGAGCATCTCTCCGTCAATGATGGCTACATTCGCGTTGTCTTGAGGAAAACAATTCCGGCGGCGACGTCCTCTTCGGAGGCCGAGGCTCTCCTGCGCATGACGGAAAGCGCGGCTCACGACCATGCGGTTCGCCTCTACCGGCAGTTGGATGAACGGGACCGGCGCCTGCAGGAACTCGCGGCGCGCGGAGATGCCGGCCAGCAGAAGCTGACTGACGCGACAACCGCCTTGGCGTCGCAAAAGGAAGAGTACCGGCAACTGGAAGATGGATACCGGCAGCTCGAGAAACGCCTCTCCGAGAACGAGGAAACGATACGCGCGCGCGACGAAGCGCTACGGCGCATGTCCGGCATCGAGGCTGAGCGTGAAACCCTGCGGTCCGCACTTGAGCAGGCCCATGCAGATAGAACCCAGGTAGAGCAGGCGTTGAAGGTGCGCCTGACGGCGGCTGAGACCGAACTGCATCTCTTGCGCGAGCAAAAGGTGACGGATCAGGATCGGCGTGACCAGGCGGAACTGACGGCGAAGGAACTGGAAAGCGAACTCGACAAACTTCGTACGGCCTTCTCTAAGGAAAAACAGACCCTCATTGATCGGATTGCCGAATCCGACACTGAAAACTCGAAGCTCCATGACAGTCTGGCCCAAGCCCATCAGGAGAGCGCGGCAACAGCGGCTGAAATCGACAGGCTTGCACAGTCAGTGCTGACACAACGCCTTTCGAATGCAGCTCTTGGAGCGGAACGCGATCGTGCGGCTCATGAGAACGTCTCACTGCGACAGTCTCTGTATGAAGCACTTGAAGAGAACGAAAGCCTTCGAAAAGAGCATGATGCACGGCTTGAAACGCTGCTTTTCCGTGACCAGGAGCTTGCTGCGAGCGAGGAGAAACTGCGTATTCTCAATGAGGCATGCGATGAACATGACAGCCTGCGAAAGGCTCTGACTGCACAGGCCGAAACGCTCTCAGTCCGAGTACGGGAGATTGACCGTGACAACAGGCAACTCCAAGACGAACTGAAGCACGGTGAGGAGCGCCTGCGTCACTTCGAGAGACAATTGGCGGAGCGTCATGAACTGGAGAAGGCGCAGCGAAACAGGATCGCTGAGCTGACGGCAGACAATCAGGACCTCCGTTCCCGGCTGGAGACCCTGGTACCGGCCCACGATCGTGACGGCGATCTTTTCTGGGTTTCCCCGGTGGCAGATCTCATCACGACCTTGGTTCCCAGGGTCAAGCCGCTGAAAATTGCGGATACCTGCACATCTGTCGCCAAGTCCCTGTATGGAGACGATCCGGCACGCGCACTGGTTCTGGCCGCGGTTGCGCACCGCCTTGATCCCAAGCCATATCGTGAAAAGTGGCTTGGCTTCTGCCTCCTGAAATCCGGCCTGCCAACAGCAGCTCACACGCACCTCTCTTCGGCATTCTCGGCGGTCGAGTTTTCAGCTTCGGAAAAGCGCCATTACGACGAGTTGGTCACTCAGATGCGCGCGAAGGAAGCCTCGAAAAGCGCGCAAAAGCAGAAAGCGTCAGCGCATTGGCCACGCATGCACCAATCGATGCGTGTTGCAGGCATTCTCGATGATTTCACCTTCGCCTGCATGTCGCCAGAATGCGATTTTCTGCAGCTCACCCCCGCCAACTGGAAAGAGGAACTTGATCGGTTTCAGCCCGAATTGCTCCTCATCGAATCTGCATGGCGTGGCAAGGATGAGCAATGGGCCAACAAAATCGGGCACTTGAGCAGTGAACTGACCTCTATTCTCTCGTGGTGCAGAGAAAATGGGGTCCCCACGGCTTTCTGGAACAAGGAAGATCCGGTCCACTTCGAAACGTTCCTGAACACCGCCAATCATTTCGACGCAGTCTTCACGACCGACTTTGATTGCATCGGGAAGTACAAGGCCGCGCTGGGGCACGAGAATGTTTACCTTCTGCCATTCGCATGTCAGCCGGCCATTCACAATCCCGTCGAGAAGTATGCTCGGAAGGATGCCTTCTGCTTCGCGGGCGCGTACTACACACGATATCCGGAGCGAACCGAAAATCTTGAAAACTTTCTGGAGCACCTCTCGGCTGCGAAGCATTTCGATATTTATGACAGAAACTTCGGAAAGAACGACCCCGCCTACCAGTTCCCAGAGAAGTACTCGCCCTACATTCTGGGCTCGCTTCCCTTTGATGAGATAGACAAGGCATACAAAGGGTACAGATACGCAATTAATCTGAACTCGGTGAAAAACTCTCAGACTATGTTCGCGCGCCGGGTTTATGAGCTCCTCGCGTCCAACACGATCGTCTTGAGCAACTTCTCCCGAGGCGTTCGCACTCTATTCGGCGATCTGGTCATTTCCTCTGACAGTGGCGAACAGGCGCTGGACAGGCTCACCAGGATGGAAAGCCTGCCCTTCGGTGCGGAACGTGTTCGCCTCGCCGCCCTGCGCAAGGCGCTGCAGGAACATACCTACGAACATAGGCTTGCCTACATTGCTGAGAAGACGGGTGTCCGGGACAGCGCGCGTCTTCAGCGTCCCCATGTAACGATGGTGGCGATGGCCCGCGACGGCAAGGAGCTTGAAGCAGCGGTCGGCCACTTCAAGCGTCAACGATACGACCAATGTTCGCTTGTTGTCTTTGCCGGGTCTGGCGCCCAATCCGCGTCCCGGGCGACAGATGAGCGCATCACCATTCTGCGATGCGAGGATCAGGCCTACACATCGCCAGTCAACCGGCTTGTCAGTGCGGATGACTACATCGCTCCTCTCGCTCCGGAAGACTACTACGGCCCTCACTATCTGACGGATCTTGTTGCCGCTCTGGGGTATGTCGATACGCCGGTGATAACCAAAGGCTCCTTCGTTAGATGGTCGAATGAGGGTCTCGCCCTCGACACCCAGGACGGCGAGTACCGGACCACCAGGCAGGTCGCAGCTCGCAGAACACTCTTCCACGGAGCGGAGATAGGCGACATCGCCGCCAGCGCACTGTTGGAAAACCAGCTTCGCGAACCGGTACAGATCACATCGGCCTTCTCGATAGACCAGTTCAACTATTGCCAGGATGGCTCACATCTCGGCACACCACGCCAGGGCGTCGAAGACCGGGTTGACGATCTCAAGGATCTGGCTCTCGGGGTCTCATTGCCGGACATTCTGCCTCGCGCGGAACGGGTTGCGCCAGCTATGCGGCAGGCAACAACGGCACCGTCCTGGACAGCGGCGAGCATCGTCGCTGAGATGTCCCCACCAAAAGACAAGTCGGTCACCTGGGTGATGGAGGGCGATGAGCTTCGCATGAGCTCGACCCTTCCGGACAACAAGCACACCTACTTATACCAGCGCATCGACCACCCCGTTGAGAACCTGGCAACGGACGCAGGTCTTCCCTTGCACCTTGAGACAACGCCGGGCCTCAACGTGCGCTGGGTGACGCTGTTTCTCGACGAAAACAAGGAGCGCCTGGGTCACTCCATCATCGCTGCCAACCGAAATGAAGCCCTAGACCTTCCCGACGGCACAAAATGGGTCCGCTTTGGTTTCAGGATATACGGGCCTGGCGAAGCAACGGTTCAACGCCTGCTGTTAGGACGGCGCGAACCAACACCTGTATCGGTAATATCGACCTCCAAGAACATTATCGTATCTAATCAATACCCTTCGTATGCTGATAAGTATCGAAATGGGTTCGTCCATCGCCGGGCAATGCTCTATCGTGATCGAGGATTGGCGTTCGATGTGTTTAGCCGTTCTACTGATGCCGATACTACATTCAATGAATATGAGAACATTGACTATACGCGCGGATCGAATGAACAGCTTTCGCGCACCCTCTCTGAACAACATTACGACAATATCTTGGTTCATTTTCTCGACCAGGACATGTGGTCTTCGATTGAACCTCACACGCGGCATAGCCGCGTGATCGTGTGGATCCACGGGTCAGAGATACAGCCTTGGTGGCGCCGCGAATTTAACTATCAGAACGAAGCGCAGAAAGATGTCGCGAAAGCACGCACTGTGCTATTGCGCGAGTTTTGGCGAGAAATATTCCTTAAGAAGAATTCTAACGTGCACTTTGTTTTTGTCTCAACATACTTCTACAATGAAGTTATGGAAGATTATGAATGCGACCTCGATAATTGGCAGTATTCGATAATCCATAACCCAATTGACACAGAAATGTTCGCATACAAAGAAAAACACGAAGATGATAGAAAGAATATTCTATCGATACGACCATACGCTTCCGCAAAATATGCGAACGATCTCTCGGTCGAAGCAATCGTAGCACTGTCCAAAAGCGAGGAGTTCAAGGACCTAAAATTTACCATGATAGGTGATGGGCCGCTATTTGACGAAACGCTTGCACCCTTGGAAAAATATCCGAATGTTGAAATCAGGAAGGGGTTCCTTTCTCATAGTGAGATAGCCGCCTACCACCGGTCCAACGGTGTGTTGTTAACGCCAACGCGCATGGACTCGCAGGGCGTATCTCGAGATGAAGCGATGAGTTCCGGCCTCGTGCCGATCACAACGCGAGTGGCTGCCGTCCCTGAATTCGTTGATGAAACCTGCGGCTATCTTGCGCCGCCGGAGGACTCAGACACCCTCGCCGCTGCAATCCTCGACCTTGTACGAGACCCGAAGAAATTCATCGCAATGTCTCGAGCAGCATCTGAACGCGTCGCACATCAAAGCTCGACCAAACGCATAATCGACGCCGAGGTAAAACTAATCTGCGGCGAACCTGTCAAACAGCGGAAAATCACGAATGCTTGAACTTAAAGACCGTAACGTTATTGCAGCAGAGTACTTTGACCACACTCAGATCTCAAACGCATCTGATGGAACAATTGTCTGTGACGGGGACATTGAACGGGGATCTGAAAGCTCAAACATTTCATTTTCAGGCTCGGGAGACGTCTTTCAGTTTCGTCTCAATCTAGAATGTCCTCGTAGTCATACAGGTATGGGCGCTCGTCTCCGGTTACGTAACTGGGGAGAGATCAAATATATAGCGATTGGATACACTTCAAACGGAGAGTTCCGACATATTAAATCAATAAATCCGCCACAAGAGATCTATTTTGACTTCTACTCAAACCAAGGCGATTTAGCATGGCTATGGAGCAATGCCTGGGTCGCTCAGCAGCCAAGTGATATCTCCGATATTCGCCTCTATATCAAAGGCACCCATTCCGGCTCTGCATACTTAGATATCGAACAACTCGTTCTATGGTCCGAAAAATCCCCTTTCGAAGATGATTTTTTGCCTGAATTAATTTCACCTCATCACACTCTCTTGAGGATAGTTTTGAGCTATCAGGAGAAGTGCTTTCTCGACTATGAAAACCTCGCTTCCCAATTTTTGGAAGAAGGGAAATGCCCCCTTTATGGCCATCAACTTCTTGACTGGTCCTTTAGCGCATCTATACCAAAACAAATTGAAGAAAATAATACTTACAAATTCTCTTGGCACTCGGTCCACCCCTCAATATTTTTAATGCTTCACTATAAAAAAACACGCGAACTTAGATCCATATTTGCAGCGCGAAGCTTTATTGAGCATTGGCTTGAGAAAAATTATTTTTCTCATACAGATGAAATAAAATACGCTTGGTATGATCATGGAACCGCCGAGAGATGCTTGGCTCTGATCTGCATGCATTACTTCGGAATGGAGCTTAAATTTGATACAAGATTCATGCATCGCCTGGTTGAGAGTATATTTCGTCATGCGCAACTACTAAGTTCTGACGCGTTCTACGCAAGCCACCAAAAATACAGGCACCACAATCATGCGTGGTTTCAGGACATTGCGCTTCTGACTTCCGCCCTGTACTTCTCAGAGTGGCCATGCGCGAAATATTGGGCGAACCTAGCACTTTCGAGGCTCAAGGAGCAATTTGACGAGTTAATTGTTCGTGACAATGGCTTTGCTGTTTTCGTTGAAAATTCCATTGGTTATCATCACGGAATTCAGCGTATCGTTGAATTTGCTGGCGAACTTAGTTTGCTGAGCAACACACCATCGGATTTTGACAGAATAAGCCATGAGTTGAGGCAGTTTTCGAATTTTTTCCGATATCCCAATGGCCGCTTTCCCTCGCAAGGAGATACTTTCCGGCTACCTCCAAACTACGACCGACAAAAGGAAGCCGCACGCCCGTACAACCGCCCATCCTTTTCTTTGCTGAAGGAAGCAGGTTATGCCATAGTAAAAGGAAATGGTCACAATAAATCTTACATGCTATCTCTTTTTGCGACCTCCCTATCGGAGACACACAAACATTGTGACAACTTAAACTTCACTCTTTTCTTTGATGGGGTCGAATGGATTATCGATCCCAGCTTCTACTCACATCAATACGAAGAACAAATCCCAAAATACCTTAGATCTCCACTCGCACATAATACAGTATTTATAGAGAACACGGAATACAGCATTATACCGCACACTGCTTTTCTGGATGGCCATCTAGATAGCGGTTTGTTTAAGATTTCTGGCCACCATGATGCGTATTCAAGTGCGACCATTTACAGGGATGTAATTGGATCAGTTTATGAAATGGACCTGAATTTCATCGACCGAATTGAAATCCACGACGCAAAGGAATTGAAATCGAGTTTACTGCTTCATTTTGGCGAAGACGTTGACGTACAGATAGAGAACTATCGGGTGCATCTTACCCATCCATTCTCAGAATTTCGAATTGTAGTTGAATTCGATGCAGGTAGGCCGAGGAATCTCAGACATCACGATACCAGTCGTCATATGCACAGCATATGTGGGCACGGCTTTTTGGAAAAAGCAGATATTAATACTGTATCGGTGAAGCTTCCTGGTGATGAGCTGAGATGGAGAATTTTTTGCGAGCCAGTTTATGGCATTGCTCCACTGACTTGACCCTGGCTGAGGTATACTCTGGCCCATTAAGTGGACCAGTGATTAAAGTGAAACCGATTTTATGAAAAGCAGGTCATTGGGGTATTGAAAGAGCATGAACCGGATTCTATTGCCTCGGATCTGTGCCGCAAGAACAGTGTCAGGAATGCAAAAATCGATAAGTTGTAGGCCGAGTATGGCGGCATGGACATCCGGCTGCTCGCCCGTGAGTTCCGCGTCAACAGCACCGGCCATATCGGCTAAACCAATCAACAGCATCTCCGTCAAAATGGATATAACGTAACAGTAAAATCACACTATGGAGCCGCTTCGTTAAGGGCTTGTATTTCATAAATTCACCAGTAAGAAAATTTAAAAAATTTTATTTCAGAAAATATTTAAATTTTTGGGAAATGTCGAAATAATATTCCTTAGAGAAATGAAAAAAATCTCGCCCCCACCTGTGAGCATAGTCAGAATAGATTAGATCTTCCCTCGGAATCACCAGCGCAACAGAATTATGATTTTTCTTAACAAAATCATAGTATGATTCCAACATTTTATTATTCTCATCAATATATTTACGTGTTTTATCATCAAATTTCTTCAAATCCCCAATATCATGGTCAAAATATTGATCGGCCCATCTAGCGCAATGCAAAATTATTTTTGATTTATCTAAACTTTCCAAAAACTTCGCGGCACCGATTTTCCATATATCAATTGCCTCATGTTCACGCCGCCTCAATAGCGTTGCGCCTTCGAACTCCCGAGCCAAATTTGAACTGATTAATAGATTCGATCTAGTAATATATGACTCTCCATTCTTAAGAAGATCAAATCTTTCATCGATGAAGTCTACTATAATCGCTTGACCATTTTTCGCTTTGATAATGTCCTTAGAAATTTTTTTTACATCATAGTTCAACATACGATTCTCAAAGACTCCTTTACCTTCGATCAGTAATTCCCTGTTCTCAAGGCTAGGGCTCCATTCCGGCGAGTATACACTCGCCAAAGAAGTACGGGCGATATAAACATCAATCTCAAAACCATCCATATATTGGAACGCATCGCGAGTAACACAGCTTCCAAAGATAGAAACCTTAGGCAAATCTAACCTCCTTAAACATGAATTGCGTTTTCTACGTAGATAAGCCGAGACTTTCATTCCGATATTTTGTAACCATTGGCTCCTAATTTATCAGTGTCCCAAATTTATGTCATTACATATTTGGACTGCATCATGAGCTACAAACAACATCTTAAAGATTACCCACATGTTGGATTGCGGCGACCATCTGGGCTGGCAGGTCATTGAGCGCACGAGCCACTCCCTTCAGGTCATCCCTGAGGCCGTCAATTTCTTTGATCAGACGGGCTTCGGTGTCCTTGAGCGCGCCACGCTGGGCAAACCGCTGTTCAACCTCGAGCTTGTAGCTGTTCAAGGCCCGTTCAACAGCCTCCGCCCGGCGCTCGGCTGCGCGAATCCTCGCCTCCACTCGCCACCAGAGGCCAGCCAGGGCGCCACTCACTGTGACGAAGAAAAGAACCGTATCGGTGGTGAGCGTCATTGGCCCGCACTCCCCGCCGCGTCATGCCGGGCACACTCCGAGCGCGTCCACACGCGCGCGCCGCACAGTCCGGCCACGGTGTCGTCGATCTTGTCCTGGTCGTCCGCCGTCAGTCCCCGCGCGCCGACCAGCGACACGCCGATGATGCCCCGGGCCGAGGCCCTGAGGTCATCGCGCATTGCACTGGTTGTCTGCGTTGCTCCACACGCGCCCATGCTCAAGGCAAGCGCGCCGCAGAACGCGAGCCCTGTCAGCCTGTGATGCCAGCTCATTGATTGCCGCCTCCGTCTCTCGCCATGCCTGTTCCAACGCGGCCGCCGCGCCCTGCTCCGCGCCGCGCTGGTACTGCCGTTCGCCGTACAGCCACAGCGCCCCGGCCCCGATCGTCGCGGCCGCCGCCACCACGATCACGATGCGCCCGGCAGAGCTGGAGGCCAGCCCGCCGAACAATCCCTTGATGAGGGTCAGAGCCGCGCCGATCACCGGAGCATTCTCCGCACCAGCAGCACCACAAGCGCCAGCACCAGGAGCGCCATTCCGGCGACGCCCAGCCATGCCAGCGGCAAGCCCCCCTGATCGGTGTCCACAGCCGCATCGGGCGTGACGGCCGGCGGTTCCGTCCGGGGCGCAGGTGCTGTCGCCTCGCCCGGCACGGTCACGGGGCCGTCGAGCCCGGCCAGGCAGATCTCGCGTTCCTTGGCGCGGCGGTTCACGAGCCCCTGCAGCACCCGCCCCCCTGCCCTGTTCCACCGCGGGAGCTGGTTGCACGCCCCGCGCAGATCGCCGGCATTCGCGAGCCGCACCAGCGTCGAGCGGCAGAACGCGCCAGCGCCGATGTTGTAGGCAAGCGACAGAAACGCCGTGTACGGCCCGTCGGGAATCTCGTCGGGATGATCCAGGCAGGCGCGCATGTCCTGCTCGAACTCGACCAGCGCATCGCCAAGCATGGCCCGGCATTCCTCGGCCGTGTGGCGGTCGCCCATCTCCACGCCCCGCGTCTCGCCGTAGCAGACGGTCGGGATGCCGACCGGATCCAGATAGGCCGTCGTGCGCAGCCCCTCGAACCCGCCGATCAGCCCGGCTGCAGCGATGCCGAGCGCGGACAGTGCCCCCGCGATTTTAAGTCTCGTTCTCATCTTCAAATTCCTTCTGTGCGATGAGCCGGGCGACGAACGCGCCGCCGGCGGACAGGCCTGCCAGCGCGGACATGAGCCGCGCCGGCAACAGGTCGCCGAGGTAGGGCACGCCCACCTCGGCAGCGGTCAGCAGGATCGCGAGCGCCATCAGGCGCACGGACCAGGCGCGCCGCAGCACGCGGCGCCAGTCGCAGGAAAGCCGCATGTGGTCTCCAGTGTTCGGGCACAAAAAAGCCGCCTCCGGATGCCGGGGCGGCGGGGTGAAAAAGCAGGCGAAATTTCAGGTGGAATGTTCAGCGGAAAAAATGTTCAATTCCCGCAGGCACTTTCAGCAAGGGTGTTCCCCGCATACGCGGGGATGATCCGCTGGCGGTGGACGTGGTGCTTCCCGAAGGCTGGTGTTCCCCGCATACGTGGGGATGATCCGATGAACGTCTGGGCGAGCGGGTCGGCGTTGCCGTGTTCCCCGCACACGCGGGGATGATCCGCTGGCAGCGTCTGATGCACAGACCGGCGAGGAGTGTTCCCCGCATACGTGGGGATGATCCGGACGCCTCGATTGTGTTGCAGACGAACCGCACGTGCTCCCCGCATACGCGGGGATGATCCGTCTGTGGTACACCAGCGGATAAGTTCCCCGCACACGCGGGGATTTGGGTGCCCTTACCCGGGCTTGCACGGCCACCCTTCGGGGTGGCCGTGCTATTTGCGTCATGCCTCACTCACGCCCACAGTCAAACCCAGGGCGCGGCCCGCGTCACGACGGGCGGATCTTTCTTCTCCTCCAGCAGCCTGGTCAGCCGCCCCTCCAGCGCTGGCACGTCGAGCAGCGGCGTGATCCAGGCGATCACCTCCGCCTCGCTCAGCGTCTCGAAATCTCGGAAATTGTCGGGGTCCGGCTCCGGCAGCGTGGTGCTGCCATAGACCTCCGCCTCATGCGTGCCGTCGCTGCCCTTGAGCCGCCAATGCACCACACACACCACGTCGGCCAGTTCGCCAACGTTCGGACGCGTGCAGAATTGCGGAAAACTCCATGTGTAGGTCGTGCTCATGAGTGGTCTCCTCACCAGGTCGTGAGCGCGGCGCGCTTCCAGGTGTCGGGCGCGGTGCACACATAAATGTGCTCATCATCCCAAGCGATCTGGCCGGTTTCGCCTGTGTCGGTGGCACTTGCCGGGGTTTTCGGGGTGGTCACCTGCACACTGTCGTCGTTGACGACCAGCTTTGAGGCTCCGGACGTGGTGGTGCCGATGAGGAGATTGCCGAAACTGTCGATACGCACGCACTCAACATTGTCGACCTCAAACTGAATGCGAGAATTGGCCGCGGTATTCAGAGGGTCAGCCTGCAGCGCCAGAATGCTGCCGTTTGCATGGATCTGCGAGTACGCCGCGTCGGTGTCCTGCAATCTGATTGCTGGATAGGCACTGCTGATGTGTAGATCAGTGTTGGGAACCGACGTCCCGATGCCAACACGCCCGGCACTGTCGATGCGCATCGCCTCGACACCGTCAATGAGCCACTGGTGATACCCGACGCCGGCGCCGCCTGCCCGGATCAGATAGAGGTCTGTTCCGGCGAGGTCCTCGATGACGAACCCGTAATCATTCGCATCGCTGACATTGGCCTTGAGGTTGTAACCATAAACGCCGCCGACAGAATCCATCCGCATGATCGGAGCTGTCTGCCGCATGTGCAGCGCGGTCAATGGTGTATCGAGACCGAGGCCCAATCGCCCGGTGTTGCTGAGCACCATCGCCTCATAGGGGCCGGAACCGTTGGAGACCGAAAATCCGAGGCCAATCTGACTGGATGCGCCGTACCTCCGACAGTTGATCGTCGCGTACTGGTCTGCGCGATCAGACATCAGCGCCAACAGCGGCACGGAATTGTTGCTCGTGTTGTCGCCAGACAGGAGATTGATGAAATCGGTCGGCGGGGACCATGTAGACTGCCCGACCGGGGAAACCGCTATACCACCCCGCACATCCAATGGCGCAACAGCGCTGCTCGTGCCAATCGCCAGACCTGCCGACGTGAACCGAGCCACCTCCGTCTCGTTTGCAAAAAACTGCCAGCCCGAGTTTGAGATAAACCCGGCACGCACGTTGTTCGGACGAATGTCGATAGAGACGTTCGAGGTGATGTTGAAATCGGAGGTCCCGGAGCCGATCTGCCCGGTGACGGCGTTGTCCGTATCGGAGAAGTTGATCACCGGCGCGGTGCCGACAATATTCAAGACCTCGACCCGGCCGGCGCCTCCCACATCCAACGGATACGATGCCGTGTCTTTGCCGATCGCCAATCCGGTCGGCGTAAACCGCGCCAGCTCCGAACCGGCGACCGCCGCCGCAATCTGATCAGTCTCCGGGAAGAAAAAGCCCGTGTTGGAGTCCCCCTCGCGGGTGACCGCCGGCGCCGCGGCACTGCCGTCGGCAAAGCGTGTCTGGCCGGTCAGACGGGTGTTCGCGAAATCCGCCCCGTCAAGGCTGAGCCCCTTGACCGTTACCTTGCCCGTCTCGCTGTCGATGCGCAGCCGGTCGTCATAGGTGAACGGCGTGCCGTCCGGGCTGTACTGGATCACGAAGTCCTTGTCCTCGGGAGCCAGGCCCCAGCGGAACCGCTCATGTCCGCCCTCGCGCAGATAGACGAGCGCCGCGTTTGCGCGGGTGGCGCGGTCGAGGGTCAGCAGCCGCGTCGGGCCGACGGCGTTCACGGTGTTCGCCATGCTCTCGAGAATGGCATTCAGCTTCGACAGGATTTCCGCAGGTGTAGACATGTCGTCAGTTCCTTTCTTTCACAAAAAAGCCGCCTCGGAGCACCGGGCGGCGGAGCTAAAAGCGGGTTGTGGGGGGCGGTCAGTTGAATCCGCCGATGGCGAGCACGAAATCGAAAGTCAAGGTCGGGATTTTGAACTGCAATCCGAACTGTTGTCCCGCGACCTTGTAATCCTCGCGGATCTTCAGCTCGCCCCCGTCGAACACCGGCGTCAGGAGCTGCAGTTGCGTTGCCACCGCGCCCCAGCGCGCCGGCTGCCCGGGAAACCACACACCGTAGAACCGGGGCACGCGATGCACCGTTGCCAGCGTGCCGCCGATGGCCATCCAATCGCGATCCCAGATCTCGGAGTCCAGCCGCACCATGCCCTGGGCAAACGTGCTGCCAGCCCGCACGGGCCCGCCGGAGACGTCCCACAGGCGCGTACCACCGGCCCCGCCAGACCCGCCGTTGACCTCGGGAATGGTGATCGATCCGGTGTAGACGTCGGTCAGATATTGCCGGCTGTCCTCGCTATCGAAGGTCGGCGTGCCGTCATCGGCCCACATCTGCAGTCGACCGGCATCGAGCCGCACCTCGCCACCCGGCGAGGGCGTGCCGCTGCCATAAACCCGTGTGTCGAGGGACGTGCGGTCCATGACCGGCGTTGAGTACCGGGTCCACCCGAGCCCATCGAGCCCCCAGATCGGATAGGCCGCCTGCGGGAAATAGGGATCGACGGTGATCGTCGTCCCGAAATACGTCGGGATCGGCGTCACCCCGGTGCCAAGCCGGATGTGGCTGGTGTTGTGGGTCACCAGTCCGCTTTGAAACCAGAATTCGGTAGCGGACAGGAAGAAGACGTCGTCGGGATCGATCGGCATGGCGTCACACCGGCAGCGGGAAGTTCGTGAGGACGACGCGGTAGTCGAGATCGTAGGTGAACGACGTCAACGGCGCATAGTCGGGCGAGGTGAAAAGCTCGGGCTGAACATCCGTGATCGTCACATGGGTGTCGTTCACACCCACCTGCAGGTTCTTGCCCAGATACCAGCCGCCGTAGGGCGCAACGATGTCGCTGCCCAGTTGCACCGTGCCGCTCATGGGCACGGTCCCGGTCGTGAATGCCGTCGCCGTGTTGAACGACGGCGTCCATCCGTCCGTCGTGCGCGCCCTCAGGTTGAGTGCGGCCCCCAGGATGAACGGCGTGAAATCGTACCCGTGCGCGTGGATGTTGTAGACCCGCTTGGCAACGGCATCGTAGCCGCCCGCCTCGAGCGTGAGCGTGCCCTCGATCACCTCGCGGGTGGTCACATACGGCAGCGCCGAATGAAACAGCACACGACCGATATCCGCGTGCGGGTCCGCTTCGATGGCCTCGGACTTGTCGCCCGTGTAGATCGCGACGCGACCGTCGTCGCCGATGTATGAGGTCAGCTTGGTCATGATCCACTCACGATCCGGATGTAGCCCGCGTCATAGTTGGTATCCATCGATCCGTTGGCCGAGCGGATGCGCCCGCCGATGGCATTGAGGAACACGAGGTTGTTGATGGTGACCCGGCCATCGTCGATGATGAACACGGGAACGGTGTTGCCGCTGCCGTCGTCGACAACCAATTGGTCGACATTGATTGCCAGGCGCGAGCTGAGATCGCTGAGGATCTGCAGTGCCAGGCCGGAGGTTTTCCAGTCCGGCGTTCCTTCAGTGCCCGCGTTGAGCTGCAACAGGAATTCGGCGACCACGCCCGATGGCAGCGTGCCGGCGTTCGCCGAGAAGCGAATGAACCCACCGGCGAAAAAGCCGTTCAACGTCGCCTGCACCTGTGTGATCGCGCTTGCCCGCGCCGCCGCCTCGCCGGCGACCGCCTCATTCACATCGGTGACCGACGCCTTGCTGTCGATCTCCCCGGTTAGCTCGGCTTCGAGGGTTTCGAGCGCGGCGGCCCGCGCCTCGGTTTCATCGATAGTTAACCGCACAGCCTGGGTATAGGCCGCCCGGCCGCCGTCACCGACACGCACAAGCCGGTCGGCCCGGTCCGCGCCTTCCGTCGTCTCGGTCGCAATACGGTTGATCTGCTCGAGCAGCGAGGTATCGGCACTGTCGAAGATTTCGGTGGCGGAGCGGGCCCGCTCGCCGGCGGCATCCACCAGCCCGCTCGCATCGAGCTCGGCCGAGGGCGGAATGCGCACCTCCTCCGGGGCCGCGGCCACCAGCTCCACGCGCCAGGGGCCGGGCAGCTCGCCAACGGCCTGCATGCGCACGTACAGCGCCTCGCGCCGCACGGACGCGGAAAACGCCGGCAACGATCCCTCATAGACCGGTGTCCAGGTCTCCCCGTCGTAGGAGACCTGCGCCCGGAAGGAGACGGCACCCGAAGGATGGCGGGCGGAGACGGTCAGCAGCGATTCCGTCACGCTGATTTCCCGGTGGACGGACATCGCCTCGATCACCGGGGCACCCAGCGACGGCGGCAGATGGCCGGGCCCCGGCGCGTCTGGCACGCTCAATCCCTGATCGGCCACATGCACCGCCGGATCGTCGATGACAAGCTCGATCTGCGCGCCCGTCCCCTCCGGCACCATGCCGACCAGAATGCCCCGGAACACCTGGTCGACCCCCTCGCCCGCAAGCCAGGTCGGCGCCTCGTCGCCGGTGTCCTCCAGATGGTGCTCGAGCAATCCTTGCTCGGCTTCCGCCGCCGCACGGTCCTCCGCATCCAGCGTGACGACGATGCCGGCGGAGGTCCCGCTGCCCGGCTCCCATGTGATCTTGCAGGGCCCCCATTCGCCGCCATCGCGGCGCCGAAGGCGCAAATAGGTGTTTTGCGGGTCGCTCGACGGCTCATGTGAGAGGGTGAGCGTCTCACCGGCATGGGCAAGCACCGTGCCCGCCTCGCCCCATGTCTGGGGCATTTCCGATTGCACCAGCACCAGGTCGCCGCGCTTCAGCAAGCGGCCTTCGAGTTCGGTTCGGAACGTGGCTTTCACCCGGCGGAAGAAGTTGTCGGCGGCAAGGAACACGCCCTCCCGCCAGGCGTGGTCCCGGTCGGTCGGGCCGATCAGCCGCACCCGGGCGGGGGCTTGCGAGGTGGATTGCGCGATCGTGCAGCGCACCTCCGCCGTCTTCCAGGTGGTGCGGTCCATGTATTCGACGATCACGTCATCCGCCGCATCCGAGCGCTGCAGCGCGTATTCCACCTCCAGCGAGCCGCGCAGGATGTTGCGGTCGGTGAACACCTGTGCCGCCATGCTCCGGGGCTCGTCGCGCACCAGGCTCACCCGGTCGCCGATGAACTGGACGCTCGCCCGCCCCGCCCCCAGCACCGTGTTGATGGCCTCAAAGCGCGTGGTGCGCGTGTCGAACACGCCGTCAAAGTGATCGCCCCGTGCCGACCAAAGCGCGTCATAGGCGGCAAAATTCGCCAGATCGATCCGCGCATCGGCAAGCCCGGCGCCATAGACCGCGTTGCGGGCAATATCGACCGCCGCCCAGGCGATCGAGCGCGTCGGCTGCTCCTCCCAGCTCTCCCCCGTCCACACTGGCAGGATGCGCGTCTGCACGAGCGAGAAGGCGCGTGAGGATTGCGAGGTCAGTTGCTCGTTCGCCCGCACCCTCACCGCCATGGTCGAGAGATCGTCGAACACCTGCGGCCCGTCCAGATAGGCCCGCAGGCCCGCCCATTCCGACCGGTCGAAGATCCGGTCATCCGCCGACCACGCATTGAGCCGCTGCGCCCGCACCTCATAGCGCCCCGGCGCCACGTCGAGCGCATAGGTGAAGCGCTGGGGCGTGGCCGTCGTCAGCGTGATCGTCTCGTCGGCCAGCGCCGCCCAGCTGCCATCGCCCACCGGCACGCCCAGCCCGTCGATCCCCCGGTATTCGAAGCGCAGATGCACGGTGGCACTCGCCTGCGAACCGTCGTCGTTCAGCCGGTAGCAGCCTTCGGGCAGCACCACATCGACGGCCAACCGCCGTGCGGTCTCGCCAGCGGGAACGGCGGCAAACGGGCCAACCCACGCGACATCCGCCAGCACCTGCGATCCCACCTCGCCCGAGGTCTCCACCTGCACGGGGAACAGCTCGACCTGTTCGCCGGGGTCGTAAAAGGCGATTTCCAGATCCTCGATCGCGCCCGTATAGCCGCCAACGTCGGTCCACACCACGGTCTCGCCAATGCGCACCTGCGAGACCTGCGCGCGTCCCAGCCCCCGCCCGAACAGCAGGTGCAGATACTGGTCATTGCCGGAGAACTCCTGATACGGGTCGGACACATAGTCCGGCACCATCACGTGCTCGCCGTATTGCACCGGGATCGGGGCGAACAGCCGCGCCTGGTTGCCGGAGGCCGACGCCGTATAGGTCGGCGAGGCCTGCAGCTGGTCCGCCGCTGTTGCCGCCGGCGGCGGCGCCAGCAGCGTGTTGATCAGGATGCCACCGCCGGCAAGGATCGCACTGCCGATGGCACCCGCCACCAGCGCATTGCCGCCAAACCCGAGTGCCCCGGCAAGCGCCCCGCCCGCCCAGGGCGCGAATGCGGCCAGGGCGATCATGGCCACCAGCCCCAGCACCGACTTGCCGTCGTCACCGCCGCGCGGCAGCACGATCACCGCCACCTGGTCGCAAGGCGCCGGCACGCGGCCCCAGTCGGCGCGCAGCACCGGCACGCCGTTGAGCTCGACGATGAAGGCGACCGAGGCCGGCGGGCCATACCGTTCGACCAGTTCGCCAACCGTCGCGCCCGGCCACACCGGCAGGGCACCAGGTACGAGAGGCGTGGGGACGAGGGGCGTCGGAACAAGAGCAGTGGGAACGGGCTTCATGTCCGTTCCGGACAGGCTCTCTCGAGACAGGCAATCATGCGCCATCCTGCAAACTCCAGATGTGCGAGGCTGTCGAAGCTGACCGCCGGCCGGGCGGCGTGGATCACGCCCCGGTCGCAGGGCAGCGGCCCCAGCTCCAGGTAACAGCCGATGTGGATCGGCACGTCGCGCCGCCCCAGCAGCACGGCGCAGCCATGACGGGGCGCGGCACTGCGCTGCCAGCGCCGCCGCTCGGGGGCGGTGGTGAAGGCCCGGGCCTGAGCCCGCACGCTCATCTCGGCAATGTCGACCTCCGGCAGATCGACCTCGAAGAGGATTCGCTGCACCTCCCGGAACAGGCCCCAGCAGTGGAAGCCGGGCCGCCGGTCGCGTGCGTCATAGGGCGCGCCCACCAGCGCCTGAAGCGCGGCGAGTTGCCCCGGATCAAGGTGGCTCACGACAGGGTCGGGAACGCGTCGCGGGTGTAGATCCGCCCCGGGAACAGCCGGTCGGGCCAGTCGTTGAGCCGTGCCGAGGCGGTCGCCCGGGTCGCGCTGACCTTGACGTTCGCCAGTTCGATCCCGTCGATCCGCTGTTGCGGACCGGCAAGCCCGGCGATGTACTCGCGCCAGGTGACGAGGATCGGCGCCCGCACCCGCACCGCCGCTTGCAGGTGGCGATGCACATGCGAGGACACATTGTCGATCCAGAACGACACCGACGGCACCTGCCCCTCCTCGCTCGAGGGCGGCGTGAACCCGAAGGGCATGGCGATGAAGGTCGCCACCTCGCCCGCATTCACCGGCGCCTCCGCCTCGAGCAGGAGATCATGATTGACGCCGTCCCCCACGAAGCGCAGCGCGACCGGCTCCCCGTCCTCGAGGAACGCCGGGTGCCGCAGCTCCACCGTTCCCAGCATCACGTCGCTCGTGGTCGAGGCATAGGCCTCCCGGATCGCCTGCGTGCGCCGGATCGTCTGCGTACGAATGTCGGTCACAGCTCCACCTCCAGCGTGAACCCCACCATCACCGCCCGGCCCTGTTGCCGGGTCGTGAACCGGTCCTCACCCGCAAGTTTCACGGTGCGGGTCACCATCCCCGCCCCGTCCCACACCGGCATGGTGAAGCGCTTTGTTCCTTTCGCGAGATCGTCGGAGACGAAGGCGTCGAAAGCTGCGAACTCCACCGCGCTCATGCGCAGTTCCATGGCGAGCATCCGGTATTGCAGCGTGCCGCGCGGCCGGTCGCGGGTGTTGCCCGCCTCGAACTCGCTCGACACCGGCTTGTTGAACGGCCGGGAGATCCGGAACGAACCGCGTTGCGGCGCGCTCGGAACGCCCGCCGGCCAGTCGGGAAGGCTCATGTGATCCCCCTCATGCCAGCCCCTTGGCTCTGTTGAGGCCGAAGGTCTTGCCGATGGCGCCTTGCAGCGGCCCGCCCTCCCGGACGCTGGTCGCCAGCGCCCGCTCGAGCGGCTTGATCAGCACGTCGATCTGCGGCGCGCCGCCGCCCGTGCGACTTTCCCGTGTCTCGGCCGTGGTGCCCGGCGGGGTGACGATGTTGATGACCGGCGCTGTACTTGGCGCGCTCGAGCGAGCCGCGCCCAGGGCGCCAAGCGCCCGCAGCGTGTTCACGAGGTTGCCCTGCATGGCCAGCGTCATCATGTACTCGTCCTCGAGCCCGATCACGGCACGCTCGCCCGGCGCCAGCCCGCCGCCACCGTGGAAGCGGGGAGCACCGGCAAAGATCGCCGCAGGAACCGTGCGGGTCGCGCCCGGCCCACCGACCTTGCCGCCGTCGTGGAGAACGGAGGCCATCAGGTTGAGCGGCGCACCGCCGCCCCCACCGCCAAACAGCCCGCCGACGAGCGAGCCGAGCGCGCCGAAGATCCCGCCGCCACCGCCGCCCGTCAGCATCGAGCGGAACTGGCTGCTGACGAAGTCCCGCGCGATCTGGCGTGCCAGCCCTTGAAGCGCATCGCCCAGGTTCTTCGCCTCGAAGATCGCGTCGGTCAGGCTGTCGGCGATCCCCTCGCCGGCCCGCTCCATGGTCTCGGCAAAGCCCTTGCCCGCCCGCTCGGCCAGCGTGATCTGCGCGGCCAATTGGTTCGCCCCTGCCCCGTTTTGGGCAATCTCCTTGATGGTCCGCAGGGCCGCTTCCGTGTCTTCGGCCGCGGAGAGATAATCCCGCATGGCGATGACGCGCGCCTGTTCCGCCGCCTCCGTCCCACGCCCCGGCGCGGCCTTGTCGAAGGTGCCGCTCTTCTCAAGCTCCGCGATCCGCTCCAGCCGCGCGGCCAGGTCCTCGGCCGGCGTGCGCGCCGCCTCGATCAGCCGCGTCACCTCGCGCAACATGGCCTCCGACTCACGGTCCCGGGAGGTGCTGGTCGCCTTCTTCGCCAATGCCTGGAAGTCGCGCTCGGCCTTGATCCGGGCAAGGCTTGCCTGCTCGCTCGTCAACAGGCCCTTTTCCTCAAGCGCGGCAATCTCGGCCAGCGCCGCCGCCCGCTTTTCCTCGATCGTCAGGATCGACTTGCGAATGGCTTCGGCCCGCTTCACGGCAGCCGGGTCCAGCGGGTCCGTCCCGCCGCCACCGCTTCCAGGCTTTGTCTCGTCGCGCTGCTCGAGCTCCTTGCGCGAACGCTTGAGCTTCTCGCCCCAGGTCGCAAGCTCGGCTTCCGCCGCGCGGATCGCATCGTCAAAGGCCGCCCTGGCCAGATCATTCACCGCCCCGGCTTGTTTCGCGCGCAGGTCCTCAAGATAAAACCGCGCCTGGTCGTAGCCGGCCTGCAGCGCATCGATGCTGCCCGCGATCGTCGCGCTCGAGCGGTCCTCGATGTCGCGGAACGCATCCGACAGCTCCCGCGCGCTCTGCGCCAGCTTGCCGAACCATTCCAGCGTCGAGATCAGCAGCGGCGCCAGATCGACGAAGGCCTGTTTCAGGTTGATGTCGATCACCCGCGCCGCGATGCCGAAGCGGTTTTCCATCTCCTCCGCGTTTTCAAGAACCCGCTCCTCCACCACCACGCCAAGGCTCTTCGCCCGCGCGATCAGATCGTCGAAGCTCTCGTTCGTGTCGGCAAGGATGCGCACCATGTCCACATTGCGCTGACCGAAGGCCGCCGCCGTCAGCGCGGCACGCTCCTCCGCACTGTCCAGATCCTTCACCGCCGCCGCCAGCAGGCGAAGCCGCTCCTCGCCCGAGCTTGCCGCCTGGAACTGCTCCAGCAGCGCCGGGTTGGTCTGTTTCAGCCGGGAGTACAGCGTGCCGGTCGCATTCGCCGCCTCGCCCGCCCGGGTCACGAACGTCTGCAGCGCCACATTGAGCGAGGCCTGCGCAATCCCCTGTTCATCCGCCGCCAGTTGCAGCGACTGGAAGAGATCGCTCGAGAGCCCCAGCGTGCGGGCCCGCTTCGACAGGGCGTCGAACTCCCGCACCGCATCGCGCGAGACCGACAACGCCTTGGTGAAGGCGAGCGCCAGCGCGCCAATCCCCACCGCCGCCGTCGTGCCGGCCGGGCCGAGCGCCATCAGCGCCGTGCCCACCGGCCCGGCGGAGCTTGCCAGCCCGCTCATGCGGGTCTTCAGATCGCCGACACTCGCATCGACGGCCCGCAGCCCCGCCCGCGCCGGCTTGCTCGCCTTCTGGATCCGGCCAAGTGCCGCCTGTCCTTCCGCGCCGAACTTCTTCAGCTCCCGCTCGACCGTCTTGCCATCGAGCGCCACAAGGCGAATGCCGACCTGATTGCGTCTGCTCATGTCTCGTCTCCGCCGCTTGCGGCCAGCCCGCCAAGCACTCCCGCCTCGATCGAGGCAAGACAGCTGGCGAGAAGATGCGGATCACCGTCGCCGGCAAGCCGCTGGCGCAGCTCCACCGCCGACAGTCCCGTGATCCGTCCGCTGTAGGGATCGCGCTGCCAGCACCCGGCCCCGGAGGCGGCGCGCAGCACCTCCCCGCCCTCGCCCGTGTGCGGGCGTTCCGCGTTGAACGGGCAGCGCCCGCCGCAGTCCTTCATGTCGGGAGAGGTCTCGCGGCACCCCTCGCAGTAGCTCGCGCCGCCCCGGCCTATCCAGTCGCCGAGGCGGCGAAGACGTTTCCCTCGGCGTGCTCCAGCCGCACCGCCGAATAGGCCTCCCGGTCGAACGCCTCCTTCATGCCCGGATGCAGAAGGAACATTCCGATGGACCGGCGGTCGAGCGGCAGGGCCTCGCCCGCCTCATCCGCAACGCCCTCCCAGCCCTCGATCAGCCGCTCCATGAGCAGCGCCGAGGTCAGATAGGCGGAGAGCCCCAAAAGGCTCTCCAGCTCGCCCGTCTCCGGCACGATGTCCTCCAGCCCGAACTCGGAAAGCGCCTCGGGCGCGGTGATGAGCGGCGCCAGCACCCGCGCCGCCTCCCCTTGCGCCTGTTCCACATCGATCGAGGTGGCCGGGCGCATGGTGAGCGTCACGCCCGGCGCCACCTCGCGCGGGCGCATGGTGCGGTCGATCTTCGCCAGCCGGATCATGCGTAGGTCTCCACATCGTTCGTGACGGTGACCGTCAGCATGGCAGCGGCCTCCCCCTGTTCGGCGCGCCAGTTCAGCTCCGCCTGCAGCCCGCCCGGTCCCGAGATCGGCGCGAACGCCCCCCGCTCGAAGCGCGCCGCCGGCAGCGCGAACACCACCTTCGAAGTGGCCGAACTTGCAAACTCCAGCTCCATCGCCACCGGATCACCGGCGGTCATCAGATCGAAGTAGGTCTCGTCGACATAGCGCAGCCGCATGGAGCCGCTGGCGGTCGCGTCCTGGTCGAGCAGAAAGCCCGACGCATAGGGCGTACCGTTGAGCGACTGATCTTCGTCCGGGTTGTTGGCATAGGTGAAGGACCCGCCAAGCACATGCGCTGCCTGCACGCCGTTGATGCGCAACAGCCCCTGTGCCGCCGAGAGCGGAACACGCGGAAGGACCGCCGCCGGCGCACCGCCCACACTTGCCGCCGTCTTCTCCTGGTTGCGCCCCATGATCGAGACCGTCGCCTGACGGAAGCCCCCCGCCCGCGTCCAGTCGAAGGAGAGCGAGGCCGCAAGACAGCCAAGCGACTGGAAGAAGGCCACCCCGCTGCGCTTCTCGATCTCGATCGTGCGATAGGGCAACACCTCCTTGCCGGAGGCAAAGACATGGGTGTAGGGGCCTGCTCCGTCGGACACGGGCGCCCCCAGCAGCATCGTCAGCCAATGGGGGATGTGATTGACGTCGAGCGGCACCACCACATCGCCCGACAGCGAGGCCAGCCCCGGGGCCGGCGCGGTCTGGTCGCGGTTGTTCGCCCGCGGCTGGCCAAGCAGCGGATCGGCCTCGAAGGGCGCCGCTTCGGCCAGGCTTTCCGAATAGAACGGCGTGCGCGTGTAGTCGCCACCGGCAAGCGCATCAAAGCTTGCCTGATCGCCAAAGAGAAGGTTCGCGGTCTTGCCGCGCGGGCTGGCTGCAGTGGGCATGGAAAACTCCGTTTCGGTCAGTGGCCGGGCACGATCCCGGCAATGGCAAGATCCCGGGGCGTCGCGCGCCGCGCGGCCCCGGAGGTTTCCAGATCGGCCGCCTGATCGAGCGCGAGGCCGATCACCTGCCCGCGAGAGCCAAGCTCCTCCCGGTCCTCGAGCAGAACGACAAACAGGCGCGCGGACGCACCACCTGGCGCCCGTGCGGCGCGGCGACGTGAAGTCATGTCAATGTCCCTGGTTGGTTGGCCCGGATCAGACAGTCAGACCGGGCAGTCGGATCACAGCGGGCAGTCGGATCAGATCGGACGATCGGCGATGAACTCGGCCGAGAGCGTCAGGGTCGCGCCCTTGATGTTGGGCACCCCCGTCTCGGCCAGATTGTCGCGCTGCAGGTCGGTGATCTCCCACACCGACACGGACCCGGCGAGCGTCGGGTCCGCCTCGATCGCGTCCTGATAAAGATCGACAATCGCGGCAAGGGCCGCCCGGCGGCCGGCATCCTCCGGCGCCCGCACCACGATCTCGACCAGCGCCGACTGGCGCAGCTCATAGGCATAGTCACCGCCCATGGCCTCGCCGATGCGCTCAAGATCGCCATCGACGAAGTTCGACCAGGCGCTCGCACCACCGGTCACCTCCTCCAGCGCGCTGTCCAGCGTCTCGTTGCGCCGCAGCTCCGGCACTGAGGCGGCACCCGACACCCCGGCAAGAGCCGCATGCATGGCATCCAGAACCCCGTCACTGACCATCCGACAGCCCTCCCACAATCCGGCTGGTGATGTATTCCGGCGCCAGCCGCGCCAGCGCCCGCTCCACGTTGTCGACATCAAGGCGCGGTCGCAGCCGCACGCTTTTCACCGCGACAAACATCAGCAGAGGCTCATCCTTGATGCGGCTGCGTCCCGTGACCCGTCTGGAACCACCACGCTTGCCGCGACTTTTGCGGAAGCCCTTGTCCGCCACGAGATAAAGAACCCTGCCTCCCGAACCAGGCGCCGGGATCGGGCGAAGAATGTCCCCGAACTCACGGACGAACTCTTCAAGCGACATCCTTTTGCGACGCGCGCCGCGTCGACGGGATGCCGGGACAAAATCCGTCGGAATCGCCAGACGCGCCTTGTCCCACTTCACCTTCGGCCGGATCGTCTTGCCGTCGTTGAACGCCCGCACGATGTGCGGCGCATTGCTCCAGATCAGCCCCGCCGGCTCGAAGGTCTGCACCCGCCCGGGCGGATAGACCCGTGTCCGCCACGTCTTCGACAGCCGCTCGCCAAGACCGCTCTTCACCACCTGCTGGCGCAGCCGCGTCTTGCCGAGATCCGTGAGCGCCTCCATGCCGCCGCGAATGCCCTTCGCGACCGCGGACCTCTCCGCATCCAGCGTCTTTTGCAGGTTGCCGACCAGCGCAAGCTTCACATCCGTCATGCGACATCCACCTTGCACAACCACACAAGCCGGTAGCGGTCGGCAAGCCGGGGGTCTCCCGCCACCACATACCGCTCGCCGAACAGTTCGAAGACCCCACCCCGTCCCGGTGTGAGCTCGCCCGCTTTGACCCGAAGTGCAGAGATCCGCCCGAGCGGGCGGCCCTGCCCATAGGCAATCGGCTCATCCGCGTCCGAGCCGACCAGGACCCGGACCGGCGCCCCCGGACCGCCCCCCGATGGCAGGTAGAGCGCGGGCTCCCCAAAGCGGGCAAACGCCCGCTCGACAGGGAGCCCGGCCAGCCGTCGCGACATGCCCCGGCTCAGTCCGAGGACAGGACTTCGACCAGGCACTCCGGCTGCTTGCACACAGCAAGCCGGTTCGACTGGGACTTCATCTCCACGCCCTCGCCATGGTCGAGCACCTTGGTCGAGATGAAGACCGGGTCGTCAACGCCAGGCGCCTGGTTGACCAGGTTGATGTGATGGGCCGGGCCCGCGAAGGTCTTGAACATGTTCATGGTGCCTGTCGGATAGGCGTGGCCCTTCCCGGCCGCCACCGCCGGCTCCTGCACCTTGTTGCCGCTGGCATCGCGCACCGGGAACGAGCCCTTGTACTCGCGCCACAGGATGTTGCCGAAGTCGAACAACCGCCCCCAGTTGCCGCCAAGACGGTCACGCTCGAGCTTCATCAGGCTGCCGCCGCCGTGCTGCTCCTTTTCCCAGTGCTTCTCGACCATGGGGTGCGCGATAAGACGCCCGAAGAAGCCCGACGAGACGATCACTTCCACCTGCGAGACCGTCTCACCCCGCACATTGTTCATGACTTGATCGAAGACCTCCTGGCACTTCTCCATGACATTGGTTCCAGGCGTGCCGAGCTTGAAGTCGACCTGCTTCTTCGTGATCCCGAAGACGTTGAAGAGATCGTAGAGCGTGCGCCCCCGGCCATCCTTGATGAGCCCGCGCAGCATGCCCATGCGGATGTATTCCAGCGTCACGGAATGATGCCCCCGGATCGTGTTGAGCCGGCGCGCCGTCTCCGTTTCCAGGTCGCGCGAGCGCATCTGACCGCCCACCACCTGGATGCCGTTGGCCAGATCCCCGGTGCGGATCGTCTCCACATGCGGGAAGTGCGGGATCATCAGGATGGTGCCCTGCTCCTGCTCGGGCTCCGAGGTCTGCCCCGGGCTGCCCGGCTCATTGGCCGCCAGCACGACGAGTTCGCCGTCGCGGAAGTCCAGGCGCACATAGCGCGAGGACAGCGGGTCGACGGGCGCTAGGTTCAGCGCGTTGAGCAGCCCGAAGCGGTTGGGAATGCGGTTGACCTCCTCGGTCAGGTCCACATCCGTATAGGGAAAGAGAATGTCCGGCATGGCGGAAGTCCTTGAGTTGCGGCGTCACGCGCCGTGATGGATCGATGTGAAGGGAACAGTCCGGATCAGCTGGTGCGAACGACCACGCCGAGCGCCTCGAGATCCTCGATCGCCAACGCCTTCTGGCGATCGCTGACGCCATCGGGCCAGGCAATGCCGCGCTCCTTGACAAGCGCCAGGCGGCGCAGGCCCACAAGCCCGCCGACGAGATCCTCGCCGACGGGTGCCACCGCCTCGTTGAGCGCGATGCCCCAGATCACCTGCGACCCGTCCGAGGCCTCCGGATCCCAGGCCACCACCTTGCCGGCATTGCTTGCAGCCGACGCCCGCGCCACCGAGATCTCGAAGCGGTCGCCGGCGACGAAGTCCGCCGCCCCATCCGAGATCGTGAAGCGCACCTGCTTGCCGAAGAGCGCACCCACCGTGGCCGTGCCGACCGACTTGCCGGCCGGGTCCCGCACGTCGAACGTGCCCCCGTCGGCGGCCGGATCGATGCACACGACCACATAGACGCCCTCGCGCACCGCGCTCGTGACCGGGCTCGCCTCCATGGTGAGAACGCCGTCGCCGGTGTTGCCGGCATCCGCGCTCGCCTCGGCCGTCGCACCGGCGGCATTCACCAGATTGGCAAGGATGGTGCCGATCTCGACACGGCGCTCGCCGCCATCGCCGGCAAGCAACGTCACCGCCTCGCGGCTGTAGTCGGGATTGGCCTCCCACTGGAGCAGGGTCGAGAGCATCGCTCCCCGCGAGAGGCTGTAGAACGGCATGCTCATGGTCAGGTCCTTTTCAAGGTGAGCAGGCAACACGAAGCCGTCCGCCTGCGGGAGCCGCAGCCGGGGACCGGTCGCCATCGATTTCAGGGAAGGTGCCGGCGCGCCGCCGGCGGAACGTCAGATACTCAGCAGAAGCGGCCGACAGCCGCGGAAAGCCCCTTGCGCTGCTCCGAGGGCTGGTCGGCAGGGGCCGGAGCACTCAGGTTCGGCGCACTCTCGCTTGCCGCGCGCTCCTTGCGCTCGGAAAAGCTCTCGCCCTGCTGCCCGCCTTTCTGCTGCGTGCCCCCTTCCTGTGCGGCCCCCTGCTGCGCGGCGGACCTTTCCTCGGGCGACGCGGCAAGCACCGCCTTTGCCTGGTCGGGTGCCATGTCCGTGTGAAGCGCCAGGTGGCGCGACAGGCCCGCACGCGGACCCGCTTCCTCGCTGTCGAGAATGGCCGCGATCCGGGAGCGCTCGGCGGTTACCCCTTCGGCGCGCGCATTCGTCAGCGCCGCCGCATGCTCCGCCTCGCTGATCATGCCCTCGCGGGCATCGGGCGTCTGGTCACTGTTCGCCATGTCTGCAATCCTTTTTCCTGTGATGATGCGCCCTTGCCCGGCGCTGTTGAGGTCCGCGACCAGGCCCGCCATCGTTCCGATCCGGTCGGCGAGCCCCATTTCCACGGCAACCGGTGCCGGGAACACATTGGCTTCCATCGCCCGCACGGCCTCTCCCGAGAGGCCCCGATGGTCGCTCACAAGCCCCACGAACTGATCCATCAGATAGTCGATGCGGCCTTGAAGATTGGCGAGCGCGTCCCCCTCGAGCGGCGCAAACGGATGACCGTCCACCTTGCGCTTGCCCGCGTGCAGGACCGTCGCCCGCACACCGCGCTCCTCCAGGTACTGGCTGCGGTCGAAGTGCACGAAGACAACGCCGATCGAGCCAAGTGACGCGCTTTCCGTCGCGATGATCTCGCTCGCCCCGCTCACCAGCCCGTAGCCGGCCGAGGCCGCCAGACTGTTGACCACCGCATGGACGGGCTTGCGCTGCGCGATCTCGCGCACCTTGCGCGCGGTCTCGATCATGCCCCCCGCCTCGCCGCCCGGCGTGTTGACGTCCAGCACGATCGAATGCACCTCGTCATCCGCCGCCGCCCGGTCGAGCTGTTCCGCAAACCCCTCGTAGGAGGTGAGCCCGGAAGACGCCCCCATCCACGCGCCGCGGTTCACAAGCTCGCCAATCATGCTGATGCGCGCCACCGACCCGCTGCGCGCATAGCCCTTCCAGCGCAGCTGGTCCCCCTCCCGGTCGAACTGCTCCTCGCCGATGAACCGGTTCGCACGCGGCGCGGCCGGCTCCTCCCGCATCATCCGCCCCGCCAGATACTGGCCGATCATCAGCGCGTTGGTCTCGCAGATCAGCAACGGACGATCGAACACCTGCGAGGCGGCGCGCAGATAGGAAAGCTCAAGATCCTGTGGCATGTGCCGTCCCTCTCTCAGTACCCGGCCCGCATCGCGAAGCGCCGCCGCCGCCCCCCGCCCAGCCGCGCGCAGCGCTGCTCCAGATCGTTCACCAGACGCCGGAGCTCGGAGAGCGCGACCGCCTGCACGGTCGTGTCGAACTCCTCGTATTTGACCCGAACCTCACTCTCCCCCGCCGCCATCCGGTAAAGCGCCGAACGCAGCACCGGCAGCACCTCGCAAGGGTTCGATGTATCGATGCCGTCGAACACGCTCGCCATCACGCAGCCTCCTCTTCGTCCCGGTCGTCTTCGCCCTGATCATCTTCCGGGCCCTCTTCATCCTCGCCGAGGGCGGGCCCGCCATTGTGTCCGACCAGCGGCGAGCCCTTGGCCGCATGCGGGTCCGCCTGGCCAAGCTGCCGGTAGCGTGCGCTCTCCCGCGCGCGCTGTTCCGCGACATCCTCCCAGTCGAGCCCCATCTCCGCGCACTCATGCGCAAGCGAGGTCGTGCCCCGCTCCAGGCGCTCGCCCATGGACTTGGCGCTCTTCAGGTCGTCCGCCGTCGGCTTTGCCGGCCCGTTCCACTCCGCCTGACAGATCGCCGCCCGGTGTTTGAGGAAGGCGCCATAGCCGCCCGGCACCGCCAGCCAGCCCTGGAAGATCTCTTCCTCGAGCCACGCCTCGTAGACCGCCTGATAGAATGGCGCCGAGAGATGCAGCCGGCGGCGCGTCACCAGCGGCCACAGCGAGGCAATCCCCATCCGCACGCTCGAATAGGTCGCCTTCTCGTAGTCAAACGACAGCGCCTCGTAGGAGACGCCGATCGCCCGCGCGATCTCGCGCAACAGATTGCGCAGGAACGGCAGATAGTTGTTGTGCGGATGATTGGTGGAATGGAACTGAAGCTCCTCGCCGACGAACAGGTGATTGACCCGCCCGAAGCTGCCGAGATCCAGCTTGCTCCCCTCCCACCACAGGTTCTTCGCCTTCAGGTACTCGCCAAGCTCGCCCGTGACCTCGCCATTCGCCTCGTCGACCTTGAGCCCGTCGAAGGCCTCCTCCGACAGCGAATCCGACTTCACCGTCGCCGCGAAGATGGTCTGCAGCAGCATCGTCACCAGCGTGGCATCCGCCAGCTGGTCCGCCTGACGGAACACCTTCAGGATCGGCGCAAACGGCGAGATCCCCCGCGTCTGGTCCGCCGCCCCGTCGAAGACATGCACCAGCAACGGCGACCCGTCCCGGTCGCGCGCGGGAAGATCCACCGTGCGCTCATGTCCCCCCACCTGCGCCTTGACCCGGTAGCCGGTCGCAAGCCCGTCGCCGTCGACGAACACCCCCTGATAGAGCCCGAGCTCCTCCGCTGTTTCGTGCTGGATCCGCAAGGGTGAGAACAGCTGCACCTTTGTCGCCGAGCGGGCGAACGTGCGCTTGCGCCTCAGGATCCGCGCAGCCCCCTCCCCATAGGCGTAGTGCGACCTCAGCATCGCATCGGCCATCATGTTGACCGTCATCTTGCCGCGCGCATCGCATTCCAGCGGCCGGCGCGACCACCGCCGCCAGCGCCGTTCGATCTGGCGCGCAAAGGCCCTCGCCTCGTCCTCCGAAAGCCCCAGCGCCTTCGCATCCGGCACCGCGTTGAGCTTGAGCCCGGTCCCCAGCGTGTCGGCGATGGCCTGGTCGACAGCTCCCGCCATCCAGCCCGAGTTCTGGATCGTCTCCACTGCACGCGCGGCCACCGGCCGCCACGCAGCACGCACGTCATGCCGGCTTTCCCGCAACGCGGGCTGGGTCCAACCCGCAATGAAGCCGGTGCGGTCAGGCCGAAGATACCCGGCCTGCGGACGCACGGCGGCACCGCCCGCATCCACCGGACGCGGGATCGAAGGAACGCTGGTTGTCATGATCTATCCGTTCAGGTTGCGCGCCAGCGAGCCCAGGGACTTGCCCCGCGTGGAAGCCGCCGTCACCGGAGCCTCGCCCTCGCTCCGCACAGGCCCCTCACCCTCTTGCACCGGCACAAGCGGCAGCTCCTCAAGGTCGAGCTGCTTTTCCGGCGGCGCCACTTCACGCTCGGCCTCGAGCTTGTCCCACATGGCATCGGTCAACGAGCGCACGCCGAAGCGCATGGCCGCCGCCTCCGCCTGGTTCATCGTGTCCAGACCCTCGTTGGCCTGCCCCTTGTCCTTCTCCCACACGTAGACCTTGAAGCCGCTCTTCTGCACCTTCTCCACACGCCGCTCCGCCGTCAGCTGCCGGAAGTACTCGTCTTCCAGACCGCGCGGCAGCCCCACATAGCCCGCCTCCAGCGGGTCCTCCTTCCGCAGGTTCGCGTAGAGCGCCATTTTGAGAACCGCGCCGTTGAAGTTGTAGAAGCGGCGCGAGTAGCGCTTCAGCTTGCCGGTCTTTTCGTCCGTCTCCTTCTTCACCCGCTGCAACAGGGGCGAGGTTTCCGAACGCGCGCCACGCACCATGATCACCCGGCTTGCCGGATGCCGGCGCACCCACTCCCACACCTCCGGCGTGTAGGCGTTGCCGTCGATCGCCACCATGTCCACCGGCAGCCGCCGGCCAAAGGCATTCGGCCAGGTCTGTTTCAAAAGCGCATCGAGCCGGGCCCGCGTCGCATCCTCGCGAATGTGCCCCGGAATGACGAAGTACTGGATCACGAAGCGCTGCCGGTTCCGCCCCCAGCCAACCAGTTGCGCCTCGACGCGATCGTCCTGACAGTCGATGCCAAGCGTCGTCACCAGTGCCCCCGCCGGGATCACGCCCGGCGCATGGCCGGTCGCCTCGGCCCGGTCGCGCAAGCCCTCCCAGTCCGGCGCATCGCCATCCGTGACATAGGCTTCGCCCGCCTGGTCGTTGAAGAACACCTGCTCCGCAGCTGGCTCCCCCTTCGCGGCCAGCCACGCCCGCGCGATCCGCTCCCACGTGGTCAGGACCGAGTAAGCCGCCCAGATCCAGAACGAACGGTGGTGCCGCTTCGCCTTCGGGTTATCGGCCCGCCACTCGAGCCGCGCGAGCATGGCCTTGCGGTGATGCTCCTCGATGATCCCGCCGCAGTCGGGATCCTCGCACACGAAGTGCGCATTCTCCGGCGCGTCCTCGTCCAGGTTCTCCAGCATGTTCGACCAGGTGAGCACCTGCATGTGCCCACAATGCGGACACGGCACATGCGGCTTCTCCTGGCTTCCCGCCTCATAGCTCCGCGTGATCCGGCAACCCGGCATGATCAGCGGCGTCGACAGTTTCAGGATCTTCGCGAACTCGAACCCGTTCGACCGGCTGTCCGCCTGCCCCTCCGGATCGCCGGCCGCGTTCATCTCCCACTTCGAGAGATCGTCCTGGAACTGGCGCCGCATGCTGACCTGCGACAGCGAGGCCGGCGAGTTGGCGCCCGATATCTGGATCGCGCCGCGCCCGTCGCGCCGCTCCTTGTAGAGAACCGAATCCGACCCGTCCCGGCTCGACATCGGAAACAGGTGCCGCAGGCTCGCCGTGTTCTTCAGCATCGGCGAGAGCTTCATCTTCGACCAGCGCTTCGCGTTCGGCTCCGTCGGATGCACCACCAGGAAGTCGCCCGGGTCCATCGCAATCGACCCCAGCGTGAAGATGTTCGCCACCACCGTCTTGCCGATCTGCGCGCTTCCCTGAAGCGTCACGGTCCGGCACGGATCGTCCGGCGACAGCGCCGTCAGGATCTCGTCGAAGTACGGAAACAGCTCCCGATTGTACGGTCCGGGGAACGAGCTCTCGCGCGCCGAGAACACGATGTTGTCTCCCGCCCAGGCCAGGTAATCCACCGGCGGCGGTGGCGTCATCACCTCGATGAACGCCTGAAGCGCCACGTGTTCGGCATTCGCCGTCTCGACGATCATGTGCGTCATGACGCGTCCTCGCCCTCGACCTGCACCACCGTCTCGACCGTGGCCGGGGTTTCCGCAAGCCGCTTGCGCGCCCGCTCCGCAGCCGAGGCGCACACCTTGCGGAACTCGCCCTTCAGCAGGTGCAGAACATCACGCTGCGGGAGTTCGAACCGCTCGCCGATCGCCGTCGCCATGTCCGCAAGACCGCCCTCGAACGCCTGAAGCGTCTGCGAGACAAGCCCCGTCATCTTCGCCTGCGCCGCGTCCGTCTCCATGAGGCGGCCCTTGCGCGCCTCCTCGTCCTCAGCCGCCTTGCGGTTCGCGAACTGCACACTGCGCAGCCGCTCACGCTTGATCTGCTCCTCGATCGACGGCCCACGCCCGGCCGCCGCACGAGACCCGGGCACCTCGCCCGCTCCCGCAAACAGAGAGCCCTCGGACCGCGCTCCTTCGAACTGCACCGGCTCCGCCCCCGGCCGCTCGTCGCCCTCTTCCCCCTCGAGCGAGGTCCGCGCGTCGATGCCGTTGCCGATCTGCTGACCGATATCCAGCCGCTCGCGAAGCTGCGCCATCGCAAGTTTCACCCGGATCTTCACCCCGCGACCCGACGGCACCAGCGCCTCGCCGCTGATCTTCCCGTCCTTCACGTACCGCGTGACCTGGCTGCGATGCACCCCGCGCAGACGCGCGAACTCCGCAGCCGACACAGCACGGTCGTCTGCTGGCAAGGTCTGCGTTGCCATCATCAAGCGCCTCGGTGTTGCGGAAATGTTGAGCTCGGCGCCTTTGTTGCGCCCGTCACTGTTGCGGTGTTGCGGCTTTGGTTTTGCCGTCAGACTGGCAAACCCAAACACTAAGTCCGCCCGTATTGAGTTTGGGCCCCGTACGGTCCCTAAAAGCGGTCGGCCACAATCCTTCGATGCAAGCGCCCTACCACCAGCGACCGCACACATCCCGTTCGATCAGAATCTCGGCAATATCCCGCCCATCGGGCAGATAGCAGGTCCCGACCTCCCGGTCATACGACTTGCGACCTTCCAACTCGCAGCTCAGGACCTTGTTGGAGACCAGTTGCCGCATGAAACGTGTCGCGATCTTGCCCTTGGCCGTGAAGCGTTCGGCGCAGTCCAGGTCAGCGATCCGAATGGCAACCCTGCCGATTTCGATCGTGTCGCCATCGCGCACATGAGTGACCCGCCCCTTCACGATCTCTGGCTCAGGCAACCAGCGGAGAACAACGGAACGCATGTTTGCCAGCCGCTCGCCGATCGAAGGCTCTGTCCAATAGGCAAGGCCGAGAAGAAAACCGAGACACGCAACGCCAGCGATCGAAAGCAGAAGCACATACACATGACGGCGCGGCCTGCGAAACGGCACAACAACGCGCTCGCGCCGAAAGCCTCGCCGCCAACCACCCCGCCTCTTCCGCTTGCCAGGACGTTTCATGCGCAACCGCCCATGAAAAAGCCCGGTCGGGGTTTCCCCCGCCGGGCGCAAATCTCGAATGTGCCCAATCTATGGGAGATACCTGCTGCACGTGTCAACACATATCGTCAGCACGATCATACCAAAATCACAAACATCAGACCCAACGAGCATCCATATAGTCAATATTAAAAAACCTCAAAAAAGTCTCATAACGAGATATAGATTAGAACAATCAGCACTTTAAAGACAAATTAAAATCTCCATATGAGTCAGTTGACTTCTTCATATTATAGTAATCACCTTTCAATTTCACCTTAAATCCGCCGCTTTCGCCAGACCAGACAAGCCTCTTACTTTTAGAAATAGCGTAGAAATATATATATTCTTTAATTGTATTAACTTTTTTCCCAGAAACAGAAAGATAAATTTCTTTCTTGGGAGAGGCCGTCCACCAACCAATACTCCTCCATCCGCTCTTGCCGTCATCTACATAAATAGCTAAAAAAACGTCTTCATTACACGCGTTCTCGACCTTTATCGGACGCGACCGAGGCTTATTTATCTTCTTCTTTTCATCACACTTCCCAGACAGCGCACATAGCGCCAATAATCCTAACCCAACCCCCAATGCGACGGCTTGCCCAGCATCTTCCGCCGCCTCCTTCTCGCTCTGAGTTTTGGCCAGCAGGTTGCGAGCACTTACAAAGTCGACCTCACCCTTTCTACCCCCCTCCAAATAAACTATTTCAATACTATTACCATTTTTACTTAAAACTTTTACCCTTATGTTGTTATTCCATTGGTCATAATAATAAATCCCATTTACTCTTATTTGGGACGCATCCAAAGCTAAGGCTGGGCACGCATTTAGGACAAAAGATAACATTAGAACATAAACAACTCCCCGCATCACTCCACCCCCAGAGCCAGCACCATTCGCAAGAATATTCTTGCATCACCCGCTGTCTCTTTCAAGTATGGAGAGCGGCAGACTTTCGCCTATTGGTTGAGTTATCGCTCGCGGAAATTTGGGGTGACCTCCCCTCGATCATCCCTCGTACATAACGAGTGTCTGTGGGTTTGAGATTTGTATTCTTGCCTGTCGTTCTGGGCAAGGGCGCGGCAGGAAAGACACTCACGGCAGCACCATACCTTGCCACACCGCAGCCTCCCTCTCGCGTCAGTGGCCGACCTGCCCCTCACGCTCCCAGCACCGCGGCCACATCCCCCAGCGCCTGCCGCACCTGTCGGGACACAAAATCTCGCGTCTGTCGGCTGCAGGCGCCATTGCTGCGCGCGCCGGCGTCCTCTTCCAGGTCGCAGGCGATGACCGTCAGGCTGTCACCATCCACGATGATCCGCCGCAGGGTCGCATAGGCCCTGCCGCCGATCTCCACCCGCACCGCGTAGAGCCGGCGCTCCGCCTCGAGCGCACCGACCAGCATGTCCGGCTCGAGCACCCGCTTGCCGCCGTCGACACGCTCCAGCCGCCAATCGAGCGCCCGCACCAGCGCCCCGCCCTGTGCCGCCGTCCAGAGATCATTGAGCATACCGGCCGCCGCCACTTCCGCCTTGCCGATGGCCTTTTGCGTGTAGAGCCGCTGGATCGTCCCGCTCGACCGTAGCAGCGGATCGCGCGCCCTGCGCACGCTCGCCGCCGCCTGACCGCTCGCATGGCGGGTTTCCTTCGCCGCCGGCCGCCGGCGGATCCCCAACGGGTCGCCCTGTGCCTCCGCCCGCTCGCGCGCGGCCCTCACGCTCGCCAGCACCTTTTCTCGCCTGTCTTCCACCATTGCCCGTTCCGCCATCGCCGCCATGATCACTCCCGCCTATCCGTGCGCCATCCGCCCAGGCGGGCCGTCCCGTGCCAGCCCCAGGATGGCGCGCGCCCGCACCGCCGCCTCCTCATGCCGCTCCGCCCGCTCTTCCGCCACTCGCCGCAGGCTCGGCCCCATGACGGTCTGGCTTGAGGTCTCGACACTGCGCAGGAATGCCGCCCGGCTTTCCTGCCACTCACCGCGCATGTGCGCGTAGTCATCGAGCGATAGCAGCTTGTGCCGCTTGCGCACCTCATCAAGCAGATACGGCACCAGCTCATCCGCAGCAGCCGCCCCCAGCACCTCATGCGCATCGGCATGCTCGAGGAACTTCCAGCCGACCTCCTCGCTCAGCAGCCGCCGTTCGCCCGCCTCGGCTGCCCGCACCGGCCGCTCGCTCGGATCCGGCAACACCCGCCACGGCGCATCGGCCAGATAGCGCGCCAGAGTGCCGGGCTTCCGCCGCGCCTGGGCAACCCGGCGCAGGTAGACCGGCCCCCGCCGCGCCGCGTCCCGCTTTTCCTGAGCGGACAGCCCCTCCCATGCCGCATCGATGCGCTTGCGCCGTTCGGTCAGCCCGGAGGGCCATTGCCGCAACAGATCGTTGAGAAGCTTGGTCTCGTGCGCTTTCCGGCCCCCTGCGCTGCGGGCAGCCCCATCCACGGAGGCCGGGGCTTGCGCCGCCTCGCCCGCCTCACACGCCCCTTCCTGGCAAACGTCGCCAGCCGCTGCCACGGGCGGGGAGACCGTGTCGCCCTGCTCCCGATCCCCGCCATCCGCCGTGCCGCTCGCTGTCGAGGCGCAGCCGGTGGCGGGCCGCTCGCTGTCCGGTTCGGCAAGGGGGGGCTTTGGGGGGGATATATTACGGGTTATTATTACTGGTTCTGTGTCCGACCAGCCGGACACGGCTCGGCCCGAATTCCGGACACGGCTTTGCGGCGCCTCATCGGACCCGTGTCCGGATTTCGGACACGGCTTTTCAGCCTCCCCAGCAGCCGGAAAATCCTCCTCGAAGGGGAAGCGGTAACGCGTCGAGGCCTGACGCTTCGTGCGCGGGTCAAGCCGCGCCTCACGGTGGATCAGCCCGCGCGCTTCCAGAAGTGCCAGATGGGTGTTCAGCGTCGAGCGCGACAGCTCGCAATCGTCGGCAAGCGTGCCCTGGGATGGAAAGCAGCCATGGTCCGGGTGATACCGGTCGCACAGGTGCCACAGCACCAGCTTGGCAGCCGGCGGCAGCCCCCGCTGGCGGATCGCCCAGGTCGTCGCCTCATGGCTCATGCTGCCACCGCCATGAGCGCGGCATCGCCCCATTGGTCGGCCGCCGCCGCACACATGCCCGGCCAGCTCCGCGCGCGCAGCCGCGCCCGCTCCGGTCCCGGCGGCATCCGGTGGACCATGTTCCAGCGTTTCCATTCAGCAGTGCCGCGCTCGGGCTCGCTCAGACGATCGGTCTCGACCAGCGGCGGCAAACTGTTGAGATACCAGCCCGTCGACTTGTAGGCCGGATCGCCAAACCAGAACGGCTGCACCATCTGTGGCGCCGGCAGATCCGCCGGCATCCGGTCCCGCGCCAGATCGTTCATTTCGGGGTTTTCAATCGCGATGTGCGGGATTGGCGCCCGCCAGCACGCGACGAAGAGATCGACGCCCGCCTCGAACTCGGCCCGCAGATCCTCGACCGTCCGCCCCCTGGGCAATTTCTTCGGGGGCGTCCACTTGCCGGGCCCACTCATCCAGCGCCGGCCGGAGCGACACAGCCGCGTGCACGGCGGGTGCATGACGGCGAGCAGATCCCATCGATCATCCAGATAGTCGCGCACGTCGCCGATGATGTGCCGGTTGCTGCCGTCTTCGGCCGGCTCCAGGTCGCAGGACCACACGTCATGCCCTCGCGCCGCGAATGCGCGCCGCATGATCCCGCTGGTCTCGCAGCCGATCAGGACGCGAAGAGCGTTCATTCCGCCGCCTCCCATCCGAACAGCGGCCCGGCGTCGTCGCCAGTCCCGCCCGAGGCGGCCGCCGCGCGGCGGCGCTCGTCAGGTCCCATCCAGTCACGGCGGATGCGTTCCGCCGCGATGTCCGCATAGTCCGGATTGAGTTCGATCAGCGCCGCCCGCCGCCCGAGCCGCAATGCCACCAGCGCCGTCGTGCCGGCACCTCCGAACGGATCGAGGACCAGCCCGCCCGGCGGACAGCCTGCACGGATGCAGCGCGCGGCGAGCTCTGGGGGAAACGTCGCGAAATGCGCCTGGGCAAACGGTCTCGTCGCCATGCGCCAGACCGTCAGATCCGCGACCAGCGGGTCGCAGGCGTCGGGCGCCGCCTCGTAGTTACGCAGCAGCCGGCCGCCCGCAGTCTGCTCCGCTTTGGTCATGGCGTCCCAGCGAGCATTGAACCCGTCGTGTCGCCGGGAATGACCGCGCTGTTTGTCCACCCGCCGGTTGCCAGTGACCTGTCGCGCGCCGGGAGCACCGCCGACATAGGAGCCACCGCGATAGGTCGCCGCATCCTCGTCACCGGCCCGTCCGACGCGCACCGCCCCGGCATCGTAATAGGCGCCGAGCCGTGACCAGCGATTGGCGATCACATCCGGGCGCGTGATCAGCGCGCACGTCTCTGTCAGGTCGGGAGCACACGAGATCTCGCCCGTGTCCCGCGCCCGCCACACGTCGCCGTCCGCGCTTTTCGTCAGGAGGAAAATCTTTTCGTGCGCAGTCGCCGGACGTGCTGTGCCGCTACTGTCCGGCATGGGGTTCGATTTGCCCCACACAATTTCCGAGCGCACCCACCAGCCGGCGTCCTGAAGGGCGATCGCCAGCCTGTTAGGCAGCATGCACAAGTCCTTGGGCTTGAGCGTGCCACCCACCGTCGAGAACGGCTTATCACGAAACGTCCTGTCGTCGCGCCCGTCCGCCTTGTAGTCCGCTGCCGAGCGCCCATTGGGCGCCGTCGCATAGCAGTCGCCATAGTTGAGCCACAGCGTGCCGGTGGGTTTCAGAACACGCCGCACGGCCTCGAACACGCGCACCATGACGTCGAGATGTTCGGTGAGCGTCGGCTCGAGGCCGATTTGCCCATCGACCCCATAGTCGCGCAGACCCCAATAGGGCGGCGAGGTGACGACGCAATCGACGCTGTCAGGCTCCATTGCCGCCAGACGGTCGAGCACATCGCCCAGGTGCAGCACGCACCGCCCGTCACCGAGAATGTCGAGAACCGCCCCCATCACGCTCTCCCCTCACTGGCGAACAGGTCGCGCACGCAGGGCCCGGCATCGCGCCGCACACGCGGACGCGGCGTGATCGAGCTCAACCGGCCAAATGCCTCCACTTGGGCGACCCGCCGCGCCAGCTCCCGGTTGGCCAGTCGCAGACTGCTCTGCAGCGCCGCATTCCGCCGCGCGAGGTCCGCCACCTGCTCCCGCGCGCGCCGGTCCTCGAACGCGAGCTTCGCCTCCAGAAACCGCACATACGCGCGCTCATCGTCCGGCCGCCGCTCGTGCTGCAGCCGAGCGCGGTCCAACGCCCTCGCCAGCTCGTCGGTCGACCGCCGCACCCCCTCGCTTACCGCCTCTCGCTCACGGCTCATCGTCGCCCCCGTCTTCCACCGCCCCCGTCTTCCACCGCCCCCGCGCTTGACAGCGCCCGCCCGCTGGGGGCACCTCCTGCCAGGCACCGCGATGCGGGGCCGCAAGCCCCTGAAAGAAGAAAGGCACGCGCATGGAGTTCTCGAGCGGCAACGATCTGCGCATCCCCGTGCTTCTCTCCCTCCTCAGGGAGGTGATCGAGGCCGACGCCGCCAGGTCGCCGGAACCGCGCGACCAGGTCATCGCGGCATGGCGTGAGCGCGCGAAGCTGCTCTCCCGTGACACGCTCCGCATAGAGCCGGACACGGTCGCAACCCTGCTCGACCCGACGCTCCCGGATCAGTCCCGCGCGCTCCGGGATGAGCTTCACCGCCAGCTCGAGCAGGAGGTCGACCGCTGGTTCGCCCAAATGCTCCCCACGCCCGACGCCTGAAAATTCCCGTTTCACATCAGATAGTTTCAGAGGGGTGGTCACGTGAAACACCCCCTCTCGGCCACCGGGCGCACGTATTCCGCCGGCCTGCGGTCGTCGGGCCGCATCAGCTCGAACGGGTTCAGGTCGCACCAGATGCAGAGTTTCAGCAGCGCCACGAGCCCCACCTCATGCCCGGTGGACGCGCGGCTGATCGTGGCGCGCGAAAGCCGCACCTCGTCCGCCACCTGCTGCAGCGTGAGCCCGCGCAGGCGGATTTGCCCCTGCAGGGCACGGCCAAAGCTCAACCAGTCCAGCGCCTGAGGGCGGGTCAGCACATGGGCATAGTCACGGTTCACGCCGCCGCCCTCCGGTTGCTCCGCGCCCGGGTGAACAGCCGCCCGTCCCGCGCCGCGGCCACCGCCGCCGCGCGGGTCAGGTCGCCCCGCGTGAGCTCCAGCCACGCCGCGATCTCCAGAAGCGCCGCGTCGGAGATGAACCGCCCCGCGCGAAAATCCTCCAGCACGCCCGGCGCGTCGGTCATGTCCCGTCCGGCATGGTCGGCCCCCTGCACGAACAGCCCCAGCACCAGCCGTGCGTGTTTGCGCTCCTGAAGGGTAAAGCGTTCCGCACTCATGCCCGGCACCCCGCCAGCACGGCGGCGACAATCGCCAGCGCCAGAACACACAGGATCAGCCCCGCCAGCCGCGAACGGTCCGCCGCGGTGTCCAGCCTGTGCGTCCGCTCGGCCGTCCACCCGGCCAGCGGGTCGCATCCGCCGCGCGCGCTCATGTCCGCACCTCCTGCAGGCGGGCCCCGGCCGAAGCGCGGTCCGTCGCCATGAGCCCGTGCAGCTTGCGGATGAGCGCCTGGATGTTGCGCACATCGTCATCGGAAAGATGCTGGTCCGAGAGGTCCTGCACCGTCTGGCCAAGGGCGGCCAGAACACCGGAAAACCCCGGCCCGCTGGCCGGTGTCCGCTCCACCAGGTCGCAGCCGGCCTTGTCCGCCAGCCATTCGGCCAGCTCCCGGATGCCATAGACCTGCGTCAGCAACCCGGCCCGCAGGAGCGACAACTCGCCATCCCGGTCGGGATCGGAGGCCGCATAGAGCAGCCATTGCGACACGCCGAGTGTCGCGGCCGCCGCCGCGATGCCCTGCTCGCCGGTGCGCTGCTGGATCTCGTCGAACGCCCGGGTGATCGCATCGTGAACGGAGCCGCGCGGACGGGGCTTCACTGCGCTCATGTCATGCCTCCAGAACCGGCCCCGCCTGCGCAGGGCCTCCAAACACGGGAAGACGGTTGGATCTGTGCGGACCGGCCGCACACGGCCATTCTCCGGATCGCCGCACCGTCAGGCGGCAAGCCGGCGCAAGGGATCGCCCCCCGCCAGCCGGCAGCGGCGCTCCGCACCGCCTCGCGGGGCGCCGGCCATGGGCCGACAGGGAGGCCGGCCCGCGTGAGACACCCAATCGCGCGGGCCGGCGGGTACGCCCGACCGAAGCCGGGCGAGACGATGAGGGAGAGGTTCATGAGTCCGCTCGCTCCCCAGCAAACGCCTCATCATGAAGATTACGGAGGAAAGCAGCTGCCGGCCCACGAGGTGGCGCTCCATGCTCCCACCTCCAAACCGTTGAGAGGTTCACTCCCATCAGATCGGCTAGGCCTTGCTGTGTAAGACCACGAGCCACCCGGATTGCTCTTACATCGACCTGTTCCATGGCAAAAATATGCATAACGCACACCAACCGGTCAAGTCGAAACGCATACCGACACTATGCTTTATGCATGTTATGAAATCAGACGACAGACCTGACTTTGCCAAGCGCCTGGAGAAAGCGCGCATTGATCGCGGTTTTGAAACCGCCAAAGAGGCCGCGCGTTATTTTGGTTGGAAGTACGAAACGTACATCCAACATGAGCAAGGCGTCCGAGGCATCGTGAGGTCCGCCGGACGATATGCCAAGGCGTTCCGCGTCAGTGAGGGCTGGCTTCTCACAGGAGAAGGCAAAGGCCGCGCGGCCACGGTCCCCTTAAAAGGAAAGGTTGGCGCGGGGCAGCAAGTAATTGCCATAGATAATGGCGATATAGATGAAGTTCCAGCACCGCCAGACGCAACGCTATCAACGGTCGCTGTGCGGGTCTCAGGGGATTCAATGTTCCCAACTTATGAAGAAGGCTCCCTTCTGTATTACTCTCGCCAACTCCCCCCGTCGGAAATGGTGAATAGCCGCGCTATTGTACAATTGAGCGACGACAGAATTTTTGTGAAAATTGTCAGGCAGGGCTCCGAACCCGGCCTGTGGACACTCCAAAGCATCAACGCCCAGTATGCCGACATTGTCGATGTAAGCGTCACTTGGGCGGCGCCCATCGATTGGATCAAGCCCAAATAGCCCCACGCAAGTTCAGCAACAAGAGAGATATCGGTCGCTCGACCTGAAAATGCGCGTTACGCACATTTTTATTGACACTATATATATGCATTATGCACACTATCTCTCATCATCCGATGGGAGGACACAATGCCATTGCACGACACCAGCGCACCGCGCCTGACCTCCCACACATTCAGCTTTCGCACGAGCCGGGCATGACCGCGGCCGTCGCCCTCGTTCTCCTCGGCACCCTGCTGTGCGCGGCAACGCTGGCGCTCGTCGCCATCGCGCTTGCCGGCGCGGCCACACTCGCCATGGGCCTGCGCTGGCAGCATGCCGATGAAACCGACCTTACGCCCTGGCAGGGGCGTTCCCTGCCCTGACCAAACCTCAAGGATCCCGACACATGAGTGATGCAGGTGGAATTGCAGCCGACCAGCTCCGCGCCTTCATTGAGCGCATCGAGCGTCTCGAGGAGGAGAAGAAGGTTATCGGCGACGACATCAAGGAGGTCTACGCCGAGGCCAAGGGCACCGGCTTTGACGCGAAGATCCTGCGCAAGGTCATTTCCCTGCGCAAGAAGCAGCCGCAAGAGCGCGAGGCCGAGGAAGCCATTCTCGACCTCTACATGCAGGCGCTCGGGATGATCGGCGGCGGCAATGCGTGAGCGCTTGTCCCGCCTTCACCTCCAGGGCGACCAGCCCTCGCGCCGGAATGCCCGCTGCCAGATAGGCCAGACGGCGACCTCCGGCGCGCGGTTTCCGCATTTGACACAGCGAAACCGCACCCCGGTAAGGCTCGGGTGCTCTGATGTCGCCACCCGGCCGTCATGGCCGCAGGCGCACCGAAGGAAGACGTCGAACCGCTCGCTCATGTAAGACCCGCTCGCTCAAATGAGAACGATACAGGAACAAATCAGGGCGGACCATGTGCAGAAAACCGTGTGGCCGGTGGCGCCCTTCAACCGCAGGAAGCCGAGCATGAAAGCCCTCTCCCTTCCCCGGCCCTTTGCCTGGGCGCTGCTGACCGGCCACATCGATATTTATCGGCAGCCGGGTCTGCCCGTTCATGCAGGGCGCCTTCTGATCCACGTCGGCGGCGATGCCTCACAAGCGACCACGCGCGCCGCCCTGCGCCAGGTGGCGGAGCGTTCGGGCACCGACATGGCGCTTCTGCGCAACGCCTATGACCAGCAATGCGCCCTGCAGGCCATCACGGGCGCACTCACGGTCACCGGCCTCGGATGGGATTTCGCCAGCGGCGGCGCAGAGCCGGTCTCCTACACCGTCACCGGCGCCAGCCGGGCCTTTCGGCCCGTGTCCTGCCACGGCTGCACCGGCTTCTTCGATGTGCCGCCAGCCGTGATCGATGAGCTCGACATTCCCGGATACGTGGAGAGGTGAGATGACCATCCACCCCGCCGACACCGCAACCGCCACCCCGCGCCGCAAGAGGCTGTCCGAGGCGTCCCTGCGCACCGCCCTTCGGGCGATGTCAGGCGCCGGGCTCACGGTGGAGCGGGTCGTCATCCGCGCCGGCGAGGCCGAGATCCTGTGCACCCCGCTTGAGCGGGAGGAGACCCCGCGCAATGATTGGGACCTTGAGCAATGGTGAGAGGTCTCATGAAGGTCGACTATCCCGGGCTGCTGGTGGAAGCGCTCCCCTCCGGCAACCGCCGCTATCGCGTGCGCACGCAAGGGGATGCCTCCCGTCGCATCCGGATCCACTGCGGGCCGGAGCATGAGGATTTCCAGCGCCAGTATCTGGCGGCCCGGCGTGGCGAAACCCCGGAGCCGCTCAAGACGGCCGTCGACTATGCCAAGCCGCGGTCCATCGCATGGCTGGTCCACTCCTATCTGACCCATCTTGAAGCCCGTGTGAGCGCCGGCATGGCCAGCGCCAAGACGGTCAAGAAGAAACGCAACCTTCTCGGACGCCTGCTCGGGAGCCCGGACAAGGTGATGCTGATTCCCCGTGAGAAGATTCTCGCCATGCAGGATGAGATGGTCGCCACCCCGGCGCAGGCCGACGCCTTCATCGAGGCGCTTGGCGTCATGTACGACTGGGCGATCGAGCGCGGGCACCTGACGTCCAACCCCGCGCGCGGCATCCCCAGGATCTACGTCAAGGGCGGCGGCGCCCAGCCGTGGAAGGCGGCGGACGTCAAGACCTACCTGGCGCACCACCCGCGCGGCTCCAAGGCGCATGTGGCCATGTCGGTGCTGTTGTGGACCGGATGCCGCGTCGAGGACCTCACATACCTTGGCCGCCGCCATGAATGCGTTCTGGACGGCATAGAGGCGCTTCGCTGGACCCCGCTCAAGAAGGGATCGTCCGAGGTGACGATTCCCCTCCTCGCGCCTCTCAGGGACGCCACGCGCGCCCCCACGGTTCAGGGAGAGACCTATGTGCTCGGGCGCGGGGGAAATCCCTTCGCCAGCGGCGACAGCATGTCGGCCATGGTCAAGCGCTGGTGCCGGGCGGCCGGGCTGGCGCATCTGTCGGCGCACGGGGTTCGCAAGGGTCTTGCGGAGATCCTCGCCGAGTCGGGATGCAGCCAATACGAGATCATGGCCATTCTCGGCCATTCGGAGGCCAAGACCAGTGAGGTCTACACCCGGCGAGTCGAGCGGTGGAAACTGGCCAATGCGGCCCTCAGCCGGGTCGATGTGTCCCACGGGTGGTTCTGACGTGGGACAAAAAAAAGGCCAACCCGTTGGTTGGCCTTGTTTTTCTTACTGAAAATGGTGCGGTCGAGAAGACTCGAACTTCCACGGGTTTTACCCCACAGCGACCTCAACGCTGCGCGTCTACCAATTCCGCCACGACCGCAATTTCCAGTCAGTGCCGCAGGGCAGTGCCCTGCGGTGCGCATCCTCTATCAAAAGGAATTTTCCCGCGCAAGCGATTTGCGTGAGGATATGCACAGGCGGCGTGTTTCTCCTGTGCAAGGTCGCCCAGAACCCTCAGAGAGGCCCGGTGCGACGCGCCGGGCGCGCCTCGGGCGGGCGCATGAGAACCTCGGTGATGGACACGCCGATGCGCTCGCCCTGCAGGACCACCTGCCCCCGGGCGATGGGAATGTTGTTGGCGAGAATCTGTACATCGTCGTCCTCGCGCGCGGTAAGCTCGATCACCGCGCCCCGACCCATGCGCAAAAGCTGGTGAATCGGCATCTCCGAGCGCCCGAGCACCACGGAGATATCGATGGAAATATCGTCGAAGATGCCCACCTGATCGCTCAAGATACCGTCCGATCCTCTTGCCTTCGGGCGAAGGAATGGAAATTCGCCTGCGTTCGTCCTATACGGCGATCCGCAGGACGGAAGCCGACACTCGCACGATGGTCGGATCCTGGTTAACAAACCCCTAACGGACTTGCAAAATGACACAGCGCGCCGATCTCGCCCGCACCTTCCTCGCCCGTGAAGGCTCACCCGCCGTGGAATGGGCGATCAGCGACCGGCCGGTCGCCTATGAGGACGCGCTGGCGGAGATGGAGCAGCGCGTCACCGGGATCGCCGAGGGAACCGCGGCGGAGCGGGTCTGGCTTCTGGAGCACCCGCCCCTCTACACCGCCGGAACGAGTGCCGACCCGGCAGACCTGATCGCGCCGGATCGCTTTCCCGTCCATCGCACAGGCCGCGGCGGTCAATACACCTACCACGGCCCCGGCCAGCGGGTGGCCTATGTCATGCTCGACCTCAAGCGCCGGGAGCAGGACGTGCGCGCCTTCGTCGCCGCGCTGGAGGGGTGGCTGATCTCGACGCTCTGGGAGCATCATATTCGCGGCGAGCGGCGCGAGGACCGGGTCGGCGTGTGGGTGCGCCGCCCGGAAAAGGGTCCCGACGTCGAGGACAAGATCGCCGCCATCGGCATCCGCATGCGCAAGTGGGTGAGCTTTCACGGGATCTCCCTGAACGTGGATCCCGATCTGAACCATTTTTCGGGCATCGTGCCCTGCGGCGTTACCCAGCATGGCGTAACCAGCCTGGTCGACCTGGGCCTGCCGGTCACCATGTCCGATGCGGATCTGGTCCTGCGGCGCTGCTTTGAAGAGCAATTCGGCCCGACAACCCGCGTCGAGGCGCCGGCATTCGACACATCGCAAGCCCCCTGAGTCAGCCTTCCGGCGGCCGGTCACCGATCAACGGAGGCGACTTCGATTTTTGTCCGCCTGCTTCAGGTCACCTTCGATGACGGACGCCATTCGGGCTTCAGGCTGCAGGGAACGAGGACCGTGTTCGGTGCAACGCCCTGCACGCCATCGAGGCGGGTGGCCCGCCACGACTGACGGATCGCCGCCATCAGGGGTCGCCTTCCAGGCTGGCCCGCTCCCGGAGGCTCTGCTATGGCTGCACCCTCTCCTTCCAGACCGTCGAACGGACAATGCAATGGATGCAATCCATCTTGAGGATCTCGCCTTTTTCGCCTTTCACGGGCTGCATGACGAGGAAGCGCGTCTCGGCCAGAGATTCATCGTCGATGTGACCTGCTGGGCGGATCTCGCCCCGGCGGCCGCTTCGGACAGCTACCCGGACACGGTCTGCTATGCGGGGCTGACGCAGGCCATCGAGCAGGCTGTGACACAGACGCGCTTCAACCTGATAGAACGCCTCGCCGGTGCCATCGCGGAGGCGATCTTCGCCGCCGACGAGCGCATCGAGCGCGCACGCGTCCGGGTTCACAAGCCGGGTGCGCCCCTTCCCATCGCGGCGGGAAAGGTCAGCGTCGAAATCACCCGCGACCGCCCCGCTCTCACCAGCTAGACGCGGGGCCTGTGCGGGCGAGCGGAGCACCGCCGGGCACGGTGTCTTCAAGCCGCTCGTCCGCCTCATGCGCGAGCATGGCCTCCACCTCCGCCAGCAGGCCCGGCACAAGGTCCGGATCGCTCGTCAGATGGGGCGCTTCCTCGTCCAGGATCGCGGCGAATACCCGGCGGCGCGCCGCAAGCGCCCGCCCGGGATCCAGCGACACGACATCCGCGACCGCGCGCTCGCAGATCGTCATCAGCCTGTCGGCGGCGCTCAGGCGTCCCCACAGATAGTCGTGCTCGCGCCATCGCCGGTTGAAGAAGGCACCGAAGGCATTGAGGCTGCGCCCCTTCAGGTCGACACCGGCCGGGCGCAACGCCGTTCCGTCGCTCGGGCTGATCCGGTCGACCCGCACAGCGTTGAACTCGCTCATCATGGTGCGGCCAAGCACCGGAAACGTCACGAGGTCATAGAAGGCGAACCCCAGATAGGCGCTTTCCAGCGGCCGGCGCAGCGGGACCGGCACATTGTTGAACACCATGACGGAGAAGATGTCGTCCGCCAGCCGGTCGAGCCGGGAAAGCTCCATGCTTTCGCCCAGTCTCGCCAGGAATGCGTCGGTCCCTCTGTCGAGTTCCTCCGCCTGCCCTTCTCCCTCTTTGGCCGTCTCGCAAAGGGCCAGCAGCGCACGCGCCGCCTCGCGGGGATCCCGGCCATGAAACGTGGGCTGCCAGCACAGCGCCAAATCGTCGATCTGCTCGTAGAGCGTGCTCTTGAGTTCATCCATTCGCGCCGGGTCCATTTCCATCTCCGGCCGCACGAGACGGTAAAGCCCGTTGAGACGGCGGATGACGAAACGCAGGCGGCGAATGCGATAGTCGACGTCCAGCGCGCGCAGGAAGGCAACGACCGGCTCCGGGGTACCGGAGGGGGCCGAGGCTCCGGCGCCAATCACTGACGCCGGATCCGCCTGCGTCCGGCGGCGGCGCGAAAGCCAGGCGTCGAGCGCGGCGGCAAGGCATCTCTCGTCCACCTCGCGGTGCCGTATGGCGTCCTTCTCCGGCCCTGCTTCCTCTTGCGCAAGCTCGGCCGCCAGCCGCACGATCCGCTCGACGAGGCCCGAGAGCTTCAGCCGCTGGTAGCCATGGCTGGCGAACCCGGCAAACACATGCGCGCGTTCATTCGCCATGTTCCGGCAGCGGCGCAACTCGCGCACCGTCATCGGCCACTCCCCGTCACCGCGCAGGATGGAGCGGACCTCTTCCTCGACCACCGGCTCGGCGGCCGCCAGGACCTCCGCGACGCGCGCCGCCTCGCGATTGTGTTCGGCGACCTGGTCAAGCGCGTCCCCGATGGGTTCGTTGCGCGGGATATGGGCGAGAGAGGCAAGGATGACGCGGAAGAACCCTGCCCCGCCACCGGCGGCGGCCTCCGCGCCCGTGGGCGAGGGAAGCACGGCCGAGGACCCGTCGGCCGCGGCAAGCGGATCGACGTAGACGATGCGGCGCACCACCTCGCGCGCCGCCGGACGTCCCGCGATCGCCTCGAGGACCGGCTGGAACGGCTTGTTCATCACCACGCTGCCGTCGACCAGCACGCGCCCCGCCCCCTCACCGCCGCAATCGGCAAAGGCACGGGCCAGAAACGCCTCACGCCGGGGCCATGGCTCGCCGCGCCCGGCCAGCACCCTGTCCATCTCCGCAACCGTCATGGGCGGAAAGGCGCCCGGAAACGACGAGGTCGCACGCGCGGAGAACACGAGGTCCGGGATCGACTCGTCGGTGAAGTCGCTCTCCGTCAGGCCGTTGCCGCGCCGTCGCGCCCCGTAGTGCAGGATGCGCCGGTGTTCGATCTCCTCCACGGAACCGCCATCCTCGATGGGAAAGCGCCGCCGTGCGCCGTGAAAGTCGGTGACCGTGACGAAAAGATCCAGGGACTGTCCCTGCGGGATGAGCGTCACCGGCTCGCCAGTCGCAATGTTGCCAGTCGCCGTTTCGCCCGGGCCGCGACGCGGCGTCATGGACTGGCAGGCATCCAGCATCCAGCCGACATAGCGCTCGCCGGAGAAAGGCGGCGTGAACCAGCGCGCCTGCATGAACTGGTGCAGCTTCAGCCGTGTTTCAGGATCGGTCAGTTCCGCCTTCAGCGCCATGGACACCAACCGGTCGAGCACCGGCGCGATCGAGCCCTTCAGGTAGCGTGTGAGCCCGACCGGCTCGCCGGCAAGCCGTGTGACGTCGGCATTTTCAAGCCACAGGTCGCGATGGCTGTCGAGCGAGAGATTGTGGGCCAGCGCGCGGGCAAGCATCACGCCGTTGACGCCGCCGGCCGAGGCGCCGGCGATCACATCGACAACGACCCGCAGATCCACCGCCGGGCGAAACATCTCCAGGAAGGCCTCATAGGCCGCGATGCTGCCCTCGCCGGTCCCGGCTCCGTCATCACGTTCAGCCCCTGTCTGTCCCTCCTGCCGGCGTGCCGCGCGCACCAGCGACAGGAACTCGCGCGTGATCCCGTGCATGTAGACGGCGAGCGACACCCCACCGTAGAGGACAAGCGCCAGCCGCAGTTCGATCTGTCTCATGAACGTCCATCCGTCCCCGGCCCATGGTCTGCCGGTTCGCGCCAAAGCGCAATGCGCAAGGGCCGGACCGACGGTGTCAGCCTTCGCCCTGCCGCTCTCGGCGCAGGCGCGCCCAGTAATCGAGCCGCTTCCTCAACTCGCGCTCGAAGCCGCGCTCCGGCGGATCGTAGAAGGACTGGCGCCCAAGGCTTTCGGGAAAGTAGTCCTGGCCCGAGAAGGCGTCGGGCTGGTCGTGGTCGTAGGCGTAGCCGTCGCTGTAGCCTTCCGCCTTCATCAGCTTCGTCGGCGCGTTGAGGATATGCTTTGGCGGTAGCAGCGAGCCGTTGGCCTTGGCCATGCGCATGGCGCTCTTGTAGGCGGTGTAGACGGCATTCGATTTCGGTGCCGTCGCCAGGTAGACGACCGACTGGGCCAGCGCCAGTTCGCCCTCGGGCGACCCGAGCATCTGATAGGCATCGCGCGCGGCATTGGCCTGCGTGAGCGCGTTGGGGTCGGCAAGCCCGATGTCCTCCACCGCCATGCGGATCAGGCGCCGGGCGAGAAACAGCGGATCCTCGCCGCCATCGAGCATCCGGCAGAACCAGTAGAGCGCCGCATCGGGATCGGATCCGCGCACCGACTTGTGCAGGGCCGAGATCAGGTTGTAGTGGCCGTCGCGGGACTTGTCGTAGACCGGCGCCCGGCGCTGCACGAGATCCTGAAGCCGCGTCGCGTCGAACGTTTCACCCTCGCGCGCGGCGCGCCACACATCCTCCGCAAGCGTGAGCGCGGAGCGTCCGTCGCCGTCGGCCATGCGCAGTAGCGAGGCGCGAGCGCCCTCGTCAAGCGGCAGGGGCCGCCCCTCCTCCTCTTCCGCGCGCGCAAGCAACCGGTCCAGCGCCTCCTCGTCGAGGGTGCGGAAGGTAAGCACATGCGCCCGCGACAGGAGCGCCGCGTTGAGCTCGAAACTGGGGTTCTCCGTCGTCGCGCCGACGAGCGTGACCGTGCCGTCCTCCATCACCGGCAGGAAGCTGTCCTGCTGGGCGCGATTGAAACGATGGATCTCGTCCACGAACAGCAGCGTGCTTTTGCCGGTCAGGCGGGCGGCGCGCGCCGCCTCGAACACCTTCTTGAGTTCGGCAACGCCGGTGAAGATCGCCGACACCTGCTCGAAACGCAGGTCCGTCGCATCCGCCAGCAGGCGGGCGACCGTGGTCTTTCCCGTTCCCGGAGGTCCCCAGAAGATGAGCGATCCCAGGCTGCGCCCGGCCAGCATCCGGCTCAGCACGCCCTCGGGGCCAAGCAGGTGATCCTGACCGACCACATCCTCGAGCCGGGCCGGCCTCAACCGGTCCGCGAGCGGACGTGGAGTGTCCCCCGCAAGACCCGCCGCCTGAAAGAGATCGCTCATGTCCCGGTCCCCGGATCAGCCGCGCAGGGCGATGCGCAAAACGCGCCCGCCACGCTTGATCTCGAGCCGCCAGATCCCCGGATCGCCACTGGCGATACGGGAAAGCTCACGGGTCGAGCCCACCGCGCGGCCATTGACGCTGAGCACGATGTCGCCCGGCTGAAGCCCGACGCGCGCGGCCGTCGAGCCTGGCTGGAGTTCGCTGATGACGACACCGTCCTCGAAATCGTCGAGACGAAGTTCCATCGCGACAGCCGGCGAGAGATTGAGAACCGTCGCGCCGGCAAAGGGCGAATAGCCGTCGATCAGCCGCGAGTCGCGCGCAACGGTCTCGGGCGCCGGCTCGAGCGCCACGTCAAGCTCCACGCGCCCCCCCGGCCGCAGGACGGAAAAAGTCACGCTGGAGCCGACATTGCGGTTGGAAAACCGGTAGCCGAAGCTGTCGGGATCCATGATCTCCGCATCCCCGACACGGGTGATGAGATCCCCGACCTTGAGGCCCGCACGCTCGGCCGGCGAGCCCTCGTGAACGGAGGTGACGAGAACGCCCGTCGGACGGTCCAGGCCAAGCGCCTCGGCGATCTCGGCCCCGACGCTCTGCAGGCTTGCGCCCAGCCAGGGACGGTGAACCTTGCCGTCCCCTTCCGAGGCCGTCACGACGAAGCGGACCATGTTGGAGGGAATGGCGAAACCGATGCCATTCGACCCGCCTGACCGGGAGTAGATGGCGGAATTGATCCCCACCAGCCGGCCCTTCATGTCGACAAGCGCGCCGCCGGAGTTGCCCGGATTGATGGCCGCGTCCGTCTGGATGAAGAACTGGTAGTCGGACACGCCGACGCGTGTGCGCGCCAGCGCCGAGACGATGCCCTGGGTCACCGTCTGCCCAACTCCGAACGGGTTGCCGATCGCGAGAACGATGTCGCCGACCGCCAGTTCGTCGGAATCGGCGAAGGACAGGAACGGCAGGTCCTCGTCGAGATCCTTCACCTTGAGGATCGCGAGATCCGTGCGTTCGTCCTTGAGCACGATGTCGGCGTCGAACTCGCGACGGTCGGCAAGCGCGACGCGGACCTCGTCCGCATTGGCGATGACATGGTAGTTGGTGATGATCGTGCCGTCGGCGGAAATGATCACGCCGGATCCAAGCGACGATTCCACGCGCTTGCGCTGCTGCCCTCGCATACCGTCCGGGCCGCCGAAGAAACGCCGGAAGAAGGGATCGTCGAAAAAGGGCGAGGCCGGACGGCTCTCCACCGTGCGGCTGGCATAGACATTGACGACCGCGGGCCGGGCCTGCGCGACGACCGGCGCAAACGACAGCGTGAGTTCGGCCGCCGAACGCGGCACGCTGCGATCCTGCGCCTGCGCGCTTCCACCGACGGGCAGGAGCAAGGCGGGAACGAGCGCGAGCATCCCCAGCAGGGACAGACGGAATCCTCGCCGACGGCCTTGCACGGAAGAGCGAGGCCCCCCGGTCTTGTCCGTTGACGACATATGCAGCTTCGGCAGGTCCATGGTCGGCTAGCTCCCTCGCAATGCAGCGTATCGGGCCCGGGCACCGATCCGCCGCAGGCTCTCGCGCGTGGCGTCCGCCATACATGCCAGATTGGGGCGAAACGTGGCAATGCGGCATGTCCGAACGCGAAACGGCCGCCGGGATCCCCGGCGGCCGTTCCACATCTTCTTTTCAGCGAACGGCGGCGTACCGCCCTCCGCGGATCAGGCGGAGCGCACCTGGCCCAGGAAGTTCTTCACCTCCCGGTCGAGGTGATCGGCCTGCTCCGACAGCTCCGTAACGGAACGCGAGAACATGTTGGCCGAATCGCGGGCCTGCTCGGACATGCTGCGCACCTCGGAGATGTCGTCCGACACCTTCGACGTACCGCCGGCGGCACGCTGGGTGTTCTCGGCGATGCTCTGGGTCGCGAAGCTCTGCTCGGTGACGGCAGCCGAAACGTCGGTGACCGACTGGCTGATCTCGCCGATCGTGACCTGGATCTCCCCGATGGCGGAGACGGCCTCGTCGGTGGCACCGCGGATCGCATCGATCTGCTGCTGGATCTCGCCGGTCGCCTTGCCCGTCTGGGATGCCAGTTCCTTGACCTCGGCGGCAACCACCGCGAAGCCCTTGCCCGCCTCGCCGGCACGCGCCGCCTCGATGGTGGCATTCAGCGCCAGAAGGTTTGTCTGGTCGGCGATGTCGCTGATGAGCGTCACCACCTCGCCGATGCGGTTGGCGGCCTCGGCCAGCGAACGCACCGTGGAGTTGGTGGAATTCGCCCGCTCCGTCGCCGTCTGGGCAATGGTCGAGGACCGTTCGATGAGCGAGGAGATTTCCTGGATCGAGCTGGAAAGCTGATCGGAAGCCGTCGCGATCGACTGCACCTCGTTCATGGCATCCGACGACATGGACGCCGCACGCTCGGAGGTTTCGCCCGAAACCTCCGTCATCTGGCGCATGGTATCGGCGGAACTGCGCAGGCTCTCCACCGAACGGGCCACGCTGTCGACGACCTGACCGACGCTCGCCTCGAAGTCCGACGCGAGATCGGACAGCATCTGCTGACGCTGTTCGGCCTGGCTGCGCGCAAGCTGCGCCTCCTGGGCCGCGCGCTGTTCCTGTTCCTCAGCCGCATTCTGGCGAATGAGGACGACGGCACGGCCGATGTCGCCGATCTCGTCGCCGCGCTTGGCGGCGGCGATCTCGGTGGTGGTGTCACCGGCGGCAATCGACTCAAGCGCACGAACCAGCGCATGAAGCGGACGCGTGATCGAACGCGAGAAGAGAAGCGCCACGACAATCGCGATGCCCACCGTCACAAGGGTGAGGATGATCATCGAGTTGCGCATCTCGGTGACCGCGGCAAGCGTCTCGTCGATGTCCCGCTCGGCCACGACCGCGAAACGAGTGCCGCCAATGGAAAGCGGCGTCGCCACCGTCATGCGGTCGACGCCGCTGGCCGAATGCACCACGCCCTCGCCTTCGCTGCCGTTGAGGGCGGCGCGCACGACATCATTGTCGGCGATCGCGACCAGCGCGGTCGACTCGGCGGCACGAGGCTTGTCGGTGACAACCCGTCCGTCCTCATCGACGATATAGACCTGTCCGGTCTCGCCAAGGTCGGCCAGATCACCAGCGATGCCGCCCAGGAAGTCGGCATCGACACGGATAACGATCACGCCTGCGAGGTTGGAGCCGTTGAACTTGGTGATATAGGCGGGCTGGGCGATGAACAGCGAGGGCTTGCCGCCGGCAGGAGCATAGAACTCGTAGCTGGAAACAAACTGCTCGCCGGCCTCGGCGGCCATCGCCTGGTTGTAGACATTGGCAAGAGCGGTGTCGGCAAGCGCCGGATCCGTTACGGACAGCAGGAAGTCATCCGACTTCGTGACGCTGTAGAGCACCTGCCCCTTGGCGTTGATCGCGTAGATGTCCGCATAGCCGTTGTTCTTCCACGCCGCGTAGAAACCGCTATGCAGCTCGGAGTGGCGCCACGCATAGAGCGTCTTGTTGTTCTTGCCGGTCAGCTCCGCACGCCCGGCCGCATCGAGGCCTTCCGGCTGGAAGTAGCCAAGCAGCGTCGCGCGCTCCTGGTCGATGCTCGACATCGCCGAATCCAGCTCGGAAAAGGCGAGCGCCGTCGCAGCGCCGGAGACCGTGGTCGAAAGATCGCCCAGAAGCATGTTCATCTTGGCGTCGATCAGCCCGGTGCGTGCTTTCGAAACCATGGCCAGCTCACCGGTGGCGGAATCGGTCAGACCGCCACGCGCATTGAGATAACCACCGATTCCGACTGCCGCGCAGGCCGCGAAGACCAGACCGACCACCAGAACGGGAACGACAACGGAAAGTTTCATAAACCGATTACCGGCACGAGCCTGCGGCTCGGACGCCTCGGACGTCTCAGACATCACACCCCTCCGACTGAACGTGGGACCCCAGATGTCGCTAACGTAGGCGTGTGGTTGTTAAAAGAACGATAATCGCGCGTTGTAAATCGCGTTCAATTTCAATGTCTTAAAAAACAAAAAACGCGCCGCAAAGACTTCCCTTAGGGAAACCTTCGCGGCGCGCCGGATCAATTACGCAGCGTCTTCAGAAGCCTGCTCGGCCTCGACGCGGGCACGGTCCACGGCACCACGGGCCTCGACGTCGCGATCGACGAACTCGATCACGGCGAGCGGCGCGTTGTCGCCATGGCGGAAGCCGGCCTTGAGGACGCGGGTGTAACCACCGTTGCGGCCCTTGTAGCGCTCCGCAAGCGTGTCGAACAGCTTGCGGACGAGCACGACGTCGCGGATCTCCGCGATCGCCTGGCGACGTGCGTGCAGGTCACCACGCTTGCCCAGGGTAACAAGCTTCTCGACGATCGGACGCAGTTCCTTCGCCTTGGGAAGGGTGGTCACGATCTGCTCATGCTCGATCAGGGACGCCGACATGTTGGCGAACATCGCCTTGCGGTGGCTCGACGTCCGGTTGAGCTTGCGACCGCGATTGCCGTGGCGCATGGCTCTCTCCTTTTCTAGTGAGGGCGGATCAGGCCGCCTCTCGATACCGGGAAGACCGCGCTTGCGCGATCAGTACTGATGATCTTCGTAGCGCTTGGCGAGCTCGTCGATGTTCTCCGGCGGCCAGTTGGCGACCTCCATGCCGAGATGGAGACCCATCTGGGCGAGAACTTCCTTGATCTCGTTGAGCGACTTGCGGCCGAAATTCGGCGTGCGCAGCATCTCCGCCTCGGTCTTCTGAATGAGATCGCCAATATACACGATATTGTCGTTCTTCAGACAGTTGGCCGAACGCACCGACAGCTCGAGCTCGTCGACCTTCTTGAGAAGCGCCGGGTTGAAGGCGAGTTCGGGGACGGTGTCCTCCTTCACCTCGCGACGCGGCTCCTCGAAGTTGACGAAGATCGAGAGCTGGTCCTGAAGGATGCGCGCGGCAAAGGCCACCGCGTCCTCGGGAGCAACCGACCCGTCGGTCTCCACCGTGAGCGTGAGCTTGTCGTAGTCGAGCACCTGGCCCTCGCGGGTGTTCTCGACCTTGTAGGAGACCTTGCGCACCGGCGAATAGAGGCTGTCGACCGGGATGAGACCGATCGGCGCGTCTTCCGGACGGTTGCGCTCCGCAGGCACATAGCCCTTGCCGGTGTTGACCGTGAACTCCATGCGGATCTCGGCGCCCTCGTCGAGGGTGCACAGGACGAGATCGGGGTTCAGAACCTCGATGTCGCCGACCGTCTGGATGTCACCGGCCGTCACCATGCCAGGACCCTGCTTGCGCACGACCATGCGCTTGGGGCCCTCGCCCTGCATGCTGAGCGCGATCTCCTTGATGTTCAGGATGATGTCGGTGACATCCTCGCGAACACCCGGGATGGACGAAAACTCGTGCAGCACGCCGTCGATCTGGACAGCGGTGACCGCCGCACCCTGGAGCGACGACAGGAGAATGCGACGCAGCGCATTGCCGAGCGTCAGACCGAAACCACGCTCGAGCGGCTCGGCGACGACGGCGCCCAGAAGGCGCGGATCGTGACCGGGCTTTACCTCAAGCTTGTTCGGCTTGATCAGTTCCTGCCAGTTCTTGTGAATGCTCAATATCTTTCCTCCGGCTGTCCCGCCGGTGCCGCGTACGGTCCGGCCATGCTGTGCCATGGGAATGAAGGGAGTGCGACTGGTCCTCAGACGCGGCGGCGCTTGCGCGGACGGCACCCGTTGTGCGGGATCGGCGTCACGTCGCGGATGGAGGTCACCATGAAGCCGGCGGCCTGCAGCGCGCGAAGCGCGGACTCACGTCCCGAACCCGGGCCGCGAACCTCGACCTCGAGGGTGCGCATGCCGTGATCGGCGGCCTTGCGGGCAGCGTCCTCGGCAGCCATCTGGGCCGCGTACGGGGTCGACTTGCGCGAGCCCTTGAAGCCCATGGCGCCGGCCGACGACCAAGAGATCGCGTTGCCCTGGGCATCCGTGATCGTGATCATGGTGTTGTTGAACGTCGAGTTCACATGCGCGACGCCGGAGGAAATGTTCTTCCGTTCGCGACGACGAACGCGCGTGGTGTCTTTTGCCATTGTATTGTCCTTTGCTCGATCTCGTCACCGCCGTTGACCGGCGGCTCCACCGAACCGATCCGTGATCGGAACTTACTTCTTCTTGCCGGCGATCGGCTTCGCCGGACCCTTGCGGGTACGGGCGTTCGTGTGCGTCCGCTGGCCGCGCACCGGCAGGCCACGACGGTGACGCAGGCCGCGGTAGCAGCCAAGGTCCATCAGACGCTTGATGTTCATTGCCACTTCACGGCGAAGGTCGCCCTCGACGATGTAGTCGCGGTCGATCGTCTCGCGCATCGCCAGAACTTCGGCGTCGCTGAGCTCGTTGACGCGGCGCTCGGGGGCGATGTTCACCTTCTGGATGATCTCCTGGGCGAACTTCGGGCCGATGCCGTGAATGTACTGAAGCGCGATGACGACGCGCTTGTTCGTCGGAATGTTGACGCCTGCGATACGGGCCAATGCCGTCTCCATGTTCGGGCGCCCTTCCTGTCATGGAAGAAGCGCCGGGTTGCCCCCGCGTCCGGTGGAGCCCGGCCCTTGCGGGGAATCAGGTGCACAAACGCATCCGTGCCGCGCTGGCCGCGCGACGCGAATGCGGATCTTGTGGCAGAGCGGGAGCCTTAGCTTGCCGCCGACACTGCGTCAAGCGCGGAATCGATCTGCGCCGACACGTCATCGATCGACTTCATGCCGTCGATGGCGGTGAGCAGACCGCGCTCGCGATAGTAGGGCGCGACAACCGCTGTATCGCGATTGTAGGCCTCGAGCCGCTGCTTGAAGATCTCGGGATCATCGTCCTTGCGCACGGGCTCGCCCGCCGCCTTGGCCTCCGAGGCCCGCTTGATGATCCGGTTCACGAGCTGGGTCTGGTCGACCTCGAGTTCGAGAACGGCATCCAGCTTCAGCCCCTTCTCCTCCAGCATCCGGTCCAGGGCCTCGGCCTGGGCAAGGGTGCGGGGAAATCCGTCGAGGATGAACCCCTTGCGGGCATCCTCTTCCTCGATCCGGTCGGCAACGATGCCGACCACGATCTCGTCGGACACCAGTCCGCCGGCATCCATGACGGCCTTGGCCTTCTGTCCCACCGGCGTCTGGGCCGCGACCGCGGCCCGGAGCATGTCGCCGGTCGAGAGCTGCGGAATGCCGTGCCTTGCGACCAGACGCGACGCCTGGGTTCCCTTGCCCGCCCCCGGCGGCCCGAGAAAGATCAACCTCATCTGCGCTTCCCCCTGAGCTTCGACTTCTTCACCAGTCCCTCATACTGATGCGCGAGCAGATGGCCCTGGATCTGCGAAACCGTATCCATGGTCACGCTGACGACGATCAGCAGCGAGGTGCCACCGAAGTAGAACGGAACGCCCGTCGCGGAAATGAGGAATTCGGGTAAGAGACAGACCAGGACGATATAGATGGCGCCAACAGCGGTGATGCGCGTCAGGACATAGTCGATGTACTGCGCGGTCCGCTCGCCCGGACGAATGCCCGGAATGAAGCCGCCGTGCTTCTTCAGGTTGTCGGCCGTGTCCTCAGGATTGAACACAATCGCCGTGTAGAAGAAGCAGAAGAAGATGATCAGCGCCGAATAGAGCGCCATGTAGAGCGGCTGCCCGTGCCCGAGCAGTGCCGTCACCGTCGTGAGCCACCCGGACGCCTCCCCCGTCGTGCCGAGACCGGACAGCGTCGCGGGAACCAGCAGCAGCGAGGACGCGAAGATCGGAGGAATCACGCCGGCGGTGTTGAGCTTCAGCGGCAGGAACGAGGTGTTGCCCTCGAACATGCGGTTGCCCATCTGCCGCTTCGGATACTGGATCAGCAGGCGGCGCTGCGCGCGCTCCATGAACACGATCAGGGCGATCACGACCACCGACAGCAGCAGCAGAACGATGATGATCGGGGTCGCCAGCGCGCCCTGGCGGCCAAGCTCAAGCGTCGAGGCAAGCGCGGCCGGAAGGCCTGCGACGATGCCCGCGAAGATGATGAGCGAAATGCCGTTGCCGATGCCGCGTGACGTGATCTGCTCGCCGAGCCACATCAGGAACATCGTACCACCGACCATCGTGATGACGGTGCTGATACGGAAGAACCAGCCCGGATCCGCCACCACGTTGGTGGCCGACTCCAGACCCACCGCAAGGCCGTAGGCCTGCACCGTCGCCAGAAGCACGGTGCCGTAGCGGGTATACTGGTTGATGACCTTGCGGCCCTGTTCGCCTTCCTTCTTCAGCGCCTCGAGCGAGGGAACGACCGACGTGAGGAGCTGAATGATGATGGAGGCGGAGATGTACGGCATGATGCCGAGCGCAAGGATCGCCATGCGCGACACGGCACCGCCGGTGAACATGTTGAACAGGCCGACGATGCCATGCTGGGCCTGACCGAAGGCCTGCGCGAAGGCGTCGGGGTTGATTCCGGGAAGCGGCACGTAAGTGCCGAACCGATACACAAGAAGCGCACCCAGTGTGAACCAGATACGCTTCTTCAGTTCCTCGGCTTTGGCGAAAGCTGAAAAATTCAGATTAGCCGCTAGCTGTTCGGCAGCAGATGCCATTCCAGGCTCCGGTCAGAAGAGTACGTTCGGAAGTGGGAAAACCCAGGCTTATTCAGCCTGGGCTCCGATAATCGCGACCTTGCCGCCAGCCTTCTCGACGGCCTCGACGGCAGCCTTGGAGGCGCCGGCGATTTCGAAGGTGACCGCGGTCTTGAGCTCGCCGTCGGACAGGAGACGGACGCCGTCCTTGACGCGACGGATCACGCCGGCGGCCTTGAGGGCCTCCGCGTTGACCGCCTGCGACGCGTCGAGCTTGCCCGCCTCGATGGCGACCTGCACGCGACCGATGGAAACGGCCGTGTAGGACTTCGCGAAGATGTTCGTGAAGCCGCGCTTCGGCAGGCGACGGTGAAGCGGCATCTGGCCGCCCTCGAAGCCCTTGATGGCGACGCCCGAACGGGACTTCTGGCCCTTCACGCCACGTCCGCCGGTCTTGCCCTTGCCGGAGCCGATGCCGCGACCGACGCGCATGCGGTCCTTCGTGGCACCCGGGTTGTCCCGGAGATCATTCAGTTTCATTGTCTGTCTCCCGCACTCACGCTTCGTCGACGACGCGCACAAGGTGCTGAACCTTCCGGATCATGCCACGCACTTCCGGGGTGTCCTTCAGGGTCGAGCGCCGGCGCATCTTGTTGAGACCGAGGCCGACAAGAGTCGCCCGCTGGTCCTTCGGGCGCCGGATCGGGCTGCCCACCTGCTCGACCGTAACGGTCTTATCGTTCGCCATGGAACCAAGCCTTTCTCAAGCTGGGGTCGGCAGACGCCGGGATCAACCCTCGGCGGCCGGGATGCTGTCGTCGATGTCGCGGCGACGCGACTGGATCTGCGACACCTTGAGGCCACGGCGGGCAGCGACCGAACGCGGGCTGTCCTCGTGCTTCAGGGCCTCGAAGGTCGCCCGAACCATGTTGTACGGGTTCGCCGAACCCAGCGACTTCGCCACCACGTCCTGGACGCCGAGCGTCTCGAACACGGCACGCATCGGACCACCGGCGATGATGCCGGTACCGGCCGGAGCGGCGCGAAGCACCACCTTGCCGGCGCCGTGACGGCCGTTGACGTCGTGATGCAGCGTACGCCCCTCGCGGAGCGGCACGCGGATCATCGAACGCTTCGCAGCCTCGGTCGCCTTGCGGATCGCCTCGGGCACCTCACGGGCCTTGCCGTGACCAAAGCCAACGCGGCCCTTCTGGTCGCCGACGACGACGAGAGCGGCAAAGCCGAAACGACGGCCGCCCTTCACCACCTTGGCAACGCGGTTGATGTGCACCAGCTTGTCGACGAACTCGCTGTCGCGCTGATCCCGATCGCCGCCGCGCTCCCGATTATCCTGTCTCGCCATGATATTCGCTTTCGTTTGTCTGTGAGCGTCTTGAACGACGATCAGAATTCCAGTCCGCCCTCACGCGCTGCGTCGGCAAGAGCCTTGACGCGGCCGTGAAACAGATAGCCACCACGGTCGAACACGACCTGGGTGACACCGGCTGCCTTGGCGCGCTCGGCGAGCGCCTTGCCAACGGCCGCGGCGGCGGCAGTGTTGGCGCCCGAGGCCAGCTCGGTGCGCAGATCCTTGTCGAGCGACGAGGCGGAGGCCAGCGTGTGGCCCTTCACGTCGTCGATGATCTGCGCGTAGATCTGCTTGGAGGAACGGTGAACCGAAAGCCGCGGGCGGCCGTTCAGAACCTTTTTGATCGAACGACGGACGCGGTCGCGGCGGCGCTCGAAGAGTGTCTTGGTCTTCGCCATGATCCCGTCCGTTACTTCTTCTTGCCTTCCTTACGGACGATGTACTCGCCCGCATAGCGAACGCCCTTGCCCTTGTACGGCTCGGGCGGGCGGTAATCGCGGATCTCGGCCGCGACCTGTCCCACGCGCTGCTTGTCGATGCCGGAGATGACGATCTCCGTCGGCTTCGGACACGCAACCTCGATGCCCTCGGGCATCGCATGGACGACATCATGGGAGAAACCGAGCGCAAGCTGCAGGTTCTTGCCCTGCACCTGCGCGCGGTAACCGACGCCAGTGATCTCGAGCTTCTTCTCGAAGCCCTTGCTGACGCCCGTCACGAGGTTCTCGACCATGGTGCGGGACATGCCCCACATCGCACGCGCGGGCTTGGTGTCCACGCGCGGGTTCACCTTGATCCCCTCGTCCGTCATCTCGGCCAGGACCAGGTCATTGAGCACGAAGGAAAGCGTTCCCTTCGGTCCCTTGACCTCGATGTTCTGACCGTTGATCGTTGCCGTTACCCCGCTCGGCACGGGGACTGGCTTCTTGCCAATTCGAGACATATGACCAACCTGTCCAGTTCTTCAGCGGGATGTCCGCCGCATCAGAAGACGCGGCAGAGCACCTCACCACCAACATTGCTTTCCCGGGCGTCATGATCCGCCATCACGCCACGCGGCGTGGAGAGAATCGAGACACCGAGGCCGTTCGCGACGCGCGGGATGTTCCTCACCGAGGAATAGACCCGCCGACCCGGCTTGGAAACCCGCTCGATGGAACGGATCACCGGCTCGCCGTCGAAATACTTGAGCTCGATCTCGAGCTCGGACTTGCCGCCCTCGTACTCGACCGTCGAATAGCCGCGGATATACCCTTCCGAGGCCAGTACGTCGAGTACATGTTCGCGCAATTTCGACGCCGGAGACGTCACCTTGCTCTTGCGCCGCATCTGGGCATTGCGGATGCGGGTGAGCATATCGCCCAGGGGATCGGAAATCGCCATGGGATTCTCCTTACCAGCTCGACTTCACGAGGCCCGGGATAAGTCCCTTCGAGCCCAGTTCGCGAAGCGCGACGCGCGACATCTTCAGCTTGCGGTAGTAGGCACGGGGGCGACCCGTGACCTCGCAGCGGTTGCGCAGGCGGACTTCCGCCGAATTACGCGGAAGCTTGGCCAGCTTCAGACGCGCCGCATAACGCTCTTCGAGCGACAGGCTCTCGTCGTTGGCGGCGGCCTTCAGGGCCGAACGCTTTTCCGCATATTTCTTGACCAGCCGCTCGCGCCGCTTGTTCTTCTCGACCGCGCTTTTCTTCGCCATCGTTCTGTCCTCGTTCCTTTCCCGTTACGCCTTGCGGAACGGGAAGTTGAACGCGCGCAGAAGCTCGCGCGCCTCGTCGTCCGTCTTCGCGCTCGTGCACACGATCACGTCAAGGCCCCAGATCTGGTCGACCTTGTCGTAGTTGATCTCCGGGAACACGATGTGCTCCTTGATGCCCATGGCGTAGTTGCCCCGGCCGTCGAAGCTCTTCGCATTCAGGCCACGGAAGTCACGCACGCGCGGCAGCGCGATGGTGATCAGGCGGTCGAGGAATTCGTACATCCGCTCGCCACGCAGGGTCACCTTCGCACCCAGCGGCATCCCCTCGCGCACCTTGAAGGTGGCGATGGACTTGCGCGCCTTGGTGATCACCGGCTTCTGACCGGCGATTGCCGCGAGATCCTCGGCAGCGATCTTGGCCTTCTTGCTGTCGGCCACCGCTTCGCCAACGCCCATGTTGAGAACGATCTTCTCGAGCGCAGGGATCTGCATCGCGTTCTTGTAGTTGTACTTCTCCTGCAGCGCAGGACGGATCTTGTCGAGATATTCCGTCTTGAGCCGCGGAGCCGTTTTCGTCTCAGCCATCGATCAGATCCCCCGAGCGCTTGGCCACGCGCACCTTGGTGCCGTCTTCCTTCACCTGGAACCCGACACGGGTCGCCTTGCCGTCCTTCGGATCAGCGATCGCGAGGTTCGACAGGTGCACCGGGAGTTCCTTGCTGATGATCCCGCCTTCCTGCTGGGCCGACTGGCGCTGGTGGCGACGAACGACGTTCACGCCCCGCACCACGGCCTTGTTGTCGGCAGGAATGACCTGGAGGATCTCACCGGTCTTGCCCTTGTCGCGACCGGTCAGCACGACGACCGTGTCGCCCTTCTTGAGCTTGGCAGCCATTACAGCACCTCCGGAGCGAGCGAAATCACCTTCATGTGGTTCTTCGCACGCAGCTCGCGCGGAACCGGACCGAAGATACGGGTCCCGACCGGTTCCTTGTTGTTGTTGACCAGCACGGCCGCATTGCGGTCGAACCGGATCACCGAGCCATCGGGACGGCGAATGTCCTTCGCCGTGCGCACGACAACCGCTTTCATCACGTCGCCCTTCTTGACGCGGCCGCGCGGGTTAGCCTCCTTGACGCTGACGACAATGATGTCGCCAACGCTGGCATACTTCCGCTTCGAGCCGCCGAGCACCTTGATGCACATGACACGACGGGCGCCGGAATTGTCCGCCACGTCGAGGTTTGTTTGCATCTGAATCATGACTGGCCGCCTTGTTCTTCTTTCACCGCATGCGCTTCCGCGCCGCGGTAATCACGTCAGTCCGCGGTCGAACCCTCGACAACGGTCCAGGTTTTCGTCTTCGAGAACGGCGCGCATTCCTGGATGAAGACCAGGTCTCCAGCCTTGCACGCGTTGTTCTCGTCATGCGCCCGATACTTCTTCGTGCGGCGCACGGTCTTCTTGTACAGCGGGTGCGTGAAGCGCCGCTCCACGCGCACCGTCACCGTCTTGTCGTTGGCATCGCTGACAACGACGCCCTGCAGAACGCGCTTCGGCATCCCGTTCTCCTTACGCGCTTGTGGCCACGCGCTTTTCGCGCATGATCGTCTGAATGCGCGCGATGTCGCGCCGCACCTGGCGCACACGCGCCGTGTTCTCAAGCTGGCCCGTTGCCCGCTGGAAGCGCAGATTGAACTGCTCCTTCTTCAGCGTCTCGAGCTCGGTGCCCAGCTCGTCCAAGGTCTTAGCCCGAACGTCCGTCGCCTTCATGGCCCTGTCTCCTGGTCGTGCCTTAGTCGGCGATGCGCTGAACGAAACGGCACTTGATCGGCAGCTTCGCTGCCGCAAGGCGCATCGCCTCGCGCGCCGTGTCTTCCGGCACACCGTCAATCTCGAACATGATCCGGCCGGGCTTGACCTTGGCGGCCCAGAAGTCCGGCGAACCCTTACCCTTACCCATGCGCACTTCGGTCGGCTTCGACGAAACCGGCACGTCCGGGAAGATCCTGATCCACACACGGCCCGCACGCTTCATGTGACGGGTCATGGCACGACGGGCCGCCTCGATCTGGCGCGCGGTCACCCGCTCCGGCTCGACGGCCTTCAGGCCGAAGGCGCCGAAGTTGAGATCGGTACCGCCCTTCGCCGTGCCGTGGATCCGGCCCTTGTGCTGCTTGCGGAACTTAGTTCGCTTCGGTTGCAGCATCTCTTCTCTCTCGCTCTGCTACTGTCCGGAACGGGCCGTCGCTCACGCGGCGCGGCCACGCTCCCGACGTCCGCCACCCTGGTTCGTCCCGTCGCCCTCGACCGCGCGGCGCTCGGAAGCCATCGGGTCGTGCTCCAGGATCTCGCCCTTGAAGATCCACACCTTCACGCCGCACGTGCCATAGGCCGTGTGAGCCGTGGAAACACCGTAGTCGATGTCGGCACGCAGCGTGTGCAGCGGCACGCGGCCCTCGCGGTACCATTCGGTACGCGCGATCTCCGCGCCACCCAGACGACCGCCGCAGTTGATGCGGATGCCCTGGGCGCCCATGCGCATGGCCGACTGAACGGCACGCTTCATGGCACGGCGGAACGCGACGCGGCGCTCGAGCTGCTGCGAGATGCCGTCGGCGACGAGCTGGGCGTCAACCTCGGGCTTGCGCACCTCGACGATGTTGATGTGCACGTCGGACGAGGTCATCGCGGACAGCGCCTTGCGGAGCTTCTCGATGTCGGCGCCCTTCTTGCCGATGATGACACCGGGACGACCGGCGTGAACGGTGACGCGGCACTTCTTGTGCGGACGCTCGATCACGACCTTGGAAACGGCCGCCTGCTTCAGCTCCTTGAGGATGTACTCGCGAATGCGGAAATCCTCGTGGAGAAGCTCGCCATACTCGCCCTTGTCCGCGTACCAGCGCGAATCCCAGGTGCGGTTGATACCGAGGCGCAGGCCGATCGGGTTAACTTTGTGTCCCATCAGGCGGTCTCCTCGACTTCGCGAACGACGATGGTCAGGTTCGAGAACGGCTTCTCGATCCGGCCGACACGGCCACGAGCCCGCGGCTGGAAGCGCTTGATCACGAACGCCTTGCCGACGAAGGCTTCCGCCACCACGAGGCTGTCGGGATCGAGCTGATGATTGTTCTCGGCATTGGCGATTGCCGACATCAGGGTCTTCTTGACGTCGCCTGCAATGCGCTTGCGCGAGAAGGTCAGGTCGGCAATCGCCTTCTCGACCTTCTTGCCACGGATCGCGGCGGCGACCAGGTTCAGCTTGCGCGGCGAAACGCGCAGCATCCGGGCGATCGCCTTCGCCTCGTTGTCGGCGAGCGCGCGCTCGCCCTTCGGCTTGCCCATCGTTACTTCCTCTTCGCCTTCTTGTCCGCGCCGTGACCGTAGTACGTGCGGCTCGGCGAGAACTCGCCGAACTTGTGACCGATCATGTCCTCGGACACCAGCACGGGAACGTGCTTCTGGCCGTTGTAGACGCCGAACGTCAGACCCACGAACTGGGGCAGGATCGTCGAGCGGCGGCTCCACATCTTGATCACTTCGTTACGACCCGAGGCGCGGACTTTCTCTGCCTTCTTCAGCAGAAAACCGTCGACGAACGGGCCCTTCCAAACAGAACGTGCCATGTTCGGCCTCTCTTACTTCTTGCGCGCGTGGCGGCTGCGGACGATGAACTTGTCCGTGGCCTTGTTCGAACGGGTGCGCTTGCCCTTGGTCGGCTTGCCCCACGGAGTGACCGGATGACGGCCACCCGACGTGCGACCCTCACCACCACCATGCGGGTGATCGACCGGGTTCATCGCGACACCGCGGACATGCGGACGACGGCCCATCCAGCGCGAGCGGCCGGCCTTGCCCAGGTTCACGTTGCCGTGGTCCTGGTTGGAGACGGCGCCGATGGACGCCATGCAGGTGCCGAGGATGCGACGCTGCTCGCCCGACTGCAGGCGAACCGTCGTGTAACCCTGGTCACGACCGACGATCTGCGCGTAGGCACCGGCGGAGCGGGCGATCTGGCCACCCTTGCCCGGCTTCATCTCCACATTGTGTACGATGGTGCCGACCGGAATCGACGCCAGCGGCATCGCGTTGCCCGGCTTCACGTCGACCAGCTTGCCGGAGACGACCTTGTCGCCGACCGCCAGACGCTGCGGCGCCAGGATGTAGCTCAGCTCGCCGTCCTCATACTTGATGAGGGCGATGAAGGCCGTGCGGTTGGGATCGTACTCGATCCGCTCGACGGTCGCCGAAACGTCGGCCTTGGTGCGCTTGAAGTCGACCAGGCGATAGCGGCGCTTGTGACCGCCACCACGGTTCGGAGACGTCGTGCGGCCGGTGTTGTTGCGACCGCCGCTCTTCGAAAGACCCTCGGTCAGCGCCTTGACCGGCTTGCCCTTGTAGAGGCCAGCGCGGTCGACCATCACCAGCTGGCGGCGGCCGGGCGACGTCGGGTTAAAGGTCTTGAGTGCCATTTTTCCTCTCCGCCCTTACAGACCCGTCGTCACGTCGATCGACTGGCCGTCCTCGAGAGTGACAACCGCCTTCTTGACGTCCGACTGACGGCCGAAGCGGCCACGGAAACGCTTGGTCTTACCCTTGCGCACGAGCGTGTTGACCGCCGTCACCTTGACGCCGAACAGCTTCTCGACCGCAGCCTTGATCTCGGGCTTGGTCGCCGTCGGGGAGACGTTGAACACGACCTTGTTCTCTTCCGAGGCCATGGTCGCCTTCTCGGTGATCACCGGGGAAACGACCGTGTCGTAGTGCTTCAGGATGCTCATTTGAACCGCTCCTCGAGCGCCGTCACGGCGGCCTTGGTCAGGACGAGCTTTTCCCGGCGCAGGATGTCGTAGACGTTGATGCCGTCGATGGGCAGAACGTCGATCGCCGGAATGTTGCGCGATGCCAGGCAGAAGTTCCGGTCCAGATCGCTGCCGTCGATGACGAGAGCGTTCGACAGGCCGAGCTTGGCGAAGGAGGCGGCGAGCGCCTTGGTCTTCGCCTCGGTCGCGGCGGCGTTGTCGACGACGATCAGGCCCTCGGACTTGACCTTCGCGGACAGCGCATGACGCAGGCCGAGCGCGCGGATCTTCTTCGGCAGGTCGTGGGCATGGCTGCGAACGACCGGGCCGTGCGCCTTGCCACCGCCACGGAACTGCGGAGCCTTCTTGTTGCCGTGGCGCGCGCCGCCGGTGCCCTTCTGGCGGACGAACTTCTTCGTCGTGCCGGAAATCTCCGAACGCTGCTTCGCCTTGTGCGTACCCGCCTGGCGCCTGGCCAGCTGCCAGCGCACGACGCGGTGGATCAGGTCGGTGCGCGGATCGAGACCGAAGATCTCGTCGGACACCGTGATCGAACCGGCGGCGGCCCCGTCCAGGGTCTTCACCTCAAGTTCCATCACTCACTCTCCTTCTCGACCGCGGCCGCAGCGGTGGCTGCGCGGAACGCACCCGGCACCGGAACACCTTCCGGAAGCGCCTTCTTCACGGCATCGCGGATCAGGATCCAGCCACCCTTCGATCCCGGGACGGCGCCCTGGATCATGATCAGGCCGCGCTCCGGATCGGTGCGGACGATCTTGAGGTTCTGCGTGGTCACCTGCTCGGCGCCCATGTGGCCGGCCATCTTCTTGCCCTTGAAGACCTTGCCCGGATCCTGACACTGACCGATCGAGCCATGCGAACGGTGGGAAATCGACACGCCGTGCGAGGCGCGCAGACCACCGAAGTTGTGACGCTTCATGGCGCCCGCAAAACCCTTACCGATCGAGGTGCCCGTCACGTCGACGAACTGACCTTCGACAAAATGATCCGCCGTGATCTCAGCACCAACCTCGATCACGTTTTCCGCGGAAACGCGGAACTCGGCGAGCTTGCGCTTCGGCTCGACGCTGGCCACCGCAAAGTGTCCGCGCATCGCCTTGGGCGTGTTCTTCACCTTGGCCAGACCGGCGCCGACCTGCAGCGCGACATAGCCATTCTTCTCTTCCGTCCGGTGGGCGACGACCTGACAGTTTTCGAGCTTCAGCACCGTCACCGGCACATGCTCTCCCGCATCCGTGTAGATGCGCGTCATCCCAACCTTCTGTGCGATCACTCCAGAACGCATCGGCGTGTCCCCTTGTGAGCGCCTTACAGCTTGATCTCGACGTCGACACCGGCGGCCAGGTCGAGCTTCATCAGCGCGTCGACCGTCTGCGGCGTCGGATCAACGATGTCGAGAAGACGCTTGTGCGTGCGCATCTCGAACTGATCACGGCTCTTCTTGTCGATATGCGGGCCGCGAAGCACGGTGTACTTCTCGATCCGCGTGGGCAGCGGCACCGGGCCGCGCACCTGTGCACCGGTCCGTTTCGCCGTGGAGACGATCTCGCGGGTCGACGCATCGAGCACGCGATGATCGAACGCCTTGAGACGGATCCGAATGTTTTGACCGTTCATGTCTCAGTCCCCATGAGTGCGGCCCGCCGTGAACCGGCAAGCCGCCCCTGTTTCATTACTTGAGGATCGACGCGACGACGCCGGCTCCGACGGTGCGACCGCCTTCGCGGATAGCGAAGCGCAGGCCCTCTTCCATCGCGATCGGCACGATCAGCTCGACCTCGACCGACACGTTGTCGCCCGGCATCACCATCTCGGTGCCCTCGGGAAGGCTCACCACGCCCGTAACGTCCGTCGTGCGGAAGTAGAACTGCGGACGGTAGTTGGTGAAGAACGGCGTGTGACGGCCACCCTCTTCCTTCGTCAGGATGTAGGCCTCGGCCTTGAACTGCGTGTGCGGGGTAACAGAACCCGGCTTGCACAGAACCTGACCGCGCTCCACGTCCTCGCGACCGATGCCGCGGATCAGCGCGCCGATGTTGTCGCCGGCCTCGCCCTGGTCGAGCAGCTTGCGGAACATCTCGACGCCCGTGACGGTCGTCTTCTTCGTGTCGCGGATGCCGACGATCTCGACTTCCTCGCCGACCTTCACGACGCCACGCTCGACACGGCCCGTCACAACGGTGCCGCGACCCGAGATCGAGAACACGTCCTCGATCGGCATCAGGAACGGAAGGTCAACCGGACGCTCCGGGGTCGGGATGAAGTCGTCCACGTGAGCCATCAGCTCGCGGATCTTCTCCTCGCCGATGTTCGGGTCACGACCCTCGAGGGCCGCAAGAGCCGAACCCGCAACGATCGGAATGTCGTCGCCCGGGAACTCGTAGGACGAAAGCAGCTCGCGCACTTCCATCTCGACCAGCTCGAGGAGCTCCTCGTCGTCGACCTGGTCGACCTTGTTCAGGAACACCACAAGCGCCGGAACACCGACCTGACGGGCGAGCAGGATGTGCTCACGCGTCTGCGGCATCGGGCCGTCGGCGGCCGAACACACCAGGATCGCGCCGTCCATCTGCGCCGCACCCGTGATCATGTTCTTCACGTAGTCGGCGTGACCCGGGCAGTCCACGTGCGCGTAGTGACGGTTCTCCGTCTCGTACTCAACGTGCGCCGTCGAGATCGTGATGCCGCGGGCACGCTCTTCAGGCGCCGCGTCGATCATGTCGTACGCCTTGAAGTCGCCGAAGTACTTCGTGATCGCAGCCGTCAGCGTCGTCTTGCCGTGGTCAACGTGACCAATCGTGCCAATGTTAACGTGCGGCTTCGTCCGCTCAAACTTTGCTTTCGCCATCGGATTTCTCCGTACCTTCGTTCTTGAATATCAGTGGCGGTGTCAGTGATCAGGCGAACTTGGCCTGAACTTCCTGCGCAACGGCCTGCGGGACCTGCTCGTAATGATCGAAGACCATCGTGTACTGAGCGCGGCCCTGCGACATGGAGCGCAGGTTGTTGACGTAGCCGAACATGTTGGCCAGCGGGACCATCGCACTCACGACATTCACGATGCCGCGGTTCTCGGTGCCCGTGATCTGGCCACGGCGGGAGTTCAGGTCGCCGATCACGTCGCCCATGTACTCTTCCGGCGTGACGACCTCGACCTTCATGACCGGCTCGAGGAGCTTCGGCGAAGCCTTCGCGATACCCTCGCGGAAACCGGCGCGGGCAGCGATCTCGAAGGCCAGGACCGAGGAGTCGACGTCATGGTAGGCACCGTCGATGAGGGTCGCCTTGATGTCGACCATCGGGAAGCCTGCCAGGGGGCCCGAGGACATGACGCTCTCGATACCCTTGGTGACGCCCGGGATGTACTCCTTGGGCACCGAACCACCGACGATCGTGCTCGAGAACGTGTAACCGGCACCCGGCTCGTTCGGCTCGATCACCAGCTTGATGCGGGCGAACTGGCCCGTACCACCGGTCTGCTTCTTGTGCGTGTAGTCGATCTCGGCCTGACGGGTGATCGTCTCGCGGTAAGCCACCTGCGGCGCACCGATGTTGGCCTCGACCTTGAACTCGCGCTTCATGCGGTCGACGATGATGTCCAGATGAAGCTCGCCCATTCCGGCGATGATCGTCTGGCCGGATTCCTCGTCGGTCTTGACGCGGAAGGACGGATCCTCGGCAGCCAGACGGTTCAGGGCGAGGCCCATCTTCTCCTGGTCGCTCTTGGTCTTCGGCTCCACCGCGATCTCGATGACCGGGTCCGGGAACTCCATGCGCTCAAGGATGACCGGCTTCAGCGGATCGCAAAGCGTATCGCCCGTGGTGGTGTCCTTCAGACCCGCGATGGCCACGATGTCGCCGGCATAGGCAACGTCGATGTCCTCACGCGAGTTGGAGTGCATCTGCATCATGCGGCCGACACGCTCCTTCTTCTCCTTAACGGTGTTCTGGAGCGAAACGCCCTTGTTCAGAACGCCGGAGTAGATGCGGCAGAAGGTCAGCGAACCGACGAACGGATCGTTGGCGATCTTGAACGCCAGCATGGAGAGCGGCTCTTCATCGCCCGACTTGCGGAGGATTTCGCCCTCGGTCTTCGGGTCGATACCGCGGATCGCGGGAACCTCGACCGGGCTCGGCAGGTAGTCGACGACACCGTCGAGCAGCGGCTGAACGCCCTTGTTCTTGAAGGCGGAACCACAGAACACCGGCACGAACTCGCCGTTGATGGTGCCCTTGCGGATGAGAACCTTCAGGCCCTCGACCGTCGGCTCCTCGCCCTCGAGATACGCCTCCATCGCGGCCTCGTCAGCCTCGACGGCGGTCTCGATCAGCGTATCGCGGAATTCCTGGGCCTTGTCGACCAGGTCAGCCGGAATGTCGACCTCGTCCCAAGCGGCGCCGAGGGACTCGTCGCGCCAGATCAGGGCCTTCATCTTGAGCAGATCGACGACGCCGGCGAACTCGCTCTCGGCACCCACCGGAAGCTGCATGACCAGCGGCTTCGCACCAAGACGGGTCTTGATCATCTCGACGCAGCGGTAGAAGTCCGCACCGAGCTTGTCCATCTTGTTGACGAAGATCATCCGCGGGACGTGGTACTTGTCGGCCTGGCGCCAGACAGTCTCCGTCTGCGGCTCGACGCCGGCGTTGGCGTCCAGCAGGGCGACGGCACCGTCGAGCACGCGCAGGGAGCGCTCCACCTCAATGGTGAAGTCCACGTGACCCGGCGTGTCGATGATGTTCAGACGCTTCTCGTTCCAGAACGCGGTCGTGGCAGCGGACGTGATCGTGATGCCACGCTCCTGCTCCTGCTCCATCCAGTCCATGGTGGCAGCGCCGTCATGGACTTCGCCGATCTTGTGGCTACGGCCCGTGTAGAAGAGAATCCGCTCGGTCGTCGTGGTCTTGCCCGCGTCGATGTGGGCCATGATGCCGAAGTTGCGGTAATCTTCAATTTTGTGAGTGCGCGACATGATGCCAGCCTCTTCCGATCCGGTTACCAGCGATAGTGCGAGAACGCGCGGTTGGCCTCAGCCATCCGGTGCGTGTCCTCACGCTTCTTCACTGCGGTGCCACGGTTGTTGGCGGCATCGAGCAGCTCGCCGGACAGGCGATCGATCATCGTCGTCTCGTTGCGATTGCGCGCGGCGGCGATCAGCCAGCGAATGGCGAGCGCCTGACGACGGTCGGTGCGAACCTCGACCGGAACCTGGTAGGTGGCACCACCCACGCGGCGGGAGCGAACCTCAACCTGCGGCATGACGTTGTCGAGCGCGGCGTGGAAAACCTCGAGCGGGTTCTGACGAACCTTCGCCTCGATCGCGTCGAAGGCACCGTAGACGATGCTCTCGGCCACGGACTTCTTTCCGTGGTACATGATCGAGTTCATGAACTTTGTGACGACCGCATCCCCGAACTTCGGGTCGGGAATGATCTCGCGCTTTTCAGCCCTGTGACGGCGTGACATGACAGATCCTCAGACCTTGACCTTCCAAAGTACCAACCCGGGGCTGGCCTTTTTGCGCTCAACCTGGGGACCGGACACCGACCCCCGCGATAGGTGCGACCCGTAACCGGATCGCTGAAACCTTGCTCCGAACCCGCAGGCCCGGAATTATCCTCGGCGAAGACCCCGCACCGAAAGCCTCAGCTCATCGGACATACGGAATCGCGCCTGTTCCCGTCCGAGAAAGACAGGAAAGGCGCCCAATCGAGAGGACCACCCTTCAGAGCGGTCATGCTTGCGATTTTTTCTTCGCCTCGTAATCCCGGCAGCGTTTAAGCGACCTTTCGTTCCACGCTTGGCGCGTCGGAACGGTCAAGCGCTTACCGCCTGCCCTTGGGATGCGCGGAACCTACAGACACCCCCGCCGTCCGTCAAGCCCGGAACCCAAGAAAAACCGCGCGTTCGCGCGCCCTGCCTTCCGCCTGAGGAACCGCCCCTCCGACCCACGCACAACGCAATCTTCGGAAACCATGAAAGGCAAAACGGCAAACAATATTGCTTTGGTGCACACCAATCGGGACAACGCCCCGCACGGCCTTCGTCGGGCCCTGCCCTTTCCCGTTGACGAAACACGCAAACCGGGTGGTCCCGTAAACCATCGGGAAACCTTTTGCGCGGAACGGGAGCGGAAGCGGCTGCCCGATTCCCCCTCTCCCGATCCCGTCGATTCCATTCATCGCCCTGTCCGTGATTCCCGCTCCTCGGGACGTCACTGATTCCCAAAGATGATTCCCTCTCTGCCAGGGCGATCATGCAGGCATCACGCGCGGATGGCGATAACGGCCACCTCCCCGGCAAGGGCGTCCTCGTAGGCGGCCTCGTAGGTCGGATCGTCCGGTTCTTCCAGCACCACGCCGATGCGATCGAGCTCGGCCGTCGCATATCCCTCCCCCGCCAGGGCCTCGAGTGCCCGCCGCACGGCACTGTCCTCGTCCGGCGCCTGCAGCAGGATGTGCAGCTCGGTATCCTCCTCCGGAGTGCCAAGCTCCTCGCGCCTGCCGCGCCCGAATATGACGTAGATGGTCGGCTCGGCGGTCTCGCCCGTTCCGTTCATGCTCATGTCGTGTCCTTCGGAACCTGTGTGTCCTCACCCCATATGGGCAAACGAAAAGGGGCCGCACAAGGCGGCCCCTTCGATCTTCTGTCCGGCGATGCGACGTTTATTCGGCCGCGCCGGACATGTCCTCGAGCATCGGATCGGCGTCTTCGGCCGTGGAGGATGCGCGACGCGCATCGAGGATCAGCTCGTCGCGGTGTCCCGCGACCTGCCGGATCTTCGACATCATGGCGCCGGTACCCGCCGGGATGAGACGGCCGACGATGACGTTCTCCTTCAGGCCCTCGAGCGTGTCCTGCTTTCCGTTAACCGCCGCCTCGGTAAGAACGCGGGTGGTCTCCTGGAACGACGCGGCCGAGATGAACGACCGAGTCTGCAGGCTCGCCTTGGTGATGCCGAGCAGCACCGGAACGCCGGAAGCCGGCTTGCGGGCGTCGTCGATCGCGCGCTCGTTGACCTCGTCGAGGTCGAGCTTGTCGATCTGCTCGCCCGTGAGCAGGTCCGTGTCGCCGGCGTCGGTGATCTCGATCTTCTGCAGCATCTGGCGAACGATCACCTCGATGTGCTTGTCGTTGATCACCACACCCTGGAGCCGGTAGACCTCCTGGATCTCGTTGACGAGGTAGGCGGCCAGCGCCTCCACGCCACGAATGGCCAGAATGTCATGCGGCGCCGGGTTGCCGTCGAGGATGTACTCGCCCTTCTCGATGGTGTCGCCTTCCTGCAGGTGGAAGTGCTTGCCCTTCGGGATGAGGTACTCGACCGGATCCTGACCTTCCTCATGCGGCTCGATGACGACGCGACGCTTGTTCTTGTAGTCGCGTCCGAAGCGGATCGTGCCGTCGATCTCGGCGATGATGGCGTGATCCTTCGGACGACGGGCCTCGAACAGCTCCGCCACGCGCGGCAGGCCGCCCGTGATGTCCTTGGTCTTGGCGCTCTCCATCGGGATACGCGCCAGGACGTCACCAGCCTTGACCGCCGCGCCGATCTGCACGGCGAGGATGGCATCGACCGAAAGAAGCGAGCGGGCGTCGCCGCCACGCGGCAGCTTCTTCACCGTGCCGTTGGCGTCCTTGATGACGATCGCCGGCTTCAGGTCGGCACCACGCTGCGAGGTCCGCCAGTCCATGACGACGCGCTTGGTGATGCCGGTCGCCTCGTCGGTGGTCTCCTGCGCCGAAACGCCCTCGACCAGATCCTCGGAGTCGACGACACCGTCCACCTCGGACAACATCGGCCGGGTATAGGGGTCCCACTCCGCGATACGCTGGCCACGCTTGACCTCGTCACCCTCGTCGACGTGCAGCTTCGAGCCGTAGGCGATGCGGTGCACCGCACGCTCGTTGCCGTCGCCGTCGGTGATGACGACCGCCATGTTGCGGGCCATGGCCACCAGGTTGCCGTCGGAGTCGCGAACCGCGTTGCGATTGCGGATCGTCACCGTGCCCTCGAAGTTGGACTCGATGAACGACTGGTCCACCACCTGCGCCGTGCCACCAATGTGGAACGTACGCATGGTGAGCTGGGTACCCGGCTCGCCGATCGACTGCGCCGCGATGACGCCGACCGCCTCGCCGATGTTCACCGGCGTGCCGCGCGCAAGGTCACGGCCGTAGCAGGTGCCGCAGACGCCGCGCTTGGTCTCGCAGGTGAGCACCGAGCGGATCTTGATCATCTGGACGTTCGCGGCCTCGATGGCCTCGACTTCCTTCTCCTCGATCAGCGTTCCGCGCGGGACAATCACCTCGCCGGTGGCGTGGTTGATGATGTCCTCGGCCGCGGTACGGCCCAGCACGCGATGGCCGAGCGAGGCGATGACCTGACCGGCATCGACGATCGCCTGAACGGTGATGCCGTTCTCGGATCCGCAGTCCCGCTCGAGGATGATGGAGTCCTGCGCCACATCGACGAGACGACGGGTCAGGTAACCCGAGTTCGCCGTCTTGAGCGCGGTGTCAGCCAGACCCTTACGGGCGCCGTGGGTGGAGTTGAAGTACTCCAGAACCGACAGGCCTTCCTTGAAGTTCGAGATGATCGGCGTCTCGATGATCTCGCCCGACGGCTTGGCCATGAGGCCACGCATGCCGGCAAGCTGCTTCATCTGCGCGGGGCTGCCACGGGCACCGGAGTGCGACATCATGTAGATCGAGTTGATCTGCTTCTGCCGTCCGGTCTCCTCGTCGTGCTCGACCGACTGAATGCGCTTCATCATCTCGTCGGCGACGCGATCCGTGCACTTGGCCCAGGCATCGACGACCTTGTTGTACTTCTCGCCCTGCGTGATGAGGCCGTCGTTGTACTGCTGCTCGTATTCCTTCACGAGCTCGGCCGTCTCATCCACCAGGTTGGACTTGCTGTCCGGAATGACCATGTCGTCCTTGCCGAACGAAATGCCGGCCAGGCAGGCGTGGCGGAAGCCGATGCCCATGATGCGGTCACAGAAGATCACCGTCTCCTTCTGACCGCATGCACGGTACACCGCGTCGATCATCCGGCTGATTTCCTTCTTGGTCATCAGCTTGTTGCAGACGTCGAACGGAACCTCGTGGTTCAGCGGCAGAAGCTCGCCGATAAGCATGCGGCCCGGCGTCGTCTCGACGATGCGGGTCGAGACGTTGCCCTCCGCATCGATGGACTTCACGCGGCCGCGCACCTTGGCGTGCAGCGTCGTGACGCCCGTGTCGAGCGCGTGCTGGAGCTCGCCGACATTGCCGAACACCATGCCCTCGCCCGGCTCGCCGTCGGCGATGAGCGAGAGATAGTAGAGACCGAGAACGATGTCCTGCGACGGCACGATGATCGGCGAACCGTTGGCCGGATGCAGGATGTTGTTCGTCGACATCATCAGCGTGCGCGCCTCGAGCTGCGCCTCGAGCGACAGCGGAACGTGCACGGCCATCTGGTCACCGTCGAAGTCGGCGTTGAACGCCGCGCAGACGAGCGGATGAAGCTGGATGGCCTTGCCCTCGATGAGGGTCGGCTCGAACGCCTGGATGCCGAGGCGGTGCAGCGTCGGGGCACGGTTCAGCAGGACCGGATGCTCGCGGATCACCTCGTCGAGGATATCCCAGACCTCGGGACGCTCCTTCTCGACCAGCTTCTTCGCCTGCTTCACGGTCGAGGAATAGCCCTTCGCGTCGAGACGCGAATAGATGAAGGGCTTGAACAGCTCGAGCGCCATCTTCTTCGGCAGGCCGCACTGGTGCAGCTTGAGCTCCGGGCCCACGGTGATCACCGAACGGCCGGAATAGTCGACGCGCTTGCCGAGCAGGTTCTGACGGAAACGGCCCTGCTTGCCCTTCAGCATGTCGGACAGCGACTTCAGCGGGCGCTTGTTGGCGCCCGTGATGACGCGACCGCGACGGCCGTTGTCGAACAACGCGTCCACGGACTCCTGCAGCATCCGCTTCTCGTTGCGGATGATGATGTCCGGGGCACGAAGCTCCATCAGGCGACGCAGACGGTTGTTACGGTTGATCACGCGGCGGTACAGATCGTTGAGATCCGACGTCGCGAAGCGACCGCCATCCAGCGGAACGAGCGGACGCAGGTCCGGCGGGATGACCGGAACGACCGTCATGATCATCCACTCCGGCCGGTTGCCGGACTCGATGAACGCCTCGACGACCTTCAGCCGCTTGGCGAGCTTCTTCGGCTTCAGCTCGGTGGTCGCCTCGGCGATCTCCTTGCGGATGAAGTCCCGCTCCTTCTCCAGGTCGAGCGACATCAGCATCTCGCGGATGGCCTCGGCGCCGATCATGGCGGTGAAGGCATCCTCGCCGTAGTCGTCCTGGGCGCGCAGGTACTCTTCCTCCGACAGGAGCTGGCGCGGCTTCAGCGGCGTCAGGCCCGGCTCGAGAACCACGTAGTACTCGAAGTACAGCACGCGCTCGAGGTCCTTGAGCGTCATGTCCATCAGCAGGCCGATGCGCGAGGGAAGCGACTTCAGGAACCAGATGTGCGCAACCGGCGCGGCCAGCTCGATGTGGCCCATGCGCTCGCGGCGAACGCGCGAAAGCGTCACCTCGACGGAGCACTTCTCGCAGATCACGCCCTTGTACTTCATGCGCTTGTACTTGCCGCACAGGCACTCGTAATCCTTGATCGGACCGAAGACGCGCGCGCAAAACAGACCGTCACGCTCGGGCTTGAACGTGCGGTAGTTGATCGTCTCCGGCTTCTTGATCTCGCCGTAGGACCACGAAAGGATCTTCTCCGGCGACGCCAGGGAGATCTTGATGTGGTCGAAGGTCTGAGCGGGAACCTGCTGGTTGAACAGGTTCATGACCTCATGATTCATGGGCTCTCTCCTCGAAAGCACGGAAGGGAAGCAAGGTCGTGTCCCTGCTTCCCGAACCGTTTTTACGGCATTCTGTCTCGACGGTCACCAGCAGTGGAGTTTCACTCCGCCGCATCTGCCGCCGCAACATCCCCGTCGACCGACAACGGCGCCTTGTGATCCTTGAGCTCGACATTGAGGCCGAGCGAACGCATCTCCTTGACGAGAACGTTGAAGCTCTCCGGAATGCCTGCCTCGAACGTGTCGTCTCCGCGAACGATCGCCTCGTAGACCTTGGTACGGCCCGCGACATCGTCCGACTTGACGGTCAGCATCTCCTGCAGCGTGTAGGCAGCGCCATACGCCTCGAGTGCCCACACCTCCATCTCGCCGAAGCGCTGGCCGCCGAACTGGGCCTTGCCACCCAGCGGCTGCTGGGTCACCAGCGAGTACGGGCCGATGGAACGGGCATGGATCTTGTCGTCGACCAGGTGGTGGAGCTTCAACATGTAGATGTAGCCCACGGTGACCTGGCGGTCGAACGGCTCGCCCGTGCGTCCGTCATAGAGCTGGGACTGGCCGGACCCGTTGTAGGTCGCCTGCTCCAGCATCCTGACGATGTCCGGCTCGCGGGCGCCGTCGAAGACCGGCGTCGCGATGGGCACGCCCGTCTTGAGCTGGTCCGCGAGACGCAGCACCGACTCGTCGTCGTAGTCCTTGACCGGCTCGCCCTTCAGGTTGTCGCCGAAGACCTCGACGATCTCGCCCTTGAGCGCCTCCAGCTTGCCCGACCGCTTGTACTCCTCGTACAGCTCGCCGATCTTGCGCCCCATGCCGGAACAGGCCCAGCCGAGGTGCGTCTCGAGAATCTGTCCGACGTTCATGCGGCTCGGCACGCCGAGCGGGTTCAGAACGATGTCGACATACTCGCCATCCTCAAGGAACGGCATGTCCTCGATCGGATTGATCTTCGACACCACGCCCTTGTTGCCGTGACGGCCGGCCATCTTGTCACCCGGCTGCAGCTTGCGCTTCACCGCGACGAAGACCTTGACCATCTTCATGACGCCCGGCGGCAGCTCGTCGCCACGCTGCAGCTTCTCGACCTTGTCGATGAAACGCTGCTCGAGGCGCTTGCGGCTCTCGTCGTACTGACCGCGAAGGGCTTCCACCTCGCTCATCAGCTTCTCGTCCTCGACGGCGAACTGCCACCACTGCGAGCGCGGGAACTCGTTGAGGACGTCGCCGGTGATCTCGGCGTTCTTCTTGAAGTGCTTCGGACCGGCGACGGCCATCTTGCCGAGAAGCATCTCGGCGAGGCGACCGTAGACGTTGCGATCGAGGATCGCCTGCTCGTCGTCGCGGTCCTTGGCCAGGCGCTCGATCTCCTCGCGCTCGATGGCCATCGCGCGCTCGTCCTTCTCCACGCCGTGGCGGTTGAAGACGCGCACCTCGACCACCGTGCCACCGACGCCCGGCGGAAGCCGCAGCGAGGTGTCGCGCACATCGGACGCCTTCTCGCCGAAGATGGCGCGCAGGAGCTTCTCCTCCGGCGTCATCGGGCTTTCGCCCTTCGGCGTGATCTTGCCGACGAGGATGTCACCCGGCTTCAGCTCCGCACCGATATAGACGATGCCGGCCTCGTCGAGGTTCTTCAGCGCCTCTTCCGAAACGTTCGGAATGTCACGCGTGATCTCCTCCGGACCGAGCTTCGTGTCACGCGCCATCACCTCGAATTCCTCGATGTGGATGGAGGTGAACACGTCGTCGCGCACGATGCGCTCCGAGAGCAGGATCGAATCCTCGAAGTTGTAGCCGTTCCAGGGCATGAACGCGACGCGCACGTTCCGGCCGAGCGCCAGATCTCCGAGATCCGTGGACGGACCGTCGGCGATGATGTCGCCCTTGGAAATCAGGTCGCCCACACGCACCAGCGGACGCTGGTTGATGCAGGTGTTCTGGTTCGAGCGCTGGAACTTCATCAGCCGGTAGATGTCGACGCCGGACTTCGACGCATCGAGGTCCTCCGTCGCGCGGATGACGATACGGGTCGCATCGACCTGGTCGACGATGCCCGCCCGGCGCGCGGCGATGGCCGCACCGGAGTCGCGTGCCACGACCGGCTCCATGCCCGTACCCACAAGCGGCGCCTCGGCGCGCACCAGCGGCACGGCCTGACGCATCATGTTCGAGCCCATCAGCGCGCGGTTCGCGTCATCGTTCTCGAGGAACGGAATGAGCGAGGCGGCGACCGAAACGAGCTGCTTCGGCGACACGTCCATGAACTCCACCCGCTCGGGCGGCAGAAGCATGTTCTCGCCCGCGTGGCGGCTCGTGATCAGGTCGGAAACGAACCGGCCGTCGTCATCGATCTCGGCGTTGGCCTGGGCGATATGGTACTTCGCCTCTTCCATCGCGGACAGATAGACCGTCTCGGCGGTGACCTGACCGTCCTTCACCTTGCGGTACGGGCTTTCGATGAAGCCGTACTTGTTGATGCGGGCGAAGGTCGCCAGGGAGTTGATCAGACCGATGTTCGGACCTTCCGGCGTCTCGATCGGGCAGATGCGGCCGTAGTGCGTCGGGTGCACGTCGCGCACCTCGAAGCCGGCGCGCTCGCGCGTCAGACCGCCCGGGCCAAGCGCCGAGAGACGACGCTTGTGGGTGACCTCGGAGAGCGGGTTCGTCTGGTCCATGAACTGCGAGAGCTGCGAGGAGCCGAAGAACTCGCGCACGGCCGCAGCCGCCGGCTTGGCGTTGATGAGATCCTGCGGCATGACCGTGTCGATCTCGACCGAGGACATGCGCTCCTTGATCGCACGCTCCATGCGAAGCAGACCGACGCGATACTGGTTCTCCATCAGCTCGCCGACCGACCGGACACGGCGGTTGCCGAGGTTGTCGATGTCGTCGATCTCGCCACGGCCGTCGCGCAGCTCCAGGAGCTCGCGGATCACGGCAAGGATGTCTTCCTTGCGGATCGTGCGGACGGTGTCCTCGGCCGTGAGGTCCAGACGCATGTTCATCTTCACGCGCCCGACCGCGGACAGGTCGTAGCGCTCGCCGTCGAAGAACAGCGACTGGAACATGGCCTCTGCGGAGTCGAGCGTGGGCGGCTCGCCCGGACGCATCACGCGGTAGATGTCGAACAGCGCGTCCTCGCGCGTCTCGTTCTTGTCCACGGCCAGCGTGTTGCGGATATAGGCGCCCGTCGTCACGTGATCGATGTCGAGCACCGTGATCTCGGCATAGCCGTGATCGACCAGATCACCGAGGATCTTCTCGTTGATCTCCTCACCGGCCTCGGCATAGATCTCGCCAGAGGACGGATCGACCATGTCCTCGGCCAGATACTGGCCGTACAGGTCCTCGTCGAGAACCTTGAGCGCCTTGACGCCCTTGTCGGCGAGCTGGCGAACGGTGCGCGCGGTGATCTTGCGTCCGGCCTCGATCACGACCTCGCCGCTGTCGGCGTCGATCATGTCGTAGGAAGCCTTGGTGCCCTTCAGACGGTCGCCGTCGAAGGCGACACGCCAGGAACCCGGCTCGTCGCGCGTGTACTCGATCGTCTTGTAGAACGTGTTGAGGATCTCCTCGCCGTCGAGGCCGAGCGCCTTGAGGAGCGAGGTGACCGGAATCTTGCGGCGGCGGTCGATGCGCGCATGCACGATGTCCTTCGCGTCGAACTCGATGTCGAGCCACGACCCGCGATAAGGAATGATGCGCGCGGCAAACAGCAGCTTGCCCGAGGAGTGGGTCTTGCCCTTGTCGTGATCGAAGAACACGCCCGGCGAGCGATGCATCTGCGACACGATCACGCGCTCGGTGCCGTTGACGACGAACGTTCCGTTCTCCGTCATGAACGGCATGTCGCCCATGTAGACGTCCTGCTCCTTGATGTCCTTCACGGATTTCGCGCCGGTGTCCTCGTCGACATCGAACACGATCAGGCGCAGGGTCACCTTGAGCGGCGCGGCGAAGGTCATGCCGCGCTGGCGGCACTCCTCGACGTCATACTTCGGCTGCTCGAACTCGTAGCTGACGAACTCGAGCAGCGCCGTGCCGGCGAAGTCGGAAATCGGGAACACCGAGCGGAACACCGCCTCGAGTCCCTCCTCCATGCGCCCCTTCTCGGGCTTGTCGACCTGAAGGAACTGGTCGTAGGACGCCTTCTGGACCTCGATGAGATTGGGCATCGCGGCGACTTCGCGGATCGATCCGTAAATCTTGCGGACCCGCTTGCGACCGTTGAACGTGTGCGCCATTGTCGCTCCTCGTTTCGATCTGATACGGCTCTCCGAAAAGCCGGACCCCGGCCAAACCGCCGTCACGCAACGCGCCGCGGCCTTTCGGACAACCGTCCCCGACGGAACCTGCCGCCTGAGGGACTGATACCCCGCGCGGGGAACCCGCCGGGGTCTGGAAAAATGCGGCCCCGGCGCGAACCGGGACCGCGGGATCAAAGCTGATTACTTCAGCTCGACCTTGGCGCCAGCCTCTTCGAGCTTCTTCTTCAGCTCTTCGGCCTCGGCCTTGGCAACGCCTTCCTTGATCGGCTTCGGAGCGCCCTCGACCAGGTCCTTGGCCTCCTTCAGGCCCAGACCGGTGATCGCGCGCACTTCCTTGATGACGTTGATCTTCTTGTCACCAGCGTCGGCGAGAACGACGTCGAACTCGTCCTTCTCTTCCTCGGCCGGAGCAGCAGCGCCACCACCGGCGGCAGCGGCAACGGCGACCGGAGCAGCGGCGGACACGCCCCACTTCTCCTCGAGCATCTTCGACAGCTCGGCCGCTTCCATCACGGTGAGAGCGGACAGTTCCTCAACGATCTTCTCGAGATCAGCCATTTTCCATAGTCCTTAATTGGTTCGAACCGTTCGGTTCCGACAGTGTGTAGATGTTCCGCCTTATGCGGCTTCGTCCTTCTTGGCGTACGCGCCGAAGACGCGGGCGAGCTGCCCGGCCGGTGCGTTGACGACCTGAGCGATGCGCGAGGCAGGCGTCTGGATCATGCCCAGCAGCTTGCCACGGAGCTCGTCCAGCGACGGCATCTCGGCAAGCGCCTTGACACCCTCTGCATCCAGGTTCGTCGAGCCGAGTGCGCCACCCAGAACCACGAGCTTGCTCTGGTTCTTGGCGAACGCCACCGTCGCCTTCGCAGCGGCAACCGGATCATCGGAATAGGCGATGACCGTGGGACCGCTGAAGAGGTCGGCGATGTGCTCGAGCTCAGTGCCTTGAAGGGCAAGCTTCACAAGACGGTTCTTGGCGACCTTGACCGAACCGCCGGCCTCGCGAACCTGCGACCGCAAGGCCGTCATGTCCGCAACCGAAAGTCCGGCGTAGTGCGCAACGACGACAACGCCGGTGTTCTGCAACACCTCGTTGAACGACGCGACGAACTCTCGCTTCTCCGTTCTTTCCACTTGCCTTCTCCGTTTGGCGGCTTTCGCCGCCGGTTTGTCTCTGCCGTCCGGCTCCGGGAACCCTGAGGCTCCTTTACGGACAACACCGAGGATCCTGCCCCCTCGCGTGCCTCATCGGCGCGGCAAGGACAAACGGTTCGAACCGGCGGGATACCCCGCGAATCCGGCTCTTACCCGTCTATGCAGGCCCGCTTCGGGCTTAAGCGCCACCGGACCAAGGCCCTGGCGGCACACCTGCAGTCTCGGACAGGACACCCGCCGTTTCCGGCGGGCGATCCGTCCGGCCGAAGCCGGACGGAATTCTGTAGCCGCGGCAGACGCCGCGGCGGGCAATCAGGCCGTGACCGTGGCCGGATCGACCTTGAGGCCGGGGCCCATGGTCGAGCTGATCGCGATGCGCTTGACGTAGGTGCCCTTGGCGCCGGTCGGCTTCGCCTTCACGACGGCATCGACGATCGCCTTGATGTTCTCGCCAAGCTTGTCCGCCTCGAAGGAGACCTTGCCGACGCCGGCATGGATGATACCGGCCTTCTCGACGCGGAACTGCACGGCGCCGCCCTTGGCGTCACGCACGGCCGAAGCCACGTCCGGAGTCACGGTACCGACCTTCGGGTTCGGCATCATGCCACGCGGGCCGAGAACCTTGCCGAGGCGACCGACGAGCGGCATCATGTCCGGCGTCGCGATGCAGCGATCGAAATCGATCTTGCCGCCCTGGACCTCAGCGACGAGCTCCTCCGCACCGACGATGTCGGCACCGGCGGCCTTCGCCTCGTCAGCCTTGTCGCCACGCGCGAACACGGCAACGCGAACCGACTTGCCCGTGCCGTTCGGAAGCACGCAGACACCACGAACCATCTGGTCGGCGTGACGCGGGTCGACACCGAGGTTGATGGAGATGTCGACGGTCTCGTCGAACTTCACCTTCGAGCGGTCCTTAACCAGGGCCAGCGCCTCGTCCAGCGCGTAGAGCTTGTTGCGGTCGAGCCCCTCGCGGGACGCACGGACGCGCTTTCCAATCTTCGCCATCGACTTACTCCGTGACCTCGAGACCCATCGACCGCGCCGAACCCTCGACCATCATCATGGCCGCGTCGACGTCGTTCGCGTTCAGGTCCTTCATCTTCGCCTCGGCGATCTCGCGCACCTGATCGCGCGTGACCTTGCCGACGAAACCGCCCTTGCCCGGGGTCTTGGAACCGGACTTGAGACCGGAGGCCTTCTTCAGGAAGAAGCTCACCGGAGCCGTCTTCACGACGAACGTGAAGGAGCGGTCGGAGTAGTAGGTGATGACGGTCGGGCACGGAGCACCCTTTTCCACATCCTGGGTCTGGGCGTTGAACGCCTTGCAGAACTCCATGATGTTGAGACCGCGCTGACCAAGCGCGGGACCGATCGGCGGCGACGGCGTCGCGGAGCCGGCCGGCACCTGCAGCTTGATGTAACCTTCGATTTTCTTCGCCATTCGTCTCTCCAACTGGCGTTGCCGGATCACCGGCATCTCAGAACAGGTGGTGAGGCCATCACACCCGGCGAACCATGCGCGCCAGCCTTCCACCAGGGAGCGGAGCACTTTCGCCCCGGTCATCCACCTCTTGCGGCAAGAGACCTTCCCGCGCGGCATGGCAACCGCAAACCCGCAAGGCGTAACGCGCCCGCCCCACCGCCTTGCGGAAGAGCCGGACGCGGATACGCGTTAAAGCTTCTCGACCTGCCCGTATTCAAGCTCGACCGGCGTGGCGCGACCGAAGATCGACACCGCGACCTTGAGGCGCGCACGCTCGTCGTCGACCTCCTCGACAAGACCCGAGAAGGAGGCGAAGGGTCCGTCCGAAACGCGGACCTGCTCGCCGATCTCGAAACTGATCGAGGGCTTCGGACGCTCAACACCCTCCTGCACCTGATGCAGGATACGCATTGCCTCCGCCTCGGAAATCGGAATGGGCTTCTGGTCCGCCCCGCCGAGGAAACCCGTAACCTTGGGCGTGTTCTTGACGAGGTGCCAGGCCTCGTTCGACATGTCCATCTTCACGAGAACATAGCCCGGGAAGAACTTGCGCTCCGCGTCGACCTTCCGACCGCGACGCACTTCGACGACCTTCTCCGTCGGGACGAGAATCTCTTCGAACAGATCCTCAAGCCCCTGCTGAGCGGCCTTTTCCCGAATCGATTCCGCCACCTTCTTCTCGAAATTCGAGTAGGCGTGAACGATGTACCAACGCTTGGCCATATTCCCTCGAGCCGATTGTGAACCTGAACGAACCGCTTAGGAGCCCAGACCCAGGATCAAGCCGATTCCCTGACCCATCAGCCAGTCGGCAAGCAGAAAAAAGACGGAGGCAAGGATCACCATGATGAACACCATGACGGTCGTCACCGCGGTTTCCCGACGCGTCGGCCACGTCACCTTGGACGTTTCGCGCCGGACTTCCTGGACGAACGTGAAAGGATTTGACTTTGCCATTCAACTGCCGGTTCTGTCACGACCATGAGGCGCGGGGAACTATCCACGCGCCTTGGTCGAAAGCCCTAATTAAGGCCTAACGGCCCAACGATCAAGAGCAAAGGTGGCAGGGGCGGAGGGACTCGAACCCCCGGCCCTCGGTTTTGGAGACCGATGCTCTACCAACTGAGCTACACCCCTAGACCTTTCGCAGCCTGATCTAGAGAGTTTTCACTCGCGCTTCAAGCGCGAAATGCCAGAGGCGTGAATTAATTCACAATTCGGTAAAATTCATGACGCACGAACGTGCGCCGTCCACAGGCAGGGACGCCGGAAACGCCACTCCGATCCCCTCTGCAGCCTACCGGGTCCGACAAGGAACGCCAGGCAGGAGCGCGCCCCGTGCCGTTGTCCGTTGATCTGCCGCACGCGCCTTGCGGCACGGGCGGCAAGAGAACCAGCCTCGGCACCCCTTCCCTTTCGCTCCACCCTCCAGGCTGCATTGGCGACACCTGCGTGCCCCCCGCCTCGTGCCGGTCACAGCTCACAAATGCAAAAGGGGCGCGGCCCGAAGACCACGCCCCTTGCGAAACCTGCCGCGGGAGACCCGCGACGGAATTCTTACTTGAGGATCGACGCGACGACGCCGGCTCCGACGGTGCGGCCGCCTTCGCGGATAGCGAAGCGCAGGCCCTCTTCCATCGCGATCGGCACGATCAGCTCGACCTCGACCGACACGTTGTCGCCCGGCATCACCATCTCGGTGCCCTCGGGAAGGCTCACCACGCCCGTAACGTCCGTCGTGCGGAAGTAGAACTGCGGACGGTAGTTGGTGAAGAACGGCGTGTGACGGCCACCCTCTTCCTTCGTCAGGATGTAGGCCTCGGCCTTGAACTGCGTGTGCGGGGTAACAGAACCCGGCTTGCACAGAACCTGACCGCGCTCCACGTCCTCGCGACCGATGCCGCGGATCAGCGCGCCGATGTTGTCGCCGGCCTCGCCCTGGTCGAGCAGCTTGCGGAACATCTCGACGCCCGTGACGGTCGTCTTCTTCGTGTCGCGGATGCCGACGATCTCGACTTCCTCGCCGACCTTCACGACGCCACGCTCGACACGGCCCGTCACCACGGTACCGCGACCCGAGATCGAGAACACGTCCTCGATCGGCATCAGGAACGGAAGGTCAACCGGACGCTCCGGCGTCGGGATGAAGTCGTCCACGTGAGCCATCAGCTCGCGGATCTTCTCCTCGCCGATGTTCGGGTCACGACCCTCGAGGGCCGCAAGAGCCGAACCCGCAACGATCGGAATGTCGTCACCCGGGAACTCGTAGGACGAAAGCAGCTCGCGCACTTCCATCTCGACCAGCTCGAGGAGCTCCTCGTCGTCGACCTGGTCGACCTTGTTCAGGAACACCACAAGCGCCGGAACACCGACCTGACGGGCGAGCAGGATGTGCTCACGCGTCTGCGGCATCGGGCCGTCGGCGGCCGAACACACCAGGATCGCGCCGTCCATCTGCGCCGCACCCGTGATCATGTTCTTCACGTAGTCGGCGTGACCCGGGCAGTCCACGTGCGCGTAGTGACGGTTCTCCGTCTCGTACTCAACGTGCGCCGTCGAGATCGTGATGCCGCGGGCACGCTCTTCAGGCGCCGCGTCGATCATGTCGTACGCCTTGAAGTCGCCGAAGTACTTCGTGATCGCAGCCGTCAGCGTCGTCTTGCCGTGGTCAACGTGACCGATCGTGCCAATGTTAACGTGCGGCTTCGTCCGCTCAAACTTTGCTTTCGCCATCGGCGTCGCTCTCTTAGCTTGCGGTTAAGTCCATCAGATTCGATACAGACCCGACCGCCGCTGGGCGGTGGATACTCTGGCCTGGCAACGTGTTCTCGCGCAACCTGGTCCGGAGGGGACGTCAACTCAGCGAGTGGAGCGGGTGAAGGGAATCGAACCCTCGTCGTCAGCTTGGAAGGCTGCTGCTCTACCATTGAGCTACACCCGCCGCCGGTCGAGGGGGATGGTGGAGGAGGTTGGATTCGAACCAACGTAGGCAAAGCCAACGGATTTACAGTCCGTCCCCTTTAACCACTCGGGCACTCCTCCGAGGCCCCCACCCGACGCCGAAGCGTTCCGGATGGCTTCACGAAAACGCCCCGCAAAACAATCGCGAGGCCGTTCCCGTGGCCGGTGTTATGCAGATAGCGTCCAAGGGTGTCAACGCCCATTTGCCGCCTGTGGACACAAAAACCTCTCCCCTGCGCGGACGCTTTCCGCTTGCCCGCGCGCCGGACGCGGGATAAGCGCTCACCTCATGAGCAGACAGACCCGAAACCCGCCCCGTCCGCACGCCGGAAAGCGCCGGCCCCACGGCTCCTTCCGTTCGACACAGGGCGACGAAGGACCGCTGCATCTCTACGGTTTGCACACGGTCGAGGCGGCCTTCGCCAACCGGGCCCGCAAGCGCATACGATTGCTTGCGACCGAGAACGCCGTGCGCCGCCTCGCGGAGCGCGGCGTGACGTCCGACGTTCCTGTGGAAATCGTCTCCCCGCGACAGCTCGACCAGCTCGTGGGCCGCGATGCGGTTCATCAGGGAGCGGTGCTCGAGGCCTGGCCGCTGCCACCGCTCGGGGCGAAGGATCTGGGGCGCGCCCGTCTCGTGCTCGCGCTCGACCAGGTGACCGACCCGCACAATGTCGGCGCGATCCTGCGTTCCGCCGTGGCACTCGCCGCCGATGCGGTGGTCACCACAGAGCGTCATGCGCCCGAGGAGGGCCCCGTGCTCGCGAAATCCGCCTCCGGCGCGCTCGACATGATCCGCCACGTGCGGGTGAAGAACATGGCGCGCTTCATCGCCGAGATGCGCGAGGAAGGGTTTCGTTGCGTGGCGCTCGACAGCGCCGGCCCTGCCCGACTGGAGGAAACCGAGCTGGGCGAGAAGACCGTTCTCGTGCTCGGATCCGAGGGCAAGGGCGTGCGCCAGGGGGTGCGGGAGGCCTGCGACACGCTCGCGCGACTCGACATGCCCGGCGAGCTCGCCTCGCTGAACGTCTCGAACGCCGCCGTTCTCGCGCTTTATGTGACGCGCGCCAAGATGGGCCTTTGAGACATTTTTCAGGTGGAGCGCACGCTTGAAACGGATGCACATGCCCTGAAGGTGTGCTAAGACCCCGCGCGGTCGCCGGTATAGCTCAGCTGGTAGAGCACCTGATTTGTAATCAGGGGGTCACGGGTTCGAATCCTGTTGCCGGCACCATTCCCCTCATGCCCGTTCATTGTCTGACCGTTGGTCCTCGCGCCCTGCCCTTGAGGCCAGGAGCGACCGCTCCCGCGTGCCATCGACTCTCACGGCGCCCGCCTCGCGCAAGGGATGGGCCACGGGCTCCTTCCGGGTGAACAGATAGCGCCGAACAATCTCCAGATACGAGCGATAGACATAGCCGCCGTTTTTCGCCTGGTAGCGCGCCCGCTCGGCCCGGTAGGCGGCGGGAAGCCTGTGCCAGGCGAGCTTCGGGCGTTCATGGTGCACCGCATGCAGCGAGTTGAACAGGAACAGCCACGCAAGAGGGCCACGATCCTCGATGAGCACCGTGCGGTGTCCGGTCTCCGGCGCGGCCTGATGCTCCAGGAACGTGCGCAGGGACAGCAGCGACGCTCCGCCATAGCAGGCCGCGATGTATCCCCAGCCGGAGACTCCCGGCATCGCGGAAAGAAACGCAACGAGCACGCCCGCGAATACCAGATGCTCTCCCCAGGCCCGCAGCACGTCCCCGCGACCGGCCCGCATCAGGCGAACCTCCGCGCGCCAGAAACCGAATAGCCCGACAGCCGGTCCAAGCAGAAGACGCCCGGCCAGCGTGTTGTTCGCTTCCAAAACCTGCCTCATGAGCCATGGCAGACGTCCGCTTTCCCTGGGGTCGAGATACCAGCTTTCGGGATCCTCATAGGGGTCGGTCAGATTCGGATCGATGTGATGGGCCATGTGAAGGGCCCGGAAGCGCCAGTAGGGAACCGCAAGTCCCAATGGCAATGCCACGGTCAGCGCATTGAGGCGCGTGCCGCGAAACGGATGACCGTGCAGGACCTCGTGCTGAAGCGAGGAATGCAGCGCGATCACCACCGCTAGCAGGGCATAGGCGACGCTGCCAAGTGCGGCCGCGTTCCACACCAGCGCGAAGAACGCGCCATGAACCGCGACCAGAAGTGTCAACGTCGGCGCCTCGCCACGAATGCCGGCAGGTATCCGGAAGTCCCTCGCGGTATGTGCGCCCGCGTCGGGCGCCTCGCCCTCCACCGGTACGAATGCATGCGTATCGTGCTGCCGCTCGGCGAGACCCGGCATGGAACCTCCTCGAAATGGTTGGAAAGGCGTTGTTTTCACGCACACTTTCCACCGAGGTTCGGGCTCGGGACAATGTGTCAATCAACATGTTGAAATGAGATACTGCATGGTATTATCGACTTTCATGTATTTTCGTAATTTTCATGCGAAACAACAACACAAGGAGCAGAGCCTTGTGCTCTCCACCACATCGGCAACGGGGACCCGATCATGAGCGGAACCGACAAGCGCGAACTCGCGGCAGTGTTTCGCGAACGGCTCGGGCTTCTTCTGGCACGGCGCGGCGAGCCGCCGGCGCGCTTTGCCACGCGGGTCGGCCTCGACCGGTCCGCGCTCAGCCATTTCCTGGACACAGCCTCCACGCGAATGCCGCGCACCGAGGCGCTGTGTGACATCGCCCGGGCCGAGGGCGTGACGACGGACTGGCTGCTCGGGCTCACCCAGTCGGAAACCGACGCCGCGGACATTGCCCCGGCGCTCGAGATCGAGCGCACCGAAAACGGTCACGGCGAGACATTGTTGGCAAGCTGGCACCAGCAGGCGATCGGCTACAAGATCCGCTACGTTCCCTGCACTGTCCCCGACCTGCTGCGCACCGAGGCGGTAACCGCCTATGAGTTCGGGCAGGACGAGAGTGCGCAGGCTGCCGCCAAGGCAGATCAGGGTCGCCGGCAGCTCGACTACACACGCCGGCCCGAGACCGACATGGAGGTCTGCATGCCGATGCAGACGCTGGAGGCGCTGGCGGAGGGATCGGGTGTCTGGAGCGGCCTCGATGCGAACGACCGGCGCGCCCAGCTCGAGCACATGGCCTGCCTTGTCGACGAACTCTACCCGACATTTCGCCTTTTTCTGTTCGACGGGCGCCATCACTTCGCGGCGCCCTACACGGTCTTCGGCCCCCAGCGCGCCGCGCTCTATCTCGGCACGCTCTATCTGGTGGTGAACTCCGTGGAACACATTCGCGCCCTCACCCGCCATTTCGACGGGCTCATTCGCAACGCGACCCTGGGGCCGGACCGCGCAGGCGCGCATATCGAGGCACTGGCCCGCAACGTGCGGGAGCGTCCGGTCACGGCTTCGTGAAGCCCGGCGTCTTGAGCCCGCCCCGCTTCGAAGGGACAGTCTGTGCTGGCCTGGGGTGTGGACCCGTCTCGTTGATGAGTCCTCTCCCTGAGCCGCATTCGAGGGAGATTGAAAACATGATCAAGACCGGCCTCCGGGCTTTCGCCGTGGCGCTCGCGCTTGCGGGTGCAACCTCCATTGCCAGCGCCGATCCGATCCAGACGCGCCAGGAGATGATGAAATCCGTTGGCGCCGCCACCGGCACGCTCGCCAAGATGATCAAGGGCGAGACGTCTTATGATCCGGTCGCGGCCGGGCTGGCCATGCGCCTTTTGTTCACGACGCCGTCCGGTTTCGTCACCCAGTTTCCGGAAGGCAGCAATTCGGCCGAGAGCGAAGCCTCGCCGAAGATCTGGGAAGACATGGCCGGTTTCGAAAAGGCCGCCATGGACCTGCAGAACGCGGCGCTTGCCGCGATCCCCGCCTCTGCCCAGAGCCTTGACGCTCTCAAGGGAGAGTTCGGCTCGGTCGCCTCGAACTGCAAGGCCTGCCACGAGAACTACCGCGTGAAGAAGAACTGAGTACGGATGGCCGGGCCGGCGCCTGACATCGGACCGGTCCGGCCAACGCCCCGCTCCGCCACCGGCCCGGCGGCGGAGTGCATGTATCTGTAAACGTCCCGGATCGCCGCATGACCCGTCGCACCGTCTTCCGCCTGTTCGGCCTCGCCCTTCTTCTGGTCGCCGGCCTGATTTACCTGACGCGTCCGGAGCGGATCGGCCCGGACGCGATCCCGACGCACACGGCCGATCTTGCCAACGGCGAGCGCATGTTCTGGGCCGGCGGCTGCGCGTCATGCCACGCCGCCCCTGGCGCGAAAGGCGATGACAAGCTGGTGCTCGCCGGTGGGGTGGAACTTGACACGCCGTTCGGCCTGTTTCGTGCGCCGAATCTCTCGCCCGATCCCGAACACGGCATAGGCGGCTGGTCAGAGGCGGATTTCGTTACCGCCATGACCCTGGGCACCTCGCCGCAGGGCACGCACTACTACCCGGCCTTCCCCTACACCTCCTATCGCAACATGCGTCTGGAGGATCTGATCGACCTGAAAGCCTTCCTCGACACCCTGCCCGCTTCCACGAACGTCGTCGCGGACCACGATCTCGCCTTTCCCTTTTCCTGGCGAGGCACGCTCGGGTTCTGGAAGGCGCTCTACCTGAAGCGTGTGCCGCCGCCCGCCCCGCAGGACGCGGATGAGACGGTTCTGCGCGGACATTATCTTCTCACCGGGCCGGGACATTGCGCGGAATGCCATACCCCGCGCGGCCTCCTCGGAGGTCAGGACCTGGACCGCTGGCTTGCCGGCGGCCCCAATCCGGATGGAGAGGGCATGATCCCCAACATCACGCCGTCGCGCTCGGGGATCGGAAGCTGGTCGGCGGGAGACATCGCCTACTATCTGGAATCGGGCTTCACGCCGGATTTCGACAGTGTCGGCGGCAGCATGGCCGACGTTCAGGAGAACTGGTCGAGGGTCCCGGCCGCCGACCGGGAAGCCATCGCGGCCTACCTGAAAACGGTCACGCCAATGCCCGCGCAGGACCAGCAGGACTGAATCAGACCAGGCCCGCCGTTTCCTTCCGGATCCAGTGCAGGAAGCCGGCGCTGCCGTCTTCCACCGGCAGGCTCAGCACCGCCGGCTCGTCATAGGGATGCGCGGCCTTGAGCGCCGCGATCGCGGCGGCGGACTGGGCGAGCGTCGTCTTCGCCAGGAAGACGACCTCGTTCGCCTCCTCGATCTCGCCCTGCCAGCGATAGATCGACACCATGCCCGGCCACATGTTGATGCAGGCGGCAAGGCGCTCTCGCACCAGCGCCTCTCCGGCGGCCCTGGCGCTGTCCGTGTCGGGGAAGGTCGCGTAAATCAGGCGGATGTGACTGTCGCTTTGCATCGTCGAATGGATTCCCAAGCTGGTGGTGAGCGTGCTACGAAACCGAAGACCGGTCGCGGACAGTCCCGAGCCGGACGTGCCCCGATGGTGTAGCCCCGAATGCGGCCCGCGGCCAAGCGGTGACATTCAACAAGGTGGCTGGCGCCGGACGCGGACACGGCCCGCCGCCCGAATGTCCGCGCCATATCAAGGCAAGGCCGCCCCGTTCGCCGCCTTCATGCAGGATCCGGCATGACCGCTTCGCTTCCGCCTGCCGGCGAGATCACCCCAATCGAGCGCATTGCCTTCGTTTCGAGCGACACCGCCGAGGCGGCGGAGGCGCGCGCGACGCTGGAACGGCGCTTCGGCACCCATAACCCGAAGGGTGCGGACGTCATCGTCGCGATTGGCGGCGACGGTCTCATGCTGCAGACGCTGCATCGCTTCATGAACACGGGCAAGCCGATCTACGGCCTCAACAAGGGGTCCGTCGGTTTCCTCATGAACGAGTACCGCGAGGACGATCTGCTTGAGCGCATTCGCAATGCCGCCGTCAGCCGGATCCGTCCGCTCGTGATGGAGGCGACCGACACGCTGGGGCATATCCATTCCGCGCTCGCCATCAACGAGGTCTCCCTGTTGCGGCAGACCCACCAGGCCGCCAAGCTTCGCATCACCGTCGACGAGCGGGTGCGCATGGAGGAACTCGCCTGCGACGGCGTGATCGTCTCCACGCCCGCCGGCAGCACGGCCTACAATCTCTCTGCCCACGGCCCGATCCTGCCGGTTGACGCGCACCTCCTGGCGCTGACGCCGATCAGCCCGTTTCGGCCGCGCCGCTGGCGTGGCGCGCTGCTTCCCAACCGCGTTCAGGTGCGCATCACCGTGCTGGAAAGCGACAAGCGCCCGGTCAGCGCGGCCGCCGACTACACCGAGATCCGCAACGTGATCGAGGTTCGTGTGCGCGAGGAGGAGAACTCCCACAGTCTGGTGCTGTTCGATGCGGATCACAATTGGGACGAGCGCATTCTCACGGAGATGTTCCGCTACTGACCTCCGCAATACCACGAGTCCGGCGTTGATTTCGTGATTGCTTAACTTGTCCCGGGCAAGCTCAGGCTTCGGGCGGAACGGTCCGCCGGACAGAAATTCGCCGGGCGCTCATGTCTTTTCCCACGCTCAACCTCTCCAATCTGCGTGTTCTCGTCGTCGAGGACAACTTGCACATGCGCCGCATCCTCCGGCGGATGCTGTCGGGTTTCGGAGTAACGCTGATCCACGAGGCGGAAGACGGCGCCGAGGCGCTCGAACAGGTCGCGCGACAGGATCCGGATCTGATCATTACCGACTGGCTCATGCCCATCGTCGACGGTGCGGAGCTGACACGGCGCATCCGGTCCGGCAATTCGCCAGGCTGCTTCGTGCCCATCATCGCGGTTACGGCCCACACCCAGAAACGGCGGGTGGTCGAGGCGCGCGATTGCGGCGTCACCGAGATCCTGTGCAAGCCGGTTTCGGCGAAGGCGCTTTACCTGCGCATCGCGAATTGCGTCTTGAACCAGCGCGACTTCATTCGCTCGAAAACGTTCTTCGGCCCGGACCGGCGGCGCTTCCAGCTCCCCAACTACAAGGGGATCGACAGGCGCGGCCGGCGGAAGGAAGACGGGTATGCTCTGGACGCCGGGGGCGAAGTCACGCAGACTCCGCCCGCGGAAGAACATCGGGAATCGGCCTGACGGCCGCAGGCCGCACCCGCGCGGCTCTTCCCTGACCGGGACCTTGACACATGGCCACAGATCGAAGCGGACAGAAAGACGACTACGAGGTTGTAAAGCCTCCGCGCGACCTTCGCTCCAAGGTGCGTGTCCTGAGCCCGCGCGAGGCGGCACGGTTCGACCCGGTCAAGGCGGCCGAAGCCGCGCTTGAAAAGCTCTCCGCCGACTTCGACGACTGGATGGCCAACGAGGCCCTGGCACTGTCTTCCGCCTACACCGACATCCAGGAAAACGGCATGAGCGACGAGCGTCGCGACACGCTGTTTCGCGCGGCCCATGACATCAAGGGACAGGCGGGAACGCTCGGCTATCCGCTCGTCGGCGGGGTGGCCGCAAGCCTGTGCCACCTGATCGAGCATGTCGACGCCGCGACCTTGCCGCTTACCCTCGTCGGCCAGCATGTGGACGCCGTGCGCGCCATGGTGGCAGAAACGGGTCAGAAGGAAGACAATCCCACCGCGCGGGCGATCGTCGACCGGCTTGCCGACGTCACCGAGGACTACGTGTCCCGCAACGGTACGCCGGACAGCGACTGACGCCGTCCGCGTCGCCGATCAGGCCGCCAGTGTGCGGTCGCGATAGGCGCGTGCCGCGTCCCGCGCGATCTCGGCGGAAAAGCGGCGCAGCATGACGACGAGATCGTCGGCCTCGACCCCGTCCTGTTCCTGATAGCGGGCCAGAACCTCCCCGATGAGGAGGCGCGACACCCTAGCGCTGCCGGCGAGCGCCGGCGCGTTCGGCGTCGCGGAAAGCAGGTCGCGCCACACCGAAACCGCGACACAGAACAGTGAGTGGGTGCGCGAGGGCAGGCCAGCCCGGCCAAGGAGCGCACGCAGCGGCAGGGAACGCCCGCCCGAAAGGACGGCGGCCACGCGTTTGCGCGACAGGCCCGACAGGCGAACCAGAGCCGCCTCGAAAAGCACGGCGTTGCCCGTGCACACCGCGCGCAACATCAGGCCCGCGGTGAGCTGTCCCGACTGCAGGAGGTGCTCCACCAGGGATTCGGTCTCGTGCGGAGCCGCTCCGTTGGCGAGCGAAACGGTCGCGCGTTCACGCGCCTCGTTGACGACGGCCCTGGCGCGTGCCTCGTTGAGGCCCCGTCGCACCAGCGGATGATCGCTCAGCAGGTCGCCCACCTGCTTCAGAAGCATCTGGCGGATCTCGATGGGAACCCCATCGCGCTGCAGCAGGGCCTCGCGCACCGCCGGCTCGCGGCCATGGCGCTCCACCAGCGCCACGAGCAGCGTCGGTGTCAGATCCGCCCCCTCGTTGGCGAGCAGAACCGCGCAGGCGCTCGCCGAGCCGTGTGTCACAAGCGCCCGGCAGACCGGCTCGGACAGCTCGGACCGCTCGGCGATCGTGCGCGGAAGGGGATCGGTATAGCCCTCGACGAACTCCACGAGTTCGGCATCCAGAAGCACGGGGGAATGTCGCAGGATCGGCAAGGCGATCTGAGGCAGGTCACCGACAAGCGCCAGAACCACCTCGCGAGGGGCATCCCCGCTGCGCGCCAGGGCCTCGGCAAGCGCGCGGCGCACGCTCACACAGGGGTCGTCCAGGAGCAGGGTCAGCGCGGCGTCGGCCGCCTCGCGTTCGTCTTCCGAAAGGTCCGAATAGAGATACGCGCGAGCCAGCGCGCTCGTTGCCTCCGCCCGCCGGTCATCGGGCGCATCCGCCATCCATCGCAAGAACTGCTCTACGATCATCGTGCCACTGTCCTGTCAGGCGCCGCGAACCACCACGACGCGCCGACAGACAGTGTGCGCCAGAAACGCTTAATGCTTCGTTCACCATAAACGGACGCCGGTCCGCCTCAGGCCTCGACGCGCAGGAATCCCGCGAGCCCGGTCTTCTGGTGCTCGATGACATGGCAGTGAAAGGCCCAGTCCCCCGGGTTGTCGGCCACAAGCACGACCTCCATCGTCTCCTGGGCCTGCAGCAGGGCCGTGTCGGTCCACAGTGGCGGCACCTTGCGTTTGTCGGAGCGCAGCAGGCGGAACGTGTGGCCGTGAAGGTGAATGGGATGGTCGTTCTGCGTTTCGTTTCGGAACCGCAGAACATAGGTCTTCCCCTGTTTCAGCGTCGCGAGCGGATCGAGCGGCCCCGGAACGTCCCCCTTCCAGGCGATCCGGTTGATCGACCAGAAGGTATAGCCGAGGCTGCCGCAGATCGAACGCTGAGGCGCATCGCCGTCCGGTGTCCAGCCGAAGAGAAACTCGACCGTCTCCGCGTTGGCCAGATCCGGCTCGGCGAACGGATTGGGCGAAAGCGGCTTCAATTCGGCAAGCGTTCGGTTTGCGCTCGCGCCAACCGCGCGGAAGGTCGCGATGGCCACCGGGCCGGTTGGTGTGTCGCGCAGAAGCGCCACTTCCTCGCCCTCACGGTCCGGCACGCGAAGGGCGAAATCCGCCCTCTGGCCGGGCGCCAGAAGCGCCTCGTTGTGATCCTGCGGCACCGGCAGGGGATTTGAATCGAGCGCAAGAAGCCGCACCCGCGCTCCCGCGTCCTCATCACCAGACACCCGGTACGTCGCGACACGGGTGAGATCCGTCACCGCCAGGCGCAGGCGCACCAGGCCGCCCGCCGGCACGTCATGGCGCGGCGTGACCTGCCAGTTGACCGTGGAGACGGTACCGAGCGTCCCGCCACGCGCGGCGTTGCGCGGTTTGTAGAACTCGATGAAGGCGCCCTCACCGTTCAGGCGGAAGTCACGGATGTTGAGCGGAATGTCGGCATCGAAGCCCGGATCCTCGTCGTCTTCGACGATGAGAACCCCGGTCAGCCCGCGCGCGATCTGCTCCAGCGTGTTGCAATGGGGATGATACCAGAAGGTGCCCGCATCCGGAGGCGTGAAGGAATAGCGGAACCGCTCCTTCGCCTCGATGGGGTTTTGGGTGAGATACGGGACACCGTCCATGGCGTTGGCGATCCTCAGCCCGTGCCAGTGCACCGTCACCGCCTCGCCCAGGCCATTGTCCACGTCGACGTTGAACGTCTCCCCGCGCCGCATCCGCAGCACCGGCGGCGCGCCGGTCGAGACAAAGCTCATCATGTCCCGCGTGAGGGTGCCGGGCAGGATCTCGTGTGACAGGCGCGAGAGATCGAGCAGCGTATCCGCTGCATGGGCCTGCCGGGCGGCCAGCCCGCCCATGAGCGGTGCCGCGGCCACCGCCGCACCGCCAAGAAGAAGTTCCCGCCGCGAGATCATCGCCATGACCGCACACCCCGTTCGCGTAGCCTGAATGGACGGACGAGACCTCACCCGGCCTCGCCACCGGGCCACCATACGCCTGCCCGCCGCCACGGGTGAACCCGCGCACGCCATTTTTCTTGAGTTAAACCGTCATGTTTTAAGCGTGAAGTTTTCCGCCCGGATGCGGATACAGGAAAACCGGCGGAATACCGCCGGTTTCAAAGCCCACTTCAAGCGTCCGTGCGTTCCTGCGACCGACCGTCACAGGGCACCTGCCGCGCCTCATACGGGCGGCAAAAGGTCTTTCTGCTCAACCGCCGGGCGATAGCTGAGAAAGCCGGTCAGATCCATCGGCTGGCCGCGAACCAGGCTCGCGGTCCGGATCTCCGCGCGCTCGGGAACGGGCACCGCGGCCCGCGCTTCCTCGCGCGCCCCGCCGCCTTCGGCCGGGCGCAGTTCCGCCACACCGCTCAGAATGCGGGAGCGGCGTTCCGAATAGGCATCCGTCCCGGAAGCATCCACGACGGATTCGCGCCTTGCGGCGGCACGCAGCAGCGCTTCTTCCTGGCCGGCTTCCTGAGCCGCGAAGGCCGTGACGAAGCGCGAATCGAAGGAGGCCTTGCGTGCCTCGACGCCATTGCTGAACAGCGCATGGAAGGGTGAGGACACATCGGCGGTGGCCGACCAGGCCGAAAGGACGCGGCTGGTAGGATCGCCCATGGCAAGCGTCTGCTCGCCGCCCTGCGTTGCCGCAGCGACTGCCGTCTCCGCCCCCGGCTTGGAAGCGGGAACGGCGGCAAAGCGGGTGGCTCCGGGCAACGCGGGAGCCGTTCCCCCGTGCTTGGAAATCAGGTTGGCGTAAACCTCGCTCACCGAGCGCGCGCCACCGCGATCGTAGAAGATCGGCTTGTTGGCACGTGCCTGGCGCGAAAACACCTTGTCGGCGGCGAGTTCGGGATTGCTCTCGGCAAGCGAGATGAGCTTGCTCGCCCCGCCCGCACCCAGGAAATGGGCGATGTAAAGCTCGCCCTCGGACGGCTGACGACCGAGCTTGTCACTCAGGTAGGCCGCATTCTTCTGGGTCAGCTCACCGGCCATCGCCGAGGCGATCTCGGCATTGTCGCGCATGGCCAGGATTTCCTGGCGCATCTGCGGATCGCGAACCCGGTAGCGGCCACCGGAGGTGCGCTCGATCTGGTCGGCATAGGTGCCGAGCCCGTGCTTGTGCCCGGACTCCTTCATCGTCTCGAGCCAGGTGCTCTCGATGAACTGGAACAGGCCCGACGCGCTGGAGGTGCGTGCCTTGGCGTCCTCGTCGAAATTCGATTCGCGCTTGGCCGTCTTCACCAGATACTCGAAGGAGGCGCCCGTCGATGTGCTGGCGGACTGAAAGGCCTGCTCGATGCGCGAGGCAATCGAGAACGGTTCCCCGACTTTCATGTTCCGAAGCTCCCAGGCTGGATGCCGCAATCCTTACGATGCGGTTAAGACTCCCGCCCAAGTGGTTAACGAGTGGTTAACATGAACTAACTTCCCTTGCGAATTGCGATTTATGGGCTAAACCGGCAAGGGCGATTCGCCGGGCACGGCCGGCGGACACGAAACGGGAGGAGATAAAATGGCCGGATTGCACTTCGAGGAGTTCGAGATCGGGCATGTCTTCCATCACGCGCTGACGCGCACGGTCACCGAGATGGACAACATGCTTTTTTCCAACATGACGCTCAATCCGCAGCCGCTACACATCGACCGCCATTTCTGCGAGACGCAGACCGAGTGGGGCCAGCCCCTGGTCAACAGCATCTTCACCCTCGGCCTGATGATCGGCATCTCCGTCCACGACACCACGCTTGGCACCACCATCGCCAACCTGGGCATGAGCGACGTGAAGTTCCCCGCCCCCGTGTTCCAGGGCGACAGCCTGCATTGCACGACGGAAGTGATTTCGAAACGCGAGTCGAAGTCCCGTCCCGATGCGGGAATCGTCGAGTTCGAGCACAAGGCGTTCAACCAGCACGATGCGCTCGTGGCCGTCTGCCGCCGTCAGGCGTTCATGCGCAAGACCGCCGGAGGCGCGTGACATGCGCTCGCTTCTCTTCGTTCCCGGCGACAGCGAGCGCAAGCTCGAGAAGGGCCTTGCAAGCGGCGCGGACGTGCTGCTCATCGACCTTGAGGATTCCGTCGCACTGGAAAACAAGCCGCGCGCGCGCGAGGTGGCGGCCGCCTTCCTGAAGGCTCAGACAGGTACGACGGGAAGCCGCCCGCGCCTTTATGTACGCGTCAACGCGCTCGATACGGGCGTGACCGAGGACGACCTTGCGGCGATCATGTCCGCACGGCCCGAGGGCATCATGCTCCCGAAATCCGTCTCGGGCCGCGACGTGGAACATCTCGATGCCAAGCTCGCCGTCCACGAGGCGGAAGCCGGTTCCGACGACGGTTCGACGCGCATCCTCTGCGTCGCGACGGAAACCGCCGCATCGCTGTTCAATCTGGGAACCTATCAGGGCGTCAGCCAGAGGCTTGAAGGCCTGACCTGGGGCGCGGAGGATCTCTCGGCCGACCTCGGCTCTCTTGCCAACCGCGATCCGTCGGGAAACTTCACCGAGCCCTTTCGCATGGCCCGCAACCTGTGCCTCTTTGGCGCGGTCGCGGCCGCGGTGGTGCCGATCGACACGGTCTTCACGAATTTCCGCGACATGGAAGGGCTGGAGCGCGAGGCACGCGAGGCCCTGACGGACGGCTTCACCGCCAAGATGGCGATCCATCCGGCGCAGGTGCCCGTCATCAACACGGTCTTCACCCCCTCGAGTGAGGACATCGCCCGCGCGCGTGCCATCCTTGCCGCGTTCGAGGCCGCCGGCAATCCGGGCGTCGTCGGTCTTGAGGGCGAGATGCTCGACCGGCCGCACCAGCGCCGAGCCGAGAAACTGCTCGCCCGCGCCGCCGCCGCCGGCCTGACCTAGGTCGCGCCCCCGCAAACGACTATGTTCAGGCCTTGGGCCTGAACATCTCGAACACATCGCTCACGACCGCATAGTCCATGTAGCCAAGACGCGCGAGCGGACGGGCTCTCGTCACGTCGAAACGCCCGTCGACGATCGCGTCCTTGTCCAGATGGACGGCGACGACCTCGCCAAGCACCAGCCAGTTGTCGCTCTCGGCGCCATCCAGTCCGGTCATCCGGATGGTCTGGAGATGCTTGCACTCGAGCGCCGCCTTCGCCTCGCCGACACGCGGCACCGACACGCACATCGACTCCGTCGCGGTGAGCCCCGCCTTTTCGAACTCCGACACGCCATGCGGATAAGGCGCGGAACTGGTGTTCATCGCGTCCTTCAGGTCCTCCGTGGCGAGATTGAAGACGAACTCCCCCGTCGCATCCACATTGGCGACCGTGTCCTTGTAGCCGGACGAGGAGAACGCGAGGATCGGCGGCGTGTCGCAGACCGCGTTGAAGAAGCTGTAGGGCGCCAGGTTGATCGTTCCGTCCGCCCCGCGCGACGAGATCCAGCCGATCGGGCGCGGCGCCACGATCGCCTTGAAGGGATTGCGGGCCAGCCCGTGCCCCTCGCTCACCTTGTAGGAATGGGTGCTCATTGAGGGCTCCACTCGCTGACGATATCGGAAAGCTCCGGACGCGGGCGCTCCGCCGGTGTTTCGCTCGGCGTGCCAACGTGGATGAAGCCCGCGACGCGCTCCGTCTCGGCGAGGCCGAGCAGGGCGGAGACCTCATCGTCGAAAGCCATCCACTGGGTCAGCCATTGGGCCGCGAAACCACTCGCGTGAGCCGCGACGACAAGGTTCATGCAGACAGCGCCGACGGCAAGCTGCTGTTCCCAGACCGGGATCTTGGGGTGCACGCCTGCCTTTGAAACGACGGTGATCACCAAAGGGGCAAGCGCAAACCGGGAAAGCTCCTGCGCCTTGCGCTCGTCCGACAGCGGGCCGTCGCGCCGCTCGAGGATCTCGACCAGCTTTTCGCCAAGCCGCTCGCGCGCCTCGCCGCGAATGAGCACGAAGCGCCAGGGCGCGAGCTTGCCGTGATCGGGAACCCGCGAGGCGGCGGTCAGCATTGCCTCGAGCGTGTCGCCTTCGGGTGCCGGAGCCTTGAGCGTCACGGCCGGATGGGAGCGCCGGGCGAGAAGCAGGCGCATTGTCTCGGGAGAAGTCTGTATCATGATGAAATGTCTATCCTGGGAAGAACTGCCCGGATGTCACCGGGCCGGATATGGAGCCGAAGCCCCCATTGTGGCGCCATGAGGACGCCTTGGAACGCCCTTGTCAATCTCCCCTAGCCCCGCCACCCGACCGGGAATCCCGGCGTTCCGCCGTCGGTAGGACTCCTTTCACGTCCGCGCGACTTGAAATCGCCCCAGTTTCGGGGTTTGAAGCAGGTCTGACGAAATGGAATTCACGGGAATCAGGGCAGGCTTGATGCTGGGCACATGGAAACTTGTGGCGGTCGGTGCCGCGCTTTGCGTCGGCATGGCCTCCGCGGCCGCGCAGGAAGTCGTGACGCCACCGGTCAAGCCCGAGACCGGACTTGGCGAGGCGATCGATGCCCCGCTTGTCGAAAACCCGCTGGAACGCACGCCCGATTCCGTCGACCCGCTGATCTCCGGTCCGGTGCCGGGCCTCGAGGCACCGGCGGTCCCCTATGCCCCCTATGCCACGCCCGATACGGGCATGCCCGACCTCGGGCACGAGGCGCCGGTCTATCTGGTCGCGCGCCTTTCCGAGGACGGGCCCGCACTGACGCGCGGATTGACCTGGCGTGTCTATGCCGACAAGCCCGCTCCCGACGGACGGCTCGACCTGGTGGCAACGGCCAAGGGCGGCGACGCGGATCTGAGGCTGAAGCCCGGCGACTATCTCGTCCACACCGCTTTCGGTTACGCCGGGCGCACGAGCCGCATCCACGTGCGTGGCGGCGTCACCAGCCAGACCATCCTGCTCAACGCCGGCGGGCTGAAGCTCGATGCGCAGTTCTCCGGCCATCAGCCGATCCGCACCGGCCCGGTCGTCTTCGACATCTACGAGAGCGAATTCAACAGCCGCGGCGAGCGCAAGCTCGTGGCCGGCAACGTCAAGCCCGGCGAGATCGTGCGCCTCAACGCGGATACCTATCATGTGGTGAACCGCTACGGCGCGGTGAACGCGGTGGTGCGCGCCGATATCCGCGTCGAACCGGGCAAGCTGACCGAGGCGACCGTCTATCAGAATGCCGCTCGTGTCACCCTCAAGCTCGTCAGCCAGGAAGGCGGCGAAGCCATCGCCAACACCCGCTGGTCCGTCCTGACGCCCGGCGGCGACATGGTCGTGGAAGCGACCGGCGCCTTCCCGGCCTTCGTTCTGGCCTCGGGTGAGTACCAGGTGATCGCGCGCAACGAGAACAAGCTCTATTCGCGCGAGTTCGCGGTCGCGACCGGCAACCACGGCGAGGTCGAGGTCCTGACCTCCCAGCTTCTCAAGCAGTAAAACCGCTCAGGCCGCGATACGCGGAACGCGGCGGCGCTCCAGCCGCAACCGGCGACGGCGGCGCGACGGCGCCATCGAGACCACCCGCTCGTGCAGATGCGCGATCATCGCCTTCTGGTCGGAAAAGGCGGCAAGCTCCTCGAAGGGAATCGCCGCCCCAACACGCACCGGCAGATCACGCCCCATCATGCGCCGAAACTCGCGGATATAGAGCGACAGGCGCAACGTCAGAGACACGCGCGACACCAGATGGAACAGCGCCGAGTTCTGGCCCTCGAAATGCAGCGGGATCACGGTCGCGCGCGCCGAACGGATCATCTTGGCCGTGAAGGTCTTCCATGGCAGTTCACGCGCCGGACCGAACGGCTTTTCGGCCGTGGCGACACCGCCTCCCGGAAACACGATGATCGTCACGCCTTCACCCAGGAGCCGCAGCGCCTCCTTGCGGGTGCGCATGTTGGTCCTCAAGGCCTCGGCCGTTTCCTCAAAATCCACGGGCAGGGCATAGGGCCGGATCTCCGGCGCCTTGAGCAGTTCGTTGTTGATGAGGATCCGGTAGGGGCGCCCGAGACGTTCCGCCATCGACAGGATCGCGAGACCGTCGCTCAGGCCGAAGGGGTGGTTGGCGATCATCACCAGCGGACCGTCGGGCAGGTTCGCCGGCGGCCAGACGCCCTCCTGCACGACGACATCGACGCCGACAAGGGCGAGAAGGTCCGTCCACTTGGACTGCGAGGTCGCCGCCACGGCATCGCGCCAGTAACGGTAGTAGCCAAGCAGGTACCCCCGCCCGGACAGGGTCTCGATGGCGCGGATCACCCCGCGCTTGAGCCAGGTATGGCCCTCGTTGGCGTAGCTCAGTTCGGTGTCTGTCACCCGTCGGCCCTCGTGCCGATATGCGCCCGATGCGAGACAGGCGGCGAACGTTGTCTTCCGATCAACCGGATTTCTAGCCGCCGTTTCATGACGATCTTGCGACAGACCGGCTGACACCCCCGGCAAACGCGACGGCAGATCGCAAAACGGACCGGCGCGGCATCCCGCGTCGGCCCGTGCTTGGTCTTGTTCCAGTGCGGCGCGAATCTCAGGCCGCGTCGCCGTCCCGCAGATCCGGCGCGACCGCTTCGGCCACAAGGCTCGCGATGGCATCGTCGAGACCCATTGCGCTTTGCTGCTGCGACCCGAGCCGGCGGATGTTGACGGTCCGCTCTTCCGCCTCGCGCTTTCCGCACACGAGAATGACCGGGGTCTTGGCGAGCGAATGCTCACGGACCTTGTAGTTGATCTTCTCGTTGCGCAGGTCGAGTTCGGCGCGAAGCCCAACCTTCCTCACCGCCTGGAACACCTCCTCGGCGTAGGAATCCGCCTCCGAGGTGATGGTGGTCACCACCACCTGCTGCGGCGCGAGCCAAAGCGGGAAATGTCCGGCGAAGTTCTCGATCAGGATGCCGAGGAACCGCTCCATGGACCCGCAGATCGCGCGGTGGATCATGACCGGCGTCTTCTTCTCGCCGTCCTTGTCCACGTAGAAGGCGCCGAAGCGCTCCGGCAGGTTGAAGTCCACCTGGGTGGTGCCGCACTGCCAGTCACGGCCGATGGCGTCCTTCAGGGTGTATTCGAACTTCGGTCCGTAGAAGGCGCCCTCGCCCGGCAGGATGCCGGTCTTGATGCGCCCGCCCGACTGTTCCTCGATCTGCTTGAGGACGCGGGTCATCACCTCCTCGGCATGATCCCACATGGCATCCGATCCAACCCGCTTTTCCGGGCGGGTCGAGAGCTTCACCACGATCTCCGAGAAACCGAAGTCCTCGTAGACCGAGAGGATCAGGTCGTTGATCTTCAGGCACTCCGCCGCCATCTGCTCCTCGGTGCAGAAGATGTGGGCGTCGTCCTGCGTGAAGCCTCGCACGCGCATCAGCCCGTGCATGGCGCCGGACGGCTCGTAGCGGTGCACCGCGCCGAACTCCGCCATGCGCAGCGGCAGATCGCGATAGCTCTTCAGCCCGTGCTTGAAGATCTGCACGTGGCCGGGGCAGTTCATCGGCTTCAGCGCGAAGAGGCGCGTGTCCTCGGCCTCCGGGTCGGCACACTGCACGGAGAACATGTTCTCCTTGTACCAGGTCCAGTGACCGGAGGTCTCCCACAGCGAGGTATCGAGGATCTGCGGCGCGTTGACCTCGTCATAGTCCTCTTCCAGGCGACGGCGCATGTAGGCGACGAGGCTCTGGAACAGGCTCCAGCCCTTGGCGTGCCAGAACACGACGCCCGGCCCCTCCTCCTGGAAATGGAAGAGGTCCATCTCGCGGCCCAGCCGGCGATGGTCGCGCTTTTCCGCCTCCTCCAGCATGTGGAGATAGGCCTTGAGATCCTTCTCGTTGCCCCAGGCGGTGCCGTAGATGCGGGTCAGCATCTCGTTGTCGGCGTCGCCCCGCCAATAGGCACCGGCCACCTTCATGAGCTTGAAGGCATCGCCGATCTGGCGCGTGGTGGCCATGTGCGGGCCCCGGCACAGGTCGAGCCACTCGCCCTGGCGATAGATCTTCACGTCCTCGCCAGCCGGGATCGCGTCGACCAGCTCGACCTTGTACGCCTCGCCCTTGTCGGCGAAATACCGCTTGGCCTCGTCGCGCGACCACACCTCGCGGGTGAACGCGTCGCCGCGCTGGATGATCTCGCGCATCTTCTTCTCGATGACCGGCAGGTCCTCGGGCGTGAAGGGCCAGTCGTCGCCACTGTCCGGGTCGACGCGCTTGAAGTCGTAGTAAAAGCCGTTCTCGATCACCGGGCCGATGGTGACCTGGGTGTCCGGCCACAGGGCCTGCACGGCCTCGGCCATCACATGGGCGGCGTCATGGCGGATGAGCTCGACCGCGCGCGGATCGTCGCGCGTCACGATCTCGATGCGCGCGTCGGCCTCGATGGGAAGCGAGAGATCGGCAAGCTCGCCGTCAAGCGTCACCGCCACGGCCTTCTTGGCCAGTGACTTGGAAATGCCTTCGGCGATCGCGGCGCCAGTCACGCCGGGCTCGAAATCACGCACGGAATTGTCGGGAAAGGTCAGGTGAATCATGGTTCTCTCCGGCTCACTCCTGCAAACGGAGCAGGTAAGCGATGTATTTTCGGATCGCCGTTAAATAGTGGATTTGCGCCAGTGCGGCAACCGTTGCGACGCGGTGGCGTGCACCGCCCCCGGCTCCCATGCCCGTGTTGTACTCCGCGTCGGACAGGCACCCGGTGAAACACCATTCGAACGTACCGCGAAAAAAAGCGGGCCGGACCCTAAGGTCCAGCCCGCCCTGCTTCATTCGCTCCGGAAGCGCTCGTGGCTCAGGCAGCCCTGAGGGTCCGGAGGAACTGGCTCACCTCCTGCTCCAGCGTGCGGGACTGACCCGAGAGCGCACTGGACAGTCCCATGAGCTGCGTCGAGGCCGCGCCGGTCATTTCAGCCGCCGTGCCCACGCCGGAGATATTCTCCGTCACCTCGTTCGCACCCGACGCCGCACGATTGATGTTCGTGGCAATCTCGCTCGTTGCCGCGCCCTGCTGCTCGACGGCGATCGAGATGGCCTGAGCCGCGTCCTGGATCGTGCCGATGGTGCCGACGATCTGCGAAATCGAGTCGACGGTCGTGCGGGTCGCGGCCTGGATCTCCGTGATCTTGCCCGAGATTTCCTCGGTGGCCCTGGCCGTCTGGCTCGCCAGTCCCTTGACTTCGGCGGCGACCACGGCGAACCCCTTGCCTGCCTCACCGGCCCTGGCGGCCTCGATGGTCGCGTTCAGCGCCAGCAGGTTGGTCTGTTCGGCAATCGTCGTGATCAGTTCGACCACTTCCCCGATCTTCTGCGCCGCTTCAGACAGGGAATTGACCTGATGGCTCGTCATGTCGGCGGTCGTCGCGGCATCCTTCGAGATCGACACGGAACGCTCGACCTGTGAGGTGATCTCGTTGATGGAGGCCGAAAGCTCTTCCGCACCGACGGCAACAGTCTGGACATTGGTCGAGGCTTCCTCGGCTGCCCCCGAAACCGCCTGCGCCTGGCGCGAGGTTTCTTCGGCGTTAGCTGACAGCCCCTCGGCGGCGCTGGCGACTTCGCCGGAAGCGCGGACCAGGGACTCGACCAACTGGCCCATCGAGGACTCGAACTGGTCGGCAAGGGCGCGACGCTGGCTCAGAGCCTTCTCGGCGTTGCGTGCCTCCGTTTCAACCTGCTCCGCACGCAATCTCTCATTCTCCCGCAGGCTGTCGCGGAATGTCTGCAGCGTGTTCGCCATATCGCCGAGCTCATTCTTGCGCCCTGCGCAAGGAATGTAAGCGTCGAAGTCACCGCCGGCGATCTGGCTCATCGCGCCGGAAATCCCGACGATGTTCCGGGTCACGTGGGCGACGATGTAGTAGATGTAAACGAGACCAATCAGCCCTGCGATCGATGCCGCGATCGTGAAAACCCAGAAAATCTTGGCGTATTCCGCTTCGGCCTGCGTTGCAGAGGCACGCGATCCTTGCTCGTTGAGTTCTATCAAAGTCGCAAGGTCACGGGACAGGCTATCGAAATCGGTGCGAATTTCGTCACGAAGGATAACCGTTGCTTCCGCGTTCTTGTTCTGGCGCGACAGCTCGACGACCTCGTCGCTGCGCTTCAGATAGTGATCCCACTTTTCCTTGAAGCCGTCATAAACGCCCTGCTCTTCCGCGGACGAAATGAGTTTCTCATATTTCCGGGTATTTGAATCGATGCTGGCCTTGATATCTGCCAACATCTTTTCAGCGGCGCGCATTGACGCCTCATCGACCGAGATGATGTGCTCAGCCTGATAGATACGAAAGTCGGATGTCGATGTATTGATAGCGTTTACGACGCTGACGCTTGGCAGCCAATTCTTGGCCATTTCCTCGGCGCTGCTGTTCACAGCCGCCAAACCCGAGAGACCAACCCACACAAGAGACGCCACTGCGGTCAACAGCGCCACAGTGAACGAAATCAAAAGTGTCCGCAAACTCATTTCCGTCACGCCTCCAAAAGCGGATTACTTCCGATATCTACATTCAAAATAATTAAAGGAAGTTGAAATGCGACATGAAGAAATATTTTTATTCGAAATTCTTCGCTCCATTACCTATATTTCAGGTTTATGTTACGCAACTCTAGGTGAACCGCGGCCCATGGAGGAAGGCTGCGACATCGGAGCAGGCGGCGGCCGGGGAACAGACAGGCAGCCACGCGCCACGAAAATTCCTCCTCTGCACCGGACCCTGTGGTCCGCGTGCAAGGCTCCCTCTTTTTCCAGGGGTGGAAATTCCTGGGAGGTCGCTCCCGCTCTCGCGCCAGGAAAGTCCGCCGATCAGTCGTGCGACGCGTGTCCCGTCTCGTTGTGAGACCAGACCCTAGGAAATCTGACGCAAATGGGCGACCACGCCGCTACCGTCGTTCTCTTCCGGCTCCGCAACCTGGATGCGGTTCCGGCCAGCCCGCTTGGCGGCATACAGGGCCTTGTCGGCGGCGGCAAAGGCCCGCTTCACCGGTTCACGTGCCGGCGCCCATACGCAAAGTCCGGCCGAGAAGGTGAGCGGAACGCCAATGCCGTTCACAACCACCTCGTCTTCCACATGGCTGAGGCGCAACGCCTCGAGCTTGGCAAAGGCCTCACCCTCGACGCCTCCGGTGAACAGCACCGCGAACTCCTCGCCACCGATCCGGGCGCACAGGTCGTTTTCTCCCATGCCCGAGCGCAACCGGGACGCGAAGGAGCAAAGCACCTCGTCGCCAACGCCATGGCCATGCCGATCGTTGATCTCCTTGAAATGGTCGAGGTCGATGATAGCCAGATAGGCGGGGCGAGAGTCTTGCGCGCGCTCGGCCGCAGCATCGGCAATGAACGCACGGCGATTGAGCAAACCGGTCAGATGGTCGAGCGTTGCGAGACGCTGCATTTCCTGTTCAGCCTCCGCTCGCTGTGTCTCCAGCCGGCGCGCGTGCAGCAACAGGCCCAGCGCCATCGGCAACGGCGCAAGAAGCTCAAGCAGTTCTGCTTCGTATTCCTCCGAACGGTTGGCCAGCCCGATCATGCCGAGCAGTTCGTCGCCATACTTGATGGGAAGGCCGAGAAACCGGGTAAGGACCGGATGGCCGGGAGGCACCCCGCGTGCAAGTGGATGGGAGGCCACGTCGTTGGCCACGACGACACCCTCGCTCGTGATGGTCAGGCCGAGCAGATTATCCAGATTCTCGAAAACGAGCTCGCCACTTTGATGCAACTCGTAGAGCCTTGCGCTTTCCGCGTTCCATGAAATATCGGAGATGGACTTGATGACGAGGGTCTTGTTTCCGGTGTCCTTGTGCCTTCCCACCTCACCGATGAAGCCGAACTGGCTTTCGGACAGTTCGATGATGGGTCCGAGCAGCATGTCGCAAGCCTTGCGCACGTCCTTTTCGAGCAGAAAGGCCTGCTGACAGCGGTTCAGAAGGTCGAACAGCTCGCTTTGCTTGCTCTGGCGGAAGAAGGCCTTCTGCCGCTCGCTGACATCGCGACTGGCTCCGATGATGCGTGAGGGCATGCCCTGCGCATCCTTGTCGGTCGTTCGCCCGAAACTCTGCATCCAGATCCAGTGACCGTCGTCATGACGCACCCGGCACTCGACGCTGAAGACCTCCGTGCGTCCCTCGATGTGGTCGCGCCAGCGGCGTTCGAACTTCGCGCGGTCGAGCGGGTGGATCGCCTGCTTCCATGACAGGAGCGAAGGTTCGAGATGGTCGTAGGACTTTCCAACGAGCGCGGCCCACTGCTGGCTGCGATGCAGCTCGCCGGTCGCGAGCGTGCACTCCCAGGACCCGAGCTGCCCGGCGTCCATGACCAGGTTCAGCCGGCCCAGCGCGGTGCGAACCTGCTGGGCGAGTTGCTTCTGGTCCGTCTGGTCGACAAGCAGCCCCTCGACGACGATCAGCCTCCCATCGCTACCGTAGAAGCCCTGGGTGTACTGATGAACCCAGACCTCACGACCGTCCGGGCGCAGGAGCCTGTACTCGTACTCCTGCTTTCCTTCCTCGCCGGCGTTGCGCTTCTGGTGACTGTTGAGGACGTGGATCAGCCCGTCCCGGTCATCCGGGTGCACGAACGAGAGAAACCCGAACCGCGCCGTGTCGGCCGGATCCTTGAGGCCCAGAAGCCGCGCCAGTGCCAGGTTTTCTCCCGCGAGCGGCCACGCCGGCTTGCCATGCCAGCGCATCCGCACGATGGGCCCGTCATTGCTGAATTGCGTGAGCCGTTCCGCCGAACGTCTTGCCTGGGTTGCCTTGAGCAGCTCGGCGGCGACATCGGCAAACCCCTCCAGATCGGAGAGCGCGTCGTCGGCAAGCGCTCCGACGCGATGATCCTTGACGCAGACAACTCCGATAACCTGGCCGTCAACCCGGATCGGCGCACCGGCGTAGGTTCGGAAACGCGGGCCCTCCACCACGCTCCTGAACGACTGGAAACGCTCGTGACAAGCCAGATTGTCTATGAGAAGCGCGCTCTGGGCGGAGATGACCTGGTCGCAGATGGCATCGTTGCGCCGGCGCGTTCCGCAAGCCTCGCCCGCCGAGGCCTTCAAATATTGCGTCGTCCGATCCATGATGGAGATGGTTGCGACATCAACCTTGAACTGGCGCCGCATGAGATCGACAAGCCGGTCAAGCCCCTGATCGCGCTCAAGGAAGATCAGTTCATACCGATCCAGTGCCTGTTGACGTTCAATCTCCTGCGGCATGCGCCTCGCAACCCCGGATCCTCAAGTTCTCATGGGTATTGTGCCGATCATTGGTAACTGAATGAAAAATACTTTGAACCGGATTCGAAATTCCACAACCCCTCTGCGTAAGGAATTCGCCTTACCTCCCCTCGATACGCCGCACGAACCAGCGCACGAGCCGTTCCCATACAGCGTCCTTTTCCGCTGAATCCTCAACGCCGTGATCCAGGTTCGGGTTGTCGTTCACCTCGATGACGACAACCCGGTCCCCGAAGGATTTGAGATCGACGCCATAGAGCCCGTCCCCGATCAGCCGCGCGGCGCGAACCGCCGTTTCCACCACCGCGGGAGGTGTCTCGGCCAGGGAAACGGAGCGGAACGATCCTTCAAGGGACTGCTTTCCGTCCTCGTGCTTGACGATCTGCCAGTGCTTCTTGGCCATGAGATACTGGACGGCGAAGAGCGGTTCGCCGTCGAGTACGCCAATGCGCCAGTCGAAGTCCGTCGGGCAGTATTCCTGCGCGATGATGATGTCGCTGTCGTCCAGAAGCTCCTTCAGCTTTGCCGCGATCGCCGCCTCGCCTTCCAGACGGTAGACGCCCCGGCTGAACGAGCCGTCCGGGATCTTGAGAACCACCGGCGATCCGAGCCGCGCCTCCAGGCTCGCCGCTTCCTTGACGCTCGACAGGATCGCCGTCTTCGGGATCGGAATGCCGTGGGATTCCATCAGTTCCGCCAGATAGACCTTGTTGGTGCAGCGGATCATGGACACCGGATCGTCGATGACCGGCATGCCCTCCTGCACCGCGCGCCGGGCGAAACGGTATGTATGGTTGTCGATGTTCGTCGTCTCGCGGATGAACAGCGCGTCGTGCTGCGCCAACCGGTCGAGGTCGCCCTTGCCGATCGGCACGAGTTCCACTCCCTGGCGCGCCGCGACCTTCGCCATGTGCTTGAGCGAGGCGATGCTGGAGGGCGGCAGCTCCTCCTTGGGATTGGACAGGACCGCGAGCGAATATTTCATCGGCACGCGCTGCTTCGGCGCCCGCCAGGCCCGATGGGTATACCGGTCCAGGCTTTCCATCATGAAGGCGCGCTCTTCGGCGGCAAGCTCCGAGACCGGAACGACGCGAATGCGGGTGATGCGGTTCCACTCGCCCTCGGCGTAGCGCACTTCCAGGATCGGCGCCCTGTACCAGTCGAAGAGAAGCCGTGCGAAAGGCTCGAGAGCGGCGGTTCTCGTCATGCCCAGGCACACCAGCACGCGCGGCCCCGCCTCATCCGCCTTTCCGCCCTTGGCGAGGCACCGGTTCAGGCTGTCCTCGAGTTCGGGAAGGGCGTGACGGTAGAGCCCCTTGCGCGAGAGCTCGATCATCGTCTCCACCGCCGGCAGCACGCGGTGCTGGCGCGCCTCCGCCAGAAGCGAGGCGTAGTAGCCCGCGCCCTGGTAGGCGTAGGACCGCGACAGGTTGATGATGTTCGGATAGCTGCCGGTGAAGAGCTTGGGGCGCATGAGGTACTCGCGCACGCTCATCACCTTGTGCGGCGTATCGGCGTTGGAAACGTCCCGGGGGTTGTCGACGAGAACGACCCATGTGGCCATCGAGGTCAGTCCTTCCTGTGATCGGGTGCATTGAGGATGATCTGGGCGCGCACTGGCGGCTTGCCCCAGCGTGCCATGCGTTCGAACTCGGCGTCCGGGATCGGCAGGTGCGCCGCGTCCTGTGCCGTCTCGTAGCCCTCATAGCCAAGCCACGGATCGTGAATGAACAGGTGGCGCGCGTCCTCGCCCTCGACAAGGATCCAGTGAGGCCCGCGCCTGCCGAGCATCCGGTATTCCGAGATCAGCACGATCGCGAGACCGCCGCCCCGCACGACCGCGGCGAGATCGCGGGGCGCAAGCTGCTCCTCCATCGAGACGATGCCGAGCCGGTTCGCCTCCTCTCGGTAATCGTCCTGGGTCACCTCCATCACGCGGCGCTTGTCGGCGTCGCGCACAGAGGACAGGAACAGGTGCCCGGGCGGCGACAGGCGCACCTCGGCGCGCAGCCCCCTGCGCGCGGCGGCAACCGCGAGCCCGAACGGCCCGCAACCGCCATGCCCGGAAGCCAGGTAGATCGTCGTTGCCTCGCGCCACAGCCGCAGTTCCAGCCGCTCTCCCGGCTCCCGCTCGACGCCGAAGTGTCCGAGCGCCATCATCAGGGCGCAGGGACCGCAGGTGAAATCCGTGGTCTGGGCGAAAAAGGGCACGCGCGAGACCGGGGCGGCCGCGTCATGCAGGACCTTTTCCATCCTCAGCGCCGCCATGCCGTCGGCGTAGTAGTCGGAAACGCGCCCATGTTGACGATAGCCGGCCCTTGAATACAGCGCGCGCGCCGGCGCGTTGTCCTCGCGAACCTCGAGACGCAGCACGATGCGGTCGCGGGCATAGGCGTCGCGCTCGGCCGATGCCAGGAGTTGCGCCGCGATGCCCCGCCCGCGCAGCCCTTCCAGAACGGCGAAGGAATAGAGCCTGGCCAGCGCCGTGCCGGTCCGGAACAGTAGCAAGGCGTAGCCGACCAGCTCGCCGCCCGGCAGTTCCGCCACGAGGCACGACGCACCGGGGCTTTCCAGAAACCGGCGGAACGAACGCCGCGAGATCCGGTCGGTGCTGAAACACGCCGTCTCGATGACGACCAGGGCGCCAAGGTCCTCGGCCCGCGCCGGGCGCACATGGATACCGGGAGATGTTTCCAGGGGAAGATGCGGGATCACGGGACCGGCCGCTCCACGACTTCACGGACGGCACGGACACAACCCGGCAACGCTCCGCTTCAAACGACAGGGAAGACTGAAACGCCCTTTTCCCCGTGACCGTCGCGGTAAAACCCGCAAGCGGCGCAGGCGCGGCACGCAACTCGCTTCATACGCCCGTTCGCGGGCCGCGTCTCGTGACGCTTTCGCATGGCTGTGACGGGTTTTGCATGGGCGCGGCGGAGAGCCCCAGGATGTGGCCTCAGTCGAGCCGTGTGGCCGGGTCGATGTGATCGCTCGTCCACTGGCCATAGCGCCAGGGTGTGTACCAGCGCGCGGTATCCGGAAGCCGCTCGGGGATCGGATCGAAGCCGCTGCCCCCGCCCGGGCGGCAGCGCATGATGCGCGCAAGCCCGACCCAGCCGCCTCTCCACAGCCCCCACCGCGCGATGGCGTCCGATGTATAGGACGAACACGTGGGCGCGTACCGGCAGGACCGTCCGAGAAAGGCGGAAAAGGTCAATTGGTAGACACGGATCAGCACCATCGCCACCCGTGCGACCGGCCCCGGCGACCGCCTTCGCTCCTGTGCGGATGGAGACGGGGGCGGGTCACGATGACCGCAACTGCCGCACATGGCACGTCCCCCGTTTCAGCTACGCCGCACCTGCATCGATGCCGACGTCAGGCCACGGCCTCGGCGGCGCGTTTCGCGCGGATCTGGTCGAGCGCGTCGACCACCGCGTCGAAGACCAGAAGCGTGGACGCATGACGTGCCTTGAAGTCGCGCACCGGCTCGAGCACGGCGCAATCGGCGAAGCGCCCCGTCGGTGCCGGACCGTTTTCCTTCAGCATGGCGCGCATTTCCTCGCGCACCTGCCTCAGTTCCGCCTCGCTCGCGCCGATGATGTTGCGCGCCATGAGCGAGGCCGAAGCCTGGCCCAGCGCGCAGGCTTTGACGTCCTGTGCGAAATCGGTCACAACATCGTCTTGCAGCTTCAGGTCGACAAGGACCGTCGAGCCGCACAACTTTGAGTGGGCCTTCGCCGAGGCATCGGGGGCCTCGAGACGACCGATACGGGGGATATTTCCGGCCAGTTCCAGGATCCGGGCGTTGTAGATGTCATCAAGCATGGATGCCTCTTCAAGAACGCGTGAACCGGTTTCAAGCCATTCACGGCTCCGACAAAGACTATATATAGGTCCGGGCCGGGGAAGGAAACGTGTCCGCCCGTCACAGGCGGGAACGAAATGGGGAGGGGCCAAAATCCTCCGCATTTCGAGCGTTTTGACTTGCGGCCCCGGCCGGGGCCGAACTGGTGGCCGGCACTGGTCCGAAGCCGCGGGGACAGCGTAAGCGATGCGACAGACAATACAATCGGGAGAGTCCTCCATGGATGCCATCTTGAATCCGGTCGGCGACAACGGCCAGGCCACGCGGCCCGAGCGTCCGACGCGCGAGGAAGCCGAGGCCGCCGTTCGCACCCTCCTTGCCTGGGCGGGCGACGACCCGACCCGCGAGGGACTTCTGGACACGCCCAAGCGGGTCGCCAAGGCCTATGGCGAGATTTTCGCCGGCTACGCCCAGGATCCGGGCGAGCACCTGGAGCGCACCTTCGAGGACGTTGGCGGATACGACGATATCGTCCTGGTGCGCGGCATTCCGTTCTTCTCGCACTGCGAGCACCATATGCTGCCCTTCGTCGGCACGGCCCATGTCGCCTATTATCCCTCGGAAGGCGTGGTCGGCCTGTCGAAGATCGCCCGCGTGGTCGACATCTTCGCCAAGCGTCTGCAGACCCAGGAGAACCTCACCGCGCAGATCATCGGATCGCTCGACGAGCACCTCTCCCCGCGCGGCATCGCGGTGATGCTGGAAGCCGAGCACCAGTGCATGACCATGCGTGGTGTGCAGAAGCAGGGCGTTTCCACCATCACCACCCAGTTCACGGGCGTCTTCCGCGACGACCCGTCCGAACAGGTCCGCTTCATGAGCCTGGTGCGCGATCCCCGCCGTTGAGGCGACGCGCCCGGCCCCACCGGAATTCGACATGACCGAAACGCTTTTCGCTCCGCGCGGCACCGCCGCGGAGATCGAGGAAGGCACCGCCTTCCAGCCGAAATTCGACGCCGACGGGCTCATTGCCTGTGTCGTCACCGATGCCGGCGACGGCACCGTCCTGATGGTCGGCTACATGAACGCCGAGGCACTTGCGCGCACAATCGAGACCGGCGAAGCCTGGTTCTGGAGCCGCTCGCGCAAGGGCTTCTGGAAAAAGGGCGAGACCTCGGGCCAGGTTCTGGTCGTCGACAGGATCCTCACCGACTGTGACCAGGACGCGCTCGTGCTGAAGGTCAGGGTGGGCGGCAACGGCGCGACCTGTCACGTGGGATACCGCTCGTGCTTCTACCGCCATGTCGTGCGCGACGCCTCCGGCAACGTGTCGCTGGCGCTCAACGGCGACGACAAGGTCTATGACCCCGAAGACGTCTACGGGCACAAGCACTCGCACTGATCATCATGGACCTGTGAAACATGCGGAACGGGCCGGAGCGCGATCGCTCCGGCCCGTTTTCATTTTCCGTTCCCCGCTCCGGCGCAGCGCCGGACTCGGTCAGGTCATGGCGATGTAGTTGCGCATGTCTTCCGCCTCGCGCTCGATCTGGGCGATGCGGTACTTCACCACGTCGCCGATGGAGACGAGGCCGTCGAGCTTGCCGTCGCGAACGATCGGCACATGGCGGAAGCGTCCGCCGCTCATGCGCGCCATGACGGAGTTGATGGATTCCTGGGCCTGGCAGGTGACGACCTTGCGCGTCATGAACTCGCCAACCGGCTTGTCGAGCGCCTCCGGCCCGTCCTGGGCGATGGCCCGCACCACGTCGCGCTCGGAGATGATGCCTTCGATAGTGCCGCTCGCCTCGGTAATGACGATGGCGCCGATCTTCTTTTCGGCCAGCGTCGCGCAGATTTCGCGCAAGGTGTCCCCGGCCGCCTTCGTGGTGACCTCACGCCCCTTCTCGTTCAAAATCGCTGCAACCGTCATGAGCCGCTCCTCCGCTGGCTTGCCGGTCCCGCCTTGCGCCTCGTCGAAAACCGCCCTCCCGAGGGATTCGACCGGATGGCGGGCCGTGCAGGCTGTGGCCAAACGACCGGCATGATGCGCCGATCGAAACGTCATCATGCCATGTTGACGCATCATGTCCAGCAGCACGACCCCGGCGCGGCAATGCCGCCGCAGGTCGTCAGGCGCGTCTGGCCGAAAGCGGATCGAACAGTGAAAACAGTACGAAGCCGGCAACGAAGCCGCCGATATGCGCCTCCCAGGCGATCGCGCCGCCCTCACCCAGGATCCCTGGCGTCACCAGGCCGAACAGCAGGTTGATCCCGAACCAGACGCCGAGGAAACCAACCACCTGACGATGCGCGAGCGCCTCGCGGAAGCCCGCCGCACGCACCCGGTACGCGCCGGGGTCGCTGCGCCGGATCGCGCCCAGCGGGCCACCCATCTGGAACACGAAGCGCGTTGCCGCCGCCATGTGACCGGAAATCGCGGCCGAGGCGCCAACCATGGGCGCCACCTCGCCAATGTGGAACAGGAGATAGAACGCCGCCCCGGCCACCGCGCAGGTGGCCGAGAGCAGCAGGAAGCGCAAGGCACCGAAGCGCCTTGCAACCGCGCCGCCGAAGATGACCATCCAGAGCATGTTGAAGATGAGGTGCGTCCAGCTTCCATGCAGGAAGGCATAGGTGAGGAAACTCCACACCCGCGCGCCCTCGCCGCCGGGAATGCTCTCCGCCGCGCCGGCAAGGTAGCGGGCCGGCAGAAAGGCGAAGGTCAGGAGCATGGTGACCGTCTCACGCTGGGACAGGACCAGGGCGTCGACCGCATGGATCGCCGTCATCAGTCCCGCCAGCGCGACGATCACGCCCGGCAGGTTGGAAATCGGCTCGGACCGGGGCGGTGGGGGCGGCGGCGGTGTGTGATCGAAGGGATCGCGGGAGGGTTCCGGGGTCGACACGAGCGGCATTCTCCCTGACGCGGCAGCCCTTTCGGACCGAGGGATGGATACGGGAAGGGATGGGTAGCACGCCCGCCCCGCATGCCCAACCCCATCACTCACGGTCTTTTGTCGCGGGCATCCGCCCCCCGTGCCGGCGGGGTTTCCGCGCGTCCCTTCGCCCTTTTGAGCCGTCTGGCACGCTGCGTGCAGCCTTCTGGTCAGGCGCCCGGTCAGGGGCCCGGATCTGTCCCGCATGGGGACAGACACGGGTGGAAGGGGATCGGGCGTCCCGAAACGAGGAACGAAGGGCGTGGAAATGAAACACCCGGTGACACAGAGGCTCTACGGCTACTGGGACGGACTGCGTGGCGACCGCCCCGCGCCGGACCGCAACGAGATCGAGCCGGGCGCCATTCGCGGACTTCTCGGCGACACGTTCATTCTCGAACTGATCGACCGGGACACCTACCGTTACCGCCTTGCCGGAACGCGTCTTTGCTCGCTGCATTGCCGTGAGCTGAAGAACCGCAACATCCTGCGCGGCTGGAACGACGAGGACCATGAAGCCCTCTCGACGCTCCTGGCGGCCGTGACCGAGGATGCCGCGGCGGCGGTCCTGGGCATTGCCGGCTACACGGAACGCAAGCAGGCGGTGGAGATGGAAATGCTGCTTCTGCCGCTGCACATCCCCGGCGAGGGCTGCTCGCGCGTGCTTGGAAGCTGTGTCGCCCTGGAACAGCCCTACTGGGCGGGAATGCATCCGATCCTGTCACAGAGCATCAAGAGCGTGCGCCTGCTCTGGCCGGACGAGCGCCCCTCGTTCCTGGACCTTCGTGGCAGCGCTGCCGCCTCCCCCGTTCCCCAGATCCGGCGCTCCATGGCCTCGGTCTCTCCGGCGGCCCACGCCGCCCATGCGGTGGCCGGCGCGCGGCAGGTCCAGCACCTGAGGGTCATCGAGGGCGGCAAGTCCTGACAGCAGGCGGCGATTACGCTATCTTAACGCTCCCGCCATAGGGTGAAAGCTGCAGCGTTCCGGCGGCTTTGACCGTCCTGGTGCTCAAGGGAAGGTCGTTGACGGATGGCGCAGGCCACTGCACTCACATACAAGACACCAGCCGCAACGAAGAGTTTCGACCGTCGCCGCCATTCGCGCGTGAAGGTGAACATTCTCGGGCGCTTCATGCGTGAGGATCGGCTGGAGTATCCTTGCCAGGTCGTGGACATGTCGCCCGGTGGCGCCGCGATGATCGCGCCCGTCGCCGCGCGCATCGGCGAACGCATCATCGCCTACATCGATCATATCGGCCGTGTCGAGGGCCAGGTCGTGCGCGAGATCGAGGGCGGCTTCGCCATCTCCATCAACGCGCCGCTGCGCAAGCGCGACAAGCTTGCCAACGTTCTCACGTGGCTGGCCAACCGCGACGTCCTCAACCTGCCGGAAGACCGGCGGCACGACCGCTTCACGCCGAAGAACCCGCTCACCCAGATCGTCCTGCCCGACGGGCGACAGTACCAGTGCCGGATCATCGACCTGTCGCTGTCGGGTGCGTCGCTGCGGACCGACGTCAAGCCGGAGATCGGTGTGTCCATCGACATCGGCAAGATGCGTGCCCGTGTCGTGCGCCACACCGAGGAAGGCATCGCGGTCGAGTTCGCGAACGTGCAGAACCGCGACCTGCTCGAGCACCACATCTCCTGATATCCTGCGGACCGCTTCCCATCGTCTCGCCTGACATCGCCTCGCCCACACGTCCCGTGTGACGGGGCGCGACGACACGTAGCCGCGTCCCTGCCCGCACCTGCCCGCTCCGGCGCCTGACTGCTCCGGCGTCCGGCTGTTCCGGATCGCGCCGAAAATGCGTCGCCCGCCACCTTGAGGCTTGCGAACCGGGCACCCGGGGTCTCCCCCACGCCTTCCGCCATCTCCCGTGAATGCGATTTTTCGACTTTTTTTCGCGCCCGCATGGCGGTCATTCGCTGGTCGCCAGACGTGCTTGACGAGCCCATGCCCGCGCTGCAGGCCGCAGTATTCCGGGATCGATAAAATTTGAATCAATTTAAGATCAAAACAAGAAAAAAACTTCCTCAAATTCAATTCTACTTCGCTTCAAAACCGGATGCGGGGCTTATCCCGCGCTAAAATCGCGTCTGGCAATGTCGTTTCAACCTTGGGGAAGGGAAACGACATGAACAAGACATACAAAGTACTTGGAGCCATCGCCGCCGTCACCATGCTCATGGGCTTCGCGGAGGCTCGTGCGGACGGAGACACCGGCCGTTTCATGAAGGTCGGATCGGTCGCGAGCGCTCCGGCCGGTCACACGGGCTTCTGCATGGAGTTCCCGGACGAGTGCCGGTCACGCGGCGACCAACCGGTCGTGGTCAAGATTGACTCCGACCGCTGGGACGAGCTGATCGCGATCAACGCCGAGGTAAACCGCCGGATCCGGCCGGTGACCGATATGGAGCTCTTCGGCGTCGAGGAATACTGGACCTACCCGACCGACGGGGCGGGCGACTGCGAGGAATACGTTCTGGAGAAGCAGCGGGTGCTGGAAAGCCGGGGCTGGCCGCGCAGCGCGCTTCTGATCACCGTCGTGAAGGACACCAACAACTCGGGGCACGCCGTTCTGACCGTCAGGACAGACAAGGGCGACGTGATCCTCGACAACCAGATCGAGGCCGTCCTGCCGTGGTATTCGGCTCCATACCGTTTCGTGAAACGGCAGTCGGCCTCGAACCCGGCCCGCTGGGCCGCTATCAGCGACCTCCGTGTCAGCACGGTGGCAAGCCTGAAGAACTGACCTGAACTGAACCTGTTTAACTGCGCTTCATGCCTTTCGGCACCTGTCCGCCCCTTCCCCACCCATACGGGCGGGTGCCGTCGGCCGGTCCCTCGTGGACCGGCCGTCTTTTTTTGTGACATCACGCCTCAGAGCGCGACGAGCCCCTCGGCGAAGCGCTTCCAGTTGCGCACGTACGAGCGCGCGCCCTCGGTCAGGCCGGCGGCCGCCGCCTCGTCCAGGCTGCGCGCCACCCGGCCCGGCATTCCCACCACGAGCGAGTTGTCCGGGATCTCCTTGCCCTCGGGGATCAGCGCATTGGCGCCGACGATGCAGTTGCGGCCGATTTTGGCGCCGTTCAAAACGGTGGCGCCCATACCCACCAGGCTGTTGTCGCCGATGATGCAGCCATGAAGGATCGCCTTGTGCCCGATGGTGCAATCACGGCCGACCGTGAGCGGGAAGCCCTCGTCCGTATGCAGCACGCAGCCGTCCTGCACGTTGGAGCCCTCGCCGATGGTGATGGTCTCGTTGTCCCCGCGAAGCACGGCGCCGAACCACACGCTGGCGTCCTCGAGCAGGACAATGTCGCCGATGAGGGTAGCGCAGGGAGCGATCCAGTGACGGTCGGCGGCCGGAAGCCGCGGTGAACGCTCGCCGAGACGGTAAAGGGGCATGTCTTGTCCTTCCTGCTGAAGCTCTCGCGCGGACGCTCTGCCGCGCCCGCCATACGTCAGTTCAGGATGACGAGTAGCACATGGATCACCATCACGCCCGAGCAGATGCTCCACATTCCCGCGATCGTTGACGAGGCGACGAGCCAGCCGAAAGGACGCTGCTCGATGCGCCGGCCGCGAATCGCGTTGCGCATGATGATGAAAGGCCCGGCGAAAACGCACATCAGGCAGGACGCAAGCCCGGCGAGCCAGGTCTCTACGGAAAACACGAAACGGGGCGGCTGCCCCGTCACAAGCTGATAGAAACTGCCAAGAATGCCGGCAATCACAAAGCCCGCGCACCCCAGATAAACCGCGAGCACCAAATCAACCATAGGCCCGTTAACCCCTCGTTAACCAATATTGTCCGAGCCTGTGCGACAAGCCCGTACCCTCACGCCTGCCAAGCAGCAAGTTGCGTGCCGGTTCGGATTGGCTGTTAAGGAAACGGTAACCAAGCAATGGCGCTGACGCGGCTCTCCATTCCGCCTCGAAACGGGACACCTGTCCCGTCGCGGAACAGCCGTGCCCGTCTCGTCCCGCCGCCGGGCAAGACGGGGAGCGCATGATGATGCCGCTCACCCTTCCCAGCGGCACGGGAATGCGGGCGCGCCACTTCGCCGCCATCGTCCTGGCCCTGGCCCTGGTGGGAACCGCCTATGTCGCCCACACGGTCGGCAACTGGATGAATTTCGCCCGCGCGCCCAGCACGTGGAGCGAACGCGACGTCCCCCTTCCCGTCACGCTTGGAACGCTGGAACTGTCGGTTCCGGCCAATCTCATGCGCCGCGTCGAGGAGCGGGTCGCGGGCGGTGCGCTGGAGCGGGTCAATCTCGCCGTCCTGTGGCCCTCGCTCGAGGGATACAGCGAGCTGCGTTCGCGGATGTTCTCGGACTCCGGCGACATGTCGCCGGTGTTTCACATCGCGCTTGCCGACGATGCCACGACCATGGAGACAAGCGAGCGGCTGAAGCGGGTCTGGCTGTCACTGGCCAGCGGCGAGGCGCTCCCGGGTCCCGACGGGCTCGCGCTGCTTCCCCTGCCCGGCGACACCTCCTCGGGCACCGACTTCGTGGCCCACAACGTGTCCGGCGACGGCGTATTCGCCGCACGCTGCTTCACGCCCCGCGACCGGGCCCTTGCCGCCAACTGCGAACGCTCGATCCGCGTCGGCGAACGGCTTTTCGTGACCTACCGCTTCCGCCAGGCCTGGTTGTCCGACTGGCGCAGCCTGGACGCACGCATCTCGGCGCTCGCCGGTTCGCTGCTGCGCTGAGGCTCCCCGCGACGTCGCGGTTTCCCCCTGGAAACGCAAAAAGGGCGCCGAACCCGCGTCCGGCGCCCTTTTTCTCAAGGCTCTCGCGTCCCGAAGACCTCACACCTCGTCGAGGTCGATCTCCAGGATGGCCATCTGGAAATTCCAGCTCAGATCGTCGTCGTCGTCGTCGCGATACAGAACGCCGATGAACTCGTCACCGATGTAGACCTCGGCGGAATCGTCCTTCTTCGGCCGCGCCCGGACGGACAGCTTCGGAAGCTCGAACTTGTGCTGCAGGTAGGCTTCGAGCTTGCGGATTTCGTCTGCCTTCACGGTGGGCTCCTCTTCTCGGCCGGCCTGCGACATGCGGGCGGCATTCATCGGTTGCGTCTTTCCGGTCCCTTTCGGGCGAAACAAGGGCATCGCGCCCGACCGAAGCACTTCGGCCGGGGCGACGCCGGCTGGGGAGACCCTACACATTCGCAGGGCCGAACCAACCCGCTAGCCGGCGTTCTCCCCATGCGCCTCCGCTCCTGGGGAGAACAGCCCTCGCGCGGACGGGGAACCCGGCGCGATCAGCCGCCGGCGCCGCCGGTGTCCGCCAGAAGCTGGTTCATGCTGCGCGACGGCTCCGCGCAGCCCGCCTGGCCGACAACCCTGGCCGGCACGCCAGCCACGGTGGAGTTCTCCGGCACGTCCTGCAGCACCACCGAGCCGGAGGCCACCTTGGAGCAACGCCCGATCTCGATGTTGCCGAGCACCTTGGCGCCGGCTCCGATCAGCACCCCGTTGCGGATCTTGGGATGGCGGTCGCCCTCCTCCTTGCCCGTGCCGCCCAGCGTCACGTTCTGCAGGATGGAAACATTGTCGCCGATCTGCGCCGTCGCACCGACGACGATGCCCGTTGCGTGATCGACGAAGACGCCCTGCCCAACCGGCACCGCCGGATGGATATCCACCTGGAACACCTCCGAGCAGCGGCTCTGCAGATAGAGCGCGAAGTCCTTGCGCCCGCGCTTCCAGAGCCAGTTGGCCAGCCGATGCGTCTGCAGCGCATGGAAGCCCTTGAAGTAGAGCAGCGGCTCCAGGAAGCGTGTGCAGGCCGGGTCGCGGTCGTGAACGGCGACGATGTCGACGCGGAAGGTCTCGGCCAGTTCCCGGCTCTCGGCGAGCGCCTCGAGATAGGTCTGCCGGATGAGCGAGGCGGAGACGACCACATGACCCAGCCTGTCGGCCAGACGGTGGACGACGGCCTCTTCCAGGCGGTCGTGGTTGAGAACGGTTTCATAGACGAAGGAGGCGAGCGCAGGCTCACCCCTGACCATCGCCGAGGCCTCTTCGCGAAGACGCTCCCAGACGGGGTCGTGGCGCGGCAGGGACGCCGCCTCCGTGGCATTCGTGGATTGCGGCATTCCTGCCTCCTTGCCGCTCGGGGGCTCCAAAGGGGAGCGCGGAGCGTGCGTTCAAGCTGCGGTCTCGTTGATGATCATATAGCGAACGGGGGCTGGAAGACCATAGATCGCGACCGGGACCGCAACGTCATGTCCGCTCCGGGCTCGCACCGCCCGCGCATCGCCGCGACGGAGTCGGTTTGTTAACCGATTCCGGCCAGTCTCGGGATGAATGAAACGCCCGGCCCCGCATCTGTAGGGGGCCGCTTGACGACAAGGGCAGGAGCTGATTCCCTGCGCCCGTCAAGTCCGCTTGATTCTGCATCTGAAGATGCGGATTCAACACTTCAAGCACCTGAATCACCATCTCAGGCGCGACGCGCGGCCAGACCCAAGTTAAAGCAGGAAAATAAAAATAATCACAAGCATCTGCTACCATTCCCTGATGCGGTGACTTAACGCGAGCTCATGCTCCGCGTTAAGTTTCAGTTTACCATGTAAACCACTGAATTGACTCATCTCATCTCACTTCAACGATAAGCGGAGCGAAAAGCGGTCAGGCCGCCTCCACACGCTCCAGGAACCCCAGCACCTCATCGGCGAAGGCATCGTTCCTGTCCCCTGCCACCATGTGGCCCGCGCCCTTGACGTCCGCGTGACTCGCATGGGGAACGAGTTCCAGGAACTCCTCGACATGGGCGTCGGTGACGAGTTCCGAACGTGCGCCGCGCACCAGCAGAACCGGAAGCTTGAGCGCCGCCGCCGCCGCGATCAGCTCGCCCTCGATGTCCGCCGGTGTGCGGTCGTCGTGAGCCCGGGCGCTGATGAAGGCCGGGTCCCAGTGCCAGCGATATCGCCCGTCCTCGTGCAGGCGCAGGTTCTTCGACAGCCCGTCCAGATTGTCCGGCCTCTTGCGATGCGGCAGGTAACCGGCGATGGCATCGGCGGCCTCTTCCACGGTGGCGAAGCCCTCGTGCATCCGGTCCGACATGAAGGAGATGATGCGCTCCACCCCGCCCCGGTCGAGCCTCGGCGTGACATCGACCAGCACCAGCCCGGACAGCGTGCCGGGCCGCAACCGCCCCTCGGCGAGCATGGAGGCCAGCCCGCCGAGCGAGGCGCCGATGGCGATGGGGCGCCTCCCCGCCTCGGCGGCGATCGCGTCGCTCACGGCGATCACGTCGCGACCGAAGTCGGCAAAGGCATAGGCCCCGCCGGGAATCCAGTCGCTGTCGCCATGGCCGCGCTGGTCGATGCTCCAGGCCCTGAGCCCCCGCTCCGCGAGCCTCTTGCCCGTGGCGCTCCAGGCGTGACGGGTCTGACCGCCGCCGTGCAGGAGCAGCGCGGGTCGCCCCGACGCACCATGCAGGTCGCCGACGAGCCGGTTGCCATCGGCCCCGGCGATCTCGACGCGCCGCCCGCTCATGCGACGCCCTCGCGCGCCACCCCTTCCAGGAACTCGAGCACGCCGGCCTTGTAGACCTTGTCCCCCACGGCGACCATGTGATCGCGGTCGGGAATCTCCAGCACCCTGGCGCGCGGCAGCAGCCGGGCAAGCTGCTCCGGCGAGCCGGCGATGTCGTCCCTGGTGCCCACGGCCACGAGCACGGGCTGGGCGATGCGCCCAACATCCGCCTCGGAGATCTTCTGCCGCGAGGAGCGCATGCAGGCCGCCAGGGCCAGCCGGTCGGACTTGGTCTGGTCGGCGAAGGCGCGGAAGGCCCTTCCGGTGCGGTCCGTCACGTCGGAGAGCTTCTCGGCCTCGAGCGCGCTGGCGATCGGCTCAGGATCTCCGACGCCCGTGACCATCCCGTATCCGAGCCCGCCGAAAATGACGCTGCGCACGTGTTCGGGATGGTTCAACGCCAGAAAGGCGGAAATGCGTGCGCCCATGGAATAGCCCATGACATCGCAGCGCTCGATGCCCAGGTGCGCAAGCAGCCGCGCAGCGTCTTCCGCCATGACCGGTGCGCCATAGTCGTCCGGGTTGTGGCTTCCCTGGCTTTCGCCATGCCCGCGGTTGTCGATGGCGATGACACGCCGCCCGGCCTCGGTCAGAAGCTTCACCCAGCCCGGGTAGACCCAGTTGACGCCCTTGTTGGACGCGAAGCCGTGAATGAGCAGGATCGGCTCTCCCCGCCCCTCGTCGAGGTAGGCGAGACGCAGGCCGGCGGAATCGAAGAAGGGCATACTGTTTTACCTTTACGTAAAGGTCATATATCGGAGTCCTACGATAGGCGTCCCGCGTTCTCTTGAAAAGGCCCGCGACCACTCTCCCACGGGGCTCCATGTCGCGGGGACATGCGCAGTTTTGCCCTGTTCAAGCCTCGCCTTCCTGCGTATGGTCCGCCCCGAAACAAAGTGAAAAGGCCCGTGAGGGCAACGGTACAGGTGCCCGCAGATCACGGGCGTCCCAAGGCAAGGATGATAGCGATGGCGGATGCAGTGATCCCCCATTTCCAGAACGACGGCGGTCATGACGTGGTCGAGATCGGCGCGAAGGAGTTCCAGTGCGTCGGCGCCCGTCCGCCCTTCGATCACCCGCATGTCTTCCTCGACATGGGTGACGAGACCGAGATCGTCTGCCCCTACTGCTCGACGCTTTACCGCTACAATTCCTCGCTCGGTGCGCGCGAAAGCAATCCGTCCGACTGCATCTGGTCGCCCGCCGCCGCCTGACGGCGTCTCGTCCCGCCCCGCGCCCGGAGAGGCACATGTCGACCCTTTCGCCGGCCCGTGAGCCGCTGCTGATCGCCGGCGCCGGCATCGGCGGGCTGACCACGGCCGTCGCCCTGTCGCGACGCTCGATTCCCTCCGTGGTCGTCGAGCAGGCCGAGGAACTCGCCCCGGTGGGGTCCGGCCTCCAGCTTTCCCCCAATGCGGTTCATGTCCTGCGACGGCTCGGACTGGAAGAGGCCCTGCTGCGCCATGCCGTCGCCCCGCGCGCGGTGTCCATCCAGGGCGGCGAAAGCGGGCGCACGATCGCCGAAGTCCCCCTTGGCGCCACCGCCGTCGAGCGCTACGGCGCGCCCTATCTGGTGATCCACCGCGCCGACCTGCAGGGCGTCCTTCACGAGGCCGCCAAGCTTTCGGCCGGCATCACGCTGACCTTCGGAACCGGGCTCGTCGATGCGCGGCAGACCGAAGGGCGCGTGCGCCTGACCACAGAGCGCGACGGCCTGTCCGACATTCTCGCCGGCAGTGGTCTCGTCGCCGCCGACGGCGTGTGGTCGACGGTGCGGCGCAAGGTCATGAACATCCGCCAGGCGGTCTACAGCGGACGCACCGCCTATCGCGCCGTGATCCCCATTGACGACGTTCCCCCGGAATGGCGTGACGTCACCGGCCTCTGGATGGGGCGCGACGCCCATGTGGTCCACTATCCGGTGAGTGCTGGAACCCGGTTCAACATCGTGGTGGTCGTCAAGGAGGACTGGCGCGAGGAAACCTGGTCGGGGCCCGCCGACCGGGGCGCGCTTCTCGCCCGCTTCGCGCGCTGGTCGCCGCGCTGCCGGGGGCTGCTGGAACGCCCCGAAAGCTGGCTCAAGTGGGCCCTGTGCGGCATGGATCCGGGCATGCGCTGGGTTGATGGCCGCGTCGCGCTGCTGGGCGATGCCGCCCACGCCATGCTGCCCTTCGCCGCCCAGGGCGCCGCCATGTCGATCGAGGATGCCGACGCCCTGGCCCGTGCGATGGAAACGGCCGGGGACGTGCCCGAGGCCTTTGCCGCCTATGAGGCGGCACGGCACGGCCGCGCCGAACGCGTGCTGCGCCTTGCCCGCGAAAACGACCGCATCTATCACATGAGCGGACCGATGGCCTTCGCGCGCGACATGGTCATGCGCACGCTGTCGCCCGAACGGCTTCTCGCCCGCCTCGATTGGCTGTATGGATGGCAGCCGCCGCGGGACGCATGAGCGCGTGGCCGCAGATCAGCACGAATCCGGGACCGACACCATGAGCGGCGAAAGCAAGGACAAGATCGTCACCGCGGCGTTTCTCGTCATCGGCGACGAGATCCTGTCCGGGCGGACCAAGGACAAGAACATCGGCTATCTGGCCGACTTCCTGACCGCACTGGGCATCGACCTGTCCGAGGTGCGCATCGTGCCCGACGAAGAGGACAGGATCGTGGAGGCGGTGAACGCGCTGCGCGCCCGCTATACGTATGTCTTTACCTCAGGCGGCATCGGACCGACCCACGACGACATCACCGCCGATTCCATCGCCGCCGCCTTCGGCGTGCCGATCGACCATGATCCGCGCGCGGTGAAGATCCTCACCGACTTCTACCCGCAGGGACAGGTCACCGAGGCCCGGCTTCGCATGGCCCGCATTCCCCAGGGCGCCGACCTGATCGAGAATGCCGTCTCCAGGGCGCCGGGCTTTCGCATCGGCAACGTGCATGTGATGGCCGGCGTGCCGTCGGTCATGCAGTCCATGCTCGACGCCATCGGCCCCACGCTGGAGACCGGCACCAGGATCCTGTCGCGCGCCATCGACGCCGATCTGCCGGAAAGCCGTATCGCCGGCCCCTTGCGCGAGATCCAGGAAGCCTACCCCGGCACCATGATCGGGTCCTACCCGCGCTCGATCGATGGCCGCTTCTCGACCCAGATCGTCGTGCGCTCGCGCGACGAGAACCTGCTCGACACGGCTGCCGAGGCCGTGAGCGCGGCGGTTGCCGCGGCCATAGCCGCCCGTTCCGCCTGATCCAATCCAACCCGCCGCCCCGGCACCGACGACGAGACTGTGATGGAAAACCCGACTCAGCCGAAAGCCTTTCCCGTTTCCTGGGACCAGTTCCACCGCGATTCACGCGCGCTCGCCTGGCGCCTGTCGGGACAGGGCAAGTGGGAAGCCATCGTGTGCATCACCCGTGGCGGTCTGGTTCCGGCGGCCATCGTGGCACGCGAGCTCGGCATCCGCATGATCGAGACGGTCTGCATCGCCTCCTATCACGATTACGAGAGCCAGGGAGACCTGCAGGTGATCAAGCCGGTCGACCCGGCCGTCATCGATCTCGACGGCGGCAAGGGTGCAAGCGTGCTCGTGATCGACGACCTGGTCGACACCGGCAAGACCGCGCGCGTCGTGCGCGAGATGCTGCCCGACGCCCATTTCGCCACCGTTTACGCCAAGCCCATGGGGCGCCCGCTGGTCGACACTTTCGTCACCGAGGTATCCCAGGACACCTGGATCTACTTCCCCTGGGACATGGGCTGGCAGTTCCAGCCGCCGATCGCCCATTCCACCCAGGGCTGAGCCGGCGCGCCCCCCATTTTCCGCAAACGTGGAATCCGCCGCGATTTCGGCGCAATTTGCGATACACAAGGGGACATGAGCGGTCTTCTCGCCAGATGTCGCCACGGCCTGACCGTGTGCCTTCTCCTTGCCTTCGCGCTTCACGCGGGCGGGGCGTTTCCCCATGCGGTGGCAAACCGTGCGGCCGAGGCCGCGCGCCAGCTTGCCATGCAGAAGGGAGCGGATGGCCAGACGAGCCGGGCGCCCGCGTCACGTCCCTGCCAGCAGATCTGGGCCAAGTGCGCGCCCTACCTTTATCCGGCTGCCGCCGGTCTCGACACACCGGAGCCGGTCGTCCACCCGCGCCCGCGCGGAACACTGCGACTTCTGGCACTCGCCGACCCCGGTTTCGACGGTCCGCCCCCTCGCGTTCGGGCCTGAAAACCTCTCGTTAGAACTTTTCGAGGGAACCTGACCCGCGTCTTGCGGGTTCTATCAAGGCCCGCATGCGGAAACGGACCTCGCCGACGGCGGGGCATCGCCTGCCCGGCCGCACCCGCCTCTCGACCGGCGGCGTGACCGACCCAAGTGACACGACATGAAGAGAACAATGCCAGAAACCCTTGCCGCGCCGTCGCGGCGCGCCGTGCTCGCCGGTTTCGCCGGCCTTTCCGCGCTCACCCTCGCCGGTTGCCAGACCGGGCGGAACCCGCGTATCGCGCAGGCGGGGGCCGTGGCGCCGCGTCGCGTGATCGATCCCTATTACCTTCAGATGTACGCGGCCATGCCCGAGGAGAAGTACCCGGTGCCGGCGGTGGATCTGAGCAAGCTGGATCCCGTGTACTTCCGCCAGGTCGTGCCCTATCGCACCACCGAGCGCCCGGGCACCCTGGTCGTCGACACCCCCAACCGCTTTCTCTATCTCGTGATGGAGAACGGAGAGGCCCTGCGCTATGGCGTCGGCATCGGCCGTGCGGGCTTCTCCTGGGGCGGACGCGCGCGCATCGCCTACAAGCGCGCCTGGCCGCGCTGGACGCCGCCGTCCGAGATGATCGAGCGTCAGCCGGAGCTGGAAAAATACCGCAACGGCATGGAACCGGGTCTGGAGAACCCTCTCGGCGCGCGCGCTCTCTACATCTTCGAGGGCGGGCGTGACACGCTGTACCGCATCCACGGCACGCTTGAGACCTGGTCCATCGGCCGCGCCGTGTCCTCGGGCTGCGTGCGCCTGCTGAACCAGGACGTCATCGATCTGGCGAACCGGGTGCCAAACGACACGCCGATCACGGTGATCCAGGGACCGTCCGAGGCACCGGCCACCTGACGGCTCCGGTTACAGGCGCCAACTCACCATGGCGCCAACGCACGCCACCCAACGCTATAATGGCCCGCGCCCGCATGGAGCGCGGGCTTTTTCGTTCGGGCGGGTGCGACCGTCAGAGCGCGAACATCAGATCGCGAGCGTCACCGGCCGGTCGGCGACGATCTCGTCCTCGGTGATACGGCACCCTACCGCATAGGCCTCGACCCCGGCGGCCCGCGCCGCCTCGAAGGCACGCGCATAGGCCGGGTCGATGTCGTCGGCAAGCGACAGGCGCTCGCAGTCGGGCCGCTGCACCAGGTAGACCATGGCGGCCCTCGCGCCCTCGCCCACCATCGTCGCCATCTCGTCCAGATGCTTGGCGCCGCGCGCCGTCACCGAATCGGGAAACTCCGCAAGGCCCGGCCGGCGCATCAGGTGGACGTTCTTCACCTCCACGTAGACGGACCGACCGTCGGCCTCCTCCAGCAGGATGTCGATGCGCGAGTTGCGGCCGTATTTCACCTCGCGCCGCAGCGACGTGAAGTCCGCAAGCTCCGGGATCGCACCGGCGCGCAACGCCTCCTCGACAAGCGTGTTGGGATGCGCGGTGTTGATCCCCACAAGCACCCCGTCGGCTTCCACCAGTTCCCAGGAGAAGGCGAGCTTGCGCTTCGGATTGTCGGAGCGCGACAGCCACACACGGGCGCCGGGCTCCTTGAGGCCGGTCATGGCGCCGGGGTTGGCGCAGTGGGCGGTCACCTCCTCGCCGCTGCCGTCGAGGACGACATCGGCGAGAAACCGCTTGTAGCGCTTCACCAGACGCGCGGACACGAGCGGGGCGGGAAAACGCATGGGCAAGCTCCTGGCGGGCTGTTGATGCCGGCTCAGCGCGACCAGAAGTCGGGGTCGAGCAGCACGATGACGGTGAAGAGTTCGAGCCGGCCCATCAGCATGGCGAAGGAGAGGATCCACTTCGCACCGTCCGGCAGCGAGGAGAAGTTGCCCGCCGGGCCGATGATCGGACCGATGCCCGGTCCCACGTTGCCGACCGACGTCGCCGCCGCCGACAGCGCGGTCAGCAGGTCGAGGTCGAAGGCGGCGAGCGCCAGCGTGATCACGCCGACCGTGCCCATGTAGACCACGAGGAAGGCAAGCACCGAGAAGGAGAGCTCCTGCGTCAGCCGCGTGTTGCCGTAAAGCTCCGGCACGACGCGGTTCGGCCGCACCATGCGGCGCAGGTGGGCGCGCACGGTGCCGAAGAACACCAGGAAACGGAAGATCTTGATGCCGCCCGTGGTCGAGCCCGTGCAGCCGCCGACGAACTTCAGCAGCAGCGCCAGCACGACGATGGGCGCCCCCCAAGTGGTGTAGTCGCCATAGGCGTAGCCGGTGCCGGTGACCACCGCGATCATGTTGAAGGCGGACATGCGCAGGGCATCCTCGAACTCCACCCGGTGCACGAGGCCGATGTAGACGGTCACGGCGAGCGACACGATGACGATGAAGCCGAGGAAGGCGCGCACCTGCGGATCGCGCCACAGGGCCATGGGTTCGCCGCGCAGGCCCTGGATGATGAGCACGAAGGGCAGCGCGCCGATCACCATGAAGACGATGGCGATCCAGGCCGTCGCCGGCGCGGTGAAATAGGCGAAGGACGCGTCATGGGTGGAATAGCCGCCCGTGCTGACGGTCGTGAACGCGTGGTTCACCGCGTCGAAGGGCTCCATACCGCTCGCCCAGTAGGCGAGGCCGCAAAGCGCCGTCAGGAACAGGTAGGACACGCCGATGAGGCGCACCAGCTCGATGGAACGGGCAACGATCTTCTCGCTGCGGTCGGAATTCTCGCTCTGGAAAAGCTGCATGCCGCCGATGCGCAGGAACGGCAGCAGAACGATGGCCATGACGATGATGCCGACGCCGCCCATCCACTGCATGAGCGAACGCCACACGAGCAGTCCGGGAGGCAGGCCGTCGAGACCCGAGAGCACGGTGGAGCCGGTCGTGGTGAAGCCCGACACGGCCTCGAACACCGCATCCGCATAGCCCACGCCCAGCCACAGGAACGGCAGCGCGCCGAAGGCCGGCAGCGTGACCCAGGACAGCGTGGTGAGGATGAACGTCTGGCGCATGTTGAGCCCGTCGCCCAGCGATCCGCCAACGGCGACGGACAGCAGCAGGCCGATGAGCCCGGTGATGAGCGCGGACATGACGAAGGCCTGCCAGTCGGCATTGCGCGCCGCGACATCGACCATCGCCGGAATCAGCATGGCCGTGGCAAGCCCCACGTGGAGGAAGCCGAGAACGTTCAGAACGGGGCGCAGCGAAATCACGTGCCGGGCGTCTCTCGTCGTCAATGACTCGGCAAAGCCTTAGCCCATTTCCGGCCCGAACCCTACCCCGATTTGAAAGGATCGGACCCGGCCTTCACGGATCGCCGCCCGGGATGTGCCGACATGGGACCGGGCGCGTTCAAGCCCCCGTGTCCGCCCGCACCGCCATGCCGGACCGTTCGCCCCCCTCGCCCGTTCGCGCGATGCGCCTGGCGAGGGGCGTCGTCACCCTCTCGCGATCCTGCGCAACTTGACCGATGCACGATAGCGGTCATCACCATAGCTTTCGTACATGCCATCGAGGATCGCCAGCAGCCGGCCCGCGCCGAAATGCCCTGCCCATTCGAGCGGCCCCCTGGGGTAGTTGAGCCCGAAGCGCATCGCGGTATCCACGCCCTCGACGCTGGCAACGCCCGTCAGCACGGCCTCGGCCGCCTCGCTCGCCAGCATCGCCAGGGTCCGGGCCACGACAAGGCCAGGGGTGTCATCTAGCACATGAGCCCGTATCCCCGCGGCCGCGAACAGCGCCACCGCGTCATTCAGCGCCTCCGGCGGGGCCGCGTCGTGCGCCGCGATCGCGATATCCGTCACGCTGGAGTAGTCGTCGGCAAGGTCGAAGACGACGAGCCCCCTCGCCGCCGTTTCCTCGCGCAAGGTGGCCGGACGCCCGTCCGTGACGGTCAGGCACGCGCTTCCGAAGGACAGGACGCAGTCCCCCTCCCCCTGCTCGAGACGCAGTTCCACGCCGTTGTCCCGAAGCCGGGACAACAATCCCGCCAATGGCGCGCTGTCGCCGGAAACCGTCACGACACCGTCCACGGGGCGCGGCTGGAACGGCTCGGTGGCCGGCTCCTCCCCGTCGTAGTCGTAGAACCCGCGACCGGACTTGCGGCCCAGGCGACCGGCGGCGACCATCTCCCCCTGCAACTGCGAGGGACGGTAGCGCGGATCGCCGAAATAGGCCTCGAATGTCGAGCGGGTAACTGCGGAATTGACGTCGTTGCCGATCAGGTCCATCAGCCGGAACGGCCCCATGGGGAACCCGGCTCCCGCCGTCAGCAGCGTGTCCACCAGAGCGGGCGGAGCCGCGCCTTCCTCCACCACGCGAAGCGCCTCGGCATAAAAGGGCCGGGCCACCCGGTTGACGATAAAGCCCGGGGTCGACTTCGCATGGACGGGCTTCTTGCCCCAGCGTGCCGCCGTTTCGAAGATGCAGCCGGCCACCCCGGGGTCGGTGGCAAGACCCGAGACGACCTCCACCAGCTTCATCACCGGCGCCGGATTGAAGAAGTGCATTCCCACGAGATTGCCCGGGCGTTGCAGGCCGGCCCCGATGGCGGTGACGGAGATCGAGGATGTGTTGGTCGCAAGGATCGCCGTTTCGGACAGGATCTCTTCAAGGTCGCCGAAGAGCTGGCGCTTGATGTCGAGGCGCTCGACGATGGCCTCGATCACCAGGCCTGCCGGGGCAAGGTCCTTCAGCTCACCGGCCAGACGGATGCGCCCGACAAGCGCATTCGCGTCCGCCCTGGCCATGCGTCCCCGCGCGACACGGCGTTCCAGCCCCTCGGACAGGCGCGCCAGGCCGGCGGCGGCGGCTCCCGGAACGGCATCGTAGAGCAGAACATCATGACCGCCGGCCGCCGCGACCTGCGCGATGCCGGCCCCCATCGTGCCCGCCCCCACGACCGCGACGACGACGTCGGTTCCCAGTGGCTCCCCGCTCATGCCGTGCCTCCGTCCCAAAGCCTGTCGGGGACAAGGACGATCTTTCCTCGCGCGGCTCCCTGTTCCAGCGCCTCGAAGGCATCGTGGATGCGCGAAAGCGGCAGCTTGCTGGAAATGCGTGGCTTCAGCCGCCCCTCCCGCCAAAGTCCGAAGATGCGCTCCTGCGCGTCTCGAACCCTGGCGAGGTCCCTTTTGCGGTAGTCCGTCCACTGCAGGCCGGAAACAGAAATGTTCTTGACCAGCAGATAGTTCGCCCGGAAGGAGGGAATGTCGCCGGCGGCAAAGCCGATGACCACGTAGCGCCCTTCCCAGGCCATGGCCCGCAAGGCGGCTTCGGCGACCGGACCGCCAACCGGATCGATCACGACATCCGCCCCGTGTCCGTCGGTCAACTCCAGAACATGTGCCCGCAGACTGTCGCGGAGGTCCGGGGCGGCCGTGTCGACAACGGCGTCCGCTCCCAGTTCACGAGCCACCCGCGCGCCCTCGGCTCCTCGTGTCGCCGCGATCACCTGGCGCGCGCCCAGCGCGCGCGCAAGCTGGATGGTGGCCATGCCGATACCTCCGCTCGCACCGAGAACCAGAACCCGGTCGGCCGGCCTGAAGTCGGCGCGGGCGAAAAGACCGAACCAGGACGTCTGGTACACGAGGCCCAACGCGGCCGCGATGTCGGAGGGCACATCGTCGGGCACGGCGAAGCAGTGATCGGCCTTCACCGCCACCCTTTCCGCATGCATGCCGTGAACCGGCAGCGCCAGGACGCGCTGGCCCACCGTGAAGTCCCCGACCGCGCTCCCTGCGGAAAGCACGCGACCGACGCCTCCAAGCCCCGGGGCGAACGGCAGCGGGACCTTGACCTGATAGCGACCCTCCACATGCAGGATGTCGGGAAAGTTGACCTCGGACGCCTCGACTTCCAGGAGGAGTTCATCATCGCCGGCAACCGGTTCGGCAAGGTCGCCGACCCGGAGGTCGCGCCAGGGGCCGTACTGGGTGACGAGCGCGGCCCTCACGACGCACCCGCCTTCGCCCGGTCGGCGGCGATCACGGCTGCACGGGCCGGGATGAAGCCCGGCAGCCCGGTCATGCGATGGATGGCGGTCGTCACCGCCCAGTGACGGGCAAGACCGCCACGGACGGTCCGCTCGATCGGGCCGTCGGGATAGCCGAGCCCGAGGCTGCAGGTCTTGTCCATGTCCTCGGCAGAGGCAAGGCCGTCGTCGAGGAAGCGCAGCGCAGCGTTGTACTTGGGACGGACAAGCCGATCGACGATACGCCCGGGCCTGTCGGCGCACACAACGGTTTCGAGGCCGGCCACCTCGAACACGGCACGGGCGGCCTCGACCGCCGCCGGGCTGGTGTCGGGCTGACACACGATCTCGACGAGACGCGAGGGAGCGTCCGCACCGTTCCGGTAGCGCGCGAAACCGACGACATTCGAACCTTCGCGTCCCGGGGTCTCTTCTCCGGTATGGTGGGCGAGGCACTCGGTATCGAGTTCGACCAGCACGGCGAGCCTGGCGGGATCCGGCGCATAGGCTCCCCCGAGGCAAACCGTGACGTCGCCCGTTTCGGTTGCGGCGGACAGGAAAGCGTCGCCTGCGGGAAACGAGCGGCTTTCATTCGTCCCGGCAAGCGTGAAGTCCGGGGCCTCGGTCGCCTTTTCGCGCGACAGTCCGCTGAGCAGCCCGCGCCCGGATTTTGCGCCCAGGCGTCCGGCCGCCACCATCCGGCGCAGGATCGGCGGAACCGACGCGCGCGGGTCGAGCGTGATCGGATAGAACGCCTCGCCGAGGCGAACCTGGGTGTCCAGTCCGATCAGGTCGATCAGGCGGCACGGCCCCATCTTGTATCCGAGCCCCGTGCAGATCGCGGTATCGATGTCCTCGGGCGTCGCGACACCCGCCTCGACCGCGCGCAGGACGTCGTTGTTGAACGGCACCAGGAGCGCATTGAGAATGAAGCCCGGCCGGTCCCGGGTTTCGACGGGAAGCTGGCCCGCGGCTTCCGTCCACGCCCAGGCGGCGGCGAAGGCCTCGTCGTCCGTGTTCAGCCCGCGCGACATCTCGATCAGCTTCATCAACTGGGCCGGCAGGCAGAAATGCATGCCGACGACCCGGTCCTCACGACCGCACCCGCCGGCGATCTGCGTGATCGAGAGGGTGGAGGTGTTGGACGCGAAGATCGTCCGCGGGCCGCACACCTCGTTGAGACGGGAGAAGAGCTCCCGCTTGGTTTCGAGATCCTCGAAGATCGCCTCGATCACAAGATCGCAATCGGCAAGCGCGGAAAGGTCGGTCGCATCGATCATGCGCGCGAGCGCGGCCTCGCGCTCCGCCTCGCTCATGCGCCCCTTCGCGACGGCCTTGGCGAAAAAGTCTTCCGCCGCCTTGCGAGACCGCTCGAGCCCCTGTGCGGACTGGTCGAAGCACACCGTCTCGAAGCCCGCGCGGGCGGAGACCATCGCAATGCCCGCGCCCATGGTGCCGCCGGCGCCGCAGACGCCCACTTTCCTGATACTGGTCATTTGGCAACGAAGCTCCGTCCGAGAAGTTGACGATGGATCTGGTTGGTGCCTTCCCAGATCTGCGTGATCTTGGCGTCGCGCATCAGCCGTTCGGCGCGATAGTCCTGGCAGTAACCGTAGCCGCCGTGAAACTGGACGCATTCGATCGCCATCTTCATGGCGAGGTCCGAGGCACGCAGCTTGGCGACCGACGCCTCGAGCCCCATGTCCTCGATGCCCTGGTCCACGAGACCGCCGACGTAGTCGGTCCAGTGCTCCACCATCGCGAGTTCCGCCGCCAGGTCGGCGAGCGTGAACTGGTTCGCCTGGAAGTCGAGAACCCGCTTTCCGCCCTGCACCCGGTCGTTGCCATAGGCGACCATGTCCTTGAAGGCCGCGCGGGCGATCCCGCGGGCGTGGGCGGCAATGGAAGGGCGGGACTTGTTCAGCGAGGCGAGCAGGATCGCAAGACCGTCGCCCGGCGCGCCGAGCAGGTTGGCGCGCGGCACCCGGCAGTTGTCGAAGGACAGCGCACAGGTGGACGAGCCGTTGTGGCCCATCTTGTGTTCCTTGGAGACCACCTCGAAGCCCGGCGTTCCCTTCTCCAGGATCAGCACCGAGATGGACTTCTTCGGGTCCTCGATTTCGGACCACTTTCCAAACAGCAGATAGAGGTCCGCGACATCGCCGTTGGAGATGAAGATCTTGGATCCCTTCACGAGGATGTCGTCACCGTCGGGCGTGAAGGTCGTGCGCATTCCGGTGGCATCCGACCCGGCCGTGGACTCCGTGATCGCAAGGGCGCCGAGACCACCCTCGGCGATGCGCGGCAGCAGGCGGGCGCGCTGCTCGTCGTTGCCGTACTGGATCAGCGGCTTCATGCCGTGAAAGTTCGTCGCCCAGATGATGCCCGTGGACGCGCAGGCCTCGGAGATGACCGAAACGATCTCGAGGTAGAGGCGGTAGGACATGGGCATCCCGCCGTATTCCTCGGGCACGAAGACCGCATTGAGACCCAGTTCGTTGAGCGCACGAACGTTTTCCCAGGGAAACTCGCTGGTGCGATCGACATGTTCCGCGTTGGGCGCGATCACCTCGTCGGCAACCCGCTGCACCTGATCGAGGATCAGGCGTTCTTCCTCGTTCCACCCGCGCGTACGGGCAAGCTGTTCCAGCAGTTTCATCAGTGGTTCATCCCCTGGCCGCCGTCGATGTAGATGGTCTCCCCCGTCAGGAAGGGAGTCGCTTCGCTGATGAGGGATCCGACCAGACGCGCGACGTCGTCCGGGCGGCCCGGCCCGCCGGCCGGGATGCGTGTCTTCATCCAGGCCTGGACCTTCTCCCGGGCGAGATAGTCGCGGTTCAGGTCCGTCTCGATGTATCCGGGCGCGACATTGAGAACGCTGATGCCGTACCGCGCCCATTCCACCGCCATGACCCGAGTCATCGCGGCCACCGCGGCCTTGGAGGCGCAGTAGGCGAGGTTCCCCGGCGCGCCGATCTTGTCGAACAGCGAGCCGATGTTGACGACGGTTCCGCCCCGCTCCTGCAGGTGCGGAAAGATCTCACGCGCCGCGACCATGACGGCGGTGGCGTTGAGCGCCATGGTGCGCTCGAAGTCCTCGACGGAGAACGACGCCGCAGGCGCGGTGATGTGAACCCCCGCGTTGTTCACCAGCGCCGCGACGGGCCCCTCGGCGGCAATGCCCGCCATGACCTCGCGCACGGCCGCCTCGTCGGTCATGTCGCAGGCCACATGGCGGCCGAACTCTCCGGTTCCGGAGCGCGACAGGCAGACGACGTCCCTGCCTCGCGACACGAGATCCCTGGCGATGGCGAGGCCGATGCCCTTGGATCCTCCGGTGACGACGATCTGTCCCTCAGCCATCGGTGAACTCCGGTTTGCGTTTTTCCTCGAACGCCGCCATGCCCTCTTCGGCATCGCGGGTGCGGTAGGCCAGCGTCGAGAGCTCCGCCTCGATCTGGAGCCCTTCATGCAGGTTCAGGTCGCTTCCGCGCTGGATGGCGCGGCGGGCAAATTCGAGAACCGGAAGGCTGTAGCCGCTGAAGCGGCGGGCGAACTCGAGCCCGGCCTCCCGCAGGTCCCCCTCGCCCACCAGCCGATGGACCAGGCCGATCCGCTCCGCCTCCTCGGCCTTCACCGAACGGCCGGTCAGGATCATGTCGAGGGCCCGTGCCTCGCCGATCACGCGCGGCAGGCGCTGCGTTCCGCCATAACCGGGGATGAGCCCGAGCTTGACCTCCGGCAGCCCGAAGACCGCATTGGCGCTGCAAAGGCGGAACGTCGCCGCGAGCGCAAGTTCGAGCCCGCCTCCGAAGGCGTAGCCGTTGACCAGCGCCACCGAGGGAACCGGCAGCCGGTCGAGCCTGGCGAAGACCGCCTGGCCGAACTCGGCGCCGCGCCGCTGGTCGACCAGCGACCGGTTGCGCAGTTCCTTGATGTCGGCGCCGGCGCAGAACGCCTTGTCACCGGAACCGGTGATGAAAAGCGCCCGGATTCCCTCCATTCGCGCAGCCTCGTCCAGTGCCTCGCCGATTTCCGCGAGAATGGCGAAGGACAGTGCGTTGAGCGCTTCGGGACGGTTCAGCGTGAGGAGCGCGAACTCCTCCATCCGCTCCAGTCTGACGGACATGTTCAGGCCTTCACTTTGCTTGCGGCATAGCGCACCGGACGCGGTGAGATATCGCCGCGCTTCACCATTTCGGTCAGTTCGCGCTTGAGGATCTTGCCGCTGGGTGTCAGCGGAAGCTCCTCCATCGCGATGAACCATTCCGGCATGTCGAACTTGGACAGCCCTTCTTTCGCCAGGTGGTCGAGGATCTCCTCGCCCTCCACGCTGCCGATGACCGCGAGGCACACCTTCTCGCCCAGCCGCTCGTCCGGCACGGGAAAGGCGGCCGCCTTGCTCAGGCCCGGATGGGTGAGGCTCAAGGCTTCGATCCGGGAGGGGAAGATGTTGTGGCCGCCACGGATGATCAGGTCCTTGGAACGCCCGAGGATCTTCAGGTTGCCGTGCTCGTCGAGGGCGCCCAGATCACCCGACATCATGTATCCGTGCCGGTTGAAGGACTTCGAGGTGGCTTCCTGGTTGCCGTAGTAGCCGAGCATGAGCAGGGCGCCCCGCCCGCCGATCTCGCCGGGCTCTCCGACCGGCAGTTCCCGGTCAAGGTCTTCCGGGTCCCAGATCTTCACGTCGTAGCACCGGCCGCCCCGGCCGCACGTCGCCACCGAGACATCCAGCGGATCGTCCGGATGGGTATACTGGTGCGAGGAGTTTTCCGTCATCCCGTAGATGTTCTGCGGCGTGATGCCCTGTTCGACGAAGGACCGCGCGAGCACTTCCGGGATCGGCGCGCCCGCCATGTAGAACACGCGCACCCGCCCCATCTTGGCCATGCCCCGGCCCTTCTGCTCGGCAAGGATATCCATGGCGTGGGTGGGAACGCCCAGAACATAGGTCGCCCCCGTCGCGACGACCCAGTCGAGCCGGCTCTGTCCGGGTTCCGGATCGTCGACAACCAGTTCGGCCCCGCTGACCAGCCACTGCCCCGCCGCGACCCACGCGATGTGGTGCGACAGCGGGCTCAGCGTCAGGATCACGTCGCGGCTGGAAATTTGCCAGTCGCGCACAAGGTCCCGGGCGTTGGACAGGAGCGTGTTGGACGAGTGCATCACGCATTTGGGCTTGCCCGTCGTCCCGGACGTGAACGCGAGATAGGCAACGCTGTCGGGGTTCTGGTGCACACCGCCGGCACTGCCGGTGATGTGAAGCGGAAAGTCAGCAGGCGTATAGAGCTTCCGCACGAAGGGAAGCGCCGTCACCATCGCCTCGAAGTCGTGCCGGTCGCGATCCGCGCCCCAGCCGTCCTCGGTGATCACGATGGCCGGCTTGAGTTCGTTGAGCAGGTCGACGATCTCGCCGCAGGTGTAGCTTCGGTGAAGCGAGGGGTTGCAGGCCACGCCGAGCCGCGAGCAGGCGAGAAACGCAACGATCACCTCGACCCGGTTGGACATCCAGATCGAGATCCGGTCGCCGGCGCCGATGCCGCGATCCGCGAAGCTGTCGGCGAGGGCGTCGACGCGGGCCAGCAGGCTGCGCCAGTCCAGCCGAAGTCGGCTGTCGCGAATGGCGGGCGCCGACGGCATGTGGTTGGCGTGCTTGACCAGCAGATCGTAGAACGTGTCGTTCTGCCAGGCGCCGCTTTCGTAGTAGCCACGGGCGGTCGCCGGATCGTGAAGGGTCAGGAACGGTCGCATGGCAGCCTCCTACTGTCCGAACCGCGACGGGTCCGGCTTGCGCCGTTCCTTGAAGGCCTCGCTCAGTTCATGGTGCTCGTCGGAAACGAGATACTGGCTGAGCAGCAGGTCGTGGGTGACCCGCGAAAGACCACCGACACCACCATGACGGGCGTTGAAGGCGCCCTTGATCGAGGCCAGCGCGAAGGCGCCCCGCTCAGCGATCTCCAGCGCGAACTCGCGGGTCTTCTCCCGCAGTTCGCCATCGGGAGCGATGCGGTTGATGAGGCCCATGTCCTTCGCTTCGGCGGCGCTGATCTTGGGGTTCGCGTACCAGATTTCCTTGGCGCGCTTCTTGCCGACGAGATCCTCCAGGTACCAGGTGCCGTAGCCGGCATCGAACGACCCCATCATCGGGCCGACCTGGCGAAAGACCGCGCTTTCCTTGGCGATGGTCACGTCGCAGACCATCTGGAGCACGTTGCCCCCGCCCACGGCGAAGCCGTTGACCGAGGCGATCACCGGCTTCTGCAAACGGTCGATCGCTTCGTACATCTCCAGCGTCGGCAACGTTCCCGCATAGAGGCGCGTGTCCTCCATGCCGGTTTTCTCTCCACCGATGCAGAAGAACTTTTCGCCTGCCCCCGTCAGCACGATGACGCGCGTGCGCGTCTCGCGCCGGATCGCCTCGATGCAGTCACGGATCTCGTGACACATGACCTGGGTGAACATGTTGCCATTGTCGGGACGGTTCAGCGTGATCGTGCCGATCGGGCCGTCCTCTTCATAGAGAATCTCTGTGAAAGACATTGGTGTTTCCTTCCCTTTCGAGGTCCTTCCGTTCAACGGGGACGCAGTTTCTTGAGAATGTCCTGGGTGTGTTCTCCAAGCCGCGGCGGAGCGGCGCGTGGAACCGCGATCTGCTCGTCGATGCGAATGCCGAGCCCGATCTGCGGAACACAGCGCTCCCCGTCGCGCAGGGTGAAGAAAAGGCCCCGCTCCTGAAGCGCGGGGTCATGGGCGACATCCTCGACGCTGTTGATCGGCCCGGCCGGAACCCTGACCCGGGCGAACAGGGCCAGCCATTCGGCGCGCCCCCGGGTCAGCAGGATCGACTGGATCTTCTCGACGATGACCGCCCGGTTCTCGCGCCGCCTGCTGTTGCCGGAAAATTCGGGCCGCTCGGCGAAGCCCGGATCCCCCAGCGCGTCCCAGAACCGCCGCCAGATCGCATCCGACCCGAGGCCGAGGTTGATCGGCTTGTCCGCCGTTTCGAAGCTCTGGTAGATCGCGATGACGCTGTCGGTCCCGCCGGAGCGGACCGGCACCTCGCCCGAGCCGAGATAGCTGGCGATCCGGCAACTGAGGAACCGTGTCATGCTTTCCAGCAGGCTGATGTCGATCTTGGCGCCCCGTCCGGACTTCAGACGCCCGAGGTAGGCGGCCATCGCCGCCATGGCCGCATCCTGCCCGGCAAGCATGTCCGCCGCCGGCGCCCCGATCTTCTGGGGCGGGTTCTCGGCCGCGCCGGTGATGTCCATGATGCCGGAGTAGCCTTCCGCGATCAGATCGTAGGAGGTCAGCGCCGAACGCTCCCCGTCCAGGCCGAACCCGGTGATGGACACATGGATCAGGTCGGGCTTGCGCGCGGACAGGGTCGCGTGGTCGAGCCCGAGCTTGACCTGGACGTCCGGCGGCTGATTGCTGACGACGATATCCGCCTCGTCGAGCAACTGCTCGAAGCTGCAACGCCCCTCCTCGGTGCGCATGTCGAGCACCAGGCTTTTCTTGTTGCGGTTCACAGCCGTGAACCAGAGCGCCTCTCCCTCCAGAAAGGGCGGGCCCCAATGGCGGGCATCGTCACCGGTCGGCCGTTCGACCTTGATGATCTCCGCGCCGAAATCGGCAAGAAGCATCGTGGCATACGGGCCGGCAACCGAAGTTGTCAGGTCGAGAACCTTGCAACCCTCTAGGAAATCGAACCCGCGCCCGGCTTCCAGCACCGGCAGCCTGCGCCAAGGCGCGTCGTTCTCGTGCGGACCCGGCCCGGCCGTCTCACTCAACATAGAACCTCTCCCTGTTCGGTCAGGAAAAGGTCCGCAATTACCGTGCCAGAGACAGGGGCCGGCCACACCCTACTCGAGGAACTTCTTGTAGAGGTAGCTGCGCGAGATCCCCAGATGCTCCGCCACCCGCTTCTTGTTGCCGCGAAAGCGCACCATCGCCTCGGCCACGAGTTCCCGCTCGTACCGCTCAAGCGCATCGCGCAGGGTCTGGCCGTCTTCGCCGACGCCCGCCGGCGGCGGTTCCGCGCGCACCGGCTCGCCGCCCTTTTCGGTGCGGAAATTGGAAAGCTGCAGCCGATCGTCCTCGTAGAAGACAAAGGCGCGCTCGGTCAGATGACGCAATTCCCGCACGTTTCCGGGCCATTCGCGGCTCATGAGATAGTCGAAGACATCACTGTCCACCTCGGGGACATCGCGGCCATAGCGCTCCGCGAGATCCTTCAGGAAATGGTTGACCAGCAACGGAATGTCCTCGACGCGGTCAGCCAGCGGCGGGACATGAATGACGACCGGGCTGATGCGGTAGAAGAGATCGAGCCGGAACTTGCCCTGCTCGACGAACTGCTCGAGATCCCGGTTGGTGGCCGAACACAGGCGAAAGTCGATCTGGCGCGGCTTCTCGCCGCCGACGCGCTCCACCATCCGGTCCTGCAGCACCCGCAGCAGCTTGGACTGCACCTCCAGCGGCATGTCGCCGATCTCGTCGAGGAAGATCGTCCCCTTGTCCGCCTGCTCGAACTTGCCGGCGCGTCCCTTGCGGTCGGCGCCGGTAAAGGACCCGGCCTCGTATCCGAACAGCTCGCTTTCCACCAGTTGGGCGGGAAGCGCGGCCGCGTTCACCGTGACCAGACGCTCTTCCCGGCGCGGGCTCATCATGTGCAGGGCCTGCGCCACGAGTTCCTTGCCGGTGCCGCTCTCGCCCTGGATGAGAACGGGAATGTCCAGGGGCGCGATCTTGCGGATCTGGTCGCGCAGCTTCCGCACCGCCGCCCCCTGCCCGACGATGGCTTCCAGAAAGCTCTCGGCCCTGGCCGTTTCCTTCGCCTCCGCCCGGTACGTCTCGATTTCCTGCTCGAGCGCGTTGATGCGCTTGGCCAGCGCCTCCACCTGCTGCGGCCCCTTGAACATGACCCGCCCGATCGCGCCGACGACCTTGTCGCCGCGACGGATCGGATGGCGGGACACCACGCGCTCGCGTCCGTTCATCCGCTGGATCTGCCCGACCTCGGCGACCCCCGTACGAATGACGTGAGGCAACCGCGTGTTCTCGATGATGTCGCGCACGCGCTCGCCGACGCCCTCACCGGCCTGCAGGCCGAAGAACTTCTCGTGAATGGGAGAGACAAAGGCGAGACGCGCGTTCGCGTCGATCACCGCCATCGCATCATAGGGATCGTTCAGGAGGTGCTCGATGATGTCATAGGCGAAGTCGACGCCGAGGAGGAATTGCAGCGCTGTCGGGCTAGTGTCTCCAAAAAGGACAACAAGGCGCCCCTGCTCGTAAGGAGCGACCACCGCGACGTAACTTGCATCCGTCAGGCTGATCACGACGATACGCCGCTCGGTGGCCGCCTCCAGCCATTCCGCATCGGTCAGCATCGCCCGGATTCTGGGCTCGGAGGCAGCACCATTATGCAAGATCAACTGGTTGTCGTCCCCGACCATGGCAATGCCGAGAATGCCATGCGTGTCACCGCTCTTCGGCGTCTTGTTCATCGGATCCTCCCGTATCGGACGCAACACTGTCCTCACAGCGGACACAACGTCAAGGGCCCGGACACCGAAACCGTACGTCCGGGGCCCGGACCCCGCGGCATCCGCCGGCCCGACGCCGGCATGTCGCTCTGGCACGGAACTTGAAATGGAGCGGCAAAAACAGCCCCGCGCCGGACCGCGGGGTCAGACTACCGGGAGGAAACCGCATGAACGTCGCCATGAGACTGGCGCCGGAAGCGCATCAATCGCTTCTGGTCACCCGCCAGACCATCCAGGCGGTCGAGATCCTCGAGTACGGTCTCGACGAGCTCGATGCCTTCCTGCAGGATCAGTCGGCGAGAAATCCGCTGCTGCGCGTCACGCCTCCGCGTGCACGTGCGGCCCGCTCCCTGTCCGCCCCGCGCGGCGCGCGGGCGGGGTCCTCGCGGGACGGGTCCGGCCTCATCGAGGCACTGACAGCGGAGCCGCAAAGCCTGCGCCAGGATCTTCTCCGGCAGTTGTCGCTTGCACGGATGGAGCAGCGGACGCGTTTTCTTGCCGCGTATCTCGTGGAATCTCTCGATGATGCCGGATATCTGCGGACAGGTCTCGACGTGATCGGCGACATGCTGGGCGCCGGCGAAGACGAACTGACGCTGGCCCTGCGGGAGGTCCAGAAGCTGGAGCCGACCGGCGTCGGAGCCCGGAGCCTGCGGGAGTGCCTGCACCTGCAGCTTCTCGAACAGGGGCCCGTCGAGGCACCCGTACGGGCGCTGCTGGACAATCTCGAACTGGTCGGAAGCGGCAATCCCGGCCGCCTGGCCCGGCTGTGTGGCGTGGACAGGGAGGAGATCCCCTCGCTGCTTCGGCGCCTCAGGAAGCTGGATCCGCGACCGGGCCACCGCTTCGCGCCGGAGCCGACCGAATACGCTCCGCCGGATATCCTCGTGACCGCGACGCCGGAGGGCGGGCTGAAGGTCGAGGTCAATCCCGATCTCCTGCCGCGCGTGCTGATCGACAACGAGTATTACACCGAGTTGAGCGGTCGGATGACGACCGCCGGGGATCGCGGCTATCTGCGCGGCTGCCTTCAGGAAGCCGGCCAGCTCGTGCGCAACCTGGACCAGCGCGCGCGAACCACCCTCGCGGTCGCCGCCGCCATCGTCCGCCACCAGTCGGGCTTCTTCCACGAAGGGGCGAAAGCGCTGCGGCCGCTGTCGCAAAAGGACATAGCCCGGGCGGCCGAGATACACGAATCCACCGTCAGCCGCGCGATCGCCAACCGCTATCTTCTCTGCTCGCGCGGACAGTTTCCGCTGAAGTTCTTCTTTTCCGACGGATTGAGCGCGGCCGGCAGCGAGAGCGTCGCCGCGAGCGTCATCCGCGAGAGGATCCGGGAGATGGTGAAAGGCGAAACCGCCGCCGGCGTCCTGTCGGACGATGATATCGTCTCCCGCTTGCGGCGGGAGGGAACCTCCGTCGCCCGCCGCACCGTCGCCAAGTATCGCGGCCAGTTGCGCATCCCCCCCTCGACCGAACGCCGACGCCGCCTCGCCTTTCTGTGATATCGCACTGGCACGGGAATTGCGGCCTGCCGGATATCCCGTCGACGGATTGAACGCCGACGCAACGGCACCCTCTACAGGAGATGACATGGCCCCGCTCAAGGACCTTCTGATACTCGACTTCAGCACGTTGCTGCCGGGGCCGATGGCAACTTTGATGCTCGCCGAGGCCGGCGCCGAGGTCATCAAGGTGGAGCGGCCCGGCACGGGCGACGACATGCGCGGCTACGAGCCGAGCGTGCAGGGCGAAGGCATCAATTTCGCCATGCTGAACCGTGGCAAGCAAAGCATCGAGCTCAATCTCAAGGATCCCGCCGCCAGGGACAGGCTGCGCCCCCTTCTGGAGCGCGCCGACGTGGTGATCGAACAGTTCAGGCCCGGCGTCATGACACGACTGGGCCTGGGCTACGAGGATGTGCAGGCGCTGAATCCCGACATCATCTACTGTTCCATCAGCGGCTGGGGCGCTTCCGGACCGAAGGCCTCCGAGGCGGGCCACGACCTCAACTACATGGCCGAAACCGGCATTCTGGGCCTAACCCTTGGCTCCGACGGAGCCCCCGTCCTGCCGCCCATCCTCGCAGCGGACATCGCCGGTGGCGCCTATCCCGCCATGGTCAACATCCTGCTGGCGCTGCGCCAGCGCGACAAGACCGGGGAAGGCTGCTGGATCGACGTCGCGATGGGCGAAAACCTGTTCCCGTTCCTCTACTGGGCACTCGGCAACGCGAATGCGCTCGGCCACTGGCCGCGCGCGGGCGGAGAGACCGTGACGGGTGGCACGCCGCGCTACAACATCTATCGCACCCGTGACGACCGCTTCATCGCCGCCGCCCCGCTCGAGGACAAGTTCTGGGCCAATTTCACCCGCATTATCGGCCTTCCCGCAGAGCTTTGCGACGACAGCAAGGATGTCGCGGCGACGACCGGCGCGGTCGCGCGCCTGATTGCGGAAAAGACCGCGGACGAATGGCTTGCGGCATTCGAGGGGGTGGACATCTGCTGCTCGCTGGTCCGCTCGCTCGAGGAAGCGCTGGCCGATCCGCACTGGAACGCGCGCGGCGTTTTCGGTCGCGGTCTCAGGATGGGCGGGCGAACGGTTCCCGCCCTCCCCTCGGTTATCGCCCCCTGCCTGCGCGACGACCGGGCCGGGGACCTTGCTCCCGGCCTCGGCGCGTCAAACGATACATTGTCCTGACCCCTTCCAGGGACCCGCGCCTCCGGTCGGAGACGCGGGTCCCATTCTTTCAGTTCCCCCTCACCCTGGACCGCCGCTCCGGCGAAGGAGATCCCATGCGCGAAGCCTTCATCTGTGACTATGTCCGCACGCCGATCGGCCGCTTTGGCGGCGCGCTTTCGGGCGTTCGGGCGGACGATCTCGGCGCCGTTCCGATGCGGGCGCTTGTGGCGCGCAACGGCGGCGTCGACTGGAGCCGCGTGGATGACGTGATCTACGGCTGCGCCAACCAGGCGGGCGAGGACAACCGCAACGTCGCGCGCATGGCCGCCCTGCTCGCCGGGCTTCCGCTGGAGGTTTCCGGCACGACCGTGAACCGCCTCTGCGGGTCGGGGATGGATGCGGTGATCATGGCCGCGCGCGCCATCCGCGCCGGCGAGGCAGACCTGCTGATCGCCGGCGGCGTGGAGAGCATGTCGCGCGCGCCCTTCGTCATGCCCAAGGCCGAGACCGCCTTTTCCCGCGCGGCCGAGATCCACGACACCACGATCGGCTGGCGCTTCGTCAACCCGGTGATGAAGGCGCAATACGGCATCGATTCCATGCCCGAGACGGCGGAAAACGTCGCCGAGGACTACAAGGTCTCGCGCGCCGACCAGGACGCCTTCGCCGCCCGCTCGCAGGAAAAGGCCGTCGCCGCGCAGGAAAACGGCCGGCTGGCGCGCGAGATCGTCCCGGTGACGATCCCCCAGCGCAAGGGCGAGCCCGTGATCGTCGAGCGGGACGAGCATCCGCGCGCCGGCACCACGGCCGGGAAGCTTGCAAAGCTGCCGACGCCCTTCCGCCAGGGCGGCTCGGTGACGGCCGGCAACGCCTCCGGTGTCAACGATGGCGCGGCGGCGCTGCTGATCGCCTCCGCCGAGGCGGTGAAGGCCCATGGCCTGACGCCGATCGCCCGGATCACGGGTGGCGCGGCGGCGGGTGTTCCGCCGCGCGTGATGGGCATCGGCCCGGTGCCGGCGACGCGCAGGCTGATGGCGCGGCTGGGGCTGACCATCGGCGACTTCGACGTGGTGGAGCTGAACGAGGCCTTCGCCGCGCAGGGGCTGGCGGTCCTGCGGGAGCTCGGGCTTGCGGACGATGCCGAACAGGTGAACCCGAACGGCGGGGCGATCGCGCTCGGTCATCCGCTGGGCATGTCGGGCGCGCGCATCGTGGGCACGGCGGCGCTGGAGATCGCCTCGCGCGGCGCCTCGCGCGCGCTTGCCACCATGTGCATCGGCGTCGGACAGGGCATCGCCTGCGCCATCGAGAAAGCCTGACGCCGGCGCGAAACGCGGCGGGAGACGCCCCGACACGGGCGGTACACGACAGACGGCAAAGGGGGGCGGCACGCGGGGCCGCCCCTTTTTCGTGCGGGGGTCACATCCAGCCTTTCCTCAGGGAGCATTTTTCCGAGGGGGCACTCTTCCCGGGGGCATTGTGTCTGCGGGGAGGACATGATGTCCGCAACAATGACAAGGCTGCCGAGTATGCACCCGGCCATGCATCGGGCGTCCTGTCACCATGAAGGACACCTGCCCCGACATCCTCCTCCCCTCATGCCGCATCTGCCCGGGAACAAAAAAACGCGCCATGCGCGGGCGCGGCACGATTCATGCGTTTTGCCTGCCATGGAGGACCTGCCCCCTGATCCGGAGAGAGGCAGGACAGAAACGGCATGAGGAGGAACTCATGGATGCCAACCGCCTGACGCGACACTCCGGCCCGACCGGCAGCCGTCGGGGAGTCGCCCCATGAACGCCACGCGGCCCGCTTCGGAGCCCGCCACCGGCAATGCACCCGCCGATGACTGGATCATCGAGGCACACGGGCTTTCCAAGTCTTTCGGCGGTTTCTACGCCGTTCAGGATCTGGATCTGAAGGTGCAGCGGAACACCATTCATGCGCTGATCGGCCCCAACGGTGCCGGCAAGACCACCGTGTTCAACCTGCTGACCAAGCTGCACCAGCCCACATCCGGGAAGGTGCTGTTCAACGGCAGGGACGTGACGCGCACGACGATGGCGGAACTCGCCCGCCTGGGCATGGTCCGCTCGTTCCAGATCTCTTCCGTCTTCTCCTCGCTGACGGTCTTCGAGAACGTGCGCATCGCCCTCCAGCGAAAATCCGGCCTGTCGGCGCGCTTCTGGTTGCCGCTCTCCTCCCTGTCGCCGCTGACGGAACGCGCCGACGAACTGATCGAGCGCGTCGGCCTTTCCGAGTGGCGGAACAAGGAGGCGTCAAGCCTTCCCTACGGACGCCGGCGTGCCCTCGAACTGGCCACGACGCTCGCGCTCGATCCCGAGATGCTGCTCCTCGACGAACCGCTCGCGGGCATGGGGCACGAGGATATCGACCGCGTCGCCGACCTCATCCGCCGCATCGCCCGGGATCGGACCATCCTGATGGTCGAGCACAACCTGCCTGTCGTCGCGCATCTGTCCGACCACATCACGGTGCTCGCGCGCGGGCAGGTGCTCGCCGAGGGCTCATACGCCGAGGTCTCGGACAACCCGAAGGTGCTCGAGGCCTATATCGGAGGAGTTGCCCAATGACCGTCCAGCAAGGTCGCCTCCAGTCAGCGGAACCGACATGGGAGTCGCGGCTGACCGTCGAGGGTCTCAACGCGTTCTATCGCGACAGCCACGTCCTGCATGGCATCGACATCAATGTTCGCCGCGGCGAACTGGTGACCCTTCTCGGACGCAACGGCGCCGGCAAGACCACGACGCTGCGGGCAATCATGGGGCTCGTCACCCGCAAGGGACGCATTTCCTTCGACGGGCAGGAAATCTCCACTCTCGCGCCGCACCGGATCGCCCGGCTGGGCCTTGGCTACGTGCCCGAGGAGCGCGGGATCTTCGCCGGGCTGACCGTGACCGAGAACCTGCTCCTGCCCCCCGTCACCCGGCCCGGCGGCATGTCGGTCGACGAGATCTACACCCTGTTTCCGAACCTGAAGGAACGGGCGTCGAGCTACGGAACGAAACTCTCGGGAGGTGAGCAGCAGATGCTCGCCATGGCGAGAATCCTGCGCACCGGCGCGGACTTCCTGCTTCTCGACGAGGTCACGGAAGGTCTCGCGCCGGTCATCATCGAGCAGATCGCCAGGACGCTGTCGATCCTCAAGCAGCGCGGTCTCACGATGATCCTCGTCGAGCAGAACTTCCCCTTCGCGCGCCTGGTTGCCGATCGTCACTACGTCGTCGAGGAAGGCGTGGTCGTCGACCATGCCACCGAAGCCGAGCTTCGAACCCCCGACATCCACGCCCGCATCCAATCCAGACTGGGGGTCTGAGACATGTTCACAATCTTCGGCATTCCCTCGGTGGTCCTGTTCGGCCAGGTGACGCTCGGACTGATCAACGGGGCCTTCTACGCCCTGCTGAGCCTCGGCCTCGCCGTCATCTTCGGCCTGCTGAACGTCGTCAACTTCGCCCATGGCGCGATCTTCATGACCGGGGCGTTCGTAAGCTGGATGCTCCTGCACTACCTGGGGATCGGCTACTGGGGCGCGCTGGTGCTGGCGCCCCTGATCGTGGCCTGCTTCGGCGCGTTGCTCGAGCGCTTCATGATCCGCCATGTCTACAAGCTGGATCACGCCTACGGCCTGCTTCTGACCTTCGGCCTGGCACTGCTGATCGAGGGCGCCTTCCGCCAGGGCTACGGCATCTCCGGCCAGCCCTATCCCTCGCCGGCCGAATTCCGGGGCGGGCTCAATCTCGGCTTCATGCTGCTTCCGGTCTATCGCGGCTGGGTGCTGCTCGCCTCGATCATTGTCTGCCTCACCACCTGGTTCGTCATCGAGAAGACCCGCTTCGGGTCCTACCTGCGCGCCGCGACGGAGAACCCGCAACTCGTGCAGGCCTTCGGCATCAACGTGCCGCTCATGGTCACGCTGACCTTCGCGTTCGGCGCCGGTCTGGCGGGGCTCGCCGGGGTCATGGCGGCGCCGATCTACCAGGTCAGCCCGCACATGGGCGCCAACCTGATCATCGTGGTCTTCGCCGTGGTGGTCATCGGCGGCATGGGCTCGATCATGGGCGCCGTGCTGTCCGGCTTCCTGCTCGGCCTCATCGAGGGCATGACCAAGGTCATCTACCCCGAGGCCTCCAACATCGTCATCTTTGTCGTCATGGCCATCGTGCTCCTGGTGAAGCCGAACGGCCTGTTCGGGAGGACCGCATGAGCGACCTTGCCGCCACCGCAAATTCCCAGGCCCCGACCGCATCCCGCAAGGCGGGAGGCATCGTGCTCGCGGGCCTGGGGCTGCTGCTCCTGATCACCGGCCCGTGGTTTTTCTATCCGGGCTTCCTGATGAAGGCGATGTGCTTCGCCCTCTTCGCCTCCGCCTACAACCTGATCTTCGGTTTCGGCGGGCTGCTCTCGTTCGGCCACGCGGCCTTCTTCGGCGGCGGCGCCTATGTCGCGGGCCACGCGGCCAAGGTCTGGGGGTTCCCGCCCGAGCTTATGCTGCTGACGGGCGCGGTCGTCGGCATGCTGCTCGGCGCGCTGTTCGGCGTGTTCGCGATCCGCCGGCAGGGCATCTATCTGGCCATGGTCACGCTGGCCTTCGCGCAGATGGTCTACTTTCTCGCCCTGCGCGCGCCGTTCACCGGCGGCGAGGACGGCCTGCAGGGGATCCCGCGCGGGCACCTCTTCGGCCTCATCGACCTGAACGACATGGACACGATGTACTACTTCCTCGCGACAGTCTTCGTGCTTGTCGTGATGCTGATCGTGCGGATCGTGAATTCCCCGTTCGGACAGGCCCTGAAGGCGGTTCGCGACAATGAGCTGCGCGCCGCCTCCCTGGGCTACGACGTCAACATGGTGAAGCTCCAGGCCTTCGTCCTCTCCGCGATGCTGAGCGGACTGGCGGGCGCCATGAAGGCGCTCGTGTTCCAGCTCGTCGCGCTGTCGGACGTGCACTGGATGATGTCGGGCGAGGTCGTGCTGATGACGCTGCTGGGGGGAGCCGGCACGCTGATCGGTCCGATCATCGGGGCCACCGCGATCGTCACCATGCAGAACTATCTCGCCGGCTTCGGGTCCTGGGTGATGATGATCCAGGGGGCGATCTTCGTCCTGTGCGTGCTGCTGCTGCGCGGCGGCATCGCCCGCGGCCTCGCCTCGCTCTGGGCCCTGGCCCGCGGCCGCTGATCCCCGGCAAGAAAGTCGCAAGAAAAAGGCCATCGCGGAACGCGCTGGCACGAAAGTTGCGGAAATATCCCTGCATCCATTCCTTGGGAGGAAACAAATCATGCGTAAGACAATGCTTATGACTGCCGTTGCGACAGCCGCCCTGATGGCATCGCCGGCGCTTGCCGAACGGCAGGGTGCCGAAGACGGACAGGTGACCCTTGGCGTACTCGTCGACATGTCCGGCCTGTACTCCGCCCACGGCGGCCCCGGTGTCGTCGCAGCGGTGGAGATGGCGGTCGCGGACTTCGGCGGCAAGGTGGGCGACAAGCCGATCGTCGTGAAGTCCGCCGACTACCAGCACAAGGTCGACGTCAGCCTGGCGACCGCCAACCGCTGGCTTGACGAAGAGGGCGTCGACATGATCATCGAAAGCGCCGACAGCGCGTCGGCCATCGGTCTGTTCGACCTCAGCAAGTCGAAGGATTTCGTCGCCATCGGCGCGGGGTCCGCGTCCACGATGCTCACCAACGACCACTGTTCGCCGACCGGCATCCACTATGTCTACGACACCTGGATGCTTCCCGCCGGCACCGGCTCCGCGATCGTGAACGAAGGCGGAGACACCTGGTACTTCATCACCGCGGACTACGCCTTCGGCCACTCGCTCGAGGCCAACACGACCAAGTTCGTGGAGTCCGCCGGCGGCAAGGTCCTGGGCGGTGTCCGGGCGCCGTTGAACACGACCGACTTCTCCTCCTACCTGCTGCAGGCCCAGGCATCGGGCGCGAAGGTCGTGGGCCTGGCCAACGCCGGTTCCGACTTCGTCAATTCGATGAAGCAGGCGGGCGAGTTCGGTCTCGTGGCGGGCGGCCAGCAGTTGGCGGGAATGCTCGTCTTCATCAACGACGTCAAGGCGCTCGGCCTGCAGACCGCCAAGGGCCTGACGTTCACGGTCAGCTACTACTGGGACCGCGATGACGAGAGCCGGGCCTTCGCCGACCGCTTCTACGAGAAGGTCAACCAGCGTCCGTCCATGGTCCAGGCCGGCGCCTATTCGGCGACCATGCACTACCTGAAAGCCGTCGAGGCGGTCGGGTCGGAGGACGCCAAGGCTGTCACCGACTGGATGAAGGCCAATCCGGTCAATGACTTCTTCGCCAAGAACGGCGTCATCCGCGAGGACGGGCGCATGATTCTGGACGCCTATCTGGTCCAGGCGAAGTCTCCCGAGGAATCGAACGGCGACTGGGACCTGATGAAGGTCGTGCGCACGATCCCCGGCAAGGAGGCCTTCATGCCGATCGAGGATTCGACCTGTGATCTGGTGAAGTAACGGACCGCGACAGGACAGGCCCCGCTCCTCCCCTCACAGAAGGGCCGGGCGCGGGGCCTGGAATGACCGGGACCGATACGAAAAGGGCGGCCGCGCGAATGCTGTGCATTCGCGCGGCCGCCCTTTTTCAGGGTCCTGTTACCAGGGCTGGTTGGCCGGCCCCACCGTGAACTCGTTGACGGTCGTGTCGGCGGGCAGGTCGAGCGCGAAAGCCACGACTTCGGCGACCCGCTCGGGCGCGATCCCGTAGGTGTCGTAGAGCCCCTGCATCCCCTCGGCCGTGCGCTTGTCGGTGATCGTGTCGAGCAGCTCGGTGTTGATCGCCGCCGGATAGAGCGTCGCGGTGCGGATGTTGGTGCCCTCGGTGGCCGCCTCCATGCGCAGAACCTCCATGAAGTTGCGCACGAACCACTTGGTGCCGCCGTAGACCGAGGCCCCCGGATAGTTCTTGAGGCCCGCCACCGACGAGACCGCAAGGATGTGGCCGGACTTCTGGTCGAGGAAGGTCGGCATGACGGCGGCGACGCCGTTGAGCACTCCCTTGATGTTGACGTCGACCATCCGGTTCCACTCATCGGTCTTCAGCGCGGACACCGGGGAGCTCGGCATCAGTCCGGCGTTGAGGAAGATCGCGTCGACGCCGCCGAAACGGTCCTTGGCGAGCTTGACGATCGCCTCGTTCTCGTCCGGGCTGGTCACGTCGAGTTCCTGCCAGGCCGCCTTGCCGCCGGCCGTCTCGATCTCCTCCGCGATCTGTTTGAGTTTCTCCGCGCGGCGCGCGCCGAGGACGACATTGGCGCCCTTCGCGGCGAGCAGCTTGGCGCTGGCCTCTCCGATGCCGGACGAGGCACCGGTGATGATGACGGTCTTGCCGGTGATGTTGTTGCTCATGGTGTTCTTCTCCTTGATGTGTTGCGGACCGGTTGCGACCCGCACGCCGTTCAGCGGGCGTCCTTACCCGCCAGTTCGATGCGAACCGGAAAGGCGCGATCCTGCATCAGCGCCTCGATGGACCCGTCGAACGCGCCCAGCCTGACAAGGCCTCGCGCGCTCTGAAACGGCTTGTGGAAGATCGCGAGATTGCCCCAGGGCGCGAAATGCGTGATATCGCCGGCCCGGGGGGTGTAGCTTGCCGGCGCGCCCGAGATGTCGAGCGGACGCGGCAGGTCGGCCACCTTCTCGGTCGCATGATAGTCGCTCAACGTCAGTTCGAGCGGCAGAAGGGACGCGAAGTCACGCGCGACAGCGGTATCATCCAGCGTCGCGCTCAGCGTTTCATCGCCAACGATTACCCGGATCTTCGTCATGCTGGTTTCTCTCGCCGGTTGCCGGTCGGTGATGCGGACCGGCGCCGGGCTGGACGATGCAAAACGTGCCGTCACGACCCCGCTTCGGATCCGGTTCGCTCTCTGCACAATCTAGGCATGGCAACGTAAAAGATTATCCCCCGACACACACAAGCGCTCATGAGCATCGCTCATCAATCACATCACCGGACGTGAAGCGGCCTCTCGCTTTTCATGAGACCTCCTCATGAGCGTATCCCGTCTCGCGATCATTATCGCCGAAAGGACGCTTCCTATCTTGAAGGGGCATTGGGCCGGAAATCCGGCCCCGGTCCGCGACGGCCGCCTCTCGAGCACCAGGAGACGACCTCAAATGAAGCTCATTCTCGCATCGACCCTCGCCATGACACTTGCAGCACTTGCAGCCCCGGTGGCGCTTGCACAGACAGCGGAGATCACCGGAGCCGCACAGCGGAGCGGTGTCATCGGCAGCTCCGACTTCTTCACCGGCACGGTATATGTCCAGCCCGTGTTCGACGCCCGGATGGCCAACGTCAACGCCGGCTCGGTCACCTTCATGCCCGGCGCGCGTTCACACTGGCACACGCATCCGGTCGGGCAATGGCTTGTCGTGACCTCCGGAACAGGCTGGTACCAGGTTCGCGGCGAAGAGAAGAAGGTCATGAACGCCGGCGATGTGGTCTGGTTCCCCGCCGATCTCGACCACTGGCACGGCGCGACCGACGGGCAGTCCGTGACGCACCTCGCCGTCCAGGAGGCGATTGACGGCACCGCGGTGACCTGGGGCGACCCGGTTTCGGACGAAGACTACGCACAGTGAACCGGCTGGCGGCCTGTTCCGGCGGGCCGCCTCCGCGCCATACCCGTGAACAGGAGTCTTTCGTGAGATACATGTTCGTCGCGCTTGTGGCGGCACTGGCGGTGCTGCCCCCGTCCCGATCCTTCGCGCAGCCGGTCGAGACCCTGCTTTCCGGTCTCGACTACCCCTGGGACATCGAGGCCCGCGACGGGGCCATCTACCTTACGGAAAAGGCCGGCACGCTCGGCATCTACGAGGACGGCAAGCTGACCCGGATGCCCGTCGAGACAAGCGTGCCGGTCCTCGACGATCGCGGTGGCGGGCTTCTCGGCCTTGCGCTGCGGCCCGATTTCGCCGAAAGCGGTCGCGTCGTGCTCTATCAGCACTACGGCACGCCCGACGCCCGGCTGAACCGCGTGATCGAGGCCGAACGCACCGGGCAGGGCTGGCGCGAGACACGGGTTCTCCTCGACGGCATTCCGGGTCACCCGCTCTACAATGGCGGCCGTGTCGCCTTCGGTCCCGACGGGATGCTCTATGTCACGACGGGCTGGACCGAAAGACGGGACCGGCCGCAGGACCTGGACAGTCTCGCGGGCAAGATCCTCCGGGTGACGGCCGACGGCGCGATTCCCGACGACAATCCCTTTCCCGGGTCTCCGGTCTGGTCCCTGGGACATCGCAATCCGCAGGGCCTTGCCTGGGATGACACGGGCCAGCTCTTTGCTGCCGAACACGGACAGTCGGCACTGGACGAGGTCAACCGCATCGAGCGTGGCGGCAATTACGGCTGGCCACTGATACAGGGCGACGAGACCGGGAACGGCATGCGGGCGCCGCTGGTTCATTCCGGCCGCGATACATGGGCTCCCTCGGGGCTCGCCTTCGATGGCGGCAACCTGCTGCTCGCGGGGCTTCGGGCGAAGGGCGTTCTTGTCATCGCCCCGCAGGACGGGGCGATCCTGGAAACGGTCTCCCTGGGCGAGCGCATTCGCGATGTGCTGGTGATCGACGGGGATGTCTACGCCATCACCACAAATCGCTCTCCCCGTCGCGATGGCGCCTCGAACGACCGCCTGATCCGCCTGGAACGTTGATTTTCCCTCGAACGGAACGAGGACAAGGGGTGGGACGGCCGCAACAAACGCGGATCGCCCGGCAAGCAGGCTGGTACGGACGGCGGGACTCGAACCCGCATGGCGCAAGGCCGAGGGATTTTAAGTCCCTTGTGTCTACCGATTCCACCACGTCCGCTGGCTTCATGCGCCCCCTGCCATTAGCCGGAGCGCGACGCGCGCGCAAGTCCGGCGGACCGCCCACCCGGAATTGCACCGCTTCCCCTCCACACGCGCGCGTCGGTGCGAATGCGATTGCGTGCGCGGTGCGCGCCAATTAAGGCTATATCTCGAAACGCGCGGCGCCCGCGTCCTCCTCCATTCGCGCCCGCCCGCCCGGAACCGCAGGCCGGAGCACGGATGGTCCGACGGGGGACGCCGCCCGCATCCCAAGCCCGCCCCGGTCATCAGGCCGTGGTCGCCGGGCCAGACGACGAACACCGACGGAAGAGTGATGGTCACCTATGTCGACGCCGCCACGGCGCCCCTGAAGAACACCGGACAGATCCGCCTCTACGACCGCGAGGATTTCGCGGGCATGAAGAAGGCGAGCGATGTCACGGCACGCTGCCTCGACGCGCTGGTCGATCTTGTGAAACCCGGCGTCACGACCCAGGAAATCGACGACTTCGTGTTCGAGTTCGGCCTGAAGGAGAACGCGGTTCCCGCCACGCTGAACTACCGCGGCTTCACCAAGTCGACCTGCACCTCGATCAACCATGTGGTCTGTCACGGCATCCCCAACGAGAAGCCGCTGAAGGAAGGCGACATCGTCAACGTCGACGTCACCTACATCGTCGATGGCTGGTATGGCGATTCCAGCCGCATGTATCCGGTCGGCAAGCTCAAGCGCGCCGCCGAGCGACTGGTGGACGTGACCTACGAATCGCTCCTGCGCGGCATCGAGGCGGCAAAGCCCGGCAACACCACCGGCGACATCGGCGCCGCGATCCAGACCTTCGTCGAGGCAGAGCGCTGCTCGGTGGTGCGCGACTTCTGCGGCCACGGCGTCGGGCGCCTCTTCCACGACACGCCCAACATCCTGCACTACGGCCGCCCGGGTGAGGGTGTCGAGCTGAAGCCGGGCATGATCTTCACCATCGAGCCGATGGTGAACCTCGGTCGTCCGCACGTGAAGGTGCTGGCGGACGGCTGGACGGCGGTCACCCGCGACCGCTCGCTTTCGGCCCAGTTCGAGCATTCCATCGGCATCACCGACGAGGGCTGCGAGATCTTCACGCTGTCGCCGGCGGGGCTCGACAATCCGATGGTGCGTCAGCGATCCTGAGGCGAACGCGAAGCACACGGGAACGAAGGGGGGATGCATGAGCGGGAGCGACGACGGATTTTCCGACGCCAGCGCGCCCTCACCCCATTTCCACGGTCATCGCGACCGTCTGCGCCAGCGGTTTCGCGAGGCCGGACATGAGGCCCTCCAGGACTACGAACTCCTGGAACTCCTGCTTTTCGCTCCCATCAAGCGGGCCGACACCAAGCCGATCGCCAAGGCGCTGATCGCGCGATTCGGCTCATTCGCCGAGGTTCTGGCCGCGCCGCCCGCCCGGCTGAAGGAGGTGCGCGGCGTCGGCGACCGGGTCGTGGACGAACTCAAGCTCGCCCGCGCGGTGGCCGAACGGTTCCTGCGTGCGCCGCTGCGCGAGCGCAAGGTCCTCTCCTCCTGGTCCTCGGTGATCGACTACGTGCGCGCGGCCATGGCCTATGCGGACCGCGAGGAATTCCGCATCCTGTTCCTCGACAAGAAGAACGCGCTGATCGCCGACGAGGTGCAGCAGCGCGGCACCATCGACCATACGCCGGTCTATCCGCGCGAGGTGATGAAGCGCGCGCTGGAGTTGTCGGCCTCGGCCATCATTCTCGTGCACAACCATCCGTCAGGCGATCCGACGCCCTCGCGCGCCGACATCCAGATGACCAACCAGATCGCCGAAATCGCCAAGCCGCTCGGCATCGCCCTGCACGACCACATCATCGTGGGGCGTGACGGTCATGTGAGCTTCCGGGGCCTGCAACTCCTGTAGCGAACCTTGCCTGCAAGGCGTGCCGGATTGCCGGCAGCCGGCACTTTTCGCATTGGCGACGGGCGGGACTCCGGTTTCAGTCCCGGTTAACCAATATTCGACGGATTTTGTTAAATTCGCTGTGCAACCGTTCGGCGTGTGGGGAAATGAGGCTGCGATGGGCGCGTCACGCAAGACTGCCGGAACAAAGCTAGCAAATGCCATTCTTTTTCCGGTCGTGGGTCTTGTCATGCTCGCGATCGCGTTCTCGGTTGTGCTCATCGCCTATACATCGCAGTCAGCCGACATTGCCGCGCTGAACAGCGAACGCAATCTGCTGCGCGGCGGCGCAAAACTTCAGCTCGACCTTCTGGCCAAGGAGCAGGAAGGAACGGCCGTCTGGGACCAGGCCTTCTTCTACACCCGTCCCAATTCCCTGAACCGCGCCTGGATCGACACCAACATCGGTCGCTGGATGCTGGCCAATCACGGTCACGACCAGACCGTGGTCGTCGGCGTCGATGGCGAACCCGTCTATGATTTCAATCGCGGCAACGAGCACGATCCCGCGCTCGCCAAGCCGATGCTTGAGGAAATCAAGCCGCTGATCGCGCGCGTGCGGGCCCGCTTCATCAATTCCTTCCGCCGCCTGCCGTCGGGCCTGTTCGTGGTGGAGCGCCCGCGCACCGGCTTCACCCGCTCGATCAACGAGACCGGCTTCACGCTCAAGGACGGACGGCCCGCCTTCGTCTCGGTCACCGCCATCAGCCCCGAGCTGAAGCAGTTCCTGGCCGAACGCCAGCCGCCCGCCGTACTTGTCAGCATCAAGCAGCTCGATCCCGTGCGCCTTGCCGCGCTCGCCGAGCGCTCCGGCACGCAGGACCTGCGCGTGTCGCATGACCGGCCGGCCGAGGAGATCGCGGCAAGTCTCGCGCTGTCCGATCCGCGCGGGCGCACCATCGGCTTTCTCACCTGGCAGTCGGAAAACCCGGGAGCCCAGATCCTGGCCGGCGTCAGCCCGATGCTGTTCTTCCTGGCCACCACCATCGCCGGCCTGACCGGCCTGGTGCTGTTCTATACCCGCCAGAACACCCGCCGCCTGGCCGAAAGCGAGGCGCGCGCCCAGCACGCGGCGTTGCACGACAGCCTCACCGGCCTCGCCAACCGCGACTTCTTCGCCGCCCGCTTCCGCGACGAACTGAGCGACTGGCATTCGGGCAAGGGGCTGGTGGGCGTGATCTACATCGATCTCGACCACTTCAAGGACATCAACGACACGCTGGGCCATGCCGCCGGCGACGAGGTGATCCGGGAGGCCGCCCGCCGCCTGCGGGTGCTCGCGCCCGACAACGCGACGCTCGCGCGCATCAGCGGCGACGAGTTCGCGCTGCTGCTTCCCGGCGCCGCCGACCGCTCCCGCATCGAGGCGGTGCTGAAGCGGATGCAGGACCGGTTTTCCGTGCCCATGTATGTCGCCGGCAACCACCTGCACATCAGCCTCAGCGTCGGTGCCGCGATCGCGCCCCATGACAGCCTGTCCATGGGCGAGCTGCTGCGAAAGGCCGACATCGCGCTCTATTCGGCCAAGTCGGCCGGACGTGGCCGCTGGGCCTTCTTCGACGCCTCGATGGAAGAGCACGTGCGCACGCGCGAGAACCTCGCCCACGGCCTTCGCGAGGCGATCCGCAACAACCGTCTCGACCTGGTCTACCAGCCGCAGACCACCATCGACGGCGCCAAGGTCCTGTCCGTGGAGGCGCTCCTGCGCTGGACGGATCCGGAAATGGGCCCCGTCAGCCCGGCGGTCTTCGTGCCCATCGCCGAGGAGACCGGCCTCATCTACGACCTCGGGCTCTACGTCCTGCGCCGCGCCTGCCGCGACGCGGCCGCCTGGCCGCACCTCGGGGTCGCGGTCAACGTGTCGCCGACCCAGTTCCGCCACCCGCGCTTCATCGACGACGTGCGCAACACGCTGGCCGAATCCGGGTTCGAGCCGACCCGGCTCGAGATCGAGGTCACCGAGACCGTCTTCGCCGACGACGACAGCGGCATTCTCGACACGCTGACCCGTGTCCAGGAGCTTGGCGTGCGCGTGGCGCTGGACGATTTCGGCATCGGTTACTCGAGCCTGTCCTACCTGCGCCGCTTCCCCTTCGACACGCTGAAGATCGACCGCTCCTTCATCGCCGATCTCGACGTGGCGCCGCACGCCCATGCCATCCTGTCGACCATCATCGACCTGGGCGAGGCACTCGGCATGAAGGTTGTCGCGGAAGGCATCGAGACAAGCCAGCAGGCGGCGATCCTCCAGCGGACCAACTGCGACAGGCTGCAGGGCTACTTCCTGTGCCGCCCGGTGCCGCCGTCGGAGGTTCCCGCCGCCGAGCGCCGCCTCGCCGCCGGTGACCCGGCGCCGCGCCCCTCGATCAGCCTGTCCGCCTAAGGCTGGTCCGCCTGGGCGCCAAGGCGCGCCCGAAGGTCCCGGTCGAGTGCCGAGACCGCCGAGAAGGGTCCGCCCTCGCGCGCCAACGCGGCATCCATGTCCACGAGCCCCGCGCTCACGCGCCCGAAGCGCACCCGGATCGCATCCGCCACGTGATGGCGCGCCTGGCGCGCACGCAGCGCCGCAAGACCGCCATCCCGCTCCAGACGGGCGAAGAGTGCGTCGCAGGCCGTCGTCATCTCGTCGAGCCCCTCCCCGCTCGTGGCCGAAACGGCGATCACCTCGGGGAGCGTCCGCGCATCCGGCGGACGGGCCAGCGACAGGGCGCCGGCGACATCGGCCCGCGCGCGCGCCGCAAGGCCGCCCATGTCGGCCTTGGTGACGACGACCAGGTCGGGAAGCTCCATCACCCCCGCCTTCATGAACTGCAGGCTGTCGCCGGAGCCCGGCTGGATGCACAGCGCGAGCACATCGCTCACATGGGCGACATCGCCCTCCGACTGGCCGACGCCCACCGACTCCACGATCACCCGGTCCATCACCGCGCGCATGAGCACGATGGCCGCGACCGCGTGGTCGGAAAGGCCGCCGAGCCGGTCGCGCGCGGCCATGGAGCGCACGAAGACGCGATCGTCCTCGGGATCGGTGACAAGCCGCGTACGGTCGCCAAGCAGCGCCCCGCCGGTGAGCTGTGAGGAGGGATCGACGGCGATGACGCCGACGCTCTCGCCCTGTGTGCGATAGTGGCGTATCAGGGCGTTGGTGAGCGTGGACTTGCCCACGCCCGGCGGGCCGGTCAGACCCAGGACACGGCCCCCCGGCGCCGCGCAGGCGGCGTCGAGAAGCACGTCCAGTCCCGGGTCGGCGGCATCGGTCTCGACGGCTGAAAGCGCCCGCGCAAGGGCCGCCTTGCCGCCCTTGCGCAACGCCTCCAGGCTGTCCGGCCGGCGCGCCATGCCCCGCTCCCCGCCCCGCTTACGCGGACTTCGCCTTCAGCGCCGACTGGGCGGCGGCAAGCCGGGCGATGGGTACGCGGAACGGCGAGCAGGACACATAGTCGAGCCCGACGCTCTCGCAGAAGGCGATGGACGCCGGGTCGCCGCCATGCTCGCCGCAGATGCCGAGCTTGAGGCCGGGCCGCGCCGCGCGGCCGCGCTCCGCGCCGATCCGCACCAGTTCCCCGACGCCGTCCTGGTCGATGGAGACGAAGGGATCGCGCTCGATCACCCCCAGGCGCTGGTAGGCGCCGAGGAAGGAGGCCGCATCGTCGCGCGAGATGCCGAAGGTGGTCTGGGTGAGATCGTTGGTTCCGAAGGAGAAGAACTCCGCCGCCCCGGCGATCTCGCCGGCGCGCAGGCAGGCCCGCGGCAGCTCGATCATCGTGCCGACCTGATACTCGATCGCGACGCCCGCCTCCTGCGAGACGGCCTTCGCCATGGCATCGATGCGCGCCCGCACGAGGTCGAGCTCCGCCTTGACGCCGACGAGCGGCACCATGATCTCGGGCGTCACCGGCGCGCCGGTGCTCGCGGCCGCAGCGACCGCGCCCTCGAAGATGGCGCGCGCCTGCATTTCCGCGATCTCCGGGTAGGAGACCAGCAGACGGCAGCCGCGATGACCCAGCATCGGGTTGAACTCGGACAGCTCCAGCGCCCGCTGGCGCAGCAGCTCCGCGTCCACACCCATGACGGCCGCCACCTCGGCGATTTCCTCATCCGTGTGCGGCAGGAATTCGTGCAGCGGCGGATCGAGCAGGCGGATCGTGACGGGAAGCCCCTGCATGATCTCGAACAACTCGGTGAAGTCGCCCCGCTGCATCGGCAGAAGCTTGGCGAGCGCGGCGCGCCGGCCCTCCTCGCTGTCGGAGAGGATCATCTCGCGCACCGCGACGATGCGCTCGCCATCGAAGAACATGTGCTCGGTGCGGCAGAGCCCGATGCCCTCCGCGCCGAAGCCGCGCGCGGCGCGCGCGTCCGCCGGCGTCTCGGCGTTGGTGCGCACCTTCATGCGGCGCTCGGCGTCGGCCCATTCCATCAACCGCGCGAACTCACCCGACATCTCCGGCTGGAGCATGTCGACCTCGCCCACGAGCACCTGCCCGCTGGTGCCGTCGATGGTGATCCGCTCGCCGCGCTGGAGCTTGCGGCCCGCTACCGACAGCGTTCCGGCACGCGCATCGATCCTGAGCGCGCCGGCGCCCGAGACACAGGGCTTGCCCATGCCGCGCGCCACGACGGCGGCATGGCTGGTCATGCCGCCGCGCAGCGTCAGGATGCCTTCCGCCGCGTGCATACCGTGAATGTCTTCCGGGCTCGTCTCGACGCGCACCAGGATGACCTTGCGACCGGCGTTCTTCGCCTCTTCCGCCTCGTCGGAGGAAAACACGATCTCGCCCGAGGCCGCCCCCGGCGAGGCCGGAAGGCCGGTGCCCAGGATGTCGCGGGTCGCCTTCGGGTCGATCATCGGATGCAGGAGCTGATCGAGCGCCGCCGGATCGACGCGCATCACGGCCTCGGTGGGCGTGATGAGCCCCTCGTCGGCCATGTCGACGGCGATCTTGAGCGCGGCCTTGGCCGTGCGCTTGCCCGAGCGCGTCTGCAGCATCCAAAGCCGCCCGCGCTCGATGGTGAACTCGAGGTCCTGCATGTCGCGGTAGTGCGCCTCGAGCTTGTCGCAGATCCCCACGAACTCGGCGAAGGCCTCCGGCATCGCCTTTTCCAGCGAGAGCGCGTCGGAGCCGGCGGCAATGCGGGCGGCCTCGGTGATGTCCTGCGGCGTGCGGATGCCGGCCACCACGTCCTCGCCCTGCGCGTTGATCAGGAACTCGCCGTAGAGCACCTTCTCGCCGGTGGAGGGATTGCGGGTGAAGGCGACGCCCGTGGCGGAACTCTGGCCCATGTTGCCGAACACCATGGCCTGCACGTTGACCGCCGTGCCCCAGTCGTTGGGAATGTCGTGCAGGCGACGGTAGGTCACCGCGCGCGCGCTTTCCCACGACAGGAAGACGGCACCGATCGCGCCCCAGAGCTGTTCGGCCGGGTCCTGCGGGAACGGCTTGCCGAGTTCGTCCTCCACCAGCTTCTTGTAGCCGGCGATCACCTCCTGCCACGCTTCGGCGGTGAGGTCGGTGTCGAGCGCCAGGTCATGCTCGTTCTTGTAGTCCTCGAGGATCTCCTCGAAGGCGTGATGATCGAGGCCGAGCACCACGTCGGAATACATCTGGATGAAGCGGCGGTAGCTGTCGTAGGCAAAGCGCGGATCGCCCGCCGCCTCGGCAAGCGCCGGCACGGTGGCGTCGTTGAGGCCGAGGTTCAGGACGGTGTCCATCATGCCCGGCATCGAGACCCGCGCGCCGGAGCGCACGGAAACCAGCAGCGGGTTGACCGTGTCGCCGAAACGCCGGCCGGTGATGCGCCCGACCTCGGAGAGGGCCGCCTCGACCTGCCCGGCCAGCCCGTCGGGGTAGCTCTGGCCATGCGTCTCGAACCAGGTGCAGACCTCGGTGGTGATGGTAAAGCCCGGTGGGACCGGAAGCCCGAGATTGCTCATCTCGGCAAGGTTCGCGCCCTTGCCACCCAGCAGGTTCCTCATGTCCGCGGCGCCCTCGGAGCGCCCATCGCCGAACCCGTACACCCATTTGGTCATTGCGTTCCTGTCCCTTCTCCCGCAGACGCGGCAACGCGCCGTCTTTTTCGTCGTGCGGCCTCCCCGTGCGCCCAGGCGACGGGGGCGCGCACGTGCCATTCGCGCGCCAGCCTGTCCGGGTCGCCCCGAAAACGAGTCCTGCTCTAAATGATGCAGTGCGAGAAACAAAGGGGTTTCGAGTCCTCTCCTGCGCTTCCGCGACACCGGCAACCCGATGGCGCGGCTTGCGGGGCGACCATAGAAAGGCCATCCTTGTTCGCATATCCTGCCGTTGACTCGCCGGCCCTGGGGCTGCGGGTTTCCGGACGTGTGCCGATGCGCGCGTCCGCCGCGGGCCGTCGCCGATCGCGTGCGGCACCGCAACGGCGACACGACATGATCCCCGCGACAGCGGGCAAGCAAGAGGCAGCAAGTCCACGCCCATGATGCGACGCCTTCTCTCCTCGACCGCCCCGACCCGCATGACGCTCGCGGCCCTGGCGATGGCCACGGTCCTTGCCCAGCCGGTTCAGGCCGAAACAGCGGCCCAGGCGAGCGAGCCCCTCGGACTTGGCACGCTGGACGGCCTGCCCATCACCCTGAGCGGCAGTTACCTGGCCGGCCGTCTCGCCGGACAGACCAACGATCTTGCCAATGCCGCCGCCTTCTTCGCCGAGGCGCTGGACGAGGATCCGGGCAACCCCTTCCTGCTCGACCGCACCTTCGTGCTCAAGCTGGCCAACGGCGATCTCGACGAGGCGCTCGAATACGCCCGTCGCCTCAAGCAGGAGCAGCCGGACCATTTCCTGGCCAACCTCGCGCTTGGCGCCGAAGCCCTGAAGCTCGGGGAGCCGGCCCGCGCCGCCGAGCTTCTGTCCGGCCCCGGACGCGGACCGCTTGCTGACCTGACCCGTGGCCTTGCCGCCGCTTGGGCGAAGGAAGCTGAAGGCGAGACCGACGCCGCGCTCGACATTCTCTCCCGTCTCAAGGGACCTGACTGGTACACGGTCTTCGTGACCTATCATTCCGGCCTGATCCAGGACCACGCGGGCCGCCGCGAGGCTGCGATCCAGGGCTTCGCCGACGCCTTCGCGGCCGACCAGGGCGCGTTGCGCGTGACAGACGCCTACGCCAGGGCGCTGGCCGCCGGCGGCCAGCCGGCCGAGGCGCTGAAGATCCTGGCCGAATACGACAAGATCCTGCCCGATCACCCGGTGCTGTCGGCCACGCGCAAGCTCATCGAGAGCGGAGAGCCCATCGGACCGATCACCGCCAGCCCGGTCACGGGCGCGGCGGAAGTGCTCTACGGCCTCGGCGCGGCCATCGGCCGCGACGGTGGCGAGGAGCTTGCCGCCGTCTACCTGCAGCTCGCGCTTGATCTCGACCCGCGCGCCGACGTGGCCGCCGTCGCGCTCGCCGGCCTCTTCGATCGCCTGGGCAAGTTCGAGCGCTCCATCGCCACGCTCGGGAAGATCGACCCGGCCTCTCCGCTCAAGCGCGATGCCGAGATCCAGATCGGGCTCAACTACAACGCCCTCGACAATCTGGAGCAGTCCCGCCTGCACCTGCAGGCCCTGGTGGACGAGGATCCTTCCGATCTCGAGGCGGTGATCGCGCTCGGCAACGTGCTTCGCGCGCGCAAGCTCTTCCCCGACTGCGAGGCCGCCTATTCCGCCGGCATCGACACCCTGTCGGAGCCGGAGGAGAAGGACTGGACGATCTTCTACTATCGCGGCATCTGCCGGGAACGTCAGAAGAAATGGGGACCGGCCGAGGCGGACCTTCGCAAGGCGCTGGAGCTGTCTCCCGAACAGCCGCTCACGCTCAACTATCTCGGCTATTCCCTCGTCGACCAGGGGCTCAAGCTGCCCGAGGCGCTGGACATGATCCGCAAGGCGGTCGAGCTGCGTCCGCGTGACGGTTACATCGTCGACAGCCTGGGCTGGGCCTACTACCGCCTTGGCCGCTACGAGGAAGCGACAGAACAGCTTGAGCGTGCCGTGGAGCTGCGTCCCGAGGATCCGGTCATCAACGATCACCTGGGAGACGCCTACTGGAAGGTCGGTCGCACGATCGAGGCCCGCTTCCAGTGGAATCACGCCCGCGACCTCGGCCCCGAGCCCGACGAACTGCCCAAGATCCTGAAGAAGATCGAGAACGGCTTGCGCGAAACGCCCGAGATGCCCGCCGCGCAGGCCGGCTCGGACAAGAACGGCGGCTGAGAGCCGTGCCCCGCATGACGGCCGCGCCGGCGCATGGCGCCGCGCGCACCATGCTTGCACGCGCCAAGGTGAACTACGCCCTTCATGTCACCGGGCAGCGAAATGACGGCTACCATCTTCTGGAAAGCCTCGTCGCCTTCCCGCAGGTCGGCGACCGGCTGACACTGGAAACCGGTGGCCCGGAAGCCGGAACGCCGCCGGACGGCAGCGGGGCCGGCCTTTGCGTATCCGGGCCCTTCGCCGAAGGGCTCGATGGCGCCGGCACCGCCGACAATCTGGTCCTGCGCGCGGCCCGGGCCTTTCTGTCCCGGGCGAGCGAGGACGATGCGCCCGCGCTTTCCTTTCATCTCGACAAGACCCTTCCCGTCGCCTCCGGCATCGGTGGCGGCTCGGCGGATGCGGCCGCCGCCCTCACCCTGCTGGACCAGGCGTTCCCGGGGCGCCTCACGCCTGCCGAACTGGGCGGGATCGCCGAAACGCTTGGCGCCGACGTGCCCATGTGCCTGGAGGGGCGTCCGGCGCTGGTCTCGGGCATCGGCGAGGCGGTCAGCCCCCTTGCAGCACTTCCCGGCCACGCGCTCGTTCTGGTCAATCCGGGCGTTCCGGTGGCGACCCCCGCCGTCTTTCGCGCGCTCTCGCGGCGCGACAACCCGCCCCTGCCGCCGCTTCCCGGCACGGGCCTTGCCACGCTCGACGCGCTGACCGGCTGGCTCGCCGCCACCCGCAACGACCTGGAGGCCCCGGCGATCGTCGTCTGCCCGCAGATCGAAGGCGTGCTCGCCGCCCTTCGCGACCAGGACGGCGTCCTGCTGGCACGCATGTCCGGATCCGGCGCGACCTGCTTCGCGATCCTGGAAGACCTTGCGGGCGCGCGTGCCGTCGCGAACCGCCTTGCCATCGCCCGCCCGGGCTGGTGGATCGAGGCGGCCGAAGTCGCGCCGGTCGAAGCGCCCGCGACCTAGGGAGTGGCCCCCGGGAACCGGGGAAGCCGCTGCGTTTTCGCGATTGCCGGGGAATTTTGCGCGCCCCAAGTCGGTTTTTTTCTGTTTCGCGCCGCTTTTCCCGGTGGTACGGCCAGCGACGAATGCCAACACTTGCAAGCCGTTCGGACCCGGGTCCGGACCGTACCGGCCGGGCTCCGCCCGTTCGTGCCGCCACTTGCGAAACGGGGATACCGTCGATGACCGCCTTCGCCCTCACCGTCACCTGCGCCTCCCGGCGCGGGATCGTCGCCGCGATTTCGTCCTACCTGGCCGACAACGGCTGCAACATCACCGACGCCGCCCAGTTCGACGACAAGGAGACGGGCCGCTTCTTCATGCGCGTCAGCTTCAACTCCGAGACCGGAGCCACGCTCGACGCCCTCCAGGACGGGTTCGCCGACAAGGCCAGAAGCCTCGACATGGACTACACGTTCTTCGACGAGAAGGCGCGGATGAAGGTCCTGGTCATGGTCTCGCGCTTCGGCCACTGCCTGAACGACCTGCTCTACCGCTGGCGCATCGGCGCGCTGCCCATCGACATCGTCGGCGTGATCTCGAACCACCTCGAGTACCAGAAGGTCGTCGTGAACCACGACATCCCCTTCCACTACATCAAGGTCACAAAGGCCAACAAGGTCGAGGCCGAGGCCCGGCAGATGGCCATCATCGAGGAGACCGGCGCGGAGCTGATCGTGCTGGCGCGCTATATGCAGGTCCTGTCGGAGGAGATGTGCGCCACCATGTCGGGCCGCATCATCAACATCCACCACTCGTTCCTGCCGAGCTTCAAGGGCGCCAATCCCTACAAGCAGGCGTTCGAACGCGGCGTGAAGCTGATCGGCGCCACGTCCCACTACGTCACCACGGACCTCGACGAGGGACCGATCATCGAGCAGGACACGGTCAGGGTAACCCATGCCCAGTCGCCCGAGGATTACATCTCCCTCGGCCGTGACGTGGAGAGCCAGGTGCTCGCTCGTGCGATCCATGCCCACATCCATCGCCGCGTGTTTCTGAACGGCAACAAGACGGTGGTTTTCCCCGCGAGCCCGGGCAGCTTCGCCTCCGAGCGGATGGGCTGACCGCGCAAGCCTCCCTCAAACGACAAGGGCCGCCCGAAGGCGGCCCTTTTTGCTCAATCCGACAAAAGTTTCGCGCAATTCTTCGAAGAATTGCGCCGAAAATTGCCTTCAGCTCACACGCGCGATGCAGAATTCGACGGCCTCGCCGAGCGCGTCGCGCAAGGGGCCTTCCGGGCAGGCATCGAGCGCCTGTAGCGCCTGCGCACCGAAATCGCGCGCCCGCGTCACCGTGTCGGCCAGCGCATCGGTTTCGTCCATGATGCGGATCGCGGTCGCCAGATCGCCGTCGCGCACGTCGCGCTCCTCGAGGCATCGGGTCCAGAACGCCCGGTCTTCCGGCTTGCCGCGCTTGATCGCCAGGATCACCGGCAGCGTGACCTTGCCTTCGCGCAGGTCGTCGCCCGTGTCCTTGCCGAGATCCGCGGCCGAACCGCCGTAGTCGAGCGCATCGTCGACGAGCTGGAACGCCAGGCCCAGCGCCATTCCGTAGTCGCGGGCGGCCTTTCGGCCCGCGCCCTCGACATCCGCGACCACCGGCCCGACCTCGGCGGCCGCCGCGAACAGCGCCGCCGTCTTGGCCTCGATCACCTGCATGTAGCGGCTCTCGTCGGTGGCGAGATTCTGCGCCGCGCCGAGCTGCATCACCTCGCCTTCGGCGATCACGGCGGAGGCGGACGAAAGGATGTTCAGCGCCTCGAGCGAGCCCACGTCGACCATCATCTTGAAGGCTTGGCCGAGCAGGTAGTCGCCGACCAGAACGCTCGCCTGGTTGCCCCAGAGCTTGCGCGCGGCGAGCTTGCCGCGACGCATGTCGCTCTCGTCGACCACGTCATCATGCAGCAGCGTCGCGGTGTGCATGAACTCGACGCTGGCCGCGAGGCCGACGTGGCCCGTGCCGCGATAGCCGAAGAGATCGGCCATCGCCAGCGTCAGCATCGGACGGAGCCGCTTGCCGCCGGACGAGATCAGATGATTGGCGATCTCCGGGATGAGATCGACATTCGAGCCCGCCTTGTCCAGGATCACCTGGTTGACGGCCTGCATCCCTTCCGCGGTGAGCTCCACCAGATTCTGGATGCTCGCCGGTTCGGTCCGGGTTTCGCGCAAGGGAACCACCACGCCCACTGTCGACACCTTCCTCATTGTTCACCGGCGGGACAATAGGTCCGCCCCCCTTGTCCGGCAAGTCGTCTTTCGCTCGACAGCGGGGCGCAAACACATCTAGATGGCGGAAATCCGCCCGCGTTCGCCCTGAATGAACGCTGTGTCGCACCCAACGACCGGCACCGGCCACCATTTTACGGAGACCGACCGACCATGGTTCCCCTGCTGCGCACCAACGATGCGGTGCTGATCTCCTTCATCGAGGCGCTTCTGGACGAGTCCGGCATCCGCCACATGGTTCTCGACGGCAACATGAGCGTCGTCGAGGGCACGCTCGGCATCATTCCGCGCCGGGTGATGATTCCGGAGGACGAGAGCCTGGCGGCCGTTCGGCTGCTGCGCGACGCGGACCTGGCGCACGAGATCGATCCCGCCTGCCTGAAGGCCGCCGGCCTGAACGCGGACGGCACGCCCGCATGAGCGACGCGTCCGCCGGACAGGCCGCGAACGCGACCCGCGACGCCTTCCTGGGCGGCCTCGTCCAGTTGCTCCAGCCGGCGCGCGGCACCGGCCACCGCGCCGGGCTCGACGCTGTCTATCTGGCGGCCGCGGTCGATCCGTCAACAACAGGCCATGTCCTGGACCTCGGCAGCGGGTCGGGTGCGGCCGGTTTCTGCCTCGCGGCCCGCGTTCCCGGCGTCACCGTTTCGCTCGTCGACCGCGACACCCGCGCCCTCGCGCTTGCCGCCGATGCTCTGGACCTGCCGGAAAACGGCCATTTCGCCGACAGGGTCGCGCGCCTTGAGGCCGACATCACGGGACCGGGACGCGAGCGCCACGCCGCCGGCCTGACGCCGGGTCTCGCCGACCATGTGATCTGCAACCCGCCCTACTATCCCGACGCGCGCTTTCGCGCCTCGCCCGAAACCTCCAGGGCCGGCGCCCATGTGCTCGACGCGCGCGGCCTGGAGCCCTGGGCCCGCACGATCACGGACGTGCTGAAGGAAGGCGGAACGCTGACGCTGATCTTCCGCGCCGACGGGCTCGACGAGGTGCTCGCGGTTCTCGCCCGCCGGTTCGGCGCCGTCGACATCGTGCCGCTGCGCCCGCGCCCCGATGCTCCAGCGACACGCATCATCGTGCGCGCGATACGCGCCAGCCGCGCGCCGCTGAGGCTGCTCCCCGGCTTCGTGCTGCATGAAGGCGATGGATCGGACTTCACTCCGCTTGCCCGCGCGATCATGCGCGACGGCGCCAGCCTGCCGCTGCCGCCGCGCTGAACGCCCCCGCACTCCGCCTCAGTGGATCGGATAGGCGCAGTCCAGAATGCGCCAGTCGGCGGGCCCGATGAGATCGCGGTGGGCGATCTTCACCGAATGCAGTCGCCCCTCGATGTCGCGTTGCCAGAAATCGAGAAACCGGCGTAACTCGGGAAAGGTCGGCGCCTTGTCGAGCGTCTGCCACGTAAAGCTCTGCAGAAGCGCCGGGTGGTCGGGAAGGTGGTAGAGAATGCGGGCCGTCAACAGCCCGTAGCCTTCAAGCTGGCGCGAAAAATCCGATGCCGTCATATCGGTTCCTCCGTACCCCTCCCCTACGGAAAGTTTCCGCCCGACATCCCTAATGAAGGGTTAACGCGGCAAGTTCCTCCTTTTGGGTCAAACGCTTGGCAGCATTCTGCCGCGAGCGCTGACAAAGCCGGCAAACAACGCACCCAGCAGCCTGACTGACGCGGGACACGCGGATGATTCGACGCTGGCAACATCCGCCCGGTGCCTTGCCGGATGGGCGACATCGCTGACGCGACACGCAAATCCCGCCCACAAAAAGCGCACATTGTGCGCATTACATTTTCATGACACTCTGGTGACGAAGCGATGACAATCGCGAGCTTCTTTCAGTCTGGGAGCCTTGCCGATGATGCCGAGCCTTCGCATTCCGCGCGCCGTTCTGTCTGGTCTGGCGTTTCTGGCCCTGATCCCGGTCGTCCCCGCACAGGCGGACGAGGACACGGACCGGCGCGGCTACCTTCTTGAAATGAAAGCCTATTGCTCGACAGCCTACACCACCGCCGGGCGCTTCCGCACGGACAGCTACTGTGTGCGCTTCTACCGGGAACTGACCGAGCGCGGCATCGACGGCGAGGCCTATTCCTTCTACTGCGACCTGAAGGCGGAAGAGCTCTACGGCATCTACACCGACCTCATGTGCGACAAGGCCGCCGCCCTGGTTGAAATGCACCGCATGGAACGCCGCCTCGCCCTCGGTGGCGGAGAGACGGAAACCACGGCAAGCAACTGACGCCACCTGCCAAAACGCGCTCCCGGCCTATATGATCCGGCAAGGTCGTGCGGGTGTGCGACGGGTCGCGCCTTGTCCGCCGTCCCGACGGCTCCTACCATCACGGCCGAACCACAAGGCCCGCTTCCCATCCAGGAGCCCCGAGACCCGACATGACCGCGACGCAGTTGCCCGCCTCCATCGACGACACCCTCGCCCTGCTCGACGGACAGGGGTACGTCGGCGACCGTTCGCTCGCCACCGTCCTGTTTCTCGCGCTGAAGCTCGGGCGGCCGCTGTTCCTCGAGGGCGAGGCCGGCGTCGGCAAGACCGAGATCGCCAAGGTGCTCGCCTCGGCGCTTGGACGCGACCTCATCCGCCTTCAGTGCTACGAGGGACTGGACGTCTCCTCCGCCGTCTATGAGTGGAACTACGCCGCGCAGATGGTCGAGATCCGGGTGTCGGAGGCAGCCGGAGACACCGACCACGCCGACCTGTCCAAGTCCATCTTCGCCGAACGCTTTCTCATCAAGCGCCCGGTGCTGCAGGCGCTCGAACCCTCGCTGTCCAGTCCTCCGGTCTTCCTGATCGATGAACTCGACCGCGCCGACGAGGCCTTCGAGGCCTTCCTGCTCGAGGTTCTGTCCGACTATCAGGTGACCATCCCCGAACTCGGCACGATCCGGGCACAAGAGCCTCCCATCGTCATCATCACCACCAACCGGACCCGCGAGATCCACGACGCGCTCAAGCGCCGCTGCCTCTATCACTGGGTGGACTATCCCGATGCCGCGCGCGAACTCGCCATCGTGGAACGCAAGGTTCCAGGAGCCGGCGAACGCCTCGCGCGCGAGGTCGTCGCCTTCGTGCAGGCGCTGCGGGCCGACGAGACGCTGTTCAAGCAGCCGGGCGTGGCCGAAACACTGGACTGGGCGACGGCACTGACCGAGCTCAACGAGATCGCGCTCGACCCGGACATGGTGTCCGACACGCTGGGCGTCCTGCTCAAGTACCAGGACGACATCGAGCGGGTGCGCGGCTCCGAGGCCAGGCGCATCGTCGACGACATCCGCAGGGAAAACGACCGGGAGAAGGCGGAGGCCGCCGAGGCCACGCCGTGGTGAGGACGGACGCCACGGGCGACACGCCGGACCTTCCGCGCGGACGCATTGCCGAGAACATCGCCCATTTCGCCCGCACCCTGCGACGTGCCGGTCTCCCGGTCGGTCCCGCGAGCGTGGTCGACGCGGTGCGCGCGGTCGAGGTCGCCGGCATTCGCAACCGCGACGACCTCTACTGGACGCTTCATGCCGTCTTCGTGCACAAGCGCGAACACCGGGCGGTGTTCGACGAAGCGTTCCGCATCTACTGGAAATCGCGCGGCCTGGTGGAGAAGCTGCTCTCCATCCTTTCCCCCGTCGCCCCGCCGCGTGGCGCACCGGAGCCCCCGAAGGCGGCACAGACACGCGTGGCCCAGGCTTTCCAGGCCACGCGCCAGCGCCAGCAGGAGCAGGAAAAGGAGGAACTGGAGGTCGATGCCCGCATGACCTCTTCCGGACGGGAGGTCCTGCAGCGCAAGGACTTCGCGCAGATGAACACGGAAGAGATCCAGGCCGCCAAGGCCGCGCTCAGGCGCATGGTGCTCCCGCTCGACACGGTGCGCCGGCGCCGTCTGGTCGCCGCCCCGCGCGGAAAGATCGACCTGCGCCGGAGCTTTCGGGCCTCGCTGCGCACCGGTGGCGACATGATCGACCTGAAGCGCAAGCGTGCGGACGAGACGCGCCCGCCCATCGTCGCGCTTTGCGACATTTCCGGCTCCATGAGCCAATACACCCGCATCCTGCTCCATTTCCTGCACACCCTGACGGAGGAACGGCGCGACGTTCACACGTTCCTCTTCGGCACCCGCCTGACCAATGTGACCCGCAGCCTCAGGATGAAGGATCCCGACGAGGCGCTCATGGCCTGTACGCAAGGGGTGGAGGACTGGTCCGGCGGCACCCGCATCGCGACGGCGCTCGCCGCCTTCAACAGGCAGTGGTCTCGCCGCGTGCTTTCCGGCAACCCGATCGTCCTGCTCGTCACGGACGGACTGGAGCGCGACACGGACGAGGACCTGGCGCGCGAGGTCGACAGGCTGCACCGCTCCTGCCGCCGGCTGATCTGGCTCAACCCGCTGCTTCGCTTCGAGGGATTCGAGGCGCGTGCCAAGGGCGTGCGGGCGCTGCTGCCTCATGTGGACGAGTTCCGCGCCGTTCACTCGCTCGACGCGGTGGAGGACCTGTGCAAGGCCCTGGCGAGGGCGGACGGCCCGCGCGCCCTTGAAACCGACCCGCGCCGCTGGCTCAGGGCAGCCGGCTGAGCGCGCTTGCGTCTCAGTTTACCGCGATGACGCGCGTGTTGACCCCGACACGGGCGAAGAGATCGGCAATGTCGGCGTTGCGCATGCGAATGCAGCCGTAGGAGACGGCGCGGCCGATCAGGCCCGGACGGTTGGTGCCGTGAATGGCATATTCGCCGCCTGCCAGCGTCATGGCCGCCACGCCCATGGGATTGTTCGGCGCGCCGCCCGCGATCACGACCGGCAGATGCGGCAGGTCACGCTTCACCTCGGCGGGCGGCGACCACGCGGGGCGCACATGCATTCCGGTGATGTAGGTCTGCCCGGTCCACGCCTTGCCGCGCTTGCCCACCGCCACCTGGTAGCGCAGCGCGGTACCGCCGCGATGGACGAGATAGAGGCTGCGTTCGCGGTTCTTCACCACGATCGTGCCAGGCGCGAAACGCTGGTCGGCGAAGCGTACGAGCTCGGGTGCCGCGAACGCCTTGTTGCTCCATAAAGCCAGCCCGATCGCCAGATAGATGGCGACCATTCCCCAGACCACTTTCTGCATCCCGATCCCTCTTCAAGGTTTCGTCGAGACCAACGCCGCCGAGAGTAGGGCATGGTTTGCAAAAGCTGAATGCGGGCCCGCCGGAAATCTTCTGTTAAGGTTTATGCAGGGCCCGAAAGGGAATCGCGAAAGAGGCCCCGACCGCTCTCCCCAGCCGGCGAAAGGGAATTGAAACCGCCGCGCAATAGCCTAAACCCATGACAGGACACCACCGGACCGCCCTGCCGGGCGGGAGACCGGGCGCGGAAGGATGACGATGACGAACGGCCCCACGCGACAGGCAGAACCGACCGACGGCATTGACTCGCTCGCCTTTCGCGAGGCCATGAGCCGTCTCGGCGCCGCCGTCCACATCGCCACGACCGATGGGGCGGGCGGGCGCTGCGGCACGACCGTTTCCGCCGTCACATCCGTTTCAGATACCCCACCCTCGATCCTGGTCTGCGTGAACAGGCGCGCGCGGATCAACACCGCCATCAAGGAAAACGGCGTCTTCGCCATCAACACCCTACCCGCGCATGCCGAGGCCCTGTCCGACGCCTTCGCGGGAAAGGGCGATCTCGGTTTCGACGACCGCTTCGCCCTCGCCGAGTGGAACGCGGCGCTTACCGGCGCGCCAATGCTGGCGAATGCCCGCGTGGCGCTGGACTGCCGCGTCACCGAGGTCACGGAAGTGGGGACGCATTCCGTCATCTTCGGCGAGGTCGTCGCGCTCACGCTCGGCGACCGGGGTCCGGCCCTGATCTACCTCGACCGCGCCTACCACCGCATCTGAGACGGCCGCAAGGCCGCACCGCCCGGGAGCCTTCCTTGCGCAATCTCATCACCGACGTTCCCGGCCTGAAGGTCGGCAACGCACAGGACGACCGGCTGAAGTCCGGCGTCACCGTGCTGGTGCCCGACGAAGCGGCCACCGCCTCCGTTTCCATCCTCGGCGGGGCGCCGGGCACACGCGACACCACGCTGCTGGAGCCGGAATACACCGCCGGGCAGGTTGATGCGCTGGTGCTTTCCGGCGGTTCCGCCTTTGGTCTCGACGCCGCCTCCGGTGTCCAGGCGGGCCTTGCCGCCATGGGGCGCGGCTTCGCAATCGGGCCCGCGCGCGTGCCGCTTGTGCCCGCCGCGATCCTCTTCGATCTGCTGAACGGCGGTGACAAGGACTGGGGCGAGACCAATCCATATGCGACCCTCGGCCGCGAGGCACTCGCCTCAGCCGGCGAGACGTTTGCGCTCGGCACGTCGGGAGCGGGAACGGGCGCCACCACGGCGACCTTCAAGGGCGGCCTCGGCTCCGCCTCCGCAAGGCTCGCGAACGGTGCCGTGATCGGCGCGCTGGTCGCCGTCAACGCACTCGGCTCCGCGACCATGGGGGACACGCCCCATTTCTGGGCCGCGCCCTTCGAGCGCGACGGCGAGTTCGGCGGCCTCGGTCTCCCCTCCAAAGCGCCGCCGGGGGCGGACGCGATACGCACCAAGTTCAATGCCGCAAGGCCCGGCGCGAACACGACCATCGGCATCGTCGCGACCGACCTTGCCCTCGACAAGGCAGCTCTCAAGCGGCTCGCGATCATGACCCACGACGGCTATGCGCGCGCGCTCTGGCCCTCGCACACGGCCCTCGACGGGGATCTGGTCTTCGCCCTGTCCACCGGACGCGTCCCCCTGCGCGAGGAGATGGCCGAAACGATCGAGGCCGGCGCGCTGGCCGCGGCCGTGATGAGCCGCGCGATCGCCCGCGCCGTTCACGCGGCGACACCCGCCCCCGGCGATACGCTGCCCACCTGGTCGCAGCACTTCGGCGAACGGCCCTGACCGCCCTCCTCGAAGTCCTTCCGCTGCTCTGGCGTTTTCCGTTCGGAACACGAAATTTCCGCTGCAATCGGCGAGGAAATTTCCTATGACACGCTCATGAGCGAAAAAACTCTCCTCGACCCATCCGACATCCGCGTGCTGAAGATCCTGCAGCGCGACGCCTCGCTGTCCATCGCGGAGGTTGCCCGCGAGGCGGGCATGAGCCAGACGCCGTGCTGGCGCCGGATCAAGAAGCTGAAGGAGAGCGGCGTGATCCGCCAGACGGTGGCGGTCGTCGACAGCGAGGCGGTGGGCCTCGGCTTCGTCGCCTATGCCTTCGTGAAACTCGCGGTGCCCAGCCGCGAGAACATGGAGACCTTCGACAAGCTCGTCTATCGCTGGCCCGAGGTGGTGATCTGCGAACGCATCACCGGCGCCGTCGACTATCTGATCAAGGTCGTGGCCAGCGACATAAAGGCGTATGACGACTTCCTGCGCCTGAAGCTGCTCGACAATGCCATGGTCTCGGACGTCCAGTCGCGCATCGTCGTCAACACCGTCAAGCAGACCGTCGCCCTGCCCCTTCGCGAAAGCTGAGGGAACGAACGGCGCGGTTACCGGTCGGCGACCGCGATGCGCAGCCCGAGCAGGATGAGCACGCCGCCGAGCACGCGCGAGACCATCGCCTGCGCGCCCTCCAGCACCCGGCGCACCGGCGCCGCGTCCAGCGTCATCACGAAGACCACCCAGAACGCCGCGCTGACCGAGATCGTTGTCGCCACCAGCACCGCGACGCCAGCCGCGGCGGTCTGCGGCGTGACGATCATGGTGAAGACGCCGAGGTAGAACAGCGTCCCCTTCGGATTCAGGATGTTGTTGAGGAACCCCTGCGTCCAGGCGGAGCGCCGGCTCGTGCGGGTCTTCGCCGCAAGGTCGAGCGAGAGCCGTCCGCCGGCATTGCGAATGCTCATGACGCCCAGATACAGCAGGTAGGCGGCGGCCAGATACTTCAGGATCGAGAACGCCAGGATGCTTTGCGAGATCAGGAAGCCCACGCCCACGGCGCAATAGCCGATATGCACCAGGTTTCCGGCAAGGACGCCGAGCGAGGTCAGCAGGCCGGCGCCGCGTCCGTGCAGCAGCGTGTTGCGCAGCACGATGATCATGTCCGGGCCGGGGCTGATCATGATGAGGGCGGTGAGGCCGGCAAGCACCGCAACCTGATGGGCAAGCATGTCGTGTATCCTGTGTAAGGCGGGCGTGAAACTGGTCCGCCGAAGAAGACCACTTGCCGCAAGAACAGGCAAGGCGTCAATTTAGGCAGAATAGCGAACAGCCCTCCGCCTTTCAGGGCAGCCGGATCCGGGTCACAATGCCTGCCGGAATCACACCACCCCGCCGCCCTGACCTGGAGTCTCCCATGAAACCGCTTGTTGGATCCTGCCGTTGCGGCAGCACGGAAATCGAGATATCCGCCGCACCGATCGTGACCGCCGCCTGCCATTGCGACGGCTGCCGCAAGATGAGCTCCAGCGCCTTCTCGCTCACGGCCATGGTGCCGGCGCCCGCCTTCCGCGTCACGAAGGGCGACCCAATCAAGGGCGGGGCGAAGGGGCCGCAGCTCGATCACTACTTCTGCCCCGACTGCATGACCTGGATGTTCACCCGCATCACGGGCATGGACGCCTTCGTCAACGTGCGCCCGACCATGTTCGACGACACGAACCTCTCCCGCCCCTTCATGGAAACGATGACCGCGGAGAAGCTCGACTGGGTGACCCTTCCGGTCGAACGCAGCTACACGGGCTTCCCTCCGCCCGAGGATTTCCCGGAGCTCATGCAGGCGTTCGCGGCGCACTGGGCGGAGAAAACAGCCGGCGCCTAACCGACGAGAAGCCGCGCCGGCGCGAAAGGCACCGGGTCGACGAAGACCGGATCACCGCTCATGAGTTCCGCGAGCATCCGGCCCATGGCGGGCGCTAGCGCGAAGCCGGCACTTCCCGATCCCAGTTGCAGCCAGAGACCGGCGGCACCCGGCACCTGACCGATGGCCGGAAGCCCGTCGGGCGTCAGCACCCGACGCCCGACCACGGGCACATCCTCGACCGACGCACCGAGGGGCATCAGGGCGCGGGCCCGCTCCACCGCCCTCTCGAAACCGGGCGACCCCGCCTCCTCGTCCCCCGGGCGCCCGGCGGGCGCGAGCTGCCGGTCGGCAACGAGGCGCACGCCACGCTCCATCGGCGTGAGCAGAAATCCCCCGTCCACATCGCTCACCGGCCGCGACAGGCCGACACCCGAGACCGCACGAAAGTGGCGATGCCTGTTGCACAATTCGGCGAGCGGCATCGACAGGCCGAAACGGGCGAGAAGCGGCAACGTGTCCGCGCCCAGCGCCAGAACGACGTGGTTCGCGGCGACCATGCCGCGCGCGGTCCGCACCTGCCAGCCGCTCCAGGCCGGTTCCAGACTTGACGGATCGCCGCTGGCGATCTCGCCGCCGCGCTCGCGGAAGAAACGGGCATAGGCCTTTGTCACCCCGCCCGGTGACGACACCGACTGGCTTTCCGGCCAGAACACACCGGCGGCGCCACGCACGACGAGATCCGGTTCCAGCCGGGCGATGTCATGCGCACCGCAATCCTCGTAGGGAACGCCGATGATCCGCGCGAAATGCCGCTCCACCTCGCAGGAGGCCAGCCCCCGCTCGCTGCGATAGATCTTGAGCCACCCGGTGCGACGAAAGAAGCGAAACGCGCTGGCAGCGCGCGCGATCGCCAGATGCTCGCCGATCGCCGAGGACTGGAGAGGCGCAAGGGCGCGCGCAAACCGTCCGACCGAGGGCGACGCGGTGTGCTGGCGGGCAAGTCGCAGGAACTTCAGCAACGCGGGAAGTGTGCGTGCCTCGATTCGCATGGCGGGACCGCGCCCGAGAACGCTCGACAGAACCTCTCCCGCCCCCGAGGGAACATCAAGGGGCAGAAATCCGGTACGCTCCAGAATGCCAGTGTTTCCGCGCGAGGAGACCTCGCCGGGCCCCTGGGCGTCGACGACGAGCGCGTTCCAGCCGCGCCCCTGAAGATGAAGGGCGGCGCTGATGCCGGTGATGCCGGCGCCAAGGACCAGGACGTCGACGCTTCGCATAGGGTCTTTCGACACCGAACCGTCGCGCCTTGCAAGCAGCAAGACAACCCTGAGCCGAGAAAGGCGTGTTCTCGCCCGGATTTGCCAAACCCGCTGCCCGGGTTCATGGTGCCTTCCTCACCGTTTCATCTCCCGGCCCGGAGTGTTCTTCATGCAGGCCCTCGCCCTGCCCTTCACCCTGCTCGCCTGGCTCGGACGGCATGGCACGCGGGCCGTCGCCATCAGCGCCATCCTCGGCCTGATGCTGCCTCAGCTCTCGGCCTTCTTCCGGCCGTATGTCTCCGAGGCGATCTTCATCCTGCTTGTGCTCGCGTTCCTGCGCGTGGACCCCATCGCCGTCGTCGCCCACATGCGCCGTCCCCGGCTCATAATCGCCGCCATGGTCTGGATGCAGGTGATCGTGCCGCTCGCGGCGGCGGGAATGATCCATCTGGTCGACCCGCAGGGCCTCCACCCCGACATGGCGCTCGCGGTCTTCCTCGTCACCGCCGGGCCGGCCGTCATGTCCGCGCCGGCCTTCATCGCCCTGATCGGCCTCGACAGCGCCCTGTCGCTGGCGCTCGTGTGCGTGTGCATGATGCTCACGCCCTTCACGGCGCCGCTCGTCGGCGGTCTGATGCTGGGAGACACGCTCCCCATCGACACCCTGGCGCTCGGCATCCGCCTCGCCGGACTGCTGGTGGCGACCGCAGGGGTTGCCTGGCTTCTGCGAAGGATCGCCGGCCGGAACCGCATTGCCGCCGCGCGCCATCACATCGACGGGCTGAACGTCCTGATCCTCTTCGTCTTCGCGGTCGCCGTGATGGACGGTGTCGCGGACCATTTTCTCGCCGATCCGCTGCTCACGGCGGGGGTCGCGGTTCTCACCTTCGTCGTGGCTCTGTTCCAGATGGGCATGACCATGCTTGTCTTCGCGCGCACACCGCGCGACCAGGCCTTCGTGCTTGCCCATTCCTGCGGCAATCGAAACATGGGCCTTCTCGTCGCCGCCCTTGGCGGCACGCTGCCGGAACTCGCCTGGCTCTACTTCGGCCTCGGCCAGTTGCCGATCTACCTGCTGCCCTGGATGCTGAAACCGGTTGCAACACGTCTCGCCGCTGAACGCGACGCGCGTGACCCCGGTCACATCGCTCCCACGGGAACGCCATAGGCTGTATCCTTGGAGTTGGCACGGCGGTCCGGCCGGAGCAAACGGGAGGTGAAAATGGCCATCTGCAGGCGGATCTGGCTGAAACCCTGGAATCTTGCCGGCGCGCTCGCCGTCGCCCTCGCGGCAGCGATCCCGCTCGCGGCCCATGCGGCGGAATTCGCCCGCACGGAAATCCTGGGCTTTTCGAAAGACGGATCGCGCCTCGCCTTCGAGGAATTCGGGATCCAGGATGGATCCGGTTTTCCCTACTCCTCCATCTATGTCATCGACACGGACACCGACAGCTGGCTTCCCGGGAGCCCGTTTCGGCGCATCGACGAGGTCGATGACAGCCAGCCGCTCGACTTCGACGCGGAACTGGAACGCACCCGCGCCCGCAATCGCGCCGAGGCGCAGCCGCTTCTCGACGAGGCGGGGATCGCCGGGCGCGGGGCCACGCTGGCTCACAACCCCGCCACGGAACGGCTTGTCGATCCCTTTCGCATGGAAGCGATGCCCTTGCCGGCCGCACCGAACATTGGCGAGCCCATCATTCTGGAACTCGCCGAGTACCCGCTCGAGGCTGGCACATTCTGCCCCTCCGGCATGGGGCAGACGCAAGGCTTCCGTCTCACGCTCGCCCATGAGGGAAACACGCGTGTTCTCAACGATGACACAAGTCTTCCGAAAAGCCGGGGCTGCCCGCTTCGGTACCGGATCGAGCGCCTGGTCGTGCATCGCGAGAGCGACCGCGCTCCCGCGCACTTCGCGGTCATCGTCCTGATGGAGGTGATCGGCTTCGAGGGGGCCGGCGGGCGGTATCTGGCGATCACCGGGAAGCTGTGAGCCGCATCGTCCGGCCGGGACCGTCGGCGGCGCTAAATCGCGGCATCTTCGCGGCGTGCCTTGTCGCCACGGGAGGGCTATGATAGCGGCTTGCGCGAAGACCGGGCGCGCCTGCCGCCCGCCGCACAATTCTCCGGAGCCTCCGCCATGTCCCGTCCTCTCGTCATCGCCCCCTCGATGCTCGCTTCCGATTTCTCCGCCTTCGGCCAGGAAGTGCGCGACGTCGTGGAGGCCGGCGCCGACTGGATCCATCTCGACGTGATGGACGGACACTTCGTGCCCAACATCAGCTTCGGCCCGGACGTGATCGCCGCCATGCGCAAGCACACCGACAAGGTGTTCGACACGCATCTGATGATCGCACCCTGCGATGCCTACCTGGAGGCCTTCGCCAGGGCCGGCTCGGACATCATCACGGTACATGCGGAGGCCGGCCCGCATCTCGACCGCTCGCTGCAGGCGATCCGCGCTCTCGGCAAGAAGGCCGGCGTCTCGCTGAACCCGGGAACGCCGGAGAGCGTCATCGAGTATGTGCTCGACCGCCTCGATCTCGTGCTCGTCATGAGCGTCAATCCCGGCTTCGGCGGCCAGTCCTTCATTCCCGCGATGGTCGACAAGGTGGCCCGCATCAAGGCGCTGATCGGCGACCGCCCCATCGACATCGAGGTCGATGGCGGTGTCACGGCCGAGACCGCCCCGCTCGTTGCCGCCGCCGGCGCGAACGCCCTTGTCGCCGGCTCGGCCGTGTTCAAGGGCAAGGGCATCGAGGGCTATCGCGCCAACATCGATGCGATCCGCTCGGCCGCCGAAGGCGCCGCGCGCGCCGCAGCCTGACGGCCCCGTGCTCCGCCCGCTCCTCTTCGCGCTTGTCTGGTCGCTCGTCGTGACCGGCTGCGAGATCGCCGCCCTCGCCCTTCGCGGCGAGGCGCTGAGCGGGCGCCTTCTCGGCGTGATCGCCATCTTCGCGACCGGCTCGCTTCTGGGCGGACTGACCGCGTGGCCGATTGCCCGGCTGCTGACCTTCGCGCGCAAACGCAACCGCGCGCGCGCCTGCTTCGCCGCCATGGCCCTCTCCCTGGCCGTGACCACGACCGCGATCACGGGTTTCCTGTTCTACCTCCAGTTCGCCCAGTATTATGGCCAGTGGCATACGGACCGGCCCTCCTGGCGCATGCTGTGGGAGACGATCTTCACCTCGGCGACGAGCAGCTACATCTTCGCGGTGGCGGGTATCCGCCCGCTGCTGCCGGTGCTGCTGCCGGCACTGCTTGTCGCAGCCCTCGCCTTTGCCCGCATTGAGCCCCGCCGCTCCGTCTGATATTGGACGCGGCGTCACGAGACTTCCCGCCAAGAGGACCCCGCATGATCCCGCGCTATTCCCGGCCCGAGATGGTCGACATCTGGTCGCCCGAGACCAAGTTCCGTATCTGGTTCGAGATCGAGGCACATGCCTGCGACGCCCTGGCGGACCTCGGCGTGATCCCGAAGGAAGCCGCCCGGACCATCTGGGACAAGGGCGGCAAGGCCACCTTCGACGTTGCCCGCATCGACGAGATCGAGCGCGAGACCAAGCACGACGTCATCGCCTTCCTCACCCATCTGGCGGAAATCGTCGGGCCGGACGCGCGCTTCGTGCATCAGGGCATGACGTCCTCGGACGTCCTGGACACCTGCCTCAACGTGCAGCTCACCCGCGCCGCCGACCTGCTTCTGGCCGACATCGACGCGCTGCTGGCCGCCCTCAAGCGCCGCGCCCATGAGCACAAGGACACGGTCTGCATCGGCCGCTCGCACGGCATTCATGCCGAGCCCGTCACCTTCGGCCTCAAGATGGCCGAGGCCTACGCCGAGTTCGACCGCTGCCGCACGCGTCTCGTCGCGGCGCGTGAGGAGATCGCCACCTGCGCCATTTCCGGCGCTGTCGGCACCTTCGCCAATATCGATCCGCGCATCGAGGAACATGTCGCCAGCGCCATGGGCCTCGCCGTCGAGCCTGTTTCGACCCAGGTCATTCCGCGCGACCGCCACGCGATGTTCTTCGCCACGCTGGGCGTGATCGCCTCCTCGATCGAGCGCGTCGCGACGGAAATCCGTCACCTGCAGCGCACCGAGGTCCTGGAAGCGGAAGAGTATTTCTCGCCGGGCCAGAAGGGCTCCAGCGCCATGCCGCACAAGCGCAATCCGGTGCTGACCGAAAACCTCACGGGCCTCGCACGCATGGTGCGCGCCTACGCCATGCCGGCCATGGAAAACGTGGCGCTCTGGCACGAGCGCGACATCTCCCACTCCTCGGTCGAGCGCATGATCGGCCCGGACGCGACCGTGACGCTCGACTTCGCGCTCGCACGCCTGACCGGCGTGATCGACAAGCTTCTGGTCTACCCGGAGCGGATGCTGGCCAACATGAACCGCCTCGGCGGCCTCGTGCACTCCCAGCGCATCCTGCTCGCCCTGACCCAGGCCGGAGTCAGCCGCGAGGACGCCTACCGTCTCGTTCAGCGCAACGCCATGAAGGTCTGGGCAAGCTATCAGGTCGAGGGCAGCGCCAGTGTCGACTTCCTCGAGGAACTGCTGAACGACACCGATGTGCGCGCCGCCCTCTCCGAGGAGGAAATCCGCGCCCGCTTCGACCTCGGCTATCACACCAAGGCGGTCGACACGATCTTCGCCCGCGTCTTCGGCGAAGACTGAGACGGGGAGCGGCGGGGATGCGTATCGCGGTTCTTGCCGATATCCATGCAAATGTCCGCGCGCTTCAGGCCGTCATCGACGATCTGGAGCGCGCGCGCCCCGACATGGTCGTCAACCTGGGCGACTGTGTCTCCGGACCGCTCTGGCCGGAGGAAACCGCCCGCCTGCTGATCGAGCGTGACTGGATCACCGTGCGCGGCAATCACGACCGGGTGGTTGCGGCGGGCAACATACCGCCGGAAAACCGCACCGACAGTTTCACTCTCGACCGGCTGTCCGGGAGCAGCCTGGCGTGGCTCTCGGCGCTTCCCGTGACCGCACGGCCCGTGCCCGGCGTCTTCGCCTGTCACGCCACGCCCGGACATGACGACACCTATCTCGCGGAAACCGTGGACGGACCCGACCCGCGCCTGTCCGGGGAAAGCGAGATCCTGGCAAGGCTTGGTGACGAAGCGGCTCCGCTCGTTCTGTTTGGACACAGCCACACGCCGCGCCTGCTGCATCTCGTCTCGAGCGGCCAGACACTGCTCAATCCCGGCAGCGTCGGCCTCCCGGGCTACAGAGATGCGACGCCGATACCGCACCGGATGCAGGCGGGAAGTCCCCATGCACGCTACTGCCTCGTCGAAAGCGACGGCAATGGCTGGCGGTTCGAGATGCGCGCGATCGCCTACGACTGGGCCGAGGCCGCGGAACAGGCGCGGCGGAACGGGCGCCCCGACTGGGCGCGACCGCTCGAGACCGGCTTCTACGGCCCGCTCACCGATCAGGGCGTGGAGCCGTAACGGGGCGGGTCCCGTTTGACAGCGGACCCAAAGCTTGCCATCAGGCACTTCTCGTCACGCAAGCGGACCCGGTGCCATGAAGATCTCCGAGACAGACATTCTCCTCGTGCCGGGCTACGGCGAAACGCCCGCCGCGCACTGGCTTCATCGCTGGCAGGAGAAGATCCCCACGGCACGCTTCGTCGAACTGCCGTCGACGTTTCATCCGGTGCGCAAGCAGTGGGTCGAAACGATCACCGCCGGGGTGGAGAGCGCCGAACGGCCTGTCGTGCTCGTCGCCCATTCGCTCGGCGCGATCGCCTGCGTCCATGCCGCCCATGCGCTGCCGGCGGACAAGGTGAAGGCCGCCTTCCTGGTCGCGCCGACCGATCTCGCCCGCAGCGCCCCCAAACCGGCCTTCGAGGTCGGTGACTTCCTGCCGGTTCCCAAGGGTCCGCTTCCCTTCAGGGCGCGCGTCGTCGCAAGCCGCAACGACCCGCATTGCGACTACGACACGGCGCACGGCTTCGCGCTCGACTGGGGCGCGCATTTCCAGGATGCGGGCGAGGCCGGGCACATCAATCACGAAAGCGGCCACGGCCCCTGGCCGGAGGGGCTGATGTCCTTCGCCTACCTGATGAAGGACCTGTGAGCGCGCGCAGGCGATGACGCCAGGACCGCGCCCTGCCCTTCTTTACACCCAGAAGGCGTTTTCGCCGTTGATTGCCGCAAACCCCGCACATACAATTGGGACGTGTGTTCGACGCGAAAGCACTGATTGCATTTCCCTGGTCACATCAAGAGTTAAGCAGCTTCAATCATTTCGCCAGCCACCCTCTTTTTCCGGAAAAAGACATTTCGATGAAACCAAACAAGAACGTCCTGCGCGCAGCGCTGCTCTTCGCCGGCCCGATGATCCTCGCCGGGTGCGGCCCGAGCAGGGAGGATCTGGAGCGACACAAGAAACTGGTGCAAACGCTCGTCGAGGCCCGTGACGGCAGGAGCACCTGTGGTAACACCGAAAACTCCTCTCCGACCGCCCGCGCCATCGTGGCGAAGGACAGGTTGCGCGGGTTGACGCGCTACACCGACAACGACGCCCCCGAGGCCATGTCCGACCGCACCAGCGTGTCCTACATGCCCGGGCACGGAACGCAGATCTCCTACACCTCCGCCGACGGACGCTCCTGGCTCTGGTATCCGGGCAACAGCCGCATCCTGCAAGGCCGCTGGAAGCTGGACGACAGCAAGGACTACCTGCGGGTCTGCTACGACTACGGTACGGGGACCCGCAACCCGACGATGAAGAAGGCCGGCAGCAGCACCCAGTGCGGCAATTTCCACAACCAGGAAATCTTTACTCTCGATACGAAACGCGGCGACGTCTTCGGCCTCGCCGGTGCGACGGTGGCAAGGCCGCTGCCCAAGGACGCGGCCAAACCCTATTCACCGGGTTGCGCGCCGGCCCGCAAGCCGCTGCTGAAAAACGGCAAGCCGCCGATCGAGAACCTGCAGGCAGACCTCAAGGGATACCTCCGGCACCCCTGAGGGAAGCGCCCCGCCCACCGCGGCTTATCCGGCCGTGCGCGGGCCGGCCTTGGTCAGCGCGTTGATCCGGCGCGCGACGAAAAGCGCGACCGGTACGGCCACCACGACACCGCCGCCCGCGAAGGCGGCCAGAAGCCAGGGCTCGTAATCGTTGATTCCGTAGAAGGTCATCGGAACAAGCGCGAAGACGCCGGCAAGCGTCGGCGCGATGACGATGAAGAGAATGGCGGCAAGCTTCCACATGGCTGCGTCCCCCGTGCAGGACACGGCGACCGCTCTCCCGACCCGATGCCGGACAGGCGCGCCGGTCTACGGTTTCGCAGCGTAACATTCAAAAAACAGAAAGTAATGCGACGGCCTGCCCCATGGGAGTTTCCCGTAAGGGACAGGCCCGTCGCGGCGTGATCAGCCGAGCTCCGCGCGCTTGCGCGAGGCCTCGGCGGCAAACATCGCCAGGTCGCTGCCATGCGCGACGAACCGATACCCCATGCCGATCGCCGACGTCGCATCCGCCGCGCTGTTGCAGTAGATGCCGGCGACCTTGCCCGCGGCAAGCGTGCGCGTAGCGATGTCGGCCGCATGGGCCTGGACGGGAGCGCTGGAGGGCGCCACTTCGCGCCCCTCGGACAGGGTGAGCGACAGGTCGCCCGGCCCGACGAATACGCCGTCCAGGCCATCGACCGCCAGAATGTCATCGAGCGCGGCAAGGGCTGCCGGCGTCTCGATCATGGCAAGGACCAGTGTCTCGGAGTTTGCCTCGGCAAGATACTCCGCCGGCGTGCGGCCGAGCAGCATGGCCGCGCGGTGCGGCCCCCAGCTGCGGGCTCCCTGCGGGGGATATTTGGCCGCGACCACGAGCGCCATGGCATCCTCGGGCGAATTGATCATCGGCATGATGACCGCCTCGGCGCCGAGGTCGAGCGCGCGGCTCACGTTGGCGAAATCATCCACCGGCGGGCGCACGACGGCATGGGCCCCACCCAGTCGCGCGGCCGCGATGCCCTCGCGGACCGAGGCGAGATCGTGAAAGCCGTGCTGCATGTCCAGGGTGATCGACTCGTAGCCGGCGCGTCCGCCCATCTCGGCAAGAAGCGGCACGGCAAGCGACGACCACATGGTGACGATGGTCTCGCCGGCACGAAGGCGTGCTGCGAGCGTGGGCGCGGAAACGGTCATGACGGACTCCCGGATGAGGGCCGGATGGCGCCTCCCCCGAACGCCACTGTCCCGGCCCCAAGATCGCAACCCGAAGGTCGCCAGCAGGGAAAGCGCGCGAACCCTCACGGGGCGCCAGAAAGGCGCCGGGCCGCGCGAGACACCGGGCAGGACACGATCGCCCCACCCGGTGTGAATTCAGGCTTCAGAGACCCTGCTGGATCTGTTCGGCCGCCGTGTGCAGAAGCTCGTCCATCGTGCGGCGGATCTGGTGATCCGACTGCTCGACACCAGCGTCATCGAAGTCCTTGCGGATCTTGCGGAAGACATCTTCCTCGCCCGGTTCCTCGAAATCGGAACGCACGACTTCCTTCGCGTATTCCGCGGCCTTCTCGGCGTTCAGGCCAAGCTTCTCCGCCGCCCACAGGCCGAGCAGCTTGTTACGCCGCGCAATCGCCTTGAAGCGCAATTCCTCGTCGTGAGCGAACTTGCTCTCGAAGCTATCTTCGCGGCTGTTGAACGTGTTCATGCGCTCTTTCTCCTGCCTCTCGGTCGCTCGTGTCTCTTGCGGTGCGGCGTGTCATCGCTGCAATGCGTTTGTCCGGCTGCCGCTCGTATCCTCATTCGGTCACGCAAGGGCGGCCATCCCCCATATGGGTATTGGAGCGCCCCTTGCATATCCTCGCAAGCCCCCCAAATCAACGCGATAAGACCGCCATTCCGCAACTGCCCACGACTACCGCGAACACGGTCGCGGGTCGGGCGACGGACGACCTCGCGAACCGCCGCAAGCCGCCCGCTCGCGCGCTCCCGCCCCATGCCACGGCTTCATTGTACTTTGCCGGGCGATCGTGTAGGTTCCGCGCCATCGAGCGGGGGGCCGGTACTGCTGCCGCTCCGGCCCGACATCGAAACCCGCCCGTGCGTTGGCGAAAGCGACGCGAGAGCGTTGGTTCCGACGGGACCGGATCTCGGCAGCACATTGGAGCAACTCCGCCGAAATGGATTTTCTTTCACCAACACGGTACGTGCCTATGAACCGCCGCCGGCGCATTTACGAGGGCAAGGGCAAGATCCTCTATGAGGGTCCGGAGCCCGGTACGCTCATTCAGCACTTCAAGGACGATGCCACGGCGTTCAACGCCAAGAAGCACGAGATCGTCGATGGCAAGGGCGTCCTGAACAACAGGATTTCCGAGTTCATCTTCAACCAGCTCAACGCGATCGGCATCCCGACGCACTTCCTGCGCCGGATGAACATGCGCGAGCAGCTCATCCGCGAGGTGGAGGTCATCCCGCTGGAGGTGGTCGTGCGCAACGTCGCGGCCGGGTCGCTGTCCAAGCGCCTTGGTCTCGAGGAAGGCACGCAGCTTCCGCGCTCGATCATCGAGTTCTACTACAAGAACGACGCGCTCGACGATCCGATGGTCTCCGAGGAGCATATCACCGCCTTCGGGTGGTGCACGCCGCAGGAGATGGACGACATCATGGCGCTGGCGATCCGCGTCAACGACTTCCTGACCGGTCTGTTTCTCGGTGTCGGCATTCGCCTCGTCGACTTCAAGATCGAGTGCGGACGCCTCTGGGAAGGCGACATGATGCGCATCGTCGTCGCCGACGAGATCTCGCCCGACAGCTGCCGCCTGTGGGACATCCAGTCCAACGAGAAGATGGACAAGGACCGCTTCCGCCGCGATCTGGGCGGAATGCTCGAAGCCTACCAGGAAGTGGCCCGCCGGCTCGGCATCCTGAACGACAACGACCGCCCTGCCGGAACCGGCCCGGTCCTCGTCAAGTAGGCTTGCCTGACGGACCATAGCGGCCCCACCGTCGCCACATGATCCCGAAACCCCGGCCGGCACGGCCGGGGTTTTTTTGCAAGCAAGCGTGATGCACCCTGATTGCAACTCTTGAACGAGTCCCGTAGCCTCCGCGAGGCTGGATAAAGGGGGCTTTGCCATGAGAAATATCGGTTCCGCGCACAATCGCGGAAGGATTGTGTTCGTTCTGCTCGCAGGTCTTTTTCTGGCGGCGTGCCAGACGGCGGGACTGAAGCCGGGTGCACTGACGACCACCTTCCCGCCCAAGGGCTGGAGCAGTCAGAAAGTCGGGAGCGTCACCACATATGAGTGTCCGAAAGCCACCTGCGGCCAAAGGCAGACGGTTCTCGTAAAGCCGGGCAAGGTCCACGGCGATGTGGAATCCGCGATCCGGAGAGGAAAACTGAACACGGAACTCTTGGCATCCTTCCTGAAGTTCGTTCACGTCGCCACTGACAAGAAGGTCTCCTTCTCCGCCACACGCCGTATCACCACCCCTACCTACTCCGGTTTCCAGTTCGTCGTGACGACCCGCAATAAACGTGGCAAAAGATTCTACATGGCCACACGTATCGTCGCCCAGAACAATCGCGGTGTGCAGGTGCAGTCCTTCGCACATTCTCGTGCAGTCGCCGTGCGCAATCTCGAAAGGTACTTCGCCAATACGAGGATCAGGCGGGTTAATTGAGCAGTTGTCGTCAAGAGGTCTGAAGCGCTTGGCGCGATGGTTCCCCGGTCACGTCCCCGATTGCCGTGAAAGCCCGGGCAAGGCCCGCGCAAAAGGTCTTTCATCGGCGCGGCCGGCGCGCTAGAAGCGGCGCAACGAAGAGGCGCCTGCCACCTGCCGGCGCAAGCCGGCGTGGCGGAACCGCACCGGCTGGAACCTTGTGTTCGGAGACGAGCCCCATGAAAGCACGCGTGACCGTCACCCTGAAGACCGGCGTCCTCGACCCCCAGGGCCAGGCGATCGAAGGCGGACTTGCGGCCCTCGGTTTTTCCGGCGTTGAAAGCGTGCGGCAGGGCAAGGTCTTCGACGTGGAGCTTTCCTCCACCGACAGCGAAAGCGCCCGCGCAGAGCTTGCCGCCATGTGCGACAAGCTGCTTGCCAACACGGTGATCGAGAATTACGCGATCGAGATCCTCTGAAACCCGGAGCTTGCGGACCCGCCCGGGTCCGTTGCCGGTTGCAGAGAACGCAGGGTCCTGAAATGGACGAGGACAGCGCCAGAGCGATCCGCTTCCTTCTGCTGAAGGCAGCGCTCTTCATCGCCCTTCCGGCCGCCCTGGCTCTCGTCGCCGCCCTGTTTTTCGTGTGAGCGCCCGCTTGCCGACAGACTGTCCGGGCAGCGCCCGAAACGGAGACATGCCGACATGAAGTCCGCCGTCATCACTTTCCCCGGCTCCAACCGCGAGCGCGACATGATGCACGCGCTCAGGCTCGCCACCGGCATCGACCCGGTGTCCGTCTGGCACGCGGAAACCAGCCTGCCCGACGTCGATCTGGTGGTGCTGCCAGGCGGCTTCTCCTACGGCGACTACCTGCGCTCCGGCGCCATCGCCGCCCGCGCGCCCGTCATGGACGCGGTGCGCGACTTCGCGGCACGCGGCCGGCTGGTGCTTGGCGTTTGCAACGGCTTCCAGATGCTGACCGAAGCCGGCCTTCTGCCGGGCGCGCTGATGCGCAACAAGGGCCTGACGTTCGTCTGCCGCGAGGTGCTGCTCGAGACGAGCTCAACTGCCAGCCCCTTCACCCGTCACCTCGAGAAGGGCAACGTCTGGCGCTGCCCTGTCGCCCACCACGACGGAAATTATTTCGCCGACACCGAAACGCTCGATCGCCTCGAGGCCGAGGACCGGGTCGCGTTCCGCTATGCGAACGGCACCAACCCGAACGGTTCGGCCCGCGACATTGCCGGCATCACCAATGAGAGCGGCAATGTGCTTGGCATGATGCCGCACCCGGAGAACTACGTCGACGCGCAGCAGACGGCCACCGACGGCGCCGCGTTCTTCAAGGGGATCGCAGAGGCTTTCGAAACGGCCTGAGCCGGCGGCAGGGTTCCGGGGCTACGAGGCCTCCCTCCCGGACAAGGAGCCCACGGAATGGCCAACATCGAACTGTCCGCACCCGAACGCGCCGCCCTTGCCGAATGGCTTCGCGAGCGAGTCGCGGAGGAGACCGGCGAGGAGATCGGCGGTCTCGAAGCCGAGTCGCTCGCAGGCGCACTGGTGCGCGACATCGCCGGGCACTTCTACAACCGCGGCCTTCATGACGCCCGCGCCGCGATCTCGGCGCGGCTCGAGGAGGTCAGCGAGATCGTCTACGCCATGGAAGAGCCGAACATCCTGACGCGTCGCTGACACGCCGTTCGCGGGCCTCACGCACCGGTGACGAAGCGCAACGCCTTCGGCATCACCTCCACCTCGAGACGCCTGGCCGACATGGGCTCGCCATCGAGGTTCACCGCCAGTTCGTCCTCCGCATCGACCACCAGCCGCGTGAAGCGATGGGTCCGGGCATACCCGTCCAGCGTCCCCTCCCCCTCGCTCAAGAGACCCGAGAGAAGCGACAGCATGTGATCGGCGTCGGGCCTCGGGAACAACGCGAGATCCAGTTCTCCGTCGTCGTAGCGCGCATTGGCGCAAAGCGGCACTCCGCCGCCAGCGAGACGCCCGTTGCCGACGGCGAGCGCCACGAATTCATCGTCGAAGGAAAACCCGTCGCCCTCGATCCGGGCGCGGGAGGGCACGAGATCCCCAAGCCGGCTGGCGCCGGCGATCAGGTAGGCGGCACCGCCCAGAAGCTCCTTTGCACGCGGATCCGTCTCCCGCGTGATCCGGGTCACCGATCCGGCGCTCGCCACATTCACGAAGATGCGCCCGTTGATGCGCCCCGCATCGATAGGGCGAGGCGTTCCGGTGGCGCACAGCATGAGTGCGGCGCGGACATCGTCCACCGGAAGCCCCATGCCGGTGGCGAAATCATTGGCCGTGCCCAGCGGCAGCGCGCCGAAGGCACAGTCCGTCTCGGGCCGGGTCTCGAGAGCCGAGGCGATGACCTGGTTGATGGTCCCGTCGCCACCGCCGGCGACGATCACCCCGGGACGCGCGTCCTCGCTTTCCACGGCCTCGCGCGCGAAGCGCCCCGCATCGTCTCCATCGTAGGTCACGCGCACCTCGAGCGTATGACCCGCGCCCCGCACGGCTTCCACCGCCGCCCGCACATCCTCTCGCGGTGCCGCCTTTCCGTTCAGGACCAGAAGCAGATGCCGCTTTTCGCTCGGGGTCTGGTCATGTGCCATCGCGTTTTTCCTGTTGTGGCGGGGGACCGGATGCCCCCACGCGCTGCTGCCATGCGTACGGAACAACCGTCCGCCCAATGTCTGCAATTCCCTTTGCGGCCCCGGTTTGCTACACGGGCGCATCTTTCGCTGCCAAGGTCAGAACCGCACATGATCCCCAACGACATCGCGATCACACCCGAGCTGATCGAGGCCCATGGCCTCAAGCCCGACGAGTACGAGCGCATTCTGGCGCTGATCGGGCGGACGCCGACCTTCACGGAGCTTGGCATCTTCTCGGCCATGTGGAACGAGCACTGCTCCTACAAGTCCTCCAAGAAGTGGCTCAAGACGCTGCCGACCACCGGCGAGCGCGTGCTTCAGGGGCCGGGCGAAAACGCCGGCGTCGTCGACATCGGCGACGGCGAATGCGTTGTCTTCAAGATGGAAAGCCATAACCACCCCTCCTACATCGAACCCTATCAGGGCGCGGCGACGGGTGTCGGCGGCATCCTGCGTGACGTGTTCACGATGGGCGCACGGCCGGTCGCGGCCATGAACGCCCTCCGGTTCGGCGATCCCGAGCATCCGCGCACGAAGCATCTGGTGTCCGGCGTGGTGGCCGGCGTGGGCGGCTACGGCAACTCCTTCGGTGTCCCAACGGTCGGAGGCGAGGTCGAGTTCCATTCCCGCTACAACGGCAACTGTCTCGTGAACGCCTTCGCCGCCGGAATCGCGCGCACGGACGGGATCTTCCTGTCCAAGGCGGAAGGCGTCGGCCTGCCGGTCGTCTACCTCGGTGCCAAGACCGGTCGTGACGGCGTCGGCGGCGCCACCATGGCCTCGGCCGAGTTCGACGAGACCATCGAGGAAAAGCGTCCGACCGTTCAGGTCGGCGACCCCTTCACCGAGAAGTGCCTGCTCGAGGCCTGCCTGGAACTGATGACCACCGGCGCGGTGATCGCCATCCAGGACATGGGCGCGGCCGGCCTCACCTGCTCGGCGGTGGAAATGGGCGCCAAGGGCAATCTCGGCATCGAGCTCGATCTCGACAGGGTTCCGGTGCGCGAGGAGCGCATGACGGCCTACGAAATGATGCTCTCCGAAAGCCAGGAGCGCATGCTGATGGTCCTGCGTCCCGAGAAGGAGGCCGAGGCCGAGGCGATCTTCACCAAGTGGGGCCTCGACTTCGCCATCGTGGGCGTGACAACCGACACGCTGCGCTTCATCGTCAAGCACCAGGGCGAGACCGTCGCCGACCTGCCGATCAAGGAACTCGGCGACGAGGCCCCGGAATACGACCGCCCCTGGGCAGAGACGCCGCGCAAGCCGGTTCTGCCTGCCTCGGGCATTGCCGAACCGGACGACTACGCGGCCGCACTGCTCACGCTGGTCGGAAACGCCAATGGCGCCTCCCGGCGCTGGGTCTGGGAGCAGTACGACACGCTCGTCCAGGGCAACACCATCGCGCGCCCGGGCGGCGATGCCGGCCTCATCCGCGTCGGCGACAAGGGCAAGGGCCTCGCCTTCGCCGTCGACGTGACCCCGCGCTACGTGGAGGCGGATCCCTTCGAGGGCGGCAAGCAGGCAGTCGCCGAATGCTGGCGCAACATCACCGCCACCGGTGCCGACCCACTCGCGGCGACCGACAACCTCAACTTCGGCAACCCCGAGAAGCCCGAGAGCATGGGCCAGCTCGTGGGAGCCATCAAGGGCATCGGCGAGGCCTGTCGCGCGCTCGATTTCCCGATCGTCTCGGGCAACGTCTCGCTCTACAACGAGACCAGCGGCGAGGCGATCCTGCCGACGCCCGCGATCGGCGGTGTCGGGCTGCTCGACGACGTAACCAGACGCGCGGGCGCTGCCTTCGCCAATGAGGGCGACGTCATCGTGGTCGTCGGCGGTCACGGCACCCACCTGGGCCAGAGTGCCTATCTGCGCGACATCCTGGGCCGCGAGGAAGGCGCGCCCCCACCGGTCGACCTGGATGCGGAGCGCAGGCGCGGCGATTTCGTGCGCGACCTCATCCGCGCGGGCCGCGTCACCGGCGTGCACGACGTTTCCAGCGGCGGCCTCGCGGTCGCGCTGGCGGAGATGGCGATCGCCGGCGGCACGGGTGCGCGCGTGAAGGTGTCCGGCCCCGCCCATGCCGCGCTCTTCGGCGAGGACCAGGGCCGCTATGTGCTCACCATCGATGCCGAGCGCGCCGGACGGGTCGTCGAGGATGCCATCGATGCCGGCCTCGAGATCGTCGAGATCGGCCATGTCGGCGGAAGCGATTTGACGGTTGAGGACATTCTCACCATATCCGTTGCAAAGCTTGCCGAGAGCCATGAGACTTGGTTCCCGGACTACATGAACGGGGCGCGCTGAGCGCCTGGAAGAGGAGACTGGCGGGACTGCCCGCCGGCTGGGCACGAAGGACGACCACATGGCAATGCAGGCGCGCGAGATCGAGGCGCTCATCAAGGAGGCTCTTCCCGACGCAAGGGTGGAGATCCGTGATCTTGCGGGCGACGGCGACCACTACGCCGCCGTCGTTGTCTCCGAGGCCTTTCGCGGCAAGACGCGTGTACAGCAGCACCAGCTCGTCTACCAGGCCCTCAAGGGCAACATGGGCGGCGATCTTCATGCCCTCGCACTGCAGACGAACGCGCCGGACTGAACGGCCGTCCGAGGCAGGAACGAAACGCCGGACCTTGGACCCGGCGGAACGAAAGGACAGACCATGAGCATTCAGGACTGGATCAGGAACGAAGTCGACAGCAACGAGGTCGTCGTCTTCATGAAGGGCACGCCGGCTTTCCCGCAGTGCGGGTTCTCGGGGCAGGTCGTTCAGATTCTTGACTACATCGGCGTGCCCTACAAGGGCATCAACGTGCTCGAGGACGACGATCTGCGCCAGGGAATCAAGGAATTCTCCGACTGGCCGACCATTCCCCAGCTCTATGTGAAGGGTGAGTTCGTCGGCGGCTGCGACATCGTCCGCGAGATGTTCCAGAACCAGGAACTGCAGCAGCACTTCACCGACAAGGGCATCGAGACCCGGCAGTCGGCCTGACGAATAAGTTAACAAACGGTTAACGGAGGGGCGGATCCAAGTGGATTCGCCCTTTCATTTTGCAATATTTCAGTACTGGGCAAATTTTTCCGAATCGCCCTAAGATGAACGATACCTGAACGCCTGTTTCAGGCTTCGATCATCGTTGCAGTGTTACGTCACCCGGGAGGACGGGGGCGAAACAGAGCGGCGGAAGCCGAACGGGTCCGAAGCGCGCTGGCCATAGCAGGCCACCGGGTTTGCGCCTTTGTCCCTCGCGGGCATTGATCGTTCGCGGGACACCTGGCATCGGGAGGGCTGGACGCCATGCGTATCGCAAAACTGCTCGGCATCGGTTTCGCACTGACCCTGTGCGTCGGACTGTCCGGCTTCGCCGGCGAAACGGACGCGGGCCTTCGTCGCATTTCCTGCGCCAACCTGATGGTTTTCGCACCGGTCAACGGCATCAGCGACGCGGATGTCTGCCGCTCCCACGGCGGCGTGGCCAGCGCAGATGCCAAGGACGCGAGTTCCGCGCTCGTTATCCTCGTTCGCAACCGGCCGGCCGGTAGCGACACGGGTCTGGCCAGCTTCAACAAGGGCTCCTGACCCGCCCGGCACTCGGTGCGGACCATGGCCGAAGGAGCCTTGCCTGCGTCGGGTCAGGCGGCGCCGAACTTGCGCGCAGCATCGAGCGCCAGACCCGTTCCCACACTCCCGAAAACGTCGCCCTGCACGACCCGCGCCTGCGGCATCAGCGCCGTAAGCCGATTGCGCACGAAGGGAATCGACGCGGAGCCGCCGGTGAGAAACACCGACGAGATATCCCGCGCTTCGATCCCTGCCTGAGCACGGCACTCCTCGAGCGCGCCCTCGACGCCGGAAACGGCCTGACCGATCGCTCCCTCGAATGCCTGCCGCTCCACTTCCAGATCGAGCGGCGCGCCGCGCAGGGCAAACCGTAGCCGCGCCCGTTCCGTCTCCGACAGATCGATCTTCACGCCCTCCACGGCGGCCGCCAGCGCATGGCCCAGGCGTTCGTCCACGATGTCCATGAGCCGCTCGACGAGTTCGGGCCGTGCCGCGTCCTGACGCAACTCGCGCAGCCGGGGCTCGACCTGCGGCGCATAGAGGAAGTTGATGCGATGCCAGGTCGCCAGTTCGAAAAACGCCCAGTTCGGCAGGTCGCGGCGCGGATCGCGCGAAGGTGTTCCGTAGCCGAGTTCCCGCATCACCGTTGCAAGGCTGAGCAGGCGGTCGAAATCCGTACCGCCAATGTGAACACCGGTGCTTGCGAGAATGTCGTCGCGGCGATCGGCACGGTTTCGCCCTTCGGGCGATACGCGCACGATGGCAAAGTCCGAGGTACCGCCGCCAAGATCGATGATCGCGGCAAGTTCCTCCCCCTCCACGCCACGCTCATAGTCGAGGGCCGCGGCAATCGGCTCGTACTGGAACGCGATCTCGGAAAATCCGGACGCCCGGGCGATGGCCTCGAGTTCGTCCTGGGCGCGCGCGTCGGCCTGAGGATTGTTGTCGACGAAATGCACCGGCCTGCCGAGCACCACCTGCGACAGCTCGTGTTCCGCCGCCTCTTCGGCACGATGCTTCACCTGGGTCAGGAACAGCCCGATAATCTCGGAGAACGACCAGCGCTGCGCGCGGATCATGGTCTTCTCGTTCATGGTGCTTGACCCCAGAACGCTCTTCAGCGCCCGCATGAGCCGCCCCTCGACGCCCTCCACGTAACTTCCGACCGCCTCGCGGCCATACCGCACCCTGCCTTCCTCGAAAGAGAAGAACAACGCGCTCGGCAACACCACGCTGTCGCCTTCCAGCGGAAGCAGGCGCGCCTGCCCCTCCTCCGCGGGAAGGGCCGCCGTGGAATTGGAGGTACCGAAATCGATGCCGCAGGAGCGCGTCTTGGTCATGGGAGAAAGCCTGACAGGAAAGGGCCGCCTGGACGGTCGGGGGCGGACGGAAACGGAAAGCCGGGGAAGAGCCCCTCCCCGGCCGGATCGTGTCTCGATTGTAGGGAGCCGTTATTCGGCGGCGAAAAGGCGTGCCGTCATGGCAAGACCGGCGCCGCAGGCCTCCGGTTCCTCGCGCGCGTCGGCCGGCGTGGCGGCGCCTTCGGGCGCGAGACCCGCGAAGTCGAAAACGCGCTGGTCGTGCAGATGCGATGGACGGACATTCGACAAGGCGCGCGCCATGACGGAAAGGCGGCCCGGATTGTCCCGCTCCCAACCCTGCAGCAGCTTCTTGACCTCGGCCCGCTGAAGCCCGTCCTGACTGCCGCAGAGATCGCAGGGAATGATGGGGAACTCGAGCGCCTTGGCGAAGCGGGCAATGTCATCCTCCGCGCAGCCAATGAGCGGGCGCAGGACCATCAGGTCGCCCTCGTCGTTGACGAGCTTCGGCGGCATGGAGGCAAGGCGCCCGCCATGAAAGAGGTTCATGAACATCGTCTCGAGCGCGTCTTCGCGGTGATGGCCGAGAACGATGGCCTGGCACCCCTCCTCCCGCGCGGTACGGTAGAGCAGCCCCCGGCGCAGGCGCGAACACAAGGAGCAATAGGTCTTTCCCGCCGGGATCTTCTCCGTGACGATGGAGTAGGTGTCCTCACGCACGATCCGGTGGGCAATTCCGTTGCTCTCGAAAAACTCCGGCAGGATATGCGCCGGGAAGCCCGGCTGTGCCTGGTCGAGGTTGCAGGCAAGAAGATCGACGGGCAGAAGGCCGCGCCACTTCAGGTCCATGAGGACGGCGAGTAGTGTGTAACTGTCCTTGCCGCCGGACAGGCAGACCAGCCACCTGGGCCGTTCGCCGCTCGCCTCGATCATCGCGTTGGCGGTGATCGTCTCGCGCACCTGACGCAACAACCGCTTGCGAAGCTTCTTGAAGCTGACCGAGGACGGGGCGTTGCGGAAAAGCGCCGGCAGGTCGTCCAGCGGATCGTCGGGAAAGTCGGTCATGATGGCAATGTCTCTTGGCTGCGCTGGTGCCTTGGCCCCTGACATACCGGTGTCGCCGCCTCAGGCCAAGAGAAAACCCGGCCCTCGTCTCGGGGGGAGCCGACGGAGCGGCTTCAGACCTTCTCGACGCCGATGTCCTCGTAGACGGTGACGTTGCGCCCCGTCTCCTTGGCCCGCAGAAGCGCCAGATCCGCACGCGTTCGCACCGTCGAGACCTTCCGGCCATCGCGGTTGTCGGCGATGCCGACCGACACGGTGATCGACCCGAGGATGCGCCCCGCGTGTTCCAGCCTGGCCGTGGCGGCACGGGTCCGCACGAGGTCGGCAACCTGCCGGGCCGTCTCACTGGAAGCATCCTGAAGGAGGACGGCGAACTCCTCGCCGCCGAACCTGTAGCAACGTCCGCGCGTTCCCACCGCATCCGTCAGAACGGTCGCGAAGGTTTCCAGCACGGCGTCTCCCGCATCGTGGCCGAATTCATCGTTGAAGTGCTTGAAGTGGTCGATATCGACAACGAGGCACGTAAGATCCGGCTCGGGCTCCTCGAGCGCGGCGGATGCAAGCGCCTCGTCAAGCGCGCGCCTGTTCATCAGCCCCGTCAAAGGATCGCGCACCGCCAGATGCGTCAGCCGCTCCCGCAGCCGCAGGTTCGCCGTAGCCAGAGCCACATTCTCGGCAATCATGCCCAGATAGGCCCGGTCATCCTCGGGCGTGGAGACATCCGCCGACAGCGAAACGAAAGACAGAAGACCGATCGTGTCGCCATGCGCATTGAGAGGCACGCAAAAGGTCGAAATGCCCTCTTCCACCGGCAGATGGTTGCAGCGGACGTCCGCATTCCCTCTCAGGCTTTGATGGACCCTGCCGCGCCGCAGTCCCCAGCACTGATCCTGCTCGAACCGTGTCGAGGCCCATTCGGGCCAGTCCCAGGAGGCAACGGCACGCAGGGACGTCCTGGGATCATCGCGGATGAAGAAGGCTCCGCCGAGCTCGGGAAAGATCTGCGGACAGAACCTTGCCACGACATTGGCAACCTCTTCGACGGTCTGGCAGGCCTGCATCCTGTACATCAGCTGCAGGATGAGGTTCTTCATCTTCAGGTCGCGCCTTCGCTCAGCGTCGAGCCGTTCGCGCTCCAGCCCGTTCTCGCGAAACACGCGGATCGCCGACGTGAGTTCGCCGATCTCGTCATGCCGGGGATCGTCAGGCACCTCCACTTCGAAATCCTGCCGGGCAAGGCGCTTGACCACGCCCGCCATGCGCGTCAGCGGCAGGGACACGCGCCGACGCAGCACGAAGTAAAGCACCGCGAGAAACACCGCCGCCGTCACGCCCAGCAGGATGCGGGCGGTCAGCCCGAGCCAGTCGCTCCACATCTGCGCACGCTGCAGTTCAAGCCCGGTACGGGTGTCGATCACCTTGCGAAGGCGCCCGATCTCACCCAACAGCTTCAGGTGCAAGGTGTAATGCGCGTCCCCGAACAGTGTTGCGCGGGCGGCTTCCCGCTCGCCGGAGCGATAGGCCTCGATAGCCTGGGTCTCGATCTCCTCCAGCTGGTCGGCCAGAACCGCGACCCCCTCGAGGAGCGCCTTCTCATCCTCCGTTCCGCCCAGGGTTCCAAGGCGATGCGCCAGCGCTTCCAGACGGTGCTCTTCCTCGGTGACGCGCTCGAAAACGGAAAGATGCGCCGGATCCCCGCGCATGACGAACAAGCGCGCCTCGTCGGTCCGAAGTTCCGCGTCGGTCTCGACCTGTGCGCCAAGGTCCTCGAGCGCCATGCGGATCTCGACCGCCTGCCGCTCCTCGCTTGCCATCCGGTTGGAAAGGATGAACGCGGTTCCCGCAAGGGCCGTGAGGACCACCGTGATGCCGTAGGCCGCGTTCGTGATCGTGCTGATTTTCATGCCGGTGCCGGACCAACGTGGGGGACGTTGTTGGACGGGTAGCACACCCCCGGGACAATGGACACCGGCATGCGATCAACGCGTCGGCCCGTGGGGCCAAATCCTAGACTTCGGCAACGTAGCGCCAGGCAGCCCCCTTTGTCTCCACACGTCCAACGCCTGGCCAGGGGAGATGATAACCGACCAGCAGAAGACCGTCGGTGGCCGCCCGGTCGAGCAGTTGGCGCCGGGTCGCGGCCGCGACCTCGGGAAGCTGGTCGGTGGAGGGTTGCCAATCCGGGCGCTCGAAGGAAACGGCGGGATGCGTGAGCGCATCGCCGGTGACGAGAAGCTGGCCGCCCCCGTCCTCGACCAGTACCGACATGTGCCCGGGCGTGTGCCCCGGCGTATCGATCATGGTCACCCCGGGAATCACCGTGTGGTCCGCGTTCACGCGTGTCGTCTTGTCCGCCACGGCCCCGAGATTGCGCTGCGCGCCGAGCGCGAAGGAGTGCAGGATTTCGGGCTGGGTCGACAGGAAGTCCTCCGCATTCCAGAAATCCCATTCACGCGCGCCCATGACGTACCGCGCATTGGGAAACCGCTCGCTCTCGTCGAAGTCATCGACGACTCCCCACACATGATCGGGGTGGCCATGGGTCAGAGCCACATGCGTGACGGCCTCGCGATCGATCCCCGCCGTCTCGAAACTGTCGGCAAGCCGGCCGGCGTCCTGAAAGAAGTTCATGCCCGCCCCCGTGTCCACGAGTACGAGATTGTCGTCCTTGCGGATCAGCGTCACGTTGAGGGCGCTCGCGCGCGTGGCGGTGTCATGGCCCGCAGCCGCGAGGAAGGCGGAACGCTCCTCTTCCGGAACATTGTTCGCGACCGTGGAAGCTGGAAGCGACAGGCCGCCATCCGTCAGCACCACGATTTCCGTGGTTCCGAGCAGGAAGCGGTGGGCAGCGGGATCGCCCTGTGCCCGCACCGCACCGGACAGCAACCCGGTCCCGGCGGCCCCTCCAACCAAGCCACGCAGGATGGCGGGCGAGGCAAGCCGCGCGCCCGCGCCCGCGGCAAGCCCTCCCGACAGGAAGCGCCTGCGCGAGAGCCTGTCCCTGTTTTCGTCGTGTGACGTCGACATGTTCCTTCCTCCCGATCTGTCCCCCAAATCATATTCTGCGAGCGGAATATGAAAAGGGCAACCGGTGTTCCATGGCGGGAGAGCGTATGCCGACAAAGAAAAAGGGGCGCCCCGAAGGAGCGCCCCTTTCGATTTCGGACCGGAGAGCCGGATCAGCGCGAGTAGAACTCGACGATCAGGTTCGGCTCCATCTGGACCGGGTACGGAACGTCGCCGAGCGCCGGAACGCGCTGGAACGTCGCGGTCATCTTGTTGTGGTCGGCAACGACATAGTCCGGCACGTCACGCTCGGCGAGCTGGGTTGCCTCGATGACGATCGCGAGCTGGCGCGACTTCTCGCGGACCTCGATCACGTCGCCCGGCTTGCAGCGGTAGCTGCAGATGTTGACCCGGCGGCCGTTGACCTTGACGTGGCCGTGGTTGATGAACTGGCGCGCGGCGAACACGGTCGGCACGAACTTGGCGCGGTACACGACCGCGTCGAGACGGCGCTCCAGGAGACCGATGAGGTTCTCCGAGGTGTCGCCCTTCATCCGCGAGGCTTCCACGTAGATCTTGTGGAACTGCTTCTCGGAGATGTTGCCGTAGTAGCCCTTGAGCTTCTGCTTGGCACGAAGCTGCACGCCGAAGTCGGAGAGCTTGCCCTTGCGGCGCTGGCCGTGCTGGCCCGGGCCGTACTCACGGCGGTTGGCCGGGGACTTCGGACGGCCCCAGACGTTCTCGCCCATACGGCGATCGAGTTTGTACTTTACGCTATGGCGCTTCGACATGCGCGGTTCCTTCGCGTTTTCTGGTCTTTCAAAGGAAACACGCCCTCCTTTCCTGACGGCCCGGAGGCTTACAGGCGACAGGACTTCCGGCCAAACAGCGCCGGCGCGGATGTCCACGGGTGTGCAAATGCGAAAGCGGGCCGCCATGGCCCGCCAAGCGCGCGAGAACTAGCCGAAAGGCCGGCCGCTGTCAAACATGCCGTGCAAGCCCCGCATCGCATGTTTCCGGGCTTTCGCCGATCAAAGCCAGCAGATGTGACAGGTCCGTGTCGTTGCTGCACAGGATGCGGTCGCGCTCGGGCGCCGCTGGGCCGGAAATTTCCGCCTGCGAGCCCCCCGGCACGAGGTCGAGCACATCCGCAAGGCGTCGCGCGATGGCCGGAGCCGGATCGATCCAGGTCACCGGCCAGGGCGCGACCTCGCGCAGTTCGGGCAGCAACAGAGGGTAGTGCGTGCAGGCCAGCACCACGACGTCGGTGCGCCGACCGGCCTTCTCCACGAAGCAGGGACGGATTTCGGCCAGGAGCGCCTCGCGGGAAACCACGCCTCCCCGGAGCCGCTCCTCGGCAAGGCGGGCAAGCCCCCTCGAGCCGACGAGGGTGACGGCAACCTCCGACGCGAAGCGCTCGATCAGGTCGAAGGTATATTCCCTGCGGACGGTGCCCGGCGTTGCAAGCACGGCGACGACACCGGACCGGGTCAGTTGCGCGGCCGGCTTGATCGCCGGCACCGTCCCCACCACGGGGATGTCGAGAACCGCACGAAGCGGCGGCAGGATCAGCGTCGAGGCTGTATTGCAGGCAATGACGAGGGCACGCGGGCAATGAGTCGCGACAAGCTCGCGAACGAGCCCGACACAGTGATGCGTCAGCGCGGCCGGATCCCAGTCACCATAGGGAAAGGCGGCAAGGTCGGCGTAGTAGAGAATGGGAAGACCGGGAAGCGCGGCGCGGATCGCGCGCGCGACCGACACCCCGCCAACACCGCTGTCGAACACAAGGACCGGTGCGTCGCCCGCATGGAGCGCCCTTCCGGCCAGGGTTCGTGTCTCGCTCATTCCTCACCCCCGTGCGCTGAACGCGGCGGGAGAGGTCCTTCCCGCCTCAGCCTTTTCCGCTCTCGCCAGAGCCGGAATGCGGTCGCGTCTTGCGTCCTTCAAGCGCTGCGATCACACCGCGCAAGGTCTTCACTTCCTGATCCGTCAATGCGGCTTTTTGCAGGATGTTTCGCAGGTTGCGCACCATGGAGGGGCGCTTTTCCGGCGGGCGGAAGAAGTTCACGGCATCGAGCGCGCCTTCGAAATGATCGAAGAGCCGCTGCAGGTCGTCCTTGCTCGCGGGCGGATTCGCCTCTTCGTCGAGCCGGAAGGGCAGCGCACCTCCGTTGGCCTTCACCCGCCACTCATAGGAACAGACGAGAACCGCCTGGGCAATATTGAGCGAGGCAAAATCCGGGTCTACCGGCAGCGTGACGATTTCGTCGGCCAGCGCCACCTCGTCGTTGTTGAGCCCCCAACGCTCGCGCCCGAAGAGGTAACCGACCTTCGCACCTTCGGCACCGAGCCGGGTCGTCGTCGCGGCCGCCTCGTCCGGACCGCGCACGGGCTTTGCCACCTCGCGCGAGCGCGCCGTAGTCGCAAAGACGAACGACAGATCCGCGATCGCCGCCTCGACGCTGTCGAACACCTGCACCCCGTCGATCACATGGTCGGCACGGCTCGCGGCCGCGCGCGCCTTTTCGCTCGGCCAGCCATCGCGCGGATTGACCAGACGCAGATCGCTCAGGCCGAAGTTCGCCATGGCGCGGGCGGCCGTGCCGATGTTCTCGCCAAGCTGCGGCTCGCACAGGATGACGCAGGGCGCGGTCAGGGAAAGTCCCGTTGCCGCAGGATCGATATGGGCGTTGCGTGTCATGGCGCGCAGATACCCCAAGCCGAGACGCTTTTCCAGTGCAACGAGCCCCTGTACCGCCTCTCCCCCAAGTCGGTGCGCGTGCGGTAAGGTTTCGTTACGTCTTGTGGTCGAGGGTGCAGGTCGGCGTACCACCCCGCCCGACGCAGTGTTTTCACCGGAAAAAGATCGGATCAAGACATGTCTTCCCACCCCGCCCCGGCCCAGCCGCCCGTGTCGATCACCGAGACAGTTCGCGCAAAGTGGATCTGGTTCCTTCTGCTCGGCATCGCACTCGTGATCGGCGGCACCGCCATGATCGCCCTGCCGCTGGCAAGCTCCATCGCCGTCACCCTGGTCATCGCCCTCGTCTTCACCGTGGGCGGCGTGCTGCAGATCTGGCATTCCTTCTCGGTGAAGGAGTGGAGCGGCTTTCTGTGGAACATCGCCACCGGCGTCATCGCGCTGATCGGCGGCGTGACCATTTACATCAATCCGGCCGTCGGAGCCTTCACGCTGACGCTGGTCATCGCCGGCATCCTGCTTGCCCAGGGCGTGACGCAGTTGCTGCTCGCCTTCAAGGTCCGCCCGCACGACGGCTGGGGCTGGCTGGCACTTGCCGGCGCCATCTCGCTCCTCGCCGGTCTCTGCATCTGGTTCGAGTTCCCCAGCTCGGCCCAGTGGGTGCTCGGTCTCATGGGCGGCGTTGCCGTGCTCATGAACGGCTGGAGCTACATTGCCATCGCCCTGGCAGCCCGTCGCCTCGGGTCCGCCTGAGGCGCCCGCGCGATTTCCCTATTCCGCCGCCGGACGGTCCTCGGACCGCTCCGACGGCAGGTCGGGGGCGAAATCCACCGTGAAGCGCGACCCTTCGCCGGGCACGCTGGTGGCATCCAGTTCCCAGCCGTGCCGTCGCGAGATCGCGGCGCAAATGGCAAGTCCCATGCCCGTGCCGGCATATCTTTCACGCGAATGCAGCCGGCGGAACGGCTCGAACACCAGCCCCTTGTGCCGCATGTCGAAGCCGATGCCGTTGTCGCTGACGTGAACACGCAACGGCCGGTCCGCCTCGTCGGTCTCGACTGTGATACGCACCTGCGGCGCGCGCTCGGGATGACTGAACTTGACCGCATTGCCGATCAGGTTCTGGAACAGCTGCTCGAGAAACACGGCATCGCCGTAAAACCATGTCTCGGGCGCCTCGATCGAGATCTCCGCACCACTTTCGCGAATGAGCTCGGACAGGCTGTCGGTCACGCGACCGACCAGCTCGCCAAGCTCGACGGTCTCCGACTCAAGGGGGCGCTCCGAGGCGGCCGAGTATGTGAGAAGGTTCGAGATCAGCGTGCGCGCCCGTCCGGCCGAGGCACGCATCACGCCGGCGGCATAGTCGACCATCTCGCGGTCGTCCTTCTCCATCCCCTCCGCGAGCAGGTCCGCGAAAACGCCGATCTTGCGGACAGGTTCCTTGAGATCGTGGGATGCGAGATTGTTGAACTGGCTGAGTCGCTCGTTGGCCGCCCGCAGTTCAGCATTGGCACGACCCAACTCGCCGGTTCTCTCGATTACCCGTCGCTCCAGGTGTTCGCCCAGCCGCATGAGCTGATGGCGTTCGCGCAGCAGCAGCCCCCCCATGGCGAAGCCGGTGACCAACAGGCCGATGATGAGGAAAAGGACCAGATTGACCGTCTGCCGCAACTCCTCGCGCTGTCGCGTGGCCGCCTCGAGCTGGAGCCGGTAAACGGCTGAGCGAAAGGAATCCAGCAGCGGCTGGAGCCTGGTGAAGCTGTCGCGGATGTCCCTGGCCAGGGACAGATCGCCGTCCATTGCGCTGGCGAGCCGCTTGTCCGCGCTGCGAAGCGCCGCCGTCAGCGCTTTCATGAGATTTCCCGAGTCGCCCACATCGATGAGCGCCGCGCCGGCCTCGCCCTCGTCGAGGCGGATCGCACGGCTCCAGAGAATATCGAAACGCGCGTTGACCTCGGCCGCGTATTCTTCCTTGCCCTCGTGAACCAGGAAGGTGTCGAAGGCCTGCAACAGATCCTGATACTCGACCACCAGCTGGGCCGTGTACCAGATCAGGCTCTGGCGGTACTCGGACCGGTCATCGTTGTTCTGACGGTTGAGGATGGAGAGAACGAAGAACAGCGAGCCGGTGATGATCGTGACGCCAACCAGCAAAAGCACATAGAGCGTTCTCACCCATCGCGTGCCGAAATCCATGAAGATCACATCCGCTCGCAAGGCGCATCGCAAGAGCGCCGTCGCTTCTCGCGCGTCACGGGAGTGCACGCGCTCGCGCAAGGATAGCAGGCGGGGGCGGGACCCGTCAGCCCCGTCAAGATAGTTGGCCTCAGCGGCGCAGGATCAACTCGCGAAGCTGCCAGATTGCGCGCGAATAATAGAGTTCCGTGCGCAGATCCTCGCGCACGCCCCAAGGATAGATCACCCAGAGCGGACCGCGCTCGCGAACGCCGATCGTCTTCCCGTCCACCTTCATGGCGAGGATCATGTCCGTCTCGCGCGAATCGGAAACCGGAATTTCGACCCTGTAGTCGTTGAGCGCCACGGCCTCGATATGCGCGCCGTCCACGTCCGCCTTTTCCAGGACGTCACGCAACAGCGGCCCTTCGAAGGTCGTTACCTTGTCGGTCCAGGGAGTGTCCGTTTCGATACGGTGGATACCCAGGGCCGTCAGCTGGGCGCGAGTAAAGGTAACGGGTTCCCCGTCAACGGTTTCACGAACCGTCAGAACCGGCCTGCCATCATCGCTCGCCTGCACGGACACGGGGGCCAACAGCACCAGAAGTCCGAGAAAACGGACAAGCCATGCGCGGGCGCCCGACATCCATCCGGCGCCGGAATATGTGCCCGAGTCTTGGCACGCTGCGCGAACGACCGCGGTCATGGCTGACTCCTATCCGAAAACTTGACAGGTACGGTATGCGACGAATTGCGATATGTGGCAAGCCATCTGCGCCCGGAGCTTGCATTCCCGAGACAGAACGAAAGGCCTGCTTTGCGTTTTGCCGCCCCTTTGCTATAGGGGCCGCGCGACCATTGCCGGCGGCAACGAGGCCGGCCGGCCGAATGAGCGGAAATCGGGCGCATCAGGCGCACACGCCACCCCCAAGACGCGAGGTCACCAGCACATGGCGAAGATTAAGGTTGCCAACCCGGTTGTCGAGCTCGACGGCGACGAGATGACTCGGATCATCTGGCAGTTCATCAAGGACAAGCTGATCCATCCCTATCTCGACCTCGAGCTGAAGTATTTCGACCTGGGCATCGAGAAGCGCGACGAGACCGACGACCAGATCACCGTCGATGCGGCCAACGCGATCAAGGAGTATGGTGTCGGCGTCAAGTGCGCGACCATCACCCCGGACGAGGCCCGCGTCGAGGAATTCGGCCTGAAGAAGATGTGGCGTTCGCCCAACGGCACGATCCGCAACATCCTCGGCGGCGTGATCTTCCGCGAGCCGATCATCATTTCCAACGTTCCGCGCCTCGTGCCGGGCTGGACGCAGCCGATCATCGTCGGCCGTCATGCCTTCGGCGACCAGTACCGCGCGACGGACTTCAAGTTCCCCGGCAAGGGAAAGCTGACCGTCAAGTTCGTCGGCGAGGACGGCACCGAGATCGAGCACGAGGTGTTCGACGCTCCCTCCTCCGGCGTTGCCATGGCCATGTACAACCTCGACGATTCGATCCGCGACTTCGCCCGCGCCTCGATGAACTATGCGCTCGCGCGCGGCGTGCCGTGCTACCTCTCCACCAAGAACACGATCCTCAAGGCCTATGACGGCCGCTTCAAGGACCTGTTCCAGGAGGTCTACGAGGCCGAGTTCAAGTCCGACTTCGAGGCCAAGGGCATCACCTACGAGCACCGCCTGATCGACGACATGGTCGCCTCCGCGCTCAAGTGGTCCGGTGGCTACGTCTGGGCCTGCAAGAACTACGACGGCGACGTCCAGTCCGACACCGTCGCCCAGGGCTTTGGCTCGCTCGGCCTGATGACCTCGGTTCTGATGAGCCCGGACGGCAAGACCGTCGAAGCCGAGGCCGCGCACGGCACGGTCACGCGTCACTACCGCCAGCACCAGCGCGGCGAGGATACCTCGACCAACCCGATCGCCTCGATCTTCGCCTGGACCCGTGGCCTCGCCCATCGCGCCAAGCTGGATGACAACGCCGATCTGGCGAAGTTCGCCGACACGCTCGAGCAGGTCTGCATCAAGACCGTGGAAGACGGTCACATGACCAAGGACCTCGCCCTGCTTGTCGGCCCGGACCAGAAGTGGCTGACCACCAGCGGCTTCCTCGACAAGATCGACGAGAACCTGCAGAAGGCGATGGCCGCCTGAGGCGGAAATCCCTGACGAAAACGGAAAAGGCGCCCGCGAGGCGCCTTTTTCTTGGCGGGCGACATGCGATCTTGAGCGTTACCCGTCAACGCATCAAAAGGGGGACAGTCCATGACAGAAGCGACCATTTCGACACTGCCGGCATCGCTTCGCAGTGCATTTCTCGCAATCGTCTGCGCGATTGCGCTTGCCCTGCCCGGAAGCCTTGCATCGGCTCCGGCCGCCCACGCCCAGCAGGCGCACGAGCCCGCCCGCGGCACGGCGGAACGGAGCGAGGTACTCGACAGCATCCGCCCGCTGCTCGAAGTCCGTGTCGGGCCGCCCGTGCAGTTCGTGGTCGAGTGGCTGCGCGTTTCCGGGCCTTGGGCCTTCGCGATCGTCAATCCCCAGCGTCCGGGCGGCGCGCAGATCGACACGGCCGGCACGACGCTGGAGGAAGCCGCCGAGTACATGGACGGGCTGCGCACCTACGCGCTGCTTTATCACGCCAACGGCCGCTGGAACGTGGTCGACAAGGCAATCGGTCCGACCGACGCCTTCTGGTATGGCGATCCGCTTTACACGCGCCTGCCGGCGGGACTCATGCCCGACTAAAGCGTGTATTCATAAATAATTGAATGCCGGTTCCGCTTTTGACGGAATCCATAAAAGCGCTCTTTTAACCTCGCAGGTCCACAATGCGGACAAACCTGCCAATCAAGCGTTGTATCTGGACGTTCGCTTCATGCGTTCCCTCATGACAAGTCATCCTGATGAGGATTTCTTGGGTCGTCACAACTTTGGCATGCGCCTTCCCGATCCAACCACTTACCAAATATGACGGCGGCCTCACTTTCGGCAGCCATCAGCAGATAGTAGGCAAGGTCACCGTCAGGCTCTCTCTCGATCACTTTCAATATGCCAGCCGCAACATCGCGCTCTACGAGTGCCCATGACTGCACTGACAGCCCATGACCCGCTCGCGCGGCCGATAGTACGAGAGAATTGGTCGGGTAATGGCGTCGACCCGGGCCGTCGAAACGAATGCCACGGCCTGCCGCCCAACGTTCATGTTCCGTGCGCCCTGCCTCAAATAGCCACGTTGCCGATGAGATGTCCGCGGACATGGACGCGACATAGTTCGGGGATGCAACGATCGTATAAGCCGCCGATGTCAAGCGATGGACCTTCGGCCAATTCCAACTTCCCCGTCCGTAGCGGATCGCCATGTCGTAGGCTCCGCCTGCAAGGTCGACGTTCCGCAGCGATGGGGCGAGGTCGATCTGCACATCGGGATGTTGCCTCCAGAACTCCGGCAGGCGCGGCATCAACCACGTCTCGGCGAAGGCCGGTGTGCAAGCGATGCGAACGGGCCGCGCCTCCCCTGCGCGATCCATCGCCTCTACGCTTTCGGCGATCGTTCCGAACCCGGCGGCCAGAGCCCCCGCCAGACGCTCCCCGTCCTCGGTAAGGGCCAAGCCACGCCCCGCACGACGCACGAGACTACGACCGAACCGCGCCTCCAGAGTGCGAACGTGCTGGCGCAGCGCGGCATCGGTGACATTCAACTCGGCCGCAGCCGCTGCATAGGTCGCATGCCGCGCCGTTGCCTCAAAGGCACGCAGGGCAGCGAGGGAGGGAATGGTTTTCCAGTCCATGCCAGTCAATAGCGTAGTTCAGCTACGCTTTGCAAAGGCCTTTTGACTCGTGATTGCTCGATCATACTGCTTAAAATCCCGCCATATTCCATCGTCGCAAAGTGGAGTCTCTGTCATGGACCTGGAAATCTGGCTTGCGCTCGTCGCTGCCACGTCAGCCCTTCTCGCCATCCCCGGCCCAGTCGTACTCCTCCTGCTATCCCAGATACTCGCCCATGGACGGAGTATCGCGGTCGGCGCGATCTCGGGCGTCGTTCTCGGCGATTTCGTAGCGATGACCGTGTCCCTTGCCGGCGCGGGTACAATCCTCGCCACCTCCGCGACCCTCTTCACGATCCTCAAGATCGGCGGGGCGCTCTATCTCGTCTGGCTGGGGATCGGGTTATGGCGAAACGGCTTCAGCGCCATCAAGGTGAAGCGGGACGAGACGGACCATGGGGCGGCGCACACGCCAAGTCGGTGGTGGGCATTTCGTCAAGCGTTCATCGTTACCGCACTCAACCCCAAGGACATCGTGTTTTTCGTCGCCTTTCTTCCACAGTTCATCGAGCCGGCCCAACCGGCCGGGCCGCAAATCGCCATCATCATCATGACCTTCCTCGCATTGGTGATGCTCAGCACATCTCTATGGGTTACGTTCGCCGACCGCTTGCGCTCAGGTCTAACTCATCCGTCTATGCGCAAAATCGTTGCCCGGATCGGTGCGGGAACGCTGGTGGGCGCAGGCGCGCTTACTGCTCTGACAAACTGAATACAGCCGTTGGCTGCAACTCATGAAGGGCAGAGCGGGCTGTCAGGCCACAGGGGCCACGTTGAGGCCTTAGGAGCGATCGGGGCGGTCGGAGGCATCATCATCCTCCGCCGTTTCGCTCTCGTCATCGTCGCTCTCGTCCTGGGAGCCCGTCTCGGGCAGATCGATACCGGCTCCGGTGAACAGGTTCGGAGCATTCGCGGCCGTAAGATCCGCAAAGGCGTTTTCGCGAAGCGCCACGTCCACCGCCGATTCCCCCTCGGCCGCCGCGGCCACTTCCTCTTCCGACAGATCCCCGTCGAACATCTCCTGGCGGCGTGACACCTCCTCGAGGATGTTGCGTGCGACAGCCGGCTTGCGTCTCATCAATGCGTGCAGGTCGTGCGTGTCGAGCACGAGAAGCTGCGCATCAGCGAGCGCCGTGACGGTGGCGGTACGCCGCCGGTCGCCAAGGATGGCGAGTTCTCCGAAGAAGGCTCCCTCCTCCAGCCGCAGCCTGGTATCCCCGAACGACGCCTCGACCGCACCGGATGCGATGAAATACATGCTGCTGGCCGGATCGCCCTTGCGTGTCACCACATCGCCGCTGGACACGGACTGGGCTCTCAGAAGCTTAGCGATCTCGGCGATTTCCGCCGCCTTCAGATCCTGGAACAATGGCACGCGCGCCACCATCCCCCAGGTCACGGCAAAGTCCCGGGAATGGATTTCGCGGGCAAAGGCGGTGGCGACGATGCCGACCGGCAGCGCGAAGAGCCCGTAACCGAGCAACATGACCAGACCGCCGATCAGCTTGCCCGACGGGGTGACCGGAACCACGTCGCCATACCCCACGGTCGTCACCGTGGTGAGCGCCCACCACATCGCCGCCGGGATCGTGCCCAGGGCCTCGGGCTGCACCTCTCGCTCGACGATATACATGCCCGTCGCAGCCAGCATGACCACGCCGAAGATGATGATCAGGCTGGCGCCGATGGCGTGCCGCTCGGCGAAGACCGCATTGGTGAGCGAGCGCAGCGCAGGCGAATAACGCGCCAGCTTGAAGAACCGGGCGAGGCGGAGGAAGACGAGGATCTTGAAGTCGGCGGCAGTGAACGTCAGCGCCAGCAGGAAGGGCATGACCGCCAACAGGTCTATGATCGCCGAGGGCTGCAGTGCGTAGCGCAGCCTCGCCCCCGCCTTCGAATACCGGCGCAAGGGCGGATGCAGATCGGCGACCCAGAGACGCGCCACATACTCGATAAGGAACGTGGCCCCGATCACGATCTCGCACAGATCGAAAACACCATCCCACTCGGAGAAGGACGGAACCGTCTCCAAGGCGACGAGAAGCACCGCGAGAAGAACGAGAAGAATGAGAAAACGGTCGACCCAGCGCCCTTCCGGATCACCGGCGGACCCGAGCTCGAGCCAGCGGTAAAGGCGCTTTCGCAGTCGGATGAACCGGCGATGCCCCGTGCCCGACTGTCTTTCTCCGGGGGCGCGCGGGTCCGCCGGGTCGGTCACGCTCTCACGAGGCGAACGACCCGGCGCCACGGGATCAGGCTCCCGCGGACGTCAGTGCGCTCTCAAGCCCGGCTTCGACGGCTGCTATCGCCGCTTCCGCCTGGCTTGCGTCGCTGCCGCCGGCCTGCGCCATGTCGGGACGACCGCCGCCGCCCTTGCCACCGAGCTTGTCGGCCGCGATGCGCACGAGATCGACCGCGGACACGCGGCCTGTCAGATCCGGCGTCACGCCGACGACCACGGCGGCCTTGTTGTCCTCGCCCTTGTTGATCAGCACGACGATGCCGGTCCCCAGCTGTGTCTTTGCCTCGTCCACAAGGCCCTTGAGATCCTTCGGATTCAGCCCTTCCACCACACGGGCGGACAGCTTCACGCCGGCAATCTCCTTCGGCCCGGCACTTTCGCCGCCACCGCCGCCCATGGCGAGCTTCTTGCGCATTTCGCCCAGCTCGCGCTCAAGCTTGCGCCGCTCGTCCACGAGCGCCGTAACGCGGGAGGCGACATCGGCGGGCGCGACCTTGAGCGCGTTCGCGGCCTCGCGCAGGCGCTCGTCCTGCTCGGTGAGATGATGACGCGCCGCAGCGCCGGTCAGCGCCTCCACACGTCGGACGCCGGCCGCGACGGCTCCCTCGGACACGAGGCGCACCAGGCCGATATCGCCGGTACGCCGGACATGGGTGCCGCCGCACAGCTCCAGCGAGTAGGTCTTTCCGGCCTTGTCGCCCTCAAGCGCCGTACCCATGGAGACAACACGCACCTCGTCGCCGTACTTCTCGCCGAACAGCGCCATCGCCCCTTCCTCGATGGCATCCTCGACGCCCATGAGGCGGGTTTCCACCGCGGAATTCTGCAAGACGATCTCGTTGGCCAGATCCTCGACCCTGCGCAGTTCCTCCTCCGACATCGGCTTGGGATGAGAGAAGTCGAAGCGCAGGCGAGACGGGCTCACGAGCGAGCCTTTCTGTGCCACATGGGTGCCGAGCACCTCGCGCAGAGCCTCATGCACCAGATGGGTGGCGGAATGGTTCGCGCGGATCGCGCCGCGGCGCGCGCCGTCGACGACAAGCTCCAGCGCGGCGTCGCGCGTCAACGAGCCGGACACGACCTTCACCTCGTGAACGAACAGACCGTCCGCCTTCTTCTGGGTGTCGGTGACCTGAAGCTCGACGCCCTCGCCCTTCATGACGCCCGTGTCGCCGACCTGGCCACCCGATTCCCCGTAGAAGGGAGTCTGGTTCAGGATCACGAGACCGGTGTCGCCCTCGGCGAGCGTCTCCACTTCCTTGCCGTCGGACACGATGGCCAGCACCACTCCCTCGGCCTTTTCTGTCTCGTAGCCCAGGAAATCCGTCGCCCCGCAACGGTCCTTGACGGCGAACCAGACCGCATCGGTCGCCGCCTCGCCGGAGCCGGACCAGGCCGCGCGGGCTTCCGCCTTCTGGCGTTCCATGGCGCTTGCAAAGCCGTCGGTATCAACGGCAATGCCGCGGGCCCGCAGCGCGTCCTGGGTCAGGTCGAGCGGGAAGCCGTAGGTGTCGTAGAGCTTGAAGGCGGTCTCGCCATCCAGTTCGCCACCCTCGGAAAGATCGGACGTTGCCGTCTCCAGAAGACCGAGGCCGCGCTCGAGCGTCTTGCGGAATCGCGTCTCCTCGAGCCTCAGGGTCTCGGTGATGAGCGCCTCGGCGCGGCCAAGCTCCGGATAGGCACGCCCCATCTCACGGATGAGCGCGGGAACCAGCTTCCACACCAGAGGCTCGCGCGCGCCAAGAAGATGCGCATGACGCATGGCACGGCGCATGATGCGCCGCAGGACATAGCCACGCCCTTCGTTCGACGGCAGCACGCCGTCGGCGATCAGGAAGCTCGACGACCGCAGGTGGTCGGCGATAACGCGGTGGCTGGCCTGGGCAGCGCCCTCGGCCTCGACGCCGGTCGCGTTCACCGACGCGGAGATCAGCGCCCGGAAGAGGTCGATATCGTAGTTGTCATGCACACCCTGCAGGACGGCAGCGATGCGCTCCAGTCCCATGCCGGTGTCGATCGACGGGTGCGGCAGGTCGTGACGCCCCTCGCCCGTCTGTTCGTACTGCATGAACACGAGATTCCAGATCTCGATGAACCGGTCGCCATCCTCCTCGGCGGAGCCCGGAGGTCCGCCCCAGATGTGATCGCCATGATCGTAGAAGATCTCCGAGCACGGACCGCACGGACCGGTGTCGCCCATGGTCCAGAAGTTATCGGAGGTCGGGATGCGGATGATGCGATCGTCGGAAAGGCCGGCGATCTTCTTCCACAGTGCATGCGCCTCGTCGTCCTCGGAATAGACGGTCACGATGAGCCGGTCCTTGGGAAGACCGTACTCCTTCGTGATGAGGTTCCAGGCCAGTTCGATCGCGCGATCCTTGAAGTAGTCGCCGAACGAGAAATTGCCGAGCATCTCGAAGAACGTATGGTGACGCGCGGTGTAGCCGACGTTGTCCAGGTCGTTGTGCTTGCCACCGGCACGCACAACCTTTTGCGCGGTTACGGCGCGATCGTAATCGCGCTTTTCAAGGCCGGTGAACACATTCTTGAACTGGTTCATGCCGGCGTTGGTGAACATCAGCGTCGGATCGTTACGCGGAACGAGCGGGCCGGAGGACACCACCTGATGGCCGTTCTTTGCGAAATACTCGAGAAACGCCGACCGGATTTCGTTTACACCGCTCATAAAGCCGTCCAATGCTCCCTGGCTCGACGGGTCCGTGCGCGCCCTGCCGCACACCGCTTCCGCCGCTCTCGCCATGCCCAATATCTCGGGCCGCTTTTAGCTTTGCCCCGCCGACAAGTCCAGCATTGCAGGCGTCTGCCGGTGGCAGAACGCAAGGCGCCCGGCCTTCTCCGCACACATCGTGCCGAAGAAAACCGGGCGCTCGACTTTTCAGCAGGAAAGTCAGGCCATCGACGATGGCCTTCCCTTGCGATCACTCGTCGACGACACCGTCCTCATCCGCATGGCCGGAGGGGTCGGTGATACGCTCGGCGATGAGGCCGGCGTTCTGGCGGATCGCCAGCTCGATTTCGTTCGCCGCCTCCGGGTTGTCACGCAGGAACTGCTTTGCGTTCTCACGTCCCTGCCCAAGCCGCTGGCTGTTGTAGGAGAACCAGGCACCCGATTTCTCGACGATGCCGCCCTTGACGCCAAGGTCGATCAGTTCGCCCATCTTCGAAACGCCCTCGCCGTAGATGATGTCGAACTCGACCTGCCGGAACGGAGGCGCAAGCTTGTTCTTCACCACCTTCACGCGGGTCTGGTTGCCGATCACCTCGTCGCGGTCCTTGATCGCGCCGATGCGGCGGATGTCGAGACGCACCGAGGCATAGAACTTAAGCGCGTTGCCGCCGGTGGTCGTTTCCGGCGAACCGAACATCACGCCGATCTTCATGCGGATCTGGTTGATGAAGATGACCATGCATTTCGAGCGCGAGATCGAGGCCGTGAGCTTGCGCAGCGCCTGGCTCATCAGACGCGCCTGCATGCCCGGCAGGCTGTCGCCCATCTCGCCGTCGAGTTCCGCTTTCGGCGTCAGCGCGGCGACCGAGTCGACCACGAGAACGTCGATCGCTCCGGAGCGCACCAGCGTGTCGGCAATCTCGAGAGCCTGCTCGCCAGCATCGGGCTGCGAGATCAGCAGGTCGTCGATGTTGACGCCCAGCTTCCGGGCGTAGACCGGATCAAGCGCATGCTCGGCATCGATGAAGGCGCAGATACCGCCCTTCTTCTGTGCCTCGGCAACCGTGTGAAGCGCCAGCGTCGTCTTGCCCGAGGACTCGGGCCCGTAAATCTCGATGATACGCCCGCGCGGCAGACCGCCGATGCCAAGCGCGATGTCGAGCCCGAGGGAGCCGGTGGAGACCGTCTGAACCTCGACGACCTGCCCCTGGCCCATGCGCATGATGGAGCCCTTGCCGAAGGCCCGTTCGATCTGCGAGAGCGCGGCGTCGAGCGCCTTGGTTTTGTCCATCTGAATGCCTTCGACCAAGCGGAGTGAGTTTTGCGACATGCGAGACATCCTTATTTCACGCCGGCGGCGGCGTTTCAAACCGCGCTTTTGTACCACCTTTGTTCTCATTCGGCAAATCGCATCGAGATATTGAATCAAAACGTTGATTTGTCTTTTGTTCTTTATTCGTTCAGGATCTGGGGACAAGTTTCGGGACACGCGTTTGGCAGCCCGGCGCGACAAGTCCCGTCTTCTCGAAGAATCACCTCCCCTTCTCGTGCGGCTTTCCCATCGGGCACACTCGTGTCATCAAGACCGGCCATTTCCTGTCTCCGGGCCCCGCCATGACCGTCTGCTGTTTCGGTGCCATTCATCTCGACACGCTCGTGCATGCCTCCCGTGCCATCCGGCCGGAGACCTCAACACCCGGCGCCTTCTCCACGCGGCCTGGCGGTGTTGCGACCAACGTGGCGCGCGGGCTGGTGCGCCTCGGCAGTGAGGTGTTCCTCGCCGGCGCGCTCGGCAACGACCCGGAAGCGGGTGTTCTTCGCGACTGGCTGGCACGCGAAAGGATCCGGCTTCTTGAGGTACGGCGCGAAGATGCCCCGACCGGCCGGTACATCGCCCTTCACGACCCGGATGGCTCCTTGCCGGCGGCGGTCGTGGACGCGCGCATCACCGACACGCTCGATGCCGGAGCCTTTGGCGCCGACATGGCTGCCGCAAGCTCCGCCTCCCTCTGGTTTCTGGATGCGAACCTTCCCGAAGAGGTCCTTGACCGGCTTTGCACCACGGCGGGGTCCCGGCGGATCGCCGCCGACGCGGTCTCGCGGGCAAAGGCCGGGCGTCTGCGGCCGGTGCTGCCCCGCCTCGACATGCTTTTCTGCAACAGGGCCGAGGCACAGGTGATCCTCGGCGAGGAGAACGGCGCCCGGAAGCTGCCCGGGACACGACACCTCGCGACCGCACTGGTGCGTGCGGGCGTACGCGCCTGTCTCGTCAGCGACGGAGGGGCCGACCTCGTGGTGGCAACAGCCGACGGATGCTTCGGCATTCCCGTTCCGCAACCTGAACGCATTCACGATGTAACGGGCGCAGGCGACGCGCTCGTGGCCGGCACGCTGCGCGCGGTCGAGACCGGCCTCGACCTCCCGTCCGCGGCCGCCTGCGGTCTTCGTGCGGCGGCCCTCACGCTGGCATCGCCCGGTGCCGTGTCGGACGCGCTTTGCTGGTCGGCGATCGCCCCTCCGACACCCGCCTCGACAGCCGGGGCCCGGAGGTCCTATAAGCCCGGGCCGTCCGGCGCTCGCCGGACACCCGCCAATGGAGACCGGACATGAGCGAGAAGACCTCGGGCACGCGCATCGGACCACATGTCTCCCGCGAAGCGCCTCCGGTGCTCTACAGTGAAGAGGTTGCCCGCGCCAGGGACGAGGGGCTCCCCATCGTCGCTCTGGAATCGACCATCGTCACCCATGGCATGCCGTGGCCTCGAAATGTGGACACCGCTCGCCAGGTCGAGGCCGACATCCGCGCGGAAGGGGCGGTTCCGGCCACCATTGCCCTGCTGGACGGACACCTGCACGTCGGGCTCTCGGACGGCAATCTTGAACGTCTGGCCCAGGCGCGCGGCGTGATGAAGTGCTCGCGGGCCGACCTCGCCTTCGCGCTCGCCTCCGCCCGCCCGGGTTCGACGACGGTCGCCGCGACCATGATGGCCGCCCATGCGGCCGGCATCGAGGTCTTTGCCACCGGAGGCATCGGCGGCGTTCACCGGGGAGCGGAGGAAAGCTTCGACATCTCCGCCGATCTCGAGGAGCTTGCCCGCACGCCGGTCTGCGTCGTCGCGGCCGGTGCAAAGGCGCTTCTCGATTTGCCGAAGACGCTTGAGGTGCTTGAAACCCGTGGCGTGCCCGTCGTGGCTTTCGGAACCGACGTCTTTCCCGCCTTCTGGTCGCGCGACAGCGGTCTCGCCGCGCCTTACCGGCTCGACACGGCGGAAGAAATCGCCCGGCTTCTGGCGATGCGTGCGGCCTTTCCGGGACACGGCGGCATCCTTGTCGCCAACCCGGTGCCGGAAGCTGCCGAGATCCCCTCCGACGAGATTGCCGGCGCGATCGAGACGGCCGTCTCGGAGGCGGCCCGGCGCGGTGTCGCGGGCAAGGAGGTCACCCCTTTCGTGCTCTCCATGATCCTGGAACTCACGCAAGGACGCAGCCTGGAAACCAACATCGCGCTCGTGCGCAACAACGCGCGCCTCGCGGCCCGCATCGCCCTCGCCCGGGTGCAAGGCTGACACGCCGGTCGCTTGGATGGTGCAACCTCATGCGGGAATGTGCTTAACTCGCCTCGCCGTCCCGGTGCGCCTGTCACGATGAAGTCGCGTTTGGCGGTGACAACTGGGTGACGACGCATGCGCGCGGGGCCGCCCGCGCGGGAGAGTTTCCAACCGGATACACTGGTTGCATCGCGATTTTGCCGGACAGCCTGGTCCGGTCTTCTTGTGGGACGCCCGATGGGTCCCGGATCGGCGCACGCGCAAGGCGGCGCAGCTTGATATGGCGGAGACGGACATGTCGAATACGGATATGGCAGAGACGACCCCTGCAAATCTTCCCTCGCCGATGCAGTATCTTGATCGGGCCGTCGGCGCCCTGCGGGATCTCGGCCTGATGCCCGACAGCACCGCCGAGGCGCCGATCAACGCGCTTCTGGAGAAGATCTCCGACCTCTCGCCCGACAAGGTCGCGGTCATCACCCGGACCCTCGGGCAGGCGCAGACCTTCAACGAGGTCGTGCGCAACGAGATCCAGAGCATGTCCATCGGCGAGCGCTACGAGGCGATCACCGAAGCGTTCAACTCCATCCGCGACGATGCCAAGGGCATGGTCGACCAGCTCTCCGACGGCAAGATCTCCTTCATGGAGAGCCTGTCCAACAAGTGGCGCGACATGACGCGCGGCACGATTTCGGACCGTTTCGGCAAGATTCGCGACACCTATGTAGACGTGGCGCGTGACACCAAGGACCAGATCGAGCGCGAACAGCGCATCCTGGACGCCTATCGTGACTTCCGCGGCGCCCTGAAACAGGCCGAGGTCCTGGCGCTTGAGGTGCTGAACACCGCGACCGCGAAGCTTGAGGGCGCCAAGGAGGCGCTCGAGAAGGCGAACGCCGCGGTCGAGGCTCATGACGGCGCCGACGCCGCTGCCAAGGCCCGCCTCGAGCTTGCCCGCGACGAGACCATGCGCGAGATGCAGGATGAGGAGAAGCGCTACCAGATCGCCAAGGACCTCTCCGATAACCTGACGATCGGCTACAACACGTCCGAGGTCATCATGGCCCGGCTAATGCAGACGACGAACGCCAAGGAACGAGTCTACGCACAGGCCGTCAGCTTCTTCTCCACCAACGATTCGGTGCTGACCGCGCTCAACGCGTCCTTCACCGGCCTGCAGGGACTGCATGAGTCGACAGAGACCCTGAACGCCATGAAGGAAGGCGTGTCGAAATCTCTCGAGACACTCGCCGAGATCGGTGATGCGGTACAGGAAGCGGCGCTCAAGGCGGGTTACGGCCCCACCGTCCAGGCGGCGGCGGTCAAGAAGCTTGTCGATTCCGTGATCACATTCCAGGTCAATTCGCGCGAGATCATCACCGAGATGCGCAAGATGTCGACGAAGAACTCCGAAGAGATCCGCGATGCGGTCGAGGACGGAAAGCGTCGCCTGGCAAAGCTCGCGGCCAAGGGCAACGCGCTGAACGCGTGATCCCGATCCGGTCCGGCCAGCCCCTACTCGGTACGATGGCCAAGGGACCGAACTGAACGAAAGAGCCGGCCCCGGGTTTTCCGGGTCCGTGCCGCTCGCGCCTCTCCGGGCATGACGGGCTCAACAGGAAGGACGGCATGGGTTCCGACAGCGCATCCACCAGGCCACCGCTGGATGATCTGATGCTGGCGATGGACGTCGTCGACACGCTCCGGCACGACGAGAGGATCGCCCTCAGGGAACTCGACAGCGACCATCGCGACCAGGCGATGATCGAGCGCCTGCGCCAGATCTACAAGAGCCAGGGCATCGAGGTCTCCGAACGCATTCTTTCCGACGGCGTCGAAAGCCTGAAGGAAAACCGGTTCGTCTACTCGCCGCCAGCTCTTGGCGTCTCGCGAACGCTGGCGACGATCTATGTCACCCGGGCGAAGTGGGGGAAGATCCTTCTCATCGTCCTCGCCCTTCTCCTTGCGGCCTTCCTGGCCTGGCGGTTTCTGGTCGTCGCGCCACGCGAGCGCGCGGCGGAAGCCCTGCGCGTGGAGCTGAGCCAGACGCTGCCGGAAAGCTACACCGAACTCGAACAGCGCATCGCAGCCCTCGCATCCGTTCCCGAGGCGGGCGAACGGGCACAGGCGATCGCAGCCGACGGACGGGCCGCGGCGGCGCGCGGCGACGCGACGGCGGCAAGGGCGGCCCTGGCCGGCCTTCAAGCGCTCGAGGCACGGCTCCTGGAGACCTATCAGGTGCGCGTCGTTTCGCGCCCCGGCACGCCGACCGGCGTGACCCGCATTCCGCAGGCGAACCGGGCCTCGCGGAACTACTATCTGGTGGTCGAGGCCATCGGCCCGGACGGCACGCCCCTTTCACGCGAGATTACCTCAGAGGAAGACGGCGAGGCGGAGGCCGTGACGATCTGGGCCCAGCGCGTGCCGCAATCCACCTTCGAGGCGGTCCGGCGCGACAAGGAGGACGACGGCATCGTCCAGAACGCTGTTCTCGGCGCCAAGGAGCGCGGACAACTGGAGCCGGACTGGAACATGCCGGTCGATGCCGGAGCGATCACCCGTTGGTAGACGCGGCAGGAACACCTGAAGGGGCGGGACGGCAGACATGGTAAGCGGACGCCAGACGCTGGGATCGATCGAGCGCACGCTCGGCGAACTTCGCCAGGAAGAGACTGTGATGAAACGCGCGGTCGAGACGGCCATGGCCGACATTGCCGACCTGCGCCGCGCCGAACTGGACGCCTATCGCGAGCTTGCGCGCTTCCGCTTGCGCGATGGAGGCGAGCACGCCTTCGGCCAGCGCATCGATCGCGACGAGGCGGAGGCACGCAAGCGCCTGGAGCAGCGCGACCTCGCCCTGTCGGACCTGCGCGCCCAGCATGCCGCGCTTGAAGCGGAGGTCGCCTCCCTCACCGACGAGCGACGCAAGCTGACACGGGAACGCGACGCGGCAAGTGACCGCCTGGACAATATCCTCGAGGCGGTGGACGCGCGGCTCGCCGACGATCCGGAGTACGCCGCCCAGCGCGAGCGCGCGGATGCGGCCCGGGCAACCGCCGAGGCGGCCCGCGAGAAGGCCCGCCGCGCGGCCGAGGATCGAGCCGAGAAGGGCAAGGCCTACGAAGGCGATCCGCTGTTCGTCTATCTCTGGCAACGCGGCTTCGGCACCTCATCCTACGGCTCGTCCGGCGTGGTACGGATGCTCGATCGCTGGGTCGCCGGGCTGATCCGCTACGACGACGCAAGGCCCAACTACGCGATGCTGGTCGAGATCCCCGAGCGTCTCGACGTCTACGCCAGCGAGCGTGAAACGGAGGCCAGGGCGGAACGGGAGCGTCTGGGCGCGCTTTCGCGCCAGGCAGCCGCCGAAATTGCAGGCGAGGACCTCGCGGCCACGATCGACGCGGCCGAAGCCAAGATCGAGGAAATCACGGCCCGGCTGGAGGACCTCGAAACGGAACTCGCCGAGGTGGTGCGTCGCGAACAGCCCTTCCTCGTCGGCGAAGACGCGGATTATCGGGGCGCGGAGGAAGCGCTTCTGCGCTCGCTGCGCTCCGAGCAGCTCTCAACGTTGTGGAAGGAAGCCCGCGCCACACCCTCCCGCGAGGACGAGGCCATTGTCCGGCGCCTTCAGGATCTCGATGCACGCATCGGTCAGGCGGCACTGACACTGGAAAACGATCAGAGCGCCCTGCGCGACCTGGAACGGCGGCGAGGTGAACTGGTCAAGGTCGCGCGGCAGTTCCGCACCCGCCGGTACGATACGTGGGATTCGACCTTCGACGACGACAGCCTGACAGGGGTGCTGCTCGGCGAACTCGCCAGGGGAACGCTGTCGGGCTCCGACTACTGGGCCAAGGCAGAGAAAGCCCGCCGCCGCCGGCCACGTCACGGCAACCGCGTCGGCTTTCCCGGCGGAATCGGCCTGCCCGGCTCCATGGGAGGCGACAGCGGCGGCTTCGGCGGAGGCGGTTTCTCGGGCGGCGGCTCCTTCGGCGGTGGCGGTTTCGACACGGGCGACACGTTCTGAAACCATTTTCGCGTCCGCACGTTGTGCGGATGCGCGCTCCTGCAGGGTCTGTTAATCTGGCCGGCACATGCTGGGCCGCACCGGGTGCGGATCGTTCGCCCCTCCGCCCGCATGTGAGTGTCCGCCAGGAGATGAATTCGACATGTACCTTCGCCTGACCGTCGTCCTTGCCGCCGCGCTGGCCATGGCAGCCTGCCAGTCCGGACGACGTACGAACATCGACACCGCCCCCAAGCAGGCGGTCCTGACCGTCCCGGCGGGCGCCCAGTCGATCAAGGTCGCCGCCAATACGGAAACCGTACGTCAGACCATCGTCGCCAACGCCATCGAACGTGGAACGGCAATCGCCCAGAACCAGCCGAACATGGTGGTTCTCGAGCGCACGGTCACCGGCGCGAATCCGGCCCTCGACAGCGAGTTCGGCCCCTCCGACAACGGGCCGCGCAAGTTCCGCATCCGCGTGCGGTTCCAGGGAGCCGGCTGCGATACCTTCGTGGTCCAGGACGTTGCTGTCGTGAACAACGCCGGCACCGCGCTCGAGCAGGTCTTCACCCTGACCCAGCCGCAGTACAATCCGCGTGACAGCCTCGTCGGCCTCAAGACCAAGGCCGAGGCCTCGGCCTCCTGTATCTGAGGCGCGACAGCCCGTTCAGGGCCGTCCTGACGCAACAGCCTTCAGAAAGACGAAAGGCCCCGCCATTGGCGGGGCCTTTCTGTTGTTCCGTGCAACCGGGTCCGACCTGTCGCCGGCCGGGATCGACTGAGAGCCTCAACCCGCCAGAACGTCCTTCACGACGGTGGCAAGCTGCTTCAGTGTGAAAGGCTTGGGCAGGAAGGAGAACTTCTCGTTCTCCGGAAGGTTCTTCTCGAACGCGTCCTCGGCATAGCCCGAGACGAAGATGATCTTGAGGTCCGGCTGGGTCTTGCGCAGCTCCCGCAGCAGCGAGGGGCCGTCCATTTCCGGCATGACCACGTCCGAGACGACCAGATCCACCTCGCCGCCGGTCTCTTCCATGATTTCCAGGGCCTCGGCACCGCTGGAAGCCTCATGCACGGTGTAGCCGCGGGAGGTCAGCGCGCGGGCGGCGAAGGCGCGCACCGCTTCCTCGTCCTCCACCAGGAGGATTGTCGCGGAGCCGGTAAGATCGGTAAGCGGCGTTTGCTCGACCGGACGAGCCTCCACCTGCTCCGACTCGTCGCGGACGTGCCGTGGCAGGAAGATGCGGAACGTGGTTCCCGCTCCCATTTCGCTGGAGCAGAAAATGAAGCCACCGGTCTGCTTCACGATGCCATAGACGGTGGAAAGCCCGAGCCCCGTTCCCTTGCCCACGTCCTTGGTGGAGAAGAACGGCTCGAAGATCTTTTCCATGACCTCCGGTGTCATGCCGGTGCCGGTATCGGTCACCTCGACAAGGACATACTCGGCCGCCGGCATGCCGCGCGTGTTGTCGAAATCACGCGACTGCTCCTCGCTCACGTTGAGCGTGCGGATGGTCAGCCTTCCGCCCTCGGGCATGGCATCACGCGCATTCACGGCAAGATTGACGATCACCTGCTCGAGCTGGTTCAGGTCCGCCATCACCGGCCAAAGGTCGCGCCCGTGCACGACGCTGAGTTCGACCTTCTCGCTCAGAAGCCGGTCGAGCAGGATCGACAGGTCCGCCAGAACGTCGTTGAGCGCCAGTTCCTTCGGCCGCAACGTCTGCCGGCGCGAGAACGCCAGAAGCTGGCGCACGAGCCCGGCGGCACGGTTGGCGTTCTGCTTGATGTTCATGATGTCCTGGAAGGACGGATCGCTCGGCCGATGGCTTGCAAGCAGGAGGTCCGAGAACCCGATGATCGCCGTCAGGACGTTGTTGAAGTCATGCGCCACGCCGCCGGCAAGCTGGCCGATGGCCTGCATCTTCTGTCCCTGGGCGAACTGGGCCTCGAGTGCCCGCTGGGCGGTGGTCTCGAGCACGTAGACGATGGCGACGTCGCCGTCCTCCTCGCCGTCACGCACCGCGGAGACATAGACCGTGGCGCAGCGACCGTCCTCGCGTTCGTCGAGACGCACCTCGATCGGGGGAATCTCGCTCTGCCCGTCGGCGGCGGAGGCGAGTTGCTCCGCAAGCCGCTGCCGCGAGCCCGGCGCCACGAGATCGACCAGCTTCACCGTCCCCGCAGCCCCGTCGGATGTACCGAACAGCCGCACGAAGGGCGCGTTGGTCTTGTGAATGTTTCCGTCGCGCAGGATCGAGGCGATCGCGATCGGCGTGTTGTTGAAGAAGCGTGCGAAGCGGACCTCGGACGACCGCAGCGCCTCGGCGGAATCCTCGCCGCGCGACCGGTTGAGAACGATGGTACGGCTCTCGCCGGCCCGTCCCTCCGGTCCGAAGGGAACCCTGTGCAGGATCCGGACGGGAACGCCGCGCCCGTTGCGCGCGACCAGGTCCAGATCGAAGCTCTCGTTCTTAACCTCGCCCGGACGCCCCTGAAGCGACAGCAGGAGTTCCGCGCCATCACCGCGAATGAAATCTCCCAGCGACAGCGCCCCGGCCTCGAACTGCACGAGATCGTAGCCGAGCCAGTCGGCAAGCGTGGCGTTGATGTAGACCACCCGTCCGCGCCCGTCGCAGGAGAAGAAGCCCGCCGGCGCATGGTCCAGGAAGTTGATGACGCGCTGCAATTCCTGGAAGGAGGTTTCCTGCTCGGTACGGTCGCCGGAAATGTCGGCGACCTGCCAGACGGTGGCAACGCGCCCGCCACGGCCACCCTGCTCCATCTTCAGGGGGCGTACCCCGACCCGATACCAGCGCGGCTCGCCGTCGTTCCGTCCAAGCGGATGCGGAAGACGGATCTCCTCTTCTCCCGTGGCTTCGTCGGCCACCGCCCGCGACAGCCGGAAAATCGTGTCGGTTGCGGCGGGGTCGGCGGAAAACACGCGCTCCACGCCGCGCACCTCGGCCGCGCTCTGGGCGCCGATCAGCCGGGCATAGGCCGCATTGGAATAGACGATGCGTCCGTCACGCTCGCAGATAAGGACGCCTTCGGCGAAGGAATCGAGAAATGCCGCCGGCAGCGGACTGGCCGGCGCGCGGCCGGAAAATCTCAGCAGACCGATTGCTCCGGCAAAGAGCGAAAAGATGCCGACCACCGAAAGGATACCGAGAAGGGCAAGCACATAGGGTTGCGCCTGGTCCCTGGGCATGAGCGCCAGACCAGCGACCGCCGCCACGAGCGCAAGCGCCAGGACGATCAGAAGCCAGATACTTCCCGTACGTTCCGGCCGCTCAACGGCCGCATCCCGAACCACCGGTTCGATGTCGTTCATGCCAACCCCCGAAGGCAGCAGCCACGTCCCGGCAGGACCTCCGGCCGCGCACACCTGTCAGATCTCCAGCGCTCAGCCTGCCGGTCATCCCGGTCTTCGGGCCGGATACGGCGTCTCCTCTTGGAGAATGCGTCCCGGCACGTTCCGGGACGAGTCGTCAGCCGCGCCAGGATTTGCGCTCCCGCATTCGATAAACGAAACCGATCACTTCCGCCACCGCGCGATACTGGTCTTCCGGCACTTCCTGCTCGATCTCGATGGTCGCGAAAAGGGCGCGGGCGAGCGGCGGGTTCTCGATGACCGGCACCTCGTTCTCCTTCGCCACCTCGCGAATGCGCAAAGCAACGCGGTCCGTTCCCTTCGCGACGCAGACCGGCGCCTGCATGCCGCTTTCGTATTTCAGGGCCACCGCATAGTGGGTCGGGTTGGTGACGACCACGGTGGCGTCGGGAACCGAGGCCATCATGCGCTTGCGCGAGCGCTCCATGCGCAACTGCCGGATCTTGCCCTTCACCAGCGGGTCGCCCTCGGACTGTTTGTACTCGTCCTTGATCTCGCGCTGGCTCATCTTCTGCTTGTCGAACCATTTCTTGCGCTGCCACACGTAGTCGAGTGCCGCCACCACGGTCATGACGCCAAGAACGGCCATGACAAGCTGCAGCACGAGATCGCGCACCTCGATCAGAAGCAGTCCGGTCTCACGCAGGATCATCGTGTCGATCTCGGCGCGATGGGGCCATATGACAGCAACCATCAGCCCGCCCACGACGAAGATCTTCACCAGCCCCTTGGCAAAGTTCACCAGACTTTCGGAGGAGAACAGACGCTTGAACCCGGCGACCGGAGAGATCTTCTCCAGCTTCGGCTTCATGCGTTCGGTGGTCCATATGAGGTTGTGCTGGATCATGTTGCCGGCCACCGCCAGCAAGAGCAGGAGCAACAAGGGGAAAGCCAGGATCGCGGCCACCTTGAGGCCGGTCGTGCGCCAAAGATCGGTCAGCGCGGCACCGTCGACCGGAATGTCGTGGGCATGGACCAGATAGCCGCGCAGCGTCGCGTAGAGACTTTCCGCCGTGGAGGGGGCGAGCATGGCGATCACCAGCCCGGTGCCCAGCATCGCGAACCAGGTCGAGACCTCCTGGCTCTTGGCGACGTCGCCCTTTTCGAGCGCATCGTCGAGCTTTTTTTGCGTGGGGTCTTCTGTCTTTTCGGCGTCGTCCTGCTCGGCCATCGCCCTACCCCGCGATGAACCGGCCGAGAGCCATTTCGAAGTGCGACAGATACCACATCATCATGGTCGTCAGCAGCGCGAACAGCATCAGGGCGCCGACGCCGATGGTGACCGGCATCGCAATGAAGAAGATCTGCATCTGCGGCATCAGCTTGTTGAGCAGGCCGAGGCCGAAATAGAAGACGAGACCCACGACAAGGAAGGGCGCGGACAGCCGCATGGCCACCGTGAAGAGATCCGCGACCATGGTCGTCGCCATCTCCGCCATGTCGCCGACGGGCAGCGGCGCACCGGGCGGGAACATCGTGAAACTGTCGTTCATGGCCGCAATCACGAGGTAGTGGAGGTTCGTGGCGAACACCATCGTTACCGCGAGAAGGCTCAGGAAGGAGCCGATCACGGCGCCCTGCTGGCCATCCATGGTCGGGTCGGTCGCCATGGCGAAGGCGAGGCCGGTCTGGTTGGCGATGATCATCCCGGCAACCGACAGCGCGTAGGTTATCATGCGCGCGCCCAGCCCGATGAAGAAGCCGACCACGAACTCCAGCGCAAGCATCTGCGCAACCTGCGGCAACCCCGTCGCCGTATCGATCCCGTAGAGCGGCTCCGCCAGCGGATAGAAGATGAGCGTCAGCAGGACAGCCAGGGAAAGACGCACGCGCGTCGAGATCGACCCCTCACCGAGCGCCGGCATCAGCATCAGCATTGTGCCGATACGCGCGAAGACCAGCATGAACACGAGAGCGATATCCGGCAGGAAGGAGACGTCGAACTGCATTCCGGTTCAGCCCCGGCGCGCGGCAACGGGCCGCCCTGCGGAGCGCCCCTGCCATTGTCTCTTGCCCGCAACGACTAGCATTGCGCCGGTCTCCTCTGCCGCGACGATCGGGAACGCTAGCTTCCGTTGATGATGATATCCGCGACGCGCGCGGTAAAGCTCTGCAGCACCTGCCCCATGAACGGCAGCGTAATGATGAGCGTGATGAAGATCGCGAGAATCTTCGGCACGAAGACAAGCGTCATTTCCTGAATTTGCGTCAGCGCCTGGAACAGGGCGATCACCACGCCGACAAGAAGCCCCACCACCATCGGCGGCGCCGAAATGATGATGAGGGTCCAGATGCCCTGGCGGGCGATATCGAGAACTTCAGGTCCGGTCATGATCCATTCGCTGCGCTTGGCGTCGCGTTCCGCTCCCGAGGGCGCCCGCCCGGCAAACAGTCGCTGCCATGGCGCGACGGCAATGGCGAGCCCGGCTCAGATCGGCATCCGCATGATCTCCTGATAGGCGGAGATCACCCGATCACGCACGGAAACAAGCGTCTCGAGCGCCACTTCGGTCTCGGCAACGGCCGTCACCACGTCGACCACATTGGCCTTGCCCTCGGTGAGCGCCATGGCCTGATTGTCCGACTTCTTGCCCTGTTCGACAACCGTCTCGACGGCGGATTTCACCATTCCGGCGAAATCCGGCGAACCGGTCGTGTTCTGGGCCTTTCCGTCCTGGGCCGCGCCGGACAGGGCCGACGTCATGCGATAGGCATTTGCGGCGATCGACGGGATAGACATGGGAAAAGCTCCGTAGGCTCTTGAATGCAGTCAGGCGGGCCGGTCAGGCGCGCAGGATATCGATGGTCTTCTGAACCATGCGACGGGTTGCCGAGATGAGATTGAGGTTCGCCTCGTAGGACCGCTGCGCTTCCCGCATGTCCACCATCTCGACCAGCGTGTCGACGTTCGGCATCCTGACGTTGCCGTCCTGGTCAGCCGCCGGATGCCCCGGCTCGTAGCGGCTCTTGAAGTCGGACTTGTCGAATTCGACCGGTCCGAGTTCGACGACCTCAGCCTTGAGGTCGCGGTCGAGTTCCGCCTGAAACGTCGGGATCTTGCGCCGGTAGGGATCCTCGCCCGGCGTACGACCGGTGGAATCCGCGTTGGCAATATTCTCCGCGATGATCCGCATGCGCCCGCTCTGGGCCTTGAGGCCCGACGCGGCCACGAAGATCGACTTGACGAAGTCCATGGATCACTCCTTCACCGCGCGAGCCCGCTGATCCGGGCCGGCGATGCGTTAGCCGTTGCGCGACAGCGCGGTACGCAGAAGACCGAGGCTCTTCGTGTAGAGCGAAGCGACCGCCTGATAGTCGAGCTGGTTCTCGGTCACCTTCATCATCTGCTCCTCGAGACTGACCGTGTTGCCGTCCGGCGTGGTCTCGAAGCCCTCGCGTCCATCGACCTTGGCGGCGTCCGTCTCACGCATCATCGAGCCCGTCAGATGACTTTGACTCGTGCGCGTCGTCTGCAGACCCATGGGCTGCTGGTCCATCGCGTCCTTGAACGAGAAGCTCTTCAGGTCGCGCCCCTGGTATCCGGGCGTGTCGGTGTTGGCGACATTCTCCGCCAGCACACCCTGCCGGGTCTGATGCCACTGCATCTTCGTCTTCAGCATCTGGAACAGGGGCAGGCTGGTGACCGACATGGCCAGGCTCCGACAGTTTCGTTACTAGGCAGATCCTGCCGCCTTGATGGTTAACAAGCGGTTAACGATTAACCATCCGGTAAGACGCGAGGCGCCAAACCGGTGATTTTCCGGGCCGAAGCGTTCCAATCGACACTTGCAGAACGCAGCACCGAGCGCGTGATCGGCATTTTTTGCCCCACCGAGTCGGCGCCTTTGCGTTCCCTCTTTGAGGGAATCGCGCAAAACGGATAAACAGAAACGTTAATGACAGGATTCGCGCCCGTCGCGAAGGTCGCCACGCGGCCTTGCAAGGTGCGCGGCGAAGGGGTGGAATGGCGCAGCGGTGCGTCATTCCCGGGCAAGGAGCCGGATGCGGCTGGCAAGCGCACCCGAAAGCTCAAGAGAAAAGGCCGTTGGGCATGACAAGTTGGCTGGTCGACACCTTCCAGATGGAACCGGGCTGGGCCCGCGGAATCGGTTTCTTCATCGCCGTCATAATTGTGCTGGCGCTGATCTCGATCTTCGTCTGGGTCCTCCGGCGCATCGCCACCACCCGTGCGCTCGGAGGCCGCTCGCGCCAGCCGCGCATCGCCGTGATGGATGCGGCGGCACTGGATACGCGCCGCCGTCTCGTACTGATCCGCCGTGACAACGTCGAGCATCTGATCCTGGTCGGCGGTCCGAGCGACGTCGTGGTGGAGCAGAACATCGTGCGCGGCGTTCCCGTCTCCCAGTCCTATCCGCGTCAGCCGGCACCGGGTTTCGCCCCGCCGCCGATGGAAACGCCTGCCGTCCCCGCGGATCCCACGCTTGAGCCCGCGCCGTCCTCTCCGGCGATGCAGCAGCCGGTCGCGACCACGCAAGCGCCTGCACAAGGCCCGGCCCCGACGTCACAGCGCGCGCCCGAGCCTCCGCGCGGCGAGGCGCCTCGCGCCCCCTCCCCGACCCGGCCCGTGCCGAGTCAGCCCCGCGCGCCGGCGCCCGCACCGCAACGCCCCGCCGCACCGCGTCCGCAGCAGCAAACCACACCGGCCTCAGACGCCTCCTCTCCCCTGCGCCGCGCCGGAACCTCGGCGGCGGCCGCCGGTTCGGCAGTCGCGGCGGCCGGCGCAGCCGTTGCGGGGCTTGCCAAGCGCACCGCATCGCGTGCAGGCGACGTGGCAACACCAGGAACGCGCTCCGAGACACCGGCTCGCTCCGAGCCGGCAGCACGCACGGAGCCTCCGGTCCGCCGCACCCTCACACCGCCGTCTTCCGGCCCGGCGGCGAGTGCCCGCACCGCCTATCCGCAACAGGGACAGACGGCATCCCCCGAGACCGCCCGCCGCCCCGGTCTCACACCGGCCGCAGCGCCCGCAACCTCTCGGGAACCGCAAAGCGGCCTGACGGCAACAACGGTCAGCGCACCTTCAACAGGCAGCCTGGCATCGGCTCCGCGGCCCCCGCGCCCAGCTCCGGCGGTGGCCCCGGAGCCTGCTGTAACGCCGGAGGCCAAGGCCCCGGCCGCCGCCGCGCCTGCCGAGGTGAAGGCTCCCGTTCAGGAAGACAAGCCGAAGGCCGACAAGGACGCTGCGCCCAGCGTCACCGCTCCGACATCCGGCACCTCGCGCGAAATGGACACGGCGCTCGAGGACGCCCTCCTTGCGGAACTCGGAGGGGCTCCCGCACCCGCGTCACCCGCTCCGCCACGCAGCGAACCCGCCATGTCTGCAGCCCCCTCCCAGCCCGACACAAAGACGGAGTCCGCCACGGATACAACCGTGACCGGACAGGAGGACACCTCACCCTCTTCCGCCACAGAAACGCCCGAGGAGCCGGTCAAGGAATCCGCCGCTCCGTCGGCTGAACCGGAAAAGAAGACCGAAGGCCCGGCGGATGCAAAGGACGGCTCGATGGATGCTATCGAGGAGGAAATGGCGCGCCTTCTCAACGAGATCAACGGGTCGCGCAAATCATGAAACGGGGCCGCGGCGTCCGGCCGGACCAAGCCATCGCCGCTCCCCTGATCCGCGGTATGCGTGTCGCGGGGCTGATCCTTGCGGTGGTTGCCGGCGTGCTCGCGCTCGCCGCGCCCGCAATGGCGCAGGACATTTCGATCGGGTTCGGTGAAGGCACGAGCCTCACCGAACGCGCCGTTCAGCTCGTTGCGCTTCTGACGGTTCTCAGTCTCGCACCATCGATCCTGGTGATGGTGACGAGCTTCACGCGCATCGTCGTGGTGCTCTCGCTTCTGCGGTCGGCGATCGGCCTTCAGACCGCGCCGCCCAACGCGGTGATGACCTCTCTGGCCCTTTTCCTTACCGCCTTCATCATGGCCCCGGTGTTCGAGACAGCCTACAGCGAAGGCGTGCAGCCGCTCGTGGACGGCAACATCGAACTCACCGAGGCCTATGAGCGGGCCTCGATCCCCTTTCACACGTTCATGCGCGCCAATGTGCGTGAAAACGACCTGGCCCTCTTCGTGGAACTCTCCGGCCAGGAGGCCCCGGAAAACCCGGAAGACATCAGCATGCGCATCCTGGTGCCGGCCTTCATGATCAGCGAGTTGCGCCGGGCCTTCGAGATCGGCTTCCTGATCTACCTGCCCTTCCTGATCATCGACCTGGTGATTGCATCGGTTCTCATGTCCATGGGCATGATGATGCTGCCACCGGTGGTGATCTCGCTGCCGTTCAAGCTGATCTTCTTCGTGCTCGTGGACGGCTGGAACCTGCTTGCGGGCAGCCTTGTCCAGTCCTTCGCCACCGGATAGCCGCGCGTCTCGCGTCCGGTTCACGCTGAAAGACGGTCTCGTTCGTCTTGACTATCAGAAGGAGAAAGCCCGGGCTCCCGGCTTTTGCGGTTCAGCCTGCGGTCTCGTCAGGCGCGCTTGCGGGCCGCCGGTCGACGGTCTGGTCCTGGGGGCGGACCTCCGGCGGACGCGGATCCTCGGCGAGCGGATTACTCGGCTGAAGATACTTGCGCTGGTATTCGGACAAGAAGACGTCGAGGGAATCCACGGCCTGCAGACTGTCGAGCACCGAGAGGAACTCCACTCCACGTTCCTCGACCGGGCGGGTCACGACCTGGAACGCCTTGGCGTCCGGGCTGTCGCTCATCTTGCTCGCGAACTTTGTCGCCAGACGGCTCAGGCTGAAACCGTCCTCGGCCAGCGAATAGGCAATCGCCGCCCGGAGAAGGTCGCTGCGCTCCTGATCGGCGAGCGGAACGTCGTCGGCCCAGCGGCCGCCGAGGAGACCCTCGATCTGCTCGCCCGCTTCCCGCCAGCTCCTTGCCGCCCACAACGTGTCGGCGCGCAGCCGGTCGACGTCCTCGCCGCGCATATTTCGCACGATCTCAAGCGCGAGGTCGGGACGACCGCTTTCGGTAAGCGCGCGGGCCTCGACCACGTTGCGTTGCCGCTCCAGCTCGCGCGGCAGCTTCGCCTGGCGGGTCTGGTTGAGAACACGCAACGCCCGCTCCGGCTTGCGATCCATCAGGTAAACCACCCCGAGATCCGCCGCCACCTGGGCACGGGCCGCGCCCTTCAGGCGATGATCGATCTGGTGCCGCAGGAGATCGGCAGCCTGGTCAAGCAGGTCCATTGCGATCAGCCGGTTGGCAAGGCGACGCACCATCTCGTCACCGCGCCGCCCGACCGGTGTCATCTCGCGAAAGTCATAGAAGAGAGCCAGAGCCTTGACCGGCTCCATCTTGTCCACTCCGCCACGCAGGAACAGGTTGCTGAAGACAGCCCCCATCTCGTCCTGCAGCAGGCGCGCGGTCTCGGCGGCGGGATTCGCCTGCAGCGCCGCCTGCATGGCCTCGAACGCCTCACGGTAGTTCCCCGCCTGCGCCTGCAGCTGGGCCAGGAAGCGCAAGGTCTTGAGCTCCGTTTCGTCACCGCGCCACGAGGTCGCGAGGCCCGAAAGCTGGTCGATCGCCTCCTGCGTGGAAATTTCGCCGTCCCGGTGCCGGATCCGCAACGCACGATAGGTCGCTTCCGCCGAAAGCGGACGCTCATCCGACCGGCGGACAACGTCAAACGCCGTAAGCGCCTCCCGCGACCGCCCCGAAGCGTCGGCGATCTGGCCGCGCAGGAGGTCATAGCGTCCAGCCTGGCGCGAGGTGGCGAGGCTCGGGTCGATTTCCGACAGGATGCCGCCCGCCCTTCCGAAGTCGTTGATCTCGACCATCGTCTCGGCCGCAGCCAGATTGAACTCGGTCTGCACGAAAACCGGGTAGTTGCCGACCACCGCGCGCGCGCGGGCAAGCCCTTCGCGCGCCATGTTCCAGTCACGCATTTCCGCCGCCGCGATCGTGCGCCACACCGCCGCATCGGGGCTTTGAAGCAGATCCGGCTGATTGAGATACTCCAGCGCATCCTTGGGTCTTGCGGCAAGCACCTGTGCCGCGCCCATGAGCAGGCTGAACGTCGCGTCCCTTTCCAGCGTGGGATCGTCTTCCGCAGCCAGCCGCATCAGTCCAAGCGCTTCCTGGGCAAAGCCGTGTGCCAGGTAGAAGCGCGAGAGGTCCATGCGCGGAACCCGCCGCGCGCCCTCTGGCGCGCTGGCGATGCGATATTCCATCGCCTTGACCTTCTGCAGAAAGTCCTTGGTGTCGCTCGCCGTGAGCTTGCCCAGTTCGACATGGGCAGGCGCGTGCCTGTCGGTCACCGGCTGCAGGATCCGGGTTCCCTCCGAGAGGTCCCCGTTTGAAATCGAAAGCCCCTGCGGACGCTGCAGCACGATCTTGTCGCCCGCCGTCTCGACAACGAGATCGTCGGCGCGCGGAACCACCGCGACGCCGTGGGCCGACATCAGCGCATCGAACTCGACGAAACGATGCGGCTTGAGAACGCCACGGGCGGGACCGAAGCCGGTCACCGTCTTGATCACGTCGCCCACGAAGGGGTCGCGGACCTCATGGATCCTGCCCGGCTCCTGGAAAGGAACCGTGATGATCGTTCCGCCATCCCCTCGCACCGTCCGCTCGAGCGTCAAGGGGCGGGAAGGCTCGAGGATCGTGTCACCGATCGTGAGGATCCACGAACTGCCATCGACGCCGACCGTGGCAAGGGCATCGTCGGCAAGATCGACGCGAATGGTCTGCCAGTCAGCGGCCCCGGTGACCTCGACGGTCTCAACCATGTCGGCGAGAACGGAACGCATTCCGCGAACGTCGATCGGATCCGAGGTATCGAAGACAAGGAACACGCTCTCGTGCCGACGAAAGACCGAAGAGGCAACCTCCTCGGAAAAGGGAAACACGATCCGGACCATGTCGCCGATACGGCGGGCTTCCACGGCCACGAAGCGCCGGCTCTCGTCGTCATAGCCCGCGGGCGGTTGTTCCGGAGATACGCGGGCCTCGGGCTGCTCCTGAGCTTGGGGAGCCCTGACCGAGGTGAGATCGATGGCGTCTGGAATGTCGTCCGCCACTTTCCCGGCATCGGCGGCGGCGGCAGCAACCGGCGGCGTGCCAGGCGCTTCCTGCGGCCCGGGCTGCTGCTCGGCAGGCGCATCGGCAACCGCCTCCACGTTTTCGCTCGTCGCCTGGGTGGGCTCGCCGGAGGCTCCGGGAAGGGCATCCTGCGTCGCCTCGGCCATCGCCGGCGGCGAGGAGACGGGCGGGGCCGCCTCCTGTGTCGCGACATTGGCAACCTCACCGGCCTTGTCCGGCTTGGTGCGCGGCGTCGGCGTGACAGTGCTCCGGGTGGGCTCACCTTCGGGTCCAACGGGAGCCGGATCCTCGGGAAGCGCCGCCACCTCACCGGGCTGCGCCTGCTCATCGGCTGCAGCCGTCTGGCGATCGTCTGCGTTTGCCGTCTGACCGGACGGCGTCATGGCCGCATCCGGGTTCGTCTCACCCTGCGTTCCGGACTCGGGCGGAATAGCAGGAACTGCGCCACCCGAAACCTGGCGCCCGGGGGCATTCACGACGCCGGTCTTTCCCTCGCCTTCGTTGCTCAATGCCTTGTCGAACGCCGCGTTGATCGCGTCCGCGGGCATCGCCGGCGGCGTCACGTCCACCACATAGGTCTGATCCTCGCGGAAGGCGCGAATATCCACATCCGGCGAGATGCGCAGCAGGAACTTCAGCTTGCCCTGGTCCGGAAAGGCGGTCGCGTCCACCACGCCGGGGGGCAGGTGTGCCTTGAGCTGACCAAGGTCGAGATCCGCGTCATGGTTGAAGGTGACCTTGACCATGTCGTTCTCGCGAACGAAGGCGGAATCGAAGTTCACATTCCACTCGAAGGCGAGCCGCGTGAAAGTCGGATGACTTCCGATCGCCAGATTCACCGCCGGCTCTTCCTGCCCCTTGAGGCGCGCCTGCTCAAGCGCCCGGGCCTTGCGGATCGCCTCTTCCGCGCGCTTCGCCAGTTCCCGCACCACGTCATCGGGCAGGCCCGGCGGCATGCCCTGCCAGTTCGGCGGCAGAAGGTCGATGAACAGCTTCTCGCCCGCTTCCATCGTGTTGACCCGGAAGTCCTGCATGAGGGCGAAACGGAGCGCCGAACCGTCCGGATCCCGACGGGCGATCGAGATGTAACCGGGCAGCTTCACCGGCACGTCGTCGACGCTGGTCAGCACCTCGTCGCGGAACCGGATGCGCAGCACGCCATTGGACGACAGCGCGTCATACTGCGGCAGAAGGGAGAGGTCATGAAAGGTCAGGACCATGCGGGCGAAGCCCTGCTCCATGGTCGCCTTGAGGTCCGCCTCAAGCGTTTCGGCACGTGCGCCCGTGCCGACGGAAACCAGAAGAGGCACCACGGCAAGTGCCGGGAGCACAACACGACAAACCGCCGGCGCGATCTTCGCGACGACGGCTCCAGCGCGCTGCATTGTCCGGCCAAACCTGCTCACCGGGCACCCCATGAAGGACTTTACGGACGGTCAGCTTAGACGATCCGGCTTAACGTCCTGTTTAACCGATGACTGAAATCGCGATGCTTCCGCCCCGGAAATGCAACGCCCGTCATCCCGGACCGCTCAGTTGCCCATGATCTTCGGGAGAGCTTCGACGGCCGGTTTCGGCTGCTCGTCGCGCGGCTTGCGCCCCGTGACAAGCGCCACGGTCAGCCGTTCACTCACTTCCGGAGACATTTTCGCCATCACGTCGGCCATCTTGCGCGGCTTCATCGCGCGCGAAACCTTGAGCAGAATATCGAGATCGAGACGGTCGAAGATTCGCGCGGCATCCTTCGGCTTCATGGACTCATACATGGTCACGAGGCCGCGCAGCTCCTCCTGCTCCTTCTTTTCCTGCTCCTCCCGCATGGCCTTGATGCTCGCCTCGAGAGCGGACATCTCGTCCACCTTCTTCTGCAGCCGGTCTTCGGTCTGCTGAAGGAGTTGCTGGCGCAGCTCGAACTGCTTTTCCCGCTTGTCGAGTTCCCGCCGACGCCCGGAAAGGGATTCAAGAACCTTTCGCTCCGCAATCGAGCTGCCGAGTTCCAGCCCCTCGGGCAGGCTTCCCGGCGCGGTGTCGTCTCCACCATCGGAAGACGCCGCATCTCCCGCAGGCATCGCCTGGGGATTCTGGTCCCCGTCGGAGCCGGTGGCATCGCCCTGCACCTGTGCGGGCGCACCCGCGTCCTGCGCCATGGCCACACCGATGCTCGACGGCGCGGAAAGCCCGCCGTCGAACACGATCGCAAGCACCTTCACCCCGAGAAGGGCGCTGGCGGCAAGCAACAGCGTGGGGAACAGGCGCAGGCTGGTCATGCGGCCTGCTCCGCGGTGCGCTTGCGGAAGTGCTCGAGGCGCGCGGTGGCCTCGATCGCGGCCGAGCGGATGTCGCTGGCACGCATGGCCGGAGCCGGGCGGGCAGGCTCTGTCGGCTGGGCAAGGGTCGTCTCAGCCGGCTGGGCGGGGGACGCGGCCGCCGCGGTGATCTGGGTGATGCGGTCGAGGACGTTGGAGCCCTTCTCGATCTGCGCATTCAGGTCATGGGAGAGCTGCTCGGCCTCGACCAGACGCTGTCCAAGGGTGCGATCCGCCTCGCCGGCGGTCGCCTTCAGGCCCAGGATCGCACGCTCCGCGATTTCCGACGCGGTGATCAGCTCGGAGATCGTGGCACGCAGGGACTCCTCGTCGGCGCGGAGACGCTTCAGCCGCGAATTGAGGATGACGCAGTAGCCGATCGTGACCATCAGCAGCACGGCGACGAGGGTTTCGATCATCAGTCCGAGAGGCAGCGTGCTCATGACGGGTCCATTTCCTTTTGCATCGCGCGCTCGAAGGCGGCCAAGGTCATCTTGGGTTTCTGCAGGCCCCGATCGACGCGAACGGCAATCGAATCCTCATCCTTGCCCATCGTACCCTGAGTCAGGGGAATGCCGCCGCACTTGATCGACACCGGATCGTTCGGCGACACATCGAAAAGAAGGGTTTCCCCCACCTTCAGGTCGAGGACACGTCCAAGCGGGACCTGGGTCTCGTGCAGGACGGCATCGACCTTCATCTCGGCCGCGAAGATCTCGGTGGCCAGATGGCCCTCCCAGATCGGATCGCGACCGAATTTCTCGCCCATGAACATCTGCAGGAGCAGATCGCGGATCGGCTCGAGCGTCGCATAGGGCATCATGATCTCGATCTTGCCGCCGCGGTCTTCCATGTCGATGCGCAGCTCGACGAGGATGGCCGCGTTGGCCGGGCGCGAGATCGCCGCGAAACGAGGGTTTGTCTCGAGTCGCTCCAAATTGAAATGGACAGGTGAGAGCGGCGAGAACGCCTGCTCCATGTCGTGCATGATGATCTCGATCATGCGCCGCACGAGATTGGTCTCGATGGTCGTGTAGGGACGCCCCTCGACACGGACGGCGGACATGCCGCGACCGCCACCCAGCAGCACGTCGATGATCGAGTAGATCAGGCTCGACTCGACAGTGCACAGGCCGAACCCGTCCCATTCCTCCGCCTTGAACACACCGAGGATCGCCGGCAGCGGAATGGAGTTGAGGTAGTCGCCGAAACGCACGGATGAAATATTGTCGAGCGACACCTCGACGTTGTCGGAGGTGAAGTTGCGCAGGCTGGTCGTCGTCAGCCGGACGAGCCGGTCGAAGACGATCTCGAGCATCGGCAGACGCTCGTAGGAGACCATCGCCGAGTTGATGAGGGCACGGATACCGCTCTGGTCGGCGGCGATCGTGTCCTCGATATTGAAGCCCAGAAGGTTGTCGATCTCCTCCTGGTTCAGGATTCGATCGGCACCCCTGGTGGCGTTCTCGAGTTCGGGCTCGCTGTCATCGATCATCGCCGCCCATTGCGCGGCCATGTCGTCGCCGCCGGAGACGCCCTGCTCTTCCAGAGCGGCGCCCCACGCGGCCGCGAGATCCTCGTCGTCCTCGCCATCGTCGCTGCGCTGCTCGGCAAGTGCCTCGCCCCACGCCTCGTCGATATCGCCCAGATCGTCTTCCTCAGCCATTGGCTCCAAGCCTTACTGAACCAGGATTTCCTTGAACAGCACGCCTTCGACGCGTGCCGGATAGACGGCCGTGTTGATCCGCCTCAACAGCTCTTCCTTGAGCCGGAACAGTCCCGAGGATCCCTCGAGATCGGTCGGCCGGAGCTCGCGCAGATAAACCTGGAACGCATCCAGGATGCGCGGCAGCAAAGGCTCGATCTTCGCGATCGCATCGCGGTCGGCGACCTCAAGCGCAATACGAACCTTCAGGTACGTCGCGCGACCGGACGACGAGAGATTCACCGTCATCTCCGGCAGGTCGTAGAACACCGCCGGCCGCTGCTCCGGAACCGCCTCGCCCTCGGGCAACTCCGCTACAGGTTCCGCCGAGTCGAAGAAACCCATGAAATAAGCACCGCCGGCACCGCCACCCAGAAGGAGAACGAGAGCGCCCGCGGCGATGATGATGAGCTTCTTCTTCGACTTGCCGCCACCTTCGGTGACTTCGGCCTCGGCCGCATCCGCATCTGCCGTCATGACTGGTCTCGTTCGCTGCGCTTCCCTCCCGCGCGTATGATTAATTTCTAAAGCCGTAATGGTTAACGAGAAGTTACCGAGCCGTTAACGACTCGCATGACCGGGCATTTTTTGCCGACCGGCAAGCCCGCACGGGCGTTCCTGCCGGGTTCTCAACACCACCCTCGACGCAAAACCGCGGATTTCCGCGCAATCCGAAACTGGCACGCCCCGTGCTTTAGGGTTAACGGCGCCTGTTCTGGGGAGTTCGGGTGCCGGCTGGGGAGCATAGGAACGACGTCATGGAGAATTCACTCCTGATCGGGCTGTCGCGACAGACGGCTCTCAGAAACGAGTTGAACGTGGTGGCCAACAATCTGGCCAACATCAACACCAGCGGCTTCAAGGCGCAGCGCCTCCTGTTCGAGGAGTATCTGATGCCGGTTGCCGAAGCCTCGACCTTTCAGCCGAGCGACAAGGATTATTCCTACGTTCTGGACTACGGCGTGAGCTCGAACTTCACCGCCGGCTCGATCTCGCTGACCGGCGGCGCGCTGGATGTGGCCATCGAGGGCGACGGCTTCTTCGCTGTCGATACGCCAGGCGGCGAACGCTACACGCGTGCCGGTGCCCTGCATCTGGACAACACCGGCCAGCTTGTCACCGACGCCGGCTTTCCGGTGCTTGGCGACGGTGGCCCGATCACCTTCGGCGCGGATGAAACCGACATCACGATCGCCCAGGATGGCACCGTGTCGTCCTCCGTCGGCGTGAAGGGACGCCTCAGGGTCGTCTCGTTCGAGAACCTCGGCGAACTGCAGCGCGTCGGCAGCAATCTCTACACCGGCGAAAACCCGCTGCCGGCGGAAAACGTGCGCGTGCTTCAGGGCGCGGTGGAGAAGTCCAACGTCTCCGGCGTGACCGAAGTCTCCCGCATGATCGAGATCACCCGCAACTACACCTCGGTTTCCAAGATGATCGAGCAGGGTGACGAACTGCTGCGCAAGGCCATCGACCGGCTCGGCTCGGTCCAGGCCTGACGCGGGCGAGAAGGAAGGATTTCATCATGAAGGCACTTCACATCGCCGCTACCGGCATGCGGGCGCAGGAACTGAACGTCGAGGTCATCTCGAACAACATCGCCAACATGCGCACGACCGGCTACAAGCGTCAGCGTGCCGACTTTCAGGACCTGCTGTACCAGAACCTGCGCCGCATGGGCACGAACACCTCCGCGACCGGCACCATCGTCCCGACGGGCGTGCAGATCGGCTCGGGCGTGAAGACGGCCTCGACCGCCCGCATCATGACCCAGGGCAATCTGGCCGAATCCGGCAAGGACCTGGACGTCGCGGTGCGCGGCGAAGGCTTCTTCCAGATCCAGATGCCGGACGGCACCACCGCCTATACCCGTGACGGTTCCTTCGAGCGCGACGCCAACGGCCAGCTCGTCACCATCGACGGCTATGCGGTCCAGCCGGGCATCGTGCTGCCGCAGGACGCCCGTGACGTCACCATTTCGGCCGACGGTCAGGTCCAGATCGTCGATGCCGGCGGCGCGATCCAGCAGCTCGGACAGCTCCAGCTCGCACGCTTCATCAACAAGTCGGGCCTTGAGGCTATCGGCGACAACCTGTTCCTCGAGACCGAGTCGAGCGGCGCGGCCGTCGTCGGCACGCCGGGCGAGGACGGGTTCGGCGACCTGATGCAGAAGCATCTCGAAATGGCGAACGTCGAGGCGGTGTCGGAAATCTCCGACCTCATCGCCGCACAGCGTGCCTACGAGATGAACTCGCGCATCATCAAGGCCGCGGACGAGATGTCCGCCACCACCTCGAACATCCGCTAGGAGGCCTGAAGATGACCCGCAGCCTCCTGACCCGTTTCGTCCGCCTGGCAGGCCTCGCCGCCACGCTCGCGGCCGCGGTCTCGGTGTCCGCCTCCGCAGCCACGCTGCGCTCGGAAGTGCGCGTCGCCGGGCCGGTCGTCACGATCGGCGACTTCTTTTCCGACGCCGGCACTCATGCCGCGACCCCGCTGTTTCGTGCTCCCGACCTGGGGACCCGGGGCAACGTTCCCGCGAGCCTCGTCGTCGAGCGCGCCCGCGCGGCCGGGTTCGGCGATGCCACGACCGATGGGCTGCGGTCCGTTTCCGTGGAGCGCCTCGCGATCACCATCGGCATCACCGACATTGAGGAAGCTGTTCGTGCCGCATTGCTCGAGCGCAATCCGGATCTCGACGAGAAGGCTCTGTCCCTGTCGCTGAACGGCCTGCGCCAGCCGGTCATGGCCGATGCGGGCTCCAGCTCGCCGCTGAGCGTCGTCGACCTGGACTGGAACCCGGTCTCCGGCCAGATCCGGACGTCCGTGCGTATCCGCACCGACGAGACGCTGCGACTGGTGACCCTGCACGGCATCGCGCAGGAGACGGTCGAGATCTTCACCGCTGCCCGCCCTCTTGAGCGTGGCGCCGTTGTGTCCGAAGGCGACCTCCAGGTGAGCCGCATCCCGCGCCATCGCGCGACGGCCCGCCAGATCACCGAGCGCGGCGATATCGTCGGACTGGCGGCCCGCCGCGCTGTCCAGGCCGGTCGCCCCCTCTTCAAGAGCGACTTCGAGGAACCCGTTCTGGTGCGCCGTGGCGACCGCGTCACCATGATCTACCGCGTTGCCGGCATGACCCTGACCACGCTCGGCCAGGCCATGGAAAACGGCTCCGACGGCGCCATGATCGATGTTCTCAACCTTCAGTCCCGCCGCACCATCACCGCCATCGTTCGTGGCCGTGACCAGGTCGAGGTCGGGTTTGCCCACCGCCGCCTCGCCCAGCTTGAGGAGACGATCCGATGAGCCTCCGCAATCCTTCTTCCACCGTGGCCCGCCGCACGGCTCCGCTTCTTGCCATCGCGCTTGCCACGACGCTTGGCGCTTGCGGCTCGGCTGATCGCCTGGCGAACGTCGGCAAGACGCCGTCGCTGTCCGCGATCCAGGATCCGACGACCACCGCCGGCTACCGCCCCGTCCAGATGCCGATGCCGACCGCGCAGCCCGAGCACTACAACTCGAACTCGCTCTGGCGGTCCGGCGCGCGCGCCTTCTTCAAGGACCAGCGTGCCGCACGCGTCGGCGACATCCTCACCGTCCTGGTGACGATCTCCGACAAGGCGCAATTCGACAACGAGACCTCTCGCAAGCGCGAGAGCAGCGACAGCAGCGGAACCGGCGGCGCCGTGGGCGCGGCGATCAACACCTTCCTGCTGCCGTCCGGCACCAGCTCCGACAATCTCGTGTCGGCCTCGGGAGCATCCGACTTCAAGGGAACCGGCAAGGTTGACCGCGAGGAGAAGCTCCAGACCAAGGTCGCGGCGGTGGTCACGCAGGTGCTGCCCAACGGCAACATGGTGATCGAGGGACGCCAGGAGGTTCGCGTGAACTTCGAGGTGCGCGAACTCATCGTCGCCGGCGTAGTGCGTCCCGAGGACATCTCGGCAAGCAACACCATCGAGAGCGAGAAGATCGCCGAGGCCCGTATCGGCTACGGCGGACGCGGACAGATCACCGAGGTCCAGCAGCCGCGCTACGGCTCGCAGGTGCTCGACATCGTCCTTCCGTTCTGACCTTTCAGGGGCGCGTTCAAACGTTCCGCGCGCCCCTGACCGGCCGGGCTCCGTTCCCCAGCGGCTTCCGGCCCTTCCCTGTCCGTTCGAACTCCCCAGTTGCGAACGGCAAGACGGCGAAAAGGCACGGCCTCATGCTCCCCGGCAGGCCGTGCCTTTTTCGACTCCGTCAGACTGTTTCTGGAGGTGCGGCTACGCAGCCGAGTTCGAGGTGTGCCGGCGCACATCTTCGAGCATTGAGCCATCAAGCGGGTGCAGGCCGGCCCGCAGGCTCGCGTGAGGCGCCCGTGTCGCCGGCTCCTGCCCCTTGCGCGTCGCGGCGAAGGCGGGCTCCAGAGTCATCTTCCGAAACTCGGCAAAGAGACGTTGATCTAGCTTCGTCTTCATACGGGCCAGTTCGGCAATCGCGAGACGGGGCGTGAGGGGCTCCCGATAAACCCGCTCCTCGGTCAGGGCGGAATAGATGTCGATGATCGTGATCAGGCGGACGAGCGGTGTGATTGCGTCCCCGACCAGGCCGTCCGGATAGCCGGAGCCGTCGAGATACTCGTGGTGCGAACGCGCGGCGGCGATCAGCATCGCGTCCTCCACACCGCTGTGAACGAGCGCTTCCGCTCCCCTCCCCGGATGCAGGTTGATCATCGACCGCTCGGCATCCGTCAGCCGTCCCGGCTTTTCCAGAATGGCGATCGGGATGAAAAGCTTGCCCACGTCATGAAGGATGCTTGCCTCGATGAGAAGGCTCGTATCGGCCGCGTCCAGTTCCAGGTGAGTGGCAAATGCGACGGCGAGCCCCGCGACGTTCAACACATGCCGGCAGGTCTGGCTGTGATGCATCTTCACCGCGTTCAGCCACGTTGACAGCCCTTCGGAACGAACGGCCGAGCCGATGGCATCGCTTGTCGAGCGCAGGTTTCCCAGCGGAAGCGGCTTGGACTGTCGCATGGCGCTTGCGACGTTGTTGTGAAAGGAGTCCGTGACTTCCATGGCCTTGTTGACGGTCCGGGAGAACCTGGCGAGCCGTCGGGACAGTTCACGGTTCAGGATCTCGCGCACCCCCCGACGCACGTCATCGACCGTCTTGTGGGGGGCATAAATGCGTCCCAGGCCGATGGATTCCGCCTGCACGATGCCTGCCCGTTCGATGCTCGGGGCAACGTAGATCATGTTTGTAATACGAAAGGACGGAGGGAAAATCGCGCTGAGACGGTCCACATCCGTCGAGCGCCGCAGTTCGCTGTAGACGACAACGACCGTTACGTCGGCAGCGTCTTCTTTCGTCACCTCCGAGAGCGTGCGAACCTTGCATGTATAGGCCGAGGCGATGGGACCCGCGAGAGCCTCGCCTCCCATGCCCTCATCCCTCAAGATCATCACGTCGTACATGCGTCCATCCCGCCTAGTCCGGACCTTGAGGCCCTTCTTACCTTGGGGGATGCTATCGGACGCATCTTGTGGATTCCTTAAATCGATCAAGTACAGAAATTTAACAAAAGCTTCAGCGCGACCCGAACGCACAAACAAGCCATTGTGAAAGAACGATATTTACAAAAAAAGCCCGGATCGGTCGGATCCGGGCATCTATATCGACATAGACAAATTTACTAGGAACGGGGCAACACGCGTTCAGTCGTCCCGATAAACCTTTTCGCGGCGCTCGTGCGCCTCCTGGGCCTCGAGAGACAGCGTCGCGATCGGACGCGCCTCAAGGCGCTTGAGCGAGATCGGCTCACCCGTTTCGATGCAGTAGCCATACGATCCGTCCGCGATGCGCTCCAGCGCCGCGTCGATCTTGGCAATCAGCTTGCGCTGCCGGTCCCGTGCCCTGAGTTCGATCGATCGATCGGTCTCGGACGATGCGCGATCGGCGATGTCCGGATGATTCTGACTTTCTTCCTGCAGATTGGTAAGGGTCTCTCGGCTTTCCTTGAGGAGATCCTCTTTCCAGCGCAGAAGCTTGTTCCGGAAATACTCACGCTGACGCTCGTTCATGAAGGGTTCGCCCTCGCTGGGACGATACTCGGCATCCAACTCAACCGTCATGTTCCACTCCGGCTCCATCTAGGCCGGGCGGAATATAGCGGCCAAGACGTGCTCGCACAACGTTGCGGACGCCGAAAATAGGTTCAAATTTCTGGCATAAAATTCAAGTATTTATACAATTTTGCCGCAGAATTGAACTTCACGCGCCATAGCATTGGCGAGGCTTGCGCCCGACTAGAGGTCGAATTGTCCGAGCTTGGCGAGCTCCACCCTGGCGCGCAGTTCGATCTCGTCGATCACCTTCTCGAGCTCCGGGTTGCCACTCGACTCGCGCCGGGACAGAAGCATGGCGATACGCCCGAGCCGCTCCGGCGAGACCCGCCCGGCAAGAACGTCCGCCTTGAGGTTCTCGAGCGTGTCGAGAAGATCGTGTCCCCGCGCCATGGCCTTGCGCCGGCCGGTCAGCGGATCGTCGACCTCCTGCAGCGAAAGCAACGCATCCAGCCCGCCGGTGCGCGCGGCCGGCACACTCTGGCCCGACGACCTTGTTTCCTCGTGGGACTGGACGTCGAAGATACTGCCGGAGTCGCCCGCGCGCTTCCTGCTCGCGCGTCCCTGGACGCTGCCGAGATGGGAGTAGCCTGTGATCCTCATGGGGACGGCACCACGCCTCGAATGTCTCTGGTCATGGGCTACAGAATTTTCCGAGTTGGTAAACGAAGCGTTAACGACCCGGCAATTCCTGCCCACGAGGCGCATCACCCATGGCCAGAAAACGCCTCCTAAAGATGATTATCTCATATATTTCAATGAATTGCAAAATTGCATCATGACCATGAAAAACTGGCACGGCAATCGCATTGCGCGTCTCGAAACAGTCTTGCCGATGGAAAGACCCGCATGATGCCGTTCCGACTAGCCATTGTCCTGAGCATGCTTGTGACGCTGTTCGCGGCGCCCGCCGCCCTTGCCTCCTCGCGGATCAAGGACATTGCCGACTTCGAGGGCATCCGTGACAACCAGTTGATCGGATACGGCCTGGTGGTCGGCCTTCAGGGCACGGGAGACAGCCTGCGCAACGCCCCCTTCACCCGCCAGAGCCTCGAAGCCATGCTCGAGCGTCTCGGCGTGAACACGCGCGGCTTCGATCTCAACACCAAGAATGTCGCGGCCGTCATGGTGACGGCGAACCTGCCGGCCTTTTCCACCCAGGGCACCCGCATCGACGTCTCGATCTCGGCTCTTGGCGATGCCGACAGCCTTCAGGGCGGCACGCTTCTGGTCACCCCGCTTCTCGGCGCGGATGGCGAGGTCTACGCCATCGCCCAGGGCCCGCTCGCGATCGGCGGCTTCCTGGCGCAGGGCGACGCCGCCTCCGTGGTGCGTGGCGTTCCGACCTCCGCCCGTATCGCGAACGGCGCCCTGGTCGAGCGCGAAATCGAGTTCAAGCTCGCATCCATGACAAGCCTGCGCCTGGCCCTGCGCAACCCGGATCTCACGACGGCACGCCGCGTCGCGCTGGCGGTGAACGAGCTGATCGGCCTTCCGACGGCGGAGCCGCTTGACCCCGCGACCGTGCGCATCGACCTGCCGCGTCAGTTCCAGGGCAACATCGTCGATCTTCTGACGGACATCGAGCAGCTCATCGTCGAGCCCGACCTGCCGGCGCGCATCGTGATCGACGAAAATTCCGGGATCATCGTCATGGGCCAGAACGTGCGGGTCTCCACCGTGGCGATCGCTCAGGGCAACCTGACGGTCACCGTGGCCGAGTCGCCCGAGGTGGTTCAGCCGCTTCCCTTCGCGAACGGCCAGACCGCCATCGAGCCGCGCACCGACATCCTTGTCGATGACGCCTCGGACAACAAGCTGGCCGTGGTGCCGGAGTCGGTGACGCTGCAGCAGCTTGTCGACGGACTCAACGCACTCGGCATCGGCCCGCGCGACATGATCTCCATCCTGCAGGCAATCAAGGCCTCCGGTGCCCTTCAGGCAGAAATCGAGGTGATGTGATGAACGGACTGGGCATCGACACGATCCTGTCCTCCGCGCAGGCTTCCAGCTCCAGCCCGGCAACACTTGCCGCCCGCTCAGGCGGGCGGACGGGCGAACCCCTTTCGAGCGCGGAAGCCCGCGCCGATGCGCAGGGGCAGGAGTTCGAAGCGGTTTTTCTCAACACCATGTTCAAGTCGATGTTCGCCGGTCTCGGCGAAGAGGCCGGCACCTGGGGCGGCGGCAGCGGCTCCGATGCCTGGCGCGACATGCTCGTGGAACAATATGCCGACACCATTGCCCGCTCGGGCGGCATCGGGATCGGCGACAGCATCAAGCGGGAATTGCTTGCCTTGCAGGAAGGGGTGGCGTGATGAGTCTCGACAGCAAACAGATCGCGGAAATGGCTCCGGAGTTCTTTTCCGGCGCCATTGTCGACGCGGAGGCCGCGGAAGCCACGTGCCGACGTCTCGAGGGCGCCATGGCGCGCCTTCTCGCGGTCGTCGAGAAGGAGACCGAACTGGTCAGGCTCGGAAAACTCGACGAGGCCGGCAGCCTTCAACCGGAGAAGGCGAAGCTCGTAAGCGTATACATGCGCGGCATGACCTATGTGCGTGACCAGACCATTTCGCTCGGCAACCTTGCGCCGGTCGCGGTCGAGCGCCTGAAGCGTCAGCACCAGGAGTTCCAGCCCGTCCTGCGGATCAACCTCGCGGTGCTCGCCACCGCTCGCGAGGTCGCCGACGGACTGCTGCGAAAGGTCGCCGAGGGCGCGGGATCGGCCAGGAAGCCGCTCACCTATGGCCCCGGTGGTCAGGGGCCGCGAACCTCCGAACTCGCCGATGGTATCGCCGTCAACCGGGCGCTCTGACCCATCGGTTCCCGAGCGCTGACCGCCCGTGAAAAGACCACATGAAGCAACCGGCCGGAGGCAACTCCGGCCGGTTTTTTCGTTTCGCACCGGTTGCGTTCCCGCGCGCCGGCCACGCACGGCAAACAGGCCTGACGGAGAACGAATCAGGATCGTGAAAAACCGCGATAAATCCTAACAAATCCCTTAACATCCGATTCACAACTATACGATAAATTACGCGATGGAAGATGCGCGTGATTACTTGAAAATCGCATGTCCCTGACGTGATTCGAAAAGACGAAAGCGCGAGGACTTTCGAAACGACGCATCTCCCTCAAACAGCACGAGACCGTCTTTCTCCTTCCTGGTCGAGAGACGGTACGGGAGTGTGTCATGGAAACTGGAGCGATCAAACCGAACCTTTATCCGCCGCCGGTAACCGTGCGGTCGACGGAGCCTGCCGACCGGCCGGCCGATACGACCGAAGTGGCGCCGGAAAAGGCGGTGCAGGCCACCAATGATGCCAGGGAGACACGCGCCGAGGCCGAGAACGGCTCGTCGGGCGAGCCCGTTGCAGCCCCCTCATCCAGGATCAAGCGCGAGGAATACAGGGATACGATCACGGATTCCCTCGTTTATCGCGCCATCGACACGCAGACTGGCGAAGTCGTACGGCAGATCCCGGAAGAGTCCCTTTTGCGTCTGCGGCGGGCTTTCGCGCTTACCACGCATCAGGACATGACAGGGCTGGACGTCAATCGGAGCCTGTAGGCACGCCCTGACGCCCGATTGAGGGATCGCGTCGAGCGCAGCCGCGAATCGGATAGGGTTGAGCCAACTTCTCCTCCGAGCGGACAACCCGATGTCGATGACCCCGCAGGCCCTTCTTGAGCAGATGCGCAAGGCTCTCGTGCTCCAGCGCGACGGCAAGCCCGCGCGTGCGCGTTCGATCTACGAGCGGATTCTGAAGCAGGATCCGGCAAACTCCGAGGCGACCAATCTGCTCGCCCTCTGTTTTCTCGAGTTGAATTACCCCAAGCGCGCCCTCTCCCTCCTGCAGCGCGCCATCTCCTTGTCGCCGGACGAAGCCCGTTATCATCTCAACCTGGCGGATTGCCACGAGCGGCTTGGTGACCTGTCGGCCTCCCTCGCCGCCGTCGAGGCGGGCCTGTCGCAAACACCGGGCGATCCCGACCTGCTGCGCACCCGCGCCCAGACCCTTCGGCGGGCCAATCGCCTCGACGAGGCCATGGGTGCTTTCGACGCAGCCGTTCGCGCCGCTCCCCAGGATACTGATCTTCTGGCCGACTACGGTCACGTTCTGCTTCTGGCCGGACAACACGAACAGGCGGAAAAGGTGTTCCGCTTCGTGCTGCAGACGGTTTCATCCCACCGCCTCGCCCTGCTCGGCCTGGCAGACACGCTGAACCAGCTCGATCGTCCCGACGAGGCGCTCGAACTGCTTGCCAGCGCCGAGGGCATCGTCCCCGACAGGGATGCGGAATATCAGCTTCATCTCGCCAATGCGCTGTGGGGCGCCGGCAGCTTCGAGGACGCCCTTACGGCCCTCGATATCGTTCTGGCGCTTGGACATCGCACGCCGGACACCTGTCTCCTGCGCGGCAAGACCCTCTATCATCTCGGTCGCTTCGCCGAGGCGCGCACGGATCTGGAGGCAGCCCTTGCAGCCGACCCCGGTCGGGACGACGTAGCCATGACACTCGGCTTCTGCTGCCTGTCCCAGGGCGATCTCGAGACCGGTTGGGCCCTGGCCGAGCGGCGTTTCGACATGCAGGCGAAAGGCGTGATCCGCCGCCGCTTTCAGGCACCGACCTGGCAGGGCGAGCCGCTTTCCGGCAAGACCCTGATGATCTGGGACGACCAGGGTATCGGTGACGTGCTGCGCTCTTCCTCCATGTTCAAGGAAATGCGCGCACGCTGCCAGAACCTGATCGTGGAATGCCACCCCAAGCTCGTGCCGCTTTTGTCGCGCAATTTCCCCGAGATCGAGGTCCGCGTACGTCGCCACGACGGCGCCAAAGCACTGCTTGGCGGTGGTGAGGACTTCGATGTCCAGTGCTCCATGGGAACCCTGCCGCTGTACCTGCGCCGCAGCATCGATGCCTTCCCCGCCACACCCGGCTTCCTGGTCGCGGAAGGCAACCGGACCGAGGAGCTGCGGCAGCGTCCGCCACTGAACGGTGACAAGCCGCTCATCGGCCTTTCATGGACGAGTGGCAATCGCAGCGGGCTTCGTGCCCGCTCCTATCTGACGCTGGAGGACCTGCTGCCGTTGCTGGCGGTGCCCGGAGCGGAATTCGTCCTGCTCGATTACACCGACCGGACAGCGGAAATCGCCGCCCTGCGCGCCGGGCATGACTTCACGCTGCACCATTGGAGCGACCTTGACCTCTTCGACGACCTGGAGACGGTCGGCGCGCTCACATCCTGCATGGATCTCGTCATCTCGGCCAATACCTCGGTCGCCGACTTGTCGGGCGCGCTCGGTGTTCCGACCTGGCGCTTCGGGCCGGTAAACGGAGTCACATTACTAGGACAGGAAAATCCGCCCTGGAACCCGGCCACGCGCTATCTGCGGCTTCATCTGGAGAAACCAGCCAATACGATCATTCCCCGCCTGACTTCGGATCTGAGAGAGTGGCTTGAGACCTTCTCGCGCGGCTGATCCGCCTCAGAGGGACGCCTTTTACATCTGGATTGGGTGAACGCTGAGGTTCTGTTCGAGACGCTCGAGCATGAGTTCCGCAACCTTGATATCCTGCGGTTCGTCGATCTCGACCACTTCCTCGTCGCTCGTTTCGAAAAAGCTGATACGCCCGGTCAAGCGGCATCCGGTGGAAAGAAACGACCTTGTCCGGAAGAGGTAGAAGTTCCCGGTCTCGCGATAGTACCGATTCTCGGGCGGTATCTGCTGGCGCATCAACCGGTTGTGCGGATCGTAGAGCGGTTCGGGCTCCGGCAGGTTGCGCCAGATGTAGTTGCGAATGAGGCGCGCCGAGAACAGCGAGTCGAATCCGCCTTCCTCGAAATGACGGAATGCATCGGCAAGAGTGTCGAGACGGCGCACGGGAGAGGTCACCTGCGGGAAAAGAACGCTGTCCGGCATCTCGTCACGACAAAGATGGTGCAGGGCGTGATGCAAGGCGTCCTCGGCTGGCGAGGTATCGGTGGCGAACTCGGCCGGACGCAGGGCCGGCACCCTCGCCCCAAGCGCCCTTGCCGTCTCCGCGATTTCCTCGCTATCGGTGGACACCACGACATCTCGAACAAAGCCCGCGTTTCGGGCAGCCTCGATCGTCCAGGCAATCAATGGTTTTCCGAACACCGGCACGAGGTTCTTTTTCGGAATCCCCTTGGACCCTCCTCGCGCCAGCACGATCGCATCACAGCTCATTCGATCTTTCCCGCGAAAACGGTCACGAAGGACCCCCAGAATGCGGGCGAAATGCCACTCTGCGGAGCACACATCCGCTCCCAGGCCTCATCCGTGGCGAAACGCGTCCCGAAAAAGGGATACTCCACCCGCTCGACCCTGAAGCCGGTGTCTCGCAACAGACGCACCAGGGAATCGTCACTGAAAAGGCTGACATGGGTCGGGTCTTGCAGCAAGCGGAAGCGGTCTCCGAACAAACGGGCAGCAGGACTGGCGAAATTCGGCGTTCCGACAATGAATGTGCCGCCCGGAGCCAGCGCGTCATGCGCCAGTTCTACAAAGCCCACCGGATCCTCAAGGTGTTCAATGACATGATGCGCAATCATCACATCGACTGAGGCGGGCGCGAAACGGCCTGGCTCAAGAACACCTCGGATGGTGTCGGCCCCGCTGCGCTCTTTGGTGATGGCGACAGAGCGTTCAGACGGGTCTAGACCAATGCGCTCGTGGCGTTTGTCGATTTGCTCCAGAAGTTCGCCCAGTCCGCAGCCGACATCGACGACGCGTCCCGTCGGCCGCGCGTTTACCGCCTCCGCGATATAGGCGACATCCCTCTTGCGCTGCTCCCTCTCTGTGGCCAGGTCCCTGACATTGCCGTCCGGGTCGGGCTTTTCCGCCCAGTATTCATCTTCACGGATACGCGCCGGATAGGGCACGAAGTAGTCGCAGGTCCCGTAAAGTGCCAGACAACGGTCGATAATCGAGGTCATGGGTCTACTCCGGTCGCGCCGATGAAAGGTGCGATGCGGTCATGATAGGCGCGCAGACTTGCACGCTCCCTGTTCCGGATTTCCAAAAGCCGAGCCTTGACCGACGCCGAATCGCGCAAGTCCGCAGCGAGCCGGTCGAAAAGAGGCCCCATATCCGTTCCGTGGGACCACGAAAAGCACCGGTCGGAGAGCCCGTAGGCTTCATACTGGCCTTCAATCTTGTGGTGGGTCGAGATCCCAAGCACCGGCGTGCCAAACCCCATGCTTGCAAGGTTGGCATGATAGCGCATGGCAACCACCACCTCGGCTTTGCGGTAGAGGTCAAAGGCAGCGGACCAGCCCGCTTCGCCCTGCGCGAAGGCCGCAACCCCAACCCGCTGGCGGCGCAGCGGATCTTCCATGGCATCGAGCACGGCACCGATCGGCCCATAGTCACTATGGATGTGCGGCACGAAGATACAGCAAAGGTCCGGATCGTCTTTCAGGATGTCACCGATCCCCTGCGCAAGCGAGCGTGCGAACGCCGTGACTGCATCCTCCCCACCAGCGCCTGCATACCGCATGTCGGGCATGTCGCCCGCCAGATTGACCGCAATGAAGCGTTGCCCGTCCGTAGGAACCGCGTGGGAGGTGGTAGACGGTTCGGCAAACAGTCCGCCATCCGCGACAATATCCATCTGTGCGGCGTAGCCAGGCCCCAGGTGTGTGTCGAGAAGGTCACGAGCTCCATCGTTGCGCAGAGAAAAGCGGCAATTCTCACGCATCAGCATATCGTCCAGAAACGCCCTGGTGCGCGCGACAGCCGTCGCATTCACGCCCCGGGTCGCATCACAACCGAGACCGTGAAAAAGAACCGGAACACGGATTTTGGAGAACAGCGCCGGCGTCACATCCAGATAGGTGCCGGATACGGTGTTTTCACGCCAAAGCTGAAACAGGCTGAAACCGCCGATAACGAGAAGGTCGGCAGAATTGGCTTCCTCAACGAAACTGTCGTCGAAAGAACGCTCCCGCCAGTGAATGAACTTGCGAACCTCCACCGGCAAATGCCGGAGATCGCGCGGCAGATCCTCCGCCCGAGTGCGATACTCGCCGTCATGCATGGCGTTGTCGCCGATGTTGCCGACAAAGGAGGCGAGATGCAGCACGGAAAGCGGCCGATGACCGGCCGCCCCCTTCATGCTCACGACGTCACCAGCGTATCCTTGCGACGCAGCTTCTCCATTACCGGCCGCTCGCGCGGATAGATCTGAAGCACGCCATCTCCCCGGCAGGTCTCGGCCAGGCGGATGCCGGCCACCATCGCGGCCATCTGCTCCGGATCGATCGAGGCCGCCTGGTCGGACCCCCACATGGACCGGTCGAGCGTGAAGTGCCGCTCCACCGACACCGCCCCGTGCGCAACCGCGAGAATGCTCGGCAGAATTCCGTCTTCATGGCCGGAATAGCCGATCCGCAGATGCGGGAACGCCGACTTGAGCGTTGCAATACCGGACAGGTTGATCTCCTCGGGAAGCGAGGGATACGTCGAGGTGCAATGATAGAGACACGCGATCTTGCCGCCGGCCGCCTCGATCACGCCCACGGCCGCGCGGACCATCGACAGGTCGCACATGCCCGTGGACACGAGAAGCGGCACGCCGGAGCGCGCGCAGTGCTCGATCAATCCCACATCGGTAATCGAGGCGGAAGCGATCTTGAGATAGGGAACGTCGAGCGCGGTGAGGAAGTCGACGGAGGCCTCGTCCCAGGGGGAGGCAAACCACGCGATACCGAGGTCGGCGCAGAACGCCCTGATCTTCTCGTATCCGGCCTGTCCGAACTCCAGACCGCGCTTCAGGTCGCCGTTGGTCTCGCCAAGCGGTGACTTTCTCGGCCGCTCAAGTTCGTCGGCCGTATAGACCACGTCGACGGTGCGCTTCTGGAACTTGACCGCGTCACATCCGGCCGCCTTGGCCTTGCGGATCATCTCGAGCGCCAGATCGAGGTCGCCGTTGTGGTTGATCCCGATCTCGGCAACCACTGCGCACCTGTCGGAAGTAAACAAGGTCATCGCGTTCTTGTCTCGGATTGCGCGCCCGGCACGGCCGGCCGCATGTACATCGCTCGTCCGGTTTCCCAAGGCACCCCTGCCCCGCCTCCGCAGTTCCTCCCGTCCGTGGCCGGGGCCCGGGTGTGCCTGCAAGAGCGCGCCGGCTGTTGCCGGACCCATGACATGCGCTTGAGAGGAAAGAGCTTTTGTATCGGCAGGCTGTCCGGTCGGGCCCTGTCGAGGTTCGCGTCCGAGTATCGCTCTTTCCGCCCGATTCGGCGAGACCTTTTTCCCCAGGCGGAACAGCCTGCCGATGCCCGGTCGAACCACTAACGTTCCGTTTACCTTACTCCGGGTTAACCATATGATTTTACTGCTTATTTATTTGAGAAAACGCAGAGTGACCAGGCAACGAGGATGCGTTGCGTCTGTAAGTTACCAGAAAGGTACACACAATGAGCGTCACTCTTTCCGCCGGTGTGCGGCAGAACCTTCTGACCCTTCAGAAGACCGCCGACATGATGTCGTCGACCCAGAACCGTCTTGCCACCGGCAAGAAGGTCAACTCGGCCCTCGACAATCCGACGAACTTCTTTACCTCGCAGTCTCTTGGCTCGCGCGCCAACGAGCTGTCGAGCCTGCTTGACGGCATCTCCAACGCCACCAAGACGCTGGAAGCGGCTGACAACGGTATCAAGTCGATCACGAAGCTCGTCGAGAGCGCCCAGTCGACTGCCCGTCAGGCCCTTCAGGACGGCGGCGCCGGTGCCGGCACGGTCGTCGAGAGCTCCTCGTCGATCTCAACGAATGGTCTCACGCCGCAGGCGGGCGAGTCCATCCAGGACCAGGCAAAGCGCCAGACCCTGTCGAACCTCGGCTTCTCGGCCGGTGACACGATCACCATCGAGGCCACCGACACGGCAACGGGCACCGTTTCCAATATCGAGATCACCGTCGGCACCACCCAGAAGGTGGATGGCACGGGTCCGGTCGCGTCCGTTCAGGACGTCGTCGATGTCGTCAACAACAGTGGCGTTGCCGCTGCCGAGGTGACCGACGCCGGTAAGCTGAAGATCACCGGTTCGGACACGGACACGCTGAACCTGTCGATCGTCGACACGGGCGGTGACGCCTCCACGGCGACCACCCAGGCGACCTCGCTGGCGGCTTCGCTCGGCTTCGGTACCAACTCCAACGTCGACCTCTCCGACCCTGCGGACGGTGACTATGTCGACGCTGGCGAGACCGCGGTGACCTTCACCGACGGTGCCACCGCCGGTGCCGCCGACACCCTGTCGATCACCACCCAGGCCAACCCGGCTGCGAACTCCTCTTCCCGTCAGAAGCTGGTGTCGCAGTTCAACGAGATCCTGGGCCAGATCGACAAGCTGGCCGCCGACTCCAGCTACAACGGCGTCAACCTCATCGACTCCTCCTCGTCGAAGCTCACCGTGGCCTTCAACGAGAAGCGCGATGCGACCAACAAGTCGGAGCTCACCATCTCCGGCAGGGATTTGACGTCGTCCGGCCTCGGCCTGACCAATGCCTCGAGCCTGAGCAACGACGAGGCGAATGCCGCGCTCGACTCGCTCTCGAACGCACTGTCCACGCTGCGCGAGTCGTCCTCGACCTTCGGTTCGAACCTGAACACGGTCTCGATCCGCGAGGACTTCACCAAGGACCTGATCAACACCCTGCAGACGGGTGCCGACAACCTGGTGCTCGCCGACACCAACGAGGAAGGCGCCAACCTTCTCGCCCTGCAGACCCGTCAGTCGCTGTCCACGACGGCCCTGTCGCTGTCTTCGCAGGCCGACCAGGCGGTCCTGCGTCTCCTCTAAGGTCTTCGGACGCAACGGCTACAAAGGGCGGCGGGCATCGACTCGCCGCCCTTTTTTGCATCCCTTGCCATATGGTTAACAAGTCCTTTGTTTAACAACACTATTTCGCAACCAACGTAGCCTCCGATTAACCTTAATTTAGCCTTTCGGGACCAATCTGGCGTCGAGCCTCAGGACGAAGCTCCCCATTCGATTTGGACAGCCTGAAAGGATTTCCGTATGTCCGACATCACCCTCTCCGCAGGTGTGCGCACGAATCTTCTGACTCTGCAGAACACCGCCGACATGATGGCCACCACGCAGAACCGTCTTGCCACCGGCAAGAAGGTCAACTCGGCCCTCGACAATCCGACGAACTTCTTCACGTCGCAGAACCTGAGCGCCCGCGCCAACGACCTGAACAACCTGCTCGACGGCATCGGCAACGCCATCAAGACGATCGAGGCCGCCGACAACGGCATCACCGCGATCACCAAGCTCGTTGAGAGCGCCCAGTCGACCGCCCGTCAGGCCCTTCAGGACGGCGGCGCCGGTGCCGGCACGATCGTCGAGAGTTCCTCGTCGATCTCCACCAACGGCCTGACCCCGGTCTCCGGCGAGTCCATCCAGGACCAGGCAAAGCGCCAGACCCTGTCGAACCTCGGCTTCGCGGCCGGTGACACGATCTCCATCCAGTCGACCGACACCTCGACGGGCGCGGTGTCCAATATCGAGATCACCGTCGGCACCACCCAGAAGGTGGATGGCACGGGTCCGGTCGCATCCGTTCAGGACGTGCTCGACGTCGTCAACGCCTCGGGTGTCGTGACGGCCGAAGTGACCGACGCCGGCAAGCTCAAGCTCACCGGTTCGGACACGGACACGCTGAACCTCTCGATCGTCGACACGGGCGGTGACGCCTCCACGGCAACCACCCAGGCGACCTCGCTGGCAGCCTCGCTCGGCTTCGGTACCAACTCCAACGTCGACCTCTCCGACCCCGCGGACGGTGACTATGTCGACGCTGGCGAGACCGCGGTGACCTTCACCGACGGTGCATCCGCCGGTGCCGCCGACACCCTGTCGATCACGACCCAGGCCAATCCGGCTGCGAACTCCTCTTCCCGCCAGAAGCTGGTGTCGCAGTTCAACAACATCCTGGAGCAGATCGACAAGCTGGCCGAGGACGCGTCCTTCAACGGCGTGAACCTCATCAACTCGTCGTCGTCCAAGCTGACCGTTGCCTTCAACGAGAAGCGCGATGCCGCGACCAAGTCCGAGCTGAGCCTGACGGGTGAGGACCTCACCTCTTCCGGCCTCAACATCACCACGGTCTCGAGCCTGTCCGACTCCGAGGCGAACGCCTCGCTCGACCAGCTCTCCGAGGCCCTGATCACCCTGCGCGAGGCCGGCTCCAAGTTCGGTTCCAACCTCTCCACGGTCCAGATCCGCAAGGACTACACCAAGGCATCGATCAACACCCTGCAGACGGGTGCCGACAACCTGGTGCTCGCCGACACCAACGAGGAAGGCGCCAACCTGCTCGCCCTGCAGACGCGCCAGCAGCTCTCGACCACCGCCCTGTCCATGGCCTCCCAGGCCGACCAGGCGGTCCTGCGTCTCTTCTAAGGCGCTGGAGCCGGCCGGCGACGCGACTCGCGCCGCCGGTCGGGACGACTCACTTTACCGACATCAAGGCCCGCGAGTCGCGACTCGCGGGCTTTTTGCGTCTTGCACGCCCCCGAACCACCTCGCCAGCTCGCATCAGCTTTCGCCGGCAACCCACTGGAATCCTGTAATTCCCGGTAACCTTCCTTGCCGCTTCCTAAATTTCCGCAAGATGCGAAATGCCCGTTAACCACTTGTTAAAGATAAATGCAGAGCATGGTTAACGAACCTTAATATGGGGCAGCCCGCGATAGGGGCGTCGCAAGAGGAATTGCACATGTCCGACATCACGCTTTCATCCGGCGTGCGTCAGAACCTGCTGACGCTCCAGCAGACGGCAGACCTGATGAACCTCACGCAGAACCGTCTTGCCACCGGCAAGAAGGTCAACTCTGCTCTCGACAATCCGACGAACTTCTTCACGTCGCAGTCGCTCAGCGCCCGGGCCAACGACCTGAACAACCTGCTCGACGGCATCGGCAACGCGATCAAGACGATCGAGGCCGCCGACAACGGCATCACCGCGATCACCAAGCTCGTCGAGAGCGCCCAGTCGACCGCCCGTCAGGCCCTGCAGGACGGCGGCGCCGGTGCCGGCACGGTCGTCGAGAGCTCCTCCTCGATCTCCACCAACGGCCTGACCCCGGTCGCCGGCGAGTCCATCCAGGACCAGGCCAAGCGCCAGACGCTTGCGAACCTCGGCTTTGCCGCCGGTGACACGATCGACATCCAGACGACCAATTCCGATACCGGAACGGTCTCCAACATCAACATCACCGTCGGCACCACCCAGAAGGTGGACGGCACGGGTCCGGTCTCGACCGTTCAGGACGTGCTCGACGTCATCAACGCCTCGGGTGTCGTGACAGCCGAAGTGACCGACGCCGGCAAGTTCAAGATCACCGGCTCCGATGCCGAGACGGTCAACATGTCGATCGTCGACACGGGCGGCGACGCCTCCACGGCAACGACCCAGGCGACCTCGCTGGCCGCTTCGCTCGGCTTCGGCACCAACTCCAGCGTCGATCTCTCCGATCCCGCGGATGGTGACTATGTCGACGCTGGCGAGACCGCGGTGACCTTCACCGACGGCGCATCCGCCGGTGCCGCCGACACCCTGTCGATCACGGCACAGGCCAATCCGGCTTCGAACTCGTCGTCCCGCCAGAAGCTGGTGTCGCAGTTCAACAACATCCTGGAGCAGATCGACAAGCTGGCCGAGGATGCCTCCTTCAACGGCATCAACCTCATCAACTCGTCGTCGTCCAAGCTGACCGTTGCCTTCAACGAGAAGCGCGATGCCGCGACCAAGTCCGAGCTGAAGCTGCAGGGCGAGGACCTCACCTCCTCCGGCCTCAACATCACCCGGACCTCGAGCCTGTCCGACTCCGAGGCGAACAACGCCCTCGACGAGCTCTCCGAGGCTCTGATCACCCTGCGCGAGGCCGGTTCCAAGTTCGGCTCCAGCCTCTCCACGGTCCAGATCCGCCAGGATTTCACCAAGGCCGCCATCAACACCCTGCAGACGGGTGCCGACAACCTGGTGCTGGCAGACTCCAACGAGGAAGGCGCCAACCTTCTGGCCCTGCAGACCCGCCAGCAGCTCTCGACCACGGCCCTGTCGCTGTCGTCGCAGGCCGATCAGGCGGTGCTCAGCCTCTTCTAAGGCGCAAGTACGCCGGAAGTATTTCAAGGGCGGCGGCCTTAGTCGTCGCCCTTTTTATTTCCGAAAAAGAGTTCATACTTGCACGAGTCATTGAAGCATGAGACGCTAAATCATGGCACTGAAGATCGAATTGCGCCCGAGAGAGAGGTTCATCGTCGGCTCCACGGTCATCACCAACGGAGACCACAGGACCCATATATTCATCGAGGGTACCGAGCCGATCCTTCGGGAAAAGGACATTTACACCGCCGAGACTGCGAACACGCCAGCCAAACGGATCTATCTGGCGGTCCAGCTCATGTACCTGAACCAGGACATAAAGCGGCACAGACAGATTTACTTTGAGCTGATCAACGACCTGATACAGGCCGCGCCCTCCACGATCGCACTGGTGGACGCCATCAACAATGAGATCTTAACCGGGTCTCTCTACGCTGCTCTTCGTCGGGCAAGGGATCTGGTCGAGTACGAACGGGAACTGATCGCACATGCACAATCTGGCATCCGCAGCATACCAGCAGACAACCCAGAAGACGGCAACGCCGCGTGAGCTCGAGGCCACGCTGCTGCTGAAGGCGGCTGCGCGCCTTCAGGCCGTCAAGGACGACTGGGGTGACACGAAGCCTGTCACGCTGGACGAGGCTCTCTCCTACAACCGCCGTCTGTGGACGATCCTCGCGACCTCGGTCACGAGCAACGACAATCCGCTGCCGGTCGAGATCAAGCAGAATCTCGGCTCTCTCGGCGCCTTCATCCTCAAGCACACGCTTGACGTGATGACGAACCCGAGCCCGGACCGTCTTACGACGCTGATCCAGATCAACCGCAACATCGCCCTGGGGCTGCGCGGAAACTGACTACACGCGGGGGCAGAATGCCTCCCGGAATGATCGCCAGATTGACCGAATTGAACTGGTGCAGGTTCGACAGAATGTCCCGACGAACGAAACGCCGGCCCCGCAAGGAGGCCGGCGTTTTCGTTTCCGCGCCGGTCTCTCCTGCCTGTCCCCTGCCCTAACGATCGCGGCAACCCCCTGCCTCGAATGCCGGGACGTCCAGGGAGTGGCCCCAAGCGGTTCCAGTTCCCCCTCCCCTGTATGCCGCCCCTGAAACGCAAAACGGCCCCGGGAAAGCCCGGAGCCGCGGAGCGCGTCGTCGCTGTTTGGAGCCCTCAGGGCTCCTGGAGGCATCTACAGGTAGTTGGACAGTGTCAGCCCCAGCGAGATGCTGGTGGCCTGGTAGCTGATTTCCAGGGAGGTCCGGAGCGACAGGAACTTCATCGCCACCTCCTCCTTGTTGATGCCCTCGATCTCCTCGACCGTGCCTTTCAGCATGCTCTCTTCCACCTGGAAGCGGCTTTCCGCGTCCACGACGGCGCGCTGCGCGGCCGCGAACTCCATGTGATTGGACCGGATGCCCGAGGCATCGGCACCTTCGGGCGTCAGCTCGTTGTAGGAACGCTCCGCCATCGCCTTGTAGAAGGCCTGGTTGTCCGGGTTCGCCTCGCTGAAGTCGGAGGCAACGAACGCCGCCAGTGACTGCACGACAGAGCGGTAGCCGTCCTCGTTGGCCCGCGCCCCATAGTTCACGGTCAGGTTCTCGTCGACCTTGGAGCGGGTGTCCTGACGCGGGTTGCCGGGACCATTGTCACCCGCATACCAGGCAACCGTGTCCGCCGTTCCGTCACGCAAGCCGGTCGCGGTGGTGAAGTCGACCGGAGGACCGGCGCTCGGCACCACCCGCGCAAGCGGCTGATAGCCCGGAGGCGCGGGAGACTTGGGCGCCGTGTCGAACACCGCCTCGGTCGCGCGCATGGTCGAGGCCGCCTTCAGATCGGTGTTCGCGGCCTCGGTCATCGCCTGATCGAGGGCCGTCTGGAAATTGGCGGCCGTGTCCGCGACGGTGGCCCCGCGCGGGAAGGTGAACTCCGCATCGGTCTCGGTGCCCGCAACCGCGATCTTTACTTCGGTCTGGGTGCCGTCCGGAAGGTTCATGAACACGCGGATCGCCTCGCCGGGCTCCGGCTGGCCGGTGAAGTCCACGGCCAGTGACGCGGGAGGACCGGCCGTCTGCGTCACATTCGCATTGGTGATGCCCGAAGCGAAGCTGTCGATCTTGAAGCCGAACGGATGTGCGCCGTCTTCAGCCAGGGTGACCTGCGTGCCGGCCAGCGCCGTCGTCGTGCGTCCGTTGCCGAGCGCGCCGAGGTCCGCCTGATTGTATTCGTTGATCACGGTCTTCAGGCCGGCGAAGTTGCCGTCGCCTTCCATGATGTAGTCGAGGCTTTCCACCGGCAGCGTATCGGCGGTCTTGCCGGAGAAGATGTAGCGCCCGCCCACATCCGTGTTCAGATGCGCCATGAACTCGCGCAGCGACACTTCGGCTGACGTCTGCGACGATGTCCGCCCGTTGCTGAACAGCTCGAAATTGTTCTGGTCGGTGGATGCCTTCGCCTCGATGCGGATCGCCTCGAGGCGCTCGCTGGTCTTGTCGAGGGTGTCGAGCCGCAAGCTCGCGATGTCGATGGTCTGCTTGAACACACCGATCTGCGAGAGCTGCTGCTTGAGGGAGAGATCGAGCACCCGCTCGGAGCCAAGGCCGCCATAGGTGGTGGAAACCTTGCCCGTCCCCAATTGCTGCTGCAGCGTGCTCATCTGCGAGCGCAGGTTGGTCAGGTAGCTGACCTGCTTGGGCGGGAGAAGGCCGCCGTAGGCGTTGATGGCCATGGTCTTAGCTCCGCATCAGAATATCGTAGAGCTCGCGGACGACCTGCATCACGCGGGCATTGGCCGCATAGGCGTTCTGCAGGGTCACGAGCTGGGCCAGTTCCTGGTCGACGTTCACCTTGGAGGAGTCGTCCAGACGTGACTTGAGGTTGGAGGTCACCACGTCCTGTCCGGTCGCGGCCGCCTTGGCTTGAGCGGCCTTGCCCGACTGGTGCGAGACGCTCGCCGTGACGAGTTCGGAGATCGTGCCCTTGAAGATCGAGTTGTTGCCGCCGATCCGCGTTGCCGGCGAGACGGCCACCTCCGCCTTCTGCAGCCGGTCGAGGATCGCCTGCGGGCGCGCCGGATCGCCATTGGCGACATCGGGCGTATACTCGACGAGCAGCGAGGGATTGTCGAGCAGCTCCTGCGAGACACGGATGCGCGAGGCAAAGCCGGTCACGTTCGGCCGACCGTCGTTCATGCCGGTGTAGGTGGAGCCGTCATCGTCGGTAAAGAGGGCGAAAGCATCCGAATGGGACGACGAATCCGTCACCGTCTCGTGTGCGCTGGCCGAAACCATCCGCGTTGCGGCCGGGTTCGTGCTCTCCATGCGCAGCGTCGAACCGGCCGGATTGGAAAAATTCAGGAGGCCCGGCCCCAAACGGCTATCGCCATCGACCGCTGCCTGGATGTTCGCCGCGATGGTGGCGCTGTTGCCCGAGGAGAAGTCCACCGCAAGGAAGATGTCGTCCGGGTCACGGGTCGCCGTCAGCGCCGGGTCTTCCGTCCCGTCACTGCGGTAGACGGTGACCGACTTGGTGCGCCCCGTGGCGACGTCCTTGACGTCGAAGGTCAGGCTGTCGCCCGGCTGCATGTTGGCGAGATCCAGCTCGAAACCGGTCTGGGTGCCGGTGGCCGGATAAGGCGTGCCTTCCTGCTCATGGGTGGAGAACGCCCGCGCCATGGAGGCGGCGAGCTCATCGAGCTGTGCCTGGGCATCGGGCAGGATCTGGTCGCGCATGTTGACCAGCCCGAGCAACGAGCCGCTCTTGAGCGAACGTGTCGAAAGCAGGTCGATCTGGCTGCCTTCTGCGTTTTCCAGCACGAGTGTGCCGACCCCCCGGTCGGCACTGTTGATGTCGTAGGTCGTATTGGCGTTGATATTGCCACGGCCGTCGAACTTCAGCTTCATCACATCGACGTCGTAGAGCATCGTGCCACCACTCGTGTGGATGCGCACGCCGCCCTGCTCGGTCGGCTTGACCTCGATGTCCATGTAGGTGGACAGCTCTTCCAGCATCACGTCGCGCTGGTCCATCAGGCCGACGGGCTGATCGCCGTCCTGGCTGGCGGCCACGATCTGGCGGTCGATTTCCTTGATGCTGGAAAGCAGATCATTGACCCTGTTCACCTGCTCGCCAATCGTCGACTCCACCGTCTGCCGCATGTTCTGGATGTCGGAGGACATGGAGTTGAGCGTGTTGGCGAGTGTCTGCGCCGTGCGCAGGACCTCCAGGCGATAGCTCTCATCCTCGGGTCCGGAGGCGAGATTGGACATGGAGGCGATGAAATTGTTCACGCCGCTCGCGATCGAGCCCGAATCCTCGATCGTGCCGAAAATGCTGTCGAGCCGCGCGGTATACTCCTGCGCGACGCTCGCATAGCTCTGCTGGGCAAGGGACGTTCGATACTGCCCCTGGACGGCGAGGTCCAGGAAACGGCTCATGCTGTTCGTGTCGACGCCCGTGATACGGCCGTTGCCATCGTAGGTGGCCGAAGCCGAAATCGACTTGCGCGTGTAGCCAACCGTATCGGAATTGGCGAGATTGGCCGCCGTTACGTCGAGCTGGCGCTGGTTGAATCCCAGCCCGAGCAATGCCGTATTGAGTGCGCTACCCAGTCCCATCGCCGCATCCGACCCTGTTGTCTTGTGCCAGGCCGCCCGGCCTCGCGCGGCCGGGCGGCATCAGTTCACGTTCGATCAGCGGATCATGCTGATTGCTTCCTGCAGCATCTGATCGCTCGAAGTGACGATCTTCGTGTTTGCGGAATACGCCTGCTGGGTGACGATCAGCTGCGAGAACTGGTCGGCGATGTCGGCGTTCGACGCCTCCAGCCGCTTGCCCACGATCTTGCCCGTCGCGCCCGCGATCGGCTCACCGGATTCCGGCGTCACCTCGAAGGCACCGCCGTCCTTGCGCTCCAGCCAGGACTCGCCCGAGAAGGAGACCATGGCGATCTCGTAAAGCTCGCGTGTCCGGCCGTTGGAGTAGGTGGCCACGAGACGACCGGCCTCGGACACGGTCACGCCGGCGAGATCACCCGAGGGATAACCGTTCTGGGTGAGCTTGGAGATCTTGGCCGCGCCGTTGCTGTCCGAGTACTGGGTCAGCGCGGAGGTGCCGAAGTCCAGCGTCGTGTCGCCAACCGCTTCACCGTCCACGGAAAGACCCGTGATGGTCATCTGGTCGTTGTTCGGCACGAGCAACTGACCGCCGGTGGTGCCGGACGAGGAGAACTGGGCGTCGGAGATCTTGGTCCACTTCGGGTTCGCGCCCGTCGCGTCGGAATCCGTCAGATAGTAGAGCGACCAGGTGTCGTTCTGCGAGCCATCGGACTCGAACGTCTTGGCCCAGCGCATCTGAACGTTCACGGGCGTGCCGCTCGAGTTGTAGACGGTGATCGCCTCGCCGGCGATGGACGAGTTGAGGAACAGCGCCTCGTCATCCGCACTGATCGCATCAACGCCAACGATCTCGCCGGCCGCTGCGGCATCGGGAGCCGCACCGGTGGAGGCCTTGGTCAGCGTCGCATCCAGAAGGTCGGAACCGCCGGCAAGCTTGGCGCTGGTCTGCGGCACCGTGGGCAGGTTGCCCTCATAGCTGATCCGGTCGGTCTGAACAGCCGGGATCACGGACGTGTCGATCGTCATGATCTCGGGCACCGAGCCCGACACGTTCTTCGTCACCGGATCGATCGGCTGCCCCATGAGGTAGTAGCCGGCCTTGTTGACCAGACGACCTTCCTTGTCGATCTCGAAATCGCCACGGCGCGTGTAGAGGTCGTTGCCGGTGAAGATGGAACGTCCGTCGACTTCGCCGGCGCGCGCCTGAACGACGAAATACCCCGAGCCCTGGATGGCCATGTAGGTGTTGACGTCGACCTGCTGGAGATCACCCTGAAGGCCGTTGGTCGCCCGCGAACTGGCCGAGACCGTACCCGCGATCTGACCGGTCTGGGCGCCGGAGCCGCCACCGACCAGATCGGAGAAGGACGTGTCGAGCCGCTTGTAACCCGTCGTCGACGCGTTCGCGATGTTGCCGGAGATGTTCTCCAGCGCGTAAGCCTGCGCGGTCAGGCCCGAAACCGCCGCATTCAATGCACCAAAAACACCCATGTGAACCTCCAGACGGATGTAGCCCTTCGCCGGCGACTTCGCGGGGCCGGCCTCGCCAGGTGGTTCGCAAGGCTCGTGCCAAACGTTAGAGATCAATCAAACCATTGAAATATCTACGTCAGGCTCTGGAGCACACCCTTCAGGAGCGTGCCGGGCGGCAGGATTGACCTGCCCCGGCCCGGCAACAACTGCCGCCCGGAAGGCGTGGACGGAGCACTCTTGCGCGCCTGGGGGTTGCCACATACTGTTCGCGGCGACTTGAACAGACACGGGGTCATAGATGCGTTTCGAGGGCACGTCGGACTATGTCGCGACCGAGGATCTGCGCATTGCAGTCAATGCGGCAATCGCGCTGGAGCGCCCGCTCCTGGTCAAGGGCGAACCGGGCACGGGCAAGACGGTGCTCGCCCAGGAAATCGCCGAGGCTCTCGGCTCCCGGCTGATCGAATGGCACATCAAGTCGACGACCAAGGCGCAGCAGGGCCTCTATGAATATGACGCGGTGTCCCGACTGCGCGACAGCCAGCTCGGCGACGACCGGGTGCACGACATCGCCAACTACATCCGCAAGGGCAAGCTGTGGGAGGCCTTCGTCGCTCCCGAGCGCCCGGTGCTGCTGATCGACGAGATCGACAAGGCGGACATCGAGTTCCCCAACGACCTCCTTCAGGAGCTCGACCGGATGGAGTTCCATGTCTACGAAACCGGCGAGATGGTGAGCGCCCGCCAGCGCCCCGTGGTGATCATCACCTCCAATAACGAGAAGGAGCTGCCCGACGCCTTCCTGCGTCGCTGCTTCTTTCACTACATCTCCTTTCCCGACGCGGACACCATGCGCCAGATCGTCGAGGTTCACTTCCCCGGCCTGAAGGACAGGCTTCTGTCGGAAGCGTTGAAAACCTTCTATGATGTAAGGGACACGCCGGGCCTGAAGAAGAAGCCCTCGACCTCGGAACTTCTGGATTGGGTGAAGCTTCTTCTCAACGAGGACATCGACCCGGCCACGTTGCGCGAGCGCGATGCCAACAAGCTGATTCCACCGCTTCATGGCGCGCTGCTCAAGAACGAGCAGGACGTGCATCTTTTCGAGCGACTGGCCTTCCTCAATCGCCGTGACGGGCGCTGAGCACAGGCTGGAACCAGTCAGGACCGGGACCATGGCCCGCAGGAGGATGTCACTAGCCGCTATCGCGCCCAGCGCCGCTTGCACGCGGCGCCTCGCGCGGGTGGCTGTGCTGTGCCTTGCCACGATGGCCGGCGGTCAGGCCGTTCTGGCCCAGTCCGCTTCAGGTGCCCCAGGCATGTCCAACGCCGGATGGAAGAACGTCACAGCGGGAATGCACCATTTCACCGGCCTCACCTGCCCTGACCGCATGGGTGCGCTCAACCGCCTGCAGGTGCTGGCCAGCTCTCCCGACCGGATAGCGGGCTGCGTCTATCAGAGTGACACCGGCATCTCCGCCGTCCTGCGCAGCCATCCGGTCGGCACGAGTGCAAAGGCGGCCCGCGCCTTCGAGGAACGCTTCGCCGCGTCCGGCTTCAAGCGCCTGTCCACGAGCGGAATCGCCGCGAACGGCATCTCGTTCCGCACAGGCGAGGATCGCGCGGGGACCCGCTGCGAGACGCTCTGGCGCTTTCGGGCCAGGAATGCCGATTACACCTTGTGGATGTCCTATACGCTGCCCCTGCAGGAAATGGCCGTGGGCCCGATCGTCGAGGCGTTCGCGGGCCAACTCGCCGACAAGAGCCCCTGATCCGGGCCAGCGTGTGCGGCTTCCCTCCCCCCGGTACCGTTCTCATTCCGGTCGTGGGCAACTCTCCAGCCGCTCGCCGTCCGTCTTCTCCGTTTCCGGCCGCTGGTCGAAATCGCGCAAAAGAGGCACGAAACGGCCGAACTCCGCCGCCTCCAGATAGGTCGAGACCAGAACGGGACCGGGCGTACCGACAACGCACCCCGTGACAAGGACGCTCAGCGTTCCCAGCCGGCCCGCGCGCTCGTCAGCGGCACATGGCCACACGCTGCCTACAGTCTTCACAAGGTGATGACGTCGCTTCAATTGAAGCGCGAACACGCGCATGGGCGTCCTCCCGACCGTCGAGTAACATCATTATTGACGATCATTTTTTATTGTGAAACGATAATTTTATAAACGAAAACCTGAAAGGCCATCGTATGCTCGTTCCCCCTTCCGACGCCTCGGCAGCGCGGCTTGCCCGTATCGTCCGCCTCAGCCGGATCATGGCCGGCGTTCTCCTTGTGATGATTGCCGGCCTGCCCGTGCTTCTGGTGCTGGTCGCGGTCTTCGGCTCCGGAGGCGTCGACGGCCTGTTGCTCGAGGCCCTGAACGCTCCGGCCACCGGATCTCTTGACGCCACGAGCCGCACCGCGCTGCTGCTTCTGGCTGCGGTGCCGCTGGGACTGACCCTTTGCGGCCTCGAAATCCTGCGCCGGCTGTTTCTGGCCTTTGCGCAAGGCGACATCCTGGTCCCTGCAAGCGGTCTTCGGCTGAAGCGCATCGGCATCGTCGTCGCCTGTCTCGCTCCCGTGACGATCCTCACGCGCGCCGCGGCCAGTGTTGCCGCCACCTGGTCGAACCCGCCGGGCATGCGCGAGCTTGCCGTGGGCTTCGGATCCAGCGACCTGCTTGCCATCATTGCGGGAATGCTGCTCGTGATCCTCGGCTGGGCGCTGGAGGAGGCCGCCCGTGTTGCTGACGAGAACCGCCAGTTCGTGTAAGGAAGCCCCATGCCGATCATCATCAATCTCGATGTCATGCTGGCGCGGCGGAAGATGCGCTCACGCGAACTGGCCGAACGCATCGGCATCACCGAGCAGAACGTCTCGCTTCTCAAGTCGGGCAAGGTGAAGGGCGTCCGCTTCGACACGCTCGAACGCATCTGCGAGGTTCTTGAGTGCCAGCCCGGCGACCTGCTCGAATATCGACCAAACGATCCCGCCGCCACGCCCTTGGGTGTGGGCCCATAAGCGAGATGGGTCCGGTTTGTTCGCCAGGGTCGGATACGAGGCGCAAGCCTGCAGGAAACCGTCCGGTTTTCAAAGGCTGGCAACGCTGTTGCCCGGCCCTGGCCGGGCAAATCCCGAAGGGACGTGAAAACGGCTTCGATCTGCGGCGTCGAAGCCCTTGGCCGGGCGGAAGCCCCGCCCGGCGCGCTTCTCCTTGCACCTCCTTACCGTTTTCACGCCGGACATGCCTCGTTTGTGGGTCCACGCCCTAAGGTGCAAGACGCGACCCGCCGGCTGTGGTTAGATCCCGCAGGATCATGCGCCGCGGGTCGCGACGCCCACCGCTCTTGGAGAAGCCAGATGTTGCGATTGCTCGTGCTCCGCCATGCAAAGTCCGACTGGACCAGCGGGGCATCGCGCGACTTCGACCGGCCGCTGAACGCGCGCGGACGCAAGGCCGCGCCCCTCGTCGGCGCCCATATGGCAACCCATGGGCTCACGCCCGACAAGATCCTGTGTTCGCCCGCCCTGCGCACCCGCCAGACGCTCGAGCTGGTGTTGCCGCACCTTCCCCCACCGGCGGAAACGGACACGCCCCAGGCGCTGTATGACGACGGCGACCTCGGTTATCTCGACATCCTGCAGACCCAGGGCGGCGACGCCCGTTGCCTCATGGTTGTCGGCCACAATCCCGCCTGCCAGGACACCGTCCTGGAACTTGCCGGCCAGAGCGAACGCGGCCTTCTCGATGCCGTCATGCGCAAGTATCCGACCGCCACGCTCGCCGTGCTGGATCTCGCCGTCGGGGACTGGCGCGACGTTCGCCCCGGCTGCGCCCGCCTGGCCGCCCTTGCCCAGCCCCGCCACCTGCCGGCGCCCGATCGCCTTTCCGCCCTTCCCGACAGTGTCTGACGGGCCGAACTTGCACGCCCGACGGCCCCTCCCCACATGGCGGTGCGGAGAAAGACATTGACGCAAGACACCTTCCTGACGCGTTTCGGCGACGATCTTCGCCACTCGTTCGAGAACCTGACCGATGCCGTCGGCGACCTTGGCACGCCCTCCGTCCGCCTTGGCGTGACGGGCCTGTCGCGTGCCGGCAAGACCGTCTTCATCACGGCACTGGTCCACAATCTCGTTCACGGCGGGCGCCTGCCCCTGTTCGAGGCGGCGTCCCAGGGACGCGTCGCCGGTGCGCGGCTCGAACCCCAGCCCGACGACGAGGTGCCCCGTTTCGACGTCGAGGCCCATGTCTCCACCCTGCTCGACGAACGGCTCTGGCCCCAGTCGACGCGGCAGATCTCCGAGCTGCGCCTGACCATCGACTATGAGTCCGCGAGCTTCTTCAACCGCGCGCTCGGACGCGGGCGCCTGCACCTCGACATCGTCGACTATCCCGGCGAATGGCTCCTCGACCTGCCACTTCTGGGCAAGGACTACCGCACCTTCGCCGGGGAGGCGGTCGGGCGGGCCCGCGCCGACGGGCGCCATGCCATCGCCGCCGACTATCTGCGCGAGCTGCAATCCGTCGACCCGCTTGCCCCTGCGCAGGAGGCCGACGCACGCCGCCTTGCCGAACTCTACACGCGTTTCCTTGCCGCCTGCCGGGCGGACGAACACGCGCTGTCCATGCTGCCGCCGGGCCGCTTTCTCATGCCCGGCGACCTGGAAGGCTCCCCGGCGCTGACCTTCGCGCCGCTGGACCTGTCGGCCCACGAGGGAGCCCTGCCCGCCGGCTCGCTCGCGGCAATGATGGAGCGCCGCTACGAGAGCTACCGCAAGCATGTGGTGCGCCCCTTCTTTCGCGATCACTTCGCCCGCCTCGACCGGCAGATCGTGCTCGTCGACGCCCTGAACGCGCTGAACGCCGGTCCAGAGGCGCTTGCGGACCTGGAAACCGCGCTCGCCGAGATCCTGGCCGCCTTCCGCCCCGGCCGCGTGTCGCGGCTGTTTTCGGTTTTCGTGCGCCGGATCGATCGGATCCTCTTCGCCGCGACCAAGGCGGACCACCTCAACCGCGCCGACCACGACCGCCTCGAGGCGGTGCTTCGCCGCCTCGTCGCACGCGCGATCGAACGGGCCGAGTACAGCGGCGCGGAGGTCGACGTGCTGGCTCTTGCCGCGATCCGCGCCACACGCGAGGCGACGCTTACCCATGACGGCGAAGCCATGCCGGCGATCCTCGGCACACCGCTTGCCGGCGAGCGGGTCGATGGCGAGACCTATGACGGAAAGACCGAGATCGCCCTCTTTCCGGGAGACCTTCCCGACGATCCCGAAAGGCTGTTCGCCAGCGGCGCGGCTCCAGCCGGGGCCGGCGTGCGCTACGTGCGCTTCCGTCCGCCAGAGCTCCAGCGGACCGCCGAGGGCATGACGCTCTCCCTCCCCCACATCCGCCTTGATCGTGCCCTTCAGTTCCTGATCGGAGACCGGCTCGCATGAGCGAACGCCCCCGCGACGACACCGTCAGAAAGCCCCGCGCGCCTCGTGCCGTGCGCCTCGACACCGTGCGGCCCGGCGGTGGCGGGCCGCGTGTCGAGGAGAGCGTCGAACCACAGACCGACGCACACGCCTTCGATGCCGGACAAGAGGCTAGGGCGCTGCCGCAACGGCGTGGCATCCACTGGGGACGCTGGCTCATGGCCGGGCTCGGTGGCCTCGCCTCACTCGCCGTGGGCATCTCGGTCGACGCGCTCATTCGCGACCTTTTCTCGCGCACGGACTGGCTGGGCTGGCTCGGCGTGGCGCTTGCGGCACTGGCCGTTCTGGCGGCTTTCGGACTGGTCCTGCGCGAGGTCTTCGGCCTCATGCGCTTGCGCAGGATCGACGACACCCGCGTAACGCTTGCAAGCGCCGCCGAAGCGGACGACGAACGCACGGCCCGCAAGGGTCTGGGAGACCTCGTCGCGCTCTATGGCGACCGCCCGGACACCGCCGGCGGCCGTGCGGCCCTGAAGGCCCATCTCGCGGAGGTCATCGACGGGCGCGATCTCGTCCGCCTTGCCGAACGCGAGCTGCTCGCGCCGCTCGACGCACGCGCGGTGCGCATCGTGCGCGACAGCGTCAAGCGCGTGTCCGTGGTCACGGCCGTCTCTCCGCGCGCGGCGCTCGATCTCGCCGTGGTGCTTCTTGAAAACCTGCGCATCATGCGCCGGCTGGCCACCCTCTACGGCGGACGCCCGGGCTTTTTCGGCTTCCTCCGCCTTGCCCGCCACGTCGCGGCCCATCTGGCGATGACGGGCGGCATGGCGGCCGGCGACAGCCTCGTCTCCCAGTTGCTGGGCCACGGAATCGCGGCACGGCTTTCGGCCCGTCTGGGCGAAGGCGTCATCAACGGCCTTTTGACCGCCCGTGTCGGCATTGCCGCCATCGCCGTGTGCCGCCCCGCGCCCTTTGTCGATGGCGGCGGCCCCGCCGTTTCCGATGTCATGGGAGAACTCTTCCGCTCCGATCCCGAGGCACGCGCCCTGATCGAGACGGCCGAAGGGCGCCGCGAGGCGCCAAGGACACCTTGAGGCCGGAAGAAATTCAGGGCGAGCAATTTTGACTCCTGCAATTCAGAGGCGTAAATTCAAAAAGCTGACGCAAGGTAATTTCATCCTGTTTTCGCGCTCGGCATGTTTACCGCAATTGCAAGAAAGGAATTTCGTCATGGCAACCTGCAACGCCGGGCATGGGTGCTCGATCACCTGCCCGAACGGATGTGCCGCGATCTACAATCACGACACCGGAAAATGCACCAAATGGTGCGAAAGCTCCGCGACGGCGATCGATCCGAAGGAATTGGGCGGCACTTTCAATATCGAGATCAACGACATGTCTCCATCGGTTCTGGCCGACGTGATCGGCGAGAACCTGATGGGTGCCCGTTTCAAGACGCTTGCCGGCTCCGGCGAGCGTGTCACGCTGAAGATGGAAGACGCAGACCTCTCCGCGCTTCTCGGCAAGCTCGCCGGCTAGGCCGAGGTCTAAACGCGAGCGCGCGACGGCAAGCGGCTGGCAAGACGCCGCGCGCTCTCCTATAAACGTGGCATGTTCATTACGTTCCTGACCAACCTGCGCGGTGCGGGCGTTCCGGTTTCCCTGCGCGAGTACCTGACGCTGATGGAAGCGCTGGAGGCCGACCTCGCCGAAAAGCAGGTCGAAGATTTCTATTATCTCGCCCGCGCGCTTCTGGTGAAGAACGAGGCCAATCTCGACAAGTTCGACCGGGTGTTCGGCGAGACCTTCAAGGGTCTCGAACTGGGCGAGGCAATCGAGGCGGAATCCATCCCCGAGGAGTGGCTGCGCAAGCTCGCCGAGAAACACCTTTCGGAGGAGGAAAAAGCCCAGATCGAGGCCCTGGGCGGCTTCGAGAAACTCATGGAAACCTTGCGCGAACGCCTCAGGGAACAGAAGGACCGCCACCAGGGCGGCTCGAAATGGATCGGCACCGCCGGCACATCACCCTTCGGCGCCTACGGCTACAATCCGGAAGGCGTGCGTATCGGCCAGGACCGAAGCAGGCACCGGCGCGCGGTCAAGGTCTGGGACCAGCGCAGCTTCCGCGATCTCGACGACACCGTCGAACTGGGCACCCGCAACATCAAGGTCGCCCTGAAGCGCCTGCGTCGTTTCGCCCGACAGGGCGCGGCAGAGGAACTCGACCTCGACGACACGATCCGCTCCACCGCCCACAAGGGCCTGCTGGACATCCGAATGCGCCCCGAACGGCGCAACGCGGTGAAGGTTCTGCTGTTCTTCGACATCGGCGGCTCGATGGACGATCACATCCGCGTCTGCGAGGAACTGTTCTCCGCCGCCCGCACCGAGTTCAAGGTCCTGGAATACTTCTATTTCCACAATTGCCCTTACGAGTTCGTGTGGAAGAACAACGCCCGCCGCCACTCGGAACGCATCCCGACCTGGGACGTGCTGCACAAATACGGCCCCGACTACAAGCTGATCTTCGTCGGTGACGCCTCCATGAGCCCCTACGAGATCGCCTATGCCGGCGGATCGGTGGAGCACTGGAACGAGGAGGCCGGTTCGGTGTGGATGGAACGGCTGACGAGCCATTACCCGAAGTCGGTGTGGCTGAACCCCGTCGCCGAGCGGCACTGGTCCTACACCCATTCCATCCAGATGATCCGCACGCTCATGGAAGGGCGCCACTATCCCATGACGCTTGAGGGCCTCGACGAGGCCATGAAGGACCTGAGCCGCTAGAATCTCGAAATCAGCCTAGCCAAAAGGATTAGATACAACCATAGGAATACACATAAATACCAATACATTTATTATTATCGTTTAACAATTACGCAAGGGAACAGTGTCATTAGTGCCGATGAATAACTTGCTGGAAAAGGCGGCACTGGCATGAAATCACTTCGCATCTCGCACAAGATCCCGCTCCTGGTGGGGCTCGCGGTGGCGGCAGCGACGGCGATCACCGCGATTGTGGGCTACCAAGCCTCGCGCGAGGGCATGTTCAATGCCTCGCTTGAGTCCATGCGCGCGACCGCCGCGTCCAGAAAGTCCGAAATCTCGAGCTATCTGGCCAGCATCGATGACGACCTCAAGCTGCTTGCGGCGAACGACACGGTGCGTACCGCCCTCGAACGGATGCGGGACACCTACGGCGAAACGCAGGCCGGTAGCGGCGCCAATGACGCCCTGCGAAAGGCCTACATCGGCGAAAATCCGCATCCCACCGGCCAGAAGCACAAACTCGACGCGGCCGGTGACGGATCCGCGTATTCGCAGGCCCACGCCTCCTTCCATCCCTGGCTGCGCCAGGTGCAGCAGACGCGCGGCTATTACGACGTCTTCCTGCTCGATGCGGCCGGAAACGTCGTCTACTCGGTGTTCAAGGAGCCGGACTACGGCACCAACCTGAAGACCGGCGAGTGGCGCAACAGCGGTCTTGCGGAGGTTTTCGCCAAGGTTGTCGCCAATCCCGCGGCCGGAACCGCGACCTTCGTCGACTTCGCGCCCTACGCCCCGTCCGCGGATGCGCCTGCGAGCTTTATCGCATCGCCGGTCCTTGACGCCTCCGGCGCCTTCGAGGGCGCGCTCGTGTTCCAGATGCCCATCGACCGCATCAACGCGATCATGAACAATGCCATCGGCCTGGGCAAAACCGGCGAAAGCTACATCGTGGGCACCGACTTCCTGATGCGCTCCGAGAGCCGTTTCCGCAAAAAGGGAGCCCCCTCCTCGATCCTGAACCGCAAGTCGGACACGCCATCGGTGCGCAACGCGCTCGCCGGCAAGAGCGACGTCGCGATCTCGACCGACTATCGCGGCCAGCCGGTGCTCGCCTCCTACACCCCCCTCACCTTCGAGGGAACGAACTGGGCGCTTCTGTCCGAGATCGACATGGCCGAGATCCAGGCTCCGATCAACGCGATGGCACTCCGCTTCGCGCTTATCGGCGGCATCGTGGTGCTCGTCATGGGCGTCGGCGGTTTCCTCTTCGCCCGCACGATCTCGAAGCCCATCGGTCGCATGAGCGGCGTCATGCGCGAGATCGCCGGCGGCGACCTCTCCATCGAGATCCCGGACACGACCCGCAAGGACGAGATTGGCGAGATGGCTGCGGCCGTCCAGGTGTTCAAGGACAATGCCGTCGAGGTGAAGCGGCTCGAGGCGGAGCAGGCGGAAGCCAAGGCACGCCTCGATGCAGAGGCCCGCGTGGCCCGGGAAAAGCTCGCCAACGAGTTCGAGCACGCCATCGGCGGCATCGTGGAGACGGTCGCCTCGGCCGCGACCGAGATGCTTGCCGCCGCGCACAGCCTGTCGGAGGGCGCGGACGCGACCTCGCAGCGCTCCCAGGTCGTCGCCTCGGCCGCCGAGGAGGCAAGCTGCAACGTGCAGGCGGTTTCGGGCGCCGCCGAGGAGCTGACCAGCTCGATTTCGGAAATCGGCCGTCAGGTGGACGAATCCCAGTCGATCTCTCAGACGGCGGTCGAGAACATCGACGCGACCAACGTCAAGGTGGGCGAGCTTTCCACCGCCGCCGACCGGATCGGCGAGGTCATCGCGCTCATCACCGACATCGCCGAGCAAACCAACCTTCTGGCGCTCAACGCGACGATCGAGGCGGCCCGTGCCGGCGAGGCCGGAAAGGGCTTCGCGGTGGTCGCCGCCGAGGTCAAGTCGCTGGCCAACCAGACGGCGCGCGCCACGGAAGAGATCGGCGGTCAGATCAAGGGCATCCAGGCCTCGACCCGTGGCACCGTCTCCGCGATCACCGAGATCGGCCGCACGGTCCGCGAGATGAGCAACGTCTCGACCGCCATCTCCGGCGCGGTGACGCAGCAGAGCGCGGCAACGCAGGAGATCGCGGGCAACATCGAGCAGGTCGCCAGCGGCATGTCCGAGGTCAGCTCGAACATCGTGATGGTGAACTCGGCCGCGCAGGAAACCGGCGCGTCGAGCACCCAGCTCCTGGCCTCGGCCAACGAGCTTTCGACCCAGGCGGAGCGCCTGCGCAGCGAGGTCGACACCTTCCTCGCAACGGTTCGCGCCGCCTGAGACAGCGCTCACCTCAGCCGGCGACCGCGAACCGCGCGGTCGCCGGATCACATGTGTAAAGCGGCTTGAGGCTTCCGGCCCGCCCGGCAAGTTCCGCAACACTGTCAATGATATAGCTCGCCGTCGCATCATCGCAGAGCCAGGAGAGGTTGAGCCGGCACCAGCCCGGCTTCTCGATCTCGTTGCCGGCGGCGATGGCGGCGCGAAGCGCCGTCGAGGCGGCCTCGTCGATGCCGAGCAGGCGATGCGCGTAGGGCCCGGCGCAGGCACATCCGCCACGCGCCTGAATGCCGTAGTGATCCGACAGCATCCGCGTCACGAGTTGCTGGTGGATATACCCGCCCGCGGGATCCTTCACCCGGAACGAGAAGATCGGCAGCCGGTTTCGCCTGTCCCCCGCCAGGACCTCGATTTCCGGAACCTTGTCCCAGACCGCGAACGCCTTTTCGGCCAGATTCTTGTCACGCGCGACGATGGTCTCGACGCCCACCGCGCGCTTCACCAGGAAGGCAAGGGCCGCGCGAATGTCCCCGAGCATGTCCGGCGTTCCGGCCTCCTCGCGCGCGACGAGCGAGCCGGAATAATCCTCCCCCCAGGGAGAGACGAAGGAAACGGTGCCACCACCCGGCCAGGACGGTTGCTTGCGCAGGACTGCGCTCTCGCGCAGGGCCAGCACGCCGGAGGCCGCGGGTCCGCCCGGAAACTTGTGCGGCGACACGACAATCGCGTCGATGAGAGCGTCCGGCGCCGGTGCCATGTCGATCGGCAGATAGGGCCCGCCGCCTGCGTAATCCCAGATAGCCAATGCGCCAAAGGACTTCAGAAGCCTTGTGACTTCAACGACATCCGTGACAATCCCGGTGACGTTCGAGGCTGCGGAGAAGGCACCGACGATCCGGCGGCCCTTGCCGGCCCCGGCAAGGGCCGCCCTCAGCGCTTCCATGTCCGGACCGCCGTCCGGCCCCTCGCCGATCTCGATGACCTCGGCCCCGCTTTCGCGCCAGGGGAGAATGTTGGAATGGTGCTCATAGGGACCGTGGACCACCAGGGGCCGCTCACCTGTCGCCGCCATTTCGTCGCGGGCGGGGAGAAGCAGGGTCACCAGCCGGTTTATCCCCGCCGTTGCGCCGGCCCCCGCGAAAATCACGGAAATCCCCGGCCCCGCGTTCAACTCCCGCGCAATCACCGAGCGCGCCTCGGCACGCGCGCGGGTCATGAACGAGCCGCAGAAGGAGGCTTCCGTGTGGCTGTTGGCATAAAACGGCAGGATTTCCCCGACCACGAAGCTCTCGATCTGGGCAAGCGCCCGCCCGGAAGCCGTGTAGTCGGCATAGACGAGGCGGCGCTCGCCGAAGGGACCCTGAAACGCCTGTCCCTCACCGATGACGCCAGCCCTGAGAGCGGGAAGCAGCGCCGTGCCGGCAGGCAGGCTCTCGGCGAAGCGGGCGAGGATCATGAACGGTCTCCGGAATATGCCCGAGCATGGACCAAGGGCCCATTGCACGGAAGCGACAGGAATTTTGCAAATTCTGTCTTGCGATAGGCCGGATTTTGTCTCTTTTTGTGCCAGAATTTTGCGAAACTCGATGAATCCGGTCGATCAGGGCCGGTCAGGACGGGGATAATGATCGACCGCTTCAACGCCGCCATTCTGCGCCTGCTTCAGCGCGACGGAACGCTCACCCAGCGTGCCCTTGCGGAACTGGTGAACCTGTCGCCGAACGCCTGCTGGAACCGCGTCCAGGCGCTCAAGAAGGCCGGCGTGATCACCGGACAGACGACGCGCCTCGACCGCGAGAAGCTCGGCCTCGACCTGGTCGTCTTCGTCATGGTTCGCACGCGCCACCACTCGCTCGACTGGCTGAAGCGGTTCCGGGCCCATGTCTCGACGATCCCGGAGGTGATCGACTTCTTCCGCATCGGGGGCGACTACGACTACCTGCTCAAGGTGGTGACCCGCGACATGGCGAACTACGACGCAGTCTACCAGAAGCTGATCGCCGGGGTAGAACTGGATTCCGTCACCTCCTATTTCGCCATGGAAGCGATCGAGGAACAGCGGCCGCTGCCGATCCGCGAGACCGGCTGAGCGGGACCCGCTTCAGGTGCCCTCGAAGTAGCGCCCTGGCGTGACGCCGAAGGCTTTCTTGAAGGTGGCGACGAAAGCGCTCGGCCCCTCGTAGCCGAGGCGGTCGGCGACCTCCCCGACCGCAACTCCCTGGGCAAGCAGTTCGACCGCCTTCATCAGCCGCGCCTGCCGGCGCCAGGCACGGAAGGTCAGCCCGGTCTGGGCCGAGAAGTGACGTTCGAAGGACCGCAGCGACAGGTTCGCGCGTGCCGCGAGCGTTTCGGCCGAAAGGTTCGCCGCCGGGCCCTCGACAAGCGGGGCAAGGGCTGCGCGCAATCTTTCGCCGTCGGGCATGGGAAGATGCAGCGGCGCGACATGCGAGGCCGCGATCTGGTCGACCAGAACGGCGGCAAGCCGCGCGGTCGGCCCGTCGTCGGGATAGTCGGGCGCGGCACGCATGAAGCCCAGGATCAGCTCGCGCAGAAGCGGCGTCACCTGCACCACGAAAGGCCTGTCGGGCATGGCCGGAAGCCGCTCCGGACGCATGTAGAGAAACCGCACCTCGGTTTCGGTGTGGTAGATCGAATTGTGGGTGATCCCGGGGGGAATGAAGATCGCGCGCTCCGGCGGCACGACGAAACTTCCGGCCTGCGTCATCACCGTCACCGATCCCCTGGTGATGTGAAAGAGCTGCGCGCGGCCGTGCGAATGGGGCTGCGTCATGCCGCCCGCCGCCTCAAGCCCGACGAAGGAGATGATCGGGTCGGGATGCTCCTCGGGAAACCGCTCCTGGCGCAGGGGATGGATCATGGGACCTTGGAAGCAGGAAAACACGCGCCGGCAAGCCTACAGCCAATGCGCCGGCGACGCCATCGCGCGCGCCCCGCAGTCCCGACGCGAAGGCAATGTCGCTACCTCGCATTCCGGGACTGACCGGGCGAGCGTCCGGTCACCCGCTTGTAGGCCCGGCTGAAGGCTGCCTGCGACTGGTAGCCGAGTTCCCGGGCAACCACGTCGATCGGTCGCCGGTCGCGCGACAGCCACTGTTCGGCAAGCCGCATTCGCAGCGCCGCCACATATCGCAGCGGCGTGGTGCCGGTCGCCGCCGTGAACCGCTCGGCGAAAACCGAGCGCGAGCTTCCCATCGCCGTCGCCATCTCGGCAAGCGTCCAGTCACGCCCCGGATCGCGGTGGAGGGCCGCGAGAACCCGGCCAAGCCTCTCGTCCCGCAAGGCCGCGACCCAGCCGGTCGCGTCGCCACAGCCGCATTCGACCCAGTTTCGAACCACGGACGCGGCGATGACCTCGGCAAGCCGCGCAAGGATGCCGGCCGTGCCGGCGCGGTTGGCGAACATTTCCCGCTCCATCGCATCGAGCAGCGGGCGAACCTCCGGCTCCTCGCCCGGAGCGGGACCGACATGCAGAACGCGAGGCATCAGCGCGGTAAGCGGATGCAGCGTGTCGAACTCGAACTCCATCTCGGCGGAAAACACGAGAACACCGCCATCCGAAGAACCGTCTCCGACCTCCGGTCCGGTCCCGAGCGCGCACATGCCCGGACACAGGGGCATCGTCTCGAAACTCCCGAAAGGTCGGACCACGGCGCCCGCTCGCGACATCAACGCATGTTCGCCACCATGCGGCAGCAGCACCGCGTCGCCGCAGGAGACCGGCATCGTCTCCCCCGTCCCGGTCTCCAGAAGCCCCGTCCCGCAGGCGATGAAGTGGAACCTCGCACGCAAAGAAGCGGGAAACGCGACGCCCGAGGTTGGCGCGAGATGCAGCTTGCTGTAACTCGCACCCCGCATCCTCATGCCCATGAGCAACTCGCCGATGGGATCGGAGGGATTTGGTGTCATGAGGCCAGTTCCGGACTTTCGGTCAAACTTTTGAAGATATGTGGCATGGTTCGTCCGGAATCGCCACCCATCTAAACGCCCAACAACAGTCCTCACGATGGGAACCTCACATGAATGGCGAACACGCCGCCGGCGCACCGGCGGCATCCATGACGGCTGCCTGGGCGGCGGTCTTTTCCATGAGCCTCGGCGTCTTCGGTCTCGTTGGCGCCGAGTTCCTCCCCGCAAGCCTTTTGACGCCGATGGCAAGCGATCTCGCGATCAGCAAGGGCGTTGCCGGCCAGGCCGTCACCGCGACGGCGACGATGGGCGTGGTCGCGAGCCTGACCATCGCGGCCTTCACCAGCACGATCGACAGGCGCAAGGTGCTGCTCGGCCTTTCGCTGCTGCTGGTGCTTTCCAACCTGGTCGTGGCCTTTTCGACCAGTGTCGAGGTGCTGCTTGCCGGGCGCCTCGTGCTGGGCGCCGCCCTTGGCGGCTTCTGGTCCCTTTCCACCGCCGTCGTCATGCGGCTCGTGCCGGAAACCAGCGTGCCTAAGGCCCTGTCGGTCATGGTGTCCGGCATTTCCGCGGCGACCATCCTTGCGGCCCCCGTCGGCAGCTACGTCGGTGACCTGTTCGGCTGGCGGGTCGTCTTCGCCGGCGCGGCCGGGCTGGGCCTCGCGGTCTTCGCGTTCCAGTTCGCCACCCTGCCTCCCCTGCCGCCGCGCGGGCGGGCGCGTTTCGGCATGCTGGTTGAGATGATTTCTCGCCGACGGACCGCTCTTGCCATGCTGGCCGTTCTCATGGTGTTCGGCGGCCACATGTCGCTGTTCACCTACATCCGTCCGTTCCTCGAGACAGTCACGGGCATCGGCATCACCGCCATTTCCGCGACACTGCTCGCCTTCGGGGTCGCCAATTTCATCGGCAACTACCTGGGCAGCATGCTGGTGGCACGCTCGCTCCTGCTGACGCTCGCCATCATGCCCCTGACAATCGCGGCCCTTGCGGTCCTGCTCGCCACGGCAGGCGGCACCTTCGTCGTCGACCTGGCCCTGATCTCGCTTTGGGGTCTCGCCTTCGGCACGGTGCCGGTGGCCTGGTCGGCGTGGGTTTCACGCCATGCCCCGGAGGAAGCCGAAAGCGCGGGCGGCCTGCTGGTCGCGGCAATCAACATGGCCATCGCCCTCGGCGCGGCCTTCGGCGGACTGATCCTCGACCTGAACGGCGTCCAGAGCCTGTTCCTTGCCAGCGGGTCCGTGCTGGTCCTGGGGGCGATCACCGTCGTCGCGGGCGTCGACACCGCCCCTGCCGCCGCTGCCCGGCCGGCTTGCGGCTGATCGCCCGTAGCCAACCTGACACCGACGGGCCTGCTCCGGCAGGCCCGTCACCTGTCGTCTCAAAGATACAATCTGACAAAATGGCGATAACACGCAAACGGGTCCATCGGGTATCACAGTGAAAACACTGATGGCCGGTCGGCATTTCAGTCCGCAAGCCGACCGCCTCATTCGATACCGAGGAAACGCGCGATGACGCATCCCCCCGTCGGGACCCCGGCCGCCGGCACGCCGCCGTCGGGTGCCCCCGCTCCCTCGACCGCCTATCAGGAGGCCGGCGCCACCGTTCCCGGCTCCCGTCCGCCGAACGGGATCCCGTCCGGCACCGGCTGGCGTTCGCCCTTGATGCTGCTGATGATCATGGCCGCCGCCATGCAGCTTTCCTTTGCTGCCTGGTGGAACCTGATGAACAATTTCGCCGTGCACGAGCTCGGCTTCACGGGCCGCGAGATCGGCATTCAGCAGTCGATCCGCGAAATTCCCGGTTTCCTCGCCTTTACGGCGATCTACGTGCTGCTGGTCATGCGCGAGCAGACGCTTGCCTATGTCTCGCTCGCGTTCCTGGGCATCGGCGTCGCCGCGACCGGTTACTTCCCCACCACCTGGGGCTTCTACCTGACCACATTCGTCATGTCCGTGGGCTTCCACTACTACGAGACGATGAACCAGTCGCTCTCGCTGCAGTGGCTTCCCAAGGAGAAGGCCGCCGCCGGCATGGGCAAGATCCTGGCCGTCGGCGCCTTCGCGCAACTCGTGGCCTACGGCATCATCTTCATTGCCTGGAAGACGTTCGAGCTGCATTTCTCGACCGTGTTCCTGATCGCGGGCGTGCTGACGCTGGTGGTGCTCGGTTTCCTGCTGGTCGCCTTCCCGCAGTTTCGCGAGGGCGTGCCCCAGCGCAAGAAGCTGGTGCTGCGCCGCCGCTACTGGCTCTACTACGCCCTGACCTTCATGGGCGGCGCGCGGCGGCAGATCTTCACCGTCTTCGCGGGCTTCCTGATGGTGGAGCGCTTCGGCTACGACGTGCACGAGGTCGCCGGCCTTTTCCTGATCAACGGCACCTTCAACATGCTGCTGGCGCCCAAGATCGGATCCTGGATCGGCAAGGTCGGCGAGAAGACCGCGCTGACGGTGGAATACGTCGGCCTGATCGGTGTCTTCCTGACCTACGCCTTCGTCACCAACGCCCACCTGGCGGCGGCGCTCTATGTGGTCGACCACGCCTTCTTCGCCGTGGCGATCGCCATGAAGACCTACTTCCAGAAGATCGCCGATCCGGCCGACATCGCACCGACCGCCGGTGTGGCCTTCACCATCAACCACATCGCGGCGGTGGTCATTCCGGCGGCTTTCGGCCTGATCTGGCTCGTGTCGCCCGCCGCCGTCTTCCTGATCGGTGCCGGCATGGCCTGCGTGAGCCTGATCCTCGCGCGCATCGTGCCCGACGATCCGAGCGAGGGGAACGAGGTCGCGCTGCCGTTCCGCAAGGTGCTGGCAAGCCCGGCCGAATAATCCGGCACGCGGACCGGCCCGTTCCGCGCCACCAGGGAATTGCCCGACTGCCCGGACCGCCCTGCCAGCGGCCCGGGCTTTTTTGTCTCCCGGGCCGAAGTGTCTGTCAGGCCGAGCGTTGCGCGATCCAGCGCGCGATGCCGGGCCAGTGCTCCGTCAGCGTGTGCGAGCCCATGAACAGGCCGATATGGCCGCCGGGAACGACCTTGCTTTCGATCTCGCCGTCGGGCGTGCCGACGAGACCGGCCGCGTTCAGCACCTGCTCCGGCGTGGTGATGTCATCCGCCGCGCCTCCAAGAAGATACACCGGGCACGTGATCGCCTTGAGGTCTAGCTTGCGGCCCAGCGCCACGAACTCGCCCTTCGCCAGCCTGTTTTGCTGGAAAAGCTGCTCGATAACCTGCAGGTACCAGCGCCCCGGCAGGTCGATGGGGTTCTCGTACCAGCTCTCGAAGGTCTCCTTCTTGGCGAGATAGGCGGGATCGTCGATGTGCTCGTAGAGGTCGACGAACTCCTCGAAATAGTGCTGCTCGGGATGCATGTTCTTCCAGCCCTGCAGCATGAAGGAGCCGAGCATCAGGCCGTCGCCGAGCGCGACCAGTTCCTCGTAGAACGAAAGCGGCGAGGATTGCACCATCTTGCGGATGGGCCCGTCGCCCGCATCCGTGTCGATGGGCGCGCCGGCGAGCACCAGCGTGTTCACCTTCTCGGGGAAGCGCGCGGCGATCATCGCCGAGACCCATCCGCCCTGGCACAGGCCGACCAGATTGACCCGCCCGCCCAGATCCTCGATGGCCGCGAGAACCTCCTCGAGATAGTTGTCGATCTCGAGATCCTTCATGTCGGGCGTCGCGGTGCGCCAGTCGGTCAGCGCCACATGGGAATGGCCGTTCTCCAGCAGCGTCGAGATCAGGCTCTGGCCCGGCGCATAGTCGGCGATCATGGCGGTGTGACCGGCGTGCGGGGCATCCACGAGCGTCGGGATGCCGCCGGCATCGGGATCGCCGTAGTCGCGAAGCTGCATGGTGCGCAGCTCCAGCCGCACCCGGTTTTGCGTGGCGAGCTTCGGCGCGATGCCGCCCTGAAGCTTCACCGCCTCATGGGCGAAGGCGGCGTTGCGCGCGGCGATGTCCAGCCCCTCCTCCACCATCTTCGCCGCGAGCTGCATGGGCCAGAAGGCGGGAATGAACGTCGGCGTGGCGGACGTGTCGGCGGCGCCCTTCTTTCCGTGCGTCGCATGATGTCGGGTCGATGTCATGGCAGTCTCCTCAGGAACCGGATCGCCGCGCGTCTCAGCGGCCGAGATGCGCGCTCACCCGCGCGAGATGCCGGCGGTGGCGCAGGCTTCCGCGTCGCAGAAGCCGCAGGACACCGACCTTCACCGCGCTGGCGAGCAGGAAGGACACGAGAGCGTAGCCCCACACCAGAAGCGCCGGCCCCCAGCCGGTCGGCGCCATGAACAGCCCGTAGACCACGATCAGCGTTCCGGCGAGCTGGGTGGCCTCGGACGGCACGACCAGCTTCCAGCTCGGCCAGGGCTTCTCCCAAACGAAGCCGCTGTTGCGGGTCAGGTAGATGGTCATGTGGCCGGAAACGAGCAGCTTCAGGAAGATCAGCGCCTGAACCATGTCCGGCGCGAGGTTCATGTAGTCCCGCAGGGCCCAGAAGAGGACGAAGCTCTCGATGACGCCGTAAACGCCCAGAACGCTGGCGATCGTGAGGACGCGCCCCATGTCCCAGCGCACCGGCGCGCGCGCCACCGGCGCGTTGTCATAGGCGATGGCCATGATCGGCAGGTCGTTCAGCAGCGCCAGCAGCACAACCATGACCGCCGTCACCGGATAGAAGTCGAAGACGAGGATCGACAGCGTCATGAACAGCAGGAGGCGCAGCGTCTCGGCGATGCGGTAGATGGCGTAGCTCGTCATGCGCTCGAAGATCTGGCGCGCCTGCTCGACCGCCGTCGTGATGACGGAAAGCCCCTCGCCGGTGAGCACCAGGTCGGCGGCGGCGCGGGCCGCGTCCGTCGCCCCGCTGACGGCGATGCCGACGCTTGCCTGCTTCAGCGCGGGCGCGTCGTTCACCCCGTCGCCGGTCATGCCGACGATGTGACCCTCGTCCTGCAAGGCCCTGACGATTCGGTACTTGTGCTCGGGAAACACGCGCGCGATGCCGTTGACCTCGTCGAGCGTCCGCCCGCCCGTTCCCGCCACCTCGCCGTCGGGGCCGAAGAGGTCCTCCGCCACGGCGATGCGGGTGCCCAGCCCCACCTGCCCCGCGACCTCGCGCGCGATGGCCTCGTGGTCGCCGGTGATCATCTTGATGTCGATGCCGAGCTCCCGCGCCTCCGCGATTGTCCGCGCGCTGTCCTCGCGCGGCGGATCAAAGAGCGTCAGAAGCCCGAGAAACCGCCAGCCGGTCTCCGCGTCCTTGCGCGCGACACCCAGTGCGCGAAAGCCGCGCGCCGCGGCGGCATCCACCGCCTCGGCCCAGCGCCTCGCGTCCTCCGCCGGCAGGCCGCACAGCGTGACCATCACCTGCGGCGCGCCCTTGCTGGCGGCATAGGCGCCCGAGGGGCCCGAAACCTCCGCCTCCGCCCGCTTGCCGACAGGATCGAAAGGGTGAAAGGCCGTCACCCTGTCGTCCGTGCCCGCCTGCGGGACACGCGCCAGGATCGCCGTATCGATCGCGTCGGGCGCATCGCTCTCGCAGGCAAGGGCTGCGACACGCAGGAGATCATCCTCGCTCACCCCCTCCGCCGGCTGCGAGGCGCCGAGCGTCAGCCGGTTCTTCGTCAGCGTGCCCGTCTTGTCGGAACACAGGATGTCCATGCCCGCCATTTCCTCGATGGAGACGAGCCGCGAAACGATGGCCTTGAACCGGGCGAGCCGCTCGGCCCCCACCGCCATGGTGACCGAGAGAACGGCGGGAAGCGCGACCGGGATCGAGGCGACGGTGAGGATCAGCGCGAACTGCAGCGTTTCCAGGAACGGATCCGCGCGAAACAGGCCGGCGATGGCGATGACCACGACCAGCGCGACGGTCACAAGGATCAGGAAGTTGCCGATCCTGAGCACGGCCTTCTGGAAGTGGGAGACGCTGTCCGCCTGTTCCACGAGCCCGGCGGTCTTGCCGAAATAGGTGTTCATGCCGGTGGCCGTGACGACGCCGGTCATCTCGCCCTGGCGCGCCACCGACCCGGACCAGGCCTCGTCGCCGGGCCCTTTTTCCACGGGCAGCGACTCGCCGGTCAGGGCCGACTGGTCGACACTCAGATAGGCGCCGGAGACGAGCTTGAGGTCCGCCGGAAGCACATCGCCCAGTCGCACGAAGACCAGGTCGCCGGGCACGAGCAGCCGGGCCTCGATGTCCTGCCACGTCCCGTCACGCCTGACGCGCGCGGTCAGCGCGAGACGCTGCCTCAAAAGCGCGATCTCGTTGTCGGCCTTGAATTCCTGCCAGAACCCCACGCCGGCGTTGATCACCAGCATGGTGAGGATGATGGCGAGATCTTCCCAGTGCCCGAGGATGGCCGACAGCAGCGCCGCCGCCTCGATCATCCAGGGGATCGGCCCCCACAGGAACCCGACGAGCCGGCCGGCCAGCGTGCGCCGGTGCTCCACGAGGGCGTTCTCGCCCACCTCGGAGAGCCGTGCCCCGGCCTCGCGGCTGCTCAGGCCCTCGGGCGGGTCGATGTCGGGCGCATGGGTGTCAGGCTGGTGCGTGGGAACGGCATCGGACTGGATCATGATCTCACTTCCACCTTGGAGCCAGATCTCCCGAGCGGCTGAAGCATGACATGCAGGGACTGGCAAGGTTTCGCGTCACCGCCACCGCGAGTGGACGCGCTGCACTGCAAAATATCAAGCCCCAGAAATGTCGCATCGCACAAAAAGACGATAACCGTGCCGCTCACGCCTTCATCGCAACGAAGAACGCGCGGGGCCGATCAGGGGCAACAGAGGAAGGAGATGGGAGCGTATCCGTGCCGGGCGGGCGCGAGGTCCGCCGCGTCGAATGCGCGGCAAACGGCCCCTTTGGCCGGGACTGCCCGGGCCTTTAGCCCCCAGGTGCGTGAACCGCGGCGGGGGCCCCGCCGCGGTTCGTTTCGGTTTCAGCGGTGACGCGAGGGGTCAGCGTCTGGCCAGCACGAAGTAGAGACCGCCGCCAAGCACGGCGCCGATGACCCAGGCAAAGCCGGAGAGATCCGCAAGCGCCGGAACCCAGACCGTTGCCACGGAAAAGATGCCGGCCAGGCCGAAGGCGATCAGCGCGGTGCGGTTCCAGCCGTTGTCGTAGTAGTAGAGGCCCGACTCATCGGCGGAGAAGAGCTGTTCCACGTCCAGCTTCCCGCCTTTGATCATGTAGTAGTCGGTAATCATGATGCCGTAGACCGGCGCCAGGATCGCGCCCAGCGTGTTGACGAAGTTGAAGATGCCGATCTGGCTGATCGTCGACACCCAGAGCCCGCCGATGACCAGCGCGAAGGCCGAGGTGATCAGGCCGCCGACACGAAAATTGATCTTCGACGGCATCAGGTTGGCGAGATCGTAGGCAGGCGGGATGAAATTCGCGACAAGATTGATGCCAACGGTCGCGGCGAAGAACATCAGCGCGGCGACAATGGTCAGCGGCACCGAGTTGACGCGCTCGATGATGTCCGTCGGCTCGGTCAGGCTTTCACCGAAGACCGCCACCGTTCCGGCCGTCACGACCAGAGCGATGAGGGAGAAGAAGGCGATGTTGACCGGCAGGCCGAGCAGGTTGCCCTTCTTCATCTCCGACTGGCTGCGCACGAAACGGGAGAAATCGCCGTAGTTGATCACCACCGCCGCGAAATAGGCGATCATGGTGCCGACGATCGCCATGAAGGCGCCGAAGCTCGATCCCTCGTAGCTGCTCGTGCCCTGGAAGATATTGCCCATCTCGGACATGAGGCCGCTGCCGGCCTTGTACCAGATCACGCCGGCCAGAACGATCATCACCAGGTAGACGAAGGGTCCCGCCCAGTTGAGGAAGCGGGTGATCCACTCGATGCCGTTCCAGAACAGCCAGATCTGAAACACCCAGACCAGCAGGAAGGCGACCCAGTCAACGCCCGTCAGGCCGAGGAATTTCGCGGCGTCCGCCTCCGCCGGGCCCGTCAGGGCATGAATCAGCAGCGCGACCGCCGTCGAGGCGAAATAGGTCTGCGCGCCGTACCAGAAGATGGCTACAATCGCGCGCACGATGGCGGGAAAATTCGCGCCTCGCACGCCCATGCTGGCCCGCGCCATCACCGGAAAGGGAATGCCGTATTTCACGCTGGGCTCGCCCATCATGTTGACGAGCCACATCACGAAAAAGCCGGCGATCAGGATGGCCGCGAACACGCTCCAGCCGTTCAGCCCGTAGGTCAGGAAAAGCGAGGCGGCCAGCGTGTAGCCGAACAGCGACTGGACGTCGTTGGCCCACACGTTGAAGATCTCGAACCATCCCCAGGTCCGCTTCGAAACCGGGATCGGGGCCAGGTCTTCATTGTAGAGAGAGGGATCGCGCCCCTTGATTTCAAGATTGTCTGCCATTGATATTCCCCATCTGGACTGGCGGTTTTCCGCCTTTTGTGTCTTGATGCCCAAGCCGTGCAAAATTGCGTGCAAAAGTCAATCAGAAAACTGGAGGACAACGCCATGAAGCTCGGTTACGCACGCGTATCCTCGCGCTGGTATCAGGCAGAGCTGCAGATCGCCGCTCTCAAGAGCGAAGGCTGCGAAAAGGTCTGGACCGACCGGACCGACGAGGGCCTGCTCAACACGTCGAACATGGAAGACTTCCTGGCGGAGATCGGTCCGGGCGTGACCGTCATCGCCACGCGCCTTGCAGCCGTAGCAAGGTCCGTGCCGGACCTTCTGCATTTTCTGGAAAAGGTAACGGAAAAGGGCGCGAGCTTCCGCTCGCTGGCCGAACCATGGTGCGACACGCGCACCAATTCGGTCTCGCAAATGCTGCAGACACTGCGCGGACTGGTCGAATTCGAGGTCGAGCTGGGCGCGCTCGCAACCGGAGCCACGACACGGACCGATGTGGTGGGCATTTCCATCGGCCGTCCGAGCAAGCTCTCGGAGCCGGAGCGGCTGAAGGCGATCTCGCTGCTCAGGATCGGCAAGTCTGCCGCGGAAGTAGGCAGACTGCTCGGAGTCAGCCGCTCGACAATCTCACGGCTGAAGGCGGCGGCGCTGAAGTGATCCTCCGCGCCCCGCCGTTCAACGCAAGGGGCTGCGCCTGGCACGAGGCCGGACAGCAATCGGACGTCGCAAGGGATGCAGGACAGGCACAGCGGGGGCGGAGCGCGGATCGTCCACGCGCCGCCCGGCGTCAGGCCTGTCGCTCGGGGATGCGCACCACGAGCCCGTCGAGCTCGTCGCTCACCTTGATCTGGCACGACAGCCGCGAGGTCGGCTGGACGTCATAGGCGAAGTCCAGCATGTCCTCTTCCATCGGGTCCGGCGAACCGGTCTTCGCCGCCCAGGCCTCGTCCACATAGACGTGGCAGGTCGCGCAGGCGCAGGCGCCGCCGCATTCCGCCTCGATCCCCGGCACCATGTTCTTGATGGCGTTTTCCATCACGGTCGATCCGTTGGGGGCGTCGACCTCTGTCCGGGAACCGTCGGCGGTGATGTAGGTGATCTTCGGCATGGGCTGGCTGTCTCGGCTTGGCTGCGGGCTGCCCCGGCCGCGATGGTGAAACGGGCCCGGGTCGCGGGTCCCGGACCGTGCCACGGCAAGGGTGTTTGTCCTCGACATACAATCTCGCGACAAAACGTCAAGGCACGAGCGTCGAAACCCGTCTACACCGCATCCAGCGTCATGGCGATGAAATCGCGCGCCTCGTCGAGAGCGGCACGCAGGGAGGCGAGATCCGCGGCCTGCTCCGTCCGCAGAACCGCCTCGACCCGCTCCGCCTCGTCAACGACGCGCCACGCGCCGACGCCACGCGCGGACCCCTTCAGCGTGTGCACGACCCGCACGAGCCCATCGGGCGTCTCCGCATTGCCGAGACGCGCGCCAAGTTGTTCGGCCTGACGGGCAAAAAGGCCCAGAACCTCCCTGGCCAGGTCCGGGTTGCCGAAGGTATGGCGGTCGAGATGCTCATGATCGATCGGCCCGCCGGACGACACCACGTCCGCCGTCTCGCCGGACACCGACGCATCCGTCGCGGACTGGCTTGCCGTTCCCTGAGACATTTAGATCCCCTTGTTGAAACCCGCTTTCGCCCGCCGCGTTGTGGACCGCGACCGCACCACAGCGGAAGTCCGATCATCGTCACAATCGACAAAAACCGGGTTAAGCGACCGGGATTTCCCCGCGCGCCCTCCAACAAAGTGAATCTTTGGTTAACGCATCTTCACACATTTTATCGAATACCCCGGCAGCAGCGCACGCAGGACCGCACGCCCACACTCCCCGGAGAGTGAGACTCGCACCCTTGCAGCGATCCGGAAGGAACCGTCAGCCGGCGCGTCCGTCCACCGCCTCACGCCCCTTGTCCGTGAGACGGCATACGAGCCAGTCGGGCTTGATCGGGTTGGAAAACCAAGGCTCTGCCCATCCCGCGGCCATGCAGGAGCGCACCGTGCGCTCGTCCACGCGCCGCCCGTCGGGAAGGAAGAGAGGCAGCTTCCCGCCGGCCTGATCGAGCCCGCAGACAAGCCACGCGCGTTGCGCCGCGCTCGGCCCGCGCGCGGAGGTACGAGCCCCCGAATGCTCCTTTCGGGAAGCACCCGAACCGCGTGCGGACGCCTTTCCGCGCCCCCTCGCCTCACCCGCCATGGCCTCGCATCCCCTTGTCCCGACTCTGCAAATTCTTGTTCACCACACCGGATTGTGTCATTAGCTTGTGGTGTGCGGCAAGTTAGGGAGAAGTCCGTCCGGAGCCAGAGGCCGGTTGCAGGACAGGACGGTCCCGACAAACACGTTCCCGGCGCGTTGGCCGGGACAGCCGAGCCGTGCATGGCATGACGGCGCGCGTATCGCGTCCGGTCATTCCGATGTGTAACGAGTACGGATGCGAGGCGATAACACCATGGCACACCCCCCGAAGGCGAAGGATCCGGCCGAGGCCGCCCTCAGTGCTGTCGAGGAAGCGCTGAAGATCGATTTCGGCGACACGACGGACAACGGCGGCGAGACCGCTTCCGGCGGCGGCGCCCAGCGCAGTTCCCAGTCCTCCACGGCGACGCCCCAGTCGCCCGTCGGCGAGAGCGGCGAGACCGAGGACCGCCGGTCCTCGCGGCGCGGACGCGGCGGCAACCGTCCCGCCTCGGCCGCGAACGACGACCGGCGCACGATCGGCAACCTGATCTACGCCCTGCAGCGCCGGCCCACCTCCGCCCCCTTCTGGTTCGCCTTCGCGCTGTCCATCCTGTGGATCGCCGGAGGCTGGTGGCTCGCCTCGGCCGCCTTCTCCACCGAGATCGCGGGTCTGAGCAGCGCCACCGACCTCTTCGCCTCCCCGTCGCTGACCATGTCGGCGGTCGCGGTCATCGTGCCGGTCCTGTTCTTCTGGGCCATGGCGCTGATGATCTACCGCGCGCAGGAGATGCGCATCGTCGCGCGCGGCATGACCGAGGTCGCCCTGCGCCTGGCCGAGCCCGAGGATGTGGCCAAGGAGTCGATCCTCAGCGTCGGACAGGCCATCCGCCGCGAGGTCGCGGCCATGGGCGACGGCATCGAGCGCGCCATCGCGCGCGCCAGCGAGCTCGAGGTTCTCGTGCACAACGAGGTCTCCTCGCTCGAGCGCTCCTACAATGACAACGAGCTCAAGATCCGTGCCCTGATCGACGAACTCGTCACCCAGCGCGAGGCGGTCGTTTCCAACGCCGACCGTGTCCGCGATTCCATCTCGGGCGCGCACGAAAGCCTCGCCGCGCAGCTTGCCGAGACCTCCGACAAGATCAGCACCATCGCCGACAGCGCCACCGACCGCCTGACGGGCGCCATCGATGGCCGTATGGGCGACCTGACCAGTGCCATCGACACCCGCGTCCATGACCTGACGGGCGCCATCGACGGACGCGTGCACGAACTTACCGGTGCCATCGACGGGCGTGTGCACGAGCTTACCGGTGCCATCGACGGCCGCGTTTCCGAACTGACGACCGCCATCGACGGCCGCGTCTCGGAGCTGAACCTGTCCATCGACGGGCGCGTGGCGGAGCTCAACAGCTCCATCGACGGCCGGGTCGCGGAACTCAATGCCACGGTCGACGGCCGCGTGCGCGAGATCGCCGAGACCTTCGACACTGCCGGCGGCCAGCTCATCGAGACCCTCACCAGCCACGGCGAGAGCTACGTCGAGCGCCTGACGGGCACCGGCGAGACGCTGGTGGAATCGATGAACCGCACCGGCACCGAGTTCACCGAGACGCTGGAGACGCGCGGCAACGCGATCAACGATCGCTTCGCCGAGACCGCCGGCACCTTCATGGACACGCTCAACAGCCGTGGCGACGAGATCACCGCGAGCCTGTCGCTGACCGGCGGCAAGCTCGTGGACACAATCACCTCGCGCACCGACGAGCTTCTGTCGACCCTCGACACCCGCGTCAGCGGCCTCGATGCCTCGCTCGCCGAAACCGGCGACCGCGTGGTGGAGAGCATCTCGCTGCGTGGCCAGGAGGTCACGGACACCATCTCCGTCAAGGGGGCCGAGATCGTCGACACGCTGGCCTCGCGCACCAACGAGGTCGCCGAGATCCTGCGCGGCACGGGCGAGTCCATCGTGGTCGACCTGTCGCTGCGCGGCGGCGAGATCGCGTCCAAGCTCGACGAGACCGCCGGCAGCCTCAGCCAGACCATCACCGTGCGCGGCACGGAACTGGCAGACCGCCTCGGTTCCGTCGGCGACAAGATCCACGAGGCCATCTCCGTCAACGGCGAGGCTCTGGACGAGCGTCTGGAAAACCGCAGCAAGGAAATGGCCGCCCTCATCGACAATCAGGCGCAGACGTTCCGCTCCGCGCTCGAGGAGGCCTCCCTCTCGCTCACCGAGTCCCTGTCGAACCAGACCAGCGGCTTCGCCCGCACCCTGGCCGAAACCGGCACCGAGCTTGCCCATCTCATCGGCTCGCGCGGCGAGCGCGTCGCCGGCGAACTGACCGCCATCGGCGACCGCCTCGACGCGACGCTCGAGGAGCGCGGCGGCACGCTGCAGGTCGGCATTTCCGGCTATCTGGACCGTATGGAGACCCTGCTCGGCGAGCGCGGCGACCAGCTTCTTTCGTCCTTCGAGCTGCGCGCGTCGGAGCTCGGCGAGACGCTGGACGGCCGCATCGAGTCGCTCAACTCGACGCTGGACCTGCGTGCCTCGACCCTGTCGGAAGCGCTCGACAGCCGCATCGACGGCTTCGACAGCGCGCTCTCGCGCGGTGTCGACACGCTGACGACGTCCCTCGACACGCGCTCCGGCGCGCTGGCCGAGACCCTCGACAGCCGCATCCAGGGCTTCGACACGACGCTTGCCGGCGGCATCGACCGCCTGTCCTCCACCCTGGAGCAGCGCACGAGCCAGTTCGAGACCACGCTCAACGAGCGCACCGTGGCCCTGTCCGACCTTCTGGAGGACCGCTCGCAGGCGATCACCGTCAAGCTCTCGGCCAAGGTCGACGAGGTCGGCGAGACCCTTGGCGGCCGCGCTGAGGAGATCGGCAACAGCCTCACCGAGCGTTCGCGCGAGATCGGTTCGACCATCGAGAAGCATCTCGTCACCTTCGAGAGCTCCATCGGCGAGAAGGTCGAGGCGGCGGCCGCGTCCATGTCGGACAAGGCCGAGCATCTGGCAACGACCATGTCGGTCGGCACCGAGCGCATCGACCAGGCGCTTGACGCCCGCGCCCGCCAGATCAGCGAGACCCTGATCGCCCGCACCCGCGAGATCGCCTCCGCCTTCGTCGAGGGCCAGGGCGAGATGTCGCGCGCGCTGGACGAGCGTCTCACCGATGCCGGTCAGGTGCTGTCGCGCCAGAGCCAGGAGCTCACCGACACGCTGTCCGACCGCATCGCGGAGATCAACGTGTCGCTCGGCTCCAAGGTGTTCGAGGTCGCCGAGACGCTGGATTCCCGTTCGGCCGAGCTGGAAAAGGTCCTGGCCGAGCGCCTGTCGGCCATCTCCGGCACGCTGACCGGCGAGAGCGAGCGCGCCCGCGACCTGCTCTCCGAGGTCATGACCGAGGCGGTCACCACCATCGAGAGCCTGTCGGGCACCCTGTCGGGCGAGACCGGCAAGCTGCGTGACATCGTCGAGACCACCCTGGGCTCGGCGACCGAGAAGCTCGAGGGCGAGGGCACCCGCCTGCGCCAGATCGTGCTCGGCTCCGTGGGCGAGGCCCGCGGCGCCCTGCAGAGCGAAAGCGAGAAGGCCGCAGACACCATCGTCGCCTCCCTCACCACCGCCACCGACACCATGTCGGGCGAGGGCGAGAAGATGCGCGCGCTTCTGGTCGAGGCCGTCACCGAGGCGGCCCGGTCGCTGGCCGCCGAGAGCGAGCGCGCCCGCGCCGTCTTCGTCTCCAGCCTCACCGAGATGACCGGTGCGCTGGGTGGCGAGAGCGAGAAGGTCCGCGCCGAGCTCTCCGGCACCATGGCCGAGGTCACCGGCACGCTCACCAACGAGAGCGAGCAGGCCCGCGCCATCCTCGCCCGTACGGTCGAGGAGATCCGCAACATCGTCGCCGGCGAGGCCGACGGCGTGCGTTCGCGGGTTTCGGGTGCCGTGCGCGAGGCGGCCGACCTCCTGTCCGAGCGCGGCAACGCGGTCGCGGAGGATCTGCTTGCCCGTGCCGACCAGCTCAACGCCGCCCTGGAGGCCCGTTCCGGCAAGCTTGCCGAGATCATCGGCTCCGACGGCAACGAGCTCGTGGCCACCATCGAGGAGCGTGCAGGCGCCCTCACCGCGCGTGTCTCCGAGGTTCACGACGCGATCCTCGAGGCGATCACGGTCAAGGGTCGCGACGTCACGGACGGCTTCGCCCGCACCGGTCTCGACGCGACGCGCAAGCTCATGGAGGCCGGTGACCAGCTCGTCGCGACCCTCGACGAGCGCAGCGCCTCGGCCTCCGAAATCCTCACCCGCACGCGCAACGAGTTGGAGATGGAGATCAGCGGCCTGCTGAACCGTCTCAACGAGTCGAACGGGCTGCTGAGCGACGTCGTGTCCAACGCCGGCGAGAACCTCAGCAAGATCGAGACCTCGCTGTCGCGCAGCGCCGGCGAGTTCCGCACCGCGATCGACCGCGCCGTCACGGAGACCACCTCCTCCACCGACGTGCTCAAGGACCAGACCGCGACGCTGCGCGGGGTCTCCGACACCGTCCTCTCCGACATCTCGGCCCTTTCGAGCCGTCTGGAGGAGCATGGCCGGATGCTGTCGGATGCCGCCCGCAACCTCGAGGAGACCAACCGCGACGTGGAAAGCCGCGTCGGCGAGCGCAAGACCGCCATCGAGGACGTGGCCGACACGCTCCTGGCCAAGACCGAGGCGGTCGACAGCCTGATGCGCGGGTTCGCCAGCCAGCTCGAGCAGATGCTCGAGGCGGCCGACGACAAGAGCCGCGACGTGACGTCCCAGCTCACGGCGGCCGCCGAGGCCGCCACCAGGGCCGTCACCGAGCAGTTCGAGTCCATGCGGCTCTCCGCCGGCCTCGAGGGCCAGAAGGCCCGCGACGAGGTTCGCGCCGCCCAGGACGAGGTCGTCTCGGAGATGTCCAAGACGCTGTCCGAGGCCTCCGAGCGCTTCACCGAGGCGACGACGCGCATGCGCGACGTGGCCCGGGACGTTCATCGCGAGCTCGAGAAGACGCGCAGCGAACTGAAGCGCGGCATTCTCGACCTTCCGGAGGAGGCGGAGCAGTCCACCGCCGCCCTGCGCAAGGTGGTCAGCGAGCAGGTGCGCGCGCTTTCGGAACTCTCCGAGATCGTCTCGCGCCAGTCCTCCGCCCTCGACACCTCGCGTGCCGGTGAGCGGATGCTGGCCGGCGCCGGGTCCACGGCCCGCGCCGAGCAGGCCCCGCGCCCTCCCCTGCGCGAGGCGGCCGCCCCCGCACCGGCCCGCAGCGAGCCGCGCGCGGAGCAGCCGCGTCAGGAACGGGCCCCGCAGGAACCGCGCCAGGAGATCCGTGGAGAGCTTCGCCGCAAGACCCTGTCCGACTTCGAGCCGGCACAGCGTCCCCAGGCCGAGCAGCGCCCCGCACCGGCCGCCGCTGGCGGCCAGTCCAAGGGGTGGGTCTCCGACCTTCTGCGCCGCGCGTCCCAGGACGAGGGAGACGACGAGCAGGACCGCTCGCCGCTGCAGATGGTCGAAAGCCTGAACTCGCTGTCGATCGACATCGCCCGCGCGATCGACCACGAGACGTTCATCGACCTGTGGGACCGCTACAAGCGCGGTGAGCGGCATGTCTTCACGCGCCGTCTCTACACGCTGCAGGGTCAGCAGACCTTCGACGAGATCCGCCAGAAGTACGCCCGCGACGGCGAATTCCGGGCGGCCGTCGACCGGTACCTGACCGACTTCGAGCAGCTTCTCTCGCAAGTATCGAAGAACGACCGGGACAACATCATGAGCCAGACGTACCTCACGTCGGACACGGGCAAGGTCTACACCATGCTCGCCCACGCGAGCGGCCGGCTGGACTGAGGCCGCAAGCCCCCCCCGGGGGCCGGGTTCGCCCGATGAACACCTTGAAAGGGCGCGACCGGAAACGGCCGCGCCCTTTCTTTTGACCCTGCCGTATCCGCGTGCGTTCGCGCACTGGCACGCCCGCGCGAAACGGGATAGGCATCGCGGATCATGACGGCGAACCGCTATCACCACCTGAGCTGGCTGAACGGGGTCGACCTCTTCGAGGCGGCCTTCAGCTCCCAGACCTTTGCCCGCCATGCCCACGAGGGCTTTTCCATCGGCGCCATCGCCGAGGGCGCGGGCGGCTACGTCTGCCGTGGCGAGCGGATGGTTCTGCCGGCGGGAACCCTGTCGCTGATGAACCCGGAAGAGCCCCATACGGGCCACGCGGCGGCCGGCCACGTGCGCTACAACATGCTCTACGTCACGGAGGACGCGGTGCGCGACCTCCTCGCGCCGGTGCGGCTGCGGGGCTTCGCCGAGGTCGCACCGCCCGATCGCGGGCTGCTGCTGCGCCGGGCGCTTACTTCTCTCGCCCGGCGGCTCAACGCCGCTCCCCACCCCGACAGGAGGCTCGCGGCGGAAGAAGCCGTCCACGAGGTCCTGGCGCTGGCCTTCACCCACTACGGGCGCGCGGACCTGCGGCCCGCAGGCCACGAGCCGGTCACTGTCGCGCGCCTGCGCGAGGAGATCGCCGCCGGTGTCGAGGCGGGCCGCGACCTGACGCTCGGCGGGCTTGCCGCCTCGGCGGGGCTGTCACCGTCCTATTTCATCCGCAGCATCGTGCGCGAGACCGGCATGACGCCCCACGCCCATGTCCTGCGGTGCCGGGTCGCGCGGGCCAGGAGCCTGCTTCTGCAAGGCGTGCCGGCAGCCGAGGCGGCTCTTGCGGCCGGTTTCTGCGACCAGGCCCACATGATCCGCCAGTTCAGTCGCCAGCTCGGCGTTACCCCCGGCAGCCTGGTCCGTCACTGACGGGTCAGCCATCGCCGGCAGGTCAATTTCGTCCAATCCGCAATGCCGCGTCCGTGGCATCTCCGCGAAAAAGGAGATGCCCGTCCATGAAGCCCGTCATCATCGTCGCCGACAGTCTTCCCACCGGTCTCAAGGCCAATTTCGCCGCCGTCCTGGGCATGAGCCTCGGCCGCCTTCACCCCGATCTCGTCGGAGCCGACACGCCGGCCGGCGACGGCACCCCGGTCGCCGGCATCACCACCGTTCCGGTGCCTGTGCTCGGGGCCGCCGAAACCGACCTGCCCGGCCTTTTCGCGGCCGCCGGGGAGTTGCCGGTACGCCTTGCCTATATGCGCGCGGCCTTCGAGGCGCGCGACTACGCCGACTACACCCGGCGCATGGCGGAGGCTCCCCTGCCCGACCACGCTCCGCTGGCGATCCTGCTGGCCGGCCCCCGCAAGGCGGTCGACCGGATCTGCGGCCGGTTGCCGCTGCTGCGCTGAGCCCCCCTCCAGGCGTCAAAAGACGGTTTGTCGAAAACTCCGTCATTACGTCGGAAATGGCCGACAGACCGGCAGGGTGGCCGCTCTTTTCCGAACCGGGATACGGCTACGATTCTCCCATCGAGACCGCGCGACACACGACGCGGTCCGCGACAGCTCCGGACAATCCGGACGCCGCCGTCCAGAGGAGAACATCCATGCCGTCCCCCACCCTGCCCCGCCGCTCCGACAGCATTTGGCCCGTCGCCATCATCGGCGCCGGCAAGATCGGCCGGTCGCTTGCCGCCATGCTCACGGCGACCGGAGACTATCGCGTCACCCTCGCCGACCGGGACGAGGCCGCCCTTGCCGCGGCGTGTCGCCCCGGAGTCGAAACGCGTGTGATCGATGTGAGCGACGAGAAGGCGCTTGCCGCCTTCCTTGCCGGCAAGACAGCCGTTCTGTCCGCCGCTCCCTTCTTCCTTACCGGCCCCATCGCCCGCGCGGCGAAAGCCGCCGGCACGCATTATTTCGACCTGACGGAGGACGTGGCCTCCACGAAGCTCGTGAAGGAGCTCGCCGACGGTGCGGAAACGCTTTTCGCGCCCCAGTGTGGCCTCGCGCCGGGCTTCGTCTCCGTCGCCGCCCATGACCTTGCCACCCGCTTCGACGCACTGGACACGCTGACGCTGAGGGTTGGCGCGCTTCCGCGCTATCCCACGAATGCCCTGAAGTACAATCTCACCTGGTCGACCGACGGACTCATCAACGAGTATTGCAACCCCTGCGAGGCGGTTGTCGACGGCGTGCCGACGCTGGTCCAGCCGCTGGAGGGCTATGAGACCTTCTCCCTCGACGGCGTCGACTACGAGGCCTTCAACACCTCGGGCGGGCTCGGATCGCTGGCGGAAACGCTGGAGGGCAAGGTGCGCAACCTTCGCTACCTCACCGCCCGCTACCCCGGCCACCGCGACATCATGCGGATGCTGCTCACCGATCTCGGGCTCAGGGATCGCCGCGACCTGATGCGCGACGTGATGGAGACCGCCGTGGCGGCCACCCGCCAGGACACCGTTCTGATCTTCATCACCGCCTCCGGCACACGGGGCGATGCACGGGAGGAGATGTCGTCGATCTTCAAGGTGGCGGCACAGGAGGTGGACGGCGAAACCTGGTCGGCGATCCAGCTCACCACATCATCGGGCATCTGCGCTGCGCTGGACCTCGTTCGCAACGGTCGCCTGCCCCGGTCCGGCTTCCTCCGGCAGGAAACGATCCCGCTCGACGCGATGCTGGAAAACCGATTCGGCAAGGTCTACGCGCAAGGCCGCGTCGCCGCCCTTCCCTCCCGTGCCCGGCCGCGCGCCGCCGCCTGAGGTTGCATTTGAGGCCGACGGCCGGGCCTTGCGTGCCACAAGCGGCTGAAACAAGGACCGAAAGACCGCTCCGACGGCCTTTCGGCCACCCTTCCGGCAAACTTCCCCTATAGTCGGGGAGGGAACGAATCCGCGCGCTCCTCCCGGGCGCCCGCCTGCCGGACCTGACCGAATGCTCGAAACGCTCAACCTGGTGATCCTGATCGCGGCCGGACTGGTTGCCGTGTCGGTGTTCACCTCGCTCGTGAGCTTCCGCGTCGGCGCCCCGCTGCTTCTCGTCTTCCTGCTCGTGGGCCTCGCGGCCGGCGAGGATGGTCCGGGCGGCATCGCGTTCTCCGATGCGCGTGCCGCCTATTTCATCGGGTCCATCGCTCTGGCGATCATCCTCTTCGATTCAGGCTTCCGCACGCGGTTCAACACCTTCCGCCTGGCGGCGGCGCCGGCACTCGTGCTTGCGACGCTCGGAGTTGGCCTGACCGCGGGCGTCGTCGGCCTTGCCGCGCATTTCTTCTTCGACTGGCGCATTGCAGACGGCCTCCTGCTCGGCGCCATCGTCGGATCGACGGACGCTGCGGCCGTGTTCTTCCTGCTCCGGGTCGGCGGCATCCATCTGCGCGAGATGATTTCCGCGACGCTCGAGGTGGAATCGGGCTCGAACGATCCGATGGCGATCTTCCTCACCATGACGCTCGTGAGCCTTGCCACGGCCGGCGGCATCATGGGACCGGATGCCAACCTGGAGCCTGGACTTGCCGGCGATCTCGCGCTGGAACTCGTCCGCCAGATGGGCCTCGGCCTCGTCGCGGGTCTCGCCGGCGGCTACGCCATCGTCCAGATCGTCAACCGTGTGCCACTGGAGCCGGCGCTCTATCCCATCGTCGTTCTGGCGCTGGCGCTGACACTCTTCGGCGCGACCTCGCTTGCCGGCGGCAGCGGCTTTCTCGCAGCCTATGTGGCCGGGCTTCTGTGCGGCAACGTGCGCATCCGCCAGCAGCCCGCGCTGAAGAACTTCCAGGGCGGCATGACCTGGCTCGGCCAGATCGGCATGTTCGTGACCCTCGGCCTTCTCGCCACGCCGTCCCAGTTCGCGGAGACCGCCCTTCCCGGCTTCACGCTGGCCTTCGTTCTGATCTTCGTGGCCCGCCCCTTCGCCGTCTGGCTCTGCCTCGTGCCCTTCGGCTTCACCCGTGCCGAGATCGCCTTCGTCTCCTGGGTGGGCCTGCGCGGGGCGGTGTCGATCCTGCTTGCCATCCTGCCGCTGATCGCCGGGCTGGAAAACGCGCAGACGATCTTCAACGTCACCTTCCTGATCGTGCTGACCTCGCTGGTGCTGCAGGGGTGGACGATCCGGCCGATGGCGGAGAAGCTCAAGCTCACCGTTCCGCCGCGCATGGGACCGGTGGAGCGTATCGAGCTGGAACTCCCCGGCGGCGAGGATCACGAACTCGTCGGCTATACGGTGCATCCGCAAAGCGCGGTGGCGCGCGGCGAACGCGTGCCCCGCTGGGCGCGGCCGGTGCTCATCCTGCGCGACGGCCATGCGGTGCGCCTGCAAAAGGCGGGAAAGCCGCAGGCCGGCGACCGCATGTACATCCTCGCCACCGCCCGCCAGGTGCCGGTCCTCGACACGCTCTTCGCCGGGGCTGCGCAGGAAGAGCACGACCCGGCGCTCTTCGGTGACTTTCCGCTCGATCCCGAAGCGCGTCTGGCGGACATCGCAGGCCTCTACGGAATCCGCATCAACAAGGCCGATGCCGATCTCAGCGTGCGCGCGCTGCTGGCCCGGGAACTGGGGGACGACATTGAGCCGGCCGACCGCGTCGCCTATGGCGACATCGACCTCGTGGTGCGCGACATCGACGACGACCACGGCATCACCGCCGTCGGCCTTGCGGTGGAGCATGTGGAACCGAAAGAGCCGGTCCTGCCCTTCTTCTTCTCCCGCGAGGATTTCACGAAGATCGGCCGCAAGGTGGCGACCCGGGTGCGCCGTCGCCGCGCCCGCGCCAAGGTCATGGCCCGCCGGCTGGGCGAGCGCGCCGGCACCCTGCTGGAAGCCCCGGGCGAAACGGCCAGGATCGAGACGCAAACCAAGGCGGGAGACAGGCCCGCCCCGACCGACGAGGAAGCGGGGAAGGACACCGGTTCGCCGACCGGAAAGACGCCGGACACGGCACCGGAGAAGGCCTCCACCTCCGGCATGGAGCCCGACAGGGACACCGACGGACGCGCGGAGCCCGACATCTATCGCGGCCCGCTATCCTGAGAAGATGCGCCGATGCCGAAGGCGGCGGCTCAGTCCTTGCCTGCCCCCTGCTTTTCGAAGCGTTCCTTCAGTCCCTCGCAAGGGTCGCCGCGTTCGGCGCGCGGGGTGAACCAGACGAAGTCGAAGCGCGCCGGCGCGCCCGCTCCAAGTCCCGCATAGGCCTGCGGTTCGTTCTCGCCGTCGCGCACCTCGATAAAGGCGACGGAGATCGTCTGCCCGCCGGAGGAAAGGTCCGGTGCACGGCTGGCGAGATACCAGGGCGCACCGAGATCGCGACGCACGTGGCCGGATCCGGCGATGAGGATCGCGCCCTGTCCCGCCCGCCGGTCCGCCTCGATCATCGCGTGGGCGAGGGTCGCGTCACGCAGGCGCTGCACGAGAACCAGCGGCGTCAGGCTCTCGCGCGGCATCAGGCCGCAATGGCCCTGCTCGAGCGTGTCCAGCATCTCGCCTTCCGCAGTTGCCCCCAGCGACTGGTCGAGCCCGAGCGCCATCGCCCGCTCGGTGCCGAGCGCCGATATGCCCTTGCGCGCCACCTCGCGCCGCTCCACGCGCGGCGTGTCGCCGGCCACGATCGGAAGTCCCGCCTTGAGAGCCGCCGCGATGATCGGGCGATACATGGCGAAGTCTGGCCATCCGAGCTTCGCCCAGCCGACGGCGGGGCCAAAGCCCGGCGCCGTGCCCCCCTCGGCCATGAAGGCGGATACCTTGGGCTGGAGATCGCGGGTCAGCATTTCCAGCACCACCGAAGGCGTGCGGGCGTCCCCCTCCTCGCGCTTCGTGGCCTCGCTGACGAGATGCGCCTGAAGCGCATGATGATCGGGATTGTCGTGGGTCTCGCCCAACAGCACGAAACGGGCTTTCGCCACCGCCCGCGACACGTCCGCCGGCTCGACGAAACTCGCGCTCACCGGCGACCAGATCTTGCCGACGAGCGGATGACCGCGCCCCTCCTCAAGGGTGAAGGGAGGCGGCGAGGCGGGCGCGGCAACCTCGTCGGCGAGGGAGACCGCCCCGCCCGCAAGCGGAACAAGGGAAAGGCCGAGGGCGAAACGGGTTGCGGCGCGCTGCAAGGCGGCAAGACAAGTCATGGGGGATCTCCTGCGGGGAGGCAGGACTATGCAGCGCCGAGGTTCTCGATGGCAAGGGCGATGCCCTGTCCGCCACCGATACACATGGTGACAAGGCCGTAGCGCCCGCCGGTGCGCTCAAGCTCGTAAAGCGCCTTCACCGTGACGATGCAGCCCGTGGCGCCCACCGGATGGCCGAGCGCGATGGCGCCGCCGTTCGGGTTGACCCGGTTGGAGGGGAAACCGAGTTCGCGCATCACCGCGCAGGCCTGGGCGGCAAAGGCCTCGTTCGATTCGACCACGTCGAAGTCCGCCGCCGTCAGTCCGGTCCGCGCGAACAGCTTCTGCACCGCCGGGATCGGGCCGATGCCCATCTCGTCCGGCGCGACGCCCGCGTGCGCATATCCGATGAGACGCGCCATGGGCCTGAGCCCGCGTGCCGCGGCAAGGCCAGCGTCGGCCAGCACCACCGCCGCCGCGCCATCGTTGATGCCGGAGGAATTGCCAGCCGTGACGCTGCCGTCCTTCCGGAACACCGGACGCAACGCGCTCAGCGACGACGGCGAAGTGTCCGGGCGCGGGTGCTCGTCCGTGTCGAAGGTGACGGTCGAGCGCCCGCTCCTTACCTCCAGCGGCAGGATCTGCTCCTGGAAGCGACCGTCGCGAATGGCGACGCCCGCCCGGTGCTGGCTTTCCACCGCCAGTGAATCCTGCGCCTCGCGGCTGATGGAATAGCGCTCGGCGACATTCTCCGCCGTGACGCCCATGTGGCCCGCGCCGAAAGGATCGTTGAGCGCGCCGAGCATCATGTCGTGCAGCGGCGCGTCGCCCATCTTCACGCCGAACCGGGAGCCCGGGCTGGCGTAGGGCGCGCGGCTCATGGATTCCGCACCGCCGGCAAGCGCGTAGTCTGCATCGCCGAGCAGGATCGACTGGGCGGCGGACACGATCGCCTGCGCGCCCGACCCGCACAGCCGGTTGACGGTCAACGCCGGAACCTCGACAGGAATGCCCGCATCCACGGCAGCGACACGCGCGAGATACATGTCCCGGGGTTCGGTGTTGATGACGTGGCCGAAGACCACATGGCCGATATCGTCCGCGGCAATGCCGGAGCGGCGCAACGCCTCGCTTGCGACCTTCGCTCCCAGTTCGGTGGGAGGCACCCCTTTCAACGTTCCGCCGAAACTGCCGATTGCCGTTCGTACACCCGACAGGAAAACGACTTCACGCTGCGACATTGATCCACTCCGAAATCCCACCCCAACCAGTCCAGCCTATCCGTGCATTTCCCTAGGCGCAAAGGGAAACCTCCCGAAGATGCTTGCGGATTCGCGCTGACAGCGACGGCAGCTTTTGGCTAATGTTGTTCCCGCACGGCTTTCCCGCATGGCGGCGCGGAAGAGCCTGGAACATTGACGGGGGACAGGTTTGGCAGCGGACAAGCTCAGGCAGGTATTCAGCCCGCGAGACGAAAAGCTCTTCCCGCTTCAGGTCGGTGACCTGCGCGTGAAACAGGGGGATCATGTCGAGGCCGGCGCGCTTCTGATGACCCTCAAGACCGCGACCGGCAAAACCCTGGCGATGCGCTCGCCGCTCGCCGGCAGTGTCACCATGATCGCGGCCGGTGCCGGTGACAGCCTGGCAAGCCCGCGCGTTCTGGTCACCATCGCCGAAGCGGGCGAGGACATTGTCGACGGAGAATGGGAGGACGCGCCGGAGCCCTCCTCCCAGGGAGGCAGCGCCGATACCGCCCGCGAAAACGCGACGGCATCCCGAGCCGATCCCGCTCGGGGCCCCTCGCCGGACGACACCGCGCAGGCCGGCTCCGGCCAGGGCCGTGGCAAGCGGATTGCGGCCGCCATTGCCGTGCTTGCGGTGCTGATCGGTGGATACGCGTTCTTCGGCAAGGATCTCGATCCGGGCATGGGGGCCGCGTCCGTGACCCGGCCCGCTCCGCAGAAGAAGGTGGCCTCGTCCAACGGCAATGCCTCCTCCGGACGCGACAGCGGCAAGAAGCAGACAGTGGCGAGGACCAGGCCCAAGGTTTACGACGGGCCGCTGGCAAAGGAGGTCATGCTCCGGCGTGACGTGGGCGCGAGCCCGCTCGGGTGGAGTGAAGACGACCGCTTCGTCGCGCACGGCCAATTGGGCATCAAGTTTCCCGGCGGTCGGATCGGCTCCTGCGAGGCCGTGCTGATGGCGGATCGCTACGCCATCTTCTCGCGCCTTTGCTACAATCCGGACAACCGCACGAACACGAGCCGTGACGGAATGACCGTCACGTTCCGTGCCTTTCGTGCCGCCTCCCAGTCGGACGGACGTGGCGGTCATCAGGACATTCGCGGTTTCTGGCGCGTCTGGGAGGTCGACGTCGCGGCGATCCACAACTGGCCGGGAGCAATCGAAGGTTCCAGAACCTCGATCGCAGTTGCCGAGCTCGTGAAGCCGGCGCCGCGCGGGATCGGCAGGGCAGGACACTGGCGCTTTACCGAAAAGTCGGCGCCGCCCGTTCTCACCTTGCGCAACATGTCCTTCCAGAATCCCGAAAAATTCTATCGCCGTGGCGTGACCTGTCGCTACTGGCTGCTAGAGAGCGCCACGCGACCAACCGGCGAAAAGCCCATGCCGCTCATAGTGGATCCGAACTGCGAGGGATCGCAGGAGATGGTGAGCGGTGCGTTCCGCGTGCCATACAGCAATGGCAACAGCTATTTCGCCGGGTTCTTCCAGGCAAGCGAACAGGTCGGCAACCAGCCCTTCATTCTCGCCGCCGGATTCTCGAAAGCCGACGACAGGATCATCCGTGGCGCCAAGGAGGGAGACCTGCCCTCCGGCGCGGTCACGCTCAGGCCGACGGGCCGCAACAAGAGCCACCGATACGCGCGCATTCTGCTCTCAAACCCCTGCAAGCGCGATCGCCACTTTTTCACGATCGGCGTCGACAAGAGCAGCCGCGACAAGCGACGGATCGAGTACAACGCTCCCGCGGGAAAAGCGAACTGGGTCAAGAACCCGCTTGGCGGCAAATACGACTATTTCGGACTGAACGAGGCCGGCAGCAGGCGCGGACCCGGAACGCGAAAGTTCAAGTTCAAGAACCGCACCTACCATCTGGTGCCGTTCGAAAACGACAGCGACATCAAGGTCATGGCGACGGCGTCCTGCAACTGACGGACCGGGCGGTCAGCGGTCGAGCAGGCCGCTGACAAGGTCACGGCAGAAACCGGGGCCCGGCGGTTCGTCGAAGAGGATCCGGTAGATGACCGGCGCGACCAGCCGGTCGACCACAGTCTCCACGTCGGGAAAGGCCTCGCCCCGCGCGGCCGCCCGACCCGCCATCACGGCAATGCGCTCGCACACCATGTCGCAGCAGCGCGCCGCCGTGGTGTCGGTGCGGCTCGCCAGGATGTCACGCAGGAGACGCTGGCCGAGGTCCGACGACATCTCGTCGGCATAGTCTTCAAGCCAGGTCACGAGGTCCGACCGCACCGCCCCGGTGTCTTCCGGTCCGGAATCGGGGCGAATGAGTTCAACGGCGACATCTGCAAGCAGTTCCTGCAGGTCCCCCCAGCGACGATAGATGGTCGAGGGCGTGACGCCCGCCGCCTGGGCGATGGCCGGCACGGTGACCTTCTCGCGCGGCACGGTATCCAGAAGCTCCCGCGTCGCGGCGTGAACGGCGGCCTGAACCCGCGCGCTGCGCCCGCCCGGCCGTGCTCCGGCAAAGGTCGGCGCATGCCCGCGCGCCTGCTCCCTGGTCACTGTGATCGCCTCCTGGCCGATTGCCCCACACTAACGCAAAATATTTGCTTTTAGGTAGCAGACACTCTACACCTAACGCAATATCTTCGCTTTAGTCTGGAGTCCCTCCCATGTCCAGCAGTCCGTCCCCGGCGCGTGAAGGCGCCGGGCCTCTCGCCTTCACTCTGACCCTTGGCACCATCTACGCGGCAGCGGCGGCGCCGACCCCGCTCTACCGGGTCTATCAGCAGCTTTGGGCGGTCAGCCCGGTGCTCATCAGCCTGATCTTCGCCGTCTATGCCTTCGCGCTGCTCGCGGCCCTGCTTGTCGCGGGCTCGCTTTCCGACCATGTCGGCCGGCGTCCCGTGATCGTCACGGCGCTCCTGATCCAGATCTGCGCCATGGCGACCTTCCTGGGCGCGGACGGGCCGACCTGGCTTCTCGCCGCCCGGATCCTCCAGGGGATCGCGACCGGGCTTGCGGCAAGTTCCCTCGCGGCCGCGATCGTCGATCTGGATCAGGCGGGCGGGCCGACAATCAACAGCCTGGCACCGCTTGCGGGAATGGGGCTTGGCGCGCTCGTCTCCGGTGCGCTTGTCGCGCTCGCGCCCGCCCCGACCCATCTGATCTATGTGCTGCTGCTGGCGCTGAACGTCCTGCAGGTTCTGGTCGTGCTGCGCGCCCCCGAGACCGGGACACGACGGCCCGGCGCCGTCGCCTCGCTCGCCCCGCGCATCGCCATACCGCCGACATCGCGCGCAGCCCTGCTGAGGGTGACCCCGTTCAATGCCTCGCTGTGGACACTCTGCGGTTTCTTCATGTCGCTCGTCCCGAGTGTTGCCGCCGGAGCGACCGGCATCGAAAGCCCGCTCCTCGGCGGCGCGCTCGCCGCCCTTCTCATGCTCTCCGGAGCCACCGCCGTGTTCTCGCAACGCCTCCGCCCGCCCGCCCGTCTGCGGGACATCGGAGTTGTCGGCGTCGCCGTCGGCGTTGCCCTCCTGCTCGCGGGCATCATGACGGGAGGCCTGGCGCTCCTGATCGCGGGGACGCTGTTCGCGGGCTTCGGCGTCGGCGCGAGCTTCGCCGCCGTCACGCGTTCGCTTCTGCCGCTCGCGGAGCCGGACAAGCGCGCCGAGCTTCTCGCCGCCTTCTACGTGGAATGCTACCTGGCGTTCAGCCTGCCGGCCATCGGCGCCGGCTTTCTGGTTCGTGCCTTCGGGGTCGTCACCACCGCGGAGATCTTTTCAACCGCTGTGCTGGCAATGGTGCTCGGCGGCTACCTCCTCCTGCGTGGAGGCGCCCTGGAAGCACGGACCGCCCGCTGCCCGGCCACCTGACGGGGAGCCGCCGTTCCTGCTGACAGGATGCTGTCAGCAGGAACGGGCTACATCCGTGCCCGACGCCCCGCCACCCGACGGGGCCAGCACGGAGACCCGACATGCCCCGGACCTGTCTCGAACTCGTTGTCTACACCGTCCGCAACGCGGAAGACGCCGCCCGCGCCCGTCGTGCGGCCATGCCCCACATTCGCGCCATGCCGGGCTTCCTGTCCTGGCGTGCCGTGCGCGACAGCAGTGGATCGGCGACCTTCGCCGACCTCGCCGAATGGGAAAGCCTCGACCACGCCCGCGCGGCGGCCAAGGCTTTCGCGCGCGACGAGGCCTTCGCCGATTTCCGCGCCGCAATCGACGGTCTCGTGCACATGGGCCATTTCGAGACCGATGCGCTCGTCACGACCGCGCAGGACGTCACGGCCTGACACAAAAGGACCCGCCCCGGTTTCCCGGAGCGGGTCTCGACGCGGACTTGCGTCCGCTTACCTTCGATCCGCGTTCGCCCCTGCCATCGCCCCACCGGGCGATGGCTCGGACTGCGCCCGACCGGAGTTGCGGTCTCGACGCGGACTTGCGTCCGCTTACCCTCGATCCGCGTTCACCCCTGCCATCGCCCCACCGGGCGATGGCTCGGACTGCGCCCGACCGGAGTTGCGGTCTCGACGCGGGCCGAAGCCCGCTTACCCTCGACCGCGTTCGCCCCTTCGATCGTGCCACCGGCACGATCCGTCCGGCCCACAAGGGCCGGACCGGGGCTCACTTCATCGTGGGGATGGAGAACTCGGCGCCATCCTTGAGACCCGACGGCCAGCGCGAGGTCACCGTCTTGGTACGCGTGTAGAACTTGAACGCGTCGGTGCCGTGCTGGTTCAGGTCGCCGAAGCCCGAACGCTTCCAGCCACCGAACGTGTGGTAGGCAAGCGGCACCGGGATCGGCACGTTGATGCCCACCATGCCAATGTTGATGCGGCTGGCGAAGTCGCGGGCCGTATCGCCGTCACGGGTGAAGATCGCCGTGCCGTTGCCGTACTCGTGGCTCATCGGCAGGTCGAGGGCTTCCTCGTAGGTCTTGGCGCGGACGACCGACAGAACCGGGCCGAAGATCTCGTCCTTGTAGATCGACATGTCCTTGGTGACATTGTCGAACAGGCAGCCGCCCATGAAGTAGCCGTTCTCGTAGCCCTGAAGCGAGAAGTTGCGGCCGTCGACGGCAAGCGTCGCGCCTTCCTTCACGCCCTGGTCGACCAGGCCCTTGATGCGCTCGAGCGCCTGGGCGGTGACGACGGGGCCGAAGTCCACATCGTTGCCGGCCGTGTAGGGACCGATCTTGAGAGCCTCGACGCGCGGAATGAGACGCTCCATCAGCGCATTGGCGGCTTCCTCACCCACCGGAACGGCAACCGAGATCGCCATGCAGCGCTCGCCGGCGGCACCATAGCCCGCGCCGATGAGCGCGTCGGCGGCCTGGTCCATGTCGGCATCCGGCATGATGATCATGTGGTTCTTGGCGCCGCCGAAGCACTGGACGCGCTTTCCGGCCGCGCAGCCGCGCGTGTAGACGTACTCGGCGATCGCCGTGGAACCGACGAAGCCGACCGCCTGGATGGTCGGATGGTCGAGGATGCCGTCCACGGCCTCCTTGTCGCCGTTGACCACATTGAGAACGCCGGCCGGAAGGCCCGCCTCGAGCATCAGCTCGGCGAGCATGATCGGCACGGACGGGTCACGCTCCGACGGCTTCAGGATGAAGGCGTTGCCGGCGGCGATGGCCGGGCAGAACTTCCACATCGGGATCATGGCCGGGAAGTTGAACGGCGTGATGCCGGCGGCCACGCCAAGCGGCTGGCGCATCGAATACATGTCGATGCCCGGGCCGGCTCCCTCGGTGAACTCGCCCTTGAGCAGGTGCGGCGCGCCGATGCAGAACTCGGCGACCTCGAGGCCGCGGATCACGTCGCCCTTGGCGTCGGGGATCGTCTTGCCGTGCTCGCGCGACAGCGCCTCGGCAAGCTTGTCCATGTCGCGGTGAAGCAGGTCCACGAACTTCATGAGAACGCGGGCGCGGCGCTGCGGGTTGGTCGCCGCCCAGGCCGGCTGCGCGGCGGCGGCGTTGGCGATCGCCGCGTCCAGCTCGCTCTTGGAGGCGAGCGCCACCTTGGCCTGAACCTCACCCGTCGCCGGATTGTAGACGTCCGCGAAACGGCCCGAGGTGCCCTCGACCCGCTTGCCGTCGATGAAATGTCCGATTGTCTTCATGAGCGTCTCTCCCTGGTTGCGGACGCTTGAAGTCCGCTGTCTCCCGCGGCGAGCGAGCATAGCCGGGCGCCACGTGGCAAATCCAGTCCGCCCCCGCGACACGGGCCGCAGGCAGCGTGAACGAGGATGTCTTGCCTTTAATTTCTGCAATCATCAATAGGCGGTTTGCCGCAACCGTTGTGCGCATACTATAGTCGCAACAGTGTTCAGAGGCGCCGGACCCTTGTGAAATGAACTGGGACGATACCCGCATCTTCCTCGCCGTCGCGCGCACCGGCCAGCTCCTCGGCGCCGCGCGCGCGCTCGGCCTCAACCATGCCACCGTCGCGCGGCGCCTGAGTGCGCTGGAAACAGACCTCGGCGTCAAGCTGGTGGACCGGCGCACCACCGGCTCGCTTCTCACCTCGGCCGGTGAGAGCTTTCTGGAGATCGCCGAGCGGGTCGAGGCGGAGATGCAGGCGGCCCGCGCGCGCATCGGCGGTGCGGACGTGGCGCTTTCGGGCACCGTGCGCATCGGTGCGCCGGACGGCTTCGGCGTCGACTTCCTCGCCCCCCGTCTCGGCGCCCTGACCGAACGCCACCCGGATCTCACCCTGCAGCTCGTGCCGGTCTCGCGGGCGGTTTCCCTGTCGCGCCGCGAGGCGGACATCGCCATCACGGTGGAACGACCCGAACACGGCCGGCTCGTCGCCCGCAAGCTGGTCGACTACACGCTGGGCCTCTACGCCTCCCGCGCCTATCTGGCGCGCTCCGGCGCTCCGGCGGACGCACAGGACCTCAGACGTCACGCCCTCGTCGGATACGTGGAGGACCTGGTCTATTCCACGGCCCTTGCCTATGCGGGCGAGATCGACCGCGGCTTCACCCCCCGCTTCGAGATCGCCTCCGCCCTCGGACAGGTCGAGGCGGTGCGCGCGGGCGCCGGCATCGGCATTCTTCATGCCTTCATCGCGCGGCGCGATCCCGACCTCGTGCCGGTTCTTCCGGACAAGGTGATCCGCCGCAGCTACTGGCTGGTGCTGCACGAGAGCGTGCGCGACATCGCCCGGGTAAGGGTCGCGGCCGATTTCATCGCGGAGGAAGTCGAACGCGCCCGCTCGATGTTCGTCTGATTGCTTCCAGCGGACTTGCGCCCCCCGTATGGCCCTGTCAAACCGGACGGGCAAGGGACGACAGAGCGAACCATGACGGACATCGCAGTGAGAACCGACGAGAAAACCGCCCGCCAGGCCCGCTTCTGGGACAGGCTCGCCAAACGCTACGCGGCCATGCCCGTGCGGGACGCTCCCGCGTGGGAGGAGACGCTCCTTGCCGTGCGAGAGAGGTTGCGGCCGCAAGATCGCGTTCTGGAAATCGGCTGCGGCACCGGCGGCACCGCCCTTCGTCTGGCCCCGCATGTGGCCGACTACACCGGCACGGACATCTCCGCCGCCATGATCGCCATCGCGGCGGAAAAGCCGGCGCCAGCCAACGTCACCTTCCGCCGGGAGGAGGCGCCAACCGCTGTGGACCGGCCGCTCGCCCCTCCCGTGGATGCGGTGCTGGCCTTCAACCTGCTTCACCTTGTCAGCGATCTGGATGCAACGCTGTCGGGCGTGCGCGCGCGCCTGAAGCCCGGCGGGCTCTTCATTTCCAAGACGCCCTGCCTTGGCGAGATGTCGGTCTTTCTGCGTCTGCTGGTCCCGGTGCTGCAGCTCGTCGGCAAGGCTCCGCCGGTCACGGCCCTCACCGAGGCGGACCTGCGCGCCCGGATCGGGGCGGCGGGCTTCGAGATCACCGACCGGCGGACCTTCGGCAAGAACCGCTCGGTCCCCTATTTCGTCGCCCGGCGGAGCTGACGCTACCGCTCGCGCCCGTCGACCGGCCCGTCCTCGGTCAGCTCGATGCCGGTAAGCCGCCGGTCGAGGTGGCGGGTGCGCCAGGCCAGCATCTTTTCCGCGTAGTGCAGCCGCACCGACAGATAGGCCGGATCGTCGGCGACATTGCGCGTCTCGCCGGGGTCGGTCTCCAGGTCGAAAAGCAGGGGCGGCAGCCCAGCGAAATGGACGTACTTCACGTCCGCGTCGCGGATGACGCTCATGCCGGACAGGTCGATGGGCAGTCCGAGTTTCGCCTCCGCCTCGCCGGTCGCCACCTCGCGGAAGTCGTATTCCCAGTGCACGGCCTCGCGCCAGTCGGTCGGCGCCTCGCCATCGAGGAACGGCGTCAGCGCCCGGCCGTCGAGCCAGGTCGGACACTTGGCCCCGATTGCCTCGAGAACCGTCGGCATGATGTCCACGGACTCGCTGAAGGCCTCCACGGTGCGCCCGTGGTGGGCCGGCTTGCGCGGATCGCGGACGATCAGCGGAATGTGATACGCCTGATCGTAGAAGCCGAGCTTGGAGAAGAGCTGATGGTCGCCCATCATCTCGCCGTGGTCGGCGGTGAGCACGATCAGCGTGTTGTCATAGAGCCCCCGCGCCTTCAGCTCGGCAACGACGCGCCCGATCTGCGCGTCCACCTCGGAAACCATGCCCCAGTAGGTGGCCCGGATGCGCCTGCGCGTCGCCTCGTCCCAGTCGCGCGCCTTCCCGTCCGCTCCCCACACCAGATCCGCCTTGTCGAGTTTGTCGAGCGAATAGGCCAGGAAGGGATGGACCGCGCCCGCCTCTTCCGGCGTCGCGGCGCCGAGAAACTCAGGCCCCGCCTCGGGGTCGTACATGGAGGCATAGGGCTCCGGCACGATGAAGGGCGGATGCGGGCGAATGAAGCTCAGATGCGCGAACCAGGGTCGCCCACCCGCCTTCGCCCGCGCGGGCGGCGCGCTCTCCACCTCGCCGAGCCAGCGCAGGAACTCCCCGACCAGGAATGCCGTCTCCGTGTCGTCCTCGCCGTAGCGCGCGGGGCGTCCCCCAGGCGGATCGGCCGGACCGTCGGCGGGAAGCCAGATATCCTGCGGCGGATCGGGCAGCTTGTGTCCCCGAGCCTCGAGCCATGACAGCCACGGCCCGTGATCCTCGGGCACCCGCACCCGCACGCTCATGCCGGGCAGGATGCCCTCGTAGGTGCGCAGCCAGGGATCGTCTCCGGTGACCGTGCGCGGATCGACCGACTGGTCCGTGTAGCCGAACAGGGTCGGGTCGTATCCGGCCCGCCGTGCCGCCAGCGCGATGGTGTCATGACGCGCATCGAGCGGCGTGCCGTTGCGCACCACCCGGTTCGTCATCTGGTAGAGTCCGGTGTAGAGGCAGGCCCGTGCCGGCGAGCAAGGCGCCGCCTGGCAGTAGTGACGCGAGAAATGGACCCCGTCACGCGCCAGCGCGTCGATGTGCGGCGTCCGGACGACCGGATGGCCGGCGACACCGAGACAGTCGCCACGCCACTGGTCGGCGGTGATCAGGAGAACATTGAGCATGAGACGGGCCCCGGAGAGGATTTGACAATCCCGCCTCTTTCGGGCGCGATTGTCCTTCAGGCGGAAACGCACCGTCCCGACGATGCGCTCTGGCGGCCGGGGGTGCGGGCCTTATCTTGAAGGTCAGTCTCTTGCCGTTCAATGACAAGAACGGCTTGCGGGAACGGGACCGTCGCGAGCGCCCCGGTTGTCCGCAGGAATTGCCGAGCCACCACCAGCCAGCGAGGCCGCTCATGACCTGGATGCCCGATCTCGATCCCACGCCCGGCGACGCCGGGGCCTGCGACCTCATCGACATGGTGATCGTGCCGCGCGCCCGTGACCTGGGCGGCTTCGAGGTGCGCCGTGCCCTGCCCTCGCCGAAACGGCAGATGGTCGGCCCCTTCATCTTCTTCGACCAGATGGGACCGGCCGAGTTCCTGACGGGCGGCGGCATCGACGTGCGTCCCCACCCGCATATCGGGCTCGCCACGCTCACCTACCTCTTCGACGGCGAGATCCACCACCGCGACAGCCTGGGCTCCGATCTCGCCATCCGGCCCGGCGAGCTCAACTGGATGACCGCCGGATCCGGCATCGTCCATTCCGAGCGCGAGGATCCGGCCCGCAAGGTCGCGCCGCGCAAGCTGTTCGGCATCCAGAGCTGGGTCGCCCTGCCGAAGGACAAGGAAGAGACCGCGCCGGCCTTCGAGCACGTGGGCAGCGACGCCCTGCCGATCCTGCGCGACGACGGCGTGGAAGTGCGCGTCATCGCCGGCTCGCTCTACGGGGCAAGCTCTCCCATCGCCACCGCATCGGAAACGATCTACGCGGACGTGACGCTGGCTCCGGGAAAAAGCCTGCCCATCGACGCCGGGCACGAGGAACGGGCGATCTACACCGTGGAGGGAACGCTCGACATTTCCGGCGACCGTTTCGAGCCCGGCAACCTTCTCGTTTTCCGCCCGGGAGATCGCATCACGGCCACCGCGTCGGGCACCCAACCAGTCAGGTTCCTGCTGCTCGGCGGCGAGCCCATGGACGGACCGCGCCACATCTGGTGGAACTTCGTCTCCTCCTCGAAGGAGCGCATCCAGCAGGCCAAGGAAGACTGGAAGCGCAAGCGCTTCGACACGGTGCCCGGCGACGAGGAAGACTTCATTCCGCTGCCCTGATCAGTTGCCTCCCCCGACACGCTCACCGGAGCGGCGACGCGTGCGCCGCTTCGGCTCCTCCCAGGAAAACGGGGCGAAGATTTCCGCCGGCGCGGCAAGATCCACGGCGGGAAAATCCAGGATCACGTTGAGCCGCACCGTGCCTGGCGCATCGCCCTGAAGGGAGGCGTCCTCGGGCAGCACCTTCAGCGCCAGTCCGAACGCTTCCACCTCCACCGCACGCGCCTCGGCGATCGCCGTGCGCAGGGCAACGGGCCACGGCCAGCCGTAGCGCTCCCCGACCGCGTCGAGAATGCGCCCCAGCGCCGCGCGCGCCGCGGCGACCGTCTGCGGATTGTCCCCATTGAGCTTGATACGCACGGTGTTAAGCGTTTCCGCCGACTGGCCGCGCAGGTTGACGAAGAGCGTCGAGCGGCGCCCGGCCTCGTCCTCGCGCCCGATCGCCACAAGATCGCTGGCGCAATACCAGGCACCGGCGACGAAGGGGTCCGGCTTCCAGTCGGACATGGGCACGCCGAGCCCGTCGATGGCCTCGCACAGGGCCGCCGGCTTGCCGCCATAGACCCGCTTGAAGCTTGCCGGCAGATCGATCCCCGGGCTCGTGATGCGCGCGACGAGCGGTTGCGGAACACCCGCCAGCGGATCGGCCGGAAGCGCGGGCGGTGCCGGAGCAACAGGGCGCCGGGGACCATCTCCCTCGATCAGCGCAAAGAGCACGGCGGCCCCGGCAAGGGCGAGAACGCCGAGGCCGGCGCGCAACGCGAGACCACGCCGGCGCTGACGGCGCGCGATCCCCGAAAGGGCCTGCGCCCCCGGCCCGGCCTGTGGGTGCCTGCCCGTCATGTCGCGTCCCGGTTTCCCGCCTCGATGGCCGTTGGTAGCACGCTGCGGCGCGAAGGTCGCCTTACACGAACAGCAGCACCGCGCCCCCGGCGACAAGCCCGGCCCGCACCAGCGGGTTCAGCGGCCCGATGATGCCGAAGGAAATCGCCGACAGCGCCGCGCCCACCTTCACGCCGGCGAGAAGTGCGGCGACCGGCGCGGCCGCAAGGCCGATCAGCGCGGGATTCGCGACCATTCCGAGCGGAACCAGATAGAGCCCGAGGCCCAGCGCCATGGCCGACATCGCCACCTTCAGCCAGTTCTCGCCGACCATGCCGGCGGCGATGAACACCGCGCCGCATACCGGCGGCGTGATCGTCGAAAGCAGCGCGTACCAGAACACGAACAGATGCGCGAGCAGGGGTGGCAGGCCGAGCTGGGTGAGAGCGGGCCCGGCGACGGACACGCAGATGACATAGGCCGCCGTCGTCGGCACCTCCATGCCGAGGATCAGGCAGGCGAGCGCGGTGAGCACCAGCGCGGGCCACAGATAGCCGCCCGAGCCCGACAGGATCAGCGACGTGATCTTGACCCCGAGCCCGGTCAGGCCGAGCACGCCGATGATGATGGAGGCGCACAGGATGATCGACGCGATGGTCGCGATCTGGCGGCCTGCGTTGATGCTGGCGTCCTCGAAGCGTGAAAGCGTGCGCCGGAGATCGAACGTCAGGCGCCCGTCGAGGAACAGCAGTGCGGCGCCGGCAAGGATCGCCAGCGAGGCGGCATATTGCGGCGTCACGTTGAGCCCGAACATGCCCCACAGGAGGATCGTGAACGGCACGAGAAAGAACGCCGAGGTGACCAGGACCGCCTTCAGTCCGGGCCGGTCCTCCGCCGCAAGTCCCTTCAGCGCGTACCGCAGCGAATAGGCGTCGATCCCGACCCACACGGCCAGGAAATACAGAAGCGCCGGCAGGATCGCCGCCATCATGATGTCGGCATAGGGCGTGCCGGTGAGTTCCACCATCACGAAGGCCCCCGCGCCCATCAGCGGCGGCATGATCTGCCCGCCCGACGAGGCGACCGCCTCCACGGCGCCCGCCAGCGCACGCGGATAGCCGAGCCTGGTCATGGCCGGAAGCGTGATCGCGCCGGTGGAGGCGACATTCGCCGACGCCGATCCCGAGATCGAGCCGAAGAGCGCGGAGGAGATCACCGAGACCTTGGCCGCGCCGCCGCGCAGGCGTCCGGCGGCGGCCGCGGCCACATTCATGAACCCCTGCCCCGCCTCGCCCGCGTTCAGGATCGCGCCGAAGATGACGAAGATCGCGACGACCGAGACCGAGACGCCCGTGAGCTTGCCCCACAGCCCGCCCTCGGCAATCGTCAGCGTGCCGAAGAGGCTCGCCATGGGAAGGCCCGGATGGCCGAACTCGCCCGGGATCGCCGGGCCCCACACGGCATAGGCCAGCGCAAGGGCCGCGACCAGCGGCAGCGGCCAGCCGATGGACCGCCGCGCCATCTCCAGCGTCACCGCGATCAGGACAAGGGCCACCGCCATCTGGAAGTCGCCGGAGAGGTAGCCGTACTGGTCGCCGAGCGCCTCCGCGTTCCACGCGACCCACAAGGTCGCCGCAAGGCCGGCGGCCGCGATCACCGGGCCGCTCCACCGCTCGAAGGCGGACTTCGGCGCCAGCAGCAGCACGAAGGGAATGGCCAGCGCCATGTGCAAGGGCCGGCTGACCAGATTGGGCACCAGGCCGGAAAAGACGAGCCACAGGTGAAACGCGATCGACAGGGCGCCGAGCGCGCTCCAGATCAGCCGGGCTTTGGCGGACATTCTTGGCCTCGGGACAGGACAAACGGGAACGGGGAAAGCGGGACGAAAGCCCGCTTTCCCCGCGTCAGGAACGCTCGGGCGGAGTTGTGTCCGCCTTACTTCGCGGCCTCGCCCACGGCGACGCCCTTTTCCTCGTAGTAGCGCAGCGCGCCGGGATGGATCTTGCCGGGAATCGTGGCGACCATCTCCGGGCTCACGCCCTTCCACCAAGGCGCATCGCCGGCCATCCTGGCCTTCTCTTCCCAGAAGGTCTTCGTCAGCGCATAGGCGGTGTCGTCATCCATCGCGGTGGTGGTGAAGGCGATCACGTCGAGCGAGGTGGTCGCCACATCCGCGTCCTGGCCCGGATAGGTCCCGGCGGGAATGACCAGCTTCGTGCGCTTGGTCTCGGCGATCTGCTCGTCGGACAGCGGGATGATCGTCACGCCGGTGCCGGCCGCCGCCTCGATGACGTTGGGCGCCGGATAGGATCCGGCGGTCACGAACCCGTCGATCTGGCCGTTCTTGAGCGCCGCGCCCGCATTGGACAGCTCCACATTGGCGAGGTCGACCTTGTCCTTCAGGCCGAACATGTCGAGGTATTTCTCGCCCTCGCGCGCACCGAAGCTGCCCTTGCCGAGCAGGATCGTCTTGCCTTCCATTCCGGCGAAATCGGTCACGCCCGTGTCGGCACGCATCACGAAATGCATGGTCAGAGAGGGAATGGGAAACAGCGCACGGATCTCGTCGAACTTCGGATTGGCCTTGTCCTTGAACATGGCCTTGCCGCCCTGCGCGAGCGAGACGAGCGCCGGCGGCGAGGTGAAGACGAAATTGCCCGGACGGACGGCCGATTCAATCACGTTCTGGACCGAGCCCTGGCTCTCCTCCAGCGTCAGGATGATGTTGCCGTCCGTGCCCGCCTTGATCGCCTCGGCGACCTGCACGCCCATCTGGTAGTAGGACGACCCGGCCGAGGCCGACTTGTAGGTGACCCGGGTCTCGGCCGAGGCCGAAAGCGGGATCAGCGCGGCGAGCCCCGCCACCGCGAGTTTGCTCCAGAACGTCATGTGTCCTCCCCGAAACGTCTGTCGGTCTTGATCATTGCCGGATCTGCATGTCCGGCGGGACCGGAAGGATAATCCGCCTCGTCCCGCCATGCACCCATGAAGATCGCGAAAAATCGGGAGGGAACCGCCACTTTCCCCAAAACGCCGGCGGGCCGGGGTCTCCCCCGGCCCGCCATTCGTGTCCTGTCCCCGCCCAAGGGCGCGGGTGCCGGGGATCAGAAGCGCAGCGACAGGCGCGCCTTGACCGTGTTGCGGGACACGCCGTCGCCGAACTCGCCCGCGTAGGAAAGGCCCGCCGTGGTGCGGCTGCCCAGCGCGGCCCGCAGCCCCGCCTCGACGAGGCCTGTGTTTTCCGCGATCGGCGCGCCGTCGACCGAGAAGGCCGCCCCGCCGGCGAAATTCATCCGCGCCGTGGGCGTGATGTCACCGAAGGCATGCTGCCAGCCGGCCATGCCGTGGGCATTGAGCCGCACCGTGCCGATCGTGAACGGCGTCTCGGCGCGCAGGCCGAGCGTGGTGTAGGCCGTGCCCTGGCTCTCGCTGCCGCCGGAAAGCGCCGCCGCGCCGCCGGTTTCGGCAAAACCGTCCGTGTCCGTGCGCACATAGGCCAGGTTGGCGAAGGGCTCGAGGGTCGCCGCCTGCCAGCGGGCCATGTAGCTGACCTCGCCGAACGCCTGCAGCGTGCGGGCGTCATAGTCGGCCGAGAGCGTTTCCGTCAGACCCGGCGCGACCACCTGCCGGGAGGTTTTCAGCGCGTGCCAGGAGTGCGTGGCCCCCGCCTTCAGCGCAACGTTGCCGAAGCGCGTGCCGCCGTAGACGCCCACATGCGCCGTTTCCGCATTGCCCGACGAGGCCTTGCCGGCCGTGTCGAACGTGGTGCGGGTGAAGCCCGCCAGCACGCCCACCTGCCAGGTGTCGCCGATGGTGCCGTCGACACCCACGACCAGCCCGCCGGTCGACTGCTTCAGCCGGGCCGCGTTGCCGGTGCCGTCGGTTTCCGCCCAGCCGCCCAGAGCCTCGCCCCAGACCGCCCGGGACACGCTCTCCCGAGGCGCCGGCCCGTTGGTCGAGACAAGCGCACCATCGCTGCCGCCGTCGCCGAAGAGCGCCCGCACCCGGTCGTTGGCGGCGTTGCGCAGCAGGCCCGCGTCATTGGCGAGCACGGTGTTGACCGAGGCATGAACCTCGCCCGACAGCGCATCGAACGTCGCCCGCGCCGAGGTGTCGCTCGCCTGGCGCGCCACCGCGTCATAGACCGCGTTGCCCACGCCAAGCGCCTCGACCGCATTGGCCGTGCTGCGCTGGTTGCCGGTCTGCGCGATGCTGTCGAAGGACGCCGTGTTGCGGAGCACGTCCAGATGCACCGCATCCGGATCATAGGCGAGCGTGAGATCGAGGAACGGCAGGTTCTGCGTCAGGTTGCCGAAGGTTCCAGACACACCGCCCGCCGCCGTCAGGATCGTGTAGCGCTGCCCCACGCCATAGCTGCCGACGGCCTTGGCGATGTCGACGGTGGCCCCGCCAAGGGTCGCGGTGCCGCCGACCTCGACCCGGTCGCCCGCCCCGCTCGCGTCGATCTCGACCTGGAAGACCGACCCGGAGGAGAAGGAAAGGTCGCCCGCGACCTTGAGCGTGCCGATGGAGTTGCCCGGTGCCAGGACGGCGCCGTTGTCGAGCGCCAGCGTGCCCAGCGTTCCCGCGCCGCCGATGTGACCGCCGGAGCCAAGCGATACGGTGCCGGCAAGGCTCGCGTCCGCATGATCCGCATCGCCGACGACCAGCCAGCCGCCGTCAACGCGGGTGGTTCCCGTGTAGGTGTTCTGCCCGTTGAGGACCAGCGCGCCGGTGCCGGACTTGGCAAGCCCGCCGGTGCCCGAAATCACGCCGTCGAAGCGCGTGTTCACCGACTGATCGACCTCGAGCGAGGCCCCGCCCAGCGCGATCGTGCCACCGGCGCCCGAAAGCCGTGAGGCCGTGAGGTCGAAACCGCCGAGATCCAGCGTGCCGCCATTGACCTCATAGCCGGTGTTCTGCACGAACCCGCCGGCAAGCGTGCGCGTGAGGCGGCCCGCCTCCACGACGGTGCCACCGGCATAGCTGTTGGCGGCATCAAGCGAGAGCGTGCCCGCCCCTTCCTTGACGAGAACGCCGGCACCCGACACGCCCTGCGCGAGCGAGACGGTGTTCGCCGCCTCCTCGACCTCGATGCGGCCGACGGCATCGAGCGCCACCTGGCGGTCGAGCGCGCTCATGTCGGTTCCCGCGATCCGCAGCCGGCCGTTGACCAGTCGCAGGTCGGCGGTTGCCTGGCCCAGGGCCGCATCCTCGTCCACAATCACCGTGCCGTTGTCGGTGACCACGGTCTCGCCGATGAAGGTGTGATCGTCGATGCAATATTCCTGGATCGCCGCCTGCAGGCCCGCGTCCTGGCTGGAACAGTCGAGCAGGGTCTTCTTTTCCGCCTCGGTCAGGCCCGTGAGGATCGGGTTGCCGTCCGCATCCGAGATCTGGCCGAGATAGACGTCCGTGCGCTTGTTGTTGCGGGTCAGGTGGAACACGCCACCCGCCTCGTCGAACGTGTTGGCGGCAGCCCCCCAGATGATGCGCTTGCTGGCGCCGTCCGGCGTGAGGTCCTGCAGCACCGGCCCCACCCAGCGCACAGTGTGGGCGACGAGTTCGTGATCGGAAAGCTGACGCGATCCATCGTTGCTGTATGCCGTGTCGGTGAGGACGCCGGTGTAGGGATCGTTCGGATCGTCATCGAGTACCATCCACTTGCCGAAGGGACGCGCGGCGATGAAGTGGTCGATCTTGACGTGGTCCCAGCTCGTCCATGTGTTGGTGTGATCCTCGCCTTTCGAGGTCCACGTGGTACGCCCGTCGCCTGCGTCGATGGGCTCGAACAGCTCCCGCTCGCTCTCGTTCTGAAGCAGGATGTAGTCCTTCTTCAGGACGTTCATGGTCACGGGCAGATTGGCATCCACCGGATAGGTTTCATCCTCGAAGGTCAGGCCCTTGTCGGCCATGTCCCTGGCGATGATCTCCTCCCACTGGCGCCAGCTCAACTGGCCAGCGTCGCTGGCACCGGGATAGTCCGCGCGATGCGCGTCGAAATAGTCGGAAATCACCTGCCGATACTTCTCGGAGCCGCTTCCCCCGCTCCGCATGTCGGCGACATAGGCCTGGAACTCGGCCTCGCGGCCCGCGGGCGTGTATTGTTCGGCGAGATCCTTCCAGAGCTGCGAACTGCCGCCATCCATCATCACGCGGGCAAACAGGTAGGACGCCTGCTCAGCCGAGTGCAGCCCGCGTTCCGAGACGTCGCCGGCATTGAAGTCACCGACGATCAGCAGCGGGTTCGTCACCCCTTGCGCGATCGCGTTCAGCCCCTTGGCCTCGGCAATGCGCACCCCGGGCTCGTCGTGATAGTCGAAATGGACGGAGCCGACGCCCATCTTCGGCATGCCCTTTTGCGCATCCAGCGCCGCATAACCGATGAAGCGGTCGTACCCGCTGCCGGGCACGAGATCCTTCAGGGAGCCGACGCTGCCCTGAAGCCTTGAAAGAACGGAGGAATCATCGCGCTGGCTGGCCTCGTAGGTGCCAAGGCCAAGGCTCGGCAGCATGGACAGGAACGCGTTGCGATAAACACCCGACGTGCTCTCCTGCAGCGCGATCACATCATAGTCGCCGTTGAGGAAGAAGTCCGACATCCGGGTCGGGTCGGCACGCAGGCCGCTGTTGGAACCATCCCCCCAGGTGTTGAAGGTCAGAACGCGAATGCCGTCCTTTTGCGCCGCCTGAGCCGCGGCTTCGCCGCTCAGAACGCCCAGTACGGCGACTCCGCACAGGAGATGCGCCATGGCGGCGCGCAGCACGCGCCTGCCCTTGCCGGCGCGGCGGGCGATATCCATGCCGCGGTCATTTTCAAACGACGTCGCCGCATCGCGCGAACGCCCTGTCTCACCCAGGTTACTCATAACTGCGCCTTCCCACTATGTCTGATTAACAACAAAAAATGTTGCTTTACGGACATTATTGGAAGCGCTTGTCAGTTTGATTACAATTTCAAGGAGACATCCGACAAAAAAAATGCAACAGTAGCGAATGTCCAAGAATGAAGATGAAGACCGGATTATTCGAAATGGATACGCAGCGGAAATACAAAACAGAAGGAAACAAAAAAGAGTCCAGAAAATCGTTCATTGAAAAATACATTGAAGAAAACGGCTTCATATCAGTGGACGAGATCACGAAATTGTTCTCGGTCACGACCCAGACGGCCCGCCGCGACATCATGGCGCTGGAAGCTCTGGGGAAGGTGCGCAGGCTGCACGGCGGCGCCGCGCTCGTGGCACCGGTCACTCCCCTCACCCTTCGGGAAAGACGCCTGCAGCAGGCGCCTCAGAAACTCAGGATCGCGGCAAGCATAGCGAACCTTGTGCCCGACGGCGCGGCCATCTTCATCGACACTGGCACGACCTGCGAGGCGGTTGCGCAGGCGCTTCTTGCCCGCCGCGACCTGCGCGTGGTCACCTACAGCCTGCGCGTCGCCTCGATCCTGAGCGAGAATTCGGACTTCGCGCTCGCGATACCCGGCGGCTTCGTGCGCCCCGTGGACGGCGGACTGTTCCAGGAGAACACGGACGAGTTCATTCGCCAGTTCCGCTTCGATCACGCGGTCGTCTCCGTGAGCGGGATCGATGCGGAAGGCAACCTCTACGATGACGACCAGGCCGAGGTCGCCGCCGTCGCCGCCGCCCTTGGCCAGGCGGACCGCCGCATTCTCGCCGTGGACAGCAGCAAGTTCGGCAAGCGCGCGCTCGTGCGCCTCGGCAGCCTGGAGATGGTCACGACGCTCGTCACCGACGAACGGCCCGACGAGGCATTGTGCCAACGCGCGAAAGCCGCGAGCGTGGACATTCTCGTCTGACACGAATCTCCCCAACAGGTTCCGGATACAACGCATGAGCGACCCGCAAAGCCTCTCCCTTCGCCTCGGCATCGACTGGGGCGGCACGAAGATGGAAGTGATCGCGCTCGACGCCGCTTCGGGCGCGGAGCGCTTTCGCAAGCGCGTTCCCACCCCGCGCGACGACTATGCCGGCTGCATCGCGGCCGTGCGCGATCTCGTAAGGGCGGCGGAAGCGGAGACCGGCCTTGCCGGCAGCGTCGGGCTCGGCATCCCGGGCTCCCTGTCCCCGGCGACGGGCCTGGTGAAGAACGCCAACTCGACCTGGATGAACGGCAAGCCGCTGGACAGGGACCTCGAAGAGGCCCTCGCCCGTCCCGTGCGCATCCAGAACGACGCCAACTGTCTCGCCGTCTCGGAGGCGACCGACGGAGCCGGCGCCGGCGCGCATGTCGTGCACGCCATCATCATCGGCACGGGATGCGGCTCGGGCATCGCCATCGACGGGCGTGCCCATCGCGGCGCCAATGGAATCGGCGGCGAATGGGGCAACATTCCCGTGCCCTGGATGCGCGAGGACGAATATCCCGGACCGGAGTGCTGGACCGGCCATCGCGGCACCATAGACCGGCTGTGCTCGGGCACGGGGTTTCAATGGGACTTCGAACAGGCAAGCGGCGAGGCGCTGACGGGTCGCGAGATCGTGGAACGCGCCCGCGAGGGCTGCCCGGTCGCCGGGGGCAGCCTCGAGCGCTACATCTCGCGCCTCGGGCGTGCCATGGCCATGGCCGCCAACCTGATCGATCCGGATGTGTTCGTGCTCGGCGGCGGCATGTCGAACGTCGACGAGCTCTACACCGGCCTGGCCGACGCCATGGCGCCCTTCATCTTCTCCGATCACTATGAGGTGCCGATCCGCAGGGCCGCGCATGGCGACAGCTCCGGCGTGCGCGGCGCCGCCTGGCTGTGGAACGCCTGAGCGGCCTCCCCGTCCCGGCACACCTCGCCACGGGGCGCACACGGCCTATATCCGTGATGGTGACCGCCAGACCTTGAGGTGAACACAGCCCTCGAACCGACGTGATCGACCGGGAGGACACCGTGACCCGCTCAATCCGCTTTCGCCGTTTCGCGACCGCCCTTGCCGCGCCCGCTCTTGCGATCGGCCTCGCGACGAGCGGCCCGGCACGGGCCGAGCCGCGCGACTACCGCATCGACCCGGCGCATTTTTCCATCGTCTTCAACGCCGTGCACATCGGCTACGCGCCGACATGGGGCATGTTCCTGAAGGGGTCGGGCGCTTTCACCTTCGACGAGGACGCACGCACGCTGTCGGACCTGAAGGTGGAAATCGACACCCGCAGCGTCTTTTCCAACAACAAGGCGCGCGACGAGCATCTGCGCTCGGACGACTTTCTCGATGCCGGGGCCCATCCCCTGGCGACCTTCGTCATGACGGATTCCGAGCCCACGGGCGAGCGCACCGGCAAGGTGACGGGAGACCTCACCCTGCGCGGCGTGACCAGGCCGGTCACGCTGGACGTCACCTGGAACAAGTCCGGCGACTACCCCTTCGGAGGGACCTATGTCACCGGCATCAGCGCCCGCACGACGCTGCGCCGGTCCGACTTCGGCTCCACCTACGCGCTGGAGGGAGGCCTCGTCGGCGACGAGGTCGAGATCCTCATCGACCTGGAGGCCATCCGCCAGTAGGCGCGGGCGGACGGACGACCGCCCGCCGGACGCGTCAGACCCGGTTGAGCAGCCTTGCGCGGATGGTGCCGGGCAGCGCGCGGATCGCCTCGAGAATCTCGACACCGTTCGCCACCGGCCCTTCGGCGTCCAGCACCACGTAACCGATCTCGCCGTCGGTCTGGTAGTGCTGGGCGGCGATGTTGATCTCGTAGCGGGCGAAGAGGTCGTTGAGCTTGCCGAGTTCGCCCGGCAGGTTGCGCTGCACCTGGATGAAGCGGGTGTTGTTGGTGCCCTTGGGAAGCTGCACCTGCGGAACGTTCACCGCGCCGATGGTCGATCCCACGTCCGAATACTCGATGAGCCGCCGCGCGACCTCCTCGCCGATGCGCTCCTGCGCCTCCTCGGTCGAGCCGCCGATATGCGGCGTCAGGATCACGTTGTCGAGGCCACGCAGGGGCGAGACGAACTCCTCGTCGTTCGACTTGGGCTCGCTGGGGAACACGTCGACGGCGGCACCCGCCAGATGGCCGGACTTGAGCGCCTCGGCCAGCGCATCCACGTCGAGCACCGTGCCCCGCGCGTTGTTGATGAGATAGGCACCCTTCTTCATCATCGCGATTTCGGCCGCGCCGATCATGCCGCGCGTTTCCGGCGTCTGCGGCAGATGCAGCGAGACGACATCGGCCGCCGCCAGAAGCTCCGCGAGCGAAGCGGTCGGCTCGGCGTTGCCGTGGCGCAGCTTGTCGGTGTGATCGTAGTAGATCACCTTCAGGCCCATCGCCTCGGCGAGGACGGCAAGCTGCGAGCCGATGTTGCCATAGCCGACGATGCCGAGCGTCTTGCCGCGCACTTCGTTGCTTCCGGCCGCGGACTTCAGCCAGCCGCCACCGTGGGCCGCCATGGACTTGGTGAAGGCGCCGCGCATCAGCATGACGATCTCGGCCATCGTGAGTTCGGCGACCGAGCGGGTGTTGGAAAACGGCGCGTTGAAGACCGGGATGCCGCGCCGGTTGGCGTTCACGAGGTCGACCTGGTTGGTGCCGACCGAGAAGCACCCCACGGCGACGAGCGTGCCCGCCTCCTTCAGGATCGTCTCGTCGATCTGGGTCCGCGAGCGGATGCCGACGATATGCACGCCCTGCAGGGCCTCGATCAGCGCATCGCGGTCGAGCGCGGTCTTCAGCTTCGTGACGTTGGTGTAGCCCGCCTGCTCGAGCAGGACGGAGGCGGTCGGGCTGATGCCTTCAAGCAGGAGCCAGCGGATTTGATCCTTGGGGCGCGACAGGCCGGTGGTCATGAGGGCGGTTCCGTGGTCGGGGGGAGCGCACGCGGGAGGAGGCCGCGCCGTCTCCTGTCGACGCTCTGGTGCACCGTCCTCGGGGAAATTTCAACTGCCCTGGCGCGAATTCCCGCCTCAGACGGACGCGACCCAGTCGCGCAGCCCCTTCAGGAACTGTGTCAGGCGGGCCTGCGTCTCGGCAAAGCGGTCCGTCCGGGCGAAGCCTTCCACGTCCATGTAAAGCGCCCGGTTCACCTCGATCTGCAGCGAGTGCACGCCGGCGGCCGGATTGCCGTGCAGGCGCAGGATCTCCGCCCCCTTGAAGGGATCGTTGACGGCAACCGAGAATCCGAGCCCGGCGAGAAGCGAGCGCGCCGTTTCAAGAAAGGCCGGCGAGGCGGTCGTTCCCTCCCGGTCGGAGAGCACCATGTCGGGACGGCGGGAGCCCGTCGCATCCTCGTGCATGGCGTTCGCCACCGGCTGCATGGAATGCAGGTCGAGATGGAAGACCCGCCCCGACGCGTCGCGGCTTTCCGCCAGAAGGCCGGCCAGCGCCGCGTGATACGGCTCCCAGCAACGCGCGAGCCGCGCCTCGTAGTCGGCGCGCCGCACGGGGCCGTCGAGAAGCGGCGCCCCGTCCGGCGGCGTCGCGCTCCAGATCACGCCCTTTCCAAGCATCGCCTTGGCGGAGGGGGCAAGCCGCAGCCCGTCGGCCCTGTCCAGAACGGACGGATCGAGATCGTCGCGCGCGCGGTTCACATCGCAATAGGCGCGGGCGAAGCGCGCCGCGAGCAAAGGCATCCCGAGCGAGGGACCGGCCGCGAACAACTCGTCCACATACATGTCCTCGCTGCGGCGATAGCGCCCCGGCGGTTCGATTGCACGAAAGTCGTCCGGATAGACCGTGCCCGAATGCGGACTGTCGAGCACGAGCGCGACCGGCGGACCTTCGGGCCGCCGGATCTCGGTCATCGCCTCGCCGGCCTGCGCTGTCATGCCACTCAGCCCTCGTTGAGATGGCAGGCGGAAACACGCCCGGGCGCGATTTCCTTGAGCTTCGGCATCTCGACCTTGCATCGCGCCATGGCATGCGGACAGCGCGGGTGGAAATGACAGCCCGGGGGCGGCGCGAGCGGCGAGGGAATCTCGCCCTTCACCGGCTGGAACACACGCTTGCGCGCATCGATGCGGGGCACCTCCGCGAGGAGGGCCTTCGCATAGGGGTGGTTGGGGTCGGCGAAGAGTTCGGCCACCGGCGCGCTTTCCACCACGCGGCCGAGGTACATGATCACCACCCGGTCGGCGAGATGCTCCACCACGCCCAGGTCATGGCTGATGAAGAGATAGGTCAGGCCGAGGTCGCGCCTGAGATCCATGAACAGGTTGATGACCTGCGCCTGGATCGACACGTCGAGCGCGGCGATGCTTTCGTCGCAGACGAGGAACTCCGGGTTCACCGCAAGCGCGCGGGCAATGCCGACGCGCTGGCGCTGACCGCCGGAGAACTGGTGCGGATAGCGGGTCTTGAAGCTCGGATCGAGCCCGACGCGCAGCAGCATCTCGTCCACATAGCCATCGAGATCGCCCTTGCCGACGAGCCCGTGCACCTTCGGCGCCTCGCCGACGATGTCCTTCACCCGGAAACGGGGATTGAGCGAGGACATGGGGTCCTGGAAGATCATCTGGATCTTGAGGATCGCGTCGCGGCGCTCGGCCCCCGACAGGCGGGAGACGTCCTTGTCCCGCCAGAAGACCTTGCCGGCACTGGCCGAGTGAACGCCCGCCACGACACGTCCGAGGGTGGACTTGCCGCAGCCCGATTCGCCCACCAGGCCGACGACCTCGCCCTCGCCGATGGCCAGCGACACGTCGTCGACCGCATGCACCACCTCTTCCTGACGCGCCGCGCCGAAGAGGTTGGCGATGCGTTCGGCCGCATCGAGCTTGCGGGTGAAGCGCTTGGAGACATTCTCCAGACGCAGGATCGGCGCGGTGCTCATCGAACGTCTCCGGCAGGTCCGGCGGCGGCGGCCGCAAGGTCGACATGGGGATGGTGGCAACGCACCGCGCGCGCGTCCGCTCCGCCCCCCGAGAAGGCAAGCTCGGGCATCCCCGCGCAGACGCTGGTGGCGCGCGGGCAGCGCTGGGCGAAGGTGCAGCCGGCGGGAAGCGAGAGCAGCGACGGCGTCATGCCGGGGATCTGCGCCAGCCGCTCGCCGCGCCGGTTGTGGCTCGGCACCGAGCCGACGAGACCGAGCGTGTAGGGATGGGCCGGAGCGTCGAGCACCTCGCCGACCGGCCCCTCCTCCACGATGCGGCCCGCGTACATGACCGCGATCCGGTCCGCGAGCCCGCCGACGACGGCGAGATCGTGGGTGATCCAGATCATGGCGAGACCGCTCTCGGCGCAAAGCTTCTGCACCTCGTAGAGGATCTGCGCCTGGATGGTCACGTCGAGCGCCGTGGTCGGCTCGTCGGCGACGATCACGTCCGGCTCGTTGAGCAGCGCGATGGCGATGGCCACACGCTGGCGCATTCCGCCGGAAAACTGGTGCGGATAGGCTTCGAGCCGTTCGTCGGGTGCGGGAATGCCGACGCGCGCCAGTGCCTCTCGCGCCCGCTCCCGCGCCGCTTCGCGCGACACGCCGGCATGGGCGCGGATGGCCTCGATCATCTGCGTGTCGATGCGCAGAACGGGGTTCAGCGTCATCATCGGATCCTGGAAGATCATGGCGATGCGGCTGCCGCGCAGCTTTCGCCATTCCTCCTCGCGCCGCCCGACGAGATCCTGCCCGGCAAGACGGATGGAGCCCTCGACAATGCGCCCGGGCGCATCCACGAGCCCCATCAGCGAGAAGCCGGTGACGGTCTTGCCGGAGCCGCTTTCGCCCACGAGGCCGAGCACCTCGCCCTTGCGCAGCGAGAAGGACACGCCGTCGACCGCCTTGGCGACGCCCGCCTTGGTGAAGAAATGCGTCTTGAGGTTCTCGACCTCAAGCACCGTTTCGCCCGTCATCGCGCTCACCTTTGAAGCCTGGGATTGAGCACGTCGCGCAACTGGTCGCCCACCATGTTGATCGAGACGATCGTGATGAGCAGCGCGACGCCGGGGAAGACGGCGATCCAGTACTTGCCCGAAAGCATGTACTCGAAGCCGTTGGAGATCAGCAGCCCGAGCGAGGGCTCGGTCTGCGGAAGGCCGAGGCCCAGGAACGACAGCGTCGCCTCCAGCGCGATGGCGTGGGCGGTCTGCACTGTGCCCACCACGATCAGCGGCGCGATGCAGTTGGGCAGGATGTGGCGGAAGACGATGCGTGCGTGGGACAGGCCGAGGCAGGCGGCGGCCTCCACGTATTCGCGCCGCCGCTCGCTGAGCGCCGAGGCACGCACCGTTCGCGCGTAGTAGGCCCACTGGGCCACCACCAGCGCGATGATGATCTTGTCGACGCCCTTGCCGAGGATCGCCAGCAGCATCAGCGCGATCAGCACCGCCGGGAGCGAAAGCTGGATGTCGACGAGGCGCATGATCAGCGTTTCGGTGCGCCCGCCCGCATAGGCGGCGATCAGACCGATGGTCATGCCGACGAGCACCGCGATCACCGCGGAGGAAACGCCGACCGACAGCGAGATGCGCAGCCCGTAGAGAATGGCCGACAAGAGGTCGCGCCCCGCCCCGTCCGTGCCGAGCCAGAAGGTATAGCCGTCCATGCTTTCCGCGCCGGGCGGCATGCGGGCGTCGAAGATGGAGACGGTGGCGAGATCGTAGGGGTCCTGCGGCGCGATCCAGGGGGCGAACACGGCGAGGAAGACGATGGTCGCGAAAATCAGCGCGGCGCCCACCGCGATACGGCTTTCGCAGAAGTCGGACAGGAAGCGGCGGAACCCGCTTTCCGGTGGCGGCGCGGGCAGGACGGATGCGCCCGGTCCGGCCGCTCCCGCCGCCTCTTTGGTATCGGTGGAGGTCATGAAGCTCCCCTTACTGGCCGCGATCGGCGAGCCGCACGCGCGGATCGAGGATCGAATAGAGGATGTCGACGATCAGGTTGATGACGACGAAGAGGAACACGATCATCACCAGGTAGGCCACGATCACGGGCCGGTCGAGCTGCTGGATGGAGGAGATCAGCAGCTTGCCCATCCCCGGCCAGGCGAAGATCGTCTCCGTCACCACCGAGAAGGCGATGAGGGAGCCGAACTCGAGCCCGAGCACGGTGACGACCGGGATCAGGATGTTCTTGAGAATGTGCACGCCGACGATGCGTCCGCGCGGCAGGCCCTTGGCGCGGGCGAACTTCACGTAGTCCTGCAACATCGCCTCGCGGGTGCCGGCCCGCGTCAGGCGGATGACCAGCGAGATCTTCAGCAGGGCGAGGTTGAGCGCCGGCAGCGCCAGATGTCGCAACCCGTCGATCGTCAGGAACGACAGGGGCACGCCGAGCACGTCGACCGTGTCGCCGCGCCCCGTGGATGGCAACCAGCCCAGCATCACCGCGAACACCATGATCATCATGATGCCAACCCAGAAGGTGGGCAGCGAAAAGCCGAGGATCGATCCGGCCATGATGGTCTTGGACGCCGCGCTGTCGGGATAGAGCCCGGCGTAGAGGCCGAGCGGAATGCCGATCACCACCGCCATCAGCAGGGCCGCGAAGGCCAGCTCCAGCGTCGCCGGCATCCGTTCGATGATGAGGCCCAGCGCCGGTTCGCCGAACACGAAGGACTTGCCCAGGTTTCCGGTGACGGCATTGGTGAGGAAGATCCAGAACTGTTCCCAGATCGGCCGGTCGAGGCCGAGCGCCCGGGTCACCTGCTCGATGTCGGCCTGGTCCATGTCCGGGGTGATGAACATGTAGACGGGATCGCCGACGAGATGGACGCCGAAGAACACCAGAACGGCCATCGCCACCATGACGAGAACGCTCTGGAGCAGGCGCCGGAGAATGAAGACGCTCATGCGGTGGGGTTTCCGAACCTGGCGTGTCGCGCTCAAGGCGCCGTGACGGGCCGCCGCCCGGATCCGGGCGGCGGCTGACGTGTTGGGGACGGAATGCCGTGCGGGCGCGCGGGCGCGCCCGCCCCGGGCTTACTCCTTCACGACGCCATAGGCGACCGTGTACTCATCCGTGCGCGGGATGTACTTGAGACCCTTGCGGCTCGCCCAGGTGTTGACCTGGTAGTGGATCGGAATGATCGCCAGGTCCTCGATGGCAAGCTCGGTCGCCTTGGCGAGCAGGTCGGCGCGCTTCTCGTCGTCGACTTCCGCGAGCGCCTCCTCGATCACCTTGTCCACCTCCGGGTTGGAGTAGCGGCCACGGTTCGCGGTGCCCATGCCCTTCTCCTTGTCGAAGGTGGCGATGAGCGCGCGCAGCGGCGAGGACGCCTCGCCCGAACCGGCGCCCCAGCCGACCAGGATCAGCGAGAACTCCGGCAGGCCGTCCGCTCCGGTGGAGGCACGGGTGAAATAGACCGAACGCGGCATGGTCTCGACCTGCGTCTTGATGCCGACGCGCGTCAGCATCTGCGCGATGGCCTCGGCGATCTTGGCGTCGTTGACATAGCGGTCGTTCGGGCCGTGGATCGTCAGCTCGAAACCGTCGGGCAGACCGGCCTCGGCGAGCAGCGCCTTGGCGCCTTCCGCGTCATAGGGCTCGGGCTTCAGGTTCTCCGACACGCCGAAGAAGCCTTCGGGCAGGAGCTGGCCGGCCGGAATCGAGAGCCCTTCCATCACGCGGTCGCGGATGAGCTCGCGCGAGATCGCCTTGGAGATGGCCTTGCGGACCTTCTGGTCCAGCAGCGGGTTCTTGATGTCGCCGCCGCCATTGGCCTTCACGAAGGGCGAGTTCTCGCGGAACTGGTCGATGTGAAGGTAGATCACGCGGTTGGACACGCCCTGCGACAGCGTGACGTCGTCACGTGCCTTGAGGGTGGCGATGTCGGTGGTCGGCACACCGTTGATGATGTCCACGTCACCGGCAAGCAGCGCCGCGACGCGCGACGGCCCTGCCTTGATCGGCTTCAGCGTCACCTTGTCCCAGATCGGCTTGTCGCCCCAGTAGTCCGGGTTGGCCTCGAGCACGATGCGGTCGCCCGGAACGTATTCGGAATACTTGTAGGGACCGGTGCCGGCGGCGGCCTTGCCCGAGTTGTAGTCCTCGGTGGTGCCCTCGCAACCGCCCTCGTTGGAAACGATCGCGATGTTGCCGAGGTCGTTGACCATGGTCGGATACGGGGCATCCGTCTTCACGTGGACGGTGTAGTCGTCGATCTTCTCGAACGTCTTGCCCTTGGTGTAGGTGCCGAAGCCCGCCGGCGAGTTGGGCACATTGGGCGCACGCTCGAAGGTGCAGATCACATCGTCGGCGTTGAAGTCGCTGCCGTCGTGGAACTTCACGCCCTCACGCAGCTTGAACTCCCAGGTGGTCTTGTCCACCGGCTTCCAGCTCACCGCCAGGCCCGGCTTGAAGTTCTGCTTCTCGTCCGGATTGGCCAGCCGGTCGAACATCATGAAGCCGAGCTGGTTGTTCGGCCCCAGATTGTGGAAATGCGGATCCATGGAGGTCGCTTCGGAATCGACGCCGATCACAAGCTCCTCGGCAAGAGCCGGACCGGCCAGCGCGATCGACGAACATGCCGCGGCGAGAAGGGCGCGCGTGAGCGGCCGTTTCACGGTCTTCATCAAATGTCTCCCCTCCGGACCCCTGGAAGGAATGTGTTCTCGGACGGAGCGGGATCCGGGATCCCCGACCGGTGCCGTTCACGGAAGGCGGGCGCCTGCCACGGCTTGTAGGAAAGGCTATTATGCGATTTAATAATCGACAAATGAAAAACGATAACTCTGACGCATAGACCTATTCTCGTGGCAAATACCCGCAAGATGATCAGCTCCGAAGGCCCGACCGTCGGCGCGCCGGCCGAACCCGGCAGCGCGTTCGGTGGCATCACCTTTCGTGAACTCGAGGTGCTGCGCGCCGTGATCACCGAGGGGAAAACCACCGCGGCCGCGCATCGGCTCGGCATCTCCCAGCCCGCCGTCAGCCGCGCCATCGCCCAGCTCGAGGCCAGACTCAACCGCCAGCTCTTCCTGCGCCACGGCAATCGCATCGAGCCGACCTCCGAGGGCCTCGCCTTCAACGAGCAGATCGAGCCGATCTTCACCACGCTCGCCAGCCTGCAGGCCACGGCGGCCGAATCGCCCAATTCCAGGCGCCTGCGCATCACCGCGCCGCCGACGCTTGCCCACCGCCTCGTGACGCGGCTGATCGCCGGCTTCCTGAAGGAAAACCCCGACACCTCCGTTCATCTCGAGATCGGCATGTCGCTGACGGTGACCGCCGCCGTCGCGGACGAGAATGCGGACCTCGGCATCGGCGACATCCGCGTGCAGCACGACGGATTGCGCCTTTATCCCTTCCGCCGGGCCTTCGCCCATGCGGCGATTCCCGTGGACCATCCGCTGGCGAACCGGCAGGAGATCGTCCCCCGGGACCTTGAGGGCGAATCCTTCATCGCCCTCACCCGCCGCTTTCACCAGCGCAACGTCTACGACCGGATCTTTCTGGAGAACGGCGTGGAACGGAAGATGCGTGCCGAGGTCGCCACCAGCATTTCCGTCTGCGAACTGGTGCGCGAGGGCATGGGCATCGGCCTGGTCAACCCGTTCCCCGTCACCCTTCGCACGTTCGAGGGGGTCGTCTTCCGCCCCTTCCGGCCCAGCGTCGAGTATCTGACCTACTTCTTCACCCCCGCGCGGACGGTTTCGCCGATCGCGCAGAGTTTCATCGAATACGCCCGCCGGGCCGTGCCGGCCGACGCCTATTCGCAACCCGCCTGAGCGCCAACCCCGTCCGTCCCCTCCCCACGGTCAGCGACGGGGACGGTCAAAGGATCCGACATGTTGCAGCAAGCAGCGCCCAAATCCGTTGCCATCCTCAAGGATCTCGTGGGCTTCGACACCACGAGCCGCAATTCCAACCTCGATCTCATCGCCCATGTGGAAGCGTTTCTCGCCGAACGCGGTGTGAAAAGCGTCCGCATTCCCGACGAGACCGGCGAAAAGGCCAACCTGCTGGCAACGATCGGCCCCGCGGACCAGCCCGGCTACGTCCTGTCCGGCCACACCGACGTCGTTCCGGTGGACGGCCAGTCCTGGGCGACCCCGGCCTTCGACCTTTCGGAGCGCGACGGGCGGGTCTACGGACGCGGGTCCTGCGACATGAAGGGCTTCCTCGCCTGCTGTCTCGCCAAGGTGGACGACATGATCGCCGCCCCGCTCAAGGCGCCGATCCATCTCGCCTTCTCCTATGACGAGGAAGTGGGTTGCAAGGGCGTGCCGAGCCTGGTCGAGCATCTGGTTGCCACGCATCCGCTGCCGCGTGCCTGTTTCGTCGGCGAGCCGACCGAGATGCAGGTGGTTCTCGGCCACAAGTCGAAGCGCTCCTACAAGGCGATCTTCACGGGCAAGACCTGCCATTCCTCGCTGGCTCCCTTCGGCGTCAACGCGGTCGAGCATGCCGCCCAGCTCATCGTCAAGCTTCGCGAGATCGGCGAGCGTCTCGCCGGCGGACCGAGCGACGATCTCTATGACGTGGGCTTTTCCACGGCCCACGTCGGCACCTGCCACGGCGGCACGGCTCTCAACATCGTGCCCGACACCTGCGAGGTCCTCTTCGAGTTCCGCGTTCTGCCGTCGCAGGACGCCGATGCGCTCGTGGAGGAGATCATCGCCTACGCCCGCGAGGTGATCGAGCCGCAGATGACCGCGCGCGATCCCGAGACCGGCATCGTCTTCGAGGAAATCTCCAGTTTCCCGGGTATCGACACCGCGCCGGACGCGGAGGTCACCGTGCTGGCGAAGAAGCTCGCGGGTCGCAACGATCACGCCAAGGTCGCCTATGGCACCGAGGCCGGACGTTTCGTGGAAATCGGCGCCGTGCCCACGGTCGTCATCGGCCCCGGCAACATCGAGCAGGCCCACAAGGCGGACGAATTCATCGAGATCAGCGAACTGGCGAAATGCGAGGCCTTTATCGACCGCCTGATCGAGGAGGCAATCAGATGAGCGCAGGATCCGGAAGCATGGAGAACGAGTTTCCGCTCGAGCTGAAGAAGACGGACATCACCCCCTATCTCGCCGGCAACACCGGCATTCGCGGCGTGACCACCTTCGACAGCGGACGCGCGGGGCCGCATGTGGCCATCACGGCGGTGGTCCACGGCAACGAGCTGTGCGGCCCCATCGCCCTCGACTGGCTGTTTCGCAACGAGGTTCGCCCGCTGGCGGGCAAGCTGTCCCTCGCCTTCGTCAATCTCGACGCCTACGACCTCTACGACGAGGCCGATCCCTTCGCCTCGCGATGGGCCGACGAGGACATGAACCGCCTCTGGCAGAACGAGACGCTCACCGATGACAGCACCCGCGAGCGCCGCCGCGCCCGGGAGCTGCGTCCCTTCGTCGACACCGTGGACCTGCTGCTGGATCTTCATTCCATGCAGAACGCGACCGAAGCGCTGACACTCTCCGGTGCGCTGGAAAAGGGTCGTGACCTTGCCCGCGCCGTCGGGGTTCCCGCCCTGGTGGTCGCCGACAAGGGCCATGCCGCGGGCAAGCGCCTGCGCGACTATGGCGGTTTCGGCGATCCGTCCAGCACGAAGAACGCGCTGCTGATCGAGTGCGGCCAGCACTGGGAGCAATCGAGCGCCGACGTGGCGCTGGCCTCCTCCCTGCGCTTCCTGCAGGCGACCGGCGCCGTTTCCCCTGATTTCGGCGCGGACACGCTCGCGGGCTTCGGCACGCCGTCGGCCCAGCGTTTCGTCGAGATCCTCCAGCCGGTCACCATAGAAACGGATGCCTTCCGCTTCGAGCAGGACTTCAAGGGCATGGAGGTGATCGACAAGGCCGGAACCGTGATCGCCCACGACGGCGACACGCCGGTGACCGCCCCCGTCGACGGGACCGTGCTCATCATGCCGAGCCGCCGGCTCGACAAGGGCATGACGGCGGTGCGCCTCGGGCGCTACCTCGTCTGAACCGCCACAGGGGCACGGACGGGTGCGCATACGTCGTTGCGTCCGTGCCCCGCTTGCGCTACTGACAGGATCATGAGCACGAAGATTGTCACGAACGGCTGCTGGTGGTGGCGCTCCTGAAAAGGGCGGCAACCGGCTGCGCGTGACCGACTGTCACACGGGCATCAGGATCGGAAAGCCGCCGCGGGACCCCGCCGGCGGCTTTGTCATATGCGCATTCCGCCCGGGGGAGAACCGCGGCCCACGGAGGACGACGGACATGCAGATCAACCGCGAGGAACGCTTCGCGACCGAAGGTGGCATCGGGATCAGGGTCACGACCCGCCCGGCCGACTATGAGAAGGGCACCTCGCCCTGGATCGACCGGCTCGATGCGGAGCGCGGTGCGGTCTTCTCCTCCTCCTATGAGTATCCCGGCCGCTACACCCGCTGGGACATGGCCCTGGTCAATCCGCCCCTGGTGCTGGAATCGCGCGCCCGCGAGGTGTCGCTCACCGCGCTGAACGACCGTGGCCGGCTGCTGCTTCCCGCCATCCGCAAGACGTTGGACGGGCTTTCCGAGCTTGCCCGCCTCGAGGGCGACGATACCCGCCTTGAGATGACGGTGGCCGCCCCCACGCGTGCCTTTTCCGAGGAGGAGCGCTCGCGCCAGCCCTCGGTCTTCTCCGTGATCCGTGCCATCAACGCCCTGTTTGCCTGCGATGACGGCCATCTCGGCCTCTATGGCGCCTTCGGCTACGATCTCGCCTTCCAGTTCGAACCCATCGAGCTGGCGCTGGAGCGGCCCGACGACCAGCGCGACGTGGTGCTCTACCTTCCCGACGAGATCCTGCTGGTCGATCACTACGGCCGAAAGGCGCAGGTTCTGTCCTACGAGTTCGAGGTCGACGGGCGCTCCACCGACGATTTGCCGCGCGATGGCGCGCGCGAGGCCTACCGTCCCGCCAATGGATTGCCCGGTCGCGGCGACCACGAACCCGGCGAATACGCAAGGCTCGTGGAGGAGGCGAAGGCCTATTTCCGGCGTGGCGACCTTTTCGAGACCGTTCCAGGGCAGGTCTTCTACGAGGCATGTCCCGCGGCCCCTTCTGCCGTGTCCCGGCGCCTGCAGGAGATCAACCCCTCCCCCTACGGCTTCCTCATCAACCTCGGCAACGCGGAATATCTCGTCGGCGCCAGCCCGGAGATGTATGTGCGCGTTTCCGGCGGACGGCGGGTCGAGACCTGTCCGATCTCCGGCACCATCCGGCGCGGCCGCAATGCCATCGAGGACGAGGCGCAGATCCGCAAGCTCCTGAACTCCGCCAAGGACGAGGCGGAGCTGACCATGTGCTCCGACGTCGACCGCAACGACAAGAGCCGCATCTGCGAGCCGGGTTCGGTGCGCGTCATCGGCCGCCGGCAGATCGAGATGTATTCGCGCCTCATTCACACGGTGGACCACATCGAGGGAACGCTGCGTTCCGACCTCGATGCGCTCGACGCCTTCCTGTCCCACACATGGGCGGTGACGGTGACCGGCGCGCCGAAGCGCTGGGCCATGGAGTTCATCGAACGCCACGAGAAGAGCCCACGCGCCTGGTATGGCGGCGCCATCGGCGCCATCCTCTTCAACGGCGACATGAACACCGGCCTGACGCTGCGCACCGTGCGCATCAAGGACGGGGTCGCCCAGATCCGCGCCGGCGCGACGTTGCTCTTCGACAGCGTGCCGGAGGAGGAGGAGGCCGAGACCGAGCTGAAGGCGGAGGCCATGCGCGCGGCGGTGCGCGAAGCCGGCCAGGGGGTCGCGCAGCAGCCCCACGCGCAGGCCGACCTTCCGGGCAAGGGCCTGAAGATCCTGCTCGTGGATCACGAGGACAGCTTCGTCCACACGCTCGCCAACTATTTCCGCCAGACCGGCGCGGAAGTGGCGACCTACCGCTCGCCGGTGGCCGACAGCGTCTTCCATGACGTCGCGCCGGATCTCGTGGTGCTCTCGCCCGGCCCCGGCAATCCGAAGGACTTCGACTGCGCGGCGACCATCGGCCGGGCACGGGCGCGCGGCCTGCCGATCTTCGGCGTGTGCCTTGGCCTGCAGGCACTGGCCGAAGGCCTCGGCGGACGGCTCGGACAGCTCGAGGTGCCCATGCACGGCAAGCCCTCGCCGGTGACCTTCACCCCCGACAGCCTGCTGTTTTCGGGCCTTGCCTCGCCGGTCACGGTCGGGCGGTATCACTCGCTCTTCGCCGAGCGCGACGCGCTTCCGGACGGCTTCCGCGTCACGGCGGAAACCGCCGACGGGGTCGTCATGGCCATCGAGCACGCATCCGAGCCCATCGCCGCCGTGCAGTTTCATCCCGAGTCGATCATGTCGCTCGACCAGGAGGCCGGACACCGCATCATCCGCAACGTGGTCGGACGCCTCGTGAAACACTCGGGCCGCACCGCCGCAGCCGCCGCAGCCGCCGCGGGTTGAAAGTCGCCTCAACACCTGCACGAGGCATCGGAAGACACCTTCCGGTGCCTCGTTGCCGCTGGAAGCAGTCAGTCGAGAACGACCGGATAGTGGCTCGAATACCGCCATGCGCGCGCATTCGACCGCTTTCCCGCGATCGTCATGTCCACGACATGATCCGACCAGAGGGACAGAAGGACACCCCTCAGCCCCTCTCCGTCCGGCATCGGGATCTCAACGAAACGCCCGGAATCGTCCTTCCACATGGCAATCGAGTGGTTGGAATCGAAATGCCCTTGCCGGTTCGAACGCTTGATCAGCCCGTATGAGGTGAAGGTCAAAACGGAGCTTCCCGGGTCGTCCGCGAGGTTCGATGCGTATTGCGCGGGCCAACGGTTGCGGATTTGCGGCCCGTCGAGAAGCAACGCGATGATCAGGTTGGGAGCCACGGCGCGCAGGATCTCATGACACGGCTCGGACCGTGCCAGTTCCTCGCAAATCAGCACCGACATGACCGAGCTCTTGCGAAACCGGTGAAAATGGATCTCGCGCTCCCGGAGCTGAAAATTCTCCCACCAGTAGCGGATCTTCGGATTCAACGCCGAGGACAGCGCGTATGTTTCGACCTGACTGCGGTCCATGCGCCAGCGATGATGCTTGCTGCGGCTCGTGGAGGTGTGCTTCTTCGCGCCGTCATTGCGCTCCCATACCCGCGTCAGGACATGATTGCCGGCGGCCCCGTCGCAGTTGTCGCTGCTGCCCGAGATCACGAACTCCAGCCTTGGCTCCGCTTCCTTGAGGCGACCACAGAGCTCATTGAAAACCCTCCAGTTCAGAGCGTATTCCGGCAGGATCACACCGTTCACACAACCGGACTCAAGCTTTGCCTTTCTGACCAGTTGCTCGCAATCGCGAATAAAGCGCTTGGCCTTTTCCTTCGATCCGATCCAGCTTTGGGCCAGATCGAAGTTCTCCCAGTTCTTCTTGTACTGATGCAGCTCACGCGCTGTCCGGCCAGGTTCGACATGCGGCTTGAAGTCCTTGCCTTCCAGCTTCACCGGCGCGGGAATGAGAAGGATGTCCAGGGTTTCGAGATCTTCGCTCGGCGTGTCGTTCGTGGTGAGGTCCCACAGGCAACGGACCTCGCCCCGTCCGGGAAGCAGCGCCAGATTGCGCGTCAGATTGCGCAATGTGGTTCCCACCCCGGACACGCGTACCTTCGGCATCACGCAAGCCACGCTGCTGTCGGCCATGTAGGTCACTGAGGGAGGAGGCCTGCGCGGTTTATCTCCTTCATGATCCCGATGATAAAGCGTCTTGATGATGTCTTCCCAAAGGCCTCCGCCATATGCGCGACTGGGCACATGGTCCCGCAGCAACCGGTTGAGCGCCATGTCGGCAATCATCACGAGCTTGAACGCAACCTCGCACCAACTCGGAAGCGGTGCGCCATTTCGAACGGACGAACCGAACACCACCGGCTCGTCCCAGGCATCGATCAGGCCCCGCCAACGTGTGACCACCTCATGCGGGACGGCTCCATCCTTGCGCCAGGCCGCCGAAATGTCGTTCAGCGCGTGCCGATCTTCTGTCGTCAGGACGATTCGCTGCCCGCCATCGTTTGAGGCATACGGCGAGGGATCAAAATGAACAATCAACCCCGATATCTTGACCAGGTATCCGGCGGCGGCAAACAGGTCGGTCGGCATGACCGGCGGGAACCCGTATTTCACCTCATGTGCAGAGCTCTCTGGGCCCACAAGACTCTGGAACATCTCTGTATAAACGTCATCGTTGGTTCCATTCGGCAGGACGGCTGCAATCACCTGCCCCACGGTCTGGCTCGTTGAGATCATTGAAAAATGGCCCCTCTTCTACAAATATGTTTTTGAAACCGTTATGCCTGCAGTCTGCACCGCCCCAAGTAACCTGTGAAGCTTGCTTAGGATGAATTTAACGCTCCCCAGTGGAAGCTGGGTGTGATATGAACACGAACAGAATATGCCGCAGGGTCAATAATACTGACGTATCAGTCTCTTGCCGCACTGCACGCATGGGCGTGCGCACTGGAGCACTTTGATGCCGTACCAGAAATCAGACGCTTTGCTTGAGCAGGAGCTGAAGACAGCTCCAGAACGCCGCGACATTGGTATCGACCGCCTTCTAAAGGTCTACGAAGACTCGCTCGCCGCAGCGAGGCCGGAGGGCCCGACGCCCATTCCGCGTCTCAGCGACGAACAGCGGCGCGAGTTGCGCAAGCAGATTGAAACACGCTTCGAGGAATTGCCTTAGGGCACGACCAGAAGCGGGGCTTTCCTGCATCGACCCCGTCCGGTAATCCGCTGCGGGTTGACCCCTACGCTTCGCCCATCGACGATAGCCGCATGAACGAGAAAGGCCCGGCGATCACGCCGGGCCTTTCGTCTTTTCAGGGTATTGCGCGGGCCGCCGGATCAACGGCTTCGCCGAGGCTGTCAGGCCGGGACGATCGCCGTGCCCTCGATCTCCACCATCGCCTCCCGTTCCACCAGCGCGGTGACGCCGACGACGGCCATGGCCGGGAAGTTCTTCCCCATCACCTCGCGATAGGCCGGCCCCAGTTCCTTGAGGCAATTGCGGTAGGCCTCGATATCGGTGACATACCAGGTGAGCCTTGCGATGTGTTCCGGCCCGCCACCGCCGGCACGCACCACCGCGACCACGTTTTCCAGCGTCTGACGGATCTGGCCGACGAAACTGTCGGGAAACGTCCCGTCCGGCCGCCAGCCGATCTGGCCTCCGGTGAGCAGGTAGCGCCCCTCCCCCGCCATGCCGTTGGCATAGCCCCTCGGCTGCGGCCAGCCCTCGGGCTGAAGCGCGGTCAGCGGCGAAGGCACCGCGGCGGCTGTCGGCATGTGTTCTGCTGTCTTGCTCATTCGCTCATCCGGATCGTTGTGCGGCAGGCGGTATCATGATGCCGCGCGCGCGTGAAGGGCATCGGCACCGCCGGTCGCGATCTCGCGCAGGGCGAACCGCTGCAGCTTTCCGGTCTCGGTGCGCGGCAGGATGTCCACGAACTCGATGGCCCGCGGGTACTTGTAGGGGGCAAGCTCGGCCTTGACGTAGTCCTGCAGCGTCTTGACCAGGGCGGCATCGCCGGTCACGCCGGGCTTCAGCACCACATAGGCCTTGACGATGCGCCCCCGGTCCGGGTCCGGCGCGCCGACCACGCCGCATTCGGCAACGGCCGGATGGGCGAGAAGCGTGCCTTCCACCTCCGGTCCGGCGATGTTGTAGCCGGACGACACGATCATGTCGTCTGAGCGCGCCTGGTACCAGAAGTAGCCGTCCGCATCGCGGATATAGGTGTCACCGGTGACGTTCCAGCCGTCGATGACGTATTTCGCCTGGCGATCGTCGGCCAGATACCGGCAGCCGGTGGGGCCGCGCACGGCAAGCCGCCCGGGCGTTCCGTCGGCGACCTCCTGGCCGTCGGGACCGATGACCTTCGCCTCATAGCCAGGCACCGGCTTTCCGGTCGCCCCCGGGCGCACCTCGTCCTCGCGCGCGGCGATGAAGATATGCAGCATCTCCGTCGCGCCGATGCCGTCGAGAATGCGGATGCCCGTTGCCGCCAGCCAGTCGTCCCAGGTCGCCTTGGGCAGCGCCTCGCCGGCCGACACGCATTTGCGCAAGCTTGAAAGGTCGGTCTCGCCCTTCTTCGCCAGGATCGCCCGATAGGCGGTCGGCGCGGTGAAGAGCACCGTCGGCTTCAGCTCGGGGATCGCCTTCAGCAGGTCGTCCGGCCCGGCGCGCTCCAGAAGCACGGCCGTCGCGCCGACGCGGAAGGGAAACAGCACCAGACCGCCAAGACCGAAGGTGAAGGCAAGCGGCGGCGAGCCCATGAAGACGTCGCTCTCCTGCGGGCGCAGAACCTCGCGCGCGTAGCAGTCGCAGATCGCCAGCATATCCCGGTGAAAATGCATGGTCGCCTTGGGCACGCCCGTGGTGCCGGAGGTGAAGCCGAGCAGGCACACGTCGTCCGTGGAGGTGTCGCAGGCGGTGAACTCGGGTGAGGCCGCCTCCATCAAGGCTTCCAGGCTTCCCGCCTCGTCGCCGCCCGAATAGAGAATGGTCGACAGGCGGTCCGTCTTCGCCTTCGTGAGCTCCATCTCCTCCTTGAGGCGGTTGTCGCAGATCGCCAGGGACAGTTCGGACTTGTCGACGATGACGGCCAGTTCCTTGGCCCGCAGCAGCGGCATGGTGGCGACCACGACACCGCCCGCCTTCAGCACGGCGAAATAGGCGGCGACCATGGTCGGCGTGTTGGGAAACCGCAGCAGAACCCTGTTGCCGGGCTTCAGGCCGCAGGTATCAACCAGCACGTTGGCGATGCGGTTGATCTTTTCGGCGAGTTCCGAATAGGTCCACCGGGTCGCGGCCCCCACGACGGCGAGCTTGTCGCCCCGGCCTTCCGACACGTTGCGGTCGACGAGCTCGACGGCGCAGTTCATCCGCTCCGGATAGCCGAGCCTCTCGAGATTGATGAATTCGGGCCATTGGTCCTTCGGCGGCAGATTATCCGCCGCGAAGGTATCGACATGAGCTGAGCGGGCCATTTGGCTCTTCTCCTTCTGGAAGGACTGGAGGATGACGTCGGCCGGTCTTCGCCGGCTTTGACGGATGTCTCACTCGGCGGCCGCGGCCGCCGAACGTCTTGCTGCATGGTCGGCGACCGCCTGGCGGGCGATGACGACCTTCTGGATTTCGGTGGCGCCCTCGTAGATCCGAAGCGCCCGCACGTCGCGATAAAGCTCCTCCACCTTCGTGCCCGTGCGCACGCCGTGACCGCCGTGCAACTGCACGGCCCGGTCCACCACCTTCTGCGCGTTTTCGGTCGCCACCATCTTGGCGAGAGCCGCCTCGCGCGTGACGCGCGCCGCTCCCATGTCCTTGGTCCAGGCCGCCCGGTACACGAGCAGCGCCGCCGCATCCACGTCCGCGACCATCTCGGCGAGCGAGGCCTGCGTCATCTGCAGGTCGGAAAGCGGGGCCCCGAAGAGCTGTCGCGTGGTCGTGTGCTCCAGCGTCTCGTCTAGCGCGCGGCGGGCGAACCCGAGCGCCGCAGCGCCGACGGTCGAGCGGAAGATGTCGAGGGTCGCCATGGCGACCTTGAACCCGTCGCCGCCCTTGCCGAGCCGGGCGGCCACGGGCACGCGCACGCCATCGAGGGCAAGGGTTGCCAGCGGGTGCGGCGCGGTCGTCTCGATGCGCTCCTTCACGGAAAAACCGGCCGCGTCCGCATCGACCACGAAGGCGGAGAGCCCCCGCGCGCCGGGCGCCTCGCCGGTCCGCGCGAAGACCACATAGTGGTCCGCGATACCGCCGTTGGAGATCCAGGTCTTCTCGCCGGTTATGCGAACATGATCGGGCCCGTCAGGCTCCGCGACAGTCGCAAGCGCCGCCACGTCGGATCCCGCCTCCGGTTCGGAGAGCGCGAAGGCGGCGATCTTCTCGCCACGCCCGACCGGCGGCAGGTAGCGCGCCTTGATCTCCCCGGACCCGGCAAGCGAGATGGATCCCGTGCCCAGCCCCTGCATGGCGAAGGCGAAGTCGGCAAGCCCGTGGTGGCGCGCCAGCGTCTCGCGCGCGATGCACAGGGAGCGCACGTCGAGGCGCTCGTGCAGACCGCCGAAGGCCGCCGGCACCGCGGCTTTCAAAAGCCCGGCCTCGCCAAGGGCCGCAACGAGCGCACGGCAGGAGCCGTCGACATCGTGATGGTCCGCCAGTCCCGCGACCCGCTCGCGCGCAAAGGCCTCCACCTCCCCGGCGAAGCGCCGGTGGTGATCCTCGAAGAAGGGCCAGTCCAGAAAGCTCTTGTCCGTCATGACGTGCCTCAGTTGCCCTGAAAGACCGGCTTCTGCTTGGCCGCGAAGGCCTCGAAGGCGCGGCGGTAGTCCTCGGTCTTCATGCACACGGCCTGTGCCATGGCTTCCGCCTCGATGGCCTGGTCCACCGACATGTCCCACTCCATGTGGAGCATCCGCTTGGTGACGGAGTTGGCGAAGGTCGGTCCCGCCGACAGCGAACCGGCCAGCTTGCACGCCTCCGCCAGCACATCCTCGGACGCCACGAGCCGGTTGAAGAAGCCCCAGCGCTCGGCCTCCTCGCCGCCCATCACACGGCCCGTGTAGAGAAGCTCCGACGCCCGCCCCTGGCCGATGATCCTCGGCAGGATGGCGCAGGCGCCCATGTCGCAACCGGCAAGCCCCACCTTGTTGAACAGGAAGGCGACCTTGGCCGCGGCCGTGCCGACGCGAATGTCGGAGGCCATGGCGATGATCGCGCCCGCTCCCACGCACACGCCGTCAATGGCCGCGACGACAGGCTGCGGGCAGGCGCGCATGGCCTTGACCAGATCGCCCGTCATGCGGGTGAACTGCATGATGCCGGGCATGTCGCGCGACAGAAGCGGCTCGATGATCTCGAACACGTCGCCGCCGGAGCAGAAGTTGCCGCCGGCACCGGTCACCACGACGGTCTTCACCTCTTCCTCGAACTGCAGCGCGTGGAAGAAGTCGCGCAGCTCCGCGTAGGAATGGAAGGTGAGCGGGTTCTTGCGCTCGGGCCGGTTCAGCGTCACGACCGCCGTCTTGCCCTCGACCTCGAGCTTGAAATGAACCGGGGAATACTCCTTCACCGGCAGCGTGATGTGGTAGTTTTCCTGCGGTGCGCCCGCTGCCCCCGCCGATGCGTCAGCCATTCGTCCTGTCCCTTCCCCCTTTGCCCTCACTGCCCGCGTCCGGCTTCATCGCCGCCGCCATGGCCGAGGCCTTTGTCTTTGCCAGGAGGCGCATGAGCGCCTCGATGTCGTCCGGCTCCAGCCCGGCGAAGATGTCGCCGATCCAGTCGCCATGCGCGTTCGCCATCTCCTCGAAGGAGCGTCGTCCCTTCGCGGTCATCAGCACCACGGCCGACCGCCGGTCCCCGGGCACGGGGCGGCGTTCCACCTGCCCGTCCTGAACCAGCCGTTCGACCAGGCCGGTCACATTGCCGGCCGAGACCATCATGCGCCGCGACAACTCACCGAGCGTCAGCCCCTCCGGGGTCTTCTCGAGCTGGGCCAGAAGATCGAAACGCGGCAGCGTCACGTCGTAGGCGGCGCGAAGCTGCGAACGGATCTCGCCCTCGATCAGGTTGGTGCAGGTGAGAAGACGCAGCCACAGCCGGAGCTCCGAGCGGTGATCGCCCGACCCCGAAAGCCGCGTCTCGGCATCGAGCACATGCTCCCCCGCCACGACCGTCTCCTCCGTCAGTCCTGCCCTGTTCTCGTCCATGGCATCCTCACATCACTTCGCCGCCGGCCACCGCGACCGCCTGGCCGGTGACGGAACGCGCGCCCGTGCCGCAAAGCCAGGACACCGTGTCGGCCACCTCGTCCGGTTCGATCAGTCTCTTTTGCGGATTGTCGCGCACCATGTCCGCGATGATGTCCGCCTCCTCGCGCCCCGTCTTTTCACGGATCCGCGCCACGCTGTCGCGAATGAGGTCCGTGTCGGCGAAGCCCGGGCAGACGGCGTTGACCGTCACGCCCTGCTCGGCCGTCTCCAGCGCCAAGGAGCGCGTCAGGCCGACGACCGCGTGTTTCGCCGCCACATAGGCGGAGACATAGCGATAGCCCTTGAGGCCAGCCGTCGAGGCCACGTTGACGATGCGCCCCGAGCCGGCCGCGATCATGCCCGGCAGCACCGCGTGGCACGCGGTGACGATGCTCTCCAGATTGACCGAGAGCATTCGGGAAAACTGCTCCGGCGGCGTCTTGAGAAAGGGCGCGCTCTCCGCCTGACCGGCGTTGTTGACGAGGATCGAAACGCCTCCATGCAGGCTTTCGGCGCCCGCGATGGCCTCTGTGAATTCCGCCCGGTCGGTCACGTCGCAGGCGGCAAAGCCCGCCGCGCCGATTTCCCGCGCCATCTGCTCGGCACGCACCGCGTTGCGGCCGAGGATGGTCACCGACGCGCCGTCCGAAATCAGCCGGCGCGCGATCGCCAGGCCGATGCCGCGCGTGCCGCCGGTCACCAGCGCATGACGTCCGGAAAGAGGACCGCTTCTCGCGTGACGTTCCATCTCCTCGCTCACCGTTCCACACTCCTCCCTGGCGGCACGCCGTGCCGCCGCCCGGCGCGACATCTGGCTTTTGCCGGATGCGAAACGCCATTGCGCCGCGAATTATTTTAAGCTTAAAATATCTCTGACGGGGACGCAAGCATGTCCGTCCGCGCCACGGCCCCGAGGGGCGGCCCGGTCGCGGAGGAGGCCTGCAAGGGGAACCGGCGCGCGGTCCGCGCCAACGCGGCACGGGCCCGGCAAGGCGCCAGAGAGGGAGCTTGCGCGCGGAAACGGAAACACCGGACGCGCCACGGCCATGGAAGGACACACAACAATGCGCATCGAGATCATCGGCGGCGGCCCCGCCGGCCTTTATTTCGCGATCCTGATGAAGAAGGCACGCCCGGCGGCCAGGATCACCGTCTACGAGCGCAACCGCTGCGACGACACCTTCGGCTTCGGCGTGGTCTTCTCGGACCAGACGCTGGAGACCTTCGAGACCTACGATCGCGAGAGCTACAAGGCGATCACCGAGAACTTCGCCTATTGGGACGACATCTCGATCAACTACAAGGGCTCGTCCTTCCGCGTCGGCGGCAACGGGTTCTGCGGCTGCTCGCGCCGCACCCTGCTGCTCCTGCTGCAGGAACGCGCCGCCGCCCTCGGGGTGGAGATGAAATTCGAGACGGAGATCCCGAGCCTCGAGGCGCTCGAGGGGGCCGACCTTATCGTGGCCGCCGACGGCATCAACTCCGCCATCCGCGAGGCCAACCGCGACCACTTCCAGCCCTCGGTGGACCTGCGCCCCAACAAGTTCACTTGGATGGGCTCGACGAAGCCGCTCGACGCCTTCACCTTCCATTTCAAGGAAACCAGCCACGGCATCTTCATTGCCCACGCCTACCAGTACGAGCCGGGTCTCTCGACCTGGGTCCTGGAGACCGATCCCGAGACCTTCGAGAAGGCCGGGCTGGGCGCCATGAGCGAGCAGGAATCCGCCGACTTCCTGGAAGGAGTCTTCGCCGAGGAACTCGACGGCCACAAGCTGCTCATCAACCGCTCCATGTGGCGCAACTTCCCCATGATCCGCAACGCGCGCACGACGATGGACAATGTCGTGCTGCTGGGCGACGCCAAGTCGACGGCGCATTTTTCCATCGGCTCGGGCACCAAGCTCGCCATGGAGGATGCCATCGCGCTCTACGAGAGCGTCATGCGCACGCAGGGCGTCGGCGAGGCGTTGGCCGACTTCGAGGAGACCCGCCGCGAGGAGGTGGAGAAGACCCAGCACGCCGCCGACGTGTCGCTGGTGTGGTTCGAGCACGTGAAACGCTACTGGCACATGGATCCGGTGACCTTCGCCTTCGGCGTCATGACGCGCTCCAAGGCGATCACCTACGACAACCTGGAGCTCCGCGCGCCGGAGTTCGTGACCGAGGCCACCCGCACCTTCGCCGAGCAGGTCGCGGCCTCCGGTCTCGAGGTGGACACGAAGGATCCGGTCGCCCCCGCCTTCCAGCCGCTGAAGCTGCGCGACATGCGTCTCGAGAACCGCTTCGTCGTCTCGCCCATGTGCATGTATTCCGCCGTCGAGGGCGTGCCGCAGGACTTCCACCTGGTGCACTACGGATCGCGCGCCATGGGCGGCGCGGGCCTCATTTTCACCGAGATGACCTGCGTTTCGCCGACCGCGCGGATCACCCCGGGCTGCGCGGGCATCTGGAACGACGAGCAGCAGGCCGCCTGGACGCGGATCGTGGACTTCGTGCACACGCAGTCCGCCTCGAGGATCTGCCTGCAGATCGGTCACGCGGGCCGCAAGGGCGCCTCGAAGCTGATGTGGGAGGGCATGGACCGCCCGCTGCCGGAAGACGAGGCCTGGCCGATCCTGTCCGCCTCCGCCCTGCCCTACTATCCCGACAGCCAGACGCCCAGGGCCATGGACCGGGCCGACATGGACGCGGTCAAGGCGGACTTCGTCGCCGCCGCGAAACGCGCGATCGCCTGCGGCTTCGACATGATCGAACTGCATTGCGCCCACGGCTACCTGCTCGCGAGCTTCCTCTCGCCGGTCACCAACACCCGTGACGACGAATACGGCGGCTCCCTGGAAAACCGCCTGCGCTTCCCGCTCGAGGTCTTCACCGCCATGCGCGAGGTGTGGCCGGCGGAGAAGCCGATGTCGGTGCGCGTCTCCGCGACCGACTGGATCGAGGGCGGCCTGACGGGCGAGGACAGCGTCGAGATCGCCCGCGCCTTCGCGCAGGCCGGGGCCGACCTGATCGACGTCTCCACCGGCCAGACGAGCCCGGCCTCGAAACCGGTCTTCGGCCGCATGTTCCAGACGTCCTTCTCGGACCAGATCCGCAACGAGGCCGATCTCGCCACGATGGCCGTCGGCGCGATCACCACCGCCGATCAGGCCAACACCATCCTGACGGCGGGCCGTGCCGACCTTGTCGCGCTCGGGCGTCCGCATCTGGCCGATCCGGCCTTCACGCTGCGGGCCGCCGGCGACTACGGCTTCGGCGACATCTTCGCGCCGAAACAGTACCAGCCGGGCAAGTTCCAGCTCCTGCGCAACGCCGAACGCGCCCGCGAGGAGCTGAAGGAACTCAAGCTGAAGGCCAAGCCGAAGACGCACAATCCGGCGTTCCGCGAGGCGGCCGAATAGAAACCGGTCTCCGGCGCGGGCGGCTCGCGAAACGGGTCGTCCGCGCCGGAGCGCGCATCTAGGTCTTCCGGGTCCACGAACCACGGGAGACTTCTCAGTGACCGACATCCGTTTCGTCGCCCTCGACAGCGACCTTGCCGCCCGCTACCGCGCCGGCGCCCCCGATGCCAACGGCCAGGTGCCCGAACGGCGCATCTGCGGGGAGCCCGGCTTTCCCTGCCGTCATTGCCTGCGCCACATTCCGCAGGGCGCGCCCTACCTGATCCTGGCCTTGCGGCCTTTCACAACGCTGCAGCCCTACGCGGAGCTCGGTCCGGTCTTCCTGTGTGCCGACCCTTGCGAGCGTCACCCGGACACGCCGGAGCTGCCGGAGATGTTCGCGCGCGGAGACCGCTACATGCTGCGCGGCTATTCCGCCGACGAGCGGATCATCTACGGTACGGGGGATGTGGTGGAAGTGCCTGAAATCACGGCCCGCGCGCGCGACCTGCTTGCTCGCGGGGACGTCGCCTTCGTGCACATGCGCTCGGCCCGCAACAACTGCTATCAGGCGCGCATAGACCGCGCCTGAGCGCCTCTTCGGGCCGGCGAGGCACAGGCAATCCGGCTCGCAGGTCAGACGTTGGACAGCACCCAGGCGGACATTTCCTCCAGAACGCTGTCGGTGGCCCGGTTGATCGCCGTCACCGCGTCCCCGACCGAGGTGCCGGACGCCGGGACTTCTGCCGAAAACACCCGGCTCGCCTTGGTACGCCCGTTGCGGTCGTTGACCAGGCGGGCCATCACCTCGACCACGGCGCGGTTGCGCCCGTCCACGTGGAACTCGAAGGCGCGCAGGTCCGTCTGGAGCTGGTAGTCGATCAGAAGTCCCTCGCCGGGCAGGCCCACGCCGCGCAGCCCGCGCGTGTTTTCCAGCGTGCGCACGATCTTGGCCTGAACCACCTTGGGCAGCGTGTCCGTCCATGCGGCCTTGGGGAAGTAGGTGTAGACCGGCCCCTTGTCGACAACGGCGATTGAGGAGGTGTCCAGCGCCTGCAGCGCGCGCGGCGCGGGCACGAGAACCTGCACGCTGCGGCCCCGCCGCGCCGTGTCGGAGGCGATCCGGTCGGGAGACGTCAGCCCGTAATAGGCGTCGGGCGCCGAGGAGGAGGCGCATCCGGCAAGCACCAGCGCGACCGCCATGCAGCCCGCGCGCCAGAGCGTGCGCACCCTGCCGCCTCCGCCGCCTGGAAAGATCGTGCCGCCCGTCATGCCCCACATGTCCCTTGTCTGCGTGTGCGTGTCATCGCCGCTGCGCCCCGTTGAAGGTCGGCTTGTCCGACCCGCCGAAGATCACCCGTTGCGGGTCGCGGTTGATGCTGGAAACAGTCCTCTGGATCTCGATCAGCGTCCTGTTGAGCTGGCTCATCGCGTCGGAGAAATCCGCCGATCCGCGCGAGGTGAACCGCTGCAGCCCGGCGGTGATCGGCCCGACCCTTTCGGCCAGGATGTCCGCCACCCGGCGGATCGAGGCCGCCGCCTCCGTCGCTTCCTTCACGAAGCCCTCGCCGTCGCCGTCGACCATGGCGTCCACCTTGTCGACAACCGACTGGATGCGGGTCCCCGTCGCGTTGAGCTTGGTCGAGAGCTCGCGCGCGTCGGACACGATCTGGTCGATCTCCGGACCTCGTCCCTTGAGCGACTGGGAGAACTCGTTGACGTTGGCCACCGCCTCGCCGGCCTGGTCGATGGCGCGCGTAACCGTCTGCGTGCGTCCGGCGAGCCCGCTGCTCACCTCTTCCACCGAGGCGACGATGGTCCTGACCTGCTCCGGATCGATGGCCGCCACGACGGCGTTGAGTTCGGCGGAGAGTTGCTGCACCTCACTGATGATCTTGCCGATCTCCTCGCGGCGGTCCGCCACCGTCTGGGTGATCGTCTCCACGTTGGCCATCGTGGTCGAACTGGAGGTCACAAGACGGTTGATGTCCGGCGAGCGGTCCTTGAGCATCCTGGCGAAGCTCGCCGCGCCATCCACGACGTCGTTGATCGACTGCGGATCGACTGCGGAAATCACCTTGTCCACCTTGGCAAGGCTTTCACCAAGACCGCTGGCGAAGGCCTGCAGGTCCTCCGCCGCCTTCTCCGCGTCGTCGATCAGCCCGGTCAGCCCGTCGGCGGCGCTCGCGACCTTCGACGTCACCGTGGAGGCGTCGTCGACGATCTGGCGCACCTTGTCCGCGGGAACCGCGTCCACGATGCGCGTGGCGCTTTCCACCAGCCCTTCGAGCTTGCCGGAAAGCTTGGTCAGCGCATCGCCGGTCGCCGCCACGCTCGACATGAAGGTGTCGACGCCGTCCGCGTTCTTGGCCAGCGCGTCCGAGAAGACGCGGGCATTGTGGACGATCTGGTTGATCTCCTCGCGGTTGTCGCTGACCACCTGCTCGACGGAGGCAAGCGTCTTGTCGGCGCGCGTCAGGATGTCCCGCGCGCCCTCGACGATATCCTCGAAGGCCGACTTCTCGGCATAGATGACCGGAGGTTCGTCGTCGTCCGGATCCAGCAGCAGCGGCGCGTTGGAGCTGCCGCCCTTCAGGTCCACATAGGCGATGCCGGAGAGCGTCTGGAAGCCGAGGGTCGCCTTGACGTCCTCGCGAAGCGGCGTCGTCGGATTGACCCGGATGGTGGCGATCACGACGGACGGATCCGTCGGATCGAAGCCGAGCTCACCGACGTCACCGACCTTGATGCCGTTGAAATTCACGGCTCCACCGACCGAAAGCCCGGTGACGGCGGAGGTGAACACGACCTTGACCGGAAGCGCACGCGGCCCGTCGGCCCGGCTGCCCAGCCAGTAGATGAAGACGAAACCGACGATCAGCGTAATGAAGACAAACGCGCCGATGACGACGTAATTCGCGCGGGTTTCCATCGTGAACTCGAATTCCCCGGTCTAGACCCGACGCAACGCCCGTTCGCCGTTGAAATAGGATTGGACCCACGCATTGTCGAAATGCATGAGTTCCTCGACTGTTCCGGCCCTCAGCACCTTCTTCTCCCCTAATACCGCGACACGGTCGCAAATGGAATGCAGGCTGTCGAGATCATGGGTGACCATGTAGACGGTCAGCCCCAGCGTGTCGCGGAGCTTGCGCACCAGATCGTCGAAGGCCGCGGCACCGATCGGGTCGAGACCGGATGTGGGCTCGTCCAGGAAGACGAGATCCGGATCGAGCGCCAACGCCCGGGCAAGGCTCGCGCGCTTGATCATGCCACCCGAAAGCTCGGACGGGAACTTGTCGGCTGCGCTCACCGGAAGGCCGACCATCTCGATCTTGAGCAGGGCCAGTTCGTCCATCAGGCGCTGCGACATGTTCATGTGCTCGCGCATGGGCACCTGGACATTCTGGCGCACCGTGAGCGAGGAAAACAGGGCGCCCTGCTGGAACAGCACGCCCCAGCGCCGTTCGATGGACTGGCGCTCCTCGGAATCGATCGCGTCCAGATCCTTGCCGAACACCTCGATCCGCCCCGCGCGCCGCGGGGTCAGCCCCAGGATCGTGCGCATCAGCACCGACTTGCCGGTTCCCGAGCCGCCCACGAAGCCCAGGATCTCGCGGGCGTACACGTCGAGATCGAGGTCCTTGAGCACGATGGTCTGGCCGAAACCGACCGTGACGTCGCGCGCGGAGAGGATCACCTCCTGGTCCTGCCGGGAGGCATCCGCTGCATCGCCCGGGCCCGCGCTCTCGCGGGGCGCGCCGGTCGGCGTCGGGGAAACGGCGGTCGGCTGCATGTCAGATCCCGATCGAGGAGAAGAAGATGGCGAACAGTCCGTCGACCACGATCACCATGAAGATGGCCTTCACCACCGACAGCGTGGTGTGCGTGCCGAGCGATTCCGACGACCCCGACACTTTCATGCCTTCCACGCAGGCGACAAGCCCCACGATCAACGCCATGAACGGCGCCTTGACGATGCCCACCATCAGCGTTTCCGGGGTCACGGCGGCCTTCATGAGCTGGATGAAGACGCGTGGGGCGATGTCGAGGTAGATCCAGCTTATCAGTCCGGCGCCGAAGAGCGCGGCGAGGTTGGACAGGAACGTCAGGATCGGCATGGCGATGATGAGCGCCAGCAGGCGCGGCAGCACCAGCACTTCCGTCACGCGCAGGCCGATAACATGCAGCGCGTCGATCTCCTCGCGCATCTTCATGGAGCCGATCTCGGCGGTGAACGCCGAGCCGGACCGGCCCGCGACCATGATCGCCGTCAGGATCACGCCGATCTCGCGCAGCACCAGCACGCCGGACAGGTCGACCACATAGACCTCCGCGCCGAACTGGCGCAGATAGAAGCCGCCCTGCTGGGCGATGATCGCGCCGATCAGGAAGCTCATCAGCATGACGATCGGCACGGCGCCGATGCACACCCGGTCGAACTGGGTCGCGACCGAGGGCAGTCGCAGACAGCGCGGGCGGCTGATGACGTTGGTCAGCACCGAAACCAGCGAGCCGACGATGTGCAGGACCGACCTGACGTCGCCGCCGACCTCGACCACCTGCCGTCCGGTGCGCTCGAACATCCCGAACAGGGACCACGGGTGGTGCTCGGGCTTCCAGGGCGGCGGGTGCAGCCGCTCCACCTCTTCCAGCAGCGTGGCATAGGTGGGCCGCAGGCCGTCGAAATCGACACGCACGCCATGAAACTCGAGGTCGCCACGGTACCGGTGCAGCAGCCACGCGCCGGCGGTGTCGAGCCCCGTAAGCTGGCTGAGGTCCACATGCAGCCGCCCACCCGGAAGCCGCTCCATGCCGGCCAGCAGGCTTTCCATGGTCTCGCTGTTGTGGATCGTCCAGCGGCCGGCGACGCTCAGCCGGGCTCTGTCCCCGTCCTGCTCCAGGCTTGCCCGGGCGACATCCTGGGCCGCGTGGATCGTCATGTCGCGTCATCCCTGCTGCGCGGTCCGCCCGCCTGCCTCTGGCGGCCTGTCTCTGGCGGCCTGTCTCTGCCGCCTGTCTCTGCCGCCTGTCTCCGGCCAGCGCGCGAGGCGTTTCGCCCTGCCCCAGGCGTCCGGTTTTCAGGCTCTTGCCGAGTGTCCTTCCGGACACGTATACCTTGTCGGAGTTGCCAGCGTCCAGCCGACCGGCCCCTCCCGGCACGGTCCCGGACCGGCATCGCGCAGAATTTCGAAACCCTCGCCGGGTCATACGCGAAAAACACGCGAAGGGCGCGGCGGCATCCCCGCCACATACCCCCGGCGACACACCCAGACCGGCGCTCCGCCCCATCTCCCGGCGGATCTGATTCGCGCCCTTTCACGAGGAGTTTCCGATGGAAATCGCCCACCCCTACCTGATCTTTCTCGGTGACGTGCCCGACGCGCTTGCGGCCAAGACCGGCCTCGGCATCGTCGACTGGCGCCGCGACTGGTGCCTGGGCCAGCTTCGCCTGGACGGGTGCAAGGCGGATGCGAAGCTTCCCGAGATGACGCCGGCCGAGGCCGCCGCGGCGGGCGTGAAGACCATGGTCGTTGGCTGCGTGAACGCCGGCGGCGTCCTGCCCGACCACTGGGTCGCCTCCATCGTCGCGGCGCTCGACGCGGGCCTGGACGTGGCCAGCGGCCTGCACATGCGTCTCGGCGACGTGCCGGAGATCGCCGCCGCCGCCGAGCGCAACGGCCGCCACCTGCGCGACGTGCGCCACTCCGACATCCGCTTCGACACCGGCAAGGGCCACAAGCGCACCGGCAAGCGCCTGCTGGCGGTCGGCACCGACTGCTCCGTTGGCAAGAAGTACACCGCGCTTGCGCTCGAGAAGGTCATGCGCGATCGCGGCTTCGATGCCGACTTCCGCGCGACCGGCCAGACCGGCGTCTTCATTTCCGGTCGTGGCGTCGCCCTCGACGCGGTGATCGCCGACTTCATCTCCGGCGCCGCCGAGTGGATCTCGCCCTCCGCGGAGCCGGACCACTGGGACGTCATCGAGGGGCAGGGTTCACTGTTCCACCCCTCCTTCGCGGGCGTCACCCTCGGCCTGCTGCACGGCTCCCAGCCCGACGCCTTCGTCGTCTGCCACGAGCCCACCCGCCAGAACATGCGCGGCGTGAAGACGCCGCTTCCCACCATCCAGCAGGTCATCGACCTGACCGTCGTCTGCGGTCGCCTGACCAATCCGGAGATCCGCTGCGTCGGCATCTGCGTCAACACCGCCGCACTGGACGAGGCGGACGCGCGGGTGCTTCTCGCCGACATTGCCGCCGAGCACGGCCTGCCGGCGACCGACCCGGTGCGGTTCGGGTGCGAGGGCATCGTCGATCGCCTCGAGGAGGAGTTCGGTCGCCCATGACGGTAACGCTCGAGGTCGCAACCGACAGCTGGCCGATCGAGGGCGGCTTCACCATCGCCAGAGGCAGCCGCACCCACGCCAATGTGGTCGTGGCGACCCTCGCCGAGGGGCCGCACAGGGGGCGCGGTGAATGCGTCCCCTACGCCCGCTATGGCGAGACCGTCGAGGGTGTCATGGCCGACATCGAACGGCTGAAGGCGGACATCGAACGCGGCCTCGACCGCGCCGGCCTGCAGGCCGCGATGCCCGCCGGCGCCGCGCGCAACGCGCTCGACTGCGCCTTCTGGGACCTGGAGGCCAAGCGCGGCAACACCACGGCGGCGGCACTCGCGGGCCTCGGCCCGCTCGCCGCGTCCGTCACCGCCTTCACCATCAGCCTCGGCACGCCGGAGAAGATGGCCGCCGACACGGCGAAGGCCGCCAGCCGCCCCCTGCTCAAGGTGAAGCTCGGCGGCGAGGGCGATCCCGAGCGCATCGCGGCGGTTCGTGCCGCCGCGCCCGCCTCCCGCCTCATCGTCGATGCCAACGAGGCATGGAGCCAGGAGAGCTTCGCGCGCAACATGGCCGCCTGCGTCGCGGCCGGCGTGGAGCTCATCGAGCAGCCGCTGCCCTCCGACGCGGACGCCTGTCTTGCCGGGCTGGAACGGCCGGTCCCGGTGTGTGCCGACGAAAGCCTGCACACCTCCGCCGACCTGGAGCGGCTCGCGCCGCTCTACGACGCGGTCAACATCAAGCTCGACAAGACCGGCGGACTGACGGAGGCGCTGAAGCTCCTGGCCGAGGCAAGGGCGCGCGATTTCCGCGTCATGGTCGGCTGCATGCTGGGCACCTCGCTGGCGATGGCGCCGGCGGTTCTCGTCGCGCAGGGCGCGGACTACGTCGACCTCGACGCCCCGCTCCTGCTGGCGAAGGACCGTGAGCCGGGCCTGGTCTTCGAGGGCTCAACGCTGATGCCGCCCGCCCCGGAGCTCTGGGGCTGAACACCCGGCTCCTGCTCAGGCATTGTCACGCCGCCGGCGCGCGCCGTCTTTCTCCGGGAAACAGCGCGCCGGCGGCGAGAAGCAGCGTGCCCAGCCCGGCCATTGCCGCCATCGCCTGGAAGGCGAGCGACGGCCCGCTCTGGTAGAGAAGCCCCGCCAGCGCCGAGGCGAGCGCGGTGAAGAAGCCGAACACCATGGACAGGAGCCCCTGCGAGAACCCCGCCCAGCGCCGGGGCGCGCGGGCCGCCACATAGGCGACGGCGCCCAGATGCGTCGCGCCGAAGCTCAGCCCGTGCAGAAGCTGGAGGGAGCCGGTCGCAAGCGGACCGGACACCTGCGCGAAGAGCACCCAGCGCAGGATCGCGGCCCCCGCGCCGACCCCGAGAATGCCGAGCGACCCGATGCGCGCGCCGACGCTGCCCGCGAAGGCGAACAGCACAATCTCCGTCGTCACGCCGAGCCCCCACAGGATGCCGATGGCCAGCCCGCCGAAACCTTCCGCCTCCCAGAACAGCGCGCTGAACCCGTAATACGCCCCATGGCTTCCCTGCAGGATGCCGGCCCCCACGACCACCAGAAGGAACCCCATGCCGGGTTTCGCGCGCGCCTCCACGCGCTGTTCATCGTCCGGTCCGCGCTCCGCCTCCCGCGCGCTCGGCACGGTGAGCGTCAGCCCGACGAGCGCGGAAACGACCAGCCCGGCGGCGATGCCGCCGATCACCGCCGGAGCAGCATGGGCGCTGGCGGCCGCCGTTCCCCCGACGAGATTGGCGGCGATGAAGCTGATCGACCCCCACAGGCGCATCCTCCCGTACTGGCCCTTTCCTTCCCGGTCGAGGCGGGCGGCGACCGCGTCCTCGATGGGGATCAGCGGCGACCAGACAAGCGCCACCGCGACCAGCAGAACCGCATAGGCCCAGAACCCCGACGCGAGGAAGAAGGCGAGAAACAGTGCCGCCGACAGGGCCGAAAGCACGCTCACCGCGACGCGCGGCGTGGCGAAGCGGTCGGCAAGCGCGCCCACGAGGGGATTCGCGGCGAGCCTTACCAGCATCGGCAGCGACAGCAGCGTGCCGATTTCGCCTGGCGAGAGACCTGAGTCGCGCAGCACCACGGGAAAGAAGGGCAGAAACAGCCCGAAGCCAAAGAAGTAGGCCGCAAAAAGACTTGCGACCAGATGACCTTGCGTCATTATCCGGTGTCCGGTTGGGCGGCGTTTCGCCTTCTATACCGATTTTAAGGATTTGGCGATTAAACCTCGAGGCTGCGGACACCGTGTCGCCGATCCCGGCGGCAGATGAGCGAAACGACCTTTTGCGGATCTCGAGCATGGCTGAAAGTGGAGCGCCCGGCGCGATCAGGGAGAACGAGTACGAGGCCCTCCTCGGTGCCCTGACGGAGACCGATCGCGGTCGCTGGTTCCTGGACGAGTACATCCGCCGGAACCAGAAGCCTGAAACACAGGTCGTCCTCGACGCCATCGCACGGCTCGAGAAGACCATGACGCGCGAGCGCACGGTGCCCAGCATCGACCGCATCCGGCTCGACATCGCGGACATGCAGGAGGCCATCGAGCGCACGAAGCGCGAGATCGCCAACATCAAGCACGAGTCCGACGACGGCAACCGCTTCATCGAGGCCTCCAACGAACTCGACGCCATCGTCACCAAGACCGAGGCCGCGACCCAGGAGATCCTCGCGGCCGCCGAGGCCATCCAGGAGCACGCCTGGACGATGCGCGAGGCAGGCGCCGACGAGACGGCCTGCGACGAGATCGACGCCCGCGCCACCGAAATCTTCATGGCCTGTTCCTTCCAGGACCTTACCGGCCAGCGCACCCAGAAGATCGTCAATGTGCTCCAGTACCTGGAATCGCGCATCAACATGATGATCTCGATCTGGGGCATCCAGGACGCAAGCGCCGACGAGGGCGCCTACATCGAGGACAGCCGCCCCGACGCCCACCTTCTCAACGGCCCACAGCTCGACGGTCGCGGCGTCAGCCAGTGTGCCGTGGACGAGATGTTCGGATCGTCCGCAAGCGCCGGGGACGAGGCGGAAACCGCCTCCGAGGAGGACATCGACGCGCTTTTCGCCGCCGCTCCGGCGCAGGAGACACCGGCCCCGCAGGACGCCGCGCCCTCGCTTGCCGAAACGCAGACCCAGGCCGAGGCCGAAGCCGCCGCCGCGCTCAGCGAAATGACGGACCAGGAAGCCGCCGAGGCCGCCGCGCTCGACGCCGGCGAGATCGACATCGACGCGCTCTTCGCCGCCGAATCCGGCACGCCGGAGGACGCATCCGGGGACGGAGCCGAAGCCGGCGATCCCTTCGATGATCTGGTGATGGTCGAGGCCGAGGACGCGGCCGGCGTCGAGACCGACGAGGACGTCGCCACCACGGAAGACGGCGAGATCGACTTCGACTCGATCGACTTCGATGCCATCGACACCGACGACGCGCCGGAGAAGGATGAGCCGTCCGCCACGACGGACCTTGCCAGCCACCGCGACCGCGCGCTGGATCTGGACGAGGATGACGCGGGCGAGGATCCGCTGGAGCAGCTTTCCCCGGGAGAGCGCCAGTCGCTCTTCAGTTGAGGTTCGGGCCGCGCCGGTTACGTCGCGGCCCTTTTTGCAGGGAGGGATCTTTCAGAGGCCGCCACGGGGCGGCAATTGGAACCGTGAGACGCTGAACAGTTTGCGCCTGCTTGCAAAGCGTGTTCGCCTGCGGTGTTTTATCTACGTGATTTTAACAGTGCATGGCCAAGACTGGGGTCTTCGCGTCGGCGTTGCCGGGCGCGGCTTGGCGGCACCCGGGAGATTGGGTCGAGGGGATGATCAGGGAGAGATTGGAGGAGCTTGCGAGGATCCGGGAGCCATCGGCCCGTTCGGAACTCGTACGCCTTCTCAGTGCGCAATATTCGGACAAGCTGGAACGCGAGCCCACCGGAGCCGAGCGAATGCTGTTCTCGGGCCTGGTTCTCGACGTTTTCGACCAGCTCGATCATTCCGCCCGCCTCGACATCGTCGTGCGTCTCGCCCGCACCGACCGCATCACCACGGACCTCGCCGACCGTCTGGCGGAGGAAGCCTTCGACCTCAGCGAGCCCGTGCTCCAGCACTCTCCGGTGATCTCGGAGGAAAAGCTCGTCGACGTCGCGCGTCACCGCTCCGACAGGCACCGCCTTGCCATCGCGCGTCGAACGGGCGTCTCTTCCCGCGTGGTCGACACGCTCGTCGCGCGCGGCGCGTTTCCCGTGGTCAATGCATTGCTGCACAATGACGATGCCACCTTCGGCACCCGTGCCCTGCTCGCGCTGCTCATCCTGTCGAGCGGCGATCCGCGCCTTCTCGGCGCGCTCGCCTGGCGCTGCCACGCCGACAACGTGTTCCGCGAGGAGCTGCGCCTCGTGAGCGACACCGACTGCCCGCTCATGCCGCCGGAGCTGGACAAGGCGCTCGCCAACGAGGACGCGCTCGCCCGCCTCGCCCAGCGCGCCATCGCCGACACGCCGGACGCGGGGCTCGACATCAACGGCGAAACCCTGTCCAAACACGAGGTCCACATCCAGATCGCCGCCGGCGAGCTGAGCTTCGAGACGATCCTGCTGACGCTCATCGCCCGCGAGGACATGGACGCCATCATCTGGCTCGTCTCGCGTCACCTGTCTCTTCGCGACAGCGCGGTGCGCGACACCTTCGCCTCGCAGGCCGACGGCGCGGTCGCCTTGCTGATGAAGGAGACCGGCATCGGCTACAAGACCTACGGAAGCTTCCTGCGCTTCAGGTGCGGCTGGCTCGGCATCGGCACGTCGAGCGTCGCCCGCGACGTCTACGTCTACCGCACCATGCGCCATCCCGGCAGCCAGCGCGCCTTCAACTGACGCCTGCCGTCAAAGCGCCAGCGCGCGCTCCAGCATCTCCGGATCGAGGTTGCCGCCGGAGAGTGTCAGGGCGATGGTGCGCCCCTTCACCGGCAGCTTGCCCGAAAGAACGGCGGCCAGGCAGACCGCGCCGCCCGGTTCCACCACCAGCTTGAGCTCGCGGAAGGCGAAGGCGACCGCACGAAGCGCTTCCTCGTCGCTCACCTTCAGGCCCGAGGTCGCGCGCCTGCGCACGATCTCGAAGCCCAGTTCGCCCGGCATCGGCGTCAGCAGCGCGTCACAGACCGAGCCGCCCGAACGGGCGTTGCCGACCCGCGTGCCGGCCTGCAGCGAGCGGTCGTAATCGTCGAAATCCTCCGGCTCCACCGGCACGAAGGCGCACTCCGGCGCGAGCCGTTCCAGCGCCAGCGCAACACCTCCGGACATGCCGCCACCGCCGGTGCAGACCAGCATCGCCTCGGGCGCGAGACCCATGGCTTCGGCCTGTTCGACCGTCTCGGCGGCAAGCGTCCCCTGCCCCGCGATCACACCCGGGTCATTGTAGGGGTGCACCATGGTCGCGCCGCGTTCGGCCGCGATGGCCTCGGCGATCGCCTCACGGTCCTCCGTCTCGCGCTTGTAGGTTACCACCTCCGCGCCGGAACGCTTCGTCCGCGCGATCTTGGCCGTCGGCGCGTCCTCGGGCATGACGATCACCGCCGGCATTCCCAGAATGCGCGCCGCCTCGGCGACACCCTGCGCGTGATTGCCGGACGAGCAGGCAACGACACCGGCGGAGCGCGCCTCCTCGGGGATCATCGAAAGGCGGTTGAAGGCGCCACGGAACTTGAAGGATCCCGTGCGCTGGAGGTTTTCCGCCTTGAGCAGGATGCGCCCGCCGACGAGTTCGTCCAGATAGGCCGACGACAGCAGCGGCGTGAGATGCGCCTGGCCGGCGATCCGCGCGCGCGCGTCGACAATGTGCTGAAACTCGGGAACCTTGAAGCTGATCGTCATGGGACTCTCCAAACCGGCGGGATCCTCAATCGGTACACGATCCTCCGCGTCCGGTGAAGCCTCACGCCGGCCGAACAGCAGGCACGCCCAAAAGCGTCAGGCCGCGACGCGGCTGTCCGCCGTATGCGCCCTCATGCAATTCTCCATGAACTGGCGGGTGCTGCGCTGCCAGGTGAACTCCAGCGCCAGGTCCCGCGCCCGGGCCGGCGAAACCGACAGCGCGCCGAGCGCGGCAAGCCTGAGATCGGCGTCGAGTACGCCCGCACCCGTGCCGCCGAGAATGTCGAGCGGCCCCATGACGGGAAAGGCGGCGACCGGAACGCCGCAGGCCAGCGCCTCGAGCACCACGTTGCCGAAGGTGTCGGTCAGGCTCGGGAACACGACCACATCGGCGCTGGCGTAGTGGCGGGCAAGATCCTCCCCCGACTTCGCGCCGGTGAAGAGCACCTCGCGATAGCGCGCCCTGAGGTCCGCAAGCTGGGGGCCATCGCCCACGACCACCTTGGAGCCCGGCAGGTCCAGGTCGAGAAAGGCGGCGATGTTCTTTTCGACCGCCACCCGGCCCACATACATGAACACCGGGCCCGTCACCTCCGCCGGCAGAACACTGCCCTCATAGGGACGAAACAGCTCGTGATCGACGCCGCGCGACCAGCGCATCAGGTTGCGGAAGCCGCGCGCCGAAAGGTCGTCTTCCAGCGTGCGCGTCGCCACCATGCAGCCGTTGCCGGAATTGTGGAAGCGCCGCAGCCAGCCGTAGGACCACGCGACGGGCACCGGAATGCGGGCCGAGAGATACTCGGGGAACCGGGTGTGATAGCTCGTGGTGAAGGCAAGCGCCTCGCCCCGCGCGATCCGTCCGGCCAGAAGGCCCAGCGGACCCTCGGTGGCGATATGCAGATGCTCGCAGTCGAGTTCGGCCATGCGCCGGCGCACCGCGCCCGGTGTCGTCAGCGACAGGCGGATCTCCGGATAGGTGGGGCATGGCAGCGTCGGGTAGTCGGCGGGCGAGAGCACCTCGACCCGCACGCCGAGGCGTTCGAGCTCGGCCGCCGTGCGCTCGATGGACCGCACCACGCCATTGACCTGGGGGTGCCAGGCGTCGGTGACGATCAGCAGCGACTTCATGCGGCGACCTGCCGGCCGCCCTCGGCCTTGCGCTTTGCCTTGGCTTCCGCCTTGGCGTCGGCGGCCTGACGGCCCGCCTCCACCGTCCAGCGGATGATCTCGAAGCGTCCGTCGTGGTGCTCGGCAACCGCCGTGCAGCTCTCCACCCAGTCACCGGTGTTGATGTAGTGCGTGCCGAACTCATGGTGGTCGGCGGCATGGTGGATATGGCCGCAGATGACCCCGTCCACGCTCTGGCGCGCCGCCTCGTGGGCCAGAGTCTCCTCGAACTTGCCGATGAAGCTGACCGCGTTCTTGACCTTGAGCTTCGCCCAGGCCGACAGCGACCAGTACTGCAGGCCGAGGCGCCGTCGCACCACGTTGAGCACCGTGTTCAGGTTGAGCGCGCTCACGTAGGCCCAGTCACCGAGGAAGGCCAGCCACTTGGCGTGGCGCACCACCACATCGAACTTGTCGCCGTGGATCACGAGATAGCGCTTGCCGTCGGCCGCCTCGTGGATCGTCTCCTCGACGACCTCGATGCCGCCGAAATGCGTGCCCAGGAAGTCGCGCAGGAACTCGTCGTGATTGCCGGGCGTGTAGATGATGCGCGCGCCCTTGCGGCCCTTGCGCATCAGCTTCTGCACCACATCGTTGTGCGCCTGGGGCCAGTACCAGGCGCGTTTCAGCCGCCACCCGTCGACGATGTCCCCGACGAGATAGATCGTCTCGGCGTCGTGGTGACGCATGAAGTCGAGCAGAAGATCTGCCTGACACCCGCGTGTTCCCAGATGGATGTCGGAAAGAAAGATCGCCCGGTAGTGTCGCGGGGCCGGATCGACGGACATGGCGCGCTCCTGACAAGTATTCGCGACCTGTTTCCTCGATTCCGATCTCATTAATGTGACAGCCGGGGCAGAAGAGCCGCATAGTGCCCGCAATCACCTATCAGCCTGCGCCGGCCGCGCCTCCCCCGTGCAGCGAGGGGGCCACGGGATGGACGTCCGCAAGGCTCTTCCGCTATCACCGGGTTCGACCCTTGCTCACCTTGACCGGCACCCGCCGGCAGCGACAGGAGCTGATTTCATGGATCTTGGTATTTCCGGCCGCAAGGCAATCGTGTGTGCCTCAAGCCGAGGGCTCGGCCGTGGCTGCGCCGAGGCGCTGGCCGAGGCCGGCTGCGATCTCGTCATCAACGGGCTGGACGGCGCCCGCCTCGACGCGACGGCGAGCGACCTTCGCGCGCGCTACGGCGTCGACGTGAAGCGGGTCGTGGCCGACGTCTCCACGCCGGAAGGCCAGAAGGCGCTTTTCGCCGCCTGCCCCTCCCCCGACATCCTGGTCAACAACAACGGCGGGCCGCCGCGCCGCGACTTCCTCGAGCTCGACCGGGAGAAGATGATCGAGGGCGTGATCCAGAACATGATCTCGCCCATCGAGATGATCCAGCAGGTCGCCGAAGGCATGGCCGAGCGCGGCTTCGGGCGCATCGTCAACATCACGTCGATCTCGGTGCGCATGCCGCTCGAGGGTCTCGACCTGTCGAGCGGCGCGCGCGCGGGCCTCACCGCGTTCCTGGCCAGCATCGCGCGGCGCTACGCCTCGCGCAACGTGACCATCAACAACCTGCTGCCGGGCAAGATGGACACCGACCGCCTGCGCGGCGGACTGGAGCGCGCCGCCGGTCAGGCCGGCGTCAGCCTCGCCGAGGCAGCCGCCGCCCAGGAAGCTGAAATCCCCGCAGGTCGCTTCGGCACGGCGGAGGAGTTCGGCAAGGTCTGCGCCTTCGCCTGCTCCACCCACGCGGGCTACCTGACGGGCCAGAACCTGCTGCTCGACGGCGGCCTGTATCCGGCCGCCTTCTGAGACCCGCAAGGACGGGGACGGAGAGGTTCGCCGACCGGCCGGCAGGCAAAACGAAAAAAGCACCGGCGGATGTGTCCGCCGGTGCAACTTGAAAAAAGTTCGACTCAATTCTTCGAACTTTCCTGTTCGAAATTGCGCGTCCTGAAAAGGATGCGGCGCTCAGTAGCCGCGCACCGGATCCTTCTGCGGACGCGGCAGTGCGCCGCCCCAATTGTAGCGCATCGACGCCGTGACGATGTTGACGCTGGAATCGGCGCTGCCGTTGAAGGTACCGATCGCCGGATTGTAGTCCTGATGCGTGCCGCTGATGTTGATCGGCGTGCTCTTGGCCGTGAGAATGTGCGTGTAGCCGAGATCGAACGCCAGATTGTCGCTCCAGTTGTAGGAAGCACCGGCCGACAGCCAGATCCGGTCGTTGTCCGGCAGGCGGGTCGAGCGGATCGCATCGTCCACCGGCGAGATCTCGTAGGCCGCGCCCGCGCGCAACGTCAGGTCCTCGTTGACGTCGTACTCGCCGCCGAGAGCGAAGAACCAGCCGTCGTCGTAGTTGAACTGCAGGTTCGTGACCGTCGCACCATTGGCCTGAGCGTAGACGCGCGGCGCCTTGAGACGGCTCCAGTTGGTCCACTCCACCGTGCCGAACACCCGGAAGCCGTCGCTCACCCGCTGCTTGACCGAGAAGGTCACCATGTCCGGCGTGATCAGGTCGGCGCCGATCGGTGTCGCGCCGGCCGGCGTGATCACGTTGCCGTCCAGCTTCTGCGAAATGCCGGAGCGATAGCCGAGACCGATCTCCGTGCCGTCCATCGGACGGAACGTCAGACCCGCCGTCACGCCGAAGCCGACGTCGTTTCCTTCCAGAACCTGGGACGGAAAGCCCGGAACATTCGGAATAGCGGACGTCAGTCGCACCTTGAGCTGCTGGATCTGAAGGCCAAGGCCGATCGCCAGCATGTCATTGATCTGATACGACAATGTCGGCGTGACATTGAGTGAGCTCACCTTCGAGGTGCGCGAATAGAACTGCCCCGCCCAGTTGAAGTTCGCCTTGGTCGAGAGCCCGAAGGGCGCGTTGACCGACACGCCGAAAACAGCACGCTCGTTCAACCGGTAGGCGATGTAGCTTGCGGGAATGTAGGCATCCGACCCGATGTCTCCGGACGGCGCCGTGCTCGGCGGCACCGGAAGAAGGCCCGGCGTGAAGGTGCCCGTGATCTTCGATTCGGGAACGATGAGCGTGTTGTGCGCCTCACTGGTGAACCCCACTCCCGCACCGGAAAGGGCGGCCGGGTTCCAGTACATGGACGAGATCGACGGACCGGTCGTGCCATAGCCGGCAAACGACATGCCCTGATAGTAGGAGCTCTGTTCGCGCAGTGCGAAGCCACCGGCCAGGGCCCCGCCAGCAGTCGCACACAAGGCGGCCGAAGCCACCGAAAGCATTAACACCCTGCGCTTGCTTGTCATTTCGCTCGTGTCCTCCCAAAACACGCCGCCAGCATGCCCCTGCCAGCGATTACGTTAACGTAATGGTGACCAAGCGACTCGGAGGACACAAGTGGCGAGTTTGCCGATGGAGGCACACTCTCGCAGCGCACAAACATCGGGAGGTGACGTTTTCGTAACGTAACGCACCCGATGGTTGCGCACCCGCATCAAATCAACTCATTGAGAAAATGAACTTTTTGCGACGCATCGAACATGGGAACGCGGAATCGCGCTTTTCCGCGGGTCGGCGAACATCTCGCAACGCAACATGCGTTTCCTGTTACAGCGTTGCGCGAATGCCACATATTCGGTGGCCGAATGGTCCGCTGGCGGCGGAGTGACCGCGGGGGTCGCTCACTCCGCCGCCTGAGGCAGAGCCGGCGCGGGGTCCGTTTTCTGCTCTGCCCTGTCCGAATTGCCCGGCGTCCCATCGCCGGCCAGGGTCTCCACCGCCAGATCCGCGTCACTCTTGTCGAGACGCCGGCGGAACCACAGCGCATAGAGCGCCGGCATGAAGACCAGCGTCAGCACGGTGGCCACCGTCAGCCCCCCGATCATGGAGATCGCCATCGGCCCCCAGAAGATGTTGAAGGTCAGCGGCACAAAGGCGAGCACGGCGGCCAGAGCCGTCAGGATCACCGGCCGGGCGCGGCGCACGGTCGATTCCACGATGGCCTGACGCATGGTCACTCCCGACGCCAGATCATGCTCGATCTGGTCGGCCAGGATCAGCGTGTTGCGCATGACCATGCCGCCGAGCGCGATCACGCCCAGGATCGCGACGAAGCCGAACGGCGCGTCCGCGACGAGCAGCGCCGCGACCGCGCCGACCAGCCCGAGCGGGAAGGTCAGGAACACGATGGCGAGCTTCGAGAAGGACTGCATCTGGATCATGATCAGGAACGCCATGGCCAGCAGCATCACCGGGAAGACCGCGCCCAGTGCCTTGTTGGCCTTGGCGGATTCCTCCGCAGCGCCGCCCGCCTCGATGCGGTAACCCGGCAGGAGCTCGCTCTGGAGCGCCTGCATGGCCGGCTCGAGCCTGGCGGTGACGTCGGGGGGCTGAACGCCGGCCAGCACGTCGGCCCGCACCGTGAGCACGGTCTCGCGGTTTCGCCTCCACAGGATGGGCTCCTCGGCGGTGTACTCGATACGCGCCACCTGGGAGACGGGGATCGCGCGTCCGTCGCGCACGTGAAGCACCAGATCGCCCAAGTTTCCAAGGGCGGCCCGTTCGGCCTCCGCCGCCCGCACCATCACACCGACCGAATGGCGCCCTTCGCGCAGGGCCGTTGCCTGAACGCCGCTCAGAAGCGCCTGGAGCCCCTGGCCGATGTCCGAGGTTGAAAGTCCCAGCGCCCGTGCCCGGTCCTGGTCGACCACGAGGCGCACGGACTTCATCTTGTCGCCCCACTGCAGCTCGGTGTTCAGCGTGTCGGGATCGGCGCGCATGATGTCGCGCACCCGCTCCGCGATCCGCCGCACTTCCTGCGTGTCGGCCCCGATGACACGGAACTGGACGGGGAAGCCGACGGGCGGCCCGAGCTCCAGCCGCGAGACACGTCCGCGCACCGGGCCGTTCGTGTCGGCAAAATGCGCGCGCATCTCCTCCACGAGCCGGCCCGTGTGCTCCCCGCCCTTCGACTGGGCCAGGATCAGCGCGTAGCTCGGGTTCGGCAGCGCCGGGTTGTAGGCCAGCATGAAGCGCGGCGCACCCGCCCCCACATAGGTCGTGAAGTAGTCGACGTTCTCGTTCTTCGACAACAGTTCCTCGATCTTGCGGGCCTGCGCGTCCGTCGCCGCGAAGGAGGCGCCTTCCGCGCCCTGCAGCTCGATCAGCACTTCCGGGCGCGAGGAATTGGGAAAGAACTGCTTCTTCACGAAGCCCATGCCGTAGCCCGACAGGCCAAGTAGCGCGAACGTCAGCACGACCACGGGAATGCGGAACCGCACGGCGCCCGAGACGATCCTGCGAAGCCGCTGGTAGGACGGCGTGCGATAGATCGCCTCCTCGTCCTGCGCGCCATGCTCGGCCGCGTGTCGCTCCAGCGATTTCGGCAGGAGATAGATGCCCAGATAGGGCGTGAAGACCACCGCCACGAACCACGAGATCAGAAGCGCCGTCGTGACGACCCAGAAGATGCCGCCGGCATATTCGCCCGCCGCCGACCGGGCGAAGCCCACCGGCAGGAAGCCCGCCGCCGTCACCAGCGTGCCGGTGAGCATGGGAAAGGCCGTCGATTCCCAGGCATAGGTCGCCGCGCGGAACCGGTCCCACCCCTGTTCGATCTTCACCACCATCATCTCGATGGCGATGATCGCGTCATCGACGAGAAGGCCCAGCGACAGAATCAGCGCACCGAGCGAGATGCGCTCCAGGTCGATACCCATGAGAAGCATGGCGACGAAGGTGCCGGCCAGCGTCAGCGGCACGGAAAGCGCCACGATGATGCCGGTCCTGAAACCAAGCGACATGAAGGAGACCAGCAGCACGATCGAAATGGCGACCACGAACTTCAGCAGGAACTCGCCGATGGCCTCTTCCACCACTTCCGGCTGGTTCGACACCTGGTGCAGTTCCGCCCCGATCGGAAGACGGGCTGCGAGCTCTTCGGCCTTTTCATGCAGGCGCTCACCCAGTTCCAGAACGTTGCCGCCCTTGGCCATGGCGATTCCGATCATGATCGCCGGCTCGCCGTCATAGCGGCTCTCGAAGCTCCTGGGATCCGCCACCCCGGTGCTCACGCGGGCGATGTCTCCAAGCCGGAACGTGCGTCCGCCCGCCTCGATGGGCACAGCCGCCACCGCGTCGGCGCCGGACAGGCTGCCGCTCACACGCACCTGCACGGTCTCCGCCGCGGTATCGACGGATCCCGAGGGCACGACCGCGTTCTGAGCCGAAAGCGCCTCGAAGATCGCGCTGACGGGAATGCCGAGCGTTGCCAGCTTCGCATAGGAAATATCGACGAAGATCCGTGGTTCCTGTTCGCCGAAGAGCTGGACCTTCTCCACCTCGGGAACGGCGAGAAAGCCCTGGCGCACCATTTCGGCGAGGTCCGAGCGCTCCATCCACGTCGCACCGGGCGCGGTGAGCGCATGGACCTGCACGTAGACATCGGAATATTCATCGTTGAAAAAGGGGCCAAGCACGCCCGTGGGCAGATCGGCATGCACGTCGCCGACCTTCTTGCGCACCTGGTACCAGAGGTCCTCCACCGCCGAGGGAGGCGTGGAATCCTTCAGCGTCACCTGCGTCGCCATGAACCCGGGACGCGTGTAGGTCTCCAGCCGTGACAGGTAGGGCAGCGTCTGGAGGCGGGTCTCGACGGTGTCGGCGACCTGCTCCTGCATCTCGCTCGCGGTCGCACCGGGCCAGGCGGCGGTGACGACCATCACCTTGACCGTGAAGCTCGGGTCCTCGTTGCGTCCGAGATTGGCATAGGCGAATGCGCCGGCCGCCGCGACGACGAGCATCATGAAAAGGACGAGCGTGCGGTGCCTAAGGGCCCAGGCGGACAGGTTGAAGGCGCTCACTTCAGGGCCCCCACAGTCACGGTCGCCGCGCCGCCGTGCAGGACGACCCGCACGGGCGTTTCCGCATCCAGCCGATGGGCACCCATACTGACTACCAGAGCGCCCGCATCGAGGCCGCCCTCGATCAGCGCGGTCTCCGCCGTGAGACGCAGCACCTTCACGGGCACCGCGCTGACGTGATCGGAATCCGCCCCGGCACGCCAGACGTTTGCCTGGCTCCCGTCGTACCAGACCGCCGAAAGCGGAACGGAGACGCCTGGAACCGGCGCATCGTCGGCAAGGCGCACGGTGGCGCTCATGCCGAGCCGGGCGGTATCCGCGGGAGCATCGATCGTGAACCGCGCCGCGAAACTGCGCGCGGCGGAATCCGCCTGGGGCGAGAGCTCGCGCAGGCGCGCGGGATAGACGCGATCGGGATCGGCCCACAACGTCACGCTGGCGCTGGCGCGCGACAGCAGACCGACGCGGGCTTCCGGCACCGCGACCTCAACTTCGCGCGCCGCATCGCGGGCCACATGGACCACGGGCTGCCCCGCCGTGACCACTTCGCCGGGCTCGGCGGAAACGGACGTGACGACACCATCCGCATCGGCGGTGAGCACCGCGTAATCCAACCGGTTCCGGGCAAGGGCCGAGCTTTCGCGAGCCGCCTTCAGCGTCTCGCGGGCCGCGTCGGCCGCCGCCTGCGCCGCATCCAGCGCCGATTGGCTCACGTGCCCCTTGTCCCTGAGCGCCACGATCCTCTCCAGATCGTCGTCAAGCTGGCGCGCCTGCGCCTGGGCCGCCTTCTCACGCGCCTCTTCCGCGCGCAGGCTCGCCGAGAGATCCGTCATGTCGAGCCGGGCGATGGCCTCGCCGCGCTCGACACGCGTTCCCGCATCGACGAGACGTTCGGCGATCTTGCCACCCACACGGAATGCCAGGGGCACCTCGACGCGCGCCCGGACCGTGCCCGACAAGGCGTAGGCCGGCGGCGCGGCCGGAGCGGCCGGAACCACCCAGACGGCGCGCGGAACCGCTTCGTTCTTGCCGGAAGCCTCCTCCGCCGCCTCGGGCTGGCAGCCGGCAACGAGCAATGTCGCGACAAGGCCTGCAAGCGGGACAAGCCGGCCATGACCGGCGAAGGCGAGGAACGGACGCATGATCGAAGTCTCCGGGACGGGCCTGCAAGGCGGCCCTTCGTTCAGTCATATCGGAGCCCCGCAGGGCCCGGCGGGCTGAGGGCGGGCCTTCTGCCTCGCCCGGTCCCGGGAGAACCTTCAGCCCCCTGCGTGAAGGGAGCGACCATTACCGGCCCTCTCCGGTTTAACGCATATTGTCGTTCGCCTGATGAATGTCAATATTCGTCACTATACATTCATCAAGCCTGCGCCATTGACTGTACCGCGCGGGCCACCCATGCTGACATTCCAGCAGGGGGCAGGTTCGTGGTCCGGTAATGCGCGACCGGACGACGAATGACATGCGGCTTGCGGCAGCTCCGGGCGGCCGCGGTCGGAAATGTCGTATCTGCGGAGGTTGTTTGCGGCTTCGGAGCCGGGATGCCTGTAATGTGTTACAGAGGCACTCGATCGAGGTCGTGACTCGAAAACCTCGAATGCATGCTATTTCGGCGCGAACGGGAACGAACGGGACCTGGAAGACATGACGGAAGCAGACGGGGCTCTCATGCGGGCTGATGCAGCCGTGACCGAGGGCGGATCACGCGACGGCTCGACGAGCAGCTCTTCCCAGGAGACACGCAAGCGGATCGTCGAGACCGCCAGCGAGCTGTTCCACGTCTACGGCTACCAGAAGACCACGGTGGCCGATATCGCCCGCGAACTGGGCATGTCGCCGGCCAACGTCTACCGCTTCTTCGCCTCCAAGGCCGAATTGACCAAGGCCGTGGCCGCTGTCATCACGGCGCGGATGCGCGAGGCGGTGTGGAACGACCCACCCATGCCGGAAGCCGACGGGACGAGCACGTTGCGGGAAATGGTGCGCCGACAGTTCCACTACACACGCCAGCATTATGCGGGCAACCGCAAGATCCACGACCTGCTCGAGGCTGCCATGGAGGAAGCCTGGGACGTGATCATCCGTCACAAGGAAGAACTGCGCCGCGACTATGCGGGCGTGATCCGCGCCGCTATCGAGCGCGGCGAGTTTCCGGAGCAGGACGCGGACAATTCCGCCCTGCTGTTCCAGCATTCGCTCGTGATGTTCTTCCACCCCGCACTCGTGGCGGAGAACTGCCGGTGCCTGCCCGACGGCCTTCAGGACCGGATGCTTGAACCGATGCTGGATTACGCCATCGCCGCGCTGCGCGAGGGGCATTTCGGCTGCGTGCCCGACGAGGTGCGTGAGACAATCGGCTGACGACACCTTCCTCCGGGGGGATCAGAGCCCCCGACCGGCGAGGAAGCTTCCCCGCGAGGCGCTGCTCCACGGCGCGACCCTGGCGAGAGCGCGCACGTAGCTCTTGTAGATTTCCCGGTTGAGATCGCCGCCGTCCGCAAGGCTGGCCACCACATCCGTCGAGGTGGACCGCAGCGCCGCCATGATGGGCTCGGGATAATTCACCAGTTCAACCGCATCGTCCTCCACGAGAACGCGCAATGCCTCGGCGTTGATCCAGTCGGCCTCGGAGAGGCTGGCAAGCGTCTCCGCGCGGCAGGCCGCCTGCACGATCGCCTTGAGATCGTCCGACAGACCGTCGAAGGCGACCGTGTTGACCAGCGCCTCCGTGGCGCCGTTCGGCTCGTGGAAGCCCGGCGTGTAACAAAAGGGCGCGACCGCCTGCAGGCCCATCGCGCGATCGCTTTCAGGCCCCAGGAACTCGGCCGCATCGATCAGCCCGGTTTCGAGCGCCGGCACGAGCTCCGCCGGCGGCAGCGAGACCGGCGTCGCGCCGAGCCGGCGCATGACCTCGCCGCCAAGCCCGGTCATGCGGATCTTCAGCCCCTTGAGGTCCTCCAGCGAGACAAGCTTGCGGCGGTACCAGCCGCCGAGCTGGCAGCCCGTATTGCCGGCCAGAAAGGGCCGCACCCCGTACTGCGCATACAGTTTGGTCCAAAGGTCCTGCCCGCCGCCGAACTCGATCCAGGTGGCATGTTCGCCAGGCAGAAGACCGAAGGGCACGGTCGAGAAGAAGGAGGCCGCAGGCATCCTGCCGGCCCAGTAGGCCGGGGAGGAGTGTCCCATCTGCGCCGTCCCGGCGGCAACCGCGTCGAACACCTCGCTTGCCGGCACCAGTCCGCCGGCGGGAAACAGGCGCACCCGCATCCGCCCGCCGCTCATGGTGGCGATCATGTCGCAGATCCGCTGTGCCGAAACGCCGGCGCCCGGCAGGTCCGCCGGCCAGGACGTGGCCATTTTCCACTCGATGGTCGTCTGGGCAACCGCCGGCCGGGCAAGCCCGGCAACGGCCCCGGCCCCGGCAAGCCCCAGCGCCGTACGCCGGCTGAACCGCGCACCGGAAGATGCCGCGGCCCGCTCTTCTCCCGCCGCTTGCGCGGTACGCTCGCAAGTCGTGTGTGTCGGGTCGCGCTTCGTCATCTTCCTGGTCCGGTATTCCCATCGGCATCGACCCGCCCGCGACGGATCCGCAACGCCCTGCATCCTCGTATGAAACGCAACGGCTTTCCTGTTTCTGGCAGAACCGGCAAGGGCCTGCAACGTCCAAGCCACACTCTTGGCAAGGGTAACACTCTCGCGGCACTTGCCGAGCCCCCTCCTATCCGCTTCACTGGCGCCCGGTTCATCGCGCGCGCGCCATGAAGGCGAAGTGCCGCCACGGAGAGAAAGATGGTTCCCTTCTTCGTCATGATAAAGTGCCATCTCGGCAAGGCTTACCAGGTCGCGAATGCGATCGCCGATGCAGAGATCGCGTCCGAAATCTACTCCACTGCGGGCGATTACGACCTCATGGTCAAGTTCTACGTCGAGGACGAGACCGACATCGGTCATTTCGTCAATGAAAAGGTTCACCCTTTCGACGGAATCCTGGACACGAAGACGATCATCACGTTCAAGGCATTCTGAGCCGGCGCGAATCGCGCAAGCCTCAGACCTTGGACGGCGTGACCGTGCTGCGTTCCTTGGACCGGTCGAGCCCGAGCGCGCGCTCGCGGAAGATGACGAAGACGCCGGCGCCGATCACGATCGCCGCGCCGACCAGAACCTCGATCGTGGGCACCTCGGAAAACACCAGATAGCCCACGATCACCGTCCAGATCATGGTCGAGTAGTCGAAGGGCGCGATGGTCGAGGCATCGGCGAAGCGGTAGCTGTGCGTCAGCAGGATCTGGCCCACGCCCCCGAACAGACCGATGGCCGCGAGCATGGCGAAGCCCTTCGCGTCCGGCATCACCCAGCCGAACGGCAGGGTCAGGAGCGCCAGTCCGGTCGTCACCATTCCGAACCAGATCACGATGGTCGACGTGCGCTCGGTTCCCGTCAGCCGGCGCACGGTGATCATGGCGAGCGCCATGCAGATGGCCGAGCCGAAGGCGAAGGCCGATCCCAGCGTCGTTTCGTCGGATTCCACGGACCCGCCCATGTGCGGCGACAGGATGATGAGAATTCCGACGAAACCCACGACAACGGCCGACCAGCGATAGATCCGCACCTTCTCGCGCAGGAACAAGGCGGCGAAAATGACGGTGATAAGCGGCGCGGCGAAGCTGATCGCGGTCGCGTCGGGCAATGGCAGGCGCGCCAGCGCCGAAAACCACAGGCTCATGGCCGTGGCGCCCACGATCGCGCGGCTGAGGTGTCCGAACGGACGCGACGTCTTGAAGGCCCCGGGCAGTTCGCCCTGAAACCCCGCCATGATCAATACCGGGATCAACCCGAAGATCCCCCGCGCGAACAGCACCTCCCCCACGGGAAATGTGGTCGCGACCATCTTCACCATCGCGACCATGCCGGTGAAAACAAGGGCCGACGCCACTTTCAGCGCAATGCCGATCCGCGGATTGTGATGATTGAGGTCTTTGGCGGACTCGCTGCCGGCGGCCGGCGCGGGGCGGGAACTCATGCGGGAAACATCCAGGGTTCGCCGCGCGGACGCGTTCGGGGACGCCACACGCCCGGCACCTGCAGGCAGGCGGGGAAGACAGGGTCGGACACAATCGTCGGACAAATGCGAGCAAACCACCTCCCGCGTTCCCGCGCAACCATCGAAGCGGGACGAGCGGCCTGTTCCGGTCGGCGCGGACACCTTTTTCGCTCGTCACGCCGCCACGACGACAAAGAGCCCGGGCCTTGCGGACCGGGCTCTTGATGGTGTTCAGGTCGGGAGGGTGCGGCCGAGAGACCGCTCGACGTTCAGCTCCGCGCCGCCTGGATCGCCTCCCAGACCCGAAGCGGCGTTGCCGGCATCTCGATCTGCGCAACGCCCGCACCGCGCCGCAGCGCGTCGTTGACCGCATTCATCACCGCCGGCGTGGCGCCGATGGTGCCGGCCTCGCCCGCCCCCTTGATGCCGAGCGCATTGGTGGTGGAGGGAACGTTGCGGGTGTTGAAAGCGATGTCCGGCAGGTCGCCGGCGCGCGGCATCCGGTAGTCGAGGAACGAGGCGGTAACAAGCTGACCGTCCTCGTCGTAGACCGTGTACTCCATCAGCGCCTGGCCGATGGCCTGAACCACGCCGCCATGCACCTGCCCGGCAAGCAGGATCGGGTTCACGACCACGCCGAAGTCATCGACGATGACATAGTTGGCGAAGGCCGTATCGCCCGTCTCCGGGTCGATCTCGACCTCGCAGATGTGGGTGCCGTTGGGATAGGTCGCCTCGTTCTGGCGCACCTCCTCCCGGCCCATCAGCGGCTCAGGAGCGGCGGCCGCCACCTCGGCGAGCGTGACCGCCCGGTCCGTGCCGACGACCCGCACCGCGCCGTCGAGAAGCTCCAGATCCTCGACACCCGCCTCGAGCTTGTCGGCGGCGATGTCCTTGACCTTCTTCACCAGCGCCTTCGAGGCCTCCAGGACCGAGGGAAGGCCGAGCGGGATCGAGCGCGAACCGCCCGTGCCGCCTCCCTTGCGCACCCGGTCGGTATCGCCCTGGATCATGGTCACCTTGTCGAGGTCGACACCGAACTGTTCCGCGATGATCTGGCCGTAGGCGGTGGCGTGACCCTGACCGTTGGTCTGCGTGCCGATGAGAAGCGTGAGCGAACCGTCGCCACCGAGTTCGACCGTCGCTTCCTCGGATCCCGCGAAGGCGCAGGCCTCGATATAGGTCGCCATGCCGATGCCGCGCAGCTTGCCGCGTGACCGGGACTCCGCCGCCCGGGCCTCGAAGCCGGCCCAGTCGGCAAGCTCCAGCGCCTTGTCCATGTGTTCGGCAAACTCACCGGTGTCATACATGCGCCCGGCCGGCGTCGTGTAGGGAAGCTGATCGGGCCGGATGAAGTTGCGCCGGCGGATCTCGGACGGCGCGAGGTCCATTTCCGCCGCCGCCTTGTCCACGAGACGCTCCAGAAGATAGGCGGCCTCCGGTCGCCCGGCACCGCGATAGGCATCGACCGGCGTGGTGTTGGTGAACACGCCCTTCAGCGCCGTGTGCATCACCGGAATGTCGTAGAGGCCGGTTGTCATCGACAGGCCCAGATAGGGAATATAGGGGCCGAACTGGTGCAGATAGGCCCCCATTGCGGCCACGAGGTCCACCCGCATGGCCAGGAAACGCCCATCCGCATCCATGGCAACCTCGGCGGTCGCCAGGTTGTCGCGCCCGTGGGCATCGGCCAGAAAGTGCTCGGAGCGCTCGCAGACCCATTTCACGGGCCGGCCCAGGCGCTCCGCCGCGACGAGCGTGACGGGATACTCGGGGTAGACGAAGTTCTTGGTACCGAAGCCGCCGCCGACATCCGGGGTCACGACACGCAGCCGATCCTTCTCGATGCCGAGAATGTCGCCCGTGATGATGTCGCGCATTCCGTGGCCACCCTGGGTGCCGGTGGTCAGCGTGTAGCGGCCAGTCTCGCCGTCATACTCGCCGATGCAACTGCGTGGCTCCATGTAGTTGCACACGAGACGATTGTTGACGATCTCGATCCGGGTGACGTGATGGGCACCGGCAAAGACCTCATCCGTCGCCGCCCGGTCGCCAAGCTCGAAGTTGTAGGCAACGTTCGTGCCCGTCTCGGGCCAGACAAGGGCCGCGCCGTCCTTCAGCGCCTCACCCGTCTCCACGATCGCCTCGAGCGGCTCGTAGTCGATCTCGATCAGCTCCGCCGCCGACTTGGCGTTGGCGATCGTGTCCGCGACGACGAAGGCGATGGGTTCGCCCACGTGGCGCACGGTGTCGGCGGCAAGCACCGGGCGCGGCGGAACCGCGTGCTTGCTGCCGTCCGGCTGGGTGAGAATCACCTTGGTCGGCATGTTGCCGAGGCCCTCGAGATCCGCCGCGGTGAAGATCGCCGCGACACCGGGCGCGCTACGGGCCTCGCCGAGATCGCCGAGCGTGATGCGCGCATGCGCCATGGAGGAACGCAGCATGTAGGCGCGCAGGGCGCCCTCGGGCTGGATATCGTCCGTGTACCGGCCATGTCCGGTAACGAGGGCGTCGTCCTCCTTCCGGCGAACCGGGGCGCCGAGGCCGAACTTTGCCTTGCCGAAGCTGCCTGGGGTAATCTCGTTCATGCGTTGGCCTCGCTGGGATCTCTTGCTGGGCTGGTGCCTTGCGGGCGACATGGGTCCGGGCGACGCCCGGTCAAGGCCCGCGTTTCCGGAGTTGCCGGGAAACACCGGTGCGCCCGGGCCGTCTTGTGCGGCGGTGAGGCTGAGGCGCGGACCAGACCTGGCAAATCCTGAGGTTGATGATGCGGTTGGCGGGCGATGGAACGCGCGGGCCCGTCGGCCCCGTTCCATTCCTTCCCGTCCAGACTAGCGGCAAAGTCGCCTTCCCGCCAAGCCCGTCTTGCCACTTCCTCCGGGCGCCGGGTTGGGTCTATGCTGGTCCGACCAGCCTCCCCGCTCTCCGTTCCACGGACACCACACTTCATGGGATCTTCTTCACGGCGCCAGGCCGCGACCCAGCGCTTTCACGACGTCGGCGATCGCCTTTCGCTTCTTCCGGGAAATCTGCGCGGCATCCTGTGGATGCTACTCGGCGGCCTTTTCTTCACCGTGATGGTGACCCTCATCAAGCTGCTCGGCCAGCGTCTCGACGTCACCCAGATCCTGCTGCTGCGCCAGTGCTTCATGGCCGCGATTGTCGCGCCCACGATCATCTACGGCCTGCCGGCCTCCCTCATCACCCACCACCCGATGCTGCACGCGACCCGCATCGTATGCGCGGCAACCGCCATGTTCTGCGGCTTCTCGGCCGTCATCCACCTGCCGCTCGCGGATGCCACCGCAATCGGGTTTTCCAAGACGTTTTTCGTGACGATCTTCGCCATCATCTTCCTGGGCGAGACGGTGGGACGTCACCGCTGGGCCGCGACGATCATCGGGTTCGTGGGCGTGCTGGTGATCGTGCGGCCAGGCGGGGAAGGCGGCCTCAACCCTTATGCCGTCCTGGCCGTGCTCGGAGCCTGTGGCGCGTCCTGCGTGATGATCATCATCCGCAAGCTTTCGCAGGTGGAACGCCCGGTCACCATCCTCACCTACCAGGCGGTCTTCGTGGGCGCCATCATGGCCCCCTTTGCCATCTGGAGCTGGGTCACGCCGACCCTGACTGAATGGCTTCTGCTCGGGGTGATCGGCATTTCCTCCTGGGCGGGACAGATGTGCAACATCCGCGCCTTCCGCGCCGGCGAGGCCTCGGCCATCGCCGCCTTCGAATACGTCAGGCTGCTCTATGCGACCGTGATCGGGTTTCTGCTGTTCGGAGACCTTCCCGCCTATGCCACCTATCTGGGCGCCGCGCTCATCGTGATCGCCGCCTTCTACACGGCCTTCCGCGAGAAGCAGCTCGGCCGCTCGAATGCAACACGCGCGACCGTGCGGGCCGATCCTCCGTGAGGCGCCCCCGGGGCAAACCCGGGAACCCGCCTACGAGCCGTTGAAATGGGGGGTCCAGATCCCCTCGACCCGGTAGCCGCCGAGCGAGCGCGCCATCTCCGCGAAGGCCGGCGTGCGGGTGAACCGCACGAGCGCCTGGAACGGCGGTTCGAACCAGTCGCGGCGGGACACCAGAAGGTCGAAGCGTTCCTCGCAGACCGGCACGAAATCGAGTTTGAACTGATGCGCGGATGCCTCCAGCCCGAAGGCCGCCTCGGCGCGTCCGTCGAGAACGGCGAGCGCCGCCTCGCGCTCGTCACGGGCAAGCGGGGTCTCGGTGCCGGGAAGCGCGATGCCCTCCTCCGCGCACAGACGCTCGAGAAGAAGCTGTCCGCCCGCGCTCGGCTGGCGGCTCACCATGCGCCGTCCCGCGATGTCGGCAAGGCGCGTGATCCCTTGCGGATTTCCCGGCGGCACGATCAGGCCGCGCGAGCGCCAGGCCCATTCCAGCAAAACGGCCGGACGATAGCGAAACCGCGCGGAGACGGCCTCCGTGTTCCACCCGCCGTCCTGCACCACATGAAGGCCGGCCGCGATCCCCTCGCCGTGCTCGAACCTGTCGATGCCGTCGAGGCTCCCGTCGAAGAAGGCCGCCAGACCGGAGCCCGATTCGCGCAGGGCCCACTCCAGCAGCGGGTCATGGCTTCCAAGCACGACGGTCGGACGCGCCGCGTCGGGAGAAGGCGTGTCCGACGCATTCTCGATCCAGGCAAGCACCACATCGCGGGGAAACAGCAGCTTGCCCGTCGCCCGGCTGTGCGGAATCTCGCCGGCCGCGGCCAGGTCATAGATCTTGCGCTCCTTGACCCGCAGGAGATCCGCCATTTCCCGTGTCGTCAGATAGGTCGGCAGTTCGCCTGTCATGTCGCCGTCAAGCCCGCTTCTTGATGAAAATTCGTCACCTGCCGGTTTTGGAGCCAACAGAGCGCCTTGGCAAGCGTGGCAAGCGGCCCGCGACGTTCAGGACACGTCGTGCCTGTCCGCCTCTTCCGCGACGAGTTCCTTCTTCGACAGCTTTCCGACCATAGTCTTGGGCAGCGCATCCCGGAACTCCACCGCCTGGGGCATCTCGATCCGGGACAGGTGGTCCTTGAGGAAGGTCTTCATCTCCTCCTCGTTCACGCTCTCGCCGGGACGAAGTTTCACGAATGCCTTTGGCGCCTGCCCGCGATAGGCATCGGGAATGGCGATAACGATGGCCTCCTCCACGGCCGGATGGCGGTAGATCGCGTCCTCGATCATGCGCGGGTAGACGTTGTAACCCGAACACAGGATCAGGTCCTTGATCCGGTCGACCAGGAAGATGAAGCCGTCCTCGTCCCGGTATCCGACGTCACCGGTGTGCAGCGCGCCGTTGCGCAGCGCCAGGCCGGTCTCGTGCTCGCGTTGATAGTAGCCGGCCATGACCTGCGGCCCGCGCACGACCAGTTCCCCCTTTTCGCCGGCCGGCATCTCCACGTCGGGATCGTCCAGCGAGTGGAACGTGATCGTGGTGCCGGGCAGCGGATAGCCGATGGACCCGGCGCGCCGGCGCTCGTCGAAGGGGTTCACCGCGACCACGGGAGAGGCCTCCGTCAGCCCGTAGCCCTCCACCAGCATGCAGCCGGTCAGCGTCTCGAATTGCTCCTTCACCTCCACGGGAAGCGGCGCGCCGCCGGAGATGCACAGCTTGATCGAGGTGAGATCGTATTTCGGCGTGATCGTGCCGGTATTGATCGCGGTGAACAGCGTCGGAACGCCGGGAAACAGCGTGATCGACTTGCGCCTGATCGTATCGAGCAGCGCCTTCAGCTCGAAGCGCGGCATGAGAATCATTTCCGCTCCGATTGCGACAGAGAGATTCTGCGCCACCGTCATCGCGAAAACGTGGAAGAACGGCAGCACGCACAGCATCCGTTCGCGGCCCGGCACAGCCATGTGAAAGAGGGCCCGCATCTGTTCGATGTTGGCCGACAGATTGGCGTGGGTGAGCATGGCCGCCTTCGGCGTGCCGGTGGTGCCGCCGGTGTATTGCAGCACCGCCACGTCCTGCTCGGGCACGATCCGGGGGATGTGCGGCGTTGCCCCGCGCGAGGTCAGTTCGTCGTACTTCGGATGCGCACCGTCGTTGGGAATGCTCGCCCGGTCGCCACCCTTGAAGAGCTGGAACAGGAGCTTTTTCGGCTGCGGCAGGATATCGGCCATGGGGCAGACGACGATCGTGTCCAGCCCGCCGGAGCGGCGCACCGCCTCCACCTTGTCGTAGATGACCTTGAGATCCATCGTGACCATGACGCGCACGCCCGCGTCACGCGCCTGCGCCTCGATCTCGCGCTCCACGTAAAGCGGGTTGAAGTTCACGACGACGGCGCCGATCTTCAGCGTGGCGAAATAGAATACCGGATAGTAGGGCGTGTTCGGCAGGCAGAGACCGACCTTGTCTCCCTTGGCGATCCCCTGCGCCTGGAGACCGGCCGCGACCCGGTCGGCCATCGCCCCGATCTCCGAATAGCTCCACCCCTTGCCCATGAAATCGACGGCCGGCCGGTCGCCATGGGCGCGCACGGCCTCGTCGAGGTAGGTGTGAAGGGGCTGGGGACGAAAGGCGGCAAGCCAGACTTGCGGTTCGCTCAAGATGTTTCCTCCCGGGACGGCTTCGCGTCCTCTTTGTCGTGCCGGCACGCCCGACCCGGGCACCCGGCCAGTCGCGCACGGGGCCCTTCCAACCAATGTCGTGCCGGATGGAGCCGAGCGCAATGCTTGCAGTCGCATCCCCGGCGCGTCTCCTCCCGCCGGCAACACGGACCCTGCCTCGACAATCGCCAGAGGTTCCGTTTACGTCAACGTTAAAATTCCGCGTGTCCGTCAGCCGATAAGCGCGAACCGGTCGACGTCGAAAAGCCCCTTGTCGGTGATCTTGAGATGCGGAATCACCGGAAGCGGCAGAAAGGCGACCTGGAGGAACGGTTCCGGCAGCGAGCAGCCAAGCCCCCTCGCCGCCTTGCGCAGGTCCAGAAGAGCATCGCGCACCTCCTCGAAGGAGGCGAGGCTCATCAATCCCGCGACCGGAAGCGCGAGTTCGGCGAGAACCTCCTCGCCATCGGTGACGACGAAGCCGCCCTTCAGCTTGGCGACCCGCTTCACCGCGCTGGCCATGGAGATATCGTCGGCCCCCACCACGCAGATGTTGTGGCTGTCGTGACCGACCGAGGATGCGATCGCGCCGCGCTCGAGCCCGAAGCCGGCAACGAATCCGAGGCCGATGTTGCCGTTCACGCCATGGCGCTCGACCACCGCGACCTTGGCGACATCGCTCGCCGGATCGGCGCAGAGCGCCCCTGCCTCGCGTGGCAGCGTGCGCGTCAGGTGTTCCGTGATGATGCGTCCTGGAACCACACCGATCACCGGGTGCTCGTTGCCGCCGTCCGGAGCGATGCGGAAACCCTCCGGCGTCACGGAGGGAATGGTCACGCTGTCCAGGCCAACCGGCTCAAGCGGCGGACGACTGGCGAAAAGCGCCTCCTCCACCACCTGTCCCCCGGCCACGACCTGATGGACGCGGCAGTCGAGAAGATCGTCGAGCAGCACAAAATCGGCCCGAAAACCCGGCGCGACCTGCCCCCGATCCATCAGGCCGAAGGCCCGCGCCGCCGACCAGCTCGCGGCCCGATAGGCATCGAGCGGACGCGCGCCGCCGGCGATCAGCCGGCGGATCATGCTGTCCAGATGCCCCTCCTCCGCGATGTCGAGCGGGTTGCGGTCATCGGTGCAAAGGCACAGGAACGCGGACGTATCGGGGCCCAGAACCTCCGCAAGCGCGTCCAGGTCCTTGGAAACCGAGCCTTCGCGAATGAGGATGGTCATGCCCTTGGCGAGTTTCTCGCGCGCCTCGTCCGCGGTCGTCGCCTCGTGATCGGTGCGGATGCCGGCCGCGAGATAGCCGTTCAGGTCGAGCCCGGACAGAAGCGGCGCATGGCCGTCGATATGGCCGCCCTGGAAGGCCGCGAGCTTGGCAAGCACCGCCTCATCGCGCGCAAGAACCCCGGGAAAGTTCATGAACTCCGCCAGACCGATGACGGCCGGGTGATCGCGCATGGGCAGCAGGTCGTCGATCTCGAGCCTCGCGCCGGCGGTCTCGAAAGCGGTCGCCGGCACGCAGGACGAAAGATTTACCCTAAGATCCATTGCCGTAAGGGAACTTGCCTCGAGAAAATAGCGGATTCCCCCACTTCCGAGTACATTGGCAATCTCATGAGGATCACAGATTGCAGTCGTGACCCCGTGAGGGAGGACGCACCGGTCGAACTCGAGCGGTGTGACCAGGGAGGATTCGACGTGAAGATGCGTGTCGATGAAACCGGGCACCACCACGCGCCCCGCCGCGTCGAGCACTCGCGCGCCCTCGTATCGTCCATGCGTTCCCACGATCCGGTCGCCAACGACCGCGATGTCGGTTCGTGTCAGGGATCCGTCCACGACCGAGAACAGGTCGGCATCGCGCACCACGAGGTCCGCCGGCTCCTCGCCACGCCCGACGGCGATGGCGCGCGCAAGCTCTCGCCTGCCCTCTTCTCCAGGCCCGAAATTCGTCGCAGCGGCCATGTGGCCCTCCCGTTCGGCAAGTCTCGAATCCACGCGCGGAGCGTCACCGTCCCGCCAACGGCAGCTTTGCACGACGCACGGCCTCGCCGCCAGACCCCTTCGCACCGGACAAGGGTGATCGCCGTTGCGGCGCAGCAACGATTTCGTTTGACAGACCGCCACGCAATCTCCAATTTCATAAATCAAATAAAAATAATATGGAGCAGAGGGCTGGTCATCGCTCAGGATCTATCGCGCCGGGCGCGATCCAGCCCAGGAGGACACCTTGTTGCACAAACGCCCACTCGTCGGACAGGGATCGAATTCCGTGCAGCTCAGGCGCTACAACGAGCGCCTCGTGCTTCAGGTCCTGCGTCGTGTCGGCGAAGCCTCCAAGGCCGACCTCGCACGCCTCGCCCAACTGACCAATGCCGCGATCGGCGGCATCATCCACGAGCTTGCCGACGCCGGCATGATCGAGACCCTCGGCAAGCGCCACAGCGGCGGACGGGGCCAGCCGGCCACCATGCTCAGGATCGCGGCGAGCGGCGCCTTCGGCTTTGGCGTGCGCCTTGACCGGACCTCCATCGAAACCGTTCTTGCGGACTTCTCCGGCCGTATCATCGGCAGACGCTCGCACGATCGCATCCTTCCCGCCCCCGAGGAAGCCGTTGCACTGGTGGGCAAGGACATCGAGGACCTTCTGCCGCTGGTCGCGCCAGAGGAGCGCGAGCGGATCACGGGCGTGGGGCTCGCCATGCCGTTCAATCTCGGGGCGTGGCTTCCCGAACTGGGACTTCCGGCCGACTGCTTTGCCCCCTGGGAGGGCATCGACTTCAAGGCGATGCTGGAAGACAGGGCCGGGTTCCCGGTGGTTTTCGAGAACGACGGAACGGCCGCCTCGATCGCCGAGCTTTTCTCGGGCATCGGCCAGACGGAAGACGACTTCCTCTATCTCTTCCTCGGCCCGGCCATCGGCGGCGGGGTGATCTGCGGCGGTGACAGCCTGCACGGCGTGAGCGGCAACGCCGGTGACGTCGCCATGATCCAGGTTCCCGCCTCCACGCTTCCCTCGGCACCTCCGCCGCGCAAGGGGCAAACGGACATCCTGCTTACGCGCGCCTCCATAGTCGCGCTGCGTCGCCACCTCGCCTTCCATGGCGTGAAGGCGGAAACCCGGGAAGAGCTGGAGGCGGTGATCTCCAACGGACATCCCGCCGTCGGCGAGTGGATCGCCGACTGTGTCGCGGCGCTGACACCGGCGATCTGGTCGGCGATTTCCGTGCTGGACGTTCCGCTGGTGGTCATCGACTTCGACGTCGACGGCGGCCTGTGCCAGCGCCTGCTGGACGCGCTTGCGGCCTCCCTTGCCGAGGCGGCGCCCGAGGCGCGCACCCCGCCGCGCCTGATGCGCGGATCCTTCGGCCCGGACGCCGGAGCGGCAGGTGCCGCCAACCTGCCGATTTTCTTCAACTACTCGCCACGCGCCGCGATCCTGACCGGGCGCGAGGCGGATCAGGGAGCCTCCGAGGACAAGCCGGATGGGAGCCGGCACCCCCTCGGTGCGCGCGGTGGCCGAAGCGCATAACGGCACGGCCGCACCGCAACAGCAAACGTGGGAGGAGACCACATCATGCTTCGCAAGTTGATGCTCGCAGGAACCTTTCTGGCCCTTGCCTCGGCAAGCCCGGCCATGGCGGCAGACATTACCGCCTGCCTTGTCACCAAGACCGATACCAACCCCTTCTTCGTCAAGATGAAGGAAGGCGCGACCGCCAAGGCCGCCGAGCTCGGCATCGAGCTCAAGTCCTATGCCGGAAAGATCGACGGCGACCACGAAAGCCAGGTGGCGGCCATCGAGACCTGCATCGCCGATCAGGCGAAGGGCATCCTTCTCACCGCATCGGACACCCAGGCCATCGTGGACAGCGTCCAGCAGGCACGCGATGCCGGCATCCTGGTGATCGCCCTCGACACGCCGCTCCAGCCGATTGACGCCGCCGACGCGACATTCGCCACCGACAACTTCAAGGCCGGCGAACTGATCGGCCAGTGGGCCAGGGAAAGCCTTGGCGACGCGGCCGCCGACGCGAAGATCGCCATGCTCGATCTCGCCGTCAGCCAGCCGTCGGTCGGCGTCCTGCGCGACCAGGGCTTTCTCACCGGCTTCGGCATCGACGTGAAGGACCCCGGCCGCTGGGGTGACGAGGACGATCCGCGCATCGTCGGCAACGACGTCACCGCCGGAAACGAGGAAGGCGGGCGCACCGCGATGGAGAACCTTCTCACCAAGGATCCGGCCATCAACGTGGTCTACACGATCAACGAGCCGGCGGCGGCGGGCGCCTACGAGGCGCTCAAGGCGATGGGCCGCGAAAGCGACGTGCTGATCGTCTCCGTCGACGGCGGTTGTCCGGGCGTGAGGAACGTGGCCGACGGCGTCATCGGCGCGACCTCCCAGCAGTATCCGCTGCTGATGGCGTCGCTCGGGATCGAGGCGATCAAGACCTACGCCGATACGGGCAACAAGCCCGAGCCGACGCCGGGCAAGAACTTCTTCGACACCGGCGTGGCGCTCGTGACCGACAAGCCGGTGGAGGGAGTGCCCTCGATCGACACGAAGGAAGGCCTGGACAAGTGCTGGGGCTGAACCCCGTCGCATCCTGAAACACCGTCCCGCGGAGAGGCATGTGCCGATCCGCGGGACCCCGGATGCGGCACGCGCCGCGCAATCAACGTCCCTGGGAGGGCCAGATGAGCGAAGCCGAGAGCCGGGAGGCCCACTCTCCCGACAGTTCCCGGAACAGCGGGCCGGACACGGTCGCCGCCTTCGACGACCACAGGCATTCGCTGCTCGACCGGATCCAGCACAAGCTGCATGCCCGGCCGGAGTTTGTGCCGCTGATCGTGCTTGTGATATCCGTCGCGATCTTCGGACTGACGCTGGGCGGCAAGTTCTTTTCGCCTTTCGCGTTGACGCTGATCCTGCAGCAGGTTGCCATTGTCGGCATCGTCGGCTGTGCGCAGAGCCTGGTCATCCTGACCGCCGGCATCGACCTGTCGGTGGGAGCGATCATGGTGCTCTCGTCCGTGGTGATGGGCCAGTTCACGTTCCGCTACGGCCTGCCGGCCGAACTGGCGCTCCTGTGCGGTCTCGCCTGCGGCGCGCTGTGCGGCTTCATAAACGGAAGCCTCGTGGCGCTGATGCGCCTGCCCCCCTTCATCGTCACGCTCGGCATGTGGCAGATCGTTCTGGCGACCAACTTCCTCTATTCCGCCAACGAGACCATCCGCAGCCAGGACATCGAGGCCCAGGCGCCGATCCTCCAGTTCCTGGGAGAGAAGGTGATCATCGGCGGCGCGGTCTTCACCTATGGCGTGATCGGACTGTTCCTGCTGGTGCTGCTGCTCAATTACCTGCTTACCCAGACGGCCTGGGGGCGCCACGTCTATGCCATCGGCGACGATCCGGATGCGGCCGAGCTTGCCGGCGTGCGCGTGGCTCGCATCCGGATCTCGGTCTACACGCTCGCCGGACTCATCTGCGCCTTTGCCGGCTGGGCGCTGATCGGCCGGCTTGGCTCCGTCTCCCCGACATCCGGCCAGTTCACCAACATCGAATCCATCACTGCCGTGGTGATCGGCGGCATTTCGCTGTTCGGCGGTCGCGGCTCGGTCCTCGGCATGCTGTTCGGCGCGCTCATCGTCGGCGTCTTCTCGCTCGGGCTTCGCCTCGTGGGCACGGATCCGCAGTGGACCTACCTGCTCATCGGCGTGCTCATCATCTCCGCCGTCGCCATCGACCAGTGGATCAGAAAGGTGTCCGCATGACCGCAGAACCGATCCTGACCGCCCGCGGTCTCGTCAAGCGCTACGGCCGGGTCGTCGCCATCGACCGCACCGACTTCGACCTCTACCCCGGCGAGATCCTTGCCGTGATCGGCGACAATGGCGCGGGCAAATCGACCCTCATCAAGGCGATTTCAGGCGCCGTCGTGCCGGATGAAGGCGAAATCCGGCTCGAGGGCCAGCCCGTCCACTTCACCTCGCCGATGCACGCCCGGCGGGCGGGCATCGAGACGGTCTACCAGAACCTTGCCCTGTCCCCGGCGCTTTCCATCGCCGACAACCTCTTCATGGGCAGGGAACTTCGGACTCCAGGTGTTCTGGGGCGGTTTTTCGGCAAACTCGACCGCAAGGCCATGGAACGGATCGCGCGCGAAAAGCTCTCCGACCTCGGCCTGATGACGATCCAGAACATCAACCAGGCCGTGGAGACCCTGTCCGGCGGCCAGCGCCAGGGCGTGGCCGTGGCGCGTGCCGCGGCCTTCGGCTCCAAGGTCGTCATCATGGACGAACCCACCGCGGCACTCGGCGTCAAGGAAAGCCGCCGGGTTCTCGACCTGATCCGCGACGTGAAGGCGCGGGGCCTGCCCATCGTGCTGATCTCGCACAACATGCCGCACGTCTTCGAGGTCGCGGACCGTATCCACATCCACCGTCTCGGCCGTCGTGCCTGTGTCATCAGACCGCAGGACTTCTCCATGTCCGACGCGGTGGCAATCATGACCGGCGCGATGGAACCGCCAACGGCGGCCGCGGCATAAGGGGACCGGATGCTTCGAGCTTTCCTTGCCATGACACTTGCGCTTTGCACCGCGATGCCCGCGACGGCATCCGGGATCGAGGCGCCCGGACCGCAAGGCCCGCTGCGCGGCACGCTGGCCAACGGGGTCGTCGACGCCGTTGCCGCCATGACACTTGGCAGCCGGCCGGAAACATCCGACAGGAGTCCCTCGCAATGATCCTCGTGTGCGGCGAAGCCCTGTTCGACCTGTTCGCCGAGGAGACGGGCGAACGCCTGACCTTCGACGCCAGGATCGGCGGCTCGCCCTTCAATGTCGCCGTCGGCCTTGCCCGTCTCGAGACACCTGTTGCCTTCTTCGGCGCCCTGTCCGCCGACCTCTTCGGCGAGCGGCTGCGTCAGGCTCTCGCGCGCGAGGGCGTCGACACGACCCTCTGCCCGACGCGCAAGGCGCTGACGACGCTCAGCGTGGTCGGCCTCGATGCCAGCTGCAGCCCCGCCTATGCCTTTTATGGCGACAATGCCGCCGACCGGCAGTTGCACGAGCAGGACCTGCCGGATCTCCCCGATGACATCGACATGATCCATCTCGGCTCGTTCTCGGCATTGGTGGAGCCCATCGGCAACACGCTTCTCGCTCTCGCGAGACGCGAACACGGACGCCGTCTCATCGCCTATGATCCCAACGTGCGCCCGAGCGTCGTAGGGGATCTCGATGCCTGGCGCGCGCGTCTCGACGAACTCCTGCCCCATGTCGACCTGCTCAAGATCAGCGCCGAGGACGCCGAAACGCTCTACCCCGACATCGACCCGCGCGCGCTTGCCCGCGACTGGCTTTCCAGGGGGCCGCGCCTTGTCGTCGTCACCCGGGGCGGTGACGGCGCGCTGGCAATGACCGCCCGCCAGGAGGTCGAGAGGCCGGGCCGCAAGGTCGGGGTGGTCGACACCGTCGGCGCCGGCGACACCTTCCAGGCCGCCCTTCTTGCCGGGCTCGCCTGGGGTGGTACCGTGAGCGGCGACGCCCTCGCGGCGCTGGAGGCCGGTGCGCTCGACACGCTTCTGGCCCGCGCCATCGAGGCGGCGGCCATCACCTGCACCCGTCGTGGAGCCGACCTGCCACGGCGCGACGAGATCACCTTGCAGACGGACCCGGCGGCGACCTCCCCCGCCCCGCGCTCCCTGCACCGCTGAAAGGACTTCCCATGGCCACCCGCGTGATCGAGGTCGCCCCGTTCGACCTCGTCGTCTTCGGCGCAACCGGCGACCTTGCCCACCGCAAGCTGCTGCCCGCGCTCTATCATCGCGACGCCGACGGGCAGATCCCCGACGATGCGCGCATCGTCGGCTGCTCCCGGCGCGACATGAGCGATGCCGACTACCGAACGTTTGCCACGCAGGCGCTCGAGGAACATGTGGGCGACCTCGAGCGGGAGACGCTTTCCCGCTTTCTGGAGCGGCTCACCTACATCGCGGTGGATGCCGCGGGCGAACGTGGCTGGAACGAACTCGCCGCGAGCGTCGAGGGACGCGAGGACGTGGTTCGCGCCTTCTATCTCGCCGTATCGCCGGATTTCTTCGGCCCCATCTGCCAGCGCATCGGCGCGCACGGTCTCGTCACGGAGAACGCACGCGTCGTGATCGAGAAGCCGATCGGCAAGGACGGCACCTCGGCCAAGGCACTGAACGAGGCGATCGGCGCGGTCTTCCGCGAGGAGCAGGTGTTTCGTATCGACCACTACCTCGGCAAGGAAACCGTGCAGAACCTCATGGCACTGCGCTTCGCCAACGCGTTGTTCGAACCCCTGTGGAACGCCGCCCACATCGACCACGTGCAGATCACGGTCGCCGAATCCATCGGGGTCGGCGGACGCGCCGGCTACTACGACACCGCCGGCGCCATGCGCGACATGGTGCAGAACCACATTCTTCAGCTCCTGTGCCTGGTCGCCATGGAGCCGCCGGAGTCCATGGACGCGGATTCCGTGCGCGACGAGAAACTGAAGGTGCTCAAGGCGCTGAAACCGATGGACGCCGACAGCGCGACACGCCTTACCGTGCGCGGACAGTACCGCGCCGGCGCTTCGGCCGGCGGAGCGGTTCCCGGCTATCTCGAGGAACTCGACGATCCGGGCTCGCACACGGAAACCTTCGTGGCGGTGAAGGCGGAAATCGCCAACTGGCGGTGGGCCAACGTCCCCTTCTACCTGCGGACGGGAAAGCGGCTCGCGGACCGGGTCTCGGAGATCGTCGTGCAGTTCCGCCCCATCCCGCATTCGATCTTCGAGGCGGAGGCAGGCGAGATCGCCTCCAACAGGCTGGTGATCCGCCTGCAGCCGGACGAGGGGGTCCGGATGCAGGTGATGATCAAGGACCCCGGCCCGGGCGGAATGCGGCTGCGCCAGGTGCCGCTCGACATGTCCTTTGCCCGCGCCTTCAACGTGCGCAACCCGGACGCCTACGAACGCCTCATCATGGACGTCATCCGGGGCAACCAGACGCTGTTCATGCGCCGGGATGAGGTCGACGCCGCCTGGACCTGGGTCGACCCGATTCTCGAGGCCTGGACAGCATCTCGCGAAGCCCCCAAGGGATATACGGCGGGAACCTGGGGTCCCTCCGCCGCAATCGCCCTGATCGAGCGTGACGGGCGCACCTGGTTCGAGGATCTCATCTAGGGTGCGGCCCTGGAAAGCCCGAACCGGAACAGGGCCGTTGTATCGGCCTTTAAATCGATTTAAACCACCTGGAACCGGGCTCCTCCCCTGCCCGGTTCCGGTCCATCACGGTCCAACAGGATCGCCGGTCGCCAGCAAGCGGTTTCTGCCGCCACGCGACTGCAACCCAAAGGACGGACGCACGCCATGGCCATTCACGCGACTCTTTCCGACGTCACCGCACGCATCATCGAGCGCAGCCGCGACAGCCGCGGCCGGTACCTGGAGCGCATCCGCGCCGCCGGCGAGGCCGGGCCGACCCGCTCGCGCCTCTCCTGCGGCAATCTCGCTCACGGCTTCGCCGCTTGCGGCCTTACCGACAAGTCGCGCCTGTCGGATGACGTGGTGCCCAATCTGGGCATCATCACCGCCTACAACGACATGCTGTCCGCCCATCAGCCCTATGAGCGCTTCCCCGAACTGATCCGCGACGCGGCGCGCGAGGTCGGCGCCGTAGCCCAGGTCGCCGGAGGCGTTCCGGCCATGTGCGACGGTGTCACCCAGGGTCAGACGGGCATGGAGCTGTCGCTGTTCTCGCGCGATGTGATCGCCATGTCGGCGGCGGTGGGTCTTTCGCACCAGATGTTCGACGCGGCGGTCTTTCTCGGCATCTGCGACAAGATCGTGCCGGGCCTGATGATCGCGGCCCTCTCCTTCGGTCATCTGCCCACCGTCTTCGTGCCGGCCGGGCCGATGACATCCGGCCTGTCAAACGATGAAAAGGCAAAGACCCGCCAGCTCTATGCCGAAGGCAAGATCGGCCGCGCGGAATTGCTTGAGTCGGAGAGCAAGTCCTACCATTCGCCCGGCACCTGCACGTTCTACGGCACGGCCAACTCCAACCAGATGCTGATGGAGATCATGGGGCTGCACCTGCCCGGCGCGTCCTTCGTCAATCCCAACACGCCGCTGCGCGACGCGCTGACGAAGGAAGCCGCCAGGCGTGCGCTGTCCCTGTCGGCGCTCGGTAACGCCTACGCCCCCGTCGGCGAGATCATCGACGAGAAGGCCATCGTCAACGGCGTCGTCGGGCTGCACGCGACCGGCGGATCGACCAACCACACCATGCATCTGGTCGCGATTGCCGCCTCGGCCGGCATCCGGCTGACCTGGGAGGACATCTCGGACCTGTCCGAGGTCGTGCCGCTGATCGCGCGCATCTATCCCAACGGGCTCGCCGACGTGAACCATTTCCATGCCGCCGGCGGAATGGGCTACCTGATCGGCGAACTGCTTTCCGAAGGCCTGCTGCACGAGGATGTGCGCACGGTGGCCGGCAGCGGCTTGTCCTCCTACACGGTGGAGCCGAAGCTCGATGCGGAGGGAAACCTGACCTGGGAGCAGGCAGCGAAGGAAAGCGCCGATCCGAAGGTTCTCTCCACCGTGCGCGAGCCGTTCCAGCCCAACGGCGGCCTCACGGTTCTGGACGGCAACATGGGCCGCGCCGTCATCAAGATCTCGGCGGTCAAGCCCGACCGCCGCGTGATCGAGGCGCCCGCGCGCATCTTCATGTCCCAGGAGGCCCTGCAGGACGCCTTCAAGGCCGGTGAGCTTTCGGAGGATTTCGTGGCCGTGCTCCCCTTCCAGGGGCCAAGGGCCTGCGGAATGCCGGAACTGCACAAGCTGACTCCCTCGCTCGGGGTGCTCCAGGATCGCGGCCTGAAGGTGGCCCTTGTCACCGACGGTCGCATGTCTGGCGCCTCGGGCAAGGTGCCCGCGGCCATTCATGTCACCCCGGAAGCCGTCGACGGCGGGCCGATTGCCCGCATTCGCGACGGCGACATGATCCGGGTCGATTCCCGGACCGGCCGCCTCGAGGTGCTTGTCGACGCGGATGAGTTCGCCGCGCGCACGCCGCTCACGGCGGACCTTTCCGCGCATCAGACCGGCCTCGGGCGCGAACTCTTCGCCGCCTTCCGCGCCACCGCCGGCCCGGCCGATCAGGGCGCCCATGTCTTCGGTGCCTTCGGCTGAGCTTCGCCCGCATCGTTTCAGGAGATGAATACGCAATGACACAGAATGTTGCCCGCCTCGACGAGGTCATGCTCGCAGCCCCGGTGATCCCGGTTCTCGTGGTGGACGACCCGGCGCGGGCCGTGCCCATGGCCAAGGCGCTGGTGGCCGGCGGCCTGCCGGCCATCGAGATCACCCTGCGCACGCCGCGCGCCCTCGAAGCGATCCGGGCGGTGGCCGCCGAGGTCGAGGGAGCCATGGTGGGTGCTGGAACCGTGCTCGACGACGCCCAGTACAAGGCGGCGGTCGATGCGGGCGCGACCTTCATCGTCTCTCCGGGGGCGACCGAACGCCTGATCGCGGCCGCCGCCAGTCACGAGGTGCCTTTGCTGCCCGGTGCGGCCACCGCGTCGGAGGTGATGCGGCTGCTGGAAGCAGGCTACGAGCGGTTGAAGCTCTTCCCGGCCGAGGCGGCCGGCGGCGTCGCCTTGCTGAAATCGCTTGCCTCGCCCTTGCCTTCGGCCCGCTTCTGCCCCACCGGCGGCATCTCCGAAAAGACCGCGCCATCCTATCTGGCCCTGCCCAACGTCGCCTGCGTCGGCGGGTCGTGGATCGCCGGGGCCGATGCCATCGCATCGGGCGACTGGGAGGGCATCGAGGCCCGCGCCCGCGCCGCTGCCGCACTCGGCTGACAGTGTACGCATGAGCCGGGCGATCGAAATAATCGCCACTCACACCGTGATGGCCTTGCGCAACCGGGACAGGCTTCCCATCTGCGCGAGGCTGCCGGCGCTGTTGCCGGTTTCTCTCGAGGGTCACGGCAATGCCAGGCTCGCATTCCGTCGCGTCCGCGGCGGTTCCCGCCGATACGCGCATACAGCGCATCGGTTTCTCCGCAACGATCATCCTCGTTTCCGCGCTCGCACTGTTTTTCGGCGAAATCGCGACGATGGCGTTCGGTGTTCTGTGGGCCCTTCAGGGCTTCTTCGCGCTCGGTCCGGTCGCGACCGCCATCCTGGCGGCGCTTGTCGCCCCCCTCGCGGTCGCAGCCTGCTGGTATCTCACCCGCACGGCGATAGCAGGCGAGCAGGCCCTGGCGACCAATCGGGCGACGCAAGGTTTCGAAACGGATACCTGATCCTCGGGCATCGGCGTCGCCGGGCGCTTGTTCCAGACCTCTTTTGCCATTTCCGGCGAGATTCGCCGGAGACGCCGGACCCTTGCCATGCTCATGGACACCGGGCTTGTCGCCTTGGGCCTTGCCCTTCTCGTTGCCGGCGGCGACGCCCTCGTGCGCGGCGCGCTGATGCTCGCCACGCGGCTGCGCCTGCCCCCACTCTTCGTTGGCCTGACCATTGTCGGTTTCGGCACGTCCCTGCCCGAACTTCTGGTATCCGTCGAGGCAGGCTTGGCCGATCTTCCCGACATCGCGGTGGGCAATGTGGTCGGCTCCAACACGGCCAACATTCTGCTGATCCTGGGAATTGCCATGGTGCTTGCGCCCATGCCGACACGCATCCCGGGAATCATGCGCGACACGGTGGCGATGCTTGCGGCAACGGCAGCTCTCACGGGCGTGGCATTTTCCGGGGGGTTGTCACCAATTGTCGGCCTCGCCTTCGTCCTCGCCCTGGCGCTCTATCTCGTCGTGTGCGCGCGTACCTCGCGAGACCAGGCCAAAATACCGGGTACAGACATTCCGCCGGCTCCTCTTTGGCGCGCGGGCGTCTTCTCGGGGCTGGGCCTTCTGGCGCTTGTTTTCGGTGCCGACTGCCTGGTGGAAGGAGCTCGGAGCATGGCCGCAACGCTTGGCGTTTCGGATGCAGTGATCGGGCTGAGCGTCGTGGCAGTGGGCACAAGCCTGCCGGAACTCGCAACATCGATTGCCGCCGCACTGCGTCGACAGCCGGAGATCGCCATAGGAAACGTGCTCGGGTCGAACCTCTTCAACATTCTCGGCATCCTCGGCCTGACGTCCCTCGTGGCACCACTTCCCTTTTCCGCCGCAATGATCCGGCACGACATACCGGTCATGGCTGCAGCGACGCTGGTGCTTGCCGTCCTCGTCGCCGCGACCGCGAAACTTCCGCGCCTTGCCGGGGTGCCGCTGCTGATTGCCTATGGCTGGTACTGCACGAGCCTTCTGACCCAGGGTGTGTTCACATGAACGGAGGAGCCCCATGATGCAGGATGTCCTGCCGCCCGACCTGAAGCGCAAGGCATGCGAGATGCGCGACACGGGGCTCAGGGAGCTGTTTCGCACCGATCCCGCGCGTTTCGAGTCCCTGAGCTTCACGCTGGACGACCTGCTGCTCGATCTCTCCAAGGTGCAATGGACCCGCGAGGTCCTGAACGAGCTTGCCGGCTTCGCCCGCACGCGCGGGCTGGAGGAGCGGCGCGCGGCCATGTTCGCCGGACAGCCGATCAATGCGACCGAGAACCGGGCGGTGCTCCATGTGGCCCTGCGCGACCGGTCCGGCGGACGCCTGGATGTGGACGGCACGGACGTCATGCCCGAGGTGCGCGACGTGCTCGAGCGGATGGCCCATTTCGCCGACGACGTGCGCGAAGGGGACATCACCGGACATACGGGAGAGCGCTTCACCGACGTCGTGAACATCGGCATCGGCGGTTCGGACCTTGGCCCCGCCATGGTGACCCAGGCGCTCGCCCCCTATGCCGACGGGCCGAAGCTGCACTATGTCTCGAATGTCGACGGGGCCCACATCGCGGACACGCTGAAGGGACTCGATCCGGTGACCACCCTGTTCATCGTTGCCTCCAAGACCTTCACGACCATCGAGACCATGACCAATGCCGAAACCGCACGACGTTGGATCGCCGGTGCGCTTGGCGAGGACGCGGTCGGAGACCATTTCGCGGCCGTCTCCACGGCCCTCGACAAGGTCGCGGCCTTCGGCATCGACGAGGCCCGGGTGTTCGGCTTCTGGGACTGGGTCGGCGGCCGCTATTCCGTGTGGTCTGCCATCGGCCTGCCCGTGATGATCGCCGTCGGGCCACAGGACTTCTTCGCGTTCCTCGACGGCGCGCATGCAATGGATGTGCACTTCCGCGACACGCCGCTGGAGGAGAACCTTCCCGTTCTCCTCGGGCTGGCGGGCATCTGGCACCGCAACGGTCTCGATCACGCCTCGCGGGCCGTCCTGCCCTATGACCAGCGCCTCGCCCGCCTGCCCGCCTATCTTCAGCAGCTCGACATGGAATCGAACGGCAAGCGCGTGACCCTGGACGGCAGTCCCGTTGCGGGCGAAACCGGTCCCGTCGTCTGGGGCGAGCCGGGCACCAACGGCCAGCACGCCTTCTACCAGCTCCTGCATCAGGGCATGACGGTCGTCCCGTGCGAGTTCATCCTCGCGGCGCGGGGCCACGAACGGGACCTCGCGCACCATCATTCGCTTCTGATCGCCAACTGTCTCGCCCAGTCGGAAGCGCTCATGAACGGGCGCACGCCGGACGAGGCCCGCGCGCTTCTGGAAGAGGAAGGCCATGACGCGGAAACCGTGCGCAGGCTCGCGCCGCACAAGACATTTCCCGGCAACCGCCCCTCGATCACCATCCTCCACGAGAAACTGACGCCCTTCACGCTCGGTCGTCTGGTGGCGCTTTACGAACATCGGGTGTTCGTTGAAGGAACCATCTGGGGGATCAATTCGTTTGATCAGTGGGGTGTGGAGCTCGGCAAGGTGCTTGCCGCGGAGCTTCTGCCGATGGTGGAGGGACGCCAGACCGCAAGCGGTCGTGATTCCTCGACCCTGGGCCTGCTGGACCGCGTGTCCCCTGCGTCCCCCTGAGCATGTCGCCTGTCCGGGCGATGGCGCGAAAGGAACAGCGAACCAATGATCTGTGTCACATACCGATCCACGACCATTGCTAGACTGGTGCCGTTTTTGATGGTCAGATAAAAAGGTCGGGGGGGCAGAGATCAAGCGTTTGCCGCGCCACCCGCCGGTCGGTCCGACCGGAAGACAGTTCGGAACTTTGGCGAAATGCGAGGAAGAAAAACATGTTGAGGTTCGTTGTTGTTGGTGGCGCCGCGCTCCTGCTTGCGGCATGTCAGTCGGACAGCCAGCGTGATCGCACGCTTGTGGGCGGCGGCCTTGGCGCCGCGACCGGAGCCATCATCGGTGGTGCCGCGACCGGCGATGTCGGCGGAGCCCTCGTCGGCGGCGTGATCGGCGGTGTCGGCGGTGCCATGGTCGGCTCGGCGACCACCCCGAAGAACTGCGTTGCCCGCGACCGCTACGGTCGCCGTTACCGCGTCGTCTGCCCGTAAGCGGCGACGCTCCCCCCAGGCGCCCGGAGGCCCTGCCGCCGGGCGCAACCGCTGGATGTCCAAACCGGAGGCACAGACATGTACAAGATCCTTCTCATTTCCTGCGCGGGACTCGCGCTCGCGGCCTGCCAGTCGGACAGCCAACGTGATCGCACGCTCGTCGGCGGCGGCCTTGGCGCCGCGACCGGCGCGGCCATCGGTGCCGCCGCCACCGGCGATGTCGGCGGCGCGCTCGTGGGCGGTGCCATCGGCGGTCTCGGCGGCGCGGCCGTCGGATCCGCGACGACGCCGAAGAACTGCGTCGCCCGCGACCGCTACGGTCGCCGCTACCGCGTCGCCTGCCCGTAAGACGCAACTGACGTATCGAAACAGAAAAGCCGGCCGGGGAAACCCGGCCGGCTTTTCGCGTTTCAAAGGCCGCGACCCTCGTCAGGCGGCGGCGGGAACCTTGCCGGCCAGGGCGGCAGCCGGATCGACGAACGGCAGGCCAAGCGCCTCTGCAGCCGCCTTGCAGGTCAGGTGACCGCCCGCGACGTTGAGACCGTTCATCAGGTGAGGATTGGCTTCAAGGGCCGCCTCGACACCCATGTCGGCAAGCGCGAGCGCGAAGGGGAGCGTCGCGTTGTTGAGCGCATGGGTCGAGGTGCGCGGCACGCCACCCGGCATGTTGGCGACGCAATAGTGCACCACGTCGTCGACCACATAGGTCGGCTCCGCATGGGTGGTCGGGTGCGAGGTCTCGAAGCAGCCCCCCTGGTCGATCGCCACGTCGACGAGCACCGAGCCCGCCTTCATGCGCCGCACATGGTCCGCCGTGACGAGCTTGGGCGCGGCGGCACCTGGAACAAGCACGGCACCGATCACCAGGTCCGCATCCAGCACATACTGCTCGACCGCCGACCGTGTCGAGTAGACCGTACGAAGCGCCGGACCGAAGCGTGCCGAAAGCCCTCCGAGAACATCGATGGAGCGGTCGAGAACCGTCACGTCGGCCCCAAGGCCCAGCGCCATCGTGATAGCATGGGCACCAACGACGCCGCCGCCGATCACCACGACCCGCGCGGGAGCAACGCCGGGAACACCGCCGAGCAACATGCCCGCGCCACCGTGGGATTTTTCCAGCGCGGTCGCGCCCGCCTGGATCGAAAGCCGGCCGGCCACCTGCGACATGGGAGCCAGGAGAGGCAGGCCGCCACGTGCATCCGTTACCGTTTCATAGGCAATGCAGGTCGCACCCGAGTTCAGAAGATCGCGCGTCTGGTCCGGATCAGGCGCAAGGTGCAGATAGGTGAAGAGAATGTGATGCGGACGCAACATTGCCCGCTCGATGGCCTGCGGCTCCTTCACCTTCACGATCATGGTCGCAGCAGAAAAAACGGAAGCCGCATCGGAAAGGATCGAAGCGCCGGCCGCCTCGTAATCGTCGTCCAGGGCACCGATGCCGGCGCCCGCCCCGGTTTCCACCACGACTTCGTGACCATGAGCCACCAGTTCCCGCACACTGTCGGGGGTCAGCCCCACACGATACTCGTGGTTCTTGATTTCCTTGGGCACGCCAATCTTCATCTTAACCTCCATTTTCGGGCCCCTCTGGTTCTTTGGCCCCATCATGCAAGTTTATACCGACCCCTGTCGAATATGCTTGCAAAGAGGCCTTACGTTCTCCCTTTGACGCAATTATCAAGCGTGACAGGATTCAATAACGCAATATGATGCGGAGCTTGAGCAAACGAGCCCGGCGGGCCGAAAGGAAGCCACATGATGACCTTCGACCGCATCGACCGACACATCCTCAACGAACTCCAGCGGGACGGCCGCATCGCCAATGCCGATCTGGCGGAAAAGGTCGGCCTTTCCCCGTCCGCCTGCCTGAGAAGGGTCAGGGCGCTGGAGGAAAGCGGCGTCATCGACAGCTATGTCGCCCTGCTCGACCAGAGTCGCATCGGCCGCAGCCTGGAAATCTTCGTGGAGATTTCGCTCACCGCCCAGACCAGCGAGGCGCTGAGCCGTTTCGAGGATGCGGTTGCCCGCTCGCAGGAAATCATGGAATGCTACCTGATGGCGGGGGACGCGGACTACCTGTTGCGCATCGCCGCGGCGGACCCGGTGGACTTCGAGCGCATCCATCGCGACCACCTCACACGCCTGCCCGGCGTCTCCCGGATGCGGTCGTCCTTTGCCATCCGGACCGTGTCCCGCAAGACGGCCTTTCCCATCACCGGCGACTGACCCTGCGACAGCCTGGTTCACGGGCGATGCGGCCCACGCAATGGATTATTGACACATTTACTGATACAATCCGGCCTCATGAGCGAGATGCACCTTGCAAAGAGAGCCGGAGAGATCGAGGCGACGGGCACGGCGTCCCGCTGCTCGACCCGCGTTGTCGTCATAGACGATGACCCGGACGACCTGTGGCTGCTGCGACGCTCGCTGACACGGGCCTCCGACGAAGGGGCACCCGTCGACCTGAGCATTTGCCGCGGGCCGGCGGTGGCACTCGACTTCCTGCGATCCCAGAACGAGACCAGCCAGCGTGCGTCGTCTCCCGATCTCATTCTGATCGACGTCAACATGCCGGACATGTCCGGTATCGAGCTGCTGCGCGTCATTCGCTCCATCGAGCGCTTTCGTGACACGGCGATCATGGTCATGACGAGCGCCGTGGACGAGGAGCTGGCCGAGGAAGCAAGCGCGGCGGGCGCCGATGCCGTGCTTACCAAGCCGGACACGCTGGCGGGGCTGGATGCTCTGGTCGCGTCCCTGCTTCGGGGACGCGCCGCGAGCCGGACCCGGACCACCGCGACCAGGCTGCGCAGCGCCTGACCGCCTCCCTGGCACCATCCCCAAGTAGCTTGATTTCACTCATGCCTTCCGTCAGGCTGCGCCCCGGTTGCGGCCAAGGTGGCGCCGCGCCACTGACGCGAGGGAGCCGGCCATGCCGCAATCCGTGGAAAAGCTGTCCGACACGCGGTCGGACCTCGCCGAGGGCGCCCTTTGGGACCCGAACGCAAACCGCTTCTACTGGTGCGACATCCTTGGAAAGGCGATCCACGCCCGAGACTGGGAAACCGGTGAGGAACGAAGCTGGACGTTTCCCTCGACAGTCGGCTCCTTCGGCCTGACCACTCGCGACAACGTTCTCGTGGTTGCCCTGCGGGACCGCGTGGTGACCTATGACCTCGAGAGCCGCGAGATCCTCGACACGCTTGCGGAGATCGAGGCGGATGATGAGAGAACCCGCACGAACGACGGCAAGGTCGGTCCGGACGGCGCCTTCTATGTCGGGACAATGGATGACAGGCCGACGCGCGAACCCATTGGAGCGCTTTACCGGGTGACCGCGTCCGGCGAAACGGACCGTCTCGTGGGCGAACTCACCATCTCGAACGGACTTGCGTGGTCACCCGACGGGCGGACCATGTATCACGCCGACAGCCGACCAGGGCGGATCGACGCCTATGATTTCAATCCCGCAAGCGGTGACATGTCGAACCGCCGCACGTTCGTCCAGCTCACCAATGAAACGGGGCGCCCGGATGGCGGCACCGTGGATGCGAACGGTCATTACTGGTCGGCAGGCGTTTCCGCCGGAGTGGTGAACCGTTTCGACCGAGACGGACAGCTTGTCGAGCGCATCGACATGCCTGTGCCACGCCCCACGATGACCTGTTTCTGCGGCCCTCACCTCGATGCCATCGCCGTCACGTCACTGCGCCCGCTCAATGACGAGGCACTGCTGAGCGCCTACCCCCAAAGCGGGCACGTGTTCCTGTTTCAGCCTGGCGCCGCGCGCGGTCTGCCGCCGCATCGCTTCAAGCTTTGACGCCATCCGACGACGACGGCTCGCCGGGCTCCGTCCGCGCATAGAGATCGTCGGGGAGAACCTCGCGGGCCTCCTCCGGCGCGCCCTCGCCCCAGGTCGCTCGGAGATCGTGATCGACCGCGACGCGCTCATCGAAGACAAAGCAGTCGCCGTGCCAGAGGCTTTCCTCCCGGGGCACCTTCTCCAGATAGTTCAGTATGCCGCCGTCGAGGTGATAGACGTCCTCGAACCCCTCATCGAGAAGGAAGCTCGTCGCCTTTTCGCAACGAATTCCGCCCGTGCAGAACATGGCAACCTTTTTCGCGCGTCCGGCTTCGCGTTGCCCGCGCACCCACTCCGGGAAACTCCTGAAGGTTCTGGTTTCCGGCGAAAGCGCGCCTTCGAAGGAACCGAAGGCAATCTCGTAGTCATTGCGGGTGTCGACCACCACCACGTCCGGATCGCTGATGAGCGCATTCCAGTCCTGCGGCGCCACATAGGCACCGACGCGGCGGCGCGGGTCCACGCTCTCCACGCCAAGGCTGACGATCTCGCGCTTGAGACGCACCTTCAGCCGCCCGAAGGGCATTCGCTCCGCGCGGGCGTTTTTCTCGCTCAGATCCGCCAGGCGCGGATCGCGGCGCAGATGTGCGAGCACCGTTTCCACGCCGTCATCGCTGCCGGCGATCGTTCCGTTGACGCCTTCGGCAGCCAGAAGGATGGAGCCCCGCACGCCGGCCGCCTCCGCGACCGCAAGCAAGGGGTCCCGCATTGCCTGAAAATCATCAAGCGGGACAAAGAGATAAAATGCGGACACCCGCAAGGTGGAGGAAGCAGCCTGTGACATGGCGCGCAATCTGGCAGGCTTCGCATGGCCTCGCAAGACACGGACAACTGCCTACCAGGGCAGGCGCTCGCCCCGATAGTTCAGGAAAGCCCCCGTATCTTGCGGGCCGGCCGCATCGATAACGCAAAGCAGGCGGTCTGCCGCGACCTCCGGTGACTGCACCTCGAGCCCCGTCCGCGCGAACGGACGCGAAAGGCGGGTCTCGACGGTGCCTGGATGAAGGGCAAGAACGACATGCTCCGGCCAGCGACGGGCAACCTCGATCGAGGCCGTGCGGACGATCTGGTTCAACGCTGCCTTGGACGCGCGATAGCTGACCCAGCCTCCAAGCCTGTTGTCACCGATACTGCCGACCTTGGCGGACAAGGTCGCGAAAACCGACTTGCCCTCGCGCGGCATGAGCGGGAGAAAATGCTTGAGCAGAAGCGCCGGTCCGATGGCGTTGACCGCGAAAGAGCGCGCCATGGCCTCGTGATCGATCTGGCGCAGCGCCTTTTCCGGCTGCATGGCCCCATCGGAAAGAATACCCGTCGCGTCGACAAGCAGTCGAAGCGGCATGCCTCCCCCCACCAGCGCGGCGACGTGGTCCGCCGCACATGCAACCGATCCCTCGTCGACGATATCCAGTGCCGGTTGCGTGGTCCGCGACAGGCTCACGACACGCTTGAAAGCCGACGCGGTTTCGAGAGCGGACACGAGGGCGGAACCGATGCCGCCGGTTCCGCCGACAACGAGGGCAAGCCCCCCTGGGGCAAAGCTTTTCATGGACTGTGTCATGACCGGTTTGTACGCACCGCCCCTGTTCCCGGATTGCAGGCGCGGGTCCGTCGAGCGCGATCAAGGTTTCGTTAAGGCTTGCAGGGGCACGCGACCCGACCCGCGCTGGTATTGATGCGCGCGCCATGCCAAAGTCTGGACCTTCCGCGACACCGACACGCGCCTCAAGAGCGCACGATTCACCTGACATTGCGAGGGAACGACACGATGGGACGCCGCTATTTCATCCTCGACGTCTTCACCAATCAGGCGCTTGCCGGCAACCCGCTGGCGGTCGTCCTGGACGGCGAGGGCCTGTCGGACGCGCGGATGCAGGCGATTGCCCGTGAGTTCAACCTGTCGGAAACCGTGTTCGTGCTGCCGCCCGAGACGCCGACCCACTCCGCGAAGCTGCGCATCTTCACCCCCGCAAAGGAGCTGCCCTTCGCGGGACATCCCACCGTCGGCACCGCGATCCTGCTGGCGCGCGAACGGTTCGGCGAGATCGAGGAGGATCAGAACGCGATGGTCGTCCTCGAGGAAGCCGTCGGCAAGGTGCGCTGCGGCGTCGTGCTGAAACCGGGGGCCGCGGGCTTTGCAGAGTTCGACGTGCCGAAACTTGCCCGGCCCGCAGATCCGCTGGGCGACAAGGACGTGATCGCCGCAGCCCTCGGACTGGAACCGTCGGAGATCGGCTTCGAGAACCACCGCCCCACTGCTTATGAGGCTGGCGTTCCCTTCGCCTTCGTGCCGGTTGCCGACCTCTCGACGCTGTCACGCGCGGCTCCCCGCGCGGGGCGCCAGTGGGACGAAGGATTTGGCGGGCTCGGCTCGGCCTATGTCTACTGCCGGCAGACCACCTCGAGCGAAAGCACGTTTTCCGCGCGCATGTTCTCCCCGGCCATGGGCATCAGCGAGGATCCGGCGACCGGCGCGGCGGTGGCGGCCTTTGCCGGCGTCGTGCGCCACTTCGACAAGCCGACCGACGGCACCCACTACCTGCGTATCGAGCAGGGCGTGGACATGGGCCGGCCCTCGATGATCGACCTGGAGATCGATATTCACGCCGGCAATCTCAAGGCCGTGCGCATCGGCGGCCAGGCCGTTGTCATCGCCAGTGGCGAGTTGTTTCTCTAGCCGGCGGCTGACCTGACTACGGTCAATTCGCTGCCGTGAGCGGGCCTCGCGGCGGCAGCGCGGTTACGCTCCTTGTCGAGGATTCTTGCGCTGTCGAGAGTGGCGATCGGCGTTTCCAGATCGCCCGGGATATCACCGCTCAACTGCAGGGCCTGGTAGCGACCGCAGCAGACCCGCAGGAACGAGGCGAAGTTTCCAAGATCATGCCCCGCCTCGATGGACTCGCCATGCAGGCGGGTTATCAACTGGACGAGATTCATGCCGTCGCGCGCGGCGATCTCCTCAAGGATCGCCCAGAAAAAATTTTCCAGCCGGACGCTGGTGACCATCCGCTCAATGCGCAGGGACCGCGTCGTGCTGTCCCACAAGGCCGGATCCGCCTCGATGAAGAGCTTGCACATGGTCTGTTCCTCCCCTTGACTAAGCCAGCAAGGCTGCCGTCGAAACCGGCACAGCGCGGGCCCGACACAACACCGGGCCCGCACGAGGACATGCCGTTCAGGCAGCAAGCACCGCCATGAACTGCGAAAGCCATGCGGGATGGGCCGGCCATGCAGGCGCCGTCACCAGCTTGCCGTCCGTGACCGCGCCGTCAATGGCAATATCCGCGTAGGTGCCGCCCGCCAGTTCCACCTCAGGACGGCAGGCCGGATACGCGGACACCTTGCGCCCATCGATAACCCCTGCAGCGGCCAGGAGTTGCGCGCCGTGGCAGATTGCGGCGACGGGCTTGCCGGCCTCGAAGAAATGCTTCACGGCCGCGATCACCTGCGGATCGAGACGCAGGTACTCCGGCGCGCGGCCACCCGGAATCACCAGCGCGTCATAGTCGCTCGGATCAACCTCGGCGAATGTCGCATTGAGCGCAAAATTGTGCCCCCGTTTTTCGGTGTAGGTCTGGTCACCCTCGAAATCGTGGATCGCCGTCGCGACGCTATCCCCCTTTTTCTTGCCCGGGCAGACGGCGTGGACGCTGTGCCCGACGGCAAGCAGCGTCTGAAACGGCACCATGGTCTCATAGTCCTCGGTGAAGTCACCGGTGATCATCAGGATCTTCTTCGCACTCATGTTTTCCCTCCCGAACAGTCACACGCTCGCCATCCCGCGCGAGAGGCGGTGGCCAACAGAAACGGACGGTAGCAGCGACACGGTTTTCGGTGGTATTAGCGCGGTACTACATCCCCCTTTCCCGCTTGACGGCGGCAGCCTTCCGGGCCATTGTGCCGGCGAACCGTACGGTACGGTACGCATCTGGCCGAACCGCTCCGAGACATGCGGCTCACAGAAATCAAACACCTCAATCAGACACTCCGCCCCCGAGACCGATGACCGACACTCCCGCCCCGGAGGAATTCAACGACCGCCAGAACGAGGTGCTTGCCTCGGCTCTGCGTCTGGTCGTGGAAGGAGGCGAGAAGGCGCTGACGACGGCAGCCCTCGCCCGTGCGGCCAACTGCTCCAAGGAAAGCCTCTACAAGTGGTTCGGCGACCGCGACGGCCTACTCGCCGCCATTGTCGCCCATCTGGCGTCCAAGGTGCGGGTACCAGGCGAACGCGGCGGACGGTTGAGCGCGGAGGAGTTTCGCGACAGGCTCGTCAGCTTCGCGGAGGATCTGCTGACCGTGCTCGCCGGAGACACCTCACTGGCGCTCAACCGGCTGGCCATTTCACATGCAAGCCGCGAGGGCGCCCCTCTCGGTCGCCTGCTTCTCGAGCGCGGCCGCGAGCGCATCGCCACCCGTGCCCGCGTGCTGCTGGAGGCGGGCCGCAGGCAGGGGCACATCGCCTGCGACGATACGACCGACGCCTACCGCACACTCTACGGGCTTATCGTGCGCGATGCCCACAACCGCTGGCTTCTGGGCGAAGCGCCCGAAGTCGCGGAACCGGACTTCAGCGCCAGGGCGCGTTGCGCCATCGATCAGTTCCTGACGCTTCACCCATCCGACGGAGCGGGACACACGAAAGAGCCCGCCCGGACGTGACCCGCCGGTCTTTTCCGGCACGACTGCAAGACCGCAAGAACCAAGGGAGATCCCCATGCGCGTTTACTACGATCGCGACGCCGATCTGAACCTCATCAAGTCCAAGAAGGTCGCCGTGATCGGCTACGGCAGCCAGGGCCGCGCCCATGCGCTGAACCTCAAGGACAGCGGCGTGGCCGAGGTGGTCGTCGCCCTGCGTCCGGGCTCCACGACGGCCAAGAAGGTCGAGGCCGACGGCCTCAAGGTCATGAGCGTCGCCGAGGCCGCCGGCTGGGCCGACCTGATGATGATGGCCACCCCGGACGAGCTCCAGGCCGACATCTACAAGGACCATATCGCCGACAACATCCGTGACGGCGCCGCGATCGCCTTCGCCCACGGCCTCAACGTGCACTTCGGCCTCATCGAGGCGAAGGCCACCGTCGACGTCATGATGATCGCTCCGAAGGGCCCCGGCCACACCGTGCGCGGCGAGTACGAGCGCGGCGGCGGCGTGCCCTGCCTCGTGGCCGTCCACCAGGATGCCTCGGGCAACGCCCTCGACCTCGCCCTCGCCTACGCCTCGGGCGTCGGTGGCGGCCGTTCTGGCATCATCGAGACCACGTTCAAGGAAGAGTGTGAGACCGACCTCTTCGGCGAGCAGGCAGTGCTTTGCGGCGGCCTCGTGGAGCTGATCCGCGCCGGCTTCGAGACTCTGGTCGAGGCGGGCTACGCCCCCGAGATGGCCTACTTCGAGTGCCTGCATGAGGTGAAGCTCATCGTCGACCTCATCTACGAGGGCGGCATCGCCAACATGAACTACTCGATCTCCAACACCGCCGAGTGGGGCGAGTACATGTCCGGCCCGCGCGTCATCACGCCCGACACCAAGGCCGAGATGAAGCGCATCCTCACCGACATCCAGACCGGCCGCTTCACGTCCGAGTGGATGCAGGAATGCAAGGCCGGCCAGGCCCGCTTCAAGGGCACCCGCCGCCTCAACGACTCCCACCAGATCGAGGAAGTCGGCGAGAAGCTGCGCGGCATGATGCCGTGGATCAAGAAGGGCGCCCTTGTCGACAAAGAGCGCAACTAAGCCTTCGGGCGAAACGCCCTCTTGATCCAGGCATCGCCACTGGCGCGTGGCAAGACCACGCGCGGGGGATCAAGAAGGGCGCCCTTGTCGACAAGGAGCGCGACCAAGCCTTCGGGCGAAACGCCCTCTTGATCCAGGCATCGCCACTGGCGCGTGGCAAGACCACGCGCGGGGGATCAAGAAGGGCGCCCTCGTCGACAAGGGAGCTCACTCTCCCGACCAGGGTTTCAACAGGACAGGAAACGGCCCGCACACGCGGGCCGTTTTCATTTGACGCACGGCGGTTTAGGAAAAGACACGGCCTGCGAGGAGAAAACAGGAATGTCCGACACACGCGAACAGCAGCTCCCCGCACCGGAGGTCGTTCTCGTCGCCGCCGTTGGCGAGAACGGGGTGATCGGCTCCGAGGGCGACATGCCCTGGCGGCTGTCGAGCGACCTGAAACGCTTCAAGCGACTGACGACCGGCCATCCGGTTCTCATGGGGCGCAAGACCTTCGTGTCCATCGGCCGGCCGCTTCCCGGCCGCACCAATATCGTGGTCACACGGGATTCGGGCTTTTCACACGAGGGCGTTCACGTCGCCGCCTCGCTCAAGGCCGGCCTCGAGACTGCACGACAGGTCGCGACCGACGCGGGCAAGGATGCGGTGATGGTGATCGGCGGAGGCGAAATCTACGCCGCAACCATGGACATGGCGGATCGCCTCGAGATCACCCGCGTCCATGCGTCCCCCGCAGGCGATACCCGCTTCCCCGTGGTCGATCCTGCCCTGTGGCTGGAAACCGCCCGGGAAACGCCGGAACGCGGGGAAAAGGACAGTGCCGACGTCACCTTCCTCACTTATCGGCGCAGACCATCGGCCTGACACGCCTCTGCGACAAAAAACCTGTCGAGCCTGTCGCACAATCGCTGTCTCAGGTCGCCTGCCCACTTTCGCCGGACACCTTCCTTATCCTAGGATCGGCCAAACGGTTCGCGGCCACTGCCGTCGCGTTCCGCCCGCTTTCGCATTTCCACCCCCGGAGGTTTTCTTCCCATGGACGTTCGTGCCGCAATCGCCCACAAGGCCGGCCAGCCGCTCACCATCGAAACCGTGCAGCTCGAGGGCCCCAAGGCTTTCGAGGTGCTCGTCGAGATCAAGGCAACCGGTGTGTGCCACACCGATGCCTTCACCCTCTCCGGCGATGATCCGGAAGGTATCTTCCCTGCCATTCTGGGCCATGAGGGCGCCGGCGTCGTCGTCGAGGTCGGCAAGGGTGTCACCTCGCTGAAACCGGGCGACCATGTCATTCCGCTCTACACGCCCGAGTGCCGCGAGTGCGAATACTGCCTCAATCCGAAGACGAACCTGTGTCAGAAGATTCGCACGACACAGGGCGCGGGCGTGATGCCCGACGGCACGTCCCGCTTCTCGATCAACGGCGAGAAGGTGTTCCACTACATGGGCACCTCGACTTTCGCGAACTACACGGTCCTGCCCGAGATCGCCCTGGCCAAGGTCCGCCCGGATGCTCCGTTCGACAAGATCTGCTACATCGGCTGCGGCGTGACCACGGGCATCGGCGCGGTGGTGAACACCGCCAAGGTGGAACCGGGCGCGAATGTCGTCGTGTTCGGTCTCGGCGGCATCGGCCTCAACGTGATCCAGGGCGCGCGCATGGTCGGCGCCAACATGATCATCGGCGTCGACATCAACCCGTCCAAGAAGGAACTGGGTGAGCGCTACGGCATGACCCACTTCGTCAATCCGCTCGAGGTGGAAGGCGACCTGGTTCCCTATCTGGTCGACCTCACCAAGGGCGGAGCCGACTACTCCTTCGAGTGCATCGGCCGTACCGACACCATGCGTCAGGCCCTCGAGTGCGCGCACAAGGGATGGGGTGAATCCATCATCATCGGCGTCGCCGGCGCCGGTCAGGAGATCTCGACCCGCCCGTTCCAGCTCGTCACCGGCCGCTCCTGGCGCGGGTCCGCCTTCGGCGGCGCACGCGGGCGCACGGACGTGCCGAAGATCGTCGACTGGTACATGGACGGCAAGATCGATATCGACAGCATGATCACCCACACCATGCCGCTCGACGAGATCAACACCGCCTTCGACCTGATGCACGAGGGCAAGTCGATCCGCTCCGTCGTCACCTTCTGACGCACGGATGCAATCATGAAGGACGCGCCGGCCCCACCGCCGGCGCGTCAGCCACACGCCGAATGCCGGCAAGGGAGGTCGTTGCCATGACGGAACAGACACTGTGGTCGGAAGCACGTGATCGCGACACGCTGGGAGGCCGCATCCGGCGGGCCCGCGAGGCGGTCGGACTGAGCGGCGCGCAGCTTGCCCGCCGTCTCGGCGTGAAGACGGAAACGGTCACCGGCTGGGAAACCGGACGCACCGAGCCGCGGGCCAACCGGCTGACCATGCTGGCCGGCTTCCTGGCCGTGAGCCCGACCTGGCTGCTCCATGGTGTCGGTGAAAGCCCGACCGACGGAGACCTGTCGAGCGAGCTCACGCTCATTGCCTCTTCCCTCAAGGCGCTGAAAGACAACCACGACCGCACCGGCGAGATGATCGAACGGCTGGAGGCGCAGGTCGCGGCCCTTCAGTCGGGAGCCGGCGCAGGATCGGCGGGCGAGTAATGCTTCGCCGGATTGATCCGCCGCCGGCGACACGGGCCGGACGGCCCGCCTTGCGCACGCTCTGGTGCGATTTCGCCGACGTCGACGTCTATCGCCTTCACGCCCTTTTGCGGCTGAGGGTCGACGTCTTCGTGGTCGAGCAGGAATGCGCCTACCCCGAAATCGACGGCCGGGATCCGGACGCCCTTCACCTTCTCGTCGAGGAGGAGGAAAGCGGGAACCTTGCCGCCTGCCTGCGCCTGTTCGCGCCGCTGCCGCCACCTGAGGGCGACGGCCACTGTCATCTCGGCCGTATCGTCACCGCACCGGCCTGGCGCGGGACCGGCCTCGGCGCGACGCTTCTGGAGCTTGGCATCGCGGAATGTTCGCGCGCGTTTCCTCAAGCGGACATTCATCTTGCCGCCCAGGCACATCTGCGCGAATTCTACGCCCGTTTCGGCTTCATGACCGTCAGCGACGTCTATGACGAGGACGGCATTCCCCATATCGACATGCGGCGGCAATGCGCCGCGTCCCTTTCCATGGCCAAGGAGCCAGCCTCTCCATGACCCTTACCCTTGTTTCCACGTCCCGCTCCTTCGGTGGCGAGCAGCGTGTCTATCGTCACGCCTCCACGGCGACCGGCACCGACATGGAATTCGCCGCCTATCTTCCGCGGGAAGCGCTTCGCGGAGAAGCCTGCCCGACACTCTTCTACCTGTCGGGCCTGACGTGCACCTGGCAGAACGCAACCGACAAGGCCGGCTATCAGCGGCTTGCCTCCATGTACGGACTGATCGTCATTGCCCCCGACACCAGTCCGCGCGGTGACGATGTGGCCAATGACGAGGCCTATGACCTGGGTCAGGGCGCGGGCTTTTACGTCGATGCGACCGAGACGCCCTGGGCACCGCATTTCAACATGGAAACCTATGTCACCGACGAGCTCTACCGGCTCGTGGCGGGCGAACTTCCGGTCTGGGAAGGCGCGGTGGGCATCACCGGCCATTCCATGGGTGGCCATGGCGCGCTGACGCTGGCCCTGCGTCATCCCGACCTGTTCCGCTCGGTGTCGGCATTCGCTCCGATCACGAACCCGCTGGATTGCCCCTGGGGCGAAAAGGCGCTTGGCGCCTATCTCGGCTCGGACCGCGAAAAATGGGCGGAGCACGACGCCTGTGCGCTGGTGAAGGCGCGCGGCTGGTCATCGGACATCCTTGTCGACCAGGGCACCTCCGACGGCTTCCTGAGCGAACAGCTCAAGCCCTGGGCGCTCGAGGCCGCCTGCCGCGAGGCCGGTGTCGACCTGACGCTTCGTCTTCAGGGCGGATACGACCATTCCTACAATTTCATCTCGACATTTCTCGAGGAACACTTCGCCTGGCACGCCGAACGGCTCGCCGGGTAACCAAAACGCAAAGGATCCGGCGGTGTTTTGCCGCCGGATCCATTGAAAAGCGCGGCCTCAATCGCCAATTCCACTTCGGGAGGCGCGTCAACGGGTTTCATTGAAACCCCCCGCCAATCTTCCTATAACCGCGCCAGGCCAAGTGGCGCGATCAGGACAACGACCCCGGCCCGGCCGGCCGGGGCCAGACGAAGGATGTGTTGATGCCTTGGAGCAACCAGAACGGCGGTGGCTGGAAAGGCGGCGGAAACGGCGGCCCATGGGGCGGTGGTTCCGGCGGTGGTGGTCCCTGGGGCAGCGGCCCGCAACGCGGCGGTGGCGGTGGCGGCGGTGGCGGTAACCCGCCCGATCTGGAAGAGCTCCTCAAGCGCAGCCAGGACAAGCTGAAGACCGTTCTGCCCAGCGGCGGAAACATGGGCTTCAAGGGCGTCGTACTGGCAATCCTCGTTGCAGGCGTGATCTGGCTTGCCACCGGCTTCTACCGCGTGGAACAGGGGCAGGTCGGCGTCGAACTCGTCTTCGGCCAGGTCGAGAGCCAGACAGCCCCGGGCCTGAACTACAACTGGCCATACCCGATCGGCTCGGTATACACCCCGCAAGTCCAGCGTATCCGTGAAGTTGCCATCGGAATGCGCGAGACCGTGCGCGGCAGCCAGGTGGGCAAGCAGGACGTTGCAGAAGAAAGCCTGATGCTGACCGGCGACGAGAATATCGTCGACGTCGACTTCAAGGTTCAGTGGCGCATTCAGAGCACCCCTGAGGGCGTCGCCAACTTCCTGTTCAATATTCAAAACCCTGAAGGCACTGTGAAGGCCGTCGCCGAAAGCGCCATGCGCGAGGTTGTCGGCGAGAACAATATCGATTCCGTTTTGGCCGAGAACAAACAGCAGGTCCAGGGCGCCGTCATGAAACTGATGCAGACGGCACTTGATCAGTATGGCGCCGGCATCGAGGTCACCGACGTGCAGATGCAGAAGGTCGATCCGCCGCAGCAGGTGATCGAGGCCTTCCGCGACGTTCAGGCTGCCCGTGCCGACCAGGAGCGTGTCCAGAACGAGGCGCAGGCCTATGCCAACCGGATCGTGCCGGAAGCACGAGGCAATGCGGCCCGAATTCTTGAGGCTGCAAACGCCTACCGTGAGCAGACGGTTGCCGAAGCCAGCGGTCAGGCCCAGCGTTTCGAGAAGATCCGCGAGGAGTACGAGAAGGCCCCGGACGTGACCCGTCAGCGTCTCTATCTTGAGACCCTCGAAAAGGTTCTTGGCGCCAACAACAAGATCATCATCGATGACTCCGCGGGCTCTTCGGGCGTGGTTCCCTATCTTCCGCTTGACCAGCTCAACCGCAACCAGGGCAACGCCCGCACCGGAGGCAACCAGTGATGAAGAACGGTTTCCTCAGCCTTATCGGCATTCTTCTCGTGGTCGTCGCCGTCGTCGGCTACCTGTCGCTCTACATCGTCAACCCGACACAGCAGGCGCTGGTCCTGCAGTTTGGCGAGGTGAAGGACAGCGAGCGCGGCCCGGGCCTCAAGTTCAAGGTCCCGTTCGTGCAGAACGTCGTCTACTTCGACAAGCGCGTGCTCAACCTGGACATGCCGCCCATCGAACCGATCCTGTCGGACAAGAAGCGGCTGGTCGTTGACGCCTTTGCCCGTTACCGGATCACCAATCCGGTTCTCTTCTTCCAGACGGTGAACAACGTTTCCGAAGCGAACCAGCGCCTTTCGACCTTCATGGACGCCAGCATCCGCTCGGTTCTCGGGCGGTCAACCTTCCTCCAGGTGGTGCGTGACAACCGCTCACAGCTCATGGACGAGATCCGCAAGGAAATCGCACTGAAGGCGGCTCCAATCGGGATCGAGGTCGTCGACGTCAAGATCCGTCGCGCGGACCTGCCGCAGACCAACTCGGAGGCGATCTTCCGCCGGATGCAGACCGAGCGTCAGCGTGAAGCGACGGAGATCCGTGCCCAGGGCGCCGAGCAGTCGCAGCGCATCCGTTCCCGCGCCGACCGCGACGCCACCGTCATCGTGGCCGAAGCCAACCGCGATGCCGAGGTGATCCGCGGTGACGGCGACGCCGAGCGGAACCGGATCTTCGCGGAAGCCTTCGGAAAGGACTCGGAGTTCTTCGACTTCTATCGCTCGATGCAGGCCTATTCCTCCGCATTGAACGAAGGCGGCACCTCGATGGTGCTGTCGCCGAACTCGGACTTCTTCCGTTACTTCCGCAACCCGCTTGGTCCGGGCGCCCAGGACGGTGACACGGCCCGGCAACCGACACTGCCCCAGTCCGGGGCACAGACGTCGCAGGCCCAGTGACGGACCTGCTGGCCGCTCTTGGCCTGGCGCTGGCGCTCGAGGGAACGATCTACGCGCTGGCGCCAGGTTCCATGAAGAGGGCGATCCGGCAAATGCAGGATCTTCCCGACCAGACCTTGAGAATTGCCGGTCTCACCGTTCTTGCGACCGGCGTGTGCCTGGTCTGGTTCGTGCGCGGCTGACACCGAATGAAAGCCAGGTGGCCGGGATGGAGAAGCTGTTTCTCCTTCCCGGCCACCGGCGTTAAGCTGAACCACCGGACGGAAGCCGACGGCAAGCCGCCCATCAGATGGAGGACAACGGCCGATGGCCCTGTTGCAGACCGCTCTTCCTAAACGTCGCGGCCTCGGCCGCGTGTCCCGACTGGCATTCGCGGGCGCACTCGCCTGCTTCGTGGGTGCGGGAAGCATTTCCATTCCCGCCTCCCCCGCACTCGCGCAGCCACCGGAATCGATTCCCGACCTCGCCGAGACCCTGCTGGATGCGGTGGTGAACATCTCCACCACCCAGAACGTTACCGCACAACGCTCGGTGCCGATCCCGCAGGTTCCCGAAGGATCCCCCTTCCAGGAGTTCTTCGACGAGTTCTTCAACCGTCAGAACCGTGACAATGACCGTCCCCGGCGCGTCCAGTCCCTGGGATCGGGTTTCGTTCTCGATGGCACGGACGGCATCATCGTCACCAACAATCACGTGATCGAGGGTGCCGACGAGATCACCGTGAATTTCTCGGACGGGTCCAAACTCAGCGCCGAAGTGGTGGGAACCGATCCCAAGACCGACATCGCCGTGCTCAAGGTCGAGCCCGAGTCGCCGCTGCCGGCCGTCTCGTTCGGCTCGTCCGACGCCATGCGTGTCGGTGAGTGGGTCATGGCCATCGGCAATCCGTTCGGCCTCGGCGGAACGGTGACGACCGGCATCGTCTCCGCGCGGAACCGGAACATCAACTCCGGCCCCTACGACAACTACATCCAGACCGACGCCTCCATCAATCGGGGCAACTCCGGCGGCCCGCTCTTCAATCGTGAAGGCAAGGTCATCGGCATCAACACCGCGATCATCTCGCCGTCCGGCGGCTCCATCGGCATCGGCTTCGCCATCCCCTCGGACACGGCGATCCGCGTCGTTCAGCAGCTGCGCGAGTTTGGCGAGACGCGGCGCGGCTGGCTTGGCGTGCGCATCCAGGAAGTCACCGACGAGATCGCCGAGAGCCTCGGCATGGACCGCGCGCGCGGTGCTCTCGTTGCCGGCGTCACCGAGGACGGCCCGGCCGAGGACGCCAAGATCGAGGCCGGCGATGTCATCATCGAGTTCAACGGCACCGAGGTGCCGGACATGCACGACCTGCCGCGAATGGTAGCCGACACACCCGTGGGTGAGGAAGTCTCCGTCGTCGTGCTGCGCAAGGGCGAGGAAGTGAACCTCAACGTCACCCTTGGTCGCCTTGAGGAGGCCGACAAGATCGCCTCTGCCGACGGCTCGGACGACAAGGCCGCGCCGGCCAAGACGACCACAGAGGTTCTCGGCATGACGCTTGCCCCGATGTCGGACGAACTTCGCGAGAAGTTCAGCATCGGTGCGGACGTGAATGGCGTCGTCGTCACCGAGGTCGCCACCGACAGCCCGGCCGCCGAAAAGCGCATCAGTGCCGGCGACGTGATCGTCGAGATCGCGCAGGAGAGCGTCGCGACGCCCGATGAGATCGTCGCGAAGGTCAAGGACCTGAAGGAAGGCGACCGTCGCCTGGCCCTCTTCCTGATCTCCAACGCCCAGGGCGAGGTCCGCTTCATTCCACTGCAGATCACCGACTGATCCGCCGACCTGAAGCATCGGCCCGAAACACGAAACGGGCGCGGCGATCCATCGCCGCGCCCGTTTTCTTTTCCCCAAAAGAGGGCTTGCGTCATCTCAGGCGTTGCGGATTTCCGACGCCGTATAGCCCTGAAAATAAAGCAACGCCGTGAGATTGCCGTGGTCGACCCGGGCATCCGCGGCAGCCGCCACGGCCGGCTTCGCGTGAAAGGCAACCCCCAGGCCCGCCAGTTCGATCATGGTGAGATCATTCGCGCCATCGCCCACGGCCATGGTGCCGGACGCATCGAGGCCGAGTTCCCCGATCAGTTCCTGGAGCCGCTGGCGCTTGGCAGCCCGGCCAAGGATCGGCTCTCCGACCCGCCCGGTAAGACGACCGCTTTCGATCTCGAGCGTGTTCGCCCGGTTCTCGTCCATGCCGAGCGTTGCGGCGATCTCGTCTGTGAAAGCCGTGAACCCGCCGGAAACCAGCGCACAATAGGCGCCATGTGCCTTCATGGTCGCAACAAGCGCCTTCGCACCGGGCGTCAGTGTGATCTGGTTCGACAAAACCTCGGCAATCACCGTCTCGGGAAGACCCGCCAGCATTCCGGCCCGCTCTCGCAAGGCTCCCTCGAATTCGAGCTCTCCGCGCATGGCACGTTCGGTGATCGCCGCGATCACATCCTTCTTGCCGACCGCCGCCGCCAGTTCGTCGATACACTCCTGTTCGATCAGGGTTGAGTCCATGTCGGCGATCAGCAGACGCTTGCGTCGCCCCTCGTGTTTCTGCACAAGGACATCGACGGGCGCGGAAGAGACGATCTCGCGCAGGCGCGTATCCGCCTCGCGCGACATGCCATCACCGCTTGCCTCGAAGAAAAGATCGACAGCCAGGCCTTCGGCGAGCACGCGCGTCTCCACCGGCCCGACGGCGAGGTCACCGAGTGCTTCGGCCGCGCGCCCGGCAAGGTCGGAATCGAGTTGCGGGGTCTGGGGCGCGGACACGAGGGTGGCGACGAGAGACATGGCGAACCGCCTTCCAGGAACGGGGATATTCGGGTGAGAAAACAGGCCCTGTTGATAGCCGGGCCCACGGCAAGCGGCAAGTCGGCGCTGGCACTGAAACAGGCGGAGGCCCACGACGCGCTCGTGGTGAACGCGGACAGCATGCAGGTCTATCGGGACCTCGACGTGCTGAGCGCCCGCCCCCCGGCGGAAGACCTCGTCCGAGCGCCGCACCGTCTCTACGGTCATGTCGATGCGGCACGGAACTACTCTGTTGCGGCATGGCTCGACGACATCCGCCAGGTGCTTCAGGAAGCCGACGAGGACAATCGCGCCTTGGTAATCGTCGGCGGAACGGGCCTCTATTTCCGTGCCCTTCTCGGAGGCCTTTCCACGGTGCCGGAGATCCCAGCGGAAATCCGGAACAGGTGGCGTGACATGGCCGGAGACGCGGAACCCGGCGAGCTGCATGAAGCCCTTAGGTCGCGCGATCCGGAAATGGCGCGTCGCCTCGAGCCGGGCGACACCCAGCGCCTCACCCGCGCGCTTGAGGTCGTCGACGCGACGGGACGGTCGCTGCTCTCCTGGCAGCGGGAGCCCGGCCAGGCTCTCTTGCCCGCCGACACGCCAAAGGTTGTTCTGGCGCCGCCGCGCCCCTGGTTGCACGCACGCATCGCCGAACGGTTTCGCCAGATGGTCACCGCCGGCGGCATCGAGGAAGCGACAGCTCTCGCTTCCCGGGCGCTCCACCCGACCTTGCCTGCGATGAAGGCGATCGGTGTGCGCGAACTTGCCGAAGTGGCCTCTGGCTCGAGCACGCTTGACGAGGCGATAGAAGCCTCGATCGTCGCCACGCGCCGCTATGCGAAGCGGCAGGAAACGTTCTTCCGCGGGCAGCTCGGCGACTGGCCCCGGATCGACCCGAGTGATCGGGTGGCAGTCGCAGGAAAAATACTACCTTGAGTTTTGGGAACATTGCCCCACATTGATCGGAACGCCTCGTTTGAAGCATAATCGAATCATATAGGTTCATAACGTGCGGCAATGGCATCGTGCCGCGCTTTCGATCCGGCGCCCGATCAGAGAATGCCCTGAGGCACGGCGGACGTTGGAATTGATCGGGCTTCCCGAAGGAAGTGCCGGCGGGGAACAGAACGCACCGAGCGACCGGGCAGAAGGCCCCACCGGGGAAGGTTTCCCGGCAGGCAGCAGCACATCGGGCGGTTCGCATCAAGATGCCGACACGGGAGGACATGATGCCTCGCAGCACGATCCTGGAGACCGAGCGGCTGCGCCTTTCGACCTTCGAGCCGTCGGACCTGTCCGACCTCGTTACGTTGCACAATGACCCGTCCGTGAACAGGTTCCTGGCCTCTCACGAGGTCATTCAGACGCGTGCGGACGCGGAAAGGCACCTCGCGGACTACATAACCGGTCAGGAGCGACGCGGTTTCAGCCAGTGGAAGGCGCTGCTCCAGAGTGGCGACTTCATCGGTCGGGCCGGCTTTTCCGTTTACGAGACCACTTCGGAAGTCGCTCTCAGCATCTGCCTCGGCGCCGCACATTGGGGCAAGGGCTATGCGTCCGAGCTCGCGGGCGCCCTCGTCGACTGGTACTTCCGCAACACCTACTACACGCACCTGATCGCCTTCGTCGCCGCGGGAAACACCCCTGGACGGCGCATGATGGAGGGCATCGGCTTCACACTGCGCCAGCGCATGGTGCTGGACGACATGGCCGTGGACTGCCTGCAGATCCTGTCACCCGCCCTCGCACGACGGTTTGGAACCGAGGGCTGAACGGGCGGAACTTGGCATATCAACAAGAGCAAAGGGCCCCGGCGGATATCCGCCGGGGCCCTTTCTCGTTTGCAAACAAGGCCAGTCCGATCAGACCGCCTTGAGTTCCTGGTGATCCGGACGGTTCTGACGCGCGATCAGACGGTTGAGAGCCGAGACATAGGCCCGCGCGGACGCGACCAGCGTATCGGTGTCCGCACCCTTGCCCGTTGCCATGCGCCCATTCCATTCCAGTCGCACGGAAACCTCGGCCTGCGCATCGGTTCCCTCGGTCACCGCATGAACCTGATAGAGCGACAGGTTCGCCTCATGCGGCACGATGGCCTTGATGGCATTGAACGTTGCGTCCACGGGACCGTCGCCCGAGCACTCGCGGGTTTCGTGGCGGCCATCCACGTCCATGGTCAGGATCGCCTTCTGCGGACCGCCGGTTCCGGCAATCACCGTGAGCGCGATCACGCGGATGTGCTCGCCCTGGGTCGCGATCTCGTTCTCGACCAGCGTATCGATGTCCTCGTCGTAGACATGCTTCTTGCGGTCGGCCAGTTCCTTGAAGCGACGGAAGGCATCCTCGAACGCATTGCCGCCGATCTCGTAGCCCAGTTCCTCGAGCTTCTGACGGAAGGCATGACGGCCCGAATGCTTGCCCATCACCAGCGAGGTCGCCTTCACCCCCACATCCTCGGGGCGCATGATCTCGTAGGTCTCGGCGTTCTTGAGCATGCCGTCCTGATGGATACCGCTCTCGTGCGCAAAGGCATTCTTGCCGACGATGGCCTTGTTGAACTGGACCGGGAAACCGGAAACCGCAGAAACGAGCTTGGAGGCGCGGGTCAGGAAGACCGGGTCCACGCCGCATGCGTAGGGCAAGACGTCGGAGCGGGTACGGATCGCCATGACGATCTCTTCCAGGGCAGCATTGCCCGCTCGCTCGCCCAGACCGTTGATCGTGCACTCGATCTGCCGGGCACCACCGGCAACACCGGCGAGCGAGTTGGCAACGGCCAGACCGAGGTCGTCATGGCAATGCACGGAGAAGATTGCCTTGTCCGCGTCCGGCACCCGGTTGCGGATCGCCTCGAACATCGCCTTGTACTCGTCCGGCGTCGCATAGCCGACCGTATCGGGGAGATTGATCGTGGTCGCGCCGGCCCGGATCGCCGCCTCGACACAACGGCAGAGGTAGTCGATGGGCGTGCGGGTCGCATCCATGCCCGACCACTCGACGTCCTCGACCAGATTGCGTGCCCGGGCCACCGTATCGGTGATGATGTCGAGCACCTCACCCTCGGACTTCTTCATCTGGTGCTCCAGATGGATCGGTGAAGTCGACACGAAGGTATGGATCCGGCCGCGCTCGGCGTGGCGTACCGCCTCGCCCGCCCGGTCGATATCGGCGTGGATGGCGCGCGCCAGGCCCGCGATCACCGAACGCTTCGAGCGCTTCGCGATCTCGGAAACCGCTTCGAAGTCACCATTGGACGCAATAGGGAAGCCCGCCTCAATGATGTCGACGCCCATATCGTCGAGCAACTCGGCGACCTGCAGCTTCTCCTCAAGCGTCATCGAGGCGCCGGGCGACTGCTCGCCGTCGCGCAAGGTGGTGTCGAAAATGAAGATCTTGTCGTTGTCGGCCATGTCGTCTCGGTCCTTCTAATCCGGCATTTTCGGGCGCGGTCTGATCGCATGCGCCGATGCCGGTCATTCTCTGTCTGGCTGGAAGTTCCATCCCCTGAGTGCCCGCCACCGTTCCGGAGGCCAGTCAGCGCTCAGGGGCAGATAAGGAGAAGGAGGCCGCCGAGGAGGAGAGAGGACGCAAGAAGGAGACGGCCGCGCAGGTCCTGCGCGTCGATCGCAATGGCGGCAGTGGTGCCCGCGGCGATCATCTTGTCGATCCTGTCCCCATTTGGGAGGCTGGCGCCTCCGAATTGAAACTTTATGTCGATCATGGCCCGCGAAACGCAAGCAAATCGTTACCGGCTCGTTCCTAGCCGATCGAAATGAATCTGACAAGCCTTCGCAGGCCCGTCAGATCCGCTTTCTTGAACCGCAGGCGGGACCGCCCGGTTTACAGCCCGTCGGATCCCCGTTGAAGTGCTGCCACTCCCGAGCGGGACACCTCGACGAGCCCGAGAGGCTTCAGGATCGAGATGAACTGCTCGACCTTGTTGGTCCGCCCCGTGATCTCGAAGACGAAATGCTCCGTCGTCGCGTCGATGACCGTCGCGCGGAAGGCATCCGCAAGGCGCAACGCCTCCAGGCGCTTCTCGCCAACACCTGAAACCTTCACGAGCGCGAGCTCGCGCTCCAACGGCTTTTCCAGGCTGCGCATCCGTGCCTCGACGGTGAGGTCGGTTACGCGGTGCACCGGAACGAGCCGGTCGAGCTGGTGGCGGATCTGCTCGATCACCATGGGTGTTCCGGTCGTCACGATGGTGATCCGCGAGAGGTGCTTCTCATGCTCCGTTTCCGACACGGTGAGGCTGTCGATATTGTAACCGCGCCCTGAAAAGAGACCGATCACGCGAGCCAGCACGCCCGGCTCGTTGTCGACCACGACGGACAGCGTGTGGCTTTCGATCTGCTCGGGAACGTCCGCCATGAAATAAGCGGAGGGCGCATTCAGGTTCTGTGCGTTCATTGTTCCGGTCCTTCCCCGCTCACACCAAAGCCTTGCCGGACGCGCCGATGGCATTGGCCACCGCCTCGTCGTTCGCCTCGTCGGGCAGCAGCATTTCATTGTGCGCCTTGCCCGAGGGAATCATCGGGAAGCAATTGGCGAGATTGGCCACCCGGCAGTCAAAGAGCACCGGCTTGGGGGTCTCGATCATTTCCTCGATGGCGGCATCGAGGTCGGCGGGCTTGTCGCAGACGATTCCGTGACCGCCGAACGCATCGGCAAGCTTCACGAAGTCGGGCAGACTGTCGTGATAGGAGTGCGACAGCCGGTTGCCGTGCAGGAGCTGCTGCCACTGGCGCACCATGCCCATGTACTGGTTGTTCAGGATGAAAACCTTGACCGGCAGACCGAACTGCACGGCCGTGGCCATCTCCTGGATGTTCATCATGATCGACGCATCGCCGGCAATGTCGATGCACAGCGCATCGCGGTGAGCGACCTGCGCGCCGATGGCCGCCGGAAGGCCGTAACCCATGGTGCCCAGCCCGCCCGAGGTAAGCCAGCGGTTCGGGGCCTCGAAACCATAGAACTGGGCGGCCCACATCTGATGCTGCCCCACCTCGGTCGAGACATAGGTCTCGCGCCCCTTGGTGTGCTCGTACAGGCGCTGGATCGCGTACTGCGGCATGATGATGTCGTCGGAGGCGCGGTAGGCAAGCGACTGGCGGGCACGCCAGACTTTGATCTGCTCCCACCATTCGCCGAGTGCCGCCTTGTCCATCCGGTGCGAGCCGTTCCGCCACAGCCGCACCATGTCCTCCAGCACATGCGCGACGTCGCCCACGATCGGGATGTCGACCTTGACCGTCTTGTTGATCGAGGACGGATCGATGTCGATATGGATCTTGAGCGAGTTCGGCGAGAAGGCATCGATGCGGCCGGTGATCCGGTCGTCGAAACGCGCACCGATGTTCACCATCACGTCGCAGTCGTGCATCGCCAGGTTGGCTTCATACGTGCCGTGCATGCCGAGCATGCCGAGCCACTGGCCATCGGAGGCGGGAAACGCTCCGAGGCCCATCAGCGTGGACGTGACGGGAATGCCCGTCATCCCGGCGAACTCACGCAAGAGCTGAACCGCGGCCGGGCCCGAGTTGATGACACCACCACCGGTATAGAGGACCGGCTTTTTCGCGCGTGCGATGAGTTCGACCGCCCGGCGGATCGCCTCCATGTCGCCCTTCACCTGCGGGCGGTAGCTCTTGTGCGCGATCTGCGTGGGCGGATCGTAGACGCCGGTCGCGAACTGGATATCCTTCGGAATATCGACCACGACCGGCCCCGGGCGCCCCGAGGTCGCGACGTAGAATGCCTCATGGAGAATCCGGGGCAGGTCCTCGATCCGCTTCACCAGCCAGTTGTGCTTGGTGCAGGGTCGGGTGATGCCGACGGTATCGCACTCCTGGAATGCGTCGTTGCCGATAAGATGGGTCGGCACCTGACCCGAGATGCAGACAAGCGGGATGGAATCGAGCATCGCATCGGTCAAAGCGGTGACCATGTTGGTCGCGCCCGGCCCGGAGGTAACGAGAACCACGCCCGGCTTCCCCGTGGAACGCGCGTAGCCTTCCGCGGCATGGCCCGCCCCCTGCTCATGGCGAACAAGGATGTGCTCTACGTCGTCCTGCTGGATGATCTCGTCGTAAATGGGAAGCACGGCGCCACCGGGATAGCCAAACAGGTGTTTGACCCCCTGGTCCTTGAGTGCCTGGAGCACCATTTCGGCGCCGGTCATCTCACGCTTCATTGTCCTGTCCTCGATTGTCACAGTCGACCTCTTCAGGCCGTGTCATCCTTTGATGATCGCATCCCGGGACTGGCGATCAGGCAATAAAAAAGGCCCCCGGGGAGGCCTTAACACGCGCGTGACTGTTTTCGGATGCGGATCTTATCCCGCCCGAGTCGCGCGCGTCCCGCTTACGATAATGAGCCCCATGCCCATGATCCGTCCCGTCTCCGTTTTCCAGAATTCGCGCCTGACCACACTGATTTGAGGGATCAGACTCGTATCCACCGTATCTCGATGGATCCGCCGACGCGGCGAAACGTAGACGTCACCACCGGACCGGTCAAGCGCAAAGTCAGGAAATTACGCGTCAAACGCCCCACGCTTACCGAATGTTTCGACAAGCGGTCACCGTCTCGACGGACCTCGGGAAACCTCCCCCTTCTCCCTTTCAGGCACCAACGCATGCGGACCGACTTATCCCCAGACCGGACGAAGAATACCCCAACAGGAAAACTTCGACGACAAACCCTCTTGCATGGACCGTCGGGCCTTTGTATATACGCCTCACAACGGCTGGCGCTCAGCGTCAACCGGCGGCGGTTCTGTCCCTGATCAGGGGCTTCGCCGAGACCGAAAAGGTCTGTGGGTGTATAGCTCAGTTGGTAGAGCAGCTGACTCTTAATCAGCCGGTCCTGGGTTCGAATCCCCGTGCACCCACCACTTTTCTCTCTTCTTCAAAATCCAAACGTCTGAGCGCGGCCAGATAGCTTTCCAAGCGGGTCATTGCTCACACCTGTTTTGCGCGCCTGCCCTTCACTCCGCCACCATCAGGAACATTGGCAGCGTCGAGAGCAGCAGCAGGCAGGCCATTGCCATGTTGAAGACCGCCAGGCGGTTTCCCTGGGAAAGGCTCCTGCGAAGCCAATGGCCGGACACGGCCCAGAGGCCGATGGCGGGAAGGTTCACCAGCGCGAAGATCCCGATCAGAAGCAGAAGTTCCGACCTTGATGCATCCGGCGCCAGAAAGGTGACCGTCACGGTCAACGCGACTCCCCACGCCTTCGGATTGAGCAATTGCAGGAAAGCCGCCTGAAGAAACGAGAAGGGGCGCTCCATCGAACTGCCGCTTCCGATACCGAGATTTCGGCTGCCGGCGACCTTCCATGCCATCCAGACAATGAAAGCCGTGCAAGCGAGGCGCAGCACCAGCCCGATACCGGGGTTCGCCTTCAGAATCTGACCGAGCCCCATTCCAACGCCGAAAACCATCGCCAGGAACCCGAAGCTGATTCCGAAAAGCAGCGGCAGGGTGCGCCTCAGCCCGAAGTTGCCCCCCGATGCCAGGAGAAGAAAATTGCCCGGCCCCGGCGAAACGGACATGGCAAACGCGAAAGCGACAAGGGCAACAGCGGTTTCAAGCGACATGATCGACTCCCTTTGAGGACATGCAGCGACGCTAACGCCAAGCATCTGGACGGACACTGCCTGAACACCTCAATTTCTTTGCCGTTCGTCCCGGAACCTGAAAGACTTCGACGCATGGACGTGCTTTCCGATATCTGCTCGCGGCTTCGCCTGAACGCGCACCTCTACTTCCGTGCAGACTTGCGCGCACCTTTCTCGCTACATCTCCCGGAGGAGGCCCGGCATGTCCGGTTTCATCATGTTCTGGCCGGGGAAGTTCACGTCCGTGCACCCGCCGACGACCGGGGCGGCGACGCATCTGTCCTGCTGAAAAGTGGAGACCTCGTTCTCGTTCCAAACGGCGAGGCCCAGCTTCTGGCCTCGGATCAGACCCCGCCTCCTCCCCTGCCGCTGTCAGCCGTTCTTGAAGCCTGTCCGCCGCAAGATGGTGTCCTGACCGTCGGAGACGGAGACCTCGTGGCAAGCCTGCTTTGCGGCTATCTCGACTTCGACGAGGCGCTGCTGCATCCGGCCTTCACGCAACTCCCGCCGGTTCTGGTCCTTCGCCGTGGGGAGCCGGACACGGGCACCGCGCTTGAAATGCTGCATGCGGAAGCAGGACGCCCGGACGCCGGATCGTCCTTTCTCCTGCACCGCATCATCGAGATGCTGCTCGTTCTCACGCTACGGGGACAGCATGAATCCTCCGGTGCCCCCTCATTCTTCAGGGCACTGAAAGATCCCCGCCTGGCGCGCGCCCTCGCCGCGCTTCACGACACACCGCATGAAGACTGGGATGTCACGAACCTTGCCCGCGTCGCCGGCATGTCCCGTTCACGCTTCGCGAGCAGGTTCAGCGAAAGCGTGGGACAATCCCCCCGTGCGTATCTGACACACTGGCGAATGACGCTGGCCCGGGAGTTGCTGCGCTCAGGCGCGACCGACATGCAGGAAATCGCGGAACGGTGCGGCTACTCATCCCTGCCGGCCTTCACCCGCCGCTTCGGATCCGTCTGTGGAATGAGCCCCGCCGCCTGGCGCAGGCAGAATTGGTGACAATGCCTTCCGCAAACAACACGGCCTGCCGTCGACACTGCCCCTTTTGCCTCGCCGGGTACGACCTATATTGTCCGCACATCCTCCGCCCGGGAGCTGTCCACGCTCGTGACAAGGCCTGCGTTTCAGCAGCTTTTTGCCCGGCTCACCTCTTGATCCAAGGCCCGCCATGCCTCCGATTCTTTCCGTCTCGGACCTGTCGAAAACTTACGACACCGGTTTCGAGGCGCTCAAGACGATCAATCTCGAGATCGAGAAAGGCGAAGTCTTCGCCCTGCTTGGTCCCAACGGCGCCGGAAAGACGACGCTGATCTCCATCATCTGCGGCATCGTCAATGCCAGCGGCGGCAAGGTGCTCGTCGACGGACACGACATTGGCACCGACTTCCGTGCCGCACGCTCCCTTATCGGCCTCGTTCCCCAGGAGCTCACCACCGATTCCTTCGAAACGGTCTGGGCGACGGTGAGCTTCAGCCGAGGACTTTTCGGCAAACCAAAGAACCCGGAAATCGTCGAACAGGTTCTGCGCGACCTCTCCCTGTGGGACAAGAAGGACAACAAGATCCTGCAGCTTTCCGGCGGCATGAAACGGCGCGTGCTCATTGCAAAGGCGCTTGCCCACGAACCGCGCCTGCTCTTCCTCGACGAACCGACGGCAGGCGTCGACGTCGAGCTTCGCAAGGACATGTGGCGCGTCATTCGCCGTTTGCGCGACACGGGCGTGACGATCATTCTCACCACGCACTACATCGAGGAGGCGGAAGACCTCGCCGATCGCGTCGGCGTGATCAACAAGGGCGAGATCGTCCTGGTCGAGGAAAAGGACGAGTTGATGCGCAAGCTCGGCCGCAAGGAACTGATCCTCCACCTTGCGGAACCGCTTTCGGCCCTGCCCGGCTCTCTCGCCAATCGCGGGCTGGAGCTCTCCGGATCCGGGGAAAGTCTCGTCTACACCTTTGATGCGCAAGGCGAACGCACAGGCATCACGACCCTGCTGGGCGACCTCCAGTCAGCCGGCATCCGGTTCAGAGATCTGGAGACCCGACAGAGTTCGCTTGAGGAAATCTTCGTCAGTCTCGTGAAGGAGCAGGCATGAACTTTCACGCCATCAGCGCCATCTATCGTTTCGAGATGGCCCGCACGCGGCGGACACTGTTCCAGAGCATCGTCTCGCCGGTTCTGTCCACATCGCTCTATTTCATCGTCTTCGGCGCGGCGATCGGATCGCGCATCTCCGAAGTCGACGGAGTGAGTTACGGCGCCTTCATCGTGCCGGGACTCATCATGCTGTCCCTGCTCACGCAAAGCGTGTCCAACGCATCGTTCGGGATCTATTTCCCCCGCTTCACGGGAACGATCTACGAAGTGCTTTCCGCCCCGATATCCTTCCTGGAAATCGTCATCGCCTATGTCGGTGCAGCGGCAACGAAGGCGATGCTTGTCGGCGTCATCATCCTGGCGACCGCGCATCTTTTCGTGCCCATGACCATTCAGCATCCGGTCTGGATGCTCCTGTTCATGGTGCTTACCGCCATCACCTTCTCGCTGCTGGGCTTCATCATCGGCATATGGGCGGACAACTTCGAGAAGCTGCAATTCGTGCCGCTGCTCATCATCACGCCGCTCGCCTTCCTGGGCGGCAGCTTCTACTCGATCTCCATGCTGCCTCCGGTGTGGCAGACCGTGACGCTATTCAACCCGGTGGTCTATCTCATCAGCGGCTTCCGCTGGAGCTTCTACGGACAGGCGGACGTCAGCGTCGGCGTCAGCCTGGCGATGACCTTCCTCTTCCTCTCGATCTGCCTTGTCGTGATCGCCTGGATCTTCAAGACAGGCTGGCGTCTCAAGGCCTGATCCGGCGCCCAAGAAACCGGACGTTCAAACAACAAAAAGGCGCCCGCGAGGGCGCCTTTTTCATGCATTGGGCCACACCCTAAACGGCCACCGGCGCCTTGATATGAGGATGAGGCTCGTAGCCGGTGAGGGAAAAGTCCTCGAAGCGGAAGGCGAAGAGGTCTTTCACCTCGGGGTTGATTTCCATTCGGGGCAACGCACGACGGTCGCGGGAAAGCTGCTCTTTCGTCTGGTCCAGATGGTTCAGGTAAAGATGAGCATCGCCGAACGTGTGGATGAACTCGCCGGGCCGATAGCCGGTCACCTGCGCCACCATCATGGTCAGCAGCGCATAGGACGCGATGTTGAAGGGAACTCCCAGAAACACATCCGCCGAGCGCTGGTAGAGCTGGCAGGAGAGCCGGCCATCCGCGATGTAAAACTGAAACATGGCATGACACGGCGGAAGGGCCATCTCGTCGACCAGTGCCGGGTTCCAGGCGGAAACCATCAGCCGCCGGCTGTCCGGGGACCGACGGATCTGTTCCAGGAGGTTGGCGATCTGGTCGACGGACGTCCCGTCCGGCGCCGGCCACGAACGCCACTGGTATCCGTAGACAGGGCCGAGATCGCCGTTCTCGTCAGCCCATTCATCCCAGATGCTGACGCCGTTTTCCTTCAGATAGGCAATGTTCGTGTCGCCGGACAGGAACCACAGCAGTTCGTGAATGATCGACTTCAGATGCAGCTTCTTCGTCGTCACCATCGGAAAACCGTCGGCCAGATCGAAGCGCATCTGATGACCGAACACGGAAAGAGTGCCCGTCCCTGTGCGGTCGGTCTTGCGCGTGCCCTCGTCGAGGATGCGCTGCATCAGATCGTGATATTGCTGCACGGAAACCACCAGTTCTGCGCGGGCGCGTCGATGGCGCCGATTCGCTTAGTCCCGCAATCGTTACCCGCGCGCATCACCCGGGCAAGGGTGCGCGACACTGTTTGACACGCAATCCACGCGACCGGCTACCTGTCCGCGAGGCCGGGCCACTCTTCATTGGCCTTCGCGACAAATCCCGGAATGTCCTTGCGCCAGTCGGATTGCACCTTGTCATTGTAGTTCAGGTAAAGGCGGCCTTCCACGATATCCCAGTTCTCGGGGTCTCCCTTGGCGAGCTTGCCTTGCGCAACCGCCCAGGAGCAGTATCCGCCGTAGGCAGGCGCGTATTTCTCCGGCTCCTTCTCGAAAGCCGCCCGGTTTTCCTCGCTCGAGAAGCGCCAGTTGGCTCCCCGCCATGTTGCGGCGATGGACGGATCCCCTTTCACGGGCCTCCCCTCGCGAAAATACGCAACCGGATCATACCCCCCGACCGCGACTCCTTCCACGATCCCGGTAAAGACCGGGCCGGTGTCATTGCTTCCGAAACCGAACCATCCCGCCCGAACACCTCCGGATGCGACAAGTGTGCCACCCAGCCCTCCCAAACAGGCAAGAGCGAGAAGCGTGCGCCGAGACAGGCTTTTCATGACAGTCCCTCCCTTGAAACCGCGAAGGCTTCAGGTTGCGAGAAAGAGAGTGGCTCCATCTTCCTCCGATATGCCGATCCTACGCCAGCCACCGCACGCAAACCACTGACAGAGCCTCACAAGGACGCGAGCCAGGGTGTGAACCGGACAACCCGCCACGTCCTGATTTTCGCTCTGGATCGATGAGGAGACGCCCCTTTTCAGCCGGGGGATCTCTCCCTATATTGAGAGGTGCCGGCGCAAGCTGGCTATGACGATAAACGGACCGCGTAATAAGCCTATCGGACCCGGGGGCGGTACCCGGCGCCTCCACCCAAGCCCGTCAATGCTGGACATTCCGGCACCGGCGGGCTTCGGCGGGGGCGAAACAGGATCGACGAGGGTGTAAAGGCCGTCTTTTCGTTCGGCATGGTTCCGCCGTTATCGGGCCGTCTCAATAGTTGCAAACGACAACTATGCTATGGACAACGCTGTCGCCGCGTAATGCGGTGCCAGTAGTCCACTAAAGCCCTGCGGGTTAGCCCCTGCAGGCGGGGTTCGGAGGCACCTGGCAACAGAAGCCTCCACTTTTCCAGCCGTGAGGCGCCCAGAGCAGATGACGCAAGGCAAAATGGCTTTCGCGTTTGTCGGCAGTGGGCCGCTTTCTTGCCCAGCGGGCTTTTCAAGTTGTACGCCGCGCGTCATGTTGGCGCTCAGTCCCGACTCACTGCAACAGTTGCAAGCGATGGCCGAAGATCTGATCCGTTACGACATCGTCATTCAGGACGCGCTTCGCGGCGCGGTGCGCAAGATCCTCACGGAGGTGGCTCGCATCGGCCTTCCGGGTGACCACCATTTCTACATCGCTTTCGACACGAATGCGCCCGGAGTGCGCATCTCGCCTCGCCTGCACGAGCGTTATCCGACCGAGATGACCGTAGTGCTGCAGCACCAGTTCTGGGACCTCAATGTGACCGACCATGCCTTCGAGGTCGGCCTGTCCTTCGGCGGTATCCCGGAAAAGCTGTTCGTGCCGTTCTCGTCGATCAAGGGCTTCTTTGACCCGTCGGTCCAGTTCGCGCTCGAGTTCGAGCCGGGCAAGACGGCGGAGGAGCTGCCCGACGACCTTCTGGAAGCGGCAAGCGACCAGGAAATAGCGGAAGCGATCGTGGAGCACGTCGAGCGGGAAACGGCCAAGGCCAACGCGAAGCCGAACGAGGCTGCACAGGACGGTTCCGCCGCCGCGACGACCCAGGACGGCGTGGAAAGTGCCAAGGAAGAAAGCGGGGCCGACGTCGTCTCGCTTGACGCGTTCCGCAAGAAGACCTGACTCGGGGGTATCCCCCGCATCGCGGGAGCCAGACAGCCCATGAGCGGCGACATCGTCAATCTTCGTCAGGCCAGGAAGACCCGTGCACGCGGCGAAAAGGAACGTCGCGCCGCCGAGAACCGCGCCTTGCATGGGCGTACCAAGGCAGAGCGCCAGCGCGACGAGGCAGCCCTCGGGAAACTCTCCCGGCATGTGGCAGGTCACAAGCTGACCAGTGACGAGCCATCCGGCACCCCAGACTGACACATCAGCTTCACTCATGCCGCTTTTCAAACGTTCCCTCACCCTGCACGGCCACCGCACGAGCCTGGCGCTGGAGCCCGAGTTCTGGGACGTTCTTGAAGAACTGGCGCTGCTGCGAGGGTTGAGCCTGCCCGCACTCGTTGCGGAGATCGACGATGCGCGGGAGATCGATAACGCGGGAGCGGCCGAAGACAGCCTGTCGTCCTGCCTGCGCGTCGCTGCCCTCAACCACTGCCGGGGATCGCGCCCCTAGCGGTCCGGCGTCGTTCCCACGAAGACAGGTGGATCGAGCGGCAGAAGACGAAGCGGCGCGCCATCATTCTGTTCGCGGTCAGCCTCTCCCTGAGCACCGGTTCCTGCCCCATCGGGCTCCGGCGATGTGAGAGCCCGGCGAATGCGGTCGCCGAAGGTTTCGGCCGGTGTTGCAGGCATCGGCCTTGGCGTTGCCTGCACCCTGTCACGATCCCGCTGACGGCGCGCCCTTTCGGCTGCGGCACGCTCCGCAGCGGCTTTCTCTTCAGCTGCCTTCTCCGCCGCAAGCCGTGCCGCCTCTTCCTTCTCGCGGGCCTTGCGCGCGTCTTCCTGCTCCTCACGCTCCTGGCGTTCCTGCAGTTCCTTCAGCTGCTGCCTGTCCCGCTCCTCCTGCTCCAGGCGGTCGCGCTCACGCCGTTGCTCGTCGTCCTTCTGTTTCCGGAGTTCGCGCATACGGCGTTCGCGTTCGGCAATCTCCGCCTGAAGCTTCTCGACCCGTTGCACTTCCTGTTCGAAGGCACGCAAGGTCAGATATGCGGTGAAGGGAGCGATGTCGATCTGCCGCTCCGGCGCATCCAGGGAACCGGAAAACACAAGCCCGACCTGCGGCTCCGCGCCTGTGACGGCATCTTCCCCCGGATCGACCTTGAGGGAGATCTCACTGGAAAGCCGCCGTTGGCTGAGGTCCACCTGGGCACTGCCAAACACGCTCGCCGACGGTGTGTCGAGCCTCAGCGTGTTGACCCTGAGCACGCCGCCGGCAATGGCACCGCTTGCCTCCAGCGTCGAAAACGGCAAGACGCCCGCATCGAGATGGCTGAGGAACGCCTCACGGACGTTCTCGTCGTCAAGCGTGAGACCGGCATCAGCGGCACGGATCACCAGTCCGAAGGCATTGGGATTGAGCCCCCGGATCTCGCCGTCGCGCACCTGCAGGGTCGCCCCGCCCGCGAGGCTTGCAACCACCGCGGAGAGAGACCTCCCGGTTCCGTCAAAGTCGAGGCCGACATCAACAGTCCCCTTCGCCACCGCACGGGCGTTCCGCGTCCAGACGAACTCTTCCAGCGCAGCATCCTCGACCTTCACCGATCCCGAGATGCTCGCCTGGCCATCAATCCGCTTCACGCCAAAGCTGCCGGACAGCCGTCCACCGGACACCCCCGCCTCGGACAGGTCGAGCGCCATTGCGTCCGAGGATAGAGACAGCCGGCCGGATGCCCCGGAAAGCTCCGGAAGGCCGGAAAGCGACAGGCGCGTGGCGGAAATATCCAGAGCCAGATCCATCGGCGGAACAAGTGATGGACCAAACGGCGAGGTCGACCACCCCGAAGGCCCGGCATCCGCCAGAGGATCCGTGCCAAGTACCAGGTCGGAAAGCGCCAGAACATCGAACTGCGAGGTAGATAGCTCGCCTCTTATACGCGGAGGCAAATCCGGACCGCCAAGGCGCAGGTCGACGTCGAGTGATCCATCAAGCGCCGCTCCCGCCAATCGGCCCGAGAGGTCCCTGACCTTGAAGACATCGCCTGTACCATCGAGTTTCGCCACGAGTTCAGCCGCACCCGACGATGCAGTGAGCGCCGGCAACCGACCGCTCAAAAGTGCAAGCAGCGTCACGTCCTCGATGCCGGCTTCGAGCTCGGCGGAATAGCTTGCGTCAGCGTCAACGGGCAGCGAAAGACTTCCCACCGCCGAAAGCGACATCGCATCGCCAAGATAGAGTCGTGTGCTGCCCTCAAGTGCCGAAGCGGGGCGGCCCGCAAGGCTGATCTCGATACTCCCGTCGCCAAGCGAGGAAAGCGGCAGAACGGGAAACCCGAGCTGCGCAAGCAGCTTGCCGCCATCGGGATTGCCAAGCCCGCCCGTCATGTCCACCTGAGCCTCACGCCAGGTGTCGAGGCGCCCCTCGAGCCCGCCGGAAAGGTCGATGGCCGTCCCGCCAGCCTCTCCGCTCGCCTTGATGCTTGCGCGGGTCTCGGTTCCTTCGGCTTCACCGTGGAAGGTGAGATCGAGACGGGTCGGTGCGAGGCTTTGCGCACGAACCTGAAACGCCTGCACGAACCGCGCATCCGGCCAGATCCGAGCGAGCAGACCCGTCACGCCTTCAAGTCGGTCTGCATCCACCGTGGCGGAGAGATCGCCGGTGGGAACCGACGACAGATCCGAAATGGTACCGCTCGCCTCGACCTTGGCTCCCGCAAGGTCTCCAACCGAAAGCGTCTCGATATCGAGCCCGTCATCGGCGTATGAGGCGACAAGTGTCGCGTTCCGCGCTTCAAGCGCACCGATGGCAACGCTCTGCGCAAACAGCCTTGCGGAAACCTCCGCAGCGCCGGAGCCGACGGGCTTCCCGCCCTCGCCGGCAGTGTTCAGAAAAAGACGGGTCAGCAGGCCGACCTGATCGGCATCGAGCCGCTCCGCATCGACGTCGACACGAACACGCGCGGGCCCCTCGCCCGCCGGTCGATAGGAGAAGGTGCCACGCCCCGGCGCATCTCCTATCTCGAACGACATCTGCGTGAGGGCCACTTCCTCTTCGGTGGCAGAGATCCTGGCATCCAAGGCGAAGGGCAGACCGGCGGCGGAAGATGCTTCACCGCTTCGCCACCAGTCGGCAAAGAGATTCGGTTGGGCGACAGAGACCGCGAAACTGCCACGAAAGGCCGCGCGCGGGGCAATCTCCAGATCGCCACGCGCGAGAAACTCGGAGCGTCCCGGCAACTGCGCCGACAACCGCTCCAGCCGCCATCCACTGGCAAGACGCTCGGCATCGAGCCGAAGGTTCTGAATGAGGCCACCACCGGAGATGACGCCGGGCACGGTCAGGGAGACCGTTCCATTGAAAGGAGGATGCGGCAGGCCTTGCAGCGTCTCGAGAACCAGGCCGCCGGCCTCGACCGCAGACAGCGGGCTCTGCGGGCCGCGACCGGAAATCCTGTCCAGATCGATCTGCTTGGCCGTCGCCTTCAGTTCGAAACGATAGGGCGCATCCAGAGCGATCGACATGGTGCCGTCAAGCGACACGGGCCGCTCCTGCGGCCCATAGGAGAAACGCGCCTCGGTCAGGTCCAGGCGGGAGTTCCCAAACGCGAAGGCGCCTTCGCTGGTCCACGCTTGAGCAGCCTCCTCCTCCGGCGTGACGGAGGAGATCGTGTAGCTGCCTTCGTAGGCCGGGCGCCCATCCTCGATCGACATGCGGCCATCGGCGACCAGATCGATGGGCGTCGCGACGGGCGTGATGCCCGCGCGCACGCGGATACCCCCCTGTGTATCGGCACGGCCGGTGGAGACCAGAACCGTTGCCCGCTCTCCGTCGACCGTAGCCATGCCATCGACCCTGAAGGGACCCTTGAGCGACCGCGCGGCGACCGTGACGTCAACGTCCTCGATACTGTGGGTCCGACCGCTTCGCGCATCCGTGACAAGGAACCGGCCGTCCCGGATTGTCGCCTGCTCCAGCATGACGAGATCGGGATCAAGGTCATCTATCAGGCTGGAGCGCCGCAGGGCGGTAAACCAGTCGAGCCGGCCCTGTTCGTCCACGGCGAGCTGAAGCGTGGGCTGGTCCATCGTCATGTCGATGACCCGCACTTCGCCCTTGAGCAGCGGGGGCAGTTCCACACGCATGGAGAAGCGTGAGATGACGAGGAGCGCGTCCTCGGGCTCCCCCACCCGCACATCGGTAAAGGTCAGCGTGGGCGTTGGCAGCAGGCGCATCTCCGCCTCGCCCATGACCTCGACCCTGTGGCCTAGCACCTGTTCGCCGTAGCGCTCGAACGTGCTGCGATAAGCCGTCCAGTCGACCAGGAAGGGGCCAACGAGCGCCGCGATCAGCACGGCGATGAGAGTGACGCCGATCGTGATGTAGATCGAGTTCAGCGGTCGTCTCCCGGTCTCGTGTCCGCCTTCAGCCCCGGTTCGGCGTATCCTGCAAGCACGCGCAGTCCTGACATCCGTTCATCGGGGCGACACTCCCTTCCTATGCGGAAAAGCAGGCGGGCAAAAGCCCCAGTTGCGCCTGCTTACCCTACGGGAAGGATCTTGCCCGGATTGAGAATGCCCTTGGGATCCAGCGCCGCCTTGATGGCACGCATGGCCTCGATGGCCTCACCATGCTCCTTGGGCAGATACTTCATCTTGCCCTGACCGACCCCATGCTCGCCGGAGCAGGTTCCGCCCATCTCGATGGCCCGCCAGTTCAGGCGCTCGATGAAACGGTCGGTCGCCTCGATTTCCTCGGGCTTGCCCATGTCCACCAGAACGAGCACATGGAAGTTTCCATCGCCGACATGGCCGACAAGCGGTGCGACAAGCCCCATGTCCTCGATGTCGCGATACGTCTCCGCAATGCAGTCCGCGAGCCGCGAAATCGGAACGCAGACGTCGGTGGAAACACCCTTGCAGCCCGGCCGCAATCCGAGCGCGGCCCAATACGCGTTGTGCCGGGCCGTCCAGAGCCGGGTGCGGTCCTCGGCCTGCGTCGCCCAGACGAACTCTCCGCCACCGCAATCCTGCGCGATCTCGCCGAAGAGCTCGCTCTGTTCGCACACGCCGGCTTCCGTTCCGTGAAACTCCAGGAACAGGGTCGGTGTCTCGGCAAGGTCGAGCTTGGAATAGGCATTGCAGGCCTTGACCTGCACCTTGTCGAGGATCTCGATACGCGCGACGGGAATGCCGCACTGGATCGTTGCGATCACCGCATTGCAGGCGCTTTCGAGATCCGGGAACGGGCACACGCCCCCCGAAACGGCCTCCGGGATACCGTGCAGGCGTAACGTCACCTCCGTGATAATGCCAAGCGTTCCCTCCGAGCCCACCAGAAGACGGGTGAGATCATAGCCCGCCGAGGATTTCCGCGCCCGGCCACCGGTATGGATAACGCGGCCATCCGCGAGCACGGCCGTCAATCCCAGTACCGCGTCCTTCATCGTGCCGTAGCGCACCGCGTTGGTGCCCGAGGCCCGCGTCGCGGCCATGCCACCAAGGCTCGCATCGGCACCCGGATCAATGGGGAAGAAGAGGCCCGTGTCACGCAGATAGTCGTTGAGCTGCTTGCGGGTGACGCCGGGCTGCACGATGCAGTCGAGATCCTCCGCATTGACCGCGATCACCTCGTTCATCCGCGACAGGTCGATCGAGATACCGCCTGCGGGCGCATTGACATGACCCTCAAGAGAGGACCCCGTTCCGAAAGCGATCACCGGCACGTCGTGCTCGCTGCAGATCCTGACGGCCTCGGAGACCTCCTCCGTGCTTTCGGCGAAGACCACGCCGTCCGGCAACTGCGAAGGCAGCCAGCTCGTCGTGTGGGAATGTTGCTCGCGGATCGCGCCTGCCGTCGAGAAACGCTCGCCGAATCGCTGCGCCAGAATGCTGAGAACCAGTTCGATCCCGGCATCATTGCGAACCGGCGCGTCCTTTGTGGAGGCAAGAGACATCAGCAAAACTCCCGGAAACCGTTCTTGTTGTCGTAAGCTGCATCGGCCGCAAACCCCATTGAAGGCAAGCGGACCTCCCGGCAGACAGTCGCAAGCACACTAGCAAAGACTGCCAGACCGACCAAAGACTTCCACCAACGGGCAACTTTCTCAAACGGCGTGGACGACATGGCACCTACTTGCGACGGCGACGCTCCGCGGAGCCGTCCGCCCACGCAAAGAAAAGACGGGCCTGAGCCTGGTAGACACCTTCCTTGCACACCATTCTCGAAGCCGCATTGGCGATCAACGCGCATGCCATGAGCGGCAGCAGCATGTCCTTGTTGTCGGTCATCTCCATCACGATGACGAAGGCCGTAATGGGAGCCTGCACGACCCCGGTGAAATAGGCGACCATGCCGAGCAGGATGATCACGCCGACAGGCACGTCGGGGAAAAGGAACGTCAGATCCGCGCCCAGTCCGGCCCCGATCGAAAGGGAGGGTGAGAAGATGCCTCCGGGAAGCCCGCTGACGGCGGAGGCGGTCGTGGCAAGAAACTTCAGCGGAGCGTAGAGCACGGAGAGATCCGAGCGCTCATGCAGCGCGCCGCGTGCTGCCTCATACCCGGTGCCATTCACCGCGCCGCCGGTCGCGATGCCACACAGCGCCACGATCAGGCCGCAGACGACGGCGAACCCGACCGGATGCTTCTTGACCAGCGCTCCGATGCGCCCGGGAACTCCGAAGGTGAAAAGAAGCAGAATGCGCGAGAAGGCACCGCCGAACAGGCCACCGCAAACACCGATCACCGGCACCGCGATCCATCCCCAGCCAAAGGCGAGCACGTCATCCGTCGTGCCGAAATATATGTAATTGCCGAAAATCATCAGAGAAACGAGACCCGAGAGCATCACCGTTCCGATGATGAGTCCGCTGGTTCGCATCTCGAACGACTTGCTCATTTCCTCGATGGCAAAGACGATGCCGGCGAGCGGCGTATTGAAGGCACCGGCGACACCGGCCGCGGAGCCGGCAAGGATAAGCCCCTCCTGACGGCGCGGCGAAAGCCGTCCGGTGAGGAACATGATCGCCGCCCCCACCTGCACGGTCGGCCCCTCGCGCCCGGTGGATGCGCCAACGGCGAGACCTGCCGATGTCATCAGGACCTTGCCCACCGCGGACCTCAGTCCGACAAGCTTGATCCGGTCCTTGGGGTTTTGAAGCTTTCTGGCCGCGATCGCCTGGGGAATGCCGGACCCTTGCGTGCCCGGGAAGTAGCGGTTCGTCATCCACACCACCAGACCGAACCCGAGTGGTGAAACGAGCAGCCCGATGTAGGGAAAATGATGGATCAGGTCGCGAAAGATGTCCTGGCTGCCGTCGGCGACAACAGCCAGTCCCGCCCCCGTCAGCCCGACCATGAGGCCACCGACCCCGAAAATAATCCTTCGTTGCCAAACCATCGACAGGGCTCGAAGACGTCGAACGGGGCGATAGAGGAAGGATTTGTAGGCCATAGGCTCCCCGCCCCTGACATTTGGCACGAGAGGTCCAGGGGCCGACACACAAAGGAGAATGCAGGACAGATGAGACGGGCGCGTGAGTTCACGACGTCCTGTCAAGGGTATACCGGGACTTGACGGCGAAATCCATAGCCGCCCGGCAATTGTCCGCACATCCCGCAAATGGAGCGGCATCAGTAAATTTCAGGCGCGCGGCCCGCCGGAACGTCAGCCCCTGACGGGTCGCGTCGCAGCCTCCAGCCAGGCGAGGTCTTCGCCCGAAAGGTGCGGTCCGATGCGCGCCAGGACCCGAGCGTGATAGGTATCGAGCCAGGCGGTTTCCTCGCGCGTCAGCATTTCCGGCATCAGACAGCGGCGGTCGATCGGTGCGAGCGTCAGCGCCTCAAAGCCGAGCATCGCCCGCTCCCCTCCCTCGATGTGCTCAGCCGCGGTGACGAGCTCGAGATTCTCGATTCGGATACCGTGCGATCCGTCCCGGTAGTACCCAGGCTCGTTGGAAACGATCATCCCCGCCTCCAGCGCCACATGACCGGCCTTGGAGATCCGTTGCGGCCCCTCGTGGACGGAGAGATAGGAGCCAACGCCATGGCCTGTGCCATGATCGAAATCCAGACCGGACCGCCAGAGCGCGATACGAGCGAGCGCATCGAGCTGCGCGCCGCTTGTTCCGATCGGGAACCGGGCGGTTGCAATGGCGATGTGCCCCTTCAGCACCAGCGTGAAATGACGCCTCTGCTCGTCACTCACACTGCCCACAGCGATCGTACGGGTAATGTCGGTCGTCCCGTCGTCGTATTGCCCGCCGGAGTCGATCAGAAAAAGGCCATTGGCAGGAAGGACACGGTTGCTTTGCCGATCCACCCGATAATGAGGGATCGCCGCGTTCGGTCCGGCGGCCGAAATCGTGTCGAAGGAGATATCGCGCAGTCGCCCGCTCTTCATGCGGAAGGCTTCAAGCTGCTCGGCAACCGTGATCTCGTCGAGCTTGTCTTTCTGGATGGCCTGATCGAACCAGGCCAGAAACCGGCAAAATGCCACGCCGTCGCGCAGGTGGGCCGCACGGGCGCCGGAAATTTCAGTCGCGTTCTTGATCGCCTTCGGCAGGATAACCGGATCCGGACCGTGCACCACGCGCCCTCCGGCGTCCGTCACCGCCTCGGCAAGGGCAACCGCCGTCCAGTCCGGGTCGAGCAGGACCACCGCTCCTTCTCCACCAAGGGCGGCCAGCGCGGGAAGAAGGGCATCAGGCTCCTCGATGTCGGCGAATTCACCCAAATGGTCTCGAGTGGAGCCGGACAGCTTCCGCGCATCGATGAAGATCCTGGCACGCCCTGATCCCGGCACCAGGGCGAAGGACAGCGGAAGCGGCGTATGCTGGACATCGCTGCCGCGAATATTGAAGAGCCATGCGATCGAATCCGGCTGTGTCAGGATGACCGCATCGGCCTTAGCCCCGGTCACCTCCCCGGCGATACGCGCAATCTTGTCCCCCGCCGCCTCGCCGGCAAGCGCGCGCGGATGGATCGCAACCTGGCCGGTCGGCGGCTTGGGACGGTCCTCCCACACGGCATCCAGGGGATTGTCGCCGAGTGCGACCAACTCCGCGCCGGCCTCGGTGCACGCGGCTTTCAGCCGTCCTGCTCCATTCACGGTGTGAAGCATCGGATCGAAACCGACGCGCATTCCAGGCTTGAGGGTCTCGCGAAGCCATTTTGAAACCGGCGTTTCGACCAGATGCATCGGCTTGAACACATCCGTGTCGACCTGCTCGCGCACCTGTATGGTGTAGCGGCCGTCGACGAAGATCGCCGCGTCCTCATCCAGAACCACCGCGACCCCGGCGGACCCGGCAAACCCGGTCAGCCACTGCAAACGCGCATCGCTCGGGGGAACATATTCGCCCTGATGCGCGTCCGCACGCGGCACGATGAAGCCATCGAGGCCACGCCGGGCCAGTTCTTGACGCAGGGCCGCGCAACGCGCGGGTCCCACGGTCGGGTCGATCGGGGAGTCGAAGCTTTGAAACATGGCGCAGACGCTACCGGGAAACCCTTGCGGAGAAAAGAGCGCCGTGCGCTCCGAACAGGCCTCTTGCCCTTAAGGCAGGCAAACGACGCACAACTCCTGTGCAGCCTGCACAGAAACTGAATGCCGCAGTGCGAAATATCAATTCGCACATGCAGCAATCGCAGCACTGCCATGCACTTATAGCGCTTTTCGAATGGCGGACATCATCCCATATTCATTCTCGAGAGTTTGAGGGAGGAAGCTCTGTAGAAGAGACCTCGAACCGGAGTAATGAACATGGCCACTGCCACTTTCACCACCAATGTCGCCGGCGTATCCCATGGCTCCACCAAGAGCCTGTTCCGCAAGGCGCTGGATTCCATGGTCGCCGCCCGCGAGCGTCAGGCTCGCCGGTATGTCAACGGCTACCTTCTTTCGCTCGATGATGCGACGCTCACGGCCTATGGGTATGATCGCGCCGATCTGGAGCGTCAGGGCAGCATGACCGCCTCCTTCTGAGCGGCACGACACTTGGCGCGGGGGCATACCGCGCAAGAAAAGGCCCCGCCGGGATCCGGCGGGGCCTTTTGCTTTTGACACTCAAACTGTCGGAATGTCCTGCGACAGAGCCGATCCTGTCCCCCGTCAGGCCTTGTGTCGTCCCCTGACGAAGGTGAGGGTCAGCCAACCGTCGCGCTCCCCCCGCCTTGCCAGCCGGAAACCCTGCGTACCATAGGCAAAGATAATGCGCGGGCCGTCCTCTATCCGCAGGCCGGAAAGCACCAGGGTGGCATCGCGTGCCATGCAGGCGCCCAATCCCTTGGCCATCTGCATGAGCGGTCGGGCCAGGATGTTCGCGACCACGAGGTCGAAAGGACCCTCCTCGGCAAAAACACGCGCCTCGACCCCCGCGGCGGTCACGCATTTGACGAAGGGACCTGCAAGGTTCTGGATTGCATTGGCCTTCGCCGTGAGCGTTGCGACCGGATCGATGTCCGAGGCCAGGATCTTCTGGCGGCTTGTCCGCGCAAGGGCAATGGCGAGAACGCCGGTGCCGGTCCCAAGATCCAGCATCTTGCGATAACGCCGGCGCGTCAGCAGGCGATCAAGCTCCGCCAGACAGCCCGACGTGGTGCCATGATGGCCCGTGCCGAAGGCAAGCGCCGCCTCGATCTCCAAGGAAATTCCATGAAACGGGCGCCGATGCCGGTCGTGCGAGCCGTGAACGAAAAAGCGCCCCGCGACAACGGGGGCCAATCCCTCCAGGCTCTTCTCCACCCAGTTGATGTCATCGAGTTCGACCGCTTCCATCGGAGCAGCAAAGGCATCCGCGCCGAGACGATCGCGCACCAGATCCGTGGCCTCGTCCGGCGTCATCTCGAAGAGAAGAATTTCCGCCGTCCATTGCAGGCCGTCGGCGGACGACTCGAACACCGTGACCGGATTGCCGTCATCCTCGAAATCCCGTGCCAGAAGCTCGTAGATGCGCTTGGCCTCGATTTCCTCGGCGGTGATGCGGACGCGAATGGTCGACATGAAAACTCCGGTGCGGACATTGGAACCGCCCGGCTATAGCCCTCCGCCGCACCTGCGGCAACGGTCATTGCGTATTCCTGATTCACCGATAGCTTCCGCGCGGGTCCGGACAGATTGCCGCACGCGGCCTAGGCAGCACGTCAGTGCCGCTCCACGAAGCCGTCCAGAACCTTCTTCCGCCCGGCCTTCTCGAACTGAACAGTGAGCTTGTTGCCTTCGATTGCGACAATCTCGCCGTAGCCGAACTTCAGGTGAAAGACGCGCTCGCCGGTAACGAAGCCGGACGGCTCGTCGGCAACGGATTTCACGACAAGCTCACCCTCGATCGTGCGCGGTCCGCCGCTTCCAGCCCGCCGCTGGCCTTTCGCACCAAACCCGCCACCGGAGGCGGATGCACGCTGGGCACGCTGCCAGCCCGGCGTGGAATAGCTCGACTGGAAAGGATCGCGCGTATCGAACCGGCTGGCACCATATCCGCCTCCGCCGCCGTATCCGCCATAGGTACGCGGCGCCTCGAGCACGTCCACATGCTCCGCCGGCAGTTCGTCAAGGAAACGGGAAGGGATGCTGGACTGCCAGCTTCCGTGGATCCGGCGGTTGGAGGCGAACCAGATCTTGGCCCGCCGTCTTGCGCGGGTGATCCCGACATAGGCGAGACGCCGTTCCTCTTCCAGCCCGGCCCGGCCCGACTCGTCCAGCGCACGTTGATGCGGGAACAGCCCCTCCTCCCACCCGGGGAGGAAGACCGTGTCGAACTCCAGTCCCTTGGCCGAATGCAGTGTCATCAGCGACACCGCCTCGCCGGAGCCATCCGCATCCCGGTCCATGACAAGCGAAACATGCTCGAGAAAGCCGGCCATGGATTCGAACTCGTCCATCGACCGGATGAGTTCCTTCAGGTTGTCGAGCCGGCCCGGCGCTTCCGCCGACCTGTCGGCACGCCACATCTCGGTGTAGCCGCTTTCGTCCAGAATGACTTCGGCCAGATCCGTGTGCGACATGCGCTCAAGCTGATCGCGCCAGCGGTCGAAGTCGACCAGCAGTGATTTCAGCGAGGTGCGCGCCTTTGGCCTCAGTTCCTCGGTCTGGCAGAGATCCGACGCCGCCTGCATGAGCGGAATGCGGTTCGCCCGCGCATAGGCGTGAACCAGCTTGAGGCTCGCCTCGCCAAGGCCCCGTTTGGGCGTGTTGACGATACGCTCGAAGGCAAGGTCGTCGGCCGGTTGCACCACGCAGCGGAAATACGCGAGCGCGTCGCGGATCTCCATGCGCTCATAGAAACGCGGACCGCCGACGACGCGATAGTTCACGCCAAGCGTGACGAAACGGTCCTCGAACTCTCGCATCTGGAAGGAGGCACGAACCAGGATCGCCATCTGGTCGAGACTGTGCCCCTTGGCCTGCAGCGCCTCGATCTCTTCACCGATCGCGCGCGCCTCCTCCTCGGAATCCCAGACGGCTGCAACGCTGACGCGCTCGTCCTCGCCTTCGTCGGCGAGGTCCGTGAACAGTGTCTTGCCGAGGCGCCCTTCGTTGTGGGCGATCAGGTGCGAAGCCGCCGCAAGGATGTGGCTGGTGGAGCGATAGTTCCGCTCCAGACGGATCACCTTTGCACCGGGGAAATCATGGTCGAAGCGGAGGATATTGTCGACCTCGGCACCGCGCCAGCCATAGATCGACTGGTCGTCGTCCCCCACGCAACAAATGTTCGCATTGCCCTGGGCAAGAAGCCGCAGAAACAGATACTGGGCGATGTTCGTGTCCTGATACTCATCCACCAGCATGAAGGCAAAGCGCCGCTGGTAGTCCTTCAGGACGTCCGGATGATTGCGGAACAGCGTGATGACATGCAACAGCAGATCGCCGAAGTCGCAGGCGTTCAGGATGGACAGACGCTCCTGATACAGTGCGTAGAGTTCACGACCCCGCCCGTTGCCGAAGCTGCGCGCCTCGCCTTCCGACACCTGGTCCGGCGTAAGCCCGCGGTTCTTCCATCCGTCCATCAGGCTCGCGAAGGTCCTTGCCGTCCACCGCTTGTCGTCCAGGCCCTCCGCCTGAATGATCTGCTTGATGAGACGAAGCTGGTCGTCGGTATCCAGAATCGAGAACCCGGACTGCAGACCGACCAGTTCCGCATGACGACGCAGGATCTTCACGCAGATGGAATGAAACGTGCCGAGCCAGGGCATCCCCTCGGCGCTGTCGCCGATGAGACGCTCGATACGCTCCTTCATTTCCCGCGCGGCCTTGTTCGTAAAGGTCACGGCAAGGATCTGGCTCGGGAAAGCCCGTCGGGTCGCCAGGATATGTGCGATACGCGTCGTCAGGACCTTGGTCTTGCCGGTTCCCGCGCCGGCGAGTACGAGCACCGGCCCGTCAAGGGTCTCCACCGCATCACGCTGCTCTGGATTGAGTCCGTCGAGATAAGGCGTCGCCTCGACAGGCCGCGCCATGCCCGCGCGCGCCCGAGCCGCGATTCCGCTCCCGCCGGAAGGGACGGTCGGAGCGGTCAGGTTTCTGTCAGCGCGGGGGTCGGCCATGAATTCTCGTGTCTTGCTGTCCGGGGGGAGGATGCGCGGCCTCGCGCGAATCCGTTCTCTCTTTGGACCAATATAGCAGCATGACACCGGCTTTGGAGGGGGGCACGCCCCCTCCGCCTGTTCGGACCCGCTCCTCCCGCCTTTCTCAGGCGGCGATCATCTCCTGAAGGTCCTTGAGAGCCCCCTCGGCGGCGAACCGGTAGCGACCGGGGCCTTCGCTGCCGAGCATGCCGCTCAGCACCTCGCCGCTGGCTAGTTGGAGGCTGACGCGCTGCCCCGTCTCAATGACGGCAGGCGACGACACCACCACGTCACCGGCCTGAACCTCGACGAGCATCGCCTGGTAGCGGCGGCCAAGAGACGTCACGATCACCGCCTCACGCATCTGCTCGCGCACGGCCTTGCGCCGCGCCTCGAGATCGGAACCGACATCGTCCAGGAACCCCTCAACCTCGCGGGTGAGCTGGAAGGTGATCTCCGCTAGACCGGCCGAGACCGAGTTCACGTCATTGGCGAAGCTCGCCGTGCGTTCGATTGCCTCGCTCACGGAGCCGACGTCCCGTGACGCTGTTTCCGTGCCGCCGGAAGCGGCCGCCGCGGAGTTGGCGATTTCACGGGTCGCCATGCGCTGCTGCTCAACCGCGCCGGCAATCGCCGTCGTCAGTTCTCGTACGTCGGCCATCGCGGCCGAAATGCCGGAAATCGACTCGACCGTGCGATGGGTCGAGTTCTGGATGCCGGAAATCTGCTCGGCGATATCCTCGGTCGCCTTCGCGGTTTGGCCGGCAAGTTCCTTCACCTCTGCCGCAACAACCGCAAAGCCCCGCCCGGCCTCGCCGGCACGCGCCGCCTCGATGGTGGCATTGAGAGCCAGAAGGTTGGTCTGGTTGGCGATCTCCCGGATCAGCCCCATGACGGTTCCGATCTGCTCGGCGGCTGCGGAAAGCGTTGCGACATCCTGGCTGGTCGCGCTCGTGCGTTCCGTCGCCTCGACCATGAGGTCTCTCGCCCGGCTGGTCTGGCCCGCGATTTCCGCCACAGACGCGGACAGTTCTTCGGCCGCAGTTGCAACCACCTGGATGTTCGACGTGGCCGTACCGGTCGCGTGAGACGCGGAGCCGGCATCATTCGCAGCCTGCCCGGCACCGGTTGCGAGCGTTTCCGCGGAATTGCGCATTTCGCTTGCCTGATTCCCGGCACTGCCAAGCGTCGTGGATACGCTTTCACGGAAACGGCGGACCATGGCCTCCATTTCCGATTGCCTGTCGCGCTCACGCAGACGTTCCTGCTGCAGGCGTTTCTCCAGCCCGATCCGTTCCACGGCATTCTCACGCAGGATCGCGACCGCGCCGGCGATGGCGCCGATTTCGTCGCGCCGCTCAGTATGGGAAATCTCAATCGCGGTGTCATTGGCCGCAAGACGGCGAATGAGCGCCACCATTTCGCCAAGCGGCGGCACGATGGACCGGTAGACGACCGTGCAAAGGCCAAGCGTCACTGCCACTGCGGCGAACAAAGCCAAGGAAAGCTCGATCACGCTTGTCCAGGCCCGCGAAGCGCCTGTATCCGCCACCGCCAGGACATCGGCGGCCAGAACATCCTCGACGTTCTTCATCACATCGATACGCCGCGTGCTGGTCTTGAACCATGTCGCACCGGACACCTGGGACACATCGCCCCCGAAGGGGGCTGCGTAAGCGATCTCCCGCAGCTTTGCCACGTCCTCCTCGACCGCGCCGGAAAGCTGCGTTTCAAAGGTTGCAATCACTTCGGGCGACGCGTTCGCACGGAAGGTTCCCAGATACACCTCCTGCATCGCGCCGAGCCGCACGAAATTGCGGTAGACCGGCTGGGCGAAGGTTCCTGCTCCAAAGCCTGCGGCACCCATTGCTCGCTCGATCCCCGCCCTCTCCTTGGCCTGAAGAAGGGCGTTGTAGGCGAGCATCCTGCGGAGCAGGTGGCCGTCCTCGACGTATCCGGTCATCCCGGCCACCATGTTCAGAAGATCCGTGATGATCGGCGTGTAATAGCCGGCCACGTCGGGCACGCCGAAGCTGAAGGTGTCGATGCCCTGCCGCGCCTCATGGAGACGATCCAGCGCCTGCTCGGCTGCCTTGCGCGGACGGGCGAAGGAGTCGCGTGCCAGAATCCCCTCGGATGGCGGCAAGAGGGTTCGAAAGCGCTTCAGGGCAGCATCGGTCGCGCTGCGCTGCCCACCGATCGCACCGGCAAAGGATGTCCCTTTTGAGCCGACGAAACCGGCCGAGGTTCCACGCTCCTTCTGCAACTCATGGACAAGTTCGGAGACGATCGGCGCCAGATCGACGACTGTCGCGACAAGACGTTTGTCGCGCGCTTCACCGTAGGTGTTCCACAGAACGAAGCTCGCCACCGCAACCAGCCCCAGCAAGGGAACGATACAGATTGCGGTCAGGCGAAGGCCGATTGGGAGGCCAAGGAACCGACGGACCATGATTTCAAATCCCCGAACATAACAACATCCTCCCCGGAGAATATCTGCGCCCGTCACCTTGAGATTCTCTTACTCGCCTCGCAATTAATCTATGAAAAGGACAGGAAACGCCCAAAGATGTACGTCTATGTAATAACCCGAATGTTAAAACATGCCAGACTTAAGGCCGGATCATCTCAACCTGAGAAGGCCCGTGCCATCTCCACCCAGGCCGCCTCGTCGATCACCTCAACCCCAAGCTCCTCGGCCTTCTTGAGCTTCGAACCTGCACCGGGCCCCGCGATCACGAGGTTGGTTTTCTTGGAAACGGAGCCGGCAACCTTTGCCCCCATCGCCTCGGCGCGCGCCTTCGCCTCGTCGCGGCTCATCTGTTCGAGCGTACCGGTAAACACCAGAGTCTTGCCCGCAACCGGACTGGCGTCCGCCTCGACACGCTCCATCGGCTGGGGCGAAATCTCATTCATCAGCGCGTCGACCGCCTGACGATTGTGCTCCTCGGCGAAGAACTCGACTACGGCATTTGCCACCGTTACGCCGACACCGTCGATCCCGACGAGTTCCATCCAGGCATCGGATCCGGTATCCGCTGCCGCCTTCATCGATCCGGCAAAGGTCTCCCAGTCGAGATAGTGGCGTGCGAGCAGCTTGGCATTGCCTTCGCCGACATGACGGATGCCGAGCGCGAAAATCACGCGATTTAGCGGCATCTCCCGGCGCGCGTCGATGGCCGCGAGAAGGTTGGCCACACTGGTTTCACCCCAGCCGTCCCGGTTTCTGAGCTTGATGATCGGCGACGCCCGATCCCGCTCCGCAATCGTGAAAATGTCGGCGGGCTGGCGAATGCCCCCCTCCTCCATCGGCAACTCGTAGAAAAACTCGACCTGCTTGTCGCCAAGCCCCTCGATGTCGAAGGCATGGCGGGAAACGAAATGCTTGAGCTTTTCCTTTGCCTGGGCTGGGCACACGAGACCGCCGGTGCAACGACGTACGGCGTCCGTGCGTCCGCTCGTGGGGTTCACATCGCGAACCGCATGACTGTGACAGGCCGGGCATTCCGTTGGAAATGCGAACGGGACCGAATCTTTCGGTCGCTTGTCGAGATCCACATCGACGATCTGGGGAATCACGTCGCCGGCACGCTGGATGCGCACCGTATCGCCGACGCGAATGTCCTTGCCTTCGCGGATCGGTTCGCCGTCCTGGCCGATCCCCTTGATGTAGTCCTCGTTGTGCAGCGTGGCATTGGAGACGACCACGCCACCCACCGTTACGGGCTCCAGCTTGGCCACAGGCGTCAGCGCTCCGGTACGGCCGACCTGGATTTCAATGGCATTGAGGACGGTGAAGGCCTGCTCTGCGGGAAACTTGTGCGCGATTGCCCAGCGTGGGGCCCGCGACACGAACCCCAGCCGCTGCTGAAGGTCGAGCCTGTCGACCTTGTAGACGATCCCGTCGATGTCATAGTCCAGCAGCGCCCGCTCCTCCTCGATGCCGTGGTAGACTTCGAGAAGCTCCTCGACACTCTCGCATCGCTTCATGCGCGGGTTGACCGAAAACCCCCATTTCCCGAGCATCTGCACCATATCGTACTGCGTCTCGCACGGCGTTTCGCTGAGTTCGCCCCACGCGTAGGCGAAAAAGCGAAGCGGGCGCGAGCGCGTGACATCCGCGTTGAGTTGGCGCAGCGAACCGGCAGCAGCGTTTCGGGGATTGGCGAAGACCTTCGTGCCCTGCGCTTCCATCCGCGCGTTGAGCGCCTGAAAATCGTCGTGGCGCATGTAGACCTCGCCACGCACCTCAACCACATCCGGAGCATCCGCGGGAAGAATGTCGGGAATATCGGAGACCGTCATCGCATTGCGCGTAACGTTCTCTCCAACCGTGCCGTCACCGCGCGTGGCGGCACTGACAAGCTTGCGGTTTTCGTAGCGCAGTGACAGCGACAGACCGTCGATCTTGGGTTCGGCGGTAATCGCGATCGCTCCCTGGAGCGGATCGAGCTTCAGGAACCGGCGTATCCGGCCCACGAACTCGCGCACATCTCCGTCCTCGAAGGCGTTGTCGAGGGACAGCATCGGGATCTTGTGCGTGACCTTGCCGAAACCTTCGGCCGGCGCGCTGCCCACCCGAAGCGACGGACTGTCCGAGCGCACGAGATCCGGAAAACGCTTTTCGATGGCATCGTTGCGGCGTTTGAGAGCGTCATACTCCGCGTCGGAAATGCTCGGAGCGTCTTCGCCATGATAGCGGCGATCGTGCTCGGCAATCTCCCGGGCCAGCCGTTCCAGTTCCGCCGCGGCCTCCTCGAGAGTGAGGTCTTCCGGGTCGCGGTCAAAGAGCATCGTGTCGGCCATGTCACGCCAGATCTCGAGAAGTGAACGGGTATGACCGGCAAGATAGGGCCATTCGCCGCCGGTGGCGAGATGACGGGCCATGCGATCTGGGGATGATGCGCCATGCCCTCACGGGCATGGCCGATGGGGATCAGTTGCGGGGACCGGCATCCGACAAAAGACGATCGGCGGCGGCGCGCGCCTCTTCCGTGATCGTCGCTCCGGCGAGCATCCGCGCGATCTCCTCGCGCCGATGCCCCACGTCGATCCGCGTCACCCGTGTCGCGACCCGGTCCATGGCCGTGTCTTCCTTGGAAATCAGGAAATGGCCGTCGGCCCGTGCCGCAACCTGTGGCGCATGGGTGACCGTAAGCACCTGGACCCGTTGCGCAAGACGCGCAAGACGTGACCCGATCGCTTCCGCGACCGCACCGCCGACACCCGTATCGATCTCATCGAAGACCAGGGTCGGCGCCGACCCCTTGTCGGCGAGCGAGACCTTCAGCGACAGCAGGAAACGCGAAAGCTCACCACCGGAGGCAACCTTCATCATCGGCCCGGGGCGCGTTCCCGGATTAGTCTGAACCCAGAACTCGACCTGGTCGATGCCCTCACGTGTCCGTGCCTCGGGATCGCTGTCCACATTGGCAATGAAACGCGCCCGCTCAAGCTTGAGGTCCGGCAACTCGCGCGCGACCGCCTTTTCAAGGGCCTCGGCACCTTTGCGACGGCGTGCGGAAAGATCGGATGCGGCTACATCATAGGCTTCACGTGCCCTGGTTACCGCCTCCCCAAGCGCCGTCAGAGCCTCCTCGCCGGCATCCAGCGCGGCAAGATCGGCCTGATATCGCTTCTGGAGTTCAGGCAGTTCGTCAACCTGAACCTGGAACTTTCGGGATGCCGCGCGCAAGGCAAAGAGCCGCTCCTCGGTCTGCTCCAGAGTCCTGGGGTCGAACTCGCTCTCGCGCAGCGCGGTCTCGAGGCCTGCGCGGGCGTCCTCCAGCCTGTCGAGCGCTTCGGCCAGGTGACCGACCGGCGCGCCAAGAATGCCCGGCGCCTGTTCGGCTTTCCGTTCAAGGCGGCGCCAAAGCGCGGCAATCTCGGAGATCGGCGAGGCGGAGCCGTTCAGCGTATCGAATGCCTCGCCGAGGTCCGTGGCGATCTTTTCCACCTGCATCATGTCATGACGCAGGCCCGCAAGCTGCTCCTCCTCGCCCTCCTGAGGGGCGAGCGCTGCGAGTTCCTCGGAAGCCGAACGCAGGAAATCCGCTTCCCGCCGGGCCGCCTCGATCCGCTCCTCCTGCTCCCTGAGCTCGCGCTCGGCGGCCCTCAGCTCGCGATAGGCGTTCGCGACCTTCGCCGCGGCGCCTTCGGCGCCGGCGAACATGTCGAGCAGCCTGCGATGCTCGGCTGGATCGGTGTAGGCGCGTGAGTCGTTCTGTCCGTGGATTTCGACAAGCTGGCTTCCAACCTGCCGCAGCAAGGCAACGCTTACCGGCGCATCGTTGATGAAAGCCCGGCTCCGCCCGTCTTCAGCCTGGACGCGGCGCAGGATGACATCCCCATCGGCCTCGAGGTCGTTGTCGGCAAGAAGCTTGCGGACCGGATGACTCATCGGCACGTCGAAGGCGGCCGTCACCTGGCCCTGGGGCTGCCCGTTTCGCACAAGGCCGGCATCTCCACGGCCACCCAGCGCGAGGCTAAGGGCGTCGAGAAGGATGGATTTTCCCGCTCCGGTCTCGCCAGTGAGCACGGACATTCCGTCCGCAAACTCCAGATCGAGCCTGTCGATCAGCACGATATCGCGGATGGCAAGCGTGGCGAGCATGCAAGCGGGAACCGGACCATGTGTGGAGCCAGCGCAAAATGCGCGAAAGCGACGGGTCGGGCCAGACTGGCCGACGGGATCTCTTCCTAGAGAGAGATACCCTCGAATGCCCGGCTGATCCAGCTTCCAGAATCCTCGCTCGGCGAATGACCGCCCGTCTTCAGGAGACTGTAGGCATCCTTGTACCACTGGCTGTCGGGGAAATTGTGTCCCAGAACCGCCGCCGCCGTCTGCGCTTCGTTGATGACGCCAAGCGCATAATAGGCTTCCGTCAGACGGTAGAGCGCTTCCTCGATATGGCGGGTCGTCTGGTAATTCGTCACAACCACCTTGAAGCGGTTGATGGCGGCAATGTACTGCCGGCGCTTCAGGTAATAGCGTCCGACTTCCATCTCCTTGCCCGCCAGTTGATCGTGCGCGACACGGATCTTGGCGCGTGCGTCCTCGGCATATTCACTGTCGGGATACCGCTGCACAAGCTCGGAGAAGGCCGCGAGAGAGCGCTGCGTCATCTCCTGGTCGCGCGTGACGTCCGGGATCTGCTTGTTGTACGACTGACCGATGATGTAGAGCGCGTAGGCGCTGTCCTCACTGCCGGGATAAAGCGTCGTGAACCGCTTGGCGGACGTGATCGCCTCGGCGTACTTGCCCTGCGAGTAGTTCAGATAGGCAAGATTGATCAGCGCCTTGCGCGAGTACTCCGAGTAGGGGTGCTGCTTGTCGATCTGCTCGAACTTGGTGCGAGCGTCGGTGAGGCGCCCTTCCTGGCGCAGGGCAAGGCCCTCATTGAAGAGCACCGCCGGCGGAGTAGTGTCCCCAACGAACTCGTCCTCGTCCTTGGTCGAGGAACAGGCGGAAAGCACCAATGCCGAGAGTGCGACCAGCGCGACACGCGATCCGCGCCGCGTCCGGAATGTCATTTTACCGGTTCCGGTCCTGTACTCACCCACCATAAGCCGCCTGCTCTCCTTGGACTCGGTCCTGTCGCACCGCTCACTGGCCACGCGTCACGGCACGAACCCCGGACGCTCAGGCACCGTCTTGTAACGGATAAACCCGCCAGACGTCACGCCATGTGGGTGAGATTTGTCGCTTTTTTATGGCCACCGTCAGGATTGGCCACACGCAGGCCCTTTCGAGGGCAGGTCAGCCCATTGGCCCGACGTGGGCCCCGCCTCACAATCTTCAGGAGGCACCGTGTCCGGCAAGCGCCATCTGCGGGAGCGCACCGGGAACTGCGTTGCGCGATTCGGCCTCGAGACCCGCTTCCACGATCTCGAAAGCATCCGGCCCGGCCTTCTGGAAAAGCTCGACGAGGATCGCATGGTTCATACGATGTCCGCCCTTGTAGGACCGGTAGGCGCCGAGGATCGGCAAGCCCGCAAGCGCTAGATCGCCGACAGCATCCAGCATCTTGTGGCGCACGAACTCGTCACGCCAGCGCGTCCCCTCGGGGTTGAGCACCTTGCCGTCGGAAATCGCGACGGAGTTCTCCAGGGACGAGCCGAGCGCAAAGCCGAGAGCCCAGAGCTTTTCGACCTCCTGGACGGACCCGAACGTCCGGGCCCGGGCCACCTCCGCGCGGAAGGTCTCCGGCGTCAAGTCGATGACCATGGCCTGGCGGCCGATGACTTCGGCGTCGAAGTCGATGGTCACGTCGAAGCGGGTGCCGTTGTGGGGCCGCAGCTCGCACCAGGCGGATCCCTGATCCACACGCACGGTGCGCTTGATCTTGATATAGCGACGCGCGGCCGCGAGACGGCGCAGCCCGACCGAGTCGATGGCCTCGACGAAGGCAGCGGAACTGCCGTCCATGATCGGCATCTCCGGGCCGTCCACCTCGATCACGGCGTTGTCGACACCGAGACCGCGAAGAGCGGCCATAAGGTGCTCGACGGTGGAAACACCGCCGGCCTTCGGATCCCCGAGAACGGTGCAAAGTGCGGTCGCGCTGACCGCGCGCCAATGTGCGGGGATCTCGATATCGCGCTTGTTCACCGGATCGTGGCCGGAAAAGACGATGCCGGTGTTCGCATCCGCCGGATGCAGGGTCACGACAGCCGGGTCTCCCGAGTGCACTCCGATCCCCTCAAGGGATACCGACCGGGCGAGCGTTGTCTGCCGATCTGCACCTGCTTTCATGACTGAATGTCCCATCTGTCGGAAAACCCGCTGGCGTGCGGGGCTTCACCTGCGAGGCGAAGCGGAAGCGAAATCAGCTCGATTGGCGATTCCGTATGTTGGGCGTGAACATACAGTCTCGGGGTGGCAGGCCAGAAATAAAGCTTTGTTACGGACTGTAACGAAATCCGGCGGGGCAACCCTATGGAAATCCTTGATGTTTCGCGGCGCAAAAGAAAACGGGCGATCCGGTGGTTAACCGGATCGCCCGCGAGAGGGAAGGTTTGTGGTCGCAGCCCGCGTCAGTTCGCCTGACGGCGCAGGAACGCGGGGATCTCGAGCTGCTCGTCTTCCGACAGGTTGCGCTGCTGAGGCGCGGAGCGGCCGGTCAGATCAAGCTGACCCGACGCCCCCTGGGCCGCGGGACGCGGAGCCGCCGGGCGCATGGCCGGAGCCTGGGCTGGACGCGGAGCCTGCGCCTGCTGGACCGGCGCCTGACGCGGAGCTTCGGGCTGACGCGGAGCAGGAGCCTGCTGCTGCGGCTGCTGGGCCTGCGGATGGTGCGCAGGCGCCTCGAACTCATCCTCGTCGTCCTCGCGACGGCCAAGGCCGGTCGCGATCCGCCGAAGAAGGCTCATCGGACGCTTCTCTTCCGAGTGATGCTCCTCCTCGACCGGGCGGGCATGAGCACGCATCTCACGCTGAGCGACCGGCGGGAACTCCTCGATGGTCGGCATGCGCGTCGGCTGGGGGGGAGCCGTTTCGGCTGCCGGCGGAATATACGGCTCGACCTCGGGGGTCTCGGCGACGGGAGCGGAGAGCGTGTTCTCGTCCAGATCCGCGATCGGAGCCTCGTCGGCAACCATTTCCGGAGCCGGAGAGAAACGTGCGATCTCGACGTCCGGGTCGGTCGAGGACTTCACCGGCTCGGGGATCGAAAGCTCCTGCTCGATACGCTCGGCCGCAGCCTGACGCGGGGCCGGAGCGGCCGGGCGGGGAGCCGGGGCCGCGGCGCGCGGCGCGCGGGTCGGCTCCGCCGGAGCAGCCGGCTCGGAGACCGTCTTGAGCCGCTCGGTGAGTTCCGCCATGCGGGCCTCGGCCGGAGACACGTCCTCGCGCAGTTCCTTGTCGATACCGGTCGCCACCACCGACACGCGGATGATGCCGTCCAGGCTCTCGTCGAACGTCGCGCCGAGAATGATGTTGGCGTCGGAATCGACTTCCTCGCGGATACGGGTCGCCGCCTCGTCCAGCTCGAACAGGGTCAGATCGTTACCGCCCGTGATCGAGATGAGCAGGCCGCGAGCCCCCTTCATCGAGGTCTCGTCGAGCAGCGGATTGGCGATCGCGGCTTCCGCGGCCTGCATGGCGCGCTTGTCGCCGGATGCTTCGCCCGTGCCCATCATCGCCTTGCCCATGCCGCGCATGATCGAGCGGACATCGGCGAAGTCGAGGTTGATGAGGCCTTCCTTCACCATCAGGTCGGTGATGCAGGCGACACCCGAATAGAGCACCTGATCGGCCATGGCGAAGGCATCGGCAAACGTCGTCTGCGCATTCGCGATCCGGAACAGGTTCTGGTTCGGAATGACGATCAGCGTGTCGACTTCCTTCTGCAGCTCGGTGATGCCGGAGTCGGCAATGCGCATGCGCCGGGCACCCTCGAACTGGAACGGCTTGGTGACGACACCCACCGTGAGAATGCCCATTTCGCGCGCGGCGCGGGCAATCACGGGAGCGGCGCCGGTACCGGTTCCGCCACCCATGCCGGCGGTGATGAACACCATGTGCGAACCCGACAGGTGGTCATTGATCTCGTCGATGACCTCTTCGGCCGCCGCCGCGCCCACATCGGGCTGCGACCCGGCACCCAGGCCCTCGGTCACGGCAACGCCCATCTGCACCACGCGCTCGGCGTGATTGCTGGCAAGCGCCTGCGCGTCCGTGTTGGCAACGACAAAGTCGCAGCCCTGCAGACCGGCCTGGATCATGTTGTTTACGGCGTTGCCTCCGGCACCGCCAACTCCGAAGACCGTAATCCTCGGCCTCAGCTCCTGGAGATCAGGCATTTTCAGATTGATGGTCATGGTATCCTCGCGACCCCTTGGACGTCCTTCTGCCCGTCCGACAAACCTTTGGTTCCCTCGTCATGCGCCACCGTGTGCGTCGGCGGCGCTTCCCGAGGCAGTTTCCCGCCTCAGAAACTATCCCGAATCCAGTTGCCGACCCTGGCCAGCGTGCTGGATCCGAATGACCAGCGCGACGCGATGTTGCGCGGTTCGAATTGTTCAACCTGGGCGACCTGCGGATAGATCAGCAGGCCCACCGCCGCGGCGAAGGCCGGCCCCTTGGCCGCCTCCGGAAGTCCGGCGACGCCCAGCGGGCGCCCGAGCCGGACCTGTCGGCCGAGAACGCGCCGCGCGACCTCGGTCAGCCCCGTGAGCTGGCTTGCGCCGCCCGTCAGCACGATCCGCTTGCCAACCCGCCCGGCAAAGCCGGAGGCGGCGAGCCTGTCGCGCACCAGTTCCAGAATTTCCTCGACACGCGGCACGACGACGCGCGTCAGCGCGGCTCGCGACACCTGACGGGGCAGATCGCTTTCCGCGTCCACCGGCGGCACCGAGATCATGTCGCGCTCGTCCGACTGCGACGGAAGCGCGGAGCCCTGAAGCGTCTTGATGCGCTCCGCGTCCACCAGTCGGGTGGAGAGAGCGCGCGCAATGTCCATCGTCACATGGTGGCCACCGACGGCGATCGCATCCGCATGCACCATCTGGCCTTCCACGAAGACCGAAATGGTCGTCGTGCCACCACCCATGTCGACGCAGGCGACACCGAGTTCCGTCTCGTCTTCCACGAGCGTCGAAAGACCGCTTGCGAAGGGCGTTGCAACCATCGTTTCGACGGCCAGGTGTCCGCGATTGATGCAAAGCTCGAGATTGCGCACCGGCGCGATCTCGGCCGTGACCACCTGCATGTCGACGCCAAGCCGCTCGCCCAGCATTCCGCGCGGATCGCGCATCCCGCGATTTCCGTCGAGCGTGTAGGCGATTGGCAGCGCATGCATGACCGCCCGGCCCTCTGCGACCGTATGGGCGCTTCCGGCGGCGAGAACGCGCTGGATATCAGCCTCGCACACGTCGTCGCCGGCAAGGCCCACGGTGGCGGTGATGATTTCCGAATGCAACCGTCCGCAGGTCACGTTGGTGATAAGCGACTCCACCGTGACACCGGCCATGCGCTCGGCCGCGTCGACCGCGAGACGGATGGCCTGCTCCGCCTCGTCCATGTCCACCACGACACCGGACTTCAGACCGCGCGAACGCTGGTAGCCGTAACCCAGAACCTCGATGGAATGCGTGCGCCCGGGCAGCACGCAGTCGTCCGTGCGCGGGCTCAGCTTGGCGATCAGGCAGCACACCTTGGTCGAACCGATGTCGAGCACCGAGACGACAACAGCCCGGCGTGCGGGCAGCGGGCGCATCCGTGGCAGATAGATCGGGGCGTTGCGACGGGTCATGTGTCGGCCCCTCCCCGGCGGCGTGTCCCAAACGCGCTCGCACCGGCCTTGCGCCGCATTGCCGCCTCGTCCGTCAGACGCACGATCAGGCGATCAGGGAGACGCAGGTCCACAACCGTGATGTCACGGGTGAGCAGACCGTTCTTCGCATCCATTTCCATCAGGTCGGCAAGAGCGGTCTTCACATTGTCTTCGGGAAGACGCACGGCGATGCCGTTGTCGAGAACGAGGTCCCAGCGCCGGTCGGAGACCAGCCGGGCGGCCCGCACCCTCGAGCGCAACTCCGGCATCGCGTCGAGATCGTCGATGATCTCCCGGCCCCGGGTCTGGGCACCATGGCCGATCAGCATCAGAAGATTGGCGTAGCGCCCATCGACGTCATCGCTGATGACCTGTCCCTTGCCGTCGATGACGGAAAGGCGATCACCGCGCTGCCAGAGCGCATAGGCCTCGCGCTCGCCGATCTTCACACGAAGCGTGTTGGGGTAAAACTTCTGGACCGAGACGTCTTCGACCCAGGCGATCCGCTCCAGCCGATCACGCGCCGCAGCAGCGTCGAAGAGGGCCAGCGACGTTCCCTGCTGAATCTCGAGAGCCTCGAGGATCTCGAACTCGCTGGTCTCCTTCTGACCCGAGAGTTCGACTTTCGCAATTTCGAAGCCGGCGGCGGACGTAAGTGATTCGCTAACCATGTGGCCGTAGCCGCCGACCGCGACGCCATAAAGGATCGTCGCGGACAGGAACGCGAGCGCGCCGGCGGTGCCCGTCCAGCGCGGCAGGTCCTGAAGAATTCCGGCCGCGCGCCACAGGGGGCGACGGTGCAAACGGGGCACGCCACGACCGCGCGGCGCGAGCGCCGCCTCGATCGGCAGGACCATGTCCTCTTCCCGTTTTGCCTTCAACGTCCGCAACTTGCGTTCTCCACGATCCAGCTTGTCAGCTCTTCGAAGGAATGACCGGCGTGCGCCGCGAGTTCAGGCACGAGCGATGTTTCGGTCATTCCGGGTTGGGTGTTCACCTCAAGGCAGATCAGTTCTCCGCGCCCGGACGGCTGTTCGTCGAACCTGAAATCCGCTCGTGTCACACCCTTGCAACCGAGCGCGCGATGCGCCTTGAGACTAAGTTTCTGTACTTCTTGGTAAACAAATGGTGAAATTTCGGCCGGAAGGATGTGCTGCGAGCCTCCGGGCGCGTATTTCGCGTCAAAATCGTAGAAACCGTGACCCTTTGGCATCACTTCGATGACACCAAGCGCAACGTCCTCCATCACCGCGCAGGTCAGTTCCCGACCCGGGATGTAGCGTTCCACCATCACCATGTCGCCATAGGGCCAGTCGTCGCGAAAGAGCTCCTGGGGCGGGTGCTCCGTCCCCTCCTGCACGATAAGCACGCCGAAGGACGAGCCTTCACACACGGGCTTGGCGACATAGGGCGGCTTGAGGGCGTGCGCGCGCGCGGCCTCGAGCCGGTGCAGCACCTTGTGTTCGGCAACGGGAATTCCGGCGGCCTTCATCACGGCCTTCGCCTTGCCCTTGTCCATGGCAAGCGCCGAGGCCGCGACACCCGAATGCGTATAAGGAATCCCCAGGATTTCCAGAACGCCCTGGATACACCCGTCCTCGCCATGCGGGCCGTGCAGGGCGTTGAAGGCCACGTCCGGCCTCAGGTCTGACAGAACCGCGGCCACGTTCCGATCCACATCGACGCAGGTGACCTTGTAGCCCGCCCGCTCGAGTGCCTTCGCGCAGGCCTCGCCCGTCTTCAGGCTCACGGGCCGTTCCGCGGACCATCCTCCCATCAGGACGGCGACGTGCTTCCCATCAGCCATGGCTGGCGCTCTCCTTGCTCACGGCACCACCGACGGCACCCAGAAACGGCTCGATCCCGACCCCGGTGGCAAACCGCCCGAGACGCTTGATTTCCCACTCAAGTGAGATGCCCGACGTATCGAGCACGCGGGCACGAACCGTCTCCCCCAGGCGCTCCAGGTCCTCGGCGCTCGCCTCGCCGGTGTTGATCATGAAGTTGCAATGCATGTCGGACATGCGCGCGCCCCCGATCTGAAGGCCGCGACACCCGGCTTCGTCGATCAGCTTCCAGGCCGAATGGCCAGGGGGATTCTTGAAGGTGGAGCCCCCGGTCTTCTCGCGGATCGGCTGCGCCTTCTCGCGATGCTCGTTGACGGCATCCATCTCGGCCCGGATACGTTCGCGCTCACGGGGCTCGCCGGCGAACACCGCTTCCGTGAAAATCATGTCGTGGGGCGCCGCGCTATGGCGGTAGCTGTACCCCATCTCCGATGCCGGCATCCGCAAGATCTCGCCCTTGCGCGTCACGGCCTGCAGTTCCCGCACCACTTCGACGGTCTCCGACCCATGGGCGCCCGCGTTCATGCGCAAGGCACCGCCGATGCCGCCGGGAATGCCCGCATAGAACGCGAAACCTCCAAGACCGGCCTCGGCGGCGGCTTCCGCGAGCCGCTTGTCCGGAACGGCCGCCCCGACGCGCATCGTCTCGCCCTCAACCGAAATCGCCCCGAACCCGCGCGCGGACAGTCTTATGACGACACCCTCGAGGCCGCCGTCACGCACCAGGAGGTTCGATCCCAGCCCGATCGGCAGCACCGGCACGCCTTCCGGGAGATGCCGGAGGAACAGTGCGAGATCCTCGACGTCGGCCGGCTGGAAAAGCAGTTCCGCAGGTCCGCCGACACGAAACCAGGTGACCGACGACAACGGCTGGTCGGCGCTCAGGCGTCCTTTCAAGCCGATCCGGTCCAGACCATGCGCCGCAATGAGACCGGCCCCGCTCATGCTTCCTCCCCGGCGCGGACGCGTTCCAGCGCCTCGGGAAGGGCCGCCGCCCACTGCGAAATGCTTCCCGCTCCCAGACACACGACGTAGTCGCCGTCCCCGGCGACCTTCGCGACGGTTGCCGCAAGCTCGTCCTCGCCGCCGATCACGTGAACGGAGCGATGGCCGCTGGCGCGGATGCCATTCGCAAGAGCAACATGGTCGACGCCTTCACGCGGGCTTTCCCCGGCCGCATAGACCGGCGCACAGATGACGTGGTCGGCATCGTTGAAGCAGGCACAGAACTCGTCGAACAGGCTCTCCAGCCGGGTGTAGCGGTGCGGCTGAACCACGGCGACGACAGAGCCGGGACAAACGCTGCGCGCGGCACCGAGGACGGCGCGGATCTCGACCGGGTGGTGGGCATAGTCGTCATAGACGCGGACGCCGCCAGCCGTCCCGGTCAGGGAGAAGCGTCGCTTCACCCCCCGGAAGCCGGAGAGCCCCTGACGGATCTCGTCTGCCTTGATGCCGAGCTTCCACGCAACCGCCACCGCCGCCGTGGCATTCGACACGTTGTGCCGGCCCGGCATGGGCAGGCTGAGCTCCTCGATCACCTCGCTCGTGCCCGCGACCCGGTCGCGAAGCTCGAGGGAGAACACCGTCTCGCCGTTGCGCGCCGCCATGTCGTAGATGCGCACATCCGCCTGCCGGTTTTCGCCATAGGTGATGATCTGGCGATCCTCGATGCGTCCGACCATGGTCTGGACTTCCGGGTGATCGAGGCACATCACGGCAAAGCCGTAGAACGGGACATTTTCCACGAACTGAAGGAAGGCGTCACGCACGCCGTCGAAGCTTCCGTAGTGATCGAGATGCTCGGGATCGACGTTCGTGACCACGGCAATGTCGGCCGGCAGCTTGACGAAGGTACCGTCGGATTCATCCGCCTCCACCACCATCCAGTCGCCCTGTCCCATGCGGGCATTGGTGCCATAGGCGTTGATGATGCCGCCATTGATGACCGTCGGATCGAAGCCGCCGGCATCCAGCAGGGCGGAAATCAGCGAAGTCGTCGTTGTTTTTCCGTGGGTGCCGCCGATCGCTATCGCCTGCTTGAAGCGCATCAGCTCGGCGAGCATCTCAGCCCGTCGCACCACCGGAAGGAACCGCTCCCGCGCGGCGACGAGTTCGGGATTGTCGCGCTTGATGGCAGAGGAGACCACGACCACGCGGGCGTCCTCGAGGTTTTCCGCCCGATGACCGATCGCAACCTCGATGCCCTTTTCCCGCAGGCGCTTGACGTTGGCACTCTCGCTGAGGTCCGAGCCCTTCACCGTGTAGCCAAGCATGTGCAGCACCTCGGCGATACCGCTCATCCCGATACCGCCGATCCCGACGAAATGAACGGGGCCGATGTCCTGGGGCATCTTCATGATGGAGTTTCCTCACTCTGGTCGCCCAGCGCGAGCGCCGAAATCGGGCGGCGCGAGGCGACATGTTCGACAAGATCGGCAAGCCTGCGCACCGCGTCGGGGCGTCCGACGTCCCGCGCGGCGGCAGCCGCCTTCGCCAGCCGGGCCGGCGCGTTCATGAGATCGATAATCCGCTCGGCAAGGGCGGGACCATCCAGGTCCTTCTGGGCAATCGGCCAGGCGCCGCCTGCCTCCGCCAGCACTTCCGCGTTGCGTCCCTGGTCGTTGTCGAGCGCATGGGGAAGCGGCACCAGGATCGAGGGGCGGCCGATCACGGACAGTTCCGACACGCTCGACGCACCCGAGCGGCACACGACGAGATGGGCGTCGGCAATGCGCTTCGGCATGTCGGGGAAGAATGGGGCAAGCTCGGCTTCCAGCCCGAGCGCGTCGTAGGCTGCTTTCACCCGGTCCAGATCTTCCGGCCGGCACTGCTGCACGAGCCGCACCCGCCGGCGCAGATGCCCTTCCAGACACTGCAGGGCTTCAGGAAGCACCTCAGAGAAGAAGCGCGCGCCCTGCGAGCCCCCGAACACGAGCAGGTCGAACCGGCCTTCCGGCTGGGGCTCCCGATAAGGAGCCGCCGCGGCGATCACCGCATCGCGCACGGGATTTCCGGTGCGCACCTTCCGCGAGGCCAGGGCAGGATCAGTTCCGCCCGCAAGGGGAAAGCTCGTCGCGATGGCCGTCGCGCGCGCCGCGAGCATCCGGTTCGCACGCCCCATCACTGCATTCGCCTCATGCAGCACACTGGGGGTACCGGTCAGCCAGGCAGCCAGCATCGGCGGAAATGTCGGATAACCGCCAAAGCCGACGACCGTGTCGGGCTTGAGGGCCTTGAGCAACACGCGGGCCTGCAGGGTTCCGCGCCCGAGCTTCCAGGCCGTTCGCGCGAGCGCCACGGGGGAGCGGCCCGCAAGGGTCGCCGAGGCGATCACGTGCATCTTGCGTGCGGGGAAATCACGTCCGATCTCGCCGACACGGTGGTCGGTCGCAAGTTCGACCGCATGGCCACGGCGCATCAGTTCGCTTGCCAGCGCCTGCGCGGGAAACAGATGCCCGCCCGTTCCGCCTGCGGTCAGAAGAAAGGTCAGTCCCATGTCCGCCTCACGCCAGACTGGAGGGGGACAGGCGCGAGACGATCACACTGTCATGGCGGGACGCCTGCGGTCGCCGGCGCGTCAACGCAAGCACGAAGCCCATGGACAGCGCGGACGCGAGGAGCGACGAGCCGCCATAGGAAATGAAGGGCAACGTCATGCCCTTCGCCGGCATCAGGTTCAGGTTCACCGCCATGTTGATGCAGGCCTGGATGCCGAAGAGGATCATGAGCCCCGCGATCGCGAGACGCGAGAAGGGATCCTCCTCGCGCGCCGCGTGAGACAAGCCGCGCAGCACCACGAAACCGAACACCAGAACGAGCAGAAGACACATGACGATACCGAACTCCTCCGCCGCGACCGCGAAGATGAAATCGGTATGGCTTTCCGGCAGCACCCGCTTGATGGTGCCTTCGCCGGGGCCGCGCCCGAACCAGCTTCCCGAGACGAAGGCCTCGATCGCGCGGTCGACGTTGAACGTGTCGCCCGAACCCGGGTCGAGAAACCGGTCGACACGGCTTTGCACGTGCGGAAGCATCAGGTAGGCGGAAACCAGGCCACCGACGCCGAGAACCCCGATCGGCACGATGGCCACCCACGGCAGGCCGTTGAGGAACAGAAGGGCGCCGAACACGATGGTCAGAAGCATCGTCTGGCCGAAATCGGGCTGTGCGATGAGCAGCGCCGCGGACATGATGAAGAGCAGGATCGAGAACAGCGTGCCCGGCACGTCCGGCCGGCGCCCGGCCTCCGAGAGCAGGAATGCCGACAGGACGATCAGGGCGGGCTTCAGGAACTCCGAAGGCTGCACCGTCAAGCCGACGAAGCTGATCCAGCGCCGCGATCCCTTGGCCTCGACGCCGAGGAACAGCGTCGCCACCATCATCACGAGAGACAGCACGAAGACCGCAAGCGCCACGCGCCGCACAAGCCTCGGACTGAGCGCCGACACGCCGAACATGACGACCAGCGCCGGGATCAGAAACAGCGCCTGGCGCTTGATGAAGTGGTAGCTGTCGATATCGAGCCGCTCGGCCACGGCCGGGCTGGCTGCGAAGGACAGCACGATGCCGCCAACCATGAGCACGACAAAGCCGGCAACCAGATAGCGGTCGACGGTCCAGAGCCACTCGGCGAACGGGCTGCGATCTGCACGGCTGACCATCAGGCGACCTCCTGTCCCGGCGCGTGTCCGGTGATCTTCAGGACCTCGTCGGCGAAAGCCTCGCCGCGAACCTCGAAATTGGCAAACTGGTCGAACGAGGCGCAGGCCGGAGACAGAAGCACCACCGGCTCCTCGTGGCTGTCCTCAGCGGCGTCCCGTGCCGCCCGGGCGACGGCGGCCTCGAGTGTTCCGCAGACCACATGCTCGACTTCGGAGCCGAGCGTGTCCGAGAAATCCCGCGCGGCCTCTCCGATGAGGTAGGCCTTCGCGATACGCCCGAACCAGGGACGAAGCGGCGCGATGCCACCGGCCTTGGCCTTGCCGCCCGCGATCCAGTAGATGCGCTCGTAGCTTGCAAGCGCCCTTTCGGCCGCATCGGCGTTGGTCGCCTTGCTGTCGTTGACGAAAAGAACCCGTTCCTTGCGGCCGACCACCTGCATTCGGTGGGCCAGTCCGGGAAAGGTGCGCAGCCCCTCGCGGATCGCCTCGTCCGCCACCCCGAGCGTTCGGCAGACACAGACTGCGGCGGCGGCATTCTGGGCATTGTGCGCACCGCGCAGCGATGCGATTCCAGACAGGTCGATGAACTCGGTCTCAACACCGCCGGCAGCCACGAAAAGCGTGGCCTCCCGGAAGAAGCACCCGTCACGGACAGGGCCCCTTGTCGAGATGCGCAGCACCTCCTGACCTCGCCCCTCGGCGCGATCGGCAGCGGCGCGCGACAGTTCATCGTCGACGCCGATCACGCAGGTCCTACTCGCGGACACGAGCCGTTCCTTGACGGCGGCGTAGTTTTCCAGCGTCCCGTGCCGGTCCAGATGATCGGGCGAAATGTTCATCAGCACGCCGACGCTCGGGGCGAGCCCCGGGGTCAGGTCGATCTGGTAGGATGAGCATTCGAGAACATGGATCCGCCCCTCATCCGGCTGCGCGAGTTCCAGCACCGGCACGCCGATGTTGCCGCCCATCTGCGCATCCCGTCCGGCAGCGGTCAGGACGTGGGAAATCAGCGCCGTCGTGGTGGACTTGCCGTTGGTGCCTGTGATCGCAACGAGCGGGCTTCCCGGTGAGACGCGCGCGCGGGTGCGCTCGAAAAGTTCGATGTCACCGATAACCTCGACGCCGGCCGCGCGTGCCTTTACCACGCTCCAGTGCGGCTCAGGATGGGTGAGCGGCACCCCGGGGGCCAGCACCAGCGCTTCGATGCCGGACCAGTCAACGCTCGACAGGTCGGCGACCGGGATCCCGGCAGCCGCCGCGGCCTGCCTGCCCTTCTCGCCGTCATCCCAGGCAAGAACATTTGCTCCGCCGGCGACAAGCGCGCGCGCGGCGACGAGCCCCGACCCGCCGAGGCCGAAGACGGCAACCGTTTTGTCCCTGAAGCCTTGCGCCGCGATCATTGCCTCACCTCAGCTTCAGCGTGGCAAGTCCGACCAGCGCAAGCACGACGGCGATGATCCAGAAGCGGATCACAACCTGGCTCTCGGTCCAGCCCAGATGTTCGAAGTGGTGATGGATCGGCGCCATCCTGAAGACGCGCTTGCCGGTAAGCTTGAACGAGGCCACCTGCACGATGACGGAAAGCGCCTCGACGACAAAGAGTCCGCCGATGATCGCCAGCACGATCTCGTGTTTCGTCGCGACCGCGATCGCGCCGATCATCCCGCCAAGCGCCAGCGAACCGGTGTCGCCCATGAAGATCGCGGCCGGCGGCGCGTTGAACCACAGGAAGCCGAGCCCCGCTCCGATCACCGCGCCGCACAGGACGGCGAGATCGCCGGCACCCGGCACATGGTGGATCTGAAGGTAGTCGGCGAAGACGGCATTGCCCGTCAGGTAGGCGACCAGTCCGAACGACGCCGAAGCAATCATCACCGGCACGATGGCGAGACCATCCAGACCGTCGGTCAGGTTCACCGCATTGCCGGCCCCCACCACGACGAAGGCCGCGAAGGGAATGAAGAAAAGACCAAGATTGAGCGTCAGGTCCTTGAAGAAGGGGAACCCGATCGAGGTTCCCGCGGCCCCGCTCTCCAGAAGCGTGACGGCGAAGGCCGCCAGCCCCGCGATCACGAACTCGAAGCCGAGCCGAAACCGTCCGCTGAAACCCCGGTGGGAGGACTTCGTGACCTTCAGGTAGTCATCGTAGAAGCCGATGGCGCCGAACCCGACGGTCACGCCGAGAACGATCCAGGTGTAGGGATTGGTCAGGTTCGCCCACAGCAGCGTCGCCACGATCATTCCCGACAGGATCATCAGGCCCCCCATGGTGGGCGTGCCCTTCTTGGTCAGGAGATGGCTCTGCGGGCCGTCCGCGCGGATCGGCTGGCCGTGTCCCTGGCGCAGGCGCAGGGAATTGATGATCGCCGGACCGAAGAGGAAGACGAACAGGAGCGCGGTCATGATCGCCCCGCCCGTGCGGAACGTGATGTAGCGGAACACGTTCAACGCGGAGAACTGATCCGAAAACTCGACGAGAAAATAAAGCATCGTTGCGGCGTTCCTATTCGGCACCATCGTCGTCAGCTGGGAACTCGCGCCTCAGCGCGTCGACCAGCGGCCCCATCCGGGTGCCGAGGGATCCCTTGATCATGAGGACGTCACCCGGACGCAGCTCCTCCAGGAGCAACGGCCGCAGGCTTGACGCCTCTTCGGCATAGGCGCCCTTCAGGTGCTTCGGCAAGCCGTCCCAAAGTGCGTGCATCCGCGTACCCACGCAGTAGACCAGGTCGGCACGGCTCGCGCGCACCGGCCCAAGCAGTCCCGCGTGGTGCTGCCCTTCGGCTTCGCCCAGCTCGAGCATGTCGCCGAGCACGGCAATCCGGCGCCCGTTGCGACCCGTGGGCGTTTCACCCAGCAGGTTGAGCGCCGCGCGCATGGATGACGGGTTGGCATTGTAGCTCTCGTCGATCAGAGTCGCTGCCCCGTCGCGAAGGGTGAGTGTGACCTGGGCTCCCCGCCCCTTGGGAGCGTGGAAATCAGCAAGGGCCAGCCCGGCCAGAGCCAGGTCGCCGCCCAGTTCGGCGACGGCAGCAAGCACCGCGAGACTGTTTGTCACCAGGTGCTGGCCTGGCGCGCCGATCTTGTAGGTGATCTGCTTGTCGAAGATGTGGCCGGAAATGGACGTGCAGCCGGTTTGTGCGGACACATTTTCTGCCCTGGCGTCCGCCATGCCCTCGCGCCCGAAGGTTGCCAACCGCTCGACACCGGCGGTTTTCGCCAGATAGGTCAACAGGTCGAATTGGTCGTTGTCGCGGTTGAGAAGCGCCAGACCACCCGGCTCGAGTCCGTGGAAAATCTCCGCCTTTGCCTGCGCGATCCGCTCCACCGAGCCGAAGAACTCCAGATGGACGGGCCCGACGGTGGTGATGATGACCACATGCGGGCGCACGAGCTGGACCAGCGGTGTGATCTCACCGGGATGGTTCATGCCGATTTCAAAGATGCCGAAGCGCGTTGCCGCCGGCATCCGCGCGAGCGTCAGCGGCACGCCCCAGTGATTGTTGAACGAGGCGACCGGGGCATGGGACAGGCCCGAGCGGTCGAGCGCGAGCTTCAGCATGTCCTTGGTGCTTGTCTTTCCCACCGACCCGGTAACGGCGACGATGCGGGCACGCGAGCGCGCACGTGCCGCACGAGCCAGGTCGCGCAGCGCGGCAAGCGGATCCTCGACGACCAGATAGCTCCCCGTTCCGGGGAGTTCGCCAAGCTTCTCGCGCGCCACGATGGCAAGCGCTGCCCCGGCGTCCATCGCGGCCCCCGCGAACTGGTGCCCGTCGAAGCGGTCACCGGCAATCGCCACGAAGGCGTCCCCCTCGACAAGCGTGCGAGTGTCGATGGAAAGACCGGTAATCGCGTCCCGCTTGCAGTTGACGGCCTCGCCACCGGTCGCCTCGACCATCTCCGCAAGCGTCCACAGCGGGCGATCGGGGTCGACCTCTTCCGGCTCGCTTTCCAGTGCTTCCGGAACGGACGCGCCAAGCCCGGCGACGGCGGCAGCGGCGGCCGCCGCGACAAATGGAGATCCGTCAGACGCAATCAGGGGCTCGGGCTCGGGCTCGGGCTCGGGCTCGGGCTCGGGCTCGGGCTCGGGCTCGGGCTCGGGCTCGGGCTCGGGCTCGGGCTCGGGCTCGGGCTCGGGCTCGGGAAGAGCTTCATCCGAAGCCGATAGATCGGCAAGGTCCGCGTCTTCGTCCTGCGGCACATGCGCTTCCGCAGCCTCGGCGTCGGAAGGCACCACCTCGTCCTCAAGACTTTCGGCTTCGGCTTCGGCTTCGGCTTCGGCTTCGGCTTCGGCTTCGGCTTCGGCTTCGGCTTCGGCTTCGGCTTCGGCTTCGGCTTCGGCTTCGGCTTCGAAAGTGGACTCCTCGGCGGTAGCGTCCGCAAGCTCTTGTTCGGGCTCGCTTTCAGACCCGGCGTGAAGCGCGAGCAGTTCCGCCTCAAAGGCGTCCGCCTCCGGATGACCATCATCCGCCCCGGCCTCGGCAGGGTCGGCGCGATCGTCGTCCACACTCTCCTGATCGCCAACCCCTTGATCGTCCGCGAGGTCGGCCAACAGGTCATCCTCGCTGAGCGACACGAGCGGCGCGGATGCTCCCTCCGTTTCGGGAGCGGCCTCTTGCACCGTCTCATCCGCCACGTCGAATGGCGAGCTTTCACTCACGATGTCGTCGAGAAGCACGTCGAGGGCATCGTCGCCAGTGTCGTCGGTGTCATCAGACCCGGTTTCCTGCTCCTGGGCAGGCGCGGCGATGGGCTCCTCATCCGGCGTGGAGCCATCCTCGTCCGCGAAAAGGTCGTCCTCGCCGCTGGTCCCGGATACCGAGGTTTCACGTCCCTCCATGACGAGTTCGCCGAGAAGCGCCTCGAAGTCATCGTCGTCGGCAAGCACCGGTTCGGCTTCCTCGCCGGACGCGGCGTCCTGCGCCTCATCGGTCTCTGCCTCAAGGCCGGCCGAGGCGGAAAGCTCCTCCTCGAAGGCTCCGGCAAGATCAAGATCGAGGCCCGACCCGTCCGTATCCTCGGATGCGGCGGCGAAAAGCGCGGCCTCGGCGGCGGACGCGATGGCCGCCCGCGCGGCCTCATGATCGGAGAACGGAAGAACCTGGTCGCCAACGATCTGGCCTGTCTCATGGCCCTTGCCGGCGATGCAGAGCACGTCACCATCCTGCAACATGCCGACGGCGGCTTCGATGGCTGCGTGACGGTCGGGAATTTCCAGCGCCCCCGGCGCCGCCGCGAGGATCTCGGCCCGGATCTCGGCCGGATCCTCCCCGCGCGGATTGTCGTCGGTGACGATCACCACGTCCGCCTGACGCGCAGCCGCCTCGCCCATCAGTGGACGCTTGCCCTTGTCCCGGTCCCCGCCCGCGCCAAAGACGACCACGAGGCGTCCCTTCGTGAAGGGACGCAGGGCCGCGAGCGCCGTATCCAGCGCGTCAGGCTTGTGGGCGTAGTCGACAAAGACAAGAGCGCCGTCATCGGTTTCGCCGACGCGCTCAAGGCGACCCGGCGCGCCTTCAAGATGTTCGAGCGCGGACAGGGCGACATCGCGCTCGACACCCGCGCAGATGGCGAGCCCCGCCGCGATCAGTGCATTGGACACCTGAAAGCGCCCCGCGAGCGGCAGGCGCACCTCGCGCGGCCCCTCCGAGGTCTCGAGCGACAGGACCTGCTCGAAGCCTTCATGCCGGATATCGACGAGCGTAAGATCCTCGCCCCCCTCTCCAACGGTGAACAGCGGATGCCCGCAGGCGCGCGCCACCTCCATGATCGCGTCGGCATAGGGCGCGGAAGGCTCGACCACGACCGGGCGCCCCGGATCCAGCAGGGTGTCGAACAGACGCAGCTTGGCCTGAAGATACTCGCCCACGCTCGCATGATAATCGAGATGGTCTCGGCCCAGGTTGGTGAAACCGGCAGCGCAAAGCCTCAGGCCGTCCAGCCGCCGCTGGTCGAGACCATGGCTCGAGGCCTCCAGAGCGGCGTGGGTGATCCCGTCGCGATCGAGCTCCGCCAGTGTTTCATGCAGCGTGATGGGATCCGGCGTCGTCAGCCCGCCATAGTGTGCCCCCCGGCTCGTGACCGTGCCGATGGTGCCGAGGCTCGCCGCCTCGAGGCCCGCGAAGGCAAAGATCTGTCGTGTGAAGACGGCAACCGACGTCTTGCCGCTGGTACCGGTCACGGCAACGAGCTTTTCCGGCTGGCCGGCATGGAAGCGTGCGGCCATGAGGGCAAGCGCCCGCCGCGGGTCGTCGCTCAGGATAACGGGACACCGCCCCGAGACCCGTTCGAGCACGTCGAAGGGCGTATCGGCTGCCACCAGGACCGCGCTCGCTCCCTCGTCGCAGGCCGCGTCGATGAAGTCGGTCCCGTCGCTGCGCGCGCCCCTGAGTGCGGCAAACAGATAGCCTTCGCCGACGGTTCGGCTGTCTGCGGACAAACCGGTGATTTCGGTTTCGAGTTCTGTCGCGGCGAGCGCCGCGTCGCCGGTCAGGTCCTTCAGCAGCATGATGTGCGCCAATATCCGTTTGCGTCGTCGTCGGGAGCAATACGGAACATTGGTGCGACCCCGTTCCGCCTTCCTCCGCTCAGTAGGAAATCGATATCGTCTCGGTCTTGTCCCCGAACTTGGGCAGGACACCCAGCATGGGCGCGATGCGTCCAATGATCCCCGACACGGTCGGAGCGGCATTCAGGCCCGCCGTCGCGCCAATGCCCTCGCGCTCCGGCTTGGGTTCGTCGATCACGACAAGCACGACGTATTTCGGCTTGTCCATCGGGAAGGCAGAAAGGAAAGAATTGCGGCGCTTGTTGGAAACATAGCGGCCGCCCTCGATCTTCTCCGCCGTGCCGGTCTTCCCGCCGACGAGATAGCCGGGCACTTTCGCGCGCCGGCCGGAGCCCTGCAGCACGTTCAGGCGGAAAAGATAGCGCATGATTGCGCTCGTGTGTTCCGACACGACACGCTTCTTGAGCGACGCGGCCTCCTCGGCCGTACGCGGCAGGAATGTCGGCGGAACCAGTTCGCCGCCGTTGACGAGCGCCGCTGCCGCCACCGCCGTCTGCAGCGGCGTCACCGAGATACCGTGACCGAAGGAGATCGTGATCGCGGCCAGTTCATTCCATTTGGGCGGCAGAAGCGGCGTGGCCACCTCCGGAAGCTCGGTGTCGAGCCGCGTTGTCAGGCCCACCTTCTTCAGGAACGCCTGCTGGTGATCGATACCGGCGGAAAGCATCATCTTCGCCGTGCCGATGTTGGACGAATAGATGAAGGTCTCGGCAACCGAAAGCGGACGATGCTTGCCGTGGAAATCGTTGATGGTGCGCCCACCGATACGGATCGGACGGGTGGCGTCGAACATGTCGTCCATCGTCACCTTGCCGCTGTCCAGAGCCATGGCGACGGTGAAGCCCTTGAACACGGACCCCATCTCGTAGACGCCGCCGCTGGCGCGGTTCATGCGGTTGGGGTCAAGCGCCTGGGACCGGTCGTTGGGATCGAAATCCGGCAGCGACGACATCGCGATCACCTCACCGGTTTCCACATCGAGCACGATGCCCATGGCCGCGATGGCCTTGTAGCGCTCCATGGCCTTGGCCAGTTCGTCCCGCACCACATGCTGGGCACGCAGATCGATCGACAAAGCCACGGGCTCCATCGAGCGATTGCTGGTCAGGCCGAGTTTCTGCAGGTCGCCAAGCCATGCCCGGTCGACGGAGAGCTCCATGCCCGAGATGCCCTGGTTGTCCACATTGACGGAACCGACGATATGGCTCGCGGTCGGGCCGCCGGGATAGAAGCGGCTGTTCTCCTCCAGAAAGCCGATCCCCGGAATTCCGAGATCGTGCAAGCGGTTGCGCTGTCGCGGCGTGAGTTCGCGCTTCAGCCAGATGAAGCCCGCATTGCTGGCGAGACGCGCGCGCACGCGGTCCGTGCCCAGTTCCGGCAGCACGCTGGCAATGCCTTCAAGCGCCTCGTCCACGTCGATGATCTTGCGCGGCTCCGCGTAGAGCGAGGCCGTCTTGATGTCTGTGGCGAGGATCTGCCCGTTGCGGTCGACAAGATTGGGACGCGCTGCCGCAACGCTGTCCTGCGCGGAGATGTAGGACGCCGAGCGGGCCTCCTCGCTCATGCCCAGCATCACGAGCCGGCTGGCGATCGCCACGAAAACCAGCGTGAACATCACCATCGCCATATGGACACGTGCCCGCGTGGCACGGGACGACGGCGCACGCGGAATGCGCCGCTCGCCCACGGCGCGGCGCTGAAGAAAGGAAACCGGCTGCTCGGTGATCGCCATGCCGCTACCTCACCACCGGCGCGGCATTGCCGGCATAACCACCGAGCGTCGCATTGCTGTCGATGGGCTCAAGCTCCACCGGGCGGATCGGAATATCCTCGATCCGCGTGATCTGGTCGACGCTGAGCGGTTCCAGGTGCAGGTGATCCTTGTAACGCTCGACGAGCCCCTGCAGGCGGCTCGGATCGTTGAGCACGCTCCATTCCGCACGCAGGAGCTGGATGCGCTCGCGTTCGTCGTCGATGCGCTTCTGGAGCGCCGACACGTGCTCCGCCGAGCGTTCCGCATCGTGCTTCATGTTGTAGACGCTGGCCGCCGCGGCAAGGACGCCCACCGCCAGCACGACATTCGTGATCCGACCCATGTCCGTCAGCCTCCGACCTGCTCGACCGCCACCACACGCGGCAGGCCAAGCGCCTCGCCATCGATGTCCCGCGCCGGCGCGTCCGTGCGGCGGCCAGCGCGCAGCTTTGCCGAGCGCGCGCGGGGATTGCGGGCGATTTCCTCATCCGACGGGTCGCGCGCACCGCGCCCGACGACCTCGAAAGTCGCCGGCGGCACGTCGACCTCCGGCATGTGACGGGATCCGCCAGCCCTGGTTCGGCTGCGGTCTGCAAAAAATCTCTTCACGATCCGGTCTTCCAGCGAATGGAACGTCACGACCACCAGCCGTCCGCCCGGCTTCAGCACATGCTCGGCCGCCGCCAGCGCCTCGACCACCTCGTCGAGCTCGCGGTTGACGTGAATGCGAAGCGCCTGGAACGTGCGGGTCGCCGGATGGATCTGCTTGCCCTTCGACGGACGTCCGACCACCTTCTCGATCACCGCCGCCAGATCGGCGGTGCGCGAGAACGGCTCGCTCTTGCGCCGTTCGGCAATCGCACGCGACACGGCAGACGCCCGCTTCTCCTCGCCGAGAAGACCGATCAGCCGGGTCAGGTCGCGCTGGGGCATCGTGTTCACGACATCCGCCGCCGTAGGCCCCTCACGCTCCATGCGCATGTCCAGCGGACCATCGAAACGGAAGGAAAAGCCGCGCTCGGCCTGATCGAGCTGCATGGACGAAACGCCAAGGTCCAGCACGACCGCATCAACGGGCGCCCGGCCCAGATCCCCGGCATGAACATCAAGTCCCGAAAAACGCCCGTGAACGAGCCGGAGCCGCCCGCCACTCTCGTCGACAAGAGCCTGGCCGGCCTCGATCGCGGTCGGATCACGGTCGATGCCGATCACATCCGCGCCTGTCGCCAGCAGCGCACGCGTGTAGCCGCCCGCACCGAAGGTCCCGTCGATGACGGTCTCGCCGGCGGTAGCGCCAACGGCCTCAAGCACCTCATTCAGAAGGACCGGCACGTGCGGCGCGCCACCTTCCTCGGAAACGACGTGATGGTCTCCCCGCGCCATTACTGCACCTCGCCGGTGCTGCGGGAGATCGCCTGCATGGCAAGCTTCATGGCCTCGGCCCGATGCGCCTTGAAGCGCTCCGGCTCCCAGAGCTGAAACTTGTAGCCCTGCCCGACGAAGGTCACATGGTCGCTGATACAGGCATGATCGCGGATCATCTCGGAGAGCATCACCCGTCCGTCCCCGTCGATCTTGAGAGTTTCGCTGGCACCGAACAGCGCCGTGGACAGCGCATCGTGATCCGCCGTCAGCGTGGACAGTCCGTTGAGGCGCTTCTCGATTTCCTCGATGAGCTGGTGTCCGCCGGCGTCGACCGCATTCTGGTGAAGAGAGGGAAAGCAGTAGAGACCCTCGAACCCGTCGCGGGCGAGCGCCTGTCGGAACGGAGCCGGGATTGAAACCCGCCCCTTGGCGTCGAGTCGATTTGTGTAGTGCGACACGAAGCCGGACATCGATTCTCTCGCCCCAATGCCCGGCCATCACGGCCCGGCGACACATGTTCTCCCGACACCTGGAAAATCCGACGCAACGCGCAACCTGAACGGCGCGCTCGCAGGCCCCACGCAGTGGCCCGGCGAGCCATTCCAGCCCAGCCGCCTCAACTCGAAACGGGATGATTTGGGATACCATGGGACCTCATGGGCGTCAACGGAATCGGATGGTCAAAGCCCCTTCCCACGCGCCTCTCGCGTGCCCCCAAAAGGTTATCCACGGTTAAGCTTAAAAATGAGTTGCCAAAGGGAGAGATCGCGGAAAGCCGCGATTCTGCCGCCAACGGCATGCACGCGCCCGCGGCCATCCGTGTTTTGCACAATGCAAGAACGCCCCCTGAAGGGCGTTCAACGCGCACTGGTGCGCTCGGCATGATGGGGAAGGAGTGTCAGCCGGCCTTTAAGCCGGGTTCTGTAAGGCGTGACGCGAAGCCACGCGTGACGGCCATTCATCTTGGGCGCCCGTTGCCGGACGCCTCTCGCAACCTACCCGGGCGACTGGCGTGGAACCGCCGGGGACCTTTCAGCCCCCACGCCGCCCCTATTCGGTTTTGCTCCCGGTGGGGTTTGCCGTGCCGCTTCCGTTGCCGGTCGCGCGGTGGGCTCTTACCCCACCCTTTCACCCTTGCCACGGCCTCGGCCGTGGCGGTTTGCTTTCTGTGGCACTTTCCCTGGGGTCGCCCCCGCCGGGTGTTACCCGGCACCGTTTTTCCATGGAGCCCGGACTTTCCTCCCCCGCGGCGTTTCCGCGCTTGCGGGAGCGGCCGTCCGGCCGGCTGACGCGCGACACCTATGCGGGTGGAGCCCCCCGGTCAAGCGACTCCATGTCCGGCAGGCGCATTTCCCGTTTCCCTGTCGAGGGCATCCGCAACGGCTTCGGCGCATGTTTCCGCCTCGCCGTCACGCAAGGCGGCGAACCCGATCACCAGGCCGCTCGCCTTGGCGGACAGGGCATAGGCCGAAAGCGCCGCGACGCCGAACGCACGCTCGTTGACCCGCCTGGCCACCGCCTTGTCATCGCATGGCATGTTGAAACGCACGGCTATCTGCACTCCGCCCACGGGGTCGGCTGCAACGATCCGATTGCCGAGCCGCGCCCTCAATGCCTCGGCGAGCCCGCGACCACGCTGCGCGTAGACCTCGCGGATACGGCGCAGGTGGGCACGATAGTGGCCACTCTCGATAAACTCCGCGAGGGCAGCCTGGGTGGCGACATTGGCGAAGGTGCCCGTGACCCTCTGCACGCGGGCAAGCGGTGCCGCGAGCGCGGGTGGCACAACCATGTAGGCGACCCGCAGCCCGGGAAGCATGGTTTTCGAGAAAGTCCCCAGATACACCGTGTCGCCTTCCCCGCCGAGCCCCTGCATCGCGGCAAGCGGGCGCCCCTCGAACAGGAACTCGCTGTCGTAGTCGTCCTCCACGACGAGGCCGCCGCAAGCGCGAACACGCTCCAGCATCATCAGGCGGCGGTGCAGCGGCATGCGCATCCCGAAGGGATACTGGTGCGAGGGGGTTACATAGACGAGGCGCGGCGCTGGGCCATCCGGCATCCGGCGCGGATCCGCGCCCTCGTCATCGACGGGCATGGGTCGGATATCGAGGCCGGCGGCCTGGAAGGCTGCTCGGGCCCCGAGGTAGCCCGGATCCTCGAGCCAGACGCAGTCGCCGGGATCGGTCAGCGCGCTCGCTAGCATGAAGAGCGCCGCCTGGGTCGAGGGGAGCACGATGATCCGCTCGGCGGAGGCCCTGAGGCCGCGCTCCTCCACCAGATACGAGGCCAGCACCTCGCGAAGCGGCTCATATCCCGGAATCCGGTCGTAGAAGAGCTCAGGCCCCTTGAGCCGGCGTGCGGCCCGACGCAAGGCCCGCGCCCAGGCGTCCTGGGGAAAGCAGTCAAGCGCCGGCGTTCCCGGTTCGAGGCGGCCGCCACGCCTCCGTCCGCTCGCACCCCACGGGTTGGAGGCCATTGCCTGACCACGCGCGGACAGGACCGGTTCGGATGCGGATGCCTGGGGTAACAGCTCGCCCGGAAGATCTCCCACGCCTTCACCGCCATCGACGACACGCGGCGCGGAGCCCGGCCGCACCTCGATCATGCCTTCCGCCATCAGCAACTCGTAGGCCGCGTTCACGGTATTGCGCGACACGCCCAGGCCGGTCGCCAGTGAGCGGCTCGACGGAAGGCGTCCGCCAAGTGCCAGCCGGCCATCGAGGATGGCCCTCCGCGTGCTGCGATAGATCTGCTCGGGAAGCGGCACCGAACTGTCACGGTCGAGCGTCAAAAGTCCCACCAGCAAAGTGGCCTCCTGGAATTGAAACAAACCGGATCTTCAAGAGGACCAGTTTAGTGACACACTCGCGCCCGTCAAAAAAGGAAGAAACGCATGCCGCACACGCCTCCTCACCCGGCCTCCCTTCATGCAGACCAATCCCCGGCCCCCCCCCGCCCGCCGGCCTGGGCACGCACCCGTGTCCGCGACCGTGATGTTCCGGAACGCGATGCGGCATTTGCGGTCCTGCGCGAGGGGCGTGTCGCTCACGTCGGCTTCATTGATGCCGGACGGCCAATGGTGGTGCCGATGATCTATGCGCTGGTCGGCGAGACGCTCTATCTGCACGGGGCAAAAGCGACCCGGTTCATCAAGGCCAACAGGGAAAGTGCCCCGCTCTGCGTCACCGTCACGCTTGTGGACGGCATCGTGGTCGCCCGCTCGGCGTTCCACCATTCGATGAACTATCGCTGCGTGATGGCCCACGGCACTGCGCGGCTGGTGACCGCGCCCGCGGAACGTGAGGAGGCCCTGGTCGCACTGACGGACCATATGCTTCCGGGCCGCTGGTCGGAGATCCGTCCCATGACGGAGAAGGAGAATGCGGCAACCGGCATCCTCGCGCTCGAACTCGAGCACATGACCCTCAAGGCCCGCAACGGGCCGCCCAAGGACGATGAGGAGGACTACGACCTGCCGGTCTGGGCCGGCGTTGTCTCACTCGGGGAAACCGTCACGCGGGTGCAGGACGACCCGCGCCTTCGAGACGGCATCGAACGGCCCGCCTCGGTCGAGGCCTGCCTGAAACCGTCGCGCGAGACAGCAGGGGCGTAGGGACGCATGTATGCGATCGAACAAAGCCGCGAGACACGCCGCGATGTCCTTCTGGAAGCGATCCGAAGCATCGGCCTTGCGACCCTGGCAAGCGGAACGAACGGGCTGCACGCCACGTTGCTTCCGCTGACGGTGCTGTCGAAGGACGACGGGAAGCTGGTGCTTACCGGGCATTTCGCCCGGGCCAACAGGCACTGGCGCGCGGTCGGCTCCGGCATCGACGCGCTTGCGCTCTTCCAGGGACCGCACGCCTATGTGTCGCCTGGCTGGTACGCGACCAAGGCGGAAACAGGAAAAAGCGTTCCGACCTGGGCCTATGTGGCTGTCGAAGCGCGCGGAACGCTACGCCTCGTGGAAGATCCCGAGAAGCTGCGCGCCATGCTCGACGCCCTCACCGCCGACCACGAGAGCGGCCGCGAGGCGCCCTGGGCGGTCGGCGACGCGCCGCAGGACTACATTGCCGCCATGATGCGCGGCATCGTCGGCCTCGAACTCGAGGTGAGCGAGCTGTCCGGCGTCTGGAAGCTCAACCAGGCCAAGAGCGAAGCCGACCGACGTGGCATGATCGACGGCCTGGGCCGTGAGGGAACCGCCGACGCGACAAGCCTTGCCGCTCTCGCACAGGCCGGCCTTCCCGATGCTGGTGCCTCCGGAAAAACCTAGGATGCGGCCCTGTCCTGACGGGTTCGTCCGTCAGGAGTTCGCCATGATCCGCTTGACCTTCGAACAGTAGGCCTTGCTTACGCGGTTCATGCGCTTGGCGTAGTGTCCCGCGTTGTAGCGCAGGATCGTGCCGCAGGTGTCACCACCGGCCCGCTCGTGCGCTCCGGCGAGATAGAGCATTCCGTAGGTGATGTTCGTCTTCGGATCGTAGAGCGCTTTGGCGCTGCCGCGGAATCCGACGCCACGCGCGGTCTGCGGCTTGATCTGCATGAGCCCGATCTCGCCATGCCGGCCACGGGCACGCGGATTGTAGTTGCTTTCCACTTTCACCACGGCCCGGGCAAGCTTGATCGGAATGCCGTGCTTCTTGGCTTCGGTGCGAATGATCTCGTCGTATTTTGCAGCCTTCGCCCCTGCGGAAAGGATTGCAGGATCGACCGTCGTCGTGCTCACCGCATCCGTCTGACAGGCGCCCAGAGCGAGCGCGAGCGACACGACGCCGGCGAGGCGCGCGAGGGAAGAATTCATCATGTACCCGACCTTCAAGTTTCCGTGCTTGTCTTGAGGGCGGGTGTATGACCCTGCGTTAGGACGAAAATCTGTCCCCGCAGGTCACGAAATATTACAAAAACGCCGGTAAAATGTGGGTGTTTTGCGGCACATTCGGAGATGTTTGGCGGGACCGGGGCAGCTTATGCTGCAATGCGGCAAAACCGTGTCGCACGCCTGACGAGGGCCTGCCTCATTCGGCGGACGGACGTAGCGACAGCAAGCGGTGCAGCGTGATGATCGTGGACATGTCCGCGATCCCGTCCACGCAGGTCTGGCGGTGGTGGCGCTGGAATGCCTCGACGGCCAGTCGGGTCGGGTCGGAGAACCGGCCGTCGATATCCATCTCGAAACCGTAGAGCGCCAGCATCGACTGCAACGCCTCGACCGGCTGCCCCTGATCCCCTTCCTGGAGATAGCGCCCTCCGGTGACCGGCTCGGGATCCACATGATCTCCAACGCCCGCTGCCGCCAGAAGGTTCCACGGAAACAGCTCGCCCGGGTCGCGCTTTCGCGCGGGCGCCACGTCGGAATGGGCCAGAACCCGCCATGAGGGAATCTCGTGACGTGCGCAAATGTCCTTCGCCAGATCGCACACGGAAGCGATCTGGGCGTCCGGAAAGTCACGGTAGCCGTATTCGTGGCCGGGATTGACGACCTCGATGCCGATGGAGCTGGAATTCACGTCCCGCTCGCCTGCGAAATAGCTTTCGCCGGCGTGCCAGGCGCGGCGCGCCTCCGGCACCATCTGCAGGATTGAGCCATCCTCGTGCACGAGGTAATGCGCGGAGACCTCGGCACGCGGGTCGCACAGGCGCCGGACAGCCTCCTCCCCGTCCTTCATGCCGGTGTAGTGAAGAACGAGCATGTCGATGCGCGCGCCCTCGCGACGCTCGCCGTGGTTCGGCGAGGGATGAACGCGCGCGGGAAGGGAAGTGTCGGTCCTGGGAGCCATGACGTATCTCGTTTGCGGGGCCACGCCCTAAAGTCCGCGTTCCGCGGATATCTTGGAATAGGCGGCATTGATCGCCGCCATGCGATCGTTGGCGATGCGCAGGAACTCTTCCGGAACGCCTCGCGCGATCAGCCGGTCGGGGTGGTTTTCCGCGACCAGGCGGCGATAGTGGCGACGCGCCTCGTCGTTGGAGGCGGACGTCTCGAGCCCAAGAACCAGATAGGGATCCGCCCCCTGGCGGGTGTGTCGGGCCAGGAGCCGGTCGAATTCTCGCGGCTCCAGTCCGAAGATCTCCGCGACGCGGGCAAGATAGGCGACCTCGTGTTCGTGAACCACGCCATCCGCCTTGGCGATGTGGAACAGCACGTCGAGGATGTCGACCCTGATTTCCATGTCGTCGGGAAACAGGCCCGCAAGCCGTGCCGCATAGACCTCGAAGCCGGCGACATCCTGCTTGGCGAGGTTGAAGAGGCGCGCCACATTGCGCTCCTCGCCGCGCGGAATCTCGAACACGTCGAGAAAGGCGATTTCCTCGTCGCCCGTCACCACGCCGTCTGCCTTGGCCATCTTTGCCGCGAGCGCGATCATCGCGACGGTGAAGGCGACAGATCGCTCTCCGCGCCCGCCCCCAGGAGCGGTCACATAGCCTATCAGCCGGTCGACGGCCTCCATGCCGCTCTGACCGATTGCCTGGACGATGACGCTTATTCTTTCCCAGATCGACATGGGGCGGGTTTTCAGACCGGACGCGCGATGCCGCCGGAAACACTCCTGTCGCTCATGCCCTAACTCCCCGCCCCTCGGCGCCGCTTCGATTCGTCGTGACACGCATCGTCACCGACGCACGCCCATGCGCAACCTCTTTGTGCGTGTCACGGTCGCGTCAGATCCGGCATGGGCCCCGTCATCCGGCTCGCGTCCACGATACGGTCGAAGGTCTCCGCGTCGACATGTCCCAGGTCGAGCGCCGCCTCGCGCAGCGTCATGCCGTGATGATGGGCATGATGGGCGATTGCCGCAGCCTTGTCGTAGCCGATCTCGGGCGTCAGCGCCGTCACGAGCATGAGGGACCGGCCGACCGTTTCGGAGAGCTGCGCCTCGTTGGCCCGCATTCCCTCGACCGCGAAACGCGCGAAGTTTTCCATCCCGTCGGAAAGCAGGCGGCAGGCATCGATGACGTTCGATCCGATCATGGGCTTGTAGACGTTCATTTCCAGAATGCCAGCAGCCCCCGCCTGCGCGGTCGCGGCGTCGAGCCCCATGACCTGAACCGCCAGCATGGCAAGCGCCTCGCACTGTGTCGGATTGACCTTGCCCGGCATGATCGAGGACCCCGGTTCATTTTCCGGCAGCAGGATCTCGTTGAAGCCCGCACGCGGACCGCAGGACAGAAGACGGATGTCATTCGCGATCTTGTTGAGGGAGACGGCAAGCGTTCTCAACATGCCCGAGGCGGCCACCATGGCGTCGTGTGACCCCATGACGGCGAACTTGTTGCCCGCCGCCACGAAGGGAAGCCCCGTTTCCCGGGCCAGCGCCGCCGCGACCCCGGTATCGAACCCCTCGGGGGCATTCAAACCGGTCCCGACCGCCGTTCCTCCGATGGCAAGCGGCATCAGCCCGTCCCGTGCGAAGACCAGGCGCGCACGGTTGTCGTCGAGAACGCCTACATATCCCGCCATTTCCTGGCCCAGCGTCATGGGCACGGCGTCCTGCATGTGCGTACGGCCGATCTTCACCAGATCGCGCCAGGCCTCGGCCTTCGCCGCAAGTGCCGAGCGCAACGTATCGAGCGCCGGAAGCACCCGGGTCTCGATCATCAGCGCGGCCGCGACGTTCAGCGCGGTCGGCACCACATCGTTGGAGGATTGCGACCGGTTGACGTGGTCATTCGGATGGACCGGATCCTTTGAGCCGAGCGTTCCACCGGCCGCCTCGATCGCCCGGTTGGCGATCACCTCGTTCACGTTCATGTTGGCCTGTGTGCCCGAGCCGGTCATCCAGACATGCAGGGGAAACTCGGCATCCAGACGCCCCTCGACGATCTCCCGAGCCGCGGCCTCGATGAGCGCTGCACGGCGCTCGTCCAGAACGCCGAGATCCGCGTTGACCCGGGCCGCTGCCCCTTTGATGCGCGCCAGGGCATGGATGATCTCGAGCGGAAAAAGATCACGCCCGATGGAGAAGTGGTGTCGGGAACGCTCGGTCTGCGCTCCCCAGTAACGCTCCGCGGGCACCTCAATCGCGCCCATGGAATCCGTTTCCTTGCGTGTCCTGTCCGCACTCATCGAACGTCCTCGTCTTCCGGCATGCCTTTACGGCAACGATTCAGGGTATGGAAACTTAGGTAAGCGATGATCTCCCGGTTGCGTGGCGTTTTGGTGAGTACCACGCGGGAGATCGAGTTTGCGCCAGTTTCGTTCATTGGCAGGAGTTCTTGTCGGCTTTTTGATCGTCGTCGCGTTTGCCGGCGCGATCCACGCCGCGAACCTGCTGTTTTCCCACGCACTCTATAGCCGCGACGCCGTGGAGACGGCACAGCGCATCGCGTGGGAACTGCCGAACTTCGGTGAACGGGGCAATATCGGCGCTCACACAGAGGAAGCGCCGGACACCGCTCCCGAAGCCGCTTCCGACCTCGCTGCTCCCCTTCCGGCCGAAGGCACGGCGTCCGTACTGCGTCCTTCGCTCGACGGCACGGCACCATCCGCGCAAGAACCCATCGCCCAGGCTGCCGCTTCCAAAACGCCCTCTCCTCATCCCTCCAAGTCACCTGTCCCCGACGGCCCGCACGCTGAAAGTCTGGTGGCCTGGGTGGACGACTTCGCCGCGCATCTTACCACTCACGAGGACGTCAACCCACTGTGGGTCATGGTGCTTTCCGGATCCGAGCCGGTCGAGATCGCCCGCACCGACGAAACGGATGTTCTGAGGCGCGCGAGCCCCCGCATCGGTCCGCTCATGGAGCGCCTGCGCAAAGCCGATGGGCCGGTCGTGGATATCCCCTCGTCGCTGTCGATACTCGGTAGCGCGGACAAGATGACCTTGATCGCCGTCCCGGTCCACGCCAACGGCAAGCTCGTCGCCGCGCTCATCCTGTCCTACGACCAGAAGACGACCGGCGCGTTCCTGACCAATCTCATTCAGCTCGGCGTCGCCATCATGGTGACCATGCTGTTCGTGGCCACGGGCCTTGCCGCCCTTCTCGTCTGGCTGAGGTTCCGTGACCGGCTCAAGGCAAGCAAGACGATCCAGTTCCTTGCGCACCACGACGCCCTGACGGGACTTCCCAACCGCACGGTCTTCAACACCAAGCTGACGGAAGCCCTGCGTCTTGCTCATGCCAAAGCGAGCAGCATCTCTGTCATTCTCATCGATCTTGACAAGTTCAAGGACGTGAACGACACCCACGGCCATGCCGCGGGCGACCTGTTCCTGCAGGTTGTCGCGGATCGCATGAGCACGGTATTCTCGCGACATCTCGTGGCCCGGCTGTCCGGCGACGAGTTCGCGGTCCTGCTGACGGCGGAGAGTGACCATGCCAGCGCGACCCGGCTCGCGGAAACGATGGTCGCCGCGACGAAAATGCCGACCCGCATCGACGGCAAGGACATTCCCGTCTCGGTCTCCATGGGCATTGCCCAGGCCTCCGACTCCGCCTGGCGTGCATCGCGACTGCTGCATTGCGCCGACCTTGCCCTTTATCGCGCCAAGCAAGGCGGGCGCTCCACCTTCGTATGGTACACGCCGGACATGGACGCGGAGGCCAAGGAGCGTCGCCGGCTTGAGCACGACCTGCGCAAGGCCCTTCGCGACGACCAGTTCCGCCTGCTCTACCAGCCACAGTTCAGTCTCAACGATCTGAAGCTGACCGGCTATGAAACGCTTTTGCGCTGGGAACACCCGGAGCGGGGCACCATTTCGCCTGCCGTTTTCATTCCGATCGCGGAAGAAGCGGGACTGATCGAGGAAATCGGCACCTGGGTACTGCGTCACGCCTGCATCGAGGCCGCCGCCTGGGAGGACAGCACGCTTACGGTCTCGGTCAATGTGTCCCCGGCACAGTTCAAGGCCGGCATGACGGAGCAGCGCGTCGCGGAAGCACTGCGGGCAAGCGGCCTGGATGCCAAGCGTCTCGAAATCGAGATCACGGAAAGCCTGCTGATTTCGAACACCTCAGCCGTGGTCAAGACCTTGACCGCCGTGCGCGGAATGGGCGTTTCCATTGCGATGGACGACTTCGGTACCGGCTACTCGAGCCTGAGCTATCTTTCGCGCTTCCCCTTCGACACAATCAAGATCGACCGCTCCTTCGTCGCGACACTCGGGCGCAATGCGACCACGGACGCGATCATTGCCTCGATCGTCGGGCTCGGCCGATCCCTCGGCGTCACGATCACTGCCGAGGGCGTGGAAAACGAGGACCAGGCGATGCTCCTGCGCGCGGCCGGTTGCGACAAGGTGCAGGGTTTCCTGTTCGGTCGTCCGCTGGACCTCTCCGACGCCCGTGCCAGCGCCGATGCGCTGCGCAGGCAGGAGGAAAACCGCAACTTCCTGCAGAGCCGGCGCGCGTCCTCCGTCCTCCTGACCCCATCCGCCTCCCGGCCTACAGTCGAGACGGACGGCGAAGTCGCGTTCGCGGATCCGGACATGACTGCGGATGCCGGCTCAACGCCTGCCCGCGAGCCCATTCGCGCGGACGACCCGACAGGTCAGGAAGAACCGCAGGCGAGCGCAGAGACACCGGATGCGATACGGCTGGAGGACGAAACAGCTAAGATCCCCCACGGCGCCCTTCTCGAACAGGTCGGTGAGACGAACCAGGAGGCGCCGGGTCCCTCTCGCAAGTCGGGGCGTGCCGGATAGCAGGCCCCGCCGGGCCCAACATGCACGGTCGACCTACATCGCCGCCGCAGCGCGGGCGGCCTGATCATAGTGCCCCGAGACGGAGCGAAGCGTTGCCGCCAGGCGCGACAATTCCTGTTCGTCCATGCCGAGCCCCTTCACCGGGCCGACCAGCAAGGCCTCGCGGAGCCTGCGATACTCGAGGCAGATCTTTTCCCCCTCGGCCGTGATGGCCACGGTCTTCTCCTTCCCGCGCCTGCCAGTTTCCACCAGTCCGGCGGCCTGAAGCTTTTTCAGCGCATAGGTAACCGTGTGCGTGTCCTCGATGTTGAGGACAAGGCAGATGTCGGCGAGCGACTTGGGCCGCCCGCGATGGTTGACCGAATGCAGCACGAGTGTTTCGAGAGGACTGATCCCGGGAGCCCCCGCCGCCGCCATGCAGCGCGCCATCCAGCGGTGATAGGCGTTGACCATCATGGTCACCGCGAATTCCACCTCCGACAGTGCCGGCATGGCACCGGAGGCAAGATGCGCCGCCGATACGACCGGACCTACTCCGGGATGGGCCGGCTCGTTCTCCGTCTCGCTCGACATATTGATCCTGTCCCTGGTTGGTGATGTGGACGTGTCATCGAACGGCCCGCACATGCGGACCACCCGTCACGACACGGGATAGCGCGCCGGATCAAGGCCCGACTGGAACCACGTGACGAGGCTCGCCACCGAATAGACCGGCACGCCGCAAGCCGCCCGAATGTCCGCCGCATAGGGCACCATGTTCGTGCATTCCAGAACGATGGCGCCGACCTCGGGATGCCGCGCAATCAACGCCCGCCCGGCCGCAACGAGGTCGGCACGCGCCAGATCCACGTCGAGCTCCTCCTCGTTTGCGAGGATGACACGGGAAAACTCCCGCCCGCCATCCGTGCCGGCAATGGGCGTGTCCGGCGCGCAGCCAGCCGCAACGAGATCCCCCGGACCGAGGGATTGTGCCGAGATCGTCAGGATACCGACACGCTTCCCGGCAGGCAGAAGCGCCTGCACCATGGGAACCTGCATGAGCGACGAGGTCGCGACCGGAACGCCCAGCGCATCGCGCAGGCGGTCCTGAAACCGCACGAGGAACCCACAGCTCGTGACGATGCCCTGCGCTCCGTCGGCGACGAGCCCCCGCCCGGCCTCGATGAAGGGGGCCAGAAGCAGCTCCGTGTCGCCGCTGACAGCAAGCTCGGGCCGCGCGCCGCGCACCACGCGATAGAGCACGGGAAACGGCCATGTCAGTGCGTTGCCGAGATCTCCGGGAATGCGGGGGAACCGCGTGTCGAGCATAGCTATTCCGACCGCCGCTCCCGCAACGGGTGCTCCGCCCCTGACACGCATGACCCGGACCTCCTTCTGCCGCGCGCGCCCAGGGGGACGCGCTTCCTCCCGCCGGATTTATCACGTCCGCCATCCGGCGGTCCGTCTTCTTTTTTCGGCGTTTCGTCGGAATGGTGCGCCAACAATGGCAATTTGTCGACAAATTGTTGACACCATGTCGCTCGCCGATAAGACTTCCCGAGTCTCGTCTGCTGTCGCGCCCGGTGTCCCCCTGTCGGAACGCCCCCGTGGCGGCTAGAGTGAGGCCGACCCCGCGACCAGACGGGGCGCGAGAAACAATATGACCGACCAGAGATCAGGAACCCGCTTCCGCGCCGCAACGCATCGAGTCGGAAGCACACCGGAGGACTGCAGCATGACCGCATCGACCCAGACCCGTCGGGCCCTGGCCTATACCACCAGCCTGGCCGCCGCCGGCCTCGTGGCCACCGCCCTTGCGGGTCCGGCCGCGGCCGAGAAGTGGGATCTGCCGATGGCCTATCCGGCCAGCAACTACCACACGGAAAATGGCGGCACCTTCGCCGCCTGCGTGACCAAGGGAACCGACGGCGCGATCGAGATCGTCACCCATCCCAACGGATCCCTGTTCGGCGGCGCCGACATCAAGCGCGCCGTCCAGACCGGCCAGGTGCCGATCGGCGAGCGCCTTCTGTCCGCCCACGCCAACGAGAATCCGCTCTTCGGCGTCGACAGCATTCCCTTCCTCGCCACCTCCTTCGACGATTCCGTGAAGCTGTGGGACGCCGCCGAGCCGGCGATCGCCGAGGCGCTGGACGAGCAGAACCTGGTGCTGCTCTACACTGTGCCGTGGCCGCCCCAGGGCATGTACTTCAACAAGGAAGTGAACTCCGTCGCCGACATGGAGGGCCTGAAGTTCCGCGCGTACAACGCCGCGACCGCCAAGCTCGCCGAACTCACCGGCATGCTGCCGGTGCAGATCGAGGCCGCCGAGGTACCGCAGGCGTTCGCCACCGGTGTCGCCCAGTCGATGGTCTCCTCCGGTGCGACCGGTTACGACAGCAAGCTCTGGGAGAACGTGTCCAATTTCTACGAAGTCGACGCGTGGCTGCCGCGCAACGCCGTCTTCGTCAACAAGGACAGCTGGGCCGCGCTCGACGACGCGACCAGGAAGGTCTTCACCGACTGCGCCGCCACCGCCGAGAGCGAGGGCCTGCAGAAGGCGAAGGACTACACCACCTTCACCCTCGAGGGACTGGCCGAAAACGGCATGAAGGTCGAGAAGCCGAGCGATCAGCTCAAGGCGGATCTTGCCAAGGTCGGAGAGACCATGACCGCCGAGTGGCTGAAGGCCGCCGGCGACAAGGGCAAGGCCATCGTCGACGCCTACAAGGCCAACTGAGGCGGGACCGCGAACGGCGCGCCCGCGCGCCGTTCGTCCCATGCGCGGGGAAGCGGTGTGTCCGCTGCCTCGCGCCACTGCCGGCCAACGGTGCCGAACGCGCCGCGCATTCTCGTGAGCGGGCGCAAGCCGACAGGACCTCGACATGATCCGACTTGCTCGGGCGCTTCGCACCGCCCTTGACGGCCTCTATTTTGCCGGCGGCGTGCTCGCCGCGCTCTGCCTCGTATCGATCCTCGCCATCATCGTCGGCCAGATGGTCGCCCGCTGGACCGGTCTCACCTTTCCCGGAGCCACCAGCTACGCGGGCTATGCGATGGCCGGCGCGTCGTTCCTGGCCTTCGCCCACGCGCTCAACCGAGGCGCCCATATTCGCGTGAGCCTGCTTCTCAGCGCGCTCGGCCGCCACGCCCGCTGGCTCGAGGTCTGGTGCTTCGGCATTGGCGCCGCGCTTGCCTGGTTCCTGGCCCGCTATGCGATCAAGACAGTCTACTGGTCCTGGAAGCTTCATGACGTGAGCCAGGGCCAGGACGCGACCCCATTGTGGATTCCCCAGACCCTCATGGCCGCCGGCTCCGTCCTTCTTGCCGTCGCGCTCACCGATCACCTCGTGCGCGTCCTCTTCACCGGCACCTCCGGCGTGAAGCAGGACACCGTCGAGCAGAGCCACGCGGAGTAGGCCCATGGAAACCTTCGCCCCCATCGTCCTGTTTCTCTTCGTGCTCTTTCTGCTTCTGGGCACCGGTGTCTGGGTCGGGCTCGCCCTTCTCGGTGTCGCCTTCGTCGGCATGGAACTCTTCACCTCGCGGCCCGCCGGCGACGCCATGATGACGGTGATCTGGGCCTCGTCCTCCTCCTGGACGCTGACCGCCCTGCCCCTGTTCATCTGGATGGGCGAGATCCTCTATCGCACACGCCTGTCGGAAGACATGTTCCGCGGTCTCTCGCCGTGGATGGCAAGGCTTCCCGGCGGCCTGCTGCATACAAACGTCGTCGGCTGCACGGTCTTCGCCGCCGTCTCGGGATCGTCGGCCGCCACGCTCACCACCGTCGGCAAGATGTCGGTGCCGGAGCTGCGCAAGCGGAACTATCCGGAGAAGATGGTGATCGGCACGCTTGCCGGCGCCGCGACCCTTGGCCTGATGATCCCGCCGTCGCTGACGCTCATCGTCTATGGCGTCACGGTCAACGAATCCATCACCAAGCTGTTCATGGCCGGCATTCTTCCAGGCCTCGTGCTCGCCGCGCTGTTCATGGGCTACATCGCCATCTACTCGAAGCTCGCCCGCGACTACGAGCCGACGCCCGAACCGCGCATGACCTTCGCCGAGAAGCTTGCCAACTCACGGTTTCTGGCTCCCGTCATGCTTCTGATCATCGCCGTGATCGGGTCCATGTACCTGGGCTACGCCACGGCGACGGAAGCGGCCGCCATCGGCGTCATCGGCGCATTGGCGCTCGCCGCAAGCCAGGGGTCGCTGACACCGCGCGCGTTCGGCGAAAGCCTCATGGGCGCGACGAGGACCTCGGCCATGGTGGCCCTCATCCTCGCCGGCGCCGCCTTCCTGTCCCTGTCCATGGGCTTCACCGGGCTCCCCCGTGCGCTTGCAACCTTCATCGGATCGCTGGAACTCTCGCGTTTCGAACTGCTGATGGCTCTGCTGGTGTTCTACATCATCATCGGCTGCTTCCTTGACGGCATCTCGTCCGTGGTGCTCACCATGGCCGTGGTGGAGCCCATGGTGCGCGCGGCCGGCATCGACCTGCTGTGGTTCGGCATCTTCATCGTCGTGGTGGTCGAGATGGCGCAGATCACGCCGCCGATCGGCTTCAACCTGTTCGTGCTGCAGGGCATGACGCGGCACGAGATGACCTACATCGCGCGTGCCGCCCTGCCCATGTTCGCGATCATGGTCGTGATGGTGTTCCTGCTCATCAGCATGCCCGAGCTCGCCACATGGCTGCCGGAGAACGCCCGCAGCATACCCTGACGCCTCGCCTGCCGCTCTCGCTGGGTCGGCAGGCTCTCGAATATACGTTGACATTTTATCGATAAAAAATCGATATTATCACATCGAAAGACACTTCGCCCGCGACGCGGCGGCAACGACCCGGGAGAAACAGCATGACGAGCGGAAAGTGGGATTTCTGGATCGATCGCGGCGGCACCTTTACCGACATCGTCGCCCGCACGCCCGAGGGCGGGATCAAGGCTCACAAGGTCCTGTCGGAAAATCCCGAGGCCTATCGCGACGCCGCGATCCAGGGCATCCGTGAACTCATGGGCGTCGCCTCCGGCGAACGCGTTCCGGCGGAGAACATCGCCACGGTGAAGATGGGCACCACGGTCGCCACCAACGCACTGCTCGAGCGCAAGGGCGACCGCACCCTTCTCGTGACGACCCGAGGCTTCCGCGACGCGCTGGAAATCGGCTATCAGGCCCGCCCCGACATCTTCGCCAAGAAGATCGTCAAGCCCGAGTTGCTCTATGAAACCGTGGTCGAGGTCGACGAGCGTGTGCGTGCCGACGGCACCCTCGAGGTGGCCCCGGATCTGGCAACCGTCGAGCGGGACCTGAAGGCCGCCCACGACAGCGGCATCCGCTCGGTGGCGATCGTCTTCATGCACGCCTATGCCTTCCCCGAGCACGAGAAGAAGGTCGCCGAACTTGCCCGCAAGGTCGGGTTCCCGCAGGTCTCCGTCAGCCACGAGGTCTCGCCGCTGATGAAGCTCGTCGGACGCGGCGACACCACGGTGGTCGATGCCTATCTCTCGCCGATCCTGCGCCGTTACGTCGAGCAGGTGGCGAGCGAACTCCAGATCGAGGGCACCGACTGCCGGCTGATGTTCATGCAGTCGTCGGGCGGCCTGACCGCGGCCGACCTGTTCCAGGGCAAGGACGCGATCCTCTCCGGACCGGCCGGCGGTGTGGTCGGCGCGGTCGAGACCTCGCGCATGGCAGGGTTCGATGCGGTGATCGGCTTCGACATGGGTGGCACCTCCACCGATGTCTCCCACTACAACGGAGACTACGAGCGCGCCTTCGAGACCGAGGTCGCGGGCGTGCGCATGCGCGCGCCCATGATGATGATCCACACGGTCGCGGCCGGCGGCGGCTCGATCCTCCATTACCGCGACGGGCGCTTCCAGGTCGGCCCGGATTCGGCCGGCGCCAACCCCGGCCCGGCCTGCTACCGGCGCGGCGGCCCGCTCGCCGTGACCGACGCCAACGTGATGGTCGGCAAGCTGCGTCCAGACTTCTTCCCCAGGATCTTCGGGCCCGGCCGTGACGAACCGCTCGACCGGGACGTGGTCGTGGCGAAGTTCGAAGCCCTGGCCGAGCAGATCGGCGACGGACGCACCGCGGCCGAGGTTGCCGACGGCTTCCTGCGCATCGCGGTGGAGAACATGGCCAATGCCATCAAGAAGATCTCCGTCCAGCGCGGGTATGACGTCACGGACTACGCCCTGACCTGCTTCGGCGGCGCGGGTGGCCAGCATGCCTGTTCGGTGGCCGACAGCCTGGGTATGACCACCGTGATCGTGCATCCGCTGTCGGGCATCCTCTCCGCCTACGGCATGGGGCTTGCGGACATTCGCGCCACCCGCCAGCAGGCCGTCGTCAAGCGACTTGAGGAAGAAAACCTCGGCGAGATCCGCGCGCTGGTCGACAGCCTCACCGGCGAGACCCGTGGCGAGGTCGAGAGCCAAGGTGTTCCCGCCGCCGACATCAGCGACCTCCCGCGTGCGCTCCTGCGCTACGAGGGCACGGACACACCGATCGCGGTCTCCTTCGCCGATGGCGACATCGACGCCATGACACAGGCCTTCGCGAACGCGCACCGCGCCCAGTTCGGCTTCGTCTACGACGACAAGCCGATCGTGGTCGAGGCAATCGAAGTGGAATCCGTCGGCGGAGGCTCCGGCATCGACGAGCCGGATCTCGCCCCCGCTGACTCCGAGCCGGTGGCCGCCTCCACCGGCGGGATCTTTGCGGAAGGCTCCTGGCACGAGAGTGGCTTCTTCGCCCGCGAAGACCTGAAGCCGGGTCAGAGGATCAGCGGCCCGGCCCTCATCGTCGAGCCCCACCAGACCATCGTCATCGAGCCGGGCTGGCAAGCGGAAATCACCCCCAAGGACCATGTGGTCCTCAAGCGCGTGGAACGGCTGGCCCGGGCCGAGGCCATCGGCACCAAGGCCGACCCGGTCATGCTTGAGGTGTTCAACAACCTGTTCATGTCGATCGCCGAGCAGATGGGCGTGACGCTGCAGAACACCGCCTACTCGGTGAACGTGAAGGAGCGGCTCGACTTCTCCTGCGCCGTGTTCGACGCTTCCGGCGCACTGGTCGCCAACGCGCCGCACATGCCCGTGCACCTGGGCTCCATGGATCGCTCGGTCGAGACCGTCATCAAGCTCAACGAGGGCAAGATCCGCCCCGGCGACGTCTTCGCCCTCAATGCGCCCTACAACGGCGGAACGCACCTGCCGGACATCACCGTCGTGTCTCCGGTCTTCGACGATGCGGGCAAGGAGATCCTGTTCTGGGCCGCCAGCCGCGGCCACCACGCCGATGTCGGCGGATCGGCGCCTGGCTCCATGACGCCGCTCGCCACCACCGTGGACGAGGAAGGCGTGCTGATCGACAACTTCAAGCTTGTCGACCAGGGCCGCTTCCGCGAGGAAGCTCTCGTCGAACTTCTGACGGACCACCCCTGGCCCGTGCGCAACGTCACCCAGAACGTCGCCGACCTGAAGGCCCAGATCGCGGCCAACGAGAAGGGCGTGCGCGAGCTGCGCAAGATGGTCGGCCATTTCGGCCTGGAAGTCGTTCAGGCCTACATGGGTCACGTTCAGGACAATGCGGAAGAAAGCGTGCGCCGCGTCATCGAGGCCCTGAGCGACAGCGAGTACGAGTATCCGACCGATCAGGGCGCGCTCATCAAGGTGCGCATCTCCGTGGACCGGGAGAAGCGGGAAGCAACCGTCGACTTCACCGGCACCAGCGACGTGAAGGCGAACAATTTCAACGCGCCCGAGCCAGTCACCCGCGCGGCCGTTCTCTACTGCTTCCGCGTCATGGTGGAAGGCGACATCCCGATGAACGCGGGCTGCCTGCGTCCGATCCACATCGTCATTCCCGACGGCTGCATGCTGAAGCCCGCCTATCCGGCCGCCGTGGTCGCCGGCAATGTGGAGACCAGCCAGCATGTCACCAATGCCCTGTTCGGCGCCCTGAAGGCCATGGCCAACAGCCAGGGCACGATGAACAACCTCACGTTCGGAAACGACACCTACCAGTACTACGAGACCCTGTGCTCCGGCTCACCCGCCGGCCCCGGCTTCGACGGGACGGACGGCGTTCACGTGCACATGACCAACTCGCGCCTGACCGATCCGGAAGTGCTCGAGTTCCGCTACCCGGTCCTGCTCGAGGACTTTCATATCCGCGAGGGATCCGGCGGAAAGGGACAGTGGTCGGCCGGCAGCGGCACCAGGCGCACCATCCGCTTCCTCGAGGAAATGGAACTCGCGATCCTCTCCTCCCACCGCACCATCGCGCCGAAGGGCATGGAAGGCGGCGCCGACGGAGAACTTGGCCGGACGCTTGTGCGCCGACTCGACGGCAAGAGCGAGGAACTGAAAGGCTGCGACCAGACCGTCCTGAAGGCCGGCGAGGCCGTAACGGTCATCACGCCGACGGCCGGTGGGTGGGGCAAGGCCTGAGGGCCTGTTTCCCGCGGAATTGGGTGAGGAGGCCGCGCCAAAGGCGCGGCCTTCGTATTTTTCTGGATGACCCGCGCACATGCCGCGCAACGACTCATGTAATAAATTCTATATCTAAATTTTTATTCAAAACTCATTTGCGATAAAAACCCGAAACCACCCTAATTTTTGAAGAATAAAAAGCTGGAAACCAGTGATACTTCCGCTGCAAAATCAGGGAAAATTAAGAAATTACGCAAAGTAATGAAGAGACAAGCTTAGCTCAGATCGCTAACCGTTCTCTCTCAAGGATTGCTTCCATGCACGAGACGCGTGCCGGTTCCTCCCGCCTGCGGTCCATTTCCGCCAAGATCCTCGGACTCGTGGCATTCCTCAGTTTCACCATGCTGCTGATTGCCGGAGTCGGGCTGACGCAGATGCGACAGATCGGCAAGGAACTGGAGGAAATCGCCGTCGAGACGGTTCCCCTTGCCACAAATGTGAGCAAGGTCACAGCGCATCAACTCGAGCAGGCTCTCGTTCTCGAACGCCTGTTTCGCCTGGCGGACCTCTCCCCCACGAGCGAGACCGGGGACCGGGCCGCGCTTGAAGAGAAGCTGAAAACCCTCTCGGTCCGGGTGGGCGAGGAGATCGGACTTGCAAGGGAGATCGCCAGGAAGGGTATTTCCCTCGCCGTTTCTCCCGATCATGCGGCGAAATACGAAAGGGTTCTCGACCAGCTTGGCCGCATCTCGTCCGAATACGAGGCCTACGAAAAGCATCTTGGCCAGATCATCGGGCACATCGATGCCGGCAATCTCGACGCGGCGCAGAAACTTTCCGCAACGCTTGAAAGAGAGCAGCACCGGCTGGATGCCGAACTGCTCGCCCTGACCGAGGACCTCGACCGCTTCACCGTCGAGGCCAGCGCCGCCGCCCTCGACCATGAACAACATGGCCTGCTGCTGATGAGCACCACCACCGTCGTGGCCGTGGCCGTCGGCATCGCCATCGCGATCCTGCTCGCGGTCTTCGGCATCAGTCGCCCTTTGCGCACCGTCGTGACCGCACTCAACCGGCTCGCCATGGACGACACCTCCGTCGAGGTCAATATCCGCTCCCGCGATGAAGTCGGTGAGCTTGCGCGCGCGTTCGAGGCCTTCCGCGAGAAGACGATCGAGATCAAGCGCCTCCAGGAACAGGCCCGCGAGGAGGAGGAACGCATCGAGATCGAGAAGCGCGAGGCGACGCTGCGTCTCGCCGACGCCCTCGAATCCTCGCTGATGAACGTGTCTCGCAGCATCGGCGCGGCGGTGCGCGAACTCAAGGACGCTGCGGACGCCATGGCCCGCAACGCGGAAGTCACGTCCGACAACGCCGGCACCGTCGCCGCGGCGGCGGAACAGTCGACCTCCGGCATCCAGACGGTGGCAAGTGCGGCGGAGGAGCTCAACGCCTCCATCGGCGAGATCAGCCGTCAGGTCACGGCGGCGCTTGGAGCCGCCGGCAGCACGAGCGAGAACGCACGCGAGTCGAGCGCGGTCGTCGGCGGTCTCACCGCCTCGGCACGGCGTATCGATGACGTGGTGAAGCTCATCAACGACATTGCCGCGCAGACCAACCTGCTGGCCCTCAACGCGACCATCGAGGCCGCCCGCGCCGGCGAGGCCGGCAAGGGGTTTGCCGTGGTCGCCGGAGAGGTCAAGGCCCTTGCCGGGCAGACCGGACGCGCCACGGAGGACATCAGCGCCCAAGTGCAGGACATGCAGACCGGAACGCACAAGACCTCCGAGGCGATCGGCGCGGTCGTCGAGGCGATCAACCAGATCAACGGCCAGATCTCGGCCATCGCGTCTGCGATCGAGGAGCAAAGCGCGGTGACGGCGGAGATCGCCCGCAACGTCTCGGAAGTCGCATCGGGCAGTTCCGAGATCACCCACACCATCGGCTCGGTGCGCGAACGCGCGGTCGACTCCAGCGCCGGTGCCCGCCAGGTGCTCACCGCCGTGGAGAGCCTCGCCTACCAGTCCGGCACGCTGGAGCAGGAACTCGACACCTTCCTGCGCAACATCCGCGCCGCCTGAGGGCGGCGCCGGCACGCGTCAGCATACCGGGGGAAGCCCGCCTACGGTCTTCCCCCTTGTGCCTGATGTTCCTCAGGTGATCTGGCCACCGCCCGTCGCCCTTCGGTCGAACACCATCGATACCGGCTTGTGGTCGCTCGTATGGGCGTGGGACGGGCGCGTTCCGGTCACCGCGTGATGGATGTCATGCTCGACCAACCCGCCACCGGTGCGGGCGCGATAGGCGAAAGGCGTCACCTGGGTGTTCCCGGTGAAGCTCTGGCTGAACAGGATGTGATCGAGCAGGATGCGCGGGTCGCGCCCGGGATCGAGCCTGTCGCGAAAAAAGACCGACCAGCGCTCGTCCTGCGGCGCATCGAACAGCGCATGGTTCAGGAACGCACGAGCGAAGAAGATCTCGCCCTGCAGCGTGCTGATAAGGTCGTGATAGAGAAAGCGGCGCTCGATCCGCTCCTTGCCCGGTCCGTCGTTGAGGTCACCAGCCACGATGATCGGCGCGCTGGCATCCGCCTGGAAGCGGGCATCGATATAGTGGCGAACATCCGCGCACTCGGTCGTGATCTTGGTGCGCGCCTTGATGAGTTCGGCCACGAGCTTCGGATTGTCAGCAAAGAAGGCATCGTCCGACGGCGAACCGGAACTGCCCGTACGCGTGTACTTGCTCTTCAGGTGGCAGCCGATCACCTCGAAGCGTTCTCCCCCGATTTCCGCCAGAAGCACCTGGGGATGCCGCCAGTGTGAGTGGTTGCGGTCGATGTCAAACTCCAGCACCCCCTCCCGGAAGCGCGGATAGGACACGTCCCAGCGCCCATTTGCATGCTCTCCGGCGGAATTGGCCTCGACCAGCCGCCGCCACTGGTCGAGATGGAGAAGCCGCCCCGTGATCCCCGCCCCTCGCCGCAGAAGGAACCAGATCCACTGCCTGCCAGTGGTCGCGTCGGTGCCCTGCATCCCGTAGTCGCGCCGCTCACCGCTCCCGCGCACGACCAGATCGTGACCGGGCGCGACGGCGGCGAAGAACTCCCTCGCCCGCGTCTCCCCGTTCGGTCCCTCGCACACCATCAGGATGTCCGGGTCGATTGCGGCAATCTCGGCGGCAATGGCGTCGCGCCGTTCCTCCGCCTCGTCTCGCTTGCGCGGATCGGCGTCGCCAAGCGCGTCGATCAGCTTGTCCGAATGCTCGATATTCCAGCAGGTCAGCTTGAAACTGTTCATCTCGCCCTCCCGACGAGCACTATCGACAAATGCAATCAGGAGGAGAGTGCCAGGGAAATTACCCCTACGTCAACAAACTTCAGATACCGCCGACAATTCCCTTGTAGAGCAGAATCAGGGCCGGGATCGCCAGGCAGGAGAAGGTGAGGAACATTCCCGCCATGCGGGCTTTCAGGTTCCGGTCGCCGGGCGCCAGTCCGAAGGCGTGAAGCAGCCGCCCCACGATCAGCGCGATGCCGAGCCCGTGGATCACATAGGCGGAGGTCGCCTGCATTTCGCAGAGCGCCATCAGGAGAAGGATCAGCGGCCCGTATTCGGCGGCATTGCCATGCATGCGGATACGACGCTCGAGCTCACGGCTCGCTCCGTCGCCGACACTCACCCGGTCGCGCTTTCGAACGGCGATGATCCGCGCCGCAAGGCCGATGTAGAGAAGCGCGAAAAGCGCCGCGTAGAGACCCGTTACCTGAACCATGCAAATTCTCCCAAGTCCCGGCGTCAGCGCCCGGTCACCGCGAACATCCAGTTGAGCACCAGCCGCCAGTCCGTCATGCGGATCGGCGTCCCGTGCGTGCCTGTCTCGAAGAGCACGAACCGGGCGGGATAGTTGGGGTTCCGCGCCTTGATCCGCTCGAAGAACGCTGCCTGCTTCCGCCAGTCGTAGACCTTGTCCCAGCTTCCGTGGCCGAGATAGATCGGCAAGCGGCCCTTACGAAACTGGGCGGTGTTCAGATAGTCGTCGTCCCAAGAGGAGCCCATCAGCAGCATACCCCCCATCATGGCCGCCGCCGAAGGGTCCCTGGCCAGTTGCCAGCACACGAAGCCGCCCATGGATCCGCAGGCAACATAGACCTTCGCGCCCGGCGCCTGCTGCGTGTAGCGGCGCATCAGCGCCTTGACGTCACCGGCGCCGCGCTGGTCGAAGTCCTTCACGTCCAGCGTGATGTAGACACCGGAATTGCGGACCATCAGGTTCTTGATGCGGTTGAAGTTTCCGCCAAAGCTCTTGTCGTTCATGCCCTGGAAGCGATTGCCGCCCTGGCCGTGTACATAGATCACGATCGCCTTCGCGCCGCGCGGCTCACCCACCCGCATGTAGGTGATGCGCCGCCCGTTGGCCGTCATCTCCAGGTCCTCCTGCGAGCTGCTGGGTCGCATGGAGACATATTCGCCGAAAACCTCCCGCTCCCACACCTTGTCGCGGCGGTGGATGTCGCGGCGCTTGTCGTAGTCGACGATGACGAAGGCATCCTGCGGTTGCCCCGCAAGGAGCCCCGGGTAGCGGAAGAGCCTGTCCTTGTAGCTGTCCAGCCTGTAGGCCGCCTGCGCATCGGCAACACCGACGGGAGATACGAGCCCCGCCGCCATCACCGCGATCACGAGAAACAGGCGCAACGCACCACGCACCTGCGCGGCGGAAACGATGGAGCGGCGAAAAAGCTTTGAAGTCATTCCGGTCCGTTCATGCTGGTGGGGCGGCCCTGCCTGAGCGCTCAGGCGCGCGGACACCGCGATCATCCCTCGCCCCTTGCCGCTTTCGCAAGGGCGACGAGCCGCGGGCGCAGTTCGGCCGCACTCTCCAGCGGCGGTTCGAAGGCGATCCGCGCCACCCTGTCACCATCCGCCAGATCCATGCCCTCCGGGTCGAAGGACGTCATCCGCCAGTTCCCTGGCGTCCGGCCGGCAAGCTTCTCGGCGTAGAGAGCGATGGCATCCAGGTGATCCTCGTTCATGTGCGCGACCGCACCCTCCTCCATGGCCGCGAGCCCTTCAAGTGCTGGATGATCGCGCAGCCGGAGATCCTCTTCACCCATGGCGTAGGCGCGCGCGAATCCGCCGTTCAGGCTGGCGCGCGCCATGTCCAGGCGGACGAACGAGAAATCGGCGAAGTCCGCATAGAGCTTCGCCTTGGGATGGCGGGCCAGAAAACGCCGTCGCGCGGCCGCGTGTTCCGGCGTATCCGGCTGCAGGAACCGCGCCTCGCCGGTGATCGACAGGCGCGGATGCGCGAGAGGGTCGCCCTTGCCGGGTTCCCCGACCAGCAGGGAACAGCGCGGGTCCACCCTGAGCGCCTGGGTATGTCGGGAAAGCTCGGAGACGAGCATCACCGGACGGCCATCCAGTTCGCAGGCGAGCGCGACCCGTGACACGAAGGGCGCTCCATCGGCCGGGTCCAGCACGCCCAGCGCCCCGAAACGGGCCTCCCGGATGAGCGTACGGGCAAGCGCGCGCGCCGTCTCGTCGGTCTCGAGAACGGTTTCAGGCCGTTCGCCCGTCACCGCTTCGCGCAGGAGCGTCCCGCCCCCGGTGGCCTCGTCCATCTTGTTTCCGGCCGTCATTGAACCATTTCCTTCCCGAGACGTTCTTCCAACGACAAGTCTCCCTCTCGCCACAATGAGGGCGATGGTTGACGGAAGTTGGATCGAATGACAACCGGGAGATCCGCAATGGGTACGTCCGCCGTGACCACAGACCTTGAAATGTCAGGGGGCTCCCAGGGCCGGCCGACCCCCATGACGGTACGCAAGAGCGGCAACCGACTTTCCCGCCTTCTCGTGAGCGCGGCGACCTCGCTCGCCCTTACCCTTGCCGTGGCCATGCCGGCAACCGTCTCCGTTCCGGGCGTCGCCATGGCGGACGACCCGGCCCACAACCAGGACAACTTCGGCCAGTACGGATCCGACCGGGCCTACTGGCGCTACAAGAACCAGCAGCAGAACACCGGACGCACCTACCGCCGCCATCGCGGCGACGGGTATGACCGCCACAGGTACCGCCGCGACAGGAACCGGGGCTACTACCGCGACCGCGATCGCGGCAGCAACATCGGGGCCGGCATTGCCGGTGCGATTCTGGGCTTGGGAGCGGGTGCGATCCTTGGACAGTCGCTTTCGCAGCCGCAACGGGTGGCGCCGCCCGTGCGATACCGGGGGCGCCCCGAGCCCTGGACGCGGGCTTGGTACAACTATTGTTCCCGCAAATACCGCAGCTTCAATCCGCGTACCGGCTATTACACCGCCTACTCCGGTCGCAAGCGGTTCTGTCGCTGACCTTCGCAGATGAACGCCGGATGAACGGGCATCTCAGGGACGGTTCAACAGCCGTACGACAAGGTAGGCGTGACTGAAGCTTCCACGCGAAAGGATGCGCAAATGGCTATCAAGCGTCTTTCCACCCGTCTTCTTGCCGCGGCCCTGATCGGCGCTTTCATGCTCCCGACCGTCGCGGCCACCTCGGCAGAAGCCAAGGACCGGCGTCACGGCTGGCACAACCGCCAGCACGATAACTGGCAGGGCCGGCACCACCGTCGCCACAACAACAACTGGCGTCGTGACCGTGACCGCGACAACGGCGGAGATGCTGCCGCTGCGATCGCGCTCGGCGTGATCGGCCTGGCGGCGGGCGCGGCGATTGCCTCCTCGGCCAGCCAGCCGGACTACATCGACCCTCCCTATGATCCGCGCTATGAGCCGGGCTACGGCTATGTTCCCGATCGGGACACCTACATCGATCCGGCCAACCGTGGCACGGGCTTCCGCAAGCCCTACTATCCCGATGCACCGACCGTGGTGACGGGGGCTCTCGAGCCCTGGACCTCGGAATGGTACGCCTATTGCGCTGACAAGTACCGCAGCTTCGATGCCCGAAGCGGAACCTACACGGCCTACTCCGGCGAGAAGCGCTTCTGCCGCTGATCCCCTCCCCTTCTCTCTGATTGAACCCCACGGCTCCGGATGCCTGACGCATCCGGAGCCGTATCTCATCCGCGTCTCTCCCGATTGCGCCGGCAAAACACCCTGTGCAACGCTCGGAGCGGAATTCGACGTAGCGGAATCAGAGAGGATAAGGCTGGTGGCGGACAAGACGGCATCGAAGGCTCAGGCAGAACAAGCGTCTCCCGGCGATCTCGACACCGCTTCCGGCGTTACGCCGCAGCCCGGCGTGCCCGAAGGCGCGGAACCGGACCGCGAGGTGTCACCCGAACCCGGAGAAAGGAGCGCCGCTCCCCGACCCGACGGAGGAGCCGCCCGGCGCCATCAACTGGCCGGAATGCGCCATGACCCCAGTGCGATCCGGGAGGTTTTCGAGACCGGCTCCTATCCCTACGCCGCACGAATGCGCCGCAAGGTCTATGAGCGACACAAGGCGGAGCTCCAGGTCGAGCTTTTGAAGGCCCAGCGCTGGGTCGCCGAAACCGGCGAGAAGATCGTCGTGCTCTTCGAGGGACGCGACGCGGCCGGCAAGGGCGGCACGATCAAGCGCTTCATGGAACATCTCAACCCGCGCGACGCACGGGTCGTGGCCCTGTCCAAGCCGAGCGAGCGGGAACGCACTCAGTGGTATTTCCAGCGCTACATCGAGCAATTGCCGTCCGGCGGCGAGATCGTATTCTTCGACCGCTCCTGGTACAATCGCGCCGGCGTCGAGCGCGTGATGGAATTCTGCAAGCCCAATGAATATCTGGACTTCATGCGCCAGTGTCCGCTCTTCGAGCAGATGCTGGTGCAGTCGGGCGTCAGGCTTTTCAAATACTGGTTCTCCGTTTCCCGCGAGGAGCAGCGCCGCCGCTTCCGGCAGCGCGAAACGGACCCGTTGAAGCAGTGGAAGCTCTCACCCATCGATCGGGCCTCCATGGACCGCTGGGACGACTACACCGAGGCGAAGGAGGCGATGTTCTTCTACACCGACACCGCCGACGCGCCCTGGTCGGTGGTCAAGTCGGACGACAAGAAGCGTGCGCGCCTCAACTGCATGCAGCACTTCCTCTCCAGCCTGCCCTATCCCGACAAGAACCGCTCGGTGGTGCGCGGTCCCGATCCGCTGATCGTCGGAGCCAGCGCGCATGTGATCGGACGCGACGCCCACATCCTCGGCAAGTCCCTGCATCCAGGCAAACGACGTGGTTCCTGACGCGATCCGTACCGCAAAGCCTTGAAACGGCTTGCAGAGACCCTTCGCATCCGAAAAAATCACAGGAGAGAATCCGCCCCCTGACCGGGGTGACCTGGCGCGGAATGGCAGGTGGAGAGCACGCGGGAGCGTGCCTCGCAGCCCTCTTCATGCGCAGTTTGCGGGAGGAACACCATGCTTTCGGCGCTGGATCTGGCACGGGCCCTTGAACAGGGCAGCGAACGACTCGACGCGATCTACGACGGGATCGGTGAGCGCATCGCCAAGCGTGAAGATGAAATAAGGGCCTTTGCGAGCCTCGACCTCGAGCGCGCCCGGGCGGCCGGACATGCGGTTTGCGGTCCCTTGCGCGGCCTGCCGCTGGCGGTGAAGGACAATATCGAGACCGGCGACCACCCGACTGCCTACGGATCGCCGATTCACGCCGGACACCGCCCGGCGGTCGATGCGGCGGCCGTGGCCCTTGCCCGGCGCGCCGGCGCGGCCATTATCGGCAAAACCGTCACGACCGAATTTGCGTTCTTTTCTCCCGGGCCCACGCGCAACCCGCACAATCCGGACCATACGCCGGGCGGCTCCTCGTCCGGCTCGGCAGCCGGGATTGCCGCCGGCTTCTTTCCCCTGGCGCTCGGCACCCAGACCGGAGGATCGGTCGTGCGCCCGGCCTCGTTCTGCGGCGTCGCCGGTTTCAAGCCGACCTTCGGTCGCCTCCCGACAGTCGGTCTCAAGATCTTCTCCTGGTCGCTGGACACGCTCGGCGTCTTCGGAAAGGGCGTCCGGGACGTGGCGTTCGGCGCGGGCCTTCTCGCGGCGCGCGACTGGCGGATCGACAACACCGAGGCAGGCGCACCGCATCTCGGATTCCTCGAGCCCCAGCCCTGGGCACAGGCCGACGAGGAGATGACCGCCGCGTTCGACCGGGCACGCGATCTGGCCCTGCGCGCCGGCGCGCGCGTGACCACCGTCTCCCTGCCGCCCGTCTTTCGCGAGGCCTTTGCCGCGCACAAGACCATTCAGGACTACGAGGCGACACGGGCGCTGGCCGCGGAACGCGACCTTGCGCCCGAACGCATCAGCGACGTGCTTCTCGAGACCCTGGACGAGGGCGCGACCATCCAGGCCTCCGACTACGACGCGGCACAGGAAACGGCCCTTGCGGCAAGGCGCGCCTGCGCCGAGGTGATGAGCTCCGTCGATGTTCTTGTGACGCCGTCCGCGCCAGGGGCCGCCCCGGAGGGCCTCGCCTCCACCGGGTCGTCCGTCTTCAACCGCGTCTGGACGCTGATGGGGGTGCCGGCCGTCAACGTGCCCGGCCTCATGTCGCCGGCCGGCCTGCCGCTCGGCATGCAGGTGCTGGCGCCGTTCGGGCGCGACCGCACGGCCCTCCTTGCGGCGGACTGGCTGGAAACCTGCCTTGCGGACGGTTGAGCAGCCGCTCTCCGGTCAGAGGTTCGCGGGGGTCAGAGGTTTGCGGGAAGCTTCAGCTTTTTCGCCATGGCGATGAAGGCGTTGCGCGCCTCGCCGGGACCGAGTTCCTGGTAGCGGCGCATCGACTCGCTTGCGGTGGCCGACGACAGACGCATCCGCTTGGAGCGCATCCGGACCACCTTGCCATAGGCCTCGTTGGAGACGCCGCTCACGCGACACAGCACGAAGAGCGGCTTCTCGTCGTCGCGGAAGACGAGCGGCACCACCACGTTTTCCGGCCAGTCGACCTTGCGCGCCAGCAACTGCGCCAGTTCGAAGGCCCGCTCCTTGTCGGCGAAGGCGGAGACCGCGACATCGACCGGAACCTTCCCGTCGATCGCGGAATCGATGAGCTGCTGGGTTTTGGACGCCGCGCCCGAAAACTCGCGCAACTGGATCTCGACCTCGCGCGCGGTGCGCGTCGCGATCGCGTTGACCAGCGCCTCGTTCTTGCTTCCGTCCCGAATACGCTGGGCGAGTTCGCGCGAAAGGAACGGCACCAGCCGCTCCGCCGAGGAAACCGGCATGTCGGGGCGCTCGCTGAGCGCCTCCTGCAGGTTCTCGTCCTTGCGGGCGCGGGCGACCAGAAGATCGAAGGTGTCGCCGCCGAGCGTGGCGGCGTGGTTCCGGGTGAGGCTGCGAAGCACCTCCGCATCGCCGCGTTCGGCGAGAACGCGGGTCAGGACGGGTCGGATCGGCCGCCGACGGCACATCACCAGCATGTGCGCGTTCGAGACCTCTGTCACGATGCTGGCGAAATCCTCGTCGCTGAGCACCGGCGAGTTCAGCAGAACCGGGGTGGCCACATCGAGTTCTTCGTCACTGGCGAGCTTCTTGAGCAGGGGCTTTGGAACCCTGTCTTCCGCGCCGATACGCTCGGCGAGAACAACCCTCGAGGCCGCCTCGAGCCGATCGAGAACCTTGAGCAGCACTTCCGAGAACACCGCACTGACGCGCTCGCGCTCGGCCTTGCCGGATCGGCAGAACATGTCCGTCAGCATGCCGACCAGTTCGCCGATTTTGTCCCCGGATGCCTCAGCGGACCGGGGGGAAAGATGCGAGGCGTTCATGAAGCATCCCTTTTCCCTAGGTCTCGCAGATTATCGCAATGCGGTTTCCCTGAGGTTAACCAGAGGAACTGGGCAAAAGTGGCGGTTTCCCGGTCTTTTTCACTGAACCTTGCCAGGAAAAGCTTGCGAGGAGACAGGAAACTCTGTCGCTCAACGTCCCGTGGCCCCGCCAACCCCTGTCCTCGCCGGCCGACGTCCGCGAGCGAACGAAAAACCTCCGGACACCGGCCCCGGATGCCTCCGATTTTCCTCAGCCGGCGTACCTGCGACATTCGCCCGCTTTTTCAGCCAGTCCATGCGCTTGCAGGATGTTCTTGAGCTCCCGGCGCAACCGTTTTCGCAGCGCAGCATATTTTTCGCTTGCCGGTTTTTCGCGGTAACTTATTATTTACGGGTCGAAAGACTGCGGGAGGCCACAGCATGACACTTGTCCGCAATGTTAACCTCTTGGCCGCGTGCGCTGCATTTGTGTTCGTCGCAGCGATTGTCGTCGGGGTTCTCTGAGAGGCTCGCACATCCGTAAGCCGGTCCGACCGACCGCCGGAACAGTCAGCGAGACCTGCGCATTGAAGCGCGATCCAGCTTAAATCCGACAAGAAACGACGCAAAATTGTCGTAATATTGAGCGGAATTGACGCATCCCATGACATCTCTCCCGGGCGGGTGACCGCCCGGGTACCAGAAAAATTCCCGGGGCGGAATCGCCCCGGCCGTCAGTCCGTGCCCCTTCCCCGTTTCAGCCGGATCGGGGGATAGCGGGTCGGAGACCCCGTGTGCTTGTAAGGCGTGGTTCGCGACGTCGCAGGCGGGGATAGGGGCAGGCGGGGATAGGGGTATGACCTCACGCCCGCCCTCCGACTGCAGAGACGCGCGTCCCGGGAAGAGGTCCTTGCAAAAATCGTCCAGGGTGGGCGCGCCGGTCAGCGCTTGTCGCTCCAGCCGACGCGGGCGTCCGGTCGGCTGTCGGTCGAGGCGAAATAGGGCTTGATGTCGATGAGCGGTGTCCCGTCAAGGCAATCGAGGCCGCGCACGCTCAGCACGTTTCCCTCCACCGCGAGAAGCTCGACCACGGACAGCGAGACCGGATTGGGCCGCACCGGGGAGCGCAGCGCGAAACAGCCGTGGGTCCGCTCCGCGAAGGACGGCGCCTGAACGATCAGGTCGCGCCGCGCCTCATGCATCCAGTACAGAAGAACGAGATGGCTGCAGGTCGCGACCGAGGCGAGACCCTCGGCATATTCCGGCCGGACCACGACCTTGCAGGTCTCGCGGGTCTTGCCGCCGTTGCGCGGACACTCCGAAACCGTCCGCCACGGCGTTTCCACATGGCCAATGAAGACCAGTCCGGCATCGGCCGGCAGGCTGGCTGGATCCTGCTCCAATATGACTTCGCCGGGCCGCGCCGCCTTCGAGGCGCCCTTGCGCGATGCGTCCGTTTCCGCGTCCGCCTGATGCCCGGCCATACGCTCCTCCACAGTTTTTATGCCGCTACGTCAGTCCGCAAAGCGAATGCGGGTGCGCCCTTGAGAGTGCCATCCCGCGTCCGTTTCGCAAGCCTTGACGGCCTCGTGCCAGCGGAATGCCGCGATGCAGACAATTTTAATCGAAACCGCCTCGAGATTTCTTAAAACAAGGCTAAAACAAGTTTCATATATTAGTGCTCGAGATCGCGTTTTTGTTTAGTCGGCCCGTGCTACCCAAGAGCATCGAATTCCCTCGGTCAGGAAAAAACGATGTCTAATTTGCCGAATACCGAGCTGGTCAACTTCGAGGCCCTCGCCAACGAAAAGGACATGACGCGCCGCAACGAGCTTGCCCGCAACGTGGCGACCCTGTTTTCGCTGACCTCCGAATCCTGCTCGGACGAGCAGATCGAGATCTATGATTCGGTACTCGTTCGACTGTCGGACATGGTCGAAACCCAGGCGCGTGCATTCATCTCCGACCGGCTGGCGTCCCTGCGCCGTGCTCCCGAAGCCACGATCCGGCGGCTCGCCAGCGACGAGATCGCCGTCGCGCGGCCGGTTCTGGAGAAGTCGACCGTCCTGCGCGATGCCGACCTCGTGGAGATCGCCAGCGGTCACGGCGATGAACACCGGATCGCCATCGCCACCCGCGAGATCCTGTCGGAGATCGTGACCGACGTTCTGGTGGAGCGAGGCAGCACCGACGTTCACCGCAAGGTCGCCGGCAACGGCGGCGCCAATCTGTCGGAGCGTGCCATCACGAGCCTCCTTGAGGCTGCCGGTGTGGACGAAGACCTGCAGATGGCGCTCGCGAAACGCGGCGACCTGGACGAAACCACGGTCGAGACGCTCGCCGGGCTGGCCAGCGAACGCGTGCGCATGCAGCTCCTCTCCAATGCCGGAGCCAGTACCGGCAAGGTTCCCGACGCGGCCCGCGTCGCGGCACAGAAGCTGTCCAACGACTTCTGGCTGCATCGCTACGATTTCGAGACCGCCATGGGCCGGGTGTATGCGATCGCCCGCGGTCCCGGCATCTCGGAGGAGACGCTGCTGCGCTTTGCCGAGGAGGATCGCTTCGCGGAGGTCGTGGGCACCTTCGCCCTGCTTGGCGACATCGGCCTCGAGGAAGCCAAGCACTGGATGGTGCGCGTCGACACGGATCCCTTCCTGATCGTCGCCCGCGCATGTGAGCTGTCGAGCGAGACCGTTGGCAAGGTCCTCACGGTCGGCCCCTGGCGCTACCTGCTGAACGACGCCTTGCGAGCAAAGGCCCTGACCCGTTTCGAGGCGATCAACCCGTTCTCGGCCCGCAAGCTCCTGAGCGATTGGCACGGCCGCCTCGCCTGCTGAAACATGGTCCGCCTCCGGTCGTCCCGGTCGGAGGCGGTCTCGCTCACAGCCGAAGCAGGCTCCCTGATCGGCCCCGGCGTTTCCATGACAGGTGGTGAGGCCGGTTTTCGGCGTTCCACACGCGGCGGATCGCCGAATTTCCCTCGCCTGCAATAACTTCCTTTACATTCATACGCTAAGATGCCCCGAAAGTTGGACCTCGCCGCACGGACAGCGGGATCCGTTTTAGTCTTGGGGGCATCATGACCGATCGATCGATCATGCGGGGGAGAGGCGTTCGACAGCCTTTCGCACGCGTCGCATTTCTTCTGGCAAGTCTGTTGGCGTTGGCCGGCTCGCTGGTTTCGGTCCCCGCCCTTGCCGCCGAAACGGCCACGGAGATGGCTGGCGAACGCTACTTCGTCCGTCTCGGCCTGCAGGTGCGCGAGGCCCTCGGCAAGACGCTGGCCTCCCTGCCCGACTTCGACGCGCAGACCATGCGCATCCTGACCTCCCATTCCGCGAACGGCTCGCTCGACTGGATCTGGAGCAGCCTGATCGTTCTGGCCGGGTCCTTCGTCGCCGGCGCCATGGCCCTGACGCTTTGCGAACGCTGGCTGTTCGCCCGCTTCCTGAACGAGCGCATGCCCGATGGCGCGGGAACCCGCTCGACCCGGATCATTTTCCTGATCGCCCGTGGCGCCATCATGCTGCTCGCCGTCGCGCCCTTCATGGCGGTTGCGGTGGCAATCGCCTTCGCCTTCATTTCCGGCCATCCGGCCTCCCGCGTTTCGGTGCTGATCGGGCTCGAGGGCGCCTTCACCTTCCTGGTTCTGCGCATCGTGCTGCGCGCGATCCTGGCGCCCGGCCTGCCCGGCGGACGAATGCTGCCGCTCAGCACCCGGCAATCCAACTCGCTCTACCGTGGCCTGATGACCGCCGGCGGGCTCTCCATCGCGATGATGGCGGTCTGCGACTGGATGGAGGCGCTCGGCCTCGAACCGGCCGGACACCGGCTGGGACTCATTCTTACCGTCGGCATGACCTGCCTGCTGCTGTCCGCCGTCGCGATCGTCAACCGCAAGGCGCTGACCGGTCTTCTGGCCAGCGCCGGTCTCCATGAAGAGGAAACCCCGAGCCCGGTTCGACGTTTCATCACGAGGATCTGGCTGCCGGTCCTGATCGCCTATTTCACGATCGCCTTCCTCGTCTCCGCACTGCGCGTTCTGCTGCAGGAAGACGCGGCCATCGGTCTCGTCGCGGCGCCGATCTACGCGCTCATCATCTGGGCCGCCGTGCTCGGCATCCTCATCCTCGTTATCGACCGCCTGCTGCTGCCGCGCCTCGACAGCGAGCGGCAGCTCGACCGGCGCGCCAGGGACCTGGCCCGCGCGGAAGCCTCTGCGGGAGAAGTCCACGACGAAGGTGAAACACGTGCCCAGGCCGCGGCCGAGGCCATGGAGGCCGAACGGCACCGCCTGCCCTATCGCGACCTGCTCGACCACGGCGCAAGCATCCTGGCCGTGGTGGTCGCGGCCGGCTCGATCCTGGTCAAATGGGGCGTGGACATCACCGGCGACGATTCGATCGTCGGCAACGCATTCGAAATCTGCGTCATCGTCTTCCTGGCCTACATGGCCTACCGGGCGGTGGAACTGGCCATCGACCGCCAGATCCATCGCGAGAACGGCAACAAGAGCGAAGGCGGTCACGACATGGAGATCGGCGGCGTCGGCGAAAGCCGCCTGGCGACCCTTCTGCCGATCTTCCGCAACTTCCTGCTGATCTCCATCGTCTCCATCGGCGCGATGATCGTGCTTTCGGAAATGGGCGTGAACATCGGGCCGCTCTTCGCCGGTGCCGGCGTGGTCGGCCTTGCCGTCGGCTTCGGCGCCCAAACCCTCATTCGCGACATCTTCTCGGGCGCCTTCTTCCTGTTCGACGACGCCTTCCGGAAAGGCGAGTACATCGACATCGGCAGCGTGAAGGGAACGGTGGAGAAGATTTCCATCCGCTCCATGCAGCTTCGCCACCACAACGGCCCGCTCAACACGGTGCCCTTCGGCGAGATCAAATACGTGAAGAACTTCTCCCGCGACTGGGCGGTGATGAAGCTGGCCTTCCGCGTCACCTACGACACGGACGTGGAGAAGATGCGCAAGCTCATCAAGAAGTTCGGCCAGAGCCTTCTGGAGCACGAGGAGTACGGGCCGAAGTTCCTGCAGCCGGTGAAATCCCAGGGCGTCACCGCGCTCGAGGATTCGGCCATGATCGTGCGCGTCAAGTTCATGACGCGTCCCGGCGACCAGTTCGAGCTGCGCAAGGTGGTCTACTCGGGCATCCGCGACCTGTGCGAGGCCAACGGCATCCATTTCGCCCATCGCCAGGTCACCGTGCGTGTCGCGCAGGAAGACGGCGAACAGCGCGAATTGAGCGAGGCGGAGAAAACGGCCGCCGCCGGCGCGGCCCGCGCGCTGCTCGACCAGGAGGCCGCCGCCCGGTCCGGTGGCGGGTCAACCGACGACCGCTGATCCGGCTCGTCACGGGTCCTGACCGGGTGCTTGCAGGCTCCGGTCAGGCCCGCGCGACCCAACCGCGAAAGGTGAAGGCGGCATAGAACAGGGAGACGTCGGCAAAGCCCGCCTCGGCGATCAGCGCCTCGTCTTCCTCGGGAGACAGCAGCGGCAGGCGCTCGCCGAGCGCGACGGCACCGTTTTCCGCATTGCCGGACGGAATGCCCGAGGCGGCGGCAAAGGCGGCATAGCGCGACAGCCAGAGCGAACGCTCGTTCTCGCCCTGCGGAAAACTGTGGTGGGCGACGACCAGCGGCGCGCCCGGCTTCAACCGCCTGCGGATCTCGCGCAGGGTGCGAAGCCGCTCCTCCCGATCGACGAAATGCAGCGTGAGGAGACATGCCGCCCCGTCGAAAGGCCCCTCGGGCGCCACGTCGACCAGTCCCTCGTGCAGGCACACCCGCTCGCCGAAGGGGGCCAGGACATCCGAGGCAAGCGAAAGCATCTCAGCCGAGGGATCCACGCCATCGAAGGACCAGCCGGGACGCGCCCTTGCGAAGACATCGATCTCCATGCCGCCACCGGCCCCGACAACAAGCATGGCCGCGTCCCGGGCGGCACCTTCCCCAAGCAGCAGCAACGCCATGCGGTGAAGCGCGGAAAGGCCGGGCACCCGCTGGACGGTCCCTTGCGCGTAGCGGGAAACAGTCGCGGGATCGTCAAATCCTGTCATGGCGCTCACGTGTCCTGGAAAAGTGGTTTCAAGGGAGGCGGAGACTATGGGGGAGAACCGGCAGCGGCAATCCCCGCCTGCCGCGCGATGGACACACGCCCTTGCACTTGGATCAATACAGGTATAAACATATCTTTATATCTTCCTGCGGGACAGACATTCGAGGATGCGCATGACCACCGACGCGACCACCCCCAACGCACCCGGAGAGCCGCAGCTCAGCGCCGAGCAGCTGCTGGTCGGGCTGCGCACGGTCGGCGAGGACACGCGTCTGCGCCTGCTTGCCCTGCTGGCCGACGGCGAACTGACGGTCAAGGACGCGACGACGATCCTGGGCCAGAGCCAGCCGCGCATCTCCCGTCACCTCAAGCTTCTGACCGAGGCCGGCTTGGTGCAGCGCTTCCCCGAAGGCGCCTGGGTGTTCTACCGGCTCGGCGAGGGAGCGCTCGGCGGTTTCGCGCGCATGTTGCTCGACCGCCTCGACCCGAACGACCCGCTGCTGGCGGCCGACCGGGTGCGCCTTGCAGCGCTGCGCCGGGCCAAGGCCGAGGCCGCCGCCGCCTTCTTCGCCTCGCGCGCCGCCACCTGGGACCAGGAGCGCTCGCTCCACGTGCCCGAGGCGGCCGTGGAAGAGGCCATCCGCGAACTCGTCGGCAAGCGGCCCTTCCGCACCATGCTCGATCTGGGCACGGGCACCGGCAGCCTGCTGAAGCTCTTTTCCGACCAGTACGAACAGGCGCTTGGCCTCGACGCCAGCCACGACATGCTGACGGTCGCGCGCGCCAACATCGCACGCGAGGAACTGCGCAACGCACAGGTGCGCCAGGGCGACATCTACGCCCTCACGGTTCCCGCCGAGAGCTATGACCTGGTCACCCTGCACCAGGTGCTCCACTTCCTCGACGATCCGGGCCGCGCCATCGAGGAGGCCGCCCGCGTGCTGCGTCCGGCCGGGCGCCTGCTCATCGTCGACTTCGCCCCGCACGCGCTGGAATTCCTGCGCGACGACCATGCCCACCGCCGTCTCGGGTTCTCCCACGACCAGATGGCCCGCTGGCTGGAGAGCGCCGGCCTCGACCTCGTCGAGGCGCGCGATCTGGATCCGGGTCCGGGCGATTCCGACCGGCTCACCGTCACGATCTGGCTGGCTCGCGATCCGCGCATCGTGTCCGACCTGCCCGAACTGAACCTGACCCAGGAGGTCGCCTGATGTCTTCATCCGACAAGTTCCGCCGCTTCGAGCTGGGCAATGACTCCGCCAGCCGGGTCAACGTGTCCTTCGAGTTCTTCCCGCCCAAGACGGAGAAGATGGAAGCCTCGCTGTGGAACGCGGTGAAGCGGCTGGAGCCGCTCAACCCGGCCTTCGTCTCCGTGACCTACGGCGCGGGCGGCTCGACCCGCGAGCGCACCCACCGCACGGTGGAGCGCATGATCCGCGAGACCTCGCTGCGTCCGGCCGCGCATCTGACCTGCGTCGGCGCCAGTCGCGAGGAGATCGACGAGGTCATCCGCTCCTACCACGAGCTTGGCGTGCGCCACATCGTGGCCCTGCGCGGCGACCCGCAGGAAGGCATCGGCGCCATCTACAAGCCGCATCCGCAGGGCTATGCCTATGCGGGCGATCTGGTCGCCGGCATCCACCGCATCTCGCCCGACATGGAAGTGTCCGTCTCCGCCTATCCCGAGCGCCACCCCGAGAGCGCCGACTGGCAGACCGAGATCGACAACCTGAAGCGCAAGATCGACGCCGGCGCGACCCGCGCGATCACCCAGTATTTCTTCGACAACGATCTCTTCGAGACGTTCCTGGAGAAGGTCCGCGCCGCCGGCATCACCATTCCGGTCGTGCCGGGCATCCTGCCGATCGTGAACTTCGAGACCACCATGGTGTTCTCCGCCAAGTGCGGCACCTCGATCCCGCACTGGCTGGCACACCGCTTCTCGGGCCTCGACGAAGACGCCGAGACGCGCAAGCTGGTCGCCTCCGCCGTCGCCTGCGAGCAGGTGCTCGACCTTGTCGACCGGGGCGTCACCGACTTCCACTTCTACACCATGAACCGGTCCGAGCTGACCCTCGCCATCTGCCGGATGCTGGGCCTCGTGCCCGCCCCGGTGGAACAGCAGGCCGCGTGAACCAGGACCGCGACGAGATCATGACCAAGACAACCGACGCCGCCGCAACCCTCACGGCTGCCGCGAAGGACCGCATTCTCATTCTCGACGGTGCCATGGGCACCATGATCCAGACCATGAAGCTCGACGAGGCCGGCTATCGCGGCGAGCGCTTCAAGGACTGGCCGCAGGACGTGAAGGGCAACAACGACCTTCTCAACCTGACGCAGGGCCCCGCGATCCGCGACACCCACATCCTCTACCTCGAGGCGGGCGCGGACATCGTCGAGACCAACACCTTCTCCTCCACCACCGTCGCCCAGGCCGACTACGCGATGGAGGAACTGGCCTACGAGCTGAACGTGGAAGGCGCGCGGCTCGCCCGCGAGGCGTGTGACATCGTCACGGCGCGCGATCCCTCGCGCCCGCGCTTCGTCGCCGGCGCCATCGGCCCGACCAACCGCACGCTCTCCATCTCTCCGGACGTGAACAATCCGGGCTTCCGCGCCATCACCTTCGACGCGCTGAAGGACTCCTACGCGGAGGCCGTGCGCGGTCTCATCGACGGCGGATCGGACCTCATCCTGGTCGAGACCATCTTCGACACGCTGAACGCCAAGGCGGCCCTTTTCGCCATCGACGAGGTGTTCGAGGAAAAGGGCGTCAAGCTGCCGGTCATGATCTCCGGCACCATCACGGACCTGTCCGGACGCACCCTGTCCGGCCAGACGCCCGAGGCGTTCTGGTATTCCGTGCGCCACTCGAACCCGTGGTCCATCGGCCTCAACTGCGCGCTCGGCGCCAAGGAGATGCGCGCCCATATCGCCGATCTCGCCCGGATCGCCGACACGCTGGTCTGCGCCTATCCCAATGCCGGCCTGCCCAACGAGTTCGGCGAGTATGACGAGAGCCCCGAGGCCATGGCCGCGCTGGTGGGCGAGTTCGCCGCAAGCGGGCTCGTCAACGTCGTCGGCGGCTGCTGCGGCTCCACGCCCGAGCACATCCGCGCCATCGCCGAAGCCGTCGCGGATCATGCGCCGCGCGAGCTTGCCCATCCGCCGCGCCGCCTGCGCCTGTCGGGCCTCGAGCCCTTCGTGCTGACGCCCGAGATCCCCTTCGTGAACGTGGGTGAGCGCACCAACGTCACCGGCTCGGCCCGCTTCCGCAAGCTCATCAAGGAAGGCGACTACGCCACCGCCCTCGAGGTCGCGCGCAGCCAGGTCGAGAACGGCGCCCAGATCATCGACGTCAACATGGACGAGGGCCTGCTGGATTCGAAGGAGGCCATGGTCACCTTCCTCAACCTCGTGGCCGCCGAGCCGGACATCGCCCGCGTTCCGGTGATGGTCGACAGCTCCAAGTGGGAGGTGATCGAGGCCGGCCTGAAGTGCGTCCAGGGCAAGGCCGTGGTGAACTCCATCTCCATGAAGGAGGGCGTCGAGGCCTTCATCGCCCAGGCGAAGCTGGTTCGCCGCCACGGCGCGGCCGTGGTCGTCATGGCCTTCGACGAGGACGGCCAGGCCGACACGCAGGCGCGCAAGGTCGAGATCTGCAAGCGCTCCTACGAGATCCTGGTGAACGAGGTGGGCTTCCCGCCGGAAGACATCATCTTCGATCCCAACGTCTTCGCGGTCGCCACAGGCATCGAGGAACACGACAACTACGGCGTGGACTTCATCGAGGCGACCCGCTTCATCCGCGAAAACCTGCCCCACGCGCATGTGTCGGGCGGCGTCTCCAACCTGTCGTTCTCCTTCCGCGGCAACGAGCCGGTGCGCGAGGCCATGCACTCGGTGTTCCTGTACCACGCCATCAAGGTCGGCATGGACATGGGCATCGTCAACGCCGGCCAGCTCGCCGTCTATGACGATCTGGATCTGGAGTTGCGCGACCTCGCCGAGGACGTGGTGCTGAACCGCCGCTCCGACGCGACCGACCGCCTGCTCGAGGCGGCCGACCGCTTCAAGGGCAAGGGCGGCAAGCAGAAGGTGCAGGATCTTTCCTGGCGTGAGCTGCCGGTGGAGAAACGCCTCGCCCATGCGCTGGTCAACGGCATCACCGACTATGTCGAGCAGGACGTGGAAGAGGCCAGAGCGAAGGCCGAACGCCCCCTGCACGTCATCGAGGGGCCGCTCATGGACGGCATGAACGTCGTCGGCGACCTCTTCGGCGCCGGCAAGATGTTCCTGCCGCAGGTGGTGAAGTCCGCCCGCGTGATGAAGCAGGCGGTGGCCTACCTGATGCCGTTCATGGAGCAGGAGAAGCGCGAGCAGGGACTGGAGGGGATGTCCAGCGCCGGCAAGGTGCTGCTTGCCACCGTGAAGGGCGACGTGCACGATATCGGCAAGAACATCGTTGGCGTCGTGCTCCAGTGCAACAACTTCGAGGTCATCGACCTCGGCGTCATGGTGCCGGCGACCAAGATCCTGGAGACCGCACGCGCGGAGAAGGTCGACATCATCGGCCTGTCCGGGCTGATCACGCCGTCGCTCGACGAGATGTGCAACGTGGCGGCCGAGATGGAGCGCGAAGGCTTCGACCTGCCGCTGCTGATCGGTGGCGCGACGACGAGCCAGATCCACACGGCGGTGAAGATCCACCCCAACTACCGCCGCTCCCAGGCCGTCTACGTGACCGACGCCAGCCGCGCGGTCGGCGTGGTCTCCAAGCTGCTCAGCAAGACCGACAGCGCCGACTACATCGAGGCGATCCGCACCGACTACGCCAAGGTCGCCGAGGGGCATGCCCGCTCGCGCGGCGGCGCAAAGCGCACGCCCATCGCCGAGGCGCGCGCCAATGCCTTCCGCCCCTCCTTCGAGACCTACCGTCCGGTGAAGCCCCGGATCGCGGGCACCCGGGTGATCGAGGACATCTCGCTGGAGGAGCTGGCCGCCGTCATCGACTGGACGCCGTTCTTCTCCACCTGGGAGATCAAGGGCACCTACCCGGCCGTCCTGACCGACAACCGCTACGGCCCGGCGGCCAAGGCGCTTTACGACGACGCCCGGCGGATGCTGGACGAGATCGTGCGCGAGGGACAGCTTCGCCCGAAGGGCGTGGTCGGCTTCTGGCCGGCTGCGGCGCGCGGCGACGATATCGTGCTGTTCAATGACGAGAGCCGCACGAGCGAGCGCACGGTGCTGCACACGCTGCGCCAGCAGATGGCACGTGCGAGCGGCACGCGCGCCAATGTGGCCATGTCCGACTTCATCGCGCCCGAGGACAGCGGCATCGCCGACTGGATCGGCGGGTTCGCGGTCACGTCCGGTCACGGCGAGGAGGAAATCATCGCCCGCCACGTGGCGGCCCGCGACGACTACAACAAGATCCTCGCACAGGCGCTCTGCGACCGTCTGGCGGAAGCCTTCGCCGAAAAGCTTCACCAGATGGTGCGCACGGAGTTCTGGGGCTACGCGCCGAACGAGAACCTCTCGGTCGAGGACCTGATTGCCGAAAAGTATCAGGGCATTCGGCCGGCGCCCGGCTATCCGGCCCAGCCGGACCACACCGAGAAGGGCACCCTTTTCGATCTGCTCGACGCACCGAAAGCCACCGGCATCGAGCTGACCGAAAGCTTCGCCATGTGGCCCGGGTCCTCGGTCTCGGGGCTCTATTTCGCCCACCCGGACAGCCACTATTTCGGCGTCGGGCGCATCGAGCGTGACCAGGTCGAGGACTACGCCGCACGCAAGGGCTGGGACCTTGCCACGGCCGAGCGCTGGCTGGCCCCGATCCTGAACTACGACCCGCACCAGATGGCGGCGGCCGAATAGGCCGTCGTCGACCGGAGAATTGGTCCCGCCCCGGGTCGCGGGCGGGCCACCCTCCTCATCCGTCACCCCGGACGAGACCCGAAGGGGCGAAGATCCGGGGCCCAATCCATGTGGCCCAATCCACGTGACCCCGTCCGACGACGGCGCCTGGGCGCCGTGCCCTTGCCGGGACCTCCGGGACCTTCCCCCGGCCGAGGGCGCCAACAGGCCCCGGGTCGCGGGCGTGCCGCCCTTGCCCGGGGTGACCGTGGAGAGAGTGTGTCCACGGCATCAAATCCCTCGATCGCCCGATAGCCCACCACGCCCCGCCAGAAAGACGGAGTTGATGACGCGGGCAAGCTCCGGGATAGTCGCAGGAGGCAAAACGGATGGGGCGGAACATGGCAGGCGATCTCTTCGGACGCGACACGCTGGACGACATGGAAATCGTCGCGCGGCGCAAGATCAGCGGCACCGTGCGCGAGGCGCTTGCCACGCCTTCCCCCGAGAGCTTCGAGACCGTCTGGCAGGCGGCGCTGAAACTCACCTTCGACGGCATCCCCGGAGACCTGCACGCCGGGCGCACGCGGCGCTCGGGCTCGCGCGAGCCCTGGTACTCGCGCGGGACGGAGATGTGCAACGAACGTCAGATCTCGCTGGTTTCGGAAGAGGAACTGGCCGCGATCGCCGCCGACATGGATCTCGCGGCCATCGAGGCCGGCTGGATCGGTGCCAATGTGCTGGTCGCCGGCATCCCCCGCTTCACCATGCTGCCCCCGCGCACGCGTCTGGTCTTTGCCGGCGGCGCGGTGGTGCGTGTCGACGGCGACAATGCCCCCTGCCGGCTTGCCGGCGAGGCAATCGGCAGGCACGTGCCCGATCGCGAGGGACTCGACCTCCTGTTTCCCAAGGCCGGACGGCGGAGACGGGGTCTTGTGGGCTTCGTGGAGCGCCCCGGCGTCATCCGCCCGGGCGAAGAGGTCATCGCCCACCTTCCCGAACAGTGGATCTATCGCTGATCGCCGGACGGAGTTTCCACGGCATGGCCCGCCTCGTCGAACGTCTCCTCGTCGGCGTCGACCAGCCGTTTGGATCCCCAGCGCGTGAGCACCGCATTCATCTCGTCCACGACGAAAAACCGGGCGGAATCCCGGTCGTAGCCTTCGGCCAGCATGGCCTCGTAGCCCGTATGCCGGTGCCGCACGTGGGAGGTAACGGCCAGCCAGAGCGCGACCGAGGGCGGAAGGTGCTTGAGATGGCGCGCGAGCGCCGCCTCCAGGATGGGGGCGGCATCGGCAAGCGGCGCGAGCGGGATCAGCGGGCGCAAGGCCAGACGCATGTCGCGGCTGCGCTTCGTTCCGCCCGCCATTTCGCGATCACGCCGCGCTTGTGACGCCGGCGGCGGCAGGGTCCGGCAGCGGCGGCCTGACGTCGCCCGCCATGGCCGCGGTGATGCAATCGGCAAGCGCCAGGAAGTCACGCTTGCGCGGCGAGGACTTGCGCCACACCAGCCCCACCGATCGTTGCGGCTGCGGATCGGAGAAGCGCAGCAGCGCCACCCGTTCGTCACGAACCTCCACCGAGGCGCAAAGCTCGGGGAGCAGCGTCACCCCGTAGCCGGCCGCGACCATCTGCATGACCGTCGAAAGGCTCGTCGCGCCGAAGGCGGAACGCCCCTGCGGCCGCAGCCCCTCGCAGTAGTTGAGCGTCTGGTCGCGCAGGCAGTGTCCCTCCTCCAGCAACAGCAGGCTCGAGCCGTCGATGCCCGCCGGATCGACGCGCTGGCGCTCGTCCAGGTCCGGACTGTTCTGCACCGCGAGCAGGAACCTGTCCTGAAACAGCGGACGGGTTTCGAGGTCCGCACCGGCCACGGGAAGGGCGGCGAGGATCACGTCGAGACGCCCCTGCGCCAGTTCCTGCATGAGCGACTGGGTGAGCGTCTCGCGCACCTGCAGGTCCACGTCCGGATAGCTGCCGGTCAGTGCCGGCAGGATGCGCGGCAGAAGATAGGGGGCGATGGAGGGGATGATGCCAAGGCGAAGCTCGCCCGACAGCACGCCGCCGGCCTGGCGGCCATAGTCCACGAGGTCCCTCGCCTCCGCGAGGATCCGGCCGGCACGCCGGGCGATCTCGTGGCCCTCGCTCGTCAGGCGGACACCAGAGGGGCGCCGCTCGACGAGCGCGATGCCGAGGATGGCCTCGAGCTCGCGGATCTGCATGGACAGCGCCGGCTGGGAAACATTCACATCGGCCGCCGCATGGCCGAAGTGAAGGTGGCGGGCAAGCGCATCGAAGTAGCGCATCTGGCGGAGCGTGATCATCTCCATCAGATAGGGTTATCACCCCCGGCGCGCAATCGTCTTTTTCCTGATGGAAATCTGAGACCATGCCCTCCGCCCGGGACAGGCGGCAGCTTGGGCCGGCAAGCGCGTTTCACCGCCCTTAACCCGAGTGCTGCAAGCTGGCACCAGGGACAAGGGCCACGAAACCAGCGAGGGGAGAGCCGGCAATGGCGCAAGGGGACGCACAGGACCGGCCGGACGGCCGGCCTTCGAACACGGTTGCCGACTACGCTTGGGGCCGGGCAGCCCCGCGTCGCACGAAGCGCAAGGTGCCACGCTCTCCCGCCACGGCAAGACCGCCGACGATGCGTCGGCCCGGCCTCGACCTGCTGCGTGTGCTCGCGGTCGCCGCCGTCGCCTGGTTCCACTTCGGATTCCGGATGCAGGTGACCGGAGAGGCCGGCGAGGCGCTGGTCGGTGATCCGGGCGGGCTTGCCCGATACGGTTACCTCGGCGTCTCTGTGTTTTTCGCGATCTCCGGCTATGTCATCACCATGTCGACAGAAGGACGCGATCCGATTGCCTTCGCCGTCGCCCGCTTCGCAAGGCTGTGGCCCGTCTTTCTCGCCTGCATGACACTCACCGCCCTCGTGACGCTGGCGACGCCGGGCTTCGGCTTCACCGTCACCCTGCCTCAGGTGCTGGCCAATGCGACGATGCTCGCCCCCTTCCTGGGCCAGCCCCTTGTCGACGGCGCCTATTGGTCGATCGTTGTCGAGATCATCTTCTACGGCTGGGTCTTCGTCCTGATGAGCGTCGGGCTCTGGCACCGACACCGGGTCATGATCGCGATCATGTGGGTGCTGCTCGCGGGCATCGAAAACCTGTGGCTCGACAGTGACCTGCTGCGCAAACTGCTACTGCTGGAGTTTGCCGGCGTCTTCGCCTTCGGCATAGCACTGAGAGCCTGGGAGCACGGCGAGCCCATGGCCCTGCCCGTGACCATGGTGGCGCTTCTGCAAGCAGTATCAAGCAGCATCAATTTCGCGAAAAGCCTCGCGCCGCTGTACGATGAGCCGTTTTCGATCCTGCTCGCCGCCATGTTCACCCTGGGCGGCCTGCTGTTGCTCGCCCTGCTGACCCGCGTGCCCGAAAAAGCACTGCCCACACGGCTTTACGCGGTCGCCGGACGTGCGACCTACCCCTTCTACCTGCTGCACCAGCACATTGGCTATGCCGGCTTCCTTTTGCTGACACCGCTCGCGGGCTTTGCCGGTGCCGCCACGATCATCGTCGCGGCGCTGACCGCCATGGCGCTTTTCCTGACGCTGACGCTGGAACGCCCGGCCGGACGGCTGCTGCGCGAGGCCGGCGATCGGCTGGACGCCCGCTTCAGGACCTATCTGGCCGGCGGGCGCGCCGGCGCCTGAGCCCGCACGACAGGGGAGCCGAAACGCAAAACGGCGGCACCATGGGCGCCGCCGTTTGCCAGCTTTCCGCGGATCGACGCGCTCAGCGCGTCAGCGGCTTGTACTTGATGCGGCGCGGGTCGGCCGCATGGGCACCGAGACGACGCACCTTGTCCTTCTCGTAGTCCTCGAAGTTGCCCTCGAACCACTCCACGTGGCTGTCGCCCTCGAAGGCGAGCATGTGGGTCGCGAGACGGTCGAGGAACATGCGATCATGGCTGATGACCACGGCGCAGCCGGCGTAGTTCTCCAGCGCGTCCTCGAGGGCCGCCAGCGTCTCGGTGTCGAGATCGTTGGTCGGCTCGTCAAGGAGAAGCACGTTGGCGCCCTGCTTCAGCACCTTGGCAAGGTGCACGCGGTTGCGCTGTCCGCCCGACAGGTTGCCCACCTTCGCCTGCTGGGCCGGCCCCTTGAAGTTGAAGGACGAGCAATAGGCGCGCGAATTGATCTCCTTGCCGTCGAGATAGATGATCTCGTTGCCGTCGGAAATCTCCTCCCAGACCGTCTTGTCCGGGTCGAGCTTGTCGCGCGACTGGTCCACATAACCAAGGTGAACGCTGTCACCGATGGTGACCGTGCCGGAATCCGGTGTCTCCTGGCCCGTGAGCAGCTTGAACAGCGTCGTCTTGCCGGCGCCGTTCGGGCCGATCACACCGACGATGCCACCGCGCGGCAGCTTGAAGGAAAGGTCCTCGATCAGCAGGCGGTCGCCGAAGCCCTTGGAGACGTTCTCCAGGTCGATGACGTTGTTGCCGAGCCTCTCGCCGACGGGAATGAGGATCTGCTCGATGGTCGGCAGACGCTCCTCCTGCTTGGACAGAAGATCCTCGTAGGCGCGGATACGGGCCTTCGACTTGGTCTGCCGGCCCTTGGGCGACATCCCCATCCACTCGCGCTCGCGGGCAATCGCACGGGAGCGGGCCATGTCCTCGCGGCCCTCCTGCTCCATGCGCTTGGTCTTCTTCTCCAGATAGACCGAGTAGTTGCCCTCGTAGGGAATGCCCTGACCACGGTCGAGCTCCAGGATCCAGCCGGTGACATTGTCCAGGAAGTAGCGATCGTGGGTGATGATCAGCACCGAGCCCTTGAACTCGCGCAGGTGCCGCTCGAGCCAGTGGACCGTCTCGGCGTCCAGGTGGTTGGTCGGCTCGTCGAGCAGCAGCAGGTCCGGCTCCGACAGCAGAAGCTGGCAGAGCGCCACCCGGCGGCGCTCACCGCCCGAGAGGTTGTCCACCGACGCGTCGGACGGCGGGCAGCGCAGGGCCTCCATCGCCATCTCGACCTTGCTGTCGAGGTTCCAGAGATCCTCCGCGTCGATGATGTCCTGGAGCTTGGCGCCCTCTTCCGCCGTCTCGTCGGAATAGTTCATCATCAGTTCGTTGTAGCGGTCGACGATCGCCTGCTTGTGGGCGACGCCCTCCAGCACGTTCTCGCGAACGGTCTTGGAGGAGTCGAGCTGCGGCTCCTGCGGCAGGTAGCCGATGCGCGCGCCCTCGGCCGCCCAGGCCTCGCCCGTGTACTCCTTGTCGAGACCGGCCATGATCTTGAGCAGGGTCGACTTGCCCGCGCCGTTCGGGCCCAGGATGCCGATCTTGGCGTCCGGGTAGAAGGACAGGTGAATGTTGTCGAGGACCTTCTTGCCGTTGAAGGCCTTCGACAGACCGTGCATGTGATAGATGAACTGGCGCGCCATGTAGCCTGCCGCTCCGCTTGATCGGGATGAGGGGAAATTTGTCCCGTTCTTAGTCGAAGGCAGGTCTCCGGGCAAGGCCCCGCTGCCTTCACGGCAGGACCCCGCGCCCCGCCTCGCAGCAGTGTCGCTCCCCTTGCCTCCTCGATCCCGCCGCTCCGCCCGCGTGGGCGTTTACGCATGATTCACCTTGTTCAAGGCATGGTCGAAGCGGCTGGGACCGTTTTTCGAAGGAACTGAGTACATGCGTATTCCGAGACCGCTTGCCCTCGCCGGGCTCCTCACCGTGACGCTGGCGCTCGGCGCCTGCGGCTCCAACAGGTTCGAACGCGGCGTGACGGGCGGCGCCCTGGGCACGGCCGCCGGCGCCGGCGTGGTCGCGCTCGCGGGCGGCCCCGTTCTCGTCGGCGCGGCGGCCGGCGCGGTCGGCGGCGCGGCCATCGGCGCTCTTACCAATGAGTGCCAGATCGACCTCGGCCCGCAGCGCCCGAACAACTGCTAAGGCAGCAAGACGAAAGGTCTGCGTCCCATTCGTTGCGCGGGATCAGCGCCCGCGCAACGTTTCCCGCGAAAGACGCCTGAATACAGGGGCGTGCCGCGCAAGATCACGAGCCTGGATACCTATAAAAATTCACAATGTTGATCCAACTCTCCATCACCCCTACACAGAGGCCTCCGAAAAAGCCTGGGTGAAGTGGACGTGTTTGTACCAACAAGAAAAAAGACCGGACTTCTTGGTCGGGCCGAAAAGGCCAACCTCCTGTTTGTACATGTTCCCAAATGTGGCGGATCGTTCGTCGAACAGGCTTTTCAGCCCTGGATTCTGAAATGCCCGTCGCGACGCCTGCGCGATGCGCGCGGCCATCTGACCTATCGGCAGTATGCCCAGGTTTTCGCCCGCCACCGGGTTGATCTCGCTGGCATGACAAGCTTCACGGTCGTGCGCAATCCCTGGGACTGGCACGTCTCCTGGTTCCACTATCTGAAGGAAGACAAGGGGCGCGGACAGTCGGGAATGCCGACCGAAGTCGAGTTGTTCCAGAAGTTCGACTTCTCCGACTATCTCGCCTGGCTGGCCGACGATGACGCCCCCACCTCCCCGAGTGGATACATCCGCAAACAACTCGTCGATTACATCACGGACGATGACGGCGAGATCGCCGTGGACGTTATTCTAAGGCAGGAGAAGCTTGAGGACGATCTTGCCGCCATGATCGGGGACCTCAACCTTGCAACCGAGGTTCCGAGGCAGCGCGCCAATTCCTCCAAGCGCGGAGACTACCGCGGCTACTATGACGATGCAGGCGCGGAGCTGGTGGCCCGCCGTCATCATGGTGACATCGCCCAGTTCGGCTACACCTTCTGACAAGACGCGGCTCGTCGCCTCTCAAGCTTCCAGCTTCCGTGCGAAGACTTGCTTTCCGCCACGCGACCTGCGATCCCTTGGCGCGTGCCATGTGGGCGGCATGAGGTCTCCGGTCGAGCAGAAACGGACAGGAAATCCGCGCCACGGCAACTGCCATCCTCGTGAATGAGCTGTGAGACATGGGACTAAATCTGATCCGCTTTGCACTTGATCCCCAGTACCGTGCGATCAAGCGCTGGAAGTGGGCCAGGGGCGATGAACACTTGCTGCTGGACGTTCCGCTGGACGCGGATTCGGTCGCAATCGATGCCGGTTTCTACCAGGGAAGTTTTGCCACCCGGGCGGCGGCACGAGGATGCGGCCGGGTTCTCGCCTTCGAGCCGGCTCCGGACTTCTGTGAAGCGGCAGCCAGCCTCGTCAAGGGGTTGGACGGCGTGGAACTGGAATGCGCCGGTCTCTCCGGTTTCAACGGGACGGCCGAATTGGTCTATGACAACGACGGCAGCAGCACCCAGCGCGGCATCGAGGGAAGACGCGTGGAGATCCGGCTGCGACGCGCCTCCGAGGTGGTGGCGGGCGCCGGGCAGGACATCAACCTGCTCAAGCTGAATATCGAGGGTGACGAATATCCCGTTCTGGAAGACCTCATCGAGACCGGAACAATCCGGAACGTTCGAACCATGATGGTCCAGTTTCACCTGATCGACGAAACCAGCCGTTCCCGCTATGCGGCAATCGCCGAGCACCTTCGCGACACCCATGTCCTAACCTGGCGCTACCCCTTCGTCTGGGAACGTTGGGACTGCAAGCCCTCCTGAACGTAACGTCAGCCACGCTCGGAAAGCGACAGAACGAGCGTGTCGGCGACAATGCGCAAGGGCCGTAGGAACTGAGCGACACGGGCGCGCCTCCTGCGCGGCGAGGGCAGGATCGCCTCGGGCACAGGGAGAGGCTCCGCCAGGTCGGTGTCCTTTCGGCGAGCCAGAATTTCCCGCGCGAGAACGGGAAAGAGCTGGTGCTCCCGCATCAGCCGGCGCCGGTTTTCCAGCATCGCCGCCTGAACCTCCGGACGTGCGACCGGATCACTCTCCAGTATCTCGCGCACAGCCTCGACGGCGGCGCGTGGTCGCGTGATGTCGATGCGGGAAAAGCCCGCGGGGTCGAAATAGTCCTCCAGCCCTTCCCCGCCGGCGAAGATCGGATAGACGCCGGCGAGCAACGGATCCGCCAGCTTTTCCGTCCATGCGTCGCGCTCTAGGTTGTTTTCCAGCACCAGATGATACCGGTATGGCTCTATTCCCCTCGCCTTGTCGGGAAGGTCGGAAAAGCCACGGCCGAAAATATCCAGCCCCGGGCCCAGGTCCCCCTTCAACCTCTCGAGGAACCGCAAGCGGCGGACCTGGTTGCGATTGAGGCGCTTGCGCGAGCAAATGGCCGAAAGAAGGGCCCTCCCCTCGGGCCTCGGGGCAAGAGCGGCCAGACCCGCCTCCTCGAAGGCGCGAAAGCCGGTGGACTCCCGCCCCCGTTCCCGACCGCCGATCGTGCAGCCCAGGAACCAGGGCGCGCAGGGGTGCGTCCTGACCCACCGCACATCTTCCAGCGCAACGGGCGACGGGCTGAGCACCGTACCGAACTGGGAAATGAAGTCCGGCTGATATGTCTTGATCGATGCCGGTTCAGGCAGAAGCACGATACGCCGCTCTCGCGGAACGCGGGTCACGAGGCCGGGCTCGGGCGTATCGTAGACAACGAGCCAGTCCGCCACGCGCTCGTCATCACCGGGCGAGAACCACACCTCTCCCCAGCGTCCGTCTCCCTCCGGCGTCTGTCGTAGCGAAAAACCCAGACTTTCTCCCGGGGACAGATGTACCCTCACCATGAAACGCCCGCCTTGCTCGCCGTCGAGGGGATGTGCATGCGAATTCAGCATCCTGACACACGGGTGTCTGACGGCAGGTCGGCGTTATAGAATCCGTCGACCGGCGGGGCCACCCCCGCCGGTCGACGATTTCCTAGTCCCTTCGCCTCAGCGCACGTAGGGTGACCGGCAGCGCCTGCGCGGACCGTTGTAGGGCTGGAAGGTGTTGTCGCTGGCGCGATAGGAGCGGTAGCGGTTGAAGCACCAGTTGTAGTGGGCGCGCGGCAGGGCGGCGCGATACCGCGGACGCGGCGCATAGTAGCGCGGCGCGGGACGCCACCGACGGTAGTAGCGGCGCGGGCGATAATAGCGCCGGGGACGGTAGTACCGGCGATACTGGACCGTCTCCGCCCGCAGGCTCGATCCGTCGAGCACCCCGGTTCCGGCGATGACCGCGCGCTCCGTGTATCCGCCGGTCACGGTGGCGGCCCGGGCGGGCGACTGAGCCAGTACGGCGCCAAACACAAGCGCGGCAACGGCAAACGTTCTCCTGAAGATGCTCATCTGGATCTCCTTCCCTCGCTTCGCGCGGGGGAACGGCCCCGACGCGGGAGATGGCGGATGGCCAGCCTGAAAGGCTGACCATGCGTCACCCATGACCGATCTTGGCGCATCGGGTCGGGCAAGACTGTGACGAAGATCAAGAAAACCGCCAACCCGAGCGCCGCGCGCCGCGTCAGACCGCGCTCGGAGTGATGCTGTTGGCCGTATCGAGCAGGATGGGCACGATCTCCCGCTCCACCCGCTCCGGGGTCCAGTCATATGCGGAAACCGCGCATTGCACGGCCGCCACGGGGCGCCCCTCCGAGGAGATGACCGGCGCGGCAACGGCGATTTCCTTCAGGATCATCTGACCGGTGGTCAGCACGAACCCGCGTGCCGCCCCCTCCTGAACGCTGCGCGCGATCTCCTCGCGATCCAGCGTCGTGGCCGGCGTGAACCGGCGGACGGGCCAGTTGGCGATGCAGGCCTCCCGCTCGGCCTCGGGCAAGCCCGCCAGCATCGTGCGCCCCGAGGACGTGACGAGCGCGGGAAGGCGCCGTCCGAGAATCGTCGCCGCGAAGCTTGTTCGCTGGCACGGCAGCCGCATCACATAGACGATGTCGGACCCGGACAGCTGGGCCATGTTCACCGTCTCGCCGATACGTCGGGAAAACTCGATCAGTTTCGGCATGGCGAGCTGCACGATCGGGTCCGACCACATGTACGCATAGGCCATCTCGAGAAACTTGTGCGAGGGGCGGTAGCGGCGTGTGCGCTCGTCCTTGGTAAGGTACCCGGTCTGGTGCAGCGTGTTGGCCAGCCTCTGGGTCGCGCTCTTGTCTATCCCGGAACGCGCGGACAGCTCGCTGAGCCCCAACGCCTGATTCTCTTCGTCGAACACCTCGAGAAGCCGCAATCCCTTCGCCAGCGAATTGACGAACAGTGTATCCTGACGCGTCTGCTTTTCTTGCGACATCCGTCCCCCCGACGGCCCGGAACCATGGCCAATTTATGCAAGCGCCTCTTGACGAGGCGGCATTTCACGTTTGAAATGTCATAATCAGATACAAAGTATCATATAATGATACAACAAAAAGCTGACCAAGCGGCATACAACCTTTGTCGCAAGCCAACCGGAGGGCACATGAAAAACTTTCTCCTCACCTGCAGTGCAGCCGCGCTCGCGCTCGGCATGACCACGGCCGCACAGGCCACCAAGTCCGACGACACGCTCAACGTCGCCTTCACCAAGGAGCTTGAGAACGTCGACAGCTACTTCAACTCCTCGCGCGAGGGTGTTGTCCTCCAGCGCGCCATCTGGGACGGCCTCATCTATGCCGATCCGGAGACGGGCGAGTACAAGGGCAACCTCGCCACCTCGTGGGAGTGGATCGACGACACCACCCTCGAGCTCAAGCTGCGTGAGGGCGTGACCTTCCACAACGGCGAGGAGTTCGACGCCGACGACGTCGTCTACACGGTGAACTACGTCGCCGACGAGAAGAACGGCGTGAAGACGCAGCGCAACGTGAACTGGATGAAGTCCGCCGAGAAGGTCGAGAAGTACACGGTCCGCATCATGCTCAAGGCGCCGTTCCCGGCCGCTATCGAGTACCTGGCCGGCCCCGTCTCGATCTACCCGAACGAGTACTACGCCGAGGCGGGCCCCTCCGGCATGGGCCTGAAGCCCGTCGGCACCGGCCCCTACAAGGTGCTCAGCGTCGAGCCCGGCAAGCACTTCGTGCTCGAGAAGAACGAGAACTATCACGACAGCCCCAAGGGCCAGCCGGAGATCGGCAAGGTCGACATCCGCACCATCCCGGACGTCAACACCCAGATGGCCGAGCTGTTCAGCGGCTCGCTTGACCTGATCTGGCAGGTGCCGGCCGACCAGTCCGAGAAGCTTGCCGCCATGGGCCGCTTCACGGTCGCCAACGAGAGCACCATGCGCATCGGCTACCTGACGCTCGATGCCGCCGGCCGTACCGGTGAGGACAACCCCTTCACCGACGTCCGCGTGCGTCGTGCCGTGGCCCACGCCATCAACAGCGAGGCGCTGGTCTCGGCCCTGCTGAAGGGCAAGTCGCGTGTCATCAAGACCGCCTGCTTCCCGAGCCAGTTCGGCTGTTCGCAGGACGTCGTCTCCTACGAGTACGACCCGGAGAAGGCCAAGGCCCTGCTGGCCGAGGCCGGCTATCCGGACGGCTTCGAGACCGACTACTACGCATACCGCGATCGCGAGTACGCGGAAGCCATCGCCAACTACCTGACGGCCGTGGGCATCCGCGTGAACTTCAACATGCTGCAGTATTCCGCGCTTCGCGAGCTGCGCATGAAGGGCGGTACGCCGATCTCGTTCCAGACCTGGGGCTCCTACTCGATCAACGACGCGTCCGCGATCACGAGCCAATTCTTCAAGTTCGGCTCGCTTGACGACAGCCGCGACGAGGAAGTCCGCGACTGGCTCGACATCGCCGACAGCTCCACCGATCCGGAAGTCCGCAAGGAGAACTACGCCAAGGCCCTCGCCAAGATCGCCGACCAGGCGTACTGGGTGCCGATGTTCTCCTACAACACCAACTACGTCTTCACGGACGAGGTGTCCTACACCCCGACCCCGGACGAGGTGCTGCGTTTCCACACGATGAGCTGGAACTAAGCTCTAAGCCAGCGACACTGGACAGGGTGACCGGCCGGGCATGACGCCCGGCCGGCACTCCGCGTCTCGGGCTGGAAGGGCTTCTCCTCCGGCCCGGCGGACCGACCGAAGCCTGCGGGAGCCGAACGTGCTGACCTTCATCCTCAAGCGGCTGGGCCTGGCCCTGCTCGTTGCGCTGACCGTTTCGGCGATCAGCTTCTCCCTTCTCTTCATGGCCGGCGACCCGGCGGCAGCCCTTGCCGGCGAACACGCCAACGACGCCGACATCGAGGCCATTCGCGTCCTCTACGGCTTCGACCGGCCGATGATCGTCCAGTACTGGGAATGGCTGTCCCATGCGATGATGGGCGACTTCGGCGAAAGCTACTATTTCAAGCTGCCCGTCTCCGACCTGATCATCGATCGCCTGTCGATCACGATGACGCTCGGCGTGTGCGGCATCTCCTTCGCGCTGCTGACCGCCGTCCCCCTCGGCGTGATCGCCGCGATCCGCCCCAACTCGATGATCGACCGTTTCGCGCTGTTCGTGTCCGTGATGGGCCAGGCGATGCCGAGCTTCTGGTTCGGCCTGATGATGATCGTCGTCTTCTCCATCCAGCTCAACCTGCTGCCCCCGTCGGGCACCAAGAGCTGGATCAACTTCATCATGCCCACCGTCGTGCTCGGCTATTACGCCATGCCGGCGATCATGCGCCTGACCCGCGCGGGCATGCTCGACGTTCTGGGCTCGGACTACATCCGCACGGCGCGCGCCAAGGGCGCGGGCGAGTGGCGCGTTCTCTTCAAGCACGCCCTGCGCAACGCGATCATTCCGGTGGTCTCGCTCGCGGCCGTCCAGATGGGCTTCATGCTCGGCGGCTCGATCGTCGTGGAATCGATCTTCGCCCTGCACGGCGCCGGTTACCTTGCGTGGGAATCCATCGGCCGCAACGACCTGCCCACCGTGCAGGCGCTGATCCTGGTGTTCTCCATGTTCTACATTGTCTTCACTTTCCTGTCGGACGTGCTCAACGCCTGGCTGGACCCGCGCATGAGGGTTGCCTGACATGTCCAGCACGACAGACACCCTCCTCCAGGAGATCAAGGGCCCGACCCCGGGCCAGCAGCTCCGCCGCCGCATCTTCGGCCACATGGGCCTTCTGTTCGGCGCCGGCGTCCTTGTCGTCCTGTTCGTGATCGCGGTCTTCGCCCCCGCGCTCGCGCCGCATGATCCCTATGCACAGGACCTGATGGGCCGTATGCAGCCGCCGGTGTTTCTCGGCGGCACCTGGGAGCACATCCTGGGAACCGACCATCTTGGACGCGACTATCTCTCGCGTCTCATCTACGGCGCCCGCATCTCGCTGCTGATCGGCGGTGTCGCGGCCCTCATCTCCGGCATCATCGGTACCACGATGGGCGTCGCGGCCGGCTATTTCGGCGGGCGTGTCGACGCGGTGGTGACCTTCCTCATCAACGTGCGCCTGGCCATGCCCGTGGTGCTGGTGGCGCTTGCCGTCGTCGCGCTTTTCGGTGGCTCGCTGGAGATCGTGATCCTCGTGCTCGGCCTGCTGCTGTGGGACCGCTTCGCCGTGGTGATGCGCTCGTCCACCCTGCAGGTGCGCTCGCGTGAATACGTGACCGCGGCCAAGGCCATCGGCTGCTCCACCACCCGTGTGGTGCTGAGCGAGATCATGCCGAACATCGTCAACAACCTGATCGTCGTCGTCACGCTGGAGATGGCCCACGCCATCCTGCTCGAGGCGGCGCTGTCCTTCCTCGGTCTCGGCGTTCAGCCGCCGACGCCCTCCTGGGGCCTGATGATCTCGGAAGGCAAGCAGATGATGCTGTTCGATCCCTGGCTCGTGGCCATTCCCGGTGTCGCGCTCTTCGTGCTCGTTCTCGCCATCAACCTGATGGGCGACGGACTGCGCGACGTGACCGCCCCCGAAAACCGCAATTGAGGAGGCGGAACATGAGCGAAACCGTCCTCACCGTCGAGAACCTGCGTCTCGACATTCCCACCGCCGCCGGCACGCTGCATGCGGTTCGCGGGATCGACTTCGAGCTGAAGCGCGGCGAGACCCTGTGCATCGTCGGCGAAAGCGGCTCGGGCAAGTCGCTGACCTCGCTTGCCATCATGGACCTGCTCGGCAAGCGCATCCAGCGCAAGGCCGACAAGCTGGAGTTCGACGGCAACGACCTGATGACGGCGGGACCGCGCAGGATGCGCGCCCTGCGCGGCGATCGCATGGCGATGATCTTCCAGGAGCCTATGACGTCGCTGAACCCGGCCTACACCATCGGCGACCAGCTTTGCGAAGCTCTGCTCCTGCATCGCAGCGTCGGCAAGGCGGCCGCCCGCGCGCGCGCCGTCGAGCTGCTGGAGAAGGTCGGCATCACCGGTGCCGAGCGGCGCATGTCGCAGTATCCGCACCAGCTCTCCGGCGGCCTGCGCCAGCGCGTCATGATCGCCATGGCGCTCATGTGCGAGCCCGAGCTCATCATCGCGGACGAGCCCACCACCGCGCTCGACGTGACCATCCAGGCGCAGATCCTGCGCCTGCTGATCGACCTCACCCGCGAGATGAACGTGGCGATGATCCTCATCACCCACGATCTCGGCGTCGTGGCCCGCATCGCCGACAAGGTGGCGGTCATGTACGCCGGCGAGCTGGTGGAGACCGGCACCGCGAAGAAGGTCTTCGACGCGCCCATGCACCCCTACACCCGCGGCCTTCTGCGCTGCATTCCGGTGCCGGGCAAGACCGAGCGCGGCTCGGAACTGGGCTCCATCCCCGGCATCGTGCCCTCGCTGATCGGCCGCGTGGAGGGTTGCGTGTTCCGCACCCGCTGCGAGGAAGCGACAGACGCCTGCGCGGGCAGCATCCCGCGTCGCGTCGACGAGGACGGTCACGCCTTCCGCTGCATTCACGAGACCGGGCGCGCTCCGGTCGGGGAGACCACGACATGACCACCGAAACGACCGCGCCGGTCCTGGAGCTGAAGAACGTCTCCAAGACCTACACGATCAAGCAGGGCATGTTCGGCGAGAAGAAGCCGCTCAGGGCCGTCAACGACGTGTCGCTGAAGCTCCAGCGCGGCGACGTGCTCGGCCTGGTCGGCGAAAGCGGCTGCGGCAAGTCCACGCTCGCCAAGATCCTGCTCGGCCTCGAGGCCCCGACCTCTGGCGAGGTGCTTGTCGACGGCGAGCCCATCGGCGACCAGAACCGCCGTATTCTCGCCCGCCGTATCCAGCCGATCTTCCAGGACCCCTATTCCTCGCTGAACCCGAGGAAATCGATCCGCGACATCATTTCGCTGCCGCTCAGGGTCCACAAGATCGGGAACAGCGCCTCGCAGGAAAAGGCGGTGCGCGACATTCTCGACGTGGTCGGCCTGCCCGCCCGCGTGATGAACTCCTATCCGAACCAGATGTCGGGCGGCCAGCGCCAGCGCGTTGCCATCGCCCGCGCGCTGATCATGAAGCCGGAGATCGTTATCTGCGACGAACCGACCTCCGCGCTCGACGTGTCGGTCCAGTCCCAGATCCTCAATCTGCTGGTGGAGCTGCGCCGCGAGTTCGGCCTGACCTACCTCTTCATCAGCCACAATCTGGCCGTGGTGGAGCATCTGGCGACGCGGGTCGCGGTCATGTATCTCGGCCGCATCGTGGAGGAGTCGCCCGTCGACGCCCTGTTCGACGCCCCGCGCCATCCGTATACCGAGGCGCTTCTGGCTTCCGTTCTGACGCCGGATCCGGACCTGGACGTTCCCGACACGCATCTCGGCGCGGCCTACCCCAACCCGATCGATCCCCCGTCGGGCTGCCACTTCCATCCCCGCTGCGCCAAGGCAATGGACATCTGCAAGCAGACGGCTCCGACCCTGCTTTCCGAAGGCGGCCGCAAGGTCGAATGCCACCTCTACGACGAGAACCGGGCCAGCCTCCAGCCGGCCTGATCCGTCCGACACACGACATGCCCGGCGGACCCGCACGGCCCGCCAGGCGCCCTCCCGGCAAGGCTCCGGGCCGGCGTGCGCAGCGCCACCGGCACCGGATCGCCCGCGCCGCAACGATCCTTCCGGACAACAAGAAAGCCTCACCCATGAGCCGCAACCTCTCGCAGACCCAGAAGGTCTCGAAAACCGTCCTGAAAAGCCGTCACGGCGTCGTCGCCTCCCAGCACCGCCGCGCGGCCGAGATCGGCGCCGAAGTGCTCTCCGCCGGCGGTGACGCCATCGACGCGGCCACCGCCGTCTCCTTTGCCGTCGGTGTCGTCGAGCCGTGGATGAGCGGGCCTGCCGGCGGCGGTGCGATGGTGGTGTGGCGCCAAGACGAGGGGCGCGCCTACGCCATCAACTATGGAATGCGCGCGCCCGCCGGGCTCGACCCCGCCGACTATCCGCTCGCCGAAAGCGGCCGGTCCAACGACCTCTTCCCCTGGAAGGCGGTGGTCGACGACCGCAACGTGGAAGGCGCGACCGCCGTTGCCGTTCCCGGCACCGTGGACGGCATCGGCCAGGCCCACGCGCGGTTCGGACGCATGCCCTGGGCGGACCTGCTGCGCCCGGCCGAGGGGCTTGCCCGCGAGGGAATGCTCGTCGACTGGTACGCGGCGCTGATGATCGCGTCGGCGACGCGTTCGCTCTCCCGCGACCCGGACGCCGCCGCGCTGTTCCTCGAGGACGGGCAGTGGCCGACCATCGCCGGCTGGACGGCGCTGTCCGACAAGCGCCTCGACCAGGGCGTCATGGCGGACACGCTTGCGCGCCTCGGCGAGGCCGGCTACCGCGACTTCTACGAGGGCGAGATCGCCGCGAAGCTCGTGGCAGACCTGAGGGCCAAGGGCAGCGCCATGACCCTTGAGGACCTCTCCTCCTATTCCGCGACCATCTCCGATCCCCTGGAGATCGCCTATCGCGACGGCCGCGTCTTCGCCATGCCGGGCCTGACGGCCGGCCCGACGCTCGCCGACATGCTGGCACGCCTGGAACGCGACTGGACACCGGGCACGGCCCCGGATGCGGCGACCTTCACCGCCTGGGCGGCGGCGCTCAAGGGCGCCTATGCGGCACGCCTGGAGGGAATGGGCGATGGCGAGGATCCGAAGGCGCCGGCCTGCACGACGCATTTCTCCGTCGTCGACAGCAAGGGCAACATGGTCTCCATGACGCAGACCCTCCTCTCGGCTTTCGGCTCGCGCGTCGTCTCCCCCTCCACCGGCCTGCTGCTCAACAACGGGATCATGTGGTTCGATCCCGAGCCCGGCAAGGCGAACTCGCTGGGGGCGGGAAAGCGCTGCCTGATGAACGTCTGCCCGGTCGTGGCGGAAAAGGGCGGGCGCCGTGTCGCGCTCGGCGCCTCGGGCGGGCGCAAGATCGTCTCCGCCGTCGGCCAGCTCGCCTCGCTGATGCTCGACCACGACCTTTCCCTGGAGGACGCCTTCCATCACCCGCGCATCGACGTGTCGGGCGGTGAGACGGTGGTTGCCGACGAAAGCCTGCCCGCGGACGTGATCGCGGCCCTGTCCGCCGCGCACAAGACCGTCACCACACGCCGCACCGTGTTCCCCTACGCCTTCGCATGCCCTGCGGCGGTCATGCGCGAGGACGGCGAGAACATGGGCGCCACCGAAATCATGTCGCCCTGGGGCGACGCCCTGCACGCAAGCGAAAGGACCTGACCATCATGGCATCGAGACAGGGCGCGGTTTCACGCGCCGAGACCTATTTCGACAGCGGCTCCTTCAAGGACGATCTCGCCCGCCTGGTCGCCTTCGAGACGGAGAGCCAGAACCCGGACCAGAAGGCCGAACTCACCCGCTACGTCGACGAGGCCATGATCCCCTGGCTCAAGGAGATGGGCTTCACCTGCGAGGTCTTCGAGAACACCGACAGTCGCGGCGGCCCGATCCTGGTGGCGACCCGCATCGAGGACCCCTCCTTCGAGACGGTTCTGACCTACGGCCACGGCGACGTGATCCGCGCCCAGACCGAGCAGTGGCGCGAGGGGCTTTCGCCCTTCACCCTGGTCGAGGAAGGCAACCGTCTCTACGGTCGCGGCACCGCCGACAACAAGGGCCAGCATCTGATCAACCTGCAGGCGATCTCGGCCGTTCTGGATGAGCGCGACGGCAAGCTCGGCTTCAACGTCAAGGTGCTGATCGAGATGTCGGAAGAGACCGGATCCCCGGGCCTTGCCGAGTTCTGCGCGACCCACAAGGAGCTTCTGGCCTCCGACGTGCTGATCGCCTCCGACGGTCCGCGCCTGCAGCCGGACACGCCGACCATGTTCATGGGCTCGCGCGGCGGCGTGAACTTCGATCTGGTGGTCAACTTCCGTGACGGTGCCCACCACTCCGGCAACTGGGGCGGCCTGCTGGCCGATCCGGCAACGGTGCTCGCCCATGCCATCGGCTGCATCGTCGACAAGCGCGGCCAGATCCAGATCCCCGAGTGGCGTCCGACCAGCCTCACGCCGGACATCCGCGCGGCGCTGAAGGATCTTCCGATCACAGGCGAAACCGGCCCGTCCATCGACGAGGACTGGGGCGAGGAAAGCCTGACCCCGACCGAGCGCGTCTTCGGCTGGAACTCCTTCGCGGTTCTCGCCATGAAGAGCGGCGTTCCGGAAGCTCCGGTGAACGCCATTTCCGGCTGGGCCCGCGCCACCTGCCAGCTTCGCTACGTGGTGGGCACCGAACCGGACGACATCCTTCCCGCGCTGCGCCGGCATCTGGACAAGCACGGCTTCGGGAACGTCGAGGTGACGCCCGCCGACCGCGTGTTCTTCAAGGCGACCCGCCTCGATCCGGACGCCCCCTGGGTGACCTTCGTCGCGAAATCGCTGACCGAGACCACCGGCAAGGCCCCGCACATCCTGCCGAACCTTGCCGGCTCGCTGCCCAACGACACCTTCAGCGAGGTGCTTGGCCTGCCGACGGTGTGGGTGCCCCATTCCTACCGTGGCTGCTCGCAGCACGCGCCGAACGAGCATGTGCTGAAGGCTTCCTCCCGCGAGGCGCTCATGCTGATGGCCGGCCTGTTCTTCGACATCGGCGAGCGCAAGTCCGCCTGATCGGGGACAGAACCCGAATGAGAGCGCAAGGGGCCGGCCGACGCATGTCGCCAGCCCCTTGTTCGTTCACTCTCCCGGTGCTTGCCGCACCGGCCCCGCGCACTCCCGCACGAGCCATTCCTCCAGCAGCCGCATGGCGCGGGAGGGCTCGCGTCCGCGCGAGCGCGTGATCCAGTATCGGCCCACGCCGATTTCCCCTGCGAACGGCCGCACGAGCCGCCCCGCCGAAAGCCGCCTTGCAAACATCGTCGAGGGCAGCAGCGCAACGCCGTGACCGGCCTCGGCCACGTCCGCCATGGCGGGCGAACTGTCGAAGACCGGCCCGGCAAGCTCCGGCGGCGCGACGCCGGCCTGCTCGAACCAGACCCGCCATTCGTCCGCGCGATAGGAGCGCAACAGCACCTCGGCGCGAAGGTCCGCCGGAGAGGCGAGCCGCGCGGCCGTTTCAGGTGCACAAAGCGGCGTCAGCGGCGCTTCCATGAGCGGGGTCGCCACGACACCGGGCCATTGGCCGTCGCCGAAGCGGATCGCCATGTGAAGCCCCTCGCGCGACAGTTCCGAGCGGTTGTTGTTGGTGAAGAGACGCAGACTAACGCCGGGATGGGCGACCTCGAAACCCGGCAATCGCTCCATCAGCCAGCCGACCGCGAAGGTCGTGACCGCGCCCACATGCAGCGTTTCCCGGTAGCGCCCCTCCGCGAAACGGTCGAGCATCTCACCCATCTCGTCGAAACTTCGGGTGAGCAGCGGCACCAGCGCCTGCCCTTCATCTGTCAGCACGAGACCGGACGAGGAGCGGGTGAAGAGGCGAACGCCGAGCAGGTCCTCGAGCCGCAGAACCTGCTGGCTCACGGCTGCCTGGGTCACGCGCAACTCGATGGCCGCGCGGGTGAAGCTCCCCTGCCGGGCGGAGACCTCGAACGCCCGAAGGCCATTGAGAGGAAGGTTCGGTCTGTCCAGAGCCATTAGCTGACCTTATGCGGATTTCAAGGATTTGTCGTTTGGCCGCCTCACATCCCGCGCCCTATACCGGACATGCGGGCATTCCGGAACGCCACCGCCAGACTTTCCATTAGACAAACTGACACACCGGGCCTCCCCGGCCCTGCGGAAAGGCACTCCATGCACTCCTTCCCCCCGACATCCGTTCAACTGCTTTCAGGTCTGCGTATCCAGTCCGCGAACCTCGGCCTTCGTGTCGCGTCACGCGCGGTCGCGGCTGCCATCGTCACGCTTGGCCTCTGCGGCCCCGCGTTGTCCGGCGAGGTCGCCGACACGGTTTCTCGGCTCGAGCAACGCCTTGGCGGGCGCATCGGCGCGGTCCTTCGCGAAACCGGAGCGGACACGCCGGTCGTCGCGATCCGCGCGGACGAACGCTTCCCGACCGCCAGCACCTTCAAGCCTTCCCTGTGCGCCGCGGTTCTCGCCCGCGTCGAGCGCGGAGAGGAACGCCTTGACCGCAAGATCGCCTACCAGCCCTCGGACCTCGTGACCTATTCCCCCGTGACGGAAAAATACGCCGGCGGCCCGGGACTGACGATCGATGCACTCTGCGAGGCGTCGGTAAGCGTGTCCGACAACACCGCGACCAACCTGCTTCTCACGACCGTCGGAGGCCCGAAGGGCGTCACGACCTTCCTGCGCGGGATCGGTGACGACACGACGCGGCTCGACCGCACCGAGCCGAAACTCAACGCTTCCATTCCCGGCGATCCGCGCGACACCACCACGCCGGCCGCCATGGCCCGCACGCTGGAAACGCTGATCCTCGGCGCCGGCCTGTCTCCGGCCTCGCGCAAGCGTCTGGAAACATGGATGGTCAACGACAAGGTGGCCGATGCGCTGATCCGCAAGCACCTTCCCCCGACCTGGCGCATTGCCGACAAGACGGGTGCGGGCGCCAACGGCACGCGCGGCATCATTTCCGTGATCTGGCCAGAGACGGGCACGCCGCACCTGGCCGTGATCTACATGACCGGAAGCTCCGCTGACATCACCACGCGCAACGCGGCAATCGCGGAGATCGGCAAGGCCATGATTTCGGAAATCTCCGCCCGTCAGGAATGATCCCACGCAAAGGGCCCGGCGGATCATCCGCCGGGCCCTTTCCCTCAGATCGCGTATTTCTCGATCATCGCTTCCAGGTGCTCCGCCGCCTCGCGCCCCTTGAGCGCCTCGCGCCAGAGGCTTGCGGCGATCTCCTCGTGAAGGCTCATGGCTTCCTCGGCCGCGGTGATCAGCGCCACACCCACGCGGATGTTGGGCTGCTCACCGAGCCGGAACGGGCTGATCGCTAGCAGCGAGCGGTCGTTCTGGCGAAAGATCTGGAAGCTCGTCGCCGGCACGGGCTCACGCACGATCCCGATCTGGATGCCGATCGGCTCCTCGCGCAGCATCTCGAGGATCGACATGGCCTCCTTGCGCGCCTGCTCGCGGCGGCGGCGGGCCACCGCCGCGGGAAGATCGTGCCGACCGATCAGCCCGCGCAGGAGGAAACGCTCCAGATCCGCGGAGGCGATCAGGCTGACGATAAGCGGCCGGCGCAGGTGGAAGGTCTTCTTGCGGGCGCGCAGGATCTCCAGCAGCGCGTTCACCAGTTCCTCTGCCTCGCCGGCGGGCATCACCGCCTCGGGAAGCGATTCCAGCAGAACCTCGCGCAGGATCTCGTCATAGGTGTCGGACGTCAGGAGATAGGACACCGGACTGAAGAGGCCGATGATCTGCTCGCAGCTTTCCTCAAGCTGGCGCATCCGCTCGAAGAAGGCGATGGACGAGCTGACATACTCGACGCCAACCCCCATCAGGCTCGCCAGCGAAACGCCAAGCTCGCCCGCGATACGGGTCAGGGTCTCGATCTTGCGGATCTCGCCCTTTTCGGCGCGGTAGAGCGCGGCACGGGAAATGCCGAGATTCTCGGCAAGTTCCTCGGGCGTAAAGCCCTTGCCAAGCCGATAAGCCCTTAACCTCGCTCCGATATCCGAAAAACTGATGAGGTCGCCGGCCGGCACGCGCTATTCCTTTGCAAACGTTTTGGAGTATACGCAACCGGGTTTTCCAGCGTCAACACGAATGCTCAAAACAGAGACTGTTTACGCATTTTCTAGACGCTGGAGAGTTAAATCTCATTTTTGAGATTTTGCGTTGACGGACCGTCCGCGCGCCCTTACGCTTTTTCCGCACACCATACTTCCGGAGAGGTGAACATGAACTCCGTCCTTCGTCATCTGGCATCCACGGCGCTCGTTGCCGCCGTCACGGTTGCCGGCTCCTCGGTGGCCTTCGCCGCCGAATACACCGCCAAGATCGGCCACCTGGAATCGACCCAGCAGTCGCGTCACGTCCATCTGGAGAAGGTCGCCGAGCTCGTCGCCGAGCGCACCGACGGCGCCGTCGAGTTCCAGATCTTCCCGCAGGGCCAGCTCGGCTCCCAGCGCGAGATGAACGAGGGCGTTCAGCTCGGCGTTCTGGAGGGCACCGTCGCCCCGGCAGCCTTCCTCGGCGGCTTCAACCCGGCCGTGTCGATCCTCGACATCCCCTTCCTGCTGCCCGAGGACGACGCGACGGCGCAGGAAATCCGTGGCGGCGCCTTCGGCGACGCGCTCTGCGAGACCTTCGCCTCGCGCGGCGTGACCTGCCTCGGCCTGTGGCCGAACGGGCGCAAGAACTTCACCTCCTCGAAGCCGATCTCCTCGATCGACGACTTCGCGGGCCAGAAGTTCCGCGTCATGGACAGCAACATCCTCATCGAGCAGTTCAAGGCCGTCGGTGCCTCGGCGATCGCCCTGCCGTTCGGCGAGCTCTACACCTCCCTGCAGACCGGTCTGGTCGACGGTGAGGAGAACCCGCTCGACACCATCCAGCGCATGAAGTTCTACGAGGTGCAGAAGCATCTCGTCGTCTCCAACCACGGCGCCATGGAGGACGTGATCCTCTTCAACACCGCCTGGTGGGGCGCGCTGCCGGACGAGTACAAGACCGTCATCACCGAGGCCTTCGAGGAGGTCATCCCGGACCTGATCGCCCACAAGAACGCCTCCATCCAGGCCGCTCTCGAGGAGATCAAGGCGTCCGGCATCGAGGTCAGCGAGATGAGCGCCGAGGAGAAGGCCGCCTTCCGCGAGAAGATGTATCCGGCCACCCGTGCCGCCTACATCGAGCGCGCCGGCAAGGAGGGCGAGGACCTGCTCGCCGTCTACGAGAAGGCCTACGAGGCCGCGACCAAGTAAGCCGCGAGGCAGGGCGCGGGGCCGTTTCCGCGCCCTGCCCCGGCAACGACCCTTCCGCCGGCCCCTTCGGCCGGCGGAGACCTTCAGGGCAGGCGGACAGGAACACCAGATGCAGCTCCTAGCCATACTCAGAGCGGCCGAGCGCGCCGCCGTCGTCACGATCTTCCTGACGATGGTGGTCCTCTTCTCGCTGAACGTGCTGGCCCGCCAGGTCGGCGGCACCTTCGCCTCCGACTTCGCCTGGATCGAGGAAGCCGTCCGGCTCCTGAGCCTGTTCCTGACCTTCATGGCCGTGGGTCTCGCCCTCGACCAGGGACGCCATGCCGGCATCCACACCTGGCGCGAGAAGATCGCGCGCCGCACCGGCCTGCCGCTCCGGCGCATCATCGATTTCGTCGGTTTCTTCTTCTGCTGCTACCTGATCTGGCTGAGCTACGAGATGACCGCCTTCGTCTTCGCGAGCGGCCAGAAGAGCCCGACCCTCAACGTCCCCGTGTTCTGGATCTATCTCGCCCCGACCATCGGCTTCGCGCTGATGGGCCTGCGCTTCGCGCTGAGCTTCCTCGGACTTATCGACCGCTTCGCCGGCCAGCAGACGGAGCCGCACTGATGATCATTCTGCTTCTCATCATCGCCGTCGCGGTCGTCATGCTCGTGACCGGCTTCGAGATGTTCCTCGTCCTCGGCGTGCCCGCGCTGATGGTCAAGGAAGCCTTCTACGCGAGCCTTCCCGATCCGGTGATCTCGCAGAAGATCCTCGGCGGCATCAACCACACGACGCTGCTCGCCGTGCCCTTCTTCATCCTGGCGGCCGAACTCATGGGCGAGGGCCAGATCGCCCGCCGCCTGACCGGCCTGGTCAAGGCCTTCGTCGGCCACCTGCGCGCGGGCATGGGCTTCACCACCATCGGCGGGTCCATGGCCTTCGGTTCCGTGTCCGGCTCGGCGCCGGCCACCGTCGCGGCGACCGCCCGCATGGTCTATCCGGAGATGAAGAAGGCGGGCTACCGCGACAAGTTCTCCTTCGGACTGATCGTCTCCAGCGCCGAGACCGCGCTGCTCATTCCCCCGTCCATCACCTTCATCATCTACGGCTGGATGACGGGCACCTCCATCGCCAAGCTCTTCGTGGGCGGCCTCGCCGTCGGCCTCGCACTCGGCATCGCCTTCGCCATCATGGCGCACATCGAGGCGCGCCGGACCGGAATCGCCCCGGGCGAGAAGACCACCTGGGCCGAACGCGGCCGGGCACTCAAGGCCGCCTTCTGGCCGCTCGGGATGCCCGTCATCATTCTCGGCGGCATCTACTCCGGCATCCTCACCCCGACCGAGGCGGCGGCGGTCAGCGTCGTCTACGCGATCTTCGTGGAAGGACTGATCTACCGCGAGCTTTCCTTCTCCAAGCTGGTGAAGATCACCGAGCGCGCGGCCGTCTCGACGGCGATCGTGTTCATCCTGCTCGCCATGGGCGGCCTGATCTCCTTCTTCATCACGCTCGCGCAGGTGCCGAGCGCCATCACCGGCTTCCTGACCGCGATCGATGCGGGACCGATCACCTTCCTCATCATCATCAACATATGCTTCCTGATCGCGGGCATGTTCCTCGATCCGAACTCGGCGCTGCTGATCCTCATCCCGCCGCTGTTCCCCGTCGCCCAGGCGCTTGGCGTCGACCCCGTCCACTTCGGCATGATCGTCACGCTGAACATTTCCATCGGCATGATCACGCCCCCGTTCGGGCTCGACCTCTTCGTCGCCTCCTCGACCCTGCAGAAACCCGTCACGGCGATCATCGCCGGCGTGGCGCCGTTCATCGTCGCCAATCTGATCGTCCTCGCGATCATCACCTACGTGCCGGACATCTCGACCTTCCTGCCGAGACTTCTTCTCGGCTAGGAGCCCCGCGCGGGACCAGCGCCGCCGGGCATCCGGCCGGAACGACATCACAAGGAAACGACCCATGTTGCGCGTTGACCAGACCGTGACGACGACACCCCCTTTCCTGACGCAGGAGATCAGCCTCCCGGTCAAGGGGAACACGCCCGTCAATTCCGAGTACCGCCTGCTGGTGCTCGACGCTCCGCGCGAGCTGCTCGATCTGTGCCGTCCGGGCCAGTTCTTCAACCTTCTGTGCCCGCAGGCCGGCGGCGAGGCTCCCTACCTGCGCCGCCCGATGAGCATCTACGGCTTCTATCCGGAAAAGGGCGAGCTTCACTTCCTCTACAAGGTGACGGGAGCCGGCACCCGCGCGCTCGCCACGCTCGGGACCGGGGACGAACTGAACGTGGTCGGCCCGCTCGGCGAACCCTTCTCCATTGAGGACGACTGGCAGCACCTCGTGCTCGTCGCCCGCGGAGTCGGTCTCGCCACGCTCGCCCCCCTCGCCATCGAGGCGAACCGGCTCGGCCGCAAGCTCACGGCCATCTGCAGCGCGCGTCATCCCGACTACCTGATGTCGACGGAGCATTTCGCAGCGCTTGGCGCCGACGTCATCACGGTCACGGACGACGACGGCAGCTCCAGTCTGCAGAACCTCGAGACCATCCTGGAGCGCCTGATCGCCGAGGGGCGTGCCGATGCCTTCTACACCTGCGGGTCCAACCGCCTGCTGCGCCTGCTGCAGAAGGTCGGCGACGCCCACGGCGTGCCGGGCCAGATCGCGCTGGAACAGCAGATGGCCTGCGGGCTGGGCATGTGCCAGTGCTGCGTGCGTCCGCTGAAGCGCGACGGCGCCATCGTCTATCTCAGGGTCTGCCGAGAAGGCCCGGTGTTCGACATGTCGGAGGTGGTCGCATGAGTGATCTTTCTGTCCAGATCGGCGCGCTGACGCTGAAGAACCCGGTGATGCCGGCCTCCGGCACCTTCTCCGAGGAACTGGCGGAGGTCTTCGACCTGGAGCGTATCGGCGCCCATGTCACCAAGACCATCACGCTCGGCCTGCGCGAGGGCAATCCGACGCCCCGCGTGTGCGAGGTCAACGGCTCGATGCTGAACTCCATCGGCATCCCCTCCAAGGGCGTGACGGCCTTCCTGGAGAAGGTCGTTCCCTTCTACCGCCGCTACGAGACGCCTCTGGTGGTCTCCATCTCCGGCAACACGGCGGACGAATTCGCCGAACTGTGCAGCGCGGTCAGCGTCGATGGCGTCGATGCCATCGAGGTCAACATCTCCTGTCCCAACATCGAGGAAGACGGCAAGGCCTTCGCCATCCGCCCCTCTTCCACGCTGGACATCATGAAGCGCCTGCGCGCGGCGAGCCACCTGCCGCTGTGGGCGAAGCTGACGCCCAACACCGGCGAGGTGCCGGATGTCGCCCGCGCCGCCGAGGACGGCGGCGCCGACGCGCTGGTCGTCGCCAACACGATCCTCTCCATGGCCATCGACATCGAGACCCGCCGCCCACGCCTCGGCAACGTCATGGGCGGCCTCTCGGGTCCCGGCCTGAAGCCGATCGCGCTGCGCATGGCCTATCAGTGCGCCCGCGCCTCGCGTCTGCCGGTGATCGGCTGCGGCGGCATCGCCACCGCCTCGGACGTGCTGGAATACATGATCGCCGGCGCCTCGGCGGTGCAGGTGGGCACGGCCACCTTCATCCACCCCACGGCCATGCTCACCATCGTCGACGATCTCGACGCCTGGCTCCGGGCGCGCGGCATCTCCTCGGTGCGCGACATCATCGGCACGGTGGCCGACGGCGAGGAGGACCTTGCAAGCACAATGATGGCGGTGGCCCAATGACCAGGACCGGCACGCACACCTCCAGGACCTCCGACGGCGAATTCGACCTCGTCGCACGCCTGTTCGACGACATCGCGGCCATGAGCCCGGACACCGAGGGCGTCAGCCGGCCGGCCTTTTCCGGGATCGAGACCGAGACGCTCCGCTATCTCGAGGATTTCGCCCGGGGCGAGGGCCTCGCCACCTGGTACGACGACGGTTGCAACCTCAACGTCTCGCTTCCCGAGGACCGTGATGCCGAGCGCTACGTCCTCGTCGGCTCGCACGTGGACAGCGTTCCCCACGGCGGCAATTTCGACGGGCTGGCGGGCGTCATCGCGGCACTTGTGCTCCTGGTGCGCGCAAGACGTGCCGGCTCCCGCTTTTCCCGGCCCGTGCACGCGCTGGCCATGCGCGGCGAGGAAAGCGCCTGGTTCGGCCCCTGCTACATCGGCTCCAAGGTGCTCACCGCAAGCCTCACCGATGACGAGATCGGTTCGAGGCACAAGGGCGACGGCCGCACGCTCGGCGAGCACATGGCGGAGATCGGCCTGCCGCTCGAGCGCATCAAGGCCCACGAGAAGCTCATCGAGCTCGACCGCGTCGAGGCCTATCTGGAACTCCACATCGAGCAGGGACCGCTGCTGATCGGCAAGAACCTGCCCGCGGCCGCCGTCTCCGGCATTCGCGGCAACTTCCGCCACCGCAGGATCCGCTGCATCGGCGAGGCCGGCCACTCCGGCGCCGTGCCCAAGGCCTACCGCCGCGACCCGGTGCTCGCCTTCGCCGACCTGATGGTGCGTCTCGACGAGAGCTGGGCGACGATCCTGAACAAGGGTGACGATCTCGTGCTCACGAGCGGCATGGTGGGCACGGATCCGGCCACCAATGCCCTGTCGCGCATTCCCGACGAGATCGGCTTCAGCCTCGACGTCCGCTCCCAGTCGGCGGAGGTGCTGGACGACATGCGCGACCTCATCCGGACGGAGATGGCGGAGATCGAGCGGGACCGGAAAGTGCGTTTCGAGCTCGACATGGAGTTGCGCTCCGAGCCCGCGATCTGCGACAAGGACATCGTCGCCGGCCTGAAGCAGGCGATGGCGCGCGTCGGACTCGAGCCCTTCGTCATGCCCAGCGGCGGTGGCCACGATGCGGCCGTCTTCGCTGCTGCCGGCATTCCCTCGGGCATGGTCTTCGTGCGCAACCGCAACGGCTCGCACAATCCGCAGGAAGCCATGGAGTTGTCCGATTTCCTCGCCGGCTGCGACATCCTCTATTCCCACCTGACGGAGGGCCAATGACCAAGCTGACGATCCGCAAGCCCGATGACTGGCACCTGCACCTGCGCGACGGCGAGATGCTGAAGAGCGTCCTGCCTCATACCTCGGCGACCTTCGCCCGTGCCATCATCATGCCGAACCTGGTGCCCCCGGTGGTGACCACCGCCGACGCGGTCGCCTATCGCGAGCGGATCCTGGCCGCCCTGCCGAAGGAGCATTCCTTCACGCCGCTGATGACGCTCTACCTGACCGAGGGCACCGATCCCGACGATGTCGAGGCCGGCTTCAGGGACGGGACCGTCACCGCCGCCAAGCTCTATCCGGCCGGCGCGACGACCAACTCCCAGTCCGGCGTGCGTTCCATCGACAAGGTCATGCCCGTGCTCGAGCGCATGGCCGAAATCGGCATGACCATGTGCGTTCATGGCGAGGTGACCAGCGCGGACGTCGACATCTTCGATCGCGAGGCGGTGTTTCTCGAGACCGTGCTCGCCCCCCTGCGCGAGCGCCTGCCCGAACTGCGTGTGGTGCTGGAGCACGTGACCACGAGCGATGGCGTCGACTTCGTCATGGGCGCGGAGAAAAACCTCAGCGCGACGATCACGCCGCATCATCTCATGATCAACCGCAACGCCATCCTGGCCGGCGGCATCCGCCCGCACTACTACTGCCTGCCGGTGGCCAAGCGCGAAAGCCATCGCCTCGCCCTGCGCAAGGCGGCCACCTCCGGCGATGCCCGCTTCTTCCTCGGCACGGATTCCGCACCGCATGTGGATCCCTCGAAGGAATGCGGCTGCGGCTGCGCGGGAATCTTCTGTGCGCCCAACACGCTGGAGTGCCTGGCAACCGTGTTCGAGGAAGACGGCGCGCTGGACCGCCTCGAGGCCTTCGTGTCGCTGAACGGACCGGCCTACTACCGCCTTCCGGCCAACGAGGAGCGCGTGACGCTCGTCCGCCAGGACGCGCCCGTCGACTTTCCGGCGAAGGTCATGGCCGGCAGCGAGGCCGTCACGGTGTTCGATCCCATGCGCCCGATCCACTGGAATGTGGAACGCACTGCTTGCCCGCAGGGGAACTAACCGCTACAGCCCCCTTTCGGGTTGCCGCATTTTCAAGGAACGGCCGGGCCGCCCGGCCGGAAGATGCTCCAGCGAGGCACACCGGCCGTCGTGCAGGCCGGCAAAGAGCAGGATTGAGCGATGTTCCCGAACACCTTCCCCGACAAGGCGCTGATTTCCGAGATGGTGGCGAAGATGCTGCTGGAGATCGAGGCCGTCCATTTCCGCGCCGACCAGCCCTATACCTTCACATCGGGACTGGCGAGCCCGGTCTACATCGACTGCCGCAAGCTCATTTCCTATCCGCGCATCCGCTCGGCGGTGATGGACTTCGCGGCCGGCACGATCCTGCGCAATGCGGGCTTCGAGCAGTTCGATTCCGTGGCCGGAGGCGAGACGGCCGGCATTCCCTTCGCCGCCTGGCTGTCCGAAAGGCTCGGCCTGCCCATGCTCTACGTGCGCAAGAAGCCGAAGGGCTTCGGCCGTGACGCCCAGATCGAGGGCAACCTGAAGGAAGGCTCCCGCGTCCTTCTCGTGGAGGACCTGATCACCGACGGCGGCTCCAAGGTGAAGTTCGCCGAGGCGATCCGCAAGTCGGGATCCGAGGCGAGCGATACGTTCTCGGTCTTCTACTACGACATTTTCCCCGGCACGCCGGAGCGCCTCAAGGCCGCCGGCATGCGCCTGCACTATCTCGCGACCTGGTGGGACGTTCTCAGGGTCTGCAAGGAAGGCGGCCTCTTCCCGACCGCCGTGCTCGACCAGGTCGAGGCGTTCCTGAACAACCCTCTCGAGTGGTCCGGCAACCACGGCGGCATCACCGAGCTGCCGAGCTGAGGCGCGAGACCACGCCGGCTCCGGTCCGGGAGGATGAAACCGGGGCCCGATTGTCTGTCGTGTCGCATGTCCGGGAGCCGGTCGAAAGCCGGCCCCGGAATGCCCAAGCGGAGATGAACATGTTTGAGCAACTGATCCAGACCGTCGTCGACGGTGGCCACGGGGTCCGCGCCTACGATGCCTGCGCCCGCGCGGCGCGCGCGCGCATCAAGGACGAGCCGGAGAACGCCGCCGCGCTGACGCTCGTCATGTATGCCGCCCAGGGCGTCGTCGAGGCCTATGACGACCAGCCGCTGCCGGTGGACGAGTCCGAGGCCCTCCTCGACAAGTTCCGCGAGATGGTGGCCCTCATCGAGGGGGCCTACAAGAACGGCTCGGCCGATGCCAAGCTTGCAGCTCTCAACACGGTCGCGACCAAGCTCGCCGACGTCTCCACGACCTGAGGTCCGAGACCGCCGCGCCGCGCCGCGCGCGGCGGTCGGCGCCCCCCTGAACGCAAACAGGCCGCGCCCGGTGGGCGCGGCCTGTGCCTTTCTCCTGGACCGATGTCGCTTTTCTAGTGCGCCATCATCTCCCGAACGATTTCCTCACCGCTCAGCGACGCCGGATAATAGGTCGGCCAGTTGGTCACCTCCTTCAGCAGCGCGGCACGATCATCGCCCCAGTAGAGGTGATAGTGATCGGCCGAAGCCGGCGCGATGCGATGATCGCTGAACTGGATGAAGCCCGGAGCCCCGGCATCGCCTTCCGTCTTCCTGAAGATGAAACGCACACCGCGATTGCCCTTCTTGTAGGTCAGGATCTCGTATCCGTCGGAGGCGTAGCGCCCTTCCGCAACGCCGTTCGCGCCATGAAACGCGACCCGGTCACCGTCGATGACGATGCGGTTCACATCCGTCTTGTAGCCCACGTCATAATAGGCCTTGTACTCCTCGGCGGTCTTCTCGCCGTGCTCGGCCTTGTGGGTCATCACTGGGTCCAGAGTGCCGTCGGCCAGATAGGGATAGACCGACTGCCAGTCCCCCTCCCAGTCGGCAAGCGGCCGCTCGGCAACCGCACTGTCCTCGAAATAGCCCTTGTAGACGGACTTCTCGCCGTGGTCGTGACCATGGTCATGGGCGTGGGAATGGTCGTGCTTGTGCTCCTTGCCGGACTGTTCCGCCGCGGCCGGAACACTGGAAAGAACAGCCGCCGCGAGCAGCGCGGCGGAGGTACGAAGCATTGCCTGTATCATTCTGACTGACCTCTTTGCATCCCGAACATGCCCGCATCCGGACCTCTCCCGAGAGAGGCGGAATGTCGGGCAACGACCGCGTTTTCGCGGCCTTTGTTCGATATGTTATTTCATAACATTCGCGTTCTAGCCCAATGCCATCCGGCTGCCAATGGCAAAACGGGCAGGACGCAACGAGATCGGGGAAAACCGGAGCGACATCGCAACGCGCGCGAGCGCCCGGGAGCGAAGCGCTCCCGGGCCGTCGGCCAGATGCGACGACCGTCAGGCCGTCGCCGAGGCCCGCTTGACCTGCAACGTGCGGCGAATGAAGGCGATCACGAAGGCCGCCGTCAGGATCAGTACGACCGTCGGCGCGGGAGCGCTGTCGAGGAAGAAGCTCAGATAGGCGCCAAGCACCATCGACGCCATGCACACGATCACGGACACGACAAGCATCCGGCCGAAGCTGCGCACGCTCAAAAAGGCGATCGCGCCGGGCGCGATCAGCAGCCCGACGGCCAGAATGAGCCCGGTGGCCGACAGCGTCGCCACGATGGTCAGCGACAGGACCGTCAGCAGCCCGTAGTGCAACAGCCCGACAGGAAGTCCCGAGGCTCGCGCCTGGGCCGGATCGAAGGCGTGCAGCATCAGGTCCTTCCATTTGAGGAGCAACACAGCCGCCACGCCAGACGAGATCAGGCCCGCCGTCCAGAGATCGTCCGCGCCCACACCGAGCATGTTGCCGAACAGGATGTGATCGAGATGCACATTGGTGTGGATCGAGACATAGATGACGATGCCGAGGCCGAACATGCCGGAGAACACCACGCCCATGACGGTGTCCTGCTTCACCCGGCTGTTTTCCGAAAGATAGCCGGTCGCAAGCGCCGTCACCATTCCGGCGCCGAAGGCCCCGAGGATCAGCGGAAAGCCGAGCACATAGGCAAGCACGATCCCCGGCAGCACCGCATGGCTGACCGCATCGCCCATGAGCGCCCAGCCCTTCAGCACCAGGAAGCAGGACAGCAGCGCGGTCGGCACGGACACGATCACGCAGATCCAGAAGGCATTCTGCATGAAGGGAAACTGGAACGGCAGAAGCAGCGTGTCGGCCATCATGCCGCCTCCCCTTGGCTGGCTGCGGCGGCCGCCTTGCGTCGCGCGGCCAGCAGCCCGTGCTTGGGCGCGAACACGAAGGTGACGAGGAAGATCAGGGTCTGCAGCACCACGATGATGCCCCCCGTCGCGCCATCCAGAAAGAAGCTCGCATAAGCGCCGACGAAACTCGTCAGCGTGCCGATCGCGACCGACGTGGCGATGAGGCGGGGAAAGCGGTCGCACAGCAGATAGGCCGTGGCGCCGGGTGTCACCACCATGGCGATGACGAGAAAGGCCCCGACCGTCTGCATCGCCGCGACCACGCAGGCCGACAGCAACACGAAGAACACCGCTTTCAGCAGGCCCGGCCGCAGGCCGATCGAACGCGCATGGCTTTCGTCGAAGAAGACGACCATCAGGTCCTTCCATTTGGCGAGCAGGATCGCCAGCGACACGAAACCGATGATCGCGAGCTGGAGCGTGTCTCCCGGCGTGATCGCGAGGATGTTGCCCATGGTGATCGTCTGGATCGACACCGCCATGGGGTTCACCGAGGCGATGAACAGCCCGAGCCCGAAGAAGGACGTGAAGATGATGCCGATGATGACGTCGACCTTCAGCCCGGACCGGTCGGAGAGGAACAGCATCGCTGCCGCCGCCAGGCCACCCGAGAGAAAGGCGCCCAGCGCGAAGGGAAGCCCGAGGATATAGGCCCCTGCGACGCCGGGCACGACGGAATGGGACAGGGCATCGCCGATGAGCGACCAGCCCTTGAGCATCAGGTAGGACGACAGGAAGGCGCAGACGCCGCCGACGAGGGCGGACACCCACATGGCGTTGGTCATGTATCCGTAGGCGAAGGGCTCCAGAAGCACGCTCATTGCCGCTTCTCCGTCACCCGGATCTCGTCGCCGTACTGGACGAGGGGGCGCTCGTCGTCGGTCAGGATCGACACCTTGCGCGCGTCGTCGTCCTCGTGCAGGTCCGACCCGCCCAGCGTGAAGTGCCGCAGGACGCCGCCGAAGGCCGCCTCCAGGTTCTCGCGCGTGAAGGTGGTCTGTGTCGGACCGTAGCCGAGCACCGTCCCCTTGACCAGAACGGTGCGGTCGCAGAATTCGGGCACCGAGCCGAGGTTATGGGTCGAGACCAGCATGACCCGACCCTCGTCGCGCAACTCGCGCAACAGCGCGACGATCTGCTCCTCGGTCTTCACGTCGACACCCGTGAAAGGCTCGTCGAGAAGGATGACCTGTCCGTCCTGCGCCAGCGCACGGGCGAGGAAGACGCGCTTCTTCTGGCCGCCCGAGAGCTCCCCAATCTGGCGGTGCCGGTACTCCTGCATGTTGACGCGGGCAAGGGCGGCATCCACCGCGTCACGGTCGACCTGCGAGGGCCGGCGCAGAAATCCCATGTGGCCGTAGCGCCCCATCATGACCACGTCCTCGACCAGCACGGGGAAGGACCAGTCGACCTCCTCGGATTGCGGGACATAGGCGACGAGGTTCTTCTTCAGCGCCTCCCTGACGGTGAGCCCGAGCAGCCGGATCTCGCCCCTGGACGCCGGCACGAAGCCCATGATCGCCTTGAACAGGGTGGACTTTCCCGCCCCGTTGACGCCGACGAGCGCGGTCACCGTACCGCGCGGGATCTCGAAGGACGCATTGCGCAGGGCCGTGTGGCCGTTGCGATAGGTGACCGTGATGTCCCGCGCCGCGATACCGCCTCCAGGGTCCGCATCCGCATGCGATACGGCAGGGGGCATCTGGCTTTGACGTTTCATCCTGGGTCCTTCCGCCTGGGAGGCATCTTGCGGGACGGGGTACGATGCCGCGCGCCCGTCCCGCCCGATCAGTTCATGCCGGATTTCAATCCGTCCGCAACGGTCCTGGAGGTGACGCGAAGCAGGTCGAGATAGGAGGGAACCGGTCCGCCGGCTTCCGAGAGACTGTCGACATACAGAACGCCACCGTAGTGCGCTCCGGTCTCGCGCGCCACCTGCTGCGCCGGGGCCGTATTGACCGTGCTTTCACAGAAGACGACGGGTATGTCGTGCTGCCTGACACCGTCGATGACCGCGCGCACCTGCTGCGGCGTCCCCATCTGGTCCGCGTTCATCGGCCAGAGGTAGAGTTCCTTCATGCCGAAGTCCCGGGCGAGGTAGCTGAACGCCCCCTCGCAGGTGACCAGCCAGCGCCGGTCCTCGGGAATGGAGGCGATTTCCCGACGCAAAGGCTCAAGCGTCTCGCGCAGGCTGTCCTTGTAGGCCGCGGCGTTCGCCTTGTAGGTCGCCGCGTGATCGGGGTCGTGCTCGCTGAATGCTTTCTCGATGTTGTCGATGTAGATCAACGCATTGTCGAGCCCCATCCAGGCATGCGGGTTGGGCTTGCCCTCGTAGGCGCCAGCCGCGATCGGGATCGGATCGATGCCCTCGCTCAGCGTCGCGGAGGGCACGTCGCCGAGGTTGGCGAGAAACTGCTCGAACCAGAGTTCGAGGTTCATGCCGTTCCACAGGATCAGGTCCGCGCCATGCGCGCCGACGATGTCCTGCGGCGTGGGCTCGTAGCCATGGATCTCGGCCCCCGGCTTGGTGATCGAGACCACATCCGCCGCATCGCCGGCGACATGACGCGCCATGTCGGCAAGCACGGTGAAGGTGGTCACGACCTTCATCCGCCCGGGGTCCGCCAGCGCGCCGCCCGTCAGCGCTGTTCCGGCCATCAGGGCCACGGCAGCCAGCACCGGCAGGCGCGTCATCCTCGAAGACATGCACTCGTCCTTTCCGCTCATCGTCTCAGACGCAATCGGCCTCCGTCTGGATCACCTTGTTGCGACTGACTTGCAGTCAGGAAACGCCAATCGCGAATGATTTGCAAGTGCAAATCATTCGCAAAAGCAAAAAAACTTGAGCAAACGCGGACAGCCCGCCCGCCGCGAACGGCGGACGGGCCTGACAAGGCATGTCCGTAAAAGGGAGCGAGGCCGGGGCCTCAGTAGTCGGCGCGACCACCCGACATGTCGAAGACCGCGCCCGTGGAGAAGGAGGCACGACGCGAGGCGACGAAAGCCACGACTTCGGCGAGTTCCTCCGGTGTTCCGAAACGGTTCATCGGGATCTTCGCAACGAGTTCCTGAACGTAGCTTTCCGGCCAGCCGTCGAATATCCGCGTGCGAATCGCTCCCGGCGCGACGCAGTTGACCGTAACGCCGGAGGTCGCAAGTTCGCGGCCAAGCGTCTTGGTGAGCGAGATCACCGCGGCCTTGCTGGCGGCATACGCCGCGATTTGCGGCCCCGGCTCCTTGCCCGCAATCGAGCCGATGGTCACGATCCGCCCGTAGCCCCGTGCGACCATGTCCGGGATGACCGCCTTGCAGCACAGCATCGTGCCGGTGACATTGACCTCCATCACCCGGTTCCACTCATCCCGACCGAGTTCCGCGACCGGCGCATTCGGTCCGGGAATGGCAGCATTGCACACCAGGATGGAGATTTCGCCCAGCATCTTGCGGGTCGCCGCAAGCGCCGTAGAAACATCCTCCGGCGAGGTGATGTCGACGGCACAGCAATGCGTGGGGCCGATATCTGAGAGCTGGTCGGAGCACTCCTGCGCCGCATCTCCGTCCTGATCCCAGATCGCGACACGCGCGCCTTCCTCAAGCAGCTTGCGTGCAATGGCACGGCCCAGTCCGCGGGCCGCTCCGGTAACGACAGCCGAGCGCCCCTTCATCGTGACACCTCCTGTTCGGAAGCGGATGCGGGGGAACGCGAGCGTTCGATCCACGCCCCGATCTCACCCACGAAGCCCTTTCGGAACGCGAGAATGCAGGTCAGGAAGACGACACCGATGATGACCGAGAGCCACTCGCCCACCTTGTCGGCCAGAAAATTCTGCAGGAGGATCACGAAGAAGGCTCCCGCCACCGGGCCGCCAAGCGTCCCAAGCCCACCGAGGAGACACATCATCACCACCTCGCCACTGAGTGCCCAGTGCAGGTCGTTGAGCGACTCGTAGGACAGCGCAAGCGCCTTGAGTGCGCCCGCAAGGCCCGACAGGGCCCCCGACAAGGTGAAGGCCAGAACCTTGTAGCGGTCGACGTCATATCCGAGCGAAATGGCGCGCGGCTCGTTCTCCCGGATTGCCGTCAGGACCTGCCCGAAGGGCGAGGTCACGATGCGATGGATCGCCGCCAGCGCCAGCACGAAGCACACGGCCACCAGGGCATACAGAGCAAGGTCGTCCTGGAGATCGATCACGCCGAACAGCTTGCCCCGCGGAATGCCATGGAAGCCGTCATCGCGTCCGGTCCAGTCCATCTGCATCGCGACGAAATAGATGAGCTGGGATATGGCCAGCGTGATCATGGCGAAGTAGATGCCCTGTCGCCGGATCGCCACGGATCCGGCGAGGAAGCCGATCAGAGCCGCCACCGCGACACCGGCGACCAACCCGAGTTCGGGTGTCCAGCCGAGATATTTCGTCGTCACACCCAGCGCATAGCCGGCCGATCCGAAGAACATCGCGTGGCCGAACGAAAGCAGCCCCGTGTATCCGAGCATCAGGTTGAAGGCCGAGGCGAAGATGGCGAAGCACAGAAGCTTCACGACCAGCATCGGGTAGATGAAGGCTGGTGCCGCGACAAGCGCGGCAAGCCCGCAAAGCATGAGGAGATTGCGATAGGAGATCATGGCCTGGCTCACTGCTTTCCGAACAGGCCATGCGGGCGCACCAGCAGGACCAGTATCATCAGGACGAAGATCGCGGTGGACGAGGCTTCGGGGTAGTAGACCTTTGCGAGCCCCTCGATGAGGCCAAGCCCGACCCCGGTCACGATGGACCCGAGGATGGACCCCATGCCTCCTATCACAACGACGCCGAAGACGGTGATGATGATCGAGTGTCCGATCTGCGGGGTAAGCTGCATCAGCGGTGCCGCCAGAACGCCCGCAAAGGCGGCCAGCGCGACGCCCCAGCCGAAGACGAGCGTCACGAGAAGGGGCACGTTGACGCCAAAGGCCTGCACCAGCTTCGAGTTCTCGGTGCCTGCGCGCAGCGTGGCGCCCAGGCGGGTGCGCTCGATCACGAGCCACGTGAACAGGCACAGCCCCAATGCGGCGACGATGACCCACACCCGGTAGACCGGCAGGCGCATGAAGCCGAGATCGACCATGCCGTGAAGCAGGGCGGGCACCGAGTAGCGCAGGCCCGAAACCCCGAAGTAGACCCGCACGAGCCCCTCGATGATCATCGTCAGGCCAAAGGTGACGAGCAGCCCGTAGATGTGATCGAGCTTGTAGATACGGCGCAGGATGGTGCGCTCCACCACGATGCCGATGCCTGCCGCCATAAGCGGCACCAGAACTATGGCCCACCAGTAGCCGAGCCCGAGCGGGTTGAGCAGCAGATAGGCCAGAAACGCGCCCAGCATGTACATCGTGCCATGAGCGAAGTTCACGATGTTCAGAAGGCCAAAGATCAGGGACAGGCCAAGCGACAGAAGAGCATAGAAACTGCCGTTGACGAGCCCCAGAAGAAGCTGGCCGTAGAGCACGGGGGCGGGAACGCCGAAGATCTCGGGCATGGTCACACTCCCAGATACGTGCGGATGTCATCGGCGCGCGCGTCGAGAGCGGATTGCTCGATCGTCTCGACCACCCGGCCGTGCTCGATGATGAAGAAGCGATCGGCAAGCGGTGCCGCGAAGCGGAAGTTCTGCTCGACCATGACGATGGTGAACCCGCGTGCCTTGAGATCCTGGATCACGCGCGCGAGCGTCTGGACGATCACCGGGGCGAGCCCTTCCGAAATCTCGTCGAGCAGGAGGATGTCGGCGCCGGTACGCAGGATCCTCGCGATGGCAAGCATCTGCTGTTCACCACCCGACAGTCTCGTGCCCGGGCTCTGCGCCCGCTCCTTGAGATTGGGAAACATCGCGTAGATCTCGTCGAGCGACATGGCCATGCCGCCATCCGTCCGCGTGACTGGCGGAAGCATCAGGTTTTCCTCGCAGGTCAGCGAGGAGAAGATCCCGCGCTCCTCGGGGCAATATCCGAGTCCGGCCCTGGCGATGCGGTAGGCGGGCGTCGAGCTCATGTCCCGCCCCCTCACCTCCAGAACGCCGTCTCGCCGGTCGAGAAGACCCATGATGGCCCGCAGGATGGTCGTGCGGCCCGCGCCGTTGCGCCCGATCAGGCTGATCACTTCGCTACGGCGGACATCGAGATCGACGCCGTGCAGCACATGACTTTCGCCGTACCAGCCGTTCACTCCCTTCAGGGACAGGACAGTGTCACCCATCAGTACGCCCCCTCCAGTTCGGTTTCGCTGCCCATGTAGGCCTCGAGCACGCGTGGATCGGCGGAGATCTCGTCGTAGGTCCCTTCGGCCAGCAGCGCGCCACGCTGCAGCACCGAGATCCGGTCGCAGATGCCCGAAACGACCTTCATGTTGTGCTCGACCATCAGGATCGTGCGGCCCGCCGAGACCCGTTTGATGAGTTGGGTCACCCGCTCCACGTCCTCATGCCCCATGCCCTGCGTCGGCTCGTCGAGAAGCATCAGTCGCGGCTCCATGGCCAGCGTGGTGGCAATCTCGACGGAGCGCTTGCGCCCGTAGGGAAGATCGGCGGCCTTCACCTTGGCGAAGTCCTGCATGTCGACCTGCTCCAGAAGCTCGAGCGCCCGTCCGTCGAGCCGCGAAAGCGTGCTTCCGGAAAGCCAGAAGGCATAGGTTGGTGCCAGACGCCGCTGCAGGGCGACACGCACATTCTCCAGAACGGTGAGATGCGGAAAGGTCGCGGAGATCTGGAAGCTGCGCACCAGCCCCTGCCGCGCGAGTTCCGCCGGTTTCTTTCCGGTGATGTCACGCCCGTCGAAAACGATCCTGCCCGCGCTCGGGGGCAGGAACTTCGTCAGCAGGTTGAAGACGGTTGTCTTGCCGGCCCCATTGGGTCCGATGAGGGCATGAATATCGCCCTCCCGGACCCGCAAGGACACATCGTCAACCGCCCGGAACCCGCGGAACTCCTTGCAGAGTCCTAACGTTTCCAGAATGTTGGCCATGGACCGGAACTCAGCCCTTGCCAACCAGCGGGCACTTGCTCTGGTCGAGCGGCAGGAAGGCCTCGGAAGCCGGAATGGTCTCGAGAACCTTCAGGTAGTCCCAATCGTACTGCGACTCCTCCGGCGTCTTGACCTGCACCAGATACATGTCGTGGACCATCATGCCGTCCTCGCGGATCTTGCCGTTCTCCGCGAACATGTCGTTGATCGGCATCTCGTGCATCTTGGCCAGGACGGCGTCGGCGTCAGTGGTCCCAGCCGCCTCGACGGCGCGCAGATAGTGCAGCGTGCCGGAGTAGTCGCCAGCGTTCACCATGTTCGGCATCTTGCCGACGCGCTCGTAGAACCGCTTGGACCACTCCCGGGTCGCATCCGTCCGGTCCCAGTAGAACCCGTCGGCGAAGAGAAGGCCGGATGCCTGGTCGAGACCCAGCCCGTCGATCTCGTTGATGAGCAGCGTGAAGGCCACCATCTGCTGGTCGCCGCCGAGACCGAACTCCTTGAGCGCGCGGATCGTGTTGGTCGTGTCCGACGAGGAATTGGACAGGCCGATGACCTGGGCTCCCGAGGAGATCGCCTGCAGCGCGTAGGAGGAGAAGTCGCTTGCCATGAAGGCGGGATGCTTGACGCTCCCGCTCAAGGTTCCGCCCGCGGCTTCGATGGCACCGGTCACCGCGGCCTCGACCGACAGGCCATAGGCGAAGTCCGAGACGATCAGATACCAGTTGCCGACGCCTTTCGCCGCAAGCGCCTTCACCGGCGAATTCGACAGCGAATAGGAGTTGAAGGCGAAGTGTACGGCATTCGTCGAACAGGCATCACCCGTGATCCGGTCCGAACCGGCTCCGGTGACGACCACGACCTTGTCCTTGGCTTCGGCGATTTCCATGACGCCCAGCGCCGCAGCGGAGTTCGACAGGTTGATCACCATGTCGGTGCCGTTGTCAAAAGCCTCGCGTGCCTTGGTGACCGCGATGTCCGGCTTGTTCTGATGGTCGATGAAGTCGGCGTGGATCGGCTTGCCGTTCAGCGTGCCACCGAAGTCCTCGATGGCCATTTTCACGGCCTCGCTGGCCCCCTGGCCGCCATAGTCCGCCGTCGCTCCCGCAAGGTCGGTCATCAGGGCGATGCGCACCTGCTCCTCGTCCGCGAGGGCAGGTGTCGTCAGGACAGTGCCCGCCATGAGGGCCAGCACGCCACCGTAAAGCTTGTTCATGATGTTTCCTCCCGAAGTGTTCAGTCCCGCGACAAGGCGCAAGTTCCCCTCGACCGGACAGGAAGATCCTCGGTCTCCCTGCCGCGGAGGCAGTGTTGCGGTCATTGTTGCGAGGGATGCGCAGTGCTCCCGATACTTGCGCTCCTGGCTCGGGTGTCTGGCCTCGAAGACGGCCGTTCACCCTGCCCGACAAACGCTAGGCACGGCCAAGACATGTGTAAAATAGATAATTGACATGCAAGACATAACCAAAAAACATTGATCTGGAGACGGCGAACAGGGAGGAATTCGCGTGAAGATCAGGCAGCTCGAGTATTTCATGCATGTGGTGAACACGCTCAACATCACTCATGCGGCCGAGCGGGCGAACGTCTCCCAGCCGGCGCTCAGCAGGCAGGTACAGCTGCTGGAGGAGGAACTCGGCACGCAGCTTGTCGACAGAAGGCCGCGCGGTGTCGCCCTCACCCCTTCCGGGCAGAAGCTTGCGGACCACGTCCGCGCCCTGATGCAGAACGTTGAACTCATCAAGGAAGACATCATCGCCGCAGAGACCCGCCCGGCCGGATCCCTGCGCATTTCATCCGCCTACTCCCTTCGGGGCCTGCTGATCGCCGATGTCGCGGCGGAGTTCCATCGGCTTCATCCCCAGGTAGACTTGGAAATCCACGAAGGCGTCTCGATCAACGTGCGCGAGGAACTCGTCACCCGCCATGTGGATCTGGCGATCTATTCCGACCACGGTGCCTCGCGCGGCCTGAACCGTCAGGCCCTTTGCTCGGAGGGGCTGGTGCTGCTGTCCTCCGCCGCGGCAGGGCTGAAAATGGGCTCCCCCGTTCCCAGTGCGGACCTGGCCGGGCTCGACCTCGTTCTGACCCCCTCCCCCAACGGACTCCGTCGCGTGGTCGAGGACCTTCTGTCCCCCTCCGGGGCCTCCCCAAATCCGCCGGTCATCGTCGAAACCAACTCGATCATCATCGACCTGGTGTCTCGCGGCGGCCTGCACAGCATCCTTCCCTACAGCGCCTGCCACCAGGCCTACATGCGCGGCGACATTTCCATCGCCCCGATAACCGGCGCCACGTGGCCCTGGGTGATCGCGACCTCCCGCGACCGTCCTCGCACCGCCGCCATGCGCGTCTTTTCCGATCTGGTCATCAGCCGTGCCCGCCGTCTTGTGAAGGATGAACTGTGGGCAACGGCCGAGTTGCCACCGGAAGACTGAACCGGCGGATGAGCGCGAAAGACATATATTTTGCTGATCCTTGAAGCCCAGACATAACTTTTTGTTATTTCCGACATATCCGCTTTGATTTTGTCGGAAGCCCGCGAACGTGATTGCCTTCCTGCGAAACGGTCGCCCCCTGCCGGGAGCGGTCAGGTATCCCCGGGAGGAAAAAACGTGGCAACAAAAGCCCGCACCGCTGCCGGCGGCAGCAAGCCGCTGCCTGTCGGCAACAACATGCCCAAGCCCCTCAACCGCAACGTCCCCGCGCCCACGCGCGAGGACATGCTCACCCTGGCCCGCACCATGCTGCGGATCCGTCGCTTCGAGGTACGCACCGAAGAACTCTTCAAGACCGGCGTCATCAAGGGTACCGCACACTCCTCGGCCGGGCAGGAGGCGATCGCGGCCGGCGCCTGCCTTCCCCTGCGTCGAAGCGACTTCATCACCACCCATCATCGTGGTCACGGGCACTGCATCGCCAAGGGCGCCGACATCGACGGCATGATGGCGGAACTTTGCGGGAAGCTCGGCGGAATCTGCGGCGGCATCGGCGGTTCCATGCACGTTGCCGACGTCGAGCTCAACATCCTTGGCGCGAACGGCATCGTGGGCGCGTCGATGGGTCTCGGCGTGGGAGCCGCGCTTGCCGCGAAGCAGCGCGGCTCGGACGACGCGGGCATCGCCTTCTTCGGCGATGGCGGCTCCAATGAGGGCATCTTCCACGAGGCGCTCAATCTTGCCGCCCTGTGGAAGCTGCCCATCGTCTTCTTCTGCGAAAACAACCTGTACGGCATGTCGACCCCCTTCGAACAGGCAACGGCGGGCGGCTCGGTCGCCGCACGTGCCGCGTCCTACGGGATCCCGGGAGAAAGGATCGACGGCAACGACCCGGTTGCCGTCTATGCCGCCGTGGCCGAGGCGCTCGCCCGGGCGCGCGCCGGCGAGGGGCCAACCCTGATCGAGGGGCTGACCTATCGCCACGGCGACCATTCGGTGCGTGGAAACCTGCTCGGCTACCGTACCGACGACGAAGTTCGGAAGTGGCTCGACGAGGACCCCTTGACACGTCTCGCGCGCTGTCTCTCCGAGGAGTGGGACATCGACGGAGAAGCCTTCGCCGCCCTTGAGCAGGAGGCGTCCGATGTGATCGAGACCGCGATCACGAAGGCGGAAAACCTCCCCGAGCCGGAACTGCCGATGCTGTTCGACAAGGTTCTGGCGCCCCGGCGCATGCCACCACCTCCCCCGGCGCCCGGCAGCCGAGCCATCACCTACACCGAGGCCCTTCGCGAGGCGATCGCCCAGGCCATCGAGAGCGACGACACGGTCTTTCTCATGGGCGAGGATGTCGGCCCCGTCGGCGGCACCTTCGGCGTGACGCGCGGTCTCTTCGATAGGTTCGGTCCCGAACGCGTCATGAACACACCGATCTCGGAAGGCGTGATTTCAGGCTCGGCCGTCGGCGCGGCCCTCTCCGGCCGGCGACCGATCGCGGAAATCCAGATCTTCGACTTCGTCACCTTCATGATGGACCCCATCGTCAACCAGGCCGCCAAGCTGCGCTTCATGCTGGGCGGCAAGGCATCGGTCCCCGTGGTGTTCCGGGGCCCCCAGGGTGGCGGCATCCGGCTGGCTGCCCAGCACTCCCAGTCCCTCGAGGCATGGTTCGCCCATGTTCCCGGGTTGACGGTGCTCGCCCCCTCGACCGCGTATGACGCCAAGGGTCTGATGATTGCGGCCATACGTGACGACAATCCGGTCGTCTTTCTGGAACACAAGCTGCTCTATCTCGGAGGTGCCTCTCCGGTTCCCGAGGCCCCCTACGAAATCGAGATCGGCAAGGCCGACGTCAAGCGCGAGGGAATGGACATCACCGTCATCGCAACGCTTGCCATGGTCGAACGCGCGCTTTCGGCCGCGGAGACCCTTGCCCGCGAGGGCATCAGCGTGGAGGTCATCGACCCGCGCAGCCTGCGGCCGCTCGACATGGAGTGTTTCGTCCGCTCCGTGAAGAAGACCAGTCGCTGCCTTGTCGTTCACGAGGCATGGCGCACCGGCGGCATCGGGGCGGAAATCGCCGCCCAGATCACCGAGGAGGCCTTCGACTGGCTCGACGCACCGGCGGAGCGGATGGGCGCGGCGGAAGTGCCCATGCCCTACAACGACCGCCTCGAGCGCGAGGTCATGCCGAGCGCGGCCGGAATCGCCGAAACCGTGCGCCGCATGTGCCACCGCGATCTTGCGGAGGCCTGAGCCATGACCGTCAATATCCTGATGCCGGCGATCTCGCCGGACATGGCCACCGGCAAGCTGGTGTGCTGGCACGTCGAGCCCGGCACCGCCGTCAAGCAGGGCGATGTCCTTGCGGAGCTGGAGACCGACAAGGCCGCCATGGACATCGAGGCTCCCGCCGACGGCGTTCTGGAGCAGATCCTGGTGCCCGGCGGCACCAACGACGTTCCGGTGGAGACCCCGATCGGCATCATCGGCGCGGGCGCGAGTGCCGCGCCGCCGGCAACGACGGAGCCCCCGGCTGCGGCCGGGATGTCCTCCGACGCGACCTCCCCATTGCAAGAGGATGTCGGCGGTCAGGACATCCAGGACCGGCCGCTCCGGCGCATTTCGCCACTCGCGAGACGGCTTGCCCGGGAAATGTCGGTGGAGACCGAAGGACTGAGGGGAACCGGGCCGAAGGGACGGATTCTGGCCGCCGACATTCGCGAGGCGGCCGAGCGGCAGGTTCGCGAGGAGACGCAGGCCCCGACTGCCGCCGCCGGAGAGGCCGCCGCTCCTGCCACGGTCATGCACATGGCCGCAGCTTCGGCCTGCGTGGAACCGCACGGTGCCATGCGGCGCACCATTGCCGCACGCCTGGTCGAGGCCAAGCAGACGGTGCCGCACTTCTATCTCGAGATCCGCTGCGACGCGGATGCGCTGCTCGACATGCGCCGGACGCTCAATGAGGCTCTGGCCTCCTCGGGCTCGGAGGCGAAGGTCACCGTCAACGACCTGGTCATGAAGGCATATGCGCTGGCCATCGCCGCCACCCCGGATACAATGGTGACATGGAGCGAGGAAGGGCTGGTTCGCCACACGAGCGTCGACATCGGCCTGGCGGTCGCTCTGGAAGGCGGGCTGATAACGCCCATCCTGCGCGATGCCGCCCGTCTCTCGCCCGGTGCGCTTTCCTCCGCCGCGCGCGAGGCAATCGAACGTGCCCGGGCCGGAAAGCTCTCGCCGCAGGAGTACTCCGGCGGGCTCGCCGGGATCTCGAACCTCGGCATGTTCGGGGTCAGTGCCTTCTCCGCGATCATCAATCCCCCCCAGAGCATGAACCTCGCCGTCGGGACGATCGAAAGCGAACTGGCGTTGCACAACGGCCAGGCCGTGGAGGTGCGGCGGTTGCGGCTCACCCTGTCCGTGGACCACAGGGCGATCGACGGCTCAGTGGGCGCCCGGCTTCTCCAGCGTCTGAAGTCCTTCATCGAGGCACCGTTGCTGCTGGCCTCCTGAGGTCAGGGTGCGGCCCCCGGGCCGCAGAAGCGTCCGGAACCGGGGCCTCCGTACCGGTTCCGACCCCGCCGGCGGCCCTGGCTCTCCCCCCGAGCCGCCGCCGGCGGTCGCACGTCTTCGCCATTTGCTAAAAAGGAAGATCCGCATGCCTGTCACGCTCAACCACACCGGCATTACGGTGGCCGACCTCGATCGCGCCGAGAAGATGTTTCGCGAGCTCTTCGGATTTGAAACCATCTCCCGCGCGCCTAGGAACCCCGACCTGATCTCACGTGTCATCGGCGTTCCGGACGCCAGGGTCGAAATCGCCTATATGCGCAACGGCGCGGCAACGCTGGAGTTGTTGTGCTACTCTGGTCCATCGGCGCGTGGCGACTTCCGCCCGCGTCCCTGCGACCTCGGCTCGCTTCATCTGGGCTTCGATGTCGATGATATCGACGCGACGCTCAAGGACTGCTTCGCGTGGTCACTGGAATTGCTCGGAGAGGTCGTCGTCATCGACGCCGGTCCGAACAAGGGCAAGCGTATCGCCTACCTGCGCAACCCTGGCGACGGACTGGTGCTCGAACTGATCGAGAGCTGAAAAGGCCGTCCCACGACGGCACGATCACCGGCATTCATGAACGGCCCGGACGGCGGTCCCGCGCCGGCCGGGACCACGCCTCAATTTCGACGCGGCGGGTTTTCCGGGGGACGACGCCCTGGGGATCCCCGAAACAGCGAGCCCCCGCCGCACACGGCCGCGTGCCCGAACACACCAGGTTTCACAGCGCAAGACTGACTGTAGGGAGGTGGTGGGCCCGGCAGGACTCGAACCTGCAACCAATCCGTTATGAGCGGACGGCTCTAACCATTGAGCTACAGGCCCGTCGCATCCGGTCGACACGCCGCAAGGCGTTCCGACGGAACGGTTGTACCGGCACCGCGTCCAGAACCCCGCGTCCCGCACCACGCCCCTCATGACGCGTGATCCGGCACCCGGCGCAACCTGTCCGGCCCGGCACCTTCTTCGTATATCACCCCTTTACCGCCATGCAAGCGGGCGCGCGCCTCTCCCCACGGTTCAGGCGGGCAGCGGGTCCAGACACCACCGGACGCGCGCCCACGCTTGACCTTGCCCCGGACCTCCTGCATGGCTTGGCGGAAACTCCGCACGACCTTCGAAGGGATCGACATGCGACGATGCCCGCAGGGCAGAACAGGATTCGCAGGACAATGCCGCGCTTTCCGATCGTACTGACCCTGACCCTGGTCTGCGTCACCCTTGTCGGCTGGCTGCTTGTGGTCGGACGATCGCTGCTGCTCCCCTTCATCATAGCGCTGCTGGTGTGGTATCTCATCACCGCCCTCGCGGAAGGCATCCGCGCCCTGCCGCTCGGGCCGCTGCGTCCTCCCAGGGTCTTGGCCGTGACCGCCGCGATCGCGGTGATCTTCGGCATTTCCATCGTCGTGGTGGACATCGTCACTGCCAATCTGACCGAGCTTGCCGGCGACGCACCGGTCTACCAGGCCCGGCTTGAAAGCCTCTTCAGCACCTATTCCCACAAGCTTGGGCTCGCCGACCCCATCGAGCTGCGCGACCTGCTGCCCGACAACTTCCTCAACCGATCCATCACCGCCGGAGCCAACGCCCTGACCACCGTCGCGGGATCCGCGTCGCTGGTGTTCATCTATGTTCTGTTCCTGCTGCTGGAACAGTCGACGTTCGACCGGAAGATGCGCCGTCTCTTCGCCACGTCCGACCAGGCGCGCCTCGCCTTCCACATCCGGCGCCGCATCACGGACGCCCTGCGTCATTACCTCGGCATCAAGACCGGCGTGAGCGTGCTCACGGGGCTTCTCACCGCCGGCCTGCTGACACTTCTGGGACTTCCCTACGCGGCGCTCTTCGGCTTCATCGCGTTCCTGCTCAACTACATTCCCACCATAGGCTCGCTGACGGCGGTGGTGTTTCCGAGCCTTCTTTCGCTGGTCTATTTCGACAGCCTGACGCCCTTTCTGGTGATCAGCGTCGGCCTCGGGGCCATCCAGTTCGCCATCGGCAACCTGGTCGAGCCGCGCCTCATGGGCAACAGCCTGAACCTGTCCGGCCTGGTCATCATGCTGTCGCTGAGCCTCTGGGGCGCGATCTGGGGCGTTACGGGCATGGTGCTCTGCGTGCCGCTCACGGTGATGGTGCTCATCATCTGCGCGCAATTTCCCGCCTCCCGACCGGTCGCCGTGCTGCTATCCGCCGATGGCGAGGTGGGCGATCCCGTGGCGCTCGACCCCGACGAAGTGGACGAACCGTTCCCCTGAAGCCGTTTCAAGCGCACGTCATGCGGGTGCCGCATTTGCCGGTCTAGGGTTTGGCCTCCAGGGCAACCGCCCGTGAACAAAGCCATTTTCGACCGGAGAGACGTAATGAAGACGCTGCCGCTTGCACCCCGCCACACGACCTCGCGCGCATCGGGAATTGCCCGACTTGCCGCAATCGCCGGGCTTGCCGCTCTCCCGCTTGCCCTGTCGGCGACCGGCCCCGCCCTGGCCGAGGAGCCCCGTGTCGCCACGATCGACATCGCCGGCGAGGGCAGCGTCACCGCCGCTCCGGACATGGCGATGGTCTCCAGCGGCGTCGTCAGTGACGCGGACACGGCGGCCGAGGCGATGACCGCGAATTCCACCGCAATGGCCGAGGTCGTCGCGCGGATCAAGGAAGCCGGCATCGAGGCCCGCGACATCCAGACCTCCGGCTTCAATGTCTCGCCGCGCTATGCCCGCGTGAAGAGCTCCGATCCCCAGGAGTACCGCCAGGAGCTGGTCGGCTACCGCGTCTCCAACTCGGTCAACGTGCGTGTGCGCGATCTCTCCAAGCTGGGCGGGCTGCTCGACGTCATGGTGCGCGACGGCGCCAACCAGATCGGCGGCGTCAGCTTCATCGTCAGCGAGGCTGGCAAGCTCAAGGACGAGGCGCGCAAGGAGGCCATGGCCGACGCCATGCGCAAGGCAAAGCTCTACGCCGAGGCGGCCGGCGTCGAGCTTGGCCGGGTGCTGTCCATCAACGAGCAGGACCACGGCCCCCGGCCGGTGATGATGATGGCCCGCGCCGAGTTCAAGGGCGCCGATGCCGCGGCCCCTGCCCCCATCGAGGCAGGCGAGAGCGAGCTTTCGATCCGGGTAAACGTGAGCTGGGAACTGAAGCAGTAAAGCAGCACACAACCGGCCGTCGCGCGCACTCCGGCAGCGGATACGCGCGACGGCCGGAATTATTTTCCGGCTAACGATTTCGGATATTATTAGCCGGCTCTTCAAAAAACCTTGAGATCTTCTTGCGTTCTCGAGGGTGTTTTCGCTCTTTTTTCATTCACGGCCATTGAATTTCCCCGAATCGGGCCTTATACGAAGGGCCTTCGGGATAACCCCGGGTTTCATCTGCTGGTTGGGGAGACCGCCATGTCTGACGACGGCCTCTTCCAATTGGGGATGGACTTGGAGGCTCATGCCGGTGACGAGCGGACCCTGTCCGCCTACGGCGAGCCGAGAAGCACCACCCATACGGAAGACACGACACGAACCGCACCCCGCACTGCCGCGGAGGTCGACCGCCTCGATCACTTCATCGAGAAGGACGGCATTCGTTGCGCGGGCGCGCATTTTATCATCGACCTCTATGACGCCGAGCGTCTGGACGACCTTCCCTATATCGAGGAAGCGTTGCGGACCTGCGTCACGGAGTCGGGGGCGACACTGCTGCACATTCATCTGCATCCGTTCCAGCCCGAGGGCGTGAGCGGTGTCGCGGTGCTCGCGGAAAGCCACATCTCGGTGCATACCTGGCCCGAGGCCGGCTATGCCGCCTTCGACGTCTTCATGTGTGGCGACGCCAGGCCCGAGGCCTGCGTCGAGGTGCTGAGGCGGGCCTTCCGTCCCGGGCGCACCGCCGTCAGCGAATTGCTGCGCGGCAAGGAGGTGGAATGAGCCAGGGGCTGATTTTCGCGGAAACGCTCTATCCCGGCGTGCAGGTTCAGTACGACTGCGAGGACATCCTGTTCCAGAGCCGGTCCGAGCATCAGGATCTCGTGCTGTTCACCAATCCGGTGTTCGGCAAGGTGCTGATGCTCGATGGCATCACCCAGGTGACCACCGGCGACGAGTTCATCTACCACGAGATGATGGCCCATGTGCCGATCCTCGCCCATGGCGCGGCGCGCGAGGTGCTCATTGTCGGCGGCGGCGACTGCGGCATGGCCGAGGAGGCGCTCAAGCACAAGGGCATCGAGCGCCTTACCCAGGTCGAGATCGACAGCGCGGTCGTCGATTTCTCCCGGGAGCAGTTCGGCGAGTTCAACGCCCCCGTCTTCGACGATGACCGCTTCGATCTCGTTATCGCCGACGGAGCCCGCTTCGTCGCCGAGACGGATCGCCGTTTCGACGTGGTGCTGGTGGACAGCACCGACCCGGACGGCCCCGGCGAGGTGCTCTTCACCAGGGAGTTCTACGCCGGCGTCCACCGCTGCCTGAAGCCGGGCGGCGTTCTGGTGACCCAGAACGGTGTCCCCTTCCTGCAGCCGGACGAACTCGTTTCCTCGATCGGGCATTTCACATCCATCTACAAGGATGCGGGCGCCTATATCGCCGCCATCCCGACCTACTTCGGCGGGCACATGGCCCTTGGCTGGGCAAGCGACAATCCGGACCTGCGCCGCGTGTCGCTCGAGACGCTGGACGAGCGTTTCACCGCCGCCGGCCTCGAGACCCGCTACTACACGCCGGAGGTCCACGCGGCCGCCTTCGCGCTTCCGCGATTCATCCGCGATCTGGTGGAGAAGGGGCGGGCCGGCTAGCATCCGCCCACACCCACGGATCATGGACGCTCCAAAGCCCGCGCGAGCCTGTCGCGCGGGCTTTTTTACGTTTTCACCGCACTTTCCCTGCGCCGGTTACATCTTGCGACAGGACCGGTACATACTTGCGAACAAATGCGAGTATTGTCGCTGCGCCGGCCGGGACGGGCGGGCGGAGCGAGACACCAGCCATCCTTCTCTTGCGAGGTAGCCATGAGTGAAATTTCAGACCGCGCGGGCATCGCCGACGCGCCCGCGGCCTATTCCACGTCCCAGGTCCTGCTGCACTGGATCATTGCCGCCCTGATCATCTTCCAGCTCGTGTTCGGGGAATCGATCAAGGACTACGGGCACACGCTGCGTGACGGCGAGATCCCGTCCACGCTCGTCTGGCTGATGGGCAATCTGCACATCTGGGTCGGCGTCGCCGTTCTCGCGCTCACACTCGCCCGCCTCGCCCTGCGCCTGACGCGCGCCGCACCGCCCGCCCCCGCCCTGGCTGCACCGCTGCTTCTGGCCATGCGAGCGACCTACGCGCTTTTCTATGCGTTGCTGCTGGCGGCTCCCGTCACCGGGCTGGTGGCGTGGTACGGCGGCGTTCATATCTCCGGCGAGCTCCACGAGACACTCAAGCCGGTCTTTATCGTGCTGATCACGCTGCATGTGCTCGCAGCCCTCTGGCACCGCTTCGTGCTGAAGGATGACGTCATGAGCCGCATGAGCTTCGCCGGACGCTGATCACGGATTTCAGCAATCGACAAGAGCGAGGCGCGCTCAGTCGCGCGCCTCCAACCACTGGCGCAAGCCGGCCGCGTCGCCGCTCAGCACCCCTTGCGCGACCCGGCGCCCGACCGCGGCTCCGAACTTGTAGCCGTGCCCCGAGCAGGCCGACACCACGAGGCTGCGCGCGCCCGCCTCCAGGAAGAAATGCTCGTCCCGCGTGAAGGTGTAGGCGCAGGTGACCACGTCCTCCACCGCATACTCATCGATGCGGGCAAAGGGCGGCGAGAAGAGACCGCGCAACCGCTCGCCCTCACCGGGCTCCAGCACGCGCCGGGCATCGGCGTCTCCCGATTTCACCTTATGCAGGCCGGCCCCAACCTTGAGCCCGGTTCCCGCCACGGGCGGCAGCACGTAGCCGTCCACCGTGCCGCCGGTGTCGAGAAGCACCGGCGAGGCCTCCCAGGCGGCGCGCAGGTCCTCGGGCGGCCTCAGGTAGGCCACCGCCGTTCGATAGCCGGTGAGATGACGGCCAAGCTCCGGCAGGAGCTTGAGCACCCAGGCACCGGCGGTCACCACCAGCCGGTCGGCCAAAAGCTCCTCGCCGGTCTCGAGCCGGACGCTCGCCGCATCCCGGTCAAGCGCGACCACGCGGGCGTTGTCGCGCACCACGGCGCCGGCGTCGCGCAGCCATGAGGCAATCCCGCTGCCGATGCGCCGGCACAGCAGCACACCGCCCTCGGGACTGAAGGCGGCCGAATGCACCGTGTCCGGGTCGAGATACGGGTGGCGTGCGACCGCCTCTCCCGCACTCATCCGCTCGACCGGGTACCCTCCGGCCTCCAGGCTGTCGCGAAAGGCGATCGACTGGTCCGCGCCCGTCTGGGAGACGAGCAGGAACCCGGTGTCGACCAGATGCTTCTCGCCCAGATCCGACCACAGTTCGTCCCAGGCCTCATAGGCCTCGCCGATACGCCTCTGGTAGCCGGTCTGTCCGCCATAGGCGCGGCGGATGATGCGGTGCTGGTCGCCGGAGGCCGACATGGGGCTGGGGATGGCGCTCCCCTGCTCGAGAAGCGTCACCTCGGCCCCCGCCTTCGCGAGCGACCAGGCGGTGGACAGGCCGGAGATCCCGGCCCCGACGACGATGACCTTCATGCCGGCCTCCTCCAGGGTTCAGTTTCAGGCCGCGCCGCGCAGGCGGTCGATGCTGAGCGGACCGGGGCCGGCGGCAGCGAGGTAGAGGAAGGAGAAGCAGTAGAGCGCGGCCAGCTCGCCACCGTTGAGGATCGGATAGAAGTTCTGCGGCGCGTGGACCATGAAATAGGCGACCGCCATCGTGCCGGAGGCGAGGAAGGCGGCCGGGCGCGTGAACAGGCCCAGCACGATCAGTGCGCCGCAGACCAGTTCGATGATGCCGGCGGCACCACCCATGGTCATCGGCGAAACGCCGGACATCTGCGTCACGGGCAGGCTCAGGTACTTGCTCGTGCCGTGCTGGAGGAAGAGCGCCCCGGCCATGATCCGGAACACGCTGAGCAGGAAGGGCGAATAGGAACGAAGAAAGATCATGTCGGTCTCCGGATGATAGCGCGCGACAGCGATGGACACAGGTTCCCGCCGCACCTTTAAAGCACGGGTTCAGGCCACCCTATCAAGCCGATCCTCGCCACCACAGCCCTTCCTTGCAGCCGTTTCCCGGCTGTCCACCGTTTGGGCGGTTGGCAACGCCCCTTGACCTTCCAGTTACAGGAAGGATCAGATAGGAAAAACAGGAACAGGAGACCGTCACGATGAACATCGGCGAGGCGGCCGCGCGCTCCGAGCTGCCGGCCAAGACGATCCGCTACTACGAGGACATCGCGCTTGTGCGCCCGGCACGCGCGGCCAACGGCTACCGCGACTATTCCGAGGAGGACGTGCACCGGCTGCGCTTCGTGCAGCGCGCCCGTGGGCTCGGCTTCACCATCGAGGAATGCCGCGCGCTGCTCTCCCTCTACGACAACGAGCAGCGCGCCAGCGCCGACGTGAAGCGCGTCGCACAGGAGAAGATCCGCGAGGTGGATCGCAAGATCGCCGAGCTCCAGTCCATGCGCGCCACGCTCTCACGACTGGTCGAATGCTGCCACGGCGACGACCGGCCGGACTGCCCGATCCTCGACGACCTCGCCCGCTGAACGCCGTCTCAGTTGAGCGGAAAGCCGCGCTCGCGCCACTGGGAGCGCGGGATGGGCGCACCGACCCGGAAGCTGAAGCGCTCGACGCGGGTGATCTGCTGATTGAGCTCGCAGCGGAAGGAGAGCTCGTACCATTGCCCGGCGGCACGGAACGCCGCCCGGCGCGGCTGCAGCACATTGCCCTCGAGCTGACGGAACGAGGGCAGGATGTCGGCGTTGTAGGACGGCGTCGCCATCTGCAACTGACTCTTAAGTTCGGTCGTGCACAAGGAAGCGGCACGCATCACGCGCGACATTCCACGCATGGCTGTGCGGACGCGCGGGTCGTTTGACACGGCATGGGAAAGGATCCGCCCGCCCGACTGGCCGATCCCGGAGCCGGGAACGGAAACGCCCGGCGGCAACTGGTCGTCCGGCACGGCCTGGGTCCGGCTGGCCTGGGCAGGGGCAACCCGCGCCCGCGCCGCGATCTCCGCGATGTCGGCGGGTTTTTCGCGCGGGACCCCGCTTGCGGCCGTGCCTGGCTCTCCGGCCGGCATCCCGAGCGTGTCCGTGTCACCGTCCGAAGGACCGGCCTCCAGAACCTCCGGCGCCGAGGCTTCGGGCGCATCGGCGTTTTCGGGAGCATCCGCATTCTCCGGCCCCTCGGGCATGTCCTCGACCTCGGCCGACGTTTCGTCGGCGGCCTCCGCCGACCCGTCATCGGCCTGGTCCGCCGGCTCCCCGGCGGCTTCCCCCTCCCCGTTGGCGGGAGCATCCTGCGCGCTGCCGCCATCGAGTTCGCGATTGCCGCTGTCCTCCTCGCCGAACTCGGTCACCGGCTGAGGGACACGCATATCCTGACGCTCGGGAGCCTCCGCCCCGGGGGACTGCGGCGATGCGGCGGGCTCATCAGTCGAGGGCTGATCTTCAGCCGCCTCCTCCGAAGCCGGCTCGTCCGGCGTCTGTTCCTCTTCCCGTACCTCGGGAGCCCCGGGCTCGGGGACCGCCTCGGGTTCTGCTTCCGGTTCGGGCTCAGGCGCGGCATCCCGGGCCGTTTCCTCGGCCTCCGGCGTCTCGGGGGATGCCTGCTCGTCTTTCCGGTCTTCGGGGCTTTGCTCTTCCAGATTCTGCTCTTCGGGCGGTGGCGGCGCCTCGGGCTGTTCGTCTTCCCGCGCGACCTCTTCCTCGGCTGCCTTTTCCTCCGCCTCGGCCAGTTCTTCCGGCGAGACCATGGTCACCTCGACCGGTTCTTCCCGAATGGCCGGCAGTGTCCGTGAGGCCTCGATACCGTGAACCAGCAGATAGCCCGCCACCAGATGCAACAGGATCGAGAGCGCGAGGCCCGCGCCCATGTACCTCATCCAGAAGGGTTCGGGTGTGTCCATGCCCCCTCTCCTATCCGCTCTCGCATCAAAATGGGAGGCGGTGCGTTCACCCGTGTCGCGGTCTTGCGCGGGGCTCGCGGACCTTTCGGGCGAATGATCGGAGGGCATGACCTGATCCGGCATGAAGGAGCGTCGTCAGTTCGGTGAAACAGCAGCCCGGAAGTCCCGGATGAACCGGCCATCGGGCGTCCCGTAGCCTTCCGCCATCAGATGCGACCCGGGTTCCAGCGTGGCGCGCAGGGTCTCGTCGAGACGGCAGACCTGGGAATACATCCAGGGAAGGTCGGCAAGAATGATCCGCGAATAACATCCGCGACTGGCTTTTGCACGCGGATCCTTTACCGCACAGACCTTCGACATTCGTTTGCCGGACGTCAGGGCGGCCACGATCGGCGGACCGCTCGACACCGTGTCGACCGTGCCGATCCCCAGCACCAGAAAAGCGAAAACCACCGCGATCCACTTGCTCGTGCGGCTGAGCGGCGGCACGAGGGGAAGCCGGTCGAAAATGTCAATGTCGCCGGCAAGCGCAAGCCCCAGGCAGGCGAGACCGACGGCAACGCCGGCGCCCCAGGCAAGAGGCGCGACACTGGCGACATAGCCGGGTGCGGGAATGAAGCCGACACCGTGAAACGAGCTGGAGCAGTGGACGAACGTCGTGGAGACGAGCAGGCAGCAGACGGTGATCACGCCCCATGCCGGACGGCCGGAGGGTCCGCCTGCTGCCATGCCCTGGTCTTAGCTGTCGAGGAACGAGCGCAGCTTGCGCGACCGCGACGGGTGCTTGAGCTTGCGGAGCGCCTTCGCCTCGATCTGGCGGATACGCTCGCGCGTCACCGAGAACTGCTGGCCGACTTCCTCAAGCGTGTGGTCGGTGTTCATGCCGATACCGAAGCGCATGCGCAGCACGCGCTCCTCGCGCGGCGTGAGCGAGGCCAGCACGCGGGTCGTCGTCTCGCGCAGGTTCGACTGGATCGCGGCATCGATGGGCAGGACCGCGTTCTTGTCCTCGATGAAGTCGCCCAGGTGGCTGTCTTCCTCGTCGCCGATCGGCGTCTCGAGCGAGATCGGCTCCTTGGCGATCTTGAGGACCTTGCGCACCTTCTCGAGCGGCATCTGCAGCTTCTCGGCCAGTTCCTCCGGAGTCGGCTCGCGGCCGATCTCGTGCAGCATCTGGCGCGAGGTACGCACGATCTTGTTGATCGTCTCGATCATGTGCACCGGAATACGGATCGTGCGGGCCTGATCCGCGATGGACCGCGTGATCGCCTGCCGGATCCACCAGGTGGCGTAGGTCGAGAACTTGTAGCCGCGCCGGTACTCGAACTTATCGACCGCCTTCATCAGGCCGATGTTGCCTTCCTGGATGAGATCCAGGAACTGCAGGCCGCGGTTCGTGTACTTCTTGGCGATCGAGATCACGAGACGCAGGTTGGCCTCGACCATCTCCTTCTTGGCGATGCGCGCCTCGCGCTCGCCCTTCTGCACCATGGACACGATGCGGCGGAACTCGGCCGTCTCCAGCCCCGTCTCGGACGCAAGGTTCTGGATTTCCTGACGAAGCTCCCGGATCATCTCCTTTTCCTGGGCGACGAAGTTCTTCCAGCCCTTGGAGGCAAGGTTCGCGACCTTGCGGATCCAGTTCGGATCGAGCTCGTTGCCCTGGTACTGCTTCAGGAAGTCGCCGCGATCGACGCCATGGCTGTCGGCAAGGCGCAGAAGCCGCCCCTCGTAGCCCATCAGCCGCTTGTTGATGTCATAGAGCTGCGCGACCAGCGCGTCGATGCGCTGCTGGTTGAGCGACAGGCTCTTCACGTCGACGATGATCTCTTCCTTGAGCTTGCGGTAACGGCGCTCCTGGGAAGGCGACAGCGTCTTGTTGGCCAGCTTGTTCTCGACGAGCTGGTCCTGCAGCCGGCGCAGCTTCTTGTAGTCGTCGGCGATGCGGTCGAAGGTCTCGAGAACCTTCGGCTTGAGCTCGGCCTCCATCGCGGAAAGCGAGATATTCGCCTCGAACTCGTCGTCGTCCTCGCCGTCGCCGTCACCCTCGCCCTGAGCCTCGCCGTCGCCCGAGGAGCCTTCCTCGCGCTTGGCATTGCCGGTCGCCGAAGCGGGCTGGGCCGGGGTCGCGCTGCCCGAGGTCTCCTCGGCGTCGTCCGAGTCGTCGTTCTCGTCCTCGGATCCCTCGGCCTTGAAATCGGGGCCGGCATAGGTCGCCTCGAGGTCGATGATGTCGCGCAGGAGGACCTTGCCCTCGTTGAGCTCGTCACGCCAGATGATGATGGCCTGGAAGGTCAGCGGGCTTTCGCAAAGCCCCGCGATCATCGCCTCGCGACCGGCCTCGATGCGCTTGGCGATGGCGATCTCGCCCTCGCGCGACAGCAGCTCCACCGAGCCCATCTCGCGCAGGTACATGCGCACCGGGTCGTCGGTACGGTCGGCCGGCTCCTTGGCAGCGGTCTTCGTCACGGCGGTCGGGCTGACCTCCGCGATCTCGCCACCCTGGCTTTCCTCCGCCTGGGCTTCCTCCGCCTCTTCTTCCTCGATGACGTTGATGCCCATGTCGGAGAGCATCGCCATCGTGTCCTCGATCTGCTCGGACGTCACTTCCTCGGAAGGAAGGACCTCGTTGAGCTCCTCGTAGGTCACGTAGCCGCGCTTCTTCGCGACCTTGATCATCCGCTTGACGGCGGCATCGGACAGATCCAGAAGCGGACCGTCAGAGCTCTCGCCCGGGGTTTCCTGGGAGTCTTCCGCCTGGGTTGCTTTCGCTGCCATGTTTTTCTCCGGCCCGCCGGCCCGCACAGGGGGCCTTGCGCTGTCGCTCATCAACTCTGTCCGGTCCGCCCCGGCCTCTCATCCCGCCTCGCGCGCCGCTTCGCGAGATCCGGACGGGCCACATGCGAACCTGCCCCGCGCACCGGACACGGTCCGGAGGGGGAACTGAATTCACACATTTAGTCGGTGACCGTTAAGTGCCACTTAACCCTGCCATTCGTTTTGACAAGTCGCAGGATCACGCCACCACGCATCCCCGCGGACAACGCGGTGACGGGCGGAGGACCCGGCCTCAGGGTTTTCGGGCAGCCCAATGACTTCCTGTCGCTGTTGGCATCTGGTGCTCGCGGGATCGCATGTCCCATGACCGGCCGTGCGCGACGTTGTTTGCTGCCTGAGGATCCTATGTAGCGCAGACGGCTGGATTCGCAAGAGTGATTCGTGGCCCGTCAATCGATTCGACGCACGGTTTGCGCGGTCCCGGGCCCGGCAACGGCCCCTACCCCCGAGCGCCAGCAGCCGCAGCGAGCCCCGACATGCTTGCCGGGCGCGCGGCGCGAATCACCCTGGCCCGGTCCGCAAGCTCCTGTTCCGCGCGCGCGCATTCCTCCCGCCGCCGCGCGAGGTCCTGCGACTGTGCACGGATGCGCTCCCAGCCGGTCTCGTCGAGACTTTCCGAAAGCGCCGCCATTTCCGCGTCCAGATCCTCCGCCAGGGCGCGCGTTTCCAGGACGTCGAGCAGGTGGCAGAACAGGTCCTCGATGAAATCGGGCGGCGGATCGTGTCTCAGGATCGGCAGCCGCTGCAGCAGGTCGCGGAAGCGCGACTGGCCGCGCGCGGCCGCCTCGCGACTTCCCGGCGCCTGCCCCTCGGAGGCTTGCCCGTCGAGCGCCTCGGAAAGGATCTGGAAGAAGCGCTGGTCGAGGGTCTCATAGAACCCGCTGACCGGCACGTCCTCGAGATCCGTGGCGATGCGGCAGAGTTCGTCGCGAAATCCCGCATGCAACGTGTCGCCGAAAACCGCGCTGCTCACCCGCTCCACATGACGTTCGAGCAGGTCCGGATAACGCAGGCACAGGCCGCACAACGTACGCTCGTTGCCGAACAGCGAACTGTCGGGCAGGTCGGAGCCGCGCGCCGGCGCCGCCGGCTCGCCGAACGGCACCGCACCGCCCTGGCCCGCACGCCGGTTCTGCGAGCCCTCGCGCCGCGCCCGCCCCTGCTGATAGAAAAGGTTGGAAAGGCGCAGGCGGATGTCGAGCTGATAGCCGCGCCGCACGCGCTCGTCCGTGATCGTGCGCGTGAGGTCGTCGAGGGCCTTTTCCAGCGCGGCCCGGCGCTCGGGCGTGTCGATGCGCGCGGCCTGCACCTCACGCTCCCACAGCACGTCGATGAGCGGGCGCGCCTCGCCGAGCTGGGCCGTGAAGGCGGAAATGCCGCCCTCGTTGATCAGGTCGTCCGGGTCCTTGCCGTCCGGCAGGAACACGAAACCGAAGGAGTGACCGCTTCTCAGCCCCGGCAGGATACGGTCGACCGCGCGATGCGCCGCCGAGACACCGGCCGCATCGCCGTCGAAGCAGATCACCGGCTCGGGCGCGAGACGCCACAGCCGTCCGACCTGCTCCTCGGTGAAGGCGGTGCCAAGCGCGGCGACCACATTGCCCATGCCCGCCTGGGCGACCGCGATCGCGTCGAGATAGCCCTCCACCACGATCGCCTGCCCGCTCTTGTGGGCCGGTTCGCGCGCGCGGTGAAAGTTGAACACCATCTGCCCCTTGTGGAACAGCGGCGTCTCCGGCGAGTTGAGGTATTTCGGCTGCCCGTCGGGATCGAGCGTCCGTCCGCCGAAGGCGATCACCCGGCCCCGGTCGTCCTGGATCGGGATCATCAGCCGGTTGCGGAACCTGTCGTAGGAGGCGCGCCCGTCGTCCGGCCGGATCACCAGCCCCGCCTCGATCATGTCGGCTTCCGGCACGCCCTTCGACACCAGGTGGCGCTTCAGCGCATCGCGCGCGGAAGGGGCAAAGCCGATGCGGAACTCGCGCAAGGTCTCGGGCTTCAGCCGCCGGCGGGCCACATAGGCGCGGGCAGCCTCCCCTCCCGACAGCGTGAGCTGCTCCTGGAAGAAGCGGGCCGCCATCTCGCAGATCTCGGCGAGGCCGGCCCGGCGTTCGGCGCGGGCAGCCTCACGCGGATCGGGAGCGGGCAGCGGAACGCCCGACTGTTCGGCAAGCCGCTCCACGGCCTCCGGAAAGGCCAGGCCCTCCGTTTCGGTCAGGAAGCGGAAGTGGTCGCCCGAGGCACCGCAGCCGAAGCACTTGTAGCGCCCGCGCCGGTCGTCGACGTGAAAGCTCGGCGTCTTTTCCTGATGGAACGGACAGCAGGCCCAGAAGTCGCCGCGCGCGGGCTGCGACTTGCGCCGGTCCCACGACACCCGCCGCGCGACGATTTCCGACAGCGGAAGCCGCGCACGGATCTCGTCGAGAAGACTGGGCGAAAAACGCATGACCGCTTGTCCGAACGTTGTGAGGGGCGCGCCGCGCCGGAGGGCCGCAACACGAAAGGCCCCGGCTCTTTGCGAGAACACCAGGGGCGAAAGGGTACATGGGTATATCGGGAGCGCCAACAAGACCGCAATCCCGCGGACGTCGGGAGAGCACGGGCTCCCTCGAAGCCGGGCTTTTCCGCCTCGCGGGCCTGTTGACTATGCGGGAAAACGCAACGCGCCGCCCTACTCGGTGCGCAACAGGTCCTTCACCACGCAGCTCGCGCGCACGAAATCCATCTGGCCGGGATAGCGCTGCTTGAGCGCGTTCATGCAGCGCCCCATGTCGCGCAGCCCGTTGGCGGAGATGTCGCGCACCACGTCCTCGCAGGCGGTCTTCATGGCCGTGTCGTCGAACTGGCGCGGCAGGAACTCGGCGATGATGGCCATTTCCTCGCGCTCCTGCTCGGCAAGCTCGAGCTGCCCCGCCTCCTCGTAGTCGCGCACGGATTCCTCGCGCTGGCGCACCATCTTGTTGAGGATGTCCAGGACATCGGCCTCGGGCAGGCCGTCGGCTCCCATTTCGCGCGCCCGCGCCTCCCTGTCGCGGACGGCGGCAAGCACCAGCCGCAGGGTCGCGGCCCGTCGCTTGTCGTCACTGTCCACGGCCGCCTGAAGCGCCGCATCGATCTGTTCACGCATGGTTTGCCCTGCCATTTGCGCCACACCTGGATTGCCGGCGATACCCCAGGAACCGCCAGAGACCAAGACCCTCGATATAAATTATTGATTTTTCTAGGTTATTTTTAACAAGCTGACAGTTGACCCCTCAGCGCGCATCCCATAGATTGCCGCGCAAGATGCACCGTTGACAGCCAAGCCTCGTAACGTCAAGGCGCGTCGACCGTGACAATGTCATCGAACCGACCGGGAAAGCAAGACAATGACGACCGCAGACGTCTGGTCCGCGACGCCGACCACGGCCGTACTCGTTCTGGCCGACGGAACCGTCATCGAGGGCCAGGGCCTGGGCGCGACCGGCCAAGCCTGCGCCGAGGTGTGCTTCAACACCGCCCTGACGGGCTACGAGGAGATCCTCACCGATCCCTCCTATGCCGGGCAGATCGTGACCTTCACCTTCCCGCATATCGGAAATGTGGGGACGAACGACGAGGATGTCGAGACCGTCAACATGGCCTCCGCCTCGGGCGTGCGCGGCGTGGTGGTCAAGGCCGACATCACCGACCCGTCCAACTACCGCTCGGCACGCCACTTTGACGCCTGGCTGAAAGCCCGCGGCATCATCGGCATGTCCGGCGTGGACACTCGCGCCCTGACGGCGCTGCTGCGCGAGAAGGGGGCGGCCAATGCCGTGATCGCCCACTCGCCGGACGGACAGTTCGACATCGACGCGCTGAAGCAGGCCGCCGCCGCGTGGCCCGGCCTCGTCGGCATGGATCTCGCCAAGGACGTCAGCGCGACCCAGAGCTACGGATGGTCGCAGACCTCCTGGCGCTGGGAGCAGGGCTACGGCGAAAAGCCGGATGGCGTGTTCAAGGTCGTTGCCATCGACTACGGCATCAAGCGCAATATCCTGCGCCTGCTGACCGACGCGGGCTGCGACGTGACGGTTCTGCCCGCCACCGCCACCGCCGAGGACGTGCTGTCACGCAACCCCGACGGCGTGTTCCTGTCCAACGGCCCCGGCGACCCGGAAGCGACGGGCGAATACGCCGTCCCGGCAATTCGTGGCATCGTGGAAAGCGGCCTGCCGGTCTTCGGCATCTGCCTCGGTCACCAGATGCTGGCGCTCGCCGTGAACGGCAAGACGACCAAGATGCACCAGGGCCATCACGGCGCCAATCATCCGGTCTTCGACCGCACCACCGGCAAGGTCGAGATCACCTCGATGAACCACGGCTTTGCCGTCGACGCGAAGAGCCTGCCCGAAGGCGTGGAAGAAACCCATGTCTCGCTCTTCGACGGCTCGAACTGCGGCCTGCGGCTTGTCGGCAAGCCGGTGTTCTCGGTGCAGTACCACCCCGAGGCGTCGCCGGGCCCGCGCGACAGCCACTACCTCTTCCGCCGGTTCACCAACCTGATGCGCGAGCGCAAGGGCGAGACGGCGATCCCGGAAAAGGACGCGGCCGCCTGAGGCCTTGCGCAGAGCCGGGCCGGAAGCGGCACGCCAGAGATGACACGAACGGCCCGGCGATCTCTCGCCGGGCCGTTTTTCGTCGTGGATCGCACGGTCCCGCGGAAGCGAAAGCCCTTCGGACACGAAAACGCCCGCGGACGATGCCGCGGGCGTTTTCGTGTCCAACGACCGGCGGAGCCGGTCTTGCATGTGTCTGCGTGCCAGGGGTCAGTCCTGGTCGCCGTTCGCCTCGATGAGCCCGTCGAGAGCCTTCACGACGCCACGCATTTCCTTCACCTGCTCCTCGATCTGGGCGAACTGCTCCTGCAGGAGGTCGTCCTGCTTGGAGCACATGTCGCGCAGCACCTTGAGCTGGCCGATGCGTCCGGTACGCCCCTCGAGAAGCGAGATGATCTCGCGGATCTCGACAAGCGTGAGGCCCAGGCGCTTCGCCTGCAGGATGACCTTCATCCGCCCGACGTCGCGGGTGCCGTAGAACCGGCGCGCGCCCTTGCGCTCCGGCCGCAGAAGCCCCTTCTCCTCATAGAACCGCAGGGCGCGAAGGGTTACCCCGAACGACTCGGACATCTCCGCGATGGAGAGCTTGGAGGCATTGGGGTCGTCAGCTTCAATCGGCCCGGCCAGATCCGGCCCGAAGACCGCACTTCTCGACAGTTCCGTCATCATCAAATTCCGTCATTCCCGATCATTAACGCGCACATTCCCCCGAAAGTCGCGTGTCAATCCCGACTATGGCATCATCACCAAGACGAGGCCTTAGCCAAGCGCGCCAATTTTTTATCCGTACGTACAAAAACGCACGATTTTGCACATAAACCGCAAATATGACGCAGCGGGCCGCGACGGAAGATAGGCCGGACTCAAGCTCTGAGGTCGCGCGACGGCACATTCCGCCACGCTGTTTGGCGTAAAATGTCAAGTTTCCGCTTGAGAACAACGCCGATACCGCAATGCGGAAAATCATGCGGCGCCATGTTTTACACGATCAGTAATTTTATACGTATAAAAATTAAAATATTTACTTGATGTAATCTCGCAATCAAGAATGCTCCAGACCAAGAATAAGCCCACAACTAGCGATAATTTATACTTGAAACATTGCCACAGGTTTTAGCGCCCCGCCTCTGCGGGCACGGCGGAGGTCGCTCCCGCCCCGGCCGGACGGCTCTACTCGTCGCGCGGCACGACGGCGTTCGCCTGACGCCATTCACTGGGCGGACAACCGAACCAGCGCCGCGCCGCGCGCGAGAAGTTTCCAACGGCCGAGAAGCCGAGACGATAGGCGATCTCGGACATGGGCAGGTCGGTCAGCGCCAGCAGGTCCGCCGCCATGCGCCGGCGTACGCCTTCATGCAGTCCGTGGAAGGTCAGGTCCCGCTCCGCGAGACGGCGTTGAAGGCCTCGCGAGCTCATCGCCAGCGTACGCGCGACATCAGCCACCGTCAGGTCCGGCGCGGAGATCCTGGCGCTGATCGCGTCGCTCACGAGGGCAATGAAGTCCTCCGCCCGCCGCCGGTCGTCGAGTCGCCGGCGGTTCAGGTCGCAAAGCGCCGCGAAGAGGTCGTCATCACGATACGGATTTGGCGCTCCCTCCCCCGAAACCCGGAACACCAGCCGGTTGCGGGAAGCCCCGAACTGGATCGGGGCGGCGTAATGCGCGTCGTGCAGATCCCTGGACGCCGGCTCCTTGCGTGCGATCTCGGCGAGCGAAAGCTCGACCCGACCGCCACCGATCCGCATGAGCCGTGCATGCACCTTGCTCATCATACGGTCGGTCATCTGGTCGACACAGACCAGCGCGTCGGGCAGCCGGAAGGCAAGGGAAGCGTCCTGACCCGCGATCCGCGCCTCGACATCCGTCACGTCGCACACAATGTGCATGTAGCGTGCCGTCGCCTCGAGGGCGCCGGCAAAATCGGGGGCGTAGCGCACGGCCATCGCCACCGTTTCCTCGGGTCCGGGGCCGAGTTCGCGCGTCCAGTTGAGACCAAAGCAGTCATCATCCGCGAGCCGCGCGGCGACCTCAAGGGAGCGCGCATGATCGCGCAGACTGATGTGCCCGCCAAGGGACGCGTCGCTACGTTGTCCTTCCATTCCGCTTTGGCGCAGCACGGTCTCGTAGTCCACGCGGCGCACGCGACAATAGTCGGCGAGGCCCAGTTGGGCGCGACCGTGAATGAGAAGGGTGTCCGTCGAAAGACGCTGTTCGGCGTCTGAAGGCATGGGCGGGTCCGGTTAGACGGGACGCGACCACCAGGCGCGGGCGCGCAGGTTGCATCCCACTTGCACTGCACGATCTATCAAGGAAATCGCCACAAGACCAGCGATGGAATTGTCATTATCACCCTGTCACCGTCAAACTGCGTCGTGACGGAGTGCCGTGGCCAGGCAAGCGCGCACTCCGGCCCCCTTGCGGGAATTGACTTTGGTCCCGTAAGGGCGGAAACAGTCGGCGCACTGAATGCGCATCCGGCCGTTCACCCGGGCCGGATCGCCTGTCATGGAGATCCGCCGTGTCCTCGTCCCGCCCCTCCTCGTCCGGATCGACCGCCCCGACGCGGTCCCGCGAAGCGCCTGCCGCGGAAAGCGACACCATGACGCCCGAGCGGTTTCGCGCCTGGCGCAAGCGGCTGGGTCTCAAGCAGAAGGAAGCCGCCGACCGGCTCGGGCTCAAGAAGCGCATGATCCAGTATTACGAGAAGGGCGCGCGCGACGGACGGCCCGTGGAGATCCCCCTCGCGGTGCGTCTCGCCTGCTATGCGATCAGTGCCGGCGTCACCGACTTCGATGGCCGCGCCACCTCCCGAACACCTCTCGGGGCCACCTCCCCGGCCACTGTCGCGGAGCCCGCGGACGTCGATATGCCGGATGTGCCCCCCGCCGCGCGGACCTGAGGGACCATCGCCGGTTCAAAGAGCAAGGGATGGGGTTCCCCGGACCGGTCTTTTTCCCTATAAGGCGCGCTCAGCCGAACACTTTGCACGACCCGAAGCCTCGACCGCTTCCGCACCACTGGCGCGGCGGCGGCTGATCCCTGCGAGCCTCACATGCCCAAACGCACAGACATCTCCTCCATCCTGATCGTCGGCGCCGGGCCGATCATCATCGGACAGGCCTGCGAGTTCGACTATTCCGGCACGCAGGCGTGCAAGGCGCTGCGAGAAGAGGGCTACCGGGTCATCCTGGTCAACTCCAATCCGGCGACGATCATGACCGACCCGGATCTGGCCGACGCGACCTACATCGAGCCGATCACGCCGGAGATCGTCGCCAAGATCATCGAGCGCGAGCGTCCCGACGCACTGCTGCCGACGATGGGTGGCCAGACGGCCCTGAACTGCGCCCTGTCGCTGCAGAAGATGGGCGTTCTGGAGAAGTTCGGCGTCGAGATGATCGGCGCCACCGCCGAGGCCATCGACAAGGCCGAGGATCGCGAGCTGTTCCGCGAGGCGATGACGAAGATCGGCCTCGAGACGCCGCGTTCCCGCCTGGCCCACTCGCTCGCCGAGGCGCTCGACGCCCTCGACGACATCGGCCTGCCGGCGATCATCCGCCCGTCCTTCACGCTTGGCGGCACGGGCGGCGGCATCGCCTACAACCGCGAGGAATATCTCGACATCATCGAGCGCGGCCTCGACGCCTCGCCGACGACCGAGGTTCTGGTCGAGGAATCGGTGATCGGCTGGAAGGAGTACGAGATGGAGGTCGTCCGCGACAAGGCGGACAACTGCATCATCATCTGCTCCATCGAGAACATCGACCCGATGGGCGTGCACACGGGCGATTCGATCACCGTCGCGCCTGCGCTGACGCTGACCGACAAGGAATACCAGATCATGCGCGACGCGAGCCTCGCGGTCCTGCGCGAGATCGGCGTCGAGACCGGCGGCTCCAACGTCCAGTTCGCGGTGAACCCGGAGAACGGCCGGCTGATCGTCATCGAGATGAACCCGCGCGTGTCGCGGTCCTCCGCGCTGGCGTCCAAGGCCACCGGCTTCCCGATCGCCAAGGTCGCGGCGAAGCTCGCCTGCGGCTACACGCTCGATGAACTGGAGAACGACATCACGGGCGGCGCGACGCCCGCCTCCTTCGAGCCGTCCATCGACTATGTCGTCACCAAGATCCCGCGTTTCGCCTTCGAGAAATTTCCCGGCGCCGAGCCCATTCTGACGACCGCCATGAAGTCGGTCGGCGAGGTCATGGCCATCGGCCGCTCCTTCGCCGAGAGCCTGCAGAAGGCGCTGCGCGGCCTGGAGACCGGGCTCAACGGTCTCGACGAGGTCGAGATCCCGGGCCTTGGGCAGAACGACGACAGGAACGCCATTCGTGCGGCCCTCGCCCTGCCGACGCCCGACCGCCTGCTCAAGGTCGCCCAGGCCTTCCGCCTCGGCACCGACCTGGCGGACGTGCACCGCGCCTGCCATATCGACCCGTGGTTCCTGAGCCAGATCGAGGCCATCGTCGCCACCGAGGAGAAGATCCGCACCCACGGCCTTCCCGACGGAGCCGATGCGCTGCGCCGGCTGAAGGGCATGGGCTTCTCCGACGCGCGCCTGGCCTCGCTCGCGCGCCTCGACGAGAATGACGTCGCGCGCCTGCGCGCCAGCCTCGACGTGCACCCGGTCTACAAGCGCATCGACACCTGCGCGGCCGAGTTCGCATCACCGACCGCCTACATGTATTCGACCTACGAACTGCCCTTCGCCGGCGCCCTCGCCGACGAGGCGCAGCCCAGCGAGGCGAAGAAGGTGCTCATTCTGGGCGGCGGACCGAACCGGATCGGCCAGGGCATCGAGTTCGACTACTGCTGCTGTCACGCGGCCTTCGCGCTTCAGGACGCCGGTTTCGAGACCATCATGGTCAACTGCAACCCGGAGACCGTCTCGACCGACTACGACACCTCGGATCGCCTCTACTTCGAGCCGCTGACGGCCGAGGACGTGCTGGAGATCGTGCGCACCGAGCAGTCGAAGGGAACGCTGCACGGCGTCATCGTCCAGTTCGGCGGCCAGACGCCGCTGAAGCTCGCGGCGGCGCTGGTCGAGGCGGACGTGCCGATTCTCGGCACCACCCCGGACATGATCGACCTGGCCGAGGACCGCGACCGCTTCCAGAAGCTGCTGCACCGCCTCGGCCTCAAGCAGCCCGAGAACGGTATCGCCTATTCGGTCGAGCAGAGCCGCCTGATCGTCGCCGACCTCGGCCTGCCGCTGGTGGTGCGTCCCTCCTACGTGCTCGGCGGCCGCGCCATGCAGATCATCCGGGACGAGGAGGCGCTCAACGCCTATCTGCTCGGCACCCTGCCGGAGCTGGTTCCAGGCCACGTTCGCGCCAAGTACCCGAACGACAAGACGGGGCAGATCAACACGGTTCTGGGCAAGAACCCGCTGCTCTTCGACCGCTATCTCGACGGCGCCATCGAGGTCGACGTGGACGCGCTTGCCGACGGCAAGGACGTCTTCGTCTGCGGCATCATGGAGCACATCGAGGAAGCGGGCATTCACTCCGGCGACAGCGCCTGCTCGCTGCCACCCTACTCCCTCTCCGACGACCTCGTGGCCGAGCTCAAGCGCCAGACGGAGGCCCTTGCCCGCGCGCTCGAGGTCGGCGGCCTGATGAACGTCCAGTACGCCATCAAGGACGGGGAAATCTACGTGCTCGAGGTCAATCCGCGCGCCTCGCGCACGGTGCCCTTCGTCGCCAAGACCATCGGCGCGCCGATCGCCAAGATCGCCGCCCGCGTCATGGCCGGCGAGCCGCTCGCCTCCTTCGGGCTGAGCGAGAAGAAGCTCGACCATATCGCGGTCAAGGAAGCGGTGTTCCCCTTCGCCAGGTTCCAGGGCGTCGACACCCTGCTCGGCCCGGAAATGCGCTCCACCGGCGAGGTCATGGGCCTCAACGGCACCTTCGAGATCGCCTTCGCCAAGTCGCAGCTCGGCTCGGGGACGCGCGTGCCGACGAGCGGCACGGTCTTCGTCTCGGTGCGCGACAGCGACAAGGAGCGGGTGCTGGATCCCATCGCCCGACTGGCGCGCGCCGGCTTCAGGATCATCGCCACGCACGGCACCCAGGCCTTCCTGGAGGAGCGGGGGATTTCCTGCGCCCGTGTGAACAAGGTGCTTGAAGGCCGGCCGCACATCGTCGATGCTATCAAGAATGGAGAGGTGCAGCTCGTCTTCAACACGACGGACGGTGCCCAGGCCCTCTCCGACAGTCGCTCGCTTCGTCGGGCGGCTCTGCTGCACAAGGTGCCCTACTACACGACCCTTGCCGGGGCCGTTGCGGCCGCGAAGGGGATCGAGGCTTACGCCTCGGGCAACCTTGAAGTGCAGCCTCTTCAGGCCTACTTCGCGTAAACGTCGCGAAGCGACCTGAACCGAATGCGTTTCGATCCGGCCGGGACCCTCCCGGCCGGACGTTTGTCTGCTTGCCGAAGACCGTCGGACACCGGCGGTCCGGACCGGCGGACGCGGATAACGAGAGAGGACGCCCGTGGGCGCGACCCTGTCGGGAGCGCGCGGGCAAGCCCTGAAGAATGAAAGGGTCGAAGACCTATGGACAAGGTTCCGATGACGAACGCGGGCTATGCGATGCTCGAGAAGGAACTGAAGCAGCGCATGAGCGAGGAGCGCCCGCGCATCATTCAGGCGATTTCCGAGGCACGCTCCCACGGCGATCTGTCCGAGAATGCCGAGTATCATGCGGCCAAGGAGCAGCAGAGCCTGAACGAGGGCCGCATCAGCGAGCTTGAGGACAAGCTCGGCCGCGCCGAGGTGATCGACGTCAGCAAGCTGTCGGGCGACACGGTGAAATTCGGCGCCACGGTGACCCTCGTGGACGAGGACACCGAGGAAGAGAAGAAGTACACCATCGTCGGCGACGTCGAGGCGGACGTGAAGCTCGGCCGCATCTCCATCTCCTCGCCGATCGCCCGCGCGCTGATCGGCAAGTCGGTTGGCGACAGCGTCGAGGTGACCGCGCCGGGTGGCGCCCATGCCTATGAGATCATGGAAGTGAAGTTCGGCTGAACCCGCCCTTTCGGGCATCCGGCGGCATCGCCGGTTGCTTTTTCCAAAGAGGCAATTTCGCGCAATTTCCGGCAGGAAACTTCCAACAGTTGCGCGAAAATTGAGTCACGCTTTTCGCATCTCGGCCGTCCGGACGGGACCCCGTCCGGACGGTTTTCTTTTGTGGCGCGGCTTGCGCGCGCACCTGGTCACCCCGCAGCGAGGTGAGTTGTCCCCGCAAGGAGGTTCCGCCTGTCCCCGGCGGGGAACCGTCATCCACGCATCAGGTCTGGAATGAACAGGGTGATCGCCGGCACATAGGCGATGACCAGAACGATCGCGACCAGCATCAGGAAGAACGGCAGGAGCGGACGGAGCATCTGCCCGACGGAAACGCCGCCGATGCTGGAGGTCAGCAGCAGCGTCAGGCCCACCGGTGGCGTGACGTGGCCAAGCGCCAGGCCCGAGACCAGCATCAGGCCGAAGTGGACCGGATCGACGCCGAACTCCATGGCCGCCGGAAAGAGGATCGGCGTCAGGATGATCGTGGCGATGGCCGGCGTCAGGAACAGGCCCACGACGAGGCAGATGAGGATCACGTTCAGCGCGAAGAAGCCGGTCGACGGCAGGGCCTCGAACAGAGCCTGCGACAGATGCAGCGGCACCTGCTCGATGGTCATGACGTAGGCGAAGACCTTGGCCGTTCCCAGAAGGAACATGACCTGGCCGATCGTCTTCGCCGCATCGGAAAAAAGCGCCGGCAGATCGACGACCTTCAGTTCGCGATAGTAGAGCCAGGTGACCAGCAGCCCGTAGACGACGGATGCGGCCGCCGCCTCGGTGACGGTGAAGACGCCGCCCAGGATGCCGCCGATGATGATGAGCGGCATGAGAAGCGCGGGGAAGGTGTCGCCCGTCCTGCGCACGAGTTCGGGCAGCGAGAACGGCTGGCGAATGCCGTAGCCGTGGCGCGCGGACAGGACATGCGAGACGACCATGAGCGCGCCGCCGATCAGCACGCCGGGAAGAAGCCCGCCGGCGAAGAGTTCGTCCATGGGCGTGTCGGTCAGCCAGCCGTAGAGGATAAGGTCGACGCTCGGCGGAATGATGATGCCGATGATCGACGACGTCGCGGTGACCGCAACCGAGAAGGTCGCCGGATAGCCGCCGCGTTTCATCGCCGGGATCAGAACGGACCCGATGGCCGCGCTGTCGGCGGTCGCCGAGCCGGAGATACCGCCGAAGAACATGCTCGCCGTGACGTTGGCGTGCGCAAGCCCCCCCCGGAAGGAGCCGACAAGGGCCTGCGAGAAATCGACGATGCGCCGGCCGATGCCTCCCTTGTTGACCACCTCGCCGAACACGATGAACAGCGGGATCGCAAGCAGGGGATAGGAGTCGATGCCCGAGACCAGCTTGTGCGCGACGATCGTCAGCGGCACCGACCCGCCCCAGAGAATGGCGGTGATGCTGGCGACGAGAAGCGAGAACACGACCGGCATGGACAGAAGCAGGCACAGGCCGAAGGTCAGGAAAAGAACCTCAGACATGATCGCCCTCCGGGGCGCCGAACCCCAGATGGCTCCGCCAGTCGAGCAGTGTCGAGACCAGCATCAGCGAGGCGGACAGGGGCAGCGCTGCATAGATCCAGGACATTGGCACCCGCAGGATCGATGATTTCTGGAAGTGCACCACGAAGAGCAGCTTCACTCCGTAGACCGCAAGCAGCACCAGCGCCGCCAGGATCGTGACGTAGACGAGCGCGAGAACAACCCGGCGCGGCGACAGCGGCAGAAGCCGGACGAAAGCGTCGATCCTGTGCGCGCCGCCGGTGTTGATGACGAGTGCGGCCCCCATCAGTGCCGCCCAGATGAAGGAGAACATCGCGACCTCGTCGGTCCACGAAAGCCCGGTGCTGAAGACGAACCGGGCAACGACCTGAAGCACCGTGCACCCGACCATGACGATCAGCATGAACGCGGCGACGGATGCCTCGACAAGGCTCAGGCCGGTGCGGATACGCGCCGCAAGGCCGGGCGGACGAACGGCTTCGCTCATCGGGTTTCCATCTTCTGGAGGGGATGCGCGCGGGCGGGACCCGCCCACGCGAAAGGCCTGGCGGGGCAACCGGAAGCCGGCCGCCCCACCTGCCGGGTCAGTAGTTCTGGATGGCCTCGATGCGCTCCAGGCCGCCGACGTCATCGGCATTCGCCGCGTAGACGTCCTTGATCCTGGCGATCCACTCGGCGCGATCCCGCGGTGTGATGATTTCCGCACCCTTGTCGGCGAGATCGTCGAAGAGCGCCTTCTCCTGGTCGAGGAAGGTGGTGCGCTCGTAGGTTTCCGCGATCTTGGCCGCATCGAGCACGGCGCGCTGCTGCTCGCCGGTCAGGGAGTCGAAGGTCATCTTCGACATCATCAGGTTGTGCCAGCTGAAGATGTAGGCGAGCCGCGTGAAGTACCTCGTGTCCTCGTAGAAGGCCATCGAGCGATAGCTGACACCGGTTCCCTCGCCGCCATCGATCAGCCCCTGCTTCAGGCTGACGGGAACATCCGACCAGGCCACCGGCGTGGCGATGGCACCAAGGGCATTCCAGGTGTCGATGATCGCGGAGTTCTTCATGGTGCGGATCTTCAGTCCCTCGAGATCCGCCAGTTCGTTGACCGCCTTGCTGGTGTAAAGGTCGCGCGTGCCGCCGTAGCCGTAGCCGAGCTTGACCAGTCCGGCGTCGAGCATCCGGACGGCCATCTCATCGCCGATCTCGCCGTCCATGACGCGGAAGAGATGGCCGGCGTCACGGAACATGAAGGGCAGGCTGAAGACCCGGAACTCGGGCACGAAATTCGAGGTGACGGCGGAAGTGATGGTCGAAATGTCGACGCTTCCAAGCTGCAGCCCGCTGATGAGTTCGCTCTCGTTGCCGAGCTGGCTGGCGGGAAAGATCTCGACGCTCAGCCCGACGTCGCGAGCCTCGAGCTCCGCTTTGAAGCGAAGCGCCATGTCGTGATAGGGATGATTGGTCTGCAGCACGTGGGCGAACTTCAACACCCTCGCCTCGGCAAGGGCTGCGGTGGTCGAGACGACCGCGGCCGCGGTCACCAGGGCTGCGGTCACCAGGCCGCGAACGGTCCGGCTTGCGATTTTCCTGTTCATGTCGATGTCCAATCTTGAGCGGTGGCGTGAAGAAGACGCTGTACCGGACGCGGGATGTCATCCGACGCGAATGATGAATAAATGCAGGCGACGCGCCGCTCAAACTAATAATCCTTATGCAAATTGATAAGTTTTAATTTCAAAATACGCCCAATCAACTTCAAAAAATGAAGCTTTTATGACGTATTTACGAATTTTTTCCATTCGAAACGTCTTTTGCGAGATCGACGATTGCCTCGGTAAGCGTGTGAGGGAGCTCGGCGGGGAAATAGGCGTAATATTGAAGGCTGACGGAGTCGGCATCGGTATCGACCAGATGCAGGCGCCCGTGATCGAGTTCCTCCTGCACTGAGACCATGGGCAGAAAGCCGATGCCGCCGGCATTGACCACCAGATTGACGGAAGCGGTCACGGACCCCGACGCGTTGATGCGCGAGGCCTGCAGGTTGGCGGCCTTCATCTGTTCCTTGACCAGCGCATAGGGTCTCGATGAGCGGGGAAAGGTGACGATCGGCCGTTGGGATATTTCCTCCAGCGGAACCGTGCGCCCCTGCAGCCCGAGGCCGGGGCTCGCGACCCAGCCGAACTCGTAGGTGCACAGGTAGCGGGCGGACATGTCGGCATCCGCCAGGGGGCCGACCAGAAACGCCATGTCGAGCGACCCGCTCTGAACCGCCTCGCGCAGCACAGTGGACGTGTCGACGCGCAGCTCCACCGTCACATGCGGATGCTGGGTCTGGAGCTGTTCCAGCAGTGTCGTCAGCCAGACATGGACGATGGTGTCGACCACGCCCAGGCGAATGACGCCGCGAAACGCATCCGCATTGGCGACCCGCTCCAGCATCTCGCCGGTGAGTTCCAGGATGCGCTCCGCGTAGGGAATGATTTCACGCCCCTCCGCCGTCAGCTTGCACTGTCGCTTCCTGCGCTCAAACAGCACCACGCCGAGTTGGTTCTCGACGGAGGCCACGCGCTGGGAGATCGCCGCCTGGGTGGTGTTGAGTTTTTCCGCCACCGCGCGAAAGCTCTTCAGCCGGGCGAGCCAGACCAGTGTCTCGAGCTTGTGCTGGCGCATCCGCGTCCTTCGGGCTTCGGGTTCGACCGCCCGCGAACCGGGCACCTGGCGGGGAAACCGCGAGGACACATGCGAGACGGGGACAGGCAAGCGAGGCCCGATCCGGAAGCAGATTATCCCTGAACCGTCTCAGTTTCTTGACAGCCGGAGTGCCCTCCGCCGGCGGCACGGCGACGCCTCCCTCTCCACGTCCCCCCACGCAAGGGCGACGCGCCCGCGACCCGGGGCCCATTGGCACCCCCGGTCGCAGTGGCAAGGCTCCGACCGGGGGGCGAGGATCGGTCCCCAACGCGTAGGCCTATCGCTCTCATACGTGGATTGGGCCCCGGATCTTCGCTTCGCTACGTCCGGGGTGACGCCCGTGAGGAGGCGAGGCATGGCACCTGAGCGGCGATTGAAGGATGAAGCGGGCGGGACGAACAGGGCACGCCCACACTCCTTGTCATCCCTGCGAAGACCGGGATGACACCGGGAGGATGCACCCCTCTCCACCGTCACCCCGGGCAAGGGCGGCACGCCCGCGACCCGGGGCCCATTGGCAACCTCGGTCGTGGTGGCAAGGCACGGACCGGTGCGGCGGGGATCGGTTCCCAACACGCCGGCCTGTCGCTCTCATACGTGAATTGGGCCCCGGATCTTCGCTTCGCTACGTCCGGGGTGACGGCGGAGCGAAAAGACATGCCGGGAGGCGGTTCGCGACTGGCGGACAAAAGGTGGAGAAGTGAGAAAGCTTGCCGTTCTGTTTCGCCTTCCCTGTGACGGTAGACAACCGTTAGCCGATGGCGATTGCGTCGGATTTCGGCAGCAAATTCGGTGAAGTTGAGACAAAATCGCGGGAGTGAAACCGACTACGTAAATGCCAGCGATTTATGGCAAATTCCAAAAAGGGTTAGAATCTTCTGATGCAAACTTCGCCAAAGCCCGCCGCAAAGGAGTATCGACATATTCAGGCGCTTTCTCGATATACTCCTTCGACAAACATTTCCCCTTGTCATCCAAGCTGGACAGATATTGAAGTGCGGCTTTGACCGAAAAAGAGCGGTGGGCCTTCTCCTGAAAGTTACTTGGCAGGTCTGTCCAGACCACGGCGTCCACGTTTTTTTCCGTGGCCCACCCAAGTATCACTTCCTTGACCGAAGTACTTCTTGAGCGGCTTGCTTCGGAGCGATTCACGTATCCGATATGCTGTTCGATTGTACCTTCGCGGCGGCGAAGGTCCGTAACTGCCTCTTCCCAGGAAGTGCGCCTGCTATAGCAGTAGGAAACCTGAACCATAGCACCGTGCTTCTCGTCGAGCACGAGTGTCAACGCACCCGATCTCGAGCCGGAAATACGTGAAAACTCAATTTGCAGTGACGGCCCATCGGAACGCCAAGGTTCGTGGCGCGCATCGAATTCGCAATTGCTATCCCACAATAGAGATCCCCACCCGAGAATGGCAATTTTCTCAGTCACAAGACTTTTCCGTGCAATCAGCTTCAATCCCTTGACAGCCACACCAGAGTGGAAAGATCAGGGAGAATACAAAAGAGAGAACAAGCAACGGCCCCGCGATTTTCCAAAAACCCACAAGGTTCAACGTCGAGACGATTCCAAGAGCGGCACCAAGAAGTCCAAGCCAGAGCCCCGCAGCCGCCAGGATAAGCGCCAATCGCACGACGGTATCAGGGTGGTGTGCAGCCACCCGCATCTTTGCCCAAATAGAATTTCTCGGCTGAGGCGTAAACTTCAGACAAACATCGCCCTCGCAATTACCTGCAGGTGTCGTCCCGTCCAAGCCCAGCGCACTCCGGTACCACTCAGACATAACGACTACATTAATATTTTCACAAATACGAATTCTTCCGGAATTCTTGCAATCATATAAATTCCTAAAATTATTATCTATCTTCCTAATCTGACAGAATACAAACCGCTCCCTCTTACAATTCTCTATCTTTACAATTGTGCGAGAGGGGAAAGCAGACATCCACACCCAACCTTCATTCGCTTCATCTCTCAGAGCCGCACGAATGATCCATTTTTGACAGATGCTTTTCATGAAGATCTCCCTCCAAAAAATAGACAACATTCTATTTGTCGAAAGATCAATTTAAAAGAAAACACTCCCCCTCACCCCAGTTCCTTCACCGGGACGACGGGTTCGTTCTTGGTCTGGCGAATGGTGAGGGCCGTGCGGACGCTGTCGACGTTCGGGGCGGCGGTGAGCTCGCGGATGATGAAGTTCTGGAACGCCTGCAGGTCCGGCACCACGCATTTGAGCAGGAAATCGACCTCCCCGGACAGCATGAAGCTCTCGCGGACCTCGGGCCATGCCTGGATGCGTTCCTCGAAGGCGTTGAGATCGGCCTCGGTCTGGCTGTGCAGCCCGACCATGGCGAAGGCGGTGACATCATAGCCGAGTTGCTTCTCGTCGAGCAGCGTCCGGTAGCCGATGATCAGGCCCGCCTCCTCCAGCGCGCGCACACGCCTCAGGCACGGCGGCGCGGAAATGCCGACACGCCGGGCAAGCTCCACATTGGTGATGCGCCCGTCGCTCTGCAGTTCGTTGAGAATATGCCAGTCAATGGCATCGAGGCGGATTTTCACGCTGGTCTCCTTCGCCAATCGCAGGCACACAGGGATCCCGCATCCGCATGTGCGACGCCCACCCCCGGACCACATGCGCCAACGCAACGCGACGTACCGGAAGAAGCGCCTTTCGGCGGTGCGACTCGCATCCTGACAAGGCTCTCCATTAGGATACGCCCCTTAAGATTTTTTGCGCAGTTGTGCAATAGTGTGACACCAGAAGGCATGAACGGGAAATATCACGAAAGCGAAGGCCGCGCGCGCCCCGATCGTCCGCTCGGACACGACGAGGGCGGCGAGGGCCGCGAACCGCCACCGCTCACGGCGCGAAACTGCTGGATCGTCACCGACGGAAAGGCCGGCGACGAGACCCAGTGCGTCGGCGTCGCCGAGGCGCTGTCGCTGCCCTACGAGCTGCACCGCGTGAAACCGCGCGCGCCCTGGCGCTGGCTGATGCCGCGCTTCGGGGTGATCGACCCGCGCGAGGCACCCGGTGCCCCGGGCAGCCCGCTCGCCCCGCCGTTTCCCGACATGGTGATCGCCTCGGGCCGGCGCGCCGTCAGCTATCTCGCGCATATCAAACGCGCAAGCGGCGGACGCACCTTCACCGTGTTCCTGAAGGACCCGCGCGCGGGAAACGGGATCGCCGACTTCATCTGGGTGCCGGACCATGACCGCCTGCGCGGAGACAACGTGCTGGTGACGGCGACGGGGCCGCACCGCTTTTCCCGCCAGCGCATCGAGGCCGCGCGCAAGGCGCCGCCGGCGGAGATCGCCGCGCTGCCGCACCCGCGCGTCGCGGTTCTGGTGGGCGGTGACAGCCGGCACTACCGCTTCAACGACATCGACACGGAACGCTTCCTGAAGGGGCTGCACCGGTTCGAGGCGGAAGGGGCGCGTTTCATGATCACCGGGTCGCGCCGCACGCCGGCCGCGCTCCATGACGCGGTCAGCGTGCTGGCCCGCGACGGCGGGCACCTGATGTGGGACGGCGGGGCGGCAAATCCGCTGCTGTCCTACCTCGCCAATGCCGACGCGATCGTGGCGACCGCCGATTCGGCCAACATGGTCGGGGAGGCTCTCGTGACCGGAAAACCCTTGCATGTTTTCCACCCCTCGGGCGGTCACAGGAAGTTTGAGGAATTTATTGCCGGATTGACCCGCATGGGAGTTGTCCACCCCTTCCCCGGACCGCTCAAAGAGACTACCTACGAGCCGATCGATGCAACGCCCCGGATCGCCGCCGCGATCCGCTGGCGCTACCTTGCCCATCGCAACCGGATCGACGCCGGGGCAGCCGCGGAGGGCTGAGACGGGCCGCGGGCGGAACGCGCAGACCGACCGCGCAGAGCGAGAAAGAGAACGACCATGGCCGAAAGACACCACAAGCTCCTGATCGTCGGCTCCGGCCCCGCCGGCTATACCGCCGCCGTCTATGCCGCGCGCGCCATGCTGGAGCCCGTCCTCGTCACCGGCATCCAGCCGGGCGGCCAGCTCACCATCACCACCGAGGTGGAGAACTACCCCGGCTTCGCCGATCCCATCCAGGGCCCGTGGCTGATGGAGGAAATGCGCAAGCAGGCGGAGAACGTCGGCACCGAGATCGTCTATGACACGATCCTGTCGGCCGACCTCACCGTCCGTCCGTTCCGCCTGACCGGCGACAGCGGCACGGTGCATACCTGCGACGCGCTGGTGATCGCCACCGGCGCGCAGGCAAAGTGGCTGGGCATTCCCACCGAGCAGGAGTTCATGGGGGCCGGCGTGTCGGCCTGCGCGACCTGCGACGGCTTCTTCTATCGCGGGCGCGAGGTGATCGTGGTCGGCGGCGGCAACACCGCCGTGGAGGAGGCGCTCTATCTCGCCAACCTCGCCTCCAAGGTGACGGTCGTCCACCGCCGTGACAGCTTCCGCGCCGAGCGCATCCTGCAACAGCGCCTGGAGGCGAACCCGAAGATCGAGGTGATCTGGGACAGCGTCGTCGAGGCGGTCCTGGGCGGCGGCACCCCCAAGGCGGTGACCGGCGCGCGCCTGAAGAACATCAAGACCGGCGAGACGCTGGAGGTCCAGGCGGACGGCTTCTTCGTCGCCATCGGCCACGCTCCGGCGGCGGACCTGTTCAAGGAGCAGCTCAAGATGAAGCCGTCGGGCTACATCTGGACCGCCCCGGACAGCACCCAGACCTCGATCCCCGGCGTCTTCGCCGCCGGCGACGTGACCGACGAGGCCTACCGCCAGGCGGTGACCGCCGCCGGCATGGGCTGCATGGCCGCGCTCGAGGCGGAACGTTTCCTAGCGGAAGCGGAGCTTGCCGGAGCGCAGGCGGCGGAATAGCCTGAACATCACGAACGCTCCAACGACACAAGACTGGCAGGTCAGACGTGCCTCTGGACTGGGACAAACTGCGCATCTTTCACGCCGCCGCGCAGGCGGGCAGCTTCACCCACGCGGGCGACGCGCTCAACATGAGCCAGTCCGCGGTGAGCCGCCAGGTCAGCGCGCTGGAGCATGATCTCAAGGTGCCGCTCTTCCACCGCCATGCGCGCGGCCTGCTGCTCACCGAACAGGGCGAGGTGCTCTATCGCACCGCGCGCGAAGTGTTCATGAAGCTGGAGTCGGTCCAGACCCGCCTGACCGACAGCCGGGAGAAACCCTCCGGCACCCTGCGCATCACCACGACGGTGGGCCTGGGCTCGACCTGGCTGACCAAGCGGCTGAACGAGTTCATCGATCTCTACCCGGAGATGGAACTGCGCCTCATCTTCGACGACGACGAACTCGACCTGGGCATGCGCGAGGCCGATGTGGCCATCCGCCTGCGCAAGCCCACCCAGCCCGACCTGATCCAGCGCAAGCTCTTCACGGTGCATTTTCACCTCTACGCCTCGCCGGCCTACCTGCAGCGCTTCGGCGCGCCGAAGACCATCGAGGATCTGGAGAGCCACCGTATCGTCACCTTCGGCGAACACGCGCCTTCCTACCTGCGCGACATGAACTGGCTGGAGACGGCGGGAATGCCCGTCGGCGAGATCCGCCGCTGCGTGCTCAGGGTCAACAACGTGGTAGCGATCCGCCGCGCGGTGGAACGCGGCATCGGCATCGCCATGCTGCCGGACTACATCAACGAGGAAGGCTCCAATCTCGTGCAGCTCATGCCCGAGACCGAGGCGCCGAGTTTCGACACCTATTTCACCTACCCCTCGGAACTCAAGAACACCGCCCGCGTCACCGCCTTCCGCGATTTCCTCCTGTCCAAGGCCGAGCGCTGGACCTTCTGAAGACGGCCATCTTCCGGCACGTCCCCGACCGCGCGGCCGGCCCCGGCCGCGCGCTTCCCCTCGCCTCTCCGCGCCGTTTTCACGACCATGCCCGTCCCGGTGTTTGGCTCCGCCTCTCGGGCCGGCATGACGCGCACCTGCCCACCATTCGGTCACGCTGCACCGCGCAAAGCGCGGGAAGGTGATGCGAAACCGGGCAGATGCCGCATGTTCAGGCGGCTGGACGCACCCGATTTTTGCAGTTGCGACAAGAGCATGACAGGATCTGCAGGGCTGGCCGAAGTGCTCCGCTTATTTTGCATATCAGCAATGCAAGAGTGCCTCTTGTGTGAGCGCCTTGTGCACTGCATATATCCATCAGGCTGTTGGTTCGCTTCGTTGCTATCTCCTCCCAGCGACGTCTGATGCGGCCAACTGTTCCCCTCTGGAAGGTGATTGCGCCACTTAGGTGGCAAAATCAAATAACTGCCGGGTCCTCGGACCCGGCATTTTTTTTGCGCGCGTCGATCCCCGCCGATCAGGCCGGATCGTTCAGCCGCATCTCTCCCTCATGCAGGAAACAGGTGCGCGAGAACGCGTCGGCGCGTCCCGGCCAGGGAGCGGCCACGTCGTCAGGTCCTGGAAGCCGCGCGCGGGCCGGATCGAAGGCGCGCGCCACCTGCGACAGGAAGACGATCACAAGGCCCTGTTCGTGGGCAAGCGCGCCAAGGGCGGCAACCTCGCGCGTCTGCGCCCCGGCCCCTTCATCGCGCGCCAGAAGCTGCAGATAGTCGATGACGACGAGACTGCCGGGCGCGGCCCCCGCCATGCGCTCGCCGACGAGTACCGCATCGAGTTCGTCCAGCGTCTCGATGTGCAGCCCGCCACCCACGGTTTCTTCCGCGCCGCCACGCGGCGTCAGGAGACTGGCGGCTTCCCACGGAGCGTAGAAAAGCGAGAAGAAGACGGCCATGCGCCCCTGCCCGGCGGCTTCCCGCAGCAGATCGAGCGCGAGCGCGGTCTTGCCCTGCCCGGGCCTTGCAGCAAGCAGCAGCGTGTCACCGGGGGAAAGCTGGCCGAGAAGGCGCCGGGCCGGTGCATGGCGCTCCGCCTGCGCGGCAAGCAGGCTCCAGCGGGCCTGCCCCTGCTCGCGTGCCACGTGGTCAAGCGCGGCGTGTAGCGGAATGCCCTTTTCGCGGGCAAGCAGGCGGGCGCGGCGTTTCAGGCGATGGATGGGAGCGGTGAGACGCATGTTCGAACCTCCGTCACGGGCGGAAAACGCAATCCCTCCTCATGCGAACGCCCGAACAGATGGCTCAAGGGTGTAACGGCCCCGTATGACGGATACTTCCCCGAAGTGGAGGGAGGGAGGCGCGGGCCAAGCCTTGCGACCAAGACTAGACCGCCGCCTCGCGCCGGACAAGGGACGCACGCTCACCCTCCCCGTCTTCCCTCACAGGTAGAGGCGCTCCCCCTCCATCCCCTTGTAGAGGTCGGCGACCTGTTCGCCATAGCCGTTGAACAGCAGCGTGGGCCGATAGCTGCCGTCGTTGAGGAACTGCTCGCGCGCCTGGCTCCAGCGCGGATGCGGCACCTCCGGGTTCACATTGGCCCAGAAACCGTACTCCGCCGACTGGATCTCTTCCCAGAAGCTCACGGGACGTTCGTCGGTGAAGGAGAAGCGCACGATCGACTTGATCGACTTGAAACCGTATTTCCACGGCAGGGCGAGACGCAGAGGCGCGCCGTATTGCTTGGCGAGCGGCTTGCCGTAGACGCCCGTCACCAGGAACGCGAGTTCATTGGTCGCCTCGGCGAGCGTCACGCCCTCCACATAGGGCCAGGGATACCAGGTCGCGCGCTGGCCGGACGCCGTGTCCGGATCGAGGAAGGTCTCCATGCGCAGGTATTTCGCCTCCGCCTTCGGCCCCGCGAGACGCACGAGATCGGCCAGCGCGAAGCCGGTCCACGGCACGGCCATCGACCAGGCTTCCACGCAGCGGTGCCGGTAGAGCCTTTCCTCGAGCTGCACCTTCTTCAGAAGATCGTCGATGCCGATGGTCTGCGGATTGTCGCAAAGCCCGTCGATCACGACCTCCCACGGACGGATCTTCAGCGCCTGCGCGGCTTCCGCGATCTGCTTGTGCGATCCGAATTCATAGAAGTTGTTGTAGCGCGACGTCAGCCGTTCCGGCGTGATCTCCCGGTCCAGCTTGAAGGCCTCGTTGCGCGGCGCCGGATAGAGCCCCGCGCTCGGGTCCTCCTCGGCAAATGCCGGCCGTATGCCGCCAAGACCGGCAAGGATCGCGCCCGTTCCGGCCATTCCCGCCAGAACCGCGCGCCGGTTGAGGAACACATGCTCCGGCGTCGCCATGCTCTCGGGAAGCTCCCAGCTCCGCTTGCGAATGATGTTCATCGGTCCCGCGTCCTCTCCTCGCCGGCCGGCTCTCTCCGGCCGTCGTCTCCCTGACCTAGCGCGAGGCCCCGCGCACGGCAAATCAAGTGCCGTTGAACGGATGGTGCCATTCCCGTGAGCAGTCGGCCGCGCCACTCACGCCGGCGTGCGGAACCGGTGGCCCGACGCGTCCTGGCCGGCAGAAGCGGACAGCAGCGCGAAGACGGGCACGGACACGAGCGCGAGCCCCGCCGTCACCATGAAGGCGACATGAAAGTTGACCAGCGCCAGCGTGTCGCCCGTGAACCAGCCGGCGGCCTCCAGCACGAACCCGGCAAGCGCCACGCCCAGCGCCAGCGACACCTGCTGGAACACCGAGCTCATGGCGGTTGCCTGGCTCGCCTCGTCCGACCCGACGCTGGTGAACATCAGCCCGTTGGAGGAGGTGAAGAGGAAGGACCGCGTCAACCCGGTGACGTAGAGCACCAGAACGAAGACCCACACCGGTGTGTCGGGCTGGAACCCCGCCATGGACAGCGTCAGCAGCGCGCCGCCCAGCGAGGCAATCACCAGCGCCGTGCGGAAACCGAGCGCGGCGAGCGCCCGCTTGACGATGAACTTCATCGAGATGGCGCCGAAAGCTCCGGTGAAGGTGATCAGACCGGACTGGAAGGCGTTGTAGCCGAAGCCGGTCTGCAGCATCAGCGGCATCAGAAAGGGCATCGACCCCGAGGAAATGCGGAACAGGTTGGTGCCGAGAAGCGTGAGCCCGAAGGCCCGGTTGCGAAACAGCACCGGGTCGAGAATCGGGCGCGCCGCGCGGCGCGTGTGCCGGACATAGGCGCCGAGCGCGCAGACGCCGACGAGCGTCGTCACCAGCCCCACCACCGGCGGCAGTGCCGGCAGGCTGATGACCGAGAGCCCGAAGACGATTCCAGCCGCCGCCGTACCCGTGAGCAGGAAGCCCTTCCAGTCGAGGCCGGACGTCTCGCGCCGGGCGATGTCGGGCAGGTAGATGCCGCACATCCAGATGCCGACGAGCCCGATGGGCACATTGACGAGAAAGATCCAGTGCCACGACAGATAGGTGGTGAGGAACCCGCCGAGCGGCGGGCCGGCCATGGGACCGATGAGGCCGGGAATGGTCATCAGCGTCATGGCATGGACGAGATCCTTCTTCTCGAAGGTTCGCACCAGGATAAGACGCCCCACCGGCACCATCATCGACCCGCCCATGCCCTGCAGGAAGCGCGAAAGCACGAAGGTCAGCAGGGAGTCGGAAAAGGCGCAGGCGACGGATCCGCTCACGAAGACGAGGATCGCGGTGCGAAACACGCGGCGCGCGCCGAAGGTGTCGGCCATCCAGCCGCTCACCGGAATGAACATGCCGAGCGCCACCAGATAGGAGGTGAGCGCCAGCTTGAGCGCGATGGGACTGGTGCCCAGGTCCGCGGCGATCACCGGCAGCGAGGTGGCGATGACGGTGGAATCCATCATCTCCATGAAGAACGCAAACGCGATGATGAGCGGGATCGTGTTCATTCGGATCGTGGGCGGATCGTGGGTGCGCGCGGCCGCAAGGAGGGAAGACGGCGACCGCTCCCCTTCCAATAGCCCGAATGGCGCGCGTTGGAAATCCCGGGAGATGGACGGCGGCCCGGCGCAGGACACGCCGGACCGGAAAAGCGATCATATGATCCAACGACGGGAAAGCCTCAGGGAGCTGCGGTGATGCGGTAGATGCCGCCGTCCGCCTCGTCGGTGGAAAACCACAAGGCCCCGTCGGGGCCGTCGCGCAGCGTGCGCACGCGCCCGTACTCGCCTTCAAGCATCTGCTCCTCGCCGACGATCGCGCCACCCTCGACCTCCAGCCGCGAAATGAGCTGGTCCTTGAGCGCACCGACGAAGAGGTCCCCGCTCCAGCCCGGCACCGCCTCGCCGGTGTAGAAGGCCATGCCCGAGGGCGCGATGGAGGGGTCCCAGTAGTGGAGCGGCTGTTCGTAGCCTTCGGCCTCGGTGCCCTGGCCGATGCGCGCGCCGGAATAATGGCGTCCGTAGGAGATCACCGGCCAGCCGTAGTTGAGCCCGGCTTCGGGGCGGTTGATCTCGTCACCGCCGCGCGCGCCATGTTCCACCGTCCACAACCGGCCGGTCGCCGGCTCGATGGCCGCTCCCTGCACGTTGCGATGGCCCATGGACCAGATCTCGGGAAGGGCCTTGGTCCCGTCCGCGAAGGGGTTGTCGGAGGGGATCGACCCGTCCGCTCCAACACGCAGGACGGAGCCCGCATGATCGCGCGGGTCCTGCGCCCGCTCCGACTCGCCCCGGTCGCCCAGCGTCACGAAAAGCGTTCCGTCGGGCACGGGGACAACCCGCGAGCCGAAGTGGCGTCCGCCGCCGGTCTTCTTCTCCATGCGGGCGATGACCGAAACATCCTCGAGCCGGGCTTCACCGCCCTCGCGCACGAGCCGTGCCCGCGCGGCCGCCGTCGAGGCGCCTCCCTCGCCGGGTTCGGAGAAGGTGAAATAGAGGATGCCGCTCGTGTCGAAGTCGGGGGAAAGCGCCAGGTCGAGAAGGCCGCCCTGCCCGGAGGCCGCAACATCCGGCACGCCCGCAACCTCGGTACGGGTCTCCCCGTCAGCGGAAACCAGCAGCATCCGCCCTTCGATCTCGTTCACCAGCAGAGTGCCGTCGGAAAGGACCTCGAAGCCCCAGGGATAGGCAAGCCCGGTCGCCACCGGCGTGACGGCGATGCGCCCGGCCTGCGTGTCATGCACCCTGGCATCCGCCGCCCCGGCGGGGGACAGCGCGAAGGTGGCGATCATGGGTGCCGCCAGTGCGGCAAGAAGTGGTGTGCGTCGCAAGATCTCGCTCCTCCAGACCGTTGAGCCCCGCCCCCTTACGTGGGCCGGCGGGGAAAAAGATCCAGAGAAGGGCGGCCCGCACGCGTAGGAAAGTGCCTCGCGCGGGCCGGATGTCCGGTTCGAAGGGCCTATGCCGCCCGCCTTCCGTGACGCGCGAGCGCCTGTTCCGCAGGCTTTCCCGCAAGCTCGGAAAGATGGTCGAAGCGGGCGGTGTAGCTCGCCACGCCCGCCGTCGCCGAGCGCAGGTCGACGATAAGCCCTTCCATCTCACCGGCCGGCAGCAGGCAGGCGACCTCGTCCCAGCCCTCCCAGCCGGGACGCGCATCGAAACCGAGCAACTGCCCCCGGCGTCCGGAGACGATGGCGTTGATGCGCGCCGTCGCCTCGCTCGGGCAGGTGACGGTCACCTTGTGCACCGGTTCAAGCAGCACCGGGGAGCATTGCGACAGTCCTTCGCGCATGGCCTGGATCGCGGCCATGCGGAACGCCTGGTCCGAGGAATCCACGCTGTGGAAGGACCCGTCGGTCAGCGTTACCGCCACATCCACCAGAGGGAAACCGAGTGGTCCCTCGCGCAGCGCCTCCTCCACGCCGGCGCGCACGGCGGGGATATACTGCTTCGGGATCACGCCACCGGTGATCGTGTCGGCGAAGACGAAACCCTCGCCGCGCTCCAGCGGACGGATCTCAAGCGCCACGTCGCCGAACTGGCCGTGCCCGCCCGACTGCTTCTTGTGCCGCGCCCGCACGGACGCCTTGCCCCGGATGGTCTCGCGGTAGGCGACCTTCGGATCGAAGGTCTCGACCGACAGGCCGTATTTGCCTGAAAGCCGCTCCAGCGCCACGCGCAGGTGCATCTCGCCCTGCCCCTCCAGCCGGGTCTCGCCGCTGTCCTCGTCATGCTCCACGCGAAGCCCCGGATCCTCCTCGCCAAGGCGGGAAAGGGCGGCCGTGAGCTTCACCTCGTCCCGCCTTTCGATCGGCGAGATGGCAAGCGTCATGACCGGCTCCGGCGCCACCAGCGGCGCGAGCTGCGGGACCTCGCCGGCCCCCGCGCCGCCCAGCGTTTCACCGCTCACGACCCCCTCGAGCTTGCCGAGCGCCACGGTGTCGCCGGGCCCGGCCGTGTCGCGCTTCAGCGCCTGCTGGCCGTTGAGCCTGTAAAAACCCGAGACCCTGGCCGTTGAACCGTCGGCGCGGCGCAGCGTGTCGCCGTCCCCGACACGCCCGTTCAGGATGCGCGCGAGCGACAGCTTGCCGGTATGGGTGGTGTGGATGGTCTTGAGCACCTGCACCAGAGGTTCGCCGTCGGCCTCCACGCCGAGCCGCGCGCGGGTCTCCGCAACGCCGGGCGCCTCGTGTCGCAGTGCCTTGAGCAGACGCCCGATGCCGTTGCCATGCTCGGCCGAGCCGAAGAACACCGGGCAGATGAGCCCGTCACGCATCTCACCGGCGAGGTCGGCGAAGATCTGGTCGCTGTCGAGCACCAGATCCTCCAGCAGTGCCTCCATGAGCGTGTCGTCGTGATCGGCCAGCGTCTCGAGCATGGAGAAGCGCGCCTCCACCTCGCGCGCCGTGTCCTCGCCGGGGATCGCGATCACCTCGCTCGGCGCGTGCTCACGGTAGACATGGGCGCGTTCGAGCGCCAGGTCGATGTATCCGGTCGCGACCCCGTCGCGCCAGATCGGGATCTGGCGCAGCACCAGCGGCACGGACGAGGCCGGCTGCAGCAGCATCAGGACATCGCGCATGCGAAGCGTCGTGCGATCGATCTTGTTGAGGAAGAGAAGTCGCGGCACGCCGGCATCCTCGAGCTGCTTGAGGATGAGCTGGAGCGCGGGCACCTTCTTCTCGTCGGCCTCCGCGACCACGATCGCCAGGTCGACCCCCGGCACCACCCCGGCGCTTTCCGCGAGGAAGTCCACCGCCCCCGGGCAATCGAGAAAGGTGTAGCTGTCGCCGATGAACTCCGCCGAGGCGGTGTTGACCTCGACGCTCATGCCGTGGGCACGCGCTTCCGGCGCGCCATCGCCCACCGTGTTGCCCGCCCCGACGGTTCCCTGTCTGGAAACGGCCCCGGTGCGCGCCAGGATCGCCTCCAGCAGCGAGGTCTTTCCGCTGCCGAAGGGGCCGACGATACCGATGCACCGGGGCCCGGCGTCCTTGCCGCCGGTGTTGTCCGTGCCTGCTTTTGCCCTGTCTTCGCCCATGGTCGCACTCCTTCCCGTTCCGGCTCCCGGGGGAGCCTGTTGTCGCAGAAGGAACCGGGCGCGGCAGATACCGGACGGCGCCGCGCACCGGCACCGCCGCCCGCCGTGAACGGGCGGACATTCATCGTCGCGCCGATACGGCAGGTGACGCAAGGAAAACCCGTGCTGCACTGCGTGATGGACAGGGGCGGAAAACGGCCTCCGAGCACCCGGCGACCGGGGGAATTGGCATGTGTTTGGTGCCACTCCTCCACCGTCACCCCGGGCAAGGGCCAAAGGCCCGCGACCCGGGGCCCATTGGCAACCTCAGTAGGAGCGAAAAGGGCCGGGCGGTTACGGAGGCGGCAGCGTCCCACCATCCGGCGTCACAAGCGGAAACGTGGATTGGACCCCGGATCTTCGCTTCGCGACGTCCGGGGTGACGCCTGTGGGGAGGCAAGGCATAGCGCCCGCGTGGCAGTTGCGGAATGAGCCGTGCGGGACGAACAGGGCCGCACCACACTCCCTGTCAGCCCTGCGAAGGCAGGGAGCCAGTAACCTCGAACGGGTGTATCTCGCACCGGCGTTGCCCCTCGCACCCTGCGGAGGATACCGGCTCCGGGTCTTCGGCCTTGCCGAAACCGGGATGACACCGGGAGGATGCCCCCTCTCTCGACGTCTCCCCGGGCAAGGGCCGTAGGCCCGCGACCCGGGGCCCATTGGCAACCTCGGTGGGAGCGGAAAGGCCCGAGCGGTTGCGGAGACGGCAGCGCTTCACCACGCTGATTGCACATGCGGAAACATGGATTGGGCCCCGGATCTTCGCTTCGCTTCGTCCGGGGTGACGCCTGTGGGGAGGCGAGGCATGGCGCTCACGTGGCAGTTGCGGAATGGGAGCGCGAACGAACAGGCCCACACCACACTCCCTGTCATCCCTGCGAAGGCAGCGAGACAGTCGCCCCGAACGCTTGTGTGACGTGACGGCGTTGCCCCCTCTCCGCCGTCACCCCGGGCAAGGGCGACACGCCCGTGACCCGGGGCCCATTGGCAACCCCGGTCGTGGCGGCAAAGGCCCGGGCGGTTGCGGAGGCGGCAGCGTCCCACCATCCGGCGTCACATGCGGAAACGTGGATTGGACCCCGGATCTTCGCTTCGCGACGTCCGGGGTGACGCCTGTGGGGAGGCGAGGCCCCTGAGTGAAGACGCAAAAAGGCCGGCGGATCGCTCCGCCGGCCCCGTGTTCATGCGGTCGGGAGCCCTTGGGGGCGCCCCTTGCGCCTTATTTCAGGTTGCCGCAGAAGCGCTGGATGCGCGTGCAGGCTTCCTCGAGCGCCTCGGTCGAGGTCGCGTAGGAAATGCGGAAGTTCGGGCCGAGGCCGAAAGCCGAGCCCTGGACGACGGCCACGCCCTCGGTCTCGAGCAACTCGGTGACGAAGTCCTCGTCCGTCTCGATCACCTTGCCCGACGGCGCGGTCTTGCCGATGGTGCCCGCGCAGGAGGGGAACACGTAGAACGCGCCCTCCGGCGTCGGGCAGGTGATGCCCTTGGCCTGGTTCAGCATGGAGACCACGAGATCGCGACGGGTCTTGAAGACCTCGTTGTTGGTCGGAATGAAGTCCTGCGGCCCGGTGAGCGCCTCCACCGCCGCCCACTGGGCGATCGAGCAGGGGTTGGACGTCGACTGGGACTGGATCTTCGCCATCGCCTTGATGATCTCGACCGGCCCGCCGGCATAGCCGATGCGCCAGCCGGTCATGGCATAGGCCTTGGAGACGCCGTTGACCGTCAGCGTGCGGTCGTAGAGGGCAGGCTCCACCTGGGCGAGCGTGGTGAACTCGAAGTCGTCGTAGACGAGATGCTCGTACATGTCGTCGGTCATCACCCAGACGTGGGGATGACGCTTGAGCACCTCGGCGATGGCCTTGAGCTCGTCACGCGTGTAGGCGGCACCCGAGGGGTTCGACGGCGAGTTGAAGATGATCCACTTGGTCTTCGGCGTGATCGCCGCCTCGATGGCCTCCGGGGCGACCTTGAAGGTCGTCTGGTCGGCATCGACGATCACCGGCTCGCCGCCGGCCAGGAGCACCATGTCCGGATAGCTGACCCAGTAGGGCGTGGGAACGATGACCTCGTCGCCCGGGTTCAGCGTCGCCATGAGCGCGTTGTAGAGGACCTGCTTGCCGCCGGTGCCGACCGTGATCTGGCTGACGTCGTAGTCGAGGCCGTTCTCGCGCTTGAACTTGGCGGAGATCGCCTGCTTCAGCTCGGGGATGCCGTCGACGGCCGTGTATTTCGTCTTGCCTTCGCGGATCGCGATCACAGCCGCCGTCTTGATGTTCTCCGGCGTGTCGAAGTCGGGCTCGCCGGCGCCGAGGCCGATGACGTCCCGGCCCGAGGCCTTGAGTTCCCGCGCCTTGTTGGTCACGGCAATGGTTGCAGACGGTTTGACGCGCGACAGCGCGTCGGCGATGAAGGCCATGATGATCTCCCGATAGGATCCGATTGGCGGTGGAAGTACCGCCGCGGACCCTACTGCCGTGCCTGCGCGCGCGCAAGGTCCGCGCAGGCCGGCTGGAGACATGCAAACCCTACCCCGCCAGAACCCCGCCGTCGCAACGCACGCCGAAGAGACGCAGGTCCGCCTCGCCCACGTTGACGCCAAGCACGCCGAGCAGCGTGTTGAGCGCCGAGTCGAGCGGAAGCGCGACCTTCGCGAGCGTGTCCGTCACCGCGTCGGAGACGGCAAGCTCGCCCAGCCCCATGCCCAGCATCCTGATTTCCAGCGAGAGATCGCCCAGCAACGAGGACACGGCGGTCTGCAGGAGCGCGTCGGAAGACAGGCTCTTGCCCGGAGCGCGGCCAATGTCGGAGCGCGAAAAGGAGACGGACCGCTCCCGTGCGCTACCGCTTTCAACATGGGCGATACCGTCGACCTTGATCAGGGGCAGTTCGACAATCCGTGTCTTGTCCACCGGCGCAGGGGCGGAAAAGTCGGCCATCGTGTCCAGGTCGATCTCGCCGATCCACAGGTTCGCAAGACCCGGCTTCGCGCCAACCCGTACGGAAACCGCTCCCGATGACTGGCACGCCACCCGCTCGAGCCCCGCGCTCGCATGGGCAAGATCGAGGTAGACCGGCAGCCGCAGGCGAATGGTCTTGAGAAGCCCTTCGCCACCGACCTCCGCAAGCAGGCGAAGACGCATCTGCGCGGTGGAAATTCGCGTTCCGGGCCCGCCCACAGCCATGAGGGTGGTGCCCTGCATGGGCTCGCCGATGGCAAGGGCAAGGCGGGCGCGCGCTATACCCGGCACCCCGAGATCGAGATCGATCTCCACCTGTCGTTCGCCGTTGGCCAGCGTCGTCGCGGCGGAAACGAGTTCGAGCGCGGAGGCGGAGATGTCAAAGCCCGGCGCCTTGTCGCCGACGGCAAGACTCGCGAAGGGGCCGGCATCGACCATCGTGGAAAGCGGCACGTCGAGACCCGACCCGGCGGAACGGGCGAGCTTGCGCAGCGCAAGCGAGGCAGCGGCATCGCCATTCGCCCCGGCCACATCCGCCACGACCTCCAGGAAGTCGCCCAGCGTCACCGACGCATCCAGCACCTCGCCATAGGTGCCGGCGGTCACCTTGCCCGACGTCGCAAGGCCGGAGAGAGCATCCGCCACGGTGATATCCGCATCGGCAAGCGCGCGGTAGTCCATCACCGACAGGGACACGGAACCGCCGGTCAGCGCACCGAGAACCTGGTTGGCCACACCGCCCTGAAGCGATGCCAGCCGGCTGCCGATGCCGAAGGCCGCGAGTTCGGCACGCGCGGCAACCGCCATCACGCTGATTTCCGGCTCCTGTACCGAGAACGCGCGAGCGAAGAAGATATTGCCCGGCCGGCTCAGGGCCACCTGCACCGCGTTGTAGGGCGTGCGCCCGGGCGAGAAGCGGCTTTCCGGTGCGACCTTAGGGTCGGCCAGATAGAAGCCGCGAACCACCTCGTAGTCGGCCTCGACCCCGTTCGCCGCAAGTGTCGCCTCGACCCGCTGCTCGGCCTGCTCGATGTCGCCCGCCCCGGCAATGGCGGCAAGATCCGAAACCCCCTGCAGGACCCGCCGCTCCAGGTAGAGCGACCCGATGTCGATCGCGAGCGCGGCAAGCCCCGCGATCATCACGAAGAACAGGCCCGCCATGATGGCGACGGAACCGCGTTCATCACGCCGGAAACCACGCGTGCCCGACAGAAGTCGCGCCGGCAGGACACGAAACGAGGAGTGCTTCAACATGCGCATGACGACCTCCCCCGCGTTTCAGTAGCCGCCGCGCGACACGACCGCGGCACGCACGATGGTCTCGCTGGGAAGGGGAAGGAACGGACGCATCTGCCAGATCGGCAGGTCCGTGGCGGAATAGCTCACCACGACGCGAAACTGGCGTGTGTCCGAGGGAAGCGGCGCCGCCTCGACGCTGACCTTCTCGCCATCGATCAGGACATAGGAGCCGGCACTCGCCTGGACGTGCCCCTGAACGAGGCGCAGCCGCTCCGCGTCGGAAAGCCCCGCGACGGAGGCACGGGCCGCGTCCGCGGCAAGCTGGGCAACGCTGTGCGCGGCACCAAAATAGATGCCATAAGCAATAATACCGAGCATAACAGCCAAGAAGACGGGGGCGATGATCGCGAATTCTACCGCAGATGTCGCCGTCGTGTCCGAAGTTATGGATCTTGTTTTTCTGACTTCCATGACGGAACTCCGATGCAAGTCACCTGAAAATGACACCTCCCGACCAGAGAGGACCGCTTCTCCCCATATGCCCCTACGTTATTTTTGGTACCCGAATCTAAAAAAAGGCTGAAACAAGTACCAAAGTGACAAACTCAATACATGAGTCTGCTTAAAGTTTACGCGGAAAAATCCATGCGAATACCCGCCGCATTTTCTTCTGCGTATACATTCAAGAAAGAGAAAGTTTTGAAAAATCAATGCGCTTCGAGAGCAGCGGGGGCCAACGCAAAAAGGGCCGGCAGCACGCGCCGCCGGCCCTTTGCATTCGTATCGCCGGGGTTTGGCTCCCGGGACGAGCCCGTCTTCAGGGCGCGTCGCCCGATCCCGTGGCGCCGGCTTCAGGCGTCTTCCGGCCGCCACGCGGCTCGGGCAGAAGCCCCTCGGGACGGAACCGCAGCACCACCTGCAGCATCAGCCCGATCAGGAACACGCGAAGATACTTGGCCTTGATCGCGTATTCGGCCGGAAGCTGGTCGGTGACCATCTCCGACATGGACCAGATGATCCAGATGACCGCGACACCGAGGATGGCACCGCGGTTGTTCCCCGCGCCACCAAGGATAAGCATGATCCAGACGAGGAAGGTGGCGATCATAGGATCGATCGCCTCCGGCGTGATCGTGCGGTTGAAATGGGCAAACAGCGCGCCGCCGAGCCCCATCAGCGCCGAGCCGAAGATGAAGGCCTCCAGGCGGCGGAAGGGCACGTCCTTGCCCATGGCGCGCGCGGCGTCCTCGTTGTCGCGGATGGCCCGCATCATGCGTCCCCAGGGCGAGGCAATCTGGCGCTCGACCAGAAGATAGGCCACGAACAGGATACCGGCGACCAGCGCCAGATAGGCAAGCTGCGAGGCAAGATAGGGCAGATCGCCGAAGGGGCGGGGAATGCCGGTGATGCCGCGCGCCGCACCCGTCAACCATCCCTCGGACTTGATGACGAGGCGGATGATCTCGGCGACGCCGATGGTGGCGATCGCCAGATAGTCCGAGCGCAGGCGCAGACAGATCTTGCCGATGGGCCAGGCGATCAGCCCGGCGGCGATCATCGCCCCGATCCAGCCGACCGGGGCGGGCAGCGAAAACCCGCCGATACGGTCCGCCACCGCCGGAGACGTGAGCACTGCCGAAGTATAGGCCCCCACGGCGAAGAAACCGGCGATGCCGACGTTGAACAGCCCCGTGAAACCCCACTGGATATTCAGCCCCAGCGCCAGAAGCGCATAGATGCAGATGAAGATCCCCATGAAGACGGCGTAGTTGAGAAGGCCGATCCATTCCATGTCGTCGTCCCTCCCTTAGAGAACCTTGCCCTTGAGCAGCCCGGTCGGGCGCACAATGAGCATGATGAGCAGGATCGCGAAGGCGGTGGCCGCCTTGTATTCGCTCGGCAGGACGAGGGTCGACATCTCCTCCGCGATGCCGACGACCAGCCCTCCCAGAACGGCGCCCTCGATGCGACCGACGCCGCCGAGGATCGCGGCCGCGAACATCGGCAGCAGCATGGTCCAGCCCATCATCGCCTTGAGCTCGTAGTTCAGGCCGAGGAACACGCCGGATGCCGCGCACAGCCCGCCGACGATGATCCAGGTGAGCCGCACGACCTTGGCGTTGTCGACGCCCGACAGCAGGGCCAGGTCGGGGTTGTCGGACATGGCGCGCATGGCCTTGCCCCACCTGGAATACTTGAGGAAGAGCTGCAGCGCCGCCACGATGGCGATCATCGCCAGGACGGTCACGATCTCACGGTCGCGCAGGCGCAGGCCGAACCAGTCCTCGGGTCGCACGATGCCGCGCGAATAGGTCTGGGAATCCACGCCCCACACCATCTGCACCACGGAGCGGAGCATCAGCGCCACGCCGAGCGAGGCCATGACCGTGACGATCTTCGGCCGCTCGCGCAGATAGGCATAGAAGGTCTTGTCGAGCGCCACGGCGATGGCCGCCGTCAGCACCATGGTGATCGGCAGCGCCACATAGGGCGACAGACCGGCAAGCGTCACCAGCCCCAGGGCCAGGAAGGCGCCAAGCGTCGCAAGGTCGCCATGGGCGAGATGAGCGTACCGCAGGATCGAGAAGACCAGCGTGATGCCCACCGCGCCCAGCGCGTAGATCGAGCCGACGACGACGCCGGGCACGAGGTAGAAGTTGATGATCTCGTACATGCCCATTGCGCTCAGCCTCCCAGGAACATCGCGGCCACGTCACGGTCGGCAAGGAGCGCGGAGCCCGTGCCCTCGTGACGGTTGGCGCCGGAGGCGAGCACATAGCCCCGGTCCGCGAAGGCGAGCGCCTGCTTGGCGTGCTGCTCGACGAGAAGAATGGTGACGCCCGTGTCGCGCACGTCGCGGCAGATCTGGAAGATCTGTTCCATGTACTTGGGGGAGAGGCCAGCCGTCGGCTCGTCGAGAAGCAGCAGCTTGGGCTCCAGCATCAGTGCCCGGCCCATGGCCACCATCTGGCGCTGGCCGCCGGAGAGGTTTCCGGCGAGCGCCTTGCGCCGCTCCTTCAGGTCGGGAAACAGGCCGTAGACCCGGTCGTACGCGGCGGTCAGGTCGCCAGAGCGCAGGAAGGCGCCCATTTCCAGGTTCTCGTGCACCGTCATCTCGCGGAACACGTTGTTGACCTGCGGCACGTAGCACACGCCCGCCTCGACGATCTGGTTCGGCTTCATGCCGGTGATCTCGGTGCCGTCGACGCGGATCGAGCCGCCACGCACGTGGAGCAGTCCGAAGATCGCCTTCATGGCGGTGGACTTGCCCGCCCCGTTGGGGCCGACGATCACGACGATCTCCGCGTGCGCGGCGCGGATGCTCACCCCGTGAAGGATGTTGGCGTCGCCGTAGCCGCCGGCGACCTCGCGCATGTCGAGGATGTCCCGTGCCCCGCTCATGCGCCGGCCTCCTCGTCGGATCCGGACACCGTCTCGCCCAGGTAGGCCTCCAGCACCCGCGGGTCGGAGCGCACGGTGGCGAAGTCGCCCTCGATCAGCACGCGCCCCTCGGCCATGCAGACGACGGGGTCGCAGAGCTTTTCGATCATTTCCATGTCGTGCTCGATGAGAATGAAGGTGTAACCGCGCTCGCGGTTGAGGATCGCGATCTTCTCCTCGAGCTTGCGCAGGAGGGTGCGGTTGACGCCGGCGGCCGGCTCGTCGAGCAGCACCAGCTTCGCATCCGTCATCATGGTGCGGCCAAGCTCGAGAAGCTTTTTCTGCCCGCCCGAGAGATTGCCGGCCCGCTCCTGGGCGACATGGGTCAGCTCGAGAAACTCCAGCGTCTCCTCGGCCCGGGCACGCACCCGCTTCTCGTCGCGCGCGACCTTGCCCGGGGCCAGCCAGTTGGCCAGCAGCCCCTCACCCGCCTGGGACGGCGGCACCATCATCAGGTTTTCCAGCGTGCTCAGCCGATGAAACTCGTGCGGAATCTGGAAGGTGCGCACCAGGCCGCGCCGGAAGCGCCGGTCGGTGGACAGCGCCGTGATGTCATCGCCCAGATAGCGGATGCGCCCGGCGCTCGGCGGGAAGGCCCCGGCGATGAGATTGAAAAGCGTGGTCTTGCCCGCGCCATTGGGGCCGATCAGTCCGGTGATCGAACCTTCGTCCACGGTGAGCGAGCAACCGTCGACGGCACGAAACCCGCCATATTCCATGACGAGCCCGTCGACCTCGAGCATATGCGCAGTGGCGCTCATGTATCCCTGTCTCCCCCGCACCTCGCCTGGCCGCCCGATCTCGTTCAATGGATCGTGCCGGACCTGGAGGCATGTGTCCCAGGATTGTTCGTTTTGCGTGCGGCAATCAGAGGCGTCGCAGGACCGCGCGCACCGGGGCCGCATCAAGCCCTTCTAGCTTCAATGGTGGCGCGATCAACTCGTAATCCCCGAAATCGGCCCCGGAAAGGGCCAGATTCTCCAGAATCCGCATGTCGTGACGCAGGAACGCCATGTGGGAAGGCAGATCCTTCGAGGTTTCGGGGTCGACGGAGGGAACGTCGACACCGACGAGTCGCACCCCGCGGGCGGCCAGCATCTCGACCGTTTCCGGCGCCAGCGCGCGAAACCCCTCCGGCCAGCGCATCGGGTCGAGATCCTCCGCCAGACGCAGCAGGATGCGCGGCGGCGCACCTTCAAGCGCCGCCTCGATCTCAGCCGGCTGGCACAGGGGGCCGTCCCCGCGTGCGTCGATCAGGCGCGCCGGGCCGATATAGTCCTCCAGCGCCACCGCCTCGATGCTCTTGGCATCGGCCGCGTAGTGCGACGGCGCATCGGCATGAGCCCCGCAGTGGGTGGACATGGACACCTCGGTCACATTGACCGGGCAGCCCGGACCGATGGCGAAGGTTTGCGTCACCCGATAGGGCGCGTCACCTGGAAACACCGCCGCGCCCGTCCTCAGCGCCGGCGTGATATCGATCAGTTGCGACAAGAGTCCCTCCCGTTTCATGTCGCAGGCCCCGGTGCGCCGAGGCTACATGTCCGCGCGAATGTCCCACAACTCCGGGAACAGAACCACCTCGAGCATCCGCTTCAGATAGGTTACGCCCGAGGTTCCGCCGGTGCCGCGCTTGAAGCCGATGACGCGTTCGACCGTGGTCACATGGTTGAAGCGCCAGCGGCGGAAGTAATCCTCGAAGTCGACAAGCTTTTCAGCCAGTTCATACAGCGCCCAGTGCTTGTGCGGATCGCGGTAGACGGCAAGCCACGCCGCGTGGACGCTTTCGTTGCGCTCATAGGGCAGCGACACGTCGCGCCCCGCCTGGCCGGGATCGATCTCGAAGCCCGAGCGCACCAGCAGGCGGATGGCCTCGTCGTAGATGCTCGTGTCCTGGCGGATCGCCTCGAGCCAGTCGTGCACGCCCTTCACATGGGCATGCGGGCGCATCATGGCGGCATTCTTGTTGCCGGCCAGGAACTCGATCGCCCGGTACTGATACGACTGGAATCCGGAGGACTGGCCAAGCGCGTCGCGGAACTCGGTGTATTCCGACGGCGTCATCGTGCGCAGCACCTGCCAGGCCCCGGTCAGTTGCTCGAAGATGCGCGCCATGCGGCTCAGCATCTTGAAGGCCGGCTCCACGCGATCGCCCGCAATGGAGCGCTTGGCGGCCAGAAGTTCGTGGATCGCGAGCTTCATCCACAGTTCGGACGTCTGGTGCTGGATGATGAACAGCAATTCGTCATGGGCGTCCGACAGCGGCGCCTGGGCGGTCAGGATCTTCGGCAACGCCAGGTAGTCGCCGTAGGACATGCGCCCGTCGAATTCCATCTGCGCGCCGTCGTCGGCAGGATCATAGGGCGACAGCCCCTTTACATCGCTCATTCCCGCTCCCCCTCAGGTGACCTTCGCCCTTGCGTGAAATTCCGGCCGGTCCCAGGCGCGGGTCTTCACGATCTCCTCCAGGATCTCGCAGGCACGGATCACATCGGCGTGGGAGATGTAGAGCGGCGTGAAGCCGAAGCGCGCCACGTCGGGCGCGCGGAAATCCCCGATCACGCCTCGGCTGATAAGCGCCTGCACCAGGGCATAGCCATTGTCGAAGCGGAAGGAGACCTGCGAGCCGCGCACGGCGGCATCGCGCGGACTGGCCAGCGTCAGCTCCGGGCACCGGCGCTCCACCTCCGCGATGAAAAGCTCGCAAAGCGACACCGACTTCTCGCGCAGCACGTTCATGTCCACGTCGTCGAAGACGTCGAGCGCGGCATCCAGCGCGCTGAGCGACAGGATCGGCGGCGTGCCGACACGCATCCGGCCGATGCCCGCGTCGGGCCGGTAGTCGAGATCGAAGGCGAACGGCGCGTCATGGCCCATCCAGCCCGTGAGCGCCGGGGCAACCCGGTCCTGGTGACGGGCGGCGACATAGAGGAATGCCGGCGCACCGGGACCGCCGTTCAGATATTTGTAGCCGCAACCGACCGCGAAATCGGCGCCGGCGGCGTCCAGCTCGACGGCGAAGGCCCCGGCGGAATGGGCAAGGTCCCAGATGACAAGCGCCCCCGCGTCATGGGCCTTTTTCGTCAGCGCCGCCATGTCGTGGCAGCGCCCGGTGCGGTAGTCGACCTGCGTGAGCATCATCACCGCGACGCTGTCGTCGATGGCGCCGGCAACTTCCTCCGGCGCAACCACCTTCAGTTCATGCCCCTTGTCGAGCATGTCGCGAATGCCCTGCGCCATGTAGAGGTCGGTCGGGAAATTGCCGCTGTCCGACAGGATCACCTTGCGTTGAGGATTCAGCGACAGCGCGGCGGCCAGAACCTTGAACACGTTGATCGATGTGTTGTCGCAGGCCGTCACCTGGCCCGGAGCGGCGCCCACCAGCCGGCCGATGCGGTCGCCGACACGCTGGGGCAGCGTGAACCAGTCATGCTCGTTCCACGCCCGGATGAGGCTTTGCCCCCACTCCTGCTCGACAGCCTTCGCCATGCGCGCGGGAACCGCCTCCGGCAGGACGCCGAGCGAGTTGCCGTCGAGATAGATCACGCCATCGGGAATGCGGAAGGCCGCCTTCTTGGCGGCAAGCGGATCATTGCGGTCCAGCGCCTGCCAGTCGGTTTCGCGCGATGCGGTCATCTTTTCCGGTCCTCGGTCTGTCGTGCCTGCAAGCATGTCCACGCGGGAACACCCGTCCCTCCCCGCAGGATCGACCGGAGGCTAGCAAGAGACATTGGCGACCACAACAAGATTATATATAATCGCATCGATCATATCAGATCCGTCCTGTTCATGTGACGGCATGGCAGGACAGGACACAGGCTCGGAGATCACCGAACGGCCATGGCAAAGACCGACGAAGCCTTCGCGCGGCTCAAGTCCGACATCCTGCACTGCGTGCTGCAGCCCGGGGCGACGCTCGCCGTCTCCGGCCTGAGCGCCCGCTACGGACTGGGCTGGACTCCCCTGCGCGAGGCCCTGTCGCGGCTCGAGGCGGAGGGGCTGGTCGTGTCGGAACGCAATCGAGGCTACCGGGTCGCGCCCGTTTCGGCGGAAGCCCTGCGCGACCTCCAGGTCGCCCGCCGGAGCGTGGAGGAAACGCTTCTGGCACGATCCATCGCCCATGGGGACGAGGACTGGGAGGCGCGCGTCGTCGCGGCCCATCACCGGCTTTCGCGCGCGCCGGCACTGGGGCCGGACATGGACGCCCGCGAGACCGACGCCTGGGAGGCCGCGCACGATGCCTTTCACGAAGCGCTCCTGTCGGCCGGCCGGTCGCACACCCTGTCCCGCTTCCAGCGCCAGATCACCGAGGAACTGCGCCGCCATCACCGCCACATGGTTCTGGTGCCCACCCGCGACACCAGCCTGGACGACGGCAATCGTGCCGCCTTCCGGGCCCTGCTGGAGCGCACCGTGGGGCTATCGCATCACACGGCGCTCATGGACGCAGCACTCGCGCGTGACAGCGAAGGGGCAACGTCGCTGCTGCGCGAACACATCGGCTTCTCGCTGGCCGTCTACGCCTTCCTGTGGCCGGAAGAGGTCTCTCCCGCCCCCATGCCCACCGCCTGAAAACGACGGCGAATCTCGCGATTGCGGCGCTCCCCCGCTCGCCGGGTGACGTCGGTGCCAAAGCACGGCATGATCCTGCTCCGCGTTCGCCCGTGGGAAGGAAAGCTCATGTTCATCAGCGTGTTCGACATCTTCAAGATCGGCATTGGCCCGTCCTCGTCCCACACCATGGGACCGATGGTGGCCGCAGCACGCTTTCTGCAGGCACTGCGTGACAAGGACCTGCGACCCGCGCGCGTCGTCGCCTCGCTGCACGGATCTCTCGCCTTCACCGGCAAGGGGCACGCCAGCGACCGGGCCGTGTTCCTCGGCCTGCTCGGCCACGAGCCGGCGACCATCAACCCGGATGCCGTGGACAGTGACCTCGACCGGCTCGCCCGGGAGCGCCGCATCCATCCGCCGGGTCTCGGCGACATCGCCTTCGATCCGGAAACCGATCTCGTCTTCGACTACGGCCCCCCGCTCGAGGGCCACGCCAACGGCATGATCTTCCGCGCGCTCGACGGGCAGGACCAACCGCTTCTGGAAATGACGCTCTACTCGGTCGGCGGCGGCTTCGTGGTCGATGCCGAGGAACTGGCCGCCCACCAGAGCGACGCGCCCGAAACGGCCGAGCCGGGGGTTCCCCACCCTTTCCGGACGGCGAAGGAGATGCTGGCCATGGGCAAGGCCGGCGGCTTCACCATCGAGCAGATGAAGCGCGCCAACGAGATCGCGCGCGACGGCGGCGCGGACCGGGAGGCGGATCTGGACGCGGGTCTCGACCGGATCTGGTCGGTCATGAACGCCTGCCTCGAGCGCGGCCTGTCACGGGAAGGCACGCTGCCGGGCGGGCTGAAGGTGCGCCGTCGCGCCCGAGATATCCACGCGAAGCTGATCAGCGAGCGCGGCAACAACCGCGGCTTCCAGCACACGGTGATGGACTGGCTCGGCGTCTATGCCATGGCCGTCAACGAGGAGAACGCGGCCGGGGGAACGCTCGTCACCGCCCCCACCAACGGGGCCGCCGGCGTGGTGCCCGCCGTCATCCGCTACTACCTCGACCATTGTCCGGACGCGGGACGGGAGGGCATCCGCACCTTCCTGCTGGTGGCCGCGGCGATCGGCGGCATCATCAAGTCGAACGCCTCGATCTCGGGCGCCGAGGTCGGTTGCCAGGGCGAGGTGGGATCGGCCTCGGCAATGGCGGCCGCGGGCCTGTGCGCCGCGCTCGGCGGCACCAACGAGCAAGTGGAAAACGCGGCCGAGATCGCGCTGGAACACCATCTCGGCATGACCTGCGATCCGATCGGCGGCCTGGTTCAGGTCCCCTGCATCGAGCGCAACGCCTTCGGCGCGGTCAAGGCGGTCACCGCCGCCTCGCTGTCCCTGCGCGGCGACGGCATCCACTTCGTGCCTCTCGACAGTTGCATCGAGACCATGCGCCAGACCGGCATCGACATGACCGACAAGTACAAGGAGACCTCCAAGGGCGGTCTCGCGGTCAACGTGGTGGAGTGCTGAGCGCCCCGGTCACACGTCCCCGAGCCTGCCCGGCCAGACGCAACAGCGCCAGTTCGAACGGCAGGCCCTCGTCGTCCGTCGGCCTGCGCGACACTTCGCGAAACCCGAGGCGCGCATAGAACGCCATGGCCTGCGCGTTCGCGGTGTAGGCTTCCAGCGACAATTCGCGTTTCAGCTCAAGCGCATGGGCAATCAGCGTGCGCCCGATCCCCTGCCCCTGCAGGTCCGGCGCGACGAAGACCGCGCCGACGAAGCTGCCCAGCAGACTGATGAAGCCGACCGGATCGCCACAGCGGCAGGCCACCCATGTCTCCGCCTCGGGAAGGTATTTTTCCTTCACCAGTCCGCGCTGCGCGAGCAAACGCTGCTCGCCGAGGAAGGGATGCGCGCGGCGCGAGGCCTCAAGCCAGATGTCCGACAGCGGCTCGATGTCCGTTACCGCCTCGAACGGCCGGATCGTCACATCCCAGTTTGTCATGAGAACTCCAGCGAAACGTCATGAGCGCGAACCCCGGACAGGGAAACGCCAGACGTGTCCGCGTGCAAGACGCAGACCCTGACGAAAACGCAAATTTCGGAGGAAGAAGGAGAGTGGCGCGCCCGAAAGGATTCGAACCTCTGACCCCCAGATTCGTAGTCTGGTGCTCTATCCAGCTGAGCTACGGGCGCTTCTCTCGAGCCATGACGCTTGGACGCGTCCGGCTCCGAAACCGTCAGGTTGGCAACGCCCCCTGACAGGGCGCAATACCTATCCCGGACCTTCGCCGATTGCAAGCAAGCGCTGCGATTTTTTTCAAACGGACCCGCCCCTGTCGCAAATCTGTTGAAAACGCCCCACAAGGTCAGCGTTTTCAATCGCTTGAGGGTTCACCCCTTGCGGCACGCGCCGGAATGACAAGCTCGAATACCGCCCCGGGGCCGGGCCGGTCCAGCAGGCGGATGCTGCCGCCATGGGCGTGCGCCAGTTCGGCGGCGATGGCGAGCCCCAGTCCGGTGCCCCCTTTCTTGGCGGCCGACTGGAAGGGGTGGAAAAGCTGGTCGCGCCGCTCGGGAGGAATGCCCGGTCCTGTGTCGGAAACCCGAATCGTCGCGCCCTCGAAACCGCAGTCCGCCTCGAGCGTGAGCCGGCGCACGGCAGCCGGGTTGTCGTCGGCCCGAAGGGCCTGCACGGCGTTGCGCGACAGATTCATCAGGATGCGGAAGAGCTGCTCGGGATCGGCATCGACCTCCGCGCCCTGCGGAATGCGATTGTCGAAGGCGACGTCTCCCTCCCCGGACAGTCCAAGGACCTCGCCCACGTCCCGCGCGATCACGTCGAGACGCACGAGCCTGCGTCTCAGCGGTGCCTCGCGCGCGCTGCCGTAGTCGAGAACGGAGCGGGTGTAGCCGACCGCCCGGTCGAGCGTTGCCAGGATCTTGGGCGCCAGGCGTTGCACCGTCGGATCGGAGACCATCTCGAGACGCTCAGAAAAGAGCTGCGCCGAGGCAAGCAGGTTCCTGAGGTCATGGTTGATCTTGGACACGGCCAGTCCGAGATTGGCGAGCTGGCGACGCTGCTCGAGCGTTTCGGCAAGCTTGGCCTGCATGCCCGCCAGACGGCGCTCCGCATCGCCGACCTCGTCGTTGCGCGCGGACGGCACGATGATCCGCGCGGGATCGTCGGGCGCGGCCTGGAACCGGGCCATCGACCCGGTCAGCCGGCGGATCGGACGCACGAACATCCAGCGCAGCGACAGATAGACGAGCGTGGCGGTGATCGCGGAAATCACCAGGGACAGGGCCAGGATGCGCACGGCGAACCCGAGCATCGCATCGCGCAGCATGGCCTGGGGCAGCACGATGTCCACGCGTCCGCCAAGCCCCATCTGGCTCGGCCCCACGACCCGCAGGAACCCTCCGCCGCCGGCAAGCAACGTTTGCACGCTCTGCATGATCGACGTCACCGGGTCCGCCTCGCCCATGTCGATGGTCATGCGGATATCGTCACCGGCAACGGCCTGCGGCGCCATGGCGATGAGGCGGCGGCGGTCGCCATCGTTGAGTGCGATCGCAACCGCGCCGGTGGTGCGCAGGAGCTCGGCCTGCACCGCCGGCGACACCATGTCGGTCTCGACCAGAACGCTCGCCGCCACACCGGCGATGGTCAGCTTGTCGTTGAGCCAGGTGTTGCGGAAGTTGGCCATCGAGGGAACGAAGATCAGCACTTCGCTCAGCATGACGAACAGGACGGTCAGGATGAGCAACTTGCCGGACAGGCCGCTCCAGCGGCGCACGTCCGCCGGCGCACCGCCACTGTCCGTCCCCTCGGGCGCTGCCGCTCCGGCGCGCGCGGAGACCTGGCCCGTCGCCGGTGCTGCCACCGCTCCGGCATCCATGCCGGGCGTGGGCCCGCCCGTCTCCGGCGCCGGGTCCGGCGGAGCCTGTCTCCCGGCTGATCCGCTGCTGCCTGATTGCGGCCTCGTCACGTGGTCCCGCCTACCCTTGCGCGCTGCGGCCGCGATGGCCCGCCCACCCGCATCCGTCCGGCTAGCCGAACCATGCAAGCAGGCGCAACACCCGCCGCAGCCACGGGTTCTTCGTGCTCTCAGCATAGTAGGAAATCGCCGCGCGGCGAACAGCTTCCGACAGGGACGGATAGGGAAGCACGACGGACGCCATCTCGCGCACGCTCATGCGTCGGGCGACAAGCACGCTCAGCAGGTTGGTGATCTCTCCTCCGCTCGGGCCCACCACCGCGCCACCGACAATTCGCCCGCGCCCGGCGACCACGAGCCGCACACAGCCTTGCGTGGCGCGCTCGGTCCGTGCCCGGTCATTGCCGGAAAAGGGCGCCTCCAGAACGCGAACGGCCTTGTCCCCGAACCGCGCGCGCGCCTCGTCCGGTGTGAGGCCGACGTGCCCGATCTCGGGTTCGGTGAAGGTCACACGCGGCAGAATGTCGCGATTCTCACGTGCCGGCAGGCGAAACAGGATCGAGCGCACGACCAGCCCGGCATGATAGCCGGCAACATGGGTGAACTGCGCGCCCCCGGCCACATCGCCAATGGCGTAGACGCGGCGGTTGGAGGTTCTCAGGTCGGATCCGACCTCGATCCCGCGCGGGCCATGGGCGATACCGGCCGCCTCCAGTCCCAGTCCGCCGATCGAGGGCCTGCGCCCGACGGCGACCAGAAGATGGGTGCCGGCAATCTCGCGGGGCGCGCCGTCGCACTCCAGGGTCAGGCGGATGTCGCCGGCCCTCCCCTCGACGGCCACGACCCTTGCGCCCTCCACCATATCGACGCCATCGGCGCGCAGTGCCTCCAGCACCGGAGCGACGAGCGCGGGATCCTCGCGCCCCAGGAGGCGCTCCGCCTCGACGACGCTCACCCTGGCACCGAGGCGCGCATGGGCCTGGGCAAGCTCCGCGCCGATCGGCCCGCCTCCGATCACCAGCAGGTGTCCGGGGCACTCGGTGAGGCCGAACACCGTCTCGTTGGTGAGATAGGGAACGCGGTCGAGACCGGGAATCGGCGGAACGGCCGGACGCGAGCCCGTGGCGATCACGAAGCGGCGCGCGCGAACCAGCATGCCCGCGCAGGCGACCGTGCGGGCATCCACGAAGCGGGCCGTGTCCTGCAGGACCCTCACGCCAAGTCCCTCGAAGCGTTCGACGGAATCATGCGGGGCAATAGCCTCGATCACGCCATGCACATGCGCGTTGACGGCGGCGAAATCGACATGCACCTCCCCGGCGGAAACGCCGAAACCGCCCGCGTCCCTGGCATGGCGGGCCGTACGGGCCGCCGCGATCAGCGCCTTGGAAGGCACGCAGCCAGTGTTGAGGCAGTCGCCGCCCATCGGCCCCTTTTCGGCAAGCACGACCTCCACTCCGAAGGCGGCGGCCGCGGCGGCAACGGACAGGCCGCCCGAACCGCCACCGATGACGCAGATGTCGGGAGTCAGGACATGCGACATGGCGACTTCCTTTCCAGGGACGGGATCACGATTCGCCGGACGGGCCGCCGCGCGGACGCAGGCGACGCACGACGACCGGAACGAGGGCGGCAAGGGCGAGAACCGCGAAGGCCGCCACAAGCTCGCCCGTGACGAGCGCCGAAACCTCTATATGGCAGGTTCCGGCGGCCGCACATCCGGGATCGGCGGCTTCCTGCGCCGCGATGACGCTGTCGAGCCCCGTGCCGATGAAGGCGTAGGCATAGGTCCCCGGCAGGATCCCGACGAAGGTGGCCACGAGATACGGACGCAGGCGCATGTCGAACAGCGCCGGGGCGATGTTGACGAGCCAGAACGGAAAGACCGGCGCCAGACGCAAGAACAGCAGATAGTGGAAGCCGTCCTTGCGAAAGCCGTCCGCCATGCGTGTCAGGAACGGGCCGGCCTCGCCCCGCAAGGCGGATCCGAGTGATGTGCGCGCGATCAGAAACACGACCGTCGCGCCCAGGGTCGCGGAAACCGCCGTCAGGGTGCCGCCGAGCAGCCAGCCGAACAGGAAACCGCCCATGATCGTCAGCAGCGACGCGCCGGGAAAGGACAGCGCCACGGCAACCACGTAGACGACCGCGAAGGTGGCGCAGGCAAGCAGCAGATTCGCCTCGACCAGAGCCGCGAGCGCCGCGCGCTGGCGGATCAGGTTCGACAGGGAGAGAAACGCGTGACCGCCGGAGAGATAGACCGCGAGCATCACACCGGCGAGCCCGGCAAGCGGCAGAAACCTGCGCATCATGCCGCGACGCCCCGCATGGGCATCGTCGCGGGGGGCGTCGCCCCGGCGCGTCTCTCGTGTGGTCTCGTCCGGCATCACCTCTCCTCATGCCTCGGGGCCGGGACCGGCACTTTCGGTCCCGGAAACGGAGCCGGCGGTCGGCCTTCCGCGTTCTCCCGTCTCCCCTGCTACCGTGAATCTGGTATCGATCGGGTGGAAAACGGGCTGTCTCACCGCGAAGTGATCCCGCCGCGAGGCCGGCTTCACCCCAGCGTGAGAAGACGGGAAACCCGGCGTTACAATCCCCCCCGATCATGCCCCGTTTTCGTTGACTTCCCGCGGGACGACCCGTATAAGCCCCGAAATCGGGTCGTGCTGACACGCTCGGCGCCCAGAACGACCGTACGACTGCCGTTCAGACCGTCTGCGGACTGACCGGTGATCGGGCGGGACTCGACCACCAGACAATTCGAAAACCAGGGCCGCGCGCCCATCGCGCGCGGGAGAAGAAACAATGAAGCGCACCTACCAGCCGAGCCGCCTCGTTCGCAAGCGCCGCCACGGCTTCCGCAGCCGCATGGCCACCAAGAACGGTCGTCAGGTCATCGCCCGCCGCCGCGCCAAGGGCCGCAAGCGGCTGAGCGCGTAACGGCCAGCGCCAACGGCGGCGGAAGGGGGCTCTCGTGTCCGCGACACTGCCGAGCGATCCCGTGCCGCCGGATACATTGCCGACGCTCAAGAAGCGTGCCGAGTTTCTGGCCATCGCAAAGGGTGGCCGGTTGCCTCGGCGCGCTTTCGTGCTGCAGGCAGCCCCGGTTCCGGGCCCGCCGCGCATCGGCTATACGGTCACGAAGAAGACCGGCAATGCCGTGGAGCGCAACCGCATCCGCCGACGCCTGCGCGCGGCCGTGCGCGAAGTCGCCGCCGAGGCCCGGCACGATGTGTCCTATGTGCTTGTGGGCCGCCGCGGCGCGCTGAGCCAGGACTTTCAGGATCTCCTGCGCGATCTGTCGCGGGGGCTTGCCCGGGCGCCGCTTTCCGCAGAGACTTCGCCGCGCCCCGCAAGGGGCAAAAAGGGCTCGCGGACGCAATCGCGCCCCGCCCCGGCCCGGTCAAACCGTCCCAACCCGCAAGGATGACCGCCGACTATGGCTGACAACCGCAACACGATCCTGGCAATCGTCCTGTCCCTGATCGTCCTGCTCGGATGGCAGTATTTTGTCGCCCAGCCCCAGATCGAGCGACAGCGCGAGGCCGCCCAGTCGCAGCAGGCCGAGCAGGCTCAGTCCGGCACCGCCGATGGCGAGACCCATGCCACGCCCGCCCCGGGCGGCAGCGCGACGACGAACGCCAGCGTGCCCGGCAGCGCCGGCCAGGCGGCAACGCTCGACCGCGCGGCGGCACTTGCGGAAAGCCCGCGCGTGCCCATCGAGACGCCGAGCATTTCCGGCTCGATTAATCTCGTAGGTGGCCGCATCGACGACATCCGGCTGAAGAAGTTCCGCGAAACCGTCGAGGACGACAGCCCGACCATCGTGCTGTTCTCGCCGCGCCAGGCGCCCGACGCCTATTATGCCGACTTCGGCTACGCGACCGCCCAGGGCGCGAAGATCGCCGTGCCCGGCCCCACCACGACCTGGAACGTCCCCGAGGGCGCGCGCCTGACCCAGGACACCCCGGTCACGCTGAGCTGGGACAATGGCAACGGCCTGACCTTCGAGCGCGTGATAACGGTCGACGCCAACTACATGTTCTCCATCGACCAGCGGGTGACGAACGCGACCGGCGAGCCGGTCGAGCTCTATCCCTACGGCCTGATCGACCGCTTCGGCACCCCGAAGACCGCCGGCTTCTACATCCTTCACGAGGGACTCATCGGCGTGCTTGGCGAGGAGGGCCTGCGTGAGGTCGACTATTCCGACCTCAAGGACGACGGTCCGCAGCGCCTCGGCTCGACCACCGGCGGCTGGCTCGGCATCACCGACAAGTACTGGGCCTCGACGCTCATTCCCGAAGGCGAAACCGCGTTCGAGCCGGAGTTCGCCTATGCGGCCGGCACCGACAGCTACCGCGCAAGCTATCTCGGCGACGCCCTGACCATCGCGCCGGGCGAGACGAACGGCACCAAGACGCATCTCTTCGCGGGCGCCAAGGAGACCAAGCTCCTCAACGCCTATCGCGACGACCTGTCGATCAAGCAGTTCGACCTCCTCATCGACTGGGGCTGGTTCTACTTCCTCACCAAGCCGATGTTCTTCCTCATCGACTGGCTCTATCACCTCGTCGGAAACTTCGGCGTGGCGATCCTGGTCGTGACGGTCATGATCAAGCTCCTCTTCTTCCCGCTCGCCAACAAGTCCTACGTCTCCATGAGCAAGATGAAGCTCGTGCAGCCGCAGATGACCGAGATTCGCGAGCGCTATGCCGACGACCGGCAGAAGCAGCAGCAGGCGATGATGGAGCTGTACAAGAAGGAAAAGATCAATCCGCTGGCGGGCTGTCTGCCGGTGGTGATCCAGATCCCGGTCTTCTTCTCGCTGTACAAGGTCCTGTTCGTCACCATCGAGATGCGGCACGCGCCCTTCTTCGGCTGGATCCAGGATCTCTCCGCCCCGGACCCGACCTCGATCTTCAACCTGTTCGGCCTGATCCCCTGGGATCCGCCGCACCTGCTGATGCTCGGCGTCTGGCCGCTCATCATGGGCATCACGATGTTCGTCCAGATGAAGATGAACCCGGCCCCGCCGGATCCGACCCAGCAGATGATCTTCACCTGGATGCCGGTGCTCTTCACCTTCATGCTGGCCTCCTTCCCGGCCGGTCTGGTGATCTACTGGGCCTGGAACAACTCCCTGTCGATCACCCAGCAGGCGGTGATCATGCGCCGCCAGGGCGTGAAGATCGAACTCTGGGACAATCTCAAGGGCACGTTCTCGCGACGAAAGCCCGCGGACGACAAGGCCAACTGAGGCCTGTCCTCCAGTGTGACCCGAAAGCCCCGCGTCCTCCGGCGCGGGGCTTTTTTTGTGGTCCTGTCCAGGCCGCGCGGGTTGCGGCACGCGCAAGGGCTCACCATTATTCTAGCTATCCGGCACGAGGCGGACGCATTTGCCCGCACATGCCCGCTCAGGCGGAGGACCCTGCCAATGAACAAGCAGCACTGAGGGCGGACCGAACGGTCACGACAAGGGCACGGAGACCTCCCGACGGGAGCCGTACCATCGTCATGTTGTGAGGCCCGTCCCGCGCGCCGCCGCCAGCAAGCAGGCGGGCTGCGCGAACGACCCGCCAGACCTCACACGCCTTTCCGGATGCCGCGAGCGATGCGGACCGCGCCGGAACGGCGTCCCTCCCGCTGCCAGGACCTCCTCATGCACGGACCATCACCCGAGACACGCCACCCGATGGGCGGCGCCACGCACACGGTTTTCCTGAAGACCGTCATCACGCGCCCGACCATCGAGGTGGGCGACTTCACCTATTACAACGACCCCGACCACGCGGCGGAGTTCGAGGACCGCAACGTCCTCTATCACTACGATTTCATCGGCGACCGGCTGGTGATCGGGCGCTTCTGCGCCCTTGCGACCGGCGTGCGCTTCATCATGAACGGCGCGAACCACGACATGACCGGGTTGTCGACCTACCCCTTCAACATCTTCGCCAATGGCTGGGAGGACGGGTTCGACCCCGCCGGGATCCTTTCCGGATTGCGCGGGGACACGAAGGTGGGCAACGACGTGTGGATCGGCCGTGACGCGACGATCCTGCCCGGCGTCACCATCGGCGACGGCGCCATCGTCGGCGCCATGAGCGTGGTTGCCGGCGACGTTCCCCCTTACGCGGTGGTGGCTGGCAACCCGGCGCGGGTTGTGCGATACCGCTTCGATGAGGTGACGATCGCGACGTTGCTGGAAACGGCCTGGTGGACCTGGCCTGCGGACCGCATCACGCGCAATCTCGACGCCATCCGCGGTGCGGATCCCGAGGCACTCCGCCAGGCCCCTTGAGGCACGACGGTCCGCGCCTCGTGGTTCGGACCGTCACAATCACACAAGAGCATGCCGCGCCGGGCTGCCCGGGCGGCACAGGCACCGGGCCACGATGAGCGACGCCGAAAACCCTTTTGCCCCCACCGAAGAGGCCCTGGAAGCCGGCCGGCTATTGTTCCGCCGTCCCTGGACGTTCCAGACCAGCGTCGCGACGCTCGACCAGCTTCCGCAGGCCGAGCGGGTCGAGGTGGCCTTCGCGGGCCGCTCGAACGTCGGGAAGTCCAGCTTGATCAACGCCCTGACCGGCGTGAAGGGACTGGCACGGACATCGAACACCCCCGGCCGCACCCAGATGCTCAACTTCTTTCACGCACCCGACAGTCCGGTGACACTGGTCGACATGCCCGGATACGGCTACGCCCAGGCGCCCAAGTCGCTGGTCGATGCGTGGACCGACCTCGTCTTCACCTTCCTTCAGGGCCGCGCGCGCCTGCGGCGCGTCTTCATGCTGATCGACAGCCGTCACGGCATTAAGGATGTCGACCTGAAGACGATGGATCTTCTCGACCGGGCGGCGGTCAATTACCAGATCGTCCTGACCAAGATCGACAAGATCAAGCCGGGCGCCGTCGAACGCGTCGCGGAGGAATCGCTGGCGCGGATTTCCAAGCGCCCGGCCGCATACCCCTCGCTGATCAGGACGTCATCGGACAAGATGGCGGGAATTGCGGACCTCCGCGCGGAGATTCATACGCTTGCCTCCTGGTAGGCAAGGCTTGACGACCGCCGCTTTCGAGGTGTGAATTTGCTGGCAGGCAGGTCGGGTTGGCAACTCGACTTCCCTCACGACTCTGCACATTTTAACGTAGCGTAAATTTACATATGTAATTTATATGTTTTGGAAGGGGTGGACATGGTCGAGCACAACGGAGGTGCGCCCGGTTCAGGCGGCAATGGCCGACCGAGGACCGGGCAGAGCCGGGACATGGTGGCCGGTTTGCCGCTGGCCGACGGGCGCGGGGATGTATCGCTCCAGCGTATCGTCGAGATCGCGGCGCGGGTCACGGGAACCCGAAAGTCGTTCATCACGCTTGCCGAGGGCGAGATCCTGCATGTGGCGGCGGCGGTCGGCTCGGACGTGCGCCAGACCGAAACCGCAAAGTCGGTTTGCGGCGTCGCCTATTGCGGCAAGATCCCCCTCATCGTGCCGGACCTGAGCAAGGACCCCCGCTTCGCGCATTACCCCTACGTCCTGCCCGAGGATGGCAACCGCTTCTATGCCGGCTTTCCGATTCGCTCGGGCCGTGGAACGGCTCTCGGTACGCTGTGCGTGATCGACCCGGCCGTACGCCCGGAGGGGCTCACATCCGACCAGCACGCCGTCATGGAGGCCCTGACGGCCTTGTGCGTGCGCGTGTTCGAAGGCATGAAGCGCGACGCGCGGCTCAGCGACTATCTCGACATCGCCTCCGACTGGATCTGGGAACAGGACACGGCCTACCGGTTCACGTTCCTGTCCGGTTCGGACGACGGCGCGCGTGCGCGCTTTCACGACCTGCTGGGCAAGACCCGCTGGGATTCCGTCATCGGAAACGGCGAGAGCGAGGCCTTCTGGGCCCGGCACAAGGCCGATCTCGACGAACGCAAGTCATTCCGCGACCTGCGCTTTCGCTGGCATGACGGGGATGTCGAGCGCGTGCACTCGATCAGCGGGCGCCCCGTCTTCGGACAGTCCGGCGTTTTCCTTGGCTATCGCGGGTCCGCGCGCGACGTGACGGCCGAGGAAGTGGTGCGGCGCCAGATCGAGGCCCTCGCCCATCGGGATCCGCTCACCGGCCTCGCCAACCGGCGCCGGTTCGAGCAGCGCGTGGCCGACACCTTCCGCGACTGGCAGGAGACCGGGCGCAGCGCCACGGTGTTCGTCCTCGACGTGGACAACTTCAAGCTCGTCAACGACACACACGGCCATTCTTGCGGCGATGAACTCCTGATCGAGATCGCCCGCCGCCTCAAGGCCTGCGTCGGCGAAAACGCTTCCGTCGCCCGCCTCGGCGGTGACGAATTCGCCATCCTGGAGCCGAACCTCGCGCGCGACGGCGCGATCCCCGAATATGCGGCCGCGATCGCCCAGGCCGTCGGCGCGCCCTTCGAGGCGGGCCCCGAGATCGTGGAGTGCGGCTGCAGCATCGGTGTCGCCGTGCTGCCCGACCACGGCGCCTCGTTCGGCCAGATCATGGGCAACGCCGACCTTGCGCTCTACCAGTCGAAGAGCCTCGGCCGGGCGCGCTTCACCATCTTCGACATGCAGATGCGCCGCGACGCGGACACCCGCAACACACTGACCCGTGAGCTCGGCGAGGCCATCGACGCGCATCAGTTCCAGCTCGTCTACCAGCCCGTGGTGCGCATCGACGACGAGGCCATCGTCGGCGCGGAGGTGCTGCTGCGGTGGAACCACCCCGAACGCGGCACGCTGCCTCCGGGCGCCTTCCTGCCCGTTCTCGACGGCAGCCGGCACGCGCTCGACGTCGGCTACTGGGTGCTGGAGGAGGCCTGCCGGCGCACGCAAGGCTGGCGCGGCGCGAACGGCAAGGGATTCCGCCTGTCCGTCAATCTCTTCGCCGCGCAACTGCGCGATCCGCGCCTCGTCAACCGGGTGCGCACGATCCTGGAACGCACCGGCTTCGACGGTCGCGACCTCGAACTGGAGATCACCGAGGACATCCTGCTCACCCCGAGCCGGGACCTTGCCGCCGTGATCCGCGAGCTCAAGATGATGGGCATCGCCATCGTGCTCGACGATTTCGGAACCGGCTACGGCTCCCTCACCCATCTGCTGCAGTTCTCCATCGACCGGCTCAAGGTCGACCGCGCCTTCGTTCGCGGACTCGGCGAGAGCCACGACCACAACAAGGTCACGCAAGCGGTGGTGAAGCTGGCCGTCGACCTCGGCCTGAAGGTGACGGCGGAGGGAATCGAAACCGACGAGCAGAAGCACTTCCTCGCCCGTATCGGCTGCGACGACCTGCAGGGCTTCCACTTCTCCAGGCCGGTTCCGGTGGAGCAGATGGAGGATCTTCTGGCCCGCTCCCATGCCCGCATCTCCGGCGAAACCCGCGACATGCGCGCCGGCGTTGCGTGAGGCGGCCACATCGCGCCCGCAATTGAGCGATACCCGGAAAGCCGTTATAGAGCGGCAGGGGCGCGCTCACGCGGAGTCGTCCTCCTGCCCGCCGTGACAGCGGCCTGACTGCCGCCCGCATCCGAAGGTGCCCGCCGACATGACAGATACCGCCGCCCTCAACCCGGCCCAGGTGATTTCCAAGGCCCTGCCGCACATGCTGCGCTACGACGATCAGGTCGTCGTCGTGAAATACGGCGGACACGCCATGGGAGACGCCGAGCTCGGCCACGCGTTCGCCCGCGACATCACGCTCCTGCGCCTCGCCGGCGTGCTCCCCGTCGTGGTCCACGGCGGCGGACCGCAGATCGGCTCCATGCTCGACCGACTCGGCATCCGCAGCGAGTTCCGCAACGGCCTGCGCGTCACCGACCGGGCCACGGTGGAAGTCGTCGAGATGGTGCTGGCCGGTTCGATCAACAAGGAAGTGGTGCATCTCATCAATTCCGAGGGCGGCAAGGCCATCGGCCTTTGCGGCAAGGACGGAAACCTGGTCAAGGCCGAGAAGCTGCAGCGCAAGGTGCGTGACCCCGATTCGCAGATCGAGAAGGTTCTCGACCTCGGCTTCGTCGGCGCGCCGCGCACCGTGGACCCGACCGTGCTGCGCCTGGTGATGAAGGAAGAGATCATCCCCGTCGTCGCGCCGGTCGCTCCCGGCGAGGACGGCGAGACCTACAACATCAACGCCGACACCTTCGCCGGAGCCATTGCCGGTTCGCTGGACGCCAAGCGGCTGCTGTTCCTCACGGATGTTCCCGGCGTGCTCGACGCCGACAAGAAGCTCATCAAGGAACTGACCGTCAGCCAGGCGCGCGAGCTGATCGCCGATGGCACGATCTCGGGCGGCATGATCCCCAAGGTGGAAACCTGCATCGAGGCCATCGAGCGGGGCGTGGAGGGTGTCGTCATCCTGGACGGCAAGGTGCCGCACGCGGTGCTGCTGGAGCTGTTCACCGACCACGGCGCGGGAACGCTCATCCGTCCATGACCGCACACGAGGAAGACGGCGAGAAACGCGCCCGCGCCCACCGGCACGACCTGCGCGCCTTCGCGGGCGTCGAGGCGTGGGTGTTCGATCTCGACAACACGCTCTATCCGGCGAGCGCCGACCTGTTCTCGCAGATCGATGCCCGCATCGCGGACTATGTCTCGCGCGCCCTCGACCTGTCGCGGGAAGAGGCGCACCTGCGCCAGAAGGCATTCTATCACGAGTACGGAACGACCCTGCGCGGGCTGATGATCGAGCATGAGATCGAGCCCGACGCGTTTCTCGAGTTCGTGCATGACATCGACTATTCGCCGGTCGAGCCGAACCCGGAGCTTGGTCACCTGATCGGGCGACTGCCCGGGCGCAAGTTCATCTTCACCAACGGCGACCGGCCGCATGCGGAACGAACCGCCGCGCGGCTCGGCATCTCCGAGCATTTCGACGATATCTTCGACATCGTGGCGGCCGGGCTCCTGCCCAAGCCGAATCTCGAGACCTACAATCTCTTCCTGGAGCGCACGGGCGTGGCACCGGCACGCGCGGCCATGTTCGAGGACCTGTCGCGCAATCTCGACGCGCCGCACCGGCTCGGGATGCGCACCGTGCTTCTCGTGCCGGATGGCGCGCGGCCCGTCTTCAGCGGCGCCTGGGAACTGGAGGGACAGGCGGCGCCGCACGTGGACTTCGTGACGGACGACCTCACCGGTTTCCTGCGTGCCGTGCACGGGGCGCTCGGTTCGGCTCCCGGTCGCTGAGGCAAGATCCATGGGTCTGGACCTCGTGCGCCGTCTGGGCCGCCCCGCCAACGCCGCCTCGCGCACGGAGAAGATGCTCCACCGGGTGCTGCCGCTCGTCTACCGGCGGCTTGGAAAGGGCGTGTTCGCACGCGCCGCGACCGAGTTTCTCGCCTTCGGCATCAAGCAGGCCTACGCCTGCATCTTCGGCGCGCTGCTGCTGGCACTGATCCTGGCGACCCGCTTTCTCTATCCCGACGACGCGTCCCTCACCCGCTACGACTTCCTGTTCCTCGCCGCACTGGCGATCCAGGTCTGGCTGCTGGCGGCACGCTACGAAACCCTGGACGAGGCCAAGGTCATCCTGATCTTCCACGTCGTGGGAACGGCGATGGAGGTGTTCAAGACTGCGGCGGGCTCGTGGATCTATCCGGAGGAAAGCTTCTTCCGCATCGGCGGCGTGCCGCTTTTCTCGGGCTTCATGTACGCCGCGGTCGGCAGCTATCTGGCCCGCATCTCGCGCATTCTCGATTTCGGCTACACCAACTATCCGCCGCTGTGGACCACCTGGCTCTTCGCGCTGGCGATCTACGTCAACTTCTTCACCCATCACTACACGGTCGACATCCGGCTCGGCCTGTTCGCGGTGCTCTTCGTGCTCTACGGGCGGACCTGGGTGCATTATTCCGCCTACCGCTACCGCCAGCGCATGCCGCTGGTGCTCGGGTTTTTCCTGGTCGCGCTCTTTATCTGGTTCGCCGAGAACCTCGGCACCTTCGCCCGTGCCTGGCGCTATCCCGACCAGGCCAACGGCTGGACATTCGTCTCGCTCGCCAAGCTCAATGCCTGGGTGCTTCTGATGATCATATCCTTCGTGCTCGTGACGCTGGTCAACCGTCCAAGGCGCGAGGACTGAGGTCCCGACAGGCGGCTCCCTCGCTCCCGAGTTCCGCCACCAGATGATCGATCAGCATCCGCACCCGGCGCGGGCGGGTCATTCCCGGCGGATAGACGATCTGCAATGCCGTGCAGCCTGCGGAAAAGCCGCCGAGAAGCTCCACCAGACGCCCCTCGGCAAGGTCTTCGGCAACATCGCGGACCGATTTCAGGGCGATCCCGCGTCCCTCGCGACACCACCGCCTGACGATGCCGCCGTCATTGGCGATCCGCCGCCCGCTCACGGTCACGTTGCGGATCTCGCCATCGACGAGAAACGACCACTGGCGGTCGAGGTTGCCGCCAAAGCGCATCAGCAGGCAATCGTGGCCGGCAAGATCGTCCGGATGCGCGGGCGCGCCATGCCGCTCCACATAGGAGGGCGCGGCGACGACCACCCGGCGGTTCTCGCCGAGCGGACGCGCCTTCAGGCTGCTGTCGGCAAGAACCCCGTGACGCACGGCGAGATCGAAGCCCCGCCCGACCAGATCGACATAGCCGTCGGTCAGGTCCAGATCGACGGTCACCTCGGGATGCGCCTCCAGGAAAAGATCGAGCGCCGGCACGATGATCTGACGCCCAAGATCCTCGGGCGCCGTCACACGGATGACGCCCGAAAGACGGTCGGCGCCCAGGCGGATACGCCCGTCGAGATCCTCCGCGGCCGCCAGAAGCCGGCGGGCGCCATCCACCAGCGTCGCCCCTTCCTCCGTCAGCCGCAGGCTGCGCGTGGTGCGCACCAGCAGGCTCACTCCATAGTGACGTTCCAGCGCCGCGAGCCGCTCCGAGACGCTCGCGGGCGACAGCCCGAGATCGCGGCCGCCGGCCGCAAGACCGCCGCGTTCAACGATCCGCAGGAAGAGGGCCAGGTTGTCGAGCAGCATTATTCGCCTTTCTCGAATTATGATTTCGAGATCCTGCCGATTTTCCGAAGGAGCCGCAACACCTAGATCGGGATCAACGCGGGCGGCCACGGTGGCCGCCCCTCCCCCAGGCGGACACACCGGAGATCGAATCCGATGACCACATCCCTTTTCGAACCCGTCACGCTCGGCCCCCTCGAGCTGGCCAATCGCATCGCCATGGCTCCCATGACCCGGGCACGCAGCACGCAGCCCGGCAACGTGCCCAACGAGATGATGGCGACCTACTATGCCCAGCGCGCCACGGCCGGCCTCATCGTTTCGGAGGCAACGCAGATCTCGCCCCAGGGGCAGGGCTATTCCTATACGCCCGGTCTCCATTCCGATGAACAGGTTGCCGGCTGGCGCAAGACGACGACGGCGGTACACGCGGCCGGCGGACGCATCTTCGCCCAGCTCTGGCACGTGGGCCGCATGAGCCATCCGGTCTTTCACGGCGGCGAGCTGCCGGTGGCACCCTCGGCCATTTCCCCGCAGGCGCAGGTCTGGGTCGCGGACCCCGAAACCGGAACGGGCGGCACGGTCGACAGCCCGGTTCCGCGCGCGCTCGAGACAGGCGAGATCCCCGGCATCGTCGCCGACTACGCCCGGGCGGCGGAAAACGCCATCGCCGCCGGATTTGACGGCGTGGAAATCCACGGTGCCAACGGCTACCTGATCGACCAGTTCCTGCGCTCGAGTTCCAACACCCGCGACGACCGCTACGGCGGCTCGCAGGAAAACCGCCTGCGCTTCCTGCAGGAGGTGGTCGAGGCGGTCGCGGGAGCCGTGGGAGCCGAACGCACCGGGCTGCGGCTCTCGCCGGTCATCACGCAGCGGGGCATGCATGACCCGCAGATCCTCGACACCGTGGTGAAGGCGGGCCGGCGCATCGACGCGCTCGGTCTCGCGTATCTGCACCTTGCCGAGGCCGACTGGGACGACGCGCCGGAGACACCGGAGGACTTCCGCAAGGCGCTGCGCGCTGCCTACTCCGGACGCATCATCGTCGCCGGACGCTACGACCTGTCCCGCGCCGAAGCGATCCTTGCGGCGGAATACGCGGACATCGTCGCCTTCGGGCGTCCGTTCATCGCCAATCCCGACCTTCCCCGCCGGCTGCGGGAGAACCTGCCGCTCGCCGACCTCGATCCGGCGACACTGTTCGGCGGCGACGAAGCAGGGTATTCGACCTACCCCGCCTTCGAGACCGCCGCCTGACCGGTCTTGTCACGACCGGGCGGACGATCCACCGTCCGCCCTGTCCACCCATCCCTTCCCTTTTCACGACATGGAGACCTGGCGATGAAAGCCGTTGGACTGACTCGATATCTGCCAATCGACGATCCACGATCCCTGGAGGATTTCGACCTGCCGAAGCCGGCCCCCGAAGGACGCGACATTCTCGTCGCGGTCCAGGCCGTGGCGGTCAACCCGGTCGATACCAAGCAGCGCGCCCCGAAGGACGCGGTGGAGGACACTCCGCGCGTGCTCGGCTATGACGCAAGCGGCATCGTCGAGGCTGTCGGGCCTGACGTCGCCCTTTTCAAGCCGGGCGACGAGGTCTTCTACGCCGGCGACGTGACCCGGCCGGGCACGAACCAGGAATTCCACCTCGTCGACGAGCGCATTGTCGGCCCAAAGCCGAAGAGCCTTTCCTTCGCCGAGGCCGCCGCGCTGCCTCTCACCGCGATCACGGCCTATGAATCCTTCTTCGACAGGCTGGGGCTCGACCGGGACGGCGCAAATCGTGGCCGCTCGATCCTGATCGTGGGAGGCGCCGGCGGTGTCGGCTCCATCGGCATCCAGCTTGCCAAGCGTGCGGGTCTTGTCGTGATCACCACCGCCTCGCGTCCCGAGACGGAGGCATGGGTGCGCGAACTCGGGGCCGACCATGTGGTCAACCACCGGGAACCGATGGTGCCCCAGGTCCGCGCGCTCGGCTTCGAGCACGTGGATCACGTTGCGATCTTCAACGACATGGCGCACTGGGAGGAAGCGGTCGAGCTCGTCCGCCCGCAGGGCTCCATCGTCACCATCGACCAGACACACCTGCCCATGCCCATGGAACAGATGAAGCTGAAGGCCGCGAGCCTGCATTGGGAGCTGATGTTCGCGCGCGCCATGTTCCAGACACCGGACATGATCGAGCAGCATCGGCTTCTGGCGTTCATCGCCGGGGAGGTCGACGCGGGACGTCTGCGCACGACGGTCTCGGAGACACTCTCCCCGATCAATGCCGAGACGCTGCGCGAGGCGCACAGGCGGATCGAGACGGGAACCGCACGCGGCAAGATCGTCGTCGAGGGTTTCTGAACAGCCAGCACCGGACTTGGTGTATTCCCGCATGGACAGGACCCGGGCGGGGGGCGTATGCCACACGGGCACCCGCCCTCCCCCGGGCTTTCCGCCCGGGCCCGCCATAAAAGCCCAAGAGCCAGTCCGGAGCCTTCATGACCCAGTGCGCCCTGTGTTCCTCCTCCGATGCAACCGCTTTCGAGGTCGCCCCCCGCGATGTGAGCGTGCCCGTTTGCGACACCTGCCGCGAGGGACTTGAGAACGGCCCGCAGGACGCGCCGCACTGGCAGTGCCTGAACGAGGCCATCTGGAGCACGGAGCCGGCGGTGCAGGTTCTCGCGTGGCGGCTGCTCAAGGGGCTTTCCGAGGCCCCCTGGGCACGCGACGTGCTCGACATCGCCTATCTCGACGAGGACACGCTGAGCTGGGCGGAAGCCGGCCTCGAAACGGGCGACAAGGTCGTTCACGTGGACAGCAACGGAACCGTTCTGGCCTCCGGCGACACGGTGACCCTCATCAAGGACCTCCCCGTCAAGGGCGCCGGCTTCACCGCCAAGCGCGGCACGGCCGTGCGCAAGATCTCGCTGGTGGAAGACAACCCCCGCCACCTGGAAGGCAAGGTCGAGGGCCAGCGGATCGTCATTCTCTGCGAGTTCGTGAAAAAGGCCTGAACCGGCGGTCGGTGCTGCCGTTTCAGGCTGCCCGTTCAGGTGCCAAGAAGCAGCAGCACGATGCCACCCGCGATCAGCGCCGTGCCGATCAGTTCGGCCGGATGCAGGGTCTCGCGGAAGATCCGCCAGGAAACGATGAAGGTGAAGATCAGCTCGATCTGGCCGAGCGCGCGCACATAGGCCACCTTCTCCAGCGTCATCGCGGTGAACCAGCCGGCCGATCCGGCGACACCAACCAGCCCCACCCACACCGCGCCGCGCCAGTTGACCGCACTGGCGCGGAGCTGGTCCGGCTCGCGCCACGCCATCCAGACGATCATGGCAATGGTCTGGAAGGTCGTGACGAAGGCGAGCGTGAAGGCCGCCTGCATCAGGAAACCCGGCCCGCCCAGCGACAGCGACGCGGCGCGGTAGCAGACGGCCGACAGGCCGAACATCGCCGCCGAGGCGAGACCGATCTGCGCGGGGCGCCCGGCAAGCGCGGTGACGAGGGATCCGAACCCGACCGGCTTGCCCGCGAGCGAGACGAAAATCACGCCGACCACGCCAACGGCAATCGCCAGCCCCGCGAGCGGCGTCACCGTCTCGCCGAGCAGCACAAGACCGAAGATCGCCGCCTGGACGGGCTCGGTCTTGGAGTAGGCCGTGCCGGCAACGAAGTTTCTCAGCGAGAAGAGATAGACGAGCAGGAAGGTCGCCAGGATCTGCGCGATGCCGCCGACCATGCCATAGAAAGCAAAGGGCACGTTGGGCTCGGGCAGCGGATGGCCGCCGAGCCAGTGCAATCCGGCCAGATAGACCAGCGCGAAGGGAACGCCATAGCCGAAGCGCACGAAGGTCGCGCCCGTCGTGCCGAGCCGTCCGGCGAGATGACGCTGGAGGGCGGAGCGGGCGTTCTGGCAGAAGGCGGCGAAAATGGTGACGGGAATCCAAAGGTCCATCCGTCTGCAATACCCCAACACCCGGGAAACCGACAGGATTTCTTGTCGGGGATCGCATTTGCGGCGGCGCGGTCATCGCCTTACGGATCGCCCGCGCCTTCCCGCGCTTGACACCGGATTGAGGGGCGGCTTAGGTCGCGCCTGATTTTTCACGTTGACCGATGTCCTTCCCTGCAGGAGTTCCGCCGATGAACCACGCCCACACCGACCAGGCGAAGCTCGCCCAGACCATCGACGCCGCCTTCGAGGATGCCGCCTCCATCGGCACCCACACGACCGGCGAGGTCCGCGAGGCGGTTGAAGCCGCCCTCGACCTGCTCGACAAGGGTCTGGCCCGCGTTGCCGAGAAGCGCGACGGCGAGTGGGTGGTGAATGCGTGGCTGAAGAAGGCCGTGCTGCTTTCCTTCCGCCTGAACCCGATGGAGATCATCAAGGGCGGCCCGGGCGACGCGACCTGGTGGGACAAGGTTCCCTCCAAGTTCGACGGCTGGCGTGGTGTCGATTTCGAGGAAGCGGGCTTCCGTGCGGTTCCGGGCACGATCGTGCGCCGCTCGGCCCATATCGCGAAGACCGTCGTCCTGATGCCGTCCTTCGTCAATCTTGGCGCCTTCGTCGACGAGGGCACCATGGTCGACACCTGGGCGACGGTGGGATCCTGCGCGCAGATCGGCAAGAACGTCCACCTGTCCGGCGGCGTCGGCATCGGCGGCGTGCTTGAGCCGCTGCAGGCCGGCCCCGTCATCATCGAGGACAACTGCTTCATCGGCGCCCGTTCCGAGGTCGTCGAGGGCTGCATCGTGCGCGAGGGCTCGGTGCTCGGCATGGGCGTCTACATCGGCAAGTCCACGAAGATCGTCGACCGGACCACCGGCGAGGTCTTCTACGGAGAGGTGCCGCCCTACTCCGTGGTCGTGGCCGGAGCCATGCCGGGCAAGCCGCTGCCGAACGGCGAGCCGGGCCCGAACCTCTATTGCGCCGTGATCGTGAAGCGGGTCGACGAGAAGACACGCTCCAAGACCTCGATCAACGAGTTGCTGCGCACCTGATCGCGCCTCGCGCGAACAGACTGCCGCACATACAAAAGGGGCGCCTCGCGGCGCCCTTTTTCATTGATGCAGACAGCGTTGCGATCAAGGCACGCTGTGGCGTACGGCCAGAAGCGACTTTCCAAGCAGCATGAAACGCTCCATCTCGATGTCCGCGTCGGGAAACAGATGGCGCATCTGCCGCCGGTCGAGCATGGCGGCATCCTCCGCCGAGGTCATCGCCTCGTCGAGCGTCGACGCCTTGGGATAGAACCCCGTGCGCATCATCATGTGAATGCGGTAGGCCACCGGACGCGGCAGCCAGTGCAACATGGGGAAGCGGGCGTGCGGCTCGATCGGAAACCAGAAGTTCGGTGTCTGGATCAGGAAACTCGGCGCGAGACGGCGCGCCTCGCGGGCGAAGGCGACCTTGTTCGGCCACAGGCCGACATGCTCGATCACCGAGTTCGAGAAGATCACGTCGAAGGAATTGTCATCATATTCCGGCATCGCGCAGGCATTGCCGATGCGGTCTTCCACCGGCAGGCCGTCGTCGGCGCCCTCGCCCTGGTCGAGCGCGAGATTGACGCAGGTGACCTGCAGGTTGGAGAAATCGATCTCGTCGCGCCACACCTGCCAGAACGATCGCGTGCCGCCCATGTCGAGCAGCCGGCAATGACCCTTTCTGGCGACATGATCGGCGATCATGGCGTTGAGACGTTCAACGCGACGCTTGCGAAACACGTTGTTCTTGGACACGGGCGAAAGACTGAACACGCGTGGCTCCCGGCTGACTGGACAGATCCCCCTCCCGCAAGTCAGGCGGGACGACAAACCTGCTCTACCACCTTCGAAATAACCGCGGATTAACGCGCTCAAAAAGCCCGATGGCCTTCGGGAGGAAGCCACCCGACTTGATTGTCTTCCGCAGGCAGCCTAAGTCCGGGACAGTTTTCCTGCACCCAAGGCACCCATGACCCTTCCTACGCCCCATACCGGCCCGCTCGGTCTCGCGTGGCTCATGTTCAGCCCGATCGGGCGCGTTTCGCGCGAGCCCTTCTGCCTGGGGCTGGCGCTCGCCTGGTGCCTGTTCGCCATCCCCATGTCGATCTGGATCCAGGACCTGACGCTGACGAGCGAAACGGACATGGAAACGGCGATGTCGCAACTGGTCGGCGAGCATCCCTCACTGCCGCTGATGCTGCTCGCCTTCCAGTGGGTGGAGATCGCGCTGGTGATCAAGCGGCTACAGGACAAGGCGCTGACCGGGTTCCTGGCCGTCCTTCTCTTCGTGCCCTTCATCAACATCGTGCTGCTGCTTGGCCTGTGCGTGATGCCGGGAGACAGCGGCGCCAACGTCTACGGCCCGCATCCCAACAGCCGCTGGAAGCGTCCGGGCTGAGCAAGCCGCCACCCGGAAAAGCTCGCCCCCTCAAGACTCGTCCCGAAAGATCGCCGCATGACCGCCTCCACGCTTTCTCCCGCCGTCGAACTCGCCCGGGACCTGCTGCGCTGTCCCTCCGTGACCCCGGCCGAGGGCGGTGCGCTCGCGCTGCTTCAAAAACATCTGGAAGCCGCCGGCTTCACCGTCGAGCGGCCGGTGTTCTCCGACCGGGACACCCCGGACGTGGAGAACCTCTTCGCCTCGATCGGCAAGGAAGGACCCCATTTCGTCTTTGCCGGGCATACCGACGTGGTGCCGGCGGGCGACGTGGCCGCGTGGAGCCATGAACCCTTCGGCGGCACCATCGCAGACGGCATCCTTTACGGACGCGGCGCGGTGGACATGAAAGGCGGCATCGCCTCCTTCGCGGCGGCGGCCCTTGCCTTTCTGAAGGAGCGCGGCGCGGACTTCGGCGGTCGTATTTCCTTCCTCATCACCGGCGACGAGGAAGGCCCCGCGGTCAACGGCACGGTGAAACTGCTGAAGTGGGCCGAAGAGGCGGGGCACCGCTTCGATGCCTGCATCGTCGGCGAACCCACGAACCCCGACAGGCTCGGCGACGCGATCAAGGTCGGCCGGCGCGGATCGCTGACCGGCACGCTCACCGTCACCGGCGTTCAGGGGCACGTTGCCTACCCGCATCTGGCGCGCAATCCGCTGCCGGATCTGGTGCGCCTGGCCGAGGCCCTCAACACCTTTGAACTGGATGCGGGAAACGAGCGGTTCCAGCCCTCGAACCTGGAAATGACCACCATCGACGTGGGCAATGCGGCGACCAACGTGATCCCCCGTCAGGCCGTGGCCCGGTTCAACATCCGTTTCAACGACATCTGGAGCATAGAGACGCTGCGCGTCAGGGTGCGCGAGGCGCTGGAGGCTGTCGGGGGGCTCACCTGCAACTGGACGCTCGAGTTTTCCAGGGATGCGAGCGAGAGCTTTCTCACCAACGACGCCGTGCTGATCGAGGCACTGGGCAAGGCTGTCGAGGCCGAGACGGGCAAACGTCCCGAGCTTTCCACCGGCGGCGGCACGTCGGACGCGCGCTTCATCAAGAACTATTGCCCGGTGGTGGAGTTCGGGCTCGTCGGCCAGACGATGCACAAGGTGGACGAACAGGTTCCCGTGGCCGATCTCGACCGGCTCGCGGCGATATACCGCCGTTTCCTCGAAAGCTATTTCCCCTGACCCGACGCCCCTCGCATCCAGCGCCCCGGACGTCCGGTGGCAGCTAGTGCTTGCTCTCGATCATCAGGTACTGCGCGCCACCGCTGTCGACGAGATTGACCCGCAGCCGCTTGGACCGGGACACGCCGTCGAAGCCGCTCACGGTCGCCTGCATGGGCGTGCCTCCCCCCTTGCGGGCATGGGTCAGCAGCGACATGAAGGTCTTGGGATGCAGCATGGTCTCGGTGATCGGAGCCGACTCCATAAGCTGCTCCGTGATCGCGAAGGTCTTTCGCGCCGCCGCATTGATGGCGACGATCATGCGCGTCTTCACGTCGATCACCAGCATGGGTGAATGCACGGCGTTGAAGACATGGAAGAAGTCGATGCCGTTGGAGGCGACCTTCTCCGCCGAGAAAACGACGCCACCAAGCCCCGAGGACACCCGGAACGGCATGATCGAGAACGTCAGCGTGAGCGAGTCGCCGGAGGCAAGGAAGAACCGCTTGTTGCCCTCCACCGGCGCGCGCCGCGCCAGGGTGGTGAGAATCACCGAGGTCAGGGTCTTGCCGACACGGTTGGGGATATGCGCGACATTGCGCCCGATGCACAGCGAGGCGTCGGCGATGTGAAACAGCGACACCAGCGCGTCGTTGGCGTAGCGCAGGTAACCGAAGCTGTCGACGACGAGAACCGCCTTTTCGCTCGATTCGACCAGGTGACGGATGAGCGGCGCCACGCCACGCACGGCCGAACCGCTGGCCTCGTCCTCCTGATCCTCGTCGGCCACCGCCACGACGAAGGTGCGTCCACCCTCGACCTGGTAGCGCGATGCGGTCAGGGTCAGACCCGATCCCATGTCGCCGCCGCCGAGTTCGACCGGACCGGCCTGACCGAACTTCACCGCGTTCTGGATGAGCCCCAGCACCTGCTTCTGGTCGGTCTGCGAAAGGAGCCTCAGTGCCGTCGAAAGCGGCGCCTCGTTGAGCCCGGCACGCTGCGCGAAGTCGAGGGCCTGGGACTCGAGCCAGACGATGCGCTTGGCCTGGATGTCGACCAGGAAGAACGAAAGCCCGGCAAGAGACAGCGCCCCTTCGACGGCGGTGCTTCCCGCGGGCGAACGGGAACTCTCCTCCGTCTTCTGCTCGCTCTCGGGCTGAGGCTCCGCTTTCTCCAAGGCTTCCATCGCAGTTCTTCCGTTTCGGCACGCCCGCGCCCCTGGCACGGACCGTCTCCATAGACGACGTGTTGAACGCCCATCTTGGGCGAAAGCTCCTGCCAATCGGTAAAAACGGGATGACAATCCGCACCTGATCGGCGGTTTTCCAGAGGTGGAGCGCACCGTCTCCGGCTGCCACGAAACCGCCGCGAAATGACACAGGAAGCGCCAGATTGGGAACCTCTCGCCGCCCGCTTCCCCCCTCACCTTCGCCAGTGTCGAGGAACAAGATCTCGCGGAGTTGAGAGTGATGCGTAACAGGTTTCCGTCTCGAGACAGACACACGACCGCGAAAACGGCCCCCGCCCCCCGGGGTCGCTCGCGAATCCGCTTTGCCGTCCCCCTGCGTGCCGGGCTCGCGGCAATGCTCGGTGCCATTCCCGCGCTGGTGATCGCCTCCAGCGCCCGCGCCGCCGGCTCTACTCCGGCCGACGACTGGACCATGGGCCTGCTTGCCCTCGCCTTTGCCTCCATGCTTCTGGTTCTGGCCCTGATGGGCACCCGGCTGAGCAAGGGGCTGCGTCAGGGCATCGCCGCCCGCGACGGACATCATGACGGCGGGGAGTTCCGCTGATGCGCCGCGCCCTGCCCATGCCCGTCCGCCTGTCCCTCTCCGGCCTCTTTGGAGGCGACAGCGAGCAGAACGCCGCCGCCCGCCTGGCCGCGGCCGTCGCGCTCGGGCTGCTCTTCGCCGTTTCGCTGACGCTTTTCGGCGGCCCGATCGCCCATTCCCTCAAGGGCCTGCAGGCCGAGCCGGTCTCGACCTCCCAGGAGCTGCCTTTGCGGCAGTGACCGCCGTCCGCCAGGCGACCGGGTGCCGCATCTTCCCGCGCGCCATTGCAGAGGGCGACAAAACGCGCCAAACATCGTGGCATGACTTGCGGGCGCGCCCCAAGGCGCGCCCGCGCCACGAGAAGGGCTTAGACAATGGCGACCGACCTCAATCTGTCCCCTGACACGATCCGGATGTTCATCCAGAAAGCGCGCGCCGCCTCGGGCGCCGTGGAAGACGGCTTCGAGGACGGACGCGACCACGAGGTCGAGTTCGACGCGGACATGCTCGAGGACACGCATGCCCACGACGGGCTGGCGGAGGAAGAGGTCGAGGACCTCAGCAGCGAGGAACTGCGCGAGCTGATCGACGACCTGAACGTCGACGAGGCAGCCGAACTCGTCGCCCTCCTGTGGGTCGGACGCGGCGACTACGACGCCGCCGACTTCCCGCAGGCGGTGGAGGATGCGCGCGAACGTGCGGTCGGCTCCACCGCGAAATATCTCACCGGGATGCCCCTGCTCGCCGACCACCTCGAAGCCGGTCTGGACGCACTGGAGCTGTAAGGCCATCGCACCGGGGCGACTCACTTCTCGCTCCAGGCCCAGCGACCCGGGCTTTTTTCAGGCTCTTCTTCGAATCTCCTGCTCTCCAACACCCCTTGCCGGCCATCCGGCGAGGGGTGTTTTCCCCTGCGTCCCTGCAAGATCTCTGGATAACCTGCCGTTCACGTCAGCCGGCGCTTTACACTTTGTTAACCATACCGGCCAAATGTCTTGCGTGCGACAACGCGTGGCGGAGACAACGCATGAACTACTCCAATCGGTCCGACGTGGATTCCCTGTCCCGCGACGGGTTCACCGCGCGACCCGTCTCTCCCTGGCCGACCGCCCTCTGGGTGACGACGGCGGCACTCGCGCTGACCCTGGTCGTCTGCTTCGCCTTCCCCAACGGCTGAGTCCCGCGCGATCGCGCTTGCGGCCCCGCCGGCTTTGGGATAGCCGGTCGCCATGAGCCGTTTCGCAGCAAATTCACTTCTTCTTCTCGCAGCTCTCGTCTGGGGATCCGCGCTGGTCGCGCAGGCCACCGCCATGGATCACCTGGGACCGCTGACCTTCACCGGGCTGCGCTTCCTGATCGCCTCGGCCGTGGTTCTTCCCTTCGCCCTGGCGGAGGGGCGGCGCGCCAGGGCACGCGGTACGCCCGGCGGGCACCTCACGCGGAATCACTACGCGCGCTTCGTGCTGCTCGGCATCGTCTTCTTCTTCGGCATCACCGTGCAGCAGTACGGCCTGCTGTCCACGAGCGTGACCAACGCCGGCTTTCTCACCGCCATCTACGTGGTGATGACGCCGATCATCGCATATCTCGTCTTCGCCGAACGCCCCCACCCGATTGTCTGGCCCGCCTCCCTGACCACGCTCGGCGGCATATGGCTGCTTGGCGGCGGATCGATTGCAAGCCTGGGTGCCGGGGATCTGCTCATGGTCGTCTGCGCCGTCTTCTGGGCCATGCACGTGTGCCTGATCGGACGCTTCGCGGCGGCAAGCGGGCGGCCCTTCGCGCTCTCGTCGTGCCAGTTCGCCGTGGTCGGCGTGATCGGGCTCCTGCCGGGCCTCTATCTGGAGCCGGTTTCGCTCGCAACCCTTGCCGGCGCGGCGCCGGAACTGCTCTACACCGGCATCATCTCCGGCGGCATAGGCTTCACGCTCCAGGCCGTCGGCCAGCGCTGGACGCGTTCCGCCGACGCTGCAATCCTGTTGTCCTCCGAGGCGCTCTTCGCGGCGATCTTTGCAGCCCTTCTGCTGGGCGAGCGGCTCACGCCGGCCGGCCTGACGGGGTGCCTGCTGATCTTCGCGGCGATCCTCGCCGTGCAACTCGCACCCATGATCCGCTTGCGCCGGGTCCGCACCGAAGGGATCTAGACGATGAGCGGCGCGCCGCCCCCCGATCCCGCCACGCGGCATCCCGACGACACCGGCGCCGCGAGGCCAGCAACACCCAGGGGGCGGATGGACGCGCTCGACGTGGCCCGTGGCCTCGCCCTGCTTGCCATGGCGGTCTACCACCTCTCGTGGGACCTGCGCTGGTTCGGCCTCGTCGACTGGCCCGTCGACAGCTCCCGTGGCTGGCGGATTTTCGCCGGCCTGATCGCGGGCTCGTTCCTCGTCCTCGTGGGCGTCGGCCTCGTGCTTGCCCACGGACGCGGCATCCGCTGGCGCAAGGCGCTTGTGCGCGCGGGCAGGATCGCGCTCGCCGCCGCCGCCATCAGCCTTGGGACATGGCTCGCCCTCGACGCGCAATACGTCCGCTTCGGCATCCTGCACGAGATCGCGCTCGGCTCGCTGCTCGCGCTTCCGGCGGTTTTCCTGCCATCCCTCGTCACGCTGGCGCTCGCCGCATTCGTCGTCGCGCTGCCGCATCTGGTGACGCTGAGCTTCGCCGGTGACAGCTGGTTCACCTGGACCGGCCTGGTCGGCTATGCGCCGCCTTCGGTCGACCACGTGCCGCTCGCCCCCTGGTTCGGAGCCATCCTTGCAGGCGTCGCCCTCGCCCGTCTGGTGATCGGATCGCGCCCCTGGAAACGCTTCGCCGCCTGGCGCGCGGGGGGGCGTGGCAGCCGGGCGTTCGCCTTCGCCGGCCGCCATTCGCTGGCCGTCTACCTGCTCCACCAGCCGATCCTCTTCGGCACGGTCTGGGCCATCGTCGAACTGGGACTTGTGGCCGACCCCGCGCACGAGGCCTTTCTGGACCAGTGCCGCATGGCGTGTGTCGCCGCCACGCCGGGCCAGGAGGCGGCCTGTGCCTCCGCCTGCGAATGCACGCTGGACGCGCTTCTCGCAAAGGACAAGCAGGAAGCCGACATGAACGTGATTTTCGGCCAGTGCCGGCGCGAAGCCGGTCTCCCCGGCTCCTGAGCACAAGCCCCGAAGCTTCCCTGACGGCAAAGTGACCGGCGTCACAGTCGCGGTCGCGCGGATCGGCGAGCCTCGTGCTATCATGTTCGCGCAGGTCGCAAACTCCGGAGGCCGCAGCCTCCCGGTGTCTGCCGCTCGCCCAAGCCATCACCGAGGAGGACACCGATGCGCCCGCCCGACGCCCGCCCGATTGCGCACAGGACCGTTGCTGTCGCCGTCACCCTTGCCCTGGGTATGGGCTTCCTCGCCACGATGCCCGGGCAGGCAAGAGCGGACAGCTGCTGGGTCCACAACGGTTCTCTCATGCGGCTGAAGGCGGAGGGAAACCGGCGCTGGTTCTTCTATGAAGAGCCCCGAGAAACCCTTCGCCGTGCCGGTGTCGTGCCGGGCACGCTCCTGTTCGACGGCGTGAAACAGGGCAACTGGTACTCGGGCACATCCAGGGTGTTCTCGCGGTTCTGCGCGGAGGACGAACTGCCCTATGCGGTCGAGGGGCCGGTGCGTCCCGATCAGCTCCAGGTGACGCTGTCGGGCACCCGCGAAGTCCAGGACCGCTGTCAGCCGACCGGCCGCACCACCACCGACACGCTGGTCTTCACCTACAGCCATCGCTGCTGAAACCTGAACGCCCCTTACCCGCGCCACCGGATCGACCCGACGACGGATCACGATGACACGCATTGCCTCCCCCCGCCCCCAGTCCTGGGCCATCGGCCTGATGACCGGCACCGTTCTGGACGGAAACATCGACATCGCGCTCATCCGCACGGACGGAGAAACCGTGTCCGAGTTCGGCGCCTGGCGACTCGCCCCCTATCCGCACGGGCTGCAATCGCTCCTGCGCGAGACCCTCGCCGCAGCGGCGGACTGGGCCTTCACGGGGCCGGAGCCCGCGATCTTCCGTGAGGCGGAAGAGGCCGTGACCACGGCCCAGACACAGGCGGTCGCGGACTTCCTGGCCGAAGAAGGACTTGCCGCTTCCGACATCTCGGCAATCGGCTTTCATGGCCAGACGGTGCTGCACCGTGCGCCGGTCCCCGGGCGCCATGGCGAGACCCGCCAGCTTGGCGACGGACGTGTCATGGCGGATCGGCTGGGCATCACGGTGGTCAACGACTTCCGCAGCCGCGACATGCAGCTTGGCGGCCAGGGCGCGCCCCTTTCGGCGATCTATCATCAGGGACTGCTCGCCTCAATCGACGCCGGTCCCGAAACGGCGGTGCTCAATCTGGGCGGTGTCGCCAACATCACCTGGGTCGACGAGACGGGCACGCCCCACGCCTTCGACACCGGCCCCGCCAACGCTCCGCTCAACGACTGGATTCATGCCCACGGACGCGGCGAGATGGACCGCGACGGGCTGATCGCGGCGCGCGGAACCGTCGACCGGCAACGGCTCGGGCAGCTTCTCGACCATCCCTACCTGAGTGCGCCCTATCCCAAGTCACTCGACCGCAACTCTTTCACCGCCCGAATGGCCGACGGCCTCGGCCTTGAAGATGGCGCGGCGACGCTCACCGCCTTCACCGGCGGCGCGGTCGGCAAGGCGCTGGACCGCCTGCCCCGGCGCCCGCGCCGGCTCATCGTATGCGGTGGCGGCCGGCGCAATCCGGGGATGCTGGAAGCAATCGCGCGCGAGGCCGGAGTGGAGGCGACAAGCGCCGAAACGGTCGGTTGGCGCGGCGACGCCATCGAGGCGGAATGCTTCGCGTTCCTCGCCCGGCGTACGCTGGAGGGGTTGCCCATCGGCTTTCCCCTGACCACGGGCGTGCCCGAGCCGGCAACCGGCGGCGAGATCCATCATCCGGCCGCCGCCTCCGCCGCACGGAGCTGACGACACGCCATGGCTCCCCTGACAGGCCCCACCCGAAAGCCTCCCGCCGGAGAAGACCCGCTCGGAGAGGCGATCCGTCACGAGACGCTCGGCGAGATGGCCGCGACGCTTGGCCGACTCAACACGGAGCTGGCCACGGCGCTCGCGCGGCTGGAAGGCGCCCGCGACCGCCTGCTTGCGGCGGGACAGGACGGCGATGACGCAGCCGGTCTCGCCGAGCGATGGCAGCGTCGCCACCGGATCGCCTGCGAAGCGCTTTGGAACGTGATCATCCAGCGCGAATTGTGCGGCCTGCGCCGTCACGACGCCTTTCTCGACAGCGAGCGCGTACCGCGCTCGGTCCGCATTCTCATGGGGCCGGCCTCCCTTGCCCGGCCCGCCCCCGATCCCCGGCACTCAGCGCCGCGTCCCGTTTCGAGCCAGGACCCTTCCAAGACATGAAAGCCGCCTCGATTTCCCTAAAGTCAGAAAATCCCTGTCGCGACGGGCTTGCGCCCGTTCCCGCACGCAGCCAAACCGTGTATGGAGAGGGCGGTTCGAAGTCCTGCAAGACAAGGTCGCACATGTCCCGCGTCCGAAAATTCCTTGGCCGCGCGCGGCCTGCCCTGCGCCACCTGCCGCACGCCGTCGCCCTGGCGGCGTTCCTGCTGCCGCTGACGCCCGCGGCGGGCTCTCTCGGCCTTGGCATGGGCGTGGCCATGGCGGCAACGAAGGTGCCCGAGGGCAACCGCAACGCCAGCCAGCCACGCATTCCCTTCGCCTCGGCGCGTCGGACCTCGGCGAGCCGCAGCGCCTATGACAGCAAGTTCGAGCGCATTCTCAACGTGCTGCGACGCGACAGCCGGCTGATGCGCGACATCAAGCGCGTGGCGGGTCTCTACGGCATCGATCCGATCCACATGATCGGCGCAATCGTCGGCGAACACACCTACAACTACGACAGTCTGGACAGCGCCCAGTCCTACTACGTGAAGGCGTTGAGCTACGCCGGCATCCGCATGGAATTCGCCTATGACGGCACCCATGTCGCCGATTTCGTCCAGCGGCCGGAGTTCAAGCGCTGCAATGCCGGCTCCAAGGAGACCAGCCGGCTGTGGACCTGCTACGAGCGGATCTGGAATTCCCGCTTTCGCGGCAAGAAGGTCGACGGGACCCGCTATCCGCAAAAGAACTTCAACGAGGCGTTCTTCCAGCCCCTGTTCTCCGGCCAGAGCTTCGGGCTTGGCCAGCTCTCGCCGCTCACCGTCCTGAAGATGAGCGACAAGGTGGCCAAGACCAGCGGGTTTCCCAAGCTCGACGTGCGCAACGAGCAGGAGATCTATCGCGCCACCATGGACCCGGGAAAATCCCTCCACTACATGGCCGCAGTGCTGCGCGATTCCATCGACGCCTACAAGCAGGTGGCGAACATGGATATTTCCGGCAATCCCGGCCTGACGGCGACGCTCTACAATCTGGGCAATCCCTGGGACAGGGCGTCAGCCTTCCGCCGCCGCCGCGCCTCCGGAGCCGCACGCTGGCCGGAGGAGAACTACTACGGCTGGCTGGTCAACGAAAAGATCGAGGAGCTACGCTCCCTGCTATAGGGTGTGGCCAGGGCGCCGGCCCCGGCTCACTCCCACCAGCAGACTTCCTTCCGCACCTTGACGAGTTCGCCGGTCTTCGGATCGCGAACCGGGGTGGGCATGACATTGCAAACCTTCACGCGGCTTTGAAGCGGCGAACGACCGCCGCGAATGTAGGGACCGCCGCGCGCCTCGTCCCGCTCGAGCCGGTCGAGTTTCATGGTCCGGTCGAGGAAGTCCTCGGCCTTCGCGATGCCGGGCAGCGCAAGCGCAAGCACGCCGAGCAGAAGCCCCGTTCGCAGCACCGGAAACCGTCCCGTGCGATGTCCGCTCATGATCGTCACCCTGCCTCGTCTCCGGATCCCGCCTCAGCGCAGAAACGGGTTGGTCTTGCGCTCGTGGCCGATGGTTGACGCCGGACCGTGGCCCGGCAGGAAGCTGACATCATCGCCAAGCGGAAGCATCTTGTCGCGGATGGAGGCGATCAGGGTTTCGTGATCGCCTCCGGGAAGATCGGTGCGCCCGACGGACCCCGCGAACAGCACATCGCCCGAGATCGCGAAGCGCAAACCGCGATCGAAGAACACCACGTGACCCGGCGCATGGCCCGGGCAGTGCAGCACCTCGAAGCTGCGACCGGCCATCTCCAGGGTGTCCCCTTCCTCGAGCCACCGGTCGGGAGAAACGGAACGGAGACCGTCGACGCCGAACTGTCGCGCCTGCTCCTCGACCCGGTCGAGCAGCATCTGGTCGTCACGATGCGGGCCGATGACCTGGACACCGAGCCGCTCGGAGAGCTCCGCCGCGCCGCCCACATGGTCCAGATGCCCGTGGGTGAGCGCCACCAGTTCGACCTCCACCCCATTCTTTGCGATCGCGTCGAGGATCACCTCCACGTCGCCGCCCGGATCGATCACCGCCCCCTTGCGCGTTGCCTTGTCGAAGACGATGGAGCAGTTCTGCTGAAAACCGGTGACCGGGACGACGATGATCTGGATCGGCGGTTCGGCGGTGGCGGCGGCTTCCTGCGGGGTGTCGGACTGGTCGTTCATCTGGCGCGCCTCGCGGGGTCGGATTGCAGTGCCTCCTGACGTACCCCTTCCGCCCCCGATTTGACAACCACGCGCGGCCGGCCGCATCCGACCTGTCATTTTCGGCAGGAACGCGCGGGAGCGTCTCGCGAAAGTGTCTGGAGAAGTTGCAGGACCGACCGTTTCGTTGGGTTTTCCTTGCTCGAAAGCCGTTCAAGACCGTATGATGCGCGCGCGGTTGGCAAGGATGTGGCGGCAAACGGGTCCTGAATGGAATGGAGGTTGTGTCCGGCAGCACTTGCGTCGGGCATGAGCATGGGGAGCGCGATCCCCCACCGGCGCGAAAATCCGGACGGTTCGCGGTGAGGGTCCAGGGGGCTCCACGCGAGCGGAAGAACGGAAAGACGGCGCCGTTGCCAGAACATTCTCGATACGGGCGCGGATCGACGGATCGGACCGGAAGGTCCGGAATTCGGCGGCACCCGAACGAGGCACAGCATTCCCTGACAAACGTGCTTTGGAAACGGGGCGTCGCCGGGCGGGATCGCGCCTTGGCCGGACGACACCAGCATGGTGACCAGCGAGCCTATCGGATCAGCAGGCTCAAAACCGGGTGAATTGGACATGGATGACTGGGGTTCGGACAACCGTCGGCAAGGCAGACGGCGCGGTGGTTCGAAGGGATTTGGCGGCGACCAGGAAGAGTTTGGCGGCCCCGACCACGGCAAGCGCAACAAGCCCGAGCGTGGCCGCAAGCGCGACAGTTTTGGCGAGCCCGGCTGGGCCGGTGCTCCGGGCGATGAGCCCGGTTTCGTTCCCGACACCCGTTTCGGCGGTGGCGACCGTTTCGGTGGCGGTGGTGATCGTGGCGGCGACCGTTTCGGCGGTGGAAACCGTGGCGGAGATCGCTTCGGCGGTGGAAACCGTGGTGGCGACCGCTTCGGCGGTGGTGACCGTGGCGGCGACCGCTTCGGCGGCGGTGATCGTGGCGGCGACCGTTTCGGCGGTGGCAATCGTGGCGGCGACCGCTTCGGCGGCGGCGAGCGCGGCGGCGACCGCTTCGGCGGCGGTGACCGTGGTGGCGACCGTTTCGGCGGCGGCAATCGTGGCGGCGACCGCTTCGGCGGTGGCGAGCGTGGCGGCGACCGTTTCGGCGGCGGCGAGGGCGAAGGCGGGTTCCGCGGTGGCCCCCGGCGTCCGCGTCCTCCGGTCGAGCGCGGTCCACGCCAGGCGGGAACGGTTAAGTTCTTCAAGGCCGACAAGGGCTTCGGGTTCATCATGCCGGACAATGGCGAGGCGGATGTCTTCGTGCATATCTCGGCTGTCGAGCGCTCGGGCCTGACCACTCTGGAAAGCGATCAGCGCGTCACCTTCGAGACCGAGCCGGATCGTCACGGCAAGGGACCGAAGGCCGTTGAGCTGAAGATCGAGGACGGGGAAGGCGGCGACGCGGAAGCGTAAGCCAGATCTTCCGGCGACCTTCTTTCTTTTCGACATGTGCGGCGGCCCCTTTCCGGGGCCGCCGCATTGCGTTTCCAGGCACCATGCGTTTCGGGTTTGCGCGGCGCGCGCGCCTGGCTTAGGACAGCCCTTCATCGTCACCACCCAAGGACTGCTCCGAATGAGCGCGATCATCCGTCCCTATGTTCCGGAAGATGCCCGGGCGGTGCTTGCCGTGAACGAGGCGAGCCTGCCGGCGGTCAACAGCATCGACACGAGCGAACTCGACGACCTCGCCCGCCAGTCCGTCGCGACCCTGGTCGCGGTCGAGAAGGATACCTTGCTCGGCGTACTGATCTGTCTGGACCAGACGGCACGTTACGACAGCCGCAATTTCGCCTGGCTGAAGGAAAACCTGGGCGAGTTCCTCTATGTGGATCGCATCGCTCTCGCCCCCGAGGCGCGCGGTCGCGCACTTGGCCAGGCGCTGTACGGGCATCTGATCGACCTGTTCGCCCGAAACTCCGAATATGCCGGATTGCCGCTTGCCTGCGAGGTCAACACCCGCCCGGCCAACCCCGGCTCCCTGCGCTTCCACGCCCGTCTCGGTTTTCGCGAGATCGGCACGGCCGATCACGGCGACAAGGCGGTGGTTTATCTCGCCCGCTCGCTCGCCGGAACGCCCGCACAAGGATCCTGACCCGTGAACTATCGTCACGCTTTTCACGCCGGCAACATCGGCGACGTGCTCAAGCATGCTGTCCTCGCCCGCGTCATCACCTATCTCCAGGCAAAGCCCGGCGGCATCCGCATCATCGACACCCACGCCGGCATCGGGCTCTACGACCTGACCAAGGGCGACGCGCTGAAGACCGGGGAATGGCGTCAGGGCATCGGCAAGATACTGGACGCCAATCCGCCGAAGCAGATCGCCGAGCTTCTCGCCCCCTGGCTCGATGTCGTGCGCGGCATGCCGGAAAACGCGGACGGGCTGAAGGTCTACCCGGGGTCTCCGGTTCTGGCCCGTCGGCTGATGCGGCCCCAGGACCGGCTCTCGGTGACCGAACTGCATCCCGACGACTACAAGCGGCTGGCGGAACTCTTCGCCGGGGACGTTCACGTCAAGGCCATCGAACTCGACGGCTGGAACGCGCTGCGCGGTTTCGTGCCGCCGAAGGAATCGCGCGGCGTGGTTCTGGTCGATCCGGCGTTCGAGGAAACCAACGATTTCCAGACGCTGGCGACCGGCATCTACAAGGCCTGGCGCCGTTTCGGAACCGGCTGCTACATCGCCTGGTATCCGATCAAGGACCGAAAGACGGTCAATCGCTTCTATGATGCCATGAGCCAGGCCGGCATCCCGCGCATCCAGATCACGGAACTGATGGCCGCGAAGCCCCGCGCCGGGGGCCCCATGACGGGCAGCGGCCTGTTGATGATCAACGCGCCCTGGACGCTCAAGGCCGAGCTTCAGACCCTGCTGCCGTGGCTCACCAAGGTGGTGGCGCAGGGAGCGGGCGCGGACTGGCGCTTCTTCGATCTCACCGGCGAGATCAAGGAAGGTTGAGCCTCGCCGGGGAGGTGCATTGCCTCTTCGACTTGACCCCTGCGTGAGGCTGCCGCATCGTGCGGTTCCGAACGACCCGGAGGCACGGTGCCACCGGCATTTCCCTCATGAGGAGATTTCCATGGCAAGCCTCGCCTCGTCCGGCAAGTTCGCAGCCGGACTCGCGCTCGTTCTCGCCCTTGCCGCGCCTTTCGCTCCCTCCACCGCCGATGCCGGTGAGCGGCCCTACATGTCGTTCAACGGTGAGCCGCGGCTGCCCGCCTGCACCGATTCTTCGGTGACCGGAGCGGTTGCCGGACGTGTCGCGCGGGCCGATCCCGACTACGGCCGAGGCCTGACCATCACCGGCATGGAGCGCGTGGTGGAGACCTCCTACCAGGTCGACAGGCCAAGCCCTTATGCCCGCCGGTTCTGCGAGGCACGCGCGCACATGAGCGACGGACGCACCCGCCGCGTCTACTACGCGATCTCCGAGCATGCGGGTTTCCTGGGTCTGGGCTGGGGTCTTGAGGCTTGCGTTGCCGGTGTCGACCCCTGGCGGGTCTATGACGCGCGCTGCCGAACCACCCGTCCGTGGTAAGTCTCACGCGAAAACGTCTGGCACTGGGCGCGGCGGCATTTGTCCTGCTGGCCGCGCTCACCACCCTTGCACCGGCGCAGGCCCGGGCCGAAGCACCCGGGCGGTTCGACTACTACGTCCTGGCCCTGTCGTGGTCACCGAGCTATTGCGCCCGCGCCGGGCGCAAGGCCGACCCGACGCAGTGCAAGGTGACCCGCCCCTTCCGCTTCATCGTGCATGGCCTGTGGCCGCAGTACGATCGAGGCTATCCTGACTTCTGCGACGCCGGTCCGCGCGAACCCGACCGCGCAACGGTGAACGCGATGCTGGACATCATGCCGAGCCGGGGCCTCGTCCGGCACCAGTGGCGCAAGCACGGCTCCTGCTCAGGACTGTCACCCGCCGCCTATTTCGACCTCACCCGGCGCGCCTTTGACAAGATCCGCATCCCTCCCGCGTTCAATACGCTGAGCAGTGGCGGACAGGTCTCTCCCGACGCGGTGGAGAAGGCCTTCCGCCTTGCCAATCCGGGTCTGCGTGATGCGGCCATGGCCGTCGCCTGCCAAGACGGGAGACTGTCCGAGGTGCGCCTGTGCCTGACCAGGGATCTGGATTTCCGGACCTGCCGGGCCGTCGATCGGCGCGGATGCCGGCAAAAGAGCATCTCCGTGCCGGCGCCAGGCCGATGATAGACCTTCGCACGCTCCTCTCCCTTGCCGCTCTCGCCGCACTGGTGCCTTGCGCCCCGGTAAAGGCGAGCGAGACCGATACGGCCGGCTGGTCCGTCACCTGTCCCGCCGCGCCGCAGCAGCCCTGTTCGGCCCGGCTTGCGGAGGAAAATCCGCCCGAGGGCGGCCCGGCCTTTGCTCTGGTGCTCGAGCGCACGCCTTCAGGTCTGGCTCTTGCCTTCGAGGCGCCCTTTCCCCGCCCCGACGATGCGCGGGCCATGCAATGGGACGTGGACGGTCTCCCGCTCGTGGTGCTGGCGCCCGACGCCTTCGCCCCCTTCGGGTCGCTGTCGCACCTCTATGTGAGCGATCCCGCGACGGGCGGGCGTATCCTTCAGGGGCTCACCGGGGGAAACCGGCTGCGGGTCTCCTTCCTCGACGCGCTTGCAAACGCCCATGAGATTTCCTTCGAGCTTGCCGGCACGCGGGCCGCGATCACCCGGATTACCGGCGCGGACGCACCGTCCGCAGGCGCCGCGCTGCCGGGCGTCGGTCCGCCGACGGCAAAACCCCGCCTCGACCCGCCGTCGCGGGCCGAGGCCGTTGCCGCCCTTGGCGTCCCCCTGGCCGTGGTCGAACGCCATGTACGTGCCTCTGATTGCGAGGCTCCCGACAGCCCGGGCCTCGCCGGCGCTCAGACCCTGATCGGCGTGCTCTCGCAGGTCGCGACCCTTTACGCACTGCCCTGCACGGCAGGAGCGGGGGCCGGCAACACGGCCACCTGGCGGCTTTATGTGCGTGATTCGGGAGAAATCGGCGGGGTGGAGGATCTGGTCTTCGCCGTGCACGACCCGCGCTTCGGCTGGGTGGGAACCGACCTGCTGCCGCAACCGGCCTTCGACGGTAAAACCCTTGAACTTTCGGCAAGTTTCACCGGCCGCTCGGACCGCCACTGCGGCTTCTCCGGCCGCTGGGTGTGGCAGGATTACGCCTTCAGGCTGGAGGAAATGAAAAGCCCGCGCACCTGCGCCGATGCCGACACGCCGTCGCGGTGGGAAACCCGCTACGCGCGCCCCTGAGCTTATCGGACCGGCCGCAGGGGCCTACTTGCGCAATGCCCCGTCGAACCGGCTGCGCAACTGCCGCGGCGCCATCCGCAGCGGATCCGTCACGGCGGCAAGACTGGGGCTCGTGTCGCGGAAGACCGCGTTCACGGCGTCATGATAGCGCGACATGGGAACGTCGATCGCCTCCGGGCGCAGCGGAGCGAGCGCGGGGACCGACAGCGCATAGAAAACGGCCATCAGAACCGCCGATTTCATCAGCGCCGACAGTGGGGAGGCAAGAGAGAGGCGCATGTCCCGGTCCTTCGTTCACTCGCCACGGGCGACGGAACGACGCTAGAAACAGCCCCTTAACGGGATCTTACCCGACCGCTGTCAATTTTTCTCAAGAACGCGCTGAAAGCCTTGCAGATTTTCAATTGCTTGGGTTTCAATGCAATCTCGCGTTAACCAGCGCGAACCGCGGCGGCGTTTTCTTCGCCACCCACCACACGAGACGGCGCCGGCCTGCAGTGAAACCGCGCTGTTCCCGCCACCCGACATGCCTGCCAGGTTCAGGGACCTCCAGGCCGCACAAGTCAGGACCACTTCGTCATGCCCGTTCTTCGTTCCTCGCCCGCCTCCCCCTTTGGCCGCAAGGCCAAGATCGCCGCAGCCGTGCTCGGCCTGAGCGACCGGATCACGGTTGAGATGACCGATACGACCGACCCCAACGACACCATCCGCAAGCAGAATCCGCTCGGGAAGATCCCCGCCCTGGTGCTCGATGACGGCAAGGCGCTCTACGACAGCCGCGTGATCGTGGAGTATCTCGACCATCTCGCGGGTGGGGGAAAGGTGCTGCCGCAGGGGCCGTCGCGCTTCGACGTGCTGACCCTGCAGGCACTGGCCAACGGCATCATGGATGCCTCCATCCTGCAGGTTTATGAGGCCCGCTTCCGGCCCGAGGAGCGTCGCGATCCGGACTGGCTCGCCTACCAGGCGGACAAGGTGCGCCGGGGTCTTGCAGCGCTCGAAGCGACACCGCCCGCGACGATGGCGGACGGAGAAATCCCCGATGCGGGACAGATCGCCCTCGCCTGCGCGCTCGGGTACCTGGACCTGCGCTTCGAGGGCACCTGGCGGACCGAGCATCCCCGGCTTGTCGCCTGGCTGGCGGCCTTCGAGGCGGCGGTGCCCTCCTACGACCAGACCCGCTTCAAGCCCTGATCGGCAACGCTCACGCCAGATCCGGATAGCCGAGCGCGGCCGCTCCCGCGTCGCGCCCGGAGATCACCCGGTAGTCGTCCGGCGTGAAGGGGACGAAGCCCTCGAGAAGCAGCCCGGCGCGGGTTCCCGCGTCGAGTTGCCCGATGGACAGGGCAACCGCGCTGCGCAACTTCTCGACCTCGCGAGGTGAACGCGAGGCCGTGATGAGAGGCAGGCCCGGGGTTTCCGGCGTCCTCACAAGCACCCGAAGTTTGCCAGTCGCCGGTTCATGCAGGCGCGCAAGCTCGAAGCTCACCGCATCGATGGCAGCCGCATCGGCGGCCCCGTCCGCCACCGCCCGAAGGGCGGCGCGGTGCGAGCCCGTGGCGAGCACCTGCGAGAAGAACGGGGCTCCCCCGGCCAGGGGCGCAACCATGTGGCGCAAGGCGCCCTCGCCGGACTGCGATCCTGGATGGTTGAACGCAAGCCGGCATCCGCGCAGGCCGGAAAGCTCCCCGACATCGTCGTCGGCGCGCACCACCACAACGCTGCAATAGTGGCCGGGGCGGCAGCCGGACAGGCGATAGGCCGGCGCGCCAAGAAGGTCCACACGACCTTGCAGATGACGCACATAGGGAAGACCGCAGGTCTGCCCGACAAGCAGCCCCGGATGCAGCCAGAGATCCTCGAGCGAAAGCGCGCGGGCAAGCGCATCCGGCGCGGCGAAGCCCTCCTCGCGCAACGCGTCGCGCAACACGGACCACCAGCGGTCGTTCAGGTCGCGAAGCTCCGGCCAGTCATACATGGGAAGCCCGGCCACCGGCGCGCCATGCGCGGCTGACGCCGTCCCGACCGCATTGCCGCTGCTCACACCCTGCCCCACCCCTTCATGTCGCTCCTGGCCGCGAAGGTTAGGGGCGGCGATGGCAGCAGGCAAGCGGACACGAAAAAGGGGACCGGCTTGCCGGTCCCCTTGGTATCGTCGTTCAGCGCCGGGGCGCCTGTCCGGGGCGAGCCCGGACAATGCATCAGAACTTGTAGCTCATGCCGAAGCGGACCTGATTGTTGTTGAGGTCCGTCTTGTAGGCCTGACCGCCGAGCGAGAAGGTCTCGCTGCCGTAGTCCTGGTACATGTATTCCAGACGCGCTGTGACGTTCTGGGTCACGGCACCTTCGATACCGGCACCGGCGGCCCAGCCGACCTTGGTCTTGCTGTCCGAAATGCCGTTTGCCTTGGCTTCGACGTCCGCGATGGCAAGACCACCGGTACCGAACACCATGAAGCGGTCGAAGGCCCAGCCGGCGCGTGCGCGCACGGTGCCGTTCCAGTCGCTCGAGGTGTTGTAGTTCACACCGGCGACATTGCGGGTCTTGTCGATGTCGCTCAGGCTGAAGTCGGCCTCGGCACCGAGCAGGAAGTTCGGCGACAGCATGTAGTTGTAACCGGCGTGCACACCGCCCATGACACCGCTGTCACGATTGGTAAAGCGCCCGGTGACGCCGTTGGACGTCTCGAATTCAGACCAGTTCCAGCCCAGATGACCACCGAAATAGAACCCCGACCAGTCGAATCGCTCGGCCGGAACCGGATCGGTGTAGGTGTAGGTCTCGGCCGGCTGCGGAAGGTCGGCCGCCTGAGCCGTCGCGGCCGCGGCGATGGCGACGGCAAAGGTCATGCCGGCAGCTGCTAGACGCTTCATGCGAATACTCCGTTACAACGTGGATCTCGGTCGAATGGCACAAACCATCCGCGCCCCCAGCCCATCTGATATGGCGATTGAATGTGGCAATGGCAGTCAGGAAATGAGGAGAAATGCGGGCAATCGCGACTTTCTTGCCTGTCATGGTAACCAGTCGGTTACCATGCGCCGCCTGCAGCCCTGCATCCCGGCGGCCACGCTCGGTCTTTTCATCAAGGGGTGAATGCATATATAGGGGCGGGGCGTGCCCGGGGGGCACCGGAGGCGTATCGCGCGGGGGTCGACCCGTTCGGTCCCGCCGCCCTCATCTTGCACCGTCCGGGTAGTCCAGGGTTCATGATAATCGACTATGTCAGCCTGCTTGGCGGTCTCGTTGTTCTCATCGTCGCGGGCGACGTGCTGGTGCGCGGTGCCGTGGGTATCGCCGAGAAACTCGGCATTCCCACCCTCGTCATCGGCCTGACCATCGTCGCCTTCGGCACGAGCGCCCCCGAGCTTGTCATCTCGCTCAATGCCGCCCTGGACGGGTTGCCCGGCATCGCGGTCGGCAACGTGGTTGGCTCCAACATCGCCAATGTGCTCGCCGTGCTCGGTCTGCCGGCACTGTTCGCGGCCACCAACTGTCGCGAGGACGGCGCCACCCGCAACGCGCTCATCATGGTCGGCATCAGCATCGTCTTCGTGGCGATGTGCTTCATGTCGCCGATCTCGCGCCTCGACGGCGTGCTTCTGCTCGTCCTGCTTGCCCTGTTTCTGTATGAATCCGTGCGTGCGACCCGCAAGCACCGCGCCGCCAATGGCGCGGCGGCATTTGCCGACGCAGGCGTAAGCACCGGCGGCGGGTCCCCGGAAACCGCACCCGGTGACGATGCCTGCTGCGGCGGAGAGACCCCGTTCGAGGAAGTCGAAGGCGTGCCGGAAAGCCCGATGCTCGCCATTCTTTTCGTCGTGCTCGGCCTGATCGGCCTGCCTCTCGGCGCGCATTTCACCATCGAGGGGGCCTCGGCCCTGGCCCGAAGCTGGGGCGTGTCCGATGCCGTGATCGGACTGACCGTGGTCGCGCTCGGCACTTCGCTGCCGGAGCTGATGACCTCGCTGATGGCCGCCGTTCGCGGCCATGCGGCCGTTGCGCTCGGCAACGTCATCGGGTCCAACATCTTCAACCTGGTGGCAATCATGGGCATCACGGCGGTTGTCGTGCCCATCGACATTCCCCAGGAGGTGCTGGCACTCGACGTTTGGGTCATGCTGGCCGCCGGCGTTCTGGTTCTCGCCTTCGCTTGGTTCCGCACCACGATCCGCTGGCCTCTCGGACTGGTCTTGTGCGCTCTCTACGCTTCCTACATCCTTGCCGTGTTCCAGCTCGGAAAATCCATCTGAGCGAGAAGTCGGTGACCTCACGATCCGTCGTGACCAACACCGCGTAGGACAACGGCACGACCGGCGTGATCTCGCCGGCGCCATCCCGGGAGGAGAAGCGACATGGACCGCCACGACACAGACGGCTCCGGCGGGGCCGCCTCAATGCCCGTCGCGCTGGTGACCGGCGGCGCACGCCGGATCGGGCGCGCGATCGTCAAGGACCTTGCCGCGAGCGGCTTCGCCGTGGCGATCCACGTCAACACGTCACGCGAGGAGGGCGAGGCTCTCGCCCGCGACATTCGCGAAAGTGGCGGCGAGGCCGCCGTCGTGCAGGCTGACCTTACCCGCGCCGACGCCCCCGCGCGTGTCGCGCATGACGCCGCGAAGGCACTTGGCCCCGTCCGTCTCCTGGTCAACAGCGCCTCACTGTTCGAGCCCGACGAGATCGGTTCGCTCACGCTCGAGCGCTACGAGGCGCATCAGGCGATCCACACGCGCACTCCGGTCTTCCTTGCCCAGGAGATGGCAAACGCCCTGCCCGCCGGCCTCGAGGGCCTCATCGTCAATGTGATCGACCAGCGCGTCTGGAAGCCCACGCCCCAGTTTTTCTCCTACACGCTGTCCAAGGCGGCGCTGTGGAGCGCGACGCAGACCATGGCCCAGGGTCTTGCCCCGCGCATCCGGGTCAACGCCATCGGCCCCGGCCCGACGCTCGCGAACATCCGCCAGCAGCCGGAGGATTTCGCCAAGCAGGTCGCGGCGGTGCCCCTTCGCCGTGGCCCCGGGCTCGATGAATTCGCCCGCACCATCCGCTTCCTGTGGGAAACCCCCTCGATCACGGGACAGATGATCGCCCTCGACGGTGGTCAGCATCTTGCCTGGGAGACGCCCGACGTCGTAGGCATGGTGGAATGAAACCGGAACATCCGCAGGACGAAACGCCCGACGCTCCCGAGGCCTCGCCGACACCGCTCGGGCCTGACGCGCGCGGCGTCGAGGTCATCGCGCATTTCGTGCGCCGCCTGCCGTTCGCGCCCGGCGTCTACCGGATGCTCGATGGCGAGGGCAACGTGCTCTACGTGGGCAAGGCCCGCTCGCTCAAGAAACGCGTGACCAGCTACACGCGCCTTCAGGGGCAGTCCAACCGCATCATGCGGATGATTCTCTCCACCGCCTCGATGGAGTTCGTCACCACCCGCACGGAGACGGAAGCGCTCCTGCTCGAGGCGAACCTCATCAAGCGCCTCCGGCCGCGCTTCAACGTGCTGCTGCGCGACGACAAGTCCTTTCCCTACATCCTCCTGACCGGCGATCACGAGGCCCCCGCGCTCGTCAAGCATCGCGGCGCACGCCGGCGCAAGGGCAGCTATTTCGGCCCCTTCGCCTCCGCCGGCGCGGTCAACGGCACGATCAATGCGCTGCAGAAGGCGTTTCTGGTGCGCAACTGCACCGACAGCTACTACGCCAATCGATCACGGCCCTGCCTGCTGCACCAGATCAAGCGGTGCGCGGCCCCCTGCACCGGCGAGATCTCGCTGGAGGACTATGCCGGGCTCGTCGCCGAGGCGAAGGCGTTCCTGTCCGGCCGCAGCCAGATCATCAAGAAGGAGCTGGCCGCGCAGATGGAGCAGGCCTCGGCCAATCTCGACTTCGAGAGCGCGGCCATCTACCGCGACCGGCTGGCCGCTCTCTCCCACGTCCAGTCGCACCAGGGCATCAATCCGCAGACCGTGGTCGAGGCCGACGTCTTCGCCGTCCATCAGGAAGGCGGACAGACCTGCGTGCAGGTGTTCTTCTTCCGCACGGGGCAGAACTGGGGCAATCACGCCCAGTTTCCCCGTGCCGACCGATCCATGAACGAGGCGGAGGTTCTGGAGAGCTTCCTTGCCCAGTTCTATGACGACAAGCCGGCCCCCCGCCTGATCCTGCTGTCCCATGACGTGGAGGAGCGTGAGCTTCTGGCCACCGCCCTCGCCGAGCGGGCAGGTCACCGGGTCGAGGTCGCGGTGCCGCAGCGTGGCGAGAAACGCGAGCTGGTCGAACATGCCATCCGGAACGCCCGCGAGGCGCTCGGCCGCAGGCTGGCCGAGACGAGCAGCCAGGCTCGCCTTCTCAAGGGTGTCGCGGAGGTCTTCGGGCTGGAGCGCACGCCGGATCGCATCGAGGTCTACGACAACTCCCACATCATGGGCACAAACGCGGTCGGCGGCATGATCGTCGCCGGGGCCGAAGGATTTGCCAAGGGCCAGTACCGCAAGTTCAACATCAAGTCGGAAGACCTCGTTCCCGGCGACGACTACGGCATGATGCGCGAGGTCCTGACCCGGCGCTTCTCGCGCCTGCTGAAGGAACACGCCGAGGACCGTCCGTCGCTGCGCCATGCACGCGAGGCGGCGCGCGCGAGCGAGGCGGCGGAAGCGGAAAAGCCGGGAGCACCGCTTTCGCTTGCGGCGACCGTGGACGCGCCCGTGACGGAAAGCGAGCCCGATGCGGCCGCCGACACGGCGACCATGCCCGCCTGGCCGGATCTCGTCTTCATCGACGGCGGTCTCGGCCAGCTCAATGCGGCGCGCGAGACGCTTGAGAGCCTGGGGATCGACGACGTCCCTCTCGTCGGCATCGCCAAGGGACCCGACCGGGATGCGGGACGGGAGAAGTTCTTCATCCCCGGCCGCGACGCTTTCATGCTGCCCGAGCGCGATCCGGTGCTCTACTTCGTCCAGCGCCTACGCGACGAGGCGCACCGCTTCGCCATCGGCTCCCACAGGGCGCGGCGCAAGAAGGACATCGCGAAGAGCCCGCTCGACGAGATCGCCGGCATCGGCCCGGCCCGCAAGCGCGCGCTGCTGCGCCATTTCGGCACCGCAAAGGCCGTCTCCAAGGCCGGCATCTCCGACCTCATGGCCGTGGACGGCGTGTCGGAGTCCGTCGCCCGCACGATTTACGACCACTTCCACGAATAGGCGCGGGTCCCGCGCGGCTGGTGTCCCGCGAACGGGACCGTTATACCCTTAAAGGTACACACGAAACGGCGGGAGACGACCCATGGGGCTTGGCAAGTGGCTTGGCGGACTGTTCGGCGGCGGCTCAAACACCGGCTCCGGCGGCAAGGCCCGCTTCAAGGCCGAAGAGCACAAGGGATTCCTCATCACCCCGGCACCGACACAGCGTGACGGCCAGTGGCAGGTGGCCGGCACGATCTCTCGCGAGGGCGCCGACGGCACCCGCCAGGAACACGCCTTCATCCGGGCCGACCTCCTGCCGAGCGCCGACGAGGCCGCCGAGTTCGCCATGCGCAAGGGGCGCCAGATCGTCGACGAGCAGGGCGAACGCCTGTTCGGCTGATCCCCTGCCCGCCTGATTTGCAAGCCGCTTCAGGTCCTTGGCCGCAGGTCCGCCAGGCGCTGGCGCTGCTGTCCCCCGGCATCGAAGTTCTCCGGGTCGAGCCACGCCTCGAAAGCCTGCCTGAGTGCCGGCCACTCGCTGTCGAGGAGCGAATACCAGGCCGTGTCGCGGTTGCGCCCCTTGTAGATCGTCGCCTGACGGAACACGCCCTCGAACGTGAAACCGAGGCGCCGGGCCGCCGCCTGCGAAGGCGCATTGAGCGCGTCGCATTTCCACTCGTAGCGCCGATAGCCAAGCTCGTCGAAAACACGCGCCATCATCAGGTACATGGCCTCGGTCGCGATTGGCTTGCCCTGCATCAGCGGCGAAAAATGGATGTGGCCGACCTCGACCACGCCGCAGGCCGGATCGATGCGCAGGTAACTGGCAACCCCCACGGCCTTGCCGGTCTCCTTGTCGACGATCACGTGGAAGTGAGGATCCTCGCCGGTGTAGGTCTTCTCGGCGAAGGCCGTGAACGCCTCCAGCGTCTCGAACGGCCCATAGGCGAGATAGGTCCAGTTGCGTCCTTCCGTGTCGATCCGGTAGGCCGCGAAGAGATCGGCCGCATGACGTTTGGCATCGAAAGCCTCGAGGCGACAAAGCCGACCCTGCATGGGCGTGCGGGGCGGCCGCGGCCGAGCGCTCCAGCCCGCCAGTTCCTCCCCGATCGGCTGTCCCAGAGCGTTCTTTCTTTCCGCCATGCCGTGATCCGTTCCCTGCTTCATGGTTGGTTTCTTCCGATACGATCCTTGCCCTCGGGGAGACGCGGGTTCCAGTACCGCTTGCCGGCAAAAGGAAGGCCGGGCTGGTCCCATCCAATTCCTCGCGCGGGCCGCAGGCAGATTGACGGGACCCGCCGCACATGGTTGAAGGTTCGCAACGGACCGTCCTTCCCGGCAACCCGCGAGCCTGTTCACACGATGTCGCGATCCCACGTCTGGAGCCTTCCCAACATCCTGACCTACGGGCGGATTCTCGCCGTACCGGCGGTCATGGTGTGTCTGACGCCCGACTTCCAGGGTCACGGCGCCCGATGGAGCGCGCTGGCGATCTTCGTCATCGCGGCGATCACCGACTTCTTCGACGGCTATCTGGCGCGCGCGTGGCAGCAGCAGTCCCGCCTCGGGCAGATGCTCGACCCGATCGCCGACAAGCTGCTCGTCGCCGTCTGCCTGCTTCTGCTGGTCGGCAAGGGAGACATCGGCGGCTGGTCGATGATCGCGGCCGCCATCATCCTGTGCCGCGAGATCCTGGTCTCGGGCCTGCGCGAGTTCCTGGCCGACCTGCGCGTCAGCGTCCCGGTGACCAAGCTTGCGAAGTGGAAGACCACGGTGCAACTCGTCGCCATGGCGTTCCTGCTTGCCGGCCCCGCAGGCGAGGCGGTCCTGCCGGGCACCGAACTGATCGGCCTGACCGCCCTTTGGGTCGCCGCCGTGCTGACCCTATATACCGGCTACGACTATTTCCGCGCCGGCATCGGCCACCTGATGAGCGACTAGGGCATCCTCCTTGGAGCTCCCGTCGGCGCGCAGAGCACGCTTGAGGAAACGCCATGCAGATCCGTTACTTCGCCTGGGTGCGCGAACGCGTCGGCGTCGACGCCGAGACGATCGACCTGCCCGACACGGTAACGACCGTCGCCGGTTTGATCGACTGGCTGGCGACGCGCGACGAGTCGCATGCCCATGCCCTCGAGGACCGCGATACCATTCGCGTCGCGCTCGACCAGGAGCATGTGGAGCATGACGCGCCGCTTGCCGGCGCGCGCGAGGCGGCCCTGTTTCCGCCCATGACCGGCGGCTGAGCGGAGCACGTCGTGAGCGGACCTGTTGCCGACATTCTCGTACGCATCCAGGCGGAGGATTTCGATCCGGCCGCAGAAGTCGCGCGCATGACGGCCGGCCATGCCAACATCGGCGCGGTCGTGACCTTCACGGGCCTGTGTCGCGACGAGGACGGCACGCTCGACGCGCTGGAGCTTGAACACTATCCGGGCATGGCGGAAGCCGAAATCCGCCGCATCGCCGAGCAGGCCGCGGGGCGCTGGCCGCTCGACGGATTGACCGCGATCCACCGCCACGGCCGTATTGCGCCGGGCGCCAACATCGTCTTCGTCGCCGCCACCTCGCGCCACCGTCGCGCGGCCTTCGAGGCGGCTGAATTCCTCATGGACTTCCTCAAGACCCGCGCGCCCTTCTGGAAGAAGACCCACATGAAGGACGGCAGCAGCGGCACCTGGGTGGATGCGCGCGAAGCCGACCTGGCCGACGCGGACCGCTGGTCGGTTTCTTCCCCGGACAAGGGGTAGCAAGGGCACCCGGGCACGCCTCGCGAAGGGGCCTGTCAGAAAACCGTGCCTTGACCCGGAGCGAAAACCGGCCGAAGACTGAAGCAACCTCGGTCGCCGCCCCGCTTTTCGCGCCTTTCGCTGCGGCCCCTCTCCCGTCCGGTCGATTTCATTCGCCCCACGGTACGCCTTCGTGTCGCATCGCGCGCTCGCGGCCTGTCCCGCAGCGCGGCGGCGTGACGCCAGTCTGGATACGACATGCCACCCAGTTCCTCCTCCGCCGCGATTGCCGGCGCCGACATGACCGCGACAACCGGCGGCCAAAGACCGCGTCACGGACTTTCCTTTCGCGAATTCGTTGCGATTGCCGCCGCGCTGATGGCGCTGAACGCGCTCGCGACGGACATCATGCTGCCCGCTCTCGGCGACATCGCCCGCGATCTCATGGTCTCCGATCCCAACGAGCGGCAGAAGGTCGTCATCGTCTATCTGCTCGGGTTCGGCTGTGCGCAGCTTGTCTGCGGCACCCTGTCGGATCTGTACGGCCGGCGCACGGTCCTGCTCACCGGGCTCGTGCTCTACACGGCCGCCGCCGTGCTCTCCACCTTCGCCCAGACAATGGACCAGTTGCTTCTCAGCCGGCTGTTGCAGGGCATCGGCTGCGCCGCGCCACGCATCGTCGCGGTCGCCATGGTGCGGGACAGCTACTCCGGCGCCCGCATGGGCAAGGTCATGTCGCTCGTCATGATGGTGTTCATGACCGTGCCGGTTCTGGCGCCCTCCGTGGGTCAGGCGATCCTGCTCTTCGGCGAATGGCGCTCGATCTTCCTGGTGCTGGCGATCTGCGGCTTCATCCTCTTTGCCTGGGGCGGAGCGCGCCTGGGCGAAACCCTGCCCGCCGAGGAACGCAGCCCCTTCTCCGTCCGCGAGATGACCGGCGCCTTCGCCACCGTCTTGAGGACGCGCACCAGCGTCGGCTACATGCTGGCACTGACCTTCATCATCGGAGCGCTGTTCGCCTTCATCGCCTCCGCCCAGCAGGTTTTCGTGGAAACCTTCGGGCTGGGGTCGCTGTTCCCGGTGATGTTCGCGATGACCGGTATCGCGCTGGCGATCTCGTCCTTCTTCAGCGCTTCCGTGGTCGAACGCATCGGCCTGCGTCCGCTCTCCCACGTGGCGTTGGTGTTCTACGTTCTGGTCAGCCTGACCCAGGTTGTCGTCGCCGCCACCTGGGGCACCAGCCTCGTCGCCTTCGCGGGCCTGCTGATTCTCGGCATCTTCGCCTTCGGCATGATCGGCCCGAACTTCAACGCCATTGCCATGGAGCCCCTCGGCCGGGTCGCGGGAACGGGCGCGGCCATCATCGGCTTCGTCACCACGAGCGGTGGCGCGCTGCTCGGCTATCTGGTGTCCAGCCATTATGACGGAACGGTCCTGCCTCTGACGGCAGGCTTCGCCCTGTTCTCGATCAGCGCCCTGGTCGTCGTGGCGGTCACCGAGCGCGGGCGCATGTTCAAGCCCTGAACAAGCCTTGCGAAACCTCTGCGGCAAGAACGCAAGCGGGGCGGCCGGTGGCGGCCCCGTTTGCGTTTCACCCGTCGGGAAAGAGTTCGTAGAGCGTGGAATGCAGAAGCTGCATCCGGGCACCGAAGCGCACGACGACCGCGTCCTGTGCGGGCAGGAAATAGACCGTCTGGCCATCGAGGCCGGAGAAATAGGCAAAGGCTCCGTGAAGTGCCGCGTCCGGGCGGTCCAGCACGTCATGGCGGACCTGATCGCCATAAACGCCTTGCCGGCGCGCCTGCGGGGCCAGGTCGGGCAACAGAAGGTCCCGCCACAAGGCTTCCGGCAGGAACGGACTCTCCGGCGTGCCGTTGTCCAGCAGGAAGCGCCCTACCCGGACCCAGTCCAGAGGCCGCGCATAGAGGCAGCAATAGGCGGACACGCCCTCGCCTGCGGGATATTTGCGCCACCATGCATCGGCCGCCCCGGCGGGTTTCCAGATCAGCGACGACAGCAGCTCCGGCAGGGGCATGTCATAGACACGTTCCAGCATCAGGCCGAGCAACGCGGTATTGGCGCTTTGATAGTGGAACTCGCCCGCCATTTCCGGATCGACCCGCAGGTCGGCCATCACCGCTTCGATACCGTAGGCATGGATCCTCGCCAGCGGACCGAAGGGCGAAAACGCGTGATCATCGGCGGAGGCCATGCCGGTTTTCGGCGGCTCGGGTGACATCGCCAAGCCGCTGGACATGGTGAGCACATCGCCGACGGAGACATCCGGCGCGCGGGCTCCGAGAACCGCCCTCAGCCGCGTTTCGAGGCCGTCGATCTTCCCGTCCGCGACCGCCCGCAGAACCAGCGCTCCCACCAGGCTCTTGACCAGGGAATAGGAATTCAGCCGTGTATCGCGGTCAACGCCGCCAAGATAGACCTCACGCCGAAGAACGCCTCCACGCTCCATGAGAAGCGCGCGCCCCTCGCTTTCCGCAAGGCGCACCCGTACCGCCGCGGGCGGGGCCTCGGCGGGAGGCGGGTCGACCATCCCCGAGGCTCCCTCGACCAGAGAATAGGTACCCGCAGCCGGCCATACCGGCCCCGGAAAGCCCTCACCGGCGAGAATGAAGAGCTGAGGCGCGCGCCAGGCTGCCAGGCCCAGGGCGGCGAGCACGAGGGCGAGCGTCACGCAGGCCACGCTCCAGAAGCGTCGTGAGGAAGGAAAGCGTCCTGAAAAAGAGACCATCCGCGTCATTCACTCCAAGGGGAGCCGGCGGGACGAGGGCGGCCCTCCGATCGTGTCGCGCCCCAAAAACAAATGCCGTCGCGATGTCGGACATCGCGACGGCATTTTGATGGCACGGAATTCACGACCCGAAGTCGTGTCTCCGGAAACGTCCGCGTATCAGCCTGCGGCGGCCAGACGCGCCTCGCTGCTCGGCGTCACCTCGGCCGTGTAGTCGGTCATCAGCGTGCGCGTGATGTCGTCCACCTGGAACGAGAAGTCGGCGATCTCCGACACCGGCGTCACTTCCGCCGCCGTTCCGGTAAGGAAGCAGGCCTCGAAGCCCGACAACTCCTCCGGCAGGATCGTGCGCTCGACGACCTCGATGCCACGGCGCTTGGCCAGGTCGATGACCGTGCGTCGCGTGATGCCGTCGAGGAAACAATCCGGCGTCGGCGTGTGGATACGGCCTTCCTTGGTGAAGAACACGTTGGCGCCGGTCGCCTCGGCCACATGGCCGCGCCAGTCGAGCATCAGCGCATCGGCATAGCCCTTGCGCTCGGCCTCGTGCTTGGAGATCGTGCAGATCATGTAGAGACCGGCCGCCTTGGACCGGCTCGGCGCGGTCGCCGGATCCGGACGACGGTAGGGCGCCATGTCGAGGCGGATGCCCTTGAGACGCTGCTCCGGATCGAAGTAGCTCGGCCACTCCCATGCGGCAATCGCGAGATGGATCGTATTGTGCTGGGCCGACACGCCCATCATCTCGCTGCCACGCCAGGCAATCGGACGCACATAGGCGTCGACGAGGTTGCCGCGCTTCAGGAGCTCGCGGGTCGCGTCGTTGATCGTTTCGGCCGAATAGGGGATCTCGAAGCCGAGCAGACGAGCGGATTCGTGCAGGCGGTCGGTATGCTCGCCGAGCTTGAACACCTCGCCGCCATAGGCCCGCTCACCCTCGAACACGGCGCTGGCGTAGTGCAGGCCGTGGCTCAGCACATGCAGCTTCGCATCCGCCCAGGGCACGAACGCGCCGTCGTACCAGATCTGGCCTTCATGTTGATCGAATGGGATCGCCATCTCGTCTTAACTCCCGATCCTGGGGCGGGCTCCATCCCGCCTGCGTTTGCCTTCGCGATGCGGGTCTTGCCGCATCGTCGCTTTCCCGGTTCGCCTCCCTTGAGCGCCACATCAGCCTTTTGCGCGTTCCGTCAGGACTTTGTATGGTGACGGACCCGCGGGGCGGCACGGCCCCAAGGGCGATATCGCGACCGGGAGGATCATGCTCTGCAAAGCCAAAGGACAACATCTACCATGCCTGGCGGGCGATGACGTACGATCGTTTCGCAGAAGACCTCCAACGTGTAACAATCGGTCGGATATAAGTCAATATGGCTGACTTAAATTTCTCACAACCGGAGTCGGAGGCTGCACGCATGGTCGACGAGGGCGCGGAATCCCGCGATTCCGCCGTGGATCTCATCGAACTCCTGTTCTTCGCCTATCGCGATTTCACCGGCGATCCGGACGCGGTTCTGGCCGAATACGGTTTCGGGAGGGCGCATCACAGGGTGCTGCATTTCGTCACCAGGAATCCCGGCCTCAGGGTGAGCGATCTCCTGTCCATCCTGCGCATCACCAAACAGTCGCTGGCCCGCGTGCTCAAACAGCTTGTCGAGGAGGATTTCATCGTCCAGCGGCCCGGCCCGCAGGATCGGCGCGAACGGTTGCTCTATCCCACGGAGCGCGGCCGCGAACTCGCGGGCCGGCTGACCGACCTTCAGGCGCTGCGTATCCGACGGGCGCTGGAAGCCATGCCGGAGGACGCCCGCGACGTGGCGCGTCAGTTCCTGTTCCACATGATCGATGCCGACCAGCGCGCCGGCGTCGCCTCCCTGATCGATCACGGCTGAGGACCCAATGCCGACGACCGGTGACATGCAAGAGCCACGCGCAACCGTATCCAGGCCGCCGGAAGACGACGCGCCGCACCTTCTGCTCGTGGATGACGACACCCGCATCCGCACCCTGCTGCGCCGCTTCCTGAGCGAGAACGGCTTCCGGATCACCGCCGCCGCGACCGCCGCCGAGGCCCGGCGCCAACTCGAGGGCCTTGCCTTCGACCTTCTGGTGGTGGACGTGATGATGCCGGGCGAAAGCGGGCTCGACCTCGCCGCAAGCCTTCGCGCGACCAGCGAGGTGCCGATCCTGATGCTGACCGCCCGCTCCGATGCGTCCGACCGTATCGCGGGGCTGGAGGCCGGCGCCGACGATTATCTGGTCAAGCCGTTCGAACCGCGCGAACTCCTGCTGCGCATCCGCGCCATCCTGCGCCGACACACCACAGCGGACGCCCCGGTTCCGGCCGACATCCGTTTCGGCCCCTTCATCTTCGACGCCACCCGGCGCGAATTGCGCAAGGGGGAGGAGTCCGTGCGTCTCACCGACCGGGAGAAGGAAATCCTGGCGATCTTCGCCGACAAGCCGAACGAGACCGTGCCGCGCACGGAAATCGTCGGCGATGACAGCGGCCTTGGCGAGCGCACCGTCGACGTGCAGATCAACCGCCTGCGCCGCAAGATCGAGACCGATCCGGGCAATCCGCTCTACCTGCAGACGGTGCGCGGGATCGGCTACCGGCTCGTATGCGACTGACGGCCGCGCTCCGGTGGCTGGGCGAGTGGATCCGCGCGGTCCGCCTCCCCCTTCCCGCCCCGCTCGCGCGCCTCCTTGCCCTTCTTGCGGTGCCCTACCGCTGGATAGCGCGCACGCTCTACCGGCACAGTCCCAAGGGCCTGTTTCCGCGCACGCTGCTCATTCTCGTGGTGCCGCTCGTCATCATGCAGGCCGTGCTCGCCTTCGTGTTCATGGAGCGCCACTACAATCTGGTCACTCAGCGCCTGTCCGACTCGGTCGTCCGCGACATCGCCATGCTGGCCGAACTCATCCGCGATTATCCCGAGGAGGAGGATCTGGAGCGGCTGACGACCCTCGCCCGCGCCAATCTCGACCTCACCGTCACCATCCTGCCGCTGGAGCCCCTGCCGCCACCTCGACCCAAGCCCTTCTTCGACATCGTCGATCGCTACCTGTCGCAGCAGATCAGCCAGCGCATCGGCCGGCCCTTCTGGATCGACACGGTCGGGCGGTCCAGTTTCGTCGAGATCCGTATCCAGCTCGAGCGGCACACGCTGCGCGTCATCGCGCGCCGCAGCCAGACCTACGCGTCCAATTCGCATTTCTTCATCGTGTGGATGGTCTCGACCTCCCTGGTGTTGATGATCATCGCGCTGCTGTTCCTGCGCAACCAGACAAGGCCCGTCGAGAAGCTCGCAACCGCCGCCGAGAGCTTCGGCAAGGGACGCCCCATCGACAGTTTCCGCCCGTCGGGCGCACGCGAGGTGCGCCGCGCCGCCCAGGCCTTCATCGAGATGCGGCGGCGCATCGAGCGCCAGATCGAGCAGCGCACGGCAATGCTCGCCGGCGTCAGCCACGACCTGCGCACCATTCTCACGCGCTTCCGGCTTCAGCTCGCGCTCTTTCCCGACAGCGAGGAAGTGCGCGCCCTTCAGCGCGACGTGGACGAGATGAAGACCATGCTGGAGGACTATCTCGCCTTCGCCCGTGGCGAGGGCGATGAGCAGCCGACCCCGACAGACGTGGCACTCGTGCTGGAGGACCTTGAAGCGGAGGCGGAGATCGTGGGCGCGGAAGCCTCCTCGAGCTTCACCGGCGCACCGGTGGTCACGCTCAAGGCACTCGCCTTCAAGCGCGCGCTCACCAATCTCGCCACCAACGCGGCTCGCTTCGGCAAGCACGTGCGCATCGAGGGCCGCAACGCGGACGGCTGGCTCACCATCGTGATCGAGGATGACGGCCCGGGCATTCCAGAGGAGGAGCGGGAGAACGTCTTCCGCCCCTTCTACCAGCTCGACCAGGCGCGCAACCGGGATGCCGGCGGCAGCGGGCTGGGCCTCGCCATCGCGCGCGACGTCGTGCGCGCCCATGGCGGCGACCTGGTTCTTGGCGAAAGCTCCGACCTCGGCGGGCTGATGGCGAGGGTGCGCATCCCGACCTGAGCGAACGCCGGTCGTCCGCGAGGGCCTTTACGCCGCGGGAGCGGCCGGCTCTCCGGCCTCCGGGGTGTCGCTCTCCTGCGCGCGCGTCCCTTTCGGGGAGCGTGCTCCGAAGGCACGCCTGAAAAGCGGCGAGACCATCCGTTCGACCTTGTCGATCCGCCCCATCCAGCTCTCTCCCTCGTCGAGCTGCCGGTCGAGCGCCGCCATGGTCCGGGCCAGCCCCGGGTCCTCGTCTTCGAGCCAGACATCGATGACCCGGGAGAAGGCGACGACCAGTCCCTGCGCCATCATGCCGGCACGCAGCCCCGAGGCCGGAATGCCCGCCGCCGTCAGCATCCAGCGCGCGGAGGTCGCAAGTTCCCGGTTGAGTCGGAGCGCAAGGGCGGGATCGCGACGCGCCGCGACACCGATCGCGCGGATCGCCGGCTTGCAGGCGGACATGATGTCGAGACGCGTCATCAGGACGTCGAAGAGGCGATCGCGCGCCGGTTCGTCCGCCATGTCGGGATCGACACGGTCGAGCACTTTCTGGTCGACCTCCGACAGGAAGGCGCGCACGCAGGCCGTCTTGTCGGGAAACTCGCCCCTGAGCACCGAGAGCTTCACGTCGGCGGCACCCGCGAGTTCGGCCATCTCGAAGCCGGACCAGCCGTGTTCGCCGAGAAGCTCCAGAAAGGTATCGAGGATCTTGCGCCGGGTCTTCTGGGTCGCCATCGCACGTCTCCCTGTCAGCAGTCAGTGGCCGGGCACGACGCCCGGCTCATGACATGATCTAGGTCCGAAGCCGTCCGCTTGCGAGTCCCGTACGCCGGATTGCGCCCAGGATGGCAGCCTCGCCTGTCAGCCGGCCAGCTCCTCGGAGCGGCGCTTGGCCGCGGCAACCGCCTTGTCCATCACCGGCTGGATCCCGTCATCGGCCATGAGAACCTCAAGCGCGGCGGCGGTGGTGCCATTGGGCGAGGTGACGTTGCGGCGAAGCTGCTCGGCCGGAAGGTCGGACTGGTACAGAAGCTCGCCCGCCCCGCACACAGTCTGGCGTGCGAGCTTCATGGCAAGCTCCGCATCAAGCCCCGCCTTGCGGCCCGCCTCGGCCATCGCCTCGACAAGATGGAACACATAGGCCGGTCCGGAACCGCTGACGGCGGTCACCGCGTTGATGTCTTCCTCGCGCTCCACCCACGCCGTCGCGCCGATCGCCGCCATGAGCGCATCGACCGTTTCGCGCTGCGCCGCATCCGTGCGGGCGTTGGCGAAGCCCACGCTCATGCCGCGCCCGACCTGCGAGGGCGTGTTCGGCATCACGCGGACCACCGGCACGTCGCCGAAAGCCGCCTCGAAGGTGGCGACCGGCGTGCCCGCGGCAACCGAGATCACCAGCGTGTCGGGCGCGACGCCTGCCGCGAACGCGGGAAGAGCGGCGGCCATGACCTGCGGCTTCAGCGCCAGCAGAAGCACACCGGCGACAAGCCCATCGGGAAGGGTCGGCGCATGGGCCACCCCGCGCGTTTTCGAAAGCGCGAGAAGCTCGTCCGACGGATTGGGATCGATCACGAGGACCGACTGCGGCTCGACGCCGGAGGCGATCCAGCCCGCGAGCATCGCGCCCCCCATCTTGCCGGCCCCGACGAGAACCAGCGGACGCTCCTTGGAAAACGTGAAACTCATGCTTCGCCTGCCGTCTCGAAAAGCGCGGTATCGATAGCCTCGGACGCGCTCTTGCCCGCCCAGACCACGAACTGGAATGCCTGATAGTAGCGCTCGCAGGAATCGAGCGCATTGGTGAGAAGTCCCTCGATCTGCCGCGAGGTGGCCTCGGCGCCCCCCGCAAGCAGCAGGGACTGGCGGAAGATCACCACGCCTTCCCGGTTCCACAGGTCGAAGTGCCCCATCCAGAGCTGCTCGTTGACCAGCGCCAGAAGCCGCACGACCTCCGTGCGGCGCGGCTCGGGCACCTTGAGGTCGAACGCGCAGGCAAGATGCAGCGCCTCGATGTCTTCCATCCAGGAAAAGGAAACGTGGTAGTCGCACCAGCTTCCGGCGACGGAAATGGTGATTTCCTCGTCGCAGGAGCGTTCGAATGTCCAGTCGTTGATGGCGGCGATGTGCTCGATCGTGTCAACCGGATTCGCGGGCCGTTCGAAGTCGATGTCGATGAGGCTCATGAAGGTTCCTCTCGGCTTGCGGGACAGCCCGCCCGTCCCCGGGGCGCGTGTCCGTCATGTCGGTCCGCAGGTTGGTGGCCTGCCGCAAGCGAAGGTCCGCGAGCCGCCGCAACGGCAGGTCCCCTCAACCGGACCGGATCGCCGCGAATCTGCGCTTCCATCCGAGTATATAGGCACACTCGGCGTCAAAGATATGTTCACTCTTCATTTACGGTTTTGTAACTGTGGACGGCACGCGCCCGCATCAGGCGCGCAAACCGCGCCCGCCCGAGGAAAACCGCGCGATCCGGAATGCGCGCGGCCCGCCCCTTGGATTGTAAAAAATTACGATAAACCGCTTGCGCGTCAGGCGTCGTCTTTCTTGGCGCCCGGCGCGGAAGCGCCCTTGCCGGCGGCTGCCTCGAGTTCGGCGACGCGCGCTTCCAGCGCCTCGACCATGTCGAGCGCCTTGGCGGCCATGTCCTTTACGACGTCGTATTCCTCACGCTTGACGAGGTCCATGTCGGCCAGGAAACGCTCCGCCTGGGAGCGGAACACGCCTTCGACCTCACGCCGCGCGCCCTGCGCGACACCGGCGGCGTCCGTCATCAGCTTCGCCAGATCATCGAGAACGCGATTGGGGCCCTGTGTCATTCCGGCAATCCTTCCGCAAAGAGGCTGACGCGCACCCTGCTTCCGGGCCGCGCCCCCTTACCTAATGCGCTTTGGCGCGCGGCGAAACACCCCTGTCGGTGGAAAGTGTCGCAGTGTGGCCGCGCTTGACGGCCACACTCGCGCCCTGCAACGTCGCGCCGCCCGTCAGAGCCTCCTGGAGACCCGATGCCGACACTGGTCCTGCCCTTTCCCGCCATCGATCCCGTCCTGATCGAATTCGGCCCTTTCGCGATTCGCTGGTACGCGCTCGCATATATCGCCGGGCTGCTGCTCGGCTGGTACTACATGCGCCGTCTGGTCAGCGCGGACGGGTTGTGGCGGGGAACGCCGCATCCCTCGCTCCTGCAGGTCGATGACTTCGTTGTCTACGCGACGCTCGGCACCATCCTGGGCGGGCGTATCGGCTACGTCCTGTTCTATTCGCCGGACTATTACCTCTCCAATCCGGCCGAGATCCTGCAGGTGTGGACCGGGGGCATGTCCTTTCACGGCGGCTTCCTCGGCGTGGTCGCGGCCATGATCGTCTTCGCGTGGCGGCACAAGCTGTCGCTCTGGACGCTGTTCGACCTTGCCGGCACCGTCGCCCCCATCGGCCTTTTCTTCGGTCGTATCGCCAACTTCATCAATGGCGAGCTGTGGGGCCGCCCGAGCGACGTGCCCTGGGCCATGGTGTTCCCGGGCGCGGGTCCCGAACCGCGTCATCCCAGCCAGCTTTACGAGGCCGCGCTGGAAGGTGTCCTGCTCTTCGTCGTCACGGCGCTCGTGGTGCGCGCCGGCGGCTACCGGCGCCCCGGCCTCGTGGCCGGCGTCTTCGCGCTCGGCTACGGCATCGCCCGTTCCGTCTCGGAGCTTTACCGCGTGCCCGATGCGCACATCGGCTACTTCCAGTTCGGCCTGACCATGGGGATCATCCTGTCGCTGCCGATGATCGCCGCCGGCCTTTTCGCCATCGCCCGGGCCCTGTCGCGCCCGCGCGCCAAGGAAACGGGGCCGGCCAGCGATGCTTGAAGACACCCCGCTCGCGGCCCGCATCCGCGAGATCGTCACCCACAACGGCCCCATGCCGGTCGCCGACTTCATGGCGCTTTGCCTGGGCGATCCGGTGCATGGCTACTACATGCAGGCCGAGCCCTTCGGCGCCGCGGGCGATTTCATCACCGCGCCCGAGGTCAGCCAGCTCTTTGGCGAGATGGTCGGCATCTTCCTGCTCACCGCCTGGCAGCGCATGGGCGAGCCGGAGCGTTTCCATCTGGTGGAGTTCGGCCCCGGACGCGGCACACTCATGGCCGACGTGCTGCGGGTTCTGGCGCTGCGGCCTGCAGCCCTTGCCGGCGTCACGCCGCATCTGGTGGAAACGAGCGCCCGCCTGCGCGAGGTCCAGCGAGAAACACTTGCCGCCCGTGCGCCCGCGCCGGGCAACGCCCCATGCTGGCATGACAGCGCAAACGGCCTTCCCGAAGACGCGCCGCTGCTGATGGTCGCCAACGAGTTCTTCGACGCCCTGCCGATCCGGCAGCATGTGCTGAATGCCGGACAGTGGCGCGAACGCTGCATCGGGATCAATGACGCCGGCGCACTTGCCTTCGCCCTTGGCCTTGGAACGCTGGCACCCGCCGATCTGCCCGGGGACCTGTCGCGGGTCGCCGACGGCGCCGTGATCGAGACCCAGCCCGTTGCCAATGCCATCGCGGAGGAGCTTGGCGCGCGCCTCGCAGCCCAGGGCGGTGCCGGCCTGGTCATCGACTACGGCTACCCCCGGACGGCTCCCGGCGACACGCTGCAGGCCATGCGCGCCCATGCTCATGTGCCCGTGCTTGACGAGCCCGGCCGCGCCGATCTCACGGCCCACGTCAACTTCGAGGCCCTTGCACGCGCGTTCATGCGCGGCGGCGCCCCCGCCCGGCCGCTCATGACCCAGGGCGACTTCCTGCTCGGCCTCGGTCTTCTCGAGCGTGCCGGAAGGCTTGGCGCCGGCAAGCCCGCCAGGATCCAGGAGCAGATCCGCAACGACGTGGAGCGTCTTGCCGCGCCGGCCGAGATGGGTGAGCTGTTCAAGGTTCTGGCCGTCGCGCCGCAAGGGCTGGCACTTCCCCCTTTCAACGACTGACCGGCCCCTTTCAACGTTTGACAGGACCGCCGGGTGCACCCACCATCCCGGCGATCCGCTTCCGGCACTTCCACGGAGTCCCCGCCCCCATGCTGACATCGCCCGACCTCGCCGCACTCGACGGCATCGCTCACGGTTTCTTCACCCGTGCGGGCGGCGTGTCCCAGGGCATCTACGCCTCGCTCAACGTGGGACACGGCTCGGACGACGACCAGGAGGCGGTCCGCGAGAACCGCACCCGCATCAAGAGCCTGCTCGGACTGCCGAACGGCGCGCTCGTCTCGCCCCACCAGCACCACTCGGCGACCGCCATCGTCGTCACCGAGCCCTGGACGCCTGACAACCAGCCGAAGGGCGACGCGCTCGTAACCGACCGGCCGGGCATCGCGCTCGGCATCTCCACCGCCGACTGCGGCCCCGTGCTTTTCGCCGACGAGACGGCGCGCGTGATCGGCGCCGCGCACTCCGGCTGGCGCGGAGCGGTCACCGGTGTTCTGGAGGCAACGCTTTCCGCCATGGAGACGCTCGGTGCGCGCCGCGACCGCATCACCGCCGTTCTGGGCCCGACCATCTCAAGCGCCAACTACGAGGTCGGCTCCGAGTTCGTGGACCGCTTCATCGACGCGGACCCGGAAAACGCGCGCTTCTTCAGCCCCGGCGCGGGCCCGGACAAGGCGTTCTTCGACCTGCCCGCCTACATCCTGTTCCGCCTGAGCAGCGCCGGCGTGGGCCGCGCGGCGGATCTCGGCCGCTGCACCTATGCGGAGGAGGACCTGTTCTTCTCCTACCGGCGCGCCACCCATCGCGGAGAGCCGGACTACGGCCGCCTCATGTCCGCGATCGCCCTGCCCGGCCAGTAACCTCCCCATTCCTGCCGCCTCGCGGCGCGAACCGGGACATGGATCCCGGACGCCGCCCGGCCCTGCCCCATCGACCGGAGCCGTTCATGTCCCTTGCCTTTTCCCACGCGGAATACGCCGCCCGCCTCGACCGCCTCGTCGTGCGCATGGCCGAGGAGGACCTCGACGCGATGCTGCTCTTCGCCCAGGAGAGCATGTACTGGCTGACGGGCTACGACACCTTCGGGTTCTGCTTCTTCCAGTCGATGGTGGTCACCCGCGACCGGGACATCGTGCTGCTGACCCGCTCGGCGGACCTGCGGCAGGCGCAGATCACCTCCATCGTCGAGGACATTCGCGTGTGGGAGGACCGGGACGGCGCGTCCCCGGTGCTGCAGCTTCGCGACCTTCTTGAGGGAATGGGGCTCAAGGGCACGCGGCTCGGCGTCGAATACGACACCCACGGCATGACCGGGCGCATCGCGCTCGACATGGCCGCGCATCTGTCCGCGTTCGCCAGCCTTCATGACCACTCGCTTCTGGTGGAACGCCTGCGCGCGGTGAAATCCCCCGCCGAAATCGCCCTTGTCCGCAAGGCGGCCGCACTGACCGATGCGGCCTACGAGGCCGCCCTTCCATTGGTGGAGCCAGGCGCCCGCGAGGGCGAAATCCTGGCCGCCATGCAGGGCGCGGTCTTTGCCGGCGACGGAGATTATCCCGGCAACGAGTTCATCATCGGCTCCGGGCGCGAGGCCCTCTTGTGCCGTTACCAGACCGGACGTCGGGTGCTTGGAGAAAACGACCAGCTCACGCTCGAATGGGCGGGCGCCGCCCGGCGCTACCATGTGGCAGCCATGCGCACCGTGATCGTCGGGGAACCGGACCCGCGCCACGTCGCACTCCATGCCGCTGCCCGCGACGCCCTTGAAGCGGTCGAGGAAACACTCGTTCCGGGCAGGACCTTCGGCGACGTGTTCGCCGCCCATGCGGCGGCCGTCGACGCACGTGGAGAGAGCGCCCACAGGCTCAATGCCTGCGGCTACTCGCTTGGCGCGCGCTTCGCGCCGAGCTGGATGGACTGGCCCATGGCGTATCGCGACAATCCCGCCGTCATCGAGCCGGACATGGTGATTTTCATGCACATGATCCTGATGGATTCCGACAGCGGCGCGGCCATGTCGCTGGGGCAGACCTACCTCACCACGCAAGGCGCGCCGGAGTGCCTGTCCAAGCTTCCCCTCGACCTTCCGGTCAAGGCGGGCTAAACGGGAAGGGCCCGACAGGTTCCCGGATGCGGGGCCTTCCATCACGAGACGGACAGAAGATCGACAAGAAGCCGATGAGCGTCATCCGAGCAAGCCGCCCGACCGTTTTGCGCCTGACCGTCCTGGCGACGGCCCTCGCCCTTCTGACCGCCTGCGCGGGCGGTCCCGTGCCTCCGGCCGCGGTGGACAACCGCGCGACCACGCGCGCAACCGCCCCCGCCTCGACGTCGCCGGACAAGGTGACGGTCGCCTTCGAGCCCTTCACCGGTGCACCGGGCAACATCGCCGACGACCTGGCCCGCAAGATCGGCAGCGAGGCACGGGTCCAGAACCTCAAGCTCGTGCGCCGGGTCGGCGCGCCGGCCACCTACCGCGTGAAGGGCTATCTGGCCGCCTCGGGCGACCAGTCCTCCACCACCATGTTCTATGTTTTCGACGTGGTCGATGCCTCCGACACCCGCGTGCACCGCATCGTCGGCCAGGAATCAGCTCCCGGCTCCTCCGGCGACCCCTGGTCGGGCCCGAACAGCGACACGCTGGAGCGCGCCGCGCGGCGTGCCGTGACCGAACTCGTCGCCTGGATCAGGCGCTGACCTGCCATGTCCTCGTCCCCCGTCTTCACCAAAAACGGCAAGAAGGGGGCACAGGCCGGTTGTGAAACGGCGGTGCGGTTGATACAACGCCGCCGCCTGTTGGAGGAACGGCGGAGGAGACGCCGCTGATGGTGTCCTCATCGCATCCGAGCATGGCCAAGAACGAATATTCTGACAGACCACGTGTGACCCTGTCGCGCCGATGCCGCGCGTCCTGCGGCAGCGGACCCAGAACAAGGACTTGCGGGCCATGAAGATCGTCGCGGGCAATTCCAATCGCGCGCTTGCCGAGGAAGTGTCCAAATATCTCGACGCACCTCTTGCCAAATGCTCGGTGCGCCGCTTTGCCGACCAGGAAATTTTCGTCGAGATCCAGGAGAACGTCCGTGGCGAGGACGTGTTCATCCTGCAATCGACCAGTTTCCCGGCCAATGACCACCTGATGGAGCTGCTCATCATCATCGATGCGCTGCGCCGCTCCTCGGCCAAGCGGATCACCGCGGTGCTGCCCTACTTCGGCTATGCCCGCCAGGACCGGCGCGCCACGGGCCGCACGCCGATCTCCGCCAAGCTGGTCGCCAACCTCATTGCCCACGCCGGCGCGCATCGCGTCCTGACCCTCGACCTTCACGCGGGCCAGATCCAGGGCTTCTTCGACATCCCCACCGACAACCTGTTTGCCGCGCCGGTCATGACCCGCGACATCAAGGAGCGCTACACGACCGGCAACGTGCTGGTGGTGTCGCCCGACGTCGGCGGCGTGGTGCGTGCCCGTGCGCTTGCCAAGCGCATCGACGCACCGCTGGCGATCGTCGACAAGCGCCGCGACAAGCCCGGCGAGTCCGAGGTCATGAACATCATCGGCGACCCGGTCGGCCGTGACTGCATCCTGGTCGACGACATCGTCGATTCGGGCGGCACGCTGTGCAACGCCGCCGAGGCCCTGCTGGACAAGGGCGCCAATTCGGTGACCGCCTACATCACCCACGGCGTTCTGTCGGGCGGCGCGGTGGCCCGCGTGACCTCGTCCAAGCTCAAGGAGCTGGTCATCACCAACTCCATCGAGCCGACGGCGGCCGTGCTTGCCGCGCCGAACATCCGCACGATCTCGATCGCGCCGCTCATCGGCGAGGCGGTGTCGCGCACGGCGCTCGAACAGTCGGTGTCGAGCCTGTTCAACTGATCTGCGTCACTGGACGTCGAAGACGAAGACGGCGGGGGCAATCCCCGCCGTTTTGCGTTTCCAGGGCTTGATTGCGCCTATTCCACCGTCACCGTGATGACCCTGGATTCGACCGGCGGGTCATGCGGCACGTGATTCTGGTCCGCCAGAATGAGCTGAAGCGTGTGTTCGCCGGGCGCCAATTCCAGCGAGGTTTCCGTCTGCCCGCCACCGAAGTGCCGGTGGGTCTCGTCGGAGGGAATCGCGCTGTCGTAGTCCTCGAGCTTCTGGTCGATGAGCAGGTGGTGGTGGCCGGTGTTTTCCTTTTCAACGCCCGCGGGCGCGACGCCCATCCCCTTGAGACCGAAACGCACCGTCACCGGGCTCGACACCGTGTCACCGTCCTGCGGCGTGATGAAATAGACCTCGGCCCCGTCCGGAGCCGCCGTGCGGTGATCGTCGGCGAATGCCGGGACGGGAAGCAGGAGCAGTGGCAGGGCAAGCGCTCCGGCGAGCCGGCCGGCACCTTTGGTTCTGGACATGGGACGTCTCCTTTGTTTCGTGCCCTCCGCCCCCTGGTGAGTTGGGGCGCGTTCCGGCCTGCGACAAGGGAGCACTTGACCCTCCACTTGCTGGAAGCTCCAGACTGTTCCCGTTCCAACATCAGCCCACCAAGCTGGAGCCCCCGATGAAACGCCTGTCCCTTGCCGCCCTGCTTGTCGCAAGCGCCCTTGCAACGCCCGCCCTCGCCGCGGGCGGTCCCGCCATGACGGTCTTCAAGTCGCCCTGGTGCGGTTGCTGTGAAGCCTGGGCGAAAATCATGGAAGATGCCGGCTTCACCGTCACGATCGAGAATCGCGAGGACCTTGATCCCGTGAAGCGGCAGGCCGGCGTTCCGCAGGCGATGGAAGGCTGCCACACGGCGATGGTCGACGGCTATTTCGTGGAAGGCCATGTCCCCGTGGCGTCGGTCAGGCGGATGCTGTCCGAGCGCCCGCAAATTGCCGGGATCGCCGTTCCAGGCATGCCGTCCGGCTCGCCCGGCATGGGTGAGGATGCGAGCGCACGCTACGACGTCCTCTCGGTCGACGGATCGGGCAAGGCAGCGATCTACGAAAGCGTCGGCGCGCGCTGAGCGCCTATCCGCCGTCGGAGGCCAATCCGGCGGCGGACGCGCCCGTCCCCGCCACGTCCCGAAGCATGGCCGCGACCTCACCGGCATCGACGGAAAAGCCCGCGAAAAGCGGCTCCACGTCGTCCTCCTCGCTCAGCGAAGGGATGCTCCGGTAGACGAGGCCCGCCTGCGCGGCGAGATCCATGAAACACGGATTGGCGTGACGCCTTGGCATGAACTCGAGCAGCACCGTTCCCGGAGCCGCCCACACGATGTTGGTGAGGCCTGCGCCATGGGGCGCAACCACCATCTCCGCCTGGGCGAACAGGGTCCTCTGGTCCGCGACCGAAAGGGTCGCGCAGTCGACCACCTCGAAACCGTACGGAGCGAGTACCTCAAGGACCTCGGCCTCATTGAGAAAGGGCCTGCGCAGGGCGCCCCCGCGCGTGATGTAGAGCCGCCGCCCGGGAAGCGTGCGCACCGGCTGCCGCCAGCCACTGATTTCGTGCAGAGCCCTGACGATCCAGTCGTGGCTGCGGTTTCCGCCCTTGATCCGCACCGGAACATGCGCCCGCTCCACCTCGAAACCGTCGGCGGAAGACAGGGGCACGATGCGCTCGCGCGGAATGCCGCACAGACGCACGATCTCCTCCTGCCAGCCGGCACCGTTCCACGGCATGAGGAAATGTCGGACGGAGGCAAGGTCGACGCCGCACTGCCCGAGGAACCAGGCGTCGCACATCGCATCGGCCCAGAAGTGAAAATAGTTCCTGCAGTCGGAATAATAGGCGCCGAGCACCACCGCATCGCCGTCGAGCCTCGTGACGCTCATGGCCTTGTCGCGCCGCCGCTTGAGGGTGGCTCCCAGCCCCAGCTTCCAGTGCGCGAACCGGACGGTGCGCATCCGCGCGTCCGACAGCCGGAGCCAGCGGGCGTGTTCGTCCTTGTCCGGATTCACATGCGGAAGGGACGAGATCCGCAGTCCGTGCTCCACCAGAACGCCGGCCGGCCCGCCACCGGCCAGCGCCAGGTCCTCCCGGTTCCACACGAGCGGCGCCACATCCGGCCCGACGGTATCCCAGGTCGCGGGGGTCGACATGATCTCCTGCAGCCTGTCCGGCGCGGGGCGGAAGCCGGAGCGCTTCCGGGCGTCGATCGCGAACGCGCGATCGACCATGTCAATGAGGAAGGAATACACGTTCGCGCGCCGTCTTGTGAGCCTTGCAACCTGTCATTGCCGGCCGGGGGCGACACCTGTCAAGGCTTCGCGGTCACGGAACCAGGCCACAGTCTTCCTGACGCCGTCCTCCAGACTGACGGACGGCGTCCAGTCCAGCAGGTCGCGCGCCCGGCGAATATCGGGGCACCGCTGCCTCGGATCGTCCTCGGGCAGCGGCCGGTACTCGATCGCCGAGGCCGAATCCGTTTCCGCCAGAACGATGCGCGCCAGATCGCTGATCGTGTATTCTCGCGGATTGCCGAGATTGACCGGCACGACGCTTCCCGTCCTGGCACCCATCAGCCGGACCAACCCCTCGACCATGTCGGACACGAAACAGAACGACCGCGTCTGCGTTCCGTCGCCGTAGACCGTCAGCGCTCGTCCGGCCAGCGCCTGGACGATGAAGTTCGAGACGACCCGGCCGTCGGACTGCCGCAGGCGCGGACCGTAGGTGTTGAAGATGCGGGCGATCCTGACCTCGACGCCGTACTGGCGGTGATAGTCGGAAAACAGCGTCTCCGCACAGCGCTTGCCCTCGTCGTAGCAGGCACGCGGTCCGACCGGATTGACGTTGCCCTGATAGCCCTCCGCCTGCGGATGCACCAGCGGATCGCCATAAACCTCGCTCGTCGACGCTTGCAGCACCGGCACGCCCAGGCGTCTGGCAAGGTCGAGCATGTTGATCGCCCCCAGGACCGAGGCCCTCAGCGTCCGCACCGGATCACTCTGGTAGTGGAGCGGAGAAGCGGGACAGGCGAGATTGTAGATCTCGTCGACCTCGACCTCGAGCGGCACCGTGATGTCGTGCTTCAGGAACGTAAAAGCCGAAACGGACCCGAGATGGGCGAGGTTCTCCGGCGTTCCCGTGTGAAGATTATCGGCACATAACACCCGGTGCCCCGCGCCCAGAAGCCGGTCGACCAGATGCAACCCGATGAAGCCGGCGCCTCCCGTGACCAGGACACGCTTTTGGCTCTCTTTGAGCCCCGGCATTCAGGGGAGCTCCAACAGGCGGGGAAGTCCGCCCGAGCAGGCAGCGGACCAGGATCGCGTCGCGCCCGAACGATCGCGCCGATGCGTTACCCGCGCCAACGCAGGACCCACCGCTCAACCCGTCCGATGATGAAGGCGACACTCAGTCCGAGCACGGACAGAAGCGCGACACCGGCCAGAAGCTGGTCGGTGGCGAACAGGCTGCCGGCCATCAGCACATAGGCGCCGATGCCGTGTTCCGCGCCGATCATCTCGGCCGCGACAAGCAGTATGATGGCGATGGACGCGGAGATGCGCGCGCCCGACAGGATCGCCGGCATCGCGCCCGGCAGCACGATCTTGCGAACGATCGAATTCCACGACAGCCCGAACGACTGGCCCATGCGGATCAGCGTGCGGTCGACGTTGTCGACACCGCCATAGGTGGCGATCACCGTGGGGAAGAAGGACCCGAACAGGATCGTCGCCACCTTCGAACCTTCACCGATACCGAACCAGATCACGAAAAGCGGCAGAAGAGCGATCTTGGGAATGGGAAACAGCGCCGAAACGAGCGGCAGCAGGCCGGCCCGCGCCAGTGAAAACAGGCCGATCATCAGTCCGACGGCGATGCCGAGCGCGGTTCCAAGCGTCCAGCCGATCACCAGACGCTGGAGCGAGGCGCCAAGATGCAGCCAGATCTGCCCGCTCTCCACCAGATAGGCAAGGGCCGCGAACGCCTCGCTCGGAGCCGGCACGACAAGATCGCTGATGACCCCGGTCTGCGAACCGAGCTCCCAGAGGCCGATCAGAACGATGAACACGATCACTCCGGCAAAGGGCACCCGCTTCGGACGGAACCCGCCGCCGCGATAGGGCACCGGGCGCAGCTCCTGTTCCGCCGTTCCCTGCGAAGCGTCGTTTCGCGACCCGGCCTCAGCCTTCGACATCTGCAAGCTCCCGGTCGGCCGCGCGTGCCTCGTCGCGCAGAAGGGTCCACAGTTTCTGCTGGACGCGTTCCAGCTCGGCATCCCCGGCAACCCGCGCATCGAGATCGCGGTCGATCTCGACGATCTCGCGGATGCGTCCCGGGCGGCGCGACAGGAGCACGATCCGGTGACCGAGGCGCACCGCCTCGGCAAGGTTGTGCGTGACGTAGCAGGCCGTGAACCGCTCGCGCTGCCACAGACCGACGAGATCGTCCATCAGCAGCTCCCTGGTCTGGCTGTCCAGGGCCGAAAGCGGCTCGTCCATGAGCATGACCGCCGGCTTCACGGCCAGCGCCCGGGCAATCGCCACGCGCTGGCGCATGCCGCCGGAAAGCTGGCGCGGCACCGCCTTGCGGAAATCGGAAAGCCCCGTTCGGGCAAGCACGTCGGCAATGATCTCCTCGCGCTGGCGCGCATCGAGCGGATGGTCCTCGAGCACCAGCGAAATGTTCCCCTCAACGCTGCGCCAGGGCAGCAGCGCGAAATCCTGGAACACATAGGTCAGCGGATTGAGGGACCCTTGCGGCGCCTCGCCCGCCACGAGCACCTCGCCCGCATCCGGTCGCTCCAGCCCGCCGATGAAGCGCAGCAGCGTGGACTTACCGCAGCCCGACGGTCCGATGATGCACACGATCTCGCCCTCGCGCACGGCAAGGTCGATGCCGCTCAGGACATCGGTCTCGCCGTAGCGGTGGGAGATCCCTTTGAGAAGGAGATCCATGCGTGCGGGGTCCTTGACCGGGCGGGCTGGGCGCGCCGTCTTACTGCGTCTCGACGAACCGGTCGTCGACCAGCATCTCGAGGGTGATGGTATCGGCGACGAGCTTCTCGGACTTGAACCAGTCGAGCTGATCCTTGACCGACGTCACGTTGAGCCGGGCGCCTTCATTGATGCGCATGGCACCGTTGCGGATCGACGGCGCGGCCTTTTCCAGCGGACGGTCGGCATAGACGTACTTGTGCAGAAGCTCGATCATCGCGTCGGCCTCTTCCTCCCCGGCGGTCTTGTCGACCAGCGCCGCGTTGAAATCGGCCGCTCCCTTGGCAAAGGCCCTGAGGAAACGCTTCACCAGCTCCGGATTGTCGACCGTGTTGGCGGTCGAGGTGAAGACCGTGGTCACCTGATAGTCGGGAATGTAGTCGGCCACCATGCCGATGGCCTCGATCTCGGGGCCGGCCGAAATCGCCTTGGCGATATGCGGCACGATTGCCCAGGAATCGATCTGCCCGCTCTTCAGCGCGCCGATCACGGCCCCCACCTTCTGCAGCGGGCGAAGCGTGATCTCGGAGCGGGCGAAGCCCTCCTTGTCGGCGATCTTGTGGGCCATGTAGTGGAAGGAAGACCCCGTCTGGGTGATGCCGAAGCTCCTGCCCTTGAGTTCCGCCGGGGTCGTCAGACCCGCGTCATAGGCCGCCTTCGAGGCCAGGATCATCTGGCCGTCGATGCCCGGCTCTTCCTGCAGCGCGCCGCCGACGACCTTGATCGCCCCCTTTTCGGCCAGGTTGATGAGCCCGCCGGAAATGGCCGTCAGGCCGAAATCGACATCCCCCGAAGCGATCGCCACGGCCATCGGCTGCGCCGCCTGGAAGAACTCGAAGGTGACGTCGATGCCCTCTTCGGCGAAATAGCCGCGCTCGAAGGCGACGAAGCTCGGCGCATGGGAGGTGAAGCGCAGCGCGCCCAGTTTGACCGCGTCGTTGGCGAGCGCCGGCGAAATGCCCGCCGCCAGTCCCGCGACCAGCGTTACAGCCGCCGCGATCCGGCCCATCGAAAGGCTCGCGCGGGTTCCGCGTCCCGTCCGTGTCGTCATGATGTTCCTCCCGTGCCGCCCGACCTCACGTGCCGGCGTCCTTTTCGTGTGTCACCCCTGTCCGGGCGGCTCGCCCTCCCGGGACGGCCCCAGGCAGGCCGCGACCGGCAAGTGAGCGCAGCCGGCAGGGATTGTCAATCCGAACAGGGCGTTCGCCGGGACAGCCCGTTTGGCGGGCTTACAGCCGCTCCACATTGACGCCGAAAGTCGCCGCGCCGATGACCTGTCCGCTTTCCGGATCGATCACGGGCACGCTGACCTGGCTCTGGACGGTGAGCGTGGAGTCGTCCTCGACGAGCGCGCCGATGTTGATCGCTCCCGGACCGCCCGAGACCGTGTCCTGCCACATCGCCTCGTCCCCCTGCCAGTAGTCGGACGTGACCCTGCTCTGGCCGACGTTCAGCCCGCGCGCATCGGTCACGAAGATCTCCGTGAAGAGCCCCTGGCTCGCATCCTGCACCCCGGCCAGATACAGGGAGAGAGGCCGCTCCATAACGGCATCGATCATGGGCTGTTCGGCCGACTCCGCCTCGGCACGCCACGTGCGGTCGAGTTCGTCGATGCGCTCCTGCCCGAACGCCGCGGTCTCCGTGTTCTGGGCCCGCACGGCCTCCACAACCTGCGGCGACGACACGATCTCCGCGATCCGCCCCGTCGCCAGCGCCCTGAGGTCTTCCCTGAAACCGTTGGCCAGCCCCGGGCCGACGCAGGCGACAAGCATCATTACGGCGGCCAATGGCAGCAGCGACGGTCTCATGTGCCCCTCGAAATAACATGCGCAATACAAGCGGGATCTTACGGAAGCCGCCCGCGCCGCACAATCGGCGCGCATACGGCGGAAAATCGGCCTTCCGCTTGCCCTTTCGACCGGCTTCGGCTATGAGACGCGCGCGCACCTGCACCCCTGGAGGCGGCGCACCCGGATCGTTCCGCTGTTCGAAACGACGCCCGAAACGGCGTGATCGGGAGCGGAGCGGTTCTTTGTTTCATGAAACTCAAGGAGAATTGCCATGGCTGAAGGCTATGTGCTGAAGGCTTCGGCGCGTGATCGGGTTGGCAAGGGGGCCGCTCGGGCACTGCGTCGCGAAGGCCTCGTTCCCGCCGTGATCTACGGCGACAAGAAGCCCGCCCTTCCGATCGCGATCCCGATGAAGGAGTCGACGCTGGCGCTGCATCGCGGCGGCTTCATGACCCATCTGGGCAAGATCGACATCGACGGCACCACCCACACGGTGATCGCGAAGGACTACCAGCTCGACCCGGTTCGTGACGACCTGATCCACGTCGACTTCCTGCGCGTCGCCAAGGGCTCCGAGCTCACCGTCGACGTTCCGGTCCACTTCATCAACGAAGAGAAGTGCCCGGGCATCAAGCAGGGTGGCGTGCTCAACGTCGTGCGTCACACGGTCGAGATGACCGTCCCGGCGGATTCGATCCCCGAGGCCCTCATCGTGGATCTCTCCACCGTGAAAGCCGGCGACTCGATCCATATTTCGGCCATCGACGTTCCGGCCGGCTGCACGCCGACCATCACCGACCGTGACTTCACCGTCGCCACCATCGCCGCCCCGGGCGGCGGCGCCGGCGAGGACGAAGAAGAGACGGCGGACGAGGAAGAGTCCGAGGACTAAGGTCCACGGCCCGCCCGGCCGGTCGATGCGACCGGCCGTGCGACCTGCCCCTCCAGCTTCCAGCGTGACGGAGATTTCGCGATGCGGCTCATTGTCGGCCTCGGCAATCCCGGAGCCCGATACGCTCGCAACCGGCACAACATCGGTTTTCTGGCCGTGGACGAGATCCATCGTGCCCATCCCGGTTTCGGCCCCTGGCGCAACCGCTTCCAGGCCGAGGTGAGCGAGGGCACGCTGGGCGGCGAGAAGGTGCTTCTCGTCAAACCCCAGACCTTCATGAACGAATCCGGCCGCTCCGTCGGCGAGGCGCTGCGCTTCTACAAGGGCGAACCAGCCGACGTTCTCGTCATCTACGACGAGCTGGACCTGCCGCCCGCACGCTTCCGCATGAAGGCCGGAGGCGGACACGGCGGACACAACGGCCTGCGGTCGATCACCGCCCATATCGGCGACGCCTACCGTCGCCTGCGCCTCGGCATCGGCCACCCCGGCGACAAGTCGCGGGTGACGGGACACGTGCTCGGCGATTTCGCCAAGGTGGATGACGAGTGGCTGGAGCCGATGCTTTCCGGTATCGCGGACCATGCCGCCCTGCTGGCCGCCGGACAGGACAACCAGTTCGCCAACAAGCTGACGCTCCAGCTCCAGCCGGAGAAGGCACAGCGCCCCGACAAGCCGAAGAAGCCCGCCGGCACGCCGGGGCCCGCACGGCCCGCGGCTGGTGCGAAGGGCCAGAGCCATATCCGCCAGGCGCGTCCGCAGCAGGCGCCCCGGATGCCATCCAAGGGGCCGATGGCCGACATGCTCAGGAAGCTCCTGGGCAACGACGACGGCAAGGCCTGAAGCCCGCCTTCAGCCCCTTGTATCACCGCCGCCTTCCGGCGCGATGCTTGACCTTCGCGCGCCCCTCGGGCAAGAAGCGGCAACCTTCTCGACCAGCACGAAAGCAGCGTTTCCATGGGTTTCCAGTGCGGCATCGTCGGTCTGCCCAATGTCGGCAAGTCCACGCTCTTCAACGCGCTCACGCGCACGGCTGCCGCTCAGGCGGCCAACTATCCCTTCTGCACCATCGAGCCGAACACCGGTGAGGTCGCGGTTCCCGATCCGCGCATGAAGAAGGTGGCGGAAATCGCCAAGTCGGCCAACATCCTGCCGACGCGACTGACGTTCGTCGACATCGCCGGCCTGGTGCGCGGCGCCTCGAAGGGCGAGGGCCTTGGCAACCAGTTCCTCGCCAACATCCGCGAGGTCGACGCGATCGCCCACGTCCTGCGCTGCTTCGAGGACGACGACATCACCCATGTCGACGGCCGCATCGACCCCATCGCCGACGCGCAGACGGTCGAGACCGAACTGATGATCGCCGACATGGAGAGCCTGGAGCGCCGCCTCGCCCCGCTAAAGAAGAAGGCGACGGTGGGCGACAAGGAAGCCAAGGCCGCGGTTCCGGTGATGGAAGGGGCGCTGGAGCTGCTGCGCGACGGCAAGCCCGCCCGCCTGCTCGAGACCTCGACGCCGGAGGAGAAGAAGATCCTCGACGGCCTCAACCTGCTGACGACGAAGCCGATTCTCTATGTCTGCAACGTGGAGGAAGGTTCCGCCGGCACGGGCAACGCCCAGTCCGAACGCGTGCGCGAGATGGCGGAAGCGGAAGGGGCCGCCTGCGTCGTGATCTCGGCCGCGATCGAGTCCGAGATCGCGCAGCTCGAGGACGCCGAACAGGCCGAGTATCTTGAGTCCATGGGGCTCGAGGAGCCCGGTCTCGACCGGCTGATCCGGGCCGGCTACGACCTTCTGGGCCTCATCACCTATTTCACGGCCGGTCCGAAGGAGACCCGCGCCTGGACGATCCGCCAGGGCACCAAGGCCCCGCAGGCGGCCGGCGTGATCCACTCGGACTTCGAACGCGGCTTCATTCGCGCCCAGACGATCGCCTATGACGACTACGTCGGGCTCGGCGGAGAAAGCGGCGCCAAGGAAGCGGGCAAGGCCCGCGACGAAGGCAAGGAGTATGTCGTCAAGGACGGCGACGTGCTGCTGTTCAAGTTCAACACCTGACAATCCGGCGCAAGCTCGCGCAATTTTTTGCGAAGAATTGCGCGAAAATCGAGTCGGATTGCCCGAGCACGACGGCGACCCCTTCCAAAAGGAGAGGCCGCCGTCTTCGTTTTCGAACACCACGACCGCGACCGGCGGAAATCCCCGCTCCGCACTCCGCCTCGTCCGGCGGGGACAAGGTTTCGTTTTCCCTCTTCCTTTGCCCGGCCTTAACACGGAGCCGATAGGACTCGGCCCTGCAAGCGGCGCGCGACCCGCGCCCGCACCGAAATCAACGAGGCCGTCCACATGACCCGCAAAAAGCTCGTCGCCGCCCTTGCCGCCCTGATGATGACCGGAGGCAGCCTGCTGCCCTCCGTCGCCTCCGCCTGCACGCGTGCCGTCTACGTCGGCAAGGACGGCACCGTCATCACGGGCCGCAACATGGACTGGGTCGAGGACATGCAGACGGACCTGTGGGTCTTCCCGCGCGGGATGGAGCGTTCGGGCAACGCCGGCCCGAACTCGCCGACCTGGACGGCGAAATACGGCAGCGTCATCGCCTCGGGCTACAACATCGCCTCCGCCGACGGCATGAACGAGAAGGGGCTGGTGACCAACCTGCTCTATCTGGCCGAGGCCGACTACGGCAACGACAGCGACGAGCCGCCGATGACGGTGGGAACCTGGGCCCAGTACGTGCTCGACAACTTCGCGACCGTGGCGGAGACCGTCGAGGCGATGGAGACCATGCCGCTGCACATCGTCGCGCCGAAGCTGCCCAACGGTTCGGCGGCGACCCTGCATCTGTCGGTGTCCGACCCCAGCGGCGACTCCGCCATCTTCGAGTACCTCAACGGCGAACTCGTGGTCCATCACGGCAAGGACTACAAGGTCATGACCAACTCGCCGACCTACGACAAGCAGCTCGCGCTGACCGCCTATTGGGACAACATCGGCGGCAACGCCTTCCTGCCGGGCACCGTGACGGCGGCCGACCGCTTCGTGCGCACCAGCTTCCTGCTCGGCGCCATGAAAAAGGAAACCGACAAGAACATCATCGCCGCGGTTCCCGACCAGAGCTACGCCAACCAGGCCGTCGGCCAGACCCTCTCGCTGATGCGCGGCGTGAGCGTGCCGCTCGGCATCTCGACGCCGGACAAGCCGAACATCGCCTCGACGCTTTGGCGCACGGCGGCCGATCAGACCAATCTGGTCTACTATTTCGATTCCGCCACCACGCCGAACACCTTCTGGGTCGATTTCTCGGATCTCGATTTCTCCGAGGGCGCGAGCCCGAAGAAGCTGCCGATCGCAGGCGGCAAGTACTACGCGGGCAACGCGGCCGGCCATTTCGTCGAGGCCAAACCGTTCGAGTTCATGTCGGTGAAGTAACCGCGAGGCCCCGATAAGGGGTCACCCGATCGAGCGAGCGGGCGCCTTTCGCGCCCGTTCGCGCCCCGACTTTGCGACAAGGCCGCTCGACAGTCATGCGGCTCGCGTCGTATAGACGCTTTTCATGAGCACATTCCGTCATTTCGAGGATTTCACGGTCGGCGAGACCATCGATCTCGGGTCGACCACGGTGACCCGCGAGGAGGTTCTCTCCTTCGCGCGCGAGTTCGACCCCCAGCCCTTCCACCTCGACGACGAGGCCGGGCGCGCCTCCGTCCTCGGCGGGCTTGCCGCCTCCGGATGGCACACCTGCTCGATGTTGATGCGCCTGCTGTGCGACAATCTGCTGCTCGCCTCGAGCTGCAACGGCTCTCCGGGCGTCGAGGAAGTGCGCTGGATGCGGCCGGTGTTTCCCGGTGACCGCCTGTCAGCCACGGCCGAGGTGCAGGCCGCGCGCCCGCTTCGTTCGCGCCCGGGCCTTGGAATGGTCACCCTGGTCGCCACCGTGCGGAACCAGGACGGCCTGCCGGTGATGACCTCGCGCAACGCCATCCTCTTCGCGAAGAAGGACATCGCGGCATGATCTACCTGGAAGACCTGGAGATCGGAAGCCGGCGCGAGCTCGGCTCCCACACCTTCACCGCCGAGGAAATCGTCCGCTTCGCTCGCGCCTTCGACCCGCAGCCGTTTCACCTCAGCGAGGAAGGCGCGGCGGCGACCCACTTCGGCCGCCTGTGCGCCTCGGGCTGGCACACGGCCTCCGTCTGGATGAAGCTGGTGGTCGCCTCCCAGGAGCGCGAGCTGGCAGAGACCGGCCGCCGCGTGCAGGCGGGCCCCTCGCCCGGGTTCACGGACCTGAAGTGGATCCGCCCCGTCTTTGCCGGCGACACCATCTCCTACAGCTCAACCCTGCTGGAAAAGAAACCGCTCAGGACCCGCCCGGGCTGGGGCATGGCGACCAATCTGAACGAGGGCGTGAACCAGGACGGAGAGCTGGTGTTCTCCTTCGTCGGCAAGGTGCTGATCGCAACCCGCCCGCAGACGGACGCCGCCGCGACCGGAGCCTCCGAGCCGGCCTAGGGAGGCGGCCCCGTCTCGCTTGCGGGCGCCCCCCTGACGCGCGGAGTTACAGCGATCTGGCGAAGACCACCTCGTCATGGATCGGGATGCCGTATTCGCCAAGCAGCGGGATCTCCGGGCGAAGCTTGCGTTCCTCGTCGATGGCCCCGGTCACGATCTTCTCGATCCGGAAACCGCGCCGCTGGTAGAAGCGGAAGGCGTCGAGGTTGTCGTTCGACGTGCGCACCATGAGCCGGCGGATGCCCTGTTCGAGCGCCGAGCCGATCACCGCGTTCAGCAGAAGCGTTCCGACCCCGCTCCAGCGGGTCAGCGAGTCGAGCGTCAGGATCTCCCATTCGCGCTCGCGCTTGATGAGGGTCACCAGGCCCGCGGTCTCGCCCTCGGTATCCTCGGCGAGGAACCCCGGCAGCAGCGAGCCGTCGATCAGTTCGCCTTCAATGAGGATTTCCGGACTCGTCCAGCGGCGGGTCAGAAGCTCGACCACGGCCCCGTGATCGGCCTCGCTCTTTTCGCGAATTGTCACGCCCATCTTGTGCTCCCTGTGCGTGCGCGGCCCGGGACCGCTGCACGGCTCTCGTTGATGTCCTTGCCGGCCGAGGCCGGATGCGCCGCCGGCTCAGGCCGGCCGGCAATACGGGTCAGGGTCAAGCCCCGTCAGCGGTGCAGGATACGCGTCTCAAGCCCCTCGCGATCCTGCCAGCCCGCGCGTTCCAGTTCCGGGTCCAGATGCTCCTCGAGCGGGCGCCCGAGGCAGAGATAGGCGACGAGCCGCCAGCCGTCCGGCACATCGAGCAGGCCGGTCACCTCGCGCGGGTCGAGGATCGACACCCAGCCGACACCGACCCCCTCGGCCCGCGCCGCAAGCCACAGCGTGTTTATGGCGCAGACGCAGGAATAGGCCAGCATCTCCGGCATGGTCCGCCGCCCGAGCCCGTGTCCCTGGCCCGTCACCTCGTCGCAGAAGACGGCAAGCTGCACGGGCGCGTCGTCGAGCCCGGCGAGCTTGAGACGCGCATAGGTGCCCGCCCTGTCGCCGGTGTAATCCGAAAGCGCCTCGGCATTCGCCGTCAGGAATGACGCGCGAACGCCCGCTCGGGCCTCGCTCCCCTCCACCAGCACGAACCGCCAGGGCTGGCTGTTGCCGACCGAGGGCGCCTGATGGGCAACGGCGAGCAGTTTCTCGACAAGCCCGTCGGGCAGCGGATCGGGACGGAAGCGGCGCACGTCGCGCCGCCAGGCGACAAGCTCGGCGAACCGGTCGCGAAACGTCGCATCGAAGGTGCCGGCGGGCGTTTCGTCCCGCCGCTCGTCCGCCTGCGCCGTGTCCGCCCTGGCGCCGGTCGGGCCCTCCCGCCCGCTCAATGGCCCGGGTAGGCGACCAGCGTGCGCACCGGCACGCCGAGCGCCTCGATCCGTTTGCGTCCGCCGAGGTCCGGCAGGTCGACGATGAAACAGGCGGCGACGACCTCGGCTCCCATCTGCTGCAGCAGCTTCGTCGCGGCTTCCGCGGTGCCTCCGGTGGCGATCAGGTCGTCCACGAGAATGACCTTCTCGCCCGCCACGATCGCGTCCTTGTGCATCTCCATCTCGTCCAGCCCGTATTCCAGCGAATAGGCGATGCGCACCGTCTCGTAGGGCAGCTTGCCCTTCTTGCGGATCGGCACGAAGCCGGCGGAAAGCTGATGCGCGACCGCACCGCCCAGAATGAACCCGCGCGCCTCGATGCCCGCGACCTTGTCGACCTTCGAGCCGGCCCAGGGCTGCACCAGCGCATCCACCGCGCGGCGAAAGGCCCGGGCATCCCCCAGCAGCGTGGTGATGTCGCGAAACAGGATCCCTTCCTTGGGATAGTCGGGGATGGTCCGGATCGCCGCGAGAAGGTCCTCGGCTACGCTGGTGTCGGTCATTCTTCGTGTCCTGCCCCTTTGCGTGCCGGAACGCGCGTCCGGCATCTTCGCCTATTTGTGCCCGTCTTCAAGATCGGGAGAAGTCGCAAGTGCCGCACCTCAGCGCGAAAGCACCCGCCCCGCCACGGCATCGAGCTTCGCCAGAAGCTCGGGGTCGCGCGCCTCGGGCGCGGTCATCAGCGCATATTCCAGCGCCGTGTCCGAGCCCACCGGGCACGGCTGCGGCGTGCGCGGCAGTTCCCGCGCCAGCCGCGCCACCAGCCGGCGCGCGTTGTCGGCATTGGCGTGCAGCACCTTGATGATCGACTGGATGTCCACCGACCCGTGATCGGGATGCCAACTGTCGTAGTCGGTGACCATGGCCACGGTCGCGTAACAGATCTCGGCCTCGCGGGCGAGCTTGGCCTCCGGCATGTTGGTCATGCCGATCACGTCGCAGCCCCACTGCCGGTAGAGCTTGCTTTCCGCCAGCGAGGAGAACTGCGGCCCCTCCATGGCGAGATAGGTGCCGCCGCGATGATAGGTGAGCCCTTCCGCGATCGCAGCCTCCGCGATGTGGTCCACGAGACGCGGCGACACCGGATCGGCCATGGACACATGCGCCACGCAGCCCTTGCCGAAGAAGCTCTTTTCGCGCGCGATAGTGCGGTCGATGAACTGGTCGACGAGCACGAAGTGTCCGGGCGCCATCTCCTCCTTCAGCGAGCCGACCGCCGAGACGGAGACCAGCGAGGTCACGCCGCAACGCTTCATGACGTCGATGTTGGCGCGGTAGTTGATGTCGGAGGGCGCGAAGCGATGGCCGCGCCCGTGGCGGGGCAGAAAGACGACCTTGAGACCGTCGACGGTGCCGATGCGCACCTGGTCCGACGGCTCGCCCCAGGGCGTTTCGACGCTCTCCCAGCGTGCGTTCTCCAGATCGGGCAGGTCGTAGAGCCCCGATCCGCCGATGATGCCGAGCACAGCCTCGCTCATGTTTCCCTCATCCTCGTCAGGTCCCGGATGCGCTGTCATGCCACATTCGCCCGGGCAGGCCAATAAACCGGCCGGTCCCAAGAAAAAGGGGCCGCCGCGTCTGCCGCGGCGGCCCCTTGATATGTCGAAACGTCGGATCGATCAGTGATCGACGTCGCGCCAGATGGCCCGCTTCACGAAGTACAGAAGCGATGCGAAGACCACCAGGAAGATCATCACGCGGAAGCCCATCTGCTTGCGCTGCTCGAGCTTCGGCTCGGCCACCCACATCATGAAGGCGGCAACATCATGCGCGTACTGATCGACCGTCATCGGCGTGCCGTCGGTGTATTCCACCGACTCCGCGTACAGCGGCGGAGCCATGCCGATCGGACCACCGGTCAGATGCGCCTCGCCCTTGCAGTCCTCGAAGGTGATCGAGCCGCCGAGGAACTTCGTGTTGTAGTTACCAACGAAGTCCTCGGGGAAACAGGACGGCGGATCCTCGTACCCGGTGAGCAGGGCATAGATGTAATCCGGCCCCTGCTCCTGATACTGCGTGAACACGTCGAACACGAAGTTAGGAAAACCCCGGTGCCCGGCGCGGGCCTTGGCCAGCGTCGAGAAGTCCGGCGGATAGGCACCGCCGTTGGACGCACGCGCCGCCTGCTCGTTGGGGAAGGGCGACGGCCAGTGGTCGGAGAGGACCGCCGGACCCTCGATCGGCTCGCCGGCGTCGTCGAGGCCCTTGGGCACGGTGTACTCGGCCGCGATGACCTTGGCCTGGTCCTCGGTGAAGCCCGGGCCGCCTTCCTGCGCCAGATTGCGGAACGCCAGGAACTTGGCGCCGTGACAGGAGGCGCAGACCTCCTTGAACACCTTGAAGCCACGCTGGAGCTGGGCCTTGTCATAGGTCCCGAAGGGACCCGAGAAGGACCATTGCTGGCGCTCGATGTGCGGCGCCTGGCCCGCTGCCAGTGCCGGGGTTGCCAGCGCGAGGCCGGCAACCACCAGGACGGCACCACGGACGGATGCGATCTTCGTTTTCATGAGTGCGAACTCCCAGTCCGATCCGTGGTCACTTCGTCTCCGGCGCGGCAGCCGCACCGGCCGGCTTCCCGCTTCCCGACGCGAGCACCGCCTCGGAGATCGAGTTCGGCGTCGGCCGCGGCTTCTCGAGGAAGCCAAGCAGCGGCAGGATGATGAGGAAGTGGGCGAAGTAGTAGGCGGTGAAGAACCGCGCGAAGAACACGTACCAGCCCTCCGGCGGCATGGCGCCGAGGTAGCCAAGGCCCACGCAGACCGCGGCGAAGATCCAGAAGAACTGCTTGAACAGCGGGCGGTAGGTGCCCGAGCGGACCTTCGACGTGTCGAGCCACGGCAGCACGAACATGACCGCGATGGCACCGAACATCAGGATGACGCCGCCGAGCTTGTCCGGCACGGCACGCAGGATCGCGTAGAACGGCAGGAAGTACCACTCCGGAACGATGTGCGCCGGGGTGACCAGCGGATCCGCCTCGATGTAGTTGTCGGCATGACCCATGTAGTTCGGCACGTAGAACACGAAGTAGGCGAAGAGGATCATGAAGACCACGATCGCGAACAGGTCCTTCATCGTGTAGTACGGATGGAAGGGAACCGTGTCCTGCTTTGACTTCGGCTGGATGCCGGTCGGGTTGTTGTTGCCGGTGGTGTGGAAGGCCCACACGTGCAGCAGAACGACACCGAAGATCATGAAGGGCAGCAGGTAGTGCAGCGAAAAGAAGCGGTTCAGGGTCGGATTGCCGACGGAGAAGCCGCCCCACAGCCACTGCACGATCGGCTCACCCACGAGCGGGATCGCCGAGAACAGGTTGGTGATCACGGTGGCGCCCCAGAAGGACATCTGGCCCCAGGGCAGCACGTAGCCCATGAAGGCGGTGGCCATCATGATCAGGAAGATGATGACGCCCAGGATCCACGAGATCTCGCGCGGGGCCTTGTAGGACCCGTAGTACATGCCGCGGAACATGTGGATGTAGACGGCGATGAAGAACATCGACGCGCCGTTGGCGTGCAGGTAGCGCAGCAGCCAGCCGAAGTTCACGTCGCGCATGATGTGCTCGACCGAGGCGAAGGCGATCTCCGTGTTCGGCGCGTAATGCATGACCAGCACGATGCCGGTGATGATCTGCGCGATCAGGACGAAGAACAGGATGCCGCCGAAGGTCCACCAGTAGTTGAGGTTCTTCGGGGTCGGGAAATCGACGAAGGAACCGCGAACGAGCGAAATGACCGGCAGGCGGCTCTCGAGCCACTTCGCCGCCGCGCTCTGCGGCACGTAGTTGGAATGTCCAGCCATGGCTGTCTCCTCTGGAAGGCCGCGTCTCAACCGACCCGGACGACGTTGTCCGAGATGAACTCGTAGGGCGGGATCAGGAGATTCTGCGGAGCCGGACCCTTTCGGATGCGGCCGGCGGTGTCGTAGTGCGAGCCGTGGCAGGGGCAGAACCAGCCGCCAAAGTCGCCCGCCTCGCCGAGCGGGATGCAGCCCAGGTGGGTGCACACGCCGACCATCAGGAGCAGCGCCTCGCGATCCGGCATGCCGCGATTGACGTCGGTGGCCTCGGCATCGCCGGGGAGGTTCAAGTTCCGCGCGAGCGGATCCGGCAGGTCGGACACCGGAACGGCGTTCGCCTCGTCGATTTCCTTCGCCGTGCGGTTACGAATGAACAGCGGCTTGCCACGCCACATCACCTTGATGGACTGGCCCTCCTCGATCGGGGAGACGTCCACCTCGATCGAGGCGAGCGCCAGAGCCGAGGCGTCCGGGTTCATCTGATTGATAAAGGGCCAGGCGAGCGCGCCCGCGCCAACCGCACCCATCGCGCCGGTCGCGATATAGAGGAAATCGCGGCGGGTGGGTTCGACCGTATCCTGCTGTGCCAAGGTCGCGTCCTCTTTTAACCTGTGCCCGACGACGACATGCGCCGTCACCGTCCGTTCCGGAGATCGAAACGGCAAGGCGGTCGGCGCGCGTCCTTCGGGCGGCAAGTGCGGGTGTCCGCACCTTTCCAAGCGGTGGCGTTTTTGGCACCCTTGCCACCGCTTGTCCAGATGTTGCGTCACGGCGATGACGCTTTGTCGCGCTTTTTTCGCCACGAACGGGCGGGGTTCACCCGCCCGTCTGCGTGCTGTCGATGAACCCGCCGGACTGGCGCGCCCACAGATCCGCGTAAAGTCCGCCGCGCGCAAGCAGTTGCTCGTGACAGCCGTCTTCCACGATCCGCCCCTTGTCCATGACGATGAGACGGTCCATGGCGGCGATGGTGGAAAGCCGGTGCGCGATGGCGATCACCGTCTTTCCTTCCATCAGTTCCGTCAGGCTGTCCTGGATCGCCGCCTCGACCTCCGAATCGAGCGCCGACGTCGCCTCGTCGAGCACCAGGATCGGCGCGTTCTTGAGCAGGACGCGCGCGATGGCGATGCGCTGCCGCTGGCCACCGGAAAGCTTCACGCCACGCTCGCCCACATGCGCCTCCATCCCGCGCCGGCCGGCGCCATCCACCAGATCGCGGATGAACCCGTCCGCATGGGCGCGCCGCGCCGCCTCCCAGGCCTCCTCCTCGTTCGCCTCCGGCCGGCCGTAGACGATGTTGTCCAGGACCGAGCGGTGCAGCAGGGAGGTGTCCTGGGTCACCACGCCGATGGCGGCGCGCAGGCTCGCCTGGGTAACGGCGGAAATGTCCTGCCCGTCGATGGCGATGCGCCCGCCCTCGAGATCGTGAAAGCGCAGCAGCAGGTTGACCAGCGTCGACTTGCCCGCTCCCGAGCGTCCGACGACGCCGAGCTTCTCGCCCGGCGCGATACGCAGGTCGAGCTGCTCGATCACCGAGGTCGTCTTGCCGTAGTGGAACGTGGCCTTGTCGAAGGAGATCTCCCCCTGCCTGACGGCGAGCGGCCGCGCGTCCTCGCGGTCACGCACCTCCCGGTCGCGGGCGATCGTGGTGATTCCGTCCTGGACCGTGCCGATGTTCTCGAACAGGCCCGAGACCTCCCACAGGATCCACTGGGACATGCCGTGCAGGCGCAGCACCAGCGCCACGGCCACGGCGATGGCACCGGTCGCCACTGCCTGCTGCTGCCACAGGAAGATCGACAGCGCGCCGATGGCGAACAGAAGCAGCAGGTTGATCGTGTGCAGCGCCGTGTTGAGCACGGTCACCAGACGCATCTGCCGGTAGACCGTCCGCAGGAACTCCTGCATGGCGTTCCTGGCGTAGGCCTCCTCCCGTTCCGTGTGGGAGAAGAGCTTCACCGTGGCGATGTTGGTGTAGGCATCCACCACCCGCCCGGTCATGGTCGAGCGCGCGTCCGCCTGCATCTGCGACACGCCCTTGAGGCGCGGCACGAAGAAGAACAGCACGCCCAGATAGGCGACCAGCCACACCAGCAGGGGGATCGCCAGCAGAAGGTCCGCCTCGGCGACGAGCACGAGCGCCGCGGTGAAATAGACCACCACGTAGACGAACACGTCGAGGATGCGTTGCACCACCTCGCGCACGGCCAGGGCCGTCTGCATGACCTTGGTGGCGATGCGCCCCGCGAAGTCGTCCTGGTAGAAACCGACGCTCTGGCGCAGCAGGTAGCGGTGCACCTGCCAGCGGATCGCCATGGGATAGTTGCCCATCATCGTCTGATGGAAAATCAGTTCCCACAGAATGGCGAGCACAGGCAGGACGACGAGGATGACGAGCGCCATCCACGCCAGGTGCCAGGCGTTGTCGGTGAAGAACGTGGCGCGGTCCGCCTCCGTGAGCCAGGTGACCAGATCGCCGAGGAAGGAGAACACCATCACCTCGAAGATCGCGATCAGCGCACCGAGCACGGAGACGGCCGCCATCGCGCGCCAGTGCGGGCGCGTATAGTACCAGCAGAAGGCGACGAGCCCGGCGGGCGGCGCCTCGACGGGTTGATCTTGGAAGGGGTCGATCAGCTTCTCAAAGCGGGCGAACATTGGGCAATCCTTTCAGGGAGACAGAGGCGCCGTGCGCGCCGGCGGACGTCACGGACCTCCCGCGCCGGCCCCGGAAACGGGCGGCACGAAAGACCGGCGTCGCGGCCGGCGGCGTCAGCAGCACCGACAGAACGAAGGCGACCAGGCCGAACGACAGGACGACGAGGCCAAGGAACTGTGTTCCAAGCCGCGCGGCAATCGCGTCCGCCGGCTCGCTGAGACCGGCGCGCACGACCGCCTCGACACCGGACAGTTCACCGATGGCGACGGGCACGAACAGGACCGTCGCCAGCGAGACGGTGAGAAGGGCGACGACGGCGGTCAGCCGGACGAGCCGCGGGATCGCGGCGGGGATCCCGTCCCGGGCGGACGGGTCCGCCGACCGGGCGAAGGACGCCCCGGAGGAAGACAACAGGGTGTTCATGGCAAGGCTCTCCTGCATGAACGAAAACGGGAGTGCCACGGGCCCGACGCACAGACGGTCTGCGCGCATCCGCATGACGGCGGATTGATCCGTGACGGGAAGGCTGAACCGGCCCGCGCGTGAGCGGACACGGTGATGATCGAACGGAAAAGCGGGAAAGGAAGCGCTCGAGGAACCGGCGCTTCGGCCGTTGCCGTGTGGCTAGGCCATGAACCGCATCGAACAACCGACCCAAGCGGGTGGCGGGTGACCACATCCTGCAACGAACGTGAGATCGCCGGTCGCGATGCGGATCATGTCGGTACGGACTTCCATCATGCGACCCCTCCTCTTGCGTTCGTGGTTCGGTCTTCGTTCATTCGCCTCGCGCCGGGACACGAAGCGGTCGGCCCGGGCGGGCCTGCGGTGCGACGTCGCGACAAATGGTGTCACCTCACGTCGGATCGGGACAATAGCCCGCCCGCACCGCCTTTGCAGCCCGTGAATTGCACAGCCAGCCGCATTGCGCGCATGTGTGGCACCACCGCAACAGATATGTTGCCGGCTTGCCGCTACGGATGCTGAAGGACCGAGCCGTTGTCGGGATGCGACGCTTACACCACGAGCGCGGCCACGGGGCGGACCGCTCCGGGCATCGCGACCTGGACCGGCGCGCTGGCGGTATAGGCCAGGCTCGCCTGCCCCGGCGCCACCGAGGGGGCGGGGGCCGCGACCGATGGTGAAGACGCGCTTGCCGGTTCCGGAGACGGCCCGGAGAGCGCCTGCAAGAGCTCGGGACTGTCGAGCGCCCGACGTCCCTCGTCGATGGCGCGGTCGATGGCACGCGCGTCGTTCTGCTTGCTCGCCTCGTCGGACCGGTCACGGCTGGCGAGCTTCTCGATCTTCTCGGCGAGTTGCTTGAGGTCCTCGCCGATTTCCTTCAGCGTTTCGCGCTCGCCCTTCATTCGCTCGGCGCGAGACCGGGTGACCGCGTGTTCCTCCGCCTCCTGCTCGCCGATGTAAGCCTGAAGGGCGGTCTTGAGCTCTTCCTGGCTCGGACCCGTTTCCTCGCCGGACGCGGCGACACCCTCGCCCGGGCCCTCGTCACCAGAGGCCTCGCTTCCGGCACCATCCCCCTGCGGGATCTTCCCGGCTTCCGGCGGGGTCACGGCAAACGGCGTGGCAGTCTCGCCTCCCGCGCCTGCGTTCGCGCCGCCATCGCCCGCCTGTCCCTCGGCACCGGCTGCAACCGCACCAGACGTCTCGCCGGCGCCGGCCATGGCCTGCGCTCCGGCAACCCCGGCTCCGCTGGTGGAAAGCCCCGATGCATCGGACCCGAGCTGCGACGCCGCGCCCTTGAAGTCCTGGGCGAGCTGCTTGAGCTCCTTCAGCAGGGCCTTGGCCTGCTTGGGTGTCGCGAACTGCAGACGCTGCTTGAGCTCGGCGATCTTCTGCTTGATCTCCGACACCCTGCTCGAGCGCGCATCGTCCTTCATCGACTCCGCCATGCGCTGCATGCTCTGGCTGACCTCGACGCTGTCCTTGATCTCCTTGACGGTGTCCTCGTCCAGCGCGATGCCGCTGCCGGACAGCTTGTCGAGGGCCGAATTCGTCTGCTGCGCGAAGAGGCCGAGGGCACGGTCATTCCGGTCCTGCGCGGAACGCCCGGCAAGACCGGCGAACCCCGAGACGGTCTTGAGCATGGAAAGCACCGACACCGCGACTTCCTCCGTTTCGCTGCCTTCAGCTCTATTTTGCTGACGCAAGGGCAGCAGGACACAACCTGAAGGCGCATCCCATATCGAACCCAATCCCTTAAAAAAGTCTTAACGGTTAACATCACTTAACCCGCGCCGCCGTCATGCGGGCGTGTCGTCGTCCTCAAACGTGTCCCCGGCCAGAAATCCGCCCGACTGGCGCGCCCACAGATCCGCATAAAGCCCGCCACGCGCCAACAACTCATCGTGGCTGCCGTCTTCCACGATGCGGCCTCCGTCCATGACGATGAGGCGGTCCATGGCGGCGATGGTGGACAGCCGATGCGCAATGGCGATCACGGTCTTGCCTTCCATCAGTTCCGTCAGGCTGTCCTGGATCGCCGCCTCGATCTCCGAATCGAGCGCCGACGTCGCCTCGTCGAGCACCAGGATCGGCGCGTTCTTGAGCAGAACGCGCGCGATGGCGATACGCTGCCGCTGCCCGCCGGAGAGCTTCACCCCGCGTTCGCCGACCCGCGCCTCGAGGCCCCGCCGTCCGGCGCTGTCGGTCAGTTCCGAGATGAAGCCGTCCGCGTGGGCACGCCGCGCGGCCAGCCGCACCGCCTCCTCATCCGCCCCCGAACGGCCCAGCGCGATGTTCTCGCGGATCGAACGGTGCAGCAGCGAGGTGTCCTGCGTGACGAGGCCGACGGCCGCGCGAAGACTGGCCTGGGTGACGGAGGAAACGTCCTGCCCGTCGATGGCGATGCACCCGCCTTCCAGATCGTGGAACCGCAGCAGCAGGTTGACCAGCGTCGACTTGCCCGCTCCCGAACGGCCCACGAGCCCCACACGCTCGCCCGGGCGGATCTCCAGGGACAGATCCTCGATCACCCCGCCCTTTTTGCCGTAGTGAAAGCGGACCCGGGAGAAGGAAATCGCGCCGTCGCGCACCTCGAGCGGCCGCGCCCGGGGACGGTCCGAGACGAACGCCTCGCGGGTGATGGTCTCCGCGCTGTCGGCAAGTGTGCCCAGCGCGCGGAACAGCCCGTTGAGCTGTCCGAGCAGCCGCCCGAGCAGCACGTTGAGCCGCAGCACCAGCCCGAGCACCAGCGCCACGTCGCCGGCGGTGATCGCCGCCGCGCGCCAGGCCATCACCACGAGCACGGCGATCGCCAGGATCATCACGCCCGAAATGACGCTCATGAGCGTGCGCACCGTGGTCAGCGTGCGCGTGAAGCCGCGGATCGCGACAAGGAAGCGCCGGTAGACGTGGGCAAGCTCCTCGGTCTCGCGCGCCGTGTCGGTGAAGAGCTTGATCGTCTGGATGTTGCCGTAGGTGTCGACGAAGCGCCCCGTGACGCCCGACGCCGCGTTCGCGCTCGCCTTCGCCTGCCCGCGCACGCGCGGCACGAAACGAACGGCAACGACAGTGAACAGCGCCAGCCACAGGGCCACCACGGCCCCGACCGCCGGATCGAGCGTCAGCAGCACGCCGAGCGTCGTCAGCGCGAAGACCAGGATGTACCAGATGATCTGCAGCAGGCTGACCATGAAGTCGCCGGCCGCCTGCCCCGACTGCCACACCTTCTGCGAGATCCGCCCGGCGAATTCGTCCTGAAAATAGGCCAGGGACTTGGCCATCACCTGCCGGTGCCCCTGAAAGCGCACCAGATTGAAGAACCCCGGCACCACCACCTGTTCCTCGACGAGCGCGCTGAGGGCCGCGACGAGCGGGCGGATGACCAGCACCGTCAGGCCCATCAGGGCGAGCGGCCAGGCGTTGTCGGCGATGAAGGACACGCGCTCGCCCGCCTGCATCCGGTCGACAAGATCGCCGACGAAGACATAGAGCACCGCTTCCACCAGCGCGGTGATGCCGCCAAGCACCAGCATGGCAAGAAACGTCAGGCGCGCCTGCGAGACGAAGAACCACAGATAGCCGAAGGCCCCGCGCGGCGGGTCCTGCAAGGGAAGCGGCGCAAGCGGATCGATCCGGCGCTCGAACCAGGAAAAGACGCGATCGAACACCGCCTGAAGACCTTTCGGCTGGGGCTGGAGGACCCGCGGCGGATCCGGGGGGACGGACGGGCGGACCGGACCACGGCACGGCGCGCACGCCGACAAGGGTAGCGCGGACGGCGCCTCCTGCCAGCCCCCCGCGACACCATCGCCCGCCTTTCCAGCGCTTTCGGGACCGCGCCGCCTCTTGCGCCCGGCCCGTCATGAAACGGAGACACGCCGTGGATATGGGTCGCCGGTCAGGCCTTTCCGCCCGTCCGTCCCGCAATCCGCACGATACGGAGCCTCCCATGTCCCACGCCGTCGGCTACAGCCTGCCACTTTCCGCCCGCGAGGATCTTCCGCGTGCGCTCGACGAGGCCGCGGCCCATCGGGCGGACAGCGTCGAGCTTCCCGTCTTCGGCTGGGATCTGGTCGTCGGCGGGCGCCTGCTTGAGGCGCGGGTCGAAGCGCTTGCCGAGGACCTTGTCGACCGCCCCTTCGGCTATTCGGTGCACGGCGTGCTGGGCGTCAACTTCATGGACGCGGCCAACCGGCTGCACCTGCACGACCGGGTCGCGCGGGCCAACATCGAGATCGCGGCACGGCTCGGGGCGCGCCACCTTGTTCTTCACGCGGGGCTGTGTCCGGACGACGGCGTCCCGGCGATCGCCGAGCGCTACGCCCGCCAGCGCGACCACCTGGCCAGACTCGGCGACGTGGCCGGCGCACGCGGCGGTGCGTGCCACCTTCGACATCAGCCACGGCGCGCTGCAATCGGCCATTGCCGGCGCCGACTTCCTGGAGGAAGCCGCCGCGCTCGCCCCCTTCGCCCGGCATCTGCACGTGCATGACAGCTTCGCGCTGCCGTTCGATTTCTGGACCATGCACCCCAGCGAGCAGATGGCCTTCGGCATCGGCGACCTGCACATGCCTCTCGGCTGGGGCGACCTGCCGTTCGACCGTCTCGCGCGGACCTGCGCCTTCCCGAAGGACGCGCTGTTCAACATCGAACTGAATCCGCGCCACTGGAGCGAACTGGCCGAAACGCTCGCGGCCACGCGCGCCTTCGCGACGCTTGCAAGCCGCGCCGCGCACGAGAGCTGAACAGGATCGCGGGAAGGCGCTTGCGGCAGACGGCGGGCGACGGGCGCGCGATCTCCGGCTATGACGGGAAGACCTTCCTTCCCGTGTCCGGATTTCGCCCCATGCCCGATCTCGCCCTCTACCAGCCCGACATCCCGCAGAACACCGGCACGATCCTGCGCCTGTCCGCCTGCCTCGGCGTCGCGGTGCACCTGATCGAACCGGCCGGATTTCCCTTGTCCGACCACGCCCTGCGCCGCGCGGGAATGGACTACCTGGAACGCGCCGCCCTCGTGCGGCACGTCACCTTCGAGGCCTTCGAGACCTGGCGGCGCGCGGAGGGCCGGAACCTGGTGCTTCTCACGACCGGCGCGAGCCGCCCCTACACCGAGCACGCCTTCTCGGGGCACGACATCCTGATGCTCGGGCGCGAATCCTCCGGCGTGCCGGACAGCGTTCACGCGATGGCCGACGCGCGCGTCACCGTGCCGATGATGGAAGGAATGCGCTCGCTCAACGTGGCGGTTGCCGGTGCCATGGTGCTCGGCGAAGCGCTGCGCCAGACCGCCGCTTTTCCCGGTTCCCACTGACACCGCGCGGCCTCGCCCCTTTTCCAGGCGGCGCGCATCTGCCATGAAGCGCGTGAGCCAAGCGACGATGCGATCAGCAAGGACGGCAGGACGATGAGCGAGCAGACGCCGAAGGACCAGCGCGGCGGGGCGATTCCCGACGGTATCGAGGCAAAGAAGGCCGAGGCCCGGGCGTGGTTCGAGAGCCTGCGCGACCGGATCTGCGCGGCCTTCGAGCAGATCGAGGACGAGGCGGGCGAGCACGCGGCTCTGCCCGGAGAGCTTGGCGCCGCACCGGCGGGCCGCTTCGAACGCTCGCCCTGGGAGCGCACGGATTCCTCCGGCGCCAAGGGCGGCGGCGGCGTGATGTCGATCATGAAGGGGCGGGTCTTCGAGAAGGTCGGCGTGCATGTCTCCACCGTGCACGGCGAGTTCTCGCCCGAGTTTCGCGGCCAGATCCCCGGCGCCTCGGAAGATCCGCGCTTCTGGGCCTCCGGCATCTCGCTCATCGCCCACATGCACAATCCGCATGTCCCGGCGGTGCACATGAACACGCGCATGGTCGTGACGACACGCCAGTGGTTCGGAGGCGGCGCGGACCTGACTCCGGTGCTCGACGCCCGGCGCACCCAGGAGGATGCCGACACGGTCGCCTTCCACAAGGCGATGGAGGCGGCCTGCGCGCCCCACGCGGTCGCGGACTACCCGCGCTACAAGGCGTGGTGCGACGACTATTTCTTCCTGAAGCACCGCAACGAGGCGCGCGGCGTCGGCGGCATCTTCTACGACTATCTCAACTCCGGCGACTGGGAGAAGGACTTCGCCTTCACCCGCGACGTGGGGCTTTCCTTCCTCGACATCTACCCCCGACTGGTGCGCGCCAACTACGCCACCCCGTGGGGCGAGGCCGAGCGCGAAGAACAGCTCGTGCGGCGCGGCCGATACGTCGAATACAACCTGCTCTACGATCGCGGCACGATCTTCGGGCTGAAGACGGGCGGCAACGTCGCCTCGATCCTGTCGTCCATGCCGCCGGTCGTGAAATGGCCGTGAGCTGACACGCCATGAGCCTGCCGCCGCTTGTCTCCGTCGGGATCGGCAACTACCGCTCGATCCGCAACCTGCATCTGCCCGTCGGCGCGCTCAATGTCTTCGTCGGGCTGAACGGCACCGGCAAGACGAACCTCTACAGTGCCCTGGCGCTCCTGCGCGAGGCGGCGCAAGGGCGTATCACGCGGGCGATCGCGGAGGATGGCGGGGTGGAAAGCGTGCTGTGGGCGGGAGAACGGCGCAAGGGCCGGCCCGTGCGCCTGGACCTTTCCGCAAGGCTCGGTGACCTGTCCTATTCGATTGCCGTCGGCCTGCCCAAGCTCGGATCCGACGCGGCGCTGCCGCTGGAACCACTGGTCAAGGAAGAGCGGCTGGCGCTGACCGGCGGAAGGCGCGACGTGGTGCTGATGGAACGTGCCGGACCGACGGCGACCCTGCGCGACGTCGACGGCGGACGTGTCACCTACGCCAATGAGCTTCTGGGGTCCGAAACCGCGCTGTTCGCCTTTCGCGACGGCGCCCGCTTTCCCGAGCTCGACATCGTCCGCCGCGCGCTTGCCGACTGGCGCTTCCATCACGGTTTCCGCACCGACCGAGAAGCGCCCCTGCGCCGTCCCGCTCTTGCCCTGACGACCCCGACGCTTGCCGCCGACGGATCCGATCTCGCCGCCGTCTTCGCCACCTTGAGCGAAGTACGCGGCGACACCCACGCGCTCGACGCCGCCATTGAGGACGCGTTCCCCGGAACACGGCTCGAAATCTCCGTGGAGGGCGCCAACGCGCACTTCTCCCTGCGCTTTCCCGACCTGCCGCGCGCATTCACCGCACACGAACTGTCGGACGGCACCCTCAACTACCTGGCGCTGATGGGTGCGCTGCTGGCCTATCGCCTGCCCGCCTTCGTGGCGCTCAACGAACCGGAGGCAAGCCTGCATCCGGACCTTCTGGAGCCGCTCGCGCGCGTGGTCGCGCGCGCCTGCGAACGCACCCAGGTCTGGATCGTCACGCATTCCGAGCGCTTCGCCGATGCGCTGGAGCGCGAAGCCGGCGGCGTGCCGCGCCGGATCGTCAAGGAGCGCGGCGAGACGCACATCGAGGGACTGAGCGTGACCGGGCAGTTTCTCGACGACTGAGGTCCGGTCCGGCACTCAGGAGGCCGGTGCAAGCGCCTCCGCCAGAAGCGCGTCGCGTCCGAGCGAGAACCCGCTGTCGCGCCACGCCGAACGCGCCCGCTCCAGCCGCACGCCCACGTCGGGGCCGGCGGAAAGCCCCGCCTCCAGCAGGTCCCGCCCCTTGAGCGGAAACTCGGGCACCGGCGTCTCGCGCAGAAGCGTCAGCGTCCGGCGCTCGGGCACGGACAGCCAGCGCGCGGAGGCAAGAAGCACGCCGTCGAACGCCGCGTCCCGGCCATGCGCCTCGAGCAGGATGGCAACTTCCTCCTGCGTGGCCGTCATGGTCACGATCATCCGGGCGACGGGATCCTCGGCCACCCTTGCGGCCGAGAACATGCGTTCGCGTTCCGCATTGGACAGCCGCAGCCGCCCGGCAACGCCCTCAAGGTCGTGCCGCCCCGCGAGGGCCGCCAGGCAAAGCGCCGGCGCCCGCGTTTCCTCGGCAAGCGCATCGAACCCGCGCAGCGCGGCGAAGGTGGTCAGGTCCGCCGTTTCGCCGAGAACCGCCTCCAGGATGCCGCACCTGGCCATGACCTGAAGCGTGGCAAGCGCACCGGGCGCGACAACCAGCTTGCGCATCTCCTGGCCCACCCGTTCCGCCGACAGCAGCGACAGGCCCTCGACCTCGGCGGCAGCGGCGGCGAGCCCCTCGACATCGGGCGAACCCTCGCCGTACTGGGCATGGAAACGGAAGAACCGCAGGATGCGCAGGTAGTCCTCGCGAATGCGCTGATGCGGGTCGCCGATAAAACGCACACGCCGCGCCTGGAGGTCACCGAGACCGCCAAGCGGGTCGTGCAGCCCCCCGTGCCGGTCGACGTAAAGCGCGTTCATGGTGAAGTCCCGCCGCGCGGCGTCATGCGTCCAGCTTCGCCCGAAGCGCACCGTTGCCGCGCGCCCGTGGGTTTCCACGTCCTCGCGCAGGGTCGTCACCTCGAAGGGCTGGCCGTGGCTCACCACGGTCACCGTGCCGTGGTCGATGCCGGTGGGCACGGGCTTCAGTCCCGCCGCCCGGGCGCGCTCGACAACCTGCTCCGGCAGGGCGGTGGTCGCGAGGTCGATGTCGGACACGGGCAGGCCCAGCAGCGTGTTGCGCACGGCCCCGCCGACCGCGCGCACGGTGTCGCCATCGCGCTCGAGCGCGTCGAACACGGCAACAAGGGCCGGAGCGTCCAGCCAATCGGCATCGAGTTTGGAGGTCATGGCCGGCCTATTCGTAGTGCCCGGGGATCAGCACGCCGTCGCGCAGTTCCGCCGGCTTGTAGACCTTGCCCTCGGGCAGGCCTTCCTCCTGGGCGAGCATCACGAGCCCACCGATCGCCAGCGCGAGACCGGCCATCACGAGCCACGGCATCGGGCCCTTGCGCCAGTTCTCCGAGGTCTGGGCCTTTTTCGTCAGATACAGCCAGATCGCGAAGCCGATGAACGGCAGGGAGAACAGGAGAAGCTGGACAAGAATGACACGCAGCATCAGCGATAGACCGTATCGTACAGGAGCCTCAGGATTCCGGCGGTGACGCCCCAGATATAGCGTTCCCCGAAGGGCATGGCATAGAAGTATCTGGGCTTTCCGTCGAGCACACGCGAACTGCGCTGGTGATTGGCCTCGTCCATGAGAAAGGCGAGAGGCACCTCGAAGACATCCGCCACCTCGTCGGGATTGGCAACGAACCGCGCCGAGGTGTCGACAAGCCCGACCACCGGAGCGACCCGGTAGCCCGACCCCGTCAGATAGGTGGGAAGCACGCCGGCCGGCATCACCAGCGAGGGCGAAAGGCCGATCTCCTCCTCCGCCTCGCGCAGCGCGGCGGCGACGGGACCGCCATCGCCCTCGTCGATCTTGCCGCCCGGCAGCGAAATCTGTCCCGCATGGCTGGCGAGATGATCGGTGCGTTGGGTGAGCACCACCGACGGACCGTTCGAGCGATCGATCACCGGGATGAGAACCGCCGCATCGCGCGGAGCACGACGCGCAAAGGCGAAGGGCCCCATATCCGGATTGAGGATGTGGTCGCCGACCTCGCCGCGCGCCGCCCCGGCGATGCGCGCCTGGGCCAGGTTGACGAAATCCTCCGCCGAGGCGAGCGGATCGCGGCCCGTGTCGGACATCAGGCCCGGATGCTCGCCGGCGATTGTCATCGCGCGCCCTCCCCGACGGCTGACACCTCGTCCCGTGCGATCATGCCGCCCCCTGCGCTTGCGGGAAAGAAAACGCCGTTGCTCCAGGCACCGAGCACGGTTTCGCCGTCGATCTCCTCCTCGCGGAAGTGCTCGGCAAGCTGGTAGAGCAGCGGCCGCGACAGCAGCGCGTCGAGCCGTCCGCGCACCCGCACGTAGGGCTTCAGCCCGCCGGTTTGCGCCTCGTCCTCGAACCGCAGCGGCGTGTCGGGACCGACCTCGACCACATCGCCCACATTGGTGCGCAGCGTCAGCCGCTGGTCGCGGCCCTCGCCCTGCGCATGAAGCTCGACGGCGAGGAAGGGGGCGTCCTCCACCGTGATTCGCACCCGCTCGACCGGGGTCACGAGATAGTGATGACCATCCTCGTCGCGCCGAAGAACGGTGGAAAAGAGGCGCACGAGCCGCTCGCGCCCGATCGGCCCGCCTTCGTAGAACCAGCGTCCGTCGGCCGCGATCCGCATGTCGATCTCGCCGCAGTAGGGCGGGTCCCAGCGCTCGACCGGCGCCGGTCCGCGCGCGGAGCCGGCCCGTGCCATGAGCGCGGCCAGCCCCTCGGGCAGGGTTTCCTTCGCTCCCGCGTTCGCGTTGGACATCACCACTCCCGTTCGTTCCTCATCAGCCCTGGCCACGCCCGACCGTCCGACCTGGTCCGGCGCCTTGCACCTGCCGAAAATTTGCATGGCGCGACTGTCGACGCCACACTCGCCGTTCCCGGAACGCTTGTCGCCGCCATTATTTGGCCCATACCGTGTCATGTCATGAGCTATCATGGAAACCGGGCCGCGCCGAGAGGCCAGGACGGCTTCCCGGAGTGATCACGGGCCGGAATGATCACGGGCCACGCGGCAAGCCGGCGGGCGCTGGCGGACCCTGCCAGCGAATATGGGGTTTGACGAAACGCTTTCAAACCGGTGTCGTCGACCAAGCGTAGCAACGAGAAGCGGATGTTCCCTTGCCGGAATGCCGCAAGACGGGTCCCGGGCACCGCGCCCGGTCAAGAGGAGGCAGGACTGGCATGAGCGCGATCACTCCGGGCGAAGGCGACAGGGATCCGGCCGAGGCTGACCGCATCCTGCGCGACACCGAAGCGGCGATGGAGAAGATCTCCGCCGCCCGCGGCGAGATCGCCCGCGTCATCTTCGGCCAGGAAAGCGTCGTGGAACGCAGTCTCGTGACCCTTCTCGCGGGCGGCCACGGCCTGCTCGTCGGCGTTCCCGGCCTTGCCAAGACGAAGCTGGTGGAAACGCTGGGCACGGTGCTCGGGCTCGATGCCCGGCGCATCCAGTTCACGCCGGACCTGATGCCCTCCGACATTCTCGGCGCCGAGGTCATGGACCAGGCCGCCGATGGAAGCCGCGCCTTCCGCTTCATCAAGGGGCCGATCTTCTCCCAGCTTCTCATGGCGGACGAGATCAATCGTGCCAGCCCGCGCACCCAGTCGGCCCTGCTGCAGGCGATGCAGGAATATCACGTCACAATCGCCGGCCAGAGCTACGACCTGCCGCGTCCGTTCCACGTTCTCGCCACCCAGAACCCGCTGGAGCAGGAAGGCACCTATCCGCTTCCCGAGGCCCAGCTCGACCGCTTCCTGATGCAGATCGACGTGCACTATCCCGACATGGAGGCGGAACGGCGCATCCTGCTCGAGACGACAGGTGCCGAGGAAACCGCTGCCCGCGCCGTCATGAGCGCCGATGAACTCACCGCCTTCCAGCAGCTCGTGCGCCGGATGCCGGTGGGCGAAAGCGTGGTCGAGGCGATCCTGGAACTGGTGCGCTCCGCCCGCCCCGCCGATCCCACGCTGGACGCCGGTTCGTCCGCCGGGAAGGACGATATCACCCGCGCCATCGCATGGGGGCCGGGCCCCCGCGCCAGCCAGGCGCTCATGCTGGCCGTTCGGGCGCGCGCGCTCGTCGACGGACGTCTCGCGCCGTCCGTGGATGACGTCGTGGCGCTTGCCGAACCCGTGCTCCAGCACCGCATGGCGCTGACATTCGCCGCGCGGGCCGACGGCGAGACGATCCGCGGACTGATCTCCCGGCTCAAGAACCGCATCGGATAGGAGGGCCAATGGAGGGACTGGGACGCCTCGCAGCCTCGCGGCTGGCGCGCGCGGGCTCCGGCGAGACGGACGGCCGGGACTGGCCGCAGATCGTCGCCGGCGGACGCACGCTCGCCGATGCCCTGCCCGACCTTCTCGTGGAAGCCCGACAGGTCGCCATGACCACCAGCGCCGGCTGGCACGGCCGCAGGCGAGCCGGCGCCGGCGAGAACTTCTGGCAGTTTCGTCCCTTCATCGCCGGCGAGCCGGTCAAGCGCATCGACTGGCGGCGCTCGGCCCGCGACAACCACCTCTACGTGCGCGAGCGCGAATGGGAGGCCGCCCACACCGTGTGGCTCTGGGCCGATCTCTCTCCCTCGATGCTGTTTCGCTCGCATCTCTCCGACACGGTGAAGCGCGACCGAGCGCTTGTGCTTCTTCTGGCGCTGGCCGACCTGCTGGCCGAGACCGGCGAGCGCGTCGGCCTGCCGGGGCTTCGCCGTCCGGTCGCCGACCGGCACGCGGCCGAGCGCGTCGCCGCCACGCTTGCCCATGTGAGCGATCCCGTCAGCCTGCCCGAGGGACGCGATATCCGCCGCTTCTCCGACGTGGTGCTGATCGGCGACCTGCTCGACCCGCTCGACGAAACCCTCGCCTGGATGCAGAAGGTCGCGGGGTCCGGCGCGCGCGGGCATCTCGTCATGGTGCTCGACCCCGTGGAGGAGACCTTCCCCTTTTCCGGGCGCACCGAGTTTCGTGATCCCGAGACCGGATTCCGCCTGACGAGTGGCAAGGCCGAGACCTGGCGCGCGGCCTATCGCGACCGGCTCGAGGCCCATCGCGCGGCCATCGGCGAGGTGGCCCGCCGCGCGGGCTGGACCTTCCTGGTGCACCACACCGACCGCCCGGCGGCAGAAGCCATGCTGGTGCTACACTCGCGCCTGAGCGGCGTGCTGCTGAACGACACCGGCGGGGCGGGCCGATGAGCGGTCTTTTGCCCCTGGGTTTCGCCGCGCCTCTGGCGCTGGTCGGCCTTCTGCTTCTGCCGGTGATCTGGTGGCTCCTGCGCCTTCTGCCGCCAAGCCCGCGCCGCATCGCCTTCCCGCCCGCGCGCCTGTTGGAGGGGATCGAGAAGCGCGACGAGACGCCCGATACCAGTCCGTTGTGGCTGACCATCCTGCGCCTGCTTCTGGCCGCCGCCCTCATCCTGGCGCTGGCGGGTCCGCAGTGGCGCCCGGGAACCGACACGCCCACCGGTGACGGGCCGCTGTGGATCGTGCTCGACAACGGCTGGGCCGCGTCCGCCGACTGGGAAACAAGGCGTGGCGCCGCCGAACGCCTTGTCGCAAGCGCCGCCGAAGAGGGCCGCCCGGTTCTGCTCGCCGCCACGGCGGAAGGCCCGGACCAGCCGCTTGTGACCCAGGACGCACGCAGCGTCCTGGAGCGCCTTCGCGCGATGGAACCGCGCCCCTGGCCCACGACGCGCGGCGAACTGACCATCGCCTTGCGCAAGGCCGCGGCGACCAGGGCACCCGGCGCGATCGTTTGGTATTCGGACGACGTCGCGCGCGCCACCTCCACCCGCTTCGTGGAGGACCTTCGCGCCATCGCGGGCACGGCCGACCTCACCGTCTACACAGGCCTTGGCCATCCGCCGGTTCTTGCGGGCGCGCGCAACGATCCAGAAGCCCTGACGGCAAGCATCATTCCCGCGCCCGGAACGCCGGGGAACGCCGCCCTGCCAAGCGTGCGCGCCTATGACGAAAAGGGCCTCGTGCTCGGCGAGACGCAAGCGACCGCCGGCGAGCGGGAAGGCCTTCTGGACATGCGCCTCGAGCTGCCCGTCGAGCTTCGCAACGACGTGGCGCGGCTGGAGATTGACGGCGCGCGTTCAGCCGCCGCCGTGCAGCTTCTCGACGACCGCTGGCAGCGGCGCACGGTCGGCCTCGTGTCGGGCGCCTCGGCCGACCAGGCCCAGCCGCTGCTTTCGCCGCTCTACTATCTGGAGCGGGCGCTCTCGCCCTTCGCGGAGCTTCGCCACGCCCGCGAGGCGGATGTGGCGGATGCGGCCACCGCGCTGATCGCGCAGGGCGTCTCCGTCCTGGTCATGGCCGACGTGGGACGGTTGAGCGAACCGGCCGAGGCCGCGCTGCGACGCTGGATCGAGCAGGGCGGCGTGCTGGTGCGCTTCGCCGGTCCCCGGCTTGCCGGCGGCAGCGACGATCTGGTGCCCACGCGCCTGCGCTCTGGCGACCGCGCGCTCGGCGGAGCGCTGTCCTGGGAAGAGCCGCAGCCGCTTGCAAGCTTCGCCGAAGGTTCGCCCTTCGCGACCCTTCCCGTTCCCTCGGACGTCACCGTATCGCGGCAGGTCCTGGCCGAACCCGGTCCGGACCTCACCGACCGGAGCTGGGCGCTGCTTGCCGACGGAACGCCGCTGGTCACCGCCAGCACGCTCGGACGTGGGACACTGATCCTCTTCCATGTCACCGCCGATGCAGGCTGGTCGAACCTGCCGCTGTCGGGCACCTTCGTGGAAATGCTGCGCCGGATCACCGCCCTGTCGGCGACCGTCGCCCCGGATGCCGGGGCAACAGACCGGGACACCGCCGGCACGACCGCCGTTGCCGGCGCGAACGAGGCCGCCGTCCAGCTTCCGCCGGTCCGCGTGCTGGACGGATCGGGCCGCCTCGGGCCGCCGCCCGCCTCCGCCGTGCCGCTTCCCGCAAACGGCGACATCGACGCGAGCCGTCGGAATCCGCCGGGCCTTTACGGCGCGTCGGACGCCTTCCGCGCGCTGAACCTCTTCCCCCAGGCGACCACCATCGAAGCGCTCGACCTCTCCCCGCTTGAAGGGGCACGCATCGCGGACTACCCGCGCGAGACGAGCGTGGACCTGCGCCCGCCGCTCTTCGTGCTGGCACTGCTGCTGCTGTTCGCCGATGCCGTCGCCATGCTGGTCATGCGCGGCGAGCGGCGCGGCCTGCGCCCAAGGCGCGGGATGCCGGGTTTCGGCGCGGTGGTGATGGCCATTGCCCTGGCGCTCACGCTGTCGGCCCCGCGCGAGGCCCGCTCCCAGGAGAGTTCCGCCGACATCACGGCCCTGGAAGCGACGCTCGACACGCGCCTTGCCTATGTGCTCACGGGAGACCCGGCCCTCGACGAGACCAGCCGCATGGGGCTTTTCGGCCTGTCGCGCTATCTGGCGAGCCGCACCGCCCTGGAGCCCGAGGCGCCCATGGGCGTCGACCCCGCGCGCGACGAACTGGCCTTCTACCCGCTGCTCTACTGGCCCGTGCGGGCCGAAACACCCATTCCCGGCCCGGAGGCGCTGTCGGCTATCGACACCTACATGCGCAATGGCGGCACCATCCTCTTCGACACCGGCGACCAGCTCGCCACCGGACTGACGGGGCTCGGCACGTCGCCGGCGGTCCTGCGCCTGCGTCGCATCCTCGAGACGCTGGACATTCCCCCGCTCGAGCCGGTTCCCGTGGACCACGTGCTCACCAAGGCGTTCTACATTCTCGACAGCTTTCCCGGGCGCTACGCCGGCGGGCCGCTGTGGGTGGAGGCGAGCGAGCCGGGCACCCAGGACGATCCCGTGCGCCGCCCCGTGCGCGGTGGCGACGGCATTTCCCCGATCCTCATCACCGGCAACGACTTCGCCGGCGCCTGGGCCGTGGACGACGCCGGCGGCTATGCGTTCCAGACCGTGCCGGCCGATCCGCTGCAGCGCGAGTACGCCTTCCGCTCCGGCGTCAACATCGTCATGTATGTCCTGACCGGCAACTACAAGGCCGATCAGGTGCACATTCCCGCCCTTCTCGAACGGCTCGGACAATAGGGAGGAACCCGCCGCGTGATCTGGTCGCTGTCCTTCTCCCCCCTCGTTCCGGACTGGGCGCTTGTCGCCGCCGGTGCAATCGCCATCGCCCTCGCGCTGGCCACCGCGCTCATGCGGGTTCCCGGCTGGCCGCTGCGCGGTCTCGCCATGGCGCTGCTGGTCCTGGCACTTTCCGGTCCCGCCATCGAGCGCGAGGACCGCGAACCGCTCGCCAGCGTCGTCTCGCTCATCGTCGATGACAGCCAGAGCCAGCGCCTGTCCGACCGTGCCAACCAGACCGCCGAGGCGCTGGAGGGTCTGCGGCAGCGCTTCGCGGCGCTGCCCAGTTACGAGTTGCGCGTGGTACGCGCGGGACGCGGGGAAGCCGCGACCGCAGACGGAACCGCGCTGTTTTCGGCCCTTGCCGACAGCCTGTCGGATGTGCCCCCGGAGCGCATCGGCGGCGCTCTCCTGCTGACCGACGGTCAGGTGCACGACATTCCCGAACGCGCGGCGGATCTCGGGTTCACCGCTCCCCTGCACGCGCTGATCACCGGCCGTCCGGACGAGACCGACCGGCGTCTCGCCATCGACCGGGCACCGAAGTTCGGCCTCGTCGGGTCGACCCAGACCGTGACGCTGCAGCTTCAGGACCGGGGAACGGGCACCGGCGGCGGTGACCGCGTGCGCCTCGTCGTGCGCCGCGACGGAGACACGGTGGCGACCCTGCGGGTCACCCCCGGCGCGACCGTGGACGTTCCTGTCGAGATCGCACACGGCGGGCAGAACATCTTCGAGTTCGCGGTCGACCCGCTCGAGGGCGAGCTTACCGACCTCAACAACCGCGTCGTCGTGACCATCGACGGCATCCGCGAGAACCTGCGCGTGCTGCTGGTCTCCGGCAGCCCGCATGCCGGCGAGCGCACCTGGCGGAATCTGCTGAAGTCCGACGCCTCCGTCGACCTCGTGCATTTCACCATCCTGCGTCCGCCCGACAAGCAGGACGGCACGCCGATCAACCAGCTTTCGCTGATCGCCTTCCCGACCCGCGAACTGTTTTCGGAAAAGATCGACGAGTTCGACCTCATCATCTTCGACCGCTACGAGCGGCGCGGCGTGCTGCCACTGCTCTATTTCGACAACATCGCCCGGTATGTGCAGGGCGGCGGTGCGGTGCTCGTCGCCGGCGGGCCGGACTATGCCGACGCCGGCAGCCTGTTTCGCACGCCGCTCGCGCCCGTCCTGCCGGCGGAACCGAGCGGCATGCTCTACGAGGAGCCCTTCCGCGCCGCGATCTCGACCACCGGCGAGCGCCATCCGGTGACGCGCCGTCTTCCCGGTGCCGAAAGCGAGCCCCCGGCCTGGAGCCGCTGGTTCCGGCTGGTCGACGCCTCCGTCACCACGGGCGAAACGCTGATGACGGGTCCGGACGACAAGCCGCTTCTGGTGCTCGGTCGCGAGGGCGAGGGTCGCGTGGCCGTGCTCCTGTCCGACCACGTATGGCTTTGGGCGCGGGGGTACGAGGGCGGCGGACCGCATGTGGCCCTGCTGCGCCGGCTGGCGCACTGGCTGATGAAGGAACCGGATCTCGAGGAAGAGGCGCTGCGCCTGACCTCCCGGGGCGCGGAGGTGATCGCGGAACGCCAGACAATCGGCGAAAGCGTCGGCGACATGACGCTGACGCTGCCCGACGGATCCACCCGCACCCTGACGCCGAGCGAAGTGGCTCCGGGGCTGTGGCGTGCATCCTCGCCCGCTCCCGACCTCGGCCTGTATGCGGTGGAGGACGGCACGCGCAAGGCGCTGGTGCATGTCGGGCCGCCGAACCCGCGCGAGTTCACCGACGTCCTCTCGACGCCGGAAAAGCTTGCACCGATCGTCGCGGAAACCGGCGGCGGTGTCATGCGCGTCACCGACGCGGGCGACGAGATCCGCGTGCCACGGATCGTCCCCATGCGCCGGGCCGACAATTTCGCCGGCGACGGCTGGATCGGCTTCCGCACGAGCGATGCAAGCGTTCTAAAGGGGATCGACCGCTATCCGCTCTTCGCCGGCCTGCTGGGTCTGGCGCTGCTTCTGGGGGCCGTCACCGCCATGTGGTACCGCGAGGGCCGCTGACGCCTTGCCCTGTCGGCAGGCGCGCTCAGCGCCCGCCGCGCACCATGCCCGACGGCATCTCGCTGCCGGGCTGGAGATTGGCGACGAGCAGTCGCGCGGGATCGACGGGACCGGGGAGCTGAATGCGTCCGAGCGGCACGGGCTCGAAACCGAGCGGCCCGTAGTAGGGCGCGTCTCCCACGAGCAGCACGCTTTTCTCGCCCAGCGCCTGCGCCGCCTTGAGCGACTGGTTGACGAGCAACCGGCCAAGACCCCGGTTCTTGAACGCGGGCGAGACCGCCAGCGGGCCGAGAAGCTGGGACGGGGCGTCGCCGATCATGATCGGGGTCAGCCACACCGAGCCCGCGAACACGTCATCGCTCATGCCGACGAAACACAGCCGGTGATCGCGTTCGACGCCCTCGCGCAGGCGAAAGGCGGTCTTGGCAAAGCGACCGGGGCCGAAGGCATCGGCCTGGAGAGCTTCGATCTGGGGAAGGTCGGAGGGAACTTCGGTGCGGATGAGCCAGGAAGAGGCGAGCATGGCGGAAACCTCGAGAGCGGAACAAGAACCCGGACACGTCGCCCGGATCTCGTAGCCGCGGATCATGGTGATCCGCCTGGAGCGATCCTCTAGGGCGCGTGCGTGACAAAGCGCGAGGCGAAGCCTCGTCGCAGGGTCCTTCGTCGCTGGCGGTCGACGCGCATCATCGGCTCGCTCAATCCTCGGGCGCTTGTCGTCCGGGCGCCTGGTCCGGGTCCGCGATTCTCGCGGGATGGTTCACGGCGTGTGAAACAGGCCGGAACGGGGCGTGTCGGTAGCATGAAGCCCCTGCCCTGTAAAGCGTATTCTTGACGAGCGAACGAGCGGACGCAAGCCGCTGGTACCGTTCACCTGGAACGAACACACCTTCCAGTGCGTTGAGGAAAGACACGCCGTGCCCATTTGCGAAACACTGAGAGCATCATGCGCCGGCACCGCCACGGACGGAAGCCGCAGGCAACCAGGGAGATGACCGATGGGCGTTCTCGTCGAGGGAAAATGGCACACCGACTGGTATGACACGAAGAAGACCGGAGGCCGCTTCGTGCGCGACACGGCCGGGTTCCGCAACTGGGTCACGCCGGATGGCAGCGCAGGTCCAAGCGGCGAAGGCGGCTTCGCGGCGGAGGCCGGCCGATATCACCTGATCGTTTCCTACGCCTGCCCCTGGGCGCACAGGACGCTGATCCTGCGCAAGCTGAAGGGGCTGGAGGAGATCATCACCCTCAACGCGGTCGAGCCGCTGATGCTTGACGACGGCTGGACCTTCGCAACGCCCGATCCGGTGACCGGCGCCGAAACCGCCTGGCAGGTCTACGTGAAGGCGAAGCCCGACTGCTCCGGCCGCGCGACGGTGCCGATCCTGTGGGACCGCAAACGCGAGACGATCGTCTCCAACGAGTCGTCCGAGATCCTGCGCATGTTCAACTCCGCCTTCGACGCGCTGCCCGGCGTGAATGCGGATCTCGACGTGTCGCCGGGCGAACTGATGTCCGGGATCGAGGAGGTCAATGCCCGCGTCTACGACACGGTCAACAACGGCGTCTACAAGGCCGGCTTCGCCACGCAGCAGGAGCCCTACGAGGAAGCGGTGACCGCGCTCTTCGACAGTCTGGACTGGCTGGAGGAGCGCCTGTCACGACATCGCTATCTGGTCGGGGACCGGCTGACAGAGGCGGACTGGCGCCTCTTCACGACGCTGTTGCGCTTCGATCCGGTCTACCATGGCCACTTCAAGTGCAACATCCGGCGCATCGCCGACTATCCCAACCTCTTTGCCTATCTGCGCGAGCTCTACCAGGTGCCGGGCGTGGCGGAAACCTGCGACATCGCCACGATCAAGCAGCACTACTACGGCTCGCACAAGTCGCTGAACCCGACCGGCGTGATCCCGCTCGGCCCCTTGCAGGACCTCGACGCCCCGCACGGACGCGATCGGCTGAAGGCGGCGGCGGCCTGAGCACGAAAGCCTCCCGTGCCGCCCCTCATCCAACTTACCAGTCGGCGGGCGGCGGGGTGCCGTCCGACAGCTCCGTGAGCCGGCGCAGGGTCGCCGGTGTGGTGCCCTCGGGAAGGGAGCCGAACGCGAAGAAACCCGCTTCGGCGATCTCCCTGTTGGGCGCAAGCGCGTTATGTTGCGCCTCGAAGCGGTCGAGCCGGTAGAACGCGACGTGATCGCGCCCGCCTTCGCGCAGGTTGCGATAAAGACCGACGAGCCGGGGCGGCTGCGTGCCCGCAAGGCCGGCCTCCTCTGAAAGCTCGCGCAGGGCCGCCTCGGGCGCACTCTCGCCCGGATCCACCGCACCGCCCGGAAGGTACCAGCCCGGCATGTAGCGATGGCGCACGAGAAGCACGTGGCCGTTCGCGTCGAAGACCGCGATGCGAACACCCAGCGTCACGGCGCGGCGATGAAAGGTGAGCGCCATCGCGATGCGGCGCGCGAACGCCGCGACCTTCAGTCCAGGCTTCATGGTCTCCCCTTCACGACAGGCCCTGCCCGCGCCCGGAGCGCGACATGCGATGGTTGCGCAATTGCTAATTCATCATGCGCCGGACGCATGGGTGACCCTCGGTCAACGCGCTTGTGACTCACAGGCAGGATAACGATATTCCGCGTGCAGCAAGAAGGGCGATGAACCGCGATGCGGAAAACCGTCTCGCCCAGCCTGCCACACCCCAGGAGATTACGATGTTGACCGCCCTGTTTGCACGCCGCTCCCCGCGTCGTTTCGTCTGGCGTCCGGCGGTCGATCTCACCAACCCGCGCATCGCGGCGGTGCTGACGACCTTCACGGGCAACTGAGACGGGATCCCCCGTCGAAAGGTCCGTTGAGGCCGGTGCCGCGCGGCGCCTTTCCGCCTACCCTTTCCTGATGGAGAGATCCATCGACAGGTGGAACGGAGCGGCGCCCGGCACGACCAGGACGACAAGCTTCAAAAGCGCCCGGGCCCCGTCCGAGGCGCTTTTTGCTTGACCGGAGCCCTGCAAGCTTCCGATGTGGGCACATGATCCGACTTGCCCACCTTTCCGATCCTCACCTGGGTCCGCTGCCGGCCGCGCGCCTGCGCGATCTTCTCTCCAAGCGCGTCATCGGCTACGTGAACTGGCACCGCTCGCGCGCCCGAGCCATGACGGGCGCCTGGCTCGACGGCCTCCTGGCCGATCTGTACGCCTGCGCGCCGGACCACATCGCCCTGACAGGTGACCTGGTCAATATCGCGCTCGACCGCGAGATCGCCGCCGCCGCCGACTGGCTGGAAACCCTTGGGCCGCCCGCCGACGTCTCGCTCGTCCCCGGCAATCACGACGCCTACGTCCAGGGCGCGCTCAAGCGTGCGAAGAAGGCCTGGGGTCCCTACATGACCGGGGACGGCGAGGACGAGCCGGGCTTTCCCTATGTGCGGCGTCGCGGCCCCCTCGCCCTGGTCGGCGTGTCCAGCGCACGGGCCAGCGGACCGTGGTTCGCCACCGGGCGGCTCGGCAGCCGACAGGCCCGCCATCTGCGCGACACGCTCACCGACCTCGGCCGCGAGGGACTGTTTCGCGTCGTCATGATCCATCACCCGCCCCAGTCCGCCGCGACCGCCTGGAACAAGCGTCTCACCGATGCCTCGCGGGTGCGCGCCGCCGTCAAGCGCGCGGGCGCGGAACTCATCCTGCACGGCCACACCCACCTGGCGACGCGGGAGACGATCGAGGGGCCGCATGGCCCCGTGCCGGTGATCGGCGTGCCCTCCGCCTCCAACGGCCCCGGCCATCGCCGGCCGCCCGCCCGCTTCAATCTCTTCACCATCGACGGCGCGCCCGGGAGCTGGCGCTGCGAGATGGAGGAACGCGGCTATGCGCCGGTCGAGCGCGAGAAGCGCTCGCGCCGCACGGCAAGACGCGACAGGCAGGCGCGAGGCGACAACGACCTGATCGAACTGGTGCCCGAGACCGAAACCGCCCCGGCGGCGGAAGTCACCACGCTCGCGCGGCACACGCTGGAAATCCCGGGCTGAGGCGGACTCCCCCTCCCGGTTTGCGCGGTGATGCGCGCAAGAAAAAGGCCCGCGTCCTCCGGGAGGCGGGCCCTTGAATTTCTTATGCGCACAGACTGGTCAGATCGGGTTGGCGAACCACGCATAGCCGATCAGGCCGACGACGCCGACCAGAAGCCCGATGGCGAAGGCGGCAAACGGCGCCCACAGGCCACGCACATGCGGAACCGGAGCCGCCTCGGCGCCAGCACCCGGCGCCGCCGCCGCCTGGTCCTCGCGAGGTGCCTCGCGCAGGCGCTTGCTCAGCCAGTCGCCCTCCACCGTCCGCTCACGCTCGAGCACGCGCTCGGCGATATACTCGGTGATGCAGTCGGCCATGTCCTCGAGGTCCGCGGTCTCGAGAATCACCGTACGGCCGAGACGCGTGTCCTTGACGAAGCGATAGACGCGCTTGTCGCGTCCCATGGCCACATGGCTGGTGATGTCGATCCACAGGCGGGGAATGTTGCCCGGCACGATCTGGAAGGAGAACTGGTCGTCGTCCTCGGGAACTTCCTTGAAGACGTCCGTGAGCTCCTCGCACAGCAACTCCAGCCGCGCGCGCTCCGATTCCTGAAGCTCGATCACGACGTCGGTGCGCTCCACCTCGGCGAACTTCACCTTCCGGATAGCCTCCCGGAGGCTGCGCACCTTGGCGTGGGGTACGACATTGTCGCGGGTTCTGCTCATTCGTCCGTCCGTTCCAGGCTACTCGTCGAATCTTCGGCAGGTAAACGAAGCCTTAACAAAGATGATTACCATAAAGTACCGGCTGTCGCATCTTGCAACCCCCGTTCGAAGGGGGTCATCCACCAACAAACCGTTCAACATGGTTAACAACAATCAGGACTTATTCATGGCAACAGTGTCCAGCACCGACCGCGTCCGCGAGGCCGCATCCGCCGCCGGTCTCTCGATCGAGATCGCGGAGATGCCCGCCTCAACCCGCAGCGCGGCCGACGCGGCGTCCGCCTGTGGCTGTTCGGTCGCGGAAATCGTCAAGTCGCTCGTCTTCCTCGGCGCGACCAGCGACGATGTCCTGCTCCTGCTGGTCGCGGGCGACAACCGCGTCGACGAGGAAGCGGTGGCCGCACGCATCGGCGAGCCCCTTGTCCGCCCGAACGGCCGCCTCGTGCGCGAACGCACGGGCTTCGCCATCGGCGGCGTCTCCCCGCTCGGACACAAGCCCGAAACCAGAATCTTTATCGATGAGGACCTTAGCCGATTCGAGACCGTCTGGGCCGCCGCCGGAACACCCAACAGCGTGTTTCGCACAACTCCTGACGATCTCCTGCGCGCCACCGGCGCCATCCGGCTGAAAATGACCGCCTGAGTCTCACGTATCCGTCGCCGCGTGCCATCACTCCGGCGCGCGGCGGCGCGTCACTCTTCCCCGATCACCGGAACATGGCCGGCCGCCTCAAGCGGCAGCACGCCGGCAAGACGCGGATCGTCGGCGATCTCGATGGCGCGCTTGTAGGGGGTGAAGCCGCTCGAGCGGTAGAAGCCAAGCGCCTGCGGGCTGTCGGCGGTGCAGGTGTGCACGAAGAACCGCGACATGCCGGGGCGCGACCACACGCGGGCGAGCGCCTCGTTCATCAGCCAGCGTCCGGCCCCGTTGCCGATCTCCTCCGCCACGAGACCGAAATAGGCAAGCTCCGCCTCGCCCTCGGTCGTGAAGTCCAGTTCCAGCAGGCCGACCGGCTCGGCGACACCCCGCCTGTGGCAGAACCACAGCTCGTAGCCGGGACGCGTCAGCAGCGCGGCCAGATCCGCGTCGCTCTCGGCAAGACGGCCGAACCACAGCCATTCGTCGCCGATCCTTCGGAAAAGCGAGCGGTATTGCCCCGGATCCGGATCGGTGATCCGCGTCAGGGAGAGGTCCGGCCGCGATACCGGTCTCGCCAGCGGCCGGGCCCGCATCTCCAGATAGGTGACGATGGAAGCGACCTTGCCGGCGGGCAGGTCCGTGTAGCCGGAAAGATCGACCGAAATCCTCGACATGACGCACTCAGCTCCCACTGCAACAGGATGTCCCGACACAAGTCGGGTACGGCCTCTGCCCCCGCTTTGCAAGCCACCGCGCACACGGCCTCCCTCACACAGCCCCGCTCACACGGCCCTGCGCAATCCGTCATTGGTCGGTATCGCGGCATCGGCTAGGGTGTGCCCCCGGAAGCCGGAGGCATCATGCGTTCCACGATCTTCACCGCGCCGCGGATGTCCTGCGCTCCCGACAGGGCCGAACGCCTCGATCGCGCGGGAGCGTTCGACACCTGGGGAAGAGCGCGATGAAACCCCTTCCCCCCGAGGCTCTCTCCTCCACGCCCGCGGCCGACGGCTTCAGGATGCCCGGCGAATTCGAACCCCATCGCGGTTGCTGGATGCTGTGGCCGAAGCGGCCGGACAACTGGCGTGAGAACGCAAGGCCCGCGCAGGCGGCCTTTGCCGCCGTGGCCGCCGCCATCCATGCTTCCGATCCGGTCACCATGGCGGTGGCGCCGGAGTGTTACGACGAGGCGCGTGCCCTGCTCGCGCCCGGTATCCGCGTCGTCGAGATCGAGAGCGACGACGCCTGGATGCGCGACACCGGCCCCACTTTCGTGGTCGACGATAGCGGGCGCAGCCGGGCCGTGGACTGGCGCTTCAACGCCTGGGGCGGCAGCCTCGACGGTCTCTACTGGCCCTGGGACAGGGACGATGCGGTCGCCGGAGAGGTGGCGCGGGTGGAGGGTGTGGATCGGTATCGCACGCCTTTTGTGCTGGAGGGCGGCGCGATCCATGTCGACGGCGAGGGAACGCTGATCACCACCGAGGAATGCCTGCTCAGCGACGGCCGCAATCCGGACCTGACCAGAACCCGGATCGAGGAGCTCTTGCGGGCCTATCTCGGCGTTAGCAGCATCGTGTGGGTTCCGCGCGGCGTTTTCCGTGACGAGACGAGCGGACATGTCGACAATCTTCTGCATGTCTGCGCGCCCGGCGTCATCGCCCTGAGCTGGACCGACGACCGCGAGGACCCGCAATACGAGCGCTCCGCCGAGGCGCTGGCCTGCCTGCAGGCCGCCCGCGACGCCCGTGGACGCGCCTTTGAGATCGTGAAGATGCCCATGCCGGGCCCCCTCTTCATGAGCGCGGACGAAGCGGCCGGCATCGAGGCGGCGGACACCGGGATGTCACGCCAGGCAGGCGAGCGGCTCGCGGCAAGCTACTGCAACTTCTACATAGGCAATACGCGGGTCGTCTTCCCGCTGCTCGACCCGGCGCACGACGGGACGGCCCGCGGTCTGCTGACGGACCTGTTTCCAGGCCGCGAGATCGTCGGTGTTCCGGGGCGCGAGATCCTGCTGGGCGGCGGCAACATCCACTGCATCACACAGCAGGTTCCCGTCTCGGGAAACGGGACGGGCGGTGCAAACGGCAACGCCCGTTAAGGGCCTGTTTACCCTTTCCTGCGAGGCTGAGAGAACTTGCAACTCGAACAGGACGGTCATCGTGGCCGCCAGGATCGCAAGGGCAGATGGGCCTCCTCGGGATCAAATCGTCATCGCAGAACTTCTCCTTCTACGAGCGCAACAAGGCGTGGCGTGCGAAGCAGAAGGAGCATAACGAGCGATTCATGAACCAGCAGGCCGCCGCGTCGAACCTGTTCGCCGTCGGCGTTTCCTCGGCCCAGAGCGCGACCGAACTGCTGTTCCAGAAGGTTGCCCAGCGCGTTCAGAACGAGGCCAAGACCAAGATCGCCGAACAGAACGGCGCGATCGACAAGGCCATCGAAAGCCTCGACATCAAGGTCTGAGCAACGAAACTTCTTATATTCAGCCTTCCCGCTCGGCTTCCTCGTACAGTGCCTTTACCCCGACATCACTCGGCTCGGATTTGTCCTCGCGAAGCCGAGGTGCAGGAGCTTGCCACTCCCTTAGATATTGCCCCGCCTGTGAGTAGAAAAGCGGGACGAGCTTCTCCAGATCAGTAATAAAATTCTTTCGCTGTCCAAACCTTGCACCGCAATCGCGCACAAGAAGAACTTCAAATGAAGATACGGCAACCTGCGGCTTTTCGTCAGCCACTGCCGGATCCTCGCGCAACACCGCCAAAGGAAATTGCGTGAATGGTCCACGCCCCGGCCAAAACAACCTGACGTGTATCTCCTTGTCCTCGGCTTTCTGAAGTTGCCTCAATAGCCAATTCAGGCGTGCTTTTGTCGTTTTCTTGTCAGAAGGCGCTTTCAAACGCATCCCGACGGAAACCGATCGCATTTTGATGTCGGCAACGACATCTATCGGAGCAGCGGCGTCTGGAACGGAAAGCGAGAGCTTGAGGCTTTTCTCTGCGCAAAGCTCTTTCGCATCCGACTTGGCACGAGCAACAGGGTCACTGCGATGGGCCCGAGAAACACGCATTTTTACGGCGCATTGCAATTGCCGGCTTAGCACAAGGCTCAGGTCTCGGCTTTCCTGATGCCAGGCACCGATAACACTTTTCACTTCCTCGGAAGTTTGTCCAAGTCCGCCTCCCGCCTGTACGGTAGCAACCAGATCCGACCACTCTGACGGCATCTGGTCAAAGCTCTTCACCCCCGCACTCTCGTGAGTGAGAAACCTTCGAAACTCATTCAAAAGGAATCGCTGATCACTGTCTTCAACATCATCGTTGTCATACAATATTTGCGCTTCAGTCATGATATAGGACCACGACCAGTGAAATAGATTTGCCTTCCTTTTCGAAATCGCACCAAGAGATATCGGATGATGAGACGGCAACGGAGCAAACTGATTTGAAATTGTTATAACAGCATCAATTTTATTTTGCTTTGCAATATCAAGATAAGCCTCAATCTGGTCGACCGAAAGCTCATTCTTCCCAATTTTGGCTTCGACAATGGCGGACCAGCTGCGCGACCCGTTGCGTACAAAAATCAAACCATCCGGCCGGAGTTTCTTTCCTCCTCCGCCACTACCAAAGACCACTTCCGTCAACGTCTCAATCTGCGTGCGGGTGCCAACCCGAACACCCAGTTCGGATAGCAAACTCTGGCCGAGTTCACGGACGCTTGCCAAGCAGGATAGAAAGATTGAAAGCGAACGCCCCTCGCGAGACGTATCAGCCAAGACCGGAAACAGTCGCGCCCGCTCTCCTTTGGCGTTCAATTCTGGAATGACTTTTGGCGGATCTTCTTCTTTCATTTGGATGCCTCCCAACCCAATCCGGAAAGGCAACCATGAATTGATTTTGTTGTAAATATGCAATTCCGCGCAAGTTCACCCACGGCAGGCCCGAGGATGCGTTCAGCCGCGCCCTAAATCGTGCCGACCGTCTTCAGCCGGGCCCGCGAGTGGACCTCGTTCTGGCTCATCACCGTGGTGTGGGCGCGGAACCGCTCGACGATGGAGCGCACGAAGGGCCGTGTCTGCGGCGAGGTCAGCAGCACGGGAACCTCGCCGGCCTGGGCCGCCTGCTCGAAGGCGTCGCGCACGAGGCGGACGAACTCCTGCAGCCTGGACGGCGCCATGGCGAGCGAACGGTCGTCGCCCTCGCCCGAAAGCGACTCGATGAACGCCTGCTCCCACTGCGGCGACAGGGCGATGAGCGGCAGGTAACCGCCGGGCGCCGTGTTGGCCGCCGAGATCTGGCGCGCAAGGCGCGTCCGCACGTGTTCGGCGATGGTCGCCGGGTTGCGGGAGAAGCCGACCGCCTCGGCAATGCCTTCCAGGATGGTGCCCAGATCCCGCACCGAGACACGCTCCGCAAGCAGCGCCTGGAGCACCCGCTGGATGCCGGAAACGGTGATCTGGCCGGGAACGAGGTCCTCCACCAGCTTGGCCTGCTCGCCGGTGATCTCCTTGAGCAGCTTCTGCACGTCCGCGTAGGTGATGAGTTCGGACACGTTTGCGCGGATGGTCTCCGTGAGATGGGTGGCAAGCACCGTCGCCGGGTCGACGACCGTGTAGCCGCGCAACGCCGCATCCTCGCGGTACTGGCCCTCGACCCAGGTCGCGGGAAGGCCGAACGTCGGCTCCGTGGTATGCGTGCCCGGCAGCTTGACCTGGCCGCCGGCCGGATCCATGACCATGAAGTGGCCCGGGAAGAGCTGACCGTTGCCGGCCGCGACTTCCTTGACCTTGATGACGTAGTCGTTGGCGCCGAGCTGGATGTTGTCCAGGATGCGCACCGGCGGCATGAGGATGCCGAGATCCGAGGCGAGCTGACGGCGCAGCGCCTTGATCTGTTCGGTAAGCTGGTCGCTCTCCGCGCCCTGGCCATTGATGAGCGGCAGCAGCGCATAGCCCAGCTCGATGCGCAGTTCGTCCATCTTGAGCGACTCGGTGATCGGCGGCTCCGTCGGCGCCGGCGGCTCCGCCGCCGCCGCCTCGATCGCCGCGACCTCGGCCTCTTGCACCGCCTGGGTCTGCTTGCGGCTCGAGGTATAGGCGAGATAGCCGGCAAGCCCCGCCATGCCGAGGAACGGCAGCAGCGGAATGCCCGGCAACATGGCCAGGACCACCATCACGAAGGACGACATGCCGAGCGCCTTGGGATAGCCCGAGAGCTGACGTCCCAGCGCCTTGTCGGCCGCGCCCGAGACGCCGGCCTTGGAGACGAGCAGGCCGGCAGCGGTGGAGACCACCAGCGCCGGGATCTGCGACACCAGACCGTCACCGATGGTCAGCAGCGTGTAGGTCGTCGCGGCCTGCGAGAAGGTCAGCTCCATCTGCGCCACGCCGATGATGATGCCGGCGACGATGTTGATGAAGGTGATGAGCAGGCCGGCGATGGCGTCGCCGCGCACGAACTTCGACGCACCGTCCATTGCGCCGAAGAAGGAACTCTCGTCCTCCAGGTCCTTGCGACGCTGGCGGGCGACGGTCTCGTCGATCAGGCCGGCGGACAGATCGGCGTCGATGGCCATCTGCTTGCCGGGCATCGCATCCAGGGTGAAGCGCGCCGCGACTTCCGCGATACGCCCCGAACCCTTGGTGATGACGACGAAGTTCACGATCACCAGGATCGAGAACACGATGATGCCGATGACGAAATTGCCGCCCATCACGAAGTTGCCGAAGGCCTGGATGACCTGTCCGGCGGCATCCGTGCCCTCGTGACCATTGGCCAGGATCAGGCGCGTGGAGGCGAGGTTCAGCGCCAGGCGCATCATCGTCGCGATGAGCAGCACCGTGGGAAACGAGGAAAACTCGAGCGGCTTCTGGATGAAGAGGCCGGTCATGAGAATGAGCACGGAAAAGATGATCGACACGGCCAGGAACAGGTCGAGCATCATCGCCGGCATCGGCAGGATGAGCACAACCAGGATGACCATGACGCCGAGCGCGAGCGCGATGTCGCCGCGCCGGATCGTGTCCCAGATCGCGGCAAGGTCCAGACCGGGAAGTCCGCCCCCCGAACGCGCCGAAGCGCCGGTCGTCTTGACCGGCGCCTGCGCCTCGCTCGCTGCCGTCACATCGCTCATCGCTCACCCTCGCAACGGACGTCCTGTCCGATAAAACCGTGATGCCCTGATTCTGGCGGTCACGCGACCGCTATGCGCGCCTCGCCCGGACCCGGAACCTCGACGCCCTCGTCGGAGTACTGGTTGAGCTTGTTGCGCAGCGTGCGGATCGAGATGCCCAGGATCCGTGCCGCATGGGTGCGGTTGCCGAGGCAGTGATCCAGCGTGTCGAGAATGAGATCGCGCTCCACGTCGGAGACCGTGCGGCCCACGAGCGACCGGCTGACGACCTCCGCCGTCTGCGCGGCACTCGCCGCGACCCGCGCGTCCGCCGCCACCGTCTGCGCGATCGGCGAACCGTCCGGCATGCGGATGGCGTCCTCGGTGATCTCCGGCCCGCTGGCCAGAAGCACCGCCCGGTGCATGGTGTTCTCAAGCTCGCGCACATTGCCCGGCCACGGATTGGACGTGAGCATCCGCTTCGCGTCCTCCGAGATCGGACGCTTGCTCACCCCGTTCTCGCGCGCATAGCGCTCGACGAAATGGGTGGCGAGTTCGAGAATGTCGCCCGGCCGCTCGCGCAATGGGGGAAGCTTGAGGTTGACGACGTTCAGCCGGTACAGAAGATCCTCGCGGAAGGTGCCGGAGCGCACGCTCTCGGCCAGATCCCGGTTGGATGTGGCGATGATGCGGATGTCGACGGGAACCGGCTTGGTGCCGCCCACCCGGTCGATCACGCGCTCCTGGATGGCGCGCAGGAGCTTGGCCTGCAGGCGCACGTCCATCTCGGAGATCTCGTCGAGCAGCAGCGTGCCCCCGTCGGCCTCCTCGAACTTTCCGATGCGCCGCGCGACGGCGCCGGTGAAGGCTCCCTTCTCGTGACCGAACAGCTCGGACTCCAGCAGGTGCTCGGGGATCGCGGCGCAATTGATCGAGATGAACGGCTTCGAGGAGCGGTTCGAGCGCGTGTGCACGTAGCGCGAGATCACCTCCTTGCCCGAGCCGCTCTCGCCGGTGACGAGGATCGAGGCATCGGATCCCGCCACCTGCTCGGCGAGCCGCACCACGGCCGCCATCGAGGCGTCGCGGTAGATCAGGTTGCTCTGGTCACGCGCGACGGCGGCCAGAACCGCGGCGATAAGCTCGGGGTCCGGCGGCAGCGGAATGTATTCCTTGGCACCGGCCCGGATCGCCTTGACGGCGGCGCCCGCGTCGGTCTTGACGCCACAGGCGACGATCGGCAGGTGAATGCGCTCCGCCTCGAGCCGGACGATCAGGTCGGCGATGTCGAGGCCGACGTCCACCATGACGAGATCCGCGCCACGCCCGGAGCGCAGCACCTTGAGTGCCTCCTCCACGGTCGAGGCATGTGTCACCGAGGCACCACGATCCATGGCGATCTTGGATGCCGTAATGAGTTGGCCCTCAAGGGTGCCGACGATCAAAAGTCGCATGAGACTGTCCTTTCCCGTCAGCGATCGGACTTGATGATTTCGGTCATGGTGACGCCGAGCTTGTCCTCCACCAGGACGACCTCGCCACGCGCCACCAGGCGATCATTGACGTAGATGTCGATGGCCTCGCCCACCTTGCGGTCGAGCTTCAGCAGGGTGCCCGGCGCAAGCCGCAGCAGCTCGGAAACATGCATCCGCGAATGGCCGAGCACCGCCGAGATCTGGACCGGAACGTCGAAGACCGCCTCCAGGTCGGCCGCCGTGCGCGGCTGCCCGTGGTCGCGATCGCCAAGGGTCTCCATCTCTCCCCCGGCCTGAGCCGCCGCGGCCTCAGCCTCGGCTCCGAAGTCGTTGATGTCGCTCATTGTGCTTCCCGCTCCTCGGCGGCTTCCGTGATGGTCGTGCGCCCTTCGGCCTTGCCGGTGCGGCGGGCCTCGAAGTAGCGCCTTGCGGCCTGGTCGACCTGCTTCTCGATCGCCTTGCGATCCCTGACGATGCCGCCGTCCGCCCATTCGATCCGGCAGTCGCCGGCGGCGATATCGGCCTCGCCGAGGAACACGAGACGTCCCTCGAAGCCCTTTTCGGCGACGATCGGATCGACGCGCTCCTTCAGGGCTTCGACGTCGCTCTCCCGCACGCGAATGACCACATGCGGGGCCTTGCGAAGCGGACCGAGGCATTCGGCGATGAGCGCCACCACCTCGCCCAGCGGCTCGCGCGCCACCAGATGCGCGCACAGTCGCCGCGCGACGAGGAACGACAGTGCGACGGCGTCCTTCTCCACCCGCGCCTGTTCGGTATCGAGGCGCTCGACCAGAAGGGCAACTTCCTCGGCCAGACGTGCGGCCTCGGCCGCCAGCCGCTGCTCCTCGCTCTGCTCGCGCTCTCCGGCGGCCTCGGCCCGGCCGCGCGCATAGGCGGCCTGTTCCGCCGCCGCCACGAGAGCCTCGTGGTCGGCGACCGGCATCATCGGGATCTCGGGTTCGCCCGCGTCCTCGATCTCGGGCTCGGGGAGCTCGATCTCGGAGAAGGTGCGGTCGAACAGGAACCGGTTGACCTTCATTTCAGTGCTCGCAAGTCGTGTCGCCATTCCCGGTCACACCGCTCAATAGATGATTTCGTCGTCGCCCTTGCTCTTCGAGAGCATGAGCTCGCCCTTGGCAGCCAGATCCTTCGCGGCGGCAACCATGCCCGACTGGGCCTCGTCCACGTCGCGCAGGCGGATCGGCCCGAGCGCTTCCATGTCGTCCTGCAGCATCTTGGCAGCGCGGCTCGACATGTTGCCGAAGAAGAACTCGCGAACCGATTCCGACGCGCCCTTGAGCGCGATGGCCAGCCGGTCCTTCTCCACGTGGCGCAGGAGCGTCTGGCAGGAGGCCGCGTCCAGCTTCATCAGGTCGTCGAAGGTGAACATCAGCGTCTTGATGCGCTCGGCGGAGTCGCGGTTCTCCTCCTCCAGCGCGGCGAGGAAGCGGGCCTCCGTCTGCCGGTCGAAGTTGTTGAAGATGTCCGCCATCATCTCGTGGCTGTCGCGACGCTGGGTGTTGGTCAGGTTCGACATGAACTCGACCCGCAGCGTCTGCTCGACCTTCTCCAGAACCTCCTTCTGGATCGCCTCCATCTTGAGCATCCGCGAGATGACCTCGAGGGCGAGTTCCTCGGGCAGGATGCCCAGGACCTTCGCCGCGTGCTCGGAATCGATCTTCGACAGGACCACGGCCACCGTCTGCGGGTACTCGTTCTTCAGGTAGTTGGCGAGAACGTTCTCCTGCACGTTGGAGAGCTTCTCCCACATGTTCCGGCCCGCCGGTCCGCGGATCTCCTCCATGATGACGGAGACCCGGTCATGCGGCAGGAAGCTCGACAGCAACCGCTCGGTCACGTCGACGTTGCCCGTCAGCGAACCGCGCGAGGAGATCTTCTTCACGAAGTCGACGAAGAGCTCCTCGAGCATGTTCGGCGTCACCGGGCCGAGACGCGACATGGCGGAGGAAACCTCGCGGACCTCCATCTCGTCGAGCTGCTCCCAGATCTTGCGACCGTGCTTCTCGCCGAGGGCGAGCAGGAGAACCGCCACGCGCTCGACGCCCTTGAGCTCCCGCTCGGCACCGCCCGAAGCGATCGTCAACTGGCCCTTGTTCGAGGCCTCGATGCTGTCCGCGATGCTCATGCCGCCTCGTTCATCCACCCGCGAATGATGCCCACGGCCTCGTTCGGATACTCGTTGATCAGGTCGCCGACCTTGGCGATGGTCGCGACCTGGACCGCGCCGGCCGCCTGGGCCTCTTCCAGCCACTCGATGCGCGGCTCGCCGTCCTCGCCGATTTCGATGCCGCCGCTGCCGCCCGTGCCCAGCGCACCGCCGGACTGGTCGGTCAGCGCCCCGCCACCCTCGGCGACCATGCCGTCGGGACCGGCCAGAGCGGGCTGGGCCGGCTCGTCGACGGTCAGGATGCGCTTGACCAGCGGACGCACCGCGAAGAGGGCGAGAAGCACCGCGATCAGGAACAGCACGCCGAGTTCGATCAGGCGCATCATGTCGGCCCGGGTGAAGTCGAACATGCCGCTCACATCGTCCGCGAGAACCTGGGTGGGAGCCTGGGCGAACCGCAGGTTGACCACCTCGACCGTGTCGCCGCGCGCCTCGTCGAAGCCGACCGCCGAGCGGACCAGCGCGGCGATGCGGGTCAGTTCTTCCTCGGTGCGCGGCGCATAGGCCATGTCGCCATTGGCATCCGGGGCATAGGTTCCATCGACCAGGACGGCGACGGAGAGCTTCTTGATGCCGCCGGCCTCGACCACCTCGGTCTTCACCGACTTGGAGATCTCGTAGTTGACGATCTCCTCGCTCTGGTTGGCGATGTCGCGCTCGTTGGCGTTGTCGCCCTGCTGCTGCTGACCCGCCGCGGGAACCTGGTTGGCGTTGGTGACCTGACCCTGACGGCTGAGCGAGGACGAGTTTTCCTCCCGCGTCTGGGTCGAGCGCACCACCTGACCTTCGGGATCGAAGGTCTCCTGGGTCTCCGTGACGCGGTTGTGATCGAGCTCGAGCGCGACACGGACACGGGCCCGGCCGACACCGACCACCGAATTCAGGATCTCCTCGACCTGGGCGCGCAGGCGACCCTCCATGGACTGGCTGCGCTCCTGCAGGGAGGAGGCCAGGAACTCGGCGCCTTCCTCGCCCGCGCCGGAGGCGAGCAGGCGACCGGTCTCGTCGACGATCGAAACGAAATGCGGCTGCAGCCCCTCGACGGCGGTCGCGACGATGTGCTGGATCGCGCGGATCTGGCCGGGATCGAGCGCGCCACGCACGGACAGCACGATGGAAGCGGACGGCGGGGTCTGGTCGCGCTGGAAGAGCTTGCGCTCCGGCAGCACCAGGTGCACGCGCGCCGACTGGATCTTGTTGATGGCGCGAATCGTGCGCGCCAGCTCGCCCTCGAGCGCGCGGGTGCGGTTGATGTTCTGAACGAAGCTGGTGGAGCCGAGCGTGTCGGCCTTGTCGAAGATCTCGTAGCCGACCGACCCGCCAAGCGGCAGGCCCTGCTCCGCAAGACGCATCCGCGTACGGAAAACGTCATCCTGCGGCACGAGGATCGTCGAACCGTCGTTGCGCAACTCGAAGGGAACCGCAAGGCTCTCGAGCTGGGAGACGATCGCCGAGGAATCCTCGAACGTCAGGTCGCTGTAGAGGGGGGTCATCTGCGGCGCGGTGACACGCAGCATCAGGAAGGCGAACGCACCCACGAGGATCGCCGCCACCGCACCCATGGCGGCGAGGCGAGCTGGTCCGATTGCCTTGACGAAATCCGCGATACCGTTCACGTGCCACCCATCCGCTGAAACCGAGGTGTCGGGTCAGACCGGACCATCCGGAAAGGCTGGGGATTGGGGATGGTGATCGCCTCCCCGGATGGCCGGTAGGCAAAACTTGCCGCGCAGATGGTAAACGAGTGGTTAACGCGTCTTAACAAATCCGGAAACCGGCTGATTTCCGCCATTCTCGATTGGCGATTTGCGACCTCGCCCCGGCAATTTCGACCATACCCGTTAACGCTTCGCTTACCATGCCGCGACTCAGCGCGGCATTGGGCACTCAGTCCCCGACCGGCAGGCCGTTTCAGGCGGCGCAAGGCTCACGACACGATGATCGGGAGGGCGGACGAACGAAAACGGCCGGCGTCGGACGCCGGCCGTTTCGAGACGGAATCAAGGGATCAGGTCAACCGCCCGCCGGAGCGGCGAGGCAAGGTCAGTTCCGGTACTGCTGTACGCGGGTCGCCCTCAGACCGGCCAGCCCGTGCCGGTCGATGGAACTCTGCCAGGACAGGAATTCTTCCACCGTCAGCGTATACCGCTTGCAGGCCTCGTCCAGGGAAAGAAGCCCCCCTCGGACGGCGGCCACCACTTCCGCCTTCCGGCGGATGACCCATCTGCGGGTCGAGGCGGGAGGAAGATCGGCAATCGTAAGCGGAGACCCATCGGGTCCGATCACATATTTGACACGCGCACTTGCTCGGTCGGTCATTGTACACTCACACTCAACATGACCACGTTGAGGTTGAATGTAGCCCTTCAGCTTTAAAAATTGACTAAACGCGAGGCAAGAATTCAGTAATAATTTGAACGACTCAGCGACACCCTAGAATCCGCCGTTTTGTGCCGGGTAAATGCCTTGCGAGCACTGGCTCCGACACCTCTCCTTGCAAAATGAAACAACCGCGAACGCCTCGAGCGTCACGCGGCCTCAAAACAAACCTGAAAGTGAAGGAGACTTGCAGGCCGGGCAGACCGGACTACAGCGGCCTTTCCGCCGGATTCGCGGCTACGTCATCAGAGCCGGTTGACCGAAATGACGTTGCTCGCCGGAACGCTGATCGATCCAACCTTCAGAACCGGACCGCCCGACGAGAAATCCAGCCCCGTGACTTCGCCGGTCATTTCCGTGGGCACGGCCACGGCAGGGTTCCCCTTGTCATCGAGGCGTGCGATGGACACCGAATAGGTCCCCGCCGGAGCCAGGGAGCCGGCGGTCGTGCGGCCATCCCATGCATAGCTGTGGCGCCCCTGCGAAAGATCGATCTCCCCGGCATAGACCTTCGCGCCGAGCGAGTTGCGGATCTCGACCCTTGCCTTGCCGCTGTCGGGTGAATTGTAGGTCCATTCGGCGCCGTTGCCGCTGCTTTCCGCCGTATCACCATACGCCACGATCTTGGTTCCAAGATAGCTCACGTAGCTCGAGGCGGTGGACGCGGCCATCACCTTCAAAACATCGGAAAGCTGATCGTTCGTCTTGATCTGCTGTTCAACGGAGGAATACTGCACGAGCTGGTCGGTGTACTGGGACGCGTCCATCGGCTCGAGCGGATCCTGGTTCTTGATCTGCGTCGTCAGGATGGACAGAAACAGCTCGTAGTTGTTCGACAGGCCCGTCAGCGTGGACGGCGTGTCGACTCCGGTGGTGCCCCCGGCAGATCCGACTCCGCTTGTCGTCACCATGTCACTCGTCCCTCGGTTTCCGTTTGCCTGCATCCCGGACCGGTATCACACCGGCCGGGAGCAGCCTCTCGTCAGATATGAATGTCGAGCGAGCCCGTCGAGCCCGCCACCTGAACCCGTGAAAAGGAGACGGCCTCGCGGTCGGCCTCTCCCGCCTCGCCGCCGTGCGCCGGCCCGCCGGACGTACCGTTGTTACCGTCCTGTCCGGAACCGTCGGCCATTCCCTGCTGCTGGGCGAAACTGCCGGCCCCCTGATCCCTCAGCGACAGTTCGACCGATCCCGGATCGAGCTTCAGGCCGGCGGCATCGAGCGCCCGCTCAAGTCCGCGCTGGTCGCGCATGAACATGTCCAGCGTCTCGCTACGATCCACGGTGAGATGAGCCTTCACCTTGCCGTCCTTGGAGAACTTCAGCTCCACATCGACCCGCCCAAGTTCGGGCGGATCCATCCGGATCTGGAAGCGCGTCTGCCCCTTTCCGGCGAAACGTGCCACTTCGGCGGCCAGGTGACCGGTCGCCAGCGCCGCCATGTGGGGCGCCGGGTTCTGACCGCCACGTGCCGCCTGCGACAGCTGCGCGTGGGCCTGGGCAAGCGCATCGCCACGCCCACCCTCAAGCGCCGAGGTTCCACTCAAAAGCGCCGGATCGTCGCTCAGCGAGACATCGCCGGAGGCTTCCGCCATCGCGGCCGCGAAGGCCATGGCCGGAGCACTCACGCCGCTGCGGGTCGGCTGTGCCGCCTCGGGCCGGACGCCTGCCGCAGCCGAAGCCGAGGCACCATCCGCCGAACGACCGGAGGAGGCGTTGTCCTTCGCCGTTGCGCCATCCGCACCATCGGCACCGGAGCCGTCATACCCGTAGAGAAGATCGCGGGCTTCGGCGGCGGCCGCCCCCTCGCCCGCAATCGTTCCGCTGCCGGCGGGTGTGCCGGAAAGGGAGAATTGCGCGGCACGCTGCACCTGCGGCTGCGCTGAGGTGCGCGCGTCGACCGCAGCGGCATCGGCACGCACGGTATCGCGAGACTTCGTCCGGGCGCCATCGTCGCTTGCGACATCATCCGCGTCCGTGGAAACGACACCCGTTTCGCTCGTCTCGCTCGTCTCGCCGGTGAGGCTGTCGGCGGCCGGAGCATTCACCCGTTTCACCGCGACGCTCGCGTTCACCTGCGCCTCGGGCGTCCCCGCCGAGACCGCCCGCGCGGCATCCTGTGTGCGGGGGCTGCCAGCGGATTCCGCTTTCACGGCCTCGCCGGTGGCACGGTCGCCGTCGGACATTCCCTCACGAACCGTGGCCGCCACTGCGTCTCCGGATGCGTCACCCTGCGCGGGGGCCGCAAGGCCGGACGGGGTTGCTGTGGCTGTGGACGTGCCGGAGCCTGCCGGAACGGACTCGGCATCCGTTCCGGGACTGGACGGCGTGAGGCCTGAAGCCTTCGCTCCCGCTGCCCCGACGGCGGGCGAAGCTCCCTCCGCCCGGGTATCGCTCGCCCCGCCCGTCGCGGCGTCAGCCATCGCGGCACCGACCACCCCGCCACGCTCTCGCGTCCCGGGTGCCACCTGACTTGCAGCAACCTGATTGCCGGGTGCCTGCTCCGTCGCCGGCGTACCCGTCACGGCAGGCGTTTCGGGGATCCGGGCGTTGACGCTTCTGGCGCGTGCGGCAGCTTCGCTTTCACCGGGAAGCAAGGCACCGTCCCGGACCGTTCCAGCGCCTGTCTGCGCGGCGGCCGGTCGAGTGCCGCTCAATCCGGTCGCGGAGGAAGTCGCCGCAGACGGAGACTGCGCCCCGCGTGCCGCCGTGCCGCTCGTCGATTGGGCCTCGCCATCGAGCGAGGCTCCCCAGATCTCGCTCATGCGCGCATTGGCGGCGACATCACCGGAGACATTTGCCGTCCGGGCCGCCTGCCCGCCGTTCGGACCACCGGCCACCGGCGCGGCGCTCCCGGCCGACTGTTCCGCGTCGGCGGCAGACGTCGGCGGCGCACCTGCAACCGCCCCCGAAGGCACCGCCCCGCTTCCGCCCGCCACGGGCATTCCGCCGTCCGCTGTCAGCGGGGCAGTGGGTGCACCCGGAGGCGAAACGGTCGCGGAGCCGGAGGCCCCGTCGTTGAAGCCGGCGAAATTCCAGACGGTCGCACGGGGCGCCTCGACGGCAGCGGCCCCGGCAAGATCCGTGGCAGCCGCCTGTCCGGCGACATCCGTAGCCTCCGGTATCATGGGGCCGGTCCCCTCAAGCGCCGCAAGGTTCCCGCCGGAGGTGGAGCCGCCCCGGGAGCGCCCGCCCGCCTGCGCCTGCTGGGAAACGGCGGCAGCGCCTGCCACCGCGCTGTTTCCAGCCGCGACCTCCGGCCCGAACGTGCCGGAAAGCACATCGGCGAACATTGACGGAACCGCCTGCCCGGAACCTCCAGCGTTCCCCGCACCGGCGACGGCGCGCGCGGCGGCGGAAGCTGTGGGCACGGATCCCGGAACGGGTTGCGACACTGTCTGGGCGATGGTCACGCGCATCTTCCTTGCATCATCCGGCGTCCGTCTGTTCAACGGCGCACGCATGGTCTCGCTCTGGGGAAAGCAAGGGGCGGGCCAACTGCCCGGGACGGCTGAAACACGGGCTTTTGGCCAGGTGCCCTTGCCCTTTGACCTCCCGGATCACACATGCGCGGCGGGCAAGGCTTGCCCAGGACAGGCAAGCTTTGCCGGGTTGTGACGGCCGGATAGGACGAGAAAGGTTGGCGTTCCCCCCTTGCGCCGGTCTTGGCGTTTGCAGGACCGATCCGCTATAGTCGCGCGCAAACACGCGGCCCGGCGAAATGCCGCGACCCGCACCCATCCAGCCACTGCCCTCCGGCCCGGTTTCAAATGACAGGGAACCCGCGCCGGGTTTGCGCGTTTTCGCGGGGCGGACGCCGCGTCGGCGCGGCCGGAGAAGCCAGACGGGAGCGCCGCTGCTCGAGGCCCGAACCGACCGGGCGACATTCACGAGGACCGGCACCCGCTAACGGGCGCTCACGAACAGGTCCGCACCAGGATGACAGGCATGATGAACAGTCTCGACATCCCCAAGCGCCCGGAGGACACGCGGGTCGTCGTTGCCATGTCGGGCGGCGTCGATTCGTCCGTCGTCGCGGGGCTGATGCAGCGCGAGGGCTACGATGTCATCGGCGTCACGCTGCAGCTCTACGATCACGGGGAGGCGGTGCACCGGGCCGGTGCCTGCTGCGCGGGCCAAGACATCCAGGACGCACGCCGCGTTGCGGAGCGGCTGGGCATTCCCCACTACGTTCTCGACTACGAGGACCGCTTCCGCGAGAAGGTCATCGAGCGTTTCGCCGAGAGCTACATCGCCGGCGAGACGCCGATTCCCTGTGTCGCCTGCAACCAGACGGTCAAGTTCTCCGACCTTCTGGAGACCGCCCGCACGCTCGGCGCCGACGTTCTGGCGACCGGCCACTACGTGCGCACCGCGCAGGCCGCGAACGGCCATCGCGCGCTCTTCCGCCCGATCGACCTGGACCGCGACCAGAGCTACTTCCTCTTCGCGACCACGCAGGAGCAGCTCGACTTCCTGCGCTTTCCGCTCGGCGGCCTGACCAAACCAGAAACCCGCGAGCTTGCCCGCGAGTTCGGCCTGGCGATTGCCGACAAGCAGGACAGCCAGGACATCTGCTTCGTGCCCCAGGGCAAATATGCCGACGTCATCGAACGACTGAAGCCGAATGCGGCGGAGCCCGGCGAGATCGTCCACCTCGACGGCCGCGTGCTCGGCACGCACAACGGCATCATCCACTTCACCATCGGCCAGCGGCGCGGAATCGGTATCGCCACCGGAGAACCGCTTTATGTGGTGAAGCTAGACGCGGAAGGCCGACGCGTGATCGTCGGCCCGCGCGAGGCGCTGGGGACCCGGCGCATCGTTCTGCGTGACGTCAACTGGCTCGGAGAGGGGCGTCTCGAGGACATTCCCGCGACCGGTGTCGAGCTTGCCGCGAAGGTCCGCTCCACCCGACCGCCGCGCCCTGCGGTGCTGCGCGTCATCGATGGAGAGCCCGTGGTCGAGCTCATCGACGGGGAGACCGGGGTCGCCCCCGGCCAGGCCTGTGTCTTCTTCTCCGACGACGGCGAAGGCGGACGCGTTCTGGGCGGCGGCTGGATAGACCGCACCATTCCTGCAGGAGCTGCCATGACGACGACGGACGCGACACGCGGTGACCGCAAGCCTGCCGCGGCCGCGCTGTGATGGACGGTGACTTTCTCACCCAGACGTCCCTCGGGCGCTGGGTCGACCGCCGCCGCCGCGCCATGCGCCGCGCGGTCGCCGTCCTGACCGGAGCCGACGGAAGCTCCGCCGTGGAAAGCGCCTATGCACGATGGGCCCCGATCTACGACTGGGTCTTCACCATCCCGCTCGTGCCCGGCCAGAAGGCCGCTGCCGCGGTCGCCAACGACCTCGGCGGACGTCTCGTCGAGGTCGGCGTGGGAACGGGCCTGTCGCTGCCGCTCTACGGACGCAATCTGAGGGTGACCGGCATCGATCTCTCGGAGCCCATGCTGCGCCGCGCCCGCGAGAGAGTGCAGCGCGAGACCCTCGGCAATGTCGACGGGCTTCACGCCATGGACGCGACCGACATGAGCTTCGAGGCGGCAAGCTTCGACGTCGCGACCGTGATGTATGTGGTCTCGGTGGTCCCGGATCCCGCCGCCGTGATGGCAGAAGTGGAACGCGTCGTAAAGCCGGGAGGCACGGTCATCATCGTCAACCACTTCGCCTCCGCGAGCGGCATTCTTGCAGCCGCCGAGCGTCTGCTGGCCCGGTTTTCCGAGAAACTCGGCTGGGACCCGCTTTTTCCGCGCGAGACCATACTCGAGGCCACGTCCATGGAGCTTGTCAGCGAAAGCCGGCATGGCCCCTTCGGCCTGTTTTCCATGATGGTCTTCCGCCGCTGAGCAGCGCCGTTCGCGAACCCCGATCCTTCCTGAAAATGACAAAGCCCCGGCACCATCAGGTGCCGGGGCTTTTTTGTCCGTAGTCGGAGGCGGGCCGGAATACCCGGCCCGCACCTCCTCACATCTTGCCGGTCGAGAAGAACAGGGTCTCGCCGTTGCTGTCGTCGACACCGTCATTGTCGGTCACGGCATAGCCGTTGCCCGCGGCATCGATGGTGAAGCCTTCGATCTTGTCGACAACATATCCGCCGGTCGCCTTGAGGTCGGGGATGAAGTCGCGAACCTCTTCCTTGGTGACCATCGGCAGTTCGCCGCCCAGCGGCGCGGGCATGAGCTGGGACAGGGGAACCCGGTAGAGCTTCTTGATCTTCGCCGCCTCACCGATCTGGTTGTCGCGCTCCACGATATAGACATGGTCGCCGTGCGCCGTGATCTCGGACAGCCCCACCCAGCCCTTTTCGGTCGCGTCGAGCGGATAGTGCACCGCGCCCCATTCCTTGGTGGAGGTGTTGTAGGCGAGAAGCTTCACGGCGTCCTTGGGATCATCCTTCCAGGGGCGCTGGATCGCGACCCACAGCGTGTCGCCAACCATGGTGATGCCCTCGGCGCCGAAGCGGCGCTGATGAACCAGAAGCTCCTCCGGGAAGGCAACCGACTCCTTGATCTCGCCCTTGCCGTTCACATGGTAGAGCGCATGCGGCACGAGCTTGCCGGCGTTACCTTCCGAGGCCAGCCAGAAACCGCCTTCGCCATCGGTGGCAATGCCTTCCAGATCCAGAAGCTGGGCTGGCTGGCCGCCCCGCGTCACGCGGATCACGCCGGTGATCTCGGCCGGCGCCTTGGTGGCGTCGATCTCGAAGATCGTCGGCTGCATGGAATAGAAGCTGTCGTTGACCGCATAGAGCCGCCCCGCGACCTCGGGATCGGCCGCAAGGCCGGACAGCGCACCGAAGCCGACCGGCAGGCCGCCTTCCGTCACCTTCGACTCGATCATCGGATAGGAGGACGTGCCCTCGCCAAGGCGATAGATCGTGACATGCGAGCGCGCGCCGCCGTCGGCGACCAGGTCGGCTTCGTTGGACACGGCCAGGATGTCGCGGCCCGGGATCGCGATGGCACCTTCAGGCGCGATGCCCGTCGGCAGAAGCTGGACGAACTCCGGCATTCCGCCCGTGTCGCGGTAGACACCAACGACCGAGCCACGCTCGGACAGGACGAAGATGTACGTGTTGCCGCCGAAGGTCTTGACCTCGAGCCCCTCCGGCTCGACGCCCTTCTTGTTGGCCCGCTTCTCGGGGAAGTGGCCGGCCATGACGATACGGTGCTCGAAATCGGTACCGGAATCGAACAGCAGCTCACCGGACTTGGAGAAGATCGAGAAACCGCGCGAACCGCCCTTGTAGTCACCCTCGTTGGCGATCACGAACCGGTCGTCATCAAGCCACTGCACCGCGTCGGGCTCGCGCGCGACGCCCTTCAGCGACCCGTTGAGCGTGATCGCGCCGTCGCGGCGCGTGTCGACGCCCTCGAGGTCCACTTCGCCGGCGGAGAAATGGTTCACGATCTCGCCGGTGTTGCCGTCGACAACAACCAGATGGTTGTTCTCCTGCAGCGTGACCACGACCTCGTTCTTCGAGTTGATGTCGACGAACTCGGGCTCGGGATCGTCGGCAGCAATGCCGCCCAGTCCGATCAGGTCTACATCCTTGCGGCTCCCGCAATCGAGGGCACCGTCCACGATCTTGAACAGGCTGAGCCATCCGGCCGGCATCTGCGGCATGGCACCATCGTTCAGGTCTTCGTCGCGCTCGTTCTCGATCGCCACCGCAAGCAGGTCCCCGGACGGCGACAGGGCAACCGAATCCGGCTGGCCGCCGAGATCGCAGGTGGCCGAGATCGCCTGCGTCGCGATGTCGATGGTCACCAGCACACCCGAGGGTTCGGTGAAGCTCTTCGAGGTGTTGATGCCGGCAAAGACCTTGTCGCCCACCGAGGTCACCGACGTCGGTTCGCCGTCGATCTTGACCACGCCATGCGGCTTCGGATTGGCCGGGTCCGTCAGGTCGATGAAGCCGATCGCGCCAAGCGGGCTGTCCGAATAGATCAGCATCTGGCCATCTTCGGTCGAGGTGATGATCTCGGAAGACGTTTCCGTCTCCGGCGCCATCTCGGACGGCAGGTTCGAGGCCACCGGGAAGGACGCGATGCGGTTGAAGACGGGTTCGGCCTGCGCGGCGAGCGTCGAGCCGAGAAGCGCGGCGGCAAGCGCGCCGAGAACGGAAAACTTCATGAAAGACCCCCAGGAGAAACCGTGATCGGGCGTGAATATGATCCGGCAGTGGTAGGCAGGCTCTATGACACCCGGTTGACAGCCGCAAGGCGGCTCACCCGTTCTTGCGATATCGACGGGCGAGATAGACGACCGAGCCGGACTGCAGCCCCTTGTAGAGAAGCGAGCCACGCGTGCCGGCGAACTCCTTCATGAAGCGACGCGACAGCCGGTTGCGCGCGATGCGCGCCTGCTTGCGCGCCTCCGCAGCGTCGAGTGCGGCGAGCACGCCCTTTGTCAGGTCCCTCTCCTGCAAGAGTTCCAGCCCGGGGACGGAAAGGTCCCGGTCAAGCGCCTCGAGCATGGAGCGGCCCCGCATGTCGGCGAAGGTGAAGATCCCGCCCGGACGCAGCACCCGCGCAACCTCTTCCGCGAAACCCGCCACATTGGCGTAGCAATGGGAGGACTCGATGTTGACCACCACATCGAAGCTGGCGTCGGCGAAGGGCAGCGCCTCCGCATCGCCGACCTTGAAGGCAAGGTCCGGCGTGTCGGCGCAAAGCGCCCTGGCCCGCCGCACGGTGCCCGGAGAGTAATCGAGGCCGGTGACCGAGCGCGGAGCAAAGGTACGGGCGATGTAGCGCGCGCCGCCACCGCGCCCCGATCCGACCTCAAGCACGTCGCGCCCCTCGAGATCGAGGCCGTTCACGGCCTGGTGATAGAGACCGATGAACGGACGCTCCGGCTCTTCGTCGGGATCGAGAGCAAACGCCTCGCCCTCAGCCACATAGCCATAATTCATGAAACGCCAGTCGTCGTCGCGCCAGACGCGCGACAGCATGTTGTAGAGCCCTCGCCACGCCCATTTGCGCGTGCGCGGAAAAGCCCCGCGCTCGACCGCGCGCAGCACGTGAGAAAAGAGTCCGCCGCTCATTCGGCGGGTTCCGCGCGCGGTCCGTCGGCGGCAAACTCGGCCGCAAGCCACGCCCGACCGGAGCGGATCAGGTCCGTATCGTCAATGTTGCGCGGATCGAAGCCGGGCAGATAGTAGCGCAGGAACGGCCCCATGCTGAGGCGCATGTATCCAGGCGAAATGAAGAACAACTGAAACACGCGGAGCCAGAAACGCAGCCCCGTGTCGTGCCCCTGCTCGCGCAGCATCTTGCGCATGTTGCGCAAGAGCACCCTCAGGAAATGAAAGGCGGTCGTGTTCATGGCCCCGATCCTGAGACCGTAGCGTTTCCACGCCGGCATTCCCGCAGCCGCCTGCCGGTACACGTCGAGCGCGACGGCCTTGTGCTCGAGTTCTTCCAGCGCGTGCCACATCCACAGCCGGCGGTAGGCGGAATGCGCTCCGTCGAAGAGATGGTGATGGCGCAGGGTGACGGTCGAGAAATTCGCCGTCAGGTGTTCGATGGCGCATGTAACCGCCAGACGGATCAACGGCACCTGCACGTTGGCCAGAAGTGTCGCAACCGGCTGCTCCATCGCCTCCACGTCATGCCCGAGGTCGGCAAGCCCTCGATTGTAGTCCTCGTGCTCGCGCGTGTGGAAAGCTTCCTGGACGGCGTAGCCGTTTATCTCGGCCGCAAGCTCGGGGTCGTCGAGACGGGCGGCATAGTGCTTCAGCGAGCGGATGAAGAAACGCTCCCCCTCGGGCAGGAAGATCGAGAACGAATTGACCATCGCCGTTTTGACCGGATCGCCGCCGAACCAGTCGAGCTGCGGATTGTCGCCGATGCCGAAGCGCACGTCGCGCGGGACGATCTCCTCATCGTCATGAGGCGCCGACCAGTCGAACGGCTTCGATTTCGCCATTGGTCCCTCGCTCGGAAAGCCCCGGGGCCTTCGTGTTCGTCTTGCGTCGGAAGGCAACCTAAGGCGGCGGCCTTCCACCGGCAAGCGCCGCGAGGACCATACAGCCTCCGACAGGTCTCGCCGTCATACTGGTGAGACCTGGACCGCTTAAAAAGTGCTTCCGGCTTCCGCCGACCAGTGGTCGCCATCCCCGTCCAGCCAGCAATCGGGAGAGCCAGCATGGATCGCAAAGATACCGATCGGATTGATTTCGAGGATTTTTCCTTCGATGCCTTCGACGAGGCGCGTGATCCGCGCCCGCAGACAACGGACTTCGACCGGGTCGTCGAGACCGCGATTTCCCGGCGCGGCCTGCTCGGCGTTCTGGCCATCGGTTCGGGCGCGGCCGCAATGGGCCTGGGCGTCACGGGCCTCGGCTCGCTCATGAGTTCCACCTCCGCCGAAGCCGCGACGGCGCGGTTCGGCTTCAAGCCGGTGGGCATCGCGACCGACGCGACCGTCCACGTTCCGGAGGGCTACTCCTGGCAGATCCTCGCGCGCTGGGGTGACAAGCTGTTCTCCGACGCGGGCGGTTTCGACCACACGACCGGCGGCGACGCCGCCACGGCGGACCGCGTGTTCGGCGAAAACACCGACGGCATGGAATTCTTCGTCATCGGCGATCGCAACGTGATCGCGGTGAACCACGAATACGTGAACCCGAAGCTGAACCTGCCCAAGAACGAGGGCGGCATTCCCGCCTCGGCCGAGGACGTCGCCAAGCTGCAGAAGCTCCAGGGCGTCACGGTGATGGAGGTCGCGGAAGAGGACGATGGCTGGAAGATCGTCGTCGACAGCCCGCTGAACCGCCGCATCAACCACCTGACGCCGATGACGATCTCGGGTCCCGCCGCCGGCCACGACCTACTTAAGACCGAGGCCGACCCGAGCGGCACGAAATCGCTTGGCACCTACAACAACTGCGGTGCCGGCAAGACGCCCTGGGGCACCTATCTGACCTGCGAGGAGAACTTCAACGGCTACTTCGGCTCCACCGACGAAACCGTGAGCCTGCCCGAGGATTTCAAGCGCTACGGCATCAAGACCGGCAGCGTCTATTCCTACGAGAAGTTCGACCCGCGCTTCGATCTGGCGAAGAACGTGAAAGAGCCCTACCGGGCCGGCTACATTGTCGAGATCAACCCAGCCGATCCGTCCTCGACGCCGGTGAAACGCACCGCGCTCGGCCGCTTCAAGCACGAAAACGCCGAGGTGGTCATCGCGCCCGATGGCCGCGTGGTGGTCTATCTCGGCGATGATGAACGCGGCGAGTTTCTCTACAAGTTCGTCTCCAGCGCCAGCTACGTGCCGGGCGGCGACACCTCGACGCTGCTCGACGAGGGCACTCTCTTCGTCGCGAAGTTCAACGAGGACGGATCCGGCGAATGGATGGCCCTGACGCCCGAGACGACCGGAATGAGTGCTCCCGAGATCGCGATCAGGACACGCCTCGCCGCCTCGAAGGTCGGCGCGACGACGATGGACCGGCCCGAGTGGGTCGCCGCCAACCCGATCGCCGCCGAAGCCTATTGCGCCCTCACCAACAACAAGAACCGTGGCGTGAAGCCCAACGCCGGCGGCGACGCAACTCCGATCGGCGGCCCGAACCCGCGCGAGAAGAACAACTACGGCCAGATCGTGCGCTGGTATCCCGAAGGGCAGGATCACGCCGCGCCGGGTTTCACCTGGGACCTCTACGTGATGGCCGGCAACCCGACCGTTCATGACGGCGCCTACGCCGGGTCCGACAACATCAACGAGGGCAACCTCTTCAACTCGCCCGATGGAATGGCCTTCGACACGACCGGCCTGCTGTGGATCCAGACCGACGGCTCCGACAGCAACGAGGGCGACTATGCCGGCATGGGCAACAACCAGATGCTCGTCGGCGATCCGGTGTCGGGCCGCATCGAACGGTTCCTCACGGCCCCGATCGGGTCCGAGGTGACGGGCCTGTGCTGGTCGGCGGACCTGCGGACCATGTTCGTGGGCATCCAGCATCCGGACGCGCCCTTTCCCGATGGCGAGGGCACGCTCGGACGATCCTCGGTCATCGCCGTCAAGCGGTCGGACAACGCCGTCATCGGCTGACCTCGACGACCGTCACTTCCCCGCGAAACGGGCGCGCCGGCACTCCGGCGCGCCCTTTTTCTCACTGTCCGCCATCCATTGATCGTTCAGAAATACGGAACAATCTCTTCGATGAAGTGCGGATTGTTTTAAACGTCAAACGCTCCAAATGTCGGTGACCGGCCGTCAGGAGACGGCAGCGACAGGAGGGTTTCATGAGCGCAGCCGACATCACCATCACCCGTGAGGCCAGCGAAACGCGCGGTCGCTACATTGCGCGGGTCACAGGCCATGACGAGACGGGCGAGCTGACGTTCTCGATCACCAGCGCGACGCTGGTGATCGCCGATCATACCGGCGTGCCGGATGTTTTTCGCGGCATGGGGGTGGGGCTTGCACTTGTCGAGCGCCTTGTGGCCGACGCGCGTGAACAGGGCTTCAAGATCATGCCGCTCTGTCCCTTCGTGAATGCCCAGCGCAAGCGGCATCCGGAATGGGCGGACGTGTTCTCCGTGTAGGAAGCACAAGACAAAAGGGGAGCGGGTCGCTCGGGCCCCGCCCCCGTTTCCTGCCGAATACCGGCGAAAGCCTGTTTTCACGCGCATGTTCCGACGGATGGCGGACCAGCCGGCATCCCGGCGGTTTCTTTCCCAGCGTCCATGATTCTGCACCTTGCGTCCGCGGATTGCGCGTCGACCTTGCCGCCTCCTCCGCTTTTGCGGAGGAACAATGCAGTCCTTGCGTGGAGGCAATCACGTCCGCCTCCTCCCCTCCTGCAAAAAAGAGCGACAAGAGATGACCGCCCGAGCGTCCCGCCCCACCTCCTTGCGCAATCGTGCCCTTCTACTGCCGGCACTCACCGCCACGGCCCTGATGCTTGGCGCCTGTCAGTCGGGAACAGGCACGACCTCGCCCGGCGCCCGCCCACCCATGGCCCCCATGTATCCGGCCAATTCCCTCGGCAATCGCTACGGCCCCCGCTTCAACGCCAAGCCGTTCAAACACGAAACGACGCTCTCCTCCTCCTCCAGGTCATGGGTCGACGCGAACGGCACCCGGCACACGAAGTCGTCGCGGACAAGCGCCTCCGTCTCCGTCGATCCGAACGCAGTGGGCAACACCGTGGCCATGCTGCTCGGCGCGGCCAACAGCAATCATCGCGCCCCCATGCGTCGGATCTCGACCGCCGAGGTCGCCGGGAACTGGAGGGTGGAGGTCGATGGAAAGCAATGCCGCATGACGCTGCGCCCACCAGTGGGCGGAGCGTCCGGCTTCGCGTCGGCTTTCGGCTGCTTCAACACCGAACTGCAGAACATCCGCAAGTGGTCGCTGCGCGGCGACGAGGTCTATCTGACCGGCATGTTCGACAAGCGCATCGCCATCCTGGACCTGACCGGCCCCGATCGCATGGACGGCGACACGGAAAACGCGGCTCCCGTGATCGCCTGGCGTTGACGCATCGCGCTCAGACGCTGAGCGTGCGGATCCAGTTCTCATATCGACGATCAACGAACCGGGCCATGTCCGGTTCGATGAGACGTGCCTGATTGGGGTTTGCGCGCATGTCGCGCGCCGTCGTGCCGAACCGGTTCCGAAAGGCACGCGAGAACGCACTGTCGTTGCTGAACCCGCAAGCTTCGGCAATCGACGAGATCGGGCGCAGGGCAAAGCGCTGATCGACGACCATCCGCATCGCGAGCCGCAACCGGCGTTCGCGGATATAGGCCTGCACGCCACCGAAGGGCTCGAACATCTCGTAGAGCCGCGTCCGCGAGACCCCCGACAGGCGCGCGACACGGGCCGGTGTCAGGTTCGGATCCGCAAGATTTTCCTCGATGCGCTGCCTTGCACGCACCAGAAGCGCGAACGCGATCCCCCGCTCCCCCGCCCCCGGCTCAGGTTCGCTGCCATTGAGACATGCTGTCACAAGTGCCGCCGTCGAGGCGCTTGCCTCCCCCGCCTGGGCGAGCGTCATGTCTCCGGCCACCGCCTTGAGCGTCTTCATGTGATCGAAGAGAAGCCGGGCCATCGGATTCTCGTCATGCGGCAGGATCTGGAGATGACGGTCGGCAGCGGATTTCAGATGCGGCTCTATCAATCCGCGCGGCAACAGCAGCGACAGGTTGGCCATGTCGCTGGAAACCGACCGCATGTCCTGCGCCAGGTCGAAGACAATAAGTCCGTTCTGGGCAAAGACCCTGTCCTGTCCGCGATGACGAAAGGACATGGACCCTTTCTCGTAGATCTGGATCATGAAGTGATCCATGCCGTCGCGGGCGATGATCTCGGGCGTCCGCGCCCAGGACTGCGCCTGCGTGCGCGTGTGGGCAAGGGCCATGTCACCCAGGATGTAGGCTTCAATCTCCCCGAGGAACCCGGTCTCCCGCTCCTCGCGCTCCGCCTCCACCTCGAACAGGCAGTTGATGCTGTCACGCCACAGGGCAAAGCGATCCCGCGGCGCGACCCCCTCGAGCGAGAACCGGCTGCAGGGAACCCGCCTGCCCGTCTCGCCCGTTCCCGGTTGTGTAATCTGCCCCATCTCCAGCCTCGCTCCTCCTCGCGGCCAACTGCGGGAGCATTGGACAGGACAATGGTAAAAATCAATAGTTTCCAACACACGCGCACCGACCGGTGCGAAGGCGTATCACGCGCCGGGACCCGAGAGTCGCGCCCTTGTATCCTCGGCGTAGGACGCATCCGACTTCTTCACGAATGACGCCCGCCAGCTCTGCGACAAGGGGGTAAGGCCTGCGATCTCCGCTGCAAGGCGCGGGTCGATACGCGGATCGAACCGCGCGGCGATGATACGTGCCAGCGGCCAGTCGGGAAGCGGCCTTTCCTGGATCGCGATCTCGTCGCCGGCCGCGACGCTTCCCGGCTCCAGAACCCTGTAGTACCAGCCGGTGCGCCCGCTCTTCTGCATCGCGCCCGCCATTGCCGCGATGCCGGTATGGGCGGCAAGCTTCCAGCACGGCTGCCGCCCCTGGCATATCTCGACAAGGGCACGGCCCAGCCGGAACCGGTCGCCCAGGCACACGCTCTCCTCGTCGAGGCCGTCCGCGACAATGTTCTCGCCAAAACCTCCGGGCCGAAGAACATCTTCATGATCGGGGAAGCGCTCCCGCCACCAGGCATAGTGGGCCGCGGGATAGTGATGAACAGCCTTTTCCGGGCCGCCGTGAACCTTGCGGTCGGCCTGCTCGTCGGCGGAAAACCCCTCATAACCGAGGGCCAGGGCCTCCGGGACCGGCTCCTTCGCGATTGCCGAGGGCGGCTTGCCCTCCCACCGCTCGCGCGCACGGCCAACGTGAAGCGCGAGAACCGAAGTGGCGGCAGGCAGCATGTCGGACATTTTCAGTGAACTCCTCTTGGCGGTTCCGGGCGCGTCATCCAGGGTCCGCCTATAGCCACCACATCGCGAGCGCGACAAGCACCAGTAGGGGCAACAAGCGGAAGACCACCATCCGGGTCACGTCTTCAAGGGGATAGGCGGGACGGTCGAAAAGCCACGTCGGCCGGCTCTCGACCAGGTTGGCGACATATCCGGTCCTGTCTTCCAGGCGCACCGGCAAGCGCGGCAGGCGGAACGGCAGCATGCCGAGAATGATCCCGGATGACAGGCGGTTCTCGGCCGGAAAGTGAAAGAAAAAGGGCTTTCCACCCGTTCGACGGTTCACCAGGTGCGAACCGTCGTAACGATAAAGCACCCGTTCCAGCCCCACCTGACAGGCCGAACTGGCGAAAAGCGCCTGATCGTGGTCGAGCGCGGCTCGGGACGGGTCTTCCAGATACCACTTGTTGAACAGCGTCTGGTCACAATCGACACCGCTGTCGAAATCGAGCCCCTCGAGCATGTCCGCGATGACGCCGGCGCGCCCCGCATAGGCCCCGGAGTTGAGGAAGCGGTACATGCCGCCACGCCCGTGACGCTTCGGATAGCGCCGCGACGCCGCGAAACGCCCGGGAAGTTTCCACGTGAAGCCCGGTTCCGTGGAAATCACGACCGGCGCCCGAAAACGCGCTATTTCCGCCGCCAGCTCTGCCGGATCCCGGATCAGGACCACATCGTAGCCGTCCGTGTAGACGACACTCTCGCGAGGATCGAGTGTCCGCAGGTGCGCCGCGAGAAGCTGCATGGCCCGGGCGTGTCCGGGATAGGGCGACCCCGTCCAGACGATGTCCGGCTCGATGCCGTAGCGGGCAAGCGAGGCACGATAGCGCTGCAGTCCCGGCCCGTCATCGGATGCAAGGGTGACGAAGCGCGGAACATCGGCCTTGTCCAGCGCACGCGCCTCAACCGTCCCTTCAACCGATCCGTTCTTCATCAGCTTCCCCGCATGGCCGAACGGCAGAAGCTAGTCTGATCGAGCGGAAAGAGGAAGCGCCGTCAGCCAATTTTTGACCTAGCGTCATCTGGGCGGCGACGCGTGGGAAGCGGAGGCACGTCCTTCCGCCTTGCGGCGGTCCTCCAGCTCGGCGATACGCAGATCGATGACGCTCCGGTCGAGCATTCCCGACACATTGTCCGAGGTCGGCAGGGTTTCCGCCACGTGGAGATAGCGCTCGCCCGCGACGGCAAGCAGGCGTCGCAATTCGGCAAGCGGATCCGCATGATCGTCGGTACGAATGTCGATCCACGGATAGGCCTCGCCGCGATGGATCCTGAGCGCCGCTGATTGCCGGCCTCGCTTGTCCCCGCCGGCTCGCTCACCGGCCTCCATCGCCGCGAGCAACCGCTCGGCGAAGGGCATCCCCTCACCCGCCTCGTAGGCTGCAAGCGTTTCGCGTACGACCTGCGGCCCGGCCAGCATGTTCCCGGCGACGGAGACGCCCTCGCCCTGGACGTGCCCCGCCCAGTCGACGCATTTTTCCCCCGTGAAGGCCGCGATTCCGCCCCGGGCATCCATGACGTGAAGCTGGCGCGAATGGGCGCCCGCATCGCGACCGGTCACGGCATCCACCACCTCGCGGGCGCTGGCGCCGCGCTTCAGCATCTCCAGCCCGTCGGTGCCGTAGAGCGGCGAGATGAACGCCTGCGTGGCAATCGCACCGATACCGCCGGCCATATGCGGCACCACCGCCCCGACGGCGAAGAAGCGACTTGCGACCGCGACCCCGAACTGGCCGGTTTCGCGATCACGCGCAACGATGGAATAGGTCATTCCGCCTCCCTGACAGACTGCTCCGGCTCAGCGACCGATGGCATAGGCCTGCATGAGGCGCGGCGTCGCCGCCGCCCGCAACAGGCCGTCCGCGCCGTGCCGCGCCGCCGTCAGCCGCCCGATGGACCATTCCGGCGCCACCTCGACCGAGTGACCGCGCCGGCGCAGCTCCTCGATCACACCGTCGCCGAAGCTTTCCTCGACCATGATGTGGCCGGGCTGGCGCTGGCGCGGATAGAAGGACGCGGGGAAATGCGTCGTATGGAAGAGCGGCTGGTCGATGGCTTCCTGCAGATTGGCCTCCGAGTGGACGAGGCGCAGGAAAAGCGAGAGCTGCCACTGGTCCTGCTGATCGCCACCTGGCGTCCCGAAGGCAAGCTCCGCCCTCCCGTCGCGCAACGCGATGGACGGTGTGAGCGTGGTGCGCGGGCGCTTGCCCGGCGCAAGCGAGGTCGGCAATCCCTCGTCGAGCAGAAACATCTGCGCACGCGAGTTGAGGCAGAACCCGAGCTCGGGAATGATCGGCGAGGACTGCAGCCAGCCGCCCGACGGCGTCGCCGAGACCATGTTGCCCCAACGGTCGATCACATCGATGTGGACCGTGTCGCCGCGCTTTTCCGACAGATGCGCCATGGTCGGCTCGTAGACGCCGGTCTCTGACACCCCGAGCCCGTCGATGATCTTCATCATCCGCGCCACCTGCTCCTCGTGTCCGGGTACCATTCCGGGGCGCAGGTCGAAAGACGCGGTGGAGCCCATCAGCTTGCGCCGTTTGTCGTTGTAGTCGCGCGACAGCAGGGTCTCGAGCGGCACGTCCACGAAGGCGGGGTCGCCGTAATAGACCTCGCGATCGGCGTAGGCGAGCTTCATCGCCTCGGCGACCAGATGCACGAAGTCCGCTCCCACCGGATCCACGTGCTCGATGCCGGACCCGTCAAGCAGGGCGAGCGCCTGAAGCAGTACGGGCCCCTGGCCCCAGGGGCCGGTCTTGGCGACCGTCCAGCCGTGGTAGTCACCCAGAAGCGGGGCCTCGACGGTGGCCGAGTAGGAGGCGAGATCCTGCGCCGAGAGAACGCCCTTGTGGCGCTCCCCGCTTCCGTCGACGACCTCGGTCCGTTCCACGAAACTGGCGATCGCCTCCGCGATGAAGCCCCGATAGAAACAGTCGCGCGCGGCCTCGATCTGCGCCTCGCGGCCCGACTTCGTCTCCGCTTCGTCAAGCAGGCGCTCCCAGGTGTCCGCAAGCACCGGATTGCGGAAAAGGGCATGGGGCGCGGGCGCCTCGCCTCCGGGCAGCCAGGTCGCGTGCGACGTGGGCCACTCCTTCTCGAAGAAGGGCGCAAGCCCGGCGATCGTCGCCGAAACGCGCGGCAGCATCGGATGCCCCTCGCGGGCGTAGTGGATCGCGGGTGCCAGAACCTCACGCAACGGCAGGCGACCGTGGTCCCGCAGCATCAGCATCCAGCCGTCGAAGGCACCCGGGATGACGGTGGAGAGCATTCCGTCGCCGGGAATGAGCGACAGGCCCTCGGCCTTGTAGCGCTCGATCGTTGCGCCCGCCGGCGCCGGCCCTTGGCCGCAAACCACCTCGACGCGGTCCGTGGCGGAACTGTAGTGGATCACCGGAAGATCGCCTCCGGGGCCGTTCAGGTGCGGCTCGACCACCTGCAGGACGAACCCGGTCGCCGCCGCCGCATCATAGGCGTTGCCGCCCTTTTCCAGGATGCTCATGCCGACGGCACTGGCAATCCAGTGGGTCGAGGTAACGACGCCGAAGGTTCCGAGGATCTCCGGGCGGGTGGTGAAGCGGGTCATCCGTATTCCCTTGCAAGCTAGTGTTCTGGAGAGATATGGCGGCGCGGGGCGTCAGCCCTCGCGCGGGTCGAGCGCGTCGCGCAGGCCGTCTCCCAGAAGGTTGAAGCCGAGCACGACGAGAAAGATCGCCGCCCCCGGCCACCAGGACATCCACGGAGCCTGGGTCATGAAGTTCTTGGCCGTATTGAGCATGGAGCCCCAGCTCGGGTCCGGCGGCTGCTGGCCGAGCCCGAGGAACGACAGGCTCGCCTCCGCGATGATCGCGGTGGCGACCGTCAGTGTCGCCTGAACGAGAACCGGCGCGAAAACATTGGGCAGAATGTAGCGGGTGATGATCGCCGCGTCGCGCAGGCCGATGGCGCGCGCACCCTCCACGTAGTCCTCGGTCTTCACCGAGAGCACCTGCCCGCGCGTCAGACGCACGAAGATCGGCGTCGCCGACAGGCCGATCGCGATCATGGCGTTCGTCAGGCTCGGGCCCAGAAAGGCGGCAAGCGCGATGGCGAGGATGAGAAAGGGCGTGGCCAGAAGCGCATCGGTCACGCGCGAGATCACCTGGTCGACCCAGCCGCCGAAATAGCCGGACACGAGCCCGAACGGCACACCGATGGCGACCGCGATCACGACCGAAACGACGCCGGCCAGCAGCGAGGCCTGCGCCCCCCAGATCATGCGCGAAAGGATGTCGCGTCCGATCTCGTCGGTGCCGAGCCAATGGGCCAGCGACGGCGCCTTGCGCACCGCGGACCAGCTTGTCGCGGCCGGATCGGCGATGGGCAGAACCGGCGCCAGAATGGCGACCGCCACGAAGAAGAGAACCAGCGCGAAACCGAACAGCGCGCTCTTGTTGCGCTTCAGCTTCTTCCAGGCACGGCTTTCGCCGCGCGCCGGCAGGACGTCCGGATCCATCTCCGGGACGGCCGAGGGGCTTGCCGCACTCATAGGGCACTCCTCATGCGCGGATTGAGCAGGAAATAAAGCAGGTCGGCAATGAGGTTCATCAGCAGGAACCCGGCCGCCGTGCACAGGACCACGCCCTGCACCACCGCATAGTCCCGGGTAAACACCGCATCCACGATCAGCTTGCCGAAGCCGGGAATTGTGAAGATCTGCTCCGTCAGGACGGCACCGGCCAGAAGCTCGCCGAACAGCAGCGCGCCTAGGGTCACGATGGGCAGAAGCGCATTGCGAAAGGCGTGCTTGACCACCACGACGCCTTCGTCGAGCCCCTTGGCGCGCGCGGTGCGCACATAGTCAGCCTTCAAAACACCGAGCATCGCCGAACGGGTGTGACGCATCAGTGTCGCGGCGAGCGCCGTGCCAAGAACGAAGGCCGGCATGATCATCGTCTCGAGCGATCTTACCGGATCGACGAATATGGACTCATACCCCGAGGCGGGCAGCCAGCCCAGCTCGACCGAAACCAGCAGGATCAGCATGATCCCGAGCCAGAAATTGGGAATGGACAGGCCCGACAGCGCCACGAAATTGGCGATGTAGTCGACCGGACCACCCTTCTTGACCGCTGACAGGATGCCCGCGGGAATGCCGATAAGCATGGCAACCAGCATCGCCATCACCGCCAGCTGGATGGTGACGGGCAACTTGTCGGCGATGAGTTGCGTCACCGGCTGGTTCGTGCGCAGAGACACGCCGAGGTCACCGGTCAGCACGCCCCCCATCCAGTAGCCGTACTGGACGATGATCGGATCGTTGAGCCGGTACTTCTCGCGGATGAACTCGATCACCTGCGGATCGCGCTCCTCGCCCGCCAGCACCAGCGCCGGATCTCCGGGCAGGAGCTTTTGCAGGGTGAACACGAACACCGACACGATCAGCAGCGTCGGAATGGCCACCAGCAGACGCCGGCCGATGAAGGTGAGCATCACGCGGCTCCCGTGACGGAGAAGAAGGGATTGGGCGTTCGGGTCATTGGAAGTTCACAACCACGGTTCGACGGCGACCGGTCAGTTCCGCCAGTTTGTGGAGAAGGTCGCGCCGCATCTGGGCGAGATCGGCAAGAGCCTCTACGTGACGCGCACGACGCGGCAGGTCCTTGCACTCGCGCCCCTCGATGAACCCGGAAGGGTCGAACCGCGACACGGGGTCAGCGTGCTTGTGTTCCTGGACGAAAGGCGCGGGAAGCATCTGGAAGATCCTGAGGCTGCGGCAAAGCGCCGACCGCTCGACGAACAACATCTCGTCGACCGCGTCGCGAAATCGCTCCGTCGCCTTGAGCAGTCGCTGTGCCGTATGCCGCGTGACGAGATAGGCCGCCGCGCAATAGTGCGAGGAATGAAGGCGCGCCACCTCGAAGGTTTCCCCGCATCCGGATGCCTTGACCGAGAGGCGAAGCGGCTTCAGGTCCGTCTCGAGCTTGACCAGATCCGCCTCGGCCGGGATCCAGTCGTCCCGCCGAAAGATCTCGCCCGCGAAGCGGCCCGGCACGACATCATCCTCGAGCACGACCGCGTGAGGCATCTCGCGTTCGACGATCAGCCTCCAGCACTTGCGATGACTGAGAAAGCAGGCGACCTCACCTTCTGTCATCCAGCCCCAGTGGCCGATGCCCTCCACATGGCGCTCGATCTCCGCCCGCGACAGCGCCCGCGCGTCCACACCCGCGACGCGCTCGAAGGCGAGCCCCCGGGCGTCGAGACGCTCCTTGATGCGCGCAAGCCGCTCCGGTGCACGGTCAAGGTTGATGAGCAGGATCGGCAAGCGTGTCATGGCAACCCGTTTCGAACGAGGCACATGCCTCGGCGGTCTGGCTTGCGGGTCCCGGCCGGACCGGACCCCGCAAGCCCTGGTGTCACTGGTCCGAGAAGCGGACGTTCTCGAGACGGATCATGCCGTCCGGATAGGGAACGAAGCCCTCGATCTTGTTGTCGAGCGCCCAGATCCACGTCACATGGTAGAGGTAGATGATCGGCAGGTCCTTGGCGAGGATCTCGGTCGCCGCGTCATAGCTTGCCTTGCGCGTCGCCAGATCGTTGCTCGTGCGGGCCTTGTCGAGCAGCTTGTCGACCTCCGGGTTGGAGTACTTGCCGTCGTTGAGGCCGCCCTTCGTCGTCAGGAAGCCGTGGATGTTGCCATCCGGATCGATACGGCCCGACCAGCCCACCTGGCTCATTTCGAAGTTGCCCGAAGACTGGTCGGCGAGCAGGCTCGCGAACTCGGTCGACTTCAGCTTGACGTTGATGCCGGCTTCGGCAGCCATGGCCTGGACCACCTGCATCATCTGCATCTGGACCGGGTTGTTGGCCACCTGAACCTCGACGTCGAAGCTCTCGACGCCCGCTTCCTTCATGAGTTCCTTGGCCTTCGCAACGTCGCGCGCCGGGATCGGCACGTTCTTGTCATACCACGGGCTCGTCGGCGGGAACGGCTGGTTGCCCGGCGCGAACACGCCCTCGAAGACGACCTGGTTGATCGCGTCGCGGTCGAGCGTCAGCTCGAAAGCCTGGCGCAGCTTGGCCTGCTGGCCGATCGGCGTGTCGGCGCGCTCACCGTTGCCCACGTTCACCGTGATGCCCTGGTAACCGAGCGAAACCGCATCCGCATAGGTCAGCTCGGAATCGGACTTCACCGAGGCCGCGTCCGTCGCCGCCAGGCGCTCCAGCATGTCGAGATCGCCCGCGCGCAGGTTTGCAAGACGCACGGTCGTATCCGGAATCGGCAGGAAGGTGACCTTGTCGAAGTGGATCTTGTCCGCGTTCCAGTAGTCGGCGAACCGCTCCAGCACGATGCGATCCTGCTGCACGCGCTCGACGAACTTGAACGGACCCGAGCAGACCGGATTGGAGGCGAAGTCGGCACCGGCTTCCGCCGCCGCCTTGGGCGAAACCATCATGCCCGCGCGGTCGGCAAGCTGGGCAAGCAGCGTCGCGTCGGGCTGGGAGAGCGTGATCTTCACCTGCAGGGGACCGGTGACCTCGACACTCTCGATCGATTTCACCTCGCTCTTGCGGCGGCTCTCGGGAAGGGTCTTCGAGCGCTCCAGGTTCGCCTTGACCGCCTCGGCGTCGAAGGCCGTGCCGTCATGGAAGGTGACACCTTCGCGAAGGTCCATCGTCAGTTCCGTGCCGTCCTCTGACCAGGTCCAGGACGTGGCGAGCTGCGGGATGATCTCCAGGCCCGGCGTGATGTCGACGAGCTTGTCGCACAGCGAGGTGTAGACGATACGGCCGACGAACGAACGGGACTGATCGGGATCGAGCATGTCCGGGTCGTCCTGCAGGCCGATGCGCAGATCGGCGGCGGCTGCCGGCAGCGCGACGAGTGCGCCGGCCCCCAGCAGAAGTGCGGCGTAGAGACTGTTTCGCATTTTCAAATCTCCTCTGGTGATGATGATTGTTTTCCGGACTTCGGGCTCTCCGCCCCCGACTTGGGAGCCGTGCTTCTGGCCCGGTAAAGCGCGAGACGGCGGCGGGCCGCGGGCGAGGGTTCCGGCTCGAGCGCCGCGGCATCGCTTTCCACGGACTGCCAGTGATGGCAGGCGACCTGCCGACCCGGCTCGACCTCGCTCAACACGGGCCGCTCGGTGGCGCAGATCTCGCTGGCAAGCGGACAGCGCGTATGGAAACGGCAGCCCGCCGGGGGATTGAGGGGCGAGGGCACATCGCCTGTCAGCCGCGCCTCGGCCTTGCGCGCGCGCGGGCTCGGGATCGGGATCGCGCGCATGAGGACGCGCGTGTAAGGGTGCAAGGGGCGTGCATAGAGCTCGTCAGTCCCGGCAAGCTCGACCACCTCGCCGAGATACATCACCGCCACCCGGTCGCTCATGTGGCGGATCACGGCAAGGTCGTGTGCGATCAGCACCAGCGTCAGGTCGAACTCGTCCTTCAGGTCTTCCAGAAGATTGATGACCTGCGCCTGCACCGAGACATCGAGCGCGGAAACGGGCTCGTCGCCGATCAGGACCCTGGGACCCGACGCGAGCGCGCGGGCAATACCGATGCGCTGGCGCTGGCCGCCGGAAAACTCGTGCGGATAGCGCGAGGCATAGGCGGGACGGATGCCGACGCGTGCTAGCAGCTTTTGCACCTCGGCCCGCCGCTCACGTGCCGGCACTGTGCCATGCACCCGCATGGGTTCCTCGACAATGGCGCCCACCGTCATGCGCGGATTGAGCGAGGAAAACGGATCCTGGAAGACGAACTGCAGGTCACGGCGCAAGCGGCGCATCTCGGCCGCCGGAAGTCGGGCGATGTCACGTCCGCCGTAGAACACCTCGCCGGCGGTGGGGTCGATCAGGCGCAGCAGAAGACGAGCGAGCGTCGACTTGCCGCAACCGCTTTCGCCGACGACAGCCAGCGTCTCTCCCCGTCTCACCGACAGCGACACGCCATCGACGGCACGCACCACCGGCTGCTCGCCGAGCAGGGAGCCACCCATTTTGGAGCCTGCCCGAAAATGCTTGGCAAGACCACGGGCCTCCAGGACGACATCCGGCGTGTCGCCGGTGGCGGAAACGGTGTCGGTCACGCTCATGCGGCATCTCCGAAACGGCTTTCGAGCGGCGCGTAGCGGCAGGCGACCGAATGCCCCTCGGCAACACGCGTCAGGGCGGGAACCCCGGCGGCACATCCCTCGTCGGCGAAGGGGCAACGTGGCGCGAAACGGCACCCCGGCGGCATCGCATCGATCGCGGGGACCATGCCGGGAATCGTCGCCAGCCGGTCGGCGCGCTCGCCGAGCGAGGGCACCGAGCTGATCAGGCCAAGTGTGTAGGGATGCTGAGGATCGTCGAAAAGAGCGGACACCGGCCCGGCCTCGACGACACGCCCGGCGTACATGACCGCCACCTTGTCGGCGGTTTCCGCCACGACGCCGAGATCATGCGTGATCATGATGAGCGCGGTGCCGGTCTCTTCCTGCAGGTCGCCGATCAAGTCGAGGATCTGGGCCTGAATGGTGACATCGAGTGCAGTCGTCGGCTCGTCGGCGATCAGCAGGCGCGGATCGTTGGCAAGCGCCATGGCGATCATGACACGCTGGCGCATGCCGCCCGAGAGCTGGTGCGGATAGTCGTCGAGCCGCCGCGCCGCTGCCGGCACCTTCACCTTTTCCAGCATTTCCAGCGCCCGTGCCCGGGCCTGGGCCCGGCTGACGTTGCGATGGCGGCGGACACTTTCCGCGATCTGCTCTCCGATCGTGAAAACCGGATTGAGCGAGGTCATCGGCTCCTGAAAGATCATCGCCATCCGGTCACCACGCAACCGCGCACGCTCGCGCGGGGCAAGCGAGAACAGATCACGCCCCTCGAACAGCGCCTCGCCCGAGACGATCTCGCCCGGCGGCATCGGCAGCAGCCCCATCAGCGCGAGCGCGGTAACGGACTTGCCGCAGCCGCTCTCGCCGACGATGGCCAGTGTCTCGCCCGGGGACACGTCGAACGACACGCCGTCGACCACATTGGCGTCCATCCCGCGAAACCGCAGGGAAAGATCGTTCACCGCCAGAAGCGGCGCTGTCGCGTCAGCCGGCATCGGCGTGCCCCTCCGTCGTCTGCAACATCAACCGCTCCTGCAGGCTGAGCAGGTGCTTGCGCATCACGCGCTCTGCCACGACCGGATCCCTGCGCCCGATTGCGTCCACCAGCTCAGAATGCTGGGACACATAGAGCGACATGGATCCACGCGTGCGAAGCGCCTCACGAACATGACGCCAGGTGTCGTCCTGCCGGACCCGGTCCACCACATCGAACATGGCGAGCAGCAGCGTGTTGCCCGCCGCCGTCGCGATCGCGCGATGCAGCGCCCCGTCCCACAGCTCACGACTGTCCAGATCGTCGGCCGAGGCGACCTTTCGCGCGATCTCGTCCATGCGCGCGATCTCGGCGGCCGAGGCCCGGAGCGCGGCAAGGCGGGCGAGCGCCGGCTCCACCAGCAGGCGGACCTCCATCACTTCGAACATGTTGGTCATTTCGGGCAGGCGGGTGACGTCACCGGCGGAAGCTGCCCTTGTACCGGAAATGAAGGTACCGGCACCCTGTCGGCGCCAGACCCGCCCCTCCGCCTCCAACACGTCGAGCGCGCGGCGGACGGCGCGCCTGCCGACACCGATTTCCTCAACCAGTTCCCGCTCCGTGGGCAATTGGTCCCGTTCAGCGCGCTCCAGGTGATCGACGATCACCCTCAGCCGCTCCAGAGCAAGGCTTGAGTTTCGACCGGTTTGTGCCTCGTCTTCCGCCACCCGAACCCATCCGAACCTATTCCCTATTGGTTCCACTACTGACTCAGAGTGAGGGACGAGGCAAGACCGCAAGCGGCACGGTCGCAAAGATTCTTGCGAATGATCCGGGTTTGATGAAATTTTCAACCCAAAAACTGGGCAAACTGCCTATCAGTCGGGCAAATCCAGCCCAACAGCGAACCAATACCCTATTGGTCGCCCATCAGGGGGCGTGGATGGCACGGATGCGGAAGCCGGCGAAAGCGGCAAGCTGGAGGCTCACGAAGACAGGTCGCCTCACCCGTTGGCCTGGCGCATGGCTTGCTCGAAGTTCTCCGCCCGGCTCACCAGTTCCTCGATCGGCGACGCCGCACCGTAGAGAAATCCTTGCGCCACATGACAGCCGATGCCCTTGAGCATATCGACCTGCGCCCGCGTCTCCACGCCCTCCACCGTGACGGAGATGGACAGGCGCTCAGCCAGATTGACGATCGAGGCGATGATCGAAAGGCTGTGTTCGTCCGTGGTGATGGAATTGACGAAACTGCGATCGATCTTGAGTTCGTCCCAGTCGAAATCCCGCAGGTACGACAGGGCCGAATAGCCCGTTCCAAAATCGTCCAGCGCGATGCCGATCCCCAGCCGCTTCAGCCGGGCCAGCATGTTGCGCGCCCGATGCGTGTCGCGCATGACGACCGTTTCCGTCACCTCCAGCGTGAGGCGTCTTGGCGGCAGTCCCGTGCGGAAGAGGATTTCGCGCACCGTGTCGGCAAGATCGTCACGCGCCAACTGGGCAACCGACAGGTTGACCGACACCTTGCAACTGTCCGGCATGCGCTGGATCTCGCGACATGCGGCTTCCAGAATGCGCTCTCCGATTTCCACGATCCGGCCCGAGCTCTCGGCGATGGGAATGAACTCCGCCGGCGAGATCCACCCGAGTGTCGGATGCTGCCAGCGTGCAAGCGCTTCCAAGCCGACGATGCGGCCCGTCTGCATGTCGACCTGGGGCTGGAAGTGCGGAACGATCCTCGACCGGGCGAGACCATCGTCGAAGTCGGCCTCGATGCGGCGACGGCGGGTCGCATCGATACGCATGCTGTCGTCGTAGATCTGGACCTGGCCCTTGCCCGACGCCTTGGCGTGGCTGAGTGCCAGATCGGCATTCTGCAGCAGGTCAGCCCCCCGGCGCCCGTTGGGCCCGGCAAGCGCCAGGCCGATGGTCGCGTTCACCACCACGCTGCCTCCGGACACCGAATGTGCCTCGTGCAGCGCACGGCTCACCTCGTAAGCCCGCTCAAGCGCTTCCGCTTCACCGCCGTGAATGCGCAAGAGAACGGTAAACTCATCGCCGCCAAGCCGCGAGGCAACGTTCCCCTCCCCCCACTGGGCCGCCACCCAGCTCAGACGGCTCGCCACCGCCACAAGCAGGTCGTCGCCAGCGGCGTGACCGAGAATATCATTCACGGCCTTGAAGCCGTCGAGATCGAGCGCGAGCACGGCGACATCCTCCCCCGCGTCACGTCCCCGCTGGTGAAGGCGCGCGATTTCCGCCTGAAGCACAGTATGAAATGCCGACCTGTTGGGCAGCCGTGTCAGAGGATCGTGCCGGGCGACGAACTCGAACCGGCGCGCGGCACGTTCCGCATCCGTGCGGGCCCGGCGCAGCGACCACGCCTGCACCGTCATCATCAGCAGAAGACCCGCACCAAAGCCGATCAACAGCTGAAGCAGCAGGTTCTGGACTCTCTGGCGTTCGGACAGCTCGGCCCTAAACTCCGCAGCCTCGCTCAGGTTGGCAGACATGGCCTCGCCGCCAAGCCGGTCGATCGCCGTTGCCGCCACTCCAAGCGCCTTGTTGACCTGCTCGAAAGCCGCCGGATCGGGCAGCAGGTCGAGCATCGGCTCGACAGCGGTCACCGCCCGAGTGGCCTCGTCGAGCACCTTCTGGCGTCGGGGAGACGCCTTCACGAAAGCGCCGAAAGCCCCGCTTTGCATCATCTCGAGCCGACCGACCAGAATGTCGTAGAACAGATAGGCCGCGTCCCGGTCCTCGCTGTCACCGGTCACGACATAGCGCGCCATTCTCTCGCGCGCATTGGTCGCGTCGAGCCGGCTGTTGAGGCCGGTCAGCGCCATGTCGTAGCGCATGGAGCGACCAACGGCCTCGCCGCTCGTGATGACCGAATCCGCCTGTACCAGGATGACGAGCACCAGCACGCCCAGCAGGGCGAAGGCGACATATCTGAAATGATCGGCCACCCTGGCGAGGCGGCTCAGGACTTCGATGGCTCGCAAGGGCTTACTTCACGGTCAACCGGCGCAATTGCCAGATGGAACGGGAATAGTAGAGTTCGTTGCGAATATCGGGAAAACGGTCAAACGGATAGATGACGAAGAGCGGTCCCTTGTCACGGACGCCCATGTACTCGCCATTTGCCTTGAAAGCGAGAAGCACGCCAAAGGTTTCGAAGTCGGTGATCGGAATGTCGATCAGATAGTTGTTGAGCGCGGCGCCAACCACTGTGTCGCCCCTTGCGCCCACCGCCTCCATCAGGCGGGCCATCGGCACGCCCTCGAACAGCATCTCGTTGTCATGCCAGGGCGTCGTGGTCCGCAGCTCCACCAGCCCCAGAGCCTCGAGATCGGCAATCGTGAAATCACGCGGCGCATCGCCGTCGATGGCGCCGTCGACGGTCAGGACCACCGTCTCCGCAGGCAGCTTGGATGCCAGTGCCGGATGCGGCAGAACCGCCAGCAGCACTGCGGCAAGACCCAGGATGAGCTCGCGAAATCGCATGTTCATCGCTCCGTTTGCCCCTCTGGTGCCAACACCACGGGAATGTCCGCCGAACCGTCTCGCGAAAGACCTGCCATGGCCCGCACGGACCGGTTGCACATTTGACGATGGCACCAAATGGCGAACCATAGCTTAATGCCCCTGCCGCCCGCGCCCTCGTGGGCTCGGCAGCCAGCCGCCGAGGGCGCTTCAGTCCGTTCCGATCTTGCGGAAGCAGACCACGGGTCCCCGGGACGGACCGGCGTCATAGGCAAAGCCCCGCGCGCCAAGCAGAGCAAAGACCTCCGCGACCCCCTGCAGGCCGAACCGCTGGGGATGCAACTCGAGCACGACCCGCTCCACGCCGGCAGTGTCCAGATGGCGCAGAAGGTCAAGCTCCGCCCCCTCGATATCCGCGATGAGAACATTGATCCGGTTCTCGGCGAGGAATGCGGACGCATCCACCGCCGGCACGGAGACCGTCTCGGTAATGCCCGGTTGATCCTGGCCGATGCCCGAGCGCCAGAACTCGCGGTGCAGCGTGAAGGAAACCGATCCCCTCGCAAGCATATCCGGGTCACTTGCAAAGGCGGCGTTGAGCACCTTCGCTCCGACAATGTCATTGAGCGCATGGGTCCGCCGGATGTGGGGGATGAGCCGTGCATCCGCCTCCACCGCGGCGTAGAAGGCCGGCCCGACGCGGCGCATCACGCCGGCGGAAATGAAGCCGACACCCGCGCCAAGTTCCAGAACCCTGTCTTCGGGGCGCACGTAGTCACAGGAAATCGAGAGCTCCTCGGCCTCGTAGCGGCCAGCCTCGATCTCCTCGACGATGCGGTCATTGGCGACAATGCGGTCGAGACTGAGCTTCAGGCCACTCGTTCCGTGGGTAACGACCTCTCCCGCGACATCCGTGGGATCGTTGCCGAACTCCTCCGATCGCGCGGCAACCGCTTCGGACACCTGGTGCCCGCTCGCCTTGCTCGTCATCGCCCTCTCCCTGTCTCGCCGCAGCGCCGGGCGCTGCCCGGAACTGCGATGGCCACATGTTGTTGTTCAGCCGCGCCGAAACGCCCGGCTCGTTATGGACCGCATTTGCATCGACAAACCTGCGCCTTGCATATTTCGGCTAACCACGTGCGGCGGGCCTTGCCAATCCTGACAGTTTTGACGGGTTCGAAAAAAATCACGCAAATATATGATTTATAACAATATTTTTCGTAAACCATTTCTTGCGGAAAAGCTCGAAACCCGGCCCTACCGCAAAAACCCGGTCACGGCGTCGACAAAGCTCGTCGCGGCATCCTCCAGCGTCCCGCTGTTGTCGACAACGGCTACCGGCGCAACGTCCGGGATCTCCGCCGCGCGGGCGAGGCGCGCCGCGATTTCCTCGCCACTCTCACGGCCGCGCGAGGCAAGACGGGCCGCGATCACCTGCGGATCCGCCGTCACGCGCACAATGGCGAGACCCGGGAACCGCCTGGCCATATCGGCCAGGACCTTGCGGGAGCCATTGACGATCGCCGGACGTCCCGCCCCAAGATGGGCCTCAAGGTCGGTCCGCAATCCGTAGCACAGGCCGTGCGCACGCCAGGTAAAGCAGAACGCGCCGTCCTGCTCGGCGGCGGCAAACGCCTCGTCGCTCATGGGTTCGTGGTCCTCGGCGTCACCGGACGCGGGCCGGGTGATCGCACGCCGCACGAACAGGAGGTCAGGCACGGTCGCAAGTGTCGAATGCGCCGCAGAGAGCAGGCTGTCCTTGCCCACGCCGCTCGGCCCGACAACGACGACCAGCCGTCCCGTGAGAGCTGCCTTTCCTGCGTCCTTTTGCTCAGGCAACGCGAGTGCCCTCACGCCACACGGTGCGCACGATGGGAATGTGCTCCTCGACGCGGACCCGCACGAGATCCGCGCGCTTGCCGGCGATGATCTCGCCCCGGTCCTCAAGACCGGAAGCCAGCGCCGGCGTGCGGGAAACCATGGCGACAGCCGCCGGAAGATCCACCTCGTCCACGACCTCGCCCAGGAAGAATGCGGACTGGATCAGACTGAAGGGGATGTAGTCTGACGACAGAATGTCGAGGTAACCGGCGGCAGCCAGGTCACGCGCCGAGACATTGCCCGAATGCGAGCCGCCACGCACGACGTTCGGCCCCCCCATCAGGACGGCAAGGCCCGCTTCGCTCGAGGCCTTGGCCGCTTCCATGGTCGTTGGAAATTCGGCGACCCGGATGCCGAAATCACGCCCCTCGTCCACATGTTCGCGGGTCGCGTCGTCATGGCTTGCAAGCACGATGCCCCGGTCCCGCGCCTTTTCGGCGATCGCCTTGCGGTGCTTGTCCGAATAGGTCCGCGACTGGGCGATGCGGGTCTCGCAGAACGCGTTGAACTCCGCGTCCGTCATCTTCATCTTGCCCTTGTAGTAGATCGCATAGGCCTCGAGGCTCGCGAACTGGCGCTGGCCGGGGGCGTGATCCATGAGAGAGGCCAGACGGACGCGCGGGTCCCCCTCGAAGCGGTCGAATGCCTCCAGACAGTTGGGAGCCGACACCTCGCAACGCAGGTGGATAAAATGGTCGGCACGCAAGCGACCAGCCGCGACACCGGCCTCGATGGCATCGGCCAGCCGACGCATGTCGTCGGTGGCCAGATCGCCATCCTCGTCGACGCCGACACGCAAGGCATCGAACACGGTGGTGATGCCGGATGTCGCGATCTGCGCATCGTGGGCGCAGACGGCGGCAACCGGGTTCCAGTGCACCTTGGGACGCGGGTTGTAGTGGCTTTCCAGATGGTCCGTGTGAAGTTCCACCAGCCCGGGGATGACGAAGTCGCCCTCCATGTCGATCGCGCCAGGAACGCCCGATCCTCCGGTCGAGACCGAGGCGATCCGCCCGTCGCGGACCTCAAGGCTTCCCTCGATCACCTCGTCGGCGAGCACGATGCGGGCATTGGTGAGGATCATGTCCATCTTGCAGTCTTTCACTGGTTATCGGGCGCGGCGCCGGTCAGCCGCTCCAGGCGTATGCAGGTAAAGGGCCGTCCACGCTCCGGTTCCTCGAAGAGAGCGACACGGTCCAGCTCGACGGGTTCCGCGAGCGCTTCGGCAAAATGCGCCTCGAGTATCGGAAGAAGGCGCGCGGCCTCGGCATCATCGAGCCGGCCCGTGAGCGTCATGTGGAAGCGGAACGCGGCAAAGACGTATGGATAGCCCCATTTCTCGAGGTTCTCGCGCTGCGCGTCCGTGAGGCTTTCCGGGTTGCGCCGGGCAATCTCCTCGTCGCTCAGAGCGGCGCGAAAGGGCTCGAAGCGGCGCACCACGTCGCCCGCCAGCGCATCGAGGCCGGGTGCGGGCGCAGCCGGCGTCAGCGCCAGAAAGCCTCCAAGGCTCGAGACCCTCAGCCGCACGGCGGGAGCCGCCGCCCGCTCGGCGCCAAAAGCCTCGAGCGCCGCATGCAGGTCCGCGGGCATCGCCTGCGGAACGAGCCTGAACGGGGCCTTGAGCGTGCCGTGGAAACCGTATCGGCGCGGATCGGCTGTCAGCGTTTCGCGCTTGTCCGGCGTCACCCCGCCAATCGTCTCCGCCGGAACATCCCGCGGAAAGACACTGCGGCCGAGCCAGCGCTCGGCCGCAAGGACGAGCGGGTGATCGGCTGGTGGCGTGAAATAGAGAGCGTGACGCATGGGTCTCCGAAATCCGGTCCGGGCGGGGAACGCCCTTGTCGCATGTTTCGCGTGCACGGTGAATCCGCGTCACGCCCTGGTCTTGCCCATCAGACGCGAACGCAGGGCATTGGAGATATTGTCGAACACAAAGACGACAAGAAGGATCAGGAGCACCATGTAGGCCACGTTCTCCCAGTCCTGGTTGGTGCGCATCGCCTCCCAGAGCTTGAGGCCGATGCCGCCCGCTCCCACAGCGCCGATGATCGTCGCGGAGCGGGTGTTGGACTCCCAGAAGTAGAGCGCCTGGCTGGCAAACAGTGGCAGCACCTGCGGCAGCACGCCGTAACGCTGCACCGCCATGGGCGAGGCGCCGACCGACTTGACGCCCTCGCGCTGCTTGTCGTCGATGTTCTCCAGGGATTCCGAATAGAGCTTTCCGAGCGTGCCCGTATCGGTGAAGAAGATCGCGGAAATGCCCGCCAGCGGCCCCGGCCCGAAGGCACGGGTGAAGAACAGCGCCCAGATGAACATGTCCACCGACCGCTGGAAGTCGAAGAACCGCTTGATGATCTGGTTCATCACCCGGGAGCGGGTGATGTTGCGCGCGGCGATGAAGGCCAGCGGAAAGGCGATGATCGCGGCGAAGAGCGTGCCGACGAAAGCCATGACGATGGTCTGCAGAAGCTTGGTCCACACATCCAGGTGCTGCCAGTCGGCATTGTAGAGGATATTGTTCCAAGCAAGCGAGAGGTTGGAGCGATCGGGATCGATGCGCTCGTCCGACATGATCATCGACGCGACCTCGCCGAAGCTCTTGCCCCAGAACGGCGAATTGGCATCGAAGACGAAGTTTTCCCAGCCGAGGAAACGGTGGCGCACCTTCACGTCGTCATGACGAACCTCGACGCGCCCGGAGAACCCGAAGCGTGCGATGACCTTGCCGCCTTCGAGCTTTTGCGATGCCCACTCCGGGAGTGCACCTTCGGCTTCCACCCGTTCGTTGGCATGGTCCAGCTTCAGAACCAGCGTTTCGTCGCCGCGCAGCACCCGCACCTCGCGCGGCGCGATCTCGATGCGCTCGCCCGAGCCCATGGTCACGACGGCCGAGGCAATCACCTCTTCCTCCACCGCCTGCGGCGCGACGGCGTCCGCCTCGCCGTTCTGGCCCTGCGAGCCACTTCCCGTCGAGGTTCCCTGAGCATCGGGAACCATGAACCCGAAGGAGGAACCGCTCGAGGTCGAATTTCCCCCTGTCGATGTGCCCTTGGCGTCCGGCACCATGAAACCGAACCCGGAGGAACCAGACGATGTGGAGGAGGATGCCTGGGCAGCGGCGGCCTTTTCGGGCTCACCACCACGCATCATCCGCGTCTTGGTCACCGCGATCCAGTCGGGGTCCGGATTGGAGCCGAGTGGCGAGAACCGCGGGAAGGAGAGGATGATCGCGCCATCGCCCGCGATTTCGAAGTCGGGCCGGACCTCGTAGGAAATCCAGTCGGCGAGATAGTTGCCGGCAATATCCCAGTTGGCTTCGCCCAGCACCTTGCCGATGGCGAAGAACCACCAGCAGTACAGCGCATAGAGGACAGCGGCCGAGACGATCAGGACCGGTCGCGCCCGCCTCCAGAACGACGGCGCGAAGACCTGGGGGTTGCGCCTTGCGATGTCGTCGATATCGGCGGCGGAGAGGGAGGAAACGGTGGTCGCGGACATGGCTCTTTCCTCAGGCTCCGAACTCGAAGGCCTGGTTGCCGACAAGGCGCTTGCGCAGGTAGGCGGACAACTGGTCGACCGCCACGATGGTCAGGAACAGCAGGAGAACGATGGCCAGCGTCTTGGCTTCGTGACCACGGCTGATCGACAGGCGCAGCGCCTCGCCGATACCGCCGCCGCCCACCGCGCCGATGATGGTGGAGGCGCGCACGTTGATCTCAAGTCTGAGCAGCGCATAGCTGGTGAAGTTCGGCATGACCTGGGGAACGATGCCGTACCAGACCCGCTCCACCCAGTTTCCGCCGGCCGCGCGCAGCCCCTCGTCGGGGCGCATGTCGGCATTTTCGACCACTTCGAAGAACATCTTGCCGAGCGCGCCGATGGTGTGGATCGAGACGGCGAAGATCGCCGGGATCGGACCGATGGTCAGGATCGCGACCATGAAACCGGCGATCACGATCTCGGGAAAGGCGCGCAGGAACTCCATCAGGCGGCGCACCGAACCGCGCAGCCACGGATTGCGGACCATGTTCTTCGCGGCAATGAAGCAGAACAGGAAGCCGAACACGAAACCGATTAACGTCGACAGGATCGCGATGTTGAGCGTCTCCAGCATCTTGTAGAAGTATTCCGGGATGTAGAAGCTCCCCCACAACGGGATGCTCCCTTCCGGGTAATTGTACTTGAGGCTGCCGTCGTAATAGGGCGAGGGAAGATCGAAGAGCGCGCGCCAGACCTCAAGCGGATCGCGCGGCGCCAGATCGATGAAGAAATCAAAAAAATAGGGCAGACGATCGAAGAACTTGCCCGCATTGGTCTCGTTCGCGAACCACAGCGAACCGCCGAGCGTGACGAGGAGCGCGACAAGGCCGGCCACCGTGTAGAGACGGCGGCGCATGGTCTGCTCGCGCCAGTGGCGCTCCACCATGGCTCCGGCGGCCGAAAGGCCGTTGTCCTGGGAAGGTCCGTCGGGACCGTTGGAAAGCGTGGCGAACGCCATGGTCGGAAATCACCGGTCAGGAAGAAACGAGAACGGGCGCCGGCCGGACACTCCGGCCGGCGCCCGCGTGAGGCAGCCCTTACGAGCCGATCTTCGCCTTGCGGGCGGCGACGATCGCCTTGTAGAAGTCGGCGTTCACTGCGGTGTAGCCCTTGAAGTCACCGCCCTGGATGGCGGAGAAGCACTCCGGATCGCTCTCCGGCAGCGCCACCATGAACTCCTTGAACTTGGTCTTGGTGTCGGCATCGAGCGAGGTGCGGATGACGATCGGACCGTTCGGGATGAGTGGCGACTTCCACAGCTCGACCAGGTCGTCCATGTCCAAGATGCCCTTGTCGACCATCTTGCGCAGGTTGCCGGAGGTGTAGCCGTCCTTGAAGTCGCCCACGCCGGAGGCCCAGGTGGTGCCGGCGTCGAAGGTGCCCTTCACGACTTCGAGAACCAGGTTCTCGTGACCGCCACCGAAACCGGTGGACGCGAAGTACTCGTCGATCGGCGCGCCGGTCGCGTCCGGCAGCGTCACGGACGGAACCAGGAAGCCGGAGGTGCTGTCGGGATCGGCGAAGCCGAGCTTCTTGCCCTTCATGTCCTCGAGCGACTTGATGCCGCTGTCGGCACGCGCGACCATCACCGAATGATAACCGGTGGAACCGTCGGTCTGGACGGTGGTCAGGATCGGCTCGACCGCGTCCTTGTTCTCCAGATAGATCTTCGCATAGCCGGACGCGCCGAGCTCGGCGTAGTCCAGCGTGCCGCCCAGAAGGCCCTGGATCACGCCGTCGTAGTCGGCGGCCGGGAACAGGGAAACCTTTTCCACGCCCAGCACGGCCGGGAGCTTCTCGGTCATGCACTGGAAGTTGCGCAGGCGGTCGGCCTCGTTCTCGCCGCCGAGGATACCGATACGGAATTCCTTTGCGCCCTGGGCCTGGGCCGGGGCGAGTCCGGCCGCAGCCGTCAGCATCGTGGCAGCAGCAACGGCGCCAAGAAGGATGTTCTTGAGCATTGACGTCTCCATGGGTGATCCGGATTGCCCGGTCTCTTCGTGTCTCACGCTTTGGTGCGCTGGCCGCGACGCGAAGGGCGGGCGGCCGATCCGCGTCCCTAGCCGGCGATGGCCGACTGCAGGACGGTTGCGGATTTCGGCGTCGCCGCCCGGGCGACGGAAAGGGATGTGGACGTGATGGCCTCGGAAAGTTCCTCCGATTCCGCGCCATAGATGCGCCGGGCCATTTCCGTTGTCAGTTCCTCCGGCGGACCGTCGAACACGACGGCCCCCTCCGACATGCCGATCACACGCTCGCAATAGGTGCGCGCGGTATCCAGCGTGTGCAGATTGGTGATGACGGTGATGCCCTCGCGCCGATTGATGTCGCGCAGCGCGTCCATCACCTTCTGGGCATTGAGGGGGTCGAGCGAGGCGATGGGCTCGTCGGCGAGCACCATGCGCGGCTCCTGCATCAGTGCACGTGCAATCGCCACGCGCTGCTGCTGGCCTCCAGAGAGGGTTCCGGCGGGCTGCAGCGCCGTCTGCGCGATACCCAGACGCTCCAGCGCGGAGATCGCCGCGGCGCGCTCGGCGCGCGTGAACAGACCGAGAAGATTGCGCGAGGTCGAGCGGTGATTGAGGCGCCCGAGCAGCACGTTGGTCAGGACATCGAGGCGCGGAACCAGGTTGAACTGCTGGAAGATCATGGCGCAGTCGCGCTGCCAGTTGCGCAACTCGCGTCCCCTGAGAGACGACACCTCGCGACCGTCGAACACGAGCCGGCCGCCGCTGGGATCGATCAGCCGGTTGATCATGCGCAGGAGCGTCGACTTGCCCGCGCCCGACCGTCCGATGACACCGACCATCTGGCCGTTGGGAATATCCAGCGTCACGGACTTCACCGCCGTGAAGGTCCCGAATGTGCGGGTGACGCCCTCGAGTTTGAACATGATCGCCCCTATCGTTCGAATAGGAGCCTGCGTAGCGTGCGAACATGACACTCAGTCTGCGGTTTGTTGAAGCTTGAATGACAATCCAAGCCTCTGAGAAATATTATAAATCACTCCGCATCGGCGTATTTCTCGAGGAACGCGGACGCATCCAGCGCCCGAAAATCCTCCAGCGTGTCCCGAAGGCGGGCGTGATCCCAGTCCCACCACGCCAGCCGCTGCATCCTGGCCGCGAGTTCCGGTGAGAGACGCTCGCGGATCAGCTTTGCCGGCACACCGCCGACGATCGTGAAGGGCGCGACATCGCGGGAGACCACGGCGCCCGCGCCGATCACCGCTCCGTCGCCGATGGTCACGCCGGGAAGCACGGTCGCGCCGTGGCCGATCCACACGTCGTGACCGATCCGCACGCGCCCCTCCCGCCGCCAGTCGAAGAAGGCGGCTTCCGGTTCCGCATCGTCCCAGTAGTCGTTGGCACGATAGGTGAAGTGATGCAGCGTCGCCCGCCATGTCGGGTGGTTCGTGGCATTGATGCGCACGGCCGCCGCAATGTTCGCGAACTTGCCGATTTCCGCGCACCACACGATGCCGTCCTGCATGATGTAGGAGTAGTCGCCGAGGTCCGTCTCGCTGACGCGGCAGCGCTCGGTCACTTCCGTGTACCGGCCGAGGCGGCTCGCCTCGACGATGGCCGTCTCATGCACGAGTGGCATTTCAGAGAGTTTCGTCATGGCCTTGCCCGCTCAGGCCGCGCGTGCCGGCGCGAAGGCCGTCACGTCGATGATGCGGTCGGCGACCGCCTCGCGCACTTCCTCGTCATGGAAGATGCCGACCTGAGCCACTCCGGCCGCCTTCTTCTCTCCGATCATCCCGATCACGATGCGCCGGTTGAGCGCATCCAGCGATGCGGTCGGCTCGTCGAGAAGCAGGACCGGATGGTCGGTGATGAAGCCACGCGCGATGTTCACGCGCTGCTGTTCGCCACCGGAAAAGGTCGCGGGCGGGAGCTGCCACAGCCGCTCGGGCAGGTTCAGCCGGTCAAGCAGAGCGGCCGCCCGCTCGCGCGCAACGTCCGTGGCGACACCACGCGCCACGAGCGGCTCCGCCACGACATCGAGCGCCCCCACGCGCGGCACCGTACGCAGGAACTGGCTCACGTAGCCGATCGTGTCACGGCGCACCGCGATCACCTTGCGCGGGCTCGCCGTCACGAGATCGACCGTTTCGCCGCCATGCGCGACGAGGATCTCGCCAGCGTTCGCGGCGTAGTTCCCGTAAAGCATCTTGAGAATGGAGCTTTTGCCCGCTCCCGAAGGTCCGCCAAGGACGACGCATTCGCCGGCCGCGACGTCAAATCCCGCGCCGCGCACCACCGGCAGCACGATGCCGCCCTGCAGATGCATGGTGAAATCCTTCGAGAGCCCCTCGACATGAAGGGCAAGATCGGGCGCCAGGCCCTTGCGGCTCGTGGTCATGGTCACACCTGGAGGATCGAGGAAACGAGAAGCTGGCTGTAGGGCGCCTGCGGGTCATCGAGAACGCGGTCCGTCAGGCCCGCCTCGACCACCTCGCCCCCCTTCATCACCATGATGCGGTGGGAGAGGAGCCGCGCGACCGCGAGGTCATGGGTCACCACGATGGCGGCAAGCCCCAGGTCCGAGACCAGCCCGCGCAGCAGGTCGAGAAGCCGCGCCTGCACGGACACGTCGAGACCGCCGGTCGGCTCGTCCATGAACACGAGACGCGGACCGGTGACCAGGTTGCGCGCGATCTGGAGACGCTGGCGCATGCCGCCGGAAAACGCGCGCGGCTGATCATCGATGCGATCTTCCTCGATCTCGACGCGCTCCAGCCAGTGCGTGGCGGTCTCGCGGATGCGTCCGTAGTGGCGTTGCCCCACCGCCATCAGCCGCTCGCCCACATTGGCGCCGGCAGACACCGTCATGCGCAGCCCGTCCGCCGGGTTCTGGTGCACGAAGCCCCAGTCTGTGCGCATCAGGAGCCGGCGTTCTGCCTCGGACAGCGCGTAGAGGTCACGGGTCTCTCCATCGCGCATCCGGTAGGAGACGCTGCCCCTGGTCGGCTCCAGCCGGGTCGAGATGCAGTTGAGCAGCGTCGTCTTGCCCGATCCGCTTTCTCCCACGATGGCAAGCACTTCGCCGGGATAGACCTCGAAGGACACGTCCCGGCAGCCAATGCGGCCGCCATAGCTCTTGGTCAGCCCCTCGACACTGAGGAGGGGAAGGTCGTCGTCACGATCAGGGGTCATGCCGTGGTCTCCCGGGCGCCATAGGCCTCGTCGGGCGCCAGATGGCCGCGGTGTCCCGCGTCCCTGCGCTCCTCGCAATTGTCGGTGTCGGAGCAGACGAACATGCGCCCGCCCCGGTCATCGAGGATCACCTCGTCGAGATAGACGCCATGGGCGCCACACAGCGCGCAGGGCTCCTCGAAGGACTGGATCTCGAAGGGGTGGTCCTCGAAATCGAGGCTCACGACCTTCGTGTGGGGCGGGATCGCGTAGATGCGCTTTTCGCGACCCGCGCCGAAGAGCTGAAGCGCCGGCGAATTGTCCATCTTCGGATTGTCGAACTTGGGCGTCGGCGAGGGGTCCATCACGTAACGATCCGCGACCAGAACCGGATAGGCATAGGTGGTCGCGATGTGGCCGTGACGGGCGATGTCCTCGTAGAGCTTGACGTGCATGAGCCCGTATTCCTCGAGCGCGTGCATCTTGCGCGTCTCCGTCTCGCGCGGCTCGAGAAACCGGAGCGGCTCCGGGATCGGCACCTGGTAGACAAGCACCTGTCCCTCGGCGAGCGGTGCCTCGGGAATGCGGTGACGGGTCTGGATGATCGACGCCTCACGCGTGCGGGTCGTCACCGCCACATTCGCCACCTTCTGGAAGAAGGCACGGATCGAGACCGCGTTGGTGGTGTCGTCCGCGCCCTGGTCGATGACCTTCAGCGTGTCGTCGGGCCCGATCACCGCCGCCGTCACCTGCACGCCACCCGTTCCCCAGCCATAGGGCATGGGCATCTCGCGGCTGGCGAAGGGAACCTGGTACCCGGGGATGGCGATGGCCTTGAGGATCGCGCGGCGGATCATCCGCTTCGTCTGCTCGTCGAGGTAGGCGAAGTTGTAGCTGGCGATCTCGCCGGCAAGACCACTGCCCTGCTGTGTCGCGTTCACGGTCATTCCGCAGCCTCCGATGACGGGGTTTGCGTGTCGTCCTCGCGGGCCTGCGCAGCCTCGAACTCGGCGCGCATGCGGCGCACCAGATCGAGTTCGGCCTGGAAGTCGACATAGTGGGGAAGCTTCAGGTGCTCGACGAAGCCGGTCGCCTGCACGTTGTCGCAATGGGAGATGACGAATTCCTCGTCCTGGGCGGGCGCGACCCGATCCTCGCCGAACTCGTCGGCGCGCAGTGAGCGATCGACCAGCGCCATGGACATGGCCTTGCGCTCGGACTGGCCGAAGATCAGGCCGTATCCGCGCGTGAACTGCGGCGGTGCCTTGGCCGATCCCTGGAACTGGTTGACCATCTGGCACTCGGTCACCCGGACCTGACCCAGCGAAACGGCAAAGCCCAGCTCCGGCACATCCATCTCGACCTCGACGAGACCCATGCGGATCTCGCCCGCGAAGGGATGCGTGCGCCCGTAGCCGCGCTGGGTGGAATAGCCGAGCGCGAGCAGAAACCCCTCGTCGCCGCGGGCCAGGGCCTGCAGGCGCATGTCGCGCGGCATGGGAAACTCGGTCGGCTCGCGGGTCAGGTCGCCGGACGGCTCGCTCTTGTCCGCGTCGCCCTCTGCAGCGCCCTCGATCAGGTCTTCGCCCGCCAGGATGTCGGCGACCCGCATCAGCGGCTCGCCCTCCCGCTCACGTGCCGGCGCGGCAGGAACCTCTCCATCCTCGACGAGATCGGGATCGAGCAGACGATGCGTGTAATCGAAGGTCGGCCCGAGAACCTGCCCGCCGGGCAGATCCTTGTAAGTCGCGGAGATACGCCGCTCCGCGACCATCTGCCCGGTTTCCAGCGGACGCGAGGCACCGAAGCGCGGCAGCGTCGTGCGATAGGCGCGCAGCAGGAAGATCGCCTCGATCATGTCGCCCCGCGCCTGCTTCACGGCAAGAGCCGCGAGTTCGGGAGCATAGAGCGAGGCTTCCGCCATCACCCTGTCCACCCCGAGCGCGAGCTGCTCCACGAGCTGGGACACGGTGATCGCCGGCAGGTCGCGGTTTCCGCGCCTGCGGTCGGCAAGCATCCTGTGCGCGTTGTCGATGGCGGCCTCGCCGCCCTTCACGGCCACATACATGTCAGCGGGCCTCCGGTGTCTTGGGACAGGGAACGGTCGTTCGCGGCAGGGCGAGAATGTCGGCACCGGCGGCGAGGATCACGTCAACGCCGCGCGGAAAGAGCAGACGGTTCGCCGCCCGCATCGCCAGGAAACCGTCCGGCAGCCCCTTGGGAGCGATCAGGCGGGTTCCCTCGATGCCCGGCCCGGAAAGCGCGATTTCGTCGCCTCCCTCGAGGGCCTCGACCTCGATGACCAGCGTGGTGGACCGGTCTGGATACTCCTGGCTGCCCTGCGAAAGGGTCTTCAGGTCGGGAGCCTCCCCGGCCGGCGCGAGCGCGAAATCGGCGCGCTCCGTGTCCCGTGTCAGCGGTGCGCCGCACTGGAAGGCAAGCCATGCAGCCGTCTCCGCAGTGCTCCAGGACGGGGCGAGCCAGAGCCGCGTGTCGGCGTCGCAAAGGGCAAGCGCGAGCGCGGCCGGCCCAGCCGCGAGAGGTGCCGGCGGAGCCACGTCCACCGGAAGCCGGTGAACCGTTCCAGGCCGCGCGGTCGCATCCATGACCGCACGGAACACACCCTGCGCGGCGAAGACCGGATTGTCGAAACCGCCGGCAACGGCGATGGCGGAAAGATCAGTGGCGCTCATCAGTCGTCCCCGCGAACCATGGTGAAGAAGTCGACCCGCGTGGCCGCGGCCTCGCGCGCCACCCTTGCGCTTTCCTCGGCACGAGCCCGGGCAAGCGGCGCGACGATGGCCTCCTCGACCTCCGCCCGCCTGCTCCCCTCGCTCCACAGCGCGGCAAGCAGAGCGGAAAGCCGTGCCTTGGCCTTGTCCTGGCCAAGTGCGTAGGCATGGCCGACGCTGCCGCAGGCAAGACGCACGGTCGCCCGCGTCACGACCGCCTCGCCAAGATTGAACGGGCCGCCATCGCCGCCGATCCGGCCGCGCAGCATGACAAGCCCGGTCTCGGGTCCACGCACCGGCTGCGCCTGCGGCAGCGGACCCAACACCTCGGCACAAGCCTCGATTTCCGACCGGGGCGAGGCCGCCAGCACATCCATCAGTGCCTTGAGCCCGGCATCACCGGCGCTCGTGTCCCCACGTTCCCGGGACGCCGCTTGCGAAACATCCATCTCATCGCTCCGTGCATGGCCTGGAGTGCGAACCCGCTCCGGGGCTCCAGACACGCCATTCATCGTGAAGCCGTATTACACCCGGCTCTCATATTTGTCTAGTCTTATAGACAACCAACTTGAAGTCACACTACCTCGCCTGCATGACGCTGCGATGAACCTCGTCCGGCTTGCGATGCCGTTTCCGATAGGGCACACGAACGGGATCGCGCGGTCCAAAGCCGCGAAAGACAGGCACGGAGCGGGCATGGCAGGAAAACGGGGCGACGAGGGCACCGGCGAGGCGAAAGACGGCATGGTCTCCGATCACGGGCCTGCCGGGGGAAATGCCGCCGCATCCGCTCTCGACCGGCAGACCGGCGTTGCCCTCTGGCGCCAGATTGCCGACGACATTCGCGCCGCGATCGGCAACGGCGTCTATGACGACAGCGCGAAGCTTCCAACCGAGGCGGCCCTTGCGGCCCAGTTCGAGGTCAACCGGCACACCGTGCGCCAGGCGCTTGGTGCCCTGGCCCGAGAAGGAATCGTCGAGACCGTGCAGGGACGCGGCACGACGGTCGTGCGCCGCACACGGTTTTCCTATCCCATCGGGTCACGCACCCGGTTTTCCGCCGGCCTCGGCGGCCAGGTCTCGAGCGCGACCGCCAGAATGCTCTCCGCCCAGAACGAACCGGCCGGCGAAGCGGTCGCCGCAGCACTCCATCTGAGCGAAGGGGATCCCGTGATCCGGGTCGAGCTTGTCGGAGAGGCGGACGGCACGCCGCTGTCACGTTCGACGCACTGGTTCGACGCCCGCCGCTTCGAGGCGCTGCCGGACGCCCTGGCGCGCCTCGGATCCATGACTGCGGCACTCAGGGAATGCGGCGTCGCCGACTATCGCCGCGCACAGACGGAAATCTCCGCCGCCCCCGCGAGCCGCGCCGACCGCGCCGATCTCGCCCTGCAGCCCGGCGCGGTGGTTCTGCGCACGCGGGCGCTCAATGTCACCGGCGACGGTTCGCCGATCCAGTTCAGCCTTTCGCGCTTTCCCGCAGACCGGGTCAGTCTCTCGGTCAGCCCGGACCCCGACGACACGGGCACAGGCGATGCCGATACGGGCGGCACGGAGCAGAACCAGTGACACATCGTGACGAGATCTTCCTCGCCGTGTCCGGAAGCGCACGGAAGGCTTCCACGAACACGGCACTCCTTAACGCCATCGCGGACGCGGCGCCTTCCGGGTGCCGGGTGGAGGTCTACGACCAACTCGCCGGGCTTCCGGTTTTCTCCCCGGACGCGGAATCAGGCCCGCTGCCCGCGCCGGTCGCCGACTTCGTCGCGCGCGTGGAACGCTGCGACGGGCTGATCATCTCAAGCCCTGAATACGTTCGGGCCCTGCCCGGCGGGCTGAAGAACGCGATCGACTGGCTCGTCTCGCGCGACGAGATCGTCTTCAAGCCCGTCGTTCTGGTTCACGCGTCGCACCGTGGCAACGATATGCTGGAGCAGCTACGCCTCGTGCTGTCGACGGTCACGCGCAACTTCGACCCGAAGCTTTTCCTTCGCTTCGACCTGATGAAGCGCACGCCCCGGGAAATCGGCGAAGTGCTGGCCGAGCCCGAGAAGCGTCGGGCGGTGGAGGACTTCCTCCAGGCCTTCGCCCGTTTCTGCAAGGCGTGCCGGACAGAGGTCAGCGAGCGGTAGAGAGCTTTCCGGCCAGGCCCTGCAGCATGTCGAGACACGCGGAGAGCTGGGAGATCTCGATGAACTCGTCCGGCTTGTGCGCCTGGGCAATCGAGCCCGGACCGCAGACCACGACGGACATGCCAAGCTTCTGGAACAATCCTGCCTCGGTCCCGAAGGCGACCACATCGGCGCCATTGGCACCTGTCAGTGCGGAAACGATCCGCCGCGCCTCGTTGTCATCGACCGGCTCCAGACCGCTCACCTCTCCGATGACATGAGTCACGATGTCCGCATCGGCCGAAATCTCGCGCATGGCCGGCAGCAGGTCGTCACGCGCATAGGCGGCAATCGCCTCGCAGACAAAACGGTGATCCGCATCGCTCACCGGGCGCAGTTCCCAGTCGACGCTCGCATGACCCGGAATGACGTTGTGGGCAACGCCGCCTGCAAGCCGCCCCACCTGAAGCGTCGACCAGGGCGGTTCGAACCGGCTTTGCACCGGGGCGCGGCCCTTCAGCGTCTCGCGCAATTCCATCAGCCGCGTGACGTAGCGCACCGCATATTCGACGGCGTTGACCCCCAGTTCGGGGCGGGAGCCGTGCCCCTCGAGGCCGGTAAAGACCGTGGTGTACTCACAGCATCCCTTGTGACCTTCGATAATGCGCATTTCCGTCGGCTCGCCGATGATGGCAAGAGACGGTTTCTCGTCCCATCCCGCGATCTCCTCCACCAGACGGCGCGCTCCGAGACACCCCACCTCCTCGTCGTGGGTGAGGCAGATATGAACCGGCCGGGACAGGTCCAGGTCGCCAAGGTGCGGCGCCATCGCCATGGTCGCCGCGATGAAGCCCTTCATGTCGCAGGTCCCGCGACCGAAGAGCAGGCCTTTCTCCTCGCGCAGCTCGAAGGGATCCGAGGACCAGTCCTGGTCCTCGACCGGAACCACATCCGAATGCCCCGACAGCACCACACCGCCGCCCGTCTCCGGACCAAGGCTTGCCACCAGGTTCGCCTTGTGGCCGGTCTCGTCCGTCTGGATGTGCACCCTGGCGCCGGCCGCGCCCAGCCTGTCGGCGGCATAGGCGATGAGTTCGAGGTTGCTGTCGCGCGAAACCGTTGGAAAGGCGATCAGGTCGCCCAGGATTGCGCGCGTGTCGTCGATAAGCGCCATGACGCCGCCTCCTCCTCGAAGGCCCGCGCGTTCCCGGGCCTCGCGTTCGAACCGTCCGTGCGGTTTCAGTCCTTGACGTAGAGCTCGCGCGGGCGCTTGCACAGGGTTTCCGCCGGACCGCTCTCGCGAATGACGATGCTCTCGGTGATCTCGAGCCCCCAGGTGTCCATCCATAGGCCCGGCATGAAGTGAAACGTCATGCCGGGTTCGAGCACCGTGTCGTCCTCGATACGCAGCGAGATCGTCCGCTCACCCCAGTCGGGCGGATAGGAAATGCCGATGGGATAGCCGCAGCGCGCCGCCCGGTCGATTCCCGCCCGCTCCAGCGGTTCGCCGAGCGCGCGCGCCACATCGGCCGCGACATTGCCAGCGCGTGCCGCTTCGAGCCCCGCCTCAAGCCCCTCGACCAGCGCCTTCTCCGCATCGAGCAGGTATTGCGGCGGCTTGCCGAGGAAGATCGTGCGGCAGAAGGGAACGTGATAGCGGCGGTAACAGCCGGCGATCTCGAAGAATGTCGCCGTTTCCTTCTCGATAAGGCGACCGTCCCAGGTCAGATGCGGCGCGGCCGCGTCCGATCCGCTGGGCAGAAGCGGCACGATGGCCGGATAGTCGCCCCACGCGTCGTCCGTGCCCCGGATCGCATCCGCGTAGATATCGGCAACGAGATCGGTCTTTCGCATTCCCGGGCGGATCCGGTTCCAGACGCCATCGATGATCTTTTCCGAGATCCGCGCCGCCCGACGCATGAACACCAGTTCCTCGTCCGACTTGACCGCGCGCTGCCAGTTCACCAGCGCCGTGGCATCTACGAAATGAGCCTCCGGCATTTCCGTCTGCAGCACGGCGAAAGCCTTGGCCGTGAAGTAGTAGTTTTCCATTTCGACGCCGACGCGCGCTTCGCCGTAGCCGTTCTGCACCAGCAGGGCCGCGAGCGTCTCCATCGGGTGGCAGGCACTCGACTGGACGAAATAGTCCGGGTAGGCGACCACCCGCTCGTCAGCCATCCACACCGTGCGCACCGCACCGTTGGCATCCTGCCGGCGCCCCCACCAGATCGGCTCGTCATCGTGAAACACCACCACGCCCTGATGGACGTAGAAGGACCAGCCGTCATAACCCGTCAGCCAGGCCATGTTGGACGGATCCTCGACGAACAGCACATCGATGTCGCGTGCCCGCATCTCCGCGCGCACCCGCTCGAGACGGCGGTCGAATTCGGCTTGCGTGAACGGAAGGTCGGACCCCGGCATCGCTATCCCTTTCTGGCGGTTCGAGGATTGTGACGGGGCGAAGCACCCCCCGACTCCCTTCTAGGTGGCGTCGCGGTCCTTTGAACACTGCCATTGCGCGCGGGAGGCGGCTGACGTCGCCTCTGCGACGGATGGTGTCGGCTTCACGACAGTCGCACAAGCCCCTGCGGCAACCGGCCGGTCCGGAGCGCCTCGGGTTGGACAAGGCAACGGGCAGCGGCTATCACCGGCTGATGATCCGGCTCGACGATCGCGACATCGCCATCCTCAAGGTGCTGGCCCGGGAGGGGCGTCTCTCCAAGGCAGAGCTCGCGCGCCGCATCGCGCTCAGCCCCACCCCGTGCTGGGAACGGCTCAAGCGGCTCGAAAGGGCCGGAATCATAGAGGGATACGGTGCCCGTATCGCGCTCAAGAAACTCGCTCCGCATGTGACCGTCTTCGTCACGCTTGAACTTGCAAGCCACGGAGGGCCGGCCTTTCAGGCCTTCGAGCAACGCATCGCGCGGCGTGAGGAAATCCGCAACTGCTGGGCGCTGGGGGGCGGCTTCGACTATCTGCTTCACATCGTCACCAGTGACATAGACAGCTACCAGCGGCTCATCGACGACCTTCTTGAGGGCGGACCGGCCGTCGCGCGCTACTACACGTATATCGTGACCAAGGCGGTCAAGACCGACGGCGTCCCCCCGCTCGACCTGCTGCTTGGCCTGCCGACGGACACCGCGTCCGGCGACCCGCGGGACGGTGAAGACCGATCGGACGCCTTCCCGGCCTGAAAAAAGACGTTTCGTCTTCGCCCGCGCGCCAATTCAGTCTCCTTTGCTGCCGATCCGGTCCCAGTCTGGGCTCAGCGGGCCGGGCGGCCCGCTCCTGTCCCGCCAGACCCAGGAGACGGACCGATGGCACATGCGCCGCGCGCGAAATCCCTGACCGACGAGACCCCGGCCGGCTTCCATGCCGGCAGGCTTTCGGACCAGCGCCTCTTCCGCAGCTTTGCCCATGTGGGCGGCCGCTGGGTCGCCGCCGCCGATGGCGCGACCTTCACGGTGAGCGACCCCGCCGATCACACGCCCGTTGCCGAGGTTGCCCGCCTCTGTGCAACGGACGCCCATGAAGCGGTGGATGCGGCCGAACGCGCCTTTCCCGCCTGGGCCGGTCTCCTTCCGCAGGACCGTTGCGCGATCCTGCGCCGCTGGCATTCGGAGATCATGGCGAACCGCGAGGATCTGGCCCTTCTCATGACGGCGGAACAGGGCAAGCCCCTTTCCGAGTCGCGTGGCGAGATCGACTATGCCGCAAGCTTCGTCGAGTTCTACGCCGAGGAAGCCAAACGGCCCGACATCGACAGCGTGACCTCCCACCTGCCCGACGCCGAGATGGAAGTCTGGCGCGAGCCGGCAGGCATCGCCGCCCTCGTCACGCCCTGGAATTTCCCTTGCGCGATGGTGACCCGCAAGGCGGCCGCCGCGCTCGCGGCCGGCTGCACGGTGGTGGTGCACCCGAGTGCGGAAACGCCGCTGTCGGCGCTCGCACTCGCCGAACTTGCCGAGCGCGCGGGCCTGCCGGCCGGCATCTTCAACGTCGTGACCGGCCCGGCTCCCGAGATCGTCGGGGCCTTCACCGCCGACAAGCGCGTGCGCGTGCTCTCCTTCACCGGCTCCACCGGCATCGGCCGGCTTCTCTACGGCCAGTCGGCGGAGACCGTGAAGCATCTCGTGCTTGAACTCGGCGGTCACGCCCCGCTTCTCGTCTTTGCCGACGCCGATCTCGACCGCGCCGTCACGGAGGCGATCAAGGCGAAGTTCGCAACCTCCGGGCAGGACTGCCTCGCCGCCAACCGCATCTTCGTCGAGCGGCCCGTCTATGACGCCTTCTGCCAGCGCTTCGCCCGGGCGACCGAGGCTCTCAGCGTCGGTCACGGCCAGAGCGATCCCGACGTCGGTCCGCTGATCAACGAGGCGGCCGTCGCCAAGCAGGAGGAACAGGTGGCCGACGCCCTTGCGCGCGGCGCGCGATGCCTGATGGGCGGGGCACGTCACCCGGCCGGGCGGAATTTCTACCAGCCCACGGTCCTGGCGGACGTTCCCGCCGACGCACTGATCCTGCGGGAGGAAACCTTCGGTCCGGTCGCCGCGATCATGCCTTTCGACCGGGAGGACGAGGTTCTCGCCCGCGCCAACGACAGCGACTACGGTCTCGTCGCCTATGTGCACACGCGCGATCCCAGCCGCATCTACCGCCTGACGCGGGCGCTCGAGTACGGAATGGTGGCGGTCAACCGCACCAAGGTCACCGGCGCGCCCATTCCCTTCGGCGGCTACAAGCAGTCCGGCCTCGGTCGCGAGGGGGCCGCTCTTGGAATGCGCGAATTCATGCAGGTCAAATACGTGTGCCGCGACTGGAGCTGAGCGGCGCGCCACGTCTTGAACACTCGAACGACAGGGAGATCCGAACGCCATGCTGACCAACGACCAGCTCGGAAAGTGGGACCGCGAGGCCTTTTTCCACCCCTCCACCCACCTCGCCCAGCACGCGCGCGGCGAAAGCCCGGCACGCGTGATCGCCGGCGCGTCGGGCTCGACCATCACCGACCGTGACGGCAACGACCTGCTCGACGGCTTCGCCGGCCTCTACTGCGTGAACGTGGGCTACGGACGCCCGGAAATCGCCGAGGCCATTGCCAGCCAGGCGAAGGAACTCGCCTACTATCATGCCTACGTCGGTCACGGCACGGAGGCCTCGATCACGCTTGCGCACATGGTCATGGAGCGTGCGCCCGAGAACATGTCGAAGGTCTACTTCGGCCTTGGCGGATCGGACGCGAACGAGACCAACGTCAAGCTGATCTGGTACTACAACAACGTGCTTGGCCGGCCGAACAAGAAGAAGATCATCTCGCGCTGGCGCGGCTACCACGGCTCCGGCCTCATGACCGGCTCGCTCACCGGCCTCGAGCTCTTCCACAAGGCCTTCGACCTGCCGCTGCCGCAGGTCCACCACACGCTGGCGCCCTACTACTACCGCCGCCCCGACCAGGACATGAGCGAGGCGGACTTCGTCGCTCATTGCGTCGCCGATCTCGAGGCGCTTATCGAGCGTGAGGGCGCCGACACGATCGCCGCCTTCATCGGAGAGCCGGTGCTTGGCACCGGAGGCATCGTTCCCCCGCCCGAGGGCTACTGGCCCGCGATCCAGGCGGTCCTGCGCCGGCACGATATCCTGCTGGTCGCCGACGAGGTGGTCACAGGCTTCGGACGTCTCGGCTCCATGTTCGGCTGCGACCACTACGGCATCGAGGCGGACCTGATCACCATCGCCAAGGGCCTGACCTCCGCCTACGCGCCCCTTTCCGGTTCCATCGTGTCGAAGCGCATGTGGGAGGTTCTCGAGCAGGGCACCGATGCGCTCGGCCCCATCGGACACGGCTGGACCTATTCCGCCCACCCCATCGGCGCGGCCGCGGGCATCGCCAATCTGGAGATCATCGACCGCGACGGGCTCGTGGAGCGGGCCGGCCACATGGGCAAGGTGCTGCGCGACGGGCTTCGCGACGCGCTCGGCGGTCACGCGAAGGTCGGCGACGTCCGTGGCGAGGGCCTGCTGGCGGCGGTCGAGTTCGTCGACGACAAGGCGACCCGCAAGCCCTTCGAGACCGCGGGCAAGGTCGGCCCCGCGATCGCGGGCGCCCTTCTGCGCCAGGGCGTGATCGGCCGCGCCATGCCCCAGGGCGACATCCTGGGCTTTGCCCCGCCCTTCTGCCTCACCGAGGCCGAGGCGAAACGCATCGTAGAGGCGACGCGTACGGCTGTCGCCGAGGTCCTCGGCTGAGGGACTGAAATTTCTTCCCCGCGCCATCGGCCGCGCCGGATATCCGGCGCGGCCTTTTTTCACCCCACCCGGTGGCCTCGCCTGCTGGCAACTGCTTCGCCGGACGAAGTAACCGGAACTTCGGAAACGTCTTTTCACGCTTCGAGGTTTGCAACTTTCGACCGTTTTGTGCGTACTTGAAAGGAACGCGGTTCGATCCTGACGGGTTCAAAAACGAAGAGGCATCGAAATATGTGCGGCATCGCCGGTGAATTTCGCTTCGATGGAAATCTTGCCGACGCCAAGGCCGTCGCGCGCATGACGGACAGGCTTGCCCCGCGCGGCCCGGATGGCGCGGGTGTTGCGGGACAGGGACCCTTCGTCTTCGGTCACCGGCGGCTGAAGATCATCGACCTCACCGATCAGGCCGCCCAGCCCATGAGCGATCCCGGGCTTGGCCTGACGCTTGTCTTCAATGGCTGCATCTACAACTACCCCGCGCTGCGCGCGGAGCTCGAGGGGCTTGGCTACAGCTTCTTCTCCACCAGCGACACCGAAGTGATCCTGAAGGCATTCCACGCCTGGGGAGCGGATGGCGTGAGCCGCTTCCACGGCATGTTCGCCTTCGCCGTCTTCGACCGGCGCGACGGCTCGCTGACACTTGCCCGCGACCGCTTCGGCATCAAGCCGATGTATCTCGCCGAGCAACCGGGCCGGCTCCGCTTCGCCTCCACCCTGCAGGCCATCCTGGCCGGCGGCGAGGTTTCGACCGACATCGACCGGGTCGCGCTCGCCCACTACATGAGCTTCCACGCTGTCGTTCCCGCGCCGCGCACCCTGCTTGCCGGCGTGCACAAGCTGCCGCCCGCGACGATCCGGCGCGTTCTGGCCGACGGCACCAGCAGCGAACGCCGCTACTGGAACGCCACCTACGCCCGCTCGGAAGCAGACGCGCGGCTCACGGCACAGGACTGGCGCGACAGGGTGCATGACGCGCTTCTCACCGCCGTGCGCCGGCGCATGGTCGCGGACGTCCCGGTCGGCGTCCTTCTGTCGGGCGGCGTGGACAGTTCCCTCATTACCGGGCTTCTCGCCGGGGAAGGTCAGAAGGGTCTGATGACCTTTTCCATCGGCTTCGAGGAAGCCAAGGGCGAGAAGGGCGACGAGTTCGTCTACTCCGACCTGATCGCGAACCGCTTCGGCACGGATCACCACAAGATCTTCGTGCCGTCGGCCGATCTCATGGCCGCGCTCCCCGATACGATCGGCGCCATGTCGGAGCCCATGGTTTCCTACGACAACATCGGTTTCTTCCTGCTGAGCAGGGAGGTGTCGAAGCACATCAAGGTGGTGCAGTCGGGCCAGGGCGCCGACGAGGTCTTCGCGGGCTATCACTGGTATCCGCCGCTCGCCACGTCGCAGGACGTGGTGTCCGACTACGCCCGCGTCTTCTTCGACCGCGACCACGCGACGCTGGGCCGGCAGCTCGGCAAGGGCTGGGCCTGCGCCGAGGACGAGGCCCGCGCCTTCGTGGAAACCCATCTGCTGCAACAGGGAGCGGAAACGCCCGTCGACCGGGCCCTGCGCCTCGATTCCGAGATCATGCTGGTCGACGACCCCGTGAAGCGGGTCGACAACATGACCATGGCATGGGGTCTGGAAGCGCGCGTCCCCTTCCTCGACCACGAACTGGTCGAGCTTGCCGCCCGCATTCCCCCGGAGCTGAAGCTCGCCCAGGGTGGCAAGGGCGTGCTCAAGGACGTGGCACGCAAGGTCGTGCCGGCCGACGTCATCGACCGGCCGAAGGGCTACTTCCCCGTTCCGCAGCTCAAGTATCTCGACGGCCCCTATCTCGACATGGCCCGCGAGGCGCTCACCTCGCAGGCGGCGCGGGAACGCGGACTGTTCGACAAGGACTGGCTGGAGGAACTCTTCGCCGCCCCGGCCGATCACATCACCCCGCTGCGCGGCTCGGAACTCTGGCAGGTCGCACTGCTCGAGCTGTGGTTGCAGGAAAACGGCATCTGAGGGCCGCGCGTCATGACCACCCGCAAGACACCGCCCTCCGGTCGTGACTCACGGCCGCGCGACGCCGGCGCTCACCGGCTGAAGCGCATGAGGAACCAGGGGATGAAGCCGCCCATCGAGACGCCCAGGACGGATACGGGCCCGACGCCCAACTCCGTGCTCGATCTCGGCTGGGGCCGGCTGATCTTCGGCCAGACCTTCACAGACCCGGACCGGATCGCGGAAGCCCTGGAGGGCGAACTGCCCGACCGCCGCGACATCGCCGTCTATGTGCGCGATCCGCATGTGGTCCTCGCCAACGCCCCGCAGGAGGTGTTCCTCGATCCCTCGCACACCTATCGGCTGGAGCTTTCGACCTACCGTGCGTCCCGCCGCGGCCAGTCGGGTTTCTTCCTGCGCCGCTTGACCGCGCGCACGGACGCGGAGGCCATCAACCGCATCTACGCGGCACGCGGCATGGTCCCGGTTCCCCCCAATTTCTTCTGGTCGACGCGGGACGCGCGTACCGTCTGTTATTTCCTGGCCGAGGACGAGACCACCGGCGAGATCCTGGGCACGATCACCGGCGTCGATCATTCCCGTGCCTTCAACGATCCCGAACGCGGCTCGTCACTTTGGTGCCTGGCGGTTGATCCGCAGGCGCGCCACTCGGGCGTCGGCGAGGCGCTTGTGCGCCATCTGGCGGAGTATTTCGCCGCGCGCGGCCTCGCCCATCTCGACCTGTCGGTAATGCACGACAACACCCAGGCCATCACCCTGTACGAGAAGCTCGGGTTCTACCGGGTTCCCTACTTCTCAGTGAAACGGAAGAACCCGATCAACGAGACGCTCTACACCGGCGCCGATCACGACGAGACGCTCAACCCCTACGCCCGCATCATCGTGCGCGAGGCAAGGCGTCGCGGCATCCGCGTGGACATCACGGACGGCGAGCGCGGTTTCTTTGCCCTTTCGCAGGGCGGCCGCACCATCCGCTGCCGCGAGAGCCTGAGCGAACTGACGAGCGCTGTCGCCATGTCGATCTGCGACGACAAGACAGCAACCAGGGCGCTGATGGAGAAGACCGGCATCGACGTGCCGGCGGAGATCACGGCCGATGCCGGACGCGAGGCTGTCGAGGCGTTTCTCGCCGCTCACGCTCGGGTCGTGGTCAAGCCCGCACGCGGAGAACAGGGGCGCGGCGTCTTCGTGGGACTGACCACCATGGAAGAAGTGGACCACGCGATCGAGGAGGCCGGGCGCCTCTGCGACACGGTGCTTCTGGAGGAATGCGTCGAGGGCGAGGATCTCCGCCTGATCGTGATCAACTACAGGCTTGTCGCCGCCGCGGTGCGCCGCCCTCCCTCCATCATCGGCGACGGACGCAAGACCGTGGGTGAGCTCATCGCCTCCCAGAGCCGCCGCAGGGCGGCCGCGACCGGCGGGGAATCGAGCATTCCCCTCGATGCAGAAACCCTGCGCACGCTGAAGGCCGCCGGCCACGATACGGAAACGGTTCTGCCGGCCGGCGAGGAGCTGCAGGTGCGTCGCACCGCCAATCTGCATACCGGCGGAACCATCCACGACGTTACGGACATCGTGCATCCCGTTCTGGTCGACGCGGCGGTCCGCGCGGCGCGCGCCATCGGGATTCCGGTGACCGGGATAGACCTCATGGTCCGCAACCCGACCGCGCCGAACTATCGCTTCATCGAGGCGAACGAGCGGCCCGGGCTCGCCAATCATGAGCCCCAGCCGACGGCCGAGCGGTTCGTCGACCTTCTGTTTCCCCAGTCCATGCCCGCCACCGTCCGGCAGGCGGCAGCGGAGACCGCCAACCCGGAGGCCCACGCATGAAACGCCTTGCCATCGACACCGATTATCTCGCCGCGACGCTCGATGCCCTCATGGCGATTCCGAGCCCGACGGGCTACACGGACACCATCGTGCGGCACGTTTCGGCGGAGCTGACGCGTCTCGGCCTTTCGGTGGAACTGACCCGGCGGGGCGCCATGCGTGCGGTGCGCAAGGGCGCCGAGCATCGTGGCGCGCGCGCACTCGTTTCCCATCTCGACACGCTTGGCGCACAGGTGAAGTTCCTCAAGGAAAACGGGCGACTTTCGCTCGTGCCCATCGGAACCTGGTCAGCCCGCTTCGCCGAAGGTGCGCGCGTCACCATCTTCACGCGCTCCGGGGCCTATCGTGGCACCATCCTGCCGCTCAAGTCGTCCGGCCACACCTTCAACGACGAGATCGACACCTCCCCCATCGGCTGGGACCATGTCGAACTGCGCGTCGACGCGCTTGCCTTCAATCACGAGGACCTGGAGAAACTCGGCATCGAGATCGGCGATATCGTCGCCGTCGACCCGAACCCGGAGTTTCTGGACAACGGCTTCATCGTTTCGCGTCACCTGGACAACAAGGCCGGGGTCGCGGTCATGCTGGCCGCCCTCAAGGCGCTGAACGAGCAAGGCGCCGAAACGCCGGTGGACATCCACTGGCTCTTCACCATCGCCGAGGAGGTGGGGGTCGGCGCGTCCTCGATCATCACCCCGGACGTCGCCTCCATGATCGCCGTGGACAATGGCACCACCGCGCCCGGGCAGAACTCGCGCGAGTTCGGCGTCACCTTCTCCATGGCGGACCAGACCGGCCCCTTCGACTACCACCTGACCAAGAAGCTGGTGGAGCTGTGCGAGGAAAACGACATCCGCTACCAGAAGGACGTGTTTCGCTACTACCGCTCCGATTCAGCCAGTGCGGTGGAAGCGGGCGCGGACGTGCGCACCGCGCTCATCACCTTCGGTGTCGACAGCTCGCATGGCCATGAGCGGATCCACATGCACGCGCTGCGCTCGCTCGCCGAACTCATCACCGCCTATGTGGTGAGCCCGGTCGAGATCCCGCGCGACTACGAGGAAACCGCCGGGATGAAAGGCTTTACCCGCCAGCCGACAGCGGAAGCCGAACAGAGCCTGACGCCGGAGGCAACGGAGGCCGATATCGCCGACAGTCTCGACTGAGCCATTCCCCATGCCTCAAAATGCACAGGGCAACCGACACCGGAACGGCGTCAGACCTCCTCGCCCAGCGCGCGGCGCAGGCTCAGGGGACGCATGTCCCGCCATGCCGACTTGATGTGCTCCAGACAGGTCTCGCGCGGACCGCGCGTCCCCTCCTCGCGCCAGCCGCCGGGACACACCCGGTCGGCCGGCCACAGCGAGAATTGCCCCTCGTCGTTCACCACGACCTTGAAGCTCTGCGTGGTCTCGAACATCACCGCCTCTCCCTTCCCTGCCATCAGGCTTCCTCACGCCACAGCGGCGTCCCGAACGATCTCCGCAACGAGCCCCTTGGCGGATCCCAGCGGGAAATGGTGATCTCCGGGGTGCTGCCGGACCCGGAATCCACCCCGCGTATGCCGACGCCAGCCGGTGAGGTGCATCGGCCCCACGGAGCTGTCACGTGTCCCGTGATGCGCCGTGATCGGCGTTGTCAGGACGACATCGCCGGGCGACTCGTAGCTGGCGCAGGCGGCAAGGTCGGCACGGATCGTCGGGAGCATCAGCTCCACAAGGTCGCGCGATGCCGGCCGGCCGTTCAGCTTGGCGAAATGCCGGATGACGGACGCATCGCTTGCAAGATCCGGCCCCGGCCGGCGCGGAACATGCGGCGCGGCATGAGCCGAGACATGCAGCATCGCGGGGCGTGCATCACCGCGTTCCTCGATGGCCCGCACGAGTTCGAAGGCAACAAGCGCACCCATGCTGTGTCCGAAGACGGAAAACGACCCGGGCCATCCATGGCCGCGCATCTCCTGCAGGACATGATCGGCCATGGCACGGATCGAGGTGAGTGGGGAATCGGAAAAGCGCGAGAGCCGGCCGGGAAGTTCCGGGGAGAACACCGACATATGCGGCCCGAAAAGCGCGGGCCACTCTTGAAAATAGGCACTGCTTGCTCCGGCCGGCGGTAGGCAGACGAGAGCATGGGCGTGCGGGACCACGCCGCCTTTGGCCCGTTTGTCCGCGAATTCCAGATCCCGGCTTCCGCTCACCTGTCCCGCTCCCCGGCACCCACTCCCGTTTCAGTCACCGGCCGCACCGCTTACCCGCCCGGCATCGGCATTTGCCGGAGCACTGCGTGTGCCTGTCGCGGCCGGCCCGTCGGCGTCCTGGAGAATGGCGGCGAGCCCGGCAACGGTCGGGGTTTCGAAAATTCCGCGCAACGGCAGGTCGAGCCCCAGCCCCTCGTTGAGGCGCGAGACCACCTGCGTCGCCGTCAGCGACTGGCCGCCAAGCTCGAAGAAACTGTCCTCCACCCCGACGTCCTCCAGACCGAGCACCTCCATCCAGACCGCCGCGATCCGCCGCTCCAGGTCGGTGCGCGGCGCCACCCGCTCCCCGTCCTGGCGAACCAGTCGCACCGGGGCGGGCAAGGCGTGCTTGTCGATCTTGCCGGACGCGGCCTTGGGGAAGGACTCAACCACGACGAAGGATGCGGGCACCATGAACTCCGGCAGGAGCGCACGCAGATGCGCATCCAGCATCCGGGGATCGGGATCGGCACCGGGGGCGGCACGCACATAGGCGACAAGACCGACCCCGCCGCTGTCCTGCTCGGCCGCATGGCGGCGCGGCAGCACCACCGCCTGGGCCACGTCCGGATGCCCGGCAAGCACCTGTTCGATCTCGGACGGCTCGACCCGGTATCCCCGGATCTTGACCTGTTCGTCGGCCCGTCCCAGGAAGACAAGGGCTCCACCATGTGAAATCCGCACGCGATCGCCGGTCGCATAGATCCGTGCGGCGGGCCTGCCCCGGGGGATGCTCCCGTCGGGCAGGAAACGCTCGGCGGTGCGCTCCGGCGCCCCGAGATAGCCAAGCGCCAGCGTCTCGCCGCCGACACAGAGCTCGCCCGGCACGCCTTCGGGAACCGGATATCCGTGAGCGTCGAGCACCTGGAGCCGCGCGCCCCAAACCGGTCGGCCGATGGGCGGCGCATCCTCCCACCGCTCCGGGTCGCCCGACAGGGTCCAGGAGGTAACCACATGGGTTTCCGACGGGCCGTACTGGTTGACGAGCACCGCCCCCTCGTCCAGCCCCTTGAACAGCGCGCGGATCGGCGGGCTGACCACGAGCCGCTCGCCGGCCGTGATGACCTCGCGCAGCGCCAGGCCAAGGGTTTCCGCCCCGCCTTCGCTCGCCGTGCCGACGGCAAGCTGCTGCAGGGCAACGAATGGCAGGAACATCCGTTCGATGCGATGGCGGGCGAGAAGCCGTGGCCAGTCGCCGGGATTGGAGAGTTCGGTTTCCTCGAGCGTGACAAGCGTCCCTCCCGAGGCCAGTGTCGCCAGCATCTCCTGAAGAGAGACATCGAAGCCGGGACGCGAGAACTGCAGCGTGCGCAGTCCCGGCGCAAAGTCCGGTTGCGCCACCTGCCAAGCCACCAGCCGGTCGAGCACCGAGCGCGGCACGAGAACGCCCTTCGGCGTTCCGGTGGTGCCCGAGGTGTAGACCAGATAGCCGTGCGCCCATCCGTCCGGCAGGTCGGGCAGCTCCGCGTCCAGGCCAGCCTCCGCCAGAGCTGCCACATCCGTCGTCACGACCGCGTCGTCCGTTTCCAGACCGTCAAGCGGCATGCCCACGACAAGCCGTGCACCGGCATCCGCAACGATCATCGCCTTGCGGGCCGGCGGCAGGTCCGGCGCCACGTTGAGAAAGGTTCCGCCCGCCCTGAGAACCGCGGCAAGCATCAGGGCCAGATCGCTTCCACGTCCCAGATGCAGGGCAACCACGTCGCCCGGCCCGACCCCTTTCGCATTCAGACCGCGCGCCAGGCGTTCCGTCCGCGCCAGAAATCCCGCCCGGTCGAAAACGACACCGTCGCTACCCTCGAGTGCCGGGGCGCCCGGCTCCCGCGCCGCCGCCCGCTCGATCAGCTCCAGAACGTCCGGAACCGTCTCCGGGCCGCCGCCGTCGCAGACCCGGCGCACCTCTTCGAGCGCATCCGCATCCGCGAGGGGCACCAGGTCGCATACCTCGTCCGGGTCCTCGACAAGACCGCACAGCAAGGTCTCGAACTGGCGGGCGAACGCCCGTACCGTCGCATCATCGAAAACGTCGGCGGCATATTCGAAGACCGCATTCGCGCCCTCGGGCGTCTCGTTGACGAACAGGGTCAGGTCGAACTTGGCCCCCGCCACGGCGACATTCGCCTCGCCCTCGGCGTCGAGCGTGATCGCCTGCAGCCCCTTCTGGTGCGAGAACATCACCTGGAAGATCGGCGCCACGCTGAGCTGGCGGGGCGGGCGCACGATCTCCACCAGCTTCTCGAAGGGCAAGTCCTTGTGCTGGAACACGTCGAGCACCATGGCCCGGGTGCTCTCCACGAGCTCGGCGAAGCTCCCCCCCTCCCCGCAGTTCAGCGGGATCGGCAATGTGTTGGTGAACAGGCCGATGAGCGGTTCCAGTTCCGGTCTGTCCCGATGCGACATGGGGGTTCCCACCACCACCGTCTCCTGACCGCTCAGCCGGTTGAGGAACACCGCGAAGGCGGCCAGGTAGACCATGAAGCTGGTCGCACCGGTCTGGGACGCCAGCGCCTCGACGTCCTCGTGCACCGCGTCGGGCACGCGAAAACCCGTCACGCGGCCTTCCGGCATCCGCCCCGGGCCGCGCGGCCGGTCGAGCGGCAGGTCGATGAGGCTCGGCGCGCCCTCGAGCGCGTCACGCCAGAATCCGGCGAGCCCCTCGATCTCCCCACCGGCGAGCCGCTGGCGCTGCCACAGGGCGAAATCCCCGTATTGCACTTCGAGCGGGGGCAGAGACGGCTTTTCGCGCAGACCCAGCGCACGATACGCCTCCAGCACCTCACGCTGCAGGAGCCCGGTCGACCAGGCATCGCAGATCGCGTGATGGATCGGCAGGATCACGCAAGCCGACCCGTCCCCGGCAAGCGCCAGGCACGCGCGCAGAAGCGGACCTTCTGCGAGATCGAAGGGGCGATGCGCCTCGGTGCGGATGAGATCCCTGATCGCGGGGCTGTCGGCCGCGCCCGGCGCATCGGGAAACTCGAAGATCTCCGGCTTTAGCCGCAGACGCGGCAGCACCTTCTGCACCGCCTGCCCCCCCTCGAAGGCGAAAACCGTGCGCAATACCTCGTGGCGGGCGACGACCGCATTGATGGCCCGCTCCACCATGCGCGGATCGACCGGAGCAGGCAGCACCAGCGACACGAGCCCGTTGTAGGCATTGCCGTGCGGCGCAAAGCGATCGAGGAACCACAATCGCTCCTGGGCGAAGGACAAGGGCGGCTCGACGCCTGCGGCACGCGGCCGGATGCGTCCGTAGCCGCCGTCCCGGCGCGCGCCCTCCCCGCGTTCGCCCGCGCCATCGCGGCCCGCCCGCGGCTCGCCATCCGCCATCTGGTCCGCCTGGCCGTCGCCGTCCCCCGCGACCGGCAGGTCGAGCCGGTCCAGACGGGCATCGAGATCCTCAATGCGCGCGGCAAGCGCGGCCGTGAACTCACGAACGCTCGGCGCCTCGAACAGAAGCCGGATGGAAACATCCGCGTCGAGTTGCTCGCCGAGCCTCGAGGTCACCTGGGTGACGAGAAGCGAATGCCCGCCGAGTGCGAAGAAATTGTCGGTAACACCAAAGCCGTCGTGCCCCAACACCATGGCCCACACACGGTGGACGAGCGCCTCCGCGCGATTGGCGGAAGCCTCGCGCGCGCCTTCCGCAATGCGCGCGGAAAGCTCGGCCTCGGCGTCCGGAAGGCGCGCACGGTCCACCTTTCCCGCAGGCGTCAGCGGCACCTCGTCAATGGGGATCACCTGGGCCGGCACCATGTAGTCGGGCAGAAGTCCGCGCGCGCGCGCCAGAATGTCACCGCCCGCCCCGGCGTCCCGGGTCGCCACATAGGCGACGATGCGCTTTTCCCCGTTCGCGCCCGTCACGCATTGCACCGTGGCATTGTTGACGCCGTCCTGCTCCTTGAGCACCTCCTCGATTTCCGCCGGCTCGATACGAAAGCCCCTCAACTCGATCTGGTCGTCGATACGTCCGAGATAGTCGACCTCGCCGGTTTGAAGGACACGCGCGAGATCACCGGTGCGATAAAGCCGGGCCCCCTCGTCACCGCTCAGGAAGTCCGGCAGGAACCGCTCCGCCGTCAGGTCCGGCCGGCCCATGTAGCCACGCCCCACCCCCGCTCCCCCGATGAGAAGCTCCCCCGCCACACCGATGGGACAGAGTTCGAGATTCTCGTCGACCACATAGTGCCGGTAGTTGGGCAGCGGCCCGCCGATGGTCGGCTTCCCCTCGCCCGGCCGGCACCGGTGCATGGTCGTTCCGACCGTCGTTTCAGTCGGCCCGTAGGCGTTGAAGAACCCCCGGTCCGCGCCCCATTTCCCGACCACGCTTTCGGGAAGCGCCGCGCCGCCTGACACCACGCTCCGGAGATCCGGCAAGGGGCGGGCGCGCAGGCTCGCCCACAGCGACGGAGGCAGCGTTATGGAGGTGATCCGCTCGCGCTCGAGCAGGTCGAAAAGCTCCTCGCCCGCCGGCATGTCGACGCGCGGGGCAAGCACGATCTCGCCACCCGACAGCAGCGCCTCGAAGATTTCGCGCACGGACACGTCGAACCCGAAGGAGGAAAACTGCAGGATCCGGTCGCCGGGCCCCAGGCCCAGCGCCTCCACGGTGCCCGCGATCAGGTTGATGACGCTGCGATGCTCGATCATCACCCCCTTGGGGCGCCCGGTGGAACCGGAGGTGTAGATGACGTAGGCAAGCTGGCGCGGATGCACCCGCGTCTCCAGGGCCGCATCGGACAGGCCGGCGGCGGGATCCTCGCCCCGGTCGAAGACGACGACCTTTTCGCGCGCGCTCACGGGCATCGCAGCGAAACGGGGCGCGAGGTCGCTCTGGGTCACGACCATGGCGGCACCCGCGTCCTCCAGCATGTAGGCGATGCGTCCGTCCGGATAGCGCGGGTCGAGCGCGAGATAGGCACGGCCCGACTTGAGGATCCCGAACATGGCAATCGCGAGTTCCGCGGATCCGTCCATGCACAACGCGACCACCGCCCCCTCTTCGAGGCCCGATGCGTCGAGCAACCGGGCGAAGGCATTGGTGCGCGCGTCAAACTCCGTGTAGCTCAGGTCCCGGCCGAGACAGCGCACCGCCGGCGCATCGCCATGGGCGGCAACACATTCCGCAAACCGCTCGGGAATCGAGATCTCGCGCAAGGGCCGGCCGGTGTCGTTGAATGCCGTGACGAGCCTGTCGCGATCCCCCGCGCTCATCACCGGCAGCGTGCCGATGGCGCGTTCACTGTCGCGCGCCGCCGCGGCCAGCATCTCGCGAAACCCCTCGTGCCAGCGCGTGACCGTCTCGTGCGAGAACAGCTCGGTCGAATACTCGAAGGTTCCTGCAAACCGGTTTCCCATCGCCTGCATCTGCAAGGTGAGGTCGAACTTCGACGTGCTGGTGTTCACCGAGGCCGGAGGGTCGGGATAATAGGGCGCGTCGGGTGCGATCGTCGTCCCCGTGAAGTCGAACATGGCCTGGAAGATCGGGTTGATGTTGGCGCTGCGCACGGGCTGCACCGCTTCCACGATCTTCTCGAAGGGAAGATCCTCGTTTCCGAGCGCGTCGAGGGTCGTCTCCCGCACGGCCATCAGCGCCTCGGCGAATGTCATCGTCGGCGCTAGATCGCTGACCATGACGAGACTGTTGACGAAAAAGCCGATCAGCGGTTCCACATCGGTCGTGGTGCGTGCCGCCGTCGGTGAGCCGACGATCACCCGCCTTTTGCCGGTGATACGGAACAGGAACACCTTGAAGGCAGCCAGGAACAGCATGAAGGGCGTGACGCCGAGCCCGCGCGCCAGTTCCGCCAGAGCCCTGCTCGTATCAGGGTCGAGCGCGAAGCTCTGGGTCGCGCCGGCAAACGTCAGATGGGCCGGACGCGGCCGGTCCGCGGGCAGCGGCAGCACAAGGTCGTCCCCGGCCAGCTTTTCCTTCCAGGCCGCGAGACGTACAGCCACCCGCTCGCCGTTGAAGGCCTCGTGCTGGCGCGCGGCATGGTCGGCGAAACTGATCGGCAGCGCGGGCAGAACCGGCCGCTCCCCGGCCCGATAGGCCTCCAGGATCGCGTTGAACTCCCGCTGGAAGATACCGATCGACCAGCCGTCGGACACGATGTGGTGCAGGCAGTAGACGAGCCAGGCATCGCGCGTGCCGCGCCGGAGCAGGCGCGCGCGCATCAACGGTCCGGCCGCAAGATCGAAGGTCCGGTCCCCGACCTCCTTCAAGGCCTTGGCGAGTTCCGCGTTGAACCGGTCGTCGGACAGGTCCGACCCGAAGTCCTCGACCTCGAAGGGGATTGCGGCATCCGGCACCGGCTCGGCATGAGGTTTTCCGCCCACCGCCACGAAGCGGGTCCGGATCGGCTGGTGGCGGTCGGCGATGAGATCGAGCGCGGCGGAGACCATGTCGGGCCGCGCATCCCCGGAGATCGGCAGGTAGGCGGGGAGATTGTAGAGCGGGGAGTCCGGGTTGTAGCGATCCAGGAACCACAGTCGTTCCTGCGAGAACGACAGGGGAAGAAGCCCCTGCGCACCGCGCCGGTTCCCGGCTCCCCCTTCAGTCGTCATGAGACCGGTCATCGGCGCCCCCGTTTCCTGATGCTCGCTTGCAAGCCCGCAGCCCGGACCTCACGCCATCGTGTCAGCCGCTCGCGTACCAGGAGCGCAGCGTCTCCACCTGCATCCTGGCCGCCGGATGCAGGTCATCCGTCTCGATCCCGGAAAGCAGCGAGGACACGTTTTCGGCGTGCTTCCTGCCGAGTGCTTCCATGTCGCGTTCGCACATGCCGCGAATGTCGGCGTCCCGGGTAAGTCCCTCGAACCAGATCTTGCTGGCCTCCGGATCGAGGACCGACAGGTTGCACAGGGTTGCCTGCAGGGCCTGGATGCGAAGCTGCGCCTTGGCGATATCGGCGGAAATTTCGCGCAGCTCTTCCGCCTCCATCGCGGCCTCGCCGTATTGCGCCTGCCAGAGGGCCGTGTGCTGGGACTGGACCCGCTGCCACAGTTCCATCATCTCCTGCTGCAGTTCGGCGCCACGTTCCGCCAGGCGCTCCTGCACCTCCGCGTGCAAAGCGCCCAGTTCGGCACCCGCCGCGCCACAGCGTTCGCGCATGTCCTGCTCGCGCGCGAAGCGGGCCTGTTCCAGTTCGACCTGAAGCCGTTGCAGGTCCAGATCGGACGGTCCCGCCCGCTCCGGCCCGTCACGTTCCGGAGCAGCCTTGCGCCCGGACGCCTTCGCCCGGCCCCCGGCCTTCGTGTTCGCCGGAGTGTCTCCGGAGGATGCCTTCTTGTCCTCGTCCGCCATGATGCCGTCCTCGCATTGCTGGCCGCTGGAGTATCGGCCCGAGCCTCTTCGCAAGGGCCCTCACCTCAGACGGCGGTGGAAACACGCCCGTGCGTGCGCGCCGCCGCCTCCACCTCGAGCGCGACGGACGCGTCGCCGCCGTCGAGATCGCGCAGAATTTCCTCCGCCCGTATGGGCATGAGCGACAGCAGGATCTCGCTGAGCCCGTGCGTATGCTCGCAATAGCCCTGCATGTAGACCTTGGGCAGGAAGTCCTCGCGCCGCTCGATATGGTAGTCGCGCGCGAACACATAGCGCCCCTCGGCGTCGGTGCGCAGATAGGGCGCGATGCCCTCCAGAAGCGGCTCCGGCATGGGGTAGCGATAGCCGGTGGCGAAGATGACCACGTCGCAAGCGTGTTCGCGCGTCTCCCCGCTGAGCATGTCGCGCAGGGTGACGATCGCCTGCCCGTCGCTTTCGCGTGCCGCGAGCGCTTCGGTAAATCGCTGGACGCTCAATCGGTTCCGCCCGGTCGCGCGATCCTGGTACAGCGCGTCATAGAGAACGGGCAGGAGGTCGAAATCGACCGCGGAATGGGTCACGTCCGCATGGTGCCTGAGCAGCGTCTCGCGCATCTCCGGCGAGGCGCGGTAGAACATGTCCACCGCCTCGGGAAAGAAGATCTCGTTGACGAAATGGGTGTCGTCCTGCGGCTTGAAGGCGAAGCCGCGATGGGCGACGGCCACCTCCGCCTCGGGATAGGCGTTGATCGCGTACTGGAACACGTCACCCGCCGTCTGTCCGGCCCCCACGACCAGGATCCTGTAGCGCCCCTCGGTCGAGGGACAGTTGCGTTCGACCGCGCCCCGGGTGCGGGCCGAATGCACGATCCGCCCGCTCTCGCTCTCCCTGATGCCGGCCGGCATCACGGGCTTGCCGCCAAGACCGACCGAGACATTGCGCGCCCGCCAGGCCAGCGGCTTGCCGGTTTCGACCTCATGGCCGACAAGCCGCAGGGCGCGCACGATGCCGTCCTTGCCTTCCACCGGCTCGATGGCATCCACCTCGACACCATAGGCAACCTGGCGACCGAAGAACTTCGCCACCCACAGGTAGTAGTCGCTGAACTCCTGACGCGAAGGGAAGAAGGTGCGCAGGTTGATGAACTCGTGCAGCCGCTTCTGTTCGAACAGGTAGCTGAGGAAGGTGAACCGGCTCTGCGGATTGCGCATCAGCGCCAGGTCCTTGAGAAAGTTGACCTGAAGCTTGGAATCAGGAAGCAGCATGTCAGGGTGCCAGACCACCTCCCGCCGCTTTTCCAGGAACACCGGCTGCGCTCCGGAGTAAGCCCCTTCGGCCTCCATTTCCTGGGCTGCCACGGCAATCGCCAGATGCGACGGCCCGAAGCCGATGCCCACAAGATCGTGGTCGTGGTCGTAGGATGCTGCAAACATTGGTCACCCCGATATGAAAAGGGTTGAATACTGAATGCATATGCAAGCTTACGTTGCGTACGTTACGTCAACACCATCCTCATAACAAGGGCTATATTCAATTTCCGCCATCAAAAGGATATTCAAAAAACAAAAAATCACTCTATATAAGTTATTATTGGATAAAATAATGTAATAAATAGAATATTTCTTAAATAATTTCAGATATGTTAAATAAATAACCCTGCGTTATAAAATGTGTATCATGTCTAAATATACATAATAATCGAATATTTATGCCTTCAATACGAGGTGTATTGAAGAACACATCTCCCGGCGGAACCTGGTCCGCCGGGAAACCATTTCGCCCTTGCCCTGCAGGCCTACTCGGCTGCCTCGTCCACGCGCATGTGCAGCGGGCAACCGCCGGCCGGCAGGTCGTTCGTCTCCTTCAGTCCGTACTGCCACCACTCGATCTCGCCCGCCTCATAACTTCCCAGGAGAGGACTGTGCGGCAGGTCGTCATAGGCCTCAACGCGCGAGCGGATGCGCGAGCGCATGAGGCGCCCCGGAACAGTATCGCCCGCGACCCGGTCGAACCGCTCGCGCGGATTGATGACCATGGTGAAGGCCGGCCCGAGATTGCGGCTCCGGCGCACCACATGGGCCGGATTGCTCATGTTCACGAAGATCTGGGTGCCACCGAAGCACATGGTCCAGAAGGGGCTTTCGGGATCCCTCGACACGCTGTCGGGCCAATGGCCGGGGTCGACGTCATGCCAGTACTGCAGCGCGCGCCAGCCATGGGCGTGATAGTCCTCGACATGCTCGCCGGTCACGGTCGCGGGATCGAAGAGCATCACCAGCGGCTCCGCGGTGGCAACGTCCCCGTCCCAGTCACGCGCCCGCGCCAGATAGGCAAGAAGGTCGTCCGCCGCCATGTCGAGCGAGACCGGATCCGTCCCTCGCGCGAAGGCGAACAGGATCCGGCCCCGCCGGCACGCGGCCTGGGAAAACACGCAAGGAAAGCCCGACGGCGGCCTCAGCCGGTCGAGCAGCGCGCGCCCGGCCTCGATCTGCCACGCCTTCATGCCGGGCGCTCCGGCTTCGATGTCACTTTGCAGGTAAAGGGTCACGTCAACGTCTCCTCTCCGTGGGCCCGCCGCACACAAGGGCGACGGGCTGATGGACCGGATCCGCGCGCGGACGGGCCGCGCCGGACCAGGCCGGCACACCCGGGAACCGGGTTCGGAGACGGGAGGGCGACGGCGCGCACCTCCCCGAAATCGGCACGTTGTCCGCGCCGGATCGTCACATGGCGGCGGTCTCCCGCTCTCGGGTTTCCGCCTGCCTCCTCCCCCCGCAAGCAACTTCCCCGGGAGGCGGCGCGAGGCCGCCCACTCTGTTATGAGTTGCAATAACAACCTTCCGCAACTTGGCAGAAATGCAGAATGTGCCCGTGGTTGCCGGCGATTGCGGGAACACGTCCGACAAGCTACGAGTGAGGCAAACGATCGCCTTCCAGGAGACCCCGATGCCGCTCGACGCGCAAAACGACCTTCCCGAGACCCCCGCACTCGTGCTTGACGAAAGCGTCGTCCAGGCCAACATCGAGCGCCTTCAGGCCCACTGCGACGCCCGGGGCGTGCGTCTGCGTCCCCATATCAAGACGCACAAGATCCCCCGCTTCGCCCTTGCCCAGGTGGCGGCGGGCGCGGCCGGCATCACCTGCCAGAAAATCGGCGAGGCGGAGGTCATGGCCGACGCGGGCCTGGACGACATCCTCATCACCTACAACATCGTCGGCGCGGAGAAATGCGCCCGCCTGCGCCGGCTCGCGGATCGCCTGCGCCATCTGGCGGTCACCACGGACAGCGCCGCAACGGTCGACGGCCTGTCAGCGGCCTTCGAGACGGCCGAACGGCCCCTCGTCGTGCTGGTGGAATGCGACACGGGCGCCGGCCGCTGCGGTGTCCAGAGCCCGGAAGAGGCCGCCGCGCTCGCCGCCCGCATCGAGGCTGCACCGGGACTTTCCTACGGGGGCCTGATGACCTTCCCCGCCGTCGGCGATCTGGACGGCGTCGCCCGCTTCATGCGCCGGGCGCTTGAACTGGTCGCGGAGCGCGGCCTGTCATGCCGCGAGGTTTCCAGCGGCGGCACGCCGGACATGTGGAAGTCCGGCGAGGACGACTTCGTGACCGAATACCGGGCCGGCACCTACATCTTCAATGACCGCTCGCTGGTGAACCGGGGCACGGTTCCGCTGGAGGCCTGCGCCGCGCGCGTTCACGCGACCGTGGTCAGCGCGCCGACCCCGACGCGGCTCGTGGTCGACGCCGGCTCCAAGGTTCTGACGACCGACCTCTTCGGACAGACCGGCCACGGCACGGTGATCGGCCATCCGGAGGCGGACGTCGTCGGTCTCAGCGAGGAGCACGGCGTGATCCATCTGCCAAAGGATCACGGCCTGGCCGTCGGCGACCGGGTCGAGATCGTGCCGAACCACATCTGCGTGGTGGTGAACATGTTCGACGAGATTTTTCTGCGCCGAACGGACGGAACACTCGAGACGGTGCCCGTTGCCGCGCGCGGCAAGGTGACCTGAGACCACCGCACCTGTGCAAGGCAGGCGGCGGGGATCAGCCGCCCGCGGCCGCCAGCACCGCGTCCCGCGGCTCGTCGGGATCGAAATACTCCCCATGCGCGGCACGGATCGAGGAAATGATCCCGGCAATGCGGCTCAGGTGAGCCCGCATCCGCCGGATGGCCTCGTCCTCGTCGCGCGCCGCCATGGCTTCCAGAATGGAGATGTGGTCGGCAAGGGCAAGGCCGGCGCCGTTTTCCAGCGACAGGTAGCGCACCCGGTCCATATGCGCCTTGTTGTCCCGGATGAGCGTCCAGACGTGGCTGTGGCCCGCGATCTCGCAAATGCGGTTGTGAAAGGCATCGTCGAGCGCATGGAACCCGTGGCGGTCGTCGTCGGCAACGGCCTCTCGCTGGCGCTCGATCATCCGCCCCAGTTCATCGATCACCTGGGGCGTCACGTTCGGAAGCGCGGCCCGCATGATCTCCAGTTCAAGCGCCGTGCGCACGAACCGCGCCTGAAGCACCGCCTCGACGGAAATCTGCGTGACCACCGTCGCCCGCTGCGGCCGGATGAGCAGGAAGCCCTGCTGTGAGAGGCGGTAGAAGGCGTCGCGCACCGGCTGGCGGCTGACACCCAGGCGTTTGGCGACCTCGGCCTCGGACAGCTTGGTGCCGGGCGGCAGGTCGAGGCCGATCACACGCTGGTAAAGCTCGCCGAACACAAGGTCGGTGACCGAGGGCGCACGCGTCATGTCGGGCACCGTCAACTTGATCTCGTCACTCATGTCTCGTGTCCGCTCCCGCCGCCGGCCGGTCTCCGGCGGTTCCCTTCGTGTCGTCTCCCGCGCCACCGGTCCCTCGGGTTTTCCGCAGGCCGTCGCGCATTCCGTTTCCGGTGGTGTCCTGCCCCGGATCGGAGCCGTTTTCCACCGTCAATCGTCTTCCTCCCGCCATTTGCGGGGAACACCGCAACGTCCGGCGAGAATTGGTCGACCAATTCTGGTAAGTTGTCGACCAGACGAGAGGCATCCTTCATGCGATGGCGCCAGGATCTACGTTCCCCCTTCTCACGCAAGCCCGCCACGCCAGGCGAACACTGCGGCAAGAAAACGGGAACCGACGAGCAGGCGCAGAAGCATGATTGACTCCGCTTGCCGACTAACATATTAGCTTACTAGACGATCCGCCACCCCAAAAGCGCAGGCCTTGGGGGGCATCTGGAGGTCACGAATGGCGCTTTTGAGCGAAGACCGGCTGTTTCCGGTCGAGGACAGGACACGCGGACTGGCACGGTCCATCTACGGCACGATCCGCGATCTGCCGATCGTCAGCCCGCATGGTCATACCGACCCGGCCTGGTTTGCCGAAGACGACCGGTTCCCCGATCCCGCGCGCCTGTTCGTCGTGCCCGATCACTACGTGTTCAGGATGCTCTGCTCCCAGGGCGTCGCGCTGACGGACCTCGGCGTTCCGCGCGTCGACGGCGGCGAGAGCGAGCAGGATCCGCGCAAGATCTGGCGCACCTTCGCGAAGCAATTCCACCTGTTTCGCGGCACCCCGTCCTCCATGTGGCTGAACCATGCCTTCCAGGAGGTCTTCGGTCTCGACGTGCCGCTGTCCGCCGACACCGCGGACCACTACTACGACCATATCGACGCCTGCCTCGCGAAGCCGGAGTTCCGCCCGCGTGCGTTGTTCGAGCGCTTCAACATCGAGGTCATCTCGACCACCGAAGCCGCGACCGACGAACTCGCCCATCACCGCAAGCTACGTGACAGCGGCTGGACGGGGCGCGTGGTCACTGCCTATCGGCCCGACAGCGTAATCGATCCCGAGTTCGAGGGCTTTGCGGACAATGTCGCGCGCCTTGGAGAACTGAGCGGGGAAGACACCACGACATTCGCCGGCTACCTCGCCGCCCACCGGACGCGCCGCGCCTTCTTCCGCGAGATGGGCGCGACGTCCTCGGACCATGGCGCCCCGAGCGCGCGTACCGAGGACCTTCCGCGCGCGGAGGCCGAGCGGATCTTCGGCAAGGCGCTTGCCGGCACCTGCACCGCCGAGGAGGCCGATGCCTTCCGTGGCCACATGCTCACCGAGATGGCGCGCATGAGCCTCGACGACGGACTGGTGATGCAGATCCATCCAGGCTCCTTCCGCAACCATTCCAGCACGGTCATGGCGCGCTTCGGACGCGACAAGGGCTTCGACATCCCCACCCGCACGGACTACGTGCGCGCGCTCAAGCCGCTGCTCGACGCCGTCGGCATGGAGCCGGGCCTGACCATCATTCTCTTCACGCTGGACGAGACGTCCTACTCGCGCGAGCTCGCGCCGCTGGCCGGCGTCTATCCGACCCTGCGCCTGGGCCCGCCCTGGTGGTTCCACGACAGCCCCGAGGGCATGCGCCGCTTCCGCGAGATGGCGACGGAGACCGCGGGCTTCTTCAACACGGTCGGGTTCAATGACGACACCCGCGCCTTTTGTTCCATCCCCGCGCGCCACGACGTGGCCCGGCGGGTCGATGCCGGCTTCCTCGCAACACTCGTCGAGACCGGAAGGCTCGCCGAAAGCGAGGCTTACGAGGTCGCCTATGACCTCACGTATCGCCTGGTGAAGGAGGCTTACAGGCTCTGAGGAGCATCACCGGGCCGGTTCGGTTTTTTTAGGGAGGAGACTGAGCAATGGCATTCTGGAAGAACATGACGGCCGCGGCGGCACTCATCGCGGCCTCGACCCTGACGGCCCAGGCGGCCGACATGGTCCTTCGCTCGTCGGACACGCACCCCGACGGCTATCCCACCGTGGAGGCGGTGAAGCACATGGGCAAGCTCCTGGAGGAGCGGACGGACGGGCGTCTCGGCATCGAGGTGTTCCACTCCGCCCAGCTCGGCCAGGAGAAAGACACCATCGAGCAGACGCAGTTCGGCGTCATCGACATGAACCGCGTCTCGCTCGGCCCGTTCAACAACATCATCGAGGAAACCCAGGTTCCCTCGCTGCCCTACATCTTCCGTTCCACCGAACACATGCACAAGGTCATGGACGGCCCCGTGGGTGAGGAAATCCTCGCCGCCTTCGCCGACCACGACCTGATCGGCCTGGCCTTCTACGACGGCGGCTCGCGTTCGTTCTACAATTCGGAGAAGCCCATCAAGTCGATGGACGATCTTTCCGGCATGAAGTTCCGCGTGATGCAGTCGGATCTCTTCGTCGACATGGTCGGCGCGCTCGGCGCAAACGCCACTCCGATGCCCTATGGCGAGGTCTACTCCTCGATCCAGACCGGCGTCATCGACGGCGCTGAGAACAACTGGCCTTCCTACGAGAGCTCGGGCCACTTCGAGGTCGCCAAGTACTACACGCTCGACCAGCACCTGATCGTGCCGGAAGTGCTCGTGATGTCGAAGAAGACCTGGGACAAGCTGTCCGAGGAAGACCAGAAGATCGTCCGTCAGGCGGCAAAGGACTCCGTCCCCCACATGCGCAAGCTGTGGGCCGAGCGCGAAGCCGCCTCGGAGGCCAAGGTGCGCGAGTCCGGCGTCGAGGTGATCACCGAAATCGACAAGACGCCCTTCATCGAGGCGATGAAGCCGGTCTACGAGAAGTACGTGACCTCCGACAAGCTGAAGGATCTCGTCGCCCGCATCCAGGCGACGAAGTAAGCGACCAGCAGCCCCGGCGGGCCGCGGCGCACCAGCGTGCCGCGGCCCGTCCCGTGCCGGGAGGGCAATGACGTGCAGATCCTGATGACCCGTGTCGCCAGGGCGACCGGGCTGACAGCGCGGGTGGCGCTTTGGGCCTCCGCCGCGGGCCTGGTGCTGATGACGGCTTTCATCACCATCCAGGTCTTTTTCCGCTACGTGCTCAACGACAGTCAGGCGTGGACCGAACCCGCCTCTGTGATGCTCATGGGCTGGTTCATCTTTCTCGGTGCCGCCGTCGGCATCCGGGAAGGCTATCACCTTTCCTTCGACGTGCTGCTCTACGTGCTGCCGCAGCGCGCGAAACTCGCGCTCTACTCCGTCTCGGACGCCGTCGTCATCGCCTTCGGCGTCGGCATGATCTGGTTCGGCGCCGAGCTCGCGGAAAAGACCGCCGGCAACAAGCTGCCCTCGCTCGGCATATCCGGCGCCTTCGATTTCCTGCCGCTGGTCGCCGGCGGCATCCTCATCGTCCTGTTCTCGCTCGAGCGTCTCGCCCGCCGCGCCGCCGGTCTGCCGACGGCCCGCTTCGGCGAAACCGATCCGGAGACGTAAGACCGTGGAACTTCTCGTCCTGTTCGGGACCTTCTCGGTCCTGCTTCTCATCGGCACGCCCGTGGCCTTCTGCCTCGGCGTCGCGTCCTTCGCCACCATCGTCCACATCGGCCTGCCGCCGGTCGTCGTCTTCCAGCGCCTGAACTCAGGCGTCTCGGTCTTCGCGCTGATGGCGATCCCCTTCTTCATCTACGCCGGCGAACTCATGGTACGCGGCGACATCGCCCGCCGCCTGGTGGCGCTGGCGGGCTCGCTCGTCGGCCATTTGCGCGGCGGGCTTGGGCAGGTGAACATCACCGCGTCGGTGCTGTTCGGCGGCATTTCAGGCTCGGCAGCGGCCGACGCGTCGGCCATCGGCGGCCTGATGATCCCGCAGATGAAGGAGCGCGGCTACGACGTCGACTACGGCGTCAACGTCACCGTGCTGTCCTCCATCATCGCGCTGATGCTGCCGCCCTCCCACAACATGATCATCTACTCGATCTCCGCGGGCGGGCGGATCTCCATCGCCGACCTGTTCACCGCCGGCATCCTGCCCGGCCTGATGCTGGCGCTCAGCCTCATGGTGGCGGCCTGGTACATGGCGAAAAAGCGCGGCTATCCGGTGGAGCCCTTCGGCGGCTGGGGCATGGTGGGCGCGCTGTTCGTGAACGCCATTCCCGGCATCATGCTCATCGCCATCATCTTCGGCGGCGTGCGCTCGGGCATCTTCACCGCCTCGGAAAGCTCCTGCGTGGCCGTGGTCTACGCGCTGCTCGTGACGGTCGTCGCCTATCGCACCATGAACTGGAACGCCTTCGTCGGCGCGACGACGGCGGCCGTGCGGACCACCGCCATGGTGCTGCTGGTGATCGGCTGCGCGGCGTCCTTCGGCTGGCTGCTGGCCTATCTGCGGGTGCCCGGCACGCTGGTTCAGCTCATGCAGCACGTCTCGGAGAACCCGATCATCGTGCTGCTGCTCATCAACGTGCTGCTGCTGTTTCTCGGCACCTTCATGGACATGAGCCCGCTGATCGTCATCACCACGCCGATCTTCCTGCCCGTCGCCCAGGCCTTCGGCGTCGACCCCGTGCACTTCGGCGTCATCCTGATCCTCAACCTGGGCATCGGCCTGTGCACGCCACCCGTCGGCGCGGTGCTTTTCGTGGGCTGCGCGGTGGGCCGCATATCCGTGTGGCAGGCCGTTCGCACGATCTGGCCGTTCTACTTCGCCGCCGTCGCGACGCTCATCCTCGTCACCTATGTGCCGGCGCTGTCCCTGTGGCTGCCGTCGCTGTTCCACTGATCCCGCAAAGGTCGGACCATGACACACGTGCGAAGCTTCAAGCCCGTTCCGGCGGACCCCGGCGTCACCCGACAGGTGCTCGCCGACGCTCCGGACCTGATGGTCGTCTCCTTCACCTTCGAGGAGGGGGCGAAGGGAACGCTGCATTCCCATCCGCATGTCCAGTCGACCTACGTCGAGGCGGGCCGCTTCGCCTTCACGATCTCCGGCGAGACCTTCGAGGTCGGACCGGGCGACAGTTTCGTGATTCCCTCCGGGGCCGAACATGGCTGCGCCTGCCTGAGCGCGGGCCGCCTCATCGACACTTTCACCCCGCGCCGCGACGACTTCCTCTGAAGCCGACGCCGCGTCCCGCCTTGCGAAAGGACACACCATGCTGACCGTCGAGACCCGCCACGCCGTGCATCAGGACCATGCGAAGACCATGGACACCGACACGCTGCGCCGGCACTTCCGTGTCGCGGACATCTTCGCCGACGGGGAGATCCGCCTCGTCTACACCCACTATGACCGCATGGTTGTCGGAGGAGCCGTACCCGGCACCGGCACGCTCACCCTCGACCAGGTGGACGAGACCCGCACGACGACCTTCCTGGAGCGTCGCGAGATGGCGGTGGTCAACATCGGCGATACCGGAACGGTCGAGGCGAACGATACGTCCTACGAACTCGGACGCGGCGACGTGCTCTATCTCGGCATGGGCACGGGCGCGGTCACCTTCTCCGGCGGCGGGCGCTTCTACATCACCTCCGCGCCGGCGCACCGCGCGCTGCCCTCGCGCCGCATCACGCTGGCGGAATCCAACGCCGTGAAGCTGGGCGCGGTCGAGACCTCCAACAAGCGCACCATCAACCAGTTCGTGCATCCGCTCGTCATGGAGAGCTGCCAGCTCGTGCTGGGCTACACCACGCTCGAGGACGGCTCGGTGTGGAACACCATGCCAGCCCACATCCACGACCGGCGCATGGAGGCGTATCTCTACTTCAACATGGATCCGGACCAGCGCATCCTTCACGTCATGGGCGAGCCCGACGAGACGCGGCACATGGTGCTGGCCAACGAGGAAGGTGCCCTCTCCCCGCCCTGGTCGGTGCACTGCGGCGCGGGCACAGGCGGCTACACCTTCATCTGGGCCATGGCCGGCGACAACGTCGATTACACCGACATGGACTTCGTCTCCATGGGAGACATGAAATGAGCGGCCTGTTCTCCCTGAGCGGCCGCAAGGCGCTTGTCACCGGCGCCAACACCGGCATCGGCCAGGCCATCGCCGTCGCGATGGCCTCCGCCGGCGCCGAGGTCACCTGCGCGGGCCGGCGCGGCTGCGACGAGACGCTGGCCGCCATCGTCGCGGCCGGTGGCCGGGGCCAGGAGCTTCATCTCGACTTCGCCGATCCCATGGCCGCGCGCGAGCTGTTCGACGACGCGGATTATTCGATCCTGGTCAACAACGCCGGCATCATCCGCCGCGCCGACAGCACGGACCTTTCCGAGGACGACTGGGACGCGGTCATGGACGTGAACCTGAAGGCGCTGTTCTTCACCACCCAGTCCTTCGCTAGGGCGCTGCTGGCGCGCGGGGAAGGCGGGTCCGTGGTCAACATCGCCTCGCTGCTGTCCTTCCAGGGCGGCATTCGCGTCGCGTCCTACACCGCCGCCAAGCACGGTGTCGCGGGCGTGACGAAGATCCTCGCCAACGAGTGGGCGGCGAAGGGCATCAACGTCAACGCCATCGCGCCCGGCTACATCGCCACCAACAACACCGAGGCGCTGCGCGCCGACCCCGAGCGCAGCCGCGCCATCCTGGAGCGCATCCCCGCAGGGCGCTGGGGAGAACCCGAAGACATTGGCGGCACGGCGGCCTTCCTGTGCTCGCCCGCCGCGCGCTATATCCACGGCACCGTGATTCCCGTTGATGGAGGCTGGCTTGCCCGCTGATTATCCCCGCCTGACCCGTTCGAACGATACCCGCCCGGGCGTTGGCATCGTGCACCTGGGCCTTGGCGCCTTTTTCCGCGCCCATGGCGCAATCTACATCGCCGAGGCCATGGCCGCCTCCGGCGGCGACTGGGGCATCACCGGCGTGTCCCTCAAACGCCCCGACCAGCGTGACCGGCTGGCGCCGCAGGGCTACGCCTACACCGCGCTCGAGCTTGGACCCGACGGCGAGCACCCGCGCGTCATCGAGGTGATCGAGAACGTGCTCGTCGCGCCGGAGGACCCGGCGGCCGTGGTCGCCGCCATGGCGGCTCCGGGCGTCAGGATCGTCTCGCTGACGGTCACCGAAAAGGGCTACTGCCATGAGCCGGCGACCGGACGCCTGATGCGGGACCATCCCGACATCAAGGCCGATCTCGCCAACCCCGAGCGCCCCTCCTCCGCGCCCGGCTTCATCGTGCGCGCGCTGGCCGCACGCCGCGCGGCCGGCCTGCCGCCGTTCACGGTGATGAGCTGCGACAACCTGCCCGACAACGGTCACCTGCTGCGTGGCGTCGTGCTCGATCTCGCGGCCCTCGTCGATCCCAACCTCGCCGCCTGGATCGAAAAGGAGGGCAGCTTCCCGGCAACCATGGTCGACCGCATCGTTCCCGCCACCAAGGACGAGGATCTCGACCGCGTGGCGGAGCTCACCGGCAGGCGCGACGAGAGCCCCGTGTTGCACGAGCCATTCCGCCAGTGGGTCATCGAGGATGATTTCGTGGACGGGATGCGTCCCGACCTGGGCGCCGTCGGCGTGGAACTGGTCGAGGACGTGGCCCCCTACGAGGCGATGAAGCTGCGGTGCCTGAACGGCACCCATTCCACGCTTGCCTATCTGGGCTATCTCGCCGGTCACGAGACCATCGCCGAGACGGTCGCCGACGAGGCCTTCGCCCGCTTCGTCACCCGCGTCTGGGACGAGGAGATCATCCCCGGTCTCACGCCGCCGCCGGGTGTCTCGCTGACGGACTACTCCCGCGCGCTGCTCGCACGCTATGCCAACCCCGGCATTCGTCACCGCACATGGCAGATCGCCATGGACGGCTCGCAAAAGCTTCCCCAGCGCATCCTGACCCAGCTCGCCGAGGGCCTTGCCGCCGGGCGCGCCATGTCCGGCCTCACCCTCGCGGTCACCGCATGGATGCGCTACGTCGGAGGCACCGACGAAAAGGGCGCCGCGATCGACGTGCGCGACCCGATGGCCGAAAAGCTCAAGGCGCTCAGCGATGCCGCCCCGGATCCGCGCGGCAAGGCCATGGCGCTTCTCGGCGTCGCGGAGGTGTTCCCGGCGGAGCTGCGTGACAACGCCGACTTCCGCGAGCGCCTCGCGACCGCCTACGCCGGCCTTGCCGAAAAGGGCGCGCGCGCCATGGTCGAGAGCTGCCATGCGTGAAAGCTGGCGCTGGTACGGCCCGCTTGACCGGATCGGCCTTCAGGAGATCGCACAGACCGGTGCCAGCGGCATCGTGACGGCTCTCCACGAGATCCCCTACGGCGAGGTCTGGACCCCCGAGGCGATCGAGGCGCGCAAGCGCCTCGTCGCCAACGCGGACCTGGGCCTTGAGTGGGCCGTGGTGGAAAGCCTGCCCGTGCATGAGCGCATCAAGCGCGGCGACGGGAAGCTTGACGCGCTCTTCGCCAACTACCGTCAGTCCATGGCGAACCTCGCCGCCGCGGGCGTGCGCACGATCTGCTACAATTTCATGCCGCTCATCGACTGGACGCGCACGCGGCTCCGCAGCCCGGTCGCGCGCGGCGGCACATGCCTGCGCTTCGACATGGTCGAGATGTGCGCCCTCGAACTCTTCATGCTCGAGCGCGGCGAGGCGGAAAACGACTACCCGGCGGAAACCCGCCTGAAGGCCCGGGACTGGTACGACGCCTCGAGCGGGGAGGACCGCGAACGGCTGCTCGCCGCCGTCATGGCCGGCCTCCCCGGCGCCTACGACCGTTACGACATTCCGGGCCTGCGGGCGGCACTTGCCGACTGGACGGGCATCGACGCCACCACCCTGCGCCGCAACTTCGCCCGCTTCCTGGACGAGGTGATCCCGGCGGCCGAGGATCTTGGAATGCGCTTCTGCGTGCATCCGGACGACCCGCCCCGCGACCTGCTGGGCCTGCCGCGCATCGTCTCCGATGCCGACGACATCGCCTTCGTCCTCGGCCACCGCGAGGAACACGCCAACGGGCTGACGCTGTGCTCCGGCTCGCTCGGCGCCAATCCGGCCAACGACGTTCCCGCCATCGCACGCCGCTTCGCGGACCGGATCCATTTCGCCCATCTGCGCAACGTGGCGAAGGAGCCGGACGGCAGCTTCGAGGAAGCCGCGCACCTTGCGGGCGACACCGACATGGTGGCACTGTGCGGCGTCCTTCTTTCCGAGGAGCGCCGGCGGCGATCCGAAGGCCGGGACGACCACGAAATCCCCTTCCGCCCCGATCACGGTCACGAGCTTCTGTCCGACGCCGGACGCGACACCCATCCGGGCTATCCCCTCATCGGACGCATGCGCGGGCTCGCGGAGCTGCGCGGCGTGATGAGCGCCCTTTCACATCAGGGAACGACATTTCATGGCTAGCCATATCGTGCTGTCCGACAGGGACAGCGTGGCCATCCTCACCGAACGCCAGCCCGCCGGTGCCGATCCGCTCGGCCTCGGCGCGCCGCTTTCGGGCGGCGTCTCCGCCGGTCACAAGATCGCGCGCGCCGCGATCTCCAGGGGCGAGCCCATCCTCAAGTACGGACAGATCATCGGCTACGCCGTCGAGGACATTCCCGCCGGCGCCCATGTGCACAGCCACAATTGCGAAATCGGCGCGCACGAACGCACCTATGACATCGGCGCCGACCTGGAAGCCGCCCGCGCGGCCGTTCCCGCCGGCGAACAGCCCCGGCATTTCATGGGCTACCACCGTGGCAACGGCGTTTTCGGTACGCGCAACTACATCGCGCTGGTCGCCACGGTGAACTGTTCGGCCACCGTGATCCGCCGCGCCGCCGACATCCTCAACGCCTCCGGCCTCTTCGAGGACCACCCCACGGTCGATGGCGTCGTCGCCTTTGCCCACGGCACGGGCTGCGGCATGTCGGACAAGGGCCCCGGCTGGGAAAACCTGCAGCGCGTTCTGTGGGGCCACGCGACCCACCCCAACGTCGGTGCGACCGTTTTCGTCGGGCTCGGCTGCGAGGTCATGCAGGTGGCGCGCATGGAAGCGCTCTACGGCGGCGACACATCGCGCTTCCACGGGCTGACCATCCAGGACAGCGGCGGCACCCGCGCCACCATCGAGCGCATCATCGCCATGGTGAAGGACCTTCTGCCCGAGGTCGGCAAGGCCCGGCGCGAGCAGGCACCGGCCTCCGCCCTGCGCCTGGCGTTGCAGTGCGGCGGCTCCGACGGCTATTCCGGCATCACCGCCAATCCGGCGCTGGGACGGGCCTGCGACCTGCTGGTCGCGCAGGGCGGCACGGCGGTCCTGTCCGAAACCCCGGAGATCTATGGCGCGGAGCAGCTTCTCCTGCGCCGTGCCGCCTCGCCCGAGGTTGCCGAGAAGCTTCTCGCACGCATCCGCTGGTGGGAGGAATACGCGGCCATGAACGGCGCCTCGCTCGACCAGAACCCGAGCCCGGGCAACAAGGCCGGCGGCCTGACAACCATTCTGGAGAAGTCGCTGGGCGCCGTCGCCAAGGGCGGCAGCACCCCTCTTGCCGACGTTCTTGCCTATGGCGAGCGCATTGCCGGCTCCGGCCTCGTCTTCATGGATACGCCCGGCTACGACCCCGTCTCCGCAACCGGACAGATCGCCGGCGGCTGCCAGGTGCTGGTCTTCACGACCGGACGCGGATCCGCGTTCGGCTCCAAGCCCGCGCCGACGATCAAGGTGGCAACCAACGAGGTGCTTTATCGCGCGATGCCGGACGACATGGACATCAACGCCGGCGAGATTCTCAGCGGCGCCAGCAATCAGGACGCCAAGGGCCGCGAGATCCTGGCACGCGTCCTTGCGGTCGCGTCCGGCGAGACCACATGCTCCGAGGCGCTGGGACTGGGCGACAACGAGTTCGTGCCCTGGCAGGTCGGCGCGGTGCTCTGACGCCGGATCTCCGGGAGCACCCTTGCGTCCGTATGATCGCAGCTTTATCGTGCTTCGACGATAAGCGGAGGGCGTCATGGCAAGCGAACAGTCCCGACCGGATCCCGACGCGGAAGGCGACGCGCGGATCGCCGCCGTGGGACGGGCGCTCGGCCACCCCGCGCGCCTTGGGATCCTGCGTCTGCTGCTGCGTGAGGGCCCCTTGTCGGCGGGCGAGATCGTCGCCGAGATCGGGCTTGCCCAGTCGACCGTCTCCGAGCACCTGCGGCTTTTGAAGGAGGCCGGCGTCGTTATCGCCCGGCACGAGCGTCCGCGCGTCATTCACGCGCTCTACCCCGCCGGGCTCGACCCGATCGCCGCGTTCCTTCTGGATATCCTGGAGGATCCCGATGCCGCGGACGCGGCCGCCCGCATGACAGCGGGGGCACCCGGGCACGGCTGACCCGCCGACGCCAGGGCGTGGACCCACAAACGCGGCGAAGGACGGCAATTGCCTGCCGGCTATTTCCGGTCGACCGGGCCGACGTCCAGCAACGGCGAAGCATCGATGCCGCCGGCGTTCAGCATGTCGCCGATACGCTCCAGCGACGCGACGATCATCGCCTGCTCCCAGTCGCGCAGCTTCGCGAACTGCTGCTCGAAGACCTGATGCAGGGGGTCGGGTGCCGAGGTCAGCATCTCGCGTCCGGCATCGGTTGCCCGCACCCAGACGATTCGCCTGTCGGTGCTTCCGCGCGAGCGCGTGATGAGACCGCGCGCCTCCAGCTTGTCGAGCAGTGCGGTGGCCGTTGCCTGGCCGACGCCGGCACGGGCCGCGATGGCCTTCGGCGTCGTCTCACCAGCCTCCGAAACGATAGACAGAACAATGAACTGCGGCGTCGTCAGGCCCGTAGCGCGCGCCAGTGTCCGCGCGTTGAGTTCCGTCGCACGCAAGATGCGCCTCAAGGCAATGAGGCTCGTTTGCACCCGGTCTTCCATGGCACCCCCTTATACCCCTTGTTACCAGAGCGAGCATATTTCGATAATCGAATTTTCGCCGGGCGAATGAATCGAAAAACGTAATATTTTTCATAGTGTTTTCAACGATCTTGGGGTGCGGGGGTTGAAAACTGCTTCGATGGCCATATTATCTCGCCCAAACAAGCGAGAGGAAGCCATGACGCTCGGGACATTGAAGACTGCCTTGAACAAAGACGACGACATCACTCTCCGACGCCCGCGCGCAGAGGACGGGGCCGCCATCTGGCGGCTGATCGCCAGCTGCGCGCCGCTCGACGAGAACTCGATGTATTGCAACCTCCTGCAATGCGATCACTTCGCCGATACCTGTGTCGTCGCCGAGCGCGCCGGCGAGGTCGTTGGCTGGGTGTCCGGCTATGTGCTCCCGGATGATTCCGAGACGCTGTTCATCTGGCAGGTCGCCGTCTCCGACGCCGCCAAGGGCAAGGGCCTTGCCAAGCGCCTCCTCGCCGAGGTGCTCGAGCGGGACGCGTGCGACGGTGTCACCGCGCTCAAGACCACCATCACCGCCGACAACGAGGCGAGCTGGGGTCTCTTCACCTCCTTCGCGCGCCGCCAGGGCGCATCGCTCGACCGCGAGCCGTACTTCCGCCGCGAGGCGCATTTCGACGGCGAGCATGCGACCGAGCACATGGTGACGATCAGCTTCGCCGAGGCCGCTCGCCGCGCCGCCTGAGGCGCGTCGACCAGCCGCGCAGGCCGCTCCCCTTTTCAGTTCCAGACAATGAGGACGATCATGACGACTGTCGTGAACGACGACCGTGCCATCTTCGCACGCCGCGAATCCGAGGCACGCAGCTACTGCCGCAGCTTCCCCACCGTGTTCGAAAGCGGGCGCGGCGCGCTCCTGAAGGGCGCGGACGGGCGCGAGTACATCGACTTTCTCGCCGGCTGCTCCTCGCTCAACTACGGGCACAACGATCCGGTCATGAAACAGGCGCTGGTGGACTACATCACCGCCGACGGCGTGACCCACGGCCTGGACATGCACACCGGCGCCAAGGCGCGGTTCCTCGAGAGCTTCGAGGAGCGCATCCTGCGTCCGCGCGGCATGGACCACCGCATGATGTTCATGGGTCCGACGGGCGCGAACGCCGTCGAGGCGGCCATGAAGATCGCCCGCAAGGCCACCGGCCGCACCAATGTGATCGCCTTCACCAACGGCTTTCACGGCGTGACGCTCGGCGCGCTTGCCGCCACCGGCAACGGCTATCATCGCGGCGGCGCGGGCATGGGCCTTGGTGGCGTGACGCGGATGCCCTACGACGGCAGCCTGGGTGACGAGGTCGACACGGCCGAGATGCTCGAGACGATGCTCTCCAATCCCTCCAGCGGTATCGAGGCTCCGGCCGCGATCATCCTCGAGGTGGTGCAGGGCGAAGGCGGCCTCAACGCCGCGCGTCCCGAGTGGGTCAAGCGCATCGCCGAGATCGCCCGCGCCCATGGGGCCCTGCTGATCATCGACGACATCCAGGCCGGCTGCGGCCGGACCGGTGGCTTCTTCTCCTTCGACGGAATGGACGTGAAGCCGGATCTGGTCACCATGGCCAAGTCGCTGTCGGGCTTCGGCCTGCCGCTGGCCGCCGTTCTGGTGCGCCCGGAGCATGACGTCCTCGGCCCGGCCGAGCACAATGGCACGTTCCGCGGCAACAACCATGCCTTCGTGACCGCCCGTGCGGCGCTCGAGACCTATTGGGCGGACGATGCGTTCCGTGAGGGCGCCGAGGCGCGCGCCAAGCTTCTCGAGGAGCGCCTGACGCGCATCTCCAAGCGCATCCCCGGCTCGCGCCTCAAGGGGCGCGGCATGATGCGCGGCGTCGACGTCGGTTCGGGCGACCTCGCCTCGGAAATCTGCAAGGCGTGTTTCGCGGAAGGTCTCATCATCGAGACCTCCGGCGCCCATGACGAGGTCGTCAAGGTGCTCGCACCGCTCAACATCGATCTCGACCTGTTCACGCGCGGGCTCGACATCCTCGAGGAGGCTGTCGACCAGCGCATGGAATCCACCCGTATCGCAGCGGAGTAACAAACGACATGATCATTCGCGACTTCAACAAGGTGCGTAACACCGAACGCGAAGTGAGCAACGAGCGCTGGACCAGCGTCCGCCTCCTGCTCAAGGACGACAACATGGGCTTCAGCTTCCACATCACCATTCTGGAGGCGGGAAGCGAGCACAGGTTCCATTACAAGAACCACTTCGAGAGCGTCTACTGCATGGCCGGCGAGGGCTCGATCACGGACATCGCCACCGGCGAGACCCACGAGATCCGTCCCGGTGTCATGTATGCGCTCGACAAGCATGACGAGCACATCCTGACGGCCAAGACCGAGCTGCACATGGCGTGCTGCTTCAATCCGCCGGTCACCGGCAAGGAAGTGCACCGCGCGGACGGCTCCTACGCCGCCGACACCGAGGCGGCCTGAGGAGGCCAGCTTCGACGCGCGCCCACCGGCGCGCCATGACCGACACGCAGAGGGGGACGTCAAGCGTCCCCCTCTCGCCCCTCACGACAGGACCTTGAGCTTCAGCATGACCGACACCGCTGCCCGAAAGACCCTTGAAACCGACACCGAGGACGCCTCGCGTGCGCCCGGCATGGGACACACGGTCGAGAAGATCGGCGGGACGTCCATGAGCCGCGCGCGCGAGCTCATCGACACGATTCTGATCGGTGACCGCGACGAAGACACCCTCTACGGCCGCGCCTTCGTCGTCTCCGCCTTCGGAGGCGTCACCAACCTGCTGCTCGAGGACAAGAAGTCCGGCGCGCCGGGCGTCTATGCCCTCTTCGCCGATGCCGACGAGCACCATGGCTGGATCGAGGCGCTGGACGGCGTCGCCAGGGCGATGCGCGAGATCAACGCCGAGATGTTCGACGAGGCGGCCGACCGCAAGGACGCCGACGACTTCGTGCGCGAGCGCATCGAAGGCGCGCGCGGTTGCCTGATCGACCTGCAGCGCCTCTGCTCCTACGGCCATTTTCACCTGTCCGAACACATGCAGACGATCCGCGAGCTGCTGGCCGGCCTGGGCGAGGCCCATTCGGCCACCTGCCTGGCGCTGATGCTGCGCCGGCGCGGCGTCAACGCCCGCGCGGTGGACCTTTCCGGCTGGCGCGACGAGAACCAGCCGACGCTCGAGCAGCGCATCGAGGAGGCGTTCGACGACATCGATCTCACGCGCGAGCTGCCGATCGTCACCGGCTACGCCCAGTGCCGCGAAGGCCTGATGCGCGAGTACGACCGCGGCTACTCCGAGGTGACCTTCGCCGTGCTTGCCGCCCAGACGCAGGCGCGCGAGGCCATCATTCACAAGGAGTTCCATCTTTCCAGCGCCGACCCGCGCCTGGTGGGCGAGGACCGCGTGCGCAAGATCGGCCGGACGAACTACGACGTCGCCGACCAGCTTTCCAACATGGGCATGGAGGCGATCCATCCCAATGCCGCCAAGACGCTGCGCCAGGCAGGCGTGCCGCTGCGCGTGACCAATGCCTTCGAACCGGAGGATCCGGGCACGCTCATCGACGCCGAGCCGTCGGAAAGCTCCAGCGTCGAGCTGGTGACCGGCCTGCCCGTGACCTCGCTCGAGCTTTTCGAGCAGGACATGGTCGGCGTGAAGGGCTACGACGCCGCGATCCTGGAGGTGCTGACGCGTCACCAGGTGCGCATCGTCTCCAAGACCTCGAACGCCAACACCATCGTCCATCACGTCGAGGCCCCGCTGAAGATCCTGCGCCGGGTGGAGAAGGACCTGAAGGCGCGTTATCCCTCGGCCCGCGTCACCAGCCGCCGCGCGTCCATCGTCTCGGTCATCGGCCGTGACCTCAGCGGCCTGCGCGTGCCCCTCAACGGCCTGCAGGCGCTCGACGCCGCCGGCATCGAGGTGATCTCGTCGCAGGACACCGGCCGGCGCGTGGACGTGCAGTTCGTCATCGCCGCCGACAAGATGGATGCGGCCATCCGCGCCCTCCATGCCCGGTTCTGCGAGGACGCGGCCGCGGACAGCGCTTCCGGGGATACGACGCTGTCGCGCGCGGCCTGAAACCACACCGTATGACATGAAGACCAGGAAAGGGCCGGCCCAGCGCCGGCCCTTTCTCTTGCGGCCCTGCATCAATCATATGATGACACAGGCTACATCATATGGTATGATTTCTCTAGTTCGCTTGCCATGGAGAATTTCCGATGTCCGCCGTGGTCCGCATTCAGCCAGACCGTTCCGCCGGCGTGATGCCGGTCACCGATCCCGGTGCCGTCGCCGCGATCGTCAAGGCGGTGGTGCGCGCCTGCGAGGCGTGGAGCCTCACCAATGCGGAGGCCGCCGCCCTTTTCGACGTCCCCTCCGCCACCTGGGGACGCATGAAGGCCGGGACCTACAAGGGCCGTCTCGACCAGGACAAGGTGACCCGCGCGAGCCTCATCGTCGGCCTCTACAAGGGCCTGCGCCTGCTCTTCAACGGCCCGCTCGCGACGGGCTGGCCCGCGACGGCGAATGCGGGCGCGCATTTCGGCGGCAAGCGCCCGGTCGATCTCATGCGCGAGGGAGGCATCCCCGCCATGATGCGCGTGCGCCAGCACATCGACGCCCTGCGGGGCGGCGCGTGAGCGCGCTTGGGTCTCTGCGGCAGCGTCCCTTCACCGAACCGGACACCATCCGCCTCATCTCCACCGCCTATATCGACGAGCCGGCCATGGCGCCGCTTGCCGACACGGCACAGGACCTTGAGGTTCTGGAGATGCTGGAGGGACTGACCTCGCCGCGCCGCACGCCCGCCGTCGCGCTTCCCGCCGGACTCGATCCGGACGAGCTTCTTTCAGAGGCGGACGGATATGGCCACACGCTGGTCAACGCCGCCTTCTGCTACACCCGCCCCGGAGGAAACCGCTTCAACGGCCCGGAGCGCGGCGCCTGGTATGCCGCCTGGGGGCCGCTCGCCGTCGCGACGGCACAGACCGAGGTCGCCTGGCACCTGACGCGTGAGCTCGAGGCAACCGGCGTTTTCGTCAATCGCACCCTCTATCGCGAACTCGTCGCCGGCTTCACCACCGATTTTCACGAGATCCCGCCGGGATCCGGGATTGCTGCCCTCGACCCGGATCCCGCGACCGCCTACCCGGCCGGACAGGCCCTTGCCGGCGCCCTGCTCGCCGCCGGCGGCAACGGCGTGCTCTACCCCTCCCTTCGCCACTCCGGCGGCACCTGTCTCGCCGCCTTCCGTCCACATCTGGTGCAAAACGTCAGGCAGGGCGACACATGGTGCTTCTCATGGGAGGGCACGTCGGTGCCCGCGATCACGCGTCCCGATAGGTCGTGACATGCTCCTCGAAGGTCTCCACGAGGAACAGCGCCTCGGCGGAGAGCTTTTCATCATGCGGCTTGATGATCGAGTATTCGAACCGCTCCGCGATCTCCAGCGGTCGCACGATGCCGCCCATGCGCGCATGATCCTCGGCCGTGAAGGCGTCGACAATGCCGACCCCGATGCCGCGCATAACAAGCGCCGAGACGATATGCGAGAGGTAGGACTTCATCTTCTGCACCGGGGGATCGCGCATGGTGGCGAACAGCCGGTCGAAGGCGCGTCCCGACATCGTGCTGTCGACAAAGCCGACGAAATCGACGCCTGACAGGTCCTCCACCCGCACGCTCTCCAGGGCCCCGAGAGGATGCCCCGCCGGCGCAATGAAGCGAAACGGCACCGCACCCGCCCGCACCACATCGATCTCGTATTTGTGCTGGGTCGGAATGCCGAAACCGATCTGGCACTGGCGCAGCGCCACCTGACGCACCACCGGCAGCGTCGTCATGGAGAGAAACTCCGCCCGGAACTCCGGCCTTTCCCGCAGAAGTTGAGCGATCACCGCCGGCAGCGCAGACTGGGCAATGGCCGGCGCGGCGGCAATCGTGAGCGTCGCCCGGTATCCTTGGCGGATCTGCGCCGCCGCCCGCTCGATCGCCCCCAGGCCGATGAAGCTGCGCTCCACCTCCGTCCAGAGCTCATGCGCCTCGCGGGTCGCGACCACCCGTCCGCCACGTCGTCCGAAGAGGGAGAGATCGAGGCGATCCTCCAGATCCCGGATAAGACGGCTCACGGCGGGTTGGGAAATCGCCAGTTCCTCGGCCGCCGCGGACACGGTTCCCGTGCGCATCACCGCCCGGAAAGCCTCAAGAGAACGCTGGGATAATGCCACCACTATAATATTTCCGCATATATAAGTAAGAAAACGGTATTTGCGTTATATGCGCCCCCTTCGCACTCTTGCAAGGTCATCCGTTCGGGGTGGAACTGAGGGGGCGAGATGGTCGAAGCCTTGCGCGTGCCGGAGCGCACGAACGTCGTGGTCATCGGTGGCGGCATCGTCGGTGTCGTGACCGCCCTTTTTCTCGCGGACAGGGGCATCCCCGTGGTGCTGTGCGAGAAGGGACGCATTGCCGGCGAGCAGTCGTCGCGCAACTGGGGCTGGATCCGCAAGGCCGGCCGCGACCCGCGCGAATTGCAACTGATGATCGAAAGCGCCGCGATGTGGAAGGACATCGCCGCCCGCCTTGGCGAGGACATCGGATACGGCATTCGCGGCATCACCTATCTTGCCGAAACCGATGAAGAGCTTGCCCGCCATGAGGAGTGGCTTGAATCCACCCGGGGTTTCGCGCACGGCTCGCGCCTTCTTTCCTCGCAGGAGACCGACGATCTGCTGAAGCGCAACGACCGCAAGTTCGCGGGCGCGCTCCACACCGCCTCGGACGCATCCGCCGAACCCGCCCTGGCCGTTCCGGCGATGGCCAGGCTCGCCGCCCGCCAGGGGGCGACCGTTCTGGAGAATTGCGCCGTCAGGAGCGTCGAGCGCAGCGGCGGCAAGGTGCGCTCCGTCGTCACCGAGCACGGCGAGATCGCCTGCGAGACGGTGGTTCTGGCCGGCGGCGTGTGGTCGCGCACCTTCCTTGAAAACCTTGGCATCGGCCTGCCCCAGCTCGCGGTGAAGTCCTCGGTCATGCGCACGACGCCCGGCCCCGAGGTCACCGCCGGCGCGCTTGGCGCGGGGCGTGCCTCCCTGAGGCGGCGCCAGGACGGCGGCTACACGATCGCGCGGTCCGGCGCGGCCGAGTTCCAGCTCGTGCCCGCCGCCTTCCGCCATTTCCGTGCCTTCCTTCCCGTGCTGGCCGAGCGCTGGCGCATCATGAAGCTGCGCGTCGGGCCGGACTTCTTCGGTCCCCTCGGACACCAGCGCTGGAAGGCGGACGAAACGACGCCCTTCGAGGCCGTGCGCGTCATGGACCCGACCCCGGACGCCAGGCTTCTGGAACGCGTGCTCGCCTCCGCCAAGAGCCTTCATCCGCGCCTTGAGGGTCTGGAAATAGCAGAGACCTGGGGCGGGCTGATCGACGTCATGCCCGACGAGGTTCCCGTCATAGACCAGCCACCCGGCTGGGACGGCCTCGTCATCGCCACCGGCCTTTCGGGCCACGGTTTCGGGATCGGCCCCGGCGTGGCACGGCTGGTTCTGGACAGGATCTGCGGCGAGGCGCCGATGGTGGACATGGCGCCCTTCGCGCTATCCCGCTTTTCCGGCAAGCGCGCAAAAGCAGAGGCGGTGGCATGAGCACCGACACCTGGACCGCAAACACCCGGACCACCGACACCCTTGTCATAGGCGCAGGGATAACCGGGGCCGCCGCAGCCCTCGTCCTGAGCGAGGCCGGACATCGTGTCACCGTTGTGGACGCCTATGGCCCCGCCGCCATGGCCTCGGGCTGGACGCTTGCGGGCGTGCGCCAGTCCGGCCGGCATCCGGCGGAACTGCCGCTGGCCCGGGCCGCCGTCGCGCAATGGGCACAGCTCGACGAGCGCCTCGGCCGCGAAACCGGATACAGGCGCTCCGGCAACCTGCGCCTGGCGCGCAGCGAGGACGAGATCGCGACCATCCGCGCACTGGTCGAAAGCCAGTCGGCGGCCGGCCTTCCCATCTCCTGGCTCGGCTCGCTCACCGAGGTGCGCGAGATCGCACCGCATCTGTCCGAACGCGTGCTCGCCGCCTCCTTCTGCGACAGCGACGGCCACGCCGACCCGGTCGCCACCGTCACCGCCTTTCTGGAGCGCGCCCGGGACCTGGGCGCCACGCTGCGTTTCGGTGAAAGGGTTGTCCGCCTTCGCGCGAACGCAGGGCGCGTGACCGGTGTCGAGACGGATACGGCAAGCTATGCGCCGGGCACGGTGATCCTGGCGACCGGCATCCTCGCCAACGACCTTCTTGCGCCGCTCGGTCACCGGGTTCCGCTGCGCCGGCCCATGGTCACCGTGTTGCGCAGCACCCCGGCGGAGCCGCTTCTCACCCCCGTTCTGGGCGTCGCCAATGCCGACATGGCCGCCCGCCAGGAGCTCTCGGGACGCCTGCGCGTGACAAGCGGCGCCGAGGACTGGCCCGGCGAGATCGTCGAGGAGGCGGGGCGGCCCGCCATCCGTCCGCGTCTGCGCGCGATCCGCGAGACGATCGAAAAGGTCTCGTCCGTTCTCCCGGCCTTTGCCGGACTGGAGCTTGAAGGGGTCTGGGCCGGCGCGCTCGATCTCACGCCCGACGCCCTGCCCGTTCTCGATCGGCCCGAGGGGCTGGAGAATCTCGTCGTCGCCGCCGGCTTCTCCGGCCACGGCTTCGGCATCGGCCCGGTCACCGGCGAGATCGCCGCGCGTCTCGCCTGCGGGGAAACGCCCGACCACGATATCGCGCCCTTCCGCCTCTCCCGCTTCCGGGATGACGCGCGCGAAAGCGCCCCGCTCACGCTGCACGGATAGGACACACGAAGAAGGAGGAGAGCAACATGCTGAAGCCTGATGGCCGCGTCGTGATGGTGTCGGGGGCAAGCCGGGGAATTGGCCTGGCGATTGTCCGCAAGCTCCTCGAGGCGGGCTACAGCGTCAGCGCCGGCGCGCGCGATCCGAACGCGCTCGCCTCCACACTTTCGGACGCGCCGGCGGACCGTCTCGTGTGCGCCCGCTACGACGCCGCCGACCGCGCGACCCACGCGACATGGCTGGACGCGACGCTCGCCCGCTTTTCCCGCCTCGACGCACTCGTCAACAACGCCGGCACCTCGAACACCTTTTCCATCGAGGAGGGCGAGGAGGAAGACCTCGACGCGCTGTGGGCGATCAACGTCAAGGGACCGCTCTTTCTCACCCGGATCTGCCTTCCGCACCTGAAGGCGTGCGGCTCGGGCCGGGTCATCAATGTCGCCTCGCTTTCGGGAAAACGCGTGCGCAACGAGAACATTGCCTACAACATGACCAAGCACGCGGTGATGGCACTGACCCATGGCACCCGCCGCATCGGCTGGGACCACGGCGTGCGCGCCACGGCCATCTGCCCGAGCTTCGTCGCCACCGACCTGACCGACGGGGTCACCAAGATCACCCGCGAAGAGATGATCGACCCCGCCGATTTCGCCGAGATCACCGCCCTGGCGCTGGCCCTGCCGAACACGGCAGCCATGGCGGAAATGCTGGTGAACTGCCGGCTTGAGGATACGCTGTGAGGAGCAGCCGTTCCTGAGGGCTCAAGACAAGGACCGCAAAGACGGTCCGAAAGACCACGACCAGAGGATGAAACCATGAAGACGAGACTGGGAATTGCTCTCGCGGCCCTGATGGCCGCAAGCCCGGCGCTTGCCGCCGGCACCACGCTGAACGTGGGCATGGGCAGCGCCGACGCCGGCAAGCTCGACCCGCATGTCGCCACCTCGACCCCGGACAAGGGCCTGCTGCACTGGATGTTCAACGGCCTGGTGCGCATCAAGCCGGGCGAGGCGAGCCCCGAGTTCATCGAGCCCGACATCGCCAAGAGCTGGACGTCCTCCGAGGACGGCCTGACCTGGGTGTTCCAGTTGCGCGACGATGTGGAGTGTCACGGCGACTACGGCAAGATCGACGCCGAGGACGTGGTCTATTCGCTCAACCGGTCCGCCAATCCGGACGTGTCGTCCTTCTCCAAGGACTACACCGCCTTCGACAGCGTGGAGGCCACCGGCCCGCTCGAGGTCACCATCAAGCTCAAGGAGAAGGTTCCGAGCCTGCTGGGTCTTCTGGTCCCCTACCATGGCGGCAACATCGTCTGCCAGGACGCGGTCGAGGCGCTCGGCGAGGAATACCAGCGCACGCCCATCGGCACCGGCCCCTTCATGTTCGCCGAGTACCAGCCGCAGCAGTACGTGAAGCTGGTCGCGAACCCGGAGTATTTCCGCGGCGAACCGAAGATCAAGGAGATCTTCTACCGCTACATCCCCTCCGACGCCTCGCGCGACCTCGCCTTTCAGTCGGGCGAGATCGACATGATCTACGGCAAGCAGGAGCAGACCTGGGTCGAGCGCATCAAGGACGTTCCGGGCACCAGGGTCGTGGTGATGAAGCCGGGCGAGATGTCCGTCATCCACCTCAACATGACCATGCCGCCGCTTGACGACATCCGCGTGCGCCGGGCCATCGCTCATGCGGTCAACCGTGACGCCATGGTCCAGTTCAAGGGTCCGGACGTGACGCTCGCCGCCATTTCGCCGGTGCCGGAAGGTCACCTCGGCTACACCGCCGACGTGCCGACCTACGAGTATTCCATCGAGAAGGCCAAGGAGCTTCTCGCCGAGGCCGGACATCCCGACGGCGTGACGATCAAGGCGATCCATACGACGCTGCCGGGAATGCTCTCCACCATGGAGGCCCTGCAGGCCCTGTTGTCCGAGGCGAACATCAACCTCGAGATCGAGACGGTGGAACACGCGACCTTCCATGAGCAGATCCGCAAGGACATGAGCCAGGTGACGCATTACGCGGCCGCCCGCTTCCCCGTCGCGGACGTGTATCTGTCCCAGTTCTTCCATTCGGACGCCATCGTCGGCACGCCGACCGCCATCACCAACTTCTCCCATTGCGCCGTGGCCGATGCGGAGATCGAGGCGGCCCGCACCGAGACGGACCCGAAGAAGCAGCTCGAGTACTGGGCCGAGGCCCAGCGCAAGATCATGGACGAGGTCTGCGCCGTGCCGATCGTGCAGAGCATGCAGCTCTGGGCCTGGAAGGACACGCTCGACCTCGGCGTCGAGGTGAACGGCTCGCTGAACCTCAGCCCGCCCGTCACCGAGATCGCCTCCTTCTCCGAGTAATCGGACAAGGCAGCTCCGCACCGGGAGGCAGGACCGCCTCCCGGCAAGTGACGACGCGCCAACCGCGGGCCGGGCAGCCGCCCGGCCGGCGGGCCGCGCTCTCATCCGCCGGCGTGCCCGCGTGGCGCGATCCTCCGGCCGGCGACGGAGGTCCCTGATCCAATGACCGCCTTCATTCTCAAGCGACTGGGCTTCGCGGCGATCACGCTGTTCGCCGTGCTGACCATCGTCTTCTTCATCGTCCGGGTGCTGCCCGGCGACCCCGCGCTCGCCATCCTCGGCGACCAGGCGAGCGAGGCCGCCCTCGAGGCCATGCGCGTGCGCCTGGGGCTCGACGTTCCCCTCTACCAGCAGTATGTCGCCTTTCTCGGCGGCGTGATCGTCGGCGACTGGGGCGTGTCCATGGTCTCCGGCCGCCCGGTGATCCAGGAAATCCTCAAGGTCCTGCCCGCCACCATCGAGCTGACGCTCGCCGCCCTCGTGCTCGGCATCGTCGTCGGCGTGCCCATCGGCGTCTGGTCGGCCGTGCGCCGCAACCGCGTGTTCGACTACATCGCCCGCATCGGCTCCCTGCTCGGGCTTTCCTTCCCCGCCTTCGTCTCGGCGGTGCTGCTGCTGCTCGCCTTCTCCATCCAGCTCCGCTGGTTCCCCGTCATCAGCTCCGGGCAGGGCTCCAGCCTCGCCGACCGGCTCCGGGACCTGGCGCTGCCGGCCATCAATCTCGGCCTGATCATGGCGGCCTACATCACCCGCGTGACCCGCTCGGCCATGCTGGAGGTCCTGAACCAGGACTATGTGCGCACGGCCAGGGCCAAGGGCCTCGCCTTCGCGATCATCGTCTGGCGCCACTGCCTGCGGAACGCGCTGATCCCGGTCGTGACCGTCGTCGGCCTCTATCTCGGCATCCTGATCGGCAATTCCGTGCTGACGGAGATCGTCTTCAACCGTCCCGGCCTCGGCAAGCTCATCGTCGGAGCGCTCAACCAGCGCGACTACACGATGCTGCAGGGCATGATGGTGATCTACACCCTCATCGTCGTGCTGGTGAACCTGGTCACCGACCTGACCTACGGCCTCATCGACCCGAGGATCAAATACTCATGACCACGCCCCCCATTTCCGCGGGTCGCCGGCGCGCCTCCCGCGCCACCTACTGGCGCCTGGCGCTGGCCACCGTCGGCAGCGGTCTCTACAAGGCCTTCAACGCCAACAAGACGTCCTGGATCGGCCTCGCCGTCTTCCTCGTGGTGGCGCTGCTGGCGATCCTGGCGCCGGTGATCGCGCCCTACGACCCGCTGCAGCAGAACATCCTCTACCGCCTCAAGCCGCCGTCGGAGGCGCACTGGTTCGGCACCGACTACTACGGCCGCGACACGCTTTCGCGCATCCTTTGGGGCGCACGCATCTCGCTCACCATCGGCCTGCTCGCCATCGGGTCGGCCATGGTGATCGGCACGCTGATCGGCATGATCGCCGGCTATTTCGGCGGTCGCACCGACCTCATCATCATGCAGGTGATGGATGTTCTGCTCGCCTTCCCCTCGCTGATCCTGGGCCTGATCGTCGTCGCCATGCTCGGCCCCTCGATCGGCAATCTCGTCATCGCCATCGCCCTGACCGCGATCCCGCCGTTCTCGCGCATCGCGCGCGCGCCGACGATCGCCGTCAAGAACCGCGAGTTCATCGAGGCGGGGCACGCGCTCGGCTATTCCCACACGCGGCTGATGTTCCGTCACATCCTGCCCAACATCGCGCCGGAAGTGCTGGTGATGGGCTCCCTGTGGCTGGCCACCGCCATCCGCGTCGAGGCATCGCTCGCCTTCATCGGCCTTGGCGTGAACCCGCCGACGGCGACCTGGGGCGGAATGATCCGCGAGGGCTTCGAGAACATTCTCGACAGCTTCTGGCTCGCGCTCTTCCCCTCGCTCGCCATCCTCATCGTCGTCTTCGCGCTCAACCTGCTCGGCGACGGGCTGCGTGACGCGGTCGACCCGCGCCTGAAGGGGGAACAGTGATGGACCAGATCCTCAGCGTCTCGGGGCTGACCACCTCCTTCCGCGTCGACGGCGCGTGGAAGCCGGTCGTGCGCGACCTCGACTTCACCATCGCCAGGGGCGAGACGGTCGCCATCGTCGGCGAGAGCGGTTCGGGCAAGTCCGTCACCGCGCTCTCGATCATGCGGTTGCTGCAGGAAGGCACCAGCCGCATCGAAGGTTCGGTGAAGCTTGGCGACACCGAGCTTCTGGCACTCGACGAGGCCGCCATGCGCGACGTGCGCGGCGGCGACATCGGCATGATCTTCCAGGAGCCGATGACCAGCCTCAATCCGGTGCTCAAGATCGGCTTCCAGATCGCCGAGGCCCTGCGTCGCCATCGCGGCATGAGCCAGGCGCAGGCGGAAACCGAGGTTCTGCGCCTGTTCGATCTCGTGCGCATTCCGGACGCGAAACGCCGCATCGGCGAGTATCCGCACTCGTTTTCCGGCGGTATGCGCCAGCGCGCGATGATCGCCATGGCGCTCGCCTGCCAGCCGAAGCTGCTCATCGCCGACGAGCCCACCACCGCCCTCGACGTGACCATCCAGGCGCAGATCCTGGAGCTTGTCCGCGAACTCCAGCAGGAGATCGGCATGGCGGTCATGTTCATCACCCACGACATGGGCGTGGTGGCGGAGATTTCCGATAAGGTCGTGGTCATGCTGCGCGGCGACAAGGTGGAGGAGGCCCCCGTCGCCGACCTCTTCAGGGCGCCACGGCATTCCTACACGAAGATGCTGCTCGGCGCGGTTCCCCGCCTTGGCGGTCTCGGCGACACGAAGACGCCGAGACGGTTTCCGAAGCTCGACGAGACGGGCGCCGGGCCGGAACCCGGCAACGAGCCGGACAGACGCGGCGAGCCCATCCTCCAGGTGAAGAACCTCACCACCCGCTTCACCATTCGCGGCGGTCTGCTCAACCGGCCGGTGGGCAACGTCCACGCGGTGGAAGACGTGTCGCTTGAGCTGGCGGCCGGCGAAACGCTGGCGCTGGTGGGGGAAAGCGGTTGCGGCAAGTCCACCACCGGCCGCTCCATCCTTCAGCTGGTGCAGCCGGCCGGCGGCGAGGTCCTCTTCGAGGGGCGGAACCTGATGAGCGAGGGCCATGCGGAACTGCGTCTCGCCCGCCAGCGTCTGCAGATGATTTTCCAGGACCCCTACGGCTCGCTCAATCCGCGACAGGCGGTGGGGTCCGCCATCGCCGAGCCCATCCGGGTGCACGGCTTGCTGCCGGACGAGGACATCCCCGACAGGGTCACCGAACTGCTGCGCCTCGTCGGCCTCGACGAGGAACACGCCCTGCGCTTCCCGCACGAGTTTTCCGGTGGCCAGCGACAGCGCATCTGCATCGCCCGCAGCCTGGCGCTCGAGCCGCGTGTCATCGTGGCGGACGAGTCGGTCTCCGCGCTCGATGCCTCGATCAAGGCGCAGGTGGTCAACCTGATGCTCGACCTTCAGCGCGAACTCGGCCTCGCCTATCTCTTCATCAGCCACGACATCGCGGTGGTGGAGCGGGTGAGCCACCGCATCGCCGTGATGCTGCTCGGCGAGATCGTGGAAATCGGTCCGCGCGACGCGGTGCTGCGCAATCCCCAGCACCCCTACACGAAAAAGCTGATCGACGCGGTGCCGATCCCCGATCCCGCCGAACGTCGCAAACGCGGCGGACTTCTGACCGATGAACTCAGAAGCCCCGTGCGGCCGCTCGGCTGGGAGCGCCCGCCCTCGCGCATGTACCCCGTCGGCGACGGGCACCTCGTGCGCGAGTTCTGAGGCAGCGGAAGGGGGCGATCCCCCCCTCTCGGCGTCACCCCGGGCAAGGGCCGCAAGGCCCGCGACCCGGGGCCCATTGGCAACCCCGGCCGAAGCGAAAAGCCCCCAGCGGGCGCGGCCGCGCTCCGGTTCTTGTCCGCCCTCACTCGCCGTGGCGGGCGAGGCCCCTTGCGAGCGCGGTGAAATAGACATCCGGTCCATGCGCATGACCGCCGGCCTCTTCCACATCATGCGAGGCATGGCGCAGGAAATTGCCGAAGGTGTCGCCGCCGACGTTCGGCATCGGCTGGAGCGCGCCCTGCTTGCCGGAGGCATCGCCGTCCGCCGCGCGGGTGAAGATGGTCTCGCCCTCCTTGACCGTCTCCAGGACCTTGAGCGTGTCCAGAGTCTCCGGATCGATTGCCGTCGGATCGCCCGACAGGATCACGAAGTCCGCGACCTTGCCGAGGGTGATCGAGCCCTTCCGGTTCTCCTCGAAGTGCTGATACGCCGGCCAGATGGTCATCGCCTTGAGCGCGGTCATCACGTCGACCCGCTGGTCGGGCCCCAGAATGTCGCCGGAGCGCGTGCGCCGCGTGACGGTGGCATCGAGAATGCGCATGGAATCGGGGAACGCCACCGGGGCGTCGTGGTGAGAGGAGAACATCATGCCGCGCTCGCGCACCCAGCCCGTGGGCGAGATGTTGTCGGCATTCTCCGGGCCCACCGTCCGGTCACGGTGCCAGTCGCCCCAATAGAAGGTGTGCATGGGAAACAGCGAGGGAAACACATCCAGTTCGTCGAAGGCGGCGACCTGGTCCTTGCGCAGGAACTGGCCGTGGATCAGCACCGGCCGACGGTCGGCCCTGCCGTATTTTTCCTCCGCCGTCTTGATCGCGGCGATCAGCATGTCCGAGGCGCCCTCGCCGTTGGAATGCGTGAGGATCTGCACGTCATTGGCGAAAGCCCAGTCGACCGCGTCGAAGACCTGGTCGGCGCTGGCCGCCGCGTAGCCCGCATAGTCGGCACGGTATCCGGCCGGCGGATTGTAGTAGGGCCGGTCGCGCAGCGCGGTGAACCCCTGCGGCGAGCCGTCGATGGTCAGCTTGGCACCGCCGATGCGGAAACGGTTCTTGTACTCCCGGGACTGGCCCTTGAGGATCATGTCCCGATCGACCAGGACGTCCGGATAGGTCACCACGTCGATCTTGGTGCGCCCCGCCTTCGAGGCCGCCTCCATGATCCTGACTACGTTGGGGGTCGAGCGCCCCTCCTGCCCGGTGGTGTAGCCGTAGCTCGCCAGAAGCTCGGTCCCGGCGACGAAGAGCTCCTGCGCGCCGTCCTTGTCGAGATCGGAAAGCTGCTTCAGCGCCGCGCCGAAGAAGGCCGCCTCCTCCAGAACGCCGTTGGGCTCGTTGGAGCCCTCCTCGCGGCGGATCTTGCCGCCTTCCGGGTCCTTGGTATCGGCGGTGATGCCGGCCAGTTCCAGCGCCTTGGAGTTCATCACGCCGATGTGGCCCGACTGGTGGATGATGAGGACGGGCATGTCCGTCGACACCTTGTCGAGGTCCTCGCGCGTGGGGTGGCGCTGTTCCTTGAGCTGGGCATCGTCATAGCCGAAGCCCAGGATCGTGCCGAGGCGCTTCAGCCGGTCGGGATGTGCCTTGGTCCAGTCGGTGAGCACGCTTTCCAGCGCGTCCAGGTCGTTGACCTTGCCGTCGGGCGCGGGCTGCAGGTTCGCCGCCGCTGCCTGGATGCCGATCATGAAGGCATGGCCATGCGCATCGACGAAGCCCGGCAGCATCGCGCGTCCGCCGAGATCGATGATCTTCGTGTCCTTGCCCTTGAGCTTCATCACGTCGGCCTCGGAGCCAACGGCAATGATCTCGCCATCCTTCTCCGCCACCGCTTCCGGGCGGGGATTGGTGTCGTCCATCGTCAGGATCGACCCGCCGGACCAGATCCGGTCCGCCATCTCCGCGGCAAGGACCTGTGTGGAGGACAGGAGTGTGGCCGCGAGAAGGGCCAGCGCCGCCGTGGATGCTCTTTTCATGGGACGTTTCCTCGGTTCCAGTCGTCTTGCGCGCTCAGAAGCGCAGCTTGGCGCGGGCATAGCCGCCGATGTCGGTGGTGTTCTCGCTGAGACCGGCCTGACCGAGCAGCGAGACGGAGAACCGCTCGCTCACATCCATGTCGAAGCCGGCGGAGAAGGTCGCCCGCGTGCGGTCGGAGCTGGACGTGCTGGAAAGACCGCCGAGCGAGGCGCTCGCCCCGGCAAGCACCTGGGTCGTCGTGACGCTCGGATCGGTCAGTTCCGTTGCAAGGGCCGCGCGCAGGAAGGCCACCGTCGGCCTGTCGGCGAGGTCGAAGGCATGGCCGACCTCCAGACCGGGCGTGACGATGACCGAGGTCTTCGACACGCTGCCCACGTTCCAGTTGATCGGCCCGGAGCCGCTCTCGCGGAAGGCATCCTGCCAGAGCTGGGTGAGCGACAGCGCGACCGAGGGCTTGGCATAGAAGCCGTGCCGCTCGAACACCGCCGAGACACGTCCCTCCGCGGTGAGGTAGCTCCCCTTCACGTCGGCGTTCGCGGCATGAGCGGTCGCCCCCACCACATACCGGCGCGTCTGGTCGAGGTCGTAGGTACCGCCGCCGAGCGTGGTGGAGAGCGTGAAGGCGCCGATCTCGTGCTTGAACGCGACACCGCCGGAGATGCGGGTGCCCGACTGGCCAAAGCCGGCCGAGGTCACGTCGAGAAACTCGATCTGCCCGCCAACCTCGATGAAGGTGTCGTCGAACACTTCCTTCTGGATGGCGCCGGCGACACCGGTCGTCACCTCGCGGAACGCATTGGTCGATCCCGTCGCACTCTGGTGATGCCGGTTGCCGATGGCCTGCATCCACACGCAATCGCGCTGACGGAAGAACTCCCTGCCCGTCTCCGGGTCGAGCGTCGGACAGCTCTGCAGCAGCCGGTGCAGCGCCTGCGAGGCGTTCACGGCGGCGCTCGCGCCGGCCAGGCTTTCCTCGCTGGTGACCGAGCGGAGGCGCTTTTCGAGGTCGGCACCTGTCCTGGCATTGAGGAACTGGTGAGAAATCGCCTTCAGGCCCTCTTCCAGCTTGCCCGAGGTGCCACCCGCCTCGATCGCGGCCAGCGCATCGGCATAGAAGCTCGCGAAGCGCCTTGCGTTCTCGCTGAGTTCCACACCGGACGACTTGCCCGAATAATCGACCGAATAATCGACCTGCACCCGTTTGTTGCTGTCCTTGTTCGCGACGGAATAGGTCACCGTCGCGGTGTTCGCGACCTCAAGCCCGGAGATGTCGATGTTGCCACCGCCGGTGGTGGAAAGCACCGACAGGTACCCCTTGTGGCCGTCAGCCATAACGGTGTCCTTCAGCCAGTTGGTCTCGATGGTTCCTCCGAGCGTCACCTTGCCGGATTGCCCGCCCACATCGACAAGGATCTTGTCGTGCTCGACGCTTCCGTCGCCGTGTCGAACCGCATCCACCTGGTAGACGCCGTCCGATTCTTGCGTGAAGGTTCCGGTGGTGACACGCGAAGTCGCGATTGCCCCCATCTTGCCGGCGGTCATGACGGCGTTGTTCTCAAACTGCGTCGCCGCGTGGCTGCCGAGGTTAAAGCTGGTGCCGAGTTCGGCAACGCCGTCCGAGATGTTGTAGAACCCCTGGGCGTTGCTGCCGTCGAGCGCGACCGAGCCGCTGAAAGCACCGAGATTGGTGATGGTGAGGGATGCGGCCTTGTCATTGCGCACCACGACGGAGTCCATGTCGGCACTGCGCAGGGTGCCGCTGTTCTCGATGCCGTTCGATCGCTGGATCGCCGATCCGTCGGGGTTCATGACGGTCCGGCCACCCATGATCGCGATCGTCTCGTGCACATCGGCACTCGTGGTCTCGACAAGGGCATCCTTGGCGATCTTGATAGCAACCACCCCTTCGCCCGGATTCTTGCCCTCGGGGTCATGATCCTTGTTGTAGCTGGACGCCTGGGCCAGGATCGCGCGGCCATCCTTGCCTTCGGCCCGCACCGTCGCCCCGCCCTTCACGGAGATCTTGACGCCCTTGGAGTAGCTGTCGCCGCTGCCCGCAGCGCTCTGGGCGAAAATGCCGACCGCCCCTTCGCCACTCACGTTGACAACGTCGCTGTTGACGGTCACCGACACCAGGCCGCCATTACCCTCGCGCCCCTCGCTGCCGATGTAGCCGGGGTTGTCGTCGATACCATCGACGATGAGCTCGCCCTCGGCGCCGCCGCCGCCGCCCACCGACTGGGCATAGATGCCGTGCGCCGCCTTGCCGAAGGTGACAATGCCGCCGGCGACCTCGATGGTCACGTCGCCGCCGTCGCCACCGTCCCCGCCGTCATCGACCGGGACGGCCTGCGCTCCGAGCGTCTCCCACATATCGTCCACCGCATGCACGATCGTGGTCTCGATGTCGCCGGCCGCGCCGCCGCCACCGCCCACGGATTGCGCGAAGATGCCGAGCGCTCCGTCACCCTCCGTGTAGATCATGTTTGTGCTGCTCACGTTGACCGTGCCGCCGTCGCCGCCGCCCTTGGCATTGCCCGCAACGGTCACCGACATGAGGAGGCCGCCGCTGCCGTCGCCACCGGAACCACCACCGCCGCCCACCGACTGGGCGTAGATGCCGGTCGCGGAGTCGCCATCGGTCTCGATCTGGGAACCATTGGTCACGGTCACGTCGCCGCCATGTCCGCCGACGCCGGCGCTGCCGCCGACATTGACGGAGAAGCCCTCGATCAGGCTCTTGGGAAACTCCTTGACCTGCTCATAGACTTCCTTGACCGCATTGAGCCTCTCGTAGACGTCGTAGACATCCGCGACCCAGCCCTCGAGATCCGGTTCGCCGTTGCCGCCGGTGCCGCCGCCGCCGCCCACCGACTGTGCGAAAACGCCGTAGGAGGCGACGCCCTGGGTCTTGATGCCCCCCTTGGAGTTCGACACGACGACGTCGTTTCCATCGCCCCCGCCCTCGCCGGAGCCGCCCATGGTGTAGGACAGGCTGATGCCCTTGGCTTCCGCCGCCTCGCCTTCCTCGTTCTCGGGCGCCAGCGTGTAGCCGATGGAATAGGCGCCAGCGTTGCCGCCGTCGCCGCCGCCACCGCCGACCGACTGCGCGTAGATGCCGTAGGACGTGTCCTGCACGGTCGTGATCTGGCCGGAATTGTCGATGGACACCTTGCCGGCATGCTGCCCCTCTCCGCCAGAGCCGCCGACCTGGGAATTGGCCGTGACCTTGACGTAGTTCTCCTTCTCGCGGGCGAAGTCGCCGAGGAACGCGTAGCCAGCGCCACCGTCGCCGCCATTGCCGCCGATCGACTGGGCGAAGATGCCGTGCGCGTTGCCGCCCGACGTGGCCAGCATCTCGGTGTTGGTCACCGTGACGTCGCCGCCGATGGCTCCACCGCCGCCCTCGCCGCCGACCTCGACGTTGGAGCTGATGTTGGCGCCCGTGCCGACCGACAGCGTGCCGCCATAGCTCAGGCCGCCGGATCCGCCGTTGCCGCCCACCGACTGGGCGAAGATCGCATCCGCGTAGTGACCGGAGGTCGTGATCGCACCCGAATTGTCGACAGTGACGAGGCCACCCTTGCCACCGTCGCCGCCGGCACCGCCGACGGTCACGTTGACATTGCCCGCGCCTTCCGAGGACACATCGATGGTGCCGGCGAAGACCGCCCCGCCGCTGCCGCCATTGCCGCCCACGGACTGGGCGTAGATGCCGGTCGCGGCGTAACCGAAGGTAAAGATTTCCCCTTGGTTCGACACGGAAGCAGCGCCCCCGGTACCGCCAGCGCCGCCATCGCCACCGACCGCGACAGAAATGCTGCCGGAAATCGGTCCGCCGGAGCCGGTACCCTGGGCCAGGATTCCGGCATTGCCTCCCGAACCTCCGGCCGCGTTGACGGCGATGCCCACCGCATAGTTGCCGTCCGTGATGATCATGCCCGTGTTCAAGACATTCACCGTGCCGGAGTTGCTGCCCCCGCCGCCATTTCCGCCGACACCGATCGCGATGTTGAGAATGCTGAGTGCACCGTTTGCCGTCACGCCGCCGGCGCCGCCGCCGCCGCCAAGCGACTGAGCAAGAATGCCGATGGCACCGTCACCACCGGTATTGATCTCGCCGTCGTTCTCGACGCTGACGTCACCGCCCTGACCTCCGATGCCTCCGTTCGAGCCATGCGTGTAGTTGATCTCGGCGCCGATGTTTCCGTTGACGGTCACGCCGCCATTGCCGCCGCCGCCGCCGAGTGACTGCGCCAGAATGCCGAAGGACTGCTGGCCGCCGGTCCTGATCTTGCCCTTGTTGACGACCTTGACCTGCCCGCCCGTGCCGCCGACACCGCCGGTCTGGCCGAGCGAGGAGGCAACATTGATGCCGATGGCACCGTCGACCGTGTAGCCGGACTTGCCGCCGCCGCCGGCCACCGATTGCGCCAGGATGCCGTGGGAGAGAATGCCCTTGGTGGTGATCGCGCCGGTCGAGGAGACATTCACCGTTCCGGCGTCACCCCCGACGCCGCCGAACGCGCCCTGAGTCGAGATGTACTGGCCCATGTCGACGCCAACGCTGGCATTGACGACGTTGCTCGACTGGCCACCACCGCCGGCCACCGACTGGGCAAGAATGCCGTCGGAATCGTTGCCGTCGGTCTGGATGGCCGCGTGATTGTCGAGCGTGACCGTTCCACCGTCTCCGCCAAAACCGCCATTGGTGCCGACATTGTGGTTGAACGTGAAGCCGACGGACGCCTCGACCGTATTGCCCGCCGAGCCGCCGCCGCCGCCAACCGACTGGGCCAGGACGCCGGCGGCCCCATCGCCCTTCGTCTCGATCTGGCCGTCGATGGTGGCATCCACCTTGCCGCCGTTGCCGCCCCCGGCCGCTGCGATGCCGCCGAGCGAGGAATTGAAGTCGAAGCCGATGGCGACGTTCAGTGTGTTGCCGCTCGAGCCGCCACCACCACCGACCGACTGCAGCAGAATGCCGCGCGACCGGAACCCTTCCGTGACGACAGACAGTCCCGTCGTACCGTGGGAGGTGACATCGCCACCATCGCCACCCGTGCCGCCGGCAGCGCCCACCACATGGACGAACTCCGCTGCGATGGACTCCGAGGAGCCACCGGTGCCACCGCCACCGCCAACGGACTGAAGCGACACCGCATCGGAATGCGCGCCGCCGGTTTTGACGGTCACGTTCTTCAGCGACACCTCGACGCTGCCGCCATCGCCGCCCTGGCCACCGGTCCCGCCGATGCCGACGATGCCGTCGCCAGACCCCGCACGCCCCCCGGCGCCGCCGACCGACTGGGCGAGGATGCCGATGGAGTGATCGCCGTGCGTGGTGATCGTGGTCCCGTCCAGGGTCAGACCGACATGACCGCCGTTGCCACCCTTGCCGGCGTCACCGCCATAGGCGGCAAAGATGCCGTCGTCCTGGCCGCCGTCACCACCGAACCCGCCAACACTTTGCGCGAGAATGCCGTCGGAATCCTTGCCGTTCGTGGTGATACTGCCGCCGTGGAAGGCAAGATTGACCGTTCCGCCATGCCCGTCGCCAATGCCGTTGCCGCCGTCACTGCCGCCCCATATGGCCGTCCCCTCGCCACCGCTGCCGCCGATACCGCCATGGGACTGGAGCACCACGCCCGAGGCCTTGTCCGCCGTCGTGGAAATATCGAGGGCCGAAGAAGCCACGTCGGCCTTTCCGATCGTGAGCGAGACAGCGCCCCCGACCCCCCCGGACCCGCCATTGCCGCCGGACCCGTTTCCAAGCGAGGCAAGTCCGTCACCGCCGTCGCCGCCATCGCCCGCCTTGCTGGCCACATGAATGGCGGCCACCTTCTTGCCCGTCCCGGTCGCGTGAACGCTGCCGCCGCCATAAAGCTCCACGGTCACGGTGCTGCCATTGGCGCCGCCCACGGCATTGCCGCCGTGCCCGCCACCGTTCAGGGCCGATCCGGCACCGCCATCGCCGCCATTGCCGCTGACGGCCAGGAACACCATGGCCGAATGTCCGTAGCTCGACACGTCGATCTTGTTGTTGATGCCGATGCTGAACGCGATCGTTCCGGCCCGCGCGCCGGCACCTCCCAGACCGCCATAGCCGTCGCGAAAGTCAGGATCGTAGCCCTCGCTGCCCGCGCCGCCATTGCCGCCACGGCTCCTGACGAGAACCAGCGGCCCGTCATAGGGGTGGTCGGCGTCGGAGCTTCCCTTCAACGCCGGCTGGGCTTTGCCGATGTCGATGAAGACGGAACTGATCGAATCCGGAGTTGAGGCCGCATGACCGGTATAGCCGCATGTCGAATGCTTCCCCGCCCCGTCGGGCCAGGGCTTGTCGAAATGCCGGCAGGCCGTGCCAATTCCGCCAGCGTCCGCGCCATCGCCCTTGCTGGTCTTGAACGAGTAGACCAGTTCGCCAGGATCATGAACGAGGCCGCCTTCCTTCGACACATCACGCGTCTTTGACTGGGTGCTGGTGACGACCTGCGCCGAAACCGGCGTGATCGCGGTTGCCGACAGAAGGGCCATGGCAAGCGGCACGCTCATGGGCACAATTCTGGAGCGGGAAGCGGAAACGAAATGCTTGCGAGCCATGAGCCGGAATCCTGTCACGCGGGCGAAATGCCCGAAGAAGCCTGACAGCGGACCGAACCGGGTGGCGGGAGCTTGTGACGCGTCGCCGCCGGATGCCGCCCCGCCGGGAGCGTCATCGCATGAAGCGATCCTTCACCTGTTTCACGAGCACTCCGGCCCATGACAAAGGAGCAGCCCCCTGCGCCCGTTCCTTGCCCGTTGCGGGTTGCTCCAAGGTTTCCCGAAAGTCTTTAAGCGTGGCTTAAAATTGGAATCACAACATGGACCCATGGAGAAAATCAGAAAAACAAATCCCGAAATGAAAGATTTGTTACATGAGAAATCCGTATCAATACGCGCAGGATGCGGAATTGCCCTGAGTCAGGAAAGCCGGAATCGCGCACGACCTCTCGCGAATTTCCATTAAATCATAGTCAAAATTCAATTGGAGACTGATATTTTCCGGACATGCACGCATTGCGTTGCGTCAGCAAATGAAAGATATCTTTCACATGCTCCTGCTGCCGTTGCGCCGGAATCAGCGAATGACAAAGACAGCTGACAGGGAAAAGCCGGTGTTGTGCGCCGTCAGAAGCGGAAGGCTGGTCTTCGTCGCGGCAAGCACCTTGGAGCGCAACCGGCTGAGACGGACATCCAGCCGCGACCGGGACGCCTCGTCATCGGCCTCGCCCAGCGCGGAAAAAAGCTCGGACCGGCTGACGACGTCATGCCCGCTGCGGATCATGTGATCGAGAAAGGCCGCCTCGCGCGGGCTGAGGCGCACGCTCAGTCCGTTGGGAGCGACAAGCATCGCGCTCTCCCGCTCGAAAATCCATGCGGCGGACGCATCCTCGCCTTGGCCCGTGCCAGACGGCTGCCGACCCGAAAGCCTTTCGATCGCGGCGGAGAGTTCCTCCGGCTCCACCGGCTTTGCCATGTAGATGTCCGCCCCGCTCTGATAGGCGCGGACCCGGTCTTCCACGGCCTGCCGCACGGTGGTAATGATGACCGCCGTCGGCGTCTGCTCCGAAAGGTACTGGGTGATGGAAAAGCCGCTGTGATGGGGCAGGTTGACGTCGACCACGGCCACGTCGAACGTGGTGTCCCCGAGCATCCGGTAGAGTTCCGCAGCGTCGCCCGCTTCGGCGACCGTGTGACCGAATACGGTCAGGCAATCCGCAAGACTCTTGCGCAGCGCGACGTTGTCCTCGACCAGTACGACCCGTGCCACGACCCTGCCTCTCTCACTCGCCCGGCCTCCTGGCGCCCAGCCCCCTGGGGCACCATCGACCGCGCCCTGCGCGATCCCGGCCATCCCCTCTATCATACGGCCGCACGAGTCCTGACGACAATATGCGTCGCCTTGATTTTTTTGGTGTTTCCGGGCCTGACCCAGCCGGAAACGGCCCGCGCCGGCGGTCACGCGCCCGCGTTGACGCTGGGCATGGCACCTGTCGAACGTGACCTGATCGGTCACATGGACATGTTGCGCGACCCCGGCGGCGATCTCGATATCGAGGATGTGGCCTTCGGCTCCGCACGGCAGCGTTTTACCGCCCTGCCGGACAATCTCGCTCTCGGCTATACGACCGACACCGTCTGGCTGCGGGTGCGTCTGGAGCGTGGCACAAGGCGCTGGCCGGAACCCTTGTACCTGCTCCTGCGCCCGACCTATCTCGACAGCGTCACCCTTCATGTGCCGGTGAGGGCCGCGCCGGAACGCGGCGGCGATTTCCGCAAGCTCACGTTCGGCGACCACGTGATCCCGCCAGCGGGCGAGGATCTAGCGATCCACGACCTCTTCGCGGAACTGGCCCTGCCGGACGCGCCTGCGGCGGAGATCTACCTGCGCATCGACACCACCAGCAGCATGTCGATGAGCGGTCAGGTGCTGACCGCGGCGCCGCTGCTCAGGGTGAGCCAGGAACGGGCGATGAAGCTCAGCGCCCTGATAGCGGTCATGTTCACCTTCGCCCTGATCCATTTCTTCTACTGGGCCACATTGCGCCGTCCGCTGTTCCTGAGCTTCTTCGCGTTCCTCGTCGCCAACATCCTCACGGTCCTCACCGACGGCGCGATCCTGCCTCCCAACATCGTGGTGGCCGGGGCCTATTCCGACGACGTGCTCACCGGCTGGGGCGTGCTGTTCCCCGCACTCGCCTTTCTTGTCTTCATCCGGTACCAGCTCGAGACCCGGCGTTACTTTCCCCTCGCGGATCGGGCGATAAAATTTCTGTTTCCGTTGCAGTGCCTCACGCTGATCGCGCCCTTCACGTCCTGGTACCAGGTCGTCGTGATGCCGCTTCTGCTGGTCGTCTCGGTCCTCATCGGCTTTCTGTTCGTTGGCAACCTGATCCTGCTGCTGCGCCATCGCCGGCCCGGGAGCATTCTGGCCACCATCGCCACCGGCATCCAGCTTGTCGGCGTCGTCCTGGTCGTGGGTCGCCTCTTCGGCGTTCTCTCCTTCGACGCGATAACGGAGCTTGGCTATCAGGTAAGCTCCATCGCCTTCGTCGCTCTGATGTCGCTCTCCCTGGTGCAGCGCGCCCGTGTCGCCGACCGGCGCCGGCGCCAGACCGCGTCCCTGCGCATCGCGCGCAAGGCGGAACATGCCGCCCGCCAGCTCGTACGCGTGCGCACCGCCGAACTGCAGAGCGCCAAGCTTGCCGCCGAAACCGCGCTGGAGGCGGAGCGCGCCGCGCAGGCCGAACAGGTCCGTTTCGTCGACGTCATCACCCACCAGTACCAGACGCCGCTGGCGGTGATCCGCTCCTCCGTCGCCGCGATCCGCCACACCCTGCCCGCGACCGACACCGACAACCATCGCCGGGTCGGCCAGATCAAGGCTGCCGTGCGCTCCCTCGTCGAGGTGCTCGACGTCTCGCTGAAGCGCAGCCGGGTGGAGGGCGTGAGCGCACGTGCCGATCTCGTCCCCCGCCCGGCCGCCGAAACCCTGCGCACCATCGTCCGCCATGCGGCCGATCTCGCGCCGGAACGCCAGGTGCTCCTCGATCTCTCGGGCGTCACGGAGAAGACGCTGATCGACATCGACACGGACATGGTCTCCATCGCGCTCACCAACCTGATCGACAATGCGCTCAAGTTTTCCGGCCCGGACGACGCGGTCACGCTCACCGCCGAATGTCGCGACGACACCCTCGTCATTCGCGTCCAGGACCACGGCATCGGCATTCCCGAAGCGGAGACCGGCAATCTCGCCAAGCGCTACTTCCGCGCCTCCAACACCGGTGAGATGCCAGGCAGCGGCCTGGGCCTCAACATCGTCGCGGCGGTGGCCCGGGCCCACGGCGGCCGCTTCTCGCTGGAAAACGCGGACGGCGGAGGCGCATGCGCCATCCTGGAACTGGGGGTCTCGGCCGCCGCGCCGGACGCCTGACATCGCCGCGATGCAGCAAAACCTGCCCCTGGGGAAATGGCTTTTGCCCTTCGCGACTTGTGCGGGGAGCCGCTAGGGTACGGAAAATCATCGCCAATCCGGGAGGGAACCACCATGGCGCGACTTGCAGACAAGACCTGCCTCATCACCGCCGCAGGCCAGGGCATCGGCCGGGCGAGCGCTCTCGCCTTCGCCGCCGAGGGCGCGCGGGTCATCGCCACCGACATCAATGCCGACGCGCTCGCCTCGCTTGCCGACACGCGGGGCATCGAGACCCGTGTCCTCGACGTGACCGACGCCGCCGCCATCGCCGCGCTGACAGCCGATGTCGGCCCCCTCGACGTGCTGTTCAACTGCGCGGGCGTGGTGCACGCGGGCGCGCTGCTTGAGTGCACGGAAGAGGACTGGGACGTCGCCTTCGCGCTCAACGCCAAGGCCATGTTCCGCATGATCCGCGCCGTTCTCCCCGCCATGCTGGAGCGCGGCGGCGGCTCCATCATCAACATGTCCTCGGTCGCCTCCTCGGTGAAGGGCGTTCCGAACCGCTTCGCCTATTGCGCCTCCAAGGCCGCCGTCGTCGGCCTGACCAAGTCGGTCGCCGCCGACTACGTGACGCGCGGCATCCGCTGCAATGCAATCTGCCCCGGCACCGTCGACAGTCCCTCCCTGCACGACCGGCTCAGGGCCACGGGCGACTATGAGACGGCCATGCGCGACTTCATCGCCCGCCAGCCCATGGGCCGCATCGGCAAGGCGGAGGAAATCGCCAGCCTCGCGATCTACCTCGCCTCGAACGAGAGCGGCTTCACCACCGGACAGACCCATGTGATCGACGGCGGCTGGGCCGTCTGAGGACGACCGTTCCCCATTTGCGCAAACGAAAAAGGCTCCCGCACGGTTCGGTGCGGGGGCCTTTGTCGTGTTGCCGCCTGCCGGCGTGGTCCGCCGGATCAGAACTTCAGGCTCGCCCGCGCATAGCCGCCGTAGCCGTAGGACGACCCCGAGAAGCTCGTCTGGCCGAGCACCGACAGGTTGAACCTTTCGCTGACATCCACCGAAAGCCCGGCCGCCAGGTCGCCCGTGAACCGGTCGTTGCCGACATTGAGGTCGAGATTTCCGAGCCCCGCGCCCGCTCCGGCAAGACGCGTCGTGACGCTCACGTCCGGGTTGGTGAGCTCCGCCGTGAGCCCCGCGCGCAGATAGGCAACCGCCGCCGAGGAGCCCCACTGGAAGGCGTGCCCGAACTCGAACGAGGGCCGCGCCGTCACCGCCGTGTGCGTAATCGCATTGGTGTGCCAGTTGAAGCCGCCGGTGCCCTGCTCGGTGAAGGCATTCTGCCACACATGGGAGATGCCCAGCGCCGCCTTGGGCTTGGCGTAGAAGCCATGCGCCTCGAACACCGCCTCGATGCGGGCCTCGGCGGAAACGAAGCCGCCCTTCACGTCGCCCGTCGCCGTCGCCAGACCGCCGGCGCCATTGTAGATGCGTGAGTGGTCGAGATCGTAGAAACCGCCGGCGACGCTCGAGGCGAAGGTCAGGTTGCCCACTTCCTGCTTCAGGGCCATGCCGCCGCTGACGCGGGTGCCATCCTGCTTGAAGTTGTCGCCGGTCAGCGTGACCATCTCGAGCTGGCCACCAATCTCGAGGAAGAGATCGTCGGCGATTTCTTTCTGGATCGCACCAGCGAAACCATAGGTGGACTCGTCGCTGGAAGCCTTGGAGGACGTCGCGTCCTGATGCGTCTTGCCGCCCAGCGCCTCGAACCAGGCGCAATCACGCTGGCGGTAGAAGCCCTGGGGGTCCGTCGGGTCGAGCACCGGGCAGCTCTGCAGCAGGGTATGCACCGCCTGGGTCGTGGACAGCGCCTTGCTGACGCCCATCGCCGCTTCCTCGAGGATCTGCTCCTCGTAGACACCGGCAAGCTCGCGGCTGTCACCCGCGTTCAGGATGCGCACACCCAGGAAGTCGAGCGCCTCGCGCTGTTCCGCCGTCATGCCGCCGCTCTGTCCCACGACGCCCGCGAAGTACTGGCCGAACCCGCGCGCGTTTTCGCTCAGCGTCGCGCCGGTGCTGTCGCCCGAATAGTCGACCGTGTAGCCGAGCGTCAGGTGATCGCCGTCCGACTGGCTCGCCTTCGACCAGGTGTAGGCGACCGCGCCGCCCGACCGCACGCCGAGCTTGGAGGTGTCGAAGCTGGACCCGTCACCGGCCGTCAGCGTCGCCACGTCGAAGGAGCCGTTCGCACCATTGGAAAGCGCACCCTCGAAGTTGAAGGCAAGCTGTCCGTCGAGCGAGCCGCCCTTGTCGAAGTCGAGCGTGAAGGAGCCCGCCTGGGTCTCGTCCTTGGAGACGTCGAACAAAAGCGTGCCGGTGGACGTCTGCGTGAAGCTGCCGCCCGAGGTAATGATTGAGCGACGCGTGTCGTTGGTCCAGCCAGCCTTCATGGTGCCGGAGTTCTCGAACGTCGAGTACTCGCTGGTGCCGAGGTTCGAGTGACCGAGGAACATCGTCCCACCGGCCAGGTTGGTAACCGCGTTGCGCACCGTGCTCGTGGAGCCGAAGTCCAGACGGCCATGAAGCTCGCCATCGTTCTCGAGCTGGAACGCATGCGCGCCGTCGGTCTGCACCACATAGGCGTTCGAGTAGAGCTTTCCGTGGTTCGTCAGCTTGTTCGAAAGGTTGATCGAATGATCGTCGTTATAGACGGAATGGCCGCCAAGGATGCCGATTGTCGAGTGGGCCTCCTCGTCCGTCGTCCTAACGTAACCATCCTTGCCGATGGTGATGTTGGCGACGCCCATCTCGCTTTCTTTACTTGCCGCGTCCGCGGTATGAACGAGGATCGCGCGCGACTGCTTGCCCCTGGCCGTAATCGTGCCGTTCACATTGATCTCGGCGCCGCCCGACCCGAAATCGGAAACGCCACCGGCGGCCGACTGCACGAAAATGCCGTGCGCGCCCTCACCGCTGACATCGATCGTGCCATCGACGGTGACCTTGGCGAGGCCGCCCTTGCCTTCCGCCCCGTTGCTGCCGATGACGTCATGCGCCTTGTCGTCGCCTAGGCCGTACCAGCCGGCCGCGCCGCCACCGCCGCCCACCGACTGCACCCAGATCGCATGGGCGTTGGCGCCGGTGGTGGTGATCGAGCCGCCCTGATGCAGGTTGACCGTCACGTCGCCGCCGTCACCGCCCTTGCCGGCTCCCGCGCCGGTGCCGCCGAAGATGTTGTAGCCAACCACTTCGGCGAGCGAGTCGATCTCCTCGATGATCGAGCCTTCCACGTCGCCGGCCGTGCCGCCGCCGCCGCCCACCGACTGGGCGTAGATGCCCATCGCGCCGTCGCCGCTGGTGACGATCTTGCCGTAGTTGTCGACGGTCACGGTGCCGCCATGGCTGCCGGCGTCCGCCGAACCCGACAGGGCGATCGAGGTGATACCGCCCATCGAGCCGTCACCGCCGGCGCCGCCGCCGCCACCCACCGACTGGGCATATATCGCGGTCGCGGATTCACCGTCGGTGATGATCGTTCCGTTGTTGGTGACGGTCACGTCACCGCCCTTGCCGGCGCCGCCGCCCTCGCCGCCCATGTTGAACTTCCAGGATTCGAGAAATATCTCCTTCCACTCCTTGTGGTAGATATTCTTGATCGTCTCCCAGCTCTCCAGGACCTGGTTGATCTTCTCGTAGTCCTCATAGATGTCGGCAAGCCAGCCCTCGAGGCCGGGCGAACCGTTGCCGCCGGAACCGCCGCCGCCGCCCACCGACTGGGCGAAGACGCCGTAGCTGGCAAGCCCCGCCGTGCGGATCGTCCCGGTGTTGCCGACATTGACCGTGTTGCCGTCGCCGCCGGCCCCGCCGGAGCCGCCAAGGGTGATCTCCAGCGAGAAGCTCTTGGCTTCCTCGATGTTCTTCGGCGTGTAGGTGTAGCCCACCGCATAGGCGCCCGCGTCGCCGCCGGCACCGCCGCCGCCACCGATCGACTGGGCGGAGATGCCGACCGAGGTGAAGAACTTGCTCGGGTCGAACTTCTTGTCGTCATCGTCGCCGGAACCGGACACCCCGGGCGCGCCCCCCGACGTCGTCGAGCAGGAGGACAGGTTGATCACCGAGCAGATGTCGGCGGTTATGGTGCCGCTGTTGTTGACCGTCACCGTGCCGGCATTCATGCCGCTACCGCCGTGGCCGCCGACCTCGCCCTTGACCGAAAGCGACTTGCTGTCGCCGCCGGAATTGTTGGCGACCGTGCCGAATGCGGCCACGCCGCCGCCGCCGACACCGCCATTGCCGCCGATCGAGAGGGCCCTGATGCCGGCGGCCGACGACGCGGCCGCGGCAACGATGCCGGTGTTGGTGACCGTGACGTTGCCGCCGGTCGCGCCCGAACCGCCCTCGCCACCCATCGTGTAGGAGGCGTCGAAGCTGCCGGAGGTCGAGTAGTCGGCCGAAATCGCGTAGCTGTCGCCACCCTTGCCACCGTTGCCGCCAATGGACAGGGCAAGGATGCCGTCGGCGAAGACCTTCTGGGTGCCGACGATACCATCATTGGTGATGGTGACCGTATTGGCCTTGCCGCTCCCCCCGCCTTTTCCGCCGAACGAGGCGTTGATGCTGGCCGAATATTCACCGCCCGCACCGGCCAGCGAATAGTTGGAACCGCCCACGCCGCCGCTGCCGCCGAGCGACAGCCCGAGGATACCGGTCGCGTATTTTTCAGCCGTCAGGACAACGGCGCCCTTCTTGTTGTTGATCTCGACCGCACCGGCCTGACCGCCGCTGCCGCCGTCGCCGCCGAGGGTCACCGTGCCGCTGACCGCCGCCTCGCCGGCTGTAAGGTTTCCGTTGACCGTGGTGCCGGCCGTGCCGCCATGACCGCCGATGGAGGCGGCCAGGATGCCGGCGGAATACTCGCCCTCCGTCATGATCTTGCCGGTGTTGGTCACCGTCACCTTGGACGCGGTGCCGCCGTCACCGCCACCGCCGCCGATGGCGGCTCCGAAGGAGGCCATGGCCAGGTTGCCGGCCACCGTCGTGCCGCCGGCACCGCCAGATCCGGAGACGCTGAGCGCCAGGACACCGGGCGCCCAGTCGCCCTTGCTGCTGAGCGTGCCGTTGTTGGTCACATCGACCGTGCCCGCCGTGCCGCTGTTGCCGCCGGCGCCGCCTTGAGTGAAGTTCACCTCGGCGACCGAGATGTTGCCGTTGACCACAAGGCCGCCATGGCCGCCTGAATTGCCGATGCTGAGCGCCGCGATCACGGCGGAGAGATTGCCTTCCGTCGACACATTGACCGCGGAGGTCACGCTGACGGCCCCGGCCTTTCCGGCTGCACCTCCGGTCTGGCCGTAGGTGACGGTGCCGATATCGGTATCGACGCCGGCGGTGACCGTGGTGCCCGTCTGGCCGCCGCCACCCGACACGCTCATGGCCAGCACGCCGAGCGCCATGTCCCCCTTGGTGGTGATGTCGCCACGCGTCGTTCCGGTGTCCATCGCCACGTTGGCAAGGGTGACGCTCACATCGCCGCCGTTGCCGCCGCCTCCGGATTGCGCGCCCGCCAGACTGCTCCAGTTCGGCATCTCCACGCCGACCGTGCCGTCAATGACGTTGCCCATCGCACCGCCGCCACCACCAACCGACGCGGCCAGAATGCCGCTCGAATGAGCGCCTTCGGTGTAGATGGTCGCGTTTGATATCAGCGTCACCGCGCCGCCGTCGCCGCCGGTGTTGTAGCCCGAGCCGAGCGACGATCCCAGGTTCGAGCTGCTGCCGAACTTGGTGCCGACCGTGAAGTCGTAGCTGGAGCCGACCGAGCCGCCGCCGCCGCCCACCGAGGCGGCCAGAACGCCGTAGGAGGAATAGCCCTTGGTCGAGATGTAGCCGGCGATCGTCGTGTCCTTGATGGCGCCGCCATGATTGATATTGCTGCTTGAGCCGCCGACATTGGCCGTCTGCACATTGTCGAGTTCGACGCCGAGGCTGATCGTGATTATGTTGCCGCCCGTGCCGCCGCCACCGCCGATGCTGAGCAGCGAGACACCATGCGAGTGGTGCCCGCTCGTCTCCAGGTCGTCATAGTCGGTGCCGGTGTAGGAGATGTCGCCGCCGGAGCCGCCCGCCCCGCCGCTGCTGCCCACATGCGACGAGAAATTGCCGAACAGCTCGAAAGTGCCGGCACCATCGCCACCGCCGCCACCCACGGACTTCAGCGACACCGCATCCGAATGACGGCCGGAGGTGGAAGACTTGATGCCGAACCCCTGTCCGGTCAGCGTCACGTCCGCGCCATTGCCCGCGCCACCGCCATCGGCGCCGATGGCCATCGGGCCGGAGGACGAGGAGGCCTGGCCACCACCGCCGCCGATGCTGGCGAGCGACAGGCCGACCGAGTGATCGCCCTTGGTCGTGACATTGGTGTTGTCGACCGTGATCGACACCGTGTCCGCATCGCCACCGAGGCCGCCGGACTTGCCGCCGACCGCCACGACACCGGCCGCCGAGCCGGACGCACCGCCGCCGCCACCCACGCTCTGCAACTGGATACCGTAGGAATGGTCGCCATGGGTAGTGACGCTCGTGTCCTTCATCGTGCCGCCGACCGCGCCACCCACGCCGCCGGCGCCACCCGAGGCCGACATGGCAACGACGCCGCCGGTCTTGCCCGCGACGCCGCCGCCGCCGCCCACGCTCTGCGCCAGGACGCCGGTGCCGTAGTCGCCATACATGGTGATGGTCGTGGAGGTGAGGTTCACCGTCGCCGTCGCGCCCGCACCACCGCTGCCCCCCTTGGCGCCATAGGTCGCGACCCCGTCGGTCGCCTTGCCGCTCGCCCCGCCCATGCCGCCAATCGACTGCACGAGGATACCGTAGGACTGTTCGTTCGAACTCGCGCTGTCTCCGGTATCGGCGTTCTGGATCTTCGAGTTGGTCATGGTGAGCGTGGCATTGCCCGCAGCCCCAGGCTCGCCGGGCTTGCTCGCGTGGTCGGTGATGCCGCCCGAGCCGTCGCCGCTGTCGCCAGCGAAACCGCCCGCGCTCTTCACATAGACGCCATAGGTCTCGCCGACCGTGGTGTTCTTGACATTGGCCGAGAGCGTCACGTTGACCGTGCCGCCGTTGCCACCGCCTCCGCCCTTGCCCGGATAGGTGTGACCGTATTCGGCCTCGCCGCCCGTGCCGCCATCGCCACCGACGCTGGCCATGAACACGCCATAGGTGCCACTGGTCGTGACGTAGTTGTCCTTTGCATCGGCGAGGAAGGTCACCGTGCCGCCATCGCCGCCATTGCCGGCCTGGCCGCCATAGGCGTCGTCCTGGTCGCCCCAGGTGTCGAGCTTGCCCTTGCCGCCGGTGCCGCCGTCGCCACCGCGCGACACGGCGACAAGTCCGATTCCGGCGCCCGAGTAGTTCAGCGAATGGCCGTCCGTGAGAGTACCCGTCACCGTGCCGCCCTGGCCGCCGTTGCCGCCCGCACCACCCTCGGCATCCTTCAGGCCGCCGGAGGAATGCGCCTCGCCGCCGGTTCCGCCCGTGCCGCCGATCGAACTCAGCGCGACGCCGAAGGAGGTGCTGTCGCCGTCCGCGTAGGTGGAGATCCCGCCCGCGGCCCCGCCGCTGCCGGTCTTCTTCATCGTCAGAGTGACCGCGCCGCCGTCACCGCCCGCCCCCGCATTGCCGCCGGTCGCGTGCTTGTCGAAGTGGGAGACGTCATTGCCGTTGTTGCCGGTCGAGCCGCTGCTCTCCAGACGGATGCCATTGTTGTTGATCATGTTGTGGCCGCCATCAAGGCTGACCGTCGCGCTGAGCGCCGCCCCGTCCGGACCGTCATCGCCGTGATGACCATCTGGCGCCGTGGCCGGCGCCGCGAGATGGATCTGAGGGTTGCTGTTGCCGACGCCGTTGTTCCATTCGGCGGACAGGTTGTTGATCGTCAGGTTGAGGACACTGCCGTCCGTATGCGTGACCGGGCCGGTCTCCATCAGGTTGCTGCAGGTCTCGGACGTCCCGTTGCTCGAGCAACTCGCCTCGGCCGATGTCGCCTCGGCCCCGGCCAGGAGCACGACGGCGAGAGGTAACGCCGCGCCTGTTCTCAGCCTGCGGGCCAGAGTGGCGAGCGGCGATGCGGTGCGAGCGGTCATTGGCATTATCCCCGGATTCGGACTTTGAACGGCCAGCCGTCCCGAATTCTCGAATCGCGAGTCGGATCAGCCCCTTGCCCGGGATAGGACATCCTGCGCTTCGCGCAACGTAATAGATCTTTCAGAAAGTATTCTTGCGCGATCAAGCATCCTTGACGTTCCAGAAGTGTAAACGAATGATTAACGAACGAATGGAAGCGGATTCAACTTGAAGAGTACTGATCCCGCCTTGCAACCATCGCCTCACGCACACCGGAAAAGACCGGCCACGCCGCCGGCGACGCATTCGGACTCAGGCGCGCATGCAGGCGTGCCGCGAACATGATCCGCGACATCGACCCGAAAAGAAAATGACTCAATTTTACGTCGATTTGCGCCGGAACTTGACGAAACTTGCATGACCCGCGCCCTGCCCGCCTCAGTTCGCGAAGAGCTCCCGTACAGCGTCGCAGACCCGCTCGATCCGCATATCGTCCATGTGGTAGCCGGAGGGAAGGTTGACGCCGCGGGTCGCCATGTCGTCGCCCACCCTCCGCTCGCCGAGAAAGCGCAGGCTGTCGGCCCGGTCGCGATAGGGCTCGAGCGTCGAAAGCCTGGAAAAGAAGGGCCGCGAGTCGATGCTCTTTTCGCGCAGCGCCTCCATGATGGCGAACTTGTCGAGGCCAAACCGCGCCTCCGGCACGATCGTGACCATCCAGTACGAGTTCGAGACACCCGCCGGCTCGGCATTTAGCGTGATACCATCCACTCCGGCGAGCCGGTCGCGATATCCGGCGAAGATGCGTCGCTTTTCAGCGATCAGCGTATCGAAACGCTCCATCTGGGCCAGTCCGACAGCCGCCTGAAGCGCGCTCATCTTGTATTTGAAGCCCACCTCGTCGTTGAGGAAAAAGCGGTCGCCGGGCGGTCGCCCGTGGTCGCGCAGCTTGAGCACCCGGGCGAAGAGGTCGTCGTCGCTGGTGACCAGCATGCCGCCTTCGCCCGTGACCACGGTCTTGGAACCATGGAAGGAGAACACGCCGACATCTCCATGACTGCCCGCCGGAAGGCCATTCAGCGTCGAGCCTAGCGCCTCGGCGGAGTCCTCGATCAGGAACAGGCCGTGCCGGTCGGCTATCTCGCGCAGCGCGACCCAGTCCGCCATGGACCCATAAAGATCGACGGCGATGATGGCACGCGTCCGCTCGGTGATTGCCGCCTCCACCTTCACCGGGTCGAGACACCAGGTGTCCGCAAGAATGTCGACGAAGACCGGCGTCGCGCCGACATAGTCGACCGGTGCCACCGAGGCGATCCACGTGACATCGGGCACGATCACCTCGTCGCCGGCACCAATGCCACCTGCCGCAAGCGCCAGATGAATCGCGGCCGTGCAATGCGGTAGCGATACCGCATGACGCGCGCCCACTGTCCTCGCGAAGAGGTCCTCGAATTTCGTGTTGTAGACGGAATGGTTGGCGAACCACGCGTTCCGGGCAGCGTCGGCCGCGTAATTGACCTCCAGATCCGTGATCGACGGACCGGCGACGGGAATGAAGTCGGAAGACACCGCAAAACCTCCTGAGAGCGTGTCTTCGTGTGCCACACAGGCAGCCTCGCAGGCAATCTCCAAGACGCCCGCAAAGACCGTTGCCCGGGCCGCTTGCGAGCTTGGCTGCGACCGGGTTGGGCGCTATGGTCGCGCGAGATTCGAGAAGGATGGTATCACGTGGCTGACGACCGGGCAGAATTCGAGGATTCCAAACGGCGCCAGAGCCTGGCGCTCGGCGAGGACCGGGACGTGTTCGAGCGTGGTCTCGACATGATGACAGAGCTCGACCGCTACGACTATTCGTACCTGTGGAGCTGGCTCGGCGTCCCGATCATCCAGTTCCCGGCCGACGTGATGGCGACCCAGGAAGTCATCTGGAAGACGAAGCCGGATGTCATCATCGAGACCGGCGTCGCCCGCGGCGGATCCGTCATCTTCATGGCTTCGCTGCTCGAGATCATCGGCAAGGGGAAGGTCATCGGCGTCGATATCGATATTCGCGCCCACAACCGCGAGACGATCGAATCCCACCCCATGTCGCGCCGCATCGAAATGGTGGAAGGCTCGTCCGTCGGCGAGGATACGCTTGAAAAGGTTCGCGCGCTGATCCCCGAGGGCGCCTCGGTGATGGTCGTGCTCGATTCCGACCACTCCCGCGACCACGTTCTGGCCGAGTTGCGCGCCTATGGCCCCCTGGTGACGAAGGGCTGCTACATGGTCGTCGCCGATACAGCTGTCGGACATCTTGACGCCGACAAGGCTCCCAAGAAGCGTTCCAAGATCTGGTACAAGGGCGACGAGCCGCTCGCGGCCCTCAATCTCTACCTCGAGGAAACCGACCTCTTCGAGGTCGACGCCGAGATTAACGGAAAACTCGTGCTGTCTTCCTCTCCGGGCGGATACATTCAGCGCATTCGGGACTGATCAAACGTGGCCTGGAAGATCGGCGTCATTCTGAGCGCGGGAGGTTCCGCGTTCTTCCGGGCCAAGGAATTGTTTGGCGCACCTTCCGACAGATTCCATGTGGTGACCGACCGCGACTGTCCGGCCGCCGATCTTTGCAACGCCCATGACGTGCCGCACAGCCGGATCCCGTTCGAGGGTCGTTCCGCATTCTCCGAACGCACCGCGAACGCTTTCAGGGCGGCAGGCTGCGACGTCGTACTTCTGCACTACGCGCGACTGGTCGGCCCGGAGCTCTTCGACCGCCTTCTCACCACCAATGTGCATCCGGCGCTGCTCCCCGCCTTTCCGGGTCTCGATGGCATAGGCGACGCACACAAGGCCAAAGCGCCTTTCCAGGGCGCCACGCTGCATGTGGTCGATGCAGGAGTGGACACCGGACCGGTGCTTGCCCAGACCGTGCGCCATGTTCCCCCGGACGCGACGCTCGCATGGCGCCAGCGTCTTGGATACATTCAAAAAACCATCGTGACGCTCTACCTCTTCGATGCCCTGGCCTCCGCTCGCCTCGAAACCGGCGCGCGGGATTCAACCGCGATCGCCCCCACAGCCCCCGGCTCCCCTCTTTGCAATCCGGGCTTTTCAACCCGCACGGGGCAGGATGCGGCGAAGGCCGCAATGGCGGACCTGCCGGCAAGGGGGGACTGGACACCATGACCCGTGTCGTCATTTCCCAGCCGATGTATTTTCCCTGGGCCGGGTTCATGGCGCAGATGGCACTCGCCGATATCTACATCTGGCTCGACGATACCCAGTTTTCAAAAGGCAGCTTCACCAATCGCGTCCAGGTCAAGACGCCGAGCGGCATCAAGTGGATGTCGATACCACTCGAAGGCAAGGGCAGTTTCCGGCTGATCCGGGAACTTGCCCCTGGCAGGCCGGATTGGCATCAAACGCACAAGGCGCTTCTGGAGCAGGCGTTTCGCGGAAGACCTCATGCGGCCGATGCGATCTCCCTGTTCGAGGAAGTCGATTTCAAGGCTCCCCTCTCTGACGTTCTCGTCACCTCGGCCGAGGTTCAGGCGGAAGCGATCGGAGTACTGCCGGAAACCCGCACCACCTCGACGGCGCTGGCGGTCGAGGGGCGCTCATGGGAACGCGTTCTCGGTCTGGTCAAGGCAGTCGGCGGTACGGAATATATTTCGGGGATGGGCGGTCTCGCCTATCTTGATCATGAGGCCTTCGAGGCAGCAGGCGTCTCGGTCAGCTACATGAACTATGCTCCCCACCCCTGGCCCCAGGATGCGGCTCCATTCACGCCCTACGTGACCGGCCTCGACCTGGTTGCCAGCGTCTCGCGCGCCCCGGCGCGCGACCACCTGAACCCTGCGACACTGGACTGGCGCGCCATGAAGGCCTTGAAGGAGGAAACGTCATGACATCCGAATTGCAGATTGACCGTCCCTCCTTCGAACGCGACGGTTTCACCATCATTCGCGGCTTCTACGACTATCAACGTCAGGTCGCGCCGATCCGCGACGGCATCCGCTGGATCATCCAGACGCTTTGCGAAAAATATGGTGTCGATGCACCGACGGGCACCGTCGAGGAAGCACTTGGTCCCGGCTATCTCGCGCTCGCCGCAGCCAATCGTGCCTGGGGTGGTGAGGTCTACGACGCGGTCAAGCAGATCCCGGCGTTCATGAGCCTCGTCAGTGACCCGCGCAACGCGGATGTCTTCCGGGCCTTGCGTCCGGACGCCGTGCCCGGTCTCGCGGCCGGCGGTTACGGCATCCGCATCGACGCTCCGGGCGAGGAGAAGTTCCGCGCGCCCTGGCATCAGGAGTTCCCGGCGCAACTGCGCAGCAAGGACGGCGTGGTCTTCTGGTCGCCACTGATTCCGATCTCCGCCGAGCATGGCCCCGTCGAGTTGGCCATCGGCTCGCACAAGGAAGGTCTGGTGCCGGTTCGCAGCGACGACGGCGGCATTGGCAAGTCGGGAGCCTACGCATTGCGCCTCGACCGCGAGGAGGAACGCCTTGCGCGCTACGAGCACGCGGCACCGCTGACCGCGCCCGGCGACCTGATCATCATGGACTTCCTGACACTGCATCAGTCGGGCCTGAACATCTCGAACATGCCGCGATGGTCGATGCAGTTCCGCTACTTCAACTTCAACGATCCGACCGGTGTGAAGCTGAGCTGGAAAGGCTCCTATGCCGCCGGGCAGAGCTTCGAGACCCTTCTTCCGGAACTGGTGGCCGAATGATGAACAGTTGCAGGATCTGCGCCTGCGCGCTGGCCGCGCCCGACTTCCATGCGCCGGCGCCGGCCATGACCTCTCTGTCCACCCTGCTCGCGGCGGAGACCGAGGTGCTCGTCTGCACGGCCTGCGGGCATGTGCAATCGCCGGATCTTCCCGACGTGCAGGCCTTCTACGACCACGAGTACCGTATCTCCCTGCAGTCGGATGAGCATGACCAGCTCTACGAGCAGCGTGGAGACGACACGGTGTTCCGAACGGACCGCCAGGCGGAACTCGTGCTGGAAATGGACCTGCCGCAGGGTGCGCGCATTCTCGACTTCGGAGCGGCGAAGGCCGCGACGCTCCGCAAGGTTTGCACGGCCCGCAAGGATCTGGTTCCTCACGTCTTCGACGTGTCGCGCGACTACCTGGCCTATTGGCGGGAGTGGATCGCCGGCGACCACCAGGCCACCTATGATCTGCCCGAAGCGTGGCATGGTCGCTTCGATATCATCACCGCGCATTTCGTCCTTGAGCATGTCGCCGATCCGGTGACGATCCTGAAGAGCCTGCGGAAGTGCCTTGCACCCGGAGGACGGCTGTTCTTTACGGTACCGGATCCGCTCGCGAACCCGGGCGATCTGCTCGTTATCGACCACCTCAACCATTTTACCGCGCCAAGCATCGCGGCCGTTCTCGCGGCCGCGGGCCTCGTGGAGACGCCGGTGGTGTCCGACGGCTTTCGCGGGGCACATGTGGTGGTCGCCACGGCGGCCGACACGCCTGCCGGCGCCGGAAATCCCGAAGACGTCAACACCTGTGCGCTCAGCATTCGCGAAGCTCTTGGAGGCTGGGAGCGCATTCTCGACGGAATCGCGCGAGCCGATGTGGACGGGCGCCGCGTGGCGATCTATGGGGCGGGCTTCTACGGCACGCTCATCGCGAGTCGCCTCGGCGAGCAGCCCGTCTGTTTCCTGGATCGCAACCCGCACCTGCAGGGACAGGAGCATCTCGGGCGTCCCGTCCTGCCCCCGGAAGAGTGCCCCCGCGACATCGAGGTCGTTTTCGCGGGCCTCAACCCGCTTCACGCCCGCAGGATCCTTTCCGAAGGCGAGGACTGGATACCGGGCAACGCGCGACTGGTCTATCTGGAAGGCTGAGCGGCCGGTCGACCCCGGCTTTCAGGTCCGGAGCGCCGGCCAGGCGAGATCCGCATCCGAGATCACCTCGGGCGCGGCCGGCCAGTCGATGGCAAAAGCGGGGTCGTCGTAGCGGAACCCCCGCGCCTGCCCCGGAACGTGCTCGCGTCCCATCTGGTAGAGGACCGACGTCTCGTCGCGCAGGGTCAGGAAACCGTGGGCGCAGCCCTCGGGAACGAACAGCGCGCATCCGTTCTCCGCAGACAGGTCGAAGGCCTGCCATTGCATGAAGGTCGGGCTGTCCCGTCTCAGATCGGCAACGACATCGTAGATCGCACCCGTCACCACACGGACCAGCTTGGCCTCGGCATGGGGAGCATCCTGCCAGTGCATTCCGCGCAGGGTATGGCGGCGCCGGTTGGTCGACAGGTTGACCTGCGTCGAGATAAAGTCGATGCCCGCGGCGCGAAAGGCCGTCGGACAATACAGCCGCATGAAGCTGCCACGCTCATCCTCGCGCGCCTGGCCGGAAACGCTCCATACCCCCTCGAGGCGGGCTCGCTCGAAGCTCAACACGGCAGGATCCGGGTCCCGGGGATGGCTGTCACGAAACGCGTACCCCCGGCCTCGAGCTTTGAAAGCTGCTCGCGGATCTCGTCGGCAAGATTCCACGGCACGATCACCACATAGTCGGGCGCGAGTTCCATCAACCGATCCGGAGCCACCACGGGAATGTGGCTTCCAGGCAGGAATTTTCCCTGTTTGGCATGGCTGCGGTCGGCGATCAGGACGATATCGTCGGCGCTCACACCGCACACATTGAAGAACGTGTTGCCCTTGGCCGCCGCACCATAGGCAGCCACCGTCTTGCCCTCCGCACGCGCGGTATCCAGGAACGCGCGAAACTCCGCACAGCAGGTCCGGATGCGCTCCTGATACCCCTCGTAGGCCGCCATCGTGTCGAGACCGGCCGCACTCTCCTCCTCCAGAAGGGCCGCGACCGCCGGTGTCTCGTCGTGACCGGCCCCGTCGCGGCAGGCGAAGACCCTGAGAGAACCGCCGTGGGTGGAGAGCTTCTCCACGTCGAACACCCGAAGTCCGGCAGCCTTGAAGACCTTCTGGACGGTCAGGAGGCTCAGGTAGGAGTAATGCTCGTGGTAGATCGTGTCGAACTCGATCAGGCGGATCAGGTTGAGAAGATGCGGAAACTCGAAGGTGGCGACACCTTCCGGCTTCAACACCTCGGCGAAACCACGCACGAAATCGGCAATGTCGGGCACATGGGCAAGCACGTTATTGGCTGCCGTTAGGTCAGCCGCGAATCCTTCCTGCGCGAGCTGTCGTCCGTAGGCCTCGCCGAAATAGGCGATCCGGGTGTCGACCCCCTTTTCGATCGCCGCGCGTGCCGTGCTGGCCGTGGGCTCCACGCCAAGCACGGGAATCCCGGCAGCCACGAAATGCTGCAACAGGTATCCGTCGTTGCTTGCCACCTCGACCACGCGCGACCCTGCGTCCAGACCGAAGCGCGCGGTCATCAGTTCCGCATAGGCCCGCGCATGAGCGACCCAGCTGTCCGAGTAGGAGGAGAAGTAGGTGTAGTCCTCGTCGAAGATCTCGCTATGGGCAACCACCTCGTCCGCCTGGACCAGGTGGCAGCAGGAGCACACGCGCACGATGAGCGGATAGGAACAGTCCCGTCCGGCCTCGATGTCCTCGGCGGTCACATAGCTGTTCGACAACGGCGTCTCGCCAAGATCGGCGAAAACGGTGGCAAGCGGCGTGCCGCAGAAGCGGCAGGCGGAAAGGCGGGTCATGGCGTACGTCCGGCAAGCGTAAGGAAGGTATCGATCTGGAAGAGCGTGCGGGCACGCATGTCCTCTCCCTCCGCCAGCGCGCGGTACCAGTCGGCGGTCCATTCGACAAGCGTGTCGCCGTCGAGATGATCACGCCAGGAGAGCTTTCGGCGGGCGAGGCTCGTGTCGAGGGAAAGGCGCTCCATTTCGCGCGGTCCGGCCTCTCCCGGACGGTCCCAGCCGCTCTCGAGCCCGAAGGCGGAAAGCATGGCTCCGGCAATCCCGGCAACGGTCTTCACATTGTCCGGCTCGGGCCCGAAATTGAGCGCCAGTGGCAGCTTCTCGCCACGGCCGAGTGCCTCGAGATACAGCAGGTAGCCGTTCAGGCAGTCCAGCACGTGCTGCCAGGGGCGTGTGGAGCCCGGATTGCGCAGGACCGGACGGGTACCGCCGCGAAGCGCACGCCAAAGGTCCGGCACGATCCGGTCCTCGGCGAAATCCCCGCCGCCGATCACATTGCCTGCACGTGCCGTCACCACGACCGCTTCGCGGTCTGCGGCGAAGCTCTCGCGCCAGGATTCGACCAGAAGCTCGCATGCCGCCTTCGAGGCGGAATAGGGATCGTGACCGCCAAGGGGGGCACTTTCGGCAAAGGCCCGCCCGCTCTCGTCATTTCGGTAGACCTTGTCGGTCGTGACGATCAAAGTCGGCGGATAGCTGTCCAGATCGCCAAGTGCCTGCAACAGCTCGAGCGTTCCAATGACGTTTGTGCGCCAGGTCAATTCCGGTTCGAGATAGGAGCGGCGCACCAGAGCCTGCGCCGCCAGGTGAATGACGACGTCCGGCCGGGCCTCGCCAATCGCCTGCCGCAGCCTGCCTCCCTCGCAGATATCGCCAATGACGCCCGGAGACTCCCGGTCCTGACCCGACAGGGCGAACAGGCTCTCATCCCCCTCCGGCGCCAGGGCATAACCGAAGACGCACGCTCCAAGGCGTTCCAGCATCAGCGACAGCCAGGCCCCCTTGAAGCCGGTGTGTCCGGTCAGGAAGACGCGCTTGCCGCGCCAGAACTCGGGCGTGCCGCAAGCCATGTCCTACCAGACCTTCCAGGGCGCCTTGCCCGAGGCCCACAACGCCTCCAGGTGGTTCTTGTCGCGCAGGGTATCCATCGCGTACCAGAAGCCGTCATGTCGGAAGGCACGCAATTCGTCACGTGCGGCTAGCGTTTCAAGCGGCGCGGCCTCGAAAGGTGTCCCGGACCCCTCGATCAGGTCGACCACCGACGGCTCAAGCACAAAGAACCCGCCATTGATGCGTGCGTTGTCGCCAGCCGGCTTCTCCACGAAGCGGCGGACGCTTTCCCCCTCGACCTCAAGCGCCCCGTAGCGCCCCGGCGGCACCACGCTGGCGATGGTCGCCATCTTTCCGTGGGAGCGGTGAAACGCGATCTCGGAAGCGATGTCGATGCTTGAGACGCCATCGCCATATGTCATGCAGAAAGGTTCGTCAGGATCAAGATAATCTCGAATCGCACGGATGCGCCCACCCGTCATCGCGTCCTGACCGGTATCCACCAGCGTCACCTTCCAGGGTTCGGCATTGGTCTGGTGGTAGCGGATCGAGCCTTTCGCGAGGTCGACGGTGATATCGGACGCATGCAGATGATAGTTGGCGAACCACTCCTTGATCATGTAGCCGCGATAACCAAGGCACACGATGAAATCGTTTACGCCATTGGCGGCGAATATCTTCATGACGTGCCAGAGGATCGGCCGGCCGCCGATCTCGATCATCGGCTTGGGGCGCAGGTGACTTTCCTCGGAGATCCGCGTGCCGAGACCACCGGCGAGAATGACCGCTTTCATCGTGACGAGGCTTTCCGCAAGTTGGCTCCGGGACAGTATTTTCCGATGTCTTAAAGAGTGGACCGGACCATGTCGAGTAAGCTTGCGCTGGGCAACCCACATGCGCCCGGAGGCAGTTAACGCCGCAGGATTCGCGAGCGCATGAATGAGGCCGGCAGAATTCCGCGCTCCACGATACGCATCAGGGGACGGCGCCAGCGCCCGACCAGCGCCTCGTGCCTCCGGCGCGTCTGCATCGCCTCTTTCACGAGCGAGCGCACCTCGTCATCCGGCGAGACCGCACACAGATCCGAAACAAAGGGTTCGAACGAGATTGCAGGCGGGCCGAAATCCTGCGGAAAGGCGTGCCAGTAGCCACGCTTGGAGATCTTCGGCATGGTCTTGATCAGGTGCGAAGCCGAGGTAAAAGCCCAAGGCCTGCTGGCAAGCAGCGCAAAAACGAACACGAGATCCAGCCCCCAGGCGGAAAGGCCATTGGCCTCGTAGTCCTGCAGATGGCGGTTCCATGCCTCCCGGCAATAGTCCGTGCGATGCAGCCCGTAGATCAGGCTGGCCTTTCCAAGAAGCTCCGGCTCACCGAGGTAGCGCAAGAGACGTTCGCGTCGGTCCCTTCCGGCAAAGGTGGAAAAATCCGCAAGCTCCGCCACGATCCGCCCGGACGCATCCTCCAGAACAACACCGCCGAATGCCGACCCCGCTTCCGGGTCCGCCTCAAGCAGGCGAACCATGTCCTCGACGAAGGTTTCAGACAGCCGGTCATCGTCGGCCAGCCACATGAAATAGGGGCTCTCGGCAACCTGAAGCAGCCCGCCGAAGTTGGCATGGGCACCGATGTTCGTCTCATGCCGGAGATAGCTGACACGCGGATCGTCTCCGGCCATCTCGGCGACAACCTCCGCAACCTCACGCGTATCGCTCGGATTCTCGTGCACGAGGATCCGGAGGTTCCGGTAGGTCTGGCCAAGCACCGAAGCAAGCGCCAGACGAAGCTGCCCCGCGCGGCGATAGCATGGCATCCCGATCGTCACGAGCGCCTGTTCTGTCATGATTGCACCCCACCCACCCAATCGTCCCGCCACCGCTGTCACACAGTCGACGGCCCACCCAGAAAACGAGTGAAAAAACCCTTGAAGTGCTTGTTGCTCCGCAGTCGCTCCGCCTTCGCCAGCGGTTCGGAGGAGGCTGGCCCCAGATGCGGGCGCAACAGCGCAAAAATGTTCAGTTCGCCGAGAACCTTCGCGCGTGCCCTGGCAATCGCGGGAAGGTGCGTCTCCCACGGGTCACGTGCAAGCAGGTCACGGATCGTGGCAATTGCCTGCTCCGGCCTGTCTATGTCGATACGCACGAAGGAATCCGCGGGAAGATAGTCCTCCACGTTCGGACATCCCGCATAGACCGGCAATGCCCAGCCGATCAGGGGATCGAACAGCTTCTCCGTAAAGCAGTCCGCCACCATGCAGTTTTCGAGTGCCAGATGATAGCGAAAGCCGTCGATCACCTCCGCCTTGTCGGCAATGGGCTGGAATCCCTTGCCATAGATGATGAAGTCATCACCCAGCTCCCCCTTCAACCGCTCCGCGAAGGCGAGGCGTTCGCGGTGCATCCGCGTCTTCGTTTTCCTCGACAGAACGGTGGTGAGACGCGGCACCTTGCCGGGCGCGGGGCGGAGCGCAAGAAGTTCATCGGCTGTGTTGCGCACGCGCGCGCCGGTTTCGGAAAACTCGACACCATAGAACCAGCCGACACCAGGCGGCGTGCGCACGACCTTGCCGTCATGCTTGTGACGCAGTGTCTGCGGGCCCAGGACGGTGCCGAACTGATCGAGGAAGCCCGGCCGGTAGGACAGGACTTCCGCGGGCTCGGACATGAGAATAATGCGTCGCTCGCGAGGCACTCGCGTCTTGAATCCGTCATCCACGTCGCCATAGACCACGAGCCAGTCCACATCGCCCATGTCTTCGGCATATCCGAAAACCGCATCACCAAGGCGCGAAGACGGACCAAGAACGTCGGAACTCGACCGGAACTGGGGATTGGCGAAACCGACCCGAACAACTCCTTCTCCGCAATCCTCAACGGCAGGCTCGGGCATGGCGGGGAAGATCCGTTCTTGGCGCTTTCAACCCACTGTTGATACACAATATCCCTGCCGAAGGGAATCCGTGTTCGCCTGTGCGAAACGTCATTGTCGGACCGGTGTTCGGTGGACCCTGGAGGCTGCCCGGCTAAGATCGTTCCACACCGGTCGCAGCGGTGCCCGCGACCGCGACTTGACCGGGATGGGATGCAAATCCTACCCTGAGAATAGTTTACGCGCGCAAAATTAAACAACAAACGCGAGCCGCGTCGGGATATCCGGATCCCGCTTTCGGTCGCACGCAGGGACGGCCCCCGGACATGGACGACGGCAAGGTCAGAAACATGGAGGAGTTCGCGACGCTGAGCGGCATTTCCCGCCCGACGGTCTCGAAGTACTTCAACGATCCCGGCAGCGTCCGCAAGTCGACCCGCGAGCGCATCGAGCAGGCGCTGGAGCGTTACGACTACCGGCCAAACATCTACGCCATCAACCAGAACCGCCGCCTGACCAAGACGGTCGGCATCGTCGTCCCCTATCTCGCAGACCCCTTTTTCGCCGAGATCGCCCGCAACATCGAGCGTCGCTGCCTCGACGCAGGCTTCTGGCCCGTCCTGTTCAGCGCCCACGGCTCGCAGGCACTGGAGAACGACATCCTCGACAGCCTGCGCTCGCTGAAGCCCGCCGGCGTGCTCTTCGCCCCGCTTGGGCGCGGCTCGGACCGCGCCGCGGTGGAGAAATTCTGTCGCGACGTGCCCACGATCCTGTTCGACAGCAACATGGACGACATCGGGGAAGCCTTCGTCGGACTGGACAATTTCCAGTCCGTTGGACTGATCGTCGAGTATCTGTGTCGCACCGGGGAACCGCCCTGCTTCTTCGAGATGCACCACCCGTCCAACCCGAACGCCAACAAGCGCCGCGAGTCCTACATCTTCACCATGGAACGCCTCGGCTTCGAGCCGCGCATCATCCGCGCCGAGGGCGAGGGCTGGAACTTCGAGGAGATCGGCCGCGCGGAAGGAACCCGCGTGCTTGCCGAGCGCCTGCTGACCACGGACACCGTCCTTTGCAGCAACGACCGGCTGGCGATCGGCTTCCTCACCGCCTGCTACGAGAACGGCCTCAGGGTCGGACGCGGACAGGGCTGCGCGTTGCGCGTCGCGGGCCACGACGACCACCCCTTCTCACGCTACACATGCCCGCCGCTCACCACCGTCGCGCAGGACTACCAGTCGATTTCAAACCGTAGCGTCGAGGCCCTCTTCGCCCTCGTCGAGGGCGACCGCCCGAAGGTCCGCACCCAGACCCTCTTCAGGGGCGAGCTTGTCATGCGCGACTCCGCCTGATCCTGTTATTTTTACGCGCGTAAACTTTTTATTGACTCCGCGTTTCCTTTCTCGATACGCTCGCCCGGGAGCAAAAAAGTGCACCTAGGGAGGAAACGGGATGCATCTCAAGACGTCACTTCTTGTGGCGAGCGCGCTCACGCTTGCCGCCTTCACCAGCGCACAGGCCGAGACCACGGTCACCATCGCGACCGTCAACAACGGCGACATGATCCGCATGCAGGGTCTCGCGGACGACTTCACGGCCAAGCATCCGGATATCAAGCTCGAGTGGGTGACGCTGGAGGAAAACGTTCTGCGCCAGCGCGTTACTCAGGACATCGCCACCAAGGGCGGTCAGTTCGACGTGATGACGATCGGCACCTACGAGGTTCCGATCTGGGGCAAGCAGGGCTGGCTCGTGTCGCTCGACGACTTGCCCGAGAGCTGGGACGCCGGCGACCTGCTTCCCGCCATGCGCAACGGCCTGACCGTTGACGGCACGCTCTACGCCGCACCGTTCTACGGCGAGAGCTCCATGGTCATGTACCGCAAGGACCTGATGGAGAAGGCCGGCCTGGAGATGCCGGAAGCCCCGACCTGGGACTTCATCAAGAAGGCCGCCGCCGGAATGACCGACAAGGAAAACGAGGTCTACGGCATCTGCCTGCGCGGCAAGGCCGGCTGGGGCGAGAACATGGCCTTCCTGACCGCCATGGCCAACTCCTTCGGCGCGCGCTGGTTCGACGAGAACTGGCAGGCCCAGTTCGACACCCCCGCGTGGAAGAACACCCTCGACACCTACATGGAGCTGATGACCAGCTACGGTCCTCCGGGCGCCTCCACCAACGGCTTCAACGAGAACCTGTCGCTGTTCCAGCAGGGCAAGTGCGGCATGTGGATCGATGCCACGGTCGCGGCGTCCTTCGTGACCAACCCCGAGGATTCCACGGTCGCCGACAAGGTCGGCTTCGCGCTCGCCCCCGACAACGGACTTGGCAAGCGCGGCAACTGGCTGTGGGCGTGGTCGCTCGCCGTCCCCGCCGGTTCCGATGCGACCGAGGCGGCGAAGACCTTCATCGCATGGGCGACCAGCAAGGACTACACAAGGCTCGTGGCGGAGAAGGAAGGCTGGGCGAACGTGCCCCCGGGAACGCGCACCTCGCTCTATGAGAACGAGGCGTACCTGAAGGCCGCTCCCTTCGCCGAAATGACCCTGAACTCGATCAACGCGGCCGACCCGACCAATCCCGCGGTCGATCCGGTGCCCTACACCGGCGTCCAGTTCGTCGCGATCCCCGAGTTCGCCGGCATCGGCACGCAGGTCGGCCAAGAGTTCTCGGCCGCGCTTGCCGGCCAGCAGAGCGTCGACGAGGCCCTTGCCAAGGCGCAGGCGCTGACCACCGACGAGATGGAAGCCGCCGGCTACTGACGACCTTCCTCCCGGCCCGGGAGACGCCAGCCGTCTTCCGGGCCTCCTTTTTTCCTCACGTTCCGCACCTGTCCGCATCATGGCGGCGGTCGCGCGACCCGGGAGGGCATCGGTCATGGCTACTCAGCATTCGCGGTCGGCAGCCAGGGTCATGATGGCACCCGCCGTGGTTCTTCTCCTCGGCTGGATGCTCGTCCCGCTGTTGATGACGCTCTATTTCTCTTTCCGGAAATACCTTCCGATGCGCGGCGGCGACCTGGGGTCCGCCGGGTTCGACAACTACATCCGCTTCGTCACCTCGAGTTCCTTCTGGCCAAGCGTGCAGGCAACGTTGGTCATCGTTGGCGGCGTGCTGCTCATCACCGTGGTCCTCGGCGTGCTGCTGGCCCTGTTGCTGGACCAGCCCATGTGGGGCCAGGGCATCGTGCGCATCCTCGTGATCGCGCCCTTCTTCGTCATGCCGACGGTCTCGTCGCTGGTGTGGAAGAACATGTTCATGGACCCGGTGAACGGCCTCTTCGCCCATCTCTGGGAAGCCTTCGGCCTGACGCCGATCTCGTGGCTGAGCCAGGCATCGCTGTTTTCCATCGTGCTCATCGTCGCCTGGCAATGGCTGCCCTTCGCGACGCTGATCCTGCTGACCGCGATCCAGTCGCTCGACAGCGAGCAGCTCGAGGCGGCCGAGATGGACGGCGCCCCGCCGCTGTCGCGTTTCGCCCACATCATTCTCCCGCACCTGTCGCGGGCCATCACCGTCGTGGTGCTGATCCAGACGATCTTCCTGCTGTCGATCTTCGCGGAGATCTTCGTCACGACGCAGGGCTCGTTCGGCACCCGCACGCTGACCTACCTGATCTACCAGCGCGTCCTGGAAAGCCAGAACGTGGGCCTGGGCTCCGCCGGCGGCATCTATGCCGTCATCCTCGCCAACATCGTCGCCATCTTCCTGATGCGCATCGTCGGCAAGAACCTGGACGCCTGAGGAAACCGACATGGCTCGCAGCACGACAACACGCCGCAAGACGATCAACACGCTGGCCGCATGGGCCGTCGGCCTGCTGATCTTCTTTCCCATCCTCTGGACGATCCTGACCAGCTTCAAGACCGAGGCAACGGCGATCGCCGATCCGCCCGTGTTCCTGTTCTTCGACTGGACGCTGGAAAACTACGCCGTGGTGCAGGAGCGCTCCGACTACATGCGCTTCCTGTGGAACTCGGTCATCATCGCCGGCGGCTCCACGCTGCTCGGCATCCTGGTGGCCGTTCCCGCCGCCTGGTCCATGGCCTTCGTGCCCTCGAAGCGCACCAAGGACATCCTCTTGTGGATGCTCTCCACCAAGATGCTGCCGGCGGTCGGCGTGCTCTATCCGATCTACATCATCTTCATCGAGGCCGGTCTTCTCGACACGCGCATCGGCCTGACGCTCGTGCTGATGCTCATCAACCTGCCGATCATCGTCTGGATGCTCTACACGTATTTCCGCGAGATCCCGGGCGAAATCCTCGAGGCGGCGCGCATGGACGGGGCCAGCCTGAAGGAGGAGATCCTCTACATCCTGACGCCGATGGCGATCCCCGGCATCGCATCGACCGTACTTCTCAACATCATCCTTGCCTGGAACGAAGCGTTCTGGACGCTCAACCTGACGGCCGCCAAGGCCGCGCCGCTCACCGCGTTCATCGCCAGCTACTCGAGCCCCGAGGGGCTGTTCTACGCAAAGCTTTCGGCAGCCTCGACGATGGCCATCGCACCCGTGCTCATTCTCGGCTGGTTCAGCCAGAAGCAGCTCGTGCGCGGCCTGACGTTCGGCGCGGTGAAGTAAAGGGGGGAAAGAAATGGGACAGATCACCCTCGAGAAGGTGACGAAACGGTTCGGCGACGTGGAGGTGATCCCCCCGCTCGACCTGACCATCGGGGACGGAGAATTCACGGTCTTCGTCGGCCCTTCGGGCTGCGGCAAGTCAACGCTTTTGCGCCTCATCGCCGGGCTGGAGGACGTTTCCTCCGGAGCCATCCGCATCGACGGAACCGACGCCACCGACATTCCGCCCGCGAAGCGCGGTCTCGCGATGGTGTTCCAGTCCTACGCGCTTTATCCGCACATGAGCGTGCGCAGGAACATCGCCTTTCCGCTGCGCATGGCCGGCATGGACAAGGCCGAGCAGGACCGACGCGTTACCCAGGCGGCCGAGGTGCTGAACCTCACCGACTATCTCGACCGCCGCCCTGGACAGCTCTCCGGCGGCCAGCGCCAGCGTGTCGCCATCGGCCGCGCCATCGTGCGTGAACCGGAGGCCTTTCTCTTCGACGAACCGCTGTCCAACCTGGACGCCGCGCTGCGCGTGGGAATGCGACTGGAAATAAGCGAGCTGCACGAGCGCCTCAAGACCACGATGATCTACGTCACCCACGACCAGGTGGAGGCCATGACCATGGCCGACAAGATCGTGGTCCTGAGAGCCGGGCACATCGAGCAGGTGGGGTCGCCGCTCGAACTTTACCGCACCCCCCGCAACATCTTCGTCGCGGGCTTCATCGGCTCGCCGAAGATGAACTTCATCTCCGGAGCCGAGGCCTCGAAGCACGGTGCCGAAACCATCGGCATCCGCCCTGAACACATCGACGTCGCCGAGGCCGGGGAAGGTCCCTGGCAGGGGCGCATCGGCGTGGCCGAGCACCTTGGCTCGGACACGTTTTTCCACGTTCACGACACGGGCCTGGCGGACATCGTCACCGTGCGCGCGCCGGGCGAGGTGAGCCTGCGGCACGGCGACCGCATCGGCCTGGTTCCAAGACAGGACCAGATCCACCGGTTCGACAAGGAAGGCTTGAGACTGGAATGAACCGACTTTCGGGAAAAACCGCATTGATCACCGGCGCGGCGCGCGGCATCGGGCTGGCCTTCGCACAGGCCTATGTCCGCGAGGGCGCGCGCGTGGCCATCGCGGACATCGACCTCGACCGCGCCAGCAAGGCGGCCGCCGACCTCGGCGAGGCGGCAATCGCGGTCGGGATGGACGTGACGTCGCAGGAAAGCATCGACGCGGCGGTCGCGGAAACCGTGCGCACGCTCGGGCACATCGACATCCTGATCAACAACGCGGCGCTATTCACCGCCGCGCCCATCGTGGAGATCGACCGCGCCGACTACGCGCGCGTGTTCGACGTCAACGTGTCCGGCACGCTCTTCACCCTGCAGGCGGTGGCGCGTCACATGATCGAGCGCGGCAAGGGCGGACGCATCATCAACATGGCAAGTCAGGCGGGACGACGCGGCGAACCGCTGGTCGCCGTCTACTGTGCGACCAAGGCCGCGGTCATCAGCCTGACCCAGTCCGCGGCCCTCGACCTCGTCAAGCACGGCATCAACGTCAACGCGATCGCCCCCGGCGTCGTCGACGGCGAGCACTGGGATGGCGTGGACGCCTTCTTCGCGCGCTACGAAAACAAGGAGCCGGGGCAAAAGAAGCGCGAGGTGGGCGCATCCGTCCCCTTCGGGCGCATGGGCACGGCCGACGACCTGACAGGCATGGCGATCTTCCTCGCCTCCGACGAGGCGCAATACATCCTGGCGCAGACCTACAATGTCGACGGTGGCCAATGGATGAGCTGATTCCGCTGTCGAACGCGACGCTCGGCAGGTTGCCGGCGACGGTCCGCGTTCCGCGCTACGACCGTTCGGCCCTGACCCCCGGCATCGTCCATGTGGGGCTCGGCAACTTCCATCGCGCGCATCAGGCATGGTACCTGCACCGGCTCTTCGAGAAAGGTCTCGATCACGACTGGGCGATCGTCGGGGCGGGTGTGCGCGCCGCGGACGCCCTTCAGCGCGACAGGTTGCTGGCGCAGGACTGCCTGACGACCCTGATCGAGCTCGATCCGGCCGGGACCTCCGCCGAGGTAACCGGCGCGATGATCGGCTTCGTCGAGGTGGAAGAGGACAACGCCGCGCTGATCCGGCAGATGGCGGATCCCGCCATCCGCATCGTCGCGATGACGGTGACGGAGGGAGGATATTACATCGATCCGCAGACCGGAGACCTCGCGACCGGACACCCCGACATCCTGCATGATGCGCAAACGCCGGAGCGTCCGCGCACCGTCTTCGGCGCCATGGTCGCCGCCCTGCGCGCGCGACGCGACGCGGGGACAGGCCCCTTCACCGGACTGAGCTGCGACAATCTCCAGGGCAATGGCGCGGTCCTGCGCCGGACCGTCGTCGGCCTCGCCCGTCTCTCAGATCCCGACCTGGCAGACTGGATCGACACCGCCTGCAGCTTTCCCAACTCGATGGTCGACTGCATCGTGCCGGCCACGGGCGCCAAGGAGATGGCGCTCGCCCGCGCCTTCGGCATCGATGACCGCGCGCCCGTCACCCACGAGAACTTCCGCCAATGGGTGATCGAGGACGACTTCTGCGCCGGCCGGCCGGCCTGGGAGAAGGTCGGCGTCACCCTCTCGGACGACGTCCACGCCTTCGAGGCGATGAAGATCCGCATTCTCAATGGCGGCCACCAGGTGCTTGCCAACCCCGGCGAGATCCTTGGCCTCGAGACCATCGCGGACTGCATGGCCCATCCGCTGGTCTCCGCCTTCTTCTCCAGGGTACAGGCCGGGGAAATCGTTCCCCAGGTCCATCCGGTTCCCGGCATGACGCCGGAGGCCTACGTGGAACTCATCGAGCGCCGTTTCGCCAACCCGGCGATCGTCGACACGACCCGGCGCGTCGCCTTCGACGGCTCGTCCCGTCACACAGGCTTCCTGCTGCCCGGACTGCGGGAACGGCGCGCGGCGGGTCTGCCGGTCGAGGGACTGGCACTGGCCGAGGCCCTTTGGGCGCGCATGTGCGAGGGCACCCGCGAGGACGGCAGTTCCATCGCGCCCAACGACCCCGACTGGAGCGACTTGCAGGAAGCCGCGAAACGCGCTCGCGAACGGCCCGCCGCCTGGCTTGCCCAGTCACGGATCTACGGCGACCTGGCGCAGGATGCCGGCTTCGCCGATGCCTTCGCGCGCTGGCTCACCCTGATCTGGGAAAAGGGAACGGAAGCCGCCCTCGCCGCCTACCTGGAAGGATGATCGAGGGGCCCGGCTGCAGTGGCACGCCTTACCCTGCCTTGAGCGCCCGCTTCACCGTACTGTCGAGGGACTGCAGGAACCGCGATCGGTCGGCCTTCGAGAAGGACTTGCCGCCGCCCTGGAAGAACGGATCCGATGCCCGGATGTCCTGCATCAGGTCCCGCGTCGCGAGCCGCCCGCCGATGTTGGCCGATGTCAGGGCCTGGCCGTCGTTCTGCACGACCAGCGCCCCGGCCTTCAGGCACCGGTCGGCAAGGGGAATGTCGGCGGTGATCACGACATCTCCCGGGCCGCAGTGCTCGGCGATCCACTTGTCGGCCACATCCGGTCCCTCGGCAACGATCCTGAGCGAGATCAGCGGGTTGCGTGAAGGGCGAATGCCACCGTTGCACACCATGACCACCGGAATGTCGAGGCGGGTCGCCACCCGTTCGACCTCGTCCTTGACCGGACAAGCATCCGCATCGACATAAATGGTCGTCACGTCTTGTATTCTCCTCTGGCTGCGGCTCCATCCGGCAGCCTGCCGCCGGATGGAGCCGTTATAGAAGAATTCAGACAGCAACGACACCTGGTGGCCACGTTCCAGGGCGCAGGGGGTATCGCAAACGGATCGCAAGCTGCGCGAGGCCGGATGAAGATATTTGAAACGCCCACCCTTCACTGCCATCTTGTGCCCATGTCACAAGAACGCCTGACAGCCTTTCCCTTGCGCCACGCGCGGGTCCACGAGGTCTGTGGTCCCTCGGCCCTGACGTTTGCGGCGATTGCGGCGGCCCTCGCCGGGGAGCCGGCGCTTTGGGTGCGCGCGGGCACGTACCACGACACGGTATATCCTCTCGGCCTCATGCCCTTCCTCAATCCCTCGCAGCTTCTTCTCGCCCGGGCGGAAACGCACAGGGACAGCCTGGGCGTGGCCGAGGAGGCACTCAGGAGCGGCGCACTCTCCTTCGTGGTGATCGAGATCCGCCAGCCGCTGGACCTGCGGGAGGGCCGCCGTCTGCAGCTTGCTGCCCGGGCGGGCGGAACGACCGGGCTTTGCATCATCCCCCAGGGAATGGGGTCGAACGCCGCCGAGACCCGCTGGCACGTGGCCCCGCTCTTCGATCCTTCCGGCGAGGACTCGACTCTCATGCGATGGGAAATTATCAAGAACAAAACAGGAACAATTGAGGCCTGGAATGTTCGATGGGATCCGGAAGCGCGTCGTCTCCATGTGGTTCCCCCGTCTCGCAAGCGATCGGGTTCTGAGGGCGCGTCCGGTTGACGGCCCCTTCGCGCTCACGCTGGAAACCGACAACGCGAACCGGCTGTACAGCCTGAACGCCCTGGCCGAGCGTCAGGGCCTCTACCAGGGCATGTCCTTTTCCGATGCCCGTGTCTTCTGCCCCGAACTGCGAAGCGCGCCAGCAGATCCGGCCGCCGACGAGCGTTTTCTCCACGCCCTGCGCCGCTGGGCCCTGCGCTATTGCCCATGGGCCGGGATCGAGGGGCGCGACGGGCTCGTGCTCGACATCACCGGCTCGGCGCATCTTTTCGCCGGCGAGGAGCCGATGCTTGCCGACATGCGCCAGAGGCTCATGCGCGCGGGCCTGTCCGTCCGTCTCGGACTGGGCGACACCCGGGGCGCGGCCTGGGCTCTTGCCCGTCACGGGGAAGGGATCGCCGCGCCAGGCGACCCGCTCGCCGCCCTCGCCCCCCTGCCGGCCGCCGCCCTGCGGCTGGAGGCCGGGACGGTCACCGCGCTGCAGCGTCTCGGCCTGCGCACGGTGCGCGATCTCGAGGGCGCCAGCCGTGCGCCCCTCGCGCGAAGGTTCGGCCCGACGCTCATGCGCCGCCTGGACCAGGCCATGGGCCGTCAGCCGGAGCAGGTCTCTCCCTTGGGCGACCCGCCCCACTACGGTGCGCGCACGACACTTCCCGAACCGATCGGCCTCGTCACCGACGTCATGGGCATCACGGCCCGCTTGCTTGATCGGATATGCGCCGGACTGGCCGAAAACGAGGCCGGGGCACGCATCCTGCATCTCACGCTGCACCGGGTCGACCAGGGCGCCCACACGATTGAACTGCGCCTGGCCCGTCCCGGGCGGGACGCCTCGCGCATCCTGCCCCTGTTCGAACGCGGTATCCGGGATTTCGACGCGGGCTTCGGCATCGATCTCGTGCGGCTCGAGGCGATCGAGGTCGCGCGCCTTCCCCCCGAACAGACCAGCCACACGACAAACGCGCGGACGGACCGGCTCGACGATCTCATCAGCAGGATCGGAACCCGGATCGGCATCGACAATGTCCAGAAGTTCCATCCGGTCGACAGCCATATCCCCGAGCGCGCCTTCGCCCTTCGTCCCGCCTCCGCCCCCCGGGAAGCGGATGGCTGGACGACACCCCGCCCGCGCCCGGTACGCATGTTTTCGCCCGAGCCCATCGCCGGTTCGGGACCGCAACCACCCGGGAGTTTCCGCTGGCGACGCATGTCCTTCACCACGGCCAGGGCAAGCGGACCGGAACGCATCGCTCCGGAATGGTGGCTGGAAAACGAAAGCTGGCACACGGGCCTGCGCGATTACTGGAGGGTCAGCACACACGAGGGACGGCGCCTCTGGCTCTTCTACACCCCCCAGCATCCGGGATGGTTCGTGCAAGGGGAATTCCCGTGAGCCTGCCGGATTCCATGGAGCCCGACGCCCCGGTGCAGGGCTACGCCGAGTTGTGCGTGACATCGAACTTCACCTTCCTCACCGGCGCGTCCCACCCGGAGGAACTGGTGTTGCGCGCGGTGGAACTCGGGCTGGAAGCCATGGCCGTCACCGACCGCAACACGCTGGCCGGCGTGGTGAGGGCCTACTCCGCGCTGAAAACCTTGCGCGAGGAAGCACGGGACGAGTTGCGCGTGCGCTCCAGGCATCGGGTCGACCACAGCTCCCGTCAGGGCAACGCTTCGGCCCCCGACCTGCCAAGGCCGGAAACGGTCCGGCTCCCGAGGCTCATCGTGGGAAACCGTCTCGTGCTGCGTGACGACCCGGTCGAATGGCTCGCCCTGCCGACGGACCGGCCGGCCTACCGGCGGCTTTCGCGCCTCCTGACCCTTGGCAAGCAGCGTGCGGGAAAAGGCGACTGCCTGCTCGACCTCGCGGATCTTGAGGCCGGAGCGGAAGGGCTGCTCCTCATTGCACTGCCGCCGCGCGATCCGACCTGCGCAATCGCGCCCGTGCAAACGCTCTCGCGGCGTTTTCCCGGAAGTGTGTTTCTGGGAGCCTCCCCGCGGTACGACGGCTCGGATCAGCCCTGGTTCGATGCCTGCGCCTCCCTTGCACGCCAGGCAGGCGTGCCCATGGTGGCGGTCGGCGACGTGCTCATGCATCACGCGGGGCGCCGGCAGCTCGCCGACGTGCTGACCTGCATGCGGGAGGGCATCACCATCGACCGCATCGGCACCCGCGCGCTGCCGAATGCGGAACGCCGTCTCAAGGGCGCGGCGGAAATGGCCCGGCTTTATCGCCACCACCCCGACGCCTTGCGACGCACGCTCGACATCGCCGCGCGGTGCCGTTTCGACCTGTCGGAACTCGCCCATGAATATCCCGACGAGGCTTCGCGCGACGAGCCCCCGCAGGCCCGTCTCGAACGGCTCGCACACGCAGGCGTCCAGCGCCGGTACCCGGAAGGTCCGCCGCGGAAGGTTCTCGATCTCCTGGAAAAGGAACTCTCCCTCGTCGCCGAGCTTGAGTACGCCGCCTATTTCCTGACGGTGCACGACATCGTGCAGGAGGCCCGCTCGAGAGGCATCCTGTGCCAGGGGCGCGGGTCCGCGGCCAATTCCATCCTGTGTTACCTGCTCGGGATCACCGACGTCTCGCCGGACATGATCGGCATGGTCGTCGAGCGTTTCATCTCCCGGCATCGCAGGGAGCCCCCCGACATCGACGTCGATTTCGAGCATGAACGCCGCGAGGAGGTGATCCAGTGGATCTACGAGAAATACGGTCGTGACCGGGCGGGCCTTTGCGCCACCGTGATCCACTTCCGCACCCGTGCCGCAATCCGCGAGGTGGGAAAGGTGATGGGGCTCAGTCAGGACATAACCTCAAGCCTTGCCGGCCAGATCTGGGGCATTTCGGACAAGGGGGCGGACCCGGACCATGCGCGCCGGCTGGGTCTCGATCCGCAAAACCGCCGCCTTGCCCAGACCATGCGCCTTATCGGCGAGATCATCGGGTTTCCCCGCCACCTCAGCCAGCATGTGGGCGGCTTCGTCATCACACGCGACCGGCTTGACGAACTCTGCCCCATCGAGAACGCCGCGATGGAAGGGCGCACGGTCATCGAGTGGGACAAGGACGACATCGACGCGCTCGGCATTCTCAAGGTCGACGTCCTGTCCCTGGGAATGCTCACCTGCCTCAGGAAGAGCTTTCAGCTTCTGGCCGACCACGAGGAAAGACATCTCACCCTCGCCACGGTGCCGCAGGAGGACCCGGCAACCTATGACATGCTCTGCCGTGCGGATGCCGTGGGCGTGTTTCAGGTCGAAAGCCGGGCGCAGATGAACTTCCTTCCCCGGATGGAACCCAGGACCTTCTACGATCTCGTCATCGAGGTTGCCATCGTCCGCCCCGGCCCGATCCAGGGCGGCATGGTCAAGCCTTACATCCGGCGGAGGCAGAAGCTGGAGAAACCTGAGCCCTTCGGCCCCGAGCTCGAGGAAGTCACCCGCAAGACACTCGGCGTGCCGCTGTTCCAGGAACAGGCGATGCGGATCGCCGTGGTCGGGGCGGGCTATTCTCCCGAGGAGGCGGACCAACTCCGACGCTCGCTCGCCTCCTTCCGCCGCATGGGAACGATCGACCGGCACCGGGCGCGTTTCGTGAACGGAATGCTGAAGAACGGGTATGCCCGCGAAACGGCGGAGGCGTGTTTCTCGCAGATCGAGGGCTTCGCCGACTACGGCTTTCCCGAAAGCCACGCCGCAGCCTTCGCCATGCTCACCTATGTCTCCTCATGGCTCAAATGCCACCATCCGGCAATCTTCGCCTGCGCGCTCCTGAACTCCCAGCCGATGGGCTTCTACGCGCCGGCGCAGATCGTTCGCGACGTGCGCGATCATGGCGTGGAGGTGAGACCCGTCTGCGTGAACGGCAGCGCATGGGACAACACCTTGGAACGCCGGGCGGACGGAACATGGGCGTTACGGCTCGGCTTCCGGCAGATCAAGGGCTTCCGCGAGGAAGACGCTGGCTGGATCGTGGCAGCGCGCGGAAACGGCTATCCCGATCCGGAAAGCGTCTGGCTGAGGGCCGGCGTCCTTCCGGCCGTGCTCGAACGGCTCGCGGAAGCGGACGCCTTTTCGGGGATGGGTCTCACCCGGCGCGACGCGCTCTGGCAGGTTCGCGCCATCCGGGCTCCCAAGCCCCTGCCCCTCTTCTCAGATCCGCTTGACGGAGAAGGCATCCTGGAGCCGGAGGTGCGCTTGCCGGCCATGCATGTCGGCGAGGAGGTGGTGGAGGACTATGTCGCCATGCGGCTTACGCTGCGCGCCCACCCGATGGGGCTTCTGCGCCCTTCGATCCCGGGCCTCACCCCCCACGACCGGCTGGTCGAAACCCCTTGCAGACGTCTCAGTGTCTGCGGCCTGGTCATCACCCGCCAGCGCCCGGGCACGGCGTCCGGCGTCATCTTCCTGACTCTCGAGGACGAGACCGGCGTTTCCAACATCGTCGTGTGGCCGAAGGTCTATGAGCGCTTCCGCCGCATCGTCATGGGCGGACGGCTGCTGCGCGTTTCCGGGCGGATCGAACGCGAGGGCATCGTCGTTCACGTCATCGCCGACCACATAGAGGACCTGTCCTGCCGCCTTTCCGATCTGGGCCATCCCATGGACGATGCGGTCGGCATCACCCTGCCACAGGCGGACGAGGCGCCACGCCCCCCACGTCCCTCGCCGACGGCCCGCCATCCTCGCGAGCAGGCCCGCAGGCTCTTTCCCAGCCGGGATTTCCATTGACCGGGAAGCATCAAGGGGCGGAGCCCGGCGGCTCCGCCCCTTCCCGTCACCTCAGCCCGAAACGATGGTGCCGGGCAGCGTGCCCGCAAGCATGGTCTCATCGGGCCGGAAATGGATGACGGAGCGGATCGACTTGCCCGCATGCAACAGATCGAAGGCGGTGTTGATCTGCTCGTGGGTCATGTTGTGCGTGATGTAGGGATCGACGTCGAAATCACCGCGAAGCCACTCGTCGACCATGCCCGGAAGCTGGCTGCGCCCCAGCACGCCGCCGAAGGCCGACCCGCGCCAGACCCGGCCCGTCACGAGCTGGAACGGCCGCGTGGAGATTTCCTCGCCCGCGCCGGCCACGCCAATCACCGTGCACTCGCCCCAGCCCTTGTGACAGCACTCGAGGGCGGCACGCATCACATTGACGTTGCCGATGCATTCGAAGGAATAGTCCACGCCGCCGTCGGTCATCTCCACGATGACCTCCTGGATCGGCTGGGAGAAGTCAGCGGGATTGATGCACTCGCTTGCCCCCAGGGCCCGGGCCAGCGCGAACTTGTTCGGGTTCGTGTCGATACCGATGATCCGGCTGGCACCGACCATCCTTGCCCCCTGGATCACGGCCATGCCGACCGCGCCAAGACCGAAGACAGCGACGGTCGCGCCCGGCTCGACCTTCGCGGTGTTGCGCACCGCACCCATCCCGGTCGGAACGGCGCAGCCCATCACGCTGGCCTTGGCAAGCGGCGCCTCCTTCGAGATCCTGGCCACCGCGATTTCCGGCAGCACCGTGTACTCGCTGAAAGTGCTCGTTCCCATGTAGTGATGGATCATCTTGCCCTTGTAGGAGAACCGCGAGGTGCCGTCGGGCATGACGCCCTGTCCCTGCGTCTTGCGGATCGTCTGGCAGAGATTGGTCTTTCCCGACCTGATGTAGGGGCAGTCGGGATCCTCGGGCGTATAAAGGGGGATCACGTGATCGCCGACGGAAACCGAGGTCACGCCGCGCCCGACCTCCTCGACGATACCGACGCCCTCATGCCCGAGAACGGCCGGGAACAACCCTTCAGGATCGCGTCCCGACAGGGTGAACATGTCCGTATGGCAAAGGCTCGTGGTGACGATGCGGACAAGCACCTCTCCGTCCCTGGGCCCCTCGAGGTCGATCTCCTCGATCTCCAGCGGACGGTTCGGCTCCCAAGCGATTGCAGCACGCGTTTTCAAGATCTTGCTCCTTCTCTACACATTGAAGGGCAAGTTATCTTATAACACCCAGGCGCCGAAGGAGGACGACCGGTCAGATCCGGCCAAATGACACACCAACCCGGCCTGCGAAGGACCAAGCGATGACGCGGAGCATGACGGCCACACGGCAATCGACGGACCGGACCCACCGCGTCCACCTCGTGCTCTATCCGGGCTTCAAGGCGCTCGAGGCCGTGGGCCCCTTGAGCGTGATGAGCTACGCCAATCAGCACCTGCGCGCGGCCGGCCATGCCGGCGGCTATGACGTGACCATCATGGCGAGCGAACCCGGACCCGTGCGGTCCGACACGCTCATGTCGCTCGAAGCCTCCGCCTCGCTTTCAGACGAGACCGCGCTCGGCACCGTGTTCATCGTGGGCGCGGCGGATATCGAGGCGGCACTCGGCCGAGAACCGCGTCTCGTGGACTGGTGCCGACGCCGTGCGTTCGACGCGGAAAGGTTCGCGGCACTTTGCACCGGCAGCTTCTTTCTTGCCGCGGCCGGCGTTCTGGATGGCAAGAGGGCGGCCACCCACTGGAACTACGCCCAGCGCCTGCAGGCACTGTTTCCCGGACTTCAGGTGGATGCGGACGCGATCTTCGTTCAGGACGGCAACCTCTGGACATCCGCGGGCGTGACGGCGGCGATCGACCTCGCGCTCGCCTTTGTCGAGCATGACTTCGGGCGCGACATCGCGCTGCGGGTGGCGCGCGACATGGTGATGTATCTCAAGCGCCCCGGCGGCCAGTCACAGTTCAGCACCGTCCTGACCACCCAGATGACGGGCTCGGTCGGCATGCGCGACATCCAGACATGGATGGGCGCGAACCTCGACCGGCGCATCACCCTGGAAGACATGGCCGCCAGGGCCGGAATGAGCGTCAGAAGCTTCACCCGCGCCTTCGCGGCGGAACTGGGCGTGTCTCCCATGGTCCATCTCGAGCAGCTGCGATGCGAGCGGGCGAAAACCCTGCTTCTCGACACCGACCTGCCCATGAAAAACGTGGCCTTCCGCGCGGGCTTCAGCTCCGACGAACAGATGAGGAAGGTGTTTCGCCGGCGCTTCGCCTTGACGCCAAGGGACTACCGCGAGCGCTTCAAGACAACACAGGTGGCGCCGGCGCCAGCGGCCACCCCGGCCGCCTGAAGCACGCCCGGCACGGATGCGGCCGTTGGCCGCTTCCCGAAACGGCGATAGTTTGCCCGATATCGCAAGATCCGAAGCTGAGAGGCCCAAACGGGACCGATTCCGGCCTCGAAGAACGAGAAAGCAATACGTGAAGCGACTTGTAATATACTGCCCAGGATATGACCTGCGCCCGACAAGTCAGAGCGTGCGGCTTGTTTTTTCAGAATTCGAGACGTTTCTGAAAATCCGGAAGCTGGACGGACAGCTTTCCGATTTCCACGATGGCCTCGCTCCCGGAAAATCCGCCGCAACCTGGGCGGGCCATGTGGACTGGCCCGAAGGACCGGTCGATACCCGGTTCGTGCAACTCGGCTGGCGGGACGTGATGAAGCCCGACTTCGCCCGGCCGTGGCTGCGCACGCTGAAGGACGCACTCCGCTCCTCGTTCCTCTACGCGCGCGCCGGAGGCTACACCGCCACATTGAAGAGCAACTGGGGGCACGGTCTCTTCTGCCTGTACCCCGTTATCGGGATCGTTCTGTATCTCCTGGCGTCGGTCCTGCCGCCGATCCTTCTGGCGCCTGCCATTCTTGCACATGCGGGCGCGACCGTTTCCAACGACATCTCGAGCGCCTTCGCCTGGGGAGTGTTTCTGTGTGCCGGCAGCCTCTGGCTGGCAGCCGTTTACGCCTTCGTCCGCTGGCTGGAGCCGAAAAGCTACTTTCGCTATCTCGTCAACAGCTGGCACTTCATGGCCCGGCTCGCAAAAGGCGAGCATGCCGTGATGCAGGCGCGGATCGAGGAATTCGCCGATTGCATCGTGGACCTGGAGGCGGGGGCGGAGGACAACGAGGAACTCGTTTTCGTGTCGCACAGCTGCGGCACATTCGTCGCGATCTACGTTCTCGCCGCCGTCTTGCGTCGCAATCCGGACATCGTCCGGCGTCCCGGCGGATTTGCCTTCGTCACGCTCGGCCCCGCCTTTGACTGCCTGGGCGGTTTCGGAGCGGACGGCGGCTTCGGCCGGGCGATGAAGACCGTCGCGCGGTCCGGCGTCGACTGGACGGATCTCTACGCACCGCATGATTTCCTGTGCGGCGGCCGAACGTCTCCCGTCGAACGATATTCATGGCCGGCCTGCGCGGGCGAAAGCCTGCCCGAGCCGCGTCGGTTCAGCGTGCGCGTGCCCGACAGGCTGTCACCCAAGGACTTTCGCTATCTGCGCTTCCGCTATTTCCAGCTGCACTTCTGCTATTTCCTGACAACGGTCCGCCCGGGGCTCTTCGACCTCTATCGCCTTGCGCTCGGCCCCAGACCGGCACGCCTCCAGCTTGAGTCGTGGCAAAGGCGCGCGGAAGACTAGGCGCTAATCCGTACAGGATTTCCGGGATGCGGATTAGCGACCGGCGGCTGACCGACACTCTCGCGTGCCGCCCAGCCGCCGGCAGGGATCAGGAAACCCCGCCGATGCACAGGTACTTCAGCTCAAGGTAATCCTCCACGCCATGACGGGAGCCTTCGCGGCCAAGCCCGGACTGCTTGATCCCGCCAAACGGCGCGACCTCGGTCGAAATCAGGCCGGTGTTGATGCCGACCATTCCCGACTCCAGCGCCTCCGCGACCCGCCAGATGCGGGCCATGTCACGGCTGTAGAAATACGAGGCGAGACCGAACTCGGTATCATTGGCGAGCCCGATGACCTCGCCCTCGTCCTCGAAGCGAAAGAGCGGCGCCACGGGGCCGAAGGTTTCCTCGCGGGCAACCTTCATCTCGGTGGTGACACCGGTGAGAACCGTCGGGCGATAGAAGGTCCCGCCGAGATCCGAACGGCTTCCGCCCTCAAGCACTTCGGCACCCTTTTCCAGCGCGTCGGCCACATGGTCCTCGACCTTCGCGAGCGCCGCGTCGCTGATGAGCGGACCGACGGTCACGCCCTCGGCGAAGCCGTCACCGACCTTCATGGCGCGGACCTTCTCCGCCAGCTTCTCCGCGAAGCGATCGTAAATGCCCGACTGGACGTAGATCCGGTTGGCGCACACGCAGGTCTGGCCGCCATTGCGGTATTTGGCGATCAGCGCGCCCTCGACCGCCGCGTCCACATCCGCATCGTCGAAGACGATGAAGGGAGCGTTGCCGCCGAGTTCCAGCGACATCTTCTTGATGGTGTCGGAGCACTGGCGCATCAGGATGCGACCGACGCGGGTCGAACCGGTGAAGGTGATCTTGGAGACCTTCGGATTGGCGCAGAGCTCCGCGCCGACGCCTGCGGAATCCGACGAGGGAACCACGTTGAAGATCCCGGCCGGGACACCGGCACGCTCTGCCAGGACAGCCATCGCCAGTGCCGACAAGGGCGTCAGCTCCGCCGGACGGGCAACGAAGGAACAGCCAACGGCGAGCGCCGGGGCGACCTTGCGCGCGATCATCGCATTAGGAAAATTCCAGGGCGTGATCGACCCGACGACGCCAACCGGCTGCCGGATCACGACGATGCGCTTGTCCTGCTGATGACCGGGGATCGTCTCGCCGTAGATGCGTTTCGCCTCCTCCGAGAACCACTCGATGAAGGAAGCGCCATAGAGGATTTCGCCGCGTGCCTCCGGCCAGGGCTTGCCCATCTCGGCGGTCAGGATGGTGGCGAGATCGTCCGCGTTCTCGATCATGAGATCGAACCAGCGACGCAAGACCGCCGCACGCTCCTTGCCGGTGAGCGCCGCCCAGCCGGGCTGCGCCGCGTGGGCGGCATCCACCGCTCGGGCGGTGTCCTGCGGTGTGAGATCCGCAACCTCGGCGACCAGTTCTCCGGTTGCGGGATTGCGGACGGGAAAGGTCTTCCCGGTCTCGATCCAGGCTCCGTCGACATAAGCCCGTGTCTCGAGCAGGGACGGATCCTTCAGGGTCAGCTGGGCGTTTGCCATGCCATCTCCCGTTTGCGTTTTCGATGCGACCGCCGATCGCGGTCAGATTCCCAGATAGGCCTTGCGGATGCGGTCGTCATGGAGGAGGTCCTTCGCGGCCCCCTCGATCTCGATGACACCCGAGGCCATGACGTAGGCGCGTTCAGCGCTATGGAGAGCAAGTGAAACATTCTGTTCCACCAGCAGGACTGTAACGCCCGACTGGTGAATGTCGAGGAAGCGCTGGTGCATTTCCTCCACCACCAGCGGAGCAAGGCCGAGGCTGGGTTCATCGAGGATCAGCAACTTGGGATCCAGCATCATGCCCCGCCCGACGGCCACCATCTGCTGCTCGCCGCCCGACATCGAGCCGGCAAGCTGGGTTCTGCGCTCCCTCAGCCGCGGGAAAAGCTCGTAGACCCGTTCGAGCGCATGATGGGCATGGGCCGGATTCGCATGCGAATAGGCCCCCATCTTCAGGTTTTCCTCGACTGTCATTTCGGGGAACACGTGTCGCCCCTCGGGCACATGGGCGATGCCGAGGCCGGCAATCTCATGCGCCTTCAGCCGCGTCAGGTCCTCTCCCTCGAAGGCGATCCGGCCCTCGCATCTGGGCAGGAGCCCGGAGATGGCGCGCAGGAGCGTGCTCTTGCCGGCCGTGTTCGCGCCGATCACTGCCACGAACTCGTTGCGATCAACCTTCAGCGACACGTCGTGAAGGACCGGCTGGGCGCCATAGCCCGCCGTCAGCCCGGCGATTTCAAGAAGCGCGTCGCGTCCGTTTGCGGATGCCGACATCAGTGCCCCTCCCCTTCGGTCGAGAAATTCGCACCCAGATAGGCGTCGAGCACCTTCCTGTCGCTGGCGATCTGTTCGGGAGTCCCATCGGCGATCATCTCGCCGAAGTTCAGCACGACAAGCCGCTCGCAGAGCTTCATGACGGCCTTCATGTGATGCTCCACCACGATAAAGGTCATGCCCTCGTCGCGCAGGCCCCGCACCAGATCGATGATCTCCTCCATCTCCGCGGGCGTAAGCGCGGCCATGACCTCATCAAGCAGGAGGAGCTTTGGCGAGGTGCAAAGGGCACGGGCCACCTCCACGCGCGCCCGTTCGGGGAAGGAAAGGTCCCCCGCCTTCTTGTCCGCGATGGCGCCTATGCCGACCCGTTCGAGGGTTTCCGCCGCAAACGCGCGCGCATCCGACAGGCTCCGGTTGACGAGACCACCGGTCACGACGTTGTCCAGCACGGTCGATTCCGCGAAAAGCGCCACGTTCTGGAAGGTCTTGGTGAGACCCGCCGCGGCGATGCGATGGGGCTTCAGCCCTCCGATGGGCTTTCCGTCGAAGATCACCTCCCCCGAACTTGGCGGATAGATGCCCACAAGAACGTTGAAGAGCGTGGTCTTGCCGGCACCATTCGGGCCGATGAGGCCGATGATCTCGCCGGGCGCGACAGAAAACGTGATTTCAGAGTTCGCCACCAGGCCACCGAAGCGGCGGGTGACGTTTCGAACATCAAGGAGCGGTCCGGTCATGTGCGCTGCCTCCCGATGAACCTGTCACGCAGGGACTCGAACAGCGAGATCAGGCCGCGCGGATTGAGAAGGATGACGACGATCAGGAGGACGCCATAGGCGAACTGCGAGAGGCCCGCGATCGAGTTGCCGAGATAGGAGTTGGCCATCTCCTCCAGCGGGATAATGACGAATGCGCCGACCCAGGGACCGAACAGCCTGCCCGCTCCGCCAAGGATCACGATCAGCGCCATCTTCACCGAGATCGTGGCCACACCGAAGATCGTGTCGGGATCGAAGAAGAACTGGAACTGGGCGTAGAGCGTGCCCAGTGCCGCCGTCAGAACGGCGGAGAGAAGCGACGCGTATAGCTTCACCCGGTAGGTGTCGACGCCGATGACCTCCGCCGCCGTCTCGTTCTCCTTGATCGCCCGGAGCCTGAAGCCGAAAGCCGACGTCTGGACCAGCCAGAAGACGAGCGACACGAGAAGAACCGCTCCCAGGAACAGGTAGTAGTTGGGCAGAACGGTCTGGAACTGCAGTGCCCAGATGCCCGCGTCGGGACGATAGGGAACGGAAATGCCGACCGGCCCGCCGGTGACGCTGCTCCAGGAGTTGGCGACGACGCGCGCCACCTCTCCGGCCGCAAGTGTCGCAAGCGCGAAGTAGTGTCCCTTGAGACGCAGCGTCGGCACGGACAGCACCAGGGCGAAAAGGGCGGCGAGCACCATGCCGACAACCGCCCCCAGGATCGGCGAGATGCCGAAGGAGCCGAACAGGATGGTCGAACTGTAGGCGCCGATTCCGAAGTAGGCCGCGTGGCCGAGCGAGATCTGGTTCGCGAGCCCGCCAACGATGTTCCAGGCCTGGCCCATGGCACAGAACAGCAACATCAGGCACAGGATGCGCAGCGTGTAGCCGAAGGGATCGAGCCCGAGCGGCGCGACGATCAGCAGCACGATGACGGCCGCAAGGGCCGCGAGTGAGAAAGTGTTTGTCCGGGTCATGAGCGCCTCCGGGCAACGATGCCTTCAGGGCGCAGGGCGAGCACGAGGATGAAGACCACGAACAGCGCCAGGTTCTGAAGCTGGATCGGCATGAACAGGGCGGAAACGGACTGGATCACGCCCACCGCGATACCGCCGATGATCGCGCCCGTGACCGAACCGAGCCCTCCGAGCACGACGACGGTGAACAGGAGCACGGCGTAGCTGGAGCCCACGGCCGGAGACGCGGTGATGTAGGGAAGCACCACGGATCCGCCGAAGGCGGTGGTGCCGACACCCAGTCCGAAGGCGACCGCATACATCAGGTCCGTGTTCACACCCATCAGCTTGGCGGCCATGGGATCCTGCGATGTCGCACGCATGGCCGTGCCGAAACGGGTCCTGTTGAGGAACAGCCAGACAGCCCCTCCCGACAGCAGCGCCATGATGAACGCATACAGCTTGTCCATCCCGATCAGCACCCGCTCCGCGCCATAGGTGAAGAGCGTCAGGGACTGGGTCTGGTAAGGCGTCGTGACCGAACGATACTCGGCACCCATGATCATCAGCGCCGCGTTTTCGAGCGCGAACAGCATGCCGACCGTTAGGAAGATCTGCGCCACCTGCGGCGCACCGAGAACCGGGCGGATCAGCACGCGCTGCACCACCATTCCGAAACCGAAGGTGACCGCGAGAGCGATGAACGCGCCGAACAGCGGATCAATGCCCAGGAAATGCCAGCAGAGCCAGCCAATGAACATGCCGATCATCATGAATTCCGCATGCGCGAAGTTCACGATGTGCATGACGCCGAAGACGAGACTGAGACCGATGGCGAGCACCGCGTAGACGCCGCCGATCATGATCCCGTCCACCAAAGTCTGAAGCAGGATGATCAGGTATTCCATTATCCCCTCACAAGGTTTGCCGGGAGGGTGCTCCCCTCCCGGCTGCCTGCGCGCCCCAAGGGCCGGAGGTCGGGATCAGAGGCTGTGCCAGACCACGTCGGCCTTGGCATATTCCGACGGCGCGACGGTCACGAGCTCGTCACCGCGCCACTGCACCATCATCGGCACGGCATGAGTGTTGAGGCCCGTCTCGTCGAACTTGATCTTTCCGCCGGACATGACCGTGGCCCAGCCCTGGTCGAAGGTCTCGGACGCGATCACATCCCGGATCTGGCGCGGATCGGCGGCCCCGGTGCTTTCAAGGGCGGCCGCCAGAACACCCATGCAGGCGGCGTTTTCCTGGGCCTCGTGGACCATGAAGTAGCCGAAGCGCTCGCGGAACCGGTCGGTATACTCGGGCGCCTGGTCATAGGCCGCCGGCGAGATCGACAGCACGTCGTCGGCGAGTTCACCCAGTCCCTTGCGGAAGTCGGGGATGATGTAGCCGGCGGCGCCGCCGATCGTCGGCAGGTTGATGCCCTGCTGGCGCATGTTGCGGATGATCAGCAGGCTGTCGTTCAGGTAGGACACCGGGAAGACGGCCTGGGCATCGGTGCGGCGCAGCTGGTTGATGAGCGGCGAAACGTCGGTGATGCCGAGCGGATAGGCCTCGTCCATGACGACTTCCACGCCATGCTTCTTGGCCGACTCGCGAAGTCCCTTGGCCTGCGAGGTGCCGTAGGCGGTGTCCTCGTACATGATCGCGATCTTGGTGATCTCGTCGCCCGCCTTGCGCGCAAGATCCAGCGTATGAGTGATCGTGGCATCGCCGAGCTGGGAAGCCTTCGACACCACCTGGAAGATGTTGCGGAAGCCGCGGCCCGTCACCTGGTCGGAGAAGGACATGGTGAGAAGCGGAACGCCGCGCCGCTCGGTCACCTCGGAAATCGCAAGCGTCAGCGACGAGGCGAAGGCGCCGAGCACCGCGCAGACACCGTCCTGCGACATCATGCGCTGCGCCACCGTCGCCGCCTGGGTCGGGTTCGAGGTCGCGTCGGAGACGATGAGGTTGATCTTCGCCCCGCCCATGGACTTGATGCCACCGGCCGCATTGATCTCGTCGGCGACGAGCTGGATGCCATTGCGCGAATTGATGCCGAACTGGGCGTTGGCGCCCGAAAGCGGCTGGATGACGCCGACATTGACGGTATCGGCCGCAAACCCGCGACGCGCATAGAAGGGCATGGTGAGGGCGGTCGCCGCCCCTGCCGCAAGCACCTGCCGACGCGACAGGCTCAGTTTCGGAGTGGTCTTTTCACCGGACATATCGTTTCCTCCCGGGGTTGTGCCCGGCCGAGCGGCCGGGCGGTCGCTCAAGTCAGATTCCCATTTCGTCGAAAACTTCCTGGGCCGTGCGGAAGCTGTCGATGCCGGCCGGAACACCGCAGTAGATCGCGACCTGCAGCATGATTTCGCGGATCTCTTCCTTGGTGAGACCGTTGTTGATCGCGCCACGCACGTGCAGGCGAAGCTCGTGGCTGCGGCCGAGCGCCGAGATCATGCCGAGGTTGAGGATGGAGCGCTCGCGACGCTCGAGGCCCGGACGGTTCCAGACATCGCCCCAGCAATACTCGGTGACGAGCTGCTGCATCGGCCAGTTGTAGTCGGTCGCCTTGTTGACGGAGGCGTTGACATAGTCATCTCCCAGCACCTCGCGACGGGTCTTGAGGCCGGCCTCGAAACGCTCTCCGGCCGGAGTGCCGTCGGGACGCTTGGTCGTCGTGCTCATGTCTTTTTCCTTCAGTTGCTTGCAGTTGAAGTTTGTTCGCCGCCCCCTTGCGCGACATGCGCCAGGGCCTCATCCAGATAGACGGCGAAAAGATCCGGGTGCTCGGTCATGGGAAAATGGCCGAGGTCGGGCATCACGATCTGCCGGGCCCCGGGCATGAGGGCGAGCAGTCGCGCACCTTCTTCCGGAGTGGCGGAATAGTCGTAGGCGCCGGACAGCAGCACGACGGGGAGCCGCCGCGCATCGATACGCGGCGCGATCTCCGCGCCGTCGAATTCCAGGGAGTAGAAGGCGAGATCCGCCTGATAGATGCCCGGCCCGCCTTGCGAATAGATCCAGGAGGCACGGCGCCGGTACCCTTCCGGAGAGGTCGGCGCCATGAGCCCGCGCACGAAGGCTCCGTTGTGAAGCCCGGCGTGGACGGAAACGTCGTTCTGCCCGCGGTTGATACGTCCACTGGCGCGAAACGGCGGCTCCAACGGAAGCACCCCGCACAGAAGCTCCGGCGAACGGGCGGCACAGAGAAGCGTCACAGCCGCCCCCATGGAACAGCCGGCCAGGATCGCCGGCCGCCCCACGACCTGCGAAAGATACGCCTTCACCCAGTCGAGGTAGCGCTCGCCCGTCAGGTTGTAGGCGCTGCCATCCCATCCAAGCGGCGGCAGGGAAAGCCCGTGAAAGGGCATGTCGGGAGCGTGCATCTCATGATTTTTGCCAAGGTCGAGATCCGCAAGCTGGGCCTCGAACTGACGCGCGTCGGCGCCGGCGGTGTGCAGGAAAACGATAGGCGTTGCGCCCGGGCGACCGGAAACCTGGGTGTGGACCTCGACCGCGCCTTCCGCGCAGTCGAGCCGGACCCTCCGCCCCGCGATACGGCCGGGGTCCCGGCGACGGGGTGCGGCGGGCGCTTCGGGAGCGGCGAGCGCGATTTCAAAGACCCGCTCGAGCGCGGGCCTCGCCCGGGCAACGACCAGATCCTCTCCCTCGAGCCTCACATCCGCATTGGCGATCTGAAGTGCGGTGAACCCCTGGTGACGCGGCGGTGGTGGCACCTCGAGCATCCGCTGCAGGACACTCTGCCCCAGCTCCAGTTCCAGGTCGGCCGCAACAGTTGCTCCCGCGTGCCGGAGTGCTCCGTCCTCCATGTGCACGACAGCGCGCTCGCCACCACTGCTCAGTGCCAGCCTGCACGACAGGCCCGGGGACAGACGAGCAAGTTCGCCGTCGCCGGACGCGGCGAGCAGACGCGCGACCAGCTCGTCGAGCGGATCAGCCACGATGCGCACCCGCATCGACGTGGCGATAGATCTCGGTGTGGTCGGCCCCCTGCTGCAGGTCGTTTTCCGCCGCTTGCCACGCCTCGGCCGTCTGGGCGAGAAGCTGCATCTTCAGCCCGAGATCCTCGGCAAGACCGGCGGCGATGCCGATGTCCTTTGCCATCAGCGAGAGGTCGAAGCCCGAGTTGAAGGCGCCGGAAAGCATGAAGCGCTTCACCTTGTTCTCGGTGGTGTTGTTGCGCCCCGTCGAGGCATTGAGGATGTCCGTGATCACGGCCTCGTCGAGACCGAAGTCCCGCCCGACGATCAGCGCCTCTGCTGCGGCAAGGGCTCCCGCGGCCGAAACGTAGTTGTTCAACACCTTGACGACGTGTCCCGCTCCAAGCTTTCCGGCCGGGAAGATGCGGTCGCCCATGGCTTCCAGAACCGGACGCGCCCGCTCGATATCCTCGCCGCCGACCATGATCGCCAGCGTTCCGTCGATCGCTTTCGAGACACCACCGGAGACGGGCGCGTCGACAAGCGACATGCCGCGTGCCGAGAGCTTTTCGGCGAGCTTCAGCGTGTCGGCGGGCACGGAGGAACTCATGTCGATGACGAGGGCGCCGGGCGCCGCCTCGGCGAGTGCGTCCTCCTCACCAACCAGACACGAGGCGACGATGGCCGAGGTCGGCAGCATGGTGATGACGACGTCCGCCCCGGCAGCGGCTTCCCTGGCACTGCCCGCCGTCTTTCCGCCGGCGTCTGCAAAGCTCGCACACGCAGCCTCGGACCGGTCATAGCCGGTCACCTCGAACCCGGCCGCGACCAGGTTCTTCGCCATGGGAAGCCCCATCCGTCCAAGCCCGATGAATGCAACTGACGGAGTGTTTCCCGACTGCGTGGCCATGCCTGCGTCTCCCTGACTGCGTGTCTCTGCACAACTGACAGGGGTGGCATTAGCAGATTATCAGACAATCTGTCAATTGACGCCGAGAGGCCTTGTGCCGGCCGCGAAATCGCGACCGCACCGGGCCGGGAACACAACGAAATCTCCGGTCGGAGGGCAGTGAGAGGGGGCGAAACGGGGCGGGATGGTGCCGGGACCGGCAACGGGTCGGCACGCGCCGGACATGACCGCCCGTTACCGGAAGGGCGGCCGGTCTTCATGTCCCGAGGGGGAGTGCTTCCGACTAGACGCGCCGGCTCAGGCCAGTTCCTGCGCGCTGAGGATCTGCAGCGCGATCTTGCTGCTCTCCTCGACGTGCAGAATGCTCGCCCGGCGCGCCCGCTCTGCATCGCGCGCACAGATCGCGTCGGTAATGTCGCGAATTTCCTCGACGCTCCTGGGCAGGCGATCCGGCTGGGTCATCGTGGTCGCACGCAACATCGAGACCCTGTTGTGGAGCGACGTCAGCATGTCCTCGACATAGATGTTCCTCGCCCCCTTTATGAGGCACCGGTAGAACTCGGCCTTGCGCGCGACGAGTTGCTCGGTCGGAGCCTGACCGGACGCCGCGGCCGCAAAGGCCTCGCACGCATCCTTCAAGCGATCGAGTTCATCGTCACGCCCCTTGAGGGCGAATTCGGCACCGCAGAACCCTTCCAGAAGCGCACGCAGCTGATAAAGCTGTCGCGCCTCCTCAAGCGACACCTTGGTCACGACCGGTCCGCGATGCGGCTCGGTTCTGATCAGCCCTTCGGCTTCCAGTTGACGCAGTGCCTCTCTCACGGATGTACGCCCGACCTCAAGCGCCTCGCAAAGCTCGCGCTCGACCAGCCGGTCTCCGGGTTTGAAATGGCCCGTCGCAATCAGCTCCCGGAGCTTTTCTTCCACGAGATGGCGAATGGTCGCACGCTGCTTCGAGATTTTCAGTCCCGGCTGATTCATGAATTCCACGTCCCCAGATCAATCACATCTCGCGGGAGTTGCGCTTTCCCTGCGTAGCACATCCGGCTGCGGCGCGCCCGGGTTGGACTCTCTACGCCGTGATGAGTATAGGTCTTACCTGACAGATTGTCAGACAACCACCCAATTCCCTCTCCCCCGCAGGGTCTTGCGGGGAAAACCCGGAGCTCTCCCATGACAGGTTCTACCCGTCGCGAAGTCCCCGCAACGGCACAATGGGAGGTGCTTGCCCTGCGCTATGCCACGAAGGGACTTCCGGCGGCGCAGGCGCTTCTGGACCCGGATCCGCACGAGGCCGAATCCCGTCTCGACTACTTCGTATGGCTTTGCCGGGACGGGAAACGGAACGTGCTCGTCGATACCGGCTTCGACCGCGAGGAAGGCGCCTCTCGCCAGCGTGTCATGCGCATTCATCCCGTCGATGCGCTGCGCCGGGTTGGCGTGGAGCCGGAAGAAATCACCGACGTCTTCATCACACACCTCCACTACGACCACGCGGGCAACCTGCGCCATTTCCCCAATGCCACGCTTCACCTCCAGGACGCGGAAATGGCCTATGCGACGGGCCGCTGCATGTGCCACGCGCGGATGCGCAAGCCCTTCGCGGTGGAGGACGTCAAGACGGCGGTCGAGATGGTCTACCGGGACCGGGTGCTGTTCCACGAGGGGGACTACACCCTGTTTCCTGGCCTGCAGGCAAAGCTCGTGGGCGGCCACTCCAAGGGCCTGCAGATGCTGGTCGTTGATGGCGAAAGCCCGCTCGTCATCGCGTCCGACGCCCTGCACCTCAGGCGGTACCTGACGGACGGAAAGATCTTTCCGGTCTTCGGCGACTACCTCGAGACGGTCGAGGGCTACCGCATGCTGCACGAACTGATCGACGCGGGCGCGGAGATCCTGCCCGGCCACGATCCGGATGTTGTGACCCTCTATCCCCGCATCGAGGACGACTGGGAAGACGCGGTCATCGTGCGCAGACAGGCGCCCCCCCAGACCTGAGGCACAGCGAGGGCATGGCGTTCCGGGAGAAGCTTCAACGCAAGGGGAGAACTGGTAGCGGAGGAGGGACTCGAACCCCCGACACGCGAATTATGATTCCACCGGAAAGCTGCGAATTCTCCATCGCTTGGGCGTTGGCTCGACATCATCACTCTACGGCAGTACTGTGCCGAACTGAAACTCGCCCCGCGCGAAGCCCCTGAGGAGTTAAGGGCAGCCACTCGCGATCCAAAAAAAACACCCCGAATTGTCAAAGCTGCAAAAGCCCCGAGCGCCGTGGAGCTGGGTCAAGGGATCGGCTGGGGAAAAGGAGGCAAGGGGCTATTCCCCGCTTGCAGGTGACCTATAGGGCACTGAGCATTCCCTTATTAGCAGGCTGTTAAGCATAAACTGGGAGCGTACGGTTCAACTAAAGCGAGCAACTGGCCATGCGTTCACCCCGATTTGATATTCGTGCAAAACCTTTGCGAAGCATCTTCTCACCGAGCAATCTCGAGCGGGTGTGGAAGAAGAAAGTGCGGATATCGATGCGACAGCAGTTTCTCAATGATGGTGTTGAAAATTTTGACTTTCACGTCACCCATAAGCAGGAGTGTCTCAAGCTTTCTAGGTTGATCCTTGAAGGTAGCTATGTCCCTCAGCGCGCTCAACGCATTCTTGTTGAGAAAGGAAAGGGCCTTTGTCGCCAAATCGTTATACCTTCGGTTCGCGATGCCTTGGTGCTGCAATGCCTATCCGATGCACTGTACAACCAGATCAAGGGCAAGGCGCCGACTGAAAGGTCTTTTTTCGAGCCAAAGGAGCATCGCTTCTCTGAGTCGCGTTCCGAATATGGGACATTTGCATCTTGGCTGAACTTTCAGCGAGAACTATTCAGCTTCTCGAAAAACCGGCGCTATGTTGTAATTACGGATATAGCAAACTACTACGATACCATTTCGTATGGCCACTTACGTAATATAATCGCGTCTATCACAGATGTGGAAGAAAGTGTCCTGGATATGCTGATCTACGTGCTCAGTGATCTGCTTTGGCAACCGGACTATTCACCGAGAGTGGAAGTTGGTCTACCCCAAATTAATTTAGATGCCCCCCGCCTTTTAGCTCACTGTTTTCTCTATGAGCTTGATGAATTTCTTTCTATCGACCCGAACAAAGATTTTGTCAGGTATATGGATGATATTGATATTGGCGTTGATACTATAATCGAGGCTAAGGACGCATTGAAATCTGTTGATCTAGTATTGCAAACAAAGCAAGTGCGACTCAATAGCGGCAAGACAAAGATACTTACCCGCCGCGAAGCGCTCGCGCATTTTCGGGTCGTTGAAAATGCGCGCCTGGATAATCTTCAGAAGAGAGTTGATCGGCGCCTTGCAGCGGGCCTGTCTATAGACCGAGAGCGCAAAGTGGTGAGGTTGCGACTAACTCGGGGCCTCAAATCGGGTGCATTTGACGCTGGCAATGGCGAAAAGGTGCTGAAGCGCTACATCACTCTTGCTTCCAAAATAAAAGTCCAACTGCCGCCGAGTGCACTCGAGAAGTTGATTAGGTTGCGACCAAGCGTAAGAGAAAACGCTTTGGCGTATATCCGCAGTCAGCCGCTCACACCGGCAAGGGCCAAAGCTATTGCGGACGTTGCCTCGTCTGGATGGCTTGTGGATGATGCGGCTTTAGTAGACATATCGAACTACCTCGTCGAAACTCGCGTTGAAACACGAAGCCAGCGAAAGGAGCATATTGAAAGCCTGATTTCTGCAACTGATGGACGAACCTACTACGGTCTTTATTGCGGCCTTTGGTTACGATCCAAGTATGCTTCTGTAGACGATCTGATGAATACTATAATTTCCAATAGGCCCGCATGGCTCCAGCATGAACGGCTCGGTCGGCTAGTTGGTGCGTTCACGCCACTATTTCGAGGAACAAGCCATGAGAAGAAATTTCGAGCATTGGCAATATCGACGGCGAACGATGGAATACGACAAACCTTCAGATTTCACTGGCAGTTAGTAAAAGAGAAGTCAGTTTTCGACGATATGTATCCCTCGTTGAGCAATCTCAATCCGTCTCGAGGGACTTGTATGACACACGCCAAGTTTTTATGCCTGTTATCTGCTCTCCAGAACGACAAAGTCTCGATTGTGAAACGAAATAAACTTCGTTCTACAACAGCATCCGTTTTTGACGATGTGTACTATCGCGCTATCGCAAAGCGTCTAGGTGTCTATTAGCTCTTTCTCGAAAGATTGCGTCTGACCAGTGCTAAGCTCAGATCTTCCCGTTTTTTGGTTTTGTAATGCCAGACTATTTCGTCTCATCGCATTCAAGCGCACGTATCTGAAACCAAGCATGCAACCCCGGGCGTTTCGCGCGCAGACGCACTCATAGTGCGCGCGAGCTAACTAACAGAAAAAACTAGGAAATTTGGTAGCGGAGGAGGGACTCGAACCCCCGACACGCGGATTATGATTCCGCTGCTCTAACCAACTGAGCTACTCCGCCGCCCGGCCGCAGGGATGATCTCCCGCGCGGGATGTGCCGCATATAGTCGGCGCCGCGTGGCGCTGTCAAGAGAGCGAAAGCCCGTGGCCGGGCTTTTCCCACATACCGCCCGAAGGCCGGCACCGCATCGACGACACCGACAGAAAATGCAAGAGCCGACCGCCCCGGGCGATCCGCAGTATTTCCTCTTTGCGGCAAAATGCTCTAGGAGAGGCGCGACAGCGCGAGCAAGCGAGGCAAGGGTGAGCGAGACGGCCGCGAACACCGGAAACACGGCGACAGGATCACGCGAAAGCGCGGGCAGGCTGTTGGCGCTCTTTTCCTTCCTCATCCGGGACGGAAACCTGATGCGCTCGCCGGTCCTCGTCTACGCGGTGCTTGCGAGCCTGACACGCTCTGGCATGATCTTCGCCATCAACGCCCTGGCGGCAAGCGCGGCGATCGCGACAGGCGACGTCGTCCTGCTGCTCGCCTCGATCGCCACAACGCTGACCTTCTCGCACCTCGCGCGCGTGGCGAGCTTCCGCCTCGTGCTCTCGACCAAACTGCGCCTTCGCACAAGGCTCAGCCGTCAGCTTCTCGACACGGACGTCGGCTTCTTCGCCCGCAACGACCAGGGCAAGATCTATTCGATCGTCACCCACGAGGTGAACCAGATCTCCTCCGCCTCGGTGAACTTCATCGAGTCACTGGAAGCGATGCTCCTGATCACCTTCTGCATTCCCTATCTCTTTTACCTCTCCTGGCCGAGCGGCCTTGCGACGCTCGTCGCGGTGCTTATCGGTTGCATCGGATACGTGCTTGCCCAGGCCCCGGCGCAGGAAAGCGCCGAAGCGGCCTCCCGGATCGAGTGGCTTTTCTTCGACCGCGTCAATGACGTGCTGCGCGGCTATCGCGAACTGCGCCTGCGCGCCTCGCGCAAGGCCGGTCTCCAGGAGGACATCGTCGACCTGGCAACCCGCGAGCGCGACCTGAAGCTGCGCGCCGAACGGTTTTTCAGTCTCGGACAGGTGACCGCCCAGGGCGTCATGATGGGCCTCCTGTGCATGATCGTCGTCGGCCTCCCGCTTCTGGCCGGGACGGATACGGCAACCGTCCTGCAGATCCTGACGGTGGTCCTGCTCACCTATGGTCCCATCGAGACGGTGATGGGAAATCTGGCCTCCTTCTCCCGTGCAGCCGTCTCGCGGCGTCTCATCCTCGGACTTGAAGAGGACCTGGAGCGCCACGCGGAACACCGGGCCCGCGAGACGGGGGCTCCCCCGCCCGCCTCCTTCGGCGAAATCCGGCTCGAGGGCGTGACGACCACGCTCACGAGCGGCGGTGGCGATGACCGCTTCACCGTCGGCCCGATGGATCTCGTCCTGCGTCCGGGCGAGGTCGTCTTCATCTGCGGCGGAAACGGCGCTGGCAAATCCACGCTGATTTCCCTCCTCACCGGCTTGCGACAGCCCGACGGCGGTCGCATCCTTCTGGACGGCGAGCCGGTGACCCCGCGCACACTGGAGGCCTATCGCGGGCTGTTCTCCGCGGTTTTCAGCGAGTTCCACCTCTTCCCGCGCCTTTATGGCCTCGACGCGAACGAACGCTCGCGCGTCCCCGCGCACCTTGAGCGCCTCGACCTCGACCACCGCGTCTCGCTGCGTGAGGACGCGTTTTCGACGCTGGCGCTTTCCAGCGGCCAGAAACGCCGCCTCGCCTTCAGCGTCGCCCTGGCCGAACGCCGCCCGATAGTGGTCCTCGACGAGTTCGCCGCCGACCAGGACCCGGCCCATCGCGCGCTGTACTACGACGTGCTCGTGCCGGAAATGGCGCGCAGGGGGCATCTTGTCATCGCCGTGACCCACGACGAGCACTGCTTTGACAAGTGCGACCGGCTGATCCGCATGGAGCAGGGCATGATCGTTTCCGACACGAATGTCGGCGGCGGGGCAAGGCGCGTGAACGCTCCCTCTCTCACCTGAGCCCCTGCCCGCCTCCCGCCGCCTCAAGGCCATGGAACTGCCGTTTGCCGTTGCCGCGAAAGTCCTTTAGGAAACGCAGCACGATCCGGCGCCCGATACTGGAGACTTTCCCCGATGGCCGATCTTTTCGTCGACGGCGGCAATCCCATTGAGGGAACCGTCTTCCCCTCCGGCAACAAGAACGCCGTCCTGCCGATGCTGTGCGCGACGCTGCTCACGGATGAGCCCGTCACGCTGGAAAACGTGCCGGACATCAGCGACGTCACCAAGATCCTCGACTATTTCGAGCGCATGGGCTCGACCGTCAGCCGGGAGGACGGCGGCTCGACGCTGACCATCCGTCACGATTTCGATGCCTTCGCTGACGGCAAGGCGGAGCTGCCGCTGGGCATCCGCTCCGCCGTGCTCCTGCTCGCACCCGTGGTGGTGCGCACGGGCAAGCTTACATTCGACACGGATGCAAAGGGCTGCGCACTCGGCCTGCGCGAGATCGATCCGCACCTGGAGATCCTGCAGCAGTTCGGCTGCAGCTTCGTCTCGACCCAGCCCTACGACATCCGCCGCGACGGCGCCCTCACGGGCCAGCAGATCTGGGCGGACTACGCATCGGTGACCGCGACCGAAACATTCGCGATGATCGCGGCGACGGCGAACGGCACATCGGTCCTCATGAACGCGGCGTCGGAACCGCATGTTCAGGCACTTTGCGAGATGCTTCGCTCCATGGGCGCGAACATCGAGGGCGGCGGAACCTCGCGCCTCACGATTTCCGGTGTCGACAGGCTGGGCGGCGCCCGCGTGCGGGTTCCCGACGACCATCACGAGGTCGCGACCTTCCTCGCAATCGGTGGCGTGACCGGCGGACGCGTTACCGTCAAGACGGACATCACGCCGCACATGACGCTGATTCTGCGCCAGTTTTCCAAGCTGGGGCTGCAGTTCGAAGTCGCCGACGATGCAATCACCGTGACCGGATGGACGCGTGAGGTTGCAAGGCCCTTCACCCGCGAGATGCTGCCCAAGATCGAAGCCGCCCCCTGGCCCTATTTTCCCGCCGACCTTCTTCCCCAAGCGATCGGTGTCGCCGTCGGCTGCAACAGCGAGATCATGTTCTGGAACAAGATCTACGAGGGCGCGCTCGGCTGGAGTTCCGAGCTTGCCAAGTTCGGCGCCCGCGTGAATCTCTCCGACCCCCACCGACTGATCGTTTTCGGGGGCAACTCGCTTCGTCCGGCGATTGTCGAGGCGCCCTACATCATCCGAGTCGTGCTCGGGCTGTTCCTGACTGCGATCCAGATCAAGGGCCAGTCGATCATTCGCAACGCGGACCCCATCCGTCGCGCGCATCCCCATTTCGTGGAAAAGCTTACGGAACTGGGCGCGACGGTGCGCTGGTCTTCCTGAGAGCCAGATCGAATAGAAGAACACGGCCACCACCAATGGCGCTTGCGGAGCGACGGACGTCGCCTGCAGGATGCTGACAGGCTGCGGAAACGGCGCCAGGCTGCTCCGGCAAGGGTTCCGCAGTTGTCCCGCCCTGTCCGTTTCCCGGAGGCCGCCCCATGAAGCTTCAGTCGATCGAGACCTTCATCGTCGCGAACCCGCCTCCCGGTTTCGGCGGACGCTATTTCGTCTTCGTGAAGCTCTCGACGGCCTGCGGCGTGGTCGGCTACGGCGAGGTCTATGGAGCGGCCGTGGTGCCCCACATCGTCGCGGAGATGGCATGCGACCTGTTTGCGCGGTACCTTGAGGAAGGTGATCCCTTCGCCATCGAGGCGTTTTTCCGGCGCGCCTATGGATCCGGTTTTTCGCAGCGTCCCGACCCGACGATCTGCGGAGCGGCAAGCGCTCTGGAAATGGCCATGTGGGACATCATCGGCAAGGCGACCGACAAGCCCGTGCATGCCCTGCTGGGCGGAAAGCTGCATGAGCGGCTGAGGAGCTACACCTATCTCTATCCTCGCGACGACGAGGACCCTGCCGGATTCTACGCGGATTCCGACCGCGCCGCCGAGGCGGCGGCGGCGTGTGTTGCCGAGGGCTTCACGGCAGTGAAGTTCGATCCGGCCGGCCCCTACTCGGTCTTCGGCGGACACATGCCGGATCTGGAAACGCTGGAGCGCTGCGAAAGTTTCTCCCGCAAGGTGCGCGAGGCCGTGGGAGGCCAAGCCGACATTCTGTTCGGCACGCACGGGCAGTTTACCGCTGCCGGCGCCTTGCGCCTGGCACGCAGGCTTGAGACTTACGACCCGCTCTGGTTCGAGGAACCCGTGCCGCCGGACGCGCCCGAGGAAATGGCGAAGGTCGCGCGCGGAACGTCGATCCCGGTTGCTACCGGTGAGCGGCTTTGCACCAAATGGGAATTCGCCCGCCTGCTCCAGTGTGGCGCCGCCGGTATCCTGCAGATGAACCTTGGCCGGGTCGGTGGCCTTCTGGAAGCCAAGAAGATCGCCGGCATGGCGGAGGCATTTCACGCCATGATCGCGCCGCACCTGTACTGCGGCCCCATCGTCGCGGCGGCCAATATCCAACTGTCCGCGACGGCGCCGAACTTCCTGATCCTGGAATCGATCCGCCGTTTTGACGGCTTCCACGCGCGCTTGCTCAAAACGCCCATCACTTGGGAGAATGGCTACGTCACGGTCCCGGATGCACCCGGCCTGGGCGTGGAACTCGACGAGGATGTTGCCCGCGCTCATCCATGGACCGGCACGGGTCTGCATCTCGAGATGACGCAGACCCCGGTCGATCCGGTACGCGATGCGCGTTTTCCCGCTTAAGGGAGAAGCCTCAGACGCCGTTCAGGTCGCGGTCGAGCCGTGCACCGACGGACAACACACGCGCATCGGTTCCCTTGGCACCGCCAATCATGAGTGCGCCGGGGCGCACGTCGCTTGGCTGACGAAGCGGCATCGACATCGCGCAGGCATCGGCAAGGTTCAAAAGGGATGTGTTGCGCAGCATCGCCGCGTTGATGCGGTCGAAGTCGGCCTCAGCCTCGGCGATCTTCGGCGGCAGCATCTGCAAGGTCGGCGCCAGCATCGCGTCAAAGCCCGCAAGGAGCTCGTTGGTTCGCGAAATGACCTCGCGCCGCGCGGCATAAGCGTTGGCAACGTCCTCGTCGCTCTGCGTCTCACGGAAGCGGATGCGGGCAAGCACTCGCGGATCGCCAATCGTCGACAAACGATCGAGGTCGTTCTTGTAGACCTCGTAAGCCTCCGCCGACACGAGGATGCGGTTGAGCCCGACGGCTTCCTGCAGGAAGGTCATGTCGACCTCGACCAATTCGTGTCCGCCCGCCTCGATGCGTGCCAGTGCATCCTCGAACGTGCGTCGCGCCCATGCGTCGAGATCGTTCGTGAATGCACCCGCGGGCACCGCGAAACGCAGCTTGCCCGGCGCGCTTTCGACATCGGGCGCATCACCGCCGCTCATCACCTGGTAGGCGGCAAGCATTGTCGCGAAGTCCACGGCGAGAGGGCCGCAGGAATCGAACGACGCCGCCAAGGGATGAACGCCTTCGAGAGGCACCTTGTCCTGGCTGGGCTTGTGGCCGTAGAGCCCGTTGATGGCGGAAGGAATGCGAATCGATCCGCCCGTGTCGGTACCAAGGGCGACGTCGCACAGACCGACGGCAACCGTAACGGCTCCTGCGGACGTCGAACCACCAGGTATCCCTTGCGGATCGAAGACATTGCCCGGCGTGCCGTAATGCGGATTGAGGCCGACTCCGGAATAGGCGAACTCGCTCATGCTGGTCCGGCCGAAGGGCACAGCTCCAGCCGCCTTGATCCGCTCGATCACGGGGCAGTCGGCGGGTGCCGGCTCGCGCTCGAGCAGAAGCGTCGACGCCGCGGTCGTGCGCTCTCCCTTCTCGTCATAGAGATCCTTGACGCTCACGAGCATTCCGGCAAGCGGCAACGGACGGTCGGCCGCCTCGATGCGCGCTTCCGCCTCGGACGCCTCGGCAAGAATGCGCTCGGGCGAAAACGAGACGAAGAGGCTTCGCGCGCCCTCGCCCAGTGCCTCGACCCGTGCAATTGCCGCTTTCGCCCGCTCGACGACAGACCCCATTCCCGTACTCCCTGCCGCGCGGACCGGCCCGCGGTGCGTTGGAGGCCCGCTCCCGTCAGGCGACGGCCGGCAGGACCTCGATGGTGTATTCGTGGGAAATGACGCGTCCCGTTCCCGGATCGCGCATTTCCATGCGGAACGCCGCCGCCGGGCGGACGCCGCCTTTCGCACCGAAGGTGCCGCAAAGAAGCCCCTGGCAGGAGCCCTCGGCAAGCGCCGCCGCGAAGCCCGATCCGCTCATCAGGTCAGCAAGCGGACGGATCGATGCGATGGTGCCCTCCTGATAGGGCATCCAGTCAGCAGATGCATCCTCCCTGATCCACGAGCGCAGCTCAAGACTTTCCAGGCGCTCTGAAATCTCGTCGAAGACCCACAGTTCGCCGGCGATCGGCTTCGCGCAGATCTGCTTCGAGAGCGCCACCGAGTGCGTCTCCAGATCACGATCGGTGTGATCGGAGGAAAGGCCGATGTAGAGCTTTCCACCGCAGGAGAGCAGGAAGGGCTCCACCTCGCCCGAGGTTCCTCCGCCCACCACCTGAATGTGGGCGGCCTGCGTCATCTGATCGGCGGAAACGCGGTAGTAGAGCGGCACGCTGGAGGGCGGGGCGACGCCAAGGGCGGCCAGCTCATCAATGTGGTGCTGAATCGCGGCCGCATCGCGGCCCGTCCAGCCGGCGACGGTAAGCTGCTCGATATCGGCGCGAAGCGGCGCACCGTTCACGGTGAAATCCATGGGATCCTCCGGTTGTGGACATGAGGGGAGCTGCCCGGACCTCAAAGGGTATCGGGCAGGTAGAGAGCAAGGTCGGGAACCAGGATGAGCAGCGCGACCATGGCCAGCATGACAAGCACGAAGGGAATCGTGCCCAGCATGACCTGGCCGAGCGTGCCGGATTTCCTGGCCCCCTGGACCACATAGAGATTGAGGCCGACCGGAGGCGTGATAAGCGCCATCTCCACGAGCACGATCATCAGCACGCCGAACCACACCTTGTCGTAGCCAAGGCCCGCCATGATCGGCACCACGATCGGGATCGTCGCAACCATCAGCGACAGTGTTTCGATGAAGAAGCCGAGGACGATGTAGAGAGCGATCACGACCAGCAAGGTGCCGAAAGGCGACAGGTGGAGGTTTTCCAGCAACTCGCGCAGTTCACGGCCGAGCCCCGCCGAGGCCAGCGTGAAATTCAGGAAATAGGCACCCGCGATCACCAGCATGATCATGGCCGTAATGCGCACGGTCCCGAGCAGGCTCTCGCGCATCATCGGCAACGACAGCCCGCGGTTTCCAACAGCGATCAGCAGGGCGATCCCCACACCGACTGCGGCGGATTCCGTCGGCGTCGCCCATCCGGCATAGATCGACCCGATCACCGTGACGAAAAGAATCACGATCGGAACGAGTTGCACCAGGCTCGCGAACCGCTCGGCCCAGGTGAAGCTTCGGCTCGGACCGCCCAGTTCCGGGCGAATGCGGCACAGGATCGCCGTCACCAGCACGAAGGCGAGCGCCATCAGCACACCGGGAATGAGACCGGCAAGGAAAAGGCGCGGGATCGAGGTTTCGGTCAGGAAGCCGTAGACGATCAGGTTGATCGAGGGAGGAATGAGAATGCCGAGCGTACCGCCGGCGGCAATGGCCCCCGAAAAGAGTTTCGGATCATATCCGAGCTTTTCCGCCTGCGGCATGGCGACGGTCGCCACCGTCGCGGCGGTGGCGACCGACGAGCCGGAGGTGGCGGAAAACATGGTCGCCGTGCCGATGTTGGCGTGGATCAGCCCCCCGGGAAGCCAGGACACCCATTTGTCCAGCGATGCGTATGTTTTCTCAGCGATGCCTCCTCGAACGAGGATTTCACCGAGCAGCACGAAGAAGGGAATGGCGATCAGCGTTGAGCTGTCGGAGGCGGACCAGACCACCTGACCGAGACCGCGGATAAGCGGAAAGGCCGAAAAGAACTGGTCGATACCGAAGCCGAGCAGAAAGAGAACGATGCCGACCGGAATCGACAGGGACAGAAGCCCCAGGAGGGCGAAGGCGACGCTCCAGATCATTGCGCGTCCTCCGCTTCCCCACGCGCGCCGATCAGCGCGTCGACCTTGGCAAAGTCACGGCTTGCCAGCGCGGCAATCGCCAGCAGGACCAGAAGGCAGAAGGTGATCGCGAACCAGACCCACCCGGAAAACCAGATGATCTGCGGTATCCACAGTGGCGTCTCGAGCGAGGTGTTGGCGCGCGACCCGCGCGCGAGCGACTTTTCCAGTACAGGCCACGCCTGGTAGGCGATCACACAAACGGCGCCGGCCGAAATCGTCATGGCGAACAGGTCCATGAACGCCCTGCCCCGGCTTTGCAACTTCTGGCGGATCAGGTCGATACGCACATGCGCGAGCTCGGTCAGCGCGAAGGGCAGCCCCCAACTGGCGATACCGGCCATGACGTAGCCGGAGATTTCATCGGATCCGCCAAGCGTGTGCCCGACCTGGCGCAGGGCGATGTCCACCAGGACAAAGCCCGCGGTGGCGAGGAGCACGCTCCCCACCACCAGGGCCACGGCCGCGTTAACGCGGCGGAGACCCACGGCAAGAATGTCGATCATGTCGTGCGGCCTCCGCCGGTTGCAGGATCAGTTCAGCGGCACGGCGACGCCGACGGTCTTGCCGACGCTGTCGTTCCAGCGCTTCGCCCAATCGGAACCGGCGCGCTCCGCCCACTCGGGAAGAACCACCTCCGTGAGGATCTTGCGCGCCTCGGCGACGTCCGCCTCGCTCGGCTCGACGAGCTTCATCGAGGCGGGATCGCCCGCCGCGCACTCGCCCTTGCCGGTCAGGCAGGCGATATCGCCCTCAAGCGCACCAGCCGCCGCATCCCAGGCCGGAGCCTCGAACTTCTGCGCGACGTCATCGGCAATGAGCTTCTGGAGGTTCTCCGGCAGCGCATTCCAGCGATCGAGGTTGATCGCCGTCACAACCGGATCCCAGCCGCCGAGCGGGATGGTCATCAGCGTGTCGGAGACTTCCCACCAGCCGGCGCTGTAGCCTGAACCCGAACCGGTCACGGCGCAGTCGATCACGCCGCGCTCAAGCGCGCCGGGCACCTCCGAGAAGGCTACGTTCACGCCGGAGGCGCCGAGTGCCTCGAGGAACTTCGTGGTCATGCGACCGGAGCCGCGCACCTTCTTGCCGGCCAGATCGGACAGCGAGGACAGGTCGCCCTTGCAGAAAACCACCTGCGGCGGATACGGCGCAATCGCGAGAACCTTGGAGTTGAAGCGGTTTTCGTAGATCTCCTCGACCATCGGGCGTGCCGCCTCGACCATGGCCTTCGCGGCGGCCGGCGTCGTTGCGAGAAGCGGAACATCCAGCCCCTCGAGTTCCGGCGCATCACCCACTGCGTAGTCGGCCACCGTCATGCCGACATCGAACACGCCGTCGCCAAGCATGCGGAAGACGTCGCCGCCGCCGATGCCCATCTGGTTGTGCGTGGTGAGCTGGGTCTCGATTTCACCGTTCGAATCCGCCGGCAACGTCTCACCCCAGAACGGGGCCTCGAACTGCTTGTGCAGCGGCAGGTTGCTCCAGCTTCCGACGACGGACAGCGTCTCGGCGGCGGAGGCGGGTGCGAGCATGGCGAGCGAGAGGGCGGTCGCCGCGGCAAGTTTCGTTGCAAGTCTGGTCATGAAACGGTCCTCTGTGTCTTGTTTGACTGGAAGGTCAGCTTGAGGCTCCGGCCGCGCCGGGTCCGACGCGACCGATCGTGAATTCGGCCGCGTCGGCAGAGAGATCGGTCACAAGCATGTGACCGGGCTCATGTGTGATGGCGAGGTCGGGCCGAGCCCGCCGGATCGCCATTTGCGGTGTCACGCCACACGCCCAGAAGACGGGAACATCTCCCGGCCTCAGGGTCGGCGCGTCACCGAAATCAGGGTTCGAGAGGTCGGCGATGCCAATCTCCGACGGATCGCCGAGATGAACCGGCGCGCCATGCGCGAGACGATACCGGTCCGACAGCAGGACCGCCTGGATCGCATCCTCTGCCGGAAACGCCCGCATCGACACGACCACCGGTCCGCCAAAGGGGCCACAGGTCGTCGTCTCGCGGTTCGTCACATACATCGGCACGTTCCGGTCCTGCGCGATATGGGCGATCGGAATGCCGGCACGCAGGATGGCGTCCTCAAACGAAAACGAACAGCCCAGCACAAAGGTCACGAGATCGTCGCGCCAGACCGCACTCAGGTCGCGGACGCTTTCATGCCGCTCGGCATCGCCACGAAACACGCGGTAGCCGCCGAGATCGGTGCGGATGTCCAGATCGCGGCCGAGGCTCGGGATGCACGGGTTTCCCGGTTCGGACACGCCGATCAGCGGACAGGGCTTGGGATTTTGCTGACAGAAGCGCAGGAAGTCGCTGGCAAGGGCTTCCGGCAGGATGGCCAGATTGCCCTGAAGCCGCCCCGGCGCACATCCGGCAGTCGGGCCGTTGAACCGGTTCTGGCGGATCACGCGCCTCAGCGCGTCGGGCGCAAGCGCCCTGATCTCGGCCAGGCGAAGCTCTGAAATTTCGGGAACCTCAGACACAAATCCCTCCACCAATGTCCTGGAGAAAGTGTCACGAGCCCGAATGATCCTGTCAAGTTATCACGATAAGAAAATTACGATCTATTTTTGATATCATATCGATCGCACGTACTGGCAATTGTCGCAACCTCCCCTCCTGCTTCGCGATTTCGCTCCGGCATGTAGGCCACGACGAAGCGCAGCGCGGACATGCGCGCGGCATCAACGACCGGCAATTCGCGCAGTTTGCTGGAGAAGGGAGCAGCCTCGGCAAGTCGGACGGGCAGCACACCGATGCCGAAACCGTCCGCCACAAGATGGGTCACGGTCGACAGGGAGGCGGAGGCATGCAGGTCCGGCGTGGGCAGGTCCGGCGCGGCGAGAATTCCCTCAAGCTCCCGGAAGGGAGGCGTGCCTCGCGGAAAGGAGACGATCGGGCTGGAAGCGAGTTCGGTAAGTGTCAGCGGGGCGGCTGGCGGCTCCGCGGAAGCGGAACGGTACCATCCAAGCGGCTGGGGCGAGAGCGGCACGGCGACCGCTCCACTCGGAACGCTTTCACGCAACAGGATCGCCACGTCGAGTTCGTCCTCGGCAAGGGCGGCCCCCAATTGGCGCGAAGTGTCCACGGCGAGTTCGAATCGCACGCGCGGGTGCAGGTGCTTCAACTGGTTCAGCATCTCCGAGAGAATCGTGTGAACGATGGTCTCCGCGACCCCGATGCGGATCGTGCCTGACAATCCGTCGGCGCTGTTGACCTCCTGCACCAGACGATCCCGCGCCACCACCAGCCTGAGGGCTTCCTCCAGGAACCGTCGTCCCACCGGCGTGAGGCGGACCTGACGTCGCGCGCGGTCGAAAAGCTGAATGCCGAGACGTTTCTCCAGCGCCATGACGCGGTTGGAAATCGCCGACTGCGAGAGCCCGTACTTCTGGGCCGCCGCACGGAACCCGCCGGCCCGCACGATGTCCTGAAGGATCTCGATATCTTTCAACTCGAACACGCCGGCACCTTCCCGCCCGAGGGCATTTCCGCTCACGCTCATGCGAACGCCCTGCAGAAATAAACCATGTCCGGCCTGTCGGAAAACCGCCTGAACCAGGAACACAACGGGTGACCGACAGAGACGGCACCAATAAATATAAAAATAATATCAGAAATAGATATTTGAATAACGCGCCAAAATACGAAATATAATAAGGTGAAATAGAAACAATAAAACAAAATAGACATGGTTATTTTTGGCATGGTCGAAATTTTGATGCTCGCAATATTGCGAATGCATCATGCTTTCAAATAAAGGGAGCCGTCCGTATGACATTCGATACCGCCCCCGCAGATCTCGCCGGCATCCGGCGCATCCGCACGCTCGGCCCCAAGGGCACCAACTGCGAGGCAGCAGCCCGACACTACGCCCGGTCCCACGGACTGGACGCCGAGATCGTGCTGCATGCGACGCTGGAAGAAGCCATCGAGCTTGTCATTCGCGAGCCCGGTTCGGCGCTTCTCGGCTGCGTGGTCTACCCGGACCTGCACCAGCTCGTGTTCCCCTATCTCGGCCGCATGACGCTTGCCGACCTTTTTCTCTTCGACACGTTCAACATGGTACTCGCGGCACGCAGTGCCGAGACGCCGCTCAAACGGATCGCCAGCCACCCGGCACCGCAATCTCTTGTCCCGCCCTCGGCGGAGACGCTTCTCGTCAACAGCAACTCCGAGGCCGCCCGCCTGTGCCGCGCCGGAGAGGTCGACGGCTGCATCACCACCCTTGCCGCCGCCCGGCAGGAAGGTCTCGAGGTGCTCTCCGACCATGGCCCCGTGCCGATGGGCTTCACCATCCATGTTCCCAGGATTGCGACCGCCGATGCCTACGCCGAAGCCGTCTGAGAGCCGACCCGACCTGAAAGGGCTTGCGGACCAGGTCGCTTTCGCGCTGGTGCGGCCGGTCGAGGAACTTGCGGCGCTGGAGCGGGAGGACGGGTCGATCGCCCGGCCGGATCACGACCGCACGAACGCCCTGCTGGAAGAGATTGCGCCGCTTGGCGCACTCCTGGCATCGGCCTGCGCGCAGGATGCCTATGCCACCGCCCTGCGCCAGGATATTTCATCCTGGCGGAGCAGCGGCCTGGACACGCCACCGGACTTCGCCCGCTCACGCGACGCCATCCATGCTCCCGAGGACGGAATGCCCTTCTTCTTCCTCGGCCCCTTGCGCCTGGCCAACGGCGCAAGGGCGGGATGGCGGTTCGAGACCTTCCTCTCACTCAGGGAGGAGCCGTCCGACCCGGCCTATCTGGCGCTCTACCGCCGCTATCCGCATCCGTCAAACATCTGTCAGTCCTCGCATCTGCTTGCCGGAAGCAACGGACTGACAAATGGCAACAACATCGTTTTCTTCCCTGAAAACATAAAGGCGTCGACTCCCGTCGCTCGGCAGAAGTACGCCATCTTCTTCTTCAACAAATTCCGGCGGATCTTCAACGAGATCACCATTCCGGCCGTGCGGGAAGCCACGCAGGACCTCGACATTGCAAACCCGACCGGGGACGACGCGCGAGCCTGCTACAAGGCCCGCTGCGTCTGGGGCTATCTGCACGACTACTTTCATCATCAGGGTCCGCGCCCCTTCGATACGCAGGTGGCGATCAAGACACGCTGGACGACCGGCCTCCTGGAGGAAATCAAGGTCGACCTGCAATCGCTCCTGGCCTGCCTGCACGACGATGTGGTCGACGGTCGGGCGGTCGCGGAGTTCATCCTGCTCGACCGCGCCTTTCGCTATCCGCTCGAGCCGGACTGGAACCGCAATTTCGACAGCGGCACGGGCCTGATCCTGCTCGCGCGATTGCTGGAGGCCGGAGCCATCGCCTTGACCGACACCGGGCGGATCCGCATCGACGGTGATCGCCTCCCGGAGGCCGCGGACCGGTTCATTGCGGAAATCGAGGCACTGGAGCGTCTCGACGACGAGGCCTATCCAGCCGGCGCAAAAGCACTGGTACGTCGCTACCTTCCCGAAGCAGGCACCCCCGGCGCCCGCTTCGACCGACCCGCACCACTCGCTGAAAGTGCAATGACGACACTTCCCCCGCCTGCGGCACTCAGCTTCACGCTCGCGGAGCTTCAGGCGAGTTGCACGGATCTCCTCCAATCCTGAGGACTTGTCATGCAAGAGAGAGCCGAACAGGCCGTGAAGGCCTATTTTGACGCTTGCAACTCAGGCGACAGGGATGCTTTCTATCGCCTGTTCGAACCTGATGCCTGCCACTTCCTGCCGAAAGGGATGTTCGGTCCGTTCCGGGACATCGAAAGCCTCTTCGACCAGTGGCGGCGGGATGTGATTGACAACGGTTCCTACTGGCTTCTGGACGCTGTCTTCGCCAACCCGAATGGACAGATGGCCTGTGCCGAATGGACCGCGGTCAAACCGGCACAGGATATCCATTTCCGGGGTGTCGACATCTTCGCCTTCACTCCGGAGGGACGGATACGCGAGGTTCGCGTTTACTACGCCGCGCCGCGCGATCCGACGATCGGGCCGAACGAGCTTGGAGGGTTCGACTATACGGCAGCCGGCTGGTCGGTCTCCCCGGACCGTCGTGGCCAGTTATCGGAAGACAGAATCTGAGGCCGCGGTTTTCGTCGCCTTCGGAGTGTCGATCGAATGACGCTGGAACAACTGCTTGCCTTTGCCCAGTTCGCCTACGTTTCGTCGGCAACTCCCGGCCCTAACAACGTGCTTCTGACCGCCGTCGGCGGTGCCGTCGGCGTGCGCCGGGGCCTTCCGGTGCTGTGGGGCATCGCCATCGGCTTCGCCGCAATGCTCTTCATTCTCGGACTGGGTATCGGGGAGACGCTGTTCTCGATTCCCTACGTGAAAGAGGGCATGAGGATTGCCGGCTTCGCTGTCCTGGCCTGGCTTGCCTGGCAGATCGCGACGGCACCCGTGGGGAGCGAAACGCCGGCTAGCGAAAAGGACGAAGCACCCGACACCGGGCGGCGCGGAAGCTTCCTCGGTGCAGCACTCTTCCAGTGGATGAACCCGAAGGCATGGATGATCGCCGGCGTTGCGATCTCCACCTACATGAGCCCGGATCTCGATGTCATCCGCCAGGCCACGACGTTCGCGGTCGTCTTTGTCGCCGCTGCCGCCGCCGGATGCCTTCCATGGCTCGCCTTTGGTGCCGTCATGCGCGTGAAGCTGCGCGACCCCAGGATTGCCCGCCCGTTCAACATTCTCATGGCGATGCTGCTGATCGTATCGATGCTGCTGGTGGCCTTCGACACCTGACCGGGTTCGCACACGCCGCTACACAAGGTGGAGCGGAGAGCGCCGGCCAAACGAACCGGCGCCCATGTTTCTCACATGCCCTTGCGCATCATCTCGGCCATGCGCCGTGCGAAACCGGCCGTGTCGGAGGGAAGCTCGCCGTCGAGAATCAGGGCTTGATCGAAAAGAAGCCAGGCCATGTCCTCGAGCCCGGTCTTGTCGCCGCCCGCCTCGAGGTGCTGCGACAGCCCCTTGAGAAGGCCATGCGCCGGATTGAACTCCAGAACCGGCGCGAAGAGGGCCGCACCATCTCCCTTCTGCCGCGCCATCAGCTTCTCGAACTGCCGGTCGGGTCCGTTTTCCGGAGCGACCAGACAGACCGGGCTTTCCGACAGGCGCGCGGACGCCTTCACATCCGACACCTTGTCGCCAAGCGTCTCCTTCAGGAAGGCCGTGACCAGTCCGACATCGGCACGCGCGCCGTCCTTGTCGTCCTCCGGCTTGTCGTCCGCCTCGCCGGCGTCCTTCTCGACGGGGATCGTTTCCAGCTCCGCCGAGCCCTGTGTTACCGAGCGGAACGGCTTGCCCTCGAAGCCATCCGCCATCTGCACCCAGAATGCATCGACGGGATCGTCCAGATAGAGCACCTCGACCCCACGCGCGCGAAAGCCCTCGAGTTGCGGGCTTGCGGCAATGGCCTCCCGGCTCGAACCGGTGGCGTAGAAGATCTGGGTCTGGTTCTCCTTCATGGAGGCCACATAGTCGGCGAGCGAACGCCACTCATCGCCACTGGTGGACGAGCGGAAGCGAGCCAGGGCCAGCACCTTGTCGCGCCGTTCGAAGTCCTCGTAGATGCCTTCCTTGAGAACCGGACCGAAATTCTCCCAGATTTTAAGGAAGGCGTCCTTGTCGTTCTCGGCAAGCTTCTGCAACTCGGACAGGACACGATTGGTGACGCCCTTGCGGATCGATTCCAGCACCGGATTGTGCTGCAGCATCTCGCGCGAGAGGTTGAGCGGCAGATCCGCGCTGTCGATGACACCGCGAACGAAACGAAGCCATGCCGGCAACAGATCGACATCGTCGGCGATGAACACACGCCGCACATACAGCTTCACCCGCCCCTTTCGGTCGGGATTGAACAGGTCGAACGGCTTCATGGAGGGCAGGAAGAGGAGCACGGAGTATTCGTGCCGTCCCTCCGCGCGGTAGTGAAGGGTCAGCGCCGGATCGTCGAACTGTCCCGAGACGTGACCGTAGAACTCCTTGTATTCCTCGGCGCTCACCTCGGATTTAGACCGCGTCCACAGTGCGGTTCCGTCCGTGAGCCGGCGCGGCTCCGCCGCACCGGTGTCCGCGTCATCCTCGGTCTCCTTGCCGATCTCGACAAGGGTAATGGGAACCGGAACATGAGCGGAATAGGACCGCACGATACGCTCGAGCGTCGCCGGATCGGCGTAGTCGAGCGCATCATCCTTGAGCGTCAGGATGACACGTGTCCCGCGCGAAGGTGCATCCGGATCGGACGGGTCGACCGGCTCCACGGTGAAGCTGCCCATTCCGTCGGACCGCCAGCGCCACACCTCGTCACTTCCCGCCGCCCGGCTCGTCACATCGACGCTCTCCGCCACCATGAAGGCGGAATAGAAGCCGACGCCGAACTGGCCGATCAGGGCCGCGCCGTCACGGGCCTCGCCCAGCTTGTCCATGAAGGCGCGCGTTCCCGAACGGGCGATCGTGCCGAGATTGGCGATCAGTTCGTCACGGCTCATGCCGCTTCCGTTGTCGGCGACCGTCAGACGCTTCGCGGTCCGGTCCGCCTCCAGACGGATCTCGAAGTCGGGATCGCCGGCAACAAGGCGCGGCTCCGTCACGGCCGCGTGGCGCAGCCGCTCGCAGGCATCCGCCGCGTTCGAGATCAACTCGCGCAGGAAAATGTCCTTGTTGGAATAGACCGAATGCACCATCAGGTGCAGAAGCCTTGCAACCTCCGCCTGGAAGGTGTGGCTCTCGGCGGCCGCCGTCTCCGGCATCTCAGTCGTCTCGCGGGTCATGGTCCTGTCTGCCTCTTTCGGGGTCTTCGTGATTGGGCGCGCCGGTCTCGACGGCAGTCCTGCCGACGACGGTCGCGCCTCGACATATCGTCGGTGCGGGGAGACGATTCAAGCCGTACCGTCTACTCCGGCCACACGCCTTCCTCTTGCGCCACGCGTTTCAGAAGTGACGGCCGGTCGGTCACGATGCCATTGATCCCGAGCCGGATGAGGCGTCGCATCTCGGCCTCCTCGTCTATGGTCCAGGCATGAACGGCGATGCCGCGACGGTTCGCGTGCCGGACAAAGCCGGCCGTGGCAAGGGGAACGCCATATTGGGTGAGCGGGACCTGGGCACAGGCCACATCCGGCACCGGCATCGGCATTCCCAGCGCCGCGAACCGGAGCGCTGCGACAGCACGGGGGCCCGAACTCAGACAAAGGTCCTTCCCCATGACGGCACGCGCCGCCCTCAATCGCCGGTCGGAAAACGAGGCCACGCAGATCCGGTCCAGACAGTTCATGCGGCGGATCAGTTCGAGTGTCGGCTCAAGCGCGTGATCCGTCTTGATGTCGATGTTGAAGCGCGCTCCAGGCCAGGTCTCAAGCGCCTCCGCCAGCGTCAGAAGCGGTTCCCCGCCCTCCATGCGAACGCCCGCGAGATCGGCCATCGCCTGCTCGGAGACAACGCCGCGACCGTCGGTGGTGCGCTCGAGACGGTCGTCATGAAAGACCACGACGGTCCCGTCCCTGCTCGCCTGAACGTCGATCTCGATAAAGCGGTAGCCGAGCCCGAGCGCGGCGGAAAAAGCCTGCCGGCTGTTTTCCGGGTTTTCCAGCCCGCCACCACGATGGGCAAGCGCGGCGAAGGGAGAATCGGCCAGGTAGGGATGCTCGAAGCGGGCCATCCGGGTCAGGTCCAGTGTCCCTCGGGAGAGAGGGCAATCCGGCGTCCCTCCCGTGCCGAGGCGTGCGCGGCCTCGATCACACCGATGGTCCTGGCGGCCTCGCGCATGGTGACGGGCACATCGCCCCCCGTCTCGATGGCCGCACGCATCCGCTTGTAGAATGTCAGCCAGTTCCCCTTCTCGGAGGGGATTTCACGCCGGGTGCCGTCCGCGAAGACGATCTCGCCGAAATCCGAGGGCTGCTCGACCCCGAACCCGGGCGCAAGCGGGTCCATCCCGGCACGCAGGTGCTCCTCCTGCGGATCGATCCCCGGCTTGCGGAAAAGCCCCTTGTCGCCCTCGAACCGGAAACGGTCACGCGGTGACGTGCTGAACAGGGTGACGCCGAGTGTCAGGCGTTGCCGTCCCTTGCCCATGAGCACTTCGAACCCATCGGCGGTCTCACTCCCCGGGCGCTGCGCGAAAACATCCGCCTGAAGCCAGTCCGGCATGCCGCAAAGAAGCAGCGCCTGGTCGATGAGGTGGGAACCCAGATCATAGAGATTGCCGGAGGCCGGCGCCGGCCTGTCCCGCCACCGGTCGAGAACAACGGGACGGAAGCGGTCCATGGTGAAGCGGGCGTTGGCGATTTCGCCGAGATGTCCTTCCCTGACGACCTTCTCCAGCGTCAGGAAATCGCTGTCGAAACGGCGGTTGTGATAGACGGCGAGCTTGAGCCCTTTCGCCTCGGCGAGATCGGCAAGCGCCTCGGCCTCTTCCCGTGTCGGCGTGGCCGGCTTGTCGACGACCACATTGAGTCCCGCCTCGAGCGCGGCCCTCACCTGTGACGCGTGGAAGACATTGGGCGTCACCACCACCACCAGATCGAGGCCCTGCACATCCAGCAAAGCATCGAAATCGGGAACGACGCGCGCCTCCGGGAACGTTTCCGCCGCCTCCTCCCTGCGGGAGGTGGCAAGCGCCGCGACCTCCATGCCCGCCGCCCTGACCAGAGGAGCGTGCAGATAACGCCCCGCCACACCGAAACCGGAAAAGCCAACCTTCAGGGCCATGATCTCTCCTTGTCGCGTTCCGCTGTCGCCCGCAAGGGGTCAGGCGGGCGCGAAGCGCGGCCGGCGGCTCTTGAAGAGAACGAGCGCGATGGCCGCGATGTTGAGCAGGTTCCATGCGATCCCGTTGAGGAACGCCGCCTGATAGGACCCTGTAAGATCATAGATCCAGCCCGACATCCAGCCGCCAAGCGCCATGCCGACGATCGTCGCGGTAATGACGACACCGACCCGGCTTCCGGCCTCGCGCGCGGGCAGGTACTCACGCACGACGATCGCGTAGCTGGAAACGATCCCTCCCTGGGCAAGACCGAAAATCAGCGACACGGAATAAAGGGAAGCCAGTCCGTCATAGGGAATGAACAGGAGAAGCGCGAGACACTGCAGAACCGCCCCGAGCAGCAAGGTATAGATCCCGCCGATGCGATCGGCGAGCAGACCGGAAATCACGCGGCTGGCAATGCCACCAAACAACATCAGCGACAGCATTTCCGCACCGCGCGCCACGCCAAAGCCCAGGTCGACGCAATAGGCCACGATGTGAACCTGGGGCATGGCCATGGCGACGCAACAACCAATTCCGGCGACGACGAGAACGCACTGGAGGGCACCGGGAGACAGGGTCGTCGCGCGCGCGGGCGGCGGATCGACCGGTCGGGTTCCATCGAGACGGGTAACCTGATGCGGCGCGGGGCGTCGCAGCAGAAAGGCAGCCGGAACGAGAACGACCAGACATATGATTCCGATGACGATGTAGGTGCCTCGCCAACCGTGGTCCTGCATCAGTTCCTCGATCACGAGCGGCCAGACGGCTCCCGCGACGTAGTTGCCCGCCGCCGTCACCGACACGGCAAACCCGCGCCGGCGGGCGAACCAGTGCGACACGTCCGCAAGCAGAGGGCCGAAGGTCGCTGCCGCGCCGAAACCGATCAAAACGCCCTGAAGCAACGTGAAGATCGCAAGCGAGGGCGCCTGCGACGCGAGCAGGAAGCCACCTCCCAGTGCCCCGGACGCGAGAGCCAGCGGCCCGGTGATCCCGAAACGGTCCACCATTCGTCCGAAGATCATGTTGCCAACGGCGAAACCCACCATCGTCGCGGTGTAGGGCAACGAGGCGTCCGCGCGATCGACGGCGAAGTCGTATTGCACCGCCGGAAGAACGACGATCACCGACCACATGCCCGCCCCGCCGATGGTCGCCAGAAACATGGACAGCACAAGCCGCATCCAGGCGTAGGGGCTGTCGACCCCGCCGGGCTCTATCGGAGCCGTTGCTTGCGTCATTCGTGTGGCCTCTCCTCCTCAGGCGCCGCGGCACCCTCCCGAACTACACCTTCCCGGGCAACGTGGCAATCTTGCCACTTTTACGCGCAACGGCGCGGCATACGGAAAGACTTTCGCCGACATCGCCGTCCAGGGGAGCTTCGGCCCGCTCTTCCGCAGGACGGCCGACCGGCTCTCCCGCAAACCGCTTGCCCAGCCAGTCGAGATCGTCCTCCACGATCCTCTGCCTGCTGAGAACCCGGCGCGGCGGGGTCATCTCGTCGAGGCCGTGCTCCGCCACACGGGCAACGGCAAAGCGGAACACGAAGGCGGGGCTCAGGCCCATCCTCAGGTCGGAGACGACCACGTCGTCCCCCTCGCGCTCGGCGGCGAGAAAACCATGGCTGAACCACGCAAGTTTGGCGAGCGCCGCATTGGGTCCCAGACAGGACAGCAGGTTCGCCCCACGCGGGTGGGAATGAATCACGGGAGGCGCGTCCCCGTCGAAAATCGACGGATAAAGCGTGTGGTAGCGATCACCGTCGATCGCCACCACTGTCCAGACCGCCGTATTGAAGGGGGTCGGAGTGGCAAGCAGACGGTCGGGCTGAATCCCGCGGGCCTCCAGAGCTGCAAGCGCGCGCGCCTCGCTGTGGCGCTGCAGGACAACGGACAGTCCCAGATAGGCCGTACTCGCGACCAGCACCGCGACACTCGCACGTTCCACGCCCCGGCTCCATTTCCCCCGCACAAGCACCCACACAAAAAGCGCAAGCAGGGGAAGCGTATAGAGCGGATCGATGATGAAGACCGATCCGACGCCGACCGGATCGGGAAACAGGGGCCAGAAAAGTCGTGTGCCATAGACGGTCATCGCATCGAGCAGCGCATGGGTCGTGAGGCACAACAACATGGTTGCGATCACCCGCCACCGGTGTTCGCGTCCGATGCGCAGCACGCGCCTCAGCACTTCGCCCAGCGGCGCGGCAAGTGCCGCATGCACGAGGAGCGAATGCGTCCAGCCGCGATGATAGACGAAACTGTCGACCGGATCGGCGAAGGGCAGGAAGACGTCGAGATCGGGCAGTGTGGCGACAAGCCCGCCGGCAATGGCCGCCTTGCGCACCCCGGCGACCTTGCCGAGACCCGCGGTCGCCACCGCCGCGCCGAGAACGAACTGGGTAAGGGAATCCATGGTCTGTGTCCGTATCCCGGCGCGACAGAGAAACCGCGTCGCGTCTCAGGCGTCCTTGTTGAGCGAGGCGAAGTCACGTCCTTCGGCAACGAGCTTCTCCAGAAGCGGCGCCGGTTTCCAGAAGAACGCATCTTCCTTCTCGAACTCGCGAATGTCGGCAAGGATGCAGGCAAGCCCCTTCTGGTCGGCGTACTGCATCGGCCCGCCGCGCCAGCGCGGGAAACCGTACCCGAAGAGCAATGTTGCATCGACGTCGAGCGGACGCAGGGCGATGCCCTCCTCCACGATCTTCGCCGCCTCGTTGATCATCGCGGCCATGTAGCGGCGCACGATTTCGTCCGGGCCGAAGTCGCGCGGCGTGATGTTCTTTTCCGTGCGCTCCGCGGCGATGATCTCCAGCACGTCCGGATCGGGGGCCCCCCGCCGCGCGCCGTCCTCATAGAGATAGAACCCGCGTCCGGTCTTCTGGCCGAACCAGCCGCGCTCGCAGATGCGGTCCGCGAATGTCGATACCCGCTCGCGCGGATCACGTGTCGCCGCACGCCGCTTGCGTCCGGCCCAGGCGATATCGAGGCCGGACAGGTCTCCCACCGCGAAGGGCCCCATGGCGAAACCGAAGTCCACCAGCGCCTTGTCGATGTCATAGGGGCTCGCGCCATCCTCGACCATGTAGTCCGCCGCACGCCGATAGGCATTGAGCAGCCGGTTGCCGATGAAGCCGTCGCAGACGCCCGCACGCACCGCCACCTTTCTCAGCTTCTTCGCCAGCGCGAAACCCGTGACGACGACATCCGCCGACGTCTTGTCCGCCACGACCACCTCGAGCAGGCGCATGACATGGGCCGGTGAGAAGAAATGGAAGCCGATCACGTCACCGGGCCGCGACACGCTCTCCGCGATCTCGTTGACGTCCAGATAGGAGGTGTTGGTCGCAAGGATCGCACCGGGGCGGCACACGGCGTCGAGTTTCGTGAAGACCTCCTTCTTCACGTCCATGTCCTCGAACACCGCCTCCACCACGAGATCGACGCTTGCAAGGGCGTCGTAGTCGGTTGCGGTTGCAAAGGCATCGGAGAGAAGGGCCTCGCGCTTTTCCGCGCTCATCTTGCCGCGTCGCACGCCATCGTCCAGCAGCTTGCCGACCGTGGCCCGCGCCCTTTCCGCCGCCGTGTCATCGCGCTCGACCAGCACCACCTTGTAACCGCTGGTGAGGAAAGCCACCGCGATGCCCGAGCCCATGGTGCCGCCGCCGATCACTCCGACATTCGCGACCTCGCGCGCCGTGGCGCTCCCCTGTTCCGGGATTTTCCCGACGGCACGTTCGGCGAAGAACGCATGGATCAGCCCTGCGCGCTGGTCGGACTGCATGAGTTCGGAAAAGAGTTCACGCTCGCGCGTCATGCCTTCGGGGAATGGCAGGTCGTAGGCGGCCTCGACCGCGTCGATCGCAACCATCGGCGAGATCTGCCCACGCGCCTTCTTCTTCGTTTCCTTGCGGACCCGCTCGAAGAGTTCGGCATCCTTCGCTCCGGCATCGAGCTTGCCGCTGGCACGCGCGGACACCGCTCCGGACAGGATGCGTCCGGCGAACTCGAGGCCCACCGCCTTCACGTCCTCACCCTCGACAACCTCGTCGACAATGCCGAGCGTCAGGGCCTCGGCGGCACCCACATGGCGGCCGGACGTAATGAGATCGAGCGCGGCCTGCGCCCCGGCAAGGCGCGGCAGCCGCTGTGTGCCGCCAGCACCTGGCAGGATGCCGAGCGTCACCTCGGGAAGTCCCACCTTGCCGCTGGCAAGCATCACCCGCGCGTGACAGCCGAGCGCCACCTCCAGCCCTCCGCCAAGAGCCGTCCCGTGCAGGGCCGCGACGACCGGCTTGGAGGCATCCTCGATGCGCTGGATCACCGCCGGCAGAAACGGCTCGGCCATGGGCTTGCCGAACTCGCGAATGTCCGCGCCAGCAATGAAGGTGCGGCCCGCGCCGTAGATCACCGCCACCTTCGCGGCCTCATCCGCCTCGAACCGTTCGACGGCTTCCTGCAGACCGGCGCGAACCGCCTGCGACAGGGCATTGACCGGAGGATTGTCCACCGAGATCAGGGCGATCCCGCCCTCCAGCATGTAGGAAACAGGGGCGCTATCGGACCGGCCGTCTGACACTTGGCATTCTCCTCCTCGTGCCGGCGGTTCGCGGGAAACATGCGAGACGCCGGTGACTTGTTTCAGTGCGGCGCATTCTAGGCGCGCGGGCACGTCTTGCAATCCCGGTATTTCAAGCTTGAAACATCATCTCGCACCGGCATTCCTTCGGGCCGGTCAAACGACCTGAAGCACCATGTCCCGAAGCGGCAATCCTTCGATACGCGTTTCCCAGCGTTCACCGGCGGCAACCGGGAAGGCGCGGGTCAATGTTCCCGTGGTCACGACATCGCCCGGCCCGACGGCAGTGGCGAGCGCCGTTGCCGGCAACCCCTCCACGAAGGCCTTGAGTGCGCTCAACGGCCCACCCAGCACGTTCTGGGACCGTCCGGTATCGACCTTTTCATCGTCGCGGAAGAGATCGAGCGTGAATCCCTCCAGCCGCTCGAACCAGATGCTCCGGTCCGCCTCGCCAAGCGTGACGAACGGCCTGTGAAGCAGTTGTCCGTGAAGGGCGAACGCGGCGACCGTGTCCGCAGCCCTGAAGACCCAGTCGGGAAAAGGGGACTGCACCATCTCGAAGCCGAGGGCAACGCCGTCAATGGCCTCAAGCAGGTCCGCCTCCGTCATGCCCGCCTCGAGCGGACGGGCAATGCGGAAAACGATCTCCGGCTCGATGCGCGGTTCCATCAGCACGGCGGCCCGGCAGGCACCCGCATCTTCCGCCACTTCCTGCACCGTGGTGTCGAAGACCGGCCCCCAGATCGGGGCATGAACGTTGTACTCGCGCCAGATGGTGCGGTTGGTGAAACCGATCTTCCAGCCGCAGGGTGTCTCGCCGCGCGCCACCCGCTCGGCACGGATCGCCGCCTGCACCCGGTAGGCACGCCCGAGATCGAAGTCCGCGTCCTCGTCGGTGATGGGCGTCCGGCTTCCCGCCACCTCGGCGATGGCCAGTATCGCGCGCGCCTGCTCGAGATCCTCCCGTCCTCCCGTCAAATCACTCATCATCAAGCCCTTTCGCTGACCTTTTGCCACTCCACGCCCGTCTTTCATCACGATGACGGCAGGGACCGGCGCGTGCAAGCTCGGGCCGAGCCGCCGCGACACAGTGAACGGCTTGACCTTTGCTGCGATGCAGCGTTCTTATGTCGCCACCTGAGCCCCGGCGTTGGTCGGGGTCGGCACCCCATTCGGGCCGTGTGCCCAAAGACTGTTCGGAGTTCCCATGCCGAAACTGCTGAGCGCCTTCGTGGCGATCCTTGTCGCGGCCGCCGCGGCCGCCGTGTTTTCCGGCTTCGCTTCCGCCGACAGCCTCAAGATCAGGGATCTCGTCGTCGGAACCGGCGACGAGGCCGTGAACGGCGCCGTGGTGACCGTCCACTACGACGGCTACCTGATGGACGGCACCAAGTTCGATTCCAGCCGCGACCGCGGTGAACCCTTCTCCTTCCCCCTGGGCGGCGGCCGCGTCATCCAGGGTTGGGACAGGGGCGTTGCCGGCATGAAGGTCGGCGGAATGCGTGAACTCGTCATTCCGCCCGAGCTTGCCTACGGCTCACGCGGCGCCGGCGGCGTTATCCCGCCCAACGCAACGCTGCGCTTCGAGGTCGAACTGCTCGGCGTCGACAAGAAATAACGACGGTCCGTTCAGGACCCGCCGCCCGGGTTGTCTTCGGCGGACCGCATGTCGGCGGCCTGAAGCAGCCTCACCGCCCGTGCGATCCGCTGCACGGCGGTGAGGTGCGACAACGCGGCGTAGAGCCCGAGCCCCACTGCGAGCACCGGTCGCGCGCCGATCCCGACAACCGGCAGAATACCGGCCGCGATCAGAACGGCGCAGAGGAAGATGATCCGCTCGAGCCTTTCGAAGAGATCGGGCCAGGCCTCGTTGCTGATCGGGATCTCGATGGCCGTGCGCGCCTTGGCGTAGCTGGTCAGCACGCCGCCGGAAAACGCCAGCAGCGCCAGCCACCAGAGGTCGGCAACCGCCGCGATCGCGGCGAGCACCACGAGTTCCTGATAGCGGTCGACCATGGCATCGAAGTAACCGCCCGACTTCGTGCACATGTCCCGCCGCCGCGCCACGGCGCCATCAAGCGCGTCGAAGGCAAAGGCGAAGGCAAGCGTCACGCCGAAAACGAGCGGATTGCCGTGCCACAGGTAGAGACCCGACGTCAGCGCGACGAGCACAAGCCCCGTCGCCGTGACCTGGTTCGGCGTCATGCCGATCCGGATCAGCGGCGTGGCCATGGATTCCCACAAGGGGTCGATGTGGCGCTTGAACAGTCCGTCGATCATGAAAAGGGTTCCGTTTCTGCCGCGCGGGATAAATCTCAGGTGCGATAGAGCGCGAGAAGATGCTTGCGTGCCCGTTCAAGCCGCGCCGAACGGCGGTCGCATCTGGCCATGCCTTCGGCCTCGGGCGTGTAGATGGCGCTCGGGCCGGACGCCAGGACGGGCGCCGCCTCCTCCACCTTCGAAAACCAGCCGAGCGCGACGCCGGCGATGGCCGCCGCGCCGCGAACACCTGCATGACGCGGCGCACGAACTTCCACGTTGCGCTTCAACGCGTCGGCAAGAAGCTGGGCAAACAGCGGATTGACTGCCGCGCCACCGACGAGAGGGATCGGAAGGTCGTGGCGCACGCCCTTTTGCTTTGCCACCTTCGAGAGCGCCCAGCGCATGTTGAGCGCGACACCTTCCAGCGTCGCCCGCAGCAGTGCGTCGCGATCGTGGCGCACGCCAAGTCCGTGAAAGACGCCACGCAGCCGGTCATCATCCACCGGCACGCGCTCGCCCGCGAGCCAGGGAACGAACACGGGATCGTCCTCGCGCAAGGGACCTATGCCGTCGTAGAGCGTGTCGAGGGCCGCATCGCTGTCCCCTGCACTTTCACCCACCAGCCGTGCCGCCCAGGCAAAGGCGGTACCGGCGCTTTCCTGCGTCGCGATCAGAAGCGGACGGAAGGACACGGGGCTGGATATGGTGGCGAAGGAATGGAAGATGTCGATCCGGCGCGAGGGAAAGAAGCCCGAAAGCCAGGCGCTGGTGCCCGCGTAAGCGTGCAACTCGCCATCCGCCATGGCGCCTGAACCGATTGCCGTGGCCCCCACGTCGCCCGCGCCCGCGATCACCGGCAGACCGGTCGCCAGCCCGAGACCGGCGGCTGCGTCCGGCAGAAGGCCGCCAGCGACCGCCGTCCCGTCGACGATCTCGGGAAGCTTGTCGAGCGGGATGCCGAGACGTCCGGCGAGATAGGCCGACCATCCCTCGCGGCCCGGGCGCGTGTCCATCATCCAGGTGAGGTTGGCGCTGTCGGCTGTCGTCACGCAGGCCCCGGTGGCACGCATCACGAGCCAATCCTTCACATCCAGGAACTTGTCGGCCGCGTCCCAGACCTCCGGTTCGTTCCGCTTCAGCCACAGCATCTTGGCCGGAGGATCCATCCCGTTGTGCGACGGCGCGCCATTGGCGATCCGCGTCCATGCGAGAAGCTTGTCGAGACGGTAGCCGGCGAGACTGGGAAAGCCGCCGTTCATGGTCCGGGACAGGGTCCCGGCGCGCTTGTCGAGCCAGATCATTGCCGGGCGCAACAGGTCACCCGTCCGCGAGACACTGACGACACCACACATCTGCGCGCAGAACACCAGGGCGACGGCGCGATGGGAAAGGTCCGGCACCTCGCGGCGCAAATCCGCGACACCGTTTGCAAGCGCCGTCCACCAGTCTTCCGGATCCTGCTCCGCGCCGTCGTTTCCCGGCAGCGACAGCGGATAGGGACGCGTCGCGGTGGCGACAAGGGCGAGATCCCGGTTGATCGCGGCCAGCTTAACGCCCGAGGTTCCGAAGTCCGCCGCAATCACCAGCTCTTGCCCACCGGCACCGGCTTGCGGTGTCTCGCGCTCCGAAATCCCTGACACGTCCTGCTCCCCGGCCCTTGTCCGGCCGTCGCGATTGCCGCCCGGCCCGCATCGGGTTTATAGAGATCGGCGGCAAATGAGAACCGGTCTTCTTGTCCGGATTTTCGATGTCCCCCTGCCACACCAACGTGAAGACGGACATGAGCGATCCGATCGACGTCGTCTACACCTGGGTCGACGACAGCTTCGCCGGCTACAGCGACACCCTTCAGGCCCATGCCGACGACCCGCGCGACGCCAGCCCGAACCGCACCCGCGACAACCTGGAGACCCTGCGCTACTCGCTGCGCTCCCTGGAACGGTTTGCGCCCTTCGTGCGACGCGTTCATCTCCTGACGTGCCGTCCGCAGGTTCCAGCCTGGCTCGACACCGCCCGGGACGATATCCGCGTCGTGCATCACGACGAGATCATGGACCCGGCGATCCTTCCGACCTTCAGTTCCTTCGCCATCGTCAGCCATCTGTCGAAGTTGCCGAACCTGAGCGAGCGGTTCCTCTATTTCGAGGACGACATGCTTGCCTTCGCGCCCCTGAAGGCAGCGGATTTCATGACACCGGATGGCCGGGCGAGGATGTTCATGCGGCGCAAGCATGCGCCGGTACGCGAGAAGGTCGATCCCGGCCGGTCCAGCCCGTGGGACCTGGCGCTCGCAACCGCAAACGAGGCCCTCGACAAGGTGCACGGCAAGGAGCGGCGGAACTATCTCGCCCACGGCCCCATCCTGATCGACCGGGCCGTCTTCGACGACATGCTGGAGACATTCCCACGGGAAATTGACGCCACGCGCCGCGCACGCTTCCGCGCGGACGGCACCATCCCGCCGGAATATGTCTACCCCCAGCATGCGCTGAAGACAGGACGGGCCGAACGCGCGAGCCTAGCGGAAGTTCACCGGATGGCCGGCTACGCCTCGCTCGAGAATATCCTGCCCTGGACGGTCTTCCAGCTTCGCCGTCTCGAATGGCGCAAGCCCCGCACGGTCACGCTCAACGACAGCTTCGGCACCGCCCCCAACCCGCGCGTCGTGGCGCATGTGCGCAAAACCCTGGAAAAGTGGTTTCCGACACCGTCCCGCTTCGAACGCCGGGACTTCTGACGTCAGGACCAGGCAAGGGCGTCTTCGTAGAGCGCCAGATAGGACGGCCCGGTCGCGGCGATGTCCAGCGCGGACGATCGTGTCGCCCCCCAGTCCCTCAAGCGTGAAAGGGCCGTTGCATCGCCGGCCAGCGCGACGAGACGCGCCGCGAGTGCGGAAGCATCGCCAGGCGGAACGAGAAGTTCCTCGCCGCCGCCTGCAAGCACCGACGCGTAGCCGTCATTGGCGGCGGCAACGGGAACTGCGCCCCCTGCCATCGCCTCGATCAGCACGATACCGAAGCTCTCCCCGAAGGGGGCTGGCGCGGCGAAGATATCGGCCTTGGCCATGAGGACCCGCGCGGCGTTGTCGTCAGGCGAAGGCACCAGAACGATCCGCTCGCCGTGGGGCGCGGACATTGCCGCGTGAACGAGCGGTTCGAGCGATCCGCCGCCGGCGATCGTCAACCGGGCTCCAGGAACCCGCGCGGCGACCTCGGGCCATGCCGCCAGAAGCACGTCGAGCCCCTTGCGCGGCTCGAACCGTCCGAGAAACAGGATGTCCGGCCCGTCGGCCGATGTCTTCCCCATCGCATGTCGCGCCCTTCCCTGCTCGCGCCAGGCGGTCAGGTCGACCGAGGGCGGAATGACCTCGACCCGGAGACCGGACGGCGGCGACAGATGAGCGAGCGGCGAGCGCGAGGGAACGACCAGCGCCCGCGCATGAGCTAGGAAATGATGCCCCGCACGCCGCAGCAGGCGCGCCGAAAGTCCCGTCGCATCCCGACCGGGAAGCGTTGCGTGAAAGGTCGCCACCATCGGCAGGCCGAGCCGGCGCCAGACCTGCCAGGCAACCAGGGGCGTCCAGGGCGTGTGCAAGTGCACGATGTCGGCGCGAAACTCGTCCTTGAGCCTGGAAACAAGCGCACGAAGCTCGCCGGGTCCGGCAAGGCTCACCTCGAAACGGGTGGAGAACATGGAAACGAGCCGCGCGGCCCCGCAATGTTCGACACCCGGTACCGCACCGCCCGCGACCGGGCGTGGCGCGACAATGCGCGTTTCATGCCCACCCGCATTCAGGAACCCCGAAAGGTCACGGACATGTGCCTGCACCCCTCCGGGACGCGCCATGTCATAGGGGCAGACCTGAATGATCCTCACCGTGATGCGTCCCCGGCTCCGTCCCGCCCACTCTCTTGCCTCCTGGCGGTCGAGAGTGTCGCGACAAGCGCGTCCGCGACATCCGCCAATGCATAGACGAACAGGAAGACAAGGACGCCCGGAAGGAACCCCCATATGGCACCGGCCAGAACCATTGGCGCGATCGCACCGCTAAGGCCGGCGAACAGCGCGACGACGGCCCCCCCGGCCGTGAGGCGGGGAAGCGGCGCTGCTTTCGCGTCCTGCTCGGCAGGCACCGCGTCGCGCACAACGCGGGCAAGGAGCCGCGTCCAGGCGGCGCCGAGACCCACGAAGGTCCATGCAAGTCCGGGCTCTCCGCCTTCGATCGCCGCGATGACCCGATCCGCGACAATGCCCGTCGAGACGTAGAGTGCGCCCCATTGCGCCATGTCGACCAGATAGTCGACGACGGCCCCGAGCCGTGAACTCCGTCCGGTTGCCCGTGCAAGCCCTCCGTCCACGCAATCGATGACCTGGAACACAATGCCGAGCAGGCCCACCGCCAGCGCCGCCCACCAGACCGAAAACGCCAATGCGGCGAACGGCATCGCCACCACGAGCAGAAGTCCGGCAAGCGTTACAGTGGTCGGAGACACGCCGGTCGGCAGGAGAAGACGCACCAGCACCAGGCTTGGCACCCTGTAGAGCAGCGCGACGGCCCAGTCGGTTCGCAGTTCGCGCGCGAGGCTGTCGCGACGAAACCGTCGCAGCATGTCGGCAAGCGTCGGGGCGCCCTGTCCCTGTTTCCCCGTGCCGGGGTCGGATTTCGATGTCGTCGTCATTGCCCCGCAGCCTGTTCCTCGGAACGGCCCCAGCTTGCCCCTTGACCGGGGCTCTCGTATACGTTGACCGCCTTATAACAAAGTGGCGGTTCCATGCGCGATATCACCTCGATTTTTCTGGCCGCCGGGCGCGGCATCCGCATGGGCGAGCGTGGCCGCATGACGCCCAAGGGGCTTCTGTCCATGGGCGGGCGCACCTTCTGCGAGGAAGCCGTTGCGACCCTGCGCCAGCATGGCCTTCAGCGGGTGCGCATCGTCACCGGGCACCTCGCCGACCAGTATGAGGATCTCGTCGCGACCCGCCTCGACGGTGTGGAGACGCGACACAATGCCGCCTTCACCGAGAAAGGCTCTCTTCACAGCCTCATGGTCGGCCTGGAGGGCATCGACGGCCCGTGCCTGGTGCTCGAATCGGATCTGGTCTTCGAGCCGCGCGCGGTGGAACGGGTTCTTGCCGAGACGGATCGTTCGGCGCTCCTGGTGTCCGGTTCGACCGGCGCTGGCGACGAGGTCTATGTCTGGGCGGACGAGCGCGACGGCACTCCTTGCCTGCGGGACATGTCGAAGCTCTCCGACCGCTGGCCGGACACTCCACGCGGCGAACTGGTGGGACTGACCTATCTCACCGCGGAGGCCGTTCGCGGTCTGCGCGAGATCGCGCCCTCACTCCTCGCGGAAACGGTGATGGCCGACTATGAGAGCGGCCTCGTGGCGCTGGCCAGCGAGCACCCGGTCACCTGCCCGAAGGTCGAAGATCTGGCCTGGGCCGAGGTGGACAACGAGGACATGCTCGCCCGGGCGACCGCGAAGGTCTATCCGCGTATCCTCGCCGCCCGCCAGATGCCCGAGGGCAACTGACGCACTCACATTCGGCTAATGTGGCCTTGCCAGAACACGCTGGGCGATCAGCGTGCCGGCGAGCGCGAGCGCGATCGACAGCCAGCTGCTGGTGAAGCCCGACAACGCGCCGATCTCTCCCATGGCCCAGGAGACCTTGGTCGCCACCAGCGCGAAATAGCCGCAAAGCGCCAGCACCACGATGCGAGCCGGCGCGACGATGCGCCCGGAGCCGGCGATGGGGGCAAGGCTCGCCCCCAGAAGCGCATAGGCCCCCGGAAGCAGGAGCGCGGCCCAGCGTCGCCAGAGCGCCGCATCCACATCGGGTCCCTTGAGCGGATTGTCCGGCGCCGAGAGCCGCTCCAGCGGTTCCTGGGGCAGATAGAACGCCGGCACGTCATAATAGCTCAGCGTTTCGGGCAGAAGCGGCAGGTGCAGTTCAAGGGTCGGATAGCGACTGATGAGATAGAGCGAGGTCTGCGAGTAGCTGCTCTCGCCACCGGTCTCCCCGTCCCCGGGCAGACGCGACCAGAGAGCGACATCCTCGAGCCGCCAGAAGCCGGGCCTCTCGGCGGGCTCCGCATGGCCGGCAACGAGAACATCCTTAAGATCGCCCGCCACGACACCGCGATACAATTCCAGATCGGCAAGTGCCGGGGTGGCATCGCGCACGACCCTCGCGCGGAGCACGTTGCCATCGACCACGAACCAGCGATGGCCCTCGATCTCGCCGGACGCGAACCGCCGCCCGTAGCCGCCGAGACCAAGATCCGCCTGCGCGAAGACGGCTGCCGGTCGCCACCAGCGCTCCAGCATGAATTGCACCGATCCGGTCATCGCAGCGAACATGCAAACGACAGCAAGCGTCTGGCGCGGCGACCAGCCGGCAGCGGACAGGATCACCGTCTCGCGACCGAACAATCGCATCAATTCCGCAGCGAAGACGCCAATGAAACAGGCTACCGGGAACAGCCGCGTCGCAATGTCGACGCCCCGGTATCCGAGATAGAGTGCAAGCAGACCCGCACGATTTTTTCCCAGCTCATCGGCCCGCGCCAGAACATCGTCGAGCGTCTGCGCGAGATCGATGGCCCAGGCGATGATCAGGAACATCGTCATGACGAGCAGGGCCGCCTTGAGATGGGCGCCAAGCGCCCGCCGCCCTGCAATACCGAGAACGGCACCGGCGTGCGGTACCGGCCGTCTCGGGCGCGGCACGGCAACATGTCCCGGGCTGGCGGACGCTGTTTCCATCATGCCCGCTCGTTCACCGGCCGAAGCAGCGCGGGCGCGCGACGTCCAAGCCCCAGGCCGAGAAGCACGACCAGACCGAGACCGATACAACCCCCCGTCAGCAGCATCGCCAGTCCGCCCTGCTCCACCGCCACCCCGGCAAGAAACGCGCGCAGCCCCACATCGAGAACGAGAAGCGCCCCGCAGGACAGCGGCAGTGCGAGGAAACCGGCAAGACCACCGGCGGCCAGCGCACAGGCGACAAGCGCGAGCATCGGCGCGACAAAGGCGGCGATGGCGCGTGCGCTGCGCTCACCCGCGATCTCCAGCGCCTCGGCACCTGTCGTTCCCCCATCGCGCCCGCGCTCGAGCGCTTCCGACAGGGTCCACTCTCGGGCAATGTCGGTACGCTGCGCGAACCGCAGGATATTGTCGAGGCTGACGGGCATGGAAACGTTCTCGACCTTGACCCGCGGCAGCATCGGCACGGAAGCCATGTCTCCGGCCCCAAGCGCGCGCAGGTTTGGCCCGCGTCCGGCGTTCAGCACGCTGGGGGCTCCCTCCTCCGCCACGGGCACGAAATCATAGGCGATCACCCGACCAAGCCCCAGATCGTAGCTGCCCTCGTCGTCGGGACCGATCAGCGACCAGTTGCCGGCCTGGGTCACGCGCCAGCTTCCCCGTTCTCCCGGCTGGTGCACGAAAAGGCTCTCGTGCGGCGGTGAGACGGACGTGTCGCTGAGCGCGGCAAAGGTCCGTCCGCGAATCGTCTCGATGAGCATGCCGTCGCTCGGCTCGGTCAAACGGCGAAACAGAAGGTCGCTCTTGAGTTCGAACACGACGCTGCGCGTCGCATGTTTGGACAGCGGATCGAGAAATCCGGACACGGCAAGGCTCAGCACACCGGCAACGACCCCGAGTGACAGGGCCACCCTCAGGGGAAGTTGCCAGGATACGCCGGCAGCCGACAGCGCCACGAGTTCACGTTCCTCGCGCGCGGCGGAAAAGGCGAAATACCCGCCGATCACACAGGCAAGCGCCAGCGCGAAATCGAAGATCTCCGGGGAGGTCATGAGCAGGATCAGCAATGCCGAGGGCACCCGCCCGCCATTGCCGAGCACTTCCTCCAGTACGCCCGTGGCCTTTTCGGCCAGAAACACGATCTCGATGGTCCCGACGACAATCGCAACCTTGGCGAAAACGCGCAGGAACAATCCGCGCGCCGCAATGGAAACCAACGGTCTCACCAGGGAAACCCTTTGCTCGGCTCACCAATCACCTTGGGCAGGATCGCCTCCCGAAACCCGTCATGCTAGTTAGATCTCCCGCCCGGCCGGGGGCAAACCGGTGACCGCGCAACTTCTATTGCCAAGCCTATCACAGGGATACACGGATGGGACGCTTCATCGGGGCATTCGCCCACAGCCTGGCCCTTTCCCTCGGTGCGGGCCTGTCCCCGGTGTGGCCGGGTACGGTCGGTGCCGTGGTCGGGCTGGCGGTTGCCCTGCCGTTCGCGCTTTCGGGCATCTTGGCAAAGCTCGCGATGCTCGCGGTCCTGTTCGCGGTCGGGGTCTGGGCATCGGCATATGTGGCGCGCCTGCGCGGTATCGACGACCCTCAAGAGGTCGTCATCGACGAAACCTTCGGCGCCGCGGCTGTCGTGCTCTTCCTGCCGGCCGGACTCCTGTGGTGGATTGCCGGTTTTCTTGCGTTCCGCTTCTTCGACATCAACAAGATCTGGCCGGTCAACCGCCTGCAGGATGAAGTCAAGGGCGGGCTCGGCATCATGCTGGACGATGCGGGCGCCGCTCTCTGGTCGCTGGCCGTGCTCGTTCCGCTCGCATGGTTTCTCGGCGCCTATCCCTGAACGCGTCAGCCAAGGCTCCCCAGAAACACCAGCAGCGGCCCCGCAATGAGCCAGGCATCGGCGATGTCGAGCAATCCGCCCTGGCGCGGCAACACCTGCGGATAGTCCTTCACGCCCGATGCGCGCTTGAGCCGGGAGCCGGCGAGATCGCCGACAACGGCCGCCGCCGCGATCAGCGCCGCGACCAGGAGTGACATCACGGGAGACCAGCCAAGGACGAAGGGACCGAGCAGCAGCGAGGTCAGGGCGAGCATGGCCCCGCCGACGGCCAGTCCCTCGACGGTTTTCCTGGGGCTGAGCGTGGGAAAGGCGGGACGTCTTCCGAACAGCTTGCCGCCGAGAAGCGCGTAACTGTCGTAGGTTTCCACGAGAAGGAACGCCAGAAGCAAAAGCCCCGCGCCCTCCTCCTGTCGTGCAGCGGAGACGAACAGCACGAGCGGCACGACGGGAAACACCAGAAGTTCCGCCACGATACCGAGGGCGACCACTCGTTCACCGATGATCCGCCAGGCAAGGGCCGCGATCAGGACCAGCCCCGCTCCGGCGACAAAAAGACCGGCAAAGGGCACATACGCCAGACCGAGGGACACGGCGGCAACAGCGAGACTTACGGGCAGGACCGCGTGGCGAAGCGCACCCGCGCGACCGCCCGGCAAGCGGTGGAGCGCGACACTCGTCGCCTCGCGAACGATGCGGAATGCGAGCAGGAACAAGGCGACATCGAGAACCCGCCCGCCGGCGAGCACCGGCAGCAGCCCGCCGGCCACGATGACGATCTCGGTGAGAAAGACAGGCCACAGCGGACGCGCCCTGGCGGCCGTTGCCGGAACCAGACTTCCCGCCCCAAGCAGCAGAAGTCCGATCCCGAGTCCGGCCAGGATCGCCAGAGCGACCATGTCCAGCGGCACCGGCGGGAGTGCCAATGCGGATAGATCCGGGCCGCTCATCCCTTGCGGAAGAGCTTTTCGTGCCGCCGCGCCACCCGGACCTGCCAGGCCCTGAGCGCGGGCGCCAGCAGGCTGTGCGCATGGGCAAGCAGGCGCATCTGGACGCCCGGCGTAACGAGGAAACGTCCGCGCTCGGCACCGCGCAGGATATCTTCCGCGATCCGGTCCGCCGCCCACAGGCCGCCACCGCCGGTGATCTCCTTCGTCGCCGCCGGCTTGGTCAGCGCCTCTGCGGCAAGCTGGGGCGTGTCGGTGTCGGGCGGATAGGCGAGCGTCACCTCGATGCCGCTTGCGGCCAGTTCGACGCGCAGAACTTCCGCCAGCCCGCGCATGGCGAACTTCGAGGGAGCATAGGCGCCATAGCCGTAGATCCCGAAAAAGGCCGCGCCCGAGGACACGAAGACCATCCGTCCACGGCCCACGGCTGCCATCTTCGGCGCCAGTTCATGGGCAAGGGTCAGTGCACCGAAGTAGTTGGTGCGCATCTGGTCGACATGGTCGGAAAGCGGCTGTTCGACGAAAAGTCCGGGGCGCGCGATCCCCGCGTTGAAAACCACCCAGGAGGGAATGCCCAGACGCCCGACGAGCGCGTGGGAAGCGGCGCGGGCGGCAGTCTCGTCGCCAACGTCCGCCGCGATCCACTCCACCCGAGCACCCGGCACCTCGGCGGCAAGCGCCGCCTCGGTTTCCGCCAACCGGCCCTCGCCACGCGCGATCAGTCCAAGGTCGAACCCGCGCAGCGCAAGCTTTCGGGCAAGCGCCCGACCGATGCCGCTGCTGCCCCCGGTAACGAAGGCAACAGGCCGCCCGGCCGTGGAAGCACCGCGCGCCCCGCCCATGGTCAGGACGCAGCGCCGTCGGCGAAGGCGAGCAGTCGGGTGTAGCCTTCGGCATCCTCGATCTGGACCGGCGGATGCTTGAACAGGAACGCGCTCGCATCCTCGATCGGGCCGACCATGCCCCGGTCGCGCGCGATGGCGGCCGAACGGATCGCGATCAGCGCCATGGCCGCGGCATTGGGGGAATCCTCGACCTCGAGGCGCATCTCCACATGGGTGCGCACGCCACCGAACAGCCTGCCTTCCAGGCGAACGTATGCAACCTTGCGGTCGTCGAGCCACGGCACGTAGTCGGACGGGCCGATGCGGATCTCATTGTCCGTGAGACGCGCGTTCATGGCCGTCTGCACCGCTTCGGTCTTCGACTCGCGCTTCATCGCCAGCCGGTCGCCGTCCATCATGTTCAGGAAGTCGGTGTTGCCGCCCACATTGAGCTGGTAGGTGCGATCGACCTTGACGCCGCGCATGTCGGCCAGCCGGGCAAGCGCACGGTGGGTGATCGTCGCGCCGAACTGCGCCTTGAAATCGTCGCCGAGGATCGGAACGCCGGCCTTGCGGAACTTCTCCGCCCAGACCGGATCGGAAGCGATGAACACCGGAATGCCGTTCACGAAGGAGCAGCCGGCTTCCAGCGCGCACTGGGCGTAGAACTGGCTCGCCTCGATGGACCCGACCGGCAGGAAGTTGATAACGACTTCGGCTTTCGCCTCCTTCAGGGCGGCGACGATGCCGTCCTTGTCGAGGGCAGGAGCATCGGAGACCACGAAGCTCCGGTCGGGAGCCTGATTGCGCATGAACGCGGACACGCCGTCGAGATCGGGTCCACGCAGCACCGGCGCGGTCATGCCCTGGAGGTCCTTGTGGAACACTTCCGTGCAGTTGGGCAGCGCCACCGCCGCCTCGCCCACGGTCTTGCCGACCTTGCGGGCATCCACCTCGAAGGCGAGCACGATCTCGACATCCTCGGGCCGGTATCCGCCGAGCACCGGGAAGGGAACCCCAACCGCCTCGTCGCCGAATGCGCGGCAGTAGGCCACGCCCTGAACAAGCGAGCTGGCACAATTGCCGGCTCCGACGATCGCGGTACGGATCGTCCTGGCGGAAGTCGCTGTCATTGTCTTTGTCTCGCCCTGCCCGTGTACGGAGCCAAGGGCTCCGGAACGCGTGTTCTTGCGCGCCAGACTTGCTGACTGCGGGAGCGGCCTGGCGCGTCGTCGCCGCTCTCGCGCCAAACCGTTACTCGATCCGGATGGTTTCCACCAGCGGATTGCCGGAGGCCATGTCGCGGCCGATCACACTGACCGAGCGCACGCTCGGTACCATCCCGCTCTCGTCCACGTCCACATAGGCGTAGACCGGCTCGTACTCATACGCGCCGGCGCGAAGGCTAAGCCGTGCCTCTCCCGGCCCCGTACGGCGAAGGGTCGCAGTCCGCTCGGGATAGGACACGATGTAGATGCGAAAGACGTCCGGATCCGGGGTCGCCTGCGCGCGCACGCCAAAAGCGAAACTGTCCTCGATCATCTTGAGCGGCAGCTTCTCGCCGGTCGTGTTGTAGCGTCGCCAGTAGGCGACAATCGGCTCATCCGGATCGAGACGACCGTCCTCCAAGAACCTTGCCGCATAGATCACCGTGTTCGAGTTGGTCGAACGCTGGAGATAAAACAGCATGCCCGGTTCATCGGGAACGGGAAACTCGGGCCGGATCACCGGCGCCTTGTCGACTGTCTCCACGCTGGACCCGGCCGCACGTTGCGTCGAGCGCGTGTCGATGCGCGTGCCTTCCTGCGCAACCGCCGCGCCCGCCAGCGCGAGCGACACAGTCGCCGCGCACAGGAGTGCCGGCAAGCGGGGCACGCGTCGGGAGCCGTGACTATCTGGCAAGGCGGTCATGGAGAGCAATCGTCGTGAGGAGGCGGGACGTGCTTGATCGGCGTGCGGTCACACGCCCGCAGCAGCAGCCGTCTGCGGTTCGCTCGCCTGCGGCGCCGATCCCGCCACGACGGCAGAAACAATCTCGATGGCGCGATCCATCTCCGCCTCGGTGTGCTTGGCCGAGATGAAGAAGCGAATGCGCGGCTGATCCTTGGGAACGCCGATCTGCACGATCGGCGGCGCATAGATACCCGCGTCGAGCAACGCCTGCGAGGCCATCATGGTCTGCATGGGATCGGCGAAGAGGATCGGGACCACGCCGCGCCCGATGGCCGGACCGGTTTCAAGACCGAGCGCATTGGCACGATCACGGAAATAAACCGAATTGTGGTGCAAACGCTCGACCCGGGACGGTTCGTCCTTGAGCTTGTCGAGCGCCGCATGGGCACCGCCAAGCGTCGCGGGCGACAGACCCACGCTGTAGACGAACCCCGGCAGCGTATAGCGCATCCAGTCGATGACACTCTTCTCGGCGCAGATGAAGCCACCCGAGGACACGAAGGACTTCGACAGCGTTCCCACGGTCAGCTCGATGCGTCGCGGATCGATACCGAAATGCTCGCACAGGCCGCGACCGGTCGCACCCAGCACACCATAGGAATGCGCCTCATCGACGAGCAGCCAGGCGTCGTGCGCCTCCTTGAGTTCCACGAGGCGCGGCAGGTCGGGAATGTCCCCGTCCATGGAATAGAGACCCTCGACCACGACGAGCACATTTCGGTACTGGCCGCGCGACTCGTTGAGCTGGCGCTCCAGGTCGTCGAGATTGTTGTGCTCGAAAACCTTGTGATCGTAACGCCCGTGCTTTGCGCCGACGAAGATGGAATTGTGCGCCAGTTCGTCAATGAGGACGAGATCACGCGGCCCCATGAGGAAATTGATGAGGGACACGTTGACGAGATAGCCGCTGACGAGCGTCATCGCATCGCCGACGCCGAGAAACTCGGCGAGCTCGCTCTCGAACGCGCGATGACCCATGCGCTCGCCGCCGACGAGCCGCGATGCACCGACGCCCGTCCCAAGGCGGGTCAACGCCTCTCCCGCCCGCTTGACGACGGCCTCGTCCTGGGTCAGCCCGAGATAGTCGTAATGTGCGAAACTGACAAAGGGGACGCCGTTCTGCTCGCACAGTTCCCGGTGCTGGTCGACGGGGAGAAAGTAGGGATTGTGGCGTTCGATGATGGACTTGCCCGCCAGTCGAAAGCGGCGCTCCGCGACAACGGAGAAACTCGGCCGATCAGGCTTCATCCTAGACTTTCCCCCAAGTTCCACCGCGACCCGAAGTCAAAAGCGGTGGCATCGAACAATTCCCATCGCGAACGCGTCTTGTACAAATCCGTGGGCACCATGGCCGGCCACAACTGGGCACGAGCCGTTACCGGTATTCCCGGCAAGACCAGCCGCCGCGCGACAGTCCGATATCCACGGCGCCGGATGACAAAAACGTGAGGCACCTATAATTGGCAGATTTCGCTAAATAGCCGAAACCCCTTTCCGTGTCGAGTAAGCCATCGTACGACCTCGTCCACGGTCGCCCCCGCGGACCGGACGGACCAGGGCGACCCGAAGCCGGAAAAACGCCATACTCCCGCAAAATCGCGGCTTTTCCTCCCAAACAGGGCGAAAAAAGCACGCGTCGACGGATCAGGATCCGCCTTTCAATTTCTGTTTCAATTCTGTCACAACCGCCGCCGCCTCACCGACGAATGCGCGCATGATAGCCGCGTCGACAGCCCCGATCGTTCCGACCCGGAACGTCCCGACATCCCGCATTTTGCCGGCATAAATGGCGAAGCCGCGTTGTTCGAGCGCGGCATAGAACGGCTCGAACGCGTACCAGGGTTCGCCCGGCTCACGGAACGACACGATGACCGGAGCCTGCAGTGCGGGATCGAGCGCCGGCGTCATGCCAAGCTCTCCAAACCCCTCCACGAGGATACGGCAGTTTTCGCGATAACGGGCGAGCCGGGCGGGCGGACCGCCTTCCTCGTCAAGCTCGTCGAGAGCTTCCGCAAGCGCGGCAACCACATGTGTCGGCGGGGTGAAGCGCCACTGGCCGTCGACCTCGAACCCGCGCGCCTGCCCCGCCAGATCGAGGACCAGCGAGGGGGCCGCGCCCGCGCGCGCTTCAAGCGCATCGCGGTTGCAGATGACGAAAGACACACCCGGAACGCCCTGCAGGCACTTGTTCGAGGACGCGGCAACCGCCTCGATGCCCATGGCCGCCATGTCGAGCGGCAGCGCGCCGAACCCGCTCATGCTGTCCACCAGCAGCCGCTTTCCTGCATTCCTCACGCAGGTCGCGATGCTCTCCAGCGGGTTGAGCAGGCCCGACGTGGTCTCGCAGTGGACCATGGCGACCACATCCGGCGCTTCCGCGCCGCGAAGGCGCCTTGCCAGGTCGTCGACGTCGTGGGTTCCGGTCTCGGGCACCTCGAAGGTGTCGACCTTCCGGGCGAGCCTGCGTGCGATCTCGACAATCCGCCGGCCATAGGAGCCGTTCACCAGAACGAGAAGCCTCTCGTGCGGCGCGACGAGACTGCCGATCATCGCCTCAATGGCAAAGGTGCCGCTGCCCTGGAGCGGCACGCAGACATGATCCGGCCCGGCGCCGGCGAGTTGCGCCACGCGTTCGAAGGTCCTGAGCCCAAGCCGCACGAACGCGGGATCGCGCGATCCCCAGTCGCGCTGCATCGCGGCCTTGACCCGCGCGCTGGTGGTAAGCGGGCCGGGTGTGAGCAGAACGGGGCCGTTCGTCATGTTCATGCCCCGTCCGTCAGATGCGCTCGAAACCGGCGCGCGACGTCACGCGGCTTCACCGTCGGGCGGCCGAGACCTTCGACAGGCTCGGCGGAGACCCGCACATGCACGAGACGCGGCCCCGGCACATCGAGCGCCTCGGCAATGGCCTCGCGCGCGCCGTCAAGTCCGTTGGCACGGGCCGCGAACCGGTAGCCACATGCCGAGGCCACCGCCGCGAAATCAACGTTGGCGGAAACCGTCGCCTGCCCGCCGGTCGACAGGTGCAACCCGTTGTCGAGCAGGAGATGGGTCAGGTTGCCCGGCGCTTCCGCTCCGATGGTCGCCATGTTGCCGAGCTTCATCAGCGCCGCACCGTCCCCGTCCAGGACCACGATCTCACGCGGACTGTTGAGGGCCGCCCCGAGTCCGATGGCACTCGCCCCGCCCATGGAACCGACGCAGTAGAGATTGCGTGGCAGGTCGGCGAGGGTAAAGAGTTCACGCCCCGTGTGACCGGTGGTAGCGATGACACCGGCGCTTTCGGGAACCAGCGGCTGCAATGCCTCCAGCAGGTCGAAACGGCGCGGCGCGGGCGCCCCAGGAGAACCGAAATCCCGGACCGCGACACGTGGCGCGACCTCGCGAGCCGCCTCCTCCAGCGGACCGGACGCGATCGCCCCCTTCGGCTGAACAAAGGCTGAGAGACCACCCGCCCCGCGCATGTGCGCCACGGCGGCGGCAAGCGCGGGGGCCACCTGCTCGCGCTCGGTTGGAAAGTCGAACCGCCTTGCCCCCACGAGATCGAGAAGATCCTGCGTGATCCGCCCCATCAGCTCGTGCTGCGGTTCATCCTTGATGCCGGGTTCACCGCGCCAGGTCGTGATCACCAGCGTTGGGATCTCGAACGGGTAGTTGAGCGAGGTGAGCGGATTGACCGCGTTGCCAAGTCCCGAGTTCTGGAACATCACCGCCGTCTCCCGGCCCGCGAGCCAGCCGCCGGCGGCGATCGCGACGGCCTCGCCCTCGCTCGTGGCGCCCACGTAGCGCGTCGCCGGGTCCGTGATCACCGCGTTCATCAGCGGCGTGAGAAAGCTGCAGGGCACTCCGGTAAAGAAGTCGATCCCTTGCGCCCGGGCCGCGTCCAGAAAGTCCCGTGCCTCGATCATCGCCTCACACCTCGTCGCGCGCCTGGGCGAGGTCCATCAGGTCGTTGATGTTGTGCCAGTCGCCATGCACATAGACCACGGCGATCTTCTCGCCTGCTTCCGCGAGCCGCGCGAGCGCCGTGCCGAGTTCGGCCCGCGCAAGACTGCCCTCCTTGCCCATCGCCTCGAGCACCGCCCGCAGTTTTCGTGTTCCCGCCGCGCTGGTCCGCATCAGCCCGATGAAGGCGCCGTCGGCCTTGCCGCCGTCTTCGCGCGCGCCGAAGCCGACCAGAAGCGGTTCATCGCCAGTGCTGTCGAGAACATCCCCGTCGGGGCGCGTGGCGCGCACCAGATCGCGGCCGCCCGCGATCCCCGCCGAATCCACCAGCAGAACGATGTCCTCGTCGCGATCCTCCAGCATGGCCAGAAGCGACGGACGGTAGACGATGTCACCGAAGGAAACGATGGCGTCCCCCGTGACCTCGGCAAGACCGAGGGCGAGCGAATACGCCTCGCCGGTCGCCTCGTGGTCCGGGTTCTCGATCTTGGCGATGCCCTCGAGATCGACCGCGTCGGCGCGGTAGCCGACGACGACGCGCGCGTCGCCGACACCCCGGCTCCCGAGCGCCTCGATCTGGCGGCCGAGCAGTGACATTCCACGCACCGGGACCATGCACTTGGGCCTGTCGAGGGTCAGTTCCCCGAGTTCCTCTCCACGTGTCGCGGCAAGGATCACCGCGGTCGAGGGGGAGCGTGCCGCGAGATAGCGCTTTTCCGCCTGCTCCAGTTCATCCGCACCGGCGAGCGCGAAGACGTCGCCCAGAACCGCCACCTCGTCCTCGACGCCGACCAGCGTTTCGTCGCGCCTGAGGCGCGCGCAGGTCTCGCGCATAGCCTTGATGGAGGCGCGCAGGTTGTGGTTCGCCCAGATCACCATGGATGCGCCCGCCTCGCGGAACCGGTCGGTCGGGGTGCGGTAATACTTGGTCGGGATCAGGATCACCGGCACGCGGTTGTCCCACTGGCGGCAGAAATCCAGGATCTCGTCCGGCGCGCTCTTCTTGGAGTGCATGACGATGGCGTCGGCGCCGGCCTCAGCATAGGCGTGGGCGCGCGCCAGCGCCTCCTCGATCCCCCGCCCGGCGATCAGCGCCTCGACACGTGCCACCACCTGGAAATCGGGATGCGTCTGGGTGTCCTTGCCCGCCTTGATCTTCCCGCAGAACTCGTCGATGTCCGCGAGCGGCTGGTTCTCGCCGAGGAACGAATTGGTCTTGGGAAAGATCTTGTCCTCGATGCACACGCCGGCCACGTCGATCTGGCACAGTTTGCGCACGAAGCGGCGGAAATTGTTGAAGTTTCCGTAGCCCGTGTCGCCGTCGACCAGGATCGGCAGGGAGCTTGCGTCGGACATGTATTCCAGCATGTCCAGAACCTGGGAGAAGGACAGCTCGTTGTTGTCGCGCACGCCAAGGCTCGCGGACATGGACAGGCCCGAGGCCCAGATCCCCTCGAAGCCCGCTTCCTCGACGATCTTGGCGGAAAGCCCGCTGTGCGCCTCCATCAGGAAGGCAAGCTCGGGGCGGGAAAGCAGGGTGCGCAGGCGGGTGAACTTCGACGGCTGCCCCGGGGCGGCCGCGGTGTTGGCGCGATCGGACTGCAAGCTCTGACCTTTCTCGGTCTTCTGGAAGGTGGCGGTCGCCGGACGGGCGCGCCGGAACTCAGACGCGGAACGTGTAGGACCTTTCGGCGTCACGCTCCACGTCGGGTGGATAATTGGCATGCTTGTCGGCGTAGTAGCGCGAAAGATGGTCGCCTTCGGCGGCGGGATTGAACGTTGCGAAATAGAGCCGCCGCTGCTGGTCGGTGCGATTGGGCTCGGAGCGGTGCGGCGCGAAGCTGTCGATCAGAACCACGTCCCCCGGCTCGGTCTCCACCGGCACGAAGTTCATGGTCTTCATGTCCGCATCCGTCAGCGGTTCCCATTCACGGAACATGCCCCGGGTGTGATGTCCGGCCGCGAACTCGACGCAACCGTTGGCAATGCTCGACGCGTCGATCGACACCATGATCGAGACGAAACGGTTCGCATAGTTCCACCAGCCGGCCTGCTGGTCCTGGTGCGGCGTGAACCCTGCGCCGCCCGGGCGCTTGAAATTGAGCTTGTCCTTGAAAAGCACCGCCGGGGCGCCGAACGCCACCGCCGCATAGGCGCCAAGCGCTGAATTCAGCGCGGCAAAGACCGGAGAATGGGCGTCGAGGTTTTCCATCCGCGCGATGATGCGGCGCGGGTCCGGATCCTCGACCGTCTCGCCATAGACCCAGTGCTGCCCGGGCGCTTCCGGTACGGCCTCGAGCCGGGCGAGCTCCGCCTCGATCGCGGCAATGGTCGCCGCGCCGAAGGCTCCCTTCACCAGCACGAAGCCATCCTCGGCGTAGCGTCGCGCCTCCTCGGCGCTCATGGCCCGCGCGGAACCGGGCAGCCGATCAGGCGTCACACGCCCCGCATCCGACCTGGAATCCTGTTTCATCCTCGCCCCCCGGGACACGGCCCAACCCTTGAAGAAGGCCATTGGTAGCGAACCTGCCGGCAAAAGAAAAGACGACGCGAATGCGGCCCGGAGGGGCTTCTCGTTGCTTCGGGGCAGGAAATTACGTAGGGTAAGTAATTCCGAGACAGCGCAGCGGGAGGGATCCATGGGCTTCGCGGACTGGGGCAAATCAAGGGACGAGATCGCGCGAGAACGGCGCGAGCTGGAGGAATTCGAACGCAATCTCCAGCGTGAGGCGCGCGAGCATCAGCGCAAGCTGCATGAAAAGCGCATGGAGGAGATGCGCAAGTCGGGCGAGTTGCGGCTGAAGCAGTGGCGTCTTGCCCAGCGTGGCATCTACTACGAGGAACTGTGAGGCACGGGCTCCGGTGCGGGTCGTTGCCGCCCCGGAGCCCGGCCGTCATCACGCGTTGACGTCGACCACGACGCGCCCGCGCACCTCGCCCTTGAGGATCGCGGCACCGAGTTCGGGAAGCTCGCCAAGCGTCGCGGGCCGGATCATCTCGGCAAGCCGGTCGAGCGGCAGGTCGGTGGCGATCCGCGACCATGCCCGCACGCGGTCCTCGTAGGGACGCATGACGGAGTCGATGCCGAGCAGATTGACCCCGCGCAGCAGGAACGGGATGACGGTCGCGGGCAGACCGGCGCCGCCGGCCAGGCCCACGGCCGCGACCGAGCCGCCGTACTTCATCTGCCCCAGCACGCGGGCAAGCATCGCACCGCCGACGGCATCCACGCAGCCGGCCCAGTTTTCGCTCTCCAGCGGCCGCTTCACCGTCTCGGCAAGCTCGGCGCGCGGAACGATGCGGGTCGCCCCCAGTCCCTTCAGGTAGCCTTCCTGCTCGGGGCGCCCGGTGACGGCGGCCACCTCATATCCCAGATGCGACAGGATCGCGGTGGCGACCGAGCCGACACCGCCGGCCGCGCCCGTCACCAGAACCGGTCCCTTGTCCGGCGCAAGACCATGATCCTCCAGCGCCGTGACCGCGAGCATCGCGGTGAAGCCCGCCGTGCCGACGGCCATTGCGTCGCGGGTCGAAAGGCCCTTGGGCAACGGCACCAGCCAGTCGGCCTTGACCCGCGCCTTCTGCGCATAGCCGCCCCACCACACTTCGCCGACGCGCCAGCCGGTGAGCACCACCTTGTCGCCGGGCGCGTAGCGGGGATCGTCCGACTGCTCGACCGTCCCGGCGAAATCGATGCCCGGCACATGCGGGTAGCTCTTCACCAGCCCGCCGCCGGAACCGAGGCACAGCCCGTCCTTGTAGTTCAGCGTCGAATACTCGACCGCCACCGTGACGTCGCCGTCCGGCAGGCGGTCCCCGGTGATCGTCCGCACCGATGCGGAGGTCGTCCCCGCCTCGTCCTTTTCCACGATCAGCGCCTTGAAACTCATGAGCGATCTCTCCCCTGTTTCCGCGGCACGGCCTCGTCTCCCGATCCGTTCCCGCGCGTTGCCACATTGGTACCGGCCCGTGTGACCGATTGAAAGCCGCCACGGACGGTGGACACGCGACCTCCCCGCTTGCGTATGCGTGTCCTCCCTTTAAAACGGAAGGGCAGGAGGAAGAGGCGCATATGCAATCAGGGGTCGAAGCGTTTATCGCCAAGTGGCAGGGACAGGAGGGAGGCCAGGAGCGCGCCAACTACGCCCTGTTCCTGACGGAACTCTGCGATGTGCTCGACGAGACGCATCCTGACGTCGCCGGCGCGACCCATGCCAACAACGACTATGTGTTCGAGCGCGCGGTGCAGGAGAAAAGCCGCGACGGCGCGACCTCGCACAAGCGCATCGATCTCTACAAGCGCGACTGCTTCGTGCTGGAGGCCAAGCAGAGCCGCCAGTTCGGCGACAAGAAGCTCGGCGACACGCCGGCCCTCCCCGGTCTCGATACGCCCGCGCGCGGACGGCGCTCCGGAGCCAACCGCTCCTGGGACGTGTTGATGATGAATGCCCGCACCCAGGCGGAGAACTATGTGCGTCTGCTGCCGGCGTCTCACGAGCCACCGCCCTTCGTGCTTGTCTGCGACGTCGGCCACTGTATCGAGGTCTATGCCAACTTCCGCCGCGACGGAAAGGCCTACGACCAGTTCCCCGACCAGCGTTCGTTCCGCATCTACCTGGAGGACCTGCGCGACGAGAAGATACGCGCCCGGCTGAAGGCGGTCTGGTCAGACCCGATGTCGCTCGACCCATCGCGCCACGCCGCCCGCGTCACCCGCGAGATCGCCGAACGCATCGCCAGGGTCTCGCGGGCGCTGGAGCAGGACGGCCATCCGACGGAAGAGGTCGCCATGTTCCTCATGCGCGTGCTGTTTTGCATGTTCGCAGAGGACGTGCAGTTGCTTCCGCCCGACAGTTTCAAGAAGCTTCTGACCGACTGTACCGAGAAGCCGGAGATCTTCCCAAGCCTGATGGAAGACCTGTGGCGCGCGATGAATGACGGCTCCGTGGCGAGCTCAATTCGCGAGAAGATCAAGCACTTCAACGGGTTTTTCAGCGAGCGCCGCGCGCTGAAGCTCGCGCGCGAGGAGATCGGCGAGCTGGCGGCAGCGGCCGCCCATGACTGGAAGGACGTGGAGCCGGCGATCTTCGGCACCTTCCTGGAACAGGCGCTCGACCCGCGCGAGCGGCGCAAGCTCGGCGCCCACTACACCCCGCGCGCCTATGTGGAACGCCTCGTGGTGGCGACCGTCATCGACCCGCTTCAGGCGGAGTGGGAAAACACGCTCGCCACCATCGAGCGGCAGAAATCGGAAGGGCGCAGCGACGCGGCGGTGAAGACCGCACAGGCCTTCCATGACCGGCTGTGCGAGACGCTGGTGCTCGACCCCGCCTGCGGCACGGGCAACTTCCTCTATGTGTCGCTGGAGCTGATGAAGAAGCTCGAGGGCAAGGTGCTGGAAGTGATCGCCGATCTCGGCGGCCAGGTGTCGCTGGCGCTCGACCGGCACACGGTCGACCCGCACCAGTTCCTGGGGCTCGAGGTCAACAAGCGCGCGGCGGCGATTGCCGAACTGGTGCTTTGGATCGGCCACCTGCAATGGCATTTCAAGAACCAGGGCGTCGCGCCGACCGAGCCGATCCTGAGACGGTTCCACAACATCCGCCATATGGACGCGGTGCTGACCTGGGACGGCTATCCGCTGCCGCAAGTGGTGGACGGCAAGGAGGTCCATCCCAACCCGCGCCGGCCCGAGTGGCCCAAGGTCGACTATATCGTCGGCAACCCGCCCTTCGTCGGCGGCAAGGACATTCGCGCCCGCATGGGCTCCCCTTACGCCGAGGCGCTGTGGAAGGCGCATTCCCACATGAACGAAAGTGCCGATTTCGTCATGTACTGGTGGGACCGGGCGGCCGAGATCCTGCTCAAGCCGAAAAGCGGGCTGAAACGCTTCGGCTTCGTCACCACCAATTCGATCAGCCAGGTGTTCCAGCGCCGGGTGATGGAGCGCCACCTGAACGCGAAGAAGCCGCTCTCCATCGTCATGGCGATCCCGGACCACCCCTGGACCAAGGTGACGCGCGACAGCGCCGCCGTGCGCATCGCCATGACGGTGGCGGAAGCGGGCACCCGCGACGGGTTGCTGCTGGAAACGGTCAGCGAACGCGGCCTCGACACGGACAACCCGGTGATCCTGTTCGAGACGAAAAGCGGCAAGATCCATTCGGACCTGACCGTTGGCGTGGATGTAACGGCGGCGACGGAACTGCGCGCCAACGAAGGCATCTGCTCGCCGGGCGTGAAACTGCACGGCTCGGGCTTCATCGTCACACCGCAGGAGGCACGACATCTGGGCCTCGGCCGGCGCGAGGGGCTCGAAAACCACATCCGCGCCTATCGCAACGGGCGGGATCTGACGAGCCGGCCGCGCGGCGCCCTGGTGATCGACCTCTTCGGCCTGACGGCGGAGGATGTGCGGACGCGCTTTCCCGAGGTCTATCAGCATGTGAAGATTGAGATAAAAGAGAAGATAATAATTAAAGACGGAGAACCGCATTATGTAGGAAGAGACTGGAACAAACGAGATTATCGAAAAGAAAATTGGTGGCTGTTCGGTGAAAACGTTCCCGATCTTCGGAAGGCTTTATTAAACCTCCCCCGCTACATCGCCACCGTGGAGACCACCAAGCACCGGGTGTTCCAGTTTCTCGGACAAGAGATCCTGCCCGACAACATGCTTATCGCCATCGGCTTGAGCGACGGCTATCCGCTTGGCGTTCTGTCCTCCCGTTTTCATGGATGTTGGGCACTGAGAGCTGGCGGCTGGCTCGGCGTCGGCAACGATCCTCGCTACTCCAAGTCACGCTGCTTCGATCCCTTCCCGTTCCCGGACGCCTCCGAGATCCAGAAGGCGGAGATCGGCGCGATCGCCGAGGAGCTGGACGCCCATCGCAAGCGGGTGCTGGCCGACCACGCGCATCTGACGCTGACGGGCCTTTACAACGTGCTGGAGCGGCTGAAGGCCGGCGCGCGTCCCGAGGATCTCACCGACAAGGAGCGCGTCATTTACGACGACGGGCTGGTGCTGATCCTGAAGGAGCTGCACGACAGGCTCGATGTGGCCGTCGCCGATGCCTACGGCTGGCCGGCGGACCTTCCCGAGGAGGAGGTTCTGGCCCGCCTCGTCGCGCTCAACAAGGAGCGGGCGCGGGAAGAGGCGCGCGGCCTCGTGCGCTGGCTGAGACCCGATTACCAGATCCCGCGCTTCGGCTCCGAGGCGGAAAAGGCGGAGCTGGAACTCGACCTGGGCGACGCGCCGCTCGCCGCGCCCGTCAAGGCGGGGCCGAAGCCCGCGTTCCCCAGGAAGGACGCGGACCAGACCCTTGCCGTCGTCTGGGCGCTCATGGATGCCGAGGGACCGCTCGGCGTCGACGACATCGCCGCCCGCTTCCGCAAGAGCAAGACCCTGCGCGCCTCCATCGAAGCGGTGCTTTCCTCGCTGGTGCGCATGGGCCGCGCCTCGATCTCCGACGGCGGCCGCTTCCTCCTGCGCCAGGCGGCCTGACGCGTCACCCGCCGCGACCGGGCGGAATGGGGTTCCTACCGCTCGTCATTGGACGGCAAGCGCCGCGCGGGTCTATGACCGGGGCAGGCTTGCCCTCCCGTGATCAGTAAAGAAGGCGTCTTCCCCCATGTCCGGTCCGCTGTCGCATCTGCGCGTGCTCGATCTCTCCCGCGTTCTCGCCGGCCCCTGGTCCACCCAGGCGCTTGCCGACATGGGCGCCGACGTCATCAAGATCGAGCGCCCCGGCACCGGCGACGACACGCGCGGCTGGGGCCCTCCCTTCGTGGAGGACGGACCCGCCGCCGGCGAGAGCGCCTATTTCATGGCCGCCAACCGGGGCAAGAAGTCGGTCGCCGTGGACATCGCCAGCGAGGGCGGGCGCGCGCTCGTGGTCGAACTGGCGAAAAAGTCCGACATTCTCGTCGAGAACTACAAGGTCGGCGGCCTGAGGAAATACGGTCTCGACTACGCAAGCCTCGCCGAAATCAATCCCTCGCTGATCTACTGCTCGATCACCGGCTTCGGCCAGACCGGCCCCTACGCCCAGCGCGCCGGGTACGACTTCATGATCCAGGGCATGGGCGGGCTCATGTCCGTCACCGGCGAGCGCGACGCGCTGCCCGGCGGAGGGCCGCAGAAGGCGGGCGTGGCGCTTGCCGACGTCCTCACCGGCCTCAACGCCACCATCGCCATTCTCGGCGCGGTCGCCCACCGCGAGCGCACCGGCGAGGGCCAGCACCTCGACATCGCGCTGTTCGACGTGCAGGTCGCCTCGCTCGCCAACCAGGCGCTCAGCTATCTGGTCTCCGGCACCTCGCCCATGCGCATGGGCAACGCCCATACCGCCATCGTGCCCTACGAGGCCTTCGCCAGCGCCGACGGGCACCTGATCCTCGCGGTTGGCAACGACGGCCAGTTTGTCCGCTTCTGCGAGGTGGCCGGCCGCCCGGACCTTCCCGCCGACCCGCGCTTCACGCTCAACCGCGACCGGGTGAAGCACCGCGAGATCCTGGTGCCGGTCATCGCCGACATCATCAGGACCCGCACCACCCGCGCATGGATCGAGGTTCTGGAGGCCGCCGCCGTGCCCTGCGGTCCCATCAACACCATCGCCGAAGTGTTCGAGGAACCGCAGGCCAAGGCCCGTGGGCTCATGAACCCCGCCTTGCCCCACGGTAGCGGCGGCACCGTGCCGGGCGTCGCGAGCCCGCTGCGGTTCTCGAAGACGCCGGTCGACGACAAGGTCGCCCCGCCCTGCCTCGGCGAACACACCCGCGAGGTTCTCGCGCGCGTGCTGGACCTCGACGAGGAGGAGGTCGAGGCACTTGTGAAGAGCGGCAGCGTCGAGGCACGCTGACACGGCGTGCATGATCAAAATTTAGCCACATGATTGCCGCGCCGCACATTTGTGCATTTTTCTTGAGCGCGACCGCCCGTGCGTGTCCGCACGCCCGCGTCGTGCCAAGGTGCCGCAAAGTCAGGCGCTTGGCCGGTTGCGCCGGTCTCGCGCGGAACTGGCACGCATCTTGAAGTTCCCTTGTCGTCTCGCCTCCGGGGGGAGACTGACAGAGGGGACAACAATGACATTCATCCGCAAGACATCCGCCGCCGGGATCGCTCTGGCCACGCTGCTCGCCACCACCGCATTCACGAGCGCGCAGGCACAGGAAGACACGATCAAGGTCGGCATCCTGCACTCGCTGTCCGGCACCATGGCCATTTCGGAGACCACTCTGAAGGACGCCATGCTGATGCTCATCGAGGAGCAGAACAAGAAGGGCGGCGTCCTGGGCAAGAAGCTCGAGGCGGTCGTCGTGGATCCGGCCTCCGACTGGCCGCTGTTCGCCGAGAAGGCGCGCGAGCTGATCGAGGTCAACGACGTGGCGGCCGTGTTCGGCTGCTGGACCTCCGTGTCGCGCAAGTCGGTCCTGCCGGTCTTCGAGGAGCTGAACTCGCTCCTGTTCTATCCCGTCCAGTACGAGGGCGAGGAAAGTCAGCGCAACGTGTTCTACACCGGCGCCGCTCCCAACCAGCAGGCGATCCCCGCCGTCGACTACCTGATGAACGAGGAAGGCGTGGAGCGCTGGGTTCTGGCCGGCACCGACTACGTCTACCCCCGCACGACCAACAAGATCCTCGAGGCCTACCTCAAGTCCAAGGGCGTCGCGGACGAGGACATCATGATCAACTACACGCCGTTCGGTCATTCCGACTGGCAGACGATCGTGTCCGACATCAAGACCTTCGGCTCGGCCGGCAAGAAGACCGCCGTGGTCTCCACCATCAACGGCGATGCCAATGTGCCCTTCTACAAGGAACTGGCGAACGCCGGCATCAAGGCCGAGGACATTCCGGTCGTGGCCTTCTCCGTCGGCGAGGAGGAGCTTGCCGGTCTCGACACCGCACCGCTCGTCGGCCACCTGGCCGCATGGAACTACTTCCAGTCCGTCGACACCGATGCAAACGCCGAGTTCATCGAGACCTGGAAGGCCTACATCGGTGACGACAAGCGCGTGACCAACGATCCCATGGAGGCCCATTACATCGGCTTCAACATGTGGGTGAAGGCGGTCGAGAAGGCCGGCAGCACCGATCCCGACGCGGTGATCGACTCCATCGTCGGCGTCTCCGTGCCCAACCTGACCGGCGGCTACTCGGCCATGATGCCGAACCACCACATCACCAAGCCGGTCCTCATCGGCGAGATCCAGGACGACGGCCAGTTCGAGACCGTCTGGGAGACGCCGGGCCTCGTCGTCGGCGACGCCTGGTCCGACTACCTCGAAGGGTCGAAGGACCTGATCGCGGACTGGCGCAAGCCGCTGTCCTGCGGAAACTTCAACACGTCCACGGGCAAGTGCGGCGGGTCGGGGAGCTAAGTCCCGCCGCAACCAGAGGGGGAGGGAGGCGGGCGCAAGATCCGCCTCCTCCTTTTCCCGTCCCCCTCCCCCGCCGCCGGCGTCATCCGTGCGAGGTGTCTTCCCGTGACCGTTTCCAGCCTTCCCTCCAGTTCCATCCCTCCGGCAGCGTTGATCCGAACAGCCCGCCTTGCGACGGCAGGCCTTGTCGCCCTTGTGCTGGCGCTCGCCTGCATCATCGCACCGGCCGCCGCGCAATCGGGGGCGAACGAGGCGGAGGTGACCGCCCTTCGCCCGCTCGTCGATGCCCTGACCAAGGGCTCCTTCGACGCGACCCAGGCCCAGATCAACCGGCTCGCGGAGACCGGAAACCCGGCCGTCGTGCCCGTTCTGGAAGCACTCGGCGAAGGCGATCTCTACGAGCGCAAGTCCGACGGCATGGCCGTCATCGCGAAACGCTCCGGCTCCTCCTATGCGCTCACCGATCCGCTGACCGGCGCCGACCTCGGCCAGATGTCGCGCGGGGGCGTCGACAAGATCCGCGTCAACAACCGCCTGCGCCGGGTGATCCGCGCGGCCCTTGGCGCGCTGACCCTGCGCGCGCCCGATCCGGCGGACCGGCTGGCCGCCGCACAGGCGGTCTTCAAGGCCGCGGACCCGGACATGATCGCCTCCCTTGACGCGGCGATCGCGGCCGAGGCCGACGACACCATCCGCGCGACCATGGAACAGGCCCGAGCCGCCGCCGTCCTCGCCTCGGACATGCCGCTGGCGGACAAGCAGGAGGCCATCGACATTCTCGCCAGTCGCGGCGATCGCGACGCGCTGTCGCTCCTGATCGGCGCCTCGAACGACAGCGACGGCGAACTCGCGGCCTCGGCGCGCGAGGGCATCGCCAGGGTGGAGCGCCTCCAGGCGGTGTGGGACACGGCCCGCAACATCTGGTTCGGCCTCTCGCTCGGCTCCGTGCTGCTGCTCGCCGCCATCGGGCTCGCCATCACCTTCGGCGTCATGGGCGTAATCAACATGGCGCACGGCGAAATGGTCATGCTCGGCGCCTACACCACCTTCGTCGTGCAGAATCTCTTTCGCGAACTCGCCCCCGACTTCTTCGGCTATTCGCTCGCCGTCGCGCTGCCGGCCGCCTTTCTCGTCGCCGGCCTCGTCGGCGTCGCCATCGAGCGCGGCATCATCCGCTTCCTGCACAATCGTCCGCTGGAGACCCTGCTCGCCACCTGGGGTGTGTCGCTGATCCTGCAGCAGGCCGTGCGCACGATCTTCGGTCCCACCAACCAGGAGGTCGGCAACCCGGACTTCATGTCGGGCGCCTTCGAGATCGGCCAGCTCACCATCACCTACAATCGGCTGTGGATCGTCGTCTTCGCGCTGGTGGTGTTCTTCACGCTGCTGATCGCGATGAAGTTCACCCGCTTCGGGCTCAACGTGCGTGCCGTCACCCAGAACCGGCGCATGGCCGCGTCCATGGGCATTCGCACGCCATGGGTCGACGCGCTCACCTTCGGGCTTGGATCGGGGATCGCCGGCATCGCCGGAGTGGCCCTTTCGCAGATCGACAACGTCTCGCCCAACCTTGGCCAGTCCTACATCATCGACAGCTTCATGGTTGTCGTGTTCGGCGGTGTCGGAAACCTGTGGGGCACGCTTTTCGGCGCCATGACGCTCGGCGTCGCGAACAAGTTCCTCGAGCCGTATGCGGGCGCGGTGCTCGCCAAGATCCTCGTGCTCGTCTTCATCATCCTGTTCATCCAGAAGCGCCCGCGCGGCCTGTTCGCGCTCAAGGGCCGGGCGGTGGAATCATGATCTCGCGCGCGCTTGCCGGCCCTCTCGGCGGGGTCCGTCTCGTCCTCATCCTCGCCCTGCTCGGCGCCGCCATCCTGGTGCCGGTGCTGAACCTGGCCCTGCCGGCCGGCCATCCTCTGCATGTGCCGACCTATGCGGTCACGCTCATGGGCAAGTACCTGACCTATGCCCTGCTGGCACTGGCCCTCGATCTCGTGTGGGGCTATTGCGGCATCCTCTCGCTGGGCCATGCCGCCTTCTTCGCGCTGGGCGGCTATGCCATGGGCATGTACCTGATGCGCCAGATCGGCAGCCGGGGCGTCTACGGCGACCCCGTCCTGCCCGACTTCATGGTGTTCCTGAACTGGCAGGAGCTGCCCTGGTACTGGTACGGCTTCGACATGTTCCCCTTCGCCATGATCATGGCGCTGGCGGTGCCCGGCCTCCTCGCCTTCGTCTTCGGCTGGTTCGCCTTCCGCTCGCGGGTGACGGGCGTCTACCTGTCGATCATCACCCAGGCGATGACCTATGCCCTGCTGCTCGCCTTCTTCCGCAACGACATGGGCTTTGGCGGCAACAACGGTCTCACCGACTTCAAGGACATCCTGGGCTTCGACATCCAGGCGGGAACCACGCGCGCGGGGCTCTTCGCGGCCTCCGCGCTGGCACTGGCCGCCTGCCTCGTCATCACCATGGCGATCACCGGCTCGAAACTCGGCAAGGTGCTGATCGCGGTGCGCGACGCGGAAAGCCGGACGCGATTCATCGGGTACCGGGTGGAGCACTTCAAGCTCTTCGTATGGACGGTTTCGGCCATGATGGCCGGGCTCGCCGGCGCCCTCTACGTGCCCCAGGTCGGCATCATCAACCCGGGCGAATTCGCTCCCGCGAATTCCATCGAGGCGGTGATCTGGGTCGCCGTCGGCGGACGCGGAACGCTCGCCGGTCCGATCATCGGCGCGGTGCTCGTCAACTTCGCCAAGAGCTGGTTCACCGCCGCCATGCCCGAGTTCTGGCTCTTCGCGCTCGGCGCGCTCTTCGTTGCCGTGACCCTGTTCCTGCCGCAAGGGCTGCTTGGCCTGGGCCAAAAGGTCTTCGCCCGGATGAAACGACACACCCGTGAGGACGCACGTTCGCCCGACAAGGACGGACTTTCCGCCGAACCCGGTCGCCAACCGGCCGAATGAGAAGGGAGTGACACGATGAGCAAGGCGGAAACGCTCCTTTATCTCGACGACGTCAGCGTCTCCTTCGACGGGTTCAAGGCGCTGAACAGCCTGTCCTTCGTTGTCGGGCGCAACGAAATGCGCGCGATCATCGGCCCCAATGGCGCCGGCAAGACGACGATGATGGACGTCATCACCGGCAAGACGCGCCCCGACACCGGCGAGGTGCGGTTCGGCGACACCATCGACCTGACCCGCCACGACGAGGCGGAAATCGCGGGCTTCGGCATCGGCCGCAAGTTCCAGAAGCCGACCGTCTTCGAGAGCCACACGGTGGAGGACAATATCGCGCTGGCCCTCAAGACACCGCGCGGCCCCTTCGCCACCCTGTTCCACGTGACGAGCGCGGAAGAGCAGGAGCGCATCGACGAACTGCTCGCGCTCGTGCGCCTGGAAGGGCGGCGCGACGACCTCGCCGGCGACCTCAGCCACGGACAGAAGCAGTGGCTGGAGATCGGAATGCTGCTCGCGCAGGATCCCGAGCTCCTGCTTGTCGACGAACCGGCCGCCGGCATGACCGACGCGGAGACCGCCGCCACCGCCGACCTGCTGCGCGACATCTCGAAAAGCCACTCGGTCGTCGTCGTCGAGCACGACATGACCTTCGTGCGCGCGCTGGGCGTGAAGGTGACCGTGCTGCACGAGGGGGCGGTTCTGGCGGAGGGCTCGCTCGACCACGTCTCGTCCGACCAGAGGGTCATCGACGTCTATCTGGGACGCTAGATGCGGAGCGAAGGATAATGCCTGGCACAACACGAGACGTCCCGTTTATGTATCCCCTGGTTGAGGAACATGAACAGGAGACGGGTGATGCCTTTTCTGGGCCTTCTCGCGACAATCGTCGTCGGTGCGGCGATCTGGTACTGGCGACTCAAAATGATCCGGGAAGCCGGAAGCGAAGTGATCGACTCCGTGGAGCGGATGCGAGGTGCCTACAAACGCAAGCAGTTTCGCAAGAAGGTAGAGGAAGCTCCGCTGGCCTCGATCGAGGATCCGGTGATCGCCGCCGTGACCTTCTATTTCTGCCTGGCAAACGAAAAGCCCGCCCACAAGGACGAGGCAACGGCCGTCATCCGGGACGGGATGCGGGAGATCGTCCCGGCACACGACATGGAAGAGGTCCTGGTCATGTGCGACTGGATCGCCAGGAACGTGATCAACGCCGACGATCCGGTTCAGCGTTTCCAGAAGCTCTGGAGAAGTCACCTGAACCAGTCCGAGCTGCATCAACTCGTCAGCATTGCCGGAGCCGTCTGCGAGGTTGGCGGCGGACCGGACGAGGAGCAGGAACGGGTGCTGCGTGTACTGCACCGCAAGCTGCTGAACTGACGCCGAGGACCGAAACGGAGGTCACATGCTGAGCGTTGAATCCATCGACCTGCACTATGGCGCCGCACAGGCGCTGAAGAGCGTCGGCTTTACCGCCGAGCCCGGCCAGGTGACCTGCGTTCTGGGCCGCAACGGCGTCGGCAAGACCTCCGCGCTGCGGGCGATCGCCGGCCAGCAACCCGTCTCCGCCGGCGTCATTCGCTGGGAGGGCGAGGACATCTCGGGCCTCACGCCCTACCAGCGCGCCAGAAAGGGCGTTGCACTCGTTCCCCAGGGGCGCGACATCTTCCCGCTGCTCAGCGTGCGGGAAAATCTCGAGACCGGGTTCTCCGTGCTGCCTCGGTCCCAGCGCAAGGTGCCGGATGCGGTGTTCGAGCTTTTCCCGGTGCTGAAATCGATGCTGTCACGGCGCGGCGGTGACCTCTCCGGCGGGCAGCAACAGCAACTCGCCATCGGACGCGCCATCGTCATGAAGCCGCGCCTGCTGCTCCTGGACGAGCCGACGGAAGGCATCCAGCCCTCGATCATCAAGGACATCGGCCGCGCGATCACCTATCTGCGCAACACCGGCGAGATGGCCATCGTCCTCGTGGAACAGTATTTCGAGTTTGCCCGCGACCTCGCCGACCGTTTCGCGGTGATGGACAGGGGCGAGGTGGTGCTCTCGGGGGCCCGCGAGGACCTGGAGGAAAAAGCGGTGCGCGCCCACCTCACGGTTTAGGGCGTAGCCCCACGCTCGAGGACAGGCCCGCCGGCACGAACAAGGGGCGGACACCGGCCCGCCCCTTTCCCGATTTCCGGCCGGTTTCGAAACGCGATCAGCCGCGGCCGATGTAGGGCATGTTGGTCGCCATCACCGTCATGAACTGCACGTTCGCCTCCGGCGGCAAGCTCGCCATGTGCAGCACCGCGTTGGCGACGTTGGAGACATGCATGACGGGCTCCGGCTTGATCGAGCCGTCGGCCTGCGGCACGCCCTTCTGGATGGTTTCGGTCATTTCCGAAGCCGCATTGCCGATATCGATCTGGCCGCAGGCGATGTTGAACGGGCGTCCGTCGAGCGAGATCGAGCGCGTCAGGCCCGTTACCGCGTGCTTGGAGGCGGTATAGGCAACCGACCCCGGGCGCGGCACATAGGCCGAGATGGAGCCGTTGTTGATGATGCGCCCGCCCTGCGGGTCCTGGGCGCGCATCATGTTGAAGGCACCGCGTGCGATCAGGAAGGACCCGTCGAGATTGACGCCGACGACCCGGCGCCAGTCCTCGAACGACAGGTCGCCGACGGGGGTGGAGAGCACCGCGGCGCCGGCGTTGTTGAACACCACGTCGAGACGGCCGAACGTATCGGCGATGGCGCCGAAGAGGTCATCGACGGCGACCGGGTCGGTCACGTCGCACGCGACAGCCAGGCCGTTGCCGGCATCGACGCCCGATTCCGCGATCGCCGCCTCGAGCAGCTCGCCGCGCCTGCCCACGAGCACCGTCCTGTAGCCCGCCTTGAGAAAGGCGATCGCCGTCGCCTTGCCGATCCCCGCCGATGCGCCCGTGATAAGCGCGACGTCTCCCGCTCCCGCCATATGAAATCCCTCCCGTTTCCGCGCCCTCCGCGCGGGTCTTTCGATGGCGCAAGAGTGGGCGATTGCAGGACCAAAAGGCAAGTCGGAATCGGAGCTTGCACCTTCCGCAGGGGGAGTTCAGATCAAAGATCTCGCGGCAAGATAGCCCGCGACGGCGGCCGTTCCGGTCAGCACGGTTCCCCAGATCACGTCCACCACGGCGACCACCACCGGCCAGTCGCGCAAGGTGGCGAGATTGGTGATGTCATAGGTCGCGTAGGCGAAGAAGCCGAACAACGCGCCATACAGCAACGCGTCGGTCCATGCGCCGGAGCGGAACGCCGGCTGGATCGCGAAAATGACGATGCCGACCACATAGAAGGCATAAAACCCGCCCGCGACGGCGAAATTCACGTTGTCCGCCATCAGGTGTCCCAGACGGGTGCGGTAGAATGCACCCGCGATCCGGCCGAGCCACAGGTAGTCCAGGCCGAGAAACACGATCGCGCTGGCGATATAGGCAAGGACATGTGCCATGGGCTGTCTCCTGTTCGAGGGCTCCCGCATGCCGGGGACAAGGACGCGACAGGGGTCTCTTCGGATAGACGCACTTTGCGCGCAAGCGGTTCACCCGCCTGGGCGCTTTTTTCATCTTCCCCGATGTCCCTTGCTGCGTCACACATCGCCTGTGCAGGATTCGCGACGGGTACGAAAAGCCCCCTTCACACGAATTTGGAATTATTCTAATCTAAATCCGGATCAGGCCACCGCCCGGCTTGAATCAAGGCTGCGCGCCCCCTTGACCGACGTGCCAGCCGGTCAGCGACGACAACGGTTCTCGCGTCAATCAACAAGGAGTGTGTCCCATGAAGGGCAGTGAAAAAGTCATCGAACGCCTGAACGAAGCGCTGTTCCTGGAACTCGGCGCCGTCAACCAGTACTGGCTGCACTACCGCATGCTCGACGACTGGGGCCTTGCCAAGCTCGCATCCAAGGAGCGCGCGGAGTCCATCGAGGAGATGCAGCACGCGGACAAGCTGATCGCCCGCATCCTGTTCCTCGAGGGTCACCCGAACCTGCAGAAGGTCGCGCCGCTGCGCATCGGGCAGGACGTGGAAGAGGTCCTGAAGTCGGACCTCGCCGGAGAGTACGACGCCCGTGCCTCCTACTCCAAGTCGCGCGACATCTGTCATGACGAAGGCGACTACGTCTCCATGAAGCTGTTCGAGGAACTGCTTGCGGACGAGGAAGGCCATATCGACTTCCTCGAGACCCAGCTCGACCTTCTCGGCAAGCTCGGCGTGGAGCGCTACTCGCTGCTCAACTCCAGCTCGGCCGACGAGGCGGAGTAAGGATCGGGGCCGCTGCGTCCGCGCGGCGGCCCTGTCTTTTCCGGACCGGACTTCCGGTTTCTGTTTTCCCTCCGGCGCGAGGCGGTTACACCCGTCTTGCCATTGAAGGGCCATGGTTGCACTCTCCCCTCGTCGCCATCACAGCGAAGGGAAGGAGTTTCCATGACGGTCCGTTGTTCGAGCCTGCCAAGGGCCATCCTGGCAGTGACAGCCCTCGTTCTGGCCTCAGGCACGGCATATGCCGAATGCCCTGATGATACGGCCATCGACGCCTTCCTGGCGGCACGCGCGGAGGCGCGACCCGTCTCGGCGCCCGTGACGGCGGGCGGGACCATGGAAGACGCGCTCTGCGCCCAGGGCAAGATCCTCACAAAGCTCGAAAAGGTCGAGGGACCGGTGGTCGGCTACAAGGCCGGCCTGACCTCGCCCAAGGCCCAGGAAGCCTTTGGCGTTACCGAGCCGGTGTTCGGAACGCTTCTTGAAGGCATGATCCTGCCGCCCGGTGCCACCGTGAAGGCGGGCGACGCCAACCGCGCCCTCTTCGAGGCGGATCTCGTCGTCGAGATCGCGGATCCCGCCGTCAACGACGCCACGACTCCGGAGGAGGTTCTGGCGACCATCGCAGGCATCCGCCCCTTCATCGAACTGCCCGCCCTCGTGGTCGCGAGCGAGGAAAAGCTCGACGGACCGGCCATCACCTCGATCAACGTCGGCGCCTGGAAAGGGGTCATGGGAGAGGTGATCCCCGTGCCCCAGGGCGACGTCGGTGCGGAAATGCTTTCGGAGTTCACCGCGAAACTCACCGACGACGCCACCGGCGAGACCCTGTCCGTGGCGCCTGGAAAGGCCGTGCTCGGCAATCCGCTCAACGCGGTGATCTGGATCGCGCAGACCCTCAAGGCGCAGGGCAAGTCGCTTCAGCCCGGCGACCTCGTCTCCGTCGGGTCCATCGGACCGCTTCATCCCATGAAGCCGGGCATGAGCGTGACGCTCACCTACGAAGGTCTGCCCGACAATCCCTCGATCAGCGCCACCTTCGAGTGAGGCGAGCGAGGCCAGGCAGGCGCCGGCGGCCGGGCCGCCGGCACTAGCCCTACTTGATGCCCGCGCGCATGAAGCTCTGCACGAACTGACGCTGGAACAGCAGGAAGGCGATCAGCAGCGGTCCGGACGTCATCAGCGTCGCGGCGTTGATGACGGACCATTCCACCCCCGAATCGATGGCGGAGAAAACGCTCAGGCCGACGGTCACGGGCCGGGTCTCCTCCGAGTTGGTGACGATCAGCGGCCACAGGAAGTTGTTCCAGTGGTGGCTGACCGACACGAGGCCGTAGGCGAGATAGGTCGGCTTGGCGAGCGGGATGTAGACCCGCCACAACACGCCGAGCGGCCCCGCTCCCTCGATGCGGGCCGCCTCGTCCAGTTCCTTGGGCACGGTCAGAAACGTCTGCCGCAGCAGGAAGATGCCGAAGCCGGACGCGATATAGGGCAGCGCGATGGCCGGGATCGTGTCGACGAGATCGAGCAGGCGCATCGCCTTGTAGTTCTCGACGATGAGAATGTCCGGCATCACCAGAAGCTGCAGAAGCACCAGCGTGAAGAGCACCGAGCTGCCGGGAAAGCGGTAGCGGGCGAAGGCGAAGGCCGCCAGCGTGCAGAGGAAGAACTGGCCCGCGAGAATGAGCGTCACCAGCATGAAGGTGTTGAGGAAGTAGCGCGCGAAGGGCGCGGCGGCCCAGGCCTTCTCGAAATTCTCGAAGGTGAGCGGGGCGAAGAGCTCGAAATTCGCCTCGTAGGCCGCCGGATGGATCGCGGTCCACACCGCATAGGCCAGCGGCAGGATCCACAGGAGCGCCAGCACCCAGGCGGCCAGCGTGTTGAGGGCCCGGTCCAGGTCGAACCCGCGGGCGATGGGCTGCGTCGTCGCGCTCATTTGTAGTGCACCTTGCGGTCGAAGAGGAAGAACTGGCCGATGGCGAGTGCCGACAGGAGCACGAGCAACGCCACCGTCAGTGTCGCGCCATAGGCCGTCTCCCAGAACTTGAACGCCGTTTCGTAGATGTAGAACAGCAGCAGCGCGGAGGCATTGTCCGGGCCGCCGTCGGTGAGAATGAAGATGTGGTCGACCAGCCGGAAGGAGTTGATGACCGCATTCACGCAGACGAAGAGCGTCGTCGGCATCATCAGCGGGAACGTGATGCGGCGGAAGATGGTGAACCGGCCAGCCCCCTCGATCTTCGCCGCCTCGACCAGCGAGGGCGGGATCGCCTGCAGCGCGGCGAGATAGAAGATCATGAAGAAGCCGGCCTCCTTCCACACCGTCACGACGATGACCGCGTTGAGCGCCGTGGAGGGATTGCCCAGCCAGTTGGTCTGCGGCCATCCGAAGAGCGATCCCGTCACCTGGTCGATGAGGCCGAAACCGGGCGTGTAGAAGAACAGCCAGATGTTCGCCACCGCGATCAGCGGCAGGACCGTGGGCGTGAAATAGGCCATGCGCACGAAGGCCCGCCCCGTCAGCTTGTCGTTCACCCACAAGGCCATGACGATGGCCAGCGCCACCGACACCGGAATCGTGCCGAACGCGAACCACAGATTGTTGCCCAGCACCTTCCAGAACACCGGATCGGACATCATCCGCTCATAGTTCTCCACCCCGATGAACCGGGCCGGACGGCGACCGCGCGGCGTGGAGAAAAAGCTGTTCCAGAACGTCGTGATCGCCGGGATGTGGGTAAAGGCGAACAGGAACACGAGAGCCGGCAGAAGCAGCAACCAGGCATGAAGCCACTCACGGCTTCGGGTCAGGGACCGCCAGGTGCGCGCGGCGGCCGGTGTCGTGGGGCTCGTCATCTGCGTCTTGCGCCTCGTTGGTGCGTAAACGTGCCGCTTCCGGCGGGTCCGGAAACGGCATTCGGCCGGCGCGGGCGCCGGCGGACAGGAAAGGCAAAGAGGGAAGACGGCGCGAGCGCCGCCTTCCCGGATGTGTCGCGCCTCAGCGGTATTCGGAGAGGATCGCGTCGGCCTTTTCCTGGGCCTCCTTGAGCGCCGTGGCCGGGTCCTTCTGGCCGGTGATGGCGGCGGCCAGCGCATCATTGAAGATGCCGGTGACACGCTGGTTCTGGTAGGTCGAGAGTTCCGCGACGGCGAACTCAAGCTGGTCGCGGGCCACGAGCACCGGCGGGAAGTCGGCCGCATAGGCCTTCATCGCGTCGGTCTCCCAGGCGTCCGGACGCGGAGCCACATAGCCGGTCGCGATCGTCCACTTGGCGGCCTGCTCGGGGGCCGTGATCCACTGCACGAACTTCACTGCGGCCGCGAGCTGCTCGTCGGATGCGCCCTTGAAGAGGTAGAAGTTGCCGCCGCCGGTCGGCGCGCCGCGGCGCTTGTTCTCCGGCAGCATGGCGACGCCGAAGTCGAACGGCGCGTTGGAGCGGACGTTGGTCAGGTTGCCCGTCGTCGTCCACATGATCGCGGTCTGGCGCTCGAAGAAGGCCTTCGGCGTCGCGCCCCACTCCACGATGCCCGGCTCCATGACGCCGTACTTGGCGGACAGGTCGACCAGGTACTGCAGTGCCTCGACGACCTTCGGATCGTCGAAGTTGGTCTTGTTGCCGTCGGAGTTGGCCAGGATCACGTCATTCTCGGTGGTCAGACCCTGGAACAGCCAGTACGGAAAGCCCGAGGACGGGATGCGCACGCCCCACTGGGTCACGTTGCCGTTGGCGTCCTTCTTGGTGAGCTTCTTGCCGAACTCGACCATCTCTTCCCAGGTCGCCGGTGCCTTTTCCGGATCGAGACCGGCCTCCTTGAAAGCCTCCTTGTTCCAGTACATCACCGGGGTCGAGCGCTGGAACGGAATGCCGTAGGTCTTGCCGCCGGTCTGGCTGTTTTCCATGAACGCCGGATAGAAGCCCTCGAGCCACGCCTTGTCCTCATCGGTCTTGATGAAGTCGTCGAAGGGGACGATCAGGTCCTCGTCGATGAGCGTGAACATGTCGGCCGACAGGGCCACCGAAAGCTGCGGCGGCGTTCCGCCGCGCGAGGCGGTGATGACCTTCGCGATCGTGTCCTGGTAGGAGCCGGAGTAGACGGCGTCGATGGTCACGTCCGGGTTCGCCGCGACATACTCGTCGGTCAGCGACTGGATCGTGTCGGCGGCGGTGCCGCCGACGGCCACCGGGAAATAGAACTGCAGCTCGACCGCCTGGGCGGACGCCCAGCTGCCGAGGGTGAGGGCCGCCGCGGTGGCGGCCTTCAGAAGCGTGGTCTTCAGCATGATGCTTCCCTTCCTGTCAAAGCCGCCCGCACTCCGCGCGGCCGGAAAATCCCGCGGCCCGTGCGCATCGCGCCCCCCGGCCGCCTTCGTCCTGCCCGCCGGACCCGCCGGCGGGGTGTCACGCCACGTGCGGGCGTGTTCGTTTCGGCCGCAAGCTGCGGCCGGGTGTCTCGTGTCCTCAGGTGCGCAACAGCGGCGCCACGTCCTTGACCAGATCGTCGCGCCGGGCTCCGTCCGCGCCGTCGAAGACATGCAGGTCCTCGACCGCGAAGCCGAGGCGAACGGTGTCGCCCTCGCCGAGCGACACGCCGCCGCCGACCCGCATGACCAGCGCCGCGTCATTGACCACGCAGTCGACCAGGGCATCCGCGCCCAGGTACTCCACGTGGGTGATGCGCGCGGCAAGCGGCCCGTCCTGTACCGGAGCGAGCGCCTCCGGGCGCAGTCCGACCCGCGCGCCCGAAAGCGGCGCGCCCATTCGCGCGGCATCGGGAACGATGGCGGAAAGCTCGGCGACATTCATGGGCGGAACGCCGATGAAGCGTGCCGCGAAGGGGGTCTCGGGCCGGGTGTAGAGGCTGCGCGGATCGCTTGCCTGCTCCACCTTGCCGCCGTTGAGGAGCACGACCTGGTCGGCCATGGTGATGGCCTCCACCTGGTCGTGGGTGACATAGACCATGGTGAAGCCGAGCTTCCGCTGCAGCGCGCGGATCTCCACCCGCATCTCGTGGCGCAGCTTGGCATCGAGGTTGGAGAGCGGCTCGTCCATCAGGCACACGGGGCGTTCCGCGATGATCGCGCGCCCCAGCGCCACGCGCTGCTGCTGGCCACCGGAAAGCTGCCCCGGCTTGCGCTCCAGCAGCGCGGACAGGCCCAGGAGATCGGCCACGCGCTTCAGGCGCGCATCGCGCTCCGCCCGCGCCACCCGTCGCACCTTGAGCCCGAAGACGATGTTCTCCGCGACCGAAAGATGGGGGAAGAGCGCGTAGGACTGGAACACCATCGCCAGGTCGCGCTCGGCCGCCGGCAGCGTCGTGACATCCCGTCCACCGATGAGAATGCTGCCCTCGTCCGCGCTTTCCAGGCCCGCGATCATGCGCAACGTCGTCGACTTGCCGCAGCCCGACGGCCCCAGAAGCACCGTGAACGTGCCGGCCGGAACGGTGATCGACAGATCGTCCACCGCGCGGGTATCGCCCCAGATCTTGGACACGTTGGCAAGCCGGATTTCCTGACCGCCGACCGCATCCGCATTGCCGGCGGCCGCCGGCATCGCACTGGCATTCATGCCCTGTCTTCCTCCATGCCGGCGCAGACCTCGACCTGCCGTCCGGCGGCGCGAAGCCGGTCGGCGATCGGGTGCGGCAGCGGCTTGTCGCAGAACACCGCCGCGACGTCCGTGACATGGCCGCCGCGCACATGCGCGGTGCGGCCGAACTTGGTTGCATCGAGAACGAGGAATGCCCGCCGGCAGTTGGCGAGGATCGCCTGGCGCGCCGCGACCTCCTCCTCGTGAAAGTCGAGCAGCGTGCCGTCCTGGTCGACGCCGGCCACGCCGAAGACCCCGATATCGACCTTGTAGGCGGAGAAGAAACGCTCCGTCTCGGGCCCGAGCGTGTCCCTGTCGCCGTGGCGCAGACGGCCTCCGGCGATGGTCACCTCGAATTCGGCGATCTGCGATGCGGTGAAGGCGACATGCAGGTTGTTGGTGAAGATCCTGAGCCCCTTGCGCTCGGTCAGGGCCTGCATGACGATTTCCGGTGTCGTGCCGATGGAAAAGGCGAGCGACGCCCCGTCCGGCACATGCGCGGCGACCGTCTCGGCGATCGCCCGCTTCTGCGGCATGTTGAGGATACGTCGGCGCGCATAGTCGATGTTGCCGGACGACACGGGCGGCTCGACACCGCCATGGGTCCGACGCAGGATGCCATGCTCGCACAGGCGCGCAAGGTCGCGACGGATCGTCTGTGTCGTCACCGCGAACCGGTCGGCAAGCGCCTCGACGGAGGCAAAGCCGTGGGCGCGCACGAGATCGGCGATCTCGCGCTGTCGCGGCGTGATGTCAATCTGGCCGGCCATGGGCGCTGGGTTTCCTCCCGCGGAGTGTTCCTCCGTCTTGTGATTTGTTCATATGAACACAAAATAACGCTCACATGAACATTATATGACGCTCCTCCACATGCGCCGGCTACACGAGCCGCACCCGGCTCCAATCCTGGGCTTGTGTGGGCAGGCCTCAGTATATATGAAACGTATACGATTCATATATACCGACCTTGGAGACCCCATGGGCATCGTGAAAATTGGCGAGGAGCTGCACGAAGAGATTCGCCGCGCCAGCACCGTCATGTGCCGGTCGATCAACGCGCAGGCGGAGTTCTGGATGAAGATCGGCATGATCGCCGAGGCCAATCCGGGTCTGACCTACACCGAGATCGTCCGGATGCAGCTCGAGGCCGCGCAGGCGGGACCGGCCGACACGGCGGTCGCCTGACATGGTCAAGACCCCCGATGAACTCGCGCTGATGCGTGTGTCCGGCAGGCTTCTCGCGTCCGTGTTCGAGAAGCTCGACACGCTTGACCTCGCGGGCCTGTCCACCCTTGAGGTCAACGACCTGGTGGACCGCTTCATCACCGACGATCTCGGCGCGCGGCCGGCCAGCAAGGGCCAGTACGGATATGGCTATGTGCTGAACTGTTCGATCAACGAGGTCGTGTGCCATGGCGTTCCCGACGCCCGCGAGATCATCCGCGACGGCGACATCATCAACCTCGACATCACGCTGGAGAAGGACGGCTTCATCGCGGATTCGAGCAAGACCTACATGGTCGGCAACGTCTCTCCCGCGGCAAGAAAGCTGGTGCGCGTCGCCCGCGAGGCCATGTGGAAGGGCATCGCTGCGGTGCGCCCGGGGGCACATCTCGGCGACATCGGCTTTGCAATCGAGCGGCACGCGAAGAAGAACGGCTATTCGGTGGTGCGCGAATATTGCGGCCACGGCATAGGCCGCGAGATGCACGAGGAGCCGCAGGTTCTGAACTTCGGCAAGCCCGGCCGGGGCCCCAGGCTTCGCGAGGGCATGGTCTTCACGGTCGAGCCCATGGTGAACCAGGGCACGCGCCATGTCTCGACCCTCGAGGACGGCTGGAAGGTCGTCACCGATGACGGCAAGCTCTCCGCCCAGTTCGAGCACACGGTCGCCGTCACCGGCACCGGCGTCGAGGTGCTGACCCTGCGCCGTGACGAAACGTCCGCACGCGGGCAACACCCGGGCCGCGCGGCCTGAGCTGATACCACCGCGCGCGCCGACGGGACCTGGTCACTTCTTCTTGTTGAGCGCGGCGGCAAGCGCCGCCGCCATGGCGTTGTTGCCGCCGTCACCCGACGATCCGCCCTTCCGCGTCGCGCCCCCTTTCGGGCCGCTTCCCTTCGGCGCTGGCCCGTTGCGCGGGGCCGGGGCGCCCTTCGGGCCGCCGTTGCCTGGTCCGCCCGGCCGCTGACCGCCTGCACCGCGTGACTGGTGGCTTTCACCCGCCGCACCGCCATCCTTGCGCATGGTGAGCGCGATACGCTTGCGCGGCATGTCCACCTCGAGCACGCGCACGCGCACGATGTCGCCCGCCTTCACCACCTCGGCCGGATCGCGCACGAAACGGTCGGCGATCTGCGACACGTGGACCAGACCGTCCTGATGCACGCCGATATCCACGAACGCGCCGAAATTGGTGACGTTGGTGACGGTTCCCTCCAGCGCCATGCCGGGCTTCAGGTCCGCCATGGTTTCCACGCCGTCGGTGAGCTTCGCGGTCTTGAACTCCGGGCGCGGATCGCGGCCGGGCTTTTCCAGCTCCAGGAGAATGTCGCGCACGGTCGGCAGGCCGAAGATGTCGTCAACGAACCGCGACGCATCCACCGATTTCAGTAGCGACCCGTTGCCCATCACCTCGGCGAGCGGACGCCCGCAGGCTTCCACGATGCGGCGGGCGACCGGATAGGCTTCCGGGTGCACGGACGAGGCGTCGAGCGGATTGTCCCCACCCGGGATGCGCAGGAAGCCGGCGCACTGCTCGAACGCCTTGGGCCCCAGCCGGGCGACCTGAAGCAGGTCCTTGCGCGAGCGGTAGGCGCCCTGCGCATCGCGGTGCGCGACAATCGCGTCGGCAAGCCCGGACGTCAGGCCCGAAACCCGCGCGAGCAACGGCGCGGAAGCCGTGTTGAGATCGACGCCGACCGCGTTCACCGCATCCTCGACCACCGCATCGAGCGCGCGGGCGAGCTTGGTCTGGTTCACGTCGTGCTGGTACTGGCCGACACCGATGGACTTGGGCTCGATCTTCACGAGCTCCGCAAGCGGGTCCTGCAGCCGGCGCGCGATGGAGATCGCGCCGCGCAGCGAGACGTCCACGTCGGGGAATTCGCGCGCGGCAAGCGCGCTTGCCGAGTAAATCGAGGCGCCCGCCTCGTTGACGACGACCTTCACCGGTCGCGCCGCCGGCGGGATGTCGCCCAGCATGTCGAGAACGAGACGGTCGGTCTCGCGGCTCGCGGTTCCGTTGCCGATGGCGATCAGCGCCACCTTGTGCCGGGCGATCAGCGCCATGAGGGCGGCCCGCGTGCCGGCGACATCGTTGCGCGGCGGATAGGGATAGACCGTGGCTGTTTCCAGCAGCTTGCCGGTCTCGTCCACCACCGCGACCTTGACGCCGGTGCGGATGCCGGGATCGAGGCCCAGAACGGCCTTGTGACCGGCGGGCGCGGCAAGAAGCAGGTCCTTGAGATTGCGGGCGAACACATGGATCGCCTCGTCCTCGGCCCGCTCGCGCAGGCCGTTCATGAGGTCGAGCTCCAGATGCAGCGACAGCTTCACCCGCCAGGCCCAGCGCGCGCATTCGGCAAGCCAGCGGTCGGCGGGCCGCCCCTGGTCCTCGATGCCCGCAGCGTGCATCACCATCCGCTCCACCGGCTTGACCGGCGCGGGATCGTCCTCGTCAACGGCAAGCTCCAGCGCCAGAACGCCCTCGTTGCGTCCGCGCAGCAGGGCGAGCGCCCGGTGGCTCGGCACGTCCTTCAGCGCCTCGCGGTAGTCGAAATAGTCCGAGAACTTGGCACCCGCCGTCTCCTGTCCCTCGACCACGCGCGAACGCACGACGCCGTTTCGCGACAGGTGATCGCGCAGCCGCCCCACGAGGGCCGCATCCTCGGCGAAACGCTCCATGAGGATCTGGCGCGCGCCGTCGAGCGCCGCCTTGGCATCGGCCACGCCTTTCACCGCGTCGACGAAACCGGCGGCTTCCGTGTTCGGGTCGCGGGAGGGATCCGCGAGAAGCAAGTCGGCCAGCGGCTCCAGCCCCGCCTCGCGTGCGATCTGGGCCTTGGTGCGCCGCTTCTTCTTGAACGGCAGATAGAGATCCTCTAGCTGCGCCTTGGTGTCCGCGGCCAGGATCTTGCCGGCAAGCTCCGGGTCGAGCTTGCCCTGCTCGTCGATCGACTTCGCGATGGCGACACGGCGCTCCTCTAGCTCGCGAAGGTAGGTGAGACGTTCCTCGAGCGTGCGAAGCTGGGTGTCGTCGAGCCCGCCCGTCACCTCCTTGCGGTAGCGCGCCACGAAGGGAACCGTCGCGCCGCCGTCCAGAAGCTCCACCGTGGCGCTGACCTGTTCGGGCCGGCACGAAAGCTCCTCCGCGATGCGCCTTGCAATGCGGGCGCTCACGTCGGCAGGCAGTTTCGATGCCCTGGCCGGAGGGGCGCCGGCGCCCGTGTCGCTGTGGATCTCGCTCGTCTCGCTCATGGCCCGGAAAACCCGCTTGTCACTCTGGTCATTGTCGTTGCTCAAGGCTCATACGCCGCGTCCCGGGCGCACGCCACCACCTGCCGCCGCTTGCCCACAGGCTCTCCCGACAGCCTTGCTGACAAACGGGGCGAAACCTCGTCGGCCGGCCGCCTGTCTCAGCGCACCACGGTGATGGTCTTGGCCGCGCGCGTCACCGCCGTATAGAGCCAGCGGTCGCGGAACTCGCGGAAGGCGAAGCTCTCGTCGAAGAGCACCAGGTCGTCCCACTGGGAGCCCTGTGCCTTGTGCACGGTCAGCGCGTAGCCGTAGTCGAACTCGTCGGAGCGCCGGCGCATGGCATATGGGATCTGCTCGGCGCCTTCCTCGAACAGCGCCGGCAGCACCTTGACGGCCACCGTCTTCGCTCGCGCCTCCTCCTCGGGAAGGATGTCGAAGCGCAGCGTGTTGCCGCGCGACGGACGCAGCCGCTTGACCGTCCACAGCCCGCCGTTGAGCAGTCCCTTGGACTTGTCGTTCCTGAGGCAGACGAGCTTGTCGCCCACCGCCGGCATCGGCGTGGTGAAGCCCTTCAGCTCGCGGATGCGGCCGTTGTAGAGCCGGCGCGTGCGGTTGGTGCCGACAAGCACCTGGTCGGCGGCCAGGATGGAGTCCGCGTCGATCTCGCGGCGCGAGATGATGCGGCTGTCGCCATAGGTGCCGCGCTCCAGGTCACCGCCCTCGCGGATCACCATGGACATGTGCACGATCGGATTGTCACGCGCCTGCCGGTGCACCTCGGACAGCATGATGTCGGGCTCGGCCTCGGTGAAGAAACCTCCGCCCTTCACCGGGGGAAGCTGCGCCGGATCGCCGAGAACCAGGACCGGCGTGCCGAAGGACAGGAGATCGCGGCCAAGGTCCTCGTCCACCATGGAGCATTCGTCGATGACGATGAGCGAGGCCTTGGCGGCAACGCTCTCCCGGTTGAGCGAGAAGGACAGTTCGCCCTCCTCCTCGTCTTCCGCCTCGTCCTTGCGCCCGCGCGGTCGGTAGATCATGGCATGGATTGTGGTCGCCCCGTCGCACCCCTTCTGGCGCAGGACATGCGCGGCCTTGCCGGTGAAGGCGCCGAAGGCGACCTCCCCGTCGATCCCTTCCGCGAGATGCCGTGCCAGCGTCGTCTTGCCCGTTCCGGCATAGCCGAACAGGCGGAACACCTGCTTGTCGCGGGTCTTGAGCCAGCGCGCCACCTCTGCGAGCGCCTGCTCCTGTTGCGGAGACCAGTCCATGAAGCGATTCCCGTTTCGTTCGCTTCCTGTCTATCCGCTAACGCCGCTCATTGGCACCCGCCTTTTCACCCCTTTTGCGGGCGCGGATGCAGCCTGACGCCGGTTCCCGTCACCGAGAAGCCGGCCATGTAGGGATCACGCTCGTCGAGCGTGATGGTCGAGGTTCCGGTCTTCACCGCCCAGCCCTCGATGGTGGGGATGATCGCGGGTTTTCCCGCGACCTCGGTCTCGCCCCGGATGCCGCCGGTGAAGAGTGAGCCGATCACGCTTTCATGCACGAAACTGTCGCCCGGGCGAAGCTTGCCGCGTCCGTGCAACTGGGCCAGCCGGGCCGATGTTCCGGTCCCGCAGGGGCTGCGGTCGATGGCCCTGTCGCCGTAAAAGACCGCGTTACGCGCGTGCGCGCCCGGCTGCGTCGCCGGTCCCGTCCACTGGATGTGGGTGATGCCGCGAATGCGCGCGTCCTCCGGGTGCACCATCTCGAAGGTCTCGTTGAGACGCGCGCGCAGGCCCGGACTAATCGCCACCAGCCGGTCGATGTCGATGGCGCCCACGCCGGGGAAATTCTCCTGGGGCTCGATGATCGCGTAGAAATTTCCGCCATAGGCGACATCGAGCGTGAGCCGTCCAAGCTCGGGGCAATCGATCTCGAGATCCCTGGCCGCAAGGAAGGCCGGCACGTTGGTGAGCTTCACGGAGGTGACGAAACCGTCCTCCATCGCGTATTCGGCCGTCACCAGCCCCGCCGGCGTTTCCAGCCGCGCGAGCCCCGGGGTGGCGGGCACCAGAAGCCCTTCCTCGATGGCCATGGTCACCGTGCCGATGGTGCCGTGGCCGCACATGGGCAGGCAGCCCGTCGTCTCGATGTAGAGCACGCCGATATCGCAGTCGGGCCGCGTCGGCGGATAGAGGATCGCCCCCGACATCATGTCGTGGCCCCGCGGCTCGAACATGAGCCCGGTGCGGATCCAGTCGAAGCGGGCGAGAAAATCCGCCCGGCGCGCGAGCATGCTGTCTCCGGACAGGAGCGGCCCGCCGCCGGCCACGAGGCGGACCGGATTGCCGCAGGTGTGACCGTCGATGCAGAAGAACGTGTGCCGCGCCATCGGCGTGCCTCCGGGATGCGCGGCTCAGAACCGCCCGATGGAATAGGGGGAGAGGTCGATCGGGGCCGGACGCCCGGCGATCAGGCCGGCAACGATCTCGCCCGTCGCCGCCGCCTGTGTCAGCCCGTGATGGGCATGGCCGAAGGCGTGGATCACATGGGGTGTCCGTCCGCTCACGGAGATCACCGGCAGGCTGTCGGGCAACGACGGGCGGAAGCCCATCCAGCGCGTCCCCTCCCCGGCCCGCAGGCCGGGCACCACCCGTCCGGCCCGCGCGACCAGCGCATCGACCCGCTTCCAGTTGGGCGCCGCCTCCAGTCCGGCGAACTCGACCGCCCCGCCAATGCGCAGGCCCGGCGCGATGGGCGAAAGCACGAAACCGTATCCCGCGAGCATGATGAACCGGCGGAACGAGACCCCCGGCTCCGGCACCGTGATGTTGTAGCCGCGCTCGGTGTCGAGCGGCACGTCCTCCCCGAGCGCGCGCGTCAGCTTGCGCGACCAGGCCCCGCAGGCGACGACGACCTTCTCCGCCGCAAGCGTTTCGCCATCGGCAAGGCGAACCGTCACGCCGCCTTCGTTCGGCACGAGGTCCTCCGCCTGGGCCTGAACGAACCGCGCGCCCCGCGCCCGCGCGTGTCCGGCCAGATCGCGGGCAAGCTCGAAGGGATCATCCACATGCGACCACCCGGGAATGAAGGCGCCGCCGGCAATGCCCGGCCCCAGGTCCGGCTCCATGTCGCGCATCGCCGCGCCGGTCATCTCCACGACCTCGATGCCGTATTCGCGCTGCAGGTCCCAGCCGGGCCGGGCGGCCGCCACCTCGCCGGGCTTGTCGAACACGTCGAGACACCCTTCCCGGCGCACCCTGTGCCCGGTGCCCGTCTCGCTCCACATACGCTCCCAGGCGGGCAGCGCAAGCGCGTTGAGCGCCGCGATGGCACTGATCGAGGACCGCCAAACGGACGGACGCGAAGCCGCGAGAAAACGGGTCATCCAGGGCAGGAAGGCGGGCAGGTGCGACAGGCGCAGGGACAGCGGCCCGAGCGGGTCGAGCAGCCAGCCGGGCGCCTTGCGCCAGATGCCTGGCGAGGCGAGCGGGGCGACATCCGTCCAGGCGATGCCGGCGGCATTGCCGCGCGAGGTCGCGGCCCCCGGCTCGTCGCGCTCGACCAGCGTGACCTCATGGCCCTCGCCAAGCAGGCGCACCGCGCTCGCGAGCCCCACGATGCCCGCCCCCAGTATGACGACCCGCATCCTGGCGTCGTCGGCTCTGCCGCTCATGTCGTTCCCCGAAGTGTTCGTTCGTCTCAGATTGCGGGAAGGGCCGGCCGCACGCCCAGCGCGGCCTTGATGATCGCGTCCACCCGCTCCGCCTCGGGCCCCGCAAGCGGCAGTCGCGGCGCGCGGCAGCGGTCGTTCGACCCGATCGCATGCACCTCGGCCCGCTTGATGTTCTGGACGAGGTTGGTCGACACGTCGAGATCGAGCAAGGGGCGGAACCAGCGATAGATCTCGCGCGCCTCCTCGATGCGGCCCGCGCGGAACAGGCGCCAGATCGCCACCGTTTCGCGCGGAAAGGCCACGACCAGCCCGGCGACCCAGCCGGTCGCCCCCATCATCAGGCTTTCCAGCGCGAGGTTGTCGACCCCGGTGAACACGTCGAACCGGTCCCCGAAGCGCGAGATCACATCCGTGACCCTGCGGATGTCGTCGGTCGATTCCTTCATCGCCACGACCAGCGGCTCGGCGGCCAGCATCTCGAACATGTCGAGCGTCACGTCGACGCCATAGGCGACCGGGTTGTTGTAGATCATCACCGGCAGCCCCGCCGCGCGCGTGACGGTGAGCAGATGCGGCACGGTCTCGTGCGGGGCGGAGCGGTAGGGCACGCCCGGCAGCACCATGAGACCGTCGGCACCGGCCGCCGCAGCCGCCTCCGCCGCCCGCGCGGCGCGTCGCGTGGCGCTCTCGCAAACGGTCATCAGCACCGGACGCCGGCCCGCCACGCGCTTTGCCGTCTTGAGGATCTCGATCTTCTCGTCCGGCTCGAGCGCCATCGCCTCGCCAAGCGAGCCGCATACGATCAACCCGTCGACCCCGGCCTCCACCTGCAGGGCGAAGCAGCGCTCCATCTCGGCGATGTCGAGCGTGTCCCCGGCGGTGAACTTCGTCGTCACCGCGGGAAAGATCCCCTGCCACATGATCCACCTCTCGCTCGTCGTGATATATCAGATGAGGGAAACTATTCCATCGCGCTTCCCACGTGTCAACGTGTGATATATCAGAGAGCACTCACAGAGACCCGGGGCCCGGGAAACGGAACGCGGCACATGACGCAGGACAGGAACACCGCTCAGGACGGATCGCGGGCACGCCGGCTTGGCGCCGCCATGCCTCCGCCGCCAACGCAGGGCGAGGAGGAAAGCCTTGCCGCGGTCGCCTATCGCCAGTTGGAAGAGCGGATCGTGACCCTCCGTCTCGCCCCCGGCGAGGCGATCACCGAAAGCCGGCTGGCCTCCGCGCTCGGCATGGGCCGCACGCCGGTGCGCGAGGCCATCCAGCGTCTCGCGTGGGAGGGGCTCGTCACCATCCGCCCGCGTCTCGGCATCCTGGTGACGGATCTCCAGCCCGGTGACTTCACCCGCGTGCTCGATGCCCGCCACGCGCTCGAGGTACTTCTGGCCGGTGCCGCCGCACGGCTGGCAGGGCCGGATGCCCGCGCCCGTCTGGCCGCCTGCGCGCGCGACATGGCCGCCACCGCCAATGCCGGCGACACGGAAGGCTTCCTGCGGCAGGACAAGCTGTTCGACGAGATCGTGGCCCGCGCGGCGGACAACCCTTTCGCCGCCCGCGTCGTCGCACCGCTGCAGACCCACTCGCGGCGCTTCTGGTTCCGTCACTTCGGGCGACAGGACCTGGAGGCGGCCGCGAACGATCACACCGTGCTGATGCAGGCCGTGGCGGGTGGAGATCCGGTGCTCGCCCGTGCACGCGCCGACGACCTCATGGCCGCGCTTCAGCTTCGGGCGGCCAGCCTTGCCCAGGTATCGAAAACAGAAAACGGGCCCGGCTGAACCGGGCCCGAGAACTGTCTCAGACCTCATCCCCGCTCGGCATGTCCGGTCTCTTCTTGCGCCGCGCGGCACGCGCGCGCTTGATGTCGCCGGAAATGTCCGGGTCGGAAGTGGCCTCCTCGACCTCGTCCTCGCGACCTGCGTCCTCCGGCGCGGCAAGCTTGCCCGCGGCCTTCCCGTCATCCTCTCCCGTGTCGGGCTCGGAAACGGAGACGGCCACGTTGCCGGGCACCGCCTGGGGCGGCGTCGCCGAGTGGTATGTGACCTGCGGGAACGGGATCTCGATATCGCGCTCGTCGAAGACCGCCTTGACGAACTCATTGTAGGCGCGCCCGATCGCCCACTGCGAGCCCGGCTTGGTCTTGATGCGCGCGCGCACCGTGATGGCGCTGTCGCCGAACACCGTGACACCATGCATTTCCAGAGGCTCGAGAATGTCGAGGCCCGCCTCGCTCTCCTTGAGACGGTCGAACGCCACGTGCATCGCCATCTTCACCTCGGTGATGTCGCTGTCGTAGGCAACGCCGATGGCCGCCACGTGATAGGCGTAGCCGCGCATGAAGTTGGTCACCCGGTCCACGGTCGAGAACGGGATCATGTGCGCCGCGCCATCGAGATCGCGCAGGCGCACGGAGCGGATCGTCAGCTTCTCCACCGTGCCGGTCACGCCACCGAGCGTGACCACGTCACCCTCGTTCATGGCGTTCTCGACCTGGATGAAGGCACCGGTGATGATGTCCTGCACCAGCTTCTGCGAGCCGAAGGAAATCGCCAGACCGAAGACACCGGCACCGGCGATGAGCGGGCCGATGTTCACGCCGAGCTCGGACAGCGCCAGCAGCGCGATCATCACCACCAACAGGATGGTGAAGGCGTTGCGGAACAGGCCGAACAGGGTCTTCTCGCGCGACGTCGGCGCACGCCCGCGCGGATTCATCCGCAGGTCCACCCAGGACATGATGGCGAGCCAGATCAGGAACCCGACGAAGACCACGATCAGCGCCGAGGCAAGCCGGCCGATCCAGTCCTGTCCGTCCCCGGTCCCGAACCAGGACACCACGTCCACCGCGCCCCAGGCCTGAAGGATGCCGATCAGGACACCGATGAACACCACGAAGCGCAGGAGCGTGAGCGCGCGCGGCACGAAGGTGTTCACCCGGCGCTCCAGCAGCGGCAGGCGCTGGTGAATGCTGTCGGGAAGATGCACGCCGTCCTTGATCGCCCGTGTCAGCGCCAGCGACACCATCGTGCCGATCATGATCGCGAGCACCGAGAACACGGTGGCGCGAACCATGAAGGCCGTCGCATCGACGGGGCGCGACAGCCAGACGCCGAGAAGCAGCAACACGTAGAAGATGGCGACCAGGTGCCAGGTCCGCGCGGCGATCTCAACGAGCCCGCTGGACACGACGTTCGTCTGGCGCTCCGCATAGGCCAGGATCCGGTCGCGGGTCGCGATGCGGTTGCGCATCACCGCGAAGATCGCGACCGCGACCGCAAGCAGCACGACCATCATGCGCACGGAATCGGCGAGCAGGAACGAGATGTAGCGGGAGATCACCGGCACCGCGACCATCACGCCGTACCCCAGAAGGTCATAGATGGCGAAGAGCCAGCGGCGCCAGTAGCGTGCCTGCACGTCGTCGAGCGGCACCAGCCGCAACGCCCCGAAGCGCGGGCTGAGCGCGAAGCGGGTCGCGACCTTGGCCACCTGCACGATGAAGAACGCGTTGAGAATGAGGGACTCGAACAATTCGACCTGTCCGCTCATCGGGCCGCCCGCCATGGCGATGCCGTAGCCGACGCCGATGGCGATCGCCACGACGAGAACCTCGATCGCGGCGCGCAGAAGCAGAAGGAATGCGCGACGCACGACCGTGATGCTCTGTCCGTCTCCGATGATCCGGGCGAAAAGCCGGTCCGCCAGCCGGCGCAGGACATAGACGCTGACCAGAAGCGCGGCGCCGATGAACGCGATCTGCATCAGCACCCCGGAGATCAGGTCCCAGTTGGCGCGGCTGGAGTAGGACAGCGCGGCAGGCAGCGATGTGAAGGCACGCAGGATCCGCTCCGCGTAGCCCTGGCCCTCGAGGATCAGATGCTGCGTGGCCTCCGCGATCCTCAACGCGATGGGGCTCGCCTCGCGCGATTCGGCCACTGCCTCGCCGGAGGCGGTGGCCTCCGCCGCGGCATCCGGGGCCGGAGCATCCGAGGGCGCCTGCGCGGGTGCTTGGGCAGGGGCGGGCGCCGGAGCACTCGCGCCCTGGTTCTCCCCGGCAGCGGGGGTCGTATTCCCGCCGGCACCCTCACCGCGCTGGAGGTAGTCGATCAGCGCCTGACGCGCTCCCGGATCCTGCAAGAGCTGGATCAGCGCCCGGGCATCATCGCCTTGCGCGCCCCCTTGCGTTCCTGTCTCCGCGACACCCTGGGGCGAAGAACTTTCCTGGGCGTGCCCGGAAAGCGGAACCGCAAGCATGAGCAGCATGAGGAGGGAAGTGACGAAAACGCTGAGGCCGATTCGACGCATGGGAACTCCGGTTGGGAAAGTCGCCCGGGTGGCCGGAACACCGTACCTGTCGGGCAACCGGTCCGGCCAACGGGGGGTGCCGGACGCGAGGGGTCCATCCTCTACCTATCGAACTGAGCCGCTCCGTCAACCGGGCTCGCGATATTGCGAAACGCAACGTTCAGACAATCCGAGACCGCACTTCAACACCTTGGTAACACGCCGGTGCAAAAATCAAGGCACCTCCAGCAGAAGGCTGCGGCACCCCCAGCAGAAGGCTTTCGATGCTCAATGCATTGCTGACCCTCGCGAAGAATCCGGCCCCCGAGGCACGCTGCCGCCTGCTGCAGCGCGTCGCGGACCTGTTTCTCGACCGTGTCGGGCAGCATACCCCGGCCGAGCTCGAGCTCTATTGCGACATCATCATGCGCCTTCTCGACGGCAGCAACGCGGAGGAGCGTGCCCGGTTGTCCCGTCGCATGGCGCCCTGGCAGGACACGCCGAACGCCATCGCCTACCGGCTGGCGAGCGATCATATCGAGATCGCGACCCCCATGCTCGAGATGAGCCCGAGCCTGAGCGAGCGGGATCTCCTCAAGCTCGCCCGGCGAATGCCCCAGTCCCACCTCGTGGCCATGGCACGGCGCACGGAGATGCCCGGCCGCGTCGCCGACACGCTGGTGGAAAAGGGCGGCACGATGGTCTGGCGCACCATTGCCGGCAACACCCGCTGTCCCCTGTCCGACTGGGCACTGCGCACGCTTGCCAAGCGCGCGCTTTCCGACGCGCCGCTCCGAGACACCATCTCGGAACGTCACGACCTCACGCCGCTGATCTGCGAGTGGCTCATTCCCCACGTCAACGCGCACACCCGCGTGCGGCTCGAGGCGGTGCGGGCGGGCACGGACCCGAGCGACATCGTCACCCCCGACCGCGTTCGCCAGGAGCTGCGCCAGCGCCACAACGTCTTCCTGGAAACCTCCGGGGTGGACGACCTGTGGAAGCTTGTGGAAGCGGGCACCTACCGGCTCGGCGCCATGATCCTCGTGGTTTTGCTGGAAGGGCGCGTCAACGACGCGCTCCAGCTCATCGCACGCGCGGCAAACACACCGGTGAAGACGGTGCAGACGGCGATCTTCCAGGCCGGCGTGGACGAGCTTATCGCGCTTTGCCTGCGCGCGGACCTGGGCGACCAGGTGTTCCTCGCCCTCGCCCACCTGCGATGCCGCAACCTGCGCCTTCCCGAAAGTCAGGCGACCCGCTGGCTGGAAGCCTTCCGCAAGCAGCGCACAGCCGCCTCCGCTGCCATCGCACGCTCCGCGACCGACCCCGAGGCACCGGTGGCCAACTGATGCCCCGTTTCGCGCGGCGTCAGCGCCGGGCAAGCACCGCCGCCAGCGCGCTCAGGACGACCGCGCCCGCGTAGAAGAGCAGCCCCGGCTGGGTGATCGCGGTGGCCAACCCGCTGGTCTTGGCGGCGAAGATCACCAGCGCCACCAGCATCACGTCCATCATCGACCATTTGCCGAGCGCGCCGAGCATCTGCAGGCTTCGTCCCGGCGTGCCCGCCACGACGGCCACGTGCAACGCGGCCAGCTTGGCCATGGGAAACACAACGGAAAAGAGCGCAACGGCCCCCGCGAGCAGCTGCTCGCCGTCGGTCCACAGTCCCGTGACCAGTTGCAGGAGGCTCGGCCGGTCCGTGAGCACCAGCAGGCGCTCCAGTTCCAGGAGCGGCAACGTCAGCCCCAGCACGAAACAGGCGGTGGCGGCCGGCAGCAGCAGGGCAAGCACGACACGGCGCATGGCTCAGGCCTCCCCTGCCGGGACCGGATTCCCGAAAGCGAGATGCAGCAGCGGATAGGGCCGCCCCTGGTCATCACGTTCAGACCGTCCGGTGACGGCAAAGCCGAGCCGCCGGTAAAAGGCGACCGCGCCCGCGTTCTGTTCGTTGACGTCGGCGACGAGACCGGGAAAACGCGCCAGCGCGTGGGCGATCAGTGCCCGGCCGGCGCCCTGCCCGTGAGCGCGAGGGTCGATGAACAGCGCGTCGAGGTGCCCCTCGCTCAGAACCATGAATCCGGCAATGCGCCCCTCGCCGTCGACGGCAAGCGTCAGCGGCACCTCCGGCAGGAAGTCGCGCACCATTTCCTCGATCTCGGCAAAATCCCCGGGTGCCAGAAAATCATGCGTCGCCCGTACGGCACGGCGCCAGATGTCGATTGCAATGTCGGCCTCGCCGGCCACGGCGTCTCGGATCGTCCACATGGGCGCTGCTATCCCATGCGGGCGCCCGTTTCGCAAAACAAACCTGCACAAAAGAAAAGGCCCGCATGGCGGGCCCTGGAATGTGGATTACGGCATTTGGATCACGGCGTGTGTCGGGCGGCGCGGCCTCAGGCCTGGCGCCGTCCGGCAATCTCGTCCATCTCGTCCTGCTCCGCCGCGTCGCGCTCGTTGCGCTCGCGGATCTGGTCGCGCTCTTCCAGAAGCTCGAACTTCTTGAGTTCCTCGAGCGCGGCGCGCAGGTCCTCGCGTGCCGCCTCGAGCTGGCCATTGAGCTCCTCGGCGGAATTCATGAGGTTGTCGCGCCGCTGGGCGGCGGCCTTGGCGAAAGTCGGATAGGCGAAATGGCCGACGTCCGTGATTCCGACGCGCTGCTGCTCGGCAACGATCTGGTCGTCCAGTTCCTTCGCCATGCGCTTGAACTCGTCGACCATCGATTCGATCTGCGCCAGTTGCCGGCGACGTTCGTCGACCTGGAACTGCTTCAGGCGAATGAGACTCTCACGCGACTTCATTACTCAACACTCCCTCTGCCGGATTGCATCCTAGGCGAGAGTCATTTCCAAAAGGTTGGCAAGCGAACGATACCCCTCATCGAGCGATGTCCGTTCGCCCTTGCCCTGTCCGAGGAAGGTTTCCAGCGCGTCGTGGCGCAGGATCGCCTCGTCGACCGTGGGGTCCGATCCGCGCCGGTAGGCCCCCAGGCGGATGAGTTCCTCCATGTCCGAATAGGTCGCCATCAGCGCCTTGGCGCGCCTCAACGCCGGCAGCGCCTCCTCGGGAACGCAGCGCGGCATGGTGCGCGAGACCGATTTGAGCACGTTGATGGCCGGATAGCGACCCCGTTCCGCGATCGCCCGCTCCATGACGATGTGCCCGTCGAGAATGCCGCGTACCGCGTCGGCCACCGGTTCGTTGTGGTTGTCGCCCTCAACCAGAACGGTAAAGAGCCCCGTGATGGTGCCGACGCCGCCCCTGCCCGGTCCCGCGCGCTCCAGAAGGCGCGGCAGTTCTGTGAAGACCGTGGGCGTGTATCCCTTGGAGGTCGGCGGCTCGCCGATCGACAGCCCGATCTCCCGCTGGGCCATGGCGAAGCGGGTCACCGAGTCCATCATGCACATGACGTTCTTGCCCGAGTCGCGGAAATGCTCGGCCACCGTCATGGAGAGATAGGCCGCCTGCCGGCGCATCAGCACGCTCTCGTCCGAGGTCGCGACCACCACGACGGAGCGCGCCAGCCCCTCCTCGCCCAGGTCGTCCTCGATGAATTCCTGCACCTCGCGCCCGCGCTCGCCGATGAGGCCGATGACGGCGACGTCGGCGGCCATGTTGCGCGCGATCATCGACATGAGCACCGACTTGCCGACGCCGGATCCGGCGAAGATACCCATGCGCTGCCCCTCGCAGCAGGTCACGAAGGTGTTGAGCGCGCGGATGCCGAGGTCGAGCGGCGGGCCGACGCGTCCGCGCTCGCTCGCCGGCGGCGGTGTCGAGCGCAGGCGCCTGGCGGCCCCGCCGATGGGAAGCGGCCCGCGCCCGTCGATCGGCTCGCCCATGGCATTGACCACGCGCCCGAGCCAGCCGTCGCACGGATGCGCGAGACTCTCGCGCGCGGCAAGCACGGCACGGCACCCCATGCGTACGCCCTCCAGTCCGGCGAAGGGCATGCACAGCGCGCGGCCGTCACGGAAGCCGACCACCTCGGCCGGCACCGGCGGACCGCTTTCCCCGCTCTCCACGGCCAGCACCGCGCCCACGCTCATCTCGTGCACCGGCCCCGCCACTTCGACGAGCAGGCCCTGCACGGAGACCACACGACCGTAGATCTCCGAGGACATCAGCGCTTCGAGTTCGGCGAACAGCGGCTCCATCGTCTCCTCAACACTCCCTTAAGACGGGCTTGCGAAATCGGCCCTACGGTAACCTATCCTTTACGAGTTTGGTTAAAGTTAATGACAGGACTTCCGGATGGTGAGCCATCGTGGGATCCGCTTCGGCGTAGAGGTTGAGTCACGTGAGTCGTTTACGGCGGCTTGTTAATGTGAAATCTGAAGCTTGAATGGACAGGATTTCCTCAGGTTTTTCAGATTGTTGGAAAAGAGTTCCAATCTGGCCTTATCGGAGCTTGCAGGTGTGAATCAGAATTTGTTAACCATTGTCTCACACCATGAGTCGAGGTTAACCCGCAGTCCTTCGCACCGGATGGCGTTTTGGCCGGCGCGGCTTGCCCAGGATAGGCAAACATAGGGGATTGGTATGCGTGTCCTGTTGATCGAGGATGACAGCGCTACGGCGCAGAGCATCGAGCTGATGTTGAAGTCCGAGAACTTCAACGTCTACACGACGGATCTTGGCGAGGAAGGTATCGACCTCGGCAAACTCTACGACTACGACATCATCATGCTGGACCTGAACCTTCCCGACATGTCGGGGTACGAGGTTCTCAGGACCCTGCGCGTGTCGAAGGTGAAGACCCCGATCCTGATCCTGTCCGGCCTCGCCGGCATCGAGGACAAGGTTCGCGGCCTCGGTTTCGGTGCGGATGATTACATGACCAAGCCGTTCCACAAGGACGAGCTTGTGGCGCGGATCCATGCGATCGTGCGCCGGTCCAAGGGCCATGCCCAGTCGGTCATCACGACCGGCGATCTGGTCGTCAATCTCGACACCAAGACCGTCGAGGTTTCCGGCCAGCGTGTGCACCTGACCGGCAAGGAGTACCAGATGCTGGAACTCCTCTCCCTGCGCAAGGGCACGACGCTCACCAAGGAGATGTTCCTGAATCATCTCTACGGCGGCATGGACGAGCCCGAACTGAAGATCATCGACGTCTTCATCTGCAAGCTGCGCAAGAAGCTTGCAGCGGCGACCGCCGGGAAGAATTACATCGAGACGGTCTGGGGCCGTGGCTACGTGCTGCGCGAGCCCGAGGAAAAGGCCGCCTGATCAACCGCGCCGAACGAGCACGGGACGTCCGCGCGCCAGCGTGCGGACGCTGAGGGATCTCGCACGGCACGGCTGATCCCCGCCGGTTGCCACGCTTGAGAAACGGCCGACGGCCCCGCCTTGCGGGGCCGTTTGTCATTTCAGGAGCCGAAGCCGGTTTCGCTCGTCAGGTTCCCCAGGCCCTGCGCAGGCGCTCGCGCAGGCCGACGAGCCGTTCCACCGGTTCGTTGGCGAAGACGAAGCGCAGGAACCGCCCGGCCTGGTCCTTCTCGCCCCATCCGGTCATGGCCGTCGCCGCGATGCCGCCCCGCTCGAGCAGAAGCGCGGATGCCTTTTCCGGCGCGATCCCCATCGCCTGCGTGTCCAGCAGAAGGGACCAGCCGCCATCGGGACGCACCACCGGCAGGTCGGCAAGCTCGTCCAGGATGAGATCGCGCCGCCCGCGCCAGGTCGCCACCGCCTCCTCGACCCCGTCGTCGGGGTCGGTCAATGCGGCCGCGGCCCCCGGCATGGCAATGCCCACCTGGCAGACGACATTGGTCAGGCTGACGAGGCCGATGTCGTTCATGATCCGCTCGGGCCCCACGATCCAGCCGACCCGCCAGCCGATCATGCGGTATTCCTTCGAGACACTGCCGACCGTCACCGTGCATTCGGCCATGCCCTCGAACTGCAGCGGATGCAGCACGCCCTGCCGCGTGTAGAGGATCCGCTCCATGGCCGCGTCATGCACGAGCCAGGCGTCGCTCTCACGCACCAGCGTGCAGATCGCCTCCCATTCCTCCCGCGTGTGAACGATACCCGATGGCATCGACGGGCTCATGGTCAGCACCGCCCGCGTCCTCGGGCCGCGTGCCCTTGCCAGCGCCTCGAGATCGAGCCGCCACCCACCGTCGACGATCGTCAGCGGCACCAGTTTCGGCACTCCGCCAGCAAGCCGTATCCGGTTCAGGAGCCCCGCATAGGCCGGGTCGGTGATGATGACCTCGTCGCCGGGCTCCAGGATGGCGAGCAGCGTGTTGAGAACCCCGCTTAGCCCGCCGGCGGACACGATGCAGTTCCGCTCCGGGTCGAGGGAGACGCCCGTGTCGGCCGAAATCCGGGCGACCGCCGCCCTGCGAAGGGCGTGCTGACCGAGAAAGGGCAGGTAGCTGTTGGCATTGTCCGCGCCGACAGCCTCCCGCGTTGCCCTCAGTGCGGCCGCAGGCGGTGGAATGTCCGTGTCGAGGTTCTCCAGGCGGAGGATCGAGGGGTCGCCGAGCGCATCAGCCGCATTTCCCATCCGGTCGACATTGATCCCCGGTATGTGTTGCAATCGCGAGACCGTCATCCAATTCTCCATATTGGATCCAATTTGCAATTCTGCATACGAAATGGCACCAGACTTGTCAAACCAGCCGGCCGGCACGGATCCCGCCGCACGATGCAGGGAGGCGGATGCAGGGAGCCGGCTCTCGACGCGGGAGCGGAAACGTCCTCATGAGCAGCATGTCCTCCCGACAGGATGGGGCCGGCGGATCGGACCAGGCCCGGCGCATTGCCTCGCACCTGCGCGAGCGCATCGTGCGCGGCGCCCTCGCGCCCGGCGTGCCGCTGCGCCAGGAGCAGCTCGCGACCGAGTTCGGCACCAGCCGGATGCCCGTGCGCGAGGCGCTGCGCCTGCTGCAGGCCGAGGGTTTCGTCGAACTGGTGCGCAATCGCGGCGCGATGGTCGCGCCCATCGATCTGCGCGATCTCGCCGAGATCCACGAGATGCGCGTGATGGCCGAGGCGATGGCCCTGCGCCATGCGATCCCCAACCTGTCGAACCGGCGGATCGATGCCGCCGCCGCGATCCAGGACGAGCTGGAAACAGCGCCGCTCGCCGCTTTCGGCGATCTCAACAAGGCGTTTCACCTGACGCTTTACGAGGCCAGCGAGCGGCCCCGCCTGCTTGCGCATGTCGGCCTGCTGAACGATGCCGCCGACCGCTACCTGCGCATGGCGATCGGACGGCTGGACTACGCCCCGCGTTCCCACGCCGAACATCGCGCACTTCTTGCCGCCTGTCGCGACCGCGACGTTCCCCGGGCGGTTGCCCTGCTGGAGGATCATGTGCGCGAGGCCGGCCGCGCCCTTCACGCGGCCCTCGCCGCCCCTCGCGACTGAGGATCGTGCCAGGGCATGTGCCCCGTGTTCCCTCCGGCACGAAAAAGGGCCCCACCTTGCGGAGGGGCCCTCATGCGGATCATGCGGGGAAGCAGGCTGTCTCCGGCCTCAGCCGACCGCGGCCTGGAAGCGCGGTCGCGGCGCCGCAGCGGCAGCCGCCGCCGGCTGGTAGAGGCCGCGCAGGTCGGGAACCGGACGGAAGGAGTCGGTCAGCCCGACGACCGTTTCCGCCGCGCCCAGCACCAGATAGGAGTCCGGCGTCATCTGCCGCGACATGCGCTGCAGCACGTCGATCTTCGTCGGCTGGTCGAAATAGATCAGCACGTTGCGGCAGAACACGATGTCGAACGTGCCCAGCGACGAGAAGTTCTCCAGCAGGTTCAGCTTGCGCCACTGCACCATCGAGCGGATTTCCGGATTGATCTGCCAGAGATCCCCCTTCTGGGTGAAATACTTCACGAGCATCTGGATCGGCAGGCCGCGCTGAACCTCGAACTGGCTGTAGATGCCGTTCTTCGCCTTGTCGAGAACCTCGTTGGAAAGGTCCGTGCCAAGGATCTCGAAGCGGAAACCCGCGACCTTGGACGCCATTTCCTTCAGGCAGATGGCGAGCGAATAGGGTTCCTGGCCGGTGGAGGCGGCGGCACACCAGATGCGCACCGCGCGCCGGTCGGCGCGGGCCTTGAGCATGGCCGGCACCATCACTTCGCGGAAATGGGCGAACGGCGTGGTGTCGCGGAAGAAGAACGACTCGTTCGTCGTCATCGCCTCGATCACGTCGCTGGCGAGCTTGCTGGCGCCGGGGCGCTGCATCGTCGTGACCAGATCCGCAAGGCTGGCCAGCCCGTGCCTGCGCGCGACCGGAAGCAGGCGGCTCTCCACCAGGTACTGCTTCTCGGCCGTGATCACGAGGCCCGACTGGGTCTTCAGGAACTGCCGCAGATACTCGAATTGGGACGCAATCACCTGGAGCCTCCACTCAGCAAGCCGGCAATCTTGGAACCGATCCGCGAGATCGGCAGGATGTCGCTGCACTGGCCGGTGTGTGCAGCGGCACCGGGCATGCCCCAGACAACGCTGGTGGCCTCGTCCTGGGCGAGGACGCTTCCCCCCGCCGCGGCGACGGTGCGCACGCCCGCGGCCCCGTCATGGCCCATGCCGGTGAGAACGACCGCAAGCGTTGCCGAGCCGAAGACCTTCGCAACGCTGTCGAACAGCGGATCGACGGCGGGCTTGCAGAAGTTGACCGGCGCTGTGTCCTGAAGGCGCGCAACGGCCTGTCCGCCTTCCTTCTCGACAATCATGTGCAGCCCGCCCGGGGCCACGTAGATATGGCCGGGCTTCAGCACCTCGCCGTTGTCCGCCTCTTTCGCCGGGCGGCCGGAGGACTTGGCGATATGCTCCGCCAGGATGGCCGTGAAGGTGGGCGGCATGTGCTGCGTGACCACCACCGGAACGTCCTTGATGGCATCACGCAGATCCGTGAAGACCTGCTGCAGCGCCTGGGGACCGCCGGTGGACGAGCCGATCGCCACGACGCGCGGACGCACCGAGGAGAACGGACGCGTCGCGATGCCCGCCGCGGCGGCGGCCGAGGGCTGGGCGGCAAGCCGGGTATAGCCCTGACGCGCGGCGGCCGTGCTCGAGACCGGCGTCATGGAAGCCGTCTGGCCGGCGGCCGTCGCGGCGCGCATCGTCCGGTTCGGCGAGCGAGCGCGCACCTTGCGCGCGCCGAGCGCCTTGACCTTCTCGATCAGTTCACGGCGAAAATCGACGGACGTGGAAACCTGGCTCGTGCTCTCGGGCTTGGGAACATAGTCCTGCGCGCCCAGCGACAGGGCCTTGAGGCTCACTTCCGCGTTGCGGCGGGTCAGCGTCGAGGCCATGACCACGATCAGGTCGCGCTTCTGCTTCAGCATGAGCGGAAGCGCGGTGAGGCCGTCCATTTCCGGCATCTCGATGTCGAGCACGACCACATCCGGGTCGCTGCGCCCGATATCCTCGACGGCAAGACGGCCGTTGCGATGCGAGGCGACGAGCTGCAGCGCCGGGTCTTCCTCGACCCAGCGGCTCAGCAGGCCGCGAATGACGACGGAGTCGTCGACAACCATCACGCGGACACGATCCGTCATTGCCGCACCACCCGGGGCGCGCGCCGTTGACTGCACGATCATTTCAAGGGCCCCACGGGTTAGAGCAGACCAGCTTCCTGGAACTTCGCTTCCACGATGTCCTTGTCGAAGGGCTTCATGATGTACTCGTTGGCACCGGCCCGGATCGCCTTGGTGATATGGGCGACGTCGTTCTCGGTGGTGCAGAACACCACGATGGGCTGTTCTCCGCCCTCTTCCTTGCGGAGCGAGAGCAGGAATTCCAGACCGTCCATCTCCGGCATGTTCCAGTCGAGAAGGATGGCGTCGGGCATCCGCTTGCGGCAGGACTCGAGAGCCTGCAGGCCGTTCTCCGCCTCGGAAATCTCGAAGGAAAGATCCTCCAGGATCCGACGGGCGACCTTGCGGATCACGCTGGAATCGTCAACGACGAGGCAATGCTTCATCTTGGTTGCTCCCGAATGCCGCCTTGCGGCAAGTCAGAAAGATATCCGGCCGGTCAGGCCGCGGCGAGCGGGTCGACCATGGCTCCGAACAGCCGGCTCACGTCGAGGATGATCATGAGCTTGCCGTCGAGGCGATGAACGCCGCCCGAAATCTCGGCCCAGCGCTTGTCCAGGTTCGAGGGGTTGGGCTCCTTGGAGCTGTTGGCCAGGCGCAGCACCTCACCCACGGTGTCGATCACGAGACCGTAGCTTTCGCCCTTGTGCTCGATGCCGACGGCCATCACCTGGCTGTTCTCGTCGCGCTCGGGCAGATGCAGGCGCTTGCGCATGTCGATCGCCGTGACGATGCGGCCGCGCAGGTTGAGGACACCGGCCACCTCGGGCGCCGCGAGCGGCACCCGGGTCACGCTCTCGGGCACGAACACGTCGTGGACCTGGGAGATCGGAAGGCCGAAGAGCTGGCCCCCGATCACGACCGTCACATACTGGATCGAGTCCTCGGCGGTGGCCGCAAGGTTGTCATTGTGCATCATGCCGCAATCCCCATCTCACCGGAGAACATGTCCTTGAGCGAAGCGATCAGACCCGGACGGTCGAACTTCGCCACGTAGTCGTCGAAGCCGGCCTGGCGGCCGCGCTCGATGGAAGCCGGCGACACCACCGCCGAAAGCGCCAGGACCGGCAGCTTGCGGAAGCGCGGGTCGCGCCGGAGAGCCTCGCAGAACTCGAAGCCGTTGATCTCCGGCATCTCGATGTCGCTGACGACGGCGTTGAACGTGTCGCCGTTCTCCAGAAGTTCCAGCGCCTGGCGGGCACCGGTGACCGCCGTCACGTCGTATCCGGCCGCCTTGAGAACCGGCGTCAGCATGTTGCGGAAGAAGGACGAGTCGTCGACCAGAAGCACCTTCTTGGTCAGCGCGGCGATGTCCATCTCCTTGCGCATGAACCAGTCCTCGAAGGCCTGCGGCAGGTAGTAGCCCAGGTCGATGATCTCGGTTGCGCGCTCCTTGATGACGGCGGAGCCCAGGATGCCCGGACGGTCCGACCCGACCTCGATGTTCATGCGGTCCTCGACGATATCGACGATCTCGTCGACCACGAGGCCCATCGAGCGTCCCGCGTCCGAGAACACCAGCATCGGCTGGGTGCCCTCGCCGCGACGCGTCTGCATCGGGTCGATGTAGACCAGCGGCATGAGCGCCCCGCGATACTGGACCAGATCGCGGCCGTTGGACTGCTCGATCTTGGAGACCTCGAACTCCTCCAGGCGCGTGACCAGCGACAGCGGCACGGCCTTGGGCTCCGGAGATCCGGCGCGGAAGAGCAGCATGGACACGCTGGTCTGGCCGTCGAGCTGGGCGGTGATCGCCTCCTCGGCTTCCTTGCGCTCGGTCTCGGCGACCACGCTCGAGGCATGGCTTGCCATCGCCGAGGCGACGCCGTTGGGATCGATGATCATGATCACCGCACCATCGCCGAGGATGGTGTTGCCGGAGAACATGGTCAGGTTCCGCAGCATCGTGGACATCGGCTTGACGACGATTTCCTCGGTGTGGAACACGCCGTCGACGACCACGCCGAAGGTCTGGCTGCCCACCTGCATCACCACGATGAAGCCGGTGTCCGCATCGATCTCGGAGCCGGCATGCTTGCCGTCCACGCCCAGCAGATAGGACATGTGCACCAGCGGCAGCAGCTTGTTGCGCAGGCGCAGCACCGGGGTGTCCTTGATCCGCTCGATGCGGTGCTCGGAGTTGGTCTGGACGCGCACCAGTTCCACCACCGAAAGCTGCGGAATGGCGAAACGGTCGCCGCCGGCCTCGACGATCAGCGCCGAGACGATGGCGAGCGTCAGCGGGATCTTGATGATGAAGCTCGAACCGCGGTTCGGCGCCGAACGCAGGTCGATCGTGCCGCCGATCAGCTCCACGTTGTTGCGCACCACGTCCATGCCGACGCCACGTCCGGAGACGCTGGTGACCTGGGCGGCCGTGGAGAAGCCCGCGGCGAAGATGAACTTGTGGATCTGCTGATCCGTCATCTTCTCCAGTTCGGCCTCGGTCGACAGGCCGCGCTCCAGAACCTTGGCCTTGACCCGGTCCACGTCGATGCCGCGACCGTCGTCCTTGACCTCGATGATGATGTGGCCGCCCTCATGATAGGCGGACAGCGTGATGGTGCCCTTCTCCGGCTTGCCGGCGGCGCGGCGGTCGGCCGGCATCTCCAGGCCATGGTCCGCCGAGTTGCGGATCATGTGGGTGAGCGGATCCTTGATCAGCTCCAGCACCTGCCGGTCGAGCTCGGTCTCGGCACCGACCATCTCCAGTTCGATCGGCTTGTCGAGCTCCTGGCTGAGGTCGCGCACGATACGCGGCAGCTTCTGCCAGGCGTTGCCGATCGGCTGCATGCGCGTCTTCATGACGCCTTCCTGCAGCTCGGCCGTCACGTTGGACAGGCGCTGCAGCGGAACCTTGAACTCGGAGTCCTCGTGGCGACGCGAGATCTCGAGAAGCTGGTTACGGGTGAGAACCAGCTCGGAGACCATGGTCATCAGGTGCTCGAGCGTCTCGACCGCGACGCGGATCGACTGGCTCGAGACCGACGCCTTCTTCTCGCCGTGCTCGGGATGTTCGGCCTTGTCGGCGGCGGGCTTGGCCGCGGACTTCACTTCTTCCTTCACGGCAGCCATCTTGGCGGCCGCTGCTGCCGCGGCGACGGGCGCGGACATCATCTCCGCGTCGGCGGTTGCCTCGGCATTCGTCTCGGCGGCGGCTTCAACGGGAAGTTCGACCTCGACCTCGGCCTCGCGGAACGCGCGCTCCAATTCGTCGAGGGAAACCTCGCCCGGACGCAGCGGACGCTCCAGCGTCTGCTCGGCCTGCTCCTCGGAGGCGGCCTCCTCGGCCACGGGCTCTTCCTGGACCTCGGCGCCACCGGCGCGCGCGGCCTCGGCGGCCAGCGACATGCGCTCGAGCTCGGAGATGAGGTCGTCGTCGCTGCCTTCGGGCTCGGCACCGCCGGACGCCTCGAGATCCGCGAGGATGTCCTTGATCCGGTCAATGGAGTTGAGGATCAGCGAGACCGCCTCGGAATTGACCGGCGCACCGTCGCGGAACTTGCCCATGAGCGTCTCACCGGCATGGGCGAGCGCCTCGAGGCGCGGAAGTCCCAGGAACCCGCAGGTTCCCTTGATGGTGTGGACGAGACGGAAGACGTTGTCGAGGATCTTCGCGTTGTTCGGCTCTTGCTCGAACTTCACGAGCTCGACGTCAACGACGTCGAGGCTCTCATTCGTCTCTGTAAGGAACTCGCTAAGCAGGTCGTCCATGGCAACGCTCACCCGACTGGTTACTGGTACTCGACCCGGGCCCTGAAACCCGGATCCCCATCCCGTTCAGGTGAGAATGCGCGTCAAACTGTTAAGATAGGCTGAAACCTTGCAGCACTTGACGAGGCAATGTCATTCTTTGCTGCTGGCAGTAATACTCACTCCATCTTCTTGCTTAACAACTTCTAAATCCATACCGGAATCACGCGCAAGAAGGACCGTATAGACCGGTTGCACGGTATGAGCGTCGATCCTCTCGGGATCGTGCCCGGCAGTCAGGTCAAGTACAACGGCGGGAACCTTGGTTGTGGATCCCGTTACTTTCAACTCGAAACGCGGATTGGCCGCCTCCCCGCTCATGGTCACGGTGATGAGACCGCCGCGCGGGACGCACTGGTTGGCGAGCAGGATCAGGTTCAGGAGAAGCTTGACCCGGTTCTTGGGCATCAGCAGCCGGGGAACCTGCCAGTCGAGGTCCGCCTTTTCGTTGGCAAGGAACCCGGCGGCCACCGAATGGGCATCGCCCAGGTCGATCTCCGCGCCCGCGGACCCTGCCGCGCCGAAGGCGAGACGGGCGAACTGGAGCTTCGCCGAGGCCTGCCGCGCACTCTTGCGGATCAGGTCCATGGCGAATTCCTTCATGTCCTCGGCGTTCTCCTCGTCGAGAACCTCGAGACCATTGGTGATCGCGCCAACCGGCGAGATGATGTCGTGGCACACCCGGCTTGCGACAAGGGCGGCGAGATCCAGGGCGCTGAGATCGTCGATGGAGGTCATGGCGTCGTCCTCGAGAGGGCTTGCGTCGGCCGCGTGATTCGCGGATTCGGGAAAAGCGTTACACCTGCGTCAGGATGCTGCCAAGGCGCAGGCCGGTCGGTGTCACGGCTCGCATCCCAGCCGGCCGGCGTTTCCAAGCGCCATGTCCCACAGGTTCTGGGGGTCGGCAAGAAACAGAAACCGGTTGATGTCGGAGTGGAACAGGAGCAGCCGGTTCCGGTAGAGCGCGAACAGCGCCGGGTTCCCGGACACGACGAAACCGTCCGCGAGCGCGAAGGGGTCGCAGCCGGTGAAGGCGGGGGCATAGACGAGCGGGGCCTTCTCGAAGGCGGCACGGTTGCCCTCGTTGCGGAAGATCCAGCGCGTGCCACCCCAGGAAAGCTCATGGCGCTCCGACCCCTCCACCGCCTTGTGCTGCGTGAAATAGGCGACCGGATCGCGTCCGCCGAGCGCGTAGCCGCGCATGGGATCGGTGGCGAAATCGCTCGCCCGGACCGCTTGCGCGCCACCCGCCGCAGCGGCCGCGAAAACCGCGAGGGCGAGGAGCAGGACGCAGGCGCGACGGCTATGCGCCCACCACCATAATGTCTTCCGATTTCGCTTACACTCTGACACCGAATCAGCCCCGACGACGCTTGCTCGCGAGTGTGTCCCCGATTCCCCTTGCCCGGCAACCGTCTGCCGGCATGACCGCCGCCCGGACCGGGCGGAACGGCAAGCGGGAAACGGCCTGCGTCGCCGGGCTGGCCTTGAAGGACCAGCGGGAAGGAACAAACGACATGAGAGCAGCACGCGCGGTTTCCCTCGCCTTTTCCGGGCGGCTCGCGGCGACCCTTGCCCTTGCATTCGCCCTGGCGCTTGCCGGTGCCCCGGACCGCGCACGCGCGCAGGCTCCCGAACAATACAGCCAGGATGAGCTGGTGGGTGCCGGACACCGCTTCTTCGGCCAGATTTCGGGTGGCCTGGCTTCGGTGATCGAACGTGCCGTGCAGCAGTACGGACAGCCCAACGGCTACATTCTGGGCGAGGAAGGCTCGGGCGCCATCCTCGCCGGCGCACGCTATGGCGAGGGCGCGCTCTACACACGCAACGCCGGCACCCACAAGGTGTTCTGGCAGGGCCCCTCCTTCGGCTGGGACTTCGGCGGCGACGGCGCCCGCGTCATGATGCTGGTCTACAATCTTCCCGACACCTCGGCGATCTTCCGCCGCTATGTCGGCGTCAACGGCTCCGCCTATCTCGTCGGCGGCTTCGGCATGACCGTCCTGTCCAACCACGACATCTACGTCGTGCCGGTGCGCGCCGGCCTCGGTGCCCGGCTCGGGGTCAACGTCGGCTACCTCAAGTTCACCGACAAACCGACCTGGAATCCGTTCTGACCCGTCGCTTTCCCGGAACGCGCATCCGCATCGCGGCGTGACACCCGCGCCGCGATGCTTGCGAAAAAGCGCCTCCGGGCCGGCTCCCGACTTGGCGCAAGCCCTCATGTCGGGTAATCAGAAGACGGTCTTGGCAGGATGACGGAGGGTCATTCCTCGCGAAGCGGCTTTTGTCATGCCGCACGCGGCGAACCCGAACCGCCATCCCGGGGCACCGTTTCGCGCAGGCAACGCCGGCGGACGGATTGGTCAGATATGCAGTTCGAATGGTCCGACCGGACGACCCGGTCGAGCCGGAGGCCGGAGCCCGGGCATTGATCCGGGCCATACACCGGCCCCGAGGCGACGAGGACGGAAGACGTGGCCGGCATCAGGGTGAGCAGGACGGGCGGCTGCGGCCATATCGACCCGCGTCGCGTCCCGGCGCCATGCGACCTTCCGGCCCCGGAACATGCCGCGCGGCCGGGTGTTGAAGTGGGTGATCCGTCTTGATTGAAGCGGCGATGTATGTGGCTCTCGGGTTTTGCATCGCCGGCCTGCTGGCGATCGCGATCCTGCCGGCCGTCTGGCGGCGCGCGGTTCGCCTGACCCGCCGCGCGGTCGAGGCCACGACCCCCATGACCCATTCCGAGGTGCGCGCCGAGATCGGCGGCCTGCGCGCGAGCCACGCAGTCGCGTACCGCAGGCTCGAGGCCGGCGTCGAGCGCCTGCAGAGATCGGCGGCGGAAAACCGTCTCGCCCGCGACCGGGCCGAGGCGATCGCCAACGATCTGCGCAAGGAATTCGCGTCCCGCGAACAGGCACTTTCCGAGGCGAATGCGCGCGAGGACGGACTGCGCCAGGAGCTCGTCGAACACGAAGAAGCCCTGGCACGGGCCCGCGCCAGGGTTCGCGAGCTGGAGCGCACGGTGCAGCGCCTCGCCTCGCGCCCCGAGACGGAGACCGGTCAGCCCGCCGCGTCCGTCGACACCATGGAGCCCGCCGCCGCTGGCGAACCGGCTGTCGACCGGAGCGCGGATCTTGCCGAGATCGCCCGGCTTGAGGGCGAGGTCGGCACCCTGAAGAGCGAGATCGAGGCACTGCGGCGCGAGCGCGACGCGGCCACCTCCGCCGCGTCCCCGAACGCATCCGGCGACAAGCCCCGGAAGACCTCAACGGACGAGGAAACGGCCTTGCTGCGCAAGGAGTTGCGCACGCGCGACGATCGCCTCTTCGCCGCCGAGTCAAATCTCGTCGCGGCGCGCGCCGAGATCGCGCGCCTGTCGATCCTGGCGGACGGGGAGCCCGGTTCCACGACCTCCGGCGATCCCAACGGCGACCGCGCGGGCCAGATGGCGGCGCGCGTCTCGCGGCTCGAGGCGGACAATGCGCGCCTTCGGGCCGACCTTCATTCCAATGATGATCTCATGGCGCTGCGGGACGAACTGTCCGAACTGGCCGCCGGGATCGTCGCCAACCTCGGCTCGGACGAGGATCTCGCGGCCCTGGAAGCGGCGGTAGCCCCTGATGCTTCCGCCCCGGGCACCTCTACCCCTGACACCGCAGCCTCCGGCCCGGACCGGAGTGACGGCGCAACGGACGCAGCCGACGACGCGGATGCCGCGATACCCGCGCGCAAGGGCGCCGGAAGCCGTGGCACGGAGCGCACCCAGTCGCTGGCAGCGCGCATCCGCGCCGCGCGCGGAAGAATGAAGGAAGATGCCAAGGCCCGCGCCACCGGCACGGACGGCCCGGCGTCGTCATGAGGTCCCGTGCGCGGACGTCCCGCGCCGGGCCGCTCCAGCCAAGAGCCGCTGCCTGAATGCTGTTCCCTTCGCCCGTCTTCCTGTTCGGCTTTCTGCCAGTCGTTCTTGCAGGCTTCCTGCTTCTGCGGCGCTTCGCGCCCGAGCGCGCCGGTCGCGCCTTTCTCGTGCTCGCCTCGCTCGTCTTCTACGGCTGGGCGAGCCCCCCGCACCTTCTGATCCTCGTCGCGTCGATCCTGATCAACTACGCGATCGGCCACCGCCTCCTGTCGATGGACCGGGCCCGGCGTCGCGGACGGGCGGCGCTTCTCACACTCGGCGTGACACTCAATCTGGCCGCGCTGGTCTACTTCAAGTACGTCAACTTCCTCGTGGGCGAGATCAGTTCCGCCTTTGGCCTGGACATTCATCTGGCGCAGATCGTCCTGCCCATCGGCATTTCCTTCTACACCTTTCAGCAGATCGCGTTTCTCGCCGACGCCTGGAAGCATGACACAAGGGCGCCGAGCCTTCTCGACCACGCGCTTTTCATCTCCTTCTTTCCGCAGCTCATCGCGGGTCCGATCGTCCACCACAAGGAGATGATGCCGCAGTTCCGCCACCCGCCGGACCGGGATGCCCGCCGGGCCATGGCCGCCACCGGCGTCGTCTACTTCACCGCCGGCCTGTTCAAGAAGATCGCGCTTGCCGACGCCATGGCAGCCTTTGCCGGCCCCGTCTTCGACGCGGCCGAAAAGGCCGTGCCGCTGACCCCGCTGGAAGGCTGGATCGGCGCGCTGTCCTACACACTGCAGATCTACTTCGATTTCTCGGCCTATTCGGACATGGCACTCGGGCTGGGGTTGTTCTTCGGCATATTGCTGCCGATCAACTTCAACTCCCCCTACAAGGCGGCCAGCATCATCGAGTTCTGGCAACGCTGGCACATCACCTTGTCCCGTTTCCTGCGCGACTATCTCTACATACCCCTTGGCGGAAACCGGCGCGGGATCGCCATCCGGTACAGGAACATCTTCCTCGTCATGCTTGTCGGCGGCATCTGGCACGGCGCCGGCTGGACGTTCGTGATCTGGGGGCTGGCCCACGCCGGCTTCATCATCGTCAACCACGCCTGGCGCGATCTCGGGAAAGCGGGGCTCATCACCCACGACCCCTTCGCCCATCCCGCGCTCGCCCACATCCTGACGCTGCTTGCGGTGGTTTCGGCCTGGGTCTTCTTCCGCGCCGAAACCGTGGGCGGCGCACTGCATGTACTTTCGGCCATGTTCGGCGTCAACGGTGTCTCGCTTCCCGCCGCATGGCTTGGCGACGGTACGGTGGCGAATGCCTTCGCCGCCATCGGCGTGTCGGCGGTCGACGGCGAAGTCCTTCGCGCCTCGCGGATCCACCAGCCGCTGATCCTGATCGTGCTGCTGTTTTCGCTGTGCTTCCTGGCGCCCAACACCCACATGCTTGCCCGTTTCGGGCCCGTGCGCCTGCCCGCGTTCGGCCCGCTGGCCCGGTTCGCCGGTACCAATCTCGTCGCCCCCACGACGGCCTTCGCCGTGGTGCTGGCGCTGGCCGCCTGGTTCACCATCTCGCTGCTGGCGCGGCCGAGCCCCTTCATCTATTTCCAGTTCTGACCATGACCGCAACGCCCCCGGACCTCTCCCGCTTCAAGGACCCGGCAACGGGCGGCACGCCCTTCCTGCGCGCCTTTGTGATCGCGCTTCTTGTCCTGCTGCCGGTGAAGCTCGCCTTCAGCGCCGCCTTTCCGGGCCGTGAGATCGCATCCATCCGAAGCTGGTACGAGGCCAAGCGCGAGCGCCTTGCGGCCCTGCCACGCCCGCGCGTGGTGCTGGCGGGTGGCTCGGCAACCTATTTCGGACTGGATGCGGGGTGGCTGTCACGCACGCTCGACCGACCGGTAATGAATTTCGGCCTTCACGCGGGCATGGGCGCAATCACCAATCTGCGCCTGGCCGTGGACGCATCGGCGCCCGGAGACACGGTGGTCTGGTCCCCCGAGTACGACACGCTTCTGGAGCGCTCCCTCGACACCGATCTGTCGAGCGGCCTGCGTCTGGCCATCGGCGACCTCTCGGTCATCGCCCCGTCCACGATGCTTCAGGTGCTGACGATGCCCACGGGCCTCACCGCAGGCTTCGGAATGCGTCGCCACGGTCCCTACTCAGTGTCCGTCATGACGGCCCACGGCGATGTGGGCATCGCCCGCCCGCACCAGATGACGGCGGAAAAACTGTGCTTCACCACAACGACGGAGTCCATCAACGAGGAAATCCTGCGGCAGGCCAGGACCATGGCCGAGACCGCCCGGGTACGGCTCATCCTGCGCCCGGTGCAATTTCCCGACCTGCCCTGCAACGACGGCGTCGAAAAACTTGCCGCCGACATGCTGGCGGAGGCCGCGCGCCTCGGCATCGAGACCATTGGCAACGCCGCCAGCGCGCGTGTGCCCGTCGACTGGTACTACGACACCACCTATCATCTCACGGAAAAAGGCGCGGAAGCCCAGTCGGAGCGCCTCGCACCGCTGCTTGAACAGGCTCTTGGACGCTCTTGAACGGGCTCACGCGCGGACGTCCCGCAGGACGCGCGCGTCATCACGCGGGCGACTACACACGAGACCGGAACATGTGCCGATTGCGCGGAAACAATCTGAAATTTCAAGGAAAGCGTCGATCGCCTGCCGCGCCTTTGCGCCTTCTTGCCGGCCAGATCCCGGACGCTCTGTCGAGCGTCGTTCAAGGAATTGGCACCCCCAAGGGGACTCGAACCCCTGTTTCCGCCGTGAGAGGGCGGCGTCCTAGACCGCTAGACGATGGGGGCGTCGGCAGGTCGTTGGTGACGAGGCGGGTATCTACCGCCTCCCCTTGCCGATTGCAAGCCTGCGCGTCTGGTTCCACGCGATTTTTTTGCCGGCTGCGAGGACGCCCGCGCCCCGGGCACGGGCGAAATGGCTGAAACCGGCCCTTTGCCATGTGGACGGCGGTGGATAACCCGCCGTCCGCTCCTGGACCGCTAGCGCCTCTAGCGCGCGACGAAAGCGGTTTCGCCGAGCACCTTGCCCGTTGCCGGGTCGACATGCAGCAGCCGACTCGCGTCGCCGTCCGACAGAAGCAGCACCAGCCGGCCATCGATGTAGCTCATGCTGGTGACCTGCTCGTTCTTGTCGATCAGGATGGTTGCGGCTATAGAGGCGGCGTCCGGAGCGGAACCGCCTTCACTCAGCTTGTAGAGGATGGCGGCGAACACCGCGACAAAGCCGAGACCCATCACGAGTGTCGAGAAGCCCAGAAGCCGCTTGAGGCGCGCCTGCAGGCGCTCCATTGCCGGATCGAGCGGCGCTTCCTTGTCGTGATCGTCGTCCAAATCCGGATGTGTCATGTCGAAGTCCAGTGTGAATGACCCTCTAGGGGAAAGCCCGAGCGCGGGGCGCATCGAGGTCGTGGTCGGCGTCGAGGACGCCGGCATGAGGCTCGATGCCTGCCTGGCCCGCCATGTCGGGGAGCTCAGCCGCAGCCGCCTGCAGACCCTCGTTCGCGAGGGGCGGGTGGACGTCGGCGGGCGGACCATAGTCGAGCCCAAATACCGGGTCAACGCGGGCGAGACGCTGGGTCTCGTGCTGCCCGAGCCGGAGGCGGCGGAGCCCGAACCGGAAGACATCCCCCTTGCCGTCGTCCACGAAGACGAACACCTCATCGTCATCGACAAGCCCGCCGGCCTCGTCGTGCATCCGGGCCCTGGAAACTGGTCCGGCACCATGGTCAACGCACTGCTGCATCACTGCGGTGACAGCCTGTCGGGCATCGGCGGCGTGAAGCGGCCGGGCATCGTCCATCGTCTCGACAAGGACACCAGCGGCCTTCTCGTCGTCGCCAAGACCGACGCCGCCCATCAGGCTCTGTCCGCCCAGTTCGCCGACCATGGCCGCACCGGCCCGCTGGAGCGCGAGTACACCGCGCTCGTGTGGGGCGCGCCGGGCCGCCTGCGCGGCACGGTGGACGCCGACCTCGCCCGGTCCTCCGCCAATCGCCAGAAGATCGCCGTGGTGCGCTCCGGCGGTTCGGGTCGCCACGCCGTGACCCACTGGCAGGTGATCGAGCGCTTCGGTCCGCAGGACGCGCCGCCGGTCGCCTCCCGGCTTGCCTGCCGCCTGGAGACAGGCCGCACCCACCAGATCCGCGTGCACATGGCCCATATCGGCAGCCCGCTGATCGGCGACCAGGACTACGGCGCCCACTTCCGCACCAAGTCGGCACGCCTGCCCGAGGATATCCGCGCCGTGGTCGATGCCTTTCCCCGCCAGGCGCTTCATGCCGGCCTGCTCGCCTTCGCCCATCCCGCCAGCGGCGAAACGATGCGCTTCGAAAGCCCGCTGCCGGAGGACCTGACGCGCCTGCTTGAATCAATTCGGCGCATCTGAGACTCAATTTTTGCAATTTAGAGCCCTGATTTTGTCGATTTCGTCCCTATATTCGGAAATCCGGCGTGCCGACAGGGCGCCGGTTTCGGGATGTCCCGAAAGCACCCGCGACATGGCCCGGGACCCGACCGGGGCCGGCGAGGTGCGGGCGGGACGACACGGTCGCCGCAAAGCCTGACCGGGACGGATGTCCCGGACTGCCAGGCGGGACCGGCAAGAGGAGGGTGCAGTTCATGGCCCAGAACATTCCGGCCATCACGTCCGGAGAGGGCGGCCTCAGCCGTTACCTCGACGAGATCCGGCGGTTTCCCATGCTGGAACCGCAGGAAGAATACATGCTCGCCAAGCGTTACAAGGAGCACGGCGATCCGGCCGCGGCCGAGCGGCTGGTGACCTCGCATCTGCGTCTGGTCGCCAAGATCGCCATGGGCTACCGCGGCTACGGCCTGCCCATTTCCGAGGTCGTCTCGGAAGGCAACGTCGGCCTGATGCAGGCGGTCAAGCGCTTCGAGCCCGACAAGGGCTTCCGTCTCGCCACCTATGCCATGTGGTGGATCAAGGCCGCGATCCAGGAATACATCCTGCGGTCCTGGTCGCTGGTGAAGATGGGCACGACCGCCAACCAGAAGCGGCTGTTCTTCAATCTCCGCCGCCTCAAGGGCAAGATCCAGGCGCTCGACGAGGGTGACCTCAAGCCGCACCAGGTTTCGGAGATCGCCACCAAGCTCGGCGTCAGCGAGAACGAGGTCGTCTCGATGAACCGGCGGCTTGCCGGCGATGCCTCGCTCAATGCACCGATCCGCGCCGAGGCGGACAGCGGCGAGTGGCAGGACTGGCTCGTCGACGAGAGCGACAGCCAGGAATCCATGATCGCCGAGCAGGAAGAGCTCGACATGCGCCGCAAGATGCTCGGCGACGCCATGGGCGTGCTCAACGACCGTGAACGCCGCATCTTCGAGGCCCGCCGCCTGTCGGAGGACCCGATGACGCTCGAGGACCTCTCGGGCGAGTTCGGCGTCAGCCGCGAGCGCGTCCGCCAGATCGAGGTCCGCGCCTTCGAGAAGGTGCAGAAGGCGGTTCAAAAAAGCGCCCGCGAACTGGACCGTCGCCCGGCCGAGCTGGCCTCCCCCGACTGATCCCCGGGGACGCGGCGGCGTCCATACCGTTTCGCATGTCCTTCCGGCGGCGGTCCGCCTGCCGGCAAGGTGCTTTCTTGCGCTGCGAAATGCTTTACCCTGTCGCCCGCGCGGACCGTTCCGCGCCGCGCCGGGGGTAGCCCGTTGCGTCGCAGGATAATAGCCCGGGCTGGCAGGACCGGGGACAAGGCGGGAAAGCGGACATGCGGATCACCCGGCGCAAGCGGCTGACGATCGTCTCCGTCGCGGGGCTTTTTCTTCTCGCCGTGACGGTCCTGCGCGCGGTCGATCCCGGATTTGTCACCTCCATCCGGCTGATCGGGTTCGACGGATATCAGCGCCTCTGGCCCCGCCCCCAGGGAGAGTATCCGGTCCGCATCGTCGATATCGACGAAGCGTCCCTGGAGCGGTTCGGCCAGTGGCCCTGGCGCCGCGACCGTCTGGCGGACCTGACCATGGCACTGGCCAACATGGGCGCGGCCGCGATCGCCTACGACGTGATCTTTGCCGAGCCCGACCGCCTGTCGCCCCACTCCTATGTGCCCGAACTGTCGCGCGAGGGCAGTGCGAACGTCCCTCCGGAAGCGCTGGATGCCCTGAAGCTGAGCCTGCGAGACACGGACCGCGTCTTCGCCAAGGCAATCGGAAACGCGCCGGTCGTGCTCGGGTTTGCCGTCCTGCCGGACGACAGCGGCGGACGACCGGAGCTCAAGGCCGGCATCGCCTATGCCGGCTCGAACCCGGCGGCAAGCGTCCCCGCCTTCGCCTCGACGCTGAACAGCCTGCCCGAACTTGTCGAAAGCGCCGCCGGTGACGGGGGCGTCAGCCTGTCGAGCCGGGACACGGAAGGCATCGTGCGCCGTATCCCCATGGTCTTTACCGATGGCAGGACGCTTTATCCCAGCCTCGCCATGGAGGCGCTGCGGGTGGCGCAGGGCGCGAGCGGCTTCATCGTGCGCTCGTCGGACGCCTCCGGGGAAATCTCGGGCCGGGCTCCGGAAGTGACCGACATCAAGGTCGGCGCAATCCCCTTCCCGACCACCGGCCAGGGCGAGTTCTGGGTCTATTTCAACGAGGACCGGGCGGATCGCTACGTCTCCGCCGCCGACGTCCTCGACCCGTCGAAACGCGCGCACCTCGTCCAGCTCTTCCAGGGGCATGTGGTCTTCATCGGCACCTCGTCGGTCGGCCTCTACGACATCCGCACCACCCCGCTCGGCGACCTGGTGCCGGGCGTCTCCGTTCATGCCCAGGCCGCCGAACAGATCCTTTCGGGCATCTTCCTGTCACGCCCCGACTGGGCCGACGGAGCCGAGATCATCGCCACGGTCCTGATCGGCATCGCGGTGATCGCCCTCGTCGTCTGGCTCGGCGCCATCTGGGCCGCTCTCGTCGGTGGCGTTCTGGCGGCGCTCGTCTACGGCGGTGCGCTTCATCTCTTCCGCACGCAGGGTCTTCTGCTCGATCCGGTCTACCCGACCCTTGCCAATCTGTTCGTGGTCTATGCCGCGACCACCGCCCTGCTCTATTTCCTGACCGAGCGCGAGAAACGTTTCGTGCGCGCCGCCTTCGGCCAATACCTGGCACCCGAGATGGTCAGACGGCTGGAAACCGCACCCGACGCGCTCAAGCTGGGCGGCGAAATGCGCGACATGACCATCCTGTTCATGGACGTGCGCGGCTTCACGCCGATCTCCGAACAGCTCACGCCAACCGATCTCGTGGCCTTCCTGAACGCGCTCCTGTCGCCGCTTTCGGACGAGATCCAGAACAACGAAGGCACCATCGACAAATACATCGGCGACAGCATCATGGCGTTCTGGAACGCTCCGATGACGGTGGAGGATCACGCCCGCCTCGCCTGCCGCACCGCGCTCGACATGGTCGCGATCGTCGACAGGCTCAACGCCGAGGACGCCTTCCGCTTCCAGGCCCGCGACCTTCCCACGAAGAACGTGCGCATCGGCGTCGGCCTCAACACGGGCGAGGCCTGCGTCGGCAACATGGGCTCAAACAGGCGCTTCAACTACTCGGTGATCGGCGATGCCGTGAACGTGGCGGCTCGGATCGAGTCGAGCTGCAAGGCGGTGGGCGCCGACTGCGTGGTCTCGCAGGACACCGCCCTCGCCGCACCGGACTTCGCCTTTCTGGAAGCCGGCGCCATCCCGCTGAAGGGCAAGAGCGTGCCGATCAAGCTCTTCGCCCTCGTCGGCGATCCTGCCCTTGCCAAAAGCCCCGCCTTCAAGATCCTGGCCGAGCGGCACGAGCGCCTTGTCGCGGCCATCGAGGCACGCGATCGCGGCCTTGCCGAAAGCTGTCTCGCCGCCTGTCGCGAGGCCGCCGACGGCAAGCTTTCCGACTTCTACGACCGCTTCGCCGAACGGGTCTCCGTGCTGCCCGCGGACACGCCGGCCTGACCTGCGCGCGCGCCGCGAAGCACCCGTCCGTCAAGCACGACAAGCCCCAGCAGCAGCAGCCCCATGCCGATGAGCTGCGGCAGGCCCAGCGTTTCACCCAGTGCAACGGCGCCGATCAGGCAGGCCGATACGGGAACGAGCAGCGTGACCAGAGAGGCATTGGTCGCCCCCGCCTCCACGAGCAGGCGGAAGTAGATCAGATAGGCGAGCGCGGTGCACACGACCCCGAGCGCGACAACCGCCATCCAGACGCCCGGTCCGGCGACCTCGAACCGAAATGATCCGCCCCCGATGAGGCCGAAGGCCTGCGCGAATGCCAGCGGCGCCATGATGATGCTCGAGCCGGTGAGCTGGCCGGCGGCCGAGACAAGAACCGGCATCCCCCTGAACCGCTTGGCGAAAGACGCGGCAAACGCATAGGAAAGCGCGCCACCCAGGCACAAGAGCTGTGCCCAGGGCGGGGCCCCCGCCACCCCTTGCAGGATCCCCACGTCGAGCCCCGCCGCCAGCAGTATCGCGACGCCGAGAAAGCCGATGAGAATGCCCGCGACCCGATGCGCGGCGAGCCGTTCCTGCCCGAAGACCAGCGACGCCACGAGCACGGTGAAGATCGGCGTCGTCGCGTTCAGGATCGAGGCGAGGCTCGCCGGCAGCACCGTCTGCCCCCAGAAGATCAGCGAGAAGGGGATCGCGTTGTTGAGAAGCCCCATGAGCAGGAAAGCGCCGAACAGCCGGCGTTCCAGCGGGAAGGCGATACCACGCAGGCGCAGCACCATGTGAAGCGTCAGCGCCGCCAGAAGCACGCGGAAGAAGGTCAGCACCAGCGGCGGTATGGTGCCGACGGAGTATTTCGCGATCGGAAAGGTCGCCCCCCAGATCAGCGACAGGGCAAGCAGCAAAAGCCAGTGGCGCGGGCTCATGGGGAACTCCTTTGAAACCGGGCGATCCGACCGGTCTACCGAAGCACGCGGGGCGGCCCCACCCGAAAGGCGAGCGGCCCTGAAGTTGCCGCTTGCCGATGCCTTCGCAAGGGGCCACTCTTTCCCTGCCCCGCATCGCGGCGCATCCAGATCACAGCCCGCCGCGACCTCTTCCGCCATGCCCGACGCTCCCGACCACCAGCCACAGCCGCAGTCCGGCGCGGGACCTTCAGGCCCGGCGGCACCGGGGCTCGCGCCGCTTCTGTCCCGCCTCGTGCCGCTCCTGGTGGCGGCCGCCCTGCTTCTGGGCGCCAACGGTCTCGCCATGACGGTGATCGCGGTGCGCGGCCGGCTGAACGGACTGAGCGACACGGCGATCGGCCTGTTCGGCTCGGCCTATTACGCCGGCTTCATTCTGGGCGTCCTGCTGACGCCGCTTCTCATCCGGCGCGTCGGCCACATCCGGGTGTTTTCGGCGCTCGCCGCGCTCAACGCCATCGCGATCCTGTCGCTCGTGGTGACCCCGGCCGGCCTCTCCTGGGCCGCCTCGCGGCTGGTGAGCGGCATCGCCTTCTGCGGCACGGCGATGGTGCTGGAGAGCTGGCTCAACGCGCTGTCCTCCAACGCGGAACGCGGCCGGATCCTCAGCATCTATCGCATCGTCGACCTGGGCGCGATCACCGGCGGCCAGTTCCTGCTGCCGGCCTTCGGCGGCGGCGGGCCGGAAATCCTGGTCATGACCGGGCTCCTGTTCTGCGCCGCCCTCATTCCCGTCTCGCTTGCACGGGAAGGCAATCCGCCGGTCTCCGACGTCACGCGCATCAACTATTTCTCGATCTGGCGCATCTCGCCGGTCGCGGCCGTCGGCTGCCTGACCATCGGCCTCACCAACGGCGCCTTTCGGACGGTCGGCCCGGTCTATGCGCAGGGCATCGGCATGGACGCCGACGGACTGGCGCTGCTGATCAGCCTGTGGGTGCTGGCCGGCGCGATATTCCAGTTCCCCCTCGGCTGGGCCTCCGACAGAACCGACCGCCGCCACGTCCTGATGCTGGCGACCGCCGGCGCCGGCCTCTCCTGCCTGTTCCTGTCCGGCGTCACCACGCCCGGCGCCATCTTCGCCGGCGCGTTTCTCTTCGGCGGCTTCGCCCTGCCGCTGTATTCGCTCTCCGCGGCCCATGCCAACGACCATGCGCGACCCGGCCAGTACGTGGAGCTCGCGGCCGGACTGACCATGTTCTTCGCGCTCGGCGCCATGTGCGGCCCCTTGCTGGCCTCCGCCGTCATGGACCGCTTCGGCCCCTCGGCCTTCTTCATATACACCGCCGTGCTGCATCTCGCCTTCGTCGCCTTCGTCGGCGTGCGGCTGGTGTCGCGCGAGGGCGTTCCGGCGAACCGGCGCGGCCGCTTCGTCTGGCTCCTGCGCACCTCGCCGGTGATCTTCCGTCTGGCGGGCGCCTCGCGCGCCGATCGCGGGCGAAATGCCGCACGAAACGACCGGCCGGCGGGTGAAAAGGACTGAAAAAGCTCTCAAGGAGCGCCCGAATGACGCTGCAAGGGGTCGTCATTCACGAAAACCGTCGCTATAGTCCGGTCGCAACGCCCCGGTCAGCAAACCGGGGTTTTTCGTGTGCGCGGGCGCTCATGACGCCGCCACACAGGACTCTTCAGTTCATGGGGAAATGGTGCCATGGCCAATGTCGTCGTCGTCGGGTCTCAGTGGGGTGACGAGGGAAAAGGCAAGATCGTCGACTGGCTGTCCGAACAGGCCGACGTCGTCGTGCGGTTCCAGGGCGGCCACAACGCGGGCCACACGCTCGTCATCGACGGTGTGAGCTACAAGCTCTCGCTGCTGCCCTCCGGCGTGGTGCGCGGCAAGCTGTCCGTCATCGGCAACGGCGTGGTGATCGACCCGCACGCGCTGGTGGCCGAGATCACCCGTCTCGCCGAGCAGGGCGTGTCGGTGAGCCCCGACACGCTGGCCATCGCCGAAAACGCGACGCTCATCCTGTCGCTGCACCGTGAGCTCGACGCCCTGCGCGAAGGCGCGGCATCGCCCGGCGCACGCATCGGCACCACCAAGCGCGGCATCGGCCCGGCCTATGAAGACAAGGTCGGCCGCCGTTCGATCCGCGTGCTGGATCTCGCCAACCTCAAGACGCTGCCGGCCAAGATCGACCGTCTTCTGACCCATCACAACGCCCTGCGCCGTGGCCTGGGCGAGCCGGAGATCGCCGGCGAGACGATCTATGCGGAGCTGGAAAGCGTCGCCGACAAGCTGCTGCCCTTCGTGCGCACCGGCTGGGCGCTGCTCGACACCGCGCGCCGCGACGGCAAGCGCATCCTCTTCGAGGGGGCCCAGGGCACGCTTCTCGACATCGACCACGGCACCTACCCGTTCGTCACGTCCTCCAACACGGTGTCGGGCCAGGCGGCCGCCGGCAGCGGCCTCGGCCCCGGTGCCATCGGCTATGTGCTCGGCATCACCAAGGCCTACACGACCCGCGTCGGCGAAGGCCCCTTCCCGACCGAGCAGGACAACGAGGTCGGCAACTTCCTCGGCACGCGCGGCCACGAGTTCGGCACGGTAACGGGCCGCAAGCGGCGCTGCGGCTGGTTCGACGCGGTGCTGGTGCGCCAGTCGTGCTGCATCAACGGCATTCACGGCATCGCGCTGACCAAGCTCGACGTGCTGGACGGGCTGGACGAAATCAAGATCTGCGTCGCCTACGAGCTCGACGGCAAGCGCATCGACCACCTGCCCGCCTCCCAGGGCGCGCAGGCCCGCGTGAAGCCGATCTACGAAACGCTGCCGGGCTGGAAGGAATCCACCGAGGGCGCGCGCAGCTGGGCCGACCTTCCGGCCCAGGCGGTCAAATATGTGCGGCATGTCGAGGAGCTTATCGGGGCACCGGTCGCGTTGCTCTCGACCTCGCCCGAGCGGGATGACACAATCCTTGTTCAGAATCCTTTTCAGGATTAAGCGTTGATTCTCCTCCCGCCGGCCGGCGGGAGGAGCTGTATGCGGCGATGACGAGTTGAAAACATGGCAGATTACTATCCGGTTTTGAAAAAAACCGTGGCCGCCCTTCCGGAGAACACCGGAGCGGCGCGGCGCGAGATCTACCAGCGCGCCCGCAAGGCCATCGTCGCGCAGCTGAAAGGCTATGATCCGCCGCTTTCGCCGTCGGAAATAACGGCCGAACAGCTCCGGCTGGAGGAAAGCATCCGCCGGGTCGAGGCGGAAGCCGCCCGCGATTCGCTGGGCCTGTCCTCCCGCCCCGCCCAGGCTCCGGCAGCACCCGCGCCAAAGGCACCGCCGCCCGCTCCCGCCGAACCGGAAGTGGACCAGCAGCCCGAGGAGGCTCCCGCACCGCGTGCGGCGGAGCCCGCCGCCCCCGCGCCACGTGCTCCCGAGCCCCGGACAACCGAGCCTCGCCCCGCGGAACCCCGGGCAACCGAGCCCAGGGCCCCGGCGCCACGACCGGCCGCCTCCACGGAAGCTCCGGCACCGGAGATCAAGGCCCCGGCTACACCCGTCGACGACACCGTGTCGGCGCGCAAGCGCCAGGACGGGCCCTCCGATGCCGGCGGCAACGGCCAGCGCCGCGAGCCCAGCCTCGGGACCGGTGGCAGCGAAACACCTGCGACCGAATCCCCCCGCGCGGAGCCCTCTCTCACGGCCTCCACCGATGCGGCGCCGGGCGGCTCTTCCCGTCGCGATCGCAACCGCAAGCGCTCCGATGCACGCGCCGAGCGCGCCATGGCCGGCCTCGACGGCTCGATGCGCACCTCGCGCCTTCCCTCCATTCTCGGTGGTGTCGCCGTGCTCCTGCTGCTCGTCGGCGTGGCGGCAATCGGCTATTCGCAGCGCAACACCATCATGGATCTCTTTGCCGGCGACGACACGCCGGCGGCGAACGAGCCCACCCGCACGGCCGAGCAGCCCGCCGACCAGCCGGCTGAAGAGGACTCCGGCCCGCGCAAGAACAGCGCACGCCTGCTCGAGAACGGCGAGACGGCCGTCGCGCCCGATGCGCGCTCGGTGAGCACGACGCGCATCACGCCCTCGACACCGGGTGGTCAGAGCAGTGCGGCGGAGTCCACCGCCCCTGCCCAGCAGCCGCGCCGCGACGTGACCTCGCAGGCAACCGAGACCCCGGCGGAGCAGACCGCGCAGGCCCCGGAAACGCCCGCCGCGTCCGACCAGCAGCCGGAAACCCCGGCCGCGTCCGAGGAGGCTCCCGCCGAAACGCCGCAGGCAACACCGGCCACGCCTCAGGCCCCTGCGGCAACCGCCGACAACGGCAGCGGTATCGTCGCGCAGCGCGCCATCCTGTATGAGGAAGGCGCACAGCCCGGCAGCGCTGGCCAGGCATCGGCCGGCCAGACCGTGTGGAGCGTGAGCGAAGAAACCACGGACGGCGTCACGGAGACGGTGCTTCGCATCCGCGTCGAGGTGCCGGAGCGCGGCATCACGGCCAACCTGTCGCTCAAGCCGAACCGCGACAGCTCCCTGCCGGCGAGCCATCTGCTCGAGATCAGCTTCGACCTGCCGTCCGGCTTTGCCGGGCGCGGTGTGGACGAGGTCCCCGGTCTCGTCATGAAGACCACCGAGGAGGCACGCGGCGAAGCGCTGATCGGCGCTTCGGTGAAGGTCAACGACGGCTTCTTCTGGGTTGCCCTGTCCAATGTTCCGGACGAGCAGGAGCGCAACCTGTCGCTTCTCAAGGACAGGGGCTGGATCGACATCCCCATGCTCTACGAGAACGGCAAGCGCGCCATCCTGACCCTGGAAAAGGGCACACCGGGCACCCGCGCCGTCGATCAGGCGGTCGCCGCCTGGACGCGGAGCTGATCGCCCGACGATCGATCAGACAACACGACAGACAATGCAAAAAGGCCGGATCGAGGTTCCGATCCGGCCTTTTCCTTGTGTCCGGTCCGGGTTGAGGCCCGGCTCGCGTTCAGGAACTCAGAACCGCAACTGCTTGGCCTGCTTGACCTGCGGCACCGCGACCAGGGCCTCCAGCACGCTGTCGGGCACCTCACCATCCACCTCGACGAGACAGATGGCATCCCCGCCCTGGATCAGCCGGCCGAGGTTGAAGGTCGCGATGTTGACGCCCGCCTCGCCAAGCAGCGTGCCGAGCTGCCCGATGAAGCCGGGCTTGTCCTCGTTGGTGACATAGAGCATGTGGGGCCCGAGTTCGGCCTCCATGTTGATGCCCTTCACCTGAATCACGCGCGGCTTGCCGTCGGCAAAGACGGTGCCCGCGACGGACCGTTCCTGCCGCTCGGTCTTGACCGTCAGGCGAATGTAACTCTCGTAGGCACCGGCCTGGGCGCGGCGCACCTCCTCGACCTGAATGCCGCGCTCACGTGCCAGGATCGGGGCGGAGACCATGTTCACCGTCTGCAGCAGCGGCTGCAGCACCCCGGTCAGCGCGGCCGCCGTCAGCGCCTTGACGTTCATCTCGGCGACCTCGCCCTCGTACTCGAGGCGGATCCCGGTGATGCTTGTCTCGGTCAGCTGGCCGGCGAACAGGCCGAGACGCTCGGCAAGCTTGACGAAGGGCGTCAGGCGCGGTGCTTCCTCGGCGGTGATCGAGGGCATGTTGAGCGCGTTGGAAACCGCGCCCTTGGTGAGATAGTCCGACATCTGCTCGGCCACCTGCAGCGCGACATTCTCCTGTGCCTCGGAGGTCGAGGCGCCGAGATGCGGCGTGCAGACGAGATTGGGCACGCCGAAAAGCGTGTTCTGCGTTGCCGGCTCCTCGACGAAGACGTCGACGCCGGCGCCGCCCACGTGGCCGCTCTCCAGACCGTCCCGCAGTGCCGCCTCGTCGACGAGCCCGCCACGGGCGCAGTTGATGAGGATGACGCCCTTGCGCATCTTCGAGATCGCGGCCGCGTCGATGACGTTGCGCGTCTTGTCGGTCAGCGGCGTGTGCAGGGAAATGATCTCGGCCCGCGCCAGAAGCGTCTCCAGGTCGACCTTCTCCACCCCAAGCGCGAGCGCCCGCTCCTCCGAGAGGAACGGATCGAAGGCGATGACGCGCATCTTCAACCCGATGGCACGTTCCGCGACGATGGAGCCGATGTTGCCGCAGCCGATGATGCCGAGCGTCTTCGACGTCAGCTCCACACCCATGAACTTGGACTTTTCCCACTTGCCGGCTTGGGTGGAGGCGTCGGCCTTGGGGATCTGGCGCGCCACCGCGAACATCATCGCGATGGCGTGCTCGGCGGTGGTGATCGAATTGCCGAACGGCGTGTTCATGACGATCACGCCGCGCGCGCTCGCCGCCGGAATGTCGACATTGTCGACGCCGATGCCGGCCCGCCCGACGACCTTGAGGTTGTCGGCCGCCGCCAGCAGCTTTTCCGTCACCTTGGTGGCGGAGCGGATCGCCAGCCCGTCATACTGGCCGATGACCGACAGAAGCCGGTCCTTGTCCTTGCCGAGATCCGGTTCGTAGTCCACCTCGACGCCGCGCGACTTGAAGATGGCGACGGCAGCTTCCGAAAGCTTGTCCGAAATAAGAACCTTGGGTGCCATTGATGAAATCCTCCGTGCCGGAACCGGCGGGGCATCGACGCCTGTGCTGGCGCGCCCCTGCCGGAAACCGGAAAACACCTGTCTTGTGAAGTGACCTGTCAGGCCGGCTTGCCGATACGCTCGAGCTCGACGGCGAACGCCCAGTCGAGCCACGGCAGCAGCGCCGCCACGTCGGTGGCCTCGACCGTGGCGCCGCACCAGATGCGGAAGCCGCTCGGCGCGTCGCGATAGGCGCCGATGTCGAGGGCAACGCCCTCCTTCTCGAGCGCCTGGGCCATGGCCTTGGCGAAAGCCGCCTGGGCGTCCGCATCGAGCGCGGTGACGCGCGGATCGACGATCTTCAGACAGACGGAGGTGTTGGAGCGGATGGCGGGATCGGCGGCAAGGAAGTCCACCCAGTCCGTGCGAGCCACCCAGTCGGCGATGGTGCCGGCATTGGCGTCGGCGCGGGCGATGAGCCCCCGAAGGCCGCCGAGTTCCTGCGCCCACTTGAGCGCGTCGAGATAGTCCTCGACGCAAAGCATGGACGGCGTGTTGATGGTCTCGCCCCGGAACACGCCCTCGATCAGCTTGCCGCCCTTGGTGAGGCGGAAGATCTTCGGCATCGGCCAGGCCGGCGTGTGGTTTTCCAGCCGCTCGACGGCGCGCGGGCTGAGGATGAGCATGCCGTGCGCGGCCTCGCCACCCAGCACCTTCTGCCAGGAGAAGGTCACCACATCCAGCTTCGCGAAATCCAGATCCTGGGCGAAGGCCGCGGAGGTGGCATCGCAGATCGTCAGCCCCTCGCGATCGGCGGGAATGAAGTCGGCGTCGGGAACCCGAACCCCGGAGGTGGTGCCGTTCCAGGTGAAGATCACGTCGCGGGAGAAGTCCGGCGTCGAAAGGTCGACGATCTCGCCGTAGCCGGCCTCCAGCACGCGAACGTCGTCGAGCCGCAACTGCTTGACCACGTCTGTGACCCAGCCCGAGCCGAAGCTCTCCCAGGCCAGAACGTCGACGCCGCGCGCACCGAGCAGCGACCACATGGCCATTTCCATGGCCCCGGTGTCGGAGGCGGGAACGATGCCGATCCGGCAATCGGCGGGAACCTGAAGCACCTCGCGCGTCAGGTCGATGGCCTCGGCAAGCTTGGACTTGCCGGCCTTGGCGCGGTGCGAGCGTCCAAGCGGCGCATCGCCGAGCGCCTCAAGCGCCCAACCGGGTCGCTTGGCACAGGGGCCGGAAGAGAAACGGGGATTGGCCGGCCGCTCGGCCGGATGGTCAGTCATGCTCATGTGGCTATCCTCTCAGATAGATGCCCCTCGTTGGGGAGGGGTGTCCCACCTATCGGGATAGCCGAGCGCCCGGAAAACCGCAAGTCCCGCCTGATTTTACCATGCAGGATCTTGCATGAAGTGGCGGAACGTGTCGTGAACAGGCAGGCTGGAGTGGCACAAAACTGGCACAGGGCGTTTCACTCTTGTTCCGCCTCTATCAGGCTCACAACCATGTCTTCACGTTACCCATATGGCAGGAACGATCAGTTCATAGAAACCCGGCGCCCGCTCCACGCTCACGGCCTCAATCCACCCACCCTGCCAGCATTCCGTGTATCTAAATCTCAAGCGGATCGCCACTGCACAAGTTTGGGAAACCCTGCGCCAAGGCGGCGTTATATTGACGTTTCGGTAAAAGCCTCCAAACTGATCTTGGTAAGATCAGGGATGGGGATAAAATGAGAAAATGGATTGTATCAGGAGCCCTGCTCGGGGTGACTTTCCTTATTACAAGTCCGGCCAATGCCAGCCTTTGCAATAATCGCAGCTTGAAGGCATTTGAGGGGTGCTTTCGGCAAATGCATTATGGACCAAATGTTTGGCAGATGACTGCTAAAGGGTGTGCAATTGCCGTTGAGAAAGCCCGCGACCAATTAAAAGCTCGCAAAAGCCTCCAGTCAAACGCGTTTCTTATCCGCTGGTTCAACAACAACATGCGGAAAAAGACTAAGAAGTACAATCCAGACGACAGGATTGATTGTGACCGCTTCATGAAGTTTGCCGAACAAAAATATCCCAATGACCCGAAGATGTCGGTGTTCTTGAACCGTTACCACGCCGCAATCGAAGCGCGAAAGCACGTACCGGGTAAGCTTGAGCCAAATGAAGGCGATGTGATTCGGGCTCTCGCACCATATCTAGCCGGGGGCCTAAAGCTGTCAGGTCAAAAATGCGACCTAACACGATCGAACGGTTGCCAGATCGAAATGGGCGCGGCACGATTTAGCCTATCCATAGCCTACGCACGAAACATAATCTGCAAACATGGTGAGGAACTTCGATGCAGTTTCTCTTTAAAAATGAACTGCAGCTCGAATGATCCTAGCGGTTCTTTCTGCGCTACATACGGTGCGCCATATCCATATGTAAATGTCCGGTTTGTGAGGTCAGCCAAAGGATGGACGGCGTGGCCTGCATCTACGGATTGATCTAGGATAAATCGTAGTGCAGCGTCGGCTTTTTGAGCCATGGCTGGTTGATGTGGCTCTTCTGGAACGTAATTATCAGTATAATGCTCGTCCATCGGCCAGCGCGATAAGAATTGGCATACTCTCCACGTAACCGCATGATCTAGTGATGGCATGGACGAACCATGCCGCCACGACGAGAACGTTGTGGGCCTGAACAGCAAGCGCATTTAGTGCGACGAAATTTGGTCATTCTGCTATTCGAAGGAAAATAACGTGGACGCGGCGACCATGCCGGGCTTTGCCAACCACTTCATGAGCGATCTGGCGGCGCGTCTGAACAACCAGGTTCAACTGACCACGGATGGCCACAGGGCATACCTGAACGCCATTGAAAACGCATTCGAGAATGCTATCGACTATAGTTGGAAAGCTGTACGGCAACCAGCCAACCGGCAAGACCGCGCGTTACAGCCCGGCAGAATGCACCGGTATCAAGAAGACAGTTCGCAAGGGCAAACCGAACGAAAAGCACGTATCGATTTCATATGTCGAGCGGCACAATCTGACCATGCGGATAAGCATGCGCCGGTTCACTCGGTTGACCAATGCATTCTCGAAGAAGTTCGACAACCATTGCCACGCGCTGGCGCTGTACTTCGTGCATTACAATTTCTGCCGGATACACAAGAGCCTGAAAGTGTCACCGGCGATGGCTGCGGGCCTGACTGATACGCTGCGCGACATGGAATGGATAGTCAGTCTGATTGACGTGCGTACGCCTAAGCCAAACAGGCCTAAGTCGTACAAGAAAAGATCGAAAGACCAGCCCGGCCAGTGACCCGAGCTTTTTGGTGGAGAGCGGAATGGCATTGTCTACAGGCAAGCGTATTAGGCTGAACCTAGTTTTGTGATTCGCAAAAACACTTCGTGTGCCAATCGATGTCAACGGTCGTTACTGGTGGAAATGCTGGAAAAATGAAGCCAAAACGTTCGACTGTTCGACCGAGCCAAAGACTACCGCAGACATATCGGCTGGATCAAAAACCAGCACTTGATCATGTTCCCTACTAAGTCCATGAGTGACTTGGGCAGCAAATTGGTTAGTGTCCAAATTCGATTCAGTGACGATGAACGATGTTGTTCCGTCCCAAAAGCCTAACCCTTCGGTTCTCGCATTCTCCATAAGCAATTCTCGGCGGTCACTGTAGGTCATTCCGCCAACAGTCGTTTCGGAAATACGGAACGAGATGAAATAGGTCGACATATCAATTCCTCCCGGTGGCGACGGCAGCATCAACCAGGCGGCGGGTATGGATCGTTGCCGTAAGTCCATTCGGTTCTGAACTTGTTGTCCCGACCTTGCACTAGAACTTGAGCGTCAGTGCCCTTGTCGCCCGTGGCATGGGCCGCGTCTACCGCTTTGCGGATCGCATCCTTTTGGGTGTTGTACGGCCCGTAATGCTTGCCGTTGTGTTTGATCTTCCACTCACCCTCGTGGAGGACAACGAAATATTGAGCGCGCGCCAATTCCACCTCCCTGAAAAAGAAACTGTACCATGGAAGTGACATACCCGCCAGAGTTGCCGCCGGCTGCAAGTTCTGAAGATGATGCGGAGGTGGTCGTTTGCACTGGTGAGTGCGAGCGCCCGGAAAACCGCAAGTCCCGCCTGATTTTACCATGCAGGATCTTGCAGGGCGCAATGGAATGCGATGCAGGCGGGCGGGCAGGCGTGACACGGATCCGGCACCCGGTGCCGTCGTGTCCTCCCTTTCCGCCCGCCCGGATTGCTCCCTTTCGCGCCTAGGGCGCGGCCGGCGCGCTCTCCGAGAGGCTCGCCGTGGGCTGCGGTGAACGCGTATGCAGCTTGCCGGCCGAGCGTTCGTCAAAGGAAACCCAGAACATCAGAACGAGCGCCACCAGCGTGATCGCGAACGTCAGATACCGCACGAACCGTGGCACCTGCCCTCCGACCTCCACCTCATGCGCCTCGACATGCTGTTTGTGGTTGAGGGCCATCGCGTAGAACACAATCGTCGACACCACGAAAATCAGGGACCAGCGCGTCTGCTGCCCGTCGGAGCCGACAATCGCCCAGAGGCAATAGATGGCCCCGATCAGGCTGATGATCGTGTAGATCGCATACTCGTGATGCTCGACCTTCCTGAAGCTGAGAACCTTGAGGGCGATGGCCGAATAGATGTAGGGCAGCAGGGTCATGATCACGGCGACCGATGCGATCTTGCCGAACTGCTCGGAGGCGGTCGGGGACATGGTCGCCAGAACCTGGATGCTCATGAGCACGGCCACGATGGCGAGCCCGGCGGAGGGCACGCCCTTGGCGTTGGTGCGCGAAAAGACGTTCGGGAACAGACCGTCGTCCGCCGCCGCCTTCGCACTCTGGCCGACGAGAAGCGTCCAGCCCGCGAGCGATCCCAGACAGCCGACCGCCGCGCAGACCGCAACGATATTGGCCGCCTCGGACCCCAGGGCCATCCGCACCGCATCGGCGAAAGGCGCGGCGGAGGTGACCAGTTCCGCATTCGGGATCATGCCCATGATCGCCGTCGAGGACAGCACGTAGCAGATCCCGGCGAGGATCACCCCGCCCAGGGTGGCGATGGGCACGTTCCGGCGCGGATTCTCCACGACACCGGCCGATACCGACGCCGTCTCGACACCGATGAATGCCCAAAGGGTGAAGTTCAGCGTCGCCCCGACAGCGCTGAAGGAGTTCTCGCCGGACACGTTCCACCCGGCGGCATACGTGTCCGCGGAAAACCAGAACCAGCCGAAGATCGCCATCCCGATGATCGGAAACAACGCCGCGACGGTGGTGAATGACTGCATCCGCCCGACGAAGCGCGGCCCCAGGATATTGGCGTAGGTGAAGAACCAGATGATGGCGATCTGGCCAAGCGCCAGGACAAGGGGAACCTTCAACTCGGGAAAGAAATACGTGAGATAGCCGAGGCCCGCGACGGCCAGCCCCACGTTGCCGACCACATTGGCCAGCCAGTAGATCAGGTTGGTCTGAAAGCCCATGTAATCGCCGAAGGCCTTGCGCGTGTAGGCGTAGGGTCCCCCGGCGGCCGGGTCGAGCGCCGCCAGCTTGGCGAAGACCAGCGCCAGCGCCAGCGCGCCGACAAGCGTGATCAGCCAGCCGACGACCGCGATTCCGCCGATGGCCGCCAGATTGGCCGGCAACATGAAGACCCCCGACCCCATCATGTTGCCGGCAACCATCAGGGTTGCGGGAACAAGACCGATCTTGGAGACGGCGGCAGTCTGTGACGAAGCACTGTCGGACATCCGGAGGCCTCCTTATTCGTCAGGCGTGGCAATGCAGAGGACGCGGTATTTCCCGTCCTCGACCTCGACCCCGTGGGTATCGTGCGCAAACCCGGGGAAGCGCAGGTCGAACGCTTCCAGCGCCTTCAGATACGCCAGGAACGGCCCGTCCGAGGGGCCCGCGTTCTCGCCGGGCATGAGCAGGGGAATTCCCGGAGGATAGGGCACCACGCCCGTCGCCACGACACGAGAAGCCATCTCGTCGAGCGAGAGGGACTCCACGCGATCCAGAACGAGTTCCTCGTACGCCTCCACCGGCGTGAGCTCCGGGACGGGCAGCGCGGAGAACCCGCGCGCCATCGTTTCGGTGGTCTTCAGCTCCGCCATCGCGGCGAACATCTCATCCGCAAGCCCCTTCAGCCCCAGTGCGCCGTAGCGGGAAGGATCGGCTGCCACCAGATCCGGCAGCACCTCACGCAAGGGGCGGTCGGCGTCATAGTCCTTCTTGAAGTTCAACAACGCGTTGACCAGGGTGCCCCACTTGCCGTTCGTGATCCCGAAGGAGAACAGGAACAGGATGGTGAAGTCCGTCGTCTTCTCGACCACGATGCCCTGCTCGTCGAGATAGGCGGACACGATCGCGGCCGGAATGCCGTGCTCGCCCATTTCGCCTTGCGCCGACATGCCCGGCGTCACGATGGACACCTTGATCGGGTCCAGCATGCAGTAGTCGTCCTCCAGCCCGTCGAAACCGTGCCAGTCGTCCTCGGGACGCAGCACCCAGGCAGAGGCCTCCCTGGCCAGATGGCCGGGATCGGCATCGTGGAAGGCGACCCGGCTGTCGCCGACCTTCACGGATTCGGGCTGGAAAACCCCAAAGAACCAGTCGCCCGAAGCGACGAATTCCGCCCGCATGCGGGCGATCATCTGCCGGAACGCGATGGCCTCGCCAATCGACTCGGAGGTCAGCGTCAGGCCGCCGGTGCCATCCATCATCGCCGCGCTGACATCGTTCGAGGCGATGATCGCATACTGCGGCGAGGTGGACGCATGCATCATGAAGGCTTCGTTGAAGCGGTTGTGCGGGATCGGACGCCGTCCGTCGCGCACATGAATGAAGGAAGCCTGCGACAGGGCCGCCAGCAGCTTGTGGGTGGACTGGGTGGCGAAGACGGTCGGGCCGGCACGGTCCGGGACGTTGGACTCGCCGTGCATGGCAAAGCGGCCTTCGTAGATCGGATTGAACCGGGCGTAGCCATACCAGGCTTCGTCGAAGTGAAGCCGGTCGACGCTTTGCCCCAGCAGGTCCTCGACCCGCACCACGTTGTAGCACAGCCCGTCATAGGTCGAGTTGGTGATGATCGCATGGACCGGCGTGCTGTCCTTGGCCTTTTCGCCCAGCGGGTTGTCGGCAATCGCGCCCCGGATCGCGTCAACCGTCAGCTTCTGCGGATGGATCGGGCCTATCAGTCCGAGACCGTTGCGCGAGGGCACGAGGTAGGTGGGAATCGCCCCCGAAAGGGTGATCGCATGCTCAACGGACTTGTGACAGTTCCTGTCGCACAAGGCGATCTGGCCACGCGTCACGCTGGCCATCATGATCACCCGGTTGGATGTCGAGCTGCCATTGGTCACCGTATAGGACCGGTCCGCGCCAAAGACCTTCGCGGCGTATTTCTCCCCCTCGCCGATCGGACCCGAGTGATCCAGGAGGGAACCGAGTTCGCCGACCGAAATCGACAGGTCCGAGCGAAACAGCTCCTCTCCGAAGAATTCGAAGAAAGCACGTCCCGCGATGTGCTTGAGAAAGGCCGTGCCGCCTGTATGGCCGGGCGTGTGCCAGGAATACTCATAGACGCTGGCAAACCTGGCCAGTGCCTTGAACATGGGCGGCAGGACCGTTTCGCGATAGCGGTTCATCGCGGCCACCACACGTCCGCCGATGAACTCGGAGGTGTCCTCAAGCAGCCAGATGAAATCGTTGACCTGTTCGAGAACCTTCATCGGAAGGTCCGTCGCCGTACGGCGCGACGTCATCAGAAAGACGGGGATGGACGCATTGCGCGCACGGAGAACCGACAGCAGGTGCTCCGCCTTGAGCTCACCGTCCGCATCCGCGAGGGACCAGTCGAGCAAGACGCACTGAAAAGAGGAATCGGACTGGAGCAGCGCGATCGCGTCATCGCTCGAGCCTGCTTCCGCGACAACGATGTTTCGCTCGCCAAGGTCCGCGACAAGCTTGCGCGCCGCGTTGCCCGCGGCACTGTCGGTCCGGATCTCGCCGTGGGCGAACAAGGCCTTCAGGCCGAGACGCCTTTCAACTGTAAGTCCCATCACCGTTTCCTCTTCAAGAAGCCTGACTCAGTCACCCCGCCCTGACATTTCCGTCTCCCCTTTCGGAGCCGAAAACCAGAAGCCACGACGGTGGCTGGAAAGGTGGTTTCGTGGCATGCGCGTTTGAGAACCTGGCTTGTCGGGGGACTCCTTCTGGAGTGTGTCGTCCGGGGAGCGCGACGATGCCGCATGACACCCCAGGCACGACCGACCTCGGGTCGAGGCCAACGAGCCGACCATAGGGTCAACGCCTTTTCCCCGCAGAATCAACCCGGTATAATACAGACACCCTGTCATCGCCCGGGCGCGAGCGCCCCTCCCATCCCACAACCTGCGGGAAACCTTGCGTCAATTTCGGAAACCGCAACGGGAACAGGACGACGAGAAACGGCTCCCAGACCCGATGAAGGGCATGGACCACCGGCCTCGCGCGTGACCCGGACATGGGAACCTTGGAGCAGACATGAGACGTTCGGCACAGCGAAGATGGGCTGCCTGATGCGTGCTCGCCGCCGTCGCCTGAACGCAAAAAGGCCGGGCCCGGTCTTGCGACCGGCCCGGCCCTCGAAAGGCGCGTAAGCCCGACGATCAGTACTTGGTGACGATCGGCTCGGGGATATACGCCGGCGCGGCGTTGAACGTGTAGCGCATGCCGACGCGGAACTCGTGGGCCTGCAGGTCCTCGTACTTGATCTTGCGCGAGGGGTTGCCGACGCCGGTCGAGAAGCTCTTGGAGTAGGCATCGCCGATGTTCAGGTAGCGATAGCCCGCGTCCAGCGACCAGTTCTGGTTCACGGCGTAGGAACCGCCAGCCATCAGGGCCCAGGAGAAGTTGTAGGTGCTGTCGCCCGGGTAGCGGCCCGACGTGCCGTCCGGATTGGCGAACTTGATGTCGCTCGTGGAAACGCGCGACACACCGATACCGGCACCGACATAAGGCGTGAAGCCGGCCCAGGTGCCAATGTCGATGTAGCCGTTCACCAGCATGGTGAGCACGTCGATCTTGGCGCTCTCGTTCGAGAAGCCCGCGGTTCCGCCGACGCCGCACGTCGTACACGGCGCATGACCGCGATACTTGGCCGGGAACTCGTAGTCGAGCGTCAGGTCGCCGCGCAGGTAATCGGAGAACCTGTAACCGACACCGACGCCGATCATGCCGGTGTTGTTCAGCGACTCGTTCTGGAACTGCAGGGCACCGTACTTGGTGCTGGGGTCCTGATACACCTTGTAGCCGATGTCACCGCGAAGGTACCAGCCGCCCTCGACGACGGGAACTTCCGGGATATGCTCAATCACCGGGATAGGCATGTCTGCGGCATGGACGGCTGACGAGACGATCATCGCGACGCCAGCCAGAGACAACTTTAGAAAATGGCTGCTCATGTCTCGGTCCTCGTTAAATGCGTCCGAACACTTTGGCTGCCGGTCGCGCACGTGAAACACGAGAGAAGATTGCTCCGGAAAGCTTAAGGGCGACTTAACCGTAACGCTTAACCCTGTTTTTTTACGTTAATGAAAACTGAATATTCGAAAGAACCCTGCCGAATTGCGACTTCCGGCAGGGTTCGTCTTCAGATCTCGTTAAGGAATTTGCGGCGTCGCGAAACGAGCCTCAGGCAGCCGCCCGGGTGACCGCCTCGACAATGCTGTCGACCACGCCGACGAGCATCCGCTCGTCGTCCGCCTCGCCCATGACGCGGATCAGCGGCTCGGTTCCCGAGGCGCGGATCACCAGCCGCCCGCCGGTGCCCAGTGTCTTGCGACCGTCCTCGATTGCCTGCTGCACGCTCGGGTCGTCGAGCGGGCGCGACCCTGCGTAACGCACGTTGCGAAGGATCTGGGGAACGGGGTCGAAACGCCGGCAGACTTCGGAAACAGGCCGGCCGAGCTTGCCGACGCAGGCCAGAACCTGCAGCGCGGCGACGAGCCCGTCACCGGTGGTGGCGAAGTCTGACAGGACGATGTGGCCCGACTGCTCGCCGCCCACGTTGAACCCGTGCTGGCGCATGTGCTCGACCACATAGCGGTCGCCGACCTTGGTCCGTGCCAGGGAAAGGCCCAGGCTGCCGAGATAGCGCTCCAGGCCGAGGTTCGACATGACGGTGGCCACGATGCCCGAGGCCGCAAGGCGGCCGTCCTCGTGCCACGACTGGGCGACCACGGCCATGAGCTGATCGCCGTCGACCACCTGGCCGTTCTCGTCCACGATGATGACCCGGTCCGCGTCGCCGTCGAGCGCGATGCCGATGTCCGCCCTCACCTCGTGCACCTTGGCGCAAAGGGCGGCGGTGTCGGTGGAACCGCACTTGAGGTTGATGTTGTAGCCGTCGGGGTCGACGCCCATGGCGATCACTTCCGCGCCAAGTTCCCACAGGACCTCGGGCGCGACCTTGTAGGCCGCGCCATTGGCGCAATCGACGACGATCCTGAGACCGGCGAGGCTGAGTTCACGCGGCAGGGTTCGCTTCGCGAACTCGATGTAGCGGTCGCGCATCCCGTCGATGCGCTTCGCGCGTCCCAGCCGGTCGGGGCTTGCAAGCTGCGGCGCGAGATCCTGATCGATCAGCGTCTCGATCTCGGCCTCGACGTCGTCGGAGAGCTTGTAGCCGTCCGGCCCGAAGAACTTGATGCCGTTGTCCTGATAGGGGTTGTGCGAGGCGGAGATCATCACCCCCAGATCGGCGCGCACGGAGCGGGTGAGCATCGCCACCGCCGGCGTCGGCATCGGGCCGAGCAGCAGCACGTCAAGACCGACCGCCGTGAAGCCCGCCACCAGCGCGTTTTCGATCATGTAGCCGGAAAGCCGCGTGTCCTTGCCGATCACGACCCGGTGCCGGTGACCGCCATTGCGAAAGGAAATGCCGGCGGCCATCCCCACCTTCAAGGCAATGTCCGGCGTCATGGGGGCACGATTGGCCGTGCCGCGAATGCCGTCGGTTCCGAAATACCTGCGTGTCATGACAATCCCGTTTGCTCCGGCGGCCAGGTCGGATCACCGGCCGCACGCCGCGCCTCTCGCCATCTCAGGCAGTGTCGCGGCCCCCTTCCTCTAGCATCATGATCCGCGAAAGAGGTTCAAATTTTGTTTTCATGCGTAACAGTCCGCGGCCGGGCGGCGCACCACGAAAAAGGGCCCGGCATCGCCTGCCGGACCCTTGATCACGATACGGACGGCCCCGGGGCCGCCACGGATATCAGCCCTGGGGCTGCGGCTCCATGCCACCCGTGGGGGCATCGCCCTCGCCCTTGCGCTTGGCACCGGTCTTCGGCACCGCCGAGGCGCGGGTGGTGGGCTGGTCGTCGTCGGTCTCGCGCACCGGCGGCTTGCCGTCGAGCAGATCCCGGATCTCGTCGCCAGAGAGCGTCTCGTATTCGAGGAGACCCTGGGCGATGGAATGAAGCTGGTCCTCGTACTCGCCGAGAACGCGCTTCGCGGTTTCATAGCCCTCGTTGACGAAGGTCTTGATCTCCGCGTCCACGACCCGCTGGGTGTCTTCCGACACATGCTGGTTCTTGGCGACCGAATGGCCCAGGAACACCTCTTCCTGATTCTCGCCGTAGAGCAGCGGACCGAGCTTGTCGGACATGCCGAACTGGGTCGCCATGGCACGCGCCAGCTTGGTCGCCATCTGGATGTCGCCGGACGCGCCCGAGGTCACCTTCTCGTAACCGAAGATCATCTCCTCGGCGACGCGACCGCCCATGGCGACCGCAAGGTCGGCCTTACACTTGGCGCGGGTGAGCGACACCTGGTCCTTCTCCGGCAGGCGCATGACCATGCCGAGCGCGCGGCCGCGCGGGATGATGGTCGCCTTGTGGATCGGATCGGACGCGGGCATGTGCAGCGCCACCAGCGCGTGACCGGCCTCGTGATAGGCGGTGAGCTTCTTCTCTTCCTCGGTCATGACCAGGGTACGGCGCTCCGCGCCCATCATGACCTTGTCCTTGGCGTCCTCGAACTCGGCCATGGTGACCAGCCGCTTGCCGCGGCGGGCGGCCAGAAGGGCGGCCTCGTTCACCAGGTTCATCAGGTCCGCACCGGAGAAACCGGGCGTGCCACGGGCAAGCGTGCGCACGTTGACGTCGGGCGCCAGCGGCACCTTGCGCATGTGCACCTTGAGGATCTTCTCGCGACCGGTGACATCCGGGTTCGGCACGACGATCTGCCGGTCGAAGCGGCCCGGACGCAGCAGCGCCGGGTCGAGCACGTCCGGACGGTTCGTCGCCGCGATGATGATCACGCCCTCGTTGGGCTCGAAACCGTCCATCTCCACGAGGAGCTGGTTCAGCGTCTGCTCGCGCTCGTCGTTGCCGCCGCCGAGACCCGCGCCACGGTGACGGCCCACCGCGTCGATCTCGTCGATGAAGATGATGCAGGGCGCGTTCTTCTTGGCCTGCTCGAACATGTCACGCACGCGGCTGGCGCCGACGCCGACGAACATCTCCACGAAGTCCGAACCGGAAATGGTGAAGAAGGGAACATTGGCCTCACCCGCCACGGCACGGGCCGTGAGCGTCTTGCCGGTACCCGGAGGGCCGACGAGCAGCACGCCGCGCGGGATCTGGCCGCCGAGGCGCTGGAACTTCTGCGGATCGCGCAGGAATTCCACGATCTCCTGCAGGTCTTCCTTGGCCTCGTCGATGCCGGCCACGTCGTCGAAGGTGACACGGCCGTGGGCCTCGGTGAGCAGCTTCGCCTTGGACTTGCCGAAGCCCATGGCCTTGCCGCCGGCGCCTCCCTGCATCTGGCGCATCACGAAGATCCAGATGCCCAGGATGATGAGCATGGGGAACCACGAGATGAGCGCGCCCAGCAGAGAGAAGTCCTCGGAAGGCGGCCGCGCGTTGATGCGCACGCCCTTGGAGCGCAGCAGCTCGACGTACTCGCCCGCCGATTCCGGCGCGTAGGACTGGAAGCGCCCGCCGTTGCGGAACTCGCCGGTAATCAGCTGCCCCTGGATGGTGACATCGGTGACGTCCCCCTGCTCAGCCTGGTTCAGGAACTGGGAGAAGGGAATCTCGCTGCCGACCTGACGCGTATCCTGTCGCTGAAACAGCTGAAACAGGGCGATCAGCAGGAGGCCGATGATGACCCAGAGGGCGAAATTGCGAAAGTGGGCGTTCATTGCGGTTCCTTCGCCGCGGCCGTGCGGCGGTATGCGCTGCGGATGAGGTGCTCACACACCAAGATAGGTCGCGCCACACGACCTGCCAAGGTGAGTGGCGATGATGAGCGTCAACCCGTCTCGTTTTTCTTAAGTCTCCACCGATTCCGGCGTTTTTCCGAGCAAAATCCCCGAAAGTTCCGCCGCTTGTCCGCCGGACCAGGGCAGCAGCGGCCGGATCGAGACCTTTGCCGGCGCCGGGCCGGTCGACAATCCGGGACAATAGGACGCATCGCCGGCCTCCTTCCACAGTGGAACGAGACAGGGACAGGCGGCAAGGGCCGCGCGCGGAAACCCCTTCGGCCGCCGACGATCCTCCTCGGCAAGCCGGTCGCGGGCCGCCTGTCCGGAAGCCCCCTGCCCGCCGATCCGTGCGGCGAGTTCGCCGCGCGCGAGGACTTCCACCGAAACGGTGTCCTCCACGCGAACCACGAAACGTCCGTCCCACAAGATTTCGCAGGGGCCGTTCAGCGTCCGCGATCCGATGCCCCCGCGACCGGCTTCGCGCCAGACCAGAAGCCGCGCCCCGTCGCGGCGCGCCACCACGCCGGAAAGCGTCGCCTGGGCCCGTTCAGCGTCACCGCCAAGCCCGGCGCCTGCAAGGCCCAGCCTTTCGACAAAACCGGCGAGCCTGTCGCGCCGGGGGGCGTATCCACCCGTCCCGAAGGCCGCAAGGACCCGCACCACCAGACGTTCGCGCAGCAGCGCGGAAGCCTCCTCGAACGCCTCCAGATCGAGCGTGAAGAGCCCGGCCGGATGGCACTCCCCATGCGCGGCGAGCCGCCGCTCCACCTCGGCATCGATCGTATCGGCCGCATCGGCGCAGTCCCGGGCCAGGTCGCAGAGCCGCTGCGCGGTCAGCCCAAGCCCGGCAAGTTCCGGCAGTTCGGCACGAAGCCTGACGCGGGCATAGGCCGGATCGGAATTCGAGGGATCGCGCGCGAAGGCAAGGTCCGCCGCCTGGCAGGTCGCCTCCAGGCGCGCCTTTCCGAAGTCCAGAAGCGGACGCAGGACCGTCAGCGGTCGCGCGTCCTGGCGCGGCCATGCGCTCTCGCGCCGCATCCCCGCCAGACCGAAGATCCCGCTGCCCCGCCGCAGGCGCATGAGCACAGTTTCCGCCTGATCGTCGAAGTGATGGGCAAGGACGAGCGCCTCGGCCCGCGCTTCCAGACAGGCCGCTCCGAGAAGGCGCTGGCGCGCGCCGCGCGCCGCCGCCTGCAGGCCCGAGCGCGGTTTTTCGCCCTCCCAGCGCAGCACCCGGCAGGTCAGGCCGTGGCGCGCGGCCGCCCGTTCCACCATGCGCGTCTCGGCGCGCGCCTCGGGCCGCAATCCGTGATCGAGCGTCAGGACAAGACAGTCGGGTGCGTCAGGGGTACGATCTCGCCAACGCGCGACCAGATGCAGCATCGCCATGGAATCGGGCCCGCCCGAGACGGCCAGCGCGATGCGCGAAAATCCTGAAAGACACGCGAAGGCGATATCCGCTTCCCTGTCGGAAACAGGGCCACCGGCCTCAGGCAGAGCAGCCACTGGACTGCTTCTGGGACTGGGCTTCGGCCCGCACGGCCGTCGGAGCGCCGGGGTATTTGGTCAGCAGCTCCGAGAAGGTGGCGCAGGCGGCTTCCGTCTGCCCAAGTCCCTTGAGGGACAGGCCGAGCTTCAACAGGCTGTCCGTGACCTTCGAGCTGTCGGGATAGTCGGTATACCCCTTGAGGAAGGCATCGGCCGCGTCGCGGTATTTCTTGCGTGCATAGAGGCTTTCGCCGATCCAGAACTGCGCGTTGGCCGAAAGCGGGTCGTTGGGGTGGGTCTCCAGGAACCGGCGAAATCCGGTCTCCGCTCCCGCGTAGTCGCCCGCGACCATCATCGAATAGGCGCTGTCGTAGTCGTCACGCGGAATGCCTCCGGCAAGGGCGGACGGCTGCCCGCCCGGGGAAGCACCGGCGTTGCCTCCGCCCGTGACGGGAGCAAGGCCCGAGCTTCCCGAGCCCGGCACCGCCGGATCGTAGCCGGAATTGGCGGGCGGCTGGCCCGTATCCGCACCACCGCCCTGGCCACCACGGGCAAGGGCGGAAAGGTCGAGCGGACCCGAGGCCGGAGCGTTGTCCTGGCTGTAGCCGTCCTGGCCGTAACCGCCCTCGCGGGCGAACTCGGCATCGCCGGAGCCCTGGTCGGCGGCCGGCTGGCCGTCCGAGCCCAGGCGAAGCTGGCCAAGGTTCGTGGGACCGGCGGCTCCATAGCTCTCCCCGGCTCCCGTGCCGGCCGGCGGCGTTGCCGCCCCACCCGCGTCGGACCGGTTACCCGAGCCGCCACCGCCCTGCTCGAGCTGCTGCAGGCGATACTCGTTGTCCTCCTGCATCCGGCGGATCTGCTCCTGCAACTGGCGCACCTGATGGCTGAGCTGCTCGACCTGACCGGTCAGCGTGCGCATCTGGTCCTCGACCTGGTTGAGCCGCACGGCGGCCTCGCCGTCGTCCCGGGACCCGCCGCCGAAAAGCTGCGCGGATGCGGGAGCCGGCACGAGGGCGAGCACCAGAAGCGCCGCCAGCAGCCGCGTCACAAGGGTCCGTGATCCGGGCGTGGATCGGATATGCGTCATGCCAGTCCTCCGTGGGGCCGCCGGGGTGCCGGAGTTCCGGTCAAGGCTCTGGCGGCCAGCGTGAAAGAGATAGCACAGGGCCTTGCGACTTCGGCCAAATTTTGGCGTTTCCCGCAAGAGGCCCGTTCCGCGCGCAAAACGCGAAACGGCCGGAGGCTGATACCTCCGGCCGTCGCGAAAACCCGGGACATGCGCCCTCTGAAAACTCAGCTTCCGGCGTTGTTCAGCACCGTGACGGCGCGCCGGTTCTGCGACCAGCAGCTCTCGTCGTTGCAGACCGCGACCGGGCGTTCCTTGCCGTAGGAAACGGTCTTGATCCGGCTTGCGGAGACACCGCGCGCCACCAGATAGTTGCGCACCGCATCGGCACGCCGCGCGCCGAGCGCGATGTTGTACTGGCGCGTGCCGCGCTCGTCCGCGTGTCCCTCGATGGTGACCGTATAGCGGCTGTAGGAGCCGAGCCACTGGGCCTGCTTGTCCAGCGTCGCGGTCGCCTGGGCCGAGAGGCTGGTCTGGTCATTGGAGAAATAGACACGGTCGCCGACATTCACCACGAAGTCCTGGCCGGTGCCCGGCTGGACGTTGCCGGTGAGTCCCTCCGGCTTGGTCTGCGCGCAAGCCGCAAGCGCCAAGGCACCCGCAACGACGAACGCCACGCGCGTGCTGCGTCCTCGCATCCCGAAACTGATCATCTGCCCTTACTCCTGATCCCCACCGCCCCGACAGGGTAAACGCTTCTACAGCGAAAGCGGTTAAATGCGCGTTGACCAACGTGGTTAACAAATCGTCACCGCTTCATTTCGCGACGACGCGCCACGCGGGCCCTGATGATGGCGCGTTCCCAAGGATCTCCGTTCAGGGAACGCGCCGAGTCTAGCTTTTGCACCTCACTCCAGCAAGGGCGACCAGGCCGGATCCGAGGCGAAGGCCGGTGTCGGCACGCGGCGTTCGTTGTAGCCCGTCAGGTCGACGGTCCAAAGCTGCGGCCCGCCGTTGGCGCCCGGCGTGTCGCGGAAGAACACCAGCACACGGCCGTTCGGCGCCCAGGACGGCCCCTCGTTGTGATAGCCCTCGGTGAGGATGCGCTCGCCCGAGCCGTCCGGCTTCATGACACCGATCATGAAGCGGCCCTGGTTCATCTTGGTGAAGGCGATGAGATCGCCGCGCGGCGACCACACCGGCGTCGAGTAGCGCCCCGGGCCGAAGCTGATGCGCTGCGGATTGCTGCCGTCGGCGTTCATCACGTAAAGCTGCTGGGAGCCGCCACGGTCGGACTCGAACACGATCCGGCGCCCGTCCGGAGAGAACGACGGGCTGGTGTCGATGGCCGGCGTGTTGGTCAGCCGCGTGGTCCGCCGCGAGCGCAGGTCCATCTCGAAGATGTTGGCGTTTCCGCCCTGCTGCAGGCTCATGGCCACCTTCTGCCCGTCGGGCGAGAACCGCGGCGCGAAGGTCATGCCGGGGAAGTTGCCGACCACCTCCTGCTGTCCGGTCTCGATGTTGAGCAGGTAGACGCGCGGATCGCTGCCGGTCCAGGACATGTAGGTCACTTCCTGGCGCGACGGCGAGAAGCGCGGCGTCAGCACCAGATTGGCGCCATTGGTCAGGTAGCGCACGTTGGCGCCGTCCTGGTCCATGATCGCCAGCCGCTTGACGCGCTTGTCCTTCGGTCCGGTCTCGTCGATGAAGGCGATGCGGGTGTCGAAATAGCCCTTCTCGCCGGTCAGGCGCTCATAGATCGCATCGGCGATGATATGGGCCATGCGGCGCCAGTTGTCCGTGGAGGTGTAGAACTGCTGGCCGAGCATCTGCTGGCCGGAGAATACATCCCAGAGCCGGAACTCCGCGCGGATGCGCCCGTCCGCCTGCCTCTGGATGGCGCCCACCACGAGCGCCTGCGCGCCGATGGGACGCCAGGAGGCGAACTGCGGCGGCGTGTTTATGTTCACGTCCTTCTCGATGAAGCTCGCCGGATCGAGCGCGCGGAAGAGGCCCGACCGCACCAGATCGGCGGAGATGACGCCGCTGATCTCGCCCGCGAGCTGGGCATCCTGACCCTGCCCGGTGAACGCGGGAATGGCGATGGGCAGCGGCTCGATGTTGCCCTGGGTGATGTCGAGTTCCACGACCGCCCGTGCCGGGCCGGCCGGAAGGAGCATCACACCCCAGATCACCGCCGCGCAGACGATCGCCGCCACGCGCACGAGGCTGCGGCTTGCGTCAATGGCTGCCTGTCTCGTCATCAATCGAGCTCCCTCACTCGCGCTGTCGCCCGCCTCGCCTGTCGCGAGATCGCGGGCCCTCGCAGTCCGATTTCGGCGGCGTGTCCTGCCGCCCCGATCCTGACCCGCCCGGCCTCAGCCGCCAAGCAGGTCACGCGGATCGAAGTTGATGATGACCTCGCGCCAAAGGTCGTGCTTTGCCGCCGGCATCGAATAGGGCTGACAGCGCAGGACGGCACGTCTTGCGCTCTCGGCCGCGATGCCGAACGACGGATTGGCGCTGGAATTCAGGACCTCGGGTCGCTGGTCGACCTCGCCCGAGCGGGTCAGGGAGATCTTCAGCCGCACCGCGAGATCGGAGGCGCCGGCCGCGCCCACGGGCGGGCTCCAGCACCGCTGGATCTGCGCGCGCAGGGCGTCGAGTTCCGACTGGCTCATGGTCACGCCGCTCTCGCCGCGCTGGCTGCCGAGCGAAGCGGGCGTGTCGGTCTGGTTGGTCGATCCGCCGCCGGTCGGCTCCACCTTGTTGAGAAGCGCGGCGATATCGTTCGGATTGAACTCGCGCGGCTTCTCCGCCGTCTGCGTCGGGCGCGGCGGCGGCGGGGTCGGCTTGGTGCGCGGGCGCACGTTCACCGGCTGCGGCGCGGGAGGCTCCGGCTCCTTCGGCGGCTCGGGCTTCGGCTCCGTCTTCGGCTCTGGAGCCTTGGGCGCGGGCGCAGGCTCCTTCGGGGCCGGGGCCGGCTCGGGCTCCTTCGGCGCGGGGGCCGGCTCCTTGGGCGCCGGCGGCGTCGGCGCGGGCGGTGTGGGAGCCGGTGGCGTCGGGGTCGGAGGCGTCGGTGTCTTCTGGGCCTGCTTCGTCTCCGGCGCCGGCTTCTCGGCCGGCTTTTCCGAAGGCTTCGTCGCCTCGACCTCGCGAAGCTCCGCCGTCTTCTCGCCGACACGCAGCTTGGTCACTTCGGAGACGGGAACGAGATCGACGGGCAGCGTGTCCACCGGCGGGACCTCGAACGGTCTCGCATCGGGAAGGGCGACAACCCCCCAAAGCAGCACGGCCAGATGGCCGGCAGTCGATGCGATGAGCCCGACGCGCATGGGTCTACTGCTGCTCCTCGAGCGTGACCAGCGCCAGCCGCTTGTAGCCGGCCGCGCTGATGCGGGCCATGACCTTCATGATCGTTCCGTAGTCGGCGTTCTCGTCGCCGCGCACGAAGATGCGCTCCTCGTAGCCGCTCTCGGCGATCGCCTGCAGCTTCGCGATAAGCTCCTCCGGGTCTATCTCCGTCTCCTGGATGTAGACCCGGCCGTCCGCCGCCACCGACACGGTGATCGGCTCGTTGACGCTGTCGACGGGCTTCGCCTGCGTTTCCGGCAGGTCGAGCGGCACGCCCACGGTCAGCAGCGGTGCCGCGACCATGAAAATGATCAGGAGCACCAGCATCACGTCCACGAAGGGCGTGACGTTGATCTCGCTCATCGGCTGCTGGCGACGACGACGGCGGCCGCGACCGCCGCTTTCGCGCGCTCCGCCCATCTGCATCCCCATGGCTCAGCCCCTCTCGTCGATCTGCCGCGACAGGATGGCGGAAAACTCGTCGGCGAAGCCTTCCATGCGCCCGGACAGCTTGGCCGCGTCGGCGGACAGCTTGTTGTAGGCGATCACCGCCGGAATGGCGGCCAGAAGCCCGAGCGCGGTGGCCAGAAGCGCCTCGGCGATGCCCGGCGCCACCACGGCGAGATTGGTGTTCTTCGAGGCCGCGATGGCCTGGAAGGAGGTCATGATGCCCCAGACGGTGCCGAACAGGCCGATGAAGGGCGCCGCCGCACCGACGGTGGCAAGCACCAGCAGCCGTCCCTCCAGCCGCTCCGCCTCCCGCGCGATGGTCACGTCCATGACCCTGTCGATGCGCTGGCGCAGGCTGGCGATCGCCGGCTTGGCGCTTTCATGGGACCGCTTCCACTCGCGCATCGCCGCGATGAACAGCGCGGCCATGCCATGGTTCGCCCGCCCCGACAGCGTGCGGTACAGGTCCTCCAGCGACTGGCCGGACCAGAACACGGTCTCGAAACGGTTCATCTGTCGCCGCGTGCGCACGTAGAGCAGCCACTTGTCGACGATGATGGCCCAGCACCACACGGAGGCGCCGATCAGCCCCAGCATGACCAGCTTGACCACAAGGTGCGCCTGCATGAACAGCGCGAAGAAGGACAGATCCCCCTGCGGCGCGGCGAGGGTCGATTGTGCAAGTTCAACCGGATTCATCTATGTCTGGACCTCTTGCCCGATACCAATGGCGTCTTCATGAACCGCTGCAAACCGCCTCGGGACGCCGCTCGCGAAAAATTCGGGCGCAGGCGAGTTCGGGGCGTTCGACCGGTCACTCCGGACGCATCCGGGCCGTCAGTCGTCCGCCTGTATCAACCGCCTGCTTGGCGAGGGAATAGGGCAAAACTGCGACTGAATCGGCCGAAAGCTCGCGGCATTGAGCACCTGTTAAGGTTACTTCGGCGTTAAGGTCGCCCGCCGGGCTGCGCAAGACGCTCGGCAAGACCTGCCGGAAGCCTGCGTGGCCGGCCCTGCGCGGAAATGACAACGACGGTCACGCTTGCGTGAAAGAGAAGCGTCCCGCCCCGCCGGATCGACTGGTCGAGCACCAAGCGGGCGCCGCGCGCCTCGCGCAGCCGCGTCTCCACCTCCAGAAGGTCGTCGATGCGCGCGGGGGCATGAAAGTCGAGTTCCATGTGCCGCACGGCGAACGCGAGGCTCTCGCCGTGCTCGCCCGCCTCCAGCGCCGCATGATGGATCCCGCAAAGACGCAGGAAGTCCGAGCGGCCACGCTCGGCGAACTTCAGATAGGCGGCGTGATAGACGACGCCGGAAAAGTCCGTGTCCTCATAGTAGATGCGCACCGGCAGAACGTGTCCGTCACCCGTCAGGCACCCCGCAAGATCGGGCCAGTCCGCCTCGCCCCGCGATCCCGTATCGTGTCCGCCAGCCATTGCCTCAGGCTCCGTTGCCGTCCGGGTCCTCGGCGAAGAGGCCGAGTTGCGGCGCCCCCGGCCCTTGCGGCACGGCGAGCCCCAGATGGCGGAATGCCTGGGCCGTCAGCACGCGCCCGCGCGGGGTGCGCTGGAGGTAGCCCTCCTGGATCAGATAGGGTTCGACGATCTCCTCGATCGCGTCACGCGGTTCCGAAAGCGCCGCCGCGATGGTCTCGATGCCCACCGGCCCGCCACCGAACTTGAGCGCGATCTGGTTGAGATAGCGCCTGTCGAGCTGGTCGAGGCCGGCGCTGTCCACCTCGAGCTGGGTCAGTGCCCGGTCGGCAATGGCGGCATCGACGCTTTCCTGCCCGGCGAAGACGGCGAAATCGCGCACCCGGCGCAGCAGGCGGCCGGCGATGCGCGGCGTGCCACGCGCGCGGCGCGCGATTTCGCGCGCGCCATCATCACTCATGCCGATGCCGAGAATTCGCGCGCCGCGCGTCACGATCAGCTCCAGCTCTTCCGGCGTGTAGAACTGCAGCCTGACAGGGATGCCGAAACGGTCACGCAGCGGTGTCGTCAGCAGGCCGAGCCGCGTGGTCGCCGCGACGAGCGTGAAACGCGAAAGATCGATCTTGACCGACCGCGCCGCCGGCCCCTCGCCGATGATGAGGTCGAGCTGGAAGTCCTCCATCGCCGGATAGAGCACTTCCTCGACCGCCGGGCTGAGGCGGTGGATTTCGTCGATGAAGAGCACGTCGCGCTCTTCGAGATTTGTGAGAAGCGCCGCGAGATCGCCCGCCTTGGCGATCACCGGACCCGACGTGGCGCGAAAGTTCACGCCGAGCTCACGCGCCATGATCTGCGCGAGTGTCGTCTTGCCGAGACCGGGAGGGCCGACGAAGAGCACATGGTCCAGCGCCTCGCCGCGCGCCTTGGCGGCGCCGATGAAGACCTTGAGGTTGGCACGCGCCTGCGCCTGGCCGACGAAGTCGTCGAGCACCTGAGGACGCATCGTCGTGTCGATCTCGTCGCCACGCGTTTCCGGCGTCACGATGCGCGTGCTGCCGTCGCCGATCTCCTCGCCGCTCATCGGGCAAGCTCCTTGAGGCCGAGACGGATCAGAGCCGAGGTCTCCGCGTCCTCACCGGCCGTCTTCATCGCGGCCGCCACCGCCGCGCTCGCCTGTGCCTGGGCATAGCCAAGGTTCACGAGCGCCGACACGGCGTCGCCCGCGTTGGTGGCGACATCGGACTTGGCCTGCGTCGAGACCGCGATGGTGCCGGCATCCACGCTGGCGAAGGCCGGCGCCTTGCTTTTGAGCTCCGAGACGATGCGCTCCGCCACCCGCTTGCCGATACCGGGCGCCCGCGTGATCGCCGTGATGTCCCCGAGCGCGATCGCATTGGCGATCTCGGACGCATTGAGCACTCCCAGCGCGCCGAGCGCCACCTTGGCCCCCACGCCCTGCACGGTGAGCAGAAGCTGGAACCACGCCTTCTCGGCCGCGCTGCCGAACCCGTAGAGGCGGATCATGTCCTCGCGCACGATGGTCTCGATGTGCAGCACCGCCGCCTCGCCCTGCGACGGCAGCCCCTGAAGAACGCGCGCGGGCGCGAAAACCAGATAGCCGACGCCGTGAACGTCGAGGATGACGTGATCCTCGCCGACCTCGTCGACGACGCCCTTGAGCTTGCCGATCATGCGGCCCCCTGCTGAGAAAGCCGCACGGCGGCCGGCTGGTTGCGATGCTGGGCATGGCACACGGCGATCGCCAGCGCGTCCGCCGCGTCGTCCGAGTTGAACACCGCCTTGGGCATCAGAACCTTCACCATCATGCGGATCTGGTCCTTTTCCGCGTGCCCCGTGCCGACCACGGTCTTCTTGACCAGGTTCGGTGCGTATTCCGCCACCGGCAGCCCGTTCAACGCCGGCACCAGCAGCGCCACGCCGCGCGCCTGCCCGAGCTTCAACGTCGCGCCCGCGTCCTTGTTCACGAAGGTAAGCTCGACGGCCGCCTCGTGCGGGTCGGCATCCGCGACGACCTTTTGCAGTCCGTCGTGGAGCTGACGCAGCCGTTCGGCCAGCGGAAGCTTGTTGTCGGACGTGATCGTGCCGCTGGCGCAGAAGCGGAGGCGGTTGCCCTCGGCCACGATGAGCCCCCAGCCGGTACGCCTGAGACCGGGATCAATCCCGAGGATTCGAATCGCCGCTGTCATGGAACAAACCGGTAACGTTTTTCGCGCCCCAAGGCCAGAACAACCGGGCAACATGCACCGCGCGGACTCGCGTCAGCGTTCGGTCAGCTTCAGCTCGATGCGCCTGTTGCGGGCAAGCGCCTCCTCGCTCTCGCCCTCCTCGAGAGGCTGGAACTCGCCGAAGCCGGCGGCCACGAGCCGCGCCGGGTCCACGCCCTGGTCGATGAGGAACCGCACGACCGAAATGGCGCGCGCCGCCGAAAGCTCCCAGTTGTTGCGGAAGCGTCCGGTGCCCGACAGCGGCCTGGCATCCGTGTGGCCGTCGACCCTGAGCACCCAGTTGATCTCCGGCGGGATCTCGACGGCCAGTTCCTTGATGGCCTCGGCGAGCTTGACGAGTTCCTGCTCGCCCTCGGGGTTGATCGTGTCGGAGCCGGAGGAGAACAGCACCTCCGACTGGAACACGAAGCGGTCGCCCACCACGCGGATGTCGGAGCGCTGCGACAGGATCTCGCGCAGCCTGCCGAAGAAATCCGACCGATAGCGCGACAGTTCCTGCACCCGCTGGGCCAGCGCCACGTTCAGCCGCCGGCCGAGGTCGGCGATCTTCGTCTGGCTCTCGCGGTCGCGCCTTTCGGAGGCCTCGAGCGCGTCCTCCAGCGCGCCGATCTGGCGACGCAGGGCGGATATCTGCTGGTTGAGGAGTTCAACCTGTGACAGCGCGCGCTGGGAAACCCGCTTTTCCTCGTCGAGCTGCCCCTCCAGCTCGGCCACCGTCCCGCCCGCCCGGCTCGCCTCGCTGGAGGAGGCCGAAAGCAGACCCTGAAGCCGGTCGCGCTCGGATTCCGCGTCGTTGAGATTGGCCGTGAGCGTGGCGATCGTGTCCTGCAGGTCGCGGCCCGAGGCACGCTCCAGCGCCAGGAGTTCGGTCAGTTCGCTGATCTGCGCGTTGAGGCGGTTGAGCACCGTGTCGCGGCCGGACAGCTCCTGGCCGAGGAAGAACTGGGCCAGCACGAAGACCGACAGCAGAAAGATGATGACGAGCAGGAGCGACGCCATGGCATCGACGAAGCCCGGCCAGTAGTCCGTGCGCGTTTCCCGCCGTCTCATGCGCGTGCCGGCCATGTCTCCCTACCTCACGGTTCAGGCCCCGGGACCGCTTTCGCGGCCCGCCGCCTCAGCGGTCGCCGTCGCCCAGCCGGTCGAAGGCGCTCGACATGGAACGCAGGAGCTGCTCGATGCGCTTCTGCTGCTCCGATTGCTCCTCCGCCCAGTTGCGCATCATCTGCTGCTCGCCGCGCACATGCTGCACCAGCCCCTGGATGCCCTCGGCAAGGTTGGCCATGGCGAGCGCCGCGTTGCGGTTGGTTCCCCCGCCGCCGCCTCCGCCCTCGGCCATGCTCTGTCGCAGGTTGTCGATGGCGACGCGCAGCTCGACGAGCCCCGCGGTTCCCCCGGTACCGACACCGTCTTCCGGCTCGATATCGGTCAGCGTCGAGAGCCAGTCCTCAAGCTCGTTGTAGAAGCGGTTCTGCGCCTGCCCCGCCTGAAGGTCGAGGAACCCGAGGATCAACGAACCGGTCAGGCCGAACAGCGAGGACGAAAACGCCGTGCCCATTCCCGAAAGCGGGGCTTCCAGTCCAGCCTTGAGATCCTCGAAGATGACATTGGCGTCGCCCGAGCCCACGTCGAGGCTCTGGATCGTCGCATTGACCGAGCCGACGGTCTGAAGCAGGCCCCAGAAGGTACCGAGCAGACCCAGGAACACGAGCAGGCCCGTCAGGTAGCGGGCCATCTCGCGCGCCTCGTCGAGGCGCATCCCGATGGAATCGAGAATGGAGCGGGTGGTCGCCGGCGAAAGGATCGTGTCACCGGCGCGATTGCCCAGCAGGGTCGCCATGGGTGCCAGCAGCACCGGCGGCCGGCGCACCTCGATGCCCGGATCGCCGAGGCGGAACCCGTTCACCCAGTTGACCTCCGGAACCAGCCGGATGACCTGGCGGATGGCGAGCAGGATGCCGATCGCGCCGGTTGCCAGGATCAGGCCGTTCAGCCCGGGATTGCTCATGAAGGCGGTTGCGATCTGGCGGTAGAGGATGAGCGCGAGAAACGCGAACACCGCCAGAAAGATCACCATTCGGATCAGATAGATCCAGGGGCTGGACAGGCTGTAAGGATCATAGGCGCGCGCCATGTCGGCTTGCTTCTCCCTGTTTCGGCCGTACCCCTTGATAGCGTGATTTTTCCCGGGCTGGAAAGCCGTAATGTCGAACCGGGACCTGCCTCAGGCGTTGGCGTTGGCCAGCAGCTTGCGAAGCTGGCCCTGGATGTGCTCGTTGCCGGCCACGATCGAGGCGGTGCCGAACATGTCGTCCTTGCCCGTGATGTCGCTGACGAAGCCGCCCGCCTCGCGCACCATCAGGATGCCGGCCGCCATATCCCACGGCTTCAGGCCGTGCTCCCAATAGCCGTCGAAACGGCCGGAGGCGACCCAGGCGAGATCGAGCGCGGCCGCGCCGCAGCGCCGGATGCCGGCAACCTCACCCATCACGTGGCGGATTTCCTTGAGCGAACGCGCGTGATCGCCAACACCCAGGAACGGGATGCCCGTGCCGATGACGCTGTCCGGCAGCGCCTTGCGCGAGGCGACGCGCAGCCGGCGGTCGTTCATGAAGGCGCCACGGCCGCGCTCGGCGGTGTAGAGTTCGTCCATGACCGGGTTGAAGATCACGCCGGCGACGATCGTGCCCTCGCGCTCCAGCGCGATCGACACGTTGAAGATCGGAATGCCGTGCAGGAAATTGGTGGTGCCGTCGAGCGGGTCGACGATCCAGCGGTGCTGGGGATCCTCGCCCGGGATCTCGCCCGACTCCTCCATCAGCAGGCCATAGTCCGGACGGGCCTTCTGGAGTTCGGCGCGCACGATCTTTTCCGCCGCGATGTCGGCGGCCGACACGAAGTCGCTCGGCCCCTTGCGCGACACCTGCAGGTTCTCGACCTCACCGAAGTCGCGAGCGAGGCTGCGGCCGGCCTTGAGGGCCGCCTGGACCATGACGTTGAGAATGGCGGAGCGGGACATGGACGAATACCTAGGTCTGGCCGGGCCGTCTCGCGCCGCGCGGACTCATCGCGGCGTGGGGCGCACTGGCGGGGAAAAGGCGCGAGGCATGCCGCTGCACGCCTCGCGAAACCGGAAAGATGCGGGGCGGCTCAGTCCGCGCGGCGCACGTACTCGACAAGCTCGGTGTCGACGACGATGCGCTCGCCGGCCGTGATGAAGGGCGGCACCATGACACGCACGCCGTTCTCCAGGATCGCCGGCTTGTAGGACGAGGACTGCGTCTGGCCCTTCACGACCGCATCCGCCTCGGTGATCTCGAGCGTCACATACTGCGGCAGCGTGATGCCGATCGGACGCTCCTCGTGCAGCTCGAGCGTCACCATCATGCCGTCCTGCAGGAAGGCGGCGCGCTCGCCGACGAAGTCGGACTGGAGCTCGATCTGCTCGTAGGTCTCGGTGTCCATGAAGACCAGCATGTCTTCCTGCGGATACAGGTACTGGAAGTCCTTCTGCTCGAGCCGGACGCGCTCGACCTTGTCGGCGGAGCGGAAGCGCTCGTTGAGCTTGCGGCCGTCGATCAGGTTCTTCATCTCGACCTGGGCGAAGGCGCCGCCCTTGCCGGGCTTCACATGCTCGGCCTTGACCACCGCCCACAGCGTATCCTGATGCTGCAGCACGTTGCCGGGCTTGATTTCATTGCCGTTGATCTTCATGCGTTCGGACTCGTCTGTCTTGTCGTTCTTGAAGCGTGATACTTGCAATTCCTGTCGCGGGACCGACTGCTCGGGCTGGCGGTCCGTCAGGGACCTGCCGGCGCCGCGCGCCGACGCTTCTGCCCGGTTGCACGGCTCCAGGAGGAGCCGGACCGGCAAGGTCGGAACGGGCGCGCCTCGCGAAAGGACGGCTCGATGTTCGGTGCGCGGCCTGTGCACCACACTTCCGGTTCGCAATCAAGCAAAAAGCCGCTTTTGCGCCGTTACGGCGTGGTGGCCGCCTCGTCGGTGGCGAGCTGTTCCACTGCCGTCGCGAACCCGCGCGCGAAGGCCTGCGCCTCGTCCAGTTGCTCCGGCGTGAGGTTCGCCAGGATCGCGTCGAGCTGCAGGTCGGAAACGCCAAGCGAGCGGGCTGCCAGATGCCAGCCGGCGGCCGCCTGCGTGTCGACCTCGCGTCCGCGCCCCAGCGCCAGGATGCGCGCGAGCCGGTTCATGGCCACCGGGTTTCCCGCCCGCGCCGCGCGTTCGAACCAGTCCGCCGCCTCCGCCTCGTCCGGCGCAACGCCACGCCCGTTGAAGCGCAGGATTCCGTATCGCACCTGGGCCCCCACATGTCCCTGGCGCGCGGCACGGCCCATCCAGAAGGCGGCGCGCGCCTCGTCGCGGATGTCGGCCGGACCGTCGAGATAGAACTGGGCGAGCTGGAAGCGCGCGTCCATGTCGTCGAGTTCGGCGGCCTGCTTGAGAAGCTCGAACGCCTTGTCCGGATCGTAGGGGCGTCCCTCGCCGGTGCGATAGAGGCCCGCGAGATTGTAGATCGCCTCGGCGCTGCCCGCCTTCGCGGCGATCTCGAACATGTCGCCGGCCTTTTCCTCGTCCTGCTCCACCCCCAGCCCGTTCAGCAGCATGAGGCCGTAGCGCATCGCGGCCTGCGGGTTGCCCGCCTCGGCGGCAAGCGAATACCAGCTCGCGGCCCGCTTCGCGTCACGCGGCAGGCCCCGCCCGGTCTCGTAGAGGACGCCGAGAAGCGTCTGTGCGGCGGTGTCGCCCTCCTCCGCGCGCGGGGTGGCGAGCGACAGCGCGGTCATGTACCAGCCGCGCTGAAACGCGCCGTAGGCATAGTCGGCCGAGCGGTCGACGCCGGTGATCCCCGGTCCGGGCGGCAGAGGTGGCCGGACCACGACCGGAGTGGGAAGGGACGGGGGCGCGTCGGAGGAGCCCGACGTCCGCCCCGGAGCCTGCGCGGCATCGCTTTCGCCCTCGCCGGCCTGCGGAAGGTCGAGCGGCGCGACGTCCCCGAAATCGGTCGCCGGTGGCGCGACGGGCGCGGCGGAAGCGTCCGCGGGGGAAGATGTTGCGGGCGTGGCCGGGGCATCCGTCGTCGCCGGCGCATCGGCCGGCTGCTCCTGCCCGCTTGCCGCCAGGGGCGCGAAAAGCCCCGCCGACAGCACAAGCGCGAGGAGATCCCTGGTCACGCGCCGGCTCATCCCTCGTGCGCCTCCTCGAGCGAGTAGGTCTGCAGAACCGCATTCGCCTGGCGCACGGCTTCGGCCGGCCCCTGCTCGTGATCCCATGCGGCCTCGCGCAGGGCGACGAAATCGGCCCCCGTCGCGGCACAGGCGGCAACCCCCGCCGGATCGGTGCCGCACAGAGCCACGCAGGGCGTTTCGAAAAGCTGGGACCACCACGAGGCGAACTGGATCGTCTTGTCGTGCGGGGCGGCCTCCGGTGTCAGCGACAGCAGGCCGAAGAGGAGGTAGTCGACGCCGATCTCGGCAAGCGTCATCGCATCGTGGCGCGAACGGATCTCGCCGGCTCCGACAATGCCGTCGGGCCTAAAGGTCTCCAGCGCGCGCTCCATGTCCTGCGCGCCCTCCTCGCCGTCGGTGTCAAGATGCACGCCGTCGGCCCGCGCGCGTCCCGCCGTGCGCGTGTCGTTGCGCAGGACCACGGCCGCTCCGGCCTTCTGCGCAAGCGGCACCACCCGTTCGGCGAGCTTCTGGAAGTCCTGCTCGGACAGGCCCGGATTGTCGAGCATCAGGCAGGCGACGTCTCCGCCCGAAAGCGCCTCCGCGAGGCGGTCGGGAAAGGTCGCCGGGTCGAGCGTCCGGGGCGAGATCAGATAGAGGCGCGGATGCACGGTCTTGGCTCTTTCATCTGGGGCGGGACCTGTGGATCCCGTCACACTGGAATGGTCGCCGATCGCGGCGAAAGCTTGACGGAACAAGGCGCCCCGTCAATGCGAAATCGCCACGCGGCAGGGACCTGCCGCGTGGCGAGACGTCATTCCTGCGCCGCGCCGGCCCCGAAAGGGCGGCACGGCGGACCGGGCGGAGCGGCTCAGGCCTGCTCCAGGTCCTTGCTCCATGCACCGCGCGCGGCAAGGCCGTTCATCTTCGCACGGTGAAGGAAGGCCGCCTGGGCCGCCGGGACGTTGTCGCCCTTGCCGCCCCATGCCTTGAGCGCAGACTGCTGCAGCGCGCGACCATAGGAGAAGGTCAGCGTCCAGGGCAGGTTTCCGGCCGCGTTCATCAGGTGCAGATGCTCGCTCGCCTGCACGTCCGACTGGCCGCCGGACAGGAAGGCGATGCCCGGAACTGCGGCCGGAACGGTCGCCTTCAGACAGCGTACGGTCAACTCCGCCACTTCCTCGGCCGACGCCTGGAAGGACGCGTTCTTGCCCGGAACGATCATGTTCGGCTTGAGGATCATGCCCTCGAGCAGCACGTCCATCTGGAACAGCTCGGCGAAGACCGTGTTCAGGGTCCACTCCGTGACCTCGTAGCAGGTCTCGATGTCATGCGAGGCCGACGGGCCGTCCATCAGGACTTCCGGCTCGACGATCGGCACGATGCCCGCTTCCTGGCACAGCGCCGCATAGCGCGCCAGCGCATGAGCATTCGCCTGGATGCAGGTGCTGGAAGGCAGGCCGTCTTCCTCGTTGATGTCGATGACGCCGCGCCACTTGGCGAAGCGCGCGCCAAGCTCGTGATACTCGGCCAGACGCTCGCGCAGGCCGTCCAGGCCCTCGGTCACCGTCTCGCCGGGGAAGCCCGCGAGCGGCTTGGCGCCCTTGTCGACCTTGATGCCCGGAACGGCGCCGGCCTTGCGGATCATCTCCACGAAGGGCGTGCCATCGGCGGCCTTCTGGCGCAGCGTCTCGTCGAACAGGATGACGCCGGAGATGTAGTCGTTCATGGCCTCGTCGGCCGAGAACAGCATCTCGCGATAGGCGCGGCGGTTGTCCTCGGTGTTCTCGACGCCGATCTGGTCGAACCGCTTCTTGATGGTGCCGGTGCTTTCGTCAGCCGCAAGAATGCCCTGGCCCGAGGCCACCATGGCCTCTGCAATGTCCTCGAGACGCTCGCTCATCGGTTCGTCCTTCTTCCCTGTCGTTGTCCGCGCCTGTCGCGCGGCTCCTTATTATCCAGCCTGCCGCAGCGCACAAGAGACCGGCGCCGCAACTTTCAGACAAACTTAACCAGTCGCACGGGTGCGACGCCGGCGCATCACGCCTGAAGCGCGCTCACGCCGGGCAGATCCTTGCCCTCGAGCCACTCGAGGAAAGCGCCCCCGGCGGTCGAGACATAGGAGAACGCCTCCGCCGCGCCCGCGTGATTGAGCGCGGCGACCGTGTCCCCGCCGCCGGCGACGCTCGTGAGCGCCCCCGCCTTGCTGCGTTCCGCCGCGTGGCGCGCGGCCGCAACCGTCGCCTTGTCGAAGGGCTCGATCTCGAACGCCCCGAGCGGGCCGTTCCAGACGAGCGTCTTCGCCTTGTCGATGGCCGCCACCACCGTCGCGATGGACGCCGGCCCCACGTCGAGGATCATGGCGTCGGCGGGAACCTCGTCGACGGCGACCGTCTCGTTCGCCGCATGTGCCTTGAACTCGCGTGCGACGACCGCGTCCACCGGCAGGATGATCTCGCACCCGGAGGCCTCCGCCGTCTTGAGGATGCGCGTCGCGGTGTCGGCGAGATCGTGCTCGCACAGCGACTTGCCCACATCCTTGCCCTTCGCGGCGAGGAAGGTGTTGGCCATGCCGCCACCGATGACGAGCATGTCCACCTTCTTCACCAGGTTTTCCAGAAGGTCGATCTTGCTGGACACCTTGGCGCCGCCGACGACGGCGAGCACCGGACGCACCGGCGTGGTGAGCGCCGCGCCGAGCGCCTCGAGTTCCGCCTGCATGGTCCGCCCCGCATGGGCGGGAAGCCGGCGCGCCAGCCCCTCGGTCGAGGCATGTGCGCGATGTGCCGCGGAAAAGGCGTCGTTGACGTAGATATCGCCGAGGCTCGCCAGGGCATCCGCGAAGGCGGCCTCGTTCTTCTCCTCGCCCGCGTGGAACCGGGTGTTCTCCAGCAGCGCCACGTCCCCGTCGCCCAGCGCGTCGACCACGGATCGCGCAGCGTCACCGATGCAGTCGGAGGCGAAGGCCACCGGCCGGCCGAGGTGCTCCGAAAGGGCCTTGGCGACGGGCGCCAGGCTCATGTCGGCGACCGCCTGCCCCTTGGGGCGGCCGAAGTGTGCCAGAAGCACGACCCGCGCGCCCTTGCCCGCAAGCTCGCGGATCGTCGGCAGCACCCGCTCGATACGCGTCGCGTCGGTGATGCGTCCGCCGTCCATGGGCACATTGAGATCGACGCGGGTGAGGACCCGCCGGCCGGAAAGATCATCGAGATCGTCGAGGGACTTGAAGCTCATCTGTCGGCTCCTGACAGGTCTGGGGTGTGGCCCCGGGGGCGGTCCGGACGTTCGCCGGACCGGAAACGGCCTGCGCGCGAGGCGCGCCGCCATCCGGATATGCGTCGGGCGGGAACCGTCGCCGGAGCCCGCCCGAACGTCAACGGATCAGATGGTCTTGGCGAGCGCCACGGCCGTGTCCGACATGCGGTTGGAGAAGCCCCACTCGTTGTCGTACCAGGTCAGGATGCGCACCAGCGTTCCGTCCATCACCTTGGTCTGGTCCATGTGGAAGATGGAGGAATGCGGATCGTGGTTGAAGTCGGTCGAGACCAGCTTGTCGTCGGTGAAGCCGAGGATGCCCTTCAGCTTGCCGTTGGCCGCCGTGCGGATGGCCTCGTTGACTTCCTCGACCGTGGTGGCGCGGCGGGCGACGAACTTCAGGTCGACGACCGAGACGTTCGGCGTCGGGACGCGGATCGACACGCCGTCGAGCTTGCCGTTCAGCTCCGGCAGAACCAGGCCGACGGCCTTGGCGGCGCCGGTCGACGTCGGGATCATCGACAGCGCGGCCGCACGGGCGCGGTAGAGATCCTTGTGCATCGTGTCCAGCGTCGGCTGGTCGCCCGTGTAGGAATGGATCGTGGTCATGAAGCCGGTCTCGATGCCGATGGCCTCGTTGAGGACATGGGCGACCGGTGCCAGGCAGTTGGTGGTGCAGGACGCGTTGGACACGACCATGTCCGCGCTCGTGAGGCTGTCATGGTTGACGCCGTAGACGATCGTCTTGTCCGCATTGGTGGCCGGCGCGGACACGAGAACACGCTTCGAGCCGTTCTCGAGATGCACGGAGGCCTTGTCGCGGTCGGCGAAGATGCCGGTGCACTCCAGCGCCACGTCGACGCCAAGCTCGCCCCACGGCAGCTCCCTGGGGTCGCGGATCGCGGTGACCTTGATCGGGCCGCTGCCCACGTCGATCGTGTCTCCGTCCACCGTCACGGTCGCCGGGAAGCGGCCATGGACGGAATCGTAGCGCAGCAGGTGGGCGTTGGTCTCCACCGGGCCGAGATCGTTGATGGCAACGACCTGGATGTCGGTGCGGCCAGATTCCACGATGGCGCGCAGCACGTTGCGTCCGATGCGACCAAAACCGTTGATGGCAACCTTCACGGTCATGCTTGTCTCTCCTGTGGCGGCGAACCGCATCCATGGGCAATGTTCTGGCGACACCGTCGACCCGACTGCGATCGGCATGGGCCTGTCGCCCGGCACGCCCCGTCCGGGGCCTCCGCACGCTGGTTACCGAAGCCTCGCGGAGGATGCAACGGGGTGAGCCACATATCTTGGTGCCGCAGACGCGGAATCTTGCGCGTCATGCGTCAGGATGACGCTCATTCGCCCCCTCCCCGGCGCAGCGCGCCCAGCGCCTTCTCGAGCGCGGCCTCCGCCCGACGACGCGCGTCCTCGTCGAGCCTGTCGAGGTCGAGCCTCAGGTGCAGCCCCTCGCTTTCCTCGCTGATCGTCGAGAACCCCGACGTTTCGCCCGGAGCATTCTCCGCCAGCCCGTCGACCGCATAGGGCACGATCTCGCCCGAGATCCCCTTGAGCGTGATGGGATCGAGACGATGCACGCGCACCCTGTCCTGCACATGCGCCCAGGTCTCGTAGGAGATGACGATGCCGCCGGGCTCGGCGATGCCCTGCAGCCTGGCCGCCAGGTTCGCCTCCGCGCCGATGATCGTGTAGTCCATCCGGTCGGCGGAGCCGAAGTTGCCCACGTTGCAATAGCCGGTGTTGATGCCCATGCGCACCTCGAACGGCTTCTCGATGCCGCGCCGGCGCCATTCGCCCTTCAGCTCGCCCATGCGCCGCTGCATGGCGATTGCCATGTCGAGACAGGCGTTGGCGTCCTCGCGCGCGCCGCGCGTCTCCGGATCGCCGAAGAAGGCCAGGATCGCATCGCCGATGAACTTGTCCACCGTCGCGCCATGGGCGTGGGCGATCACGGACATTTCGGTGAAATACTCGTTGAGCAGGTTCGTCAGCTCCTCCGGCTGAAGGTGCTCCGCCGTCTCGGTGAAATCCTTGATGTCGGAGAAGAAGATCGTCAGCTTCTTGCGCTCGGTCGAGATCACCACGTCCTTCTCGCCGGAGAAGATCGACTTGTAGATCTGCGGCGAGAGATATTTCGAGATCTTCATCGAGATCGTGGCGAGGAACCCGTTGGCCTCCTCAAGCTCCGCGTTCATGGAGCGGAACATGTTCGCCTGACGCCATTGCAGTCCGGCGAAGGCGATGCCGAAGGTTCCCGCGCCGGCGAAATACAGGAAGAGATACTTGAACGAAAACAGGTTCGTGGCGATCGGCTGGTGAACGGAGATCGCCTGGATGCCGCGCACGTCCCCCACCTGCCAGTCCCGCTTCGGGCTCTCGGGATGGGTGTTGTGGCAGGACACGCAGGCCTGGCCCATCATCACCGGCACCGCCATGCGCACCTCGCGCTGGAACAGCGAACCGGAAAACTGCGTGGCGATGTCGTCGGCCTCGCGGCTTTCGCGAAATTGCGACAACGCCTTGCGCTCGAACGCGTCGAGCCGGTGCGGCGCGCGATTGGCGAAGGCCGCGTCGGACACGAAACGGTATTCGACATTGCCCCCGCCGCGCGCGGCGATCACGTCGCCCAGTTCCAGCGACAGGGTTGCCGGGATAGGGATCGCGCCCTCGACGTCCTCGTAGTTGTGGAGAGCAAGGGACTCGCCCTTGAAGCCCTGGACGCGCGCGACGACCCGCGAGCCGTAGTAGCCCCGGATCTCGGACACCATGGCGTTGAGGGTCCGCGCCTGCGCCGCCAGCCCGGCATCGGAGAGATTGCGAAGGTCGAGCCAGACCGCGACGGGAAGCAGAATGAGCGCCGCCGCGATCGCGAGGCCGAGGATCCACGGACGCTCTGCGACGGCGAGCCACACATGATCGGTGGCACGATGCTTCCCGGACTGCGACGGCACGGCTGTTGTCTCCCCCTCGGATGCCGGGTTTTACTGCCGTGCGGCATGTCCATGCAACCGGGATGAGGCGAGACGTCCGGGGCGCGCGACCGAAATGGACGCGCACGCAAGAAAAGCGGATTCCGGAGGGCGGACGCGCCGCCCTCCGGAAAAGATGTCCGTCAGTCGGCGAGCCGGGCCTTGACCGCCTCGACGGCCGCCTCGGCGGTGATGCCGAAGTGGCGGTACAGCTCCTCGAAGGGCGCGCTGGCGCCGAAGCCCGTCATGCCGATGAAGATGCCGTCCGGCCCGATGATGCCGTCCCAGCCCATGCGGATGCCGGCCTCGATGGCGACGCGCACCTGGTCCTTGCCGATGATGTCCGCACGATAGTCGGCGGACTGGCGCTCGAAGCGCTCCATGCAGGGCACGGAGACGACCCGGGCGTGAACGCCCTCGCCGGCCAGCGTCTCGGCGGCCTCGACGGCGATGGCGACCTCGGATCCCGAGGCATAGAAGGTGACCGTGGAGGCCTCCTTCGGCTCATGGATCACATAGGCGCCGCGCGCGGACAGGTTCTCGGCCTCGTAGGAGGTGCGAAGCGCCGGCAGGTTCTGACGCGTCAGGGCCAGCACGCTCGGCGTGGAGGTCGCCTCGAGCGAAAGCTGCCAGCATTCCAGCGTCTCGGTCACATCCGCCGGGCGGAAGAAGTCGAGGTTCGGAATGGCGCGCAGTGCGGCATAGTGCTCGACCGGCTGGTGCGTCGGGCCGTCCTCGCCAAGACCGATGGAATCATGGGTCATGACATGCACGACGCGCAGGCCCATCAGCGCGGCCAGGCGCATGGCCGGGCGCGCATAGTCGGAGAACGCCAGGAAGGTGCCCGAGTAGGGAATCACGCCGCCGTGCAGCGCCATGCCGTTCATGGCGGCCGCCATTCCGTGCTCGCGAATGCCCCAGTGGACATAGCGTCCGCTGAAGTCGGTCGGGGTGATCGCCTTGGTGTCGGCCGTGCGGGTGTTGTTGGATCCGGTCAGGTCGGCGGAACCGCCGATGGTCTCGGTGACGACCGAATTGATGGTGCCGAGAACCAGCTCGGACGCCTTGCGGCTGGCAAGCGTCGGCTTGTCGGCGGCAAGCTGCTTCTTGAGCGCGTCCATCGCGTCGGCGAAACCGGCCGGCAGGTCGCCACGCAGGCGCCGCTCGAACTCGCCGCGGATCTCCGGATCGGCGGCGGCGAGACGCTTCTCCCACTCCTTGCGCGCCTGGCCCGAACGCAGGCCCGCAATGCGCCAGGAATCCAGCACGTCGCTGGGAACGTCGAAGGCCTCATGAGCCCAGCCGAGCGCCTTCCGCGTGGCGGCGAGCTCTTCCGCGCCAAGCGGTGCGCCATGCACCTTCTCGGTGCCGGCCTTGTTCGGAGCGCCGAAGCCGATGGTCGTCTTGGCCGCGATGAGGGTCGGGCGCGAGCTCGAGCGAGCGGTCTTGAGCGCGGCGAGGATCGCCGCCGGGTCATGCCCGTCGACAGAGACCGTCTCCCAGCCGCTGGCCTCGAAACGCTCGATCTGGTCGGTGCTGTCGGTGATCGACACCTTGCCGTCGATCGAAATGCCGTTGTCGTCCCAGATGACGGTCAGACGGTTGAGCTGCAGGTGACCGGCCAGGGAGATCGCCTCCTGGCTGATGCCTTCCATGAGGCAGCCGTCGCCGACGAGCGCATAGGTGTAGTGGTCGGCAAGGTCCGCGCCGAAGGTCTCGCGCATGTGGCGCTCGGCCATGGCCATGCCGACGGCATTGGCGAGCCCCTGTCCGAGCGGCCCGGTCGTCGTCTCGATGCCCGCGCCGTGGCCATACTCGGGATGGCCGGCGGTCAGCGCGCCGAGCTGACGGAAATTCTTGATCTGGTCGAGGGTGAAGTCCTCGGAGCCCAGCAGGTAGTGCACCGCGTAAAGCAGCATCGAGCCGTGTCCGGCGGACAGCACGAAGCGGTCGCGGTCCGGCCAGTCCGGCGTGGTCGGGTCGTATTGCATCACCTGGGTGAAGAGAACCGTGGCGATGTCGGCCGCGCCCATGGGCAGGCCCGGGTGGCCGGACTTTGCGGCCTCAACGGCATCGGCGGCGAGGAAGCGGATCGCATTCGCCATGCGATGGTGCTTGTCGAGGTCGGTCATGTGATTCCCGTCTGTCCCTGTCGGAGGCCCGTTGGCCGTGACATGCAGTTAATGTGCAACAGCGCCGTTCGTGCGGACCGGCGGGTCCGGTCCGACTGGCGCCGGCCTGGCTGGTGCGGTGCCAGGGCGCCGGAACTGCCGGCGGGCAACCCCCCGGCAAGGCGGCCCGACAAATATCAGGAACCTTGGGCGAGTCAACAAAGCGCGTGCCGGCCTGCGGCCCGGTTTCGTGCGAACTCGCATCGCCGGCGAAGGAATGCTATAGGCACCTTTCGGCGTCGTGCCGGGTCGCCGCGACTTGAGTGGCGGGCGCGCTCGGCATGCGTCGTTTCGGGGGGCGACACGGGCATTCGGCATCGGGCTTTCTTAATGGCGACGGACGAGATCTCTGCTGGAAACTCGGCGGACGCGGCCGGCACGGTTGACGCCGCGCTGGAGCGGCTTTCGCGCGCCGTCAGCCGTCTGGAAGCAGCCGTCGAGCACCGCCTCGAGGCGGACATGTCGGTGGACGGGCTCGCGGCGGAAGTCCAGCGACTGGGCGAGGACCGCTCCCAGCTCGCGGCCACGCTCGACACCTCGGAGGCGCGCGTCGCCCGGCTCGAGGACGCCAACCGCGAGGTGTCGCGCAGGCTGGTCTCGGCCATGGAATCGATCCGCTCCGTCCTGGAAACCCACGGCGGCTAGACACCCGGAGACCGGCATGGCGCAGATCACCGTCACCATCAACGGACGCAGCTTCCGCATGGCCTGCGACGACGGCGAGGAGGAGCGGCTGTCCGCCCTGGCCCGCCGTTTCGACGGCGCCATCGACACACTGCGCGGCAGCTTCGGCGAGATCGGCGACCTGCGCCTGACCGTCATGGCCGGCATCATGGTGACCGACGAGCTGGCCGAACGCGAGCGCCGGCTCAAGGCGCTCGAGGACGAAGTCGCCGCCCTGCGCGACGCGCGCAGCGCCAGTCTGGAACGCATCGAAAAGACCGAGGCGACCATCGCGCGCAGCATCGGCGAGGCGGCCGGACGCATCGAGGCGATCGCCGACGGGCTGAGCCGCTCCGTCAAGCCCGCCGAGAGCTGAACGCCGGACCGCCATCGCCCCGGCCGTTTCCCCTCCTGGTCCGCGAAAGCATCGGGATTTTCCCCGCGTATGCGTATGGCGCGCCAGCCCTGCGAAAATCGGGTGTTGTCATTCCCCGCGAGGCGACCCTATATCGGGGTCGGCGTGGCTGCGCGGTTCGTCAGGAGACATATCCCCGGGGCCTTACGCATCCCAAGGGAGCTGTCCCTACTCCGGCCCGTGGGCTGGAGCAAACGGCGCCCACCTACTTTGTAGGTCTCCCGGGATTGCAACCTCCAACGGCCGAGGTGGCCACGTCAGAAATTCACCTCCGGCACGCCCGTGTCGGTCTGGCGCATCGCAATGGCGCCGCGGCACGGTTTCCTTCCCGCTCCCTTTTCGGTTATTGACGACGAAGCGGGGCCGCACGAGTCCCGAGCGACCCGTTCCGCAGTCCCGAGAGAGCGCATGGCGAAGAACGCGCCCCGATCAGACCTGACGCCGATCCAGGCCGACAAAGAAAGGCACCGCCGCGCCGCGCTGGCGGCACGCGCCGCCCTGCCGGAGACCGTCCGCATCGAGGCGGGGCTTGCCCTTGTCGACCACATCGATGCGCTCGGGTTCGCGCCGGGCACCATTGTCTCGGGCTTCTGGCCCATCCGCGACGAGATCGACCCGCGCCCGCTCATGGACGCGCTGCGCGCGCGCGGCCACCGCCTAGCTCTTCCCGCCATCGTCGAGGGCGACCTCGTCTTCCGTGAACTCACCCGCGAAACGCAACTGGTGAAGGCCGGCTTCGGCACGCTGGAGCCCCCGGCGGAGGCGGAGGAACTTGTCCCGTCCTGCATGCTCGTGCCTCTCGCGGCCTTCGACCGGCGCGGCGGGCGCATCGGCTACGGGCGCGGCTACTACGACCGCGCGATCGCGCGGATCGCGGTGGAAAGCGGTCGCGAGCCGGTCACGGTCGGCATCGCCTTCGCCGCCCAGGAGGTGGAGGAGGTTCCCGAGGAGCCCCACGACCGGCGGCTCGCCCGGATCCTGACCGAGACGGGGTTCGTCGTGGCGGACACCCGCGAACAATCACACACGAGCGGCAATCCCGCCGCGGGCAGGGAGTGACATGCGTCTATTGTTTCTGGGGGATCTGGTCGGGCGCAGCGGCCGCCAGGCCGTGGTCGAAACGCTGCCCGGCCTTGTCGAGGCCAATGCCATCGACTTCGTCATCGTCAACGGCGAGAACTCCGCCGCCGGGTTCGGCATCACCGAGGCGATCCTCCAGGACGTGCTCGATGCCGGCGCGGATGTGGTCACCACCGGCAACCACATCTGGGACCAGCGCGACACGCTTGTCTACATCGAGCGCCAGGACCGCCTGATCCGTCCGATCAACTTCCCCTCAGGGACGCCGGGGCGCGGGGCCAACATCTTCACCGCCCGCAACGGCGCGCGCATCCTCGTGGTCAACGCCATGGGGCGGGTGTTCATGGACAGTCTCGACGACCCCTTCACCGCAGTCGATCAGGTCCTCGAGTCCACGCCTCTGGGGCAGGTGGTCGACGCCACCGTCATCGACATGCACGCCGAGGCGACCAGCGAGAAGCAGGCGATGGGCCACTTCGTCGACGGTCGTGCCTCGCTCGTCGTCGGCACCCACACCCATGTGCCCACGGCCGACCACCAGATCCTGCCCGGCGGCACCGCCTACATGAGCGACGCGGGCATGTGCGGCGACTATGATTCCGTGCTGGGCATGGAAAAGGACGAGCCGGTCTCGCGCTTCCTGCGCAAGATCCCCTCGGGCCGCTTCACCCCGGCGCTCGGCGAGGCGACCGTCTCCGGCGTTGCCGTGGAGATCGACGAGACGAGCGGGCTTGCCAACGCCATCGCTCCGCTGCGGCTGGGCGGCCGGCTCTCACAGGTGCTGCCGCCGGACTGGCGCGAGGGCTGAGACGCCCGCCGCGAGCAGGCTGGCTTGCGTGGCTGGATTTTTGGCCGCGCGAGACGTATAACGCGCCGATCCGCGCCCCTCGCCACCCGGATGTCCGGGCAGGCGGCACGCGTTCCGCCGGTCCCCCGTCCCGTTTTCCGGGCCGGGCGAGGATCCGCGGACACGGGCTGCGCCGACACGCAGCTCAGGGCCACGGCAAGGCAATTGCAGGAACGAACCAGGAAGCGACATGGCCGGACATTCCCAATTCAAGAACATCATGCACCGCAAGGGCCGCCAGGACGCGGTGCGCTCCAAGATCTTCTCCAAGCTGTCGAAGGAGATCACGGTCGCTGCGAAGATGGGCGGACCGGACATCAACGCCAATCCGCGTCTGCGCCTGGCCGTGCAGAACGCCAAGGCGCAGTCCATGCCCAAGGACAACATCCAGCGCGCGATCAACAAGTCGCAGGCGGGTGACGGCGACAACTACGAGGAAGTCCGCTACGAGGGCTACGGTCCGGCCGGCGTCGCCGTCATCGTCGAGGCGCTGACCGACAACCGCAACCGTTCCGCCTCCAACGTGCGCTCCTACTTCTCCAAGTGCGGCGGCTCCATGGGCGAAAGCGGCTCGGTCGCCTTCATGTTCGACCGGGTCGGCGAGATCGTCTATCCGGCGGACGCCGGCAGCGCCGACGCCATGCTCGAGGCCGCCATCGAGGCCGGCGCCGAGGACGTGCAGTCGGACGAGACGTCCCATGTCATCACCTGCACCTTCGAGGATCTCGGCGACGTCTCCAAGGCGCTCGAGGCGTCCGTCGGCGAGGCGGAAACGGTGAAGACCATCTGGCGGCCGCAGACGCCGGCACCCGTCGATGCCGAAAAGGCGCAGACGGTCCTCAAGCTCATCGCGATGCTGGAAGACGACGACGACGTGCAGAACGTCTACTCGAACTTCGAGGTGGACGAGGAAACGCTGGCCAAGCTCACCGCGGCCTGAGCCTTTCCTCTTCCGACCCGACACTTCGCGACGGCCGGGCCATGTGCCCGGCCGTCTTGCGTTTCGCCCGCTCGAGAACGCACCAGAACCGAAAAGGGCCGCCCGGTTTCCCGGACGACCCTTTTCGTTCAGGTCATGATGCTGCTGCGGGAGAACCGCACAGCGCGTCTCAGCGCTGCTCGTCGTCCTCACCCGGCTGCTCGGCATCGCCATCCGCGGAAGCCGTCTCGTCGGAGCCGGAAGCCTCGTCCGTCGCATCCTCGCCAGTCGCATCCTCGCCAACCGCGTCCTCGTCCGTCTCCTCGTCGGAGCGACCCTTGAGCGCGTTGAGCTTGGCGAACACCGCGTCGGCGTCGAACTCCTCCTCCTGCGGCTGGGGCGTGGAGGTGGTGCGGGCAAAGGCGGCCGCCATCGCGTCCTCGGAGGTGGTCTCCTCCGCCGGCAGGAGCGTCTCCTCGTGATGCTCGCCCTCGGGCCGCGGCGGCAGGTTCTTGGACGCGCGCTCCACCTCGAGATCCAGCTCGATCTGGCTGCAAAGGCCAAGCGTCACCGGATCGCTCGGCGTCAGGTTGGCCGAGTTCCAGTGGGTGCGCTCGCGAATGGCGAGGATCGTCGGCTTGGTCGTGCCGACAAGGCGCATCACCTGGGCGTCCTTGAGCTCGGGGTGGTTGCGCACCAGCCACAGGATCGCGTTGGGACGGTCCTGGCGGCGCGACACCGGCGTATAGCGCGGTCCCTTGCGCTTGGCCTCGGGAACCCGGGTCTTGCTCTCCTGGAGCTTCAGCCGGTAGCCCGTGTCCACCTGCCCCTTCTCGATCTCGTCGCGGCTCAACTGGCCGGTCATGACAGGGTCGAGACCCTTGATGCCCTGGGCCGCCTCGCCGTCGGCGATCGCCTTGACCTCGAGCGGATGCAATTTGCAGAAATCGGCGATCTGGTCGAAGCTGAGGGACGTGTTGTCCACGAGCCACACGGCCGTCGCCTTTGGCATCAAGGGTGTGGTCGCCATGAATAAAAGCCTCCTGTTCGCTCCGCCGGTGACCCGCAAGGCTGCAGGTCGCGACAAAGACTGAAACACACTCGCATTAAGAGGGGAACTTCCGGGCTTATACGCCGCTTCGCGCGCGAAATCAAACCCGGATCACGCTCCGGCAGGCGTCACCAGGACGATCTTTCCCACATGCGACGACCCTTCCATGCGCGTGTGCGCGGCAACCGCCTCATCGAGCGGATAGGTCGAATCCATCACCGGTCCCACCTTCTTCCGTGCGATCAGCGGCCACACCCGCTCACGCAGCTTCGCGGCGATCGCCGCCTTGAAGCCCTCGTCGCGCGGGCGCAGGGTCGACCCCGTATGGGTCAGCCGCTTGACCATAAGGCGGCTGAAATTCACCTCCTGCGACGTGCCGTTCAGCGTCGCGATCTGGCAGATGCGCCCTTCCACGGCCGCCACCTTCCAGTTGCGCTCCACATAGTCCCCACCGACCATGTCCAGGATGACGTGAATGCCGGCCCCGCCGGTGACGCGTCCGATCTCCTCGACGAAATCCGTCTCGTTGTAGTTGATGACGTGATCCGCCCCGAGCTTGCGCGCGGCTTCGGCCTTCTCCGCCGATCCCACGGTGGTGAAGACCTCCGCCCCGAAGGCCTTCGCGAGCTGGATCGCCGTCGTGCCGATGCCCGAGGTGCCGCCGTGCACGAGAAACCGTTCGCCCGCCGTCAGACCGACCCGGTCGAAGACGTTGCTCCACACGGTGAAGAAGGTCTCCGGCACGGCCGCCGCCTCGACCATGGAAAGGCCATCGGGGACGGGCAGCACGCAGCCCGCGTGGGCGGTCACATATTCGGCATAGCCGCCGCCCGGCACGAGCGCGCAGACCCTGGCTCCGACCTCCAGATGCGCCTCGCCGGAAAGACCGGGCCCGCGCGCGATCACCTCGCCGGAGACCTCGAGGCCCGGGATGTCGGTGACGCCCGGGGGCGGCGGATACAGGCCCTTGCGCTGGATCACGTCGGGCCGATTGACGCCGGCCGCATGCACCTTGATGAGAACCTCGCCGCCGCGCGCGGCCGGCACGGGCCGCTCCTCGGGCGCCAGCACGTCGGGTCCGCCGGGCGACTTGATCGCGATCGCGGTCATCATGCGCGGGTGGCTCGGGGCATCGTCATGCGCCATGGCACGTCCTCCGGTTCGATTGGCGTGTTTCCTCCCGACCGTTTTAGCAGCCATGCCCGGCCTGACAATTGACCTTGTCGGGGCGGAACAGCATTCTTCCCGGTCGGCAGCGGCAGAACGCAAGGGAGGAAGACATGTTCGAAGACCTCGATGGCCCGCAGCGCCCCGCACAGGCGACGGTGGTCGTTGGCGAGGACCTGTCCCGCCAGTCCGTGGAGGAACTGGAAGCACGGATTCTCGCGCTCAAGGCCGAGATCACGCGCACCGAGACGGAGATCTCCACACGAGGCGGTGTACGGGCGGCAGCGGACGCGGTGTTCCGAAAATAGACACCTCATCCGTGACTACTTGTTTTCACTTAAGGATCGGAAGCGGGGACGTTGCGGAACAGCCCTTGAAATCATGACACTTTTAATAATTTACTTTTTATTAAGCTTTCCAAATCATAACTGTGGGTATCCAGTGATCTGGATTTCGAGTGGCTCCTGTCCACTCTGTTTGACGCCTCCCTGTTAATGACTTCGAGCCGCGGTCTCCGCGGCTCTTTTTTTGGCGCGCTCTCCGGTGTATCCAGAGGGAGTGGTCGGGATCTGCCGTCGGATCCTGGCATGATGCTTGCGACGCAAGGGTCGACAGACGCACCACGGTTTCAAAGCGGCACAACAAGGGCCGCCGCCCTCCCGATGCGGGACATGGTCCCGCAACGCACTCCGGCAGAAGCGCCCCTCGCACGGGCCCGCCGGCGGAGAGGCGAGAGAAGGACAGCCGGGCGCGACAGGCAGGTGTGAACAGGAGACGCAGGCATATGACGGACCGGCACGCAACAACGTCAGGCGGGGGAATGATCGACTTCGCCGAGCGGCTCGCCAATTCCGAGACCTTCAGCACCCTCTTCCGGGACGGAATGGGCCTGGTCGAGGAGACCGCCGCCTATCTCGACGGCGATGGCCGGGTGGAATCCAAGTCGCTTCCGCGCGCCGCGTCACTTGCCTATGCCACCGAATCCATGCGCCTGACGACACGGCTGATGCAGATGGCCTCCTGGCTGCTGCTCCAGCGCGCCGTGAACGAAGGCGAGATGACCCCCGAGCAGGCCGGCAGCGAGAAGACCAAGGTCCGCCTCGACAGCGCCTCACCCAACAGCGGCGCCGCCGGCTTCGAGGAACTGCCCGAGATGCTGCGCTCCCTGATCGAGCGCTCCGTGCGTCTGCAGGAACGCATCCTGCACATCGACCGCATGATCCAGGACAGCCGTCGCCAGGCCGAGGCCGTTTCGGCCCGCAATCCGGTCGCCGCCCATCTCAACGCCCTCAATGCCGCCTTTGGCGCCGGTCGCCTCGACGGATAAGCCTCGCGGCACAAGGACTGTCCCACCCAGAAGCCCCGGCCGGACCCGATGTCCCGCGCCGGGGTTACTGTATGCGCCCGACATGCGCCCACCGGGCGTGAACGCGGTGGCGAAAGGGCACAGGAACGCAAAGACCCCCGGCCCATCGGACCGGGGGTCTTTTGCATGCACTGCCTGTCCGGGCTGTCCCGGGCGTCCCGAAGCGGGACGCTTCCGATCAGTTGCCCAGGAAGCCGGCGTACTTGTTCTTGAAGCGCGAGACGCGGCCGCCGCGGTCCATCAGCTGACGGTCGCCACCGGTCCACGCCGGATGGGTGCGCGGGTCGATGTCGAGCTGGAGCGACTCGCCCTCCGCCCCGTAGGTCGAACGGGTGGTGAACTCGGAGCCGTCCGTCATGACCACCTTGATGGTGTGGTAGTCGGGGTGAATGTCTTTCTTCATCTTCTTCGTTCCCGTGGTTCTCGATCCCGCCTGCACGGGTCCGTGTCGACGGAGAAGGCCGGCGCGGGGCGCGGCGCTTCGCGATGCCGTTGTGTCCTGTTCCCGTCCCTGCATCCTCAGAGTTCCGCCTCCCCCGGCCAATGAAGAAGGCGCGATACCGGTCTGCGGATGCATGAACGAAAGCGGATCGCGCACCTGACCGGCACACGATCCGAAACCTTGCGCGCGAGCCTATAGCCCATCCGCGCCCGGAACACAAGGCCGCAGCCGGTCTCGCGACGGTCCCGGCGCTGCGGGTTCCGCTCTCCTCTTGCGCCCATTTGTCGCTTCGCGCAAGGGCGCCGTCGCGCAGCGGTTGGCCTGACGCGGGCAAGCGGCTAAGGTCCGCGCCTGGTTCCGGTTCCGCACGGATCCCCCGCGCGCTCCCCCACTTGGTCGGAGCCGCACGAAACAGCACCGCGCACACAGAAGAAGAGACATCCGCGTGTCCCGATACGGCTCCTCCTCCGCCCCCGACCGCCCCGGACGCCGGGACATTCGCCCCCTCGGTGCGTTCCTGCCCTATCTGAAGCGCTACCGGATGCGGGTGGCCCTTGCCCTGCTCGCCCTGGTCGGCGCGTCCGCCATGACGCTCGTGCTGCCGATCGCGATCCGCCGCATGATCGATTTCGGTTTCGGCGCGGACGACCCGTCGCTGGTCAACAACTACTTCACCGTCCTTGTCGCCGTGGCCGGCGGCCTCGCGGTGTTTTCGGCCCTGCGCTACTACTTGGTCACGACGCTTGGCGAGCGCATCGTCGCGGACGTGCGCTCCGACGTCTTCTCCCATGTGGTCACCCTGTCGCCGGGCTATTTCGACAGCGCCAAGTCCGGCGAGATCCTGTCGCGCCTGACCGCCGACGCCACGCAGATCAAGGCCGCCGTCGGCGCCAGCGCCTCCATCGCCATGCGCAACCTGGTGATGTTCCTCGGCGCCACCGCCATGATGGTCGTGTCGAGCCCGCGCCTGTCCATGTTCGTGCTGGCGGCGATCCCGGTGATCGTGCTGCCGCTGATCGGCTTCGGCCGCTCCGTGCGCCGCCGCTCGCGCCATGCCCAGGACACGCTCGCCGAGGCATCCGCCTATGCGACCGAGACCGTCGGCGCCGTGCGCACGCTCCAGGCCTTCACCAACGAGGAGCATTCGGGCCGCCGCTTCGCCGGCTCCGTGGAGGAAGCCTTCCTGGCCGCGCGCAAGGCGATTCTCGCGCGCGCCTTTCTTACCGCTTTCGCGATCTTCGTGATCGCCACCAGCGTTGTGGCGGTGCTTTGGGTGGGCGCGAGCGACGTCTTCAACGGCCGCATGAGCGCCGGCGCGCTTGGTCAGTTCCTGCTCTATTCGATCTTCGCGGCCGGCGCGCTCGGCGAGCTCAGCCAGGTGTGGGGCGAGATTTCGCTCGCCGCCGGCGCGGCCGAGCGCCTGTCCGAGCTGCTGCGCGTCAAGCCTGCGATCTCCGCCCCCGAGCATCCGGTTGCCCTGCCGGACCGCGCAACCGGCGCCGTCGCCTTCGAGCAGGTCGCCTTCGCCTATGGCGAGGGGGCCGGCCTTCCGGTTCTCAACGGCATCGATCTCGACATCGCGCCCGGCGAGACGGTGGCCGTCGTCGGTCCCTCGGGCGCGGGCAAATCGACGCTCTTCCACCTGCTGATGCGCTTCTACGACCCGACGTCGGGAACGATCCGCCTCGACGGAACGGACCTGCGCGCCTGCGATCCGCGTGCCCTGCGCCGCCAGATCGCCCTCGTGCCGCAGGACACGGTGATCTTCGGCACGACGATCGCCGAGAACATCGCCTTCGGCCGGCCGGACGCCGCGCGCGCCGAGATCGAGGATGCGGCCCGCCTGGCCTCCGCCGACGGTTTCATCACCAGGTTGGAGAACGGCTACGACACGCTCGTCGGCGAACGCGGCGTGACGCTATCCGGCGGCCAGCGCCAGCGCATCGCCATCGCCCGCGCCATCCTCAAGGACGCGCCGGTGCTGCTTCTCGACGAGGCGACGAGCGCCCTCGACGCGGAGAGCGAGACGCTGGTCCAGGAGGCGCTGGAACGCCTCATGCAGGGCCGCACCACGCTTGTGATCGCGCATCGCCTGGCCACCGTCCTCAAGTCCGACCGCATCGTGGTCATGGACGAGGGGCGCATCGTCGAGACCGGACGGCACGAGGACCTTGTCGCAGCCGGCGGCCTCTACGCCAAGCTTGCAAGGCTGCAGTTCCAGAGCGGCGCACAGGCCTTCGACGCCGCGCGAGGGGAAAGCTCCGCCGCCGGCTGAGCCGGACGACACTGAACCATCATGATGCAAAGGGCCGGGCGATCTGATCGCCCGGCCCTTTCTGTCTGTCTCGAAACGGGTTCGCGAGGCGCGATCAGTCCTCGTCCGGAACCGGCACCGTGTAGTTGAGCGGCAGGCGCCCGCCATCGGCATAGATCGTCTGGCCGGTGACATAGCTTGCGTCGTCCGAGGCCAGGAAGGCAGCGACGCCGGCGATCTCGGACGGGTCTCCGACACGCCCGAGCGGCGTGCGCGACAGGACGCGGTCCCGCGCCGCCTTGTCCGAGTTCACCGAGGCCAGCATGTCGGTCATGATCGAGCCCGGCCCGATGGCATTGACCCGGATGCCGTGCGGCGCCAGCGACAGCGCAGACACCTTGGTGAGCTGGTTCAGCCCGCCCTTGGACACCGAATAGGGTACCTGGTTGGGGATCGCGAAGACCGCGTTCACCGAAGACATGTTGATGATGACGCCGGGCTTGCCGCCTTCCTTCACCTTGTCGACCATATGCCGGCCGACCGCCTGGGTGCACAGGAAGGCGCCCTTCAGGTTGACGCCGAGCACACGGTCGAAGTCCGCCTCGTCGAGATCGAGCAGTTCACCGCCGACCACGACGCCCGCGTTGTTCACGAGGATGTCGATGTCACCGAAGGTGTCGAGCGTCGCGGCGACGAGATTGCGCACGTCGAGCTTCTCGGCGACGTTGCAATGAACGTAATGGGCCTCGCCCTGCGCCTTCAGCTCGGCTTCCGCGGCCTCGCCCCGCTGATCGTCCACGTCGGCGATGACGACCTTCGCGCCATCGGCGACGAACCGGCGTGCAATGGCAAGACCGATGCCGCCGGCCGCGCCGGTGACGATGGCTACCTTGTTTTCCAGGGACACTGGGATCCTCGTGCGTGTAGAGCGTTTGACATGACGGGCAGCCCGCGACGGGGCGTGCCTGAAACGGGTCCGGCCGGTGCCCGAGGACAACCGGCCGATGCCCGCGACCATAGGGCGAGACGCCGCCCCTGTCGATGGCTGCCGGGCCGCCCCGCTCAGCCGCCCGTGACGATGCCGCGCTCGCGCAGCGCCTCCTCGATTTCATCGAGGATGGCCGGGTCGTCGATGGTCGCGGGCATGCGCACCTCGGTCCCGTCCGCGATCTGGCGCATGGTGGCGCGCAGGATCTTGCCCGAGCGCGTCTTGGGCAGCCGCTCCACGGTGAGCGCCAGCTTGAACGCCGCGACCGGGCCGATGCGCTCGCGCACCAGGCGCACGAGTTCCGCCTCGATCTCCTCGTGCGGACGGTTCACGCCGGCCTTGAGCACCACGAAGCCGCAGGGCGCCTGCCCCTTCAGCGTGTCGGTGATGCCGACGACCGCGCATTCCGCCACGTCCGGATGACTGGCCAGCACCTCCTCCATGGCGCCCGTGGACAGCCTGTGGCCGGCGACGTTGATGATGTCGTCGGTGCGCGCCATGATGAACAGGTAGCCGTCCTCGTCCATGATGCCCGCGTCCGCCGTCTTGTAGTAGCCCGGGAACTCGGCCAGATAGCTGGCGTGAAAGCGCTCCGGCGCATGCCAGAGCGTCGGCAGGCAGCCCGGCGGCAGCGGCAGCTTCACCACCACGTTGCCCAGGGTTCCCGCCGGCAGCGGATGTCCGGCATCGTCGAGGATCCTGACGTCGTATCCCGGCATCGGCACCGTCGGCGAGCCGTGCTTGATCGGCAGCAGGCCGAGCCCCACCGGATTGCCGACGATCGCCCAACCCGTCTCGGTCTGCCACCAGTGATCGACCACGGGCACGCCGAGCTGGTCCTCCGCCCATTGCAGGGTGTCGGGATCGGCACGCTCTCCTGCGAGGAACAGCGTGCGGAAGGACGACAGGTCGTATTCCGCCAGCAGCTTGCCCTGCGGGTCTTCCTTCTTGATCGCGCGAAAGGCCGTCGGCGCGGTGAAGAGCGCGGCCACGTTGTGTTCCGCGATCACCCGCCAGAACACGCCGGCGTCGGGCGTGCCCACCGGCTTGCCCTCGAAGACGACGGTGGTCGCCCCGTGCAGAAGCGGCGCATAGACGATGTAGGAATGGCCCACCACCCAGCCGACGTCGGAGGCGGCCCAGAACACCTCCCCCGGCTCGATGCCGTAGTGGTTGGACATGCTCCACTTGAGCGCGACCATGTGCCCGCCGTTGTCGCGCACCACGCCCTTGGGCTGTCCGGTCGTTCCGGAGGTGTAGAGGATGTAGAGCGGGTCGGTGGCCTTGACCGGCACGCAGGCCACCTCGCGCCCGGCCGTCATCGCCGCCTCCATCAGCGCGCCCAGGTCATGGTCGCGTCCCGCCTCGAGGCTGGCCGGCGCCTGCTCGCGCTGGAGCACGAAGCATGCCTCCGGCTTGTGGTCGGACAGGCGGATCGCCTCGTCGAGCAACGGCTTGTAGGCGATGACCCGGCCCGGCTCGATGCCGCAGGAAGCGGCGATCACCGCCTTGGGCGTCGCGTCGTCGATGCGGGTCGAGAGTTCGTTGGCGGCGAAGCCTCCGAACACGACCGAGTGCACCGCGCCCAGGCGGGCGCAGGCGAGCATCGCCATCACCGCCTCTGGAATCATCGGCATGTAGATGATGACGCGGTCGCCCTTCACGATGCCGTTGTCGGCCAGGACCGCGGCCATCGCGTTCACGCGCTCGAGCGTCTCCTCATAGGTGTAGACGGCCTTCGCGCCGGTGATCGGGCTGTCGTAGATGATCGCCGGCTGCCCCGGACGTCCACGCTCCACATGCCGGTCGAGACAGTTGTAGCAGGTGTTGCACTCCGCGCCCGCGAACCACTGGCCGAACCCGCCAAGCTCGGGGTCGAACACTTTGTCGAAGGGCTTGATCCAGTCGATCTCGGCCGCCGCCGCGGCCCAGAACCCCTCCGGATCGCGCTGCCATGCCTCGTAGACCTCGTGATAGCGGCTCGCCATCGCTTGCTTCCTCCCGTCGTTCGCTTGCCGGACGGCCGGGCCTCCCCTCCCGGCCACGGACCGCTTGCCGGCCCGTCGCTCCTGTCGAGCGTATCTGCCGCCTCAAGGCGGTGAAAGGCAAGAGACGCGGCTTAAGACATTCGGCGAATGGGGTGTTTGCGTAGACATGTGCCGCCGCGCCTGTCACAACTCGCCTGCGGGCGCTGGCCCGCCATCGGGCGACAAGCGCCCAGATGATGCCTTCCCCTCACCCCGGCTTTCCCTTGCACCCCATCTCGGATCCCCATTTCTACATGTTCGCCATTCCGGCGGTGCTTCTCGTCGGCCTTGCCAAGGGCGGCTTCGGCGGACCGCTGTCGATGCTCGGCGTTCCCCTCATGAGCCTGACGATCCCGCCGGTGCAGGCGGCCGGGATCATGCTGCCGATTCTCGTCGTGATGGACTGGTCGGGCGTCTTCGCCTATCGGGGCAACTTCGACCGGCGCAGCCTCGCGATCCTGCTCCCCGGCGCGATCGTCGGCATCACCCTCGGCTATTTCACGGCCGCCATCGTCAGCGACGCCCATGTGCGGATTCTCGTCGGGCTCGTGGCCATGCTGTTCGCGCTGAACTCCTTCGTCGGCCGTGCCCGCGACGGCGAGCCGCGCCCGCACCGGCCCTGGATCGGGCGCTTCTGGGGCTTCCTGTCCGGCTTCACCAGCTTCGTCAGCCACGCCGGCGGGCCGCCCTACCAGATCTACATGCTGCCGCTCAGGCTGCACCCGGTGCATCTGGCCGGCACGACGGTCATCTTCTTCACGACGATGAACGCGATCAAGCTCGTTCCCTATGCGGCGCTCGGCCAGTTCGACGCGGAGAATCTGGCGACCTCCGCCGTCCTGCTGCCGCTTGCCCCGCTGGCGACCCTTGGCGGCGTCTGGCTGGTCAGGCGGATCGACCCGAGCCTGTTCTACAGGCTGACATATGCCGCCGTCGGCATCATCGGCGCCAAGCTCCTCTACGACGGGATCGTCGGGGTCCTGGGCTGATGCCGGACGGATCGCGGGATCCGCTTGAAGGGGAACGGCGTTTTCGGTTTCATGTGCACAGGATCGGCGGTACGAGATCCGCCGGCAGCGAGGAAACAGGAATGCCCGTGACATCCAGCCCCTACGAGCGTGATCTCGGCAAATGCGCCGCGAACCACACGCAACTCTCGCCCCTGAGCTTTCTCGCCCGCGCCGCGGCCGTCTTCCCGGACCGCACCGCGATCGTGCACGGCGCGAGCCGCACCAGCTACCGTGATTTCTACGCCAGGGCGCGCAAGCTCGCCTCTGCCCTGTCACGCGCGGGTGTCGGCAAGAACGATACCGTCACGGTGATGCTGTCCAACACGCCGCCCATGCTCGAGGCCCACTACGGCGTGCCCATGACCGGCGCCGTGCTGCATTCGCTCAACACGCGCCTCGATGCCGCCGTGCTCGCCTTCCAGCTCGATCACGCCGAGGCCAAGGTCGTCATCACGGATCGCGAGTTCGCCCCGGTGATGAAGGAGGCGCTGGAACTTGCAAGCGTGCAGCCGCTGGTCATCGACTACGACGACCCCGAGTTCCCCCAGACCGGCGAGCGGCTGGGACGGGAGGACTACGAGGCGTTCCTCCAGTCCGGCGACGAGAATTTCGACTGGGCCCTGCCCGCCGACGAGTGGGACGCGATCGCGCTCAACTACACCTCCGGCACCACCGGCAATCCCAAGGGCGTCGTCTATCATCATCGCGGCGCCTACCTGCTGGCCGAGGCCAACATCCTGACCGCCGCCATGGGCCGCCATCCGGTCTACCTGTGGACGCTGCCCATGTTCCACTGCAACGGCTGGTGCTTCCCCTGGTCGATCTCGGTGGTCGCGGGCACGCATGTCTGCCTGCGATGGGTGCGCGCCAAGCCGATCTGGGACCTGATCGCCGACGAGGGCGTCACCCACCTGTGCGGCGCCCCCATCGTCATGTCGACACTGCTCAACGCTCCCGACGCCGACAAGCGCGACCTTAAGGGCCGGGGCGTGGAGTTCATGACCGCCGCCGCGCCGCCGCCCGAATCGGTTCTGGCGGCCATGCGCGAGGCCGGCTTCAACGTGACCCACCTCTACGGCCTGACCGAGGTTTACGGACCCGCCGTCGTCAACGAGTGGAAGGACGACTGGAACGACCTGCCCGCGGAGCGCCAGGCCGCCCTCAAGGCACGCCAGGGCGTGCGTTACGTGGCGCTGGAGGGCCTGTCGGTCATGGACCCGGTGACCATGGAGCCAGTGCCCGCCGATGGCACGACGCTCGGCGAGGTCATGTTCCGCGGCAACGTCGTCATGAAGGGCTATCTGAAGAACCCGGAGGCAACGGACGAGGCCTTCGCCGGCGGCTGGTTTCATTCCGGCGATCTCGGCGTTCTCCATCCGGACGGCTACATCCAGCTCAAGGACCGTTCCAAGGACATCATCATCTCCGGCGGCGAGAACATCTCCTCCATCGAGGTCGAGGACGCCCTGTTCCGCCACCCCGACGTGATGGCGGCGGCCGTCGTCGCGCGCCCGGACGAGAAATGGGGCGAGACCCCTTGCGCCTTCGTCGAGCTGCGGGCGGGATCGAGCCTCACGGCGGAAGCGCTCATCGCCTTCTGCAAGGAGCATCTGGCCGGCTACAAGGTGCCGCGTCACGTGGTCTTCACCGAACTGCCCAAGACCTCGACCGGCAAGATCCAGAAGTTCGTGCTGCGCGAGATGGCCAGGTCGGCCTGACCCCGGCCATCGCGAAACCGCAACGCCTGCGACGGGGTGCCGCGCCATCGGCACCCCGTCGTCGTAGTAATATTCCAATGTTCGAAACTTGCATCCTCAACGGGCCGACATGGCCCGACACGGCCCCGACGGGGCAGAAGGAGCGACTCATGACACGTCTTCACGCAACGCTCGCCCTCCTCACATTTGCCGGCGCACTCGCCAGCGGACCGGTTACGGCACAGCAGGGAATGGGTCAGGGAATGGGTGGCGGCAGCATGGCCGCGCGCATGGAGATGATGGACGAGGACGGCAACGGCTCGGTCTCGCTCGAGGAGGTGCTGCGCCACGCGGAGGACGTCTTCCATGCGATGGATGCGGACGGCGACGGCAAGCTGACCATGGACGAGTACATGAGCGTGCGCATGGGCCCGCAACAGGGCAACAATCCTGCGATGCAGGCGCGTCGTCAGGAGGAGAAGGCCGCCCGCTTCGCGCCCATGGACACCGACGGCGACGGCATGCTGAGCCTCGATGAATTCCTGGAGGGCGCCAGGGTTCGTTTCGGCGCCGCCGACGGCAACGGCGACGGCAGTCTCGCCGGCGTCGAGTGGCGCGCGTTCCGCTTCTGAAGCGTGGCACCTGGCCCCTGAAACACAAAAGCCGCGGCAAGGCCGCGGCTTCTGTTGGGGGGAGCCCGTTCCATCCGGACGGGCCTCGCGTCAAAACGCAATCTTCAGTGAAGAGTGTCCGTGCGGATCTTCTCGATCTCGTCCTTGAGCAGAAGTTTGCGACGCTTGAGCGATGCGATTTCCAGCGAGTCCATGCTCGGATGGCGCATGGCCTCCTCAAGCTCACGCTCGAGGTCTGAATGGCGCTTCTCAAGCTCGACGAGATGCGACTGAAGGGACATGAAATCCTCCTTGTCTTTCGCGTTGACGACAAGAGTGTGACACAGCGAATTGGCGCTGTCGAACAGTTCCGGACCCATGGATGCCGCTACGTTAGCAATTCCTTTCCATGGCGATATTGTGGCCTGAAGCAGCCTGAACGAACACGCTTTTCCCTACCGTTTTCCCCCATGTCGGGCTATCCTGAGGCGCGGGCGTCGCGCGTGCCGAATGCGGCACGAGGACCCTTGCGCGCGCGTGTCCGGTCCCGCAACCGAATGGCGCATCCCGCCTGTCGCACGACGGCGCGGGCACGCGCCATCCCGGGTTGCAAGGGTCAGGCGCAAACAACGCACGGCGTATGGAGTGGCGGTATGGATGCAGGCATTGACGGCGGCCAGGACGACAAGTCGGTTCGCATGGAGCTCGCACGGCTCCGGCAGGAACATCGCGACCTCGATACGGCCATCGACGCCATGAGCCTGACCGGTCGCTCCGACGCCCTTCAGCTCCAGCGCCTCAAGAAGAAGAAACTCGCGTTGAAGGACCGCATCTCGACGCTCGAGGACAAGCTGCTTCCCGACATCATCGCCTGAAATCGCCCGGGCACGAACGCATGTCCCGCCCCTGACGGGCCGCGCGAGGCCGTCGCCTGCCATGCCCTCTTGCGCGCAAGGGCACTCTGCCTATAGTGCGGAGCCTTCCGGGACCCGGCGGAACGCTCCGCCCGATGCGGAGCCGGCCGCACGCAAGACCAGGGGGTATGGATGCGCGAAGACACGCCGAAGGTTGCCATCATCATGGGCAGCCAGTCCGACTGGCCGACCATGAAACACGCGGCCGACACCCTGGACGCGCTCGGCATTTCCCATGAGGCACGCATCGTCTCGGCCCATCGCACGCCCGAACGGCTTTACGACTTCGCGCGCGGCGCGCGCGGCGAGGGTTTCCAGGTCGTGATCGCGGGGGCCGGCGGCGCGGCGCACCTGCCCGGCATGGCCGCCGCGATGACGCCGCTTCCCGTCTTCGGCGTTCCGATCGAAAGCCGCACGCTGAAGGGACAGGACAGCCTGCTCTCCATCGTGCAGATGCCGGCCGGCATTCCCGTCGGCACCCTGGCCATCGGTCGCGCCGGCGCGGTCAACGCGGCGCTGCTTGCCGCCGCCGTCCTGGCCCTGACCGACGAGGCGCTTGCCGGGCGTCTCGACGACTGGCGCGCACGGCAGCGCGACGCCGTCGCCCTTCACCCCGTCGACGAGCCCGCACAAGGCGGACACTGAGCCCATGAGCGCACCCGATCCCCTCCGCAGCCTGTCTCCCGGAGACACCATCGGCATCCTCGGTGGCGGCCAGCTCGGCCGGATGCTTGCCCTTGCAGCGGCTCCGCTCGGCCTGAAGACCCACGTCTTCTGCCCCGACCCCGGCAGCCCCGCCTTCGATGTCGCCGCGACCCACACCATCGCCGCCTATGACGACACGGCGGCACTGGAGCTTTTCGCCGCCTCGGTCGACGTGGTGACCTATGAGTTCGAGAACGTTCCGGGCCCCACGGCCGAGCATCTCGCCGCCCGCGTTCCGGTCCGCCCGGGGCCACGCGCGCTTGCGGTTTCCCAGGACAGGCTGACGGAGAAGACCTTCCTGCGCGAAACCGGCATTCCCGTTGCCGGGTTCGAGGCCATCGACGAGGCGGGAGCGGTCGCCCCGGCCCTTGCCCGGCTTGGCGGCAAGGGCATCCTCAAGACGCGGCGCATGGGATACGACGGCAAGGGGCAGACGCTGGTCGCCTCCGCGTCCGAGGCGGCGGGCGCCTTCGGGCGCATCGGACGCGCCCCGGCGATCCTGGAGGCCTTCATTCCCTTCGAACGCGAAGTCTCGGTGATCGCCGCGCGCGGTCTCGACGGCACCCTGCGCGCCTATGACGTGGCGGAAAACGTCCACCGCGACCACATCCTCAAGACCTCGACCGTGCCGGCCGCCATCGATGCGGACCTTGCCGCCGAGGCGCGCGACATCGCCGAACGCATCTGCGCGGGCCTCGAGTATGTCGGCGTCATCGGCGTCGAGTTCTTCGTGCTTCCCCAAGGCGCTGAGAACAGGCTGCTGGTCAACGAGATCGCGCCGCGCGTGCACAACTCCGGCCACTGGACGGAAGCCGCCTGCCACGTGTCCCAGTTCGAGCAGCACATGCGCGCCGTCGCCGGCCTGCCGCTCGGCGCCGTGGATCGTCACTCGGACGTGGTGATGGAAAACCTGATCGGCGACGAGGCCCGGACCTGGGCCGCCATTCTGGCCGAACCCGACGCGCGGCTCCATCTCTACGGCAAGGCGGAGATCCGCGCAGGGCGCAAGATGGGGCACGTCAACCGGCTGCGCCCCTTGCGCGCCTGACGCCGCCTCACTGTCCCGATAGACGATACGAAAAGGGCCGCGGGACATGGTGTCCGCGGCTCTTTTCGTGTCCGACAGCCGCGTTCAGACGAGGCCGAGCCGCTCGCGCCAGGCGAAGCGCCAGAGCGTCAGCACCGAGACGAAGGCAAGTCCCGCCGCCAGCCCCGACCATAGGCCTATGCCGCTGAAGCCGAGCGGGAAGGCCAGCACATAGGCGAGCCCGAAGCCGACGCCCCAGTAGCCGATGACCGCGAAGACCATCGGCATCCACGTGTCGGAGAGCCCGCGCAGCATGTTGCCGCCCATGACCTGCGCCCCGTCGAACACCTGGAACAGGGCCGCCACCGCCAGATACGATACGCCGAAGGCGAGCACGGCGGCCGCGTCCGGGTTGTCGAGATCGAGAAAGAGCGCGACGAACGGCTCCGGCCTGACCCAGAAGGCCACCGCGCACAGACACATGAACAGCGTCGCGACGACGAGCGCCGTCCAGCCGGCGCGGCCCACGCCCTCCCTGTCGCCCCGCCCGGCGGCGAGCCCGATGCGGATCATCGCCGCCTGCGCCATGCCCAACGGCACCATGAAGGAGATCGAGGCAAGCTGCAGGCCGATGCCGTGCGCGGCCAGTTCCACCGTTCCGATCCACCCCATCATGACGGAGGACGCGGAGAAGAGGCCGACCTCGGTCAGAAGCGTCACAGCGATCGGCCAGCCAAGGCGGACGATCTCCGCGAGCTTGGGCCAGTCGCTGCGCCAGATGCGTCCGAAGACGGCATAGCGGCGCAGCACGCGGTCGCGCGTCGTCCACCACATCAGCAGCAGCAGCGTGACGGTCGAGGTTGCGACGGAGGCGATGCCCGCTCCCACCAGCTCGAGCCGGGGAAAGCCGAAGTTGCCGAAGATCAGCGCGTAGTCGAATCCGGCGTTGAGCACCGCGCCGGCGACCGTCGCCCACAGCACGATGTTCGCCTTCTCCAGCACGGTGATGAAGCTCCTGAGCGCCATGATCATCAGCGAGGGGATCAGCGAGAACAGCATGACCCGCATGTAGACGCCCGCAAGTGCTGCAACCCGCGGATCCTGGCCCAGCCCGAGCATCAGGTCTTCGGTGAACCACAGCACGCCCATCACGGGAACGCTGTAGAGAATGACGAACCAGAAGCCCATGCGCACCGCGCGGCGCAGGTCGCGCGCGCGCCGCTCGCCCCTGGCACGCGCGGCAAGCGGAATGACCGCCTGGAGCACGCCGATGCCGAACAGCCAGAAGACGATGTAGAGATTGAAGGCCAGAACGGCGGCCGCGAGCTCGACGGCGCCGAGCCAGCCGATCATCAGCACATCGGTCGTGTTGACCGCGATCTGGGCCACCTGCGCACCGGCGATCGGGACTCCCAGAACCAGCGTGGGACGGATGTCGTCCTCCCAGAGACGGGCAAGGGGATGGCGGGCGGTGGGCGCCTTGGGAGCCGGAACGCCGGCTTCGGGGGGAACGCTCATCACGAACTCTTGGCGTGAGGCACGGAACGCCGCGATGTGCGAACCGTGACGGGGCGGATGTTCCGGAGCGACGGGTATGCGGAACAGGGATCCCGCAGTGCTCCGACCCGGCCGGTCTCGACAACCTCGACACGCCCGGGCATTTCTCCTATCGGGCGCCCGCGACCGTGTCCAGAGACGCGGTTATCACGTCCTTGCCCTCCGTCGCATGACAGACATGCCGAAAGGTCAAGATTCCGCCACGCGGGCGGTGGACAAGCGGCACGCGCTCTGCTAACTAAGCCACCTGATTAGCGACGTGAAAGCGGCGCGGCCGGCTACTTGTGCGATTTCGTGATCTTGAAACGGTCTCGTACATGCGGCAGCCCCCCTTGCGGATGGCGATCGTACGCGATTGCAATCCGGTTTCGCTTCCGAGTCACACTGAACGAGATCCAGCACCGGATGCGCTTGGCATCTCGTGCAAACTTGATGGGATAGAAACGCGTGCAGGTTCTGGTCCGCGACAACAATGTCGATCAGGCGCTCAAGGCGCTGAAGAAGAAGATGCAGCGCGAAGGCATCTTTCGCGAGATGAAGCTTCGCGGCCACTACGAGAAGCCGTCCGAGAAGAAGGCCCGTGAAAAGGCCGAGGCGGTCCGCCGTGCCCGCAAGCTCGCCCGCAAGCGCGCCCAGCGCGAAGGCCTGCTGCCGAGCAAGTCGTCCGCTCGCCGCTGATTTGTCGCAGGGACCGGGTCCTGTTTCGCACGGCCCCGTGCCGCCCGGACACTCCGGTCAGCGCAAAAGCGGGAGATGTGGTGGCGAGCGGCTGTATGGCCGGTTTGCCGCGACATCGGCGCAAAGCGAATTTCGACGGACCAAGCCGCGACGCGGTTTGGTCCGTTTGCCGTTTCGGGCCCCTGTTTCAGCGCCGCTGGGCAGGATTCATCCGGGCTTTTGCGCCCGTTACCGGTTTCCGCCCGAATCGGACACTATGCCTGTGACGAACGACGTCTGACCCGTGGGAGCGGGGATACGGTCGCACACGGTATCGACTGCAAACGAGGGGCTGCCCGACGGGCGGCGCGAACGAAAGCAGGAAACGGGGTTTTGATGCGGAAGGCCACCTTGCGAGCACACCAGCCGGCGGGACGGACCCCGCGCGCACCTCATGTCCGGGGCGTTCGTCCGGCTGCCGTCACGGCCGCCCTCCTGTCGTGCACGATGCTGCTCGCGGCCTGCCAGACATCGAATTATGCAAGCGCGCCCGTGGACCGCTCGGCCGGTTCGGCTGCCAATATCGACAGCCTGAATGCCGTCATCGATGCCAACCCCCGCGACGCCAGCGCCTACAACACCCGCGGCATCGCCTATGGCCGGGCCGGGCGGTTCGAGAAGTCCCTCGCCGACTTCGATACGGCACTGAAGCTTTCGCCCGATTCCTACCAGGCCTACGCCAACCGGGCCCTCGTCCATCGCCGCATGGGCAACCTCAATGCCGCCGTCAGCGACTACAGCGCCGCGCTCAGGATCAAGCCGGACTATGATTCGGCGCTTGTGGGACGTGGCAACGCCTATCGCGCGCTTGGCCGCAACGATCTGGCGCTTGCCGACTTCAACGCCGCGATCGCGCTCGATTCGGGCAATGCCCGCGCCTTCTACAATCGCGGCCTGATCTTCCAGGCACAGAACAACCACACACGCGCGGTCGAGGACTTCGCCACCGCGATCGGTCTCGAGCCGAATGCCGCCGAGCCCTATATCGCGCGCGGCATTTCCTATCTGGCGCTCAACGACCCCAAGTCGGCGCTTTCGGATCTGTCGGACGCGGTCAACCGGGACCAGCGCAACCCCGTCGCCTGGGCCTATCGCGGCGTCGCGCTGGAGACGCTCGGCCAGACCAATGACGCGCGCCGGTCCTATTCGCGCGCCCTCGGCATCGACCCGTCCAACGAGGTCGCCAAGGAAGGTCTCGGGCGCGTCGACCGTGGTGGCGGCGCCCTTCCGACACGCTGAGGCTTTCGCCTCCCGGCCGTGGAGCCGGTCGCCTTCAGTGATTTCCGAAACAAAAAGCGCGGCCCGGGACACCGGAGCCGCGCTTTTCACGTTCAACGGCCGGAAAAGGAGGCATCGCTCCCTTTCCGCCATTCATCTCTTACTGGAACGACACCACCGGCAGGAGCACCACGGCAGGCCCTTCGAAGCGGTCCGGTCGGGGCCCGTCGGAGCCACGCGAAACGAAGCGGTTCGCGTAGACGCGGCCACCGGGCGCCAGCAGGAACTCAAGCTGCCGCTGGTTCGGGTGGCTCAGCCGTGCGAAGGCGATGGTGCGCGTGGTCGTCCTTCCCGACATCAGGCCCGGAAGCGAACGGTCGGGCAGCGCGGCGAACTTCGCCAGCGGGTCCTGGATGACCGGCGCGGGAAGACGCCCGGAGACGGACGCCGCGCGCGTGGCCCCCGCCTGCGCCGACGGCTGGCGGCGCTGGGGAACGGCGACCGAACCGGAAGCAGCCGAGGCCGAGGTGGTCGAGGGTGCGAAGGCGAGCGCCGCCTGCGCGCCGAGGTCGTTCTGCGGCTTGCGCGAGGGCGCGGCGCCGGTCACGGCGGCAATCGCGGACGCAGCGTCAGCCGGTGCCGGGCGCGGAAGCGCGCCATCGGCCTGGCCACGGGTCCCGGGAAGCGGTCCCTGGCGCAACTCGGCCGGCTTTGCCAGCGGTGCCGCCGACGCGACGACGATCGGTGCGGCCTCCTGGTTGCCCGGCGCGGAGCGGGGCGTGACCTCGACCGGCGGCAATCCGGCCGCGATCCGCTGGGCCTGCGCCTCGAGCGTTCCCGGAGCGACGGAGCCGGTCGTCGCGGCCGCGACGACAGCGGAGAAGTCACCCGGCTTTCCGCGCGGAACCACGTTCGCGACAACAACCGGAGCCTGGCTTTCCGCCTCGGGCGCGGCGGCGACGCTCACGCCGGGAGGCGCCTGATCGGGCGCGGGAGCGGGAACCGGAGCCTCGGCAATGCGGCTGCGAACCGGTGCCGGCGGACGCGGCGCGTTCGCCGTGGCCTCTTCCTCATCCTCGTCGCCACCGAACAGGCGCGAGATCAGGCTCGGTCCACCGCTCGAGCCGGAGGACAGCGACGCTCGCCGGGTCACGCCGCGCTCGGCGAGATCGCCGGACTGGCGGGCAACCGGGGCAGCGGACGAGGACGCGCTGGCGACGACGGTCGGCCGGGCGCGCTTGGAACCGGACTTGTGACGGGCGAGCGCCTCCGCGTAGCGGGGCATCTTCTTGCCGTCGGTGGGAATATGGATGGTGTCGCCACGCGGGAAGACCCGGGCGAGCTGCTTGCGGGTCATGCGCGGCCAGTGGCGCACGGAGCCCGTGTCCATATGGACGAACGGCGAACCGGAGGTCGGATAGAAGCCGACGCCGCCGATCTCCTTGCGCAGGCCGATGGCGCGCAACTTCGCCAGGTTCACGCCCGGGATGTAGAAGTCCATGGCCTTGCCGCGCGTGTGCTGGCTCTTCTTGGCCACACCACGTGAACGGCTCCGCAGCATGTTGTTGGTGGCGGGCGAGCGGTATCCTGAAACGACCGTGATCGGCTTGCTGCCACCGGCTTCCTGATAGACTTCCCAGATCAGATCGAACAGCTTCGGATCCATCTTGGTGACTTCATTGCGACGCCAGTCACGCAGGAAACGGTTCAGCTCCCGCAGCCCGTCCGACAGGTAGCGACCATTCTTCTTGAAGGTGATCGAAACCCGTTCGTGCGTATGCGCGTTATAGAGCTTGAGCGTGCGCGTCTCGGCGGACGCGCCGGAGACCGTGAGAGGCAACAACGCCAGACACGCGACCATCATCATGGCCGCGGTCAGAAAGGCGCGAAGCCGCTGCTGGGAGATCCATGCCTCGAGCAATTTCAGTCTCGCAGTTTTGATCGGCGGTGCCGCCGACATCCGCCCCCCGAATGGACTGATGTAAGGGACCGAAGTTAAGAAGCCTTTACCGTATTCCCAAATGAGCGGAAATCGTGGCAATTGCGCATCACGCGCCAATTTTTTTGCCCTTTGGCCCCGTTTTTCCGCTTCCGCCCCGAAATTGCCGCGACAACAGGCCGTCAGCCGGTCCAGCCGACCCTTGCAAGCGCCGCCTCGAACTGCCCGGAATCGATCGCGCCGGCCTCGTTGCGCGCCACCCAGCGGGGCGCACGCGCGTAGCCCTGTGGTTCGTAGACGACCACGCCGTCCGCGGACAATCCTGCCACATAGCTGAAGGCGCTCTTGGCCATGACCAGCACATCCGCCGTCACGAGACCGCGAAACGACTCGATCGCCCCCGGCGCATCGGCGATCCGATAGCCGCGCTCGGTGAAGTCGGCCAGTTCCTCGGGCGTGCCGTTGCTGTAGATCTCGATCTCGTGGGAGACACCGCGCGCATCCAGCAGCCCGCGCACCTCGTCGATGGTTGCGAGAATGCGGGAGTTCGGCGTGAAGCGATGGGCCGTGTCGGAGCGGCTCACGTCGCCGCGCCGCACGTGCACGGCCACGCGGCGCGGTCGTTGCGAGGGACCTTTCGACGTCATGCGCTCACTGCCGGTCAACAGGGCGGCACGCTCCCTGTAGTGGTCGCCCCAGGCCAGATCGTCGATGAGATGCGGGCGCGCGTTGCAGTAGCGGAACATCTCGCGGAACCCGATGAGATGCGGCGTGTTCCATAGCCTCTGGTTCACGGCAAAATCGTAGAACTCGATATAGGGAAGGTCGCAGTCCTCGATGCCCGGAATGCCGTGGCCGAGTTCGAACTCCGCCTCGCAGTGGCGGGCCCATGCGTCGCGTTCCATCTCCCAGTGGCCGACGAAATCGAACGGCTTGTGGAAATAGCGGAACCCCATGTCGCCGGCAGCGGCCTGGACGCTGAGGCGCTGGATCATCACGGCGCCAAGCCCGTCCGGCCGGAAACCGGCGGTAAAGGCGCTGTCCTTGTGGATGCGGCCACGGGCGATCGCGCGGACGATGCGTTCGCACAGATGAGCCTTGTCGGACTTCAACGGGATTCCGAGCCGCTTCTTGAGGCTCACCCAGGCATGGCGGGCCCCGTAGCGGGCTTCGTCGGCAAGTCTCGTCGTCATTCCGGCGTCTCGTCCATCCAATGTCGATGCCGATATCGCGGCAAGGGCTGCCTCTCAGCGTTCGAAATAAAGATTGTAATAGGTGCCGACGTCCTTCCGTCCGGCCATGGATGCCTTGTGGCGCAGCCGGAAGCCCGCCCCCGCGAGGAAGGCGGTCAGTTCCTCCACGTTCGTCGCGCCGCGATAGGCCTCGAAGTCCGCCGCCTCGGCGACGATCCGCTTGAAACCGGCCAGCCGGGCACCGGCCCCCCTGAGCACCAGAAGCTCCGCGCCCTGCGTGTCGACGACGAGACTGTCGTAATCGGATGCCTCGAGACCGAGCCGGTCCATCAGCGTGTCGAGCCGGCTGGTGGTCAGCCGGAGGACGCCCTTCGCATCGATGTCCGGCCAGAGCTTCTTGTGATCGGCGAAGGCAAACATCGAGGAGGATTCACCGGCCAGGTGAAAATCGACCTCCGCTCCGTCGGTGTCGGAGACAAGCGCCTGCACCGCTCTCTGGCGGGGATAGGACGCGATACGTGCCTCCAGCGCCGCGAAGACATCGGGAAGAGGCTCGATCCAGACCACCGGCACGCCGAGCCGGGCATAACCCGCCGCCTCCTGGCCGGAGTTGGCGCCGACGTGAACGATCCCGCGCGCTGCATCGAGAAACCGCCGCTCGTTGCCGCCCTCACGCAGGCGACGCACCCTCTTGCCGAGGCTGCGCACAAGCCTCCCCAGCGGGTGACGCGGTTTCGCGCGCGACCTGTCCGCCATCACTCCAGCCCCTTTTTCCGCCACATCACGTGGCAACCGCCCAGCCCATGGCGGTCTGTCCGTCACACCCGGCATTGCCGGATGTTGTCCCCGGTCCGGCCGTCACACCGACCCGGGGTCTTACCTCTCGTCACATGACATCAATTTCGCGCTCGTTTCGCGCAAAACTTCGAAAAAATCTGCACGAAATTGCGCCGGGACGCAACGGAATGCAAACATCAGCGATAAAGATCGCTGCCCGCCCGCATCCGGCGCTTCATCATCAGGTCGCGCTGCTCGCGCAGGGAGCGCGCCTCCCGCTTCTGCTTCTTCGGCTGCGCGGCCACCGGCGCCGGCGCACGCGTCGCCCGCGGCACGTGCACCGCAAACTTCTGCCAGTCCTGCCAGCCATCGACCTCAAGCGCCTTGGTCAGGGTCGCGTTGTGGCCGTAGATGTCCGGGCGGCGCTGCAGCGCGCCGTTCTCGTCCACGAAGGCGGTGAAATAGGCGAGGTGAACCGGAACGTGGCGCGACAGGTTGACCCGCTTTTCCGAGCCGCCGACCATCGCCTTGAGCCGCCGGGCGTCCCAGTCCGGGTCAAGCTGCAGCAGCGCGTCGGCGAAGTCGAAGGGATCCTGAACCCGCACGCAGCCATGCGAGAAGGCGCGGCTCGAGCGGCCGAAAAGGCGCTTCGACGGCGTGTCGTGCAGATAGACCGAATGGCGGTTGGGGAACATGAACTTGATGTTGCCAAGCGCATTGCCGCGCCCCGGACGCTGACGGATGCGCACCGTCCGCAGGTTCACGCCGCTCCAGTCGACGGCCGAGGGGTCGACAACGCGTCCGCCCGAAACGACCTCGTAGTTGCGCTTGGAAAGATAGGAGGAATTGGCCCGCACGGCCGGCAGAAGCTCCTGTGACGCAATCGAATAGGGCACGTTCCAATAGGGATTGACGATGAGGTGATCCATCTCGTCGGAGAAGACCGGCGTCTGGTTCGACGGTTTGCCGACGACGACGCGGGTCTCGTAGACCTGCTTCCCGTCACGGAACAGGCGTGCCTTGAACTCGGGAATGTTGACGAGGATGTGGAACTGGCCCAGGTCACGCGGCAGCCAGCGCCAGCGCTCCATGTTGGCGATCACGTCGGAGATCGCCATGCCGTCATCCGCGACCGCGTTGAGCGCAAGCAACGTGCGCGGGCCGACGATGCCGTCCGCGTGCAGGCCGTTCTCCTCCTGAAAGGCGGACACCGCCTCCTTCACGCTGTCATCGAAAAGCTCCGGATCGACCTGTGCCGCCACTTCGACAGTCTGGTCGCCGTCGGTCGAGGTCACCTTGGCGTCGGTCGCGGTTCCGGCGGTCTCAGGCGCTTCCTCACCCGCAACAGGCTGACCGACAGGAGCTTCCGCCGCCTCGACCTTCATGCCCAGACGCTCGCGCAGCACGGCGACACGCGGATCCCGCATCCCCTTCTTCAGCGTCTTTCCGGCCGGCACCATCGGCGGCAGCTTGGCGGCTGCATCGGGGCTCGTCAGTTCCGCAAGCTTGCGCCGCAGGGCCTGGAAGCCCGGCTGTGGCGGGTTGAACGCATCGAGCGCCGCGACCGGATCCTGCGCCTCGACAATGGCCGAGAGCGCCTCGGCCGGGTCCGGATGGACTGGCGCAGCCGTGATGTTCCGCGACAGGCTCGAGGGTTCGACGCGACCGGCCTGGGCATGGTCCGCGTACTCGACCAGCGCCAGCGAAAGCAGCAGGTCGAAGCGCGCCGCCTGCGCGGGCGAAAGCGCGCCGGACGCCTCGGAAACCTCTGGGGGAAGCGCGTAGTCATCGGGCGAGAGCCCGTCGCCGGCAGCATTGCCAAGACGCGCCAGCAGCGCCTTGGCCGCATCGCTCACGACGCCGTCCGCGCTCCACAAGGGATTGAATTCACGATCGGAATAGAGCGAGACGACCGCCTCGCGGCGGGCCTTGGTCACGAAGGGAAGCGCATTGTCCTGCTCCGAGAGCCCCTCGTTCGCGAGAGCTTCGATGGCGGCGGCATAGGCCGGATCGACCTGCGGCGCGGCGGGCAGGACCTCGTCCGGCACCGACGTGACGGACTGCTCGGCGGCCTTCTCGCCTGCAGCCGGCTGCGCATCGGCGGCAACCGCCGGCGCGGGATCGGAGGACACCTCAGGCGCCTGCGTTTCCGCTGCCTCGACGGAGGCCGAGGAATCGGCCGCTGGAGCCTTCTCCGCTTCCGTTTCAACTGTTTTCTCGGGAGCATCGGCCGCAGTCCCAGCCGTCGCGGGCGCTGCCTGCTCCTCGATGGTCTTCCCGGCATCGGGAGCCTGCGCGGCCTCTGGAGCCTTCGCTTCGCCGGAAGCATCAGCGCCGGCCTCGCTCGCCACAGGCGCGTCCTGCTCCGCGACGGCAGCTTCGGAGCCGGTGTCTCCGGTCGTCGCGGCAGCCTGGCCATCGCTCAGCACTGCCGGCCTGGAGAGGACCGTGTCGGCCAGCACCGGCGTCGCTCCAAGGCTCGCGCCCAGAACCGCCGCGATCACCGCGAGGCTCACCTGCCCCTTCGCCCGCGCAAGCCCCCTTGGCGGAAGCGCGGACTGGTTAAACGTGAAAGGACGAGGAAAACGGACGCGATCGGCGGGCATGGTCGAAACTGTCTCTCGTTTGATCTGTCATTCGGCCGCCCGCGTCCGGCTCCTGACAGGATGCCGGCTCAAGGCGTGACGACCACGCGGCACGGCACCATGCCCGCGCGGTTACGCAGGGTCGGCATCGCTCCGATTCGCACTAGGAAGCCCGGACAGAGACCGCTTTGCAAGCAGGGCTGGGTGGTTGGCGAACCTATTCGGCCGCCTCCGCCTCGCCTGTTGCCTCAAGGCCATAGTCCTTCAACTTGCGATAGAGAGTTGAGCGCCCTATCGACAACCTGCGCGCGACTTCCGTCATGCGGCCGCCGTAGTGGTCGATCGCCGCGCGGATCATGTCCGCTTCCACATCCGCGAGCGGACGGATGTGGCCCTCCTCGTCCAGGCTGCGCACGAAGCCGAACAAGGACGAGGCATCGTCCCGCTCTCCGGGAATCGCATTGCCGATGAGCCCGTCCGCCTCGTGAGGACCGGCGTCGTGAGGACCGGCATCGTCCCGGGGCGCGTCCCGGATTTCTTCCTGAGGAACGGACGGCGCGCCGCCGGGCTGCGTGGTCCGCGGTTGCGAGGCGGCCGCGAGAACCTGTGGAAAGTCCTCCCGCGTCAGGTGGTTGCCTTCACAAAGCACCACGGCACGGAACACGGCATTCTCGAGCTGGCGGATGTTGCCCGGCCAGTCATAGGCCTGCAGCATCGCGATCGCGTCGGGCGCGACCGACGTGATGTGCTGGCGCCCTTCCTCGGCGGCGAAACGGGCCAGGAAATGGCGCACGAGATCCGGCACGTCCTCACGCCGGTCGCGCAGCGGCGGCAGCCACAGCGGGAAGACGTTGAGCCTGTAGTAGAGGTCCTCGCGGAATAGGCCGTCCTTCACCAGATCGATGAGCCGGCGGTTGGTCGCGGAGATCAGACGGAAATCGACCTTCACGGGCCGGCGGGCACCGATCGGATCGATCTCGCCCTCCTGCAGCGCGCGCAGGAGCTTGACCTGGATCTCCGGCGGCAGCTCGCCCACCTCGTCGAGAAAGAGCGTGCCGCCGTGGGCCTCCTGGAACTTGCCGATATGCTTCTCGTTCGCGCCGGTAAAGGCGCCCTTCTCGTGGCCGAAGAGGATCGATTCCACGAGGTTTTCCGGTATCGCCCCGCAATTGACGGTCACGAACGGACGCGCCTTGCGCTCGCTCGTGCCCTGGATGGCACGCGCGATCAGTTCCTTGCCGACGCCTGACTCGCCCTCGATCAGCACCGGGATCTGGGAGGAAGCCGCCCGCGTTCCGACACGGATCACCCGGTCCATCGCCTCGGACCGGGTGATGATGTCGCTGAAGGTGAACGTGCCGCTGGTCTGCTTGTGGATGCGGGTGATCTCGCCTTCGAGCGCCGACATGCGCAGGAAGGTCCGGATCGCCACCTCCAGCCGTTCGGGCGACAGCGGCTTCACCACGAAATCCTGCGCGCCGGCGCGGATCGCGTTGACCGCCGTGTCGATACCCGCATGGGCGGTCTGCACGATGATGGGCAGGGAGATCCTCTGCTCGCGCAGCCTGGTGATGACGCCCATGCCGTCGAGCTCCGGCATGACGAGGTCGAGGATCAGCAGGTCGATGCCGGCGCCCTCGGGACCGGTAAGCACGGCAACCGCCTCGGCACCGTTCTCGACGCAGCGCGCCTTGTAGCCGAACCGGGTGACCGCCGCCTCGAGAAGGCGGCGCTGCACCGGGTCGTCGTCGGCAATGAGAATACGTCCGCCGGTCGGGATCATGAGAGCCCCTCGCCTGGGTCGGACACGCCTGGCGCGTGGCCCGAAGGTGTTTCAATTCGGGTCACCCTAGGGTGCGTCGAGTAAACAAATCGTCCATTCCTGCGTCTTCCGCCTCGTCCTGCGGCGATTCACCGGTTGCCGCCGCCGGGCCATCCCCATTATCCAAGGAGACATGACCGGGCCGCGTGCCGAGCGCGGCCGGCCCATACAAAGCGGAGAGAACATGTCCCTGATCGCACTGTCCGGAAATCGCCATCACGCTCTTCATGGTCCCGATTCGGCGGGAGCCTCCGCGCTCGGCGACCTGCCGGAGTGGAACCTGGCCGATCTCTACAGCGCCCACGACGCCCCGGAGGTCGCGGCGGACCTCGAGCGCTCCGCGCGGGACGCGGCCGCTTTCGAGGAGCGTTACAAGGGACGGCTCGCGGACATGGCGGCACGGTCCGGCGAGGAGCTTGCCAGCGCGATCCGCGAGATGGAGGCCATCGACGACCTGATGGGCCGCCTTGCCTCCTTCGCCGGCCTCTTCTACGCCGGCAACACCACCGATCCGGTGCGCCAGAAATTCTATGGCGACGTGCAGGACAAGCTGACCACCGCCAGCAGCCACCTGATCTTCTTCACCCTCGAACTCAACCGTATCGACGATGCGGTGCTCGAGGCCGCCTGCGCCGATCCGGCGCTCGCCCACTACCGGCCCTGGCTCGACGACATCCGCAAGGCGCGCCCGCACCAGCTCGAGGACCGCATCGAACAGCTCTTCCACGAGAAGTCGCTGTCCGGAGCCGCCGCGTGGAACCGGCTCTTCGACGAGACCATGGCCTCGCTGCGTTTCGACATCGACGGCGAGAAGATGCCGCTCGAGCCGACCCTGAACCTGATGCTCGATCCCGACGGCAAGACCCGCGAGACGGCCGCGAAGGCGCTGGGATCCACCTTCCGCGCCAACCTGCCGGTGTTCACGCTCATCACCAACACGCTGGCCAAGGACAAGGAGATCTCCGACCGCTGGCGCGGGTTCGAGGACATCGCCGACAGCCGTCATCTCGCCAACCGCGTCGAGCGCGAGGTGGTCGATGCCCTGGTGGAGGCCGTGCGCGGCGCCTATCCCAAGCTCTCGCACCGCTACTACGCCATGAAGGCGCGCTGGTTCGGCACCGATGCCCTGGACTTCTGGGACCGCAACGCGCCGCTTCCCTCCGCCGACACCCGCCAGATTCCCTGGGACGAGGCGCGCGAGACCGTGCTTGGCGCCTATGGCCGCTTCTCGCCGAAGATGGCCGATATCGCCCGCGACTTCTTCGACAAGAGCTGGATCGACGCGCCGGCGCGCGACGGCAAGGCGCCGGGGGCCTTCGCCCATCCGACCGTGCCAAGCGCCCATCCCTATGTGCTGCTGAACTATCAGGGCCGCACGCGCGACGTGATGACGCTCGCCCACGAACTCGGCCACGGCGTTCACCAGGTGCTGGCCGCGCCCAACGGCGCGCTCATGGCCCCGACCCCGCTGACGCTTGCCGAAACGGCCAGCGTCTTCGGCGAGATGCTGACCTTCAAGACGCTTCTCGACAGTGCCGAAACCCGGGAGAAGCGCCGGATCCTGCTCGCCGGCAAGGTGGAGGACATGATCAACACGGTCGTGCGCCAGATCGCCTTCTACACCTTCGAGCGCAAGGTGCATGCCGGCCGGCGCGAGGGCGAGCTGACCTCCGACCAGCTCTGCGACATGTGGATGTCCGTCCAGGCGGAAAGCCTCGGTCCGGCGGTGCGCCTGTCGGAAGGATACGAGACCTTCTGGACCTATATCCCGCACTTCATCCATTCGCCCTTCTACGTCTACGCCTACGCCTTCGGCGATTGCCTCGTGAACTCGCTCTATGCGGTCTACGAGGAAGCCGAGACGGGCTTCCAGGACAAGTATTTCGCGATGCTCGCCGCCGGCGGCACCAAGCATCATTCCGAACTGCTCGCGCCCTTCGGCCTCGACGCGACGGATCCCGCCTTCTGGCAGAAGGGGCTTTCCGTCATCGCGGGCTTCATCGACGAGCTGGAGGCGATGGAGGAATGAGCGCCGGGCGAAAGGACGACGCCGGAAACGCGCAAGACGCGACCGTGCGCGCGCCCTTCGCCCACACGCCCTACGACGGATCCGCCCGGCCCTTCGCGGTCGGGCTGGTCCCGCTCGATCTTGCCGAGTGGATCGAGCATGACGCGCGCTTCGCCGACGATCTCGCGCGCAAGGAAGAGCTTCTGGCCGGAGGCGGAGCCCCCGTTCTCATGAGCGAGGACGACACGCACGCGGCCCAACAGGAGGTGCTGGGCCTTCTGGCCGACCATCTGCCGCAGCGCTTTCCGGATATCTACGCCCGTGAGGGAGAGCGCATCACCGTGCGCCCGACCGGCACGGTCGTCGACCGTCTGGCCCCTGGCCCCGTCCCCTTCGCCGCCGCCACGCGCCTGGTGCAGGAGGACCTCGTTCTCATGCGCAAGGGCGGGGACGGATACCGCATCGCGGCGGCCGCGCTCTGCTTCCCCTCCTCCTGGTCGCTTGCGGAAAAGTTCGGCAAGGCAATGCCGGAAATCCATGAGGGCGTGCCCGGCTTCAACGACACGCGCATGGGCGCCATGGTCGCGCGCATCTTCGACAATCTGCCCGTCGACCGGCCGAGCTGGCGGCTGAACTGGTCGCTGTACCCGGGCCCCGAGCTTCACAACCCGCGCCCCCGGATCATCGACCCGGAGCGCCTAGACTCAGATCGCCTAGACTCTGGCCGCCTCACCGGCGAGAGGGAGGCCAGGACGGAAGCGGGTGCGCTGCATGTGCGCGTCGAGCGCCAGACGTTGCGCCGCCTGCCGGCATCCGGCGACATTCTCTTCACCATTCGCGTCCACCACGATCCGGTGGCCGCCTTCGCGGACCATCCGCGCGGGCGCGAGCTTGCACGCGGCCTGCGCGAGCAGCTTCTGGCCCTGGACGAGGCTCAGGCCGCCTACAAGGGCCTGACAACAGTCCGCCCGCACATCGCGGACCTGCTCCAGCGTCTCGCCGATACGGCCGGAGGCGACAGCCCTTGAAGCGGCCCGGCGATCCGCCATGTCAGGTTCAGCGTATCGGCCTGAGACACCTTTCCTCCTGCATCCGGAACGAGCCCCATGTCGTCAAACGGACCGCGCGACCGTGAACAGAACCGCCTGAGCGCCCGTGTCGGGCGCTATGCAAGGGTCGGCGCCAACATGAGCGGCCTTGCCGCCAAACTCGCCGGCGCGCGCGTCTTCGGCATGGAGATCGACGACGCGAAACAGGCCCGCGAGCTTGCCGAGGCGCTTGGCGGGCTCAAGGGCCCCCTGATGAAGGTCGCCCAGCTTCTTTCCACGATTCCCGATGCGATCCCGCCCGAATACGCGGAGGAACTCGCCAAACTCCAGGCCGCCGCCCCGCCCATGGGCTGGGCCTTCGTCAAGCGGCGCATGCAGGCGGAGCTGGGCCCACGCTGGCAGAGCCGTTTCGAAAGCTTCGACAAGGAGCCGGCGGCCGCCGCCTCGCTCGGGCAGGTGCATCGCGCGACGGCCCTCGACGGGACGCCGCTTGCTTGCAAGCTCCAGTATCCCGACATGGCCTCGGCGGTGGAGGCGGACCTGAAACAGCTCGCGCTTCTGTTTTCCCTGCACCGGCGGATGCGCCCGGCCATCGACACGCGCGAGATCGCGGCCGAGATCTCCGAGCGCGTGCGCGAGGAACTCGACTATCACCGCGAGGCGCGCAACATGGCCGTCTACCGGGAGATCTTCGCCGAGGAGCCCCGCATCCGCGTTCCCGAGGTGGACGACCGGCTTTCGACCAAACGCCTGCTGACCATGGGCTGGCTCGAGGGCGGTCCGCTGCTGGCGCACAAGGACGACGATCTGGACACCCGCAACCATCTCGCGGAGGTCATGTTCCGCGCCTGGTGGCACCCCTTCAGCCACTACGGCGTCATCCACGGCGACCCGCATCTCGGCAACTACGCCGTGTTCGCCGAGGACGGCCGGCCGGCGGGCATCAACCTGCTCGACTACGGCTGCATCCGCGTCTTCCCGCCCTCCTTCGTCGCCGGTGTCGTCGATCTCTACCGGGGCCTTCTGGAGGACGACGAGGCCCGCATCGTCTCCGCCTACGAGCGCTGGGGCTTCCAGGGCCTGACGAAGGACCTGATCGAGATCCTCAACATCTGGGCCCGCTTCATCTACGGCCCGCTGCTGAGCGACCGGGTGCGCTCCATCGCCGACGGCGTGAGCCCCGCGCAATACGGCCGCAAGGAAGCGTTCCGCGTGCACCAGGCGCTGAAGGAGAAGGGCCCCGTGACGGTGCCGCGCGAGTTCGTGTTCATGGATCGCGCCGCGATCGGGCTCGGCGGAGTGTTCCTGCATCTGCGGGCGGAGCTGAACTTCTACCGATTGTTCAACGAGCAGATTGAGGACTTCGCGATCGACGACGTGGCGGCCCGCCAGCAGGGCGTTCTGGCGCGCGCGGGCCTCGCCTGAACGGCAAAAGCGAACCTCTACGGGATGATCCGGTCTTGCGCTTTCAAAACTGCGCGTTGCCCGAAAGAATGTGTCTGATATAAGGTCTCGCACATATTTCCTGATCTCACCGAGAGGGTCCCAATGGCCGAAAGCATGCCGTCCGCAATGGACTACCCCGAGCACGAGCGCACCTACGCCGGATTCATCAATTTCTCCAAGGTCGGCACGATTGCCGTTCTGAACGTCGTCCTGTGCCTGCTCCTGTTCACCTTCGGCGGCGGCGCGGGCACGTTCTTCGGCTGGATCGCCATGGTCGCCACGCTGGTCACCGCCGCCATCGGCATGGCCATCGGCGAGAAGGGCTGGATCCCGCCCGCGATCGTCTTCGTCGTGACAGGGCTGCTGGCGATCGTCACGGCCGCCTGACCTGACTACCGAACCCGCCGGAAGACCAAAAGCCTGGGAGGGCAATCCCGATGAAGCTCGCAGTGCCGCGCGAGAGCGAGGCCGGTGAACCGCGCGTCGCCGCAACGCCGGATACGGTCAAGAAGTTCGTCAGCCTCGGTTTCGAGGTAAGCGTTGAAAAGGACGCGGGCCTCCAGTCCCGCATTCTCGACGCCGACTACGAGGCCGCCGGGGCGAAGATCGCCACCGACGCGAAGACGACGCTTGCCGACGCCGACATGGTGCTCAAGGTCCGCCGTCCGAACGCGGACGAAATGGGCCTGATGAAGAAGGGCGCCATCGTCATCGCCACCATGGACCCCTACGGCAACGACGCCGAGGTCGAGGCCATGGCCAAGGCCGGCCTGACCTCCTTTGCCATGGAGTTCATGCCCCGCATCACCCGTGCGCAGGTCATGGACGTGCTGTCCTCGCAGGCGAACCTTGCCGGCTACCAGGCCGTCATCGACGCCGCGGCCGAATACGACCGCGCCATGCCGATGATGATGACCGCCGCCGGCACCGTGCCGGCCGCGCGCGTCTTCGTCATGGGTGCCGGTGTCGCCGGCCTGCAGGCCATCGCGACCGCCCGCCGTCTCGGCGCCGTGGTCAGCGCGACCGACGTGCGCCCGGCCGCCAAGGAGCAGGTCGAATCGCTCGGCGCCAAGTTCATCGCCGTCGAGGACGACGAGTTCAAGCAGGCCGAGACCGCCGGCGGCTACGCCAAGGAGATGTCGGACGAGTACAAGAAGAAGCAGGCCGAACTCGTCGCCAGCCACATCGCCAAGCAGGACATCGTCATCACCACGGCGCTGATCCCGGGCCGTCCGGCCCCGCGGCTCATCACCAGGGAGATGGTCGCCTCGATGAAGCCGGGATCGGTCATCGTCGACCTCGCCGTCGAGCGTGGCGGCAACGTCGAGGGCGCCAAGCCCGGCAAGATCGCCAAGGCGGGCGAGGTCAAGATCGTCGGGCATCTCAATGTCCCGGGCCGGATCGCGGCTTCCGCCTCGGCGCTCTACGCCAAGAATCTGGTGGCCTTCGCCGAGACCATGATCGACAAGGAAGCCAAGACGATCGCCCTCAACTGGGAGGACGAACTCGTCAAGGCGACCGCGCTGTCCCACGACGGCGCCGTGATCCATCCGGCCTTTGCGCCGAAGTCCGAATAGGGGGAGCGACATGTCGGACCTCAAAGTCAGTGACGCGCTCGAGCGCGCCCGCGCGGCGGCGGAAACCGCCCGCGAAGCCGCAGACGCCGCCCAGGCGGCGGCGGACGCGGCCCAGGGCTACGCGGACCAGGTCGCGGGGGGCGTTGGAAACTCGCTCGCCCACGCCGCGTCCGCCGCAACCGGCGGGGCGATCGATCCGTTCGTCTTCCAGCTCACGATCTTCGTGCTGGCGATCTTCGTCGGCTACTACGTCGTGTGGTCGGTGACCCCGGCGCTGCACACGCCGCTCATGTCGGTCACCAACGCCATCTCGAGCGTGATCGTCGTCGGCGCGCTGCTCGCGGTCGGCGTCGACCTCGCCGCCGAGGGCGCGGGCCTTGCGCGCGGCTTCGGTTTCCTCGCCCTTGTCATGGCAAGCGTCAACATCTTCGGTGGCTTCCTGGTCACCCAGCGGATGCTCGCCATGTACAAGAAGAAGCAGAAATAAGGAGGCCGGACCTGATGCTTTCCGCCAATGTCACGGCCGTCCTTTATGTGATCTCGGCCGTTCTCTTCATCCTGGCGCTGCGCGGGCTTTCCAGCCCGGAGACGTCGCGGCAGGGCAATTTCTTCGGCATGACCGGCATGGCGATCGCCATCGTCACCACGCTGCTGACCGCCGCCCCCGGGTTCGGCGGGTTGGCCCTGATCGTGCTCGGTCTGGTGCTCGGCGGCGGTGCCGGCGCGGTGATCGCCAAGCGCGTTCCCATGACCGCGATGCCGCAGCTCGTGGCCGCCTTCCACTCGCTGGTCGGCATGGCCGCCGTGATGGTCGCGGCGGGCGCCCTCTACGCACCGCAGGCCTTCGGCATCGGCGAGGCCGGCTCCATTCACGGTGCCAGCCTGGTCGAAATGTCGCTTGGCGTCGCCATCGGCGCGATCACCTTCACCGGTTCGGTCATCGCCTTCGCCAAGCTTGACGGACGCATGTCCGGCGCGCCGATCCTTCTGCCCGCCCGCCATGTGATCAACCTCGCGATCGCGGCTGCGATCGTGCTGCTGATCGCGGTCTTCGTGCAGACCGAGAGCCACCTTGTGTTCTGGCTGATCGTGATCCTGTCGCTCGTCTTCGGCGGTCTCATCATCGTCCCGATCGGCGGCGCGGACATGCCCGTCGTCGTGTCGATGCTGAACTCCTACTCGGGCTGGGCGGCGGCCGGCATCGGCTTCACGCTGGGCAACCTGGCACTGATCGTCGTCGGCGCGCTCGTCGGCTCCTCAGGCGCGATCCTGTCCTACATCATGTGCAAGGGCATGAACCGCTCCTTCATCTCGGTCATTCTCGGCGGTTTCGGCGGCGACAGCGCCGCGGCCGGCGGTGCCGGCCAGACCGAGGAGCGCCCGGTGAAGCAGGGTTCCGCCGAGGACGCGGCCTTCATCATGAAGAACGCGGGCAAGGTCATCATCGTGCCGGGTTACGGCATGGCGGTCGCCCAGGCCCAGCACGCGCTGCGCGAGCTTGCGGACCTGCTGAAGGAGGAAGGCGTCGAGGTCAAATACGCCATTCATCCGGTCGCGGGCCGCATGCCCGGCCACATGAACGTGCTGCTGGCCGAGGCGCAGGTGCCCTATGACGAGGTCTTCGAGCTGGAGGACATCAACTCCGAGTTCTCGCAGGCCGACGTGGTCTATGTCATCGGCGCCAACGACGTGACCAACCCGGCGGCGCGCGACGACCCGGCCTCGCCGATCTACGGCATGCCGATCCTGGACGTCGACAAGGCCGGCACGGTCCTCTTCGTGAAGCGCGGCATGGGTTCCGGCTACGCCGGCATCCAGAACGAGCTGTTCTTCCTGGACAAGACCATGATGCTCTTCGGCGACGCCAAGAAGATGACCGAAGGTATCGTCAAGTCGCTCTGAGGCCACTAGGCATTTGTCAAAACGTAAACGGCGCGCCCCCGTGGCGCGCCGTTTTGCGTTGCGGCAGGCCCCACGCGCGACACCACGAAAAGCATGAAAAAACGGCGCGCGGAGGACCCGCACGCCGTTTTCATTCGATCCCAGGGTGTGGCCCCGTAGACCCGGTCAGGCCGGGCCGTTCATCCCGAGCGCCTGCATGTAGAGGTCGAGAACGGCTTCCTCCTCCTCGCGCTCATGCGGCTGCTTCTTGCGCAGGGAAATGACCTTGCGCAGGATCTTGACGTCGAAACCGGTGCCCTTGGCCTCGGCGTAGACATCCTTGATATCGTCGGAAATGACCTTCTTCTCCTCCTCGAGACGCTCGATGCGCTCGACAAAGGCCCGGAGCTGGTCGCCGGCAACGGCGCCTGGATCAGACATGGATACTCGTCTCCTTCATGGGTGCAGTTCGGATCACTGCGACTGGGTGGGATGACCGCCGGATGATGCGTTTTCGGGTCCCGGACGGCGACCGGCGCCGACACGCAAGTTCATCCCTCTTCCTGCGCGCAAATCGGGGCCGATGCAAGGCGGCGGAACGAAGACGGAACGTTATTCACACCGTCACCGCCCGCCTTGGAAAACCTTGCGTGAGGAACACGCCCTACTCCTTGGGCCGCGCCTTCTCGAAGGCGGCCTGCTGCTCGGCACTCGCCTCGCGCTGGTACTCGGCCTTCCACTGCGAATAGGGCATCCCGTAGACGATCTCCCGCGCCGCTTCCTTGTCCAGGTCGAGGCCACGCTCGTCGGCCGCGTCCTTGTACCAGTTGGACAGGCAGTTGCGGCAGAAGCCGGCGAGATTCATCATGTCGATGTTCTGCACGTCGGTGCGGTTGCGCAGATGTGAAACCAGCCGGCGGAAGGCCGCCGCCTCGAGTTCGGTGCGCGTTGCCGGGTCCATCTCGCTCTTTTCGGACATGTCCGTCTCCTGTCGCCAGTTTCGTTCGGGTCGTTCGGGTCGTCAGTTCGCGCCGCCTGTCGGTGTCAGTCGCAGCGCGATCCATGCGGGCGAATGTCGTGCAGCCCCGGCGCGCTGGCAAGGACCTGACGTAGCGCCACCTCCAGCCGCGCGGCCCAGCCCCCTATGCCGGCATCGTCCCCGATCAGGTCCTGCCGCACCTCGATGAGCGCATGCGCGAGACCGCGCGCCGTTCCGTGCCGGTACATGCAATCGTTCTTGAGCGCCCCGTCATAGGGCTCGTTGTCGCCAATGGTCAGGGCCGGGTCCCGTGCCAGCGCCGCGATCAGCGGCACGGCGAAACGCGGATCGCTGTCCCACAGGATCCCCGCCTCCCAGGGACGCGGGACACCGCGCCAGACATCGGTGAAACTGTGGATCGAGACGATCGCCGGAGGATGCCCCGCCTCGATAGCCGTATCGATCCGCTCGTCGATCGCGCGGTGATAGGGCCGGTGAAACGCCTCCAGCCGGGCCGCGCGCTCGACCGCGTCATGACGCGCGTTTCCAGGCACGACCGCACCGTCGGAAAGCCGCATGACGAGGGTCGGGTCATCCTCTCCCCGGTTCGGGTCGATCAGAAGGCGGGAAAAGGTGGTCAGCACCGCGGGCGCCCCGAAGGTGCGCGCCAGCAGCAGGGCCAGGCCACGCGCCCCGATGTCGTATCCGATGTGCCGGCGCAGTTGCGCCTCCGGCAGTCCCAGCGAGCCATAGCGCGCCGGCAGCGCGTTGGACGCATGGTCGCACAGGAAGAGCAGGCCGGACGCGACATCGCCCTCGATGATCTCGAAGGGCGTCTCGTCCGGAGAGGGAGACGACGGCAGCGGGCCGTCGGCGGAAAGCATCGTCGTGACCATGGGCATGAATTGTCCGTGACAGGCGGCCGGCGGACCACCGCGACCGTCATCCGGGGATGCAGCATATCCGCGCGCCCCGCGCAAGCCGCTTCCGCAAAGCCCTTGAAGGCTTGTGGCGCATGGCGCCTTGCGGCCCGACGCCGGGACGGTCATCCTGACCGGAATCGGAGGCGTCCACGACACCTGACCGTCAGCGAAAAACACAGAGCGACAAAGACACTGGAGGAGACCCGGGTGCAGGACAGGGACACGCAGCAAAAAGACCTTCTGGAGCGCCTTTTCACCGCCGCCGTCGATGCCGCTCGCCCCGAAACCTGCCTCCCGGCCCGGCTGCCTGAGCCCGGCGAAACGGGACGCATCATCCTGCTTGCCGCCGGCAAGGCTGCCGGCGCCATGACCGCCGTCGCCGAGCAGGTCTACCTCGACCGCTTCGGCCTCGACCCCGCCCGCCTCGACGGTCTTTGCGTGACGCGTCACGGCTATGCACGCCCCCTGCGCCACCTCGCCTGCGTGGAGGCAGGCCATCCGGTTCCCGACGAGGCCAGCATGACGGCAAGCGCGCGAACGCTCGAACTCGCAGCCGGCGCGGGAGCCGGCGACCACATCGTGGTGCTTCTGTCCGGCGGCGGCTCCGCCAACTGGAGCCTTCCGGTGGAGGGCGTGACGCCTTCCGACAAGCAGGCCCTGACGCGCACCCTGCTGCGGTCGGGCGCGACCATCGACCAGATCAACACGCTGCGCCGCCACCTGTCGCGCATCAAGGGAGGACGCCTGTCCGCCGCGCGCGGACAAGGCGCCCGGCTCACGACCCTCGCCATTTCCGACGTGCCGCGCGACGAACCCACCGCCATCGCCTCCGGCCCGACGCTCTCCGACGCCAGCACGCTGGCCGACGCGCGCGCACTGCTGGAGCGTTTCGCGCCGGACGCCCCGGCGAGCATCGTCAAGGCGCTCGACGATCCCGCCAACGAAACGCCGAAGCCCGGCGATCCGGTGTTTGAAGGCACCTCCTTCGAGATCGTCGCCCGCCCGGCGATCTCGCTCGAAGCCGCAGCCACGGTCGCACGGGAGGCGGGCTACGAACCGATCATGCTCGGAGACAGTCTCGAGGGCGAGGCACGCGATGTCGCGGCCGATCACGCCGCGCGGGCAAGGGAACTGGCAAAGACCGGACGCCGGGCCGTGCTCCTGTCCGGCGGCGAACTCACCGTGACGATCCGGGGCGACGGACGCGGCGGCCCGAACCAGGAGTACGCCCTGGCACTGGCGCTGGCGCTCGACGGACATCCGGGCATCCGTGCGGTTGCCGGCGACACGGACGGAACCGACGGCGGCGCGGGCTCCGCCGATGATCCGGCCGGGGCCTTCGTTCTCCCGGCGACCCTTGCCCGTGCCCGCGCGCTGGGTCATGATGCGGCCTCATTTCTGGCGAGAAACGACAGCACGGGTTTCTTCGCCGCCCTCGATGATTTGTTGAGACCCGGTCCGACCCATACCAATGTCAACGACTTCCGGGCTGTCATCATTGACAAGCCGGAAGCCGGTCAGCCATAAGATGCCGCGCGGGGACTGCGGCACGAGTATTCGAATGATGAAAAAAGCCGCCTGGCTACGGCGCTCCAGCAAAGACCGTTCGAACGCTCGGCCATCTCCCCGATGGACGGCATGGACACTCGTGGCCGCGCTTCTGGCGACCCTGCCCCTCAGCATCGTGACAGCGACACCCGCCGCCGCCGAACTGCGGCTGTGCAACAAGACCGAAAGCCAGGTCGGTGTCGCGATCGGCTACCGCGAGGACAACGACTGGGTCACGGAAGGCTGGTGGAACCTGCCGGCAAACACCTGTGAAACGCTGGTCGCCGGCGGGCTCGTGTCACGTTTCTATTACATCTATGCCGTTGACTACGACCAGTTCGGCGAGTGGGGCGGCCGCGCTTTCATGTGCACGCGCGAGAAGGAGTTCACGATCAAGGGGATCGAGGACTGCGTCGCGCGCGGCTACGAGCGCACGGGCTTTTTCGAAATCGATACCGGCGAACAGAGCAGCTGGACAGTGCAGCTGACGGAACCGGTGCAAGCAGGGACAGGCGGGCAATGAAACGCAATAGACGAGTGAAGATTCTGGCAACTCTTGGCCCCTCCTCGTCCGACCCCGCCATCATAGAGAAGCTTCACCGCGCAGGCGCCGACGTTTTCCGCATCAACATGAGCCATACCGATCACGCGCGCCTGAACGCGCTGGTCGAGATGATTCGCGGCGTCGAGGAGAAGGTCGGCCGCCCGATCGGCATTCTGGCCGACCTGCAGGGGCCGAAGCTGCGCGTCGGCACCTTCGCCGAGGATTCGGCGATGCTCGAGAACGGCGCCACCTTCACGCTCGACAGCGACACGGCCGCCGGCGACGTCACCCGTGTCCATCTGCCCCATCGCGAGATCCTCGAGGCGCTCGAGCCCGGCCACCGGCTTCTCGTCGATGACGGCAAGATCCGCCTGCGCGTGACCTCCTGCGACAAGACCCATGCGGTCACCGTGGTCGAGGTCGGCGGCAAGATCTCCAACCGCAAGGGCGTGAGCGTTCCCGACACCGAGATCCCGGTCGGCGCACTGACCGACAAGGACCGCAAGGACCTGGACGCGGCGCTGGCCGCCGGGGCGGACTGGATCGCGCTGTCGTTCATCCAGCGCGCCGACGATCTCGCCGAGGTCCGCAAGGTGACCCGTGGCAAGGCCGGCATCATGGCCAAGATCGAGAAGCCCCAGGCCATCGAGCGCCTGCCCGAGATCATCGACCTGTCCGACGCGCTGATGGTCGCGCGTGGCGACCTGGGCGTCGAGATGCCGCTCGAGCAGGTTCCCGGTCTCCAGAAGCAGATCGTGCGCGCCTGCCGACGGGCCGGAAAGCCCGTAGTCGTCGCGACCCAGATGCTGGAATCCATGATCACGTCGCCGGTGCCCACCCGCGCCGAGGTCTCCGACGTCGCCACGGCGGTGTTCGAGGGCGCCGACGCGGTCATGCTCAGCGCGGAATCGGCGGCGGGCAAGTTCCCGGTCGAGGCAGTCGAGACCATGGACCGCATCGCCTGCCAGGTGGAACAGGATCCGACCTATCGCGGCATCATCCAGGCCCAGCGTCCCGAGCCGGAGCCGACCGGCTCCGACGCGATCGCCGCCGCCGCGCGCCAGATCGCCGAGACGCTCAACCTGGCGGCCGTGGTCTGCTACACGACCTCGGGCACGACCGGCTTCCGCGCCGCGCGCGAGCGCCCCGCCGTTCCGATCATCGTGATTTCCCCGGTGCTCTCGACCGCCCGGCGGCTCGCCATCGCCTGGGGCCTGCACTGCGTCGTCTCCGACGATGCCCGCGACGAGAGCGACATGGTCAACCGCGCCTGCCAGATCTCCTATCAGGAAGAGCTCGCCAAGCCCGGCCAGCGCATCATCACGACCGCCGGCGTGCCCTTCGGCACCCCCGGATCGACCAACATGCTGCGCATCGCCTTTGTCGGCAGCGAGGGGCGCGGCGGCATCTGAGCCCCGCACCCTGTTGTGGGGCGGTGGGCTATTCGCCCGGCCCGACCCGATCATTCAGGCCTGAAACGGCGGCGGGATCACCCGCCGCCTTTTTCATGTCCGCCCTTGCCTCGGACATGGCACGCCCGGCGGACGGGAACACCAGATCGACGACCTTCCCGATTTCCGTGAGGACCTCGTCCGTGCGCGTGTGATGGGGCATGTGCCCGGCTCCGGCCAGGTCGACACGCCACGCGTTGGGCAGATCGCGCGCCAGGCCAGCCGAATGGATCTCGGGGAGCACAACCGTATCCGCATCGCCGGTGACGATCGCGGCCGGCTGCAGGATGCGGCCGTAGGACGGGCGCGCGGCGCGGACCTCCTCCTTCAGCATGGCGACATCCATGGCATTGGCACGAAAGGTGTCTGGCCGGAAAAGCAGCGGGAGCCCGATCTTCTCGCCATAGCCTCGCGGGGCGGCTTCCGGTTCGAAAACGCCCTTGACGGCCTGCGGAGCGACGAGGCTCGCGAAGGTCGGAGCAATCGCCTGCGCGAACACCTGGCCCGCCACGGGCGCTGCGGTCGCGTCGTAGTACCAGTTCACACCGCCCGGCCACGGATGGGTGGCAGGCGCGAGAAACACGAGACCGCCGACACGTTCGGGCGCCACGAGCGCCATCTGCGCGACAACCGCTCCACCCCAGGAATGTCCCACGGCAACGGCCCGTTCGATACCCAGTTGTTCGAGCAGCCCCGCGATGACCTCGGCCTGGCGCTTGGGGCGATACATGTCGTCGCCGCCCCGCTCGCTGTAGCCATGGCCCGGCCGGTCAACATAGATCCGGCGCCAGCCGCCGTCCGCGAGACTGTCCTCCAGCGCAAGGCGGGGATCACGCAGGTTCCCGCTCGCTCCGTGGACGAAGACGACGACCGGATCGCCGGCACGCCATCCATCCGGCATTGCGTCGACGAAATGCACGCGCTGCCCATCGACCTCGCGAAACGAGCCGACCGGCGGGTACTCGGCCTCGGCGGCGCGTCCGAGCCTCTGTGCGTTGAGAACCAGCCCGCCGAAAACACCGGCGAGCACGAGTATGCCCGCTCCGACACCAATGATCATGCGCATGTCCGATTGAATCCGTGAAAACCGGGAAGGGCGTCATCCGGGTATACGACCGGCGGGCCCGGCTAGATGCCCTGCCCCTCGGCCTTCTTGTCGAGCGCCTCGACGGCCTTGAGCGCGTTCTGCGCGTGAGGGTTGAGCCTGAGCACCTCCTGGAAGGTCACGAGCGCCTCGTCCTCCCTGTCCAGCCTGCGCAGGATGATGCCCAGCCCCGACATGGCGCCCCAGTGACGCGGCTCGAGCGCCAGCACGCGCTCGATGTCCTTGATCGCCGCGCCGAAGTCGCCGTTGAGATAGTGGATCGTGGCGCGGCGGTTGTAGCCCTCCGCATAGTCGGGCGCGAAACGCACCACCATGTCGGCCAGATCGAGCGCGAGGCCGAGCTGCTGGCCCTTGATGGCGAGCGCGGAACGACGCATCAGGAGATCGACCGTCGCGCTGCCGGAGGTCATCCAGATACGCTGGATGCGCGCGACGACCGGAAGCGCGCTCCTGGCGTCCGGAGCGTCGGCAAGTTCCTGAAAGAGGCGATCGAGATCGGAGGCACTGTCCCCGTCCTGCGGGGTGATCGCCGGGGCCGGCCCGCCGGGCGGCTCGACCTCGGTGGTCGGCGCGTCGAGGTCATCCATCGACGGCGGAGTTGCCTCCGGCGGCAGGACGCCGCTTCCGCCCTCCTGCGCGAGCGCGGAGGCGGACAGGGAACAAGTGAGAGCAAACACGAAAAACGACCGCATAACGGCAATATGGATTGCCCTACGCGGTCGTCAATGACTTTTCGGAGAATGCGCCTGCGCAAAGGCCGTCGCGAGGACGGCCAGCCTTCAGCCCTGGCGGGCCTTGAAGCGCGGGGCCTTCTTGTTGATGATGTAGACGCGACCCTTGCGGCGGACCATGCGGTTGTCGCGATGACGGCCCATCAGCGCCTTGAGCGAGTTCTTGATCTTCATCGTTCCAGTCTCCGTTGACGGTACCGGGCGGCGGCCCGTCAGTCCATGTCGCGCCGAGGCGCAGCTTGTTTACCGGACATGGCCCGAAGGCCGTGAGACCGGTATCGGCCGGATTGCCGTTGGGACCGGCGCGCGCTGTGACTGACCAAGCGCGGCGCAACACGATCCCGACCAGCGGTCCGGCCGGACCGCCATCTGGCCACGAGGACCGGGGGATGGCGGAAAAATGGTGGGCGTGACAGGGATTGAACCTGTGACCCCTACGATGTCAACGTAGTGCTCTCCCGCTGAGCTACACGCCCGAACCCGATAAATCGGCATCGCGTCCGTCTGGAAGTCCCATGAGGAAGCGAAGGAATTCGGAAAGTCGCCGGCTGCCCGGCGGCGGTGGCAAGCGATATAGCGGGATTGATTTGGCGGTGCAAGCCCCTGCCGCAAACAATTTTGCCATCCACCGCCCCGGGGTGCGGACAGTGGAAAACCCGCCTGCGTCGCGGCAGGCGGCGCGGGCCGGCGTCAGGCGACGAGCATCCGCTCGACTTCGGAGACCAGATCCTTGAGGTGAAACGGCTTCGACAGGACCTTGGCGTCCTTCGGGGCCTGGCTGTCCGGGTTCAGGGCCACCGCCGCAAACCCGGTGATGAACATGACCTTGAGGTCCGGGTCGAGCTGAGTCGCCCGCCGGGCAAGCTCGATGCCGTCCATCTCCGGCATGACGATGTCCGTCAGCAAGAGGGAGAAGGGCTCCTCGCGCAGTCGCTCATAGGCACTCTTGCCATTGTCGAAGGAAACGACGTCGTAGCCGGCCTTCTGCAAGGCCTTCGCCAGGAAGCGACGCATGTCGTTGTCGTCTTCCGCAAGTAGGATTCGTGCCATGTGTTCCGTCCGTGCTCAGCAGCGCCGCATATGCATCAACACGGGGGGCGGCGCCTGCCCGTCACCCGTGTCCGATCCGATCGCGTTCCATGTGCCTCGGCGTGCGACCGGAGGATTTTGCCCGCGCCCGGGGCGCTCGGGCGGGCCGTTCCGCCATTCCCGTTTTGGCACAATCCCGAGCCCCGCTTATAAGGCGGTGAGCCGGTAAACATCCAGTGAAACCCGACGCGGAGGCCCCGTCCGTCCCCTTTGCAGGCCCGGCTTGTGGACATCGGCCCCGATTCCGGGGCAAATAGTCAGGTCGTTCCGCATTGACAGCATCTTGAACACGGACGGCGCCGGACGTCGATGAGGAATTTCGGACATGCAGGTGGTCAGCGGATTTGCGGACGTCGAGCCCTTCGAGATCCTGCAGCCCGCCGAGCAGCGCGTCCCCTTCGTCTTCAACTCCCCCCACTCGGGCAGGCACTACCCGCTGCCCTTCCTCGATGCCTCCCGGCTCGACAGCAACGCGATCCGCCGCTCGGAGGACGCTTTCGTCGATGAACTCTTCGAGCCGGTGATGCGCCTGGGCGCGCCACTGCTGCGCGCCCGCTTTCCGCGCGCCTATCTCGACGTGAACCGGGAACCCTACGAACTCGACCCCAAGATGTACGAGGACCGGCTGCCCTCCTACGCCAACATCCGCTCGCTTCGCGTCGCGGGCGGGCTCGGCACGATCGCCCGCATCGTCGGCGAGCATCAGGAGATCTACCGCAGCCGGATCCCGGTGAGCGAGGCGCTCGAACGCATCGAAACGCTCTACAAGCCCTACCACCAGACCCTGCGCCGGCTTCTGGCGCAAACTCACGTGGCCTTCGGATACGCGGTGCTGATCGACTGCCACTCGATGCCCTCGGCGGTGCGCGGCGCGGACACCGGCCAGCGGCCGGACTTCATCCTGGGCGACCGTTACGGCACGAGTTGCGCCGTCGGCCTGATCGATGCGGCGGCCGAGATCCTCACCGGGCTTGGCTATCGCGTCAGCCGCAACAAGCCCTACGCGGGCGGCTTCATCACGGAACACTACGGCCGTCCGCTGAAAGGGCTGCATGCGCTCCAGATCGAGATCAATCGCGGTCTCTACATGGACGAGGGCCTGACGCTGCGCGGTCCCGGGTTCGAGAACCTGGTACAGGACCTCACACGTTTCGCAGATGCACTGGTGGCCATTCCCGACCAGGAATTCTATCCGGACGCGCTCGCGGCCGAGTAGTCCCATCACTCGAAAATCGCGCAAGTGGCTGTCGGGAAACGGATTTCCGGAGCCGTCGGGACCGTTTTCGGGTGTCGGAAGCGCGGCAGAAAAAAGGGCCGCTCTCTGACGAGGCGGCCCGAGTCTAGGGAGGAAACGCCCAAGGAGGGCGGCGCGACATGGACAAGCCATATCGCACTGCAACAAGATCACATCGCAACGCACAAAAGTCAAGGCGAAAACACGGGTTTTCGGCAGCCGGCTCAACGCTTTCTGGAAAACTGTTTTGATCTCAACGGATTGACTAATCAAATCGGTTTAAACAAACCGCCGGCTCTTAGCGGTCGACAGCGCCGTCATCCCGTCCTACACCCACGCGCTGAACCTCGATACGAAGAACGGGACGCCTGCCGCGTCGCGCCACCGGGCGCGAACCGAGAACTGGAGGATGGAAAGCCATGCCGTCGACAGCCGAACTTGTCGCCTTTGCCGATCGTCTGGCCGAAGCCTCGGGAGCGGCGATCGCCCCCCACTTCCGCCGCATCGCGGCAATCGACAACAAGCTGAGCGAGGGCTTCGATCCGGTCACGGTCGCCGATCGCGCCGCCGAAACGGCCATTCGCGCGCTGATCGAAACGACCTATCCCGACCATGGAATTCTCGGCGAGGAGCACGGCAATGTCCGCCTCGACGCCGACGACGTCTGGGTTCTCGATCCCATCGACGGGACGCGCGCCTTCATCTGCGGCCTGCCGACCTGGGGCACGCTCATCGGCCTCAAGCACCAGGGCGTTCCCGTCTTCGGCGTGATGGACCAGCCCCACGTTGGCGAGCGCTTCTATGGCGACCGCGAGAAGGCCTGGTGGCGCCACCGCGACGGCGCGGCAATCCCGCTCAGGACGCGCCCCTGCGAACGCCTCGAGGATGCGATCTTCTGCACCACCCACCCCGGTCTCTTCACCGGAGCGCAGCGCGAGGCGTATGAGGAGATCGAGGGCCGCGTGCGCACGGCGCGCTTCGGCACCGACTGCTACGGCTATGCCATGGTCGCGGCCGGCCAGGCGGATCTCGTCATCGAGACCGGCCTTCAGCCCTACGACATCGTTGCCCTCGCCCCGATCGTCGAGGGTGCCGGCGGCATCATCACCACCTGGACGGGCGGCTCGCCGGCCGACGGCGGCCACATCATCGCCTCCGGCGACCCGCGCCTGCATGAGGAGATGCTGACGCGCCTCGCCGGCGTCTCCGGCTGAGGCGCGCGCACGGGAAGCGTCAGGAAATCTCTTCCCCCGCCGCCATGCGCACGGGCGTCGCCACCGGCTCGCTGTCGTCGACGAAGGCGTCGAAGGCGGCAAGCGTCTGGTCCCGATAGAGATCGTCCTCCATCAGCAACTCGTGCCGCGCTCCCGCGATTTCCAGGAAGCTCGTGACGCGGGTCTGACGCACGAATCTCTCCGCCGCCCGGGGCGAGACGATCCGGTCCTGCCCCGCCGCGATCACCAGCGTGGGCAGGCGGTAGGCCGGTCCGAAATCACGTCCCAGAACCTTGTTCATGGCACGACAGGCCGCGGCCAGCCAGCCGATGGTGGGCGCCCCGATCTCGAGATCGGGCGCCTCGGTCACGATCGCGTCGCTGCGGCGGAAACGCCGTTCGTCCGAGGTAAGGGGATTGCCCTCGAAGGAGAAGCGCAGCCTGCCGCGGCCGCCGGGCACGAAGGCGCGTGAAAACCCGATGCGGGCCAACAGGTTCGACAGCCGGCAGACCACCGGCTGGCTGAGCCCCACGGGGCCGAGACCGATCAGCGGCGACGTCACCACGGCCCGCTCGAACCGGGTGCGCAGTCTTGCACCGCCCAGCAGAAGCACCAGGCCCCCCGTCGAATGGGCAAGTGCATAGTGGGGCCCGGGCATGGAAGCGAGGGTGACCTTGTCCAGAACCGTTTCGAGGTCGGTGACGAAGCGCGACATGTCGCTCACGTGTCCGCGCCGGGAATTGCGCGTCAGGCGCTGGGAACCGCCCTGCCCCCTCCAGTCGAAGGTCACGACGGCAAAACCGCGCGCCCGCAGGTCGGAAATCGTCTCGAAGTATTTCTCGATGAACTCCGCCCGCCCCTGCAACAGGGTGACCGTGCCCCGCAGTCGTCCCGGCTCGGGCATCCAGCGCGCCGTCCGGAGGCGGACCCGGTCCCGGGTCTCGATGACCTCGCACACGGCGCCTTCGGGGACGGGGTTTCCGGGAACGTCGAGGAGTTCGCTGCGCACCACCGGGATCCCTTGAAAAACGGCAAACCCGCTGCGCCGCTCCAGGGAGCCTGACTGCGCGCGGGACCATCTGTTTCTCATAGCGGAAGGGCGCCGCCGGCTCAACTCCGGCGCACGCCCTCCAACTCGGTCCCGCCTGTCCGGTTCCGAACGGTCAGTGCCAGCGGCGCGGACCATGGCCCCAGCGCCCACCCCAGCGCCCGCCAATGACGGTGCGCCCGACGACGCGGCCCGAATAGGCGTCGACCACAAGGCGCTGCTTGACGCCGCGCGGACCCCGCGCCTGCAGGACATAGACGTCGCCGCGCATCCTCATGCCGCGCATGTGGCGGAAGCCGTGACGGGCGAGCCGGCGCTTGATCTGACGCGGACGCAGCCGCTCGTAGCGATGGCCACCCCAGTGGCGGCCGCCCCGCCAGTGCCGCCCGCCGATCAGCTGCACGTCGGCGGTCGCCGTGGTGGTGGCTGCAGGGGCGGCGGCCCGGCCGGCCTGGCCGACGCGCGAATCAAGCGCCTGGGCGGCAGGAGCGGACAGGGTGGCGCCGATCAGGACGGCGGCGAAGAAGGTCTTGGTCTTCATCATGGTCTTGTCTCCCGTTTCCGGCGTCGGTGCGCCGCTCGATGGAAGGACAATGACAAGCAGCGGCTGAACTTCTCCGGAAAGGACCGTTCAGCCTGCGTTCATCCGCCGGCCCCTCTCCCCGCGAGCCGCCCGGCGGACACCGTTTCGAGCGGTTCGCGAGGGTCTTGAAAGCCCCCCCGGGGCTCACCACCTCTTGGACAGCGGACGCCAATGACGGGTCCGCGACAAGGCGGACGATCCGGCCGGCCCATGGTGGCGGCCAGCCTGCAGGACAGGTCCAGGACGGCCCGCCAGACATCACCTGTTGCTCAAAGAGAGGACAAAACGATGCGTCATCTTGATTTCAGCCCCCTCTATCGTTCCACCGTCGGCTTCGACCGTCTCTTCTCCATGCTCGACAACTCGGCCCAGGACACGCCGAGCTACCCGCCGTACAACATCGAGCGAACGGGCGAGAACACCTACCGCATCACCATGGCGGTGGCCGGGTTCGGCGAGAAGGACCTGTCGATCGAGGCCAAGGAGCACGCGCTTACCGTCAAGGGCGAGCGCGGCAACGAGACCGAGACGGGCGAGGTACTGTATCGCGGTATCGCCGCGCGCGCCTTCGAGCGCCGTTTCCAGCTCGCCGACTTTGTCGAGGTGAAGGGCGCTAGCCTTGAGAACGGCCTGCTCCACATCGACCTGTCCCGCGAGATCCCGGAGGCCATGAAGCCTCGCAAGATCGAGATCTCCAACGGGTCCGTCGATTCGACGCCGCAGATCGAAAGCACCGTGAACTGACCCGCGCGGGCCTCGCGCCCGCGCTCCGGTGGCCGTTCCTCCCTCCGGCCGCCGGACAATCCCTCAAGTGCCTTCAACAAGCGAAAGGCGCCGACCGGATCCCGGTTGGCGCCTTTTTCACAAGTTGTGACCGCACACGGCGGATTACAGATGCGCCAGAAACCGGTCGACGCTGTCCTGCGGCGTGGCGAAACTCGTCACCAGCCGCATGATCGCCTCGTCCGGCGCGCAACCTTCCCGCGACCATTCATAGAACCGGGCACCGGCGGCGCGCAGCCGCTCGGCGCTCGCCGTGTCGAGCACGGGAAACACCTCGTTCGCCTCGACGGGATACGCCAGCCGGTGACCGGCCGCCGCAAGCCCCTCGCCAAGACGTGCCGCCATGGCATTGGCATGGGTGGCAAGCTCGCGCCAGTGACCGTTCGCCAGATAGCCGTCGAACTGGGCGGCGACGAACCGGGACTTTGAAAACAGATGCCCGGAGCGCGAGCGGTGCGTGACGAGATCCGGCAGGCGGTCCGGGTTGAAGACGACCACCGCCTCGGCGCACCAGCATCCGTTCTTGGTGCCGCCGAAGGACAGGACGTCGATCCCCGCCTTCCACGTCACCTCGGCCGGCGTCGCGCCGAGTGAGACCAGCGCGTTGGCGAAGCGTGCACCATCCATGTGGCAGACCAGATCGCGCGACGCGGCAATTCCGGTAAGCGCCCGCACCTCCTCGGGAGTGTAGACCGTGCCGCACTCGCTCGCCTGGGTCAGGCTGAGGGCGACCGGACGGCCGAAGCGGCTGCCCTCCGGGTTGGCGTCGAGCACACCCGCCACGCCGTCCGGCGTGATCTTGCCGGCCACGGTGGGCAGCGGCACCATCTTCATTCCGTGGGTGAAAAACTCCGCCGCGCCCCACTCGTCGCAGTAGACATGCGCGGTCTCGCTGGTCAGCACCAGCCCGCCGGGCCGCGCGCAGGCAGCCATCGACAGCGCGTTGGCGGCGGTTCCCGTCGCGGTGAAATAGACCTCGACCGGCCTCTCGAACATCTCTGCGAGACGTTCGGTCACACGATCGGTGAGCGGATCGCGGCCATAGGCGGCGGCGAAATCCGTGTTGTTGGCGGCGAGCGCATCCATTACCGGCTGCGAGGCACCTGCCCAGTTGTCGCTGGCAAAGATCATGGCAGGATCTAGGCAAAGCCAAGGCACGCTTGCAAGGTCCCATTTTGCCGTCCGAACGCCCGCGGACAGAATATTGCCCGCGAAGCTCGCCCTCTTGCCGATTGTGACAAATCTCCAACCTTTCACGCAAGAAACAATGCCGCACCCCTCGCAAAGCGTCTTGCCCCTGGTGCCGAAATCTGGCATTGTTCGCCTCCGCTCGATAGGACAGCCTTACTGTCCTATTAAGCGAAAGCCCGGCATCGTGCCTGCCCGATCGCGGAAATCCGCGCCCGCAGGCGACCCGATGCAGCTCCGGAAAAAGGCACCCGGAGCGCCAGGCACGCCCGTCGTTCTCGGTTCGCCGGCTTCCCCCCGGCTCCGGTCCGTCGGCCCGCCCGTCCAGCCGGACGCGGTCAGGGGCCAGGCAGGACGGAACGCGAAGGCGGGAAAGGGTGAGGTTCCTGCCGGGACCTCACACACGTGTCATGGTCCCGGCTATGATAGACTGGCCCTGCAGCTCGTGGCAGGACGGCATCGGGCCCGCCGGAAGGCGGGAACCGGGGCGGGCCGGACGAAACGCGGACCATATGGTCCGGACTGCCCGGCGGGCACCGCCGGTTGGGGTACATCGAGGCGAGACGCTCGCGGGACCGCATCCCGCGCCGGAAAGGAACCGGAGGGCGGGTCGCTTCAAGTGGTCAGCGTCGGGGCAGTAGCCTGTTCGCCGCACGAGCCGCGCGTCTCGGGACGAGACAAGGCGCGACCCGAACGGAGAAGGACGCTCCGCTGACCGGTGAATAAGGAGAGGGAAGTGATGAGCAAGACCGACGCGATGATCGAGGGGCTGGACCATATGGCCGCTCCGACGGCGGCCCCCCTTTCCAAAACGCCCGCGACGACGGATCTGGCGACCCGCCGCGAGACCGCTGGCCGCGAGGGCCTTTATCGTGCCGACCGCGAGCACGATGCCTGCGGCGTCGGCTTCGTCGCCCACCTGAAGGGGCAGGCCTCCCACCGCATCGTTTCCGACGGTCTCCAGGTCCTGGAGAACCTCACCCACCGTGGCGCCGTCGGCGCCGACCCGCTGATGGGCGACGGTGCCGGAATGCTGGTGCAGATTCCGCACGACTTCCTCGTCGAGGAAGCGAAGGGCCTCGGCATCACCCTGCCGGAGCGCGGCCGCTACGGCGTCGGCTTCCTCTTCCTGCCGCAGGACGCAAGCCTGCGCCGGCGCTGCGAGGAGATCATCGAGCGCGTCATCGAGCAGGAAGGCCAGGAGTTCCTGGGCTGGCGCGATGTGCCGGTCGACAATTCCTCGCTGTCCAAGGCCCCGGACATCGCCGCGACCGAGCCGGTCTCGCGCCAGGTGTTCATCGCCTGCCGCAACTGCGAGACGCCGGATGATTTCGAGCGCCGCCTGTTCGTGCTGCGCAAGGTGATCTCCAACGCCGTGCGCGCCGAGACCGATGCGGTCAAGTCGGGCTTCTACATCGTGTCGCTGTCCAGCCGCACGCTGGTCTACAAGGGCATGTTCCTGGCCTACCAGCTGGGCGCCTACTACAATGACCTGAAGGATCCGCGCTTCACCTCCGCGCTCGCGCTCGTGCACCAGCGGTTTTCCACCAACACCTTCCCGTCGTGGGATCTCGCCCATCCCTACCGGATGGTCGCCCACAATGGCGAGATCAACACGCTGCGCGGCAACGTCAACTGGATGGCCGCCCGTCAGGCGTCGGTGTCCTCTCCGCACTTCGGCGAGGACATCTCCAAGCTGTGGCCGATCTCCTACGAGGGCCAGTCGGACACCGCCTGTTTCGACAATGCGCTGGAGTTCCTGGTTCAGGGCGGCTACTCGCTCGCCCACGCGGCCATGATGCTCATTCCCGAGGCCTGGGCGGGCAACCCGCTCATGGACGACAACCTGCGCGCCTTCTACGAGTATCACGCGGCCCTGATGGAGCCGTGGGACGGCCCCGCCGCCGTGGCCTTCACGGACGGCCGCCAGATCGGCGCGACGCTGGACCGCAACGGCCTGCGTCCGGCCCGCTACATCATCACCGACGAGGACATGGTCATCATGTCGTCGGAGGTCGGCGTGCTGCCGGTGCCCGAGGAGCGGATCATCCGCAAGTGGCGCCTCCAGCCGGGCAAGATGCTGCTCATCGACCTCGAGGAAGGCCGCATCATCTCCGACGACGAGATCAAGCGCGAGCTGTCGATCGCCAACCCCTACAAGGACTGGCTGCACCGCACCCAGATCGTTCTGGAGGACATGCCTCCGGTGCGCGGTCGCGCGCCGGTCGCCGCGGAAACGCTGCTCGACCGCCAGCAGGCCTTCGGCTACAGCCAGGAAGACATCAAGCTGCTGATGCAGCCCATGGCCACCGTCGGCCAGGAGGCGATCGGCTCCATGGGCACGGACACGCCGATTTCCGCGCTCTCCGACAAGCCGAAGCTGCTCTACACCTATTTCAAGCAGAACTTCGCCCAGGTCACCAATCCGCCGATCGATCCGATCCGCGAGGAGCTGGTGATGAGCCTCGTGTCCTTCATCGGACCGCGGCCGAACCTGTTCGACCTCAAGGGCCTCGCCACGTCGAAGCGCCTCGAGGTGCGCCAGCCGATCCTGGCCAACGACGACCTGGAGAAGATCCGCACCATCGGCGACACCGCCGACAACCAGTTCTCGGCCAAGACCCTCGACATCACCTATGACGTCGAGCGCGGTGCCGGCGGCATGCGCGAGGCGCTGGAAAGCCTGTGCGCCAACGCCGAACGCGCCGTGCACAACGGCTACAACATCATCATCCTGTCCGACCGGCTGGTCAGCCGCGCGCGCATCCCGATCCCGGCGCTGCTCGCGACGGCGGCCGTGCACCACCACCTGATCCGCAAGGGGCTGCGTACCTCGGTCGGCCTCGTGGTGGAGACCGGCGAGGCGCGCGAGGTGCATCACTTCTGCGTCCTGGCCGGCTACGGCGCCGAGGCGATCAATCCGTATCTCGCCTTCGAGACACTGCTCCAGCTGCACGCCGAGCTCGACTTCCCCGAGGAGGTCGACGCTGACGAGGTCGTCTATCGCTACATCAAGTCGATCGACAAGGGCATCCTGAAGGTCATGTCCAAGATGGGCATCTCGACCTACCAGTCCTATTGCGGCGCGCAGATCTTCGATGCGGTCGGCCTGTCGAGCGACTTCGTCGACGCCTATTTCTTCGGCACCGCCACCTCCATCGAGGGCATCGGCCTGTCCGAGGTCGCCGAGGAGACGACAAACCGTCACCGCATCGCCTTCGCGGACGTCCCGGTGCTGCGCCGCTCCCTCGAGGTCGGCGGCGAATACGCCTATCGCGTGCGCGGCGAGAACCACATGTGGACGCCGGACGGCATCGCCTCGCTCCAGCACGCGGTGCGCGGCAACCTGCCGGACACGTATCGCGAGTTCGCCCGCGAGACGAACGAGGAGAACGGCCGCTTCACCATTCGCGGACTGTTCCGCATCAAGGACGCCGGGGAAGCGGGTCGCAAGCCGATCCCGCTCGAGGAGGTCGAGCCCGCGGCGGAGATCGTCAAGCGCTTCTCCACCGGCGCCATGTCCTTCGGCTCGATCTCGCGCGAGGCGCATTCGACGCTCGCCATCGCCATGAACGAGATCGGCGGCAAGTCGAACACCGGCGAGGGCGGCGAGGAGCCCGAGCGCTACAACCCGCTGCCCGACGGCGGCATGAATCCGATGCGTTCGGCGATCAAGCAGGTGGCCTCGGGCCGCTTCGGCGTGACCACCGACTATCTGGTCAACGCCGACATGATCCAGATCAAGGTGGCCCAGGGCGCCAAGCCCGGCGAGGGCGGCCAGCTTCCCGGCCACAAGGTCGACGCGGTCATCGCCAAGGTGCGTCACTCCACCCAGGGCGTGGGCCTGATCTCGCCGCCGCCGCACCATGACATCTACTCGATCGAGGATCTGGCCCAGCTGATCTACGATCTGAAGAACGTCAACCCGGCGGCCGACATCTCGGTCAAGCTCGTTTCAGAGGTCGGCGTGGGTACGGTCGCGGCCGGCGTTGCGAAGGCACGCGCCGACCACATCACCGTCTCCGGCTACGACGGCGGCACGGGCGCCTCGCCCCTGACCTCCATCAAGCATGCCGGCAGCCCCTGGGAGATCGGTCTGGCCGAGACCCAGCAGACGCTGGTGCTCAACGGACTGCGCTCGCGCGTTGCGCTGCAGGTCGATGGCGGCCTGAAGACCGGCCGTGACGTGATCATCGGCGCGCTTCTGGGCGCCGACGAGTTCGGCTTCTCCACCGCCCCGCTGATCGCGGCCGGCTGCATCATGATGCGCAAGTGCCACCTGAACACCTGCCCGGTCGGCATCGCCACACAGGACCCGGTGCTGCGCAAGCGCTTCAAGGGCGCGCCGGAGCATGTGGTGAACTACTTCTTCTTCGTCGCCGAGGAAGTGCGCGAGATGATGGCCGCCATGGGCATCGCCCGCTTCGAGGACCTGGTCGGTCGCGCCGACCTGCTCGACCGGTCGGCCACCGTCGGTCACTGGAAGGCACGCGGCCTCGACTTCTCGCGCATGTTCCATGTGCCGGACGTCGCGGATGACGCCCGCCGCTGGACCGAGCGCCAGGTGCATCCGATCGACGACATCCTCGACCGGCGGCTCATCAAGGCGGCCGCGCCCGCGCTCGAGAACCGCGAGCCGGTCGTCATCGAGGAGACGATCCACAACGTCGACCGTTCCGCTGGCGCCATGCTGTCGGGCGAGGTCGCGCGGCGCTATGGCCACAAGGGTCTTAAGGACGGCACCATCGACATCCGCCTCACCGGCACCGCCGGCCAGGCGTTCGGCGCCTTCCTCACCCGCGGCATTTCGGTGACGCTCGAGGGCGACGCCAACGACTATGTCGGCAAGGGCCTGGCGGGCGGCAAGCTCGTCATCCGCCCGAACCCGAAGAGCGCGGCGGATCCCGATTACTCGATCATCGCCGGCAACACCGTTCTCTACGGTGCGACCGAGGGCGAGTGCTACATCCGGGGCGTCGCGGGCGAGCGTTTCGCCGTGCGAAACTCCGGCGCGATCGCCGTGGTCGAGGGCGTGGGCGACCACGGCTGCGAGTACATGACCGGCGGCGTCGTCGTGGTGCTCGGCTGGACGGGCCGCAACTTCGCGGCTGGCATGTCCGGCGGCGTGGCCTATGTGCTGGACGAGGACAATTCGTTCCGCTCGCGCTGTAATCTGGCCATGGTCGACATCGAGCCGGTCCCGGAGGAGGACGACCTCCTGGAGAAGCTGCATCACCATGGCGGCGACATCGAACACAAGGGACGCGTCGACCTGTCGGCCGACATGACCCGCCACGACGACGAACGCCTGCGGCAGATCATCGCCAACCACATCGAGCACACCGGATCCGCCTGGGCGCAGGAGATCCTCGACAAGTGGGACGAATTCCGACCGAAGTTCGTCAAGGTGATGCCGGTGGAGTACCGCCGCGCGCTGAAGGAAATGGAAGAAAAGCGGCTCGGCCTGGTGGCGGCCGAGTAAGGGAGAGGACGATATGGGAAAGGTCACCGGTTTCCTGGAGATCGACCGGCAGGAACAGAAGTACCAGCCGGCCTCCGACCGCATCCGCCATTTCAAGGAATTCACGCTGCCGCTCGAGGACAAGGAAGTCGAGCGGCAGGCGGCCCGTTGCATGGACTGTGGCATCCCCTATTGCCACGGCCCCGTCGGCTGTCCGGTCAACAACCAGATCCCCGACTGGAACGATCTGGTCTACAACCACGACTGGGAAGAGGCCGCGCGCAACCTGCATTCGACGAACAATTTCCCGGAGTTCACCGGCCGCATCTGCCCCGCGCCCTGCGAGGAAGCCTGCACGCTGAACCTCGAGGACGTTCCCGTCGCCATCAAGACGGTGGAGCAGGCGATCGCCGACAAGGCGTGGGAGTCCGGCTGGATCAAGCCCGAGCCGGCGCCGTTCCGCACCGGCAAGACCGTTGCCATCGTCGGGTCCGGCCCCGCCGGCCTTGCCGCGGCACAGCAGCTGGCGCGCGCGGGCCACACGGTTCACGTCTACGAGCGTGACGTGAAGGCCGGCGGGCTGATGCGCTACGGCATCCCCGACTTCAAGATGGAAAAGCACTACATCGACCGGCGCGTCGAGCAGATGGAGGGCGAGGGCGTCGTCTTCCACTATGGCGCCGACGTCGGCGTCAACGTCACCGTGGACGAGCTGCGGCACCGTCATGACGCGGTGCTGCTCACCTGCGGCGCCGAGCGTCCGCGCGATCCCGAGCTTCCCGGCCAGGATCTCGCCGGCTGCATGTACGCCATGCCCTTCCTCGTCCAGCAGAACCGCCGCGTCGGCGGCGAGGACGTGTCCGCCGAGCAGCCCTTCTGGGCCGGCGGCAAGCATGTGGTCGTGATCGGCGGTGGCGACACCGCGTCCGACTGCGTCGGCACCTCGTTCCGTCAGGGCGCCCTGTCGGTGACCCAGCTCGACATCCGCCAGCGCCCGCCGGAAATGGAAGACAAGCTCAACGTCTGGCCATACTGGCCGACGAAGATGCGCACCTCCTCCTCCCAGGCCGAGGGCGCGGACCGCGAGTTCGCGGCCGCGACGCTGGAGATCGTGGGCGAGGACGGACACGTGACCGGCGTCAAATGCGCCCGCGTGGACGAGAAGCGCGTGCCGATCCCCGGCAGCGAGTTCATCCTGCGTGCCGAACTGGTGCTGATCGCCATCGGCTTTGCCGGACCGCTCGAGGGCACCTACCTCAAGGAGCTGGCCTCCGAGATCGCCCGCGACAAGCGCGGCAACGTCCTGGCCGACACCAACGAGTACAAGACCAGCGTGGATGGCGTGTTCGCCGCCGGCGACGTTCGTCGCGGCCAGTCGCTCGTGGTCTGGGCGATCCGCGAGGGGCGTCAGGCTGCCCGCGCGATCGACATGCATCTGACGGGCAGTTCCAACCTGCCGCGCTGATTGCTCCACATACCCTGGTCAAGAACGCGAAACGGCGCCGAAAGGCGCCGTTTTTCGTTGCAAGCACAAGATCCGCCGTCCCGGCTGGACACCAGCCGTGTCACGGTGCGCACGCCTCATCAGGCGGCCGAACGGGCCGCCTTCTCCGCTTCGTCGTCCTCGCCCTCGCGAATGCTGCCAAGGAACCCGCCCACCTGCTGATGCAACTGGGAGGACAGTTCGGCGAGCTCCGAGGTCGCATGGCGGATCTCGTCGGTGGCATTGCGGGTCGATTCACTCGACCGGTTCAATGCGTCCATGCTCTCCGCGACCGACTGGGTGTTCTGGGTGGCGAAGTCGACGCTCTGGCTGATTTCACCCGTCGCCGCCATCTGTGCCTGCACGGCGTCGAGGATCGTGGACGAAATGGCATGGATGCGCTCGACCGTGCCGGCGATGGAGCGGATTGCGGTCACCGCCTGCTCCGAGACCTGCTGAACCGCCTCCACCTGCTGGGAGATATCCTCGGTCGCGCGCGACGTCTGCCCGGCGAGCGTCTTTACCTCGTTGGCGACCACGGCAAAGCCGCGCCCCATCTCGCCGGCCCGTGCCGCCTCGATGGTCGCGTTGAGCGCGAGAAGATTGGTCTGGTCGGCGATCTGCTTGATGAGGTCGATGATCTCGCCGATCGCGCGGCCACTGTCGGCAAGCCGGCCGACGATGGTGTCCGTCGAGCGGGCCTCGTCCACGGCCGCGCGGGCCATGTCGGCGGCTTCCGCCATTTCCTTGCCGATGGAGCGGATCGCCTGGGTCATCGCCTCGGCAGCCTCGGCAGCCGTCGCGACGGAACTCGAGGCTTGCTGGGAGGAATCCGAGGCCGCCTCGACAGCACTCGCGGCTCCGTCGACCGCACCGTCGAGGCGCTGGGATATCGTGCCGACCGAACGCGCGGCAAGGCCGAGCCGGTCGACCACGCCCACGACGGTTTCCTCGAACTCGCTTGCGACCTTTCGCAGCGTCTCGCCCCGTTCGATCGCCAGGCGCTCCTGCTCCTGAAGCGCGCGACGCGCGTCCTGCTCGGCCTTTTCGGCCAGCTTGCCGCGAAACTCGGAGACGGAGCGCGCGATGGCGCCGATCTCGTCGCCCCGCTCGCCGCCGGCGACCGCGATGTCGAAATCTCCTTTGGACAGGGCCTCAAGCCCGCCCTGCAGCGCCTTGAGCGGGCGCTGGATGCCGACGGCAAGCCAGATCGCCAGCGCCAGAAAGGCAACGCCGACCGGCATGCAGACCAGCACGATCTCGAGCATGGAGCCCAAAATCAGCCCGTCGAGCTTCTCGCTGACACCGCCGTTCAGGAACGCTTGCGCCTGAACCGGATCGCCCAAGGTCTGCACCAGCGAGTGCCGGAAGACGTAGAACGCATATCCGGTGCCGGCCAGCATGATGAGAGCCGCGGACGCGACAAGCACCAGGAAGCGACCGAAAACCGTAAGGGTAAGAAAGGACCGGCGGGACGTCATGAGCTCGACCTTGGAAAACACTCGTTCCCGCAAACTGGCCGACAAACATGAAAAAAGAGAAAACCCGCGACGCGGCCGGATCGACCACCCGCCCTGGTTGCCTCAGGGCGCCGCCTCGGCATCCCGGAAATCATCGACGCGCCCCTGCGCGAACGGGAGAGGCTCTCCCTGAACGATAAGCTGGTACTGGGGCGTCTCTGCCACCGGCTCGCTGCGCGCGTCTTCTCCACCCGCAAGTTCGGTCTCGGGCGAGCCCAGACGCCCTGTGAGGACGATGAAATTGGGATCGTCCTCCACGCCCTCGAACGCATTCGCGCCGGACGAGCCCAGGATGCGCGCCACGGCGCGCTCGGCAAAGAAGGCGAGCTTGCGCTTGCCGTGCCAGGTGAACCCGACACCATCGCCGTCGCGCAGGCGGCGGCGCTTGCCCTCGACGTCGGGTCCGTAGGACGTGTATCCGCCGTTCTCGTCGAGGAACACGTCCCACACATCCACATAGATGGCATTGTTGGCCTCGACCCGGGCCTTGGCGAGCGTGTTCACATGGCCGAAGTCGGCGCGCTTGGACTGCCCGGAAGGGGGCGGCAGCCCGACCCAGACGAGCGGCGTGCGCAGGATCCGCGCGGACGCCAGGAGCTGGTCGATACGGCGCGCATAAAGCGCATCCCATGTCTCGCTGCGAAACGCCGCCTCGTTGGTGCCCTGCGCGATCGCCCGCACGTCGCGCGATCCGATCAGCGTCACCACGACGGCCACCTTGCGGCCCTGCAGCACCGCGCGCAGCCGGTCGTCAAGCGGCGTCAGGCCGGGCTCCGTGAGGCTCGCATCGTCAATGACGAGCTTGTCGACGCGCACGGAGGGAACCTCCGCGTAGGTGGCCTCGAGCCCTTCCGCCAGTTCCCCCGCCAGCGCATCGCCGACGACAAGAACGACCCGGGCGTCCGCTTCCTTGGGCACCTCCACGATCACCGGTTTCACCGGCTCGCGCGGCTGCCGGGACTGACGCTCGCTCTTGCGCTCCTTCAACCGCGTTCGACCGCGCTTCTCCACGCCGAAGAGGCGCAGAAGCGGCGAGAGCGGATGAAAGCTGCTGGTGCCCGAGTCGCCCGGCTGCACGATCGGGCGCCCGTTCTGCGCCTGCGCCGGTGTCGAAAGGACCGGCGCTGCGAACGTCAGCCCGCAGATGGCGAGCGCCACCAGCAGGATGGCGGCAAGCGTCCGGCGCAGGACATGCGCCCCCGCCATCCGTGCAGCCCCTGCGCCTTGCGTCGTCGCTGTGGTGATCCCGGATACGCCGTTCATCGCCGTTCCATCATGGCCCTTTTCCGTCAGCCGCGACCATACCCGAAACGCGCGGCCCGGTCCAAGCCGGCCGCGCGGTCCGGTCACGTGTCCGTGGGGCGCTCAGCGCCCGGCGCGCACGCGCGCCAGAAGCCGCTGCGAGGCGAAGCCGTCGGGAATGACGCCGATGGCCCGCTGGAAGGCACGAATGCCGCGCCGTGTCGCCGGACCGGCCATGCCGTCCGCGGACCCGACCGAGTAGCCGCGCCGGTTGAGCAGGTTCTGGAGTTCCTTCACCTCGCTGCGGTTGAGCGGCAACGCGCTGCGGTCCCACTCGTGCACGAACGGCCCGCCGCCACGCACCCGGTCGGCGAGGTGACCGACAGCGAGCGCATAGGCGGTGGCGTTGTTGTAGCGTTTGATGACGAAGAAATTGCGCAGCATCAGAAAGGCCGGACCCGATGCGCCTGCGGGAAGGATCAGTTCCGCATCGTCCGACGGACGCGGGAAGCCGCGACCGTTGGGCCGGCTGACGCCGATCCGCGCCCATTCGCCCAGGGTCTTTTCCGTTTCCGCGAGCGAATAGTCGAAGCCGCGCGGCAGAACCACCTCGTAGCCCCAGGTCTTGCCGGTCTGCCAGCCGTGCTCCTTGAGGTAGTTGGCGGAGGAGGACAGTGCGTCGGGAATGTTGGTCCAGATGTCGCGACGGCCGTCGCCGTCATAGTCGGCCGAGTACCGCCGCCAGCTCGAGGGCATGAACTGGGTGTGGCCCATGGCGCCCGCCCAGGAACCTTCCATGTTCTCCGGGCTGACATGACCGGCATCGATGATCTTCAACGCCGTGATCAGTTCGGAGCGCCAGAACTCCTTCCGCCGGGGCGCGGCATAGGCCAGCGTCGCCAGGGCACGCACCACATAGTGCTTGCCCATGAACTTGCCGTAGTTGGTTTCCATGCCCCAGATGGCGACGACCACCTCCTTCTGCACGCCGAAGTGGCGCTCGATCGCGGCCAGTTCGCGGGCATAGGTCTGCAGCATCTCCCGGCCGGTCTCCACGCGATTGTCGGAAACGGCGGTGTCGAGATACTCGAAGATCGGCTTCACGAACTCCGACTGCTTGTCCATGAGGCGCAGGGTGTCGGGGTCCGGCGTGACGTTGGCGAATGCGCGACGATAGGTGTCGCGGCTGACGCCGGCGGCCCGCGCCTGCGGCCAGAAATTCTCCACCCAGCGGTCGAAGGCGGCATCGGCGTGCGCGGGCTGGGCCGCGCCAAGCGTGAAGGCCACGACAAGCGCAAGCCCGGCCCGGGCCAGCATACGCAGGGTTCGCGGCGCCCGCGCCGCGCGTGTCGTGATGTCGCGTGTCATGGACGGACGCGGCAGATTGCGCATGGATACTCCTGGTTATCCCCTCCTGGACGAACCGCTCCCGTTTGGGGTCCGTCCCGGCAAGCGCCCCCCGGCGCCCCGTGATCTCGCGGCCCTCGAGCGGGCCGCCTCGTGTTAGCGGCGGAACCTCAGGCCCGCCTCGATCTCGCTCGCGCTGTAGCCGGCTCCCGGCGTCGTCGAGGAGAACCGTCGGAACGTGTAGCGTCCCTGCAGCGCGATGCTGGAGGTCAGCGCGTAGGTCAGGGCCGAGGTGGCGCGCGCCTCCTGCTCGGTGAGCGAGATACCCGCGTAGTCGGTGCGCGAATAGCCGGCGCCCACCTCGCCCGTCAGCGCGTCCGAGAAGCCCTGGGCGATGCGCAGGTCTCCCGAATATGTGACCGACCCCGGCGTCCCGGCAATATCCGAGGGCGAAAGGGTCGTGTTGACCAGCCCGGTCACCGTCGTCAGCCGTGCCGGCGACCACACCAGCGACCCGTCGACCGTAAGACCCTCGAGTCGCGCGAGGCTCTTGTCCTTCAGCGTCTCGCTGCGCCAGCCAAGCGCCAGGTCGCCGGAAAGCTTGGCCCCCGTATCGAACCCGACGCCGGCCCGCAACGCATAGCCGGTCGAGTCGCGATCGACGCAGGTCACCGCATTGTCGCAGCGGTCGAAGTAACGCCGCTTGAGAAGGCTCGCCTCCGCATACGGCTGAAGCGTGGCGCCGGTGTTGGTTTCCACCCGCAAGGTTCCGGTGAACAGCGCATTGTCGCGGTTGGTCTGGGAAGAGGCCCCGTCTATGCCGCTGTAATGGGTGCTGTCGACGCGCCCGCGCAGCTCGGCCCCGAACAGGCCGATCTGCCGGCGCAGGGCGAGCCCGGCGCCCACCTGGTGGATGTTCTGGTCGCCACCGCTCGATTCCGCCGTGCCACGGTCCTCCATGGACAGCCCGTAGCTGCCTTCCACGTCGAGTTCGGTGCGCTCGCTCATCTCCAGCCGCAGCAGGGCGTCCGCGGTGACATTGGGATCGCCCGTCAGGGAACTCGCGGGATAGCCGGTATAGCTGCCGCGCAGGTTGACACCGAGGCTGTGGCGCGACCAGTCGGACTGGAGCCGCAGGCTCGGGGCGATGCGATACTCGCTTCCCGACGACCCGGAGGCATCGCCCGCCCGGTTGCTGGACCAGCCAAGGCCCGTATAGAGCTCGGGATAGAGCAGAAACGAGCCGAGCCGAATGCCGCGCGGGGCATCGCGCGTCGTGTCGCCGTCGAAGACAAGGGCATCCGGGTTGCCGCCCCCGCCGAGCGGCGCGCGGCGCGAGACCGCCCTCAGGCGCTCGGAAAAGGGCTGGATCGGCTGGGCGCGCCGCGTGTCGGCAAGCGGAATGGCCTCCTCGCCCGCGCCCGCCGCGAGCCCGTCGATGGTACCGCGCGGCGCCGTACCCGCAAGCGGGTCGGCGGCCCCGGCATCGCTTGCATCACTGTCGCCGAAGGAACCGGCATCGGCGTCCGTCCCCCCCTCGTCCTGCGTCCCCTCGACAAGGCCCGGGTCGGACTGGCCGAAAGGATCACCGCGCATGAAGGTGTCGGAACGCGGGCCCGCCGGGCCGTCGCCAAATCCACCTCCGGCGGTCGCCTGCTGCGCACGCGCGGGCGCGGCCACGGCAAGGCCGGCCAGGATAAGCAGCATCAGGGAGCCGGAACGCGACATCTGGGAACCGTTGCACGAGCGTCGTCTGGGTACGGGGGGCGGCCCGCACATTTCTTCCTGCGACAATAATCCGTTAAGGTTAACGGAGCGTTGAGCCCGACATCGCACACCGGGCCATCGTGTGGCCGCAAACCGGGGAGCACGATGCTTGCCGTCCCCCCGCAAGGCGCGTATGAGGGGGCATGATCCGGTCAGAAGCGACGAGCGTCACCGTGGACACTTCCCCCCAGACTTCCTCCCAGCAGACTTCCGCCCGCCCCGCCTCCCCGGCCGGCGGCGTGGCACTTGCCCAGGCCTCGGCCCTGCGCACGATCGAGACGGAAATCGCGGGCATGCAGGCGCTTCGCGACGCCCTTGCCAACGGCCTCTCCGAACCGTTCGGACGCACCATCGAGACGATCTCGCAGGCACGCGGGCGCGTGATCATCACCGGCATCGGCAAGAGCGGCCACGTCGGCGCCAAGATCGCCGCGACGCTGGCCTCGACCGGCACGCCGTCCTTCTTCGTCCATGCGACGGAAGCGAGCCATGGCGATCTCGGCATGATCACGGACGAGGACGTGGTGATCGCGCTGTCGTGGTCCGGCGAGACCCAGGAGCTTGCCGCCACCCTCGCCTATACCCGCCGCTTCAAGGTGCCGCTTGTCGCCATCACGTCACGCAGCGAAAGCGCGCTCGGCAAGGCGGCCGACATCGTTCTCGCGCTGCCGCGCGTGGAGGAGGCCTGCCCGCACGGGCTCGCGCCGACCACCTCCACGGTGCTGCAGATGGCCATGGGCGATGCCATCGCCATCGCCCTGCTCGAGAGTCGCGGTTTCACCGCCCAGGATTTCAAGGTCTATCACCCTGGCGGCCGGCTCGGCGCCAGCCTGCTGCACGCCCGCGACATCATGCACCGCGACGAGCGGCTTCCGCTTGCCCACACCGGCATGGCCATGAGCGACGCGATCGTCCTCATCTCGCAGAAGGGCTTCGGCGTCCTGGGCATCGTCGACGAGGCCGGCGAGCTCGTCGGCGTCATCACCGACGGTGACCTGCGCCGGCATCTGTCGCCGGACTTCCTCGACAAGACCGCGGCCGACGTGATGACGCGCGCGCCCAAGACCATCCCGCCCGACATGCTGGTCGCCTCGGCGATGGAGTTCATCAACTCCGCCTCCATCACCTCGGTCTTCGTGGTCGACGGCCGCAAGCCGCTTGGCATCATCCACCTGCACGACCTGCTGCGCCACGGCGTCGCCTGATCCGCGACGAGGCTCCTCTCCCGTTCACCGCCTTCCGTGGGGTGATTAGGGTTTGGTTAGCCACAGCCGCCTATGATCGCTGCCACCAGACAAGTTCGGCGCGTAGCGGCCATAGAGTGGTAGTCCCATGGATCTTGGATCGATCATCGGCATCATTGCCGCCTTCGTGATTGTGGTCATCGCGATCATGCTCGGCGGCAATCTCACGCAGTTCATCGACGTTCCCTCCGTCCTGATCGTGATCGGCGGCGGTCTTGCCGCAACCTTGGTGCGTTTTCCGCTGGCCGGCATAGGCAGCGCCTTCGTGGTGGGCAGCAAGGTCGCCTTCACCCACAAGAAGACCAGCCCGCGCGACCTGATCGAGGAGATCACCCGCCTCGCCGACACCGTTCGCAAGTCCGGGCCGCTGGGGCTCGAGAACGTGGAGGTGAGCGACGCGACGCTCGCCAAGGGCGTGCAGTACATCGCCGACGGCTACGAGATGGACTTCATCAAGGAGACCATGGAGCGCGAGCGCGACCTCTTCCTCGACCGGCTCGGCGAAGGCAAGAAGGTGTTCAAGGCGCTCGGCGACTCGGCCCCCGCCTTCGGCATGATCGGAACGCTGGTCGGCCTCGTGCAGATGCTCGCGACAATGGACGACCCCTCCACCATCGGCCCGTCAATGGCCATCGCCCTGCTGACGACCCTCTACGGCGCGCTGATCTCGAACGTGATCTGCCTGCCCATCGTCGACAAGCTCGACTCCAAGTTCGATACCGAGGAGGTCAACCAGACCCTGGTCATCGACGGCGTCCTGCAGATCCGCCAGAACAAGAGCCCCGCGCTCATCCGCGACATGCTCATCGCCTATCTGCCGGAGAAGGTTCGCGCCGACTTCGCCGAAGCCGCCTGACGGCGGGAAAGGGAGCCTCAGGCCATGGCCAAGAAAAAGCAGGCAGGCGGCGGCGGCGCCCCGGAATGGCTGGTCACATTCGCTGACCTGATGTCGCTGCTCGTCTGCTTCTTCGTGCTCATCATCTCCTTCTCGATCCAGGACAAGCAGAAGCTGCAGGTCGTCGCCGGCTCCATGCGCGAGGCCTTCGGCGTGAAGGAGACCTCACGGCGCAACGGCATCATGGAGATCGAGGGCATCCCCGTCCGCGAGTACATGAAGGAAGTCTCGCAGGTCCAGAACGAGAAGGAATCGGACTTCGCCACCGACGATCACGACCAGCGCCAGAAGCAGGGGGCGGAAGCCAACACCCACGAGGTGCGCGAGACCGACGTGGAGACACCGCGCCAGTTCGCGACCGCGGCCGCGTCCCTGCGTCAGGCCTGGCAGGAGATGCCGGACATCACCGAGGTGTCCTCCAACATCATCCTGGAGGAGACCGACGAGGGCCTGAACATCACGCTGGTCGATCAGGACGGACGCTCGATGTTCCCCGAAGGGTCCAAGTATCCCTACGAGATCACCCGTCGCCTGCTGGCCAAGATGGCGCCCGTCCTCGCCAGGATGCCGAACCGCATCCAGATCACCGGCCACACCACGTCCGGCGGCATGGCCTCGAACCCGGGGTACACCAACTGGGAGCTGTCGGCGGACCGTGCCAACGCCGCCCGGCAGATCCTGTCGGATTACGGCATTTCCTCGGAACGCTTCTTCGGCGTCGTGGGCAAGGCCGACACCGAGCCGCTGTTCCCCAACGATCCCTATCTGGCCGCCAACCGCCGCATCGGCATCCTGCTCATGCGGGAGGATCCGCCGCTGCCGCTCGGCCACACCCCCTGAGCGGAACGCTCCGGGCGCGCCCGGGCAATCTCGTCAGGGCGCCTCGACCGGCTCGACCACAAGCGTCACGCCGTCGACCTCGGTGATTCGCACCAGGGTTCCGGCCGGGTAGTCCCCGCCACGCACCCGCCAGACGCTGTCGTCGATCACGAGACGCCCCGCCCCGTCGGTCATCGGCTCGCGCAAACGGTGCGTCTGTCCGACCAGACGCGCGCCGCGCCGGTTCAGCCCCGGATCGCCCTCGCCCTTGCCCGTGTCGCGCATGAGCCGGCGCCCGACGAGCAGGCTTGCCAGCGACAGCACGCCGAAGAGAACGATCTCCACCTGCCAGGCCATCTCGACGAAGATCGCCAGCGTGCCGACCACCAGCGCCGACAGCCCGAACCACAGGAAGAAGGTGCCGGGCGCCAGCACCTCCAGCCCGAGGAGCAGCAGGCCGACGATCCACCAGAGCCAGGGACCCAGTTCGCCGATCAGCTTCTGCAAGATCATGGCTCAGTCCTCGTCGCGCGGGACGGGACGACCACCGGCCGGCGGCACCGCGCCGCGCCGCGTGCGCTCGCCTCCGGTTCCGAAGGCTTCCTTGGCGATCTCCGCGATACCGGTCAGGGACCCGAGCACGGAGGTCGTTTCCGTCGGCAGAATGAGAAGCTTCTGGTTGGGCGACTTGGCGAAGGATCCGAGCGCCTCCACGTACTTGTTGGCGACGAAATAGTTGATCGCCTGCATGTCGCCCTCGGCGATCGCCTTGCTGACCATCTCCGTCGCCCTGGCCTCGGCCTCGGCGGAACGCTCGCGCGCCTCCGCGTCGCGGAAGGCCGCCTCACGGCGCCCTTCGGCCTCCAGGATAAGCGACTGTTTCTCGCCTTCCGCCTGCAGGATCTCCGACTGGCGCTTGCCTTCCGCTTCCAGGATCGCCGCGCGTTTCTCGCGCTCGGCCTTCATCTGCCGGCCCATGGCCTCGACCAGATCCCGAGGCGGGTTGATATCCTTGATCTCGATGCGGGTCATCTTCACGCCCCAGGGGCTTGCCGCCGCATCCACGACCCTGAGCAGCCGGGCGTTGATTTCGTCGCGATTGGACAGGAGTTCGTCCAGATCCATGGAGCCCATGACCGAGCGGATGTTGGTCATGGTGAGATTGAGGATGGCGTTTTCCAGCCCCAGAACCTCATAGGCGGCGCGCGGCGCGTCCAGGACCTGGTAGAAGGTCACGCCGTCCGCCGTGATGGTGGCGTTGTCCCGCGTGATCACCTCCTGCGAGGGCACGTCGAGGACCTGCTCCATCATGTTGATCTTGTGGCCGACCCGGTCGACGAAGGGCACGATGAAGTTGAGCCCCGGGCGCAGCGTGCGCCGATAGCGGCCGAAGCGTTCGATCGTGTAGTCGAAGCCCTGGGGCACCGTCTTGACGCCGGCGATGACGACCAGAACCGCCAGCACGAACAAGACGATGACGGCAATATCCAACCCGACCAGGTTCTCGAGCATCCTGCGCCCTCCGTTGTGGCGCGAGCCCGCGCCCTGACGCGGCCCGGAACTCTCGGGCGCGCCGCGTCGACAGGCCGGCAAGGTCCGGCCGCCGCGCCCGGATGACGCGGCGGGGAAAGATGTACGCCCTGTGGCGGGATCCGCAAGCCCCTATCGGAGCCCGTTCAGACCCAGCCGGCAAGCTCGCGGCGAACGATCGCGGACAGCACGTCCATGCCGGGCGCGCTGTCGTTGAGGCAGGGGATATGGGTGAACTTGTCGCCGCCGTTCTCGTGGAAGATCTCACCGGCTTCGCCGGCGATCTCCTCCAGCGTCTCCAGACAGTCGGCAACGAAGCCCGGGTTGAGCACCGCCACCCGCTTGACCCCCTCCTTCGCCAGCGCTTCCACCGTCTTGTCGGTGTAGGGCTGCAGCCATTCCTCGGGCCCGAAGCGGCTCTGGAAGGTCACTCGCAGGCGGTCTTCCGACCAGCCGAGCCGGTCGCGAAGCAGCCGCGTCGTCTTCTGGCAATGACAGTGATAGGGATCGCCCTTGCGGAAGTAGGACTGCGGAATGCCGTGATACGAGGTGAGGACCACCTCGGGGTCGAAATCGAGCCCGGCCAGATGGGTCTCGATCGAGGTGGCCAGCGCGTCGATATAGACCGGGTCGTCGTGGTAGGGCGGCACGGTGCGAATGGCCGGCTGCCAGCGCAGCTTGGTCATTTCCCTGAACACCACGTCGTTCACGGTCGCCGTGGTCGAGGCCGCGTACTGCGGGTAGAGCGGAAAGACGAGAATGCGCTCGCAACCCTGCTCCCGCAGCGCCTCGAGGCGCGACGCGATGGAGGGGTTGCCGTAGCGCATGGCCCAGTCGACGACAATGCGCTCGTCGAGCCCGGCCAGGTCCTCGGCCAACAGCGTTGCCTGCGACCGGGTGATCGTGCGCAGGGGCGATTCGTCGAGCTCCTTGTTCCAGATCTCGTCATAAGCCGCACCCGACTTCTTCGGTCGCGTGTTGAGCACGATGCCGAACAGGATCGGATACCAAAGCGCCTTCGGCCACTCGATCACGCGCTTGTCGGTCAGGAACTCGCGCAGGTACTTGCGCATGTTCCTGAAGTCCGTGCCGTCGGGCGTGCCGAGGTTGACGAGAAGAACGCCGATGCGCCCGGTCTTCACCTTCGGATGATCCGCCGGAAGCTTCGCCTTCGCCATTTCCCGCGCGCGTTCCGAACGGGCCGGGCACCCGGACGCCTCCCGCGTTTCCGTTTCGCTTCCGGCAAGGGTCACGCTGTCCCCGGTCATGTGTCGTCCGCCTCTTCGCTGGCAAGGATTGTCTGGTTCGCATAGGACACTCTTGTGCCTTGCGTCCACCTAGTGTTCTTCCTACGCAGGAAAAGCGCGGCGGATCGCAACGAAGGCGCGACCGGCTGCCGCATGTTGTGCATAGCGGGCCATCAGCATAGGTAAAAAAGACAGGTATTTTACGGCTATTAACGCGCTTTTATCCGCAAACATGCATTTTGGGCAGGGTGCAGCAAAGTCGCCCCAAGCGAAAAACGCCAGCATCTGCAAGGGACTGGCACGAGAAGACCGGACGGCGAAAGTGAGACACGAAAAGATCCTGCTGGTGGAGGAAAGCGGACCGACGCGGCGCCTGGTTCGCGGGATGCTCCGCGACCTCGACTATGTGCATGTGGAGGAGGCCCACGATACGGACACGGCCGAGAAGCTCCTCAAGGGGCACGCTTTCGATCTCGTGCTTCTGGACTGGCGCCCTCCCCGTATGGACGGCATCGGTCTGCTCGGCCGGATGCGCGCCAGCGAAAGCCCGATCGTCGCCATGACGCCGGTGATCGTCGTCAGTGCGGGCATCGATCTCCCCACCCTGCAGAAGGCGGCCGAACTCGGCGCCCATTCGGTGCTGACCAAGCCCTTTTCCCTGCGTGTTCTCAAATCCCATCTGGAAGCCATCGGGGCCGACAAACGCCTGCCCTCGACCCGCCAGTCGCCGGAACCGGCCGAAACGGCGGCGGCGGTCGCCTTCGCTCCGCGCAAGAAGCCGGCCCCGGTACCCGCGCCGGAAACGCCGCCGGTCCCGGACATGCCCGCGACGACAAACGCCCCCGACGAGAGCGACATCTTCTATGTGTGAGGAAATGGCCGGTGGCCGCGCCGATCAGTCCAGCCGGTAGCGCTCCGCGACCTTGAACCAGAACTCCACGATCGTGTTGAGCACCTGGCTCATGCCGGCAAGGCTGTCGGCCTTGGTGACGACGGCATTGGCGCCCGCCGCATAGGCGCGACGGATCGTGACCGGGTCGTCGGCTGTCGTGAACACGCAAACGGGCAAGGCACTGAGCGCCGAATGCTCGCGCAGTCTGGAGAGAAACTCCGTTCCGCTCATCACCGGAAGGTTCAGGTCGAGAAGCACGAGGTCGGGCAGGTCGTCTCCCGCCTCTTCGAGGTGCGCAAGCGCCTCGGCACCATCGGCGACGGTGGTCATGCGGATCGGCACGGAACACGAACGCAGGGCCATCTCGATAAGGCGAACGTCGTCGGGATCGTCCTCCACAAGGAGGATCATGGCCTCGTTCACGGCGCTTTCGTCGATGGTCATGCGGCTCGCCCGTCAGGTTCCGGCGCCGAAGGGCGCCTGACCTTCCTAGGACGAAAACGCCCCCGCCTGCAACACCCGCGCGAACCCGCATCAACAGGCACGTGACGCGTTCGCACTTCTCAGCCGTCGTAGGAGCGTTCGTCGGCGATCACCTTGCCGTCGTTCGGCAGGGCGCCGGATGCCACGCGCTCCACCACGCCGTTGAGCTTGGTGACCTCCTTCAGCGTGCGACCGAGCGCCGTGTCGAGACCGTCGGCCACGGCGTCGCTTTCATAGGCCAGACGCATCGTGTCCTGCTCGTTGTCGCGTTCCACGACAAGGCGCGCGCGCCGAACCTCCGGATGCCGTGCGAGAACCTCGGCGATCTGGCGCGGGTCGACGAACATGCCCTTCACCTTGGTGCGCTGGTCGGCGCGGCCCATCCAGCCCCTCAGGCGCATGTTGGTGCGCCCGCAAGGCGACGGCTCACTCATCACGGCGGAGAGGTCCCCGGTGCCGAAGCGGATCAGCGGGTAGGTTCGGTTGAAGCTCGTGACGACGAGTTCGCCCACCTCGCCCGCCGGAAGCGGCTGATCGGTGCCCGGTCGCACGATCTCCACGATGATGTTCTCGTTCACGACCATGCCCTCGTCGGGGGCGCTCTCATAGGCGATGACACCGAGGTCGGCCGTTGCATAGGCCTGCAGGACACTGACGCCACGGCTGGAATACTCGGCCCTGAGGCTCGGGAACAGCGCCCCTCCGGAAACGAGCGCGCGACGGATCGAGGATGCGTCGCGGCCAAGCTCCTCCGCCTTGTCCAGCAGTACCTTGAGGTAGTCGGGCGTGCCGGCGTAGCCGGTCGGGCGCAGGGTTTCGATGGCCTCCACCTGGACTTCCGTGTTGCCGACGCCGGCGGGAAACACGGCGCAGCCCAGCGCCCTGGCGCCATGATCTAGGATGAAGCCGCCCGGCGTAAGATGGTAGGACAGCGCGTTGTGCAGGATATCGCCGGCCCGGAACCCGGCGGCGAAAAAGGCACGCGCGGCGTTCCACGGGTCGTCGCCCTCGCCCTGCGGCTCCCAGATCGGCCCCGGCGACATGAAGATGCGGTTCATCGCCTGCACGTCATGGGCGGCAAAACCGCCGAAGGGCGGTCGGGCAGCCTGGGCCTCCATCAGCACGGCCTTGCGCATGACCGGCAGGCCGGCGAGCGCCTCGCGCGAGGTTATCGACGCCGGGTCGATGCCGGCGAGATGACGCGCCCAGCCGGGAGCCGCCGCGACCGCATGGGCGATCTGCCCGGGCAGCCTTGCGAAGAGATCGGCCTCCCGCTCGGCCGGATCGCGGGTCTCCAGCTCGTCAAAATACCGCTCGCTCATCGCTTCAACCCTTGCTGTGCCCGTATCCTGCGGACGTCCCGGCGCCCGCGCGCTTGACCGGCGGCCTCACGCCAGCCAGCGCTTGCGCCGCTTGTAGTGCTTCACGTTGCGGAATGACTTGCGTCCCTCGCCGCCCACGCCGAGGTAGAATTCCCTCACGTCCTCGTTGTTGCGCAGCGCGCTCGCCTCGCCGTCGAGGACGATGCGCCCGGCCTCCAGGATGTAGCCGTAGGTGGCATAGCGCAGGGCGACATTGGTGTTCTGCTCGGCCAGCAGGAAGGACACGCCCTCCTTCTGGTTCAGCTCACGCACGATCTCGAAGATCTCCTCGACAAGCTGGGGCGCGAGGCCCATGGACGGCTCGTCGAGCAGGATCATGCTCGGCCGGCTCATCAGCGCCCGGCCGATGGCGCACATCTGCTGCTCGCCGCCGGAGGTGTAGCCCGCCTGGCTGGTGCGGCGCTCCTTCAGGCGCGGGAAATAGGCATAGACCTTCTCGAGGTCGGCCCGCACGGCGGCCGATCCGTCGCGCCGGGTGTAGGCGCCGGTCAGAAGGTTCTCCTCGATGGTGAGATGGCCGAAGCAGTGGCGGCCCTCCATCACCTGGATGCAGCCGCGCTTCACCAGATCGTTGGGCGACAGCGCCTGCACCTGTTCGCCCTTGAAGACGATGGAGCCCTTGGTGACGTCGCCCCGCTCGGCCCCGAGCAGGTTCGAGATCGCCTTGAGCGTCGTCGTCTTTCCGGCTCCGTTGGCACCGAGGAGGGCGACGACGCCCCCCTCGGGCACGGTGAGCGAGACCCCCTTCAACACCAGGATGACGTGATTGTAGATCACCTCGATATTGTTGACCGACAGGATCGGGGCTGCGGCGGCTGTCTCGCTCATTCCAGGTCTCCTCCCTTCAGACGCGGTGGTCGCTCAGGCGATCACTCGCACGTCCGCGGGGTGATGTTGTTTTCCTTGGCGTAGGCCATCGAATCCTCCTCGATGAGGGGATCGATGATCTCGCGGTCGGGCTCGATGCCGGTGGCCACCACCTTCCAGGTCTGGTCCTTGGCGTTCCACTGCTGGATCAGCACGGTGCCCGGGTTGGAATGGGTGGCGCAGTCGATCTTCACCGGGAAGGTGAAGTCCGCCAGGCCGAGCTGGGCGAGCCGGGCCTCGTCGACGCTGAGCGCCTCGAACCCTTCGCGCAGGTCCTTGCCCACGATCTCGTTGGAGCCCTTGATCTCGATCGCCTTGCGGATCGCCTCGGCCGTCCACACCGCCGCGATCATGCCGCGGTTGTAGAGAACCTCGCCGACGCGCTCGCGCTCGCCCGCACCCTTGCCCGCGTCATAGACGTACTTGCGGATGTCGTCGTGCATGGCGAAGTTGCCGCCCGGCGCGTGGAACGTGGCCGACAGGTAGCCGTCGGCCCCCTCGCCCGCCGGAAGCACGTCATGCTCGGAGCCGGCCCACCAGTTGCCGATGAAACGGTCCATCGGATAGCGGATCGAGGCGGCCTCCTTGATGGCGACCTGGTTCATCACGCCCCAGCCCCACATCAGCACCCAGTCGGGCTGCATGCGGCGGATCTGCAGCCAGGTGGCCTTCTGCTCCTGGCCCGGATGATCGACCGGCAGCAGCTCGAGCTTGAAGCCGTGCTTGGCGGCGAGCCCCTCGAGCGTGCGGATCGGCTCCTTGCCGTAGGCGGAGTTGTGGTAGACGAGCGCGATGGTCTTGCCAGAGAGCTTGTCCATGCCGCCCTCGACCGAGCCGGCGTAGCTCACCATGCCCGACGCCGCGTCCCAGTAGGTGGACGGGAAGTTGAACACCCAGGGGAACACCTTGCCGTTGGCGGCCGAGGTGCGCCCGTAGCCCATGGTGAAGAGCGGGATCTCGTCCGCGGTCACCTTCGGGATGAGCTGATAGGTGATGCCGGTCGACAGCGGCTGGTAGACGAGCGCGCCGCTTTCGCCCTGGCCCTTGGTGTTCTCGTAGCACTCCACGCCCTGCTGCGTGTTGTAGGCCGTCTCGCACTCGATGAAATTGATCCGCGCGCCCTCGATGCCCCCGTCACGCTCGTTGAGCAGCGTGAAATAGTCGGCATAGCCGTTGGCGAAGGGAATGCCGCCCGGCGCGTAGGGGCCAGTGCGGTAGGCGAGCGAGGGAATCGTCAGTTCGTAGGACGCCGCCGGGCCGGCCGTCGCCGTCGCGGCGGCGGCAAGCGCGGCGAGACCCGCGGCTATATGCTTCAGTCTCATGTCGTTTCCTCCCTTGGAACAAAGACCTCTGGCAGTTTCTGGGCGGACGGGCTGCGCCTGTCGCGTCTGTTTGTTCGCCGCCTCAGTAGGGGAAGGGCCACATCCTCAGCTTCTCCTTGGCGATCTGCCACAGCCGCGCGAGGCCATGCGGCTCGACGATCAGGAAGAAGATGATGAGAAGGCCCATGAGCGTGATTTCCACGTGCTTGGCCATGGTCGGCAGCACGCCGAGACCGTCGACCATGAAGTTCTTCAGGAAGATCGGCAGCAGCACCAGGAACGCGGCGCCCATGAAGGAGCCGGCGATCGAGCCGAGCCCGCCGATGATGACCATGAAGAGCACGAGGAAGGAGACGTTGATGCCGAACACCTCGCCGACCTCCACCGCGCCGAGATAGACGGCGAAGAGGAGCGAACCCGCCATTCCGATATAGAAGGACGACACCGCGAAGGCCGACAGCTTGGTCAGCAGCGGGCGCACGCCGATCAGTTCGGCGGCGATGTCCATGTCGCGGATGGCCATCCAGTTGCGGCCGATGCGCCCGCGCACCAGGTTCTTCGCCACCAGCGCGAACACCGTCAGGAACGTCAGGCAGAAGAGATACTTCACCGCCGGCAGGGCGTTGGGTCCCGTCAGTGCAAGACCGAAGATCGTACGCTCCGGCGCGGTGATCTGCCCCGTCGCCGAGTAGTTGTAGAACCAGCCGAACTTGTTGAAGAGCCACACGAGGAAGAACTGCGCGGCAAGGGTCGCCACCGCGAGATAGAAGCCCTTGATGCGCAGGGACGGCAGGCCGAACACCACGCCGACGCCGGCGGTGATGGCGCCCGAAAGCACCACCACGATCGACATGTCGAGACCGGGAAAGGCGGTCATCAGCTTGTAGGTCGCATAGGCCCCCACCGCCATGAAACCGCCGGTTCCCAGCGAGATCTGGCCGCAGTAGCCGACCAGGATGTTGAGCCCAAGCGCGGCCATTCCGTAGATCAGCAGCGGCAGCAGCACCGCGTTGGCCCAGTAGTCGTCGATGAAAAAGGGAACGACGAGGAAGGCAACGGCGGCGAACGCCGCCACCGCCCAGCGGTCCTGGGCGATGGGAAAGATTGCCTGGTCGGCCTCGTAGGTCGTCTTGAACTGGCCGGCTTCACGATAGAACATTGTGCTTCAATCCCTTCGAAAGGACGACCGTGCGTCAGACGCGCTCGATGATGCGTTCGCCGAACAGCCCCTGCGGGCGCACCAGCAGGAAGGCGAGGGCGAGCATGTAGGCGAACCAGTTCTCGATGGCTCCGCCCACCATGGGGCCGACGTAGATTTCGGCGAGCTTCTCGCCCACGCCGATGATGAGCCCGCCGACGATGGCGCCGGGGATCGAGGTGAAGCCACCCAGGATGAGAACCGGCAGCGCCTTGAGCGCAATCAGCGACAGCGAGAACTGCACACCGGACTTCACGCCCCACAGCGTGCCGGCGACCAGCGCCACGAAGCCCGCGACGGACCACACGATCACCCAGATCGTCTGCAGCGAGATGCCGACCGAAAGCGCCGCCTGGTGGTCGTCCGCCACCGCCCTCAGCGCCCGGCCGATGCGTGTCTTCTGGAAGAAGATGGCGAGCACGCCCACCAGCAGGGCGGCGATGAGGGCCGCGAAGACCTCCAGCTTGTCGAGGTAGATGTTGTAGGTGTCGAGCAGCCAGTCGGACGCACCCGAGGGCAGGCCGATGTCGAGCACCTTCACGTCGGAGCCCCACACGATGTCGCCGATACCCTCCAGCACATAGGCGAGCCCGATGGTCGCCATGAACAGGATGATCGGCTCCTGGTTGACCAGATGGCGCAGAACCAGCCGCTCCACCGCCCAGGCAACGACCACCATGACGCCGATGGTGAGCACGAAGGCGATGGGCCAGGGCACGCCGGTCTTTTCCATGATGCCGGCGAAGGTCAGCGCCGCGAACAGGCACATCACGCCCTGCGCGAAGTTGAAGATGCCCGACGCCTTGAAGATCAGCACGAAGCCGAGCGCCACGAGCGAATACATGACGCCCGCCATCAGGCCGGAAAGAATTGTCTCGATCAGGAACGACATCGTCTCTTCCCCTCAATCGCCGTGCGGAACGCCAAGATAGGCGTCGATGACGTCCTGGCTCGCCTGCACCTCCTCGGGAGGTCCGTCGGCGATCTTTCGCCCGTAGTCGAGCACCACAACGCGGTCGGACAGGTCCATGACCACGCCCATGTCGTGTTCGATCAGCGCGATCGTCGTGCCGAATTGCTGGTTCACGTCGAGGATGAAGCGGCTCATGTCCTCCTTCTCCTCGAGGTTCATGCCCGCCATCGGCTCGTCGAGCAGCAGAAGCTCCGGCTCCATCGCCAGCGCGCGGGCCAGTTCCACCCGTTTCTGCAGGCCGTAGGGCAGGCGCCCCACCGGCGTCTTGCGGATCGCCTGGATCTCGAGGAAATCGATGATCTCCTCGACCCGGCGGCGATGCGCCTTCTCCTCCGCCAGCGCCGGCCCCCAGTGCAGGCACTGCCAGAAGAAGCCCCTGTTCATGCGCAGCCCGCGGCCGGTCATGATGTTGTCCAGCGTGGTCATGCCCTTGAAGAGCGCCACGTTCTGGAACGTGCGGGCGATGCCGTTGCTCGCCGCCTCATAGGGCTTCATCTTGCGCCGCACCTGCCCGCGCCAGGAGATCGTACCCTCCTGCGGGTGGTAGAAGCCGTTGATGACGTTGAGCATGGAGGTCTTGCCGGCCCCGTTCGGGCCGATGATGGCGCGCACTTCCCCCTTGCGGATGTCGAAGGAAATGTTGGTGATCGCCTTCACGCCGCCGAAGGAAAGCGAGACGCCGTCCACCGCGAGCAGCACCTCGCCGGGCGCGACGCCGGAGTGACCGGTCGTGACGGCCGGATCGACAAGGGCATTCATTCGGCAGCCTCCTTCATCCCGCCGGACGCGGCCGGATGAACCGGCATGTCGACGATCTCGACCGTCGCCTCGATGCCGCCCTTGCGGCCGTCCTCGAAGGTGACCTCGGTGCGCACGTGCTTGGACGTGGACCCGTCGTAGAGCGCCTCGATCAGCGGCGCATACCGCTCGGCGATGAACGAGCGCCGCACCTTCTGCGTGCGCGTGAGCTCGCCGTCGTCCGCGTCGAGCTCCTTGTGCAGCACCAGGAAACGCCTGATCTGCGCGCCGGCCATCATCGGCTCAAGGGCAAGGTCCCGGTTCACCTGGTCCACGTGCTCGCGCATCATCTCGTAGACATGCGGGTGCGCGGCCAGCTCCTGGTAGGACGCATAATTGACGTTGTTGCGCTCCGCCCAGGATCCGACCGCCGTCAGGTCGATGTTGACGAACACGCCGCAGAACTCGCGACCGTCGCCAAACGCCACCACTTCCTTGATGTTGGGGAAAAACTTGAGCTTGTTCTCGATGTATTTCGGCGCGAAGAGCGATCCGTCGGAGAGCTTGCCCACGTCCTTGGCGCGGTCGATGATCTTGAGGTGGCCCGTGTCGGTGATGAAGCCGGCGTCACCGGTCAGCACCCACCCGTCCTCTGTCTTGGTGGAGCGGGTGGCCTCGTCGTTCTTGTAGTAGCCGACGAAGACGCCGGGCGAGCGGTAGAGCACCTCACCGTTCTCGGCGATCCTCAGCTCGACCTCGGGCGCGGGCTTGCCGACCGTGTCGCCGTAGATCTCGCCGTCGGGCTGCATGGTGATGTAGACGCTGGCTTCCGTCTGGCCGTAGAGCTGCTTCAGGTTGAGCCCCAGCGAGCGGTAGAAGCGGAAGATCTCCGGCCCGATCGCCTCGCCGGCGGTATAGCCGACCTTCAGGCGGGTAAAGCCCATCTGGTTCTTCAGCGGGCCGTAGACCAGGATCTCGCCGAGCGCATAGAGCAGCCGGTCCTTCGCGGGCACGCTTTCGCCGTTCAGGATCTTCTCGCCCGCGCGCCGGGCCACGCCCATGAAGTAGTCGAACATGCGCTTCTTGAGCCGTCCGGCGTCTTCCATGCGCACCATGATGAGGGTCAGCAGCCCCTCGAAGACGCGCGGAGGGGCGAAGAAATAGGTCGGCGCAATCTCGCGGCGGTCGGAAAGCACCGTCTCCAGGCTTTCCGGGCAGTTGACGCAATATCCGGCGGTATAGGCCTGCGCGAGCGAAAAGACGTGGTCGCCGATCCAGGCCATCGGCAGATAGGCGAGCGTTTCCTCGGTCTCGTCGAGACCGTCGAAGGCGTTGCCGTTGCGCGCCGATTTCACCAGATTGTCGAAGGACAGCATGACGCCCTTGGGGCGCCCCGTGGTGCCGGACGTGTAGAGCATGACGGCGATGTCGGCGCCGCTCGTGCCCTCGATCGACGAGAGCCACGCGGTCTCGCGGGCAGGGTCGGCGGCCAATGCCGCGCGCCCCTTGCCCTGCATGGCCTCGAAGGAATGCAGCTTCGTGTGGTCGTAGTCGCGCAGGCCACGCGGGTCGTCGTAGATCACCTGCTCGAGCCGGGGCAGGTTCTCCGACATGGAGACGACCTTGTCGACCTGCTCCTGATCCTCGACGCAGGCGAAGCGCACCTCCGCGTGTTCGAGCACGAAGGCCATCTCTTCCGCGACGGAGTCCGCGTAGAGCGGAACCGGCACGCCTCCCAGCGACTGCGCGGCGACCATCGACCAGTACAGCCTCGGACGGTTTGCCCCGATGATGGCGATCCTGTCGCCGGGCGCGAAGCCGATGTCCTGGAGACCGATGGCGAAGGAGCGGATTTCCTCCAGCACCTCCACCCATGTCCACACCTGCCAGATTCCGAGATCCTTCTCGCGCATGGCCGGACGGTCCGAAAGGACACGGGCATTGCGCAAAAGAATCTTCGGAAAGGTGTCCTCGCCGGCGCTGCCGGCGACGGGCGACCCTGCCATTGCGTTTCTTCCCCTCTGGAGCCCCGGTTGTTCGGGGTCTCGTCATTTCGGCATTTGCCGACCGGCTCTTTGGCCGACGCTTATCTGACCACCGTCGCCACCCGCCGGCAAGTGCATGACGCAGCGTAGGCTCCGCCGGGTGATTGACGTTGTTCTTGCGTTAAGGGAACGCTAGGAGAGCGACGTTGCGCCAATATGTGCGAAACGTGTCGCAATTGTTTCAGGCGGCCGGATTCGCCCCGGCGACGGTTTTCGTTCGACACGGCGCGCGCCTGCAATAAGATCGCCGCATGGAAAGTGGCGATCTCGAGCGCGAGCGCCTGGACCTTCTTCAGGCGGCGCTGGACCACATCAACCAGGGCTTTTCCGTTTTCGACGCGCAGTTGCAGCTTGTCGCGTGGAACCGGCAATTGTTCGAGATGCTGGAGTTTCCCCTCCACCTCGCCCGGCGCGGCGCGCCGCTTTCGGCCTTTCTCGAGGTCAATGCCGCGCGCGGCGAGTACGGCCCCGGCGATGTCGCCGAACTTGTCGCGCGGCGGGTGGAGCGCGCGGCCCTCTTCGAACCCCATTCCTTCGAGCGCGTGCGTCCCGACGGACAGGTCGTGCTGGTCACCGGCGCCCCGCTTCCAAGCGGCGGATTCGTCACCACCTATACCGACATCACCCGCGAGCGCGAACAGCAGGCGAACCTGGAACGCACCGTCGCCGAACGCACGCGCCAGCTTCGCCAGAGCGAGGACTGGCTGCGACTCGTCACCGACAATGTTCCCGCGCTCGTGGCTTATGTCGGTCCCGGCCCGGTCTATCGATTCGCCAATCGCCGATATGCGAAATGGTTCGACCAGACCGTGGAATCCATGGTCGGACGCCCCGTGGCCGACATCATCGGCCCCGCGCTCTATCCCGAGCTGGAGCCGCATATCATGCGCGCCTTCGAGGGCAAGGCGGTGTCCTACGAGTACACGCGAACGCGCGCCGGCGGGCGCGTCGCGCACATGCGCTCCACCCTCATTCCCGACCGCACGCTGGACGGGCGCACGCTCGGCTGCTTCGTGCTTTCCCTCGACGTGACCGAGCACAAGCGCTCGGAGGCCGCCCTTGCCCAGGCCCGGCGCATGGAGGCGGTCGGTCAGCTCTCCGGCGGTCTCGCCCATGACTTCAACAACCTGCTGACCATCATCATCGGCAATGTGCTGGCGCTGCGAAGAAAGACGGACGCCCCCGCGATGCCGGACCTTTCGGGCCACATCGACCCGATCCTCCAGGCCGCGCAGCGCGGCGCCGAACTCACCCGCCGTCTGCTCGCCTTCGCCCGCGGCGAGGCGAGCGACGCCCGCCCCGTGCGGCTGTCCTCGCTGCTGTCGGGGATGGAGGGGCTTCTCTCCGGCTCCCTGCCGCGCGGGCTGACGCTCTCCGTCACTGTTGGCGAACGCGATCCGGTCGCCCGTGTCGACCCGGCGGAGCTGGAAAACGCCCTCGTCAACCTCGTGCTCAACGCCCGCGACGCAAGCCCGGACGGCGGAAACATCTCGCTCGTCCTGGACGAGACGGAAATCGCCGCCGCCGATGCGGAACCGCTCGGCCTCGTGCCGGGCCCCTATGCCCGCATCCGCGTGAAGGACACCGGCCACGGCATGAGCGAGGACGTGCGCCGGCAGGCCTTCGATCCCTTCTTCTCGACGAAGCCCTTCGGCACGGGCAGCGGCCTCGGCCTTCCCACCGTCTACGGTTTCGCCCGGCGCGCGGGCGGTTGCGCGACCGTGGAAAGCCGCCCCGGGCACGGCACGACGGTAGCCCTGTTCCTCCCCCTCTCCCGGGACGAGGACGCCACCGGCGATCCGCATGAATGCGCGGACGCCCCGCGTGGCGCCGGCGAACTGATCCTTCTGGTCGAGGACGAGCCCGACGTCGCCGACGTGGTGCGCGAACAGCTCTGCGCCCTTGGCTACGCGGTTCTCGTCACCGGAGAGGCCGACGACGCCCTCGATCTCGTCACCCAGATCGCCGACATTCGCGCCGTGCTGAGCGACATCGTGATGCCCGGGCAGTCCAGCGGACTGGCGCTCGCCGAGGCGATCGGCAACCGGCGACCGGATCTGCCCATCGCCCTGATGAGCGGTTACCGGGAAGGCACGGCGTCGGAGGCGCCCCCGGCCTGGCCCGTTCTGGCAAAACCCTTCACCACCGGCTTGCTTGCCCGGACCATGAGCGAGATCCTGTCCTCATGAACCATCCAGCACCGCCCCGGCACGCCCCGCCGCCCGAGCCGATCACGCGCGATCCCCTCGTCTTCATCGTCGAGGACGAAGCAGAGATCCGCGCGCTGCTTGCCGACACGCTCGGCGCCTACCGGTTCCGCAGCGCCAGCTTCGCCACCGCCGACGCGGCGCTCGCGGCCATCGGTCTCGAAACGCCCGCCGCGGTGATTCTCGACCTCGGCCTTCCCGACATGGACGGGCTCGAGGTCATCAACCGCATCCGTGCCACCGGGCCGGTGCCGATTCTCGTGCTGTCCGCGCGCGCCCACGCCTCGGACCGGATCATGGGGCTCGAGTTCGGCGCCGACGACTATGTGGTGAAACCCTTCGACCCGCGCGAGATCGTGGCGCGGGTGCGCTCGCTTCTGCGCCGGGCCGCACCGGCGGCCGAGAGCGAGCCGCGCCGCGAGGTGGCCCGCTTTTCCGGCTGGACGTTCGAGCCCGATTCCCACCGTCTCGTCGCGCCGCACGGAGAGGAGAGCTTCCTCTCCACCGGCGAGGCCACGCTCCTTGCCGCTCTCCTGCGCGCGCCCAAGCGCGTGCTCTCGCGCGACCACCTGCTCGAACACGGCGGGCGTGACGACACGCTCGACCGGGCCATCGACGTGCGCATCTCGCGTCTGCGCAAGAAGCTCACGAGCGAAGGCGGGCCGTCGCTGATCCGCACGGTCTATGGCTCGGGCTACATGCTCACCAGCGCGGTCGAGTGGACCGGCTGAGCCGGCCTCTCAGTGACAGTGATAGGGTTTCGATCCCGCGTGACAGCACTTGCCGGGAGGACTGTCCTTGCGGCACCCGCCGCCATGCGCACCGGCCTGGGAAAGCGGAAGGGCGACCAGCGCAAGGCAAACCATCAGCATCTTGAAACAGGTCATTCCGCCGTCTCCGCACAGGCTTGAGCCGACATCCGTCTCATATCATCCGCACATGGGCGGCGTAGTCAAACCGCGAGCCTGTACGGGAGAGCGGCCGCGAAGCGAACGGGCGGATTGCGTTGCGCGGCGAATCGTAATAATTGAAGTTACATGAAACGCGACAGCCGCCTCTCCTCCGTCCTGCACGCCCTCCTTCACATGGCGGAACAGGATGCCCCCATGACCTCCGACGAGCTCGCCTGCTGCATGCGGACCAACCCGGTCGTAGTGCGCCGCACGATGGGGCTCTTGCGCGAACGCGGTCTCGTGACCTCCTCGCGCGGCCCCTCGGGCGGATGGAGGATCGCCGTGGACCTGGCCGGCGTCTCCCTGCGGGACCTGCACGAGGCGCTCGGGGAACCGGCGATCTTTGCCATCGGTAACCGGCACGAAACGCCGGAATGCCTTGTCGAGCAGGCGGTGAATGCCGCGCTCGATGATGCCTTCGCCGAGGCGGAAGAGCTGCTGCTGGCGCGTTTTGCCGACGTGACCCTCGCCGACCTTGCCGCCGACTTCGCGCGCCGGCACGCCCTCTGGCGAAACCGGGAGACCTGACCCCATGCCCCATGACGTGATTGTTGTCGGGGGTGGCTATGCCGGAATGGCCGCCGCCCTCCAGCTCCTGCGCGCCCGCCGCGACGTGCTCGTGATCGATGCGGGAGAACGCCGCAACCGCTTCGCCGACCACTCGCACGGCTTCCTCGGATTCGACGGGGAAAATCCGGCCGCGATCGCTGCGACCGCCCGCCGGCAGCTTGAAGCCTACCCGACGCTTTCATGGGTCGAGGATCGCGTGACCGGCGCCTCCGGCACGCAGGACGACTTCACGGTGACGACCGCCGCCGGCGGCCGGCACAGCGCGCGCCGCCTGATCCTGGCCACCGGCGTCGCCGACACCTTGCCGGACCTGCCGGGCCTTGCCGAGCGCTGGGGCCGGTCGGCTTTCCACTGCCCCTACTGCCACGGCTACGAACTGGACAAGGGACCCGTCGCCGTCATCGCAACCGGCCAGACCTCCCTGCATCAGGGCCTGTTCCTGCCCGAGTGGGGGCCGACAACCTTCTTCACCAACGCCAGCATCGACCTCACCGGCGAGAACCGGGCTGAACTCGCCGCACGCGGCGCGACGGTCGAGGACGTGCCGGTCGAACGTCTGGAGGGAACGGCCGACGTGATCCTCGTCGACGGCCGCCGCATGACCTTCGCCGGGATCTTCGTCGCTCCCGTGACGGCCCCGGCAACACCGGTCGGCGAGATACTCGACCTTGTGCACGACGAGACGCCGATGGGCCGGATGATCCGCGCAGACGACACGCGCCAGACGAGCCTCGCCGGCTGTTTCGCCTGCGGGGATCTCGCCCGCTTTCCCCATTCGGTCAGCCTCGCCGTCGGAGACGGCGCCTGGACGGGCGCGCAGGTTCACCGCTCGCTGGTGTTCTGAGCGCCCTCCCGCCGGCGCTACTCAGCCGCCTCCATCTCGCGGGCCGGCGCCCCCGACTGCCAGGCCTTGCGCAGGCCGGGCAGCCGGGCGCGCGCCACGCGCACCGAGGCCTCGCGCACCGGACCGAAACCGCGCACCGTCTCCGAAAAGGCGAGAAGATCCCGCGCCGCCGCGAGGTTCGCCTTCGTGAGGCCGGCCGCGACCTCGTCGACAAGCGCCTCGTAGTCGTCGCGGAGCTGCCGCTCCATCCGTCGCTCGGCGGTACGGCCGAAGAGATCGAACGCGGTTCCACGCAGCCCCTTCATCCGGGCAAGCAGCCTGAACAACGGCAGCACCCAGGGTCCGAAGCGCCGCTTCGCCGGCCGGCCCGTGCGTGCGTCCGTGCGTGACAGGATCGGCGGTGCAAGGTGGAACTCGAGCCGCTCGTGATGCTCGAAGGTCTCCTTCACCTGCGCCTCGAACGCCTCGCCGGTGAAAAGGCGGGCGACCTCGTACTCGTCCTTGATCGCCATCATGCGGAAGAGTTCGCGCGCCACCGTCGCGACGAGGTCCCTGCCGTCCTCGCCAAGCCCCTCGGCCCGGGCCTGAAGACGGGCAAGACGCTCACGGTACCGCCGCGCGTAGGCCGCATCCTGATACGCGGCCAGGAACGCCTCGCGCCGCTCGATCGTCTCGGCAAGCGTGGCGGAAGGTCGGCGATGGGGAAGTTCCTCCCCCGCTCCGGCGGCGGCAAGCACCCGCTCAAGCGCGGCCGAGTCCGCCGCGGCGACCCGCCCCCAGGAGAAGGCGGCCATGTTCATGTCCACCGACACCTTGTTGAGCCGGATCGCTTCGGTGATCGCCTCGAGCGTCAGCGGCAGGCCCCCCGACTGCCACGCGTGGCCGAGCAGGAACATGTTGGCGGCGATGGCATCGCCGAACAGCGCCTCGGCGATCTCCGTCGCGTCGAGGAAATGCGCCCGCCCCTCACCGGCCGCCTTGCCGATTTCGGACACCAGACGCCGTCCGGGCAGGGTGAAGTCCGGATTGCGCGCGAAGTCGCCGGGAAGCGTCTCGTGGGTGTTGATGACCGCCAGCGTCTCGCCGGGGCGCATGGCCGCGAGAACCTTGGCCGATCCGGCAACGACGATGTCACAGCCGAGCACGAGATCGGCGCCACCGGGCCCGACGCGGATCGCGGAAATGTCTTCCGGGCGCGGCGCGAGCTTGAGGTGGCTCGTCACCGCCCCGCCCTTCTGGGCAAGACCGGCCATGTCGATGATGCCGCAGCCCAGCCCGTCGAGATGGGCCGCCATGCCGATCACCGCGCCGACGGTGACGACACCGGTGCCGCCCACGCCGGTGATCATCACGCCATGGATGCGCGAGAGCTGCGCGATCTCCGGCTCGGGCACGGACGGCGCCGGCGGCGGGGTCGTCGCACGCCCCCGGAGCACGCCGCCCTTCACGCTGACGAAGGACGGACAGAAGCCCTTGAGGCAGGAAAAATCCTTGTTGCACGCGGACTGGTCGATACGCCGCTTGCGTCCCCATTCGGTCTCGACCGGCTGCACGGCGACACAGTTCGACTGCTTGCCGCAGTCGCCGCAGCCCTCGCACACGAGTTCGTTGACGAGGATCCGCTCGTCCGGATCCGGGAAGCGGCCCCGCTTGCGCCGGCGGCGCTTCTCCGCCGCACAGGTCTGGTCGTAGAGGAGAACGGTGAGCCCCTCCTCGCGCGCGAGATCCTTTTCCACCTCGATGAGGTCGTCACGATGGTGGATCGAGGTGCCTTCCGGCCAGTTGGTGGCGACCGGATACTTGCCCGGCTCGTCGGTGACCACGACGACACGGCGCGCGCCCTCCGCCGCGACCTGCCGGGCGATCTCGTCGACGGTCAGGCCGCCGTCATGGGCCTGGCCGCCGGTCATGGCGACCGCGTCGTTGTAGAGGATCTTGTAGGTGATGTTGACGCCGGCGGCATGGGCCGCGCGGATCGCCAGCGCTCCGGAGTGGTTGTAGGTTCCATCGCCCAGGTTCTGGAACACGTGGCCGGTCTTCGAGAAGGACGCCTCGCCGATCCAGTTGGCGCCCTCGCCGCCCATCTGCGTGTAGCCCTCGGTGGACCGGTCCATCCACTGGGCCATGTAGTGACAGCCGATGCCGGCATAGGCGCGGCTGCCCTCGGGTACGCGCGTGGAGGAATTATGCGGGCAGCCGGCGCAGAAATAGGGACTGCGCACGGCAACGTCGGTGATCTCCATGAGCCGGTGGCGGCGACGCTCCAGCTCCTGGACCCTTGCGGCGAGCCGTTCGTTCGGGCGTCGCGCCAGAAGCCTGCGACCGAGTTCCAGCGCCACCTGCACCGGCTCCAGGGCACCGGGCGCGCGAAACAGCGTCGCGCCTTCCTCATCCGCCTTGCCGATGATCGCGGGCGCATTGGCGCTGCCGTAGAGAAGCTCCTTCACCTGCGGCTCGATCAGCCCGCGCTTTTCCTCCACCACCATCACCAGCTCGAGCCCGCTGGTGAAGGCGCGGATGCGCTGTGCCGAGACGGGCCAGGTGCAACCGACCTTGAGCAGCGCCAGGCCGAGATCGGCCGCCGCCACCTCGTCGATGCCCAGCATGTCCAGCGCCTCGATCACGTCGAGATAGCTCTTGCCGGTGGAAATGACGCCGACGCGCGGCTCCCGCCCGCCGGACAGGATCACGTGGTCGAGCGGATTGGCGTCGATAAAGGCGCGCGCGGCCGGCAGCTTCACTTCGTGGAGGCGCGCCTCCTGGTCGAGCGGATGGTCGGCGGGACGGATGTGCACGCCGCCGGGCGGAAAGGCGAAGGCGGGCAGGACGGGCCGCACCCGGTCGATCCGCCCGTCGATGGAGGCGGTCGATTCCACGTTGTCCTTGACCAGCTTGAGCCCGGTCCAGACACCCGCATAGCGAGACAGAGCCCAGCCGAAGAGACCGAAGTCGAGAATCTCCTGCACGCCGGCGGGGTTGAGGATCGGCATCATGGCGTCCACCAGCGCGAACTCGGACTGGTGCGCGGTGGTCGAGCTTTCGCAGGTGTGGTCGTCGCCCATCAGCGCCAGCACGCCCCCATGCGGCGAGGTGCCCGCCAGATTGGCGTGGCGGAACGCATCGCCCGAGCGGTCGACGCCGGGGCCCTTGCCGTACCAGATGCCGAAGACGCCGTCATGGCGGCCCTCGCCGCGCATCTGCGCCTGCTGCGTCCCCCAAAGGGCGGTCGCCGCGAGATCCTCGTTGATCGCCGGACGGAAAATGACGTTCTCGGGCGTCAGCACCCGGGCCGCCTTCTGGAACTGCTGGTCGAGCGCACCCAGCGGACTGCCGCGATATCCGGAGACGTAACCGGCCGTGTCCAGCCCCTCCGCCCGATCGCGCGCCTTCTGCATGAGCGTCAGCCGGATCAGCGCCTGGGTTCCGGACAGGAACACCCGCTCCTTCGTCAGATCGTATTTGTCGTCAAGCGTGACCGCATTGCGTGTCATGTGTCGTTTCCCTCCCGCGGACGCGCCTCCCGTGACGTCCGCCTTTCCCGCAGGTTCGGCCCCCAAGCCCCTATGCGTCAAATGAAAACGCCTCACAGGAAAGCCCGCCACCGTGCTCCCGCAACGTCATGCGGCCGAAACCTGCGTGCCCATCGGCGCGATTGCTTTTGCATCGCGGCCAAAACTGCTAAGCAACGGGCCGTCAACAATAAGGGCGGAACGCGGTCTGGAGCGGCACGAATGTCGCCGGGGGGAACCGGGTTCAATCGAGAGGGTATCCAATGCAGTTCGTAAAAGCGCGGCGCGCCGCGTGCCGGGGAGGATAGGCCCGTGCGCGCGCTCGCCCTTGTCGTCCGCTTCATAAGTGGATTAAACTCGCTGATCGGAAACGTGTTTTCCTGGCTGTCTCTGGCCATCGTTCTGGTCTGTTTCACGGTCGTCGTTCAGCGGTACGTCTTCGCCATCAGCTTCGTGTGGATGCAGGACCTCTACATCTGGCTGAACGGTGCCATGTTCACCGCCGTGGCCGGCTTCGCGCTGATGCGCAACGACCATGTGCGCGTCGACATCTTCTACCGCCCCGCCAGCACGCGGAAGAAGGCGGTCATCGACCTGTTCGGTGTGCTGCTGCTCCTGCTGCCCTTCACCTATGTGGTCGTCTACTACGCCTGGTCCTTCGTGGCCCGCTCCTGGCGGCTGCACGAGGCGTCGGCCAACGTCGGCGGCATGCCCGGGCTGTTCGTGCTGAAGTCCTTCATCATCGGGTTCGCCGTGCTGCTTGCGCTGCAGGGCATCGCCATGGTGGCACGCTCCATTCTCGTGCTGGGAGGCCGGGAGGACCTGCTTCCGCCGCACCTTCGCTATGACGGCGAGCTCAAGTCCAAGGGGGAGGCGGACGCCTGATGGATCCCGTTTTCATTGGCGAGCTTCTCTCGGGGCTCATGTTCTTCGGCATCATCGGCTTCCTGCTGTTCGGCTTTCCGGTTGCCTTCACGCTTTCCGGCGTGTCGCTGCTGTTCGGGCTGGCCGGCATGTGGTTCGGTGTCTTCGATCCCTCCAACTTCGGCAGCCTGGCCAACCGCTACATCGGCTACATGACCAACGAGGTCCTGGTCGCCGTGCCGCTGTTCATCTTCATGGGCGTGATGCTCGAGCGCTCGAAGATCGCCGAGCAGCTTCTCCTGACTATGGGCAAGCTGTTCGGCAACATGCGCGGCGGCCTCGGCATGTCGGTGATCGTGGTGGGCGCCCTGCTGGCGGCCTCCACCGGTGTCGTCGGCGCGACGGTGGTCACCATGGGCCTGATCTCGCTGCCGGCGATGCTCAGGGCCAACTACGACCCGAAGCTCGCGACGGGCGTCATCTGCGCCTCCGGCACGCTCGGCCAGATCATTCCGCCTTCCACGGTGCTGATCTTCATGGGCGACATGCTCTCGGGCATCAACGCCCAGGTGCAGATGTCGAAGGGCAACTTCGCGCCCGTTCCCGTGTCCGTGGGCGACCTCTTCGCCGGCGCCATCCTGCCGGGCCTGCTGCTCGTCGGCCTCTACATGGCCTGGACGATCTTCAAGGCGATCGCCGACCCCAAGAGCTGCCCGGCAACGCCGGTTCCGCCGGAGGAACGCGCCCATCTCGGCCGCGAGGTCATGACGGCGCTCGTGCCCCCGCTGCTGCTGATCCTCGCCGTGCTCGGCTCGATCCTCGGCGGCATCGCGACCCCGACGGAGGCGGCCTCGGTCGGCGCGGTCGGCGCGCTGGTGCTCGCCGGCCTGCGCTGGAGGCTGTCCTTCGCCATCCTGCGCGAGACGGCGATCGCCACGGCGTCGATCACCTGCATGGTGTTCATCATCCTGTTCGGCGCGGCGGTGTTCTCCATCGTCTTCCGCCTGATGGGCGGCGACAACCTGGTGCACGAGTTCCTGTCGAACCTGCCCGGCGGCACGCTCGCCGCCGTCGCGGTCGTCATGTTCATCATGTTCCTGCTGGGCTTCATCCTGGACACGTTCGAGATCATCTTCATCGTGATCCCGATCACCGCGCCGATCCTGCTGGCTCTCGACGTGGATCCGGTCTGGCTCGGCATCCTGGTGGGCGTGAACCTGCAGACCTCGTTCCTGACGCCGCCCTTCGGCTTCGCCCTGTTCTACCTGCGCGGCGTGGCGCCGCCCAACGTGTCCACGGCGATGATCTACAAGGGCGTTCTGCCCTTCGTCGTGCTGCAGATGGTGGCGATCGCGATCATGTTCGCCTTTCCCGAGATCGCGACCTGGCTGCCGCGGGCGATCTACAGTTAGGGCGTGGCCCATCGGGCGAAACGTTCCTGACCAGACAAAAAACCCCGGCCGCGAGGCCGGGGTTTTCTTTTGTCACGACAGGGTCCCGAAGGCCCCGGCGGCAGGGGCCCGGCCCGCATGTCGCGGACCGGGCCGTCTCTCGCGCCTCAGATCTTGAAATAGGCCTTGCGGGCCTCGACGAAGGCGCCGTCGGTGCCTTCCGTGCGCGTGCGCAGGATGTTGAGCGACTCGATGAAGCTCTCGGTGGTCTTCTTGACCAGCGGATCGTCGGAGTCGCGCAGCGAGCCCAGGATCTCCTCGGCGGCCTTCGCACCGGCTTCCATGATGTCGGCCGGGAACTCGCGAACGATCACGCCGTGATCGTCGACCAGCGTCTTCAGGGCGCGCGGATCGTTGGCGTAGAAGTCCGAGGCCACCTGATCGTACTCGGCCTGGCACACGTCCTTGACGATCGCCTGCAGGTCGGACGGCAGTTCCTGGTACTTGGACTTGTTGACCACCAGCTCGGTCGCCAGGCCCGGCTCCACGAAGCTCGGGAAGTAGTAGTTCTTGGCAACCTGGTAGAAGCCCAGCGCCAGGTCGTTGTACGGGCCGACGAACTCGGCCGCGTCCAGCGTGCCCGACTGCAGCGCCTGGAAGATCTCGCCGGCGGCCATGTTGGTCACCGTGGCGCCAAGCTTCTCCCACACGCGGCCGCCGAGGCCCGGCGTGCGGAAGCGCAGGCCCTTGACCGAATCGAGGCCGGTCAGCTCCTCGCGGAACCAGCCACCCGCCTGGGTGCCCGTGTCGCCGGAGAGGAAGCCCTGCACGCCGAACTGGTCGTAGATCTCGTCCCAGATCTCCTGTCCGCCCATGTAGCGCACCCACGCGGTCAGCTCGCGCGAGGTCATGCCGTAGGGAACGCCGGTGAAGAAGGCGAGCGCCGGGCTCTTGTTCTGCCAGTAGTAGGCGGCGCCGTGGCTCATCTCGGCCGAGCCGTCGATGACCGCGTCGAGCGACTGCAGCGGCGGAACCAGCTCACCGGCGGAATAGACCTGGATGGTCAGGCGGCCGCCCGAGGCGGCGGTGATGCGGTCGGCCAGACGCTGCGCGCCGACGCCCAGACCGGGGAAGTTCTTCGGCCAGGTCGTGACCATGCGCCAGGTCTGGTTGCCCTGCGCGATGGCCGGAGCCGCGAGCGTGGCCGCGCCGGCGCCGACACCGGCCAGACCTGCCTTCTTGATGAATGAACGACGATCCATGTGTCCCCTCCCTTGGGATTGACGGCCCCGCCTGCACGGGGCTCGAAACTGTACTCTCCATCCCGGCCGGCGTGACGCCGGCTCCGACAAGTGCCTTTTCCTCAAACGCACTTTGAGCTTGGAGTTAAACCGCATATGGCGGGTCGAAACAAGCGCGTCCGGAGGGCGCGCGAGATTTTTAGGCTCCACAACCTGACCGCGCCCGCAGGTGGACAATCCCGGGACGATCGCCCATCTTCGCAACCGGCGCGCCCTCGTGTAAAAAGGCGACCGCCCCCCGCAGGAGACACTCTTCCATGCCGAAACCGGTTGTTCTCGTCAGTTGCGACGTCAAGGAGGTCGACGGCTATTCCTGGCACGCGGCGACATCCATCTATGTCGAGGCGCTCGTGCAGGGATCCGGCGTCATTCCCCTGCTCCTGCCCTCTCTCGGCCCGGCCATCGACATCGACGCCGTTCTCGAACGCGTCGACGGCGTGCTCATGACCGGGTCGCGCTCCAATGTGCACCCCTCGCTCTACGGCGGCGAGGCGAGCGAAAGAAACGGTCCCTACGACACCCGCCGCGATGCCACCACGCTGCCGCTGATCCGCCGCACGCTGGAGCGCGGGCTTCCCTTCTTCGCCATCTGCCGTGGCCTTCAGGAAACCAATGTCGCCCTCGGCGGCACGCTCGTCGGCGAGGTCCAGGAAATCGAGGGGCGCCGCGACCATCGCGCTCCGGAGGCGGAAACGCAGGATCAGCGCTTCGCCCTTGCCCACCATGTCGAGGTTCGTCCCGGCGGGCGGCTTGCCGACATTCTCGGCGAGGCCCGCATCGAGGTGAACTCGCTGCATCGCCAGGCCATCGGCCGGCTCGCGAAGGGTCTCGCCGTCGAGGCGACGGCGGAGGACGGCACCATCGAGGCGGTTTCGGTCGAGGCGGCGCCCGGGTTCGCACTCGCCACCCAGTGGCACCCCGAATACTGGGTCGGCAGCGATGCCGCGTCCGCGCGCCTGTTCGCCGCCTTCGGCGATGCGGTGCGAGGGCGGATGGAAGCCGGTCCGTCGCCCCGGACGGCGGGCTGAACCAGGACCACAAGGAGGCCGCACCATGGGCCATGACCATTCCCACGATCACGACCACGGCTCGGAGCTTTCCGAGGTCGACGCCCGCGTGCGCGCCCTGGAATCGATCCTCGTCGAGAAAGGGTACGTCGATCCGGCGGCCCTCGACGTCCTCATCGAGACCTATGAAACGAAGGTCGGCCCGCACAACGGCGCCCATGTCGTCGCGCGCACCTGGAGCGATCCGGAGTTTCGCGACTGGCTGCGCGCCGACACCACCGCCGCGATCCGCTCTCTCGGGTATTTCGGCCGCCAGGGCGAGCACATGGTCGCCGTCGAGAACACGCCGGAGCGGCACAACATGGTCGTCTGCACCCTGTGTTCCTGCTACCCGTGGTCGGTGCTCGGCCTGCCGCCGGTCTGGTACAAGTCGGCACCCTATCGGGCCAAGGCGGTACGAGACCCGCGCGGCGTGCTCGCGGACTTCGGCGTCTCCCTGCCCTCGGGCACCGACATCCGCGTGTGGGACTCCACCGCCGAGGTCCGCTATCTCGTGATCCCCATGCGCCCTGAAGGGACGGAGGGATGGAGCGAAGAGGAGCTTGCCCGTCTCGTCACCCGCGACAGCATGATCGGCACCGGCCTCGCCCTCACGCCCGGGCAGCTGGCCGAGGGAGAGGCGGCATGAACGGCGCCCAGGATCTCGGCGGCATGATGGGTTTCGGTCCCGTCGTGCCGGAAGCGAACGAACCGCCGTTCCACGGCGAGTGGGAAAAGCGCACGCTCGCCATCACCCTTGCCATGGGCGCGACCGGCGAGTGGAGCCTCGATGCCTCGCGCTTCGCCCGCGAAAGCCTGCCGCCGCCGCGCTACCTGACCTCCACCTACTACGAGATCTGGCTCGCGGGCCTGGAGAAGCTCCTGGATGAGCGTGACCTCGTCACCGCCGAGGAAATCGAGGCCGGACACAGCCTGCGCACAAGCCGCCCGGTGAAGCGTGTTCTCGCCGCCGGCGACGTCGCCGCCGCGCTCGCCCGGGGCGGTCCGGCGGATCGCGAGCCACGGGCGCCCGCGCGTTTCGCCGTCGGCGACCGGGTGCGCGCCCGCAACATGCATCCGCAGGGCCACACCCGCATTCCGCGCTACCTGCGCGGCCAAGTCGGCACCGTTGAGGCCGTGCACGGCACCCATGTGCTTCCCGACAGCAACGCGGCCGGCAAGGGCGAGAACCCGACCTGGCTCTATGGCATCGCCTTCGACGGGCGCGACGTCTGGGGGGACGATGCCGAACCCGGTCTCACGCTGCGCGCCGATCTCTGGGAGAGCTATCTTGATCCGGCCTGACACCCCCGCCGCAGCCCATCCGCCCGAGGACCTCTTCTCCGACCTGCCGCGCGACGCGGACGGCCCCGTATTTCGCGAACCCTGGGAGGCACGGGCCTTCGCGCTTGCCGTCGCGCTCAACGAAAAAGGCGTCTTCTCCTGGTCGGACTGGGCCGCGACCCTGTCGGAAACCATCCGCGAGGCGCAGGCCGCCGGCGATCCCGACTGCGGCGACAGCTACTACAGCCACTGGCTTGCCGCGCTGGAACGCATGGTCACGACCCGCGACGTGACGAGCGAGGAACGCCTTGCGGCACGTCGCGAGGCCTGGCACCGGGCGGCGGCCGCGACCCCGCACGGCGAGCCCATCGAGCTTGGTCGCGACGGTGAGCCGGTTCCCGCCGCCTGACGTCGAGCCGCCCGATCCCGTATCGCAAGGCCACGCCCTGGACCTGCTCCACGCGGCTTCATCTTTGGTTGACCGGTATCGCCTAAAACGACCCCGGACACGAGGAGATCGCCGCGCGACACAACAGGGAGAGCGCCATGGTGCGGGACGCGAAGCTTGATCAGGTCTTCGAGATCACGGAGACGCCCGGTGCGACACGCCTGAGCGTGCGCCATCGCAGCCGGGGGCGCTACTTTCTTGCCTTCCTGATCGGCCTTCCGGCCACGCTCATCCTGCTGGTAATAACGGCCATCGCGCTCTTCACCGGCCATCTGGACGCCTTCGTGCCCCTCGCGCTCGCAACCATCGGGGCCGGCTTCCTGATCTACCTTCTGGCGGTACGGCGCCGGACGACAAACCTCGACTTCGACGCCGACGGCGTGATCCGTGGCAAAACACGCTATCGCTATCAGGACATCGCCGAATACGGCACCCATCACCTCGACGCCGGCAAGGTCGTCGAGGGTAAGTCGGCCCAGGCCGCGGTGATGGAGATTGGCAATGCGCTCTACATCGACTTCGGCGCGAAGCGCATCAATCTGGTCGAAGGTCTGAAGGACGGCGAGGCCAGCCAGGTGTTCTCGGCCTTTGACCGTCTTTACCAGAGCCATTCGCGCGACTGACTTCCGGCACCGGCGGCACGGCGGGATCACGCATGTGCGTGTGCAACCGGACCACAACCTGATTGCAACCTTGACGCTTTCCTTTCGCGCGTTTCTTCCTTAAGACGAGAAGATGATCGCTGACCGCCCCCTTCTCGGCATGATCTTCATGCTCGGTTTCTGCCTTCTGGCGCCGCTCGGCGATTCCATCGCCAAGATCCTGGGCGAAAGCCTGCCGCTGGCGCTGATGGTTCTTGCGCGCTTCATGGCCCAGGTCGCCATCCTGATCCCGCTGGCCTGGGCAACCCGGCTGAAGCTCGCCATGACGCCGCGCATTCTGCGCCTGACGGTGCTGCGCACGCTGCTGCACATCATCGGCATCGGCGCCATGTTCCTGTCGCTGCGGTTCCTGCCGCTGGCCGATGCGATCTCCATCGCCTTCGTCATGCCTTTCATGATGCTGCTGCTCGGCCGCTTCGTGCTGGGAGAGCAGGTCGGCCCCTATCGGCTCGGCGCCTGCATCGTCGGTTTCGTCGGCGTGCTGCTGGTCATCCGCCCCAACTATGCCGAGGTCGGCACCCCGGCCCTGCTGCCGCTCGCGGTGGCCGCCGCCTTCTCGCTGTTCATGATGGTAACCCGCAACGTCGCCAAGGACGTGGACCCGATCGCACTTCAGGCCGTAAGCGGCGTTGTCGCCGTCGTTCTCATGGCGCCCGCGATCTGGGGCGCAAGCCTGCTCGGCTTCGAAAGCGGCCTGCAGGGCGCGCTCGAGACGCTTGCCACGCAGCCGCGCACGCTCGCGCTGCTGCTCGGCATCGGAACGCTGGGCACCCTCGCCCACCTGATGATGACGTGGTCGCTGCGCCTCGCGCCGGCCTCGACCCTGGCGCCGATGCAGTATCTTGAGATCCCCTTCGCCACGCTGATCGGCTGGGTGATCTTCGCCGACCTGCCGGACGGGCTTGCCGCCGTGGGCATCTCGCTCACCGTCGGGGCCGGCCTCTACGTGATCCATCGCGAGCAGGTGACGGCGCGGCGCGCGGCGGCAGCCGAAACGGCGTAGTGCCGGCCTCCTGACGTCAGCCCCAGCCAAGCGAGGCGATCAGGAGCGTCGCCCCGAGGAACAGAACCAGAAGCGCGCCGAGCCCCTCCACCACGCGGTGAACCGTCATCGCGCGGCCGTCGCCGGCAAGCCGCAATGCCACGCTTTTCGCGGTCACCGCCAGCGTCGCCAGCAACGACACGGTCAGTCCCGTGCCGAGCGCCATTGCGAAGGTCGCACCGACGCCCGCGAGCCACAGTCCCTGCGACATGGCGAAGACCAGCACCACCAGCGCGCCCGTGCAGGGCCGCAGACCGACCGCCAGGATCACCGACCATGCGCGCGTCAGCGACATGGGCCCGGTGATCTCCTGCGCCATGGGCGCATGAGAGCGGCCGCAGTCCGGACAGATCTCGACCGCAGGCGTCTCGATGGAGCGGTGGCGCAGCCCGACGCCGGCCGGTCTTGCCGAACCGCCAAAGCTTGAAACGCCGGGCGACGTCGTCGCGGCGGAGGCGGAGGCCGAAAAGACGCTGTCGAGCGGACTGCAGGCGACCTGCGCGCCAAGCGCCCGGGGCCGGCGCTCGGGAATGAGCGGGCGAATGATCTTGCGCCAGACCAGGGCCACGCCCAGCAGGGTGACGGCGAGATAGGACCCCAACTCGAACCAGCGTGTCGTCTCGGTGATGGCGATGGAGGTCATGCGCAGGATCACGGCCGCGACGCCGATGAGCAGGATCGCCGTCAGCGCCTGGGCCATCGCCGAGACGAAGGACAGCACCACGCCGCGCCGGAGCGTCTCGCCATTGGCAACGATATAGGACGAGATGACCGCCTTGCCGTGTCCGGGGCCGGCGGCATGGAAGACGCCATAGGCAAAGGAGAGGCCCATCAGCCAGATACCGGCCGTGCCGTCCGCCTTCATCGCCTTGATGGCCGAGGTCAGCGCGCCGTAGAACGCCGTTTGCTGCGCCGCGACCCAGGCAAAGAAGCCGGCAAACGGGCCGCCCGGCGTCATGGTCGTCTCCGGCAGGCCGACACCGAAGGGCGAGGGCGCGGCGACCGCCGCCCCTCCGGCCAGAACGAGAATGACGGCACCGAGCAACGCGACCGCCAGGCGCGGACGGGCGGGGTGTCGGGTCGAGATGACAGGTCCGGGACGGGAGAGGCCCGACATCGGCGGAAGTCCTTCTACTTGCAGGCGATGGTCGCCGTGTTCGACAGGGTTTCGGTGATCGTCATCAGGTCCGCCGACGGCTCGCGCTGGTCCTGCGGGATGGCGGCCAGCGTCGTGGCGGTCTGCGGATCCAGTTCCGGCGGCGGAGTAAAGGTGAGCGTACAATTTGCGGGCGCCGAAACCATCTCGAAGGGCGTGTCGCGGGACATCTCGAAGGCGACGAAATAGGTCGGATCGAAGACCTCGAGCGTGATCTTGCTGGCGTCCATCACGAGCGGCTGGGCAAGCGGCAACGTGTAGAAGAGCGTCAGCTTTCCGCCATAGAAATCAAGCCAGTATTCCTCCGGCTCGCCAAAATCTATGTCCTGGTCGCCACGCTGGAGATAGGTGAAGAAGTCATATTCGGCCAGCGATTCCACGTTGATCTGCGCAAGCGGCTGAAGCTCCTCGCGGGTCAGCTTGCCGTCGCCGTCCGCGTCCAGCCCCTGGACCGCGAAAGCGGTGAAGGCCTCGTCGAACTGCCAGACATGGCGAATGCCGGTGACCCGGCGGTCCGCATCGAAGACGACTTCCGACCGCGCCTCGACGAAAACATGGGGATGCGCCTGCGCGGCCCCGCCCGGTACGAAAAGCCCGAGAGCGGTCGCAAGACCGGTCGCTGTCGTCCGTGAGATCATGTGTTCTCCAGCCTCGCGAGCCTGAACAGGCTCTCCGATTGTCCCCGCTTGGGCCCGTCCGGTCTATCCCCGCCTTGCGCCTGCGCGCGATAATGCGCCTCTTCACGGCAACAGCAAGGCACGCCCCGGGGACAGGTGGTCACGCGCCTCGCTTCTTGCGGCGACGATTTTCCGAAAAATCGCGCAATATCGAAACAAAAATAACAAAATTTACGCAGAACTGAGGCCGACAAGATCCAAATTCCGCAAAAAACCGGGCAGGATTTCCGAAAAAGAGGAACGCCTCGCCGCCATCGCCCGTTCCGGGGCGGACGGCGAACGGGCGCTCCGAAAACCGGATCTCAGGAGGAAGCCATGACCGCCCCGGTGTCGCGCCGTCAGATCGTGACGGCGCCCCCTTGCGTCTTCGACCATCCAGAGTTCGACGCCCACGAGCAGGTCGTCTTCGGCCATGACGAGGCCACGGGCCTGTCGACGATCATCGCCGTGCACTCGACCGCGCTCGGCCCCGCGCTTGGCGGGTGCCGCATGTGGGCCTACCCGAACCCGGGCGAGGCGCTCACCGACGCGCTGCGCCTGTCGCGCGGCATGACCTACAAGAACGCGCTCGCCGGGCTCGACCTGGGCGGCGGCAAGGCCGTCATTCTCGCCGATCCGCGCCGCGACAAGACGCAGGCTCTCCTTGCCGCCTTCGGCGGTCAGGTCGACCGACTCGCCGGCAGCTACATCACGGCGGAGGATGTCGGCATCTCGGATGCCGACATGGAGGTGGTCGCGACACGCACGGCCCATGTGCGCGGCATTCGCGCCACCGGCCTCGGCGACCCGTCGCCCTATACCGCGCTTGGCGTCTTCCGGGGCATCCAGGCCGCGCTCGCGCATCGCTTCGGCTCGGATGATCCGGCGGGGCGAACCGTGACCGTCCAGGGGCTCGGCCATGTCGGCATGGATGTCGCCCGCCGCCTGCACGAGGCCGGCGCCAGGCTGACCGTCGCCGACATTCACCAGCCTGCCGTGGAGCGGGCCGTCGCGGACTTCGGCGCGAAAAGCGTTGCCGCCGACCGCGCCCATGCCGTGGAAGCCGACGTCTTCGTGCCCTGCGCACTCGGAGCCGGCCTCAACGACGAGACGATCCCGGAACTCGGCGCCCCCATCGTCGCGGGCGCGGCCAACAACCAGCTTGCCGAGGAAAGGCATGACGCGGCCCTGCGCAAGCGCGGCGTGCTCTACGCGCCCGACTACGCCATCAATGCCGGCGGCGTGATCTCGGTCGCGCTCGGCAAACCCGGCGTGGGCGATGCCGCGATCCGCGCCAAGGTCGAGGCGATCGGCGACACGCTTGCCCGGATTTTCAGGATCGCGGACGAGAGCGACCAGCCGACCCAGGCGGTCGCCGACCGGCTGGCCATGGAGCGACTCGCGGCCCTGTGACGCCTCGCGGGGCGCCGCGTCAGCAGATTTCGCCGCGCCGGCGCATGTCGGAAAACCATTCGCCGAGAAAGTCGACGAAGGCACGCACCTTGCCGGAGAGATGGCGCCGGTGCGGGTAGACGACATGGATCGCCTGCCCCGGCGGCTGGGTTCCGGCCAGCACCTCCACGAGCCGGCCTTCCCTGATATCGCGATGGACGAAAGGGTAGGGCGTGCGCAGGAACCCGAGCCCGGCGATGGCCGCAAGGCGTGCCGCCTGGGCGCTGTTGACCTCGACGCGCCCCTTGACCGACACCGACGACCGCACACCCTCCGTCTCGAACTGCCAGTTGTTGCGGAAGCGGTAGTTGTTGTCGATGACGCAGGGACGATCGCTCAGGTCCTGCGGCACACGCGGTTCGCCGAAGCGCTCCACCGCCTCCGGCGATGCGCAGACCACCGTGCGCAGATCCGAAAGCTTGCGCGCGATGAGGCTGGAATCGGTCAGTTCCGTCACGCGGATTGCCGCGTCGAAACCTTCCTCCACGAGATCCACGAACCGGTCCTCGAGCCTGAGATCGACCGAAATCTCGGGCTCGCGCTGGAGGAAGGCGACAATCGCGGGATTGAGAAAATCGTCGCCCATCGACCGTGGCGCGGAGATCCGCAGCGTGCCCCGCGCCGCCTGATGGGTGTTCTGTACCGACGCCTTGAGATCGTCGATCCGGGTAAGGATGTCGCTCGCCTCCTTGTAGAAGGCCTGCCCGACTTCGGTCAGCGAGATCTGGCGCGTAGTCCGATTCAAAAGACGCGCGCCCAGCTCGTCCTCCAGTTCGCCCACATACTTCGAGACGAGCGCCTTGGAGCGCCCCAGGTCCCGCGCGGCCGCCGAAAAGCCGCCGGAATCGACGACTTTCAGGAAGCAGCGCATCCGGCTCAATGTGTCCATTCATTGTCTCCTGCACGGGCCCGCCGCCGACGCCTTGCAAGACGCCCGATCAGTCCACCCCCGAATAGCACGCTCAGGAAGCCGCCTCCGGCCATGATCGCCCCTTCCGAGGTCACCGGCACGCCGGGCTCGAAGTCGCCCAGCGTCGCCTCCGCCAGCGCCGGATCGAGGGAACCCGCCATGACAGCGACCCGGGCGAAGGGACCGGCCTCAAGCATCTCGCGGCGCTGCCGCTCGAGCCGGTCGAGCCTCGCGATGGTTCGCCCCATGCGCTCGCCCTGCGCGCGGACCAGCCCGTCGGAGGCGCTGGAGAGCATCGTCACCGCCTCGGAAACGCTCAGCCCGTTGGCCCTTGCATCCTGACGAAACTCCTCGACCACCAGCGTAAGCGCATCGATGGCACCGCCAAGACGCTGGCGATACTGCTGCGCGAATTCGGGAAGCTGGGACGTGGTCGCACCACCCGCCAGGGCAACAAGAAGCATGACGGCCCGTGCGATCATCCCCTCTCCTTCCCGCCGGCCCCGGGGCCGGCCTTCGCGCCACGTCGGCGAACCGGGAGCCGGACGAACCGGCTCCCGGCCTGTCAGAGCGACACGACGCCGGCCTCGCCGGCCTCCGTGCCGTAGACGAGCCGCATGCCGCCCGCATCCCAGCACAGCGAGCTTACGGCGCCTTCGCCAGGACGGCGCAACAGCACCTCCTGGCCGTCCTCGAAACGCGCCAGAAGCACCATGCCGTCCTGATAACCGATGGCGACCACCTCCTCGCCCGGATGGCACGCCACCTGGGTGATGATCTGGTCCGACCGGGTGCCGAGCTGCAAGGGCTGCTGGCCCATGGGTCCGTTCTTGCCGAAGAAGGGCCAGCATATCGCGGCATTGGCGCCCGAGGTCGCCAGATAGCGCCCGCGCGCCGACCAGCTCATCGACTTCACCTTGGACGGATAGCCGGTCATGCGCATGTCCTGCGCATCGGAAAGCCGCCAGCCGTGCAAGGCGTTTTCCTGCATGGTGGTGACGAGGTACTTGCCGTCGGGCGAGAAGCTCGCGCCCGTGTGTGCGCCCTTCCACTCCAGCTCCTGCGCCGCGCCGCTTGCATTGACGAAGGCGAGAGTCGCCCCGTCATAGCGCGCGATGGCAATGCGCAAGCCCTTGGGAGCGAACGCAATTCCTCCCACTGCGCGCGTTTGCGGAAACTCGCGCAAGGGGCCCTCGCCCGTGGTCACATAGGCGGTACGGCCGACCGCGAAGCCGACGGCACCTTGCGGCCCGCAGGCAACGAGGTCGATCCACTTGCGCGGCAGTTCGGCGAGTGTCTCGGTGGTGCCGTCCGGCGAGACCCGGCACACGCGCCCGTCATCGCCGCCGGTGACGAAGGCATCGCCGGACAACGTGCGCGCGGCGGCGAGAAGACCGCCGGCATGGGCCTCGATGCGTTTCTCGCCGGTGCCGGTGAGCACGACGACAGTGCCGTCTCCGAGCGCGAAGGCCGGATCGCCGGCAAGAAAGCTGGCGGCGACGACGAAGGAGCCCGGATCGAGCGGAGCAACGGACACCATGCTCAGTCGGCCTCGCAGGCCTTGAAGCCGGTCTCAAGGGCCTCGAAATCGAGGTCGCGGCCGATGAAGACGATACGGCTCACCCGCTCCTCGCCTTCCTTCCAGTCGCGCTGGTGATCGCCTTCCATGATCATGTGGACGCCCTGCAGGACATAGCGCTGGTGATCGCCCTTGAACGACAGGATGCCCTTGAGGCGAAGGATGTTCGGCCCCTGGATCTGGCTCACGGTCCCGATCCACTGGAAGAAGGTGTTGGGCTCGAGATCGCCGGCGGTGAGCGAGATGCTCTTCACCGCATGGGCGTCCTCGTGGTGGTGGTGATGGTGCCCGTGGTCATGAGCGTGATCGTGGCCGTGGTCATGATCATGATGGTGATGATCGTGGTCGTGATCGCAGTCGGGGCCGCACACATGCTCGTGTTCCGCCTCTTCCAGGAAGTGCGGATCGAGCGAGAGGATGCGGTCGAGATCGAAGGAGCCGCGGTTCAGCACCGTGTCCAGCGGCACGTCGCAGCGCTCGGCGCGCTGAAGGACCGCATAGGGGTTGATCGCGTGGATGCGCTCCTCGACGGCCTTGAGCTCGTCGGCGGTGACGAGATCCGTCTTGTTGAGCAGGATCACGTCGGCAAAGGCGATCTGGTCCTCCGCCTCCTCGGTGTCGGCAAGGCGGGCGAGCACGTGACGGCAGTCGACCACGGCCACGACCGCGTCGAGCTTCGCCTTGGCACGCACGTCATCGTCCATGAAGAACGTCTGGGCCACGGGCGCCGGATCGGCGACGCCCGTCGTCTCGACGAGGATCGCGTCGAAGGCGCCCTTGCGCTTCATCAGGTTCTCCACCGTGCGGATGAGGTCACCACGCACGGTGCAGCAGATGCAGCCGTTGTTCATCTCGAAGATCTCTTCGTCGGACTCGACGAGGAGGTCGTTGTCGATGCCGATCTCGCCGAACTCGTTGACGATGACCGCGTAGCGCTGGCCATGGTTCTCCGTGAGAATGCGGTTCAGCAGCGTCGTCTTGCCGGCGCCGAGGTAACCGGTCAGCACGGTGACGGGGATCTTGTCGTCCTGGGATAGGGTCATGGGTCTGCCTGACTTTGAACTCGTCTGACGTGGAGGCCGTTGCCGGAACGGCGCGCGACCGCCCGAACCTCCGGAAGAAATCGTCTTGAATTGCGTCGGCCCGAAGGCGTTCCTTGCGGGCGGGGATCAGCTCCGCGCGGCATCGAAGACGCGCGGTCCGTTCCCCCCGATATGGGGTTTTCGTGCAACCCGACTATAGAAATCTTTTCGACTTGGCAAAACGGATCGCGGCGGCCCCTCCCCGGAACGCCGTTTCCACGCCTCATACGAGGAACGGATAGCCGCCCTCGAGACGCAGGAGCGCGATCTTCGTGTCGAGCCCGCCGCGTCCGGAATAGCCTCCCAGGCCGTTCGCCGACAGGATCCGGTGACAGGGGATGATGACCGGAACGGGGTTCGCGCCACAAGCCTGTCCAACCGGCTGGCCGTGGGTTCCAAGTGCCTTCGCGATCTCGCCATAGGTGCGCGTCTCGCCGAAGGGAATCGCCAGCATCCGGGCAAAAACCGCCTGATGGAAATCGCTGCCGCGTGGCGCGAGCGGCAGATCGAAGACCGTCCGCTCCCCGGCGAAATAGGCGCGAAGCTGCGCGGCCGCCTCTTCCAGAAGCGGCGAGGGACTGGCATCGCGCGTCGCGTCCCAGCCAAGGCGGACGATCGCGCCGTCGCGTTCCTCGACCTCGAGCAGGCCGACCGGGCTTTCAACATGGATGACGCGGCCTGTGTCGGCCATGCGGGACCCCTCCGCTCGCAATGAAGCACATGTGGACGAAGGAGTTTCGCACGCGCGCCCACCCGGCTAAAACCCGAAAGACGAGTTTCATCACAAGACGAACCGGACGCGGACGCGAGCGCCACGACCCCGGCGGGAGGACCCATGCTCAAGACCATCGAGGCATTCAACCGCATCGGCGAGGAGAACGCATTCGCCGTTCTCGCCCGCGCGACCGAGCTGGCCGACGAGGGCCGCGACATCATCAACCTGGGCATCGGCCAGCCGGACTTCCGCACGCCCGAGCACATCGTCGAGGCGGCGGTGAAGGCCCTGCGCGACGGCGAGCACGGCTACACTCCGGCGACCGGCATCCTGCCGCTGCGCGAAGCCGTGGCCGCCGACGTGGAGAAGCGCACCGGTGCGGCGGTCGACCCGGGCAACGTGGTCGTCGTTCCGGGCGGCAAGGTCACCATGTTCATGGCGATCCTCATGTTCGGCGAGCCGGGCGTCGACATTCTCTATCCCGATCCGGGCTTTCCCATCTATCGCTCGATGATCGAGTTCACCGGCGCCAATCCGGTGCCGATCCCGATTCGCGAGGAGAACGAGTTCGCCTTTTCGGCCGAGGAAACCCTGTCGCTGCTCACGCCGAACACGCGTCTGGTGATCCTCAACTCGCCCGCCAACCCGACCGGCGGCGTCACGCCGCGCGCCGAGATCGAGAAACTCGTCGCCGGGCTCGCGAAACGCCCCGACATCGCGATCCTCTCCGACGAGATCTACGGCCAGATGACCTACGAGGGCGCGGAGCACTGCTCGCTCTACGGGTTCGAGGAGATCCGCGACCGCCTGATCCTGCTCGACGGCTGGTCCAAGACCTACGCCATGACCGGGTGGCGCATGGGCTACGCGGTGTGGCCGGAGGCGCTTCTCGACAAGGCGCGCAAGCTCGCCGTCAATTGCTGGTCCTGCGTCAACGCCCCGGCCCAGTTCGCCGGCATCGCCGCCCTCACGGGGCCGCAGGATGCGGTGGCACGGATGATGGCGGAGTTCGACATCCGCAGGAAACTGGTGGTCGAGGGGCTCAACGCGCTCCCCGGTGTCTCCGCCCGTGTGCCCATGGGAGCGTTCTACGCCTTCCCCAACATTCGCGAGACGGGCTTCAAGGCCAAGCCGCTTGCCCGGGCCCTGCTTGAGGAGGCGGGCGTCGCGGTGATCGGCGGCCCCGATTTCGGTGTGCTCGGCGAGGGCTACATCCGCCTTTCCTACGCCAATTCGGCGGAAAACATCTCCCGCGCGCTCAAGCGCATGGAGGAGTTCCTCGCCTCGGCCCGCCCCTGAGGCCACCCTGAAACACGGAACGGGCGCCCCGCGGGGCGCCCGTTCCTCGTGATCCGTAAACGTTCTTGGCTTCAGCGCGCGCCGGGGATAAGCGCCGACAGGGACAGCGCATGTTCCGGCGTCATGACCAGGAACAGGCCCGCCGGCTCAACCGAGGCAAGGCCGTCGACCTCGCCCACGTCGAAGACGGCAACCGGAGCGCCCGCCGCATCGCAAAGCTCGATGCCGCCCTCGGGCAGCATCCGCCAGCCCGTGACACGCCCAGCACCCGGAAGCACGCGCTCGCATCCCGGTGCATCGGCGGCAAGATCCGCCGCGACGGCGCCCGTGCGCAGGGAGAGCCGGCAGGACGCGCCGGACAGTTCGTCCGCGAGACGCCACGTGCCGGCCACATCGTGCTCCAGCGGCCCCGCACCGACGAAGCCTGTTCCGAAGAACACGAGCGAGAACATCGCAATCGAGAGGATCTTTCCGATCCTCGCCATCCGGTCCCTGGCTCTTTGTCGCATGTCCAGACCTCCTGAGCGGCCGGACGCGCGATTCGCGCATCCGGCGGTTGCAGTCTGCGAGTCTGGACCCTGTTCCTTAACGGCTGGTTAAGGATGTTTAAGCGCGCTTAACCCTGTTTGCGGCGGGTGAAGGGCGTTTCCGCCACCGGGGTCACCGGACGCCCGTCGTTGAACCACCCGAGCAGGTTGTCGACGACAAGCTGGCCCATCCGGTTGCGGGTGAGATGGGAAGCCGAGCCGACATGGGGAAGCAGCACCACGTTGTCCATGGCGATGAGTTCCGCCGGCACCTGCGGCTCCTTCTCGAACACATCGAGACCGGCGGAGAGGATCGTTCCGTCCTGCAGCGCCTTCACCAGCGCCGGCTCGTCGATCACGGTCCCGCGCCCGACATTGATCACGATGCCTTCCGGACCAAGCGCGGACAGGACCTCGGCATTGACGATCCCCTTGGTGGAGGCACCTCCGGGAGCCACGACCATCAGCGTATCGACGGCCTCCGCCAGTCCGGTCAGCGTGTCGTGATAGGTGTAGGCCACATCGCCCTGCCGGGTGCGGCCATGGTAGTGGATGTCCATGCCGAACGCCTCGGCGCGCCGGGCGATGGCCTTGCCGATGCGCCCGAGACCGAGAATGCCGAGCGTCCGGTTCTGGAGGCTTGCGCGGGTCAGCGGATACGGCCCTTCCGAAACCCACTTGCCTGCGCGCAGGTGGCGCTCCGCCGCGCCGAGTTCACGCACTGTCATGAGCATGAGACCGAGCGCGGTGTCGGCCACCTCCTCGCTCAGGACCTCGGGCGTGTTGGTGACGCAGATCCCCTTCTCGCCGCACAACCTGGCGTCGACCGAATCGTAGCCGACCCCGAAGTTGGCGACGATCTCCAGATTCGGCAGCTTGCCGAGGAGTTCGGCATCGACCGGAACATGGGCCCCGCCCGCGATTGCCGTGATGCGCTCCCCGAGCGCCGGATCGAGCGAGGCAACATCCTCGCGGCCGATGCGATGGATGGTGAAGTGCTTCGGCAGTTCCTCCTCCACGAGGGCATTCATTCTTCCCAGCACAAGAATATCGGCCAGAGCCATGGTTGTGTTCTCCCTTTGGTGCGGTCTTGTCGTTGAAGGTGTGCGGCGGACGTTGAGCCCGCTCAGCTTTCCGGCGGAGGTGGCGGCGTGCTTTCGCGGATCCGCAGCTCCGGTGGAATGAGGATGTGTTCGTCGGTGACCCGTTCGCCGCCGATCTGACGCAGGATCAGGCTCGCCGCCCGCGCCCCGATTACCTCCGGCGCGTTCCATACCGAGGTGAGCGACGGCAGTCGGCTGTCCGCGCCGTCCGTGTCGTCATAGCCGCCGAGCGCCATGCCCGGCCCCGGCTCGACCCCGTGCCGCCGCAGCGCGGACAGAATGCCGTAGGCGACAAGGTCGTTGAAGGCGAAGACCGCGGACGGACGCGGATCGGCCGCCAGAAGGGTCGGCACCACGTCGCGCCCGTCCGCCTGGGTCATCAGTTCGGGAATGTCGACCTGGCCGGTCGCGTCGATGCCGGCCTCGCCCAAGGCCTGCTTCCAGCCGAGATTGCGCTCGCGTCCGGCGGAGGTCGCCCGCCGTCCGCCGACCATGGCGATGCGTCGATGCCCCTGCCCGATCAGATGGCGGGTGAGCATCAGCCCGCCGAGAAAGTCGTCGCCGCGCACAACGGGAGCGCGAACGCCCGCCACGTCCCGGCAGATCAGCGTTACCGGAATGCCGGCATCCACGAGCGCGTTGACCTCCTCGGCTTCGGTCCCGACGGAGGCACACAGCACCAGCCCGTCGATCCGGTGCTGCAACAGCGTGTCGACGAAGGACCGCTGGCGGCTCACGTCGTCCCGGTGGTTGCAGATGAGCACCACCTGCTGCTCGCGGCCGAGTTGGTCTTCCAGCGCCCTGAACACTTCGGCGAAATAGGGATTGAGAATGTCGTGGACGGCGATGCCGACCATGTTGGAACGCGCCGTCCTGAGAGCCGCCGCCGAGCGGTTGTAGATGTAGCCGGCCTTGCGGGCGTGTTCCTTGATGCGCTCACGGGTTTCCGCCGCCACCAGGGGCGAGTTGCGCAGGGCGAGCGAAACCGTGGCGGTGGACACGCCAAGCTGCATGGCGAGGTCGCCGAGCCTCAACCGCCGTCCGGAGCGCCCGTCGTCACCATCGTCGCCCGCGCTCCGGTCTGAACCCGACCCGTCCCTCACTCCGCTTCCGCCTCCTGCCTCGCGCCGCCCCCGGACGCGTTCCGGGAAATCAAATCGATTGAATCACATGACCGGCCACCGCGCGAGAGGCAACAGCACCCGCGCCGGCGGTTCGCTAGTCGCGCTTCACGCCGGCGTCCGGCAGCACGGGCGCGGTACGCGCGACCTTCTGCTCGCGATAGAGGATGTAGAGACCCGATCCGACCACGATCGTCGCGCCGGCGAGCGTGTAGACGGTGGGAACATCGGCGAACACCGCGTAGCCAAGCCCGATCATCCACAGGATCTGGGTGTACATGAAGGGGGCAAGGACCGCTGCCGGGGCCAGGACATGGGCCCGAATGAGCGCGAGATGGCCGATACCGCCCCACAGGCCGGTGGACAGAAGCAACCCCCAGGTCAGGACATCCCCCGGAGCCGTCCAGGAGGAAATGCCGGCCGGCGTCATGGCCAGGGTGGCCACGCCGCCCGAGATCACCAGCATCGACATGGGGGAATCCGTATGCGCCAGCATGCGTGTCATCAGCGCATAGAGCGCGTAGCTCAACATGGCGCAGACCGAGAGGAGAGCCGCCCAGTTGAGGCCGCCAAGGCCCGGCCGGGTCACAACCAGCACGCCGCAGAAGCCGACGATGACCGCCATCCAGCGGCGCATTCCCGCCCATTCGTTCAAGAGCGGGCCGGCGAGCGCGGTCACCACGAAGGGCGCGGCGAACATGATCGACACGGTTTCGGCGAGCTGCAGATAACGCACGGCGAAAAAGTTGAAGAGCGTCGAGCCCATCAGGCACAGCGCCCGCAGGATCTGCAGCCCCCAGCGGCGAGAACGGAACACCGTGAGATCGCGCCAGAGCCGGAAGATGACCACCGCATAGATCACGTGCGTGAGAAAGCGCATCCAGACGATCTGCTGCGAAGGCAGGCTCTGCCCCAGATACTTCGCCGTCGCATCAAGCGCGGCGAAACACAGAAACGCAAAGGAGATCAAGGCAATTCCGAGGAACCGCTCGGGAATGAACCCCCCGTCCGACTTCCCGTCGCGAACATGCTGCTGGTCGGACGCCAATCGCCTTCTCCCTCCTCGGCCGGACACCGGCGCGCAAGCCGTGCCATGGAGCCCGCACGGTCTTCGCGACCGCGTGGCGGACGCCTCGCGAGCCGGCCCGTCCGCCCGCACCCGCATTTGTCTTACTTAATAGACACCGAGTCTTGCCGCAATCGCCGCCCGTGTCATGGTGGAGATACGCATTGCCGCTATGCGTTTCGCACAATGCAGCCCCCAGCCGAAAGCACGGACACATTCTGGAATGACGCATCCCGTTTCCGAGACGCCCGCTTCCGAGATACCTGCCTCCGCGCAGCTCACGCTGTCCGCGCTTGCTTTGCGTGCCCTGCGTATCGGCCTTATGTCCTTCGGCGGGCCGGCGGCCCAGATCGCCCTGCTTCACCGGGAGTTCGTCACCGAGGCACGCGCGATCAGCGAGGAGCGCTTTCTCGGCGCGCTCAATTTCTGCATGATTCTTCCAGGCCCCGAGGCGCAGCAGCTTGCCACCTACTGCGGCTGGCTGACGGGCGGACTGCGAGGCGGCCTCGTCAGCGGACTTCTGTTCATCCTGCCGGGCGCCGCGCTCATGCTTGCCCTGTCCATCGTCTACGTCACGTTCGGCGACACGGGCCTGGTCGCCGGCCTCTTCTACGGGGTCAAGGCGGGCGTACTTGCCATTGTCGTGCAGGCCCTGATGCGTCTGGCCGCCCGCGCGCTCAAGACCACCCTGTCACGCACGATCGCCCTTCTTGCCTTTGCCGCTCTCGCGTTTGCCCAGGTCCCCTTTCCGCTCGTGATCCTGGCGGCGGGCCTTGCCGGCGCGGTGTTCAGCCGGACCAAGCCGACAGTCCCGGCTTGCGACGACGCCGCGACCTCCGGTCGGTTGGCCCGCACCGGTCTGGGTCTTCGCGGGATTGCCGTCGGTCTGGCGCTCTGGGCCGCGCCGGTCGTGCTCGCCGCCGTCCTGCTCACGCCCGAAAACGTGCTGGTCGACATCGCGGCCTTCTTCTCCACCATGGCGTTGGTAAGCTTCGGCGGCGCCTATGCGCTGCTCAACTACATGGCCCAGGTGGCGGTCGAGGCGAAGGGATGGCTCGACGCGGGCGAAATGCTCGACGGCCTCGGCCTCGCGGAAACGACACCGGGGCCGCTCATCCTGGTGACCCAGTTCGTCGGCTTCATCGCCGGCTACAGGGAGGTTTTCGCCCACGCCTCGATCACCGGCGGCGTGCTTGCCGCGATGCTGACGACCTGGACGACCTTCGCCCCGAGCTTCCTCTTTGTGCTGGCGGGCGCTCCCCACGTGGAACGCCTGCAGCGCATCGGCTGGATGGCGGGCGCTCTGGCCGCCATCGCGGCCGCGGTGGTCGGAACCATTCTCGACCTCGCGGTCTGGTTTTCGGCGAACGTGCTGTTTCGCGACCTGGGCGAGGCAACACTCGGCCCCTTCACGGTCATGGTGCCGCGACCGGAAAGCCTGGACACGGCAGCGCTGGCGCTGGCGGTCCTCGCGGCGCTTCTTCTCTTCGGCGCGAAACGGGGGGTCGCGACCGTCGTCGCGGTCAGCGCACTTGCGGGACTGGGCCTGGAGTTGGCGGGACTGGCAACGCCCTGAGGCATCAGGCCAGACCGAGGCATCACGCCAGGCCAGCCGTCACTCGGCCTCGTCCGGCTCCAGGTCGATGTCGTCGGCGAGACGGGAGCCCAGGTTCTTCTCGACCTGGCGCAGCAGCTTGCGCAGCTTCTTGCGGTCCTTGTCCTCCATCCCGGCCAGTGCCTCACGCTCGAGACGCTTCCAGGACTTGTCGATCGTCTCGACGAGCGCACGCCCCTCGTCGGTCAGGAAGACACGGGAAAGCCGGCCGTCCGTCTCCGAGGCCGCGCGGCGCAGAAAACCCTGCGCCGAAAGCCGGGTCACCATCTTGGTCACCGTCGGCGGCTGAACGCTGAGCGCGGAGGCAAGCTGGCTCATCGTCTGTCCGTCCGTGTCGAACAGAATCTTGAGAACGGCCTCCTGACCCGGATGCAGACCGATCCGGGAGAGGTGGGTGCCAGCGCGCGAACGATGGGCCTTGGCCGCCTGACCGAGCCGGAACGTCACGCTTTTCTTGTAGTTGAATGCCATGATCGGATGTCTAACGCCGGCAAATGACCTCTTCATGACAGGATGGACGCGAATGCATGAAACGCGGTCATCCTCCCGGTTCCGCACAGTGTGGCGGCATCGCGCCCCGCAGGCAATCCGTCAGGATCGCTTCTCCCGCGACGCGCCCGGCTTTTCACCGGCATAGCCGCCTTACCAGCGCCCGAGCACCTTGCGCACCTTCGCGATGTGCTTCTCGCGCGCGGAGGGTGTCGCCGTGTCCATGTTGTAAAGCGCCATGTAGCGGGTCGTGCAGGTCGGCGCGCACAATGCGCGGATGCCGCGCAGGATCGTCTTGCGGCCCGGCTCGCCGATCAGCTTGGAGATCCACCAGCTCGCCCCGCAGCTCGTCACGACGGCAAGCTTCCTCACATGCTGCATCCGGGGCGTCATGGGACGCGTTTCGGTCGGGATGTCGAAGGTGACATGCGGCACCCACACCCTGTCGAGGTAGCCCTTCAGCATGGCTGGCAGACCGTACCACCAGGTGGGGTAGACAAAGACCATCGCCTCGGCCCATTCCAGGTTGCCCACGTGATCCTCGATGCCGGCGCGGTTCTTTTGCGGATCCTCGTAGTCGAGCCAGCGCTGGCGGGTCAGAACCGGGTCGAAGCCTTCCGAATAGAGATCGGTGAAGCGCACGTCGTGTCCGCCGGCGACCAGCGTCTCGCGCGCGGCGGCCGCGAGCGAGGCACCGAAACTGTCGCCGCTCGGATGGCAGAAGATCAGAAGGACACGCATCAAAGCTCCTGGAGGGTTCGCTTCACCTTGTCGCGGAACGCGTCGCGTCGTGGTGCGTCCGCCCGGTTGAGGTCGTAGAGCGCGAGATAGGACAGGCGTCCGGTCGGTGCGATGAGCGCCCTGAGAACGCGGCACACGAGCTTGCGCGGCGGATCGCCGACGAGGAAGGCGCGAAGTCGCGATCCCCCGTAGGTCGTCACCGTTACCAGCCGGCGGATATGGCCGAGATTGGGCTTCACCACACCGTTCTCCAGCCGGAACGAGACACCCGGCAGGAAAACGCGGTCGAAATACCCCTTCAGGATCGCGGGAAAACCGTAGTTCCACACGGGGTAGACCAGAACCAGAGCCTCGGCGCGCAGCAACTGCTCGACCTCGAAGGCAACGCCTTCACGGTTGCGCTCGAGGTCGTGGTAGGCCAGTCGCTCCTCGCGGCTCAGAACCGGATCGAAGCCGCGCGCATAGAGATCGAGTTCCTCAACCTCGTGGCCGGCTGCCACCAGCGTTGTCACGCAGTCCTCGCGCAGGGCCGCGCTGAAACTCGTCTCGACCGGATGGGCCGATATCACCAGGACCCGCATGCGCGCCGCTCCACTCCCTAGCGGGCCAGCCCGGGAAACAGGAACGTCTGCTCGGACTCGAAGTCGAAGTCCGGGTTTTCCCAGGCGACCATCTTGCCCGGATTGAGCAGCCCCTTGGGGTCCGCTTCCTTCTTGAAGGCGAGCTGGACCGCATCGGTCTGCTTCATTCCGCCTTCCTCGAGCGTGTAGCGGTGCGGATTGAAGATCGGGCAGCCGTGCTCCTCGTGGATGCGGATGATTTCGTTCAACCGCTCCTCGGTGGTGTAGCGCACCACCGGCAGGCCGAAGCAGGTGATCCGCCCGTCGAAGCGCACGAACTCCAGGTGGCCAACCACCTCATCGCCGAACAGGTCGGCAAGCTGCACCGCCTTCTCGACGTGGTTGGGGAAGGGATAGAGCACCTGGAGATAGGTGATCGACGGATCGACGCGCAGGCCGCGCAGCGTGGTGTGGTTCCACGTCAGTTCGCAGACCGGCGGCAGCCCCTTGCTCTCCTCCTCGCTTGCCGTGTCGGCCCGGTAAAGGATGGTCGCGCTGGCGTCACGCTCGCAGAACGTGGCGAAGGCATCCATCGCAAACGGCGCGACCATCACTGCGCAGACCGACTGGTCCTTGCGCAGGAACTTGCGGTGACGCAGGAAATAGTCGTGGGGAACCGGCGCGCTGATTGGCGCGATCTCCTTGGTCAGGATGCCGTCCTGGTTGCCCAGCGCGTCGGCGAAGCGGGCCGAGGACGCGAAGTCGTCGAACCCCACAAGAACGTCCACCCAGTCGTAGCGCGCCGTAAGCGGCATGGTCACGTCGACGATGATGCCGTTGGTGCCGTAGGCGTGACTGACCTTGTGCAGTTCCTCCCCGGCGAGCGTGAGAACACGCGGTTCTGCCTCCATGGTCACCACGGTCAGCGACAGGATATTGCCGAGGTCGCGAAGGCCGCCCCAGTTGATCGAGCCGACACCTCCCGACCCGCCGGCGATGAACCCGCCCACGGTCGCCGTGCGGTAGGTGGAGGGATGCATGCGCATCTCCTGCCCGCTCTCCGCAACCGCCGCGTCGATATCGGCAATGATCGCTCCCGCTTCCGCCTTCACGACGCCAGCGGAAATTTCCAGCACGCGGTTGAGTTCGGCGAGATTGAGCACGATGCCGCCGGCAAGCGGCATGGCCTGGCCGTAGTTGCCCGTTCCCGCCCCGCGCACGGTGACGGGAATGTCACGCGCGTAGCAGGCGGCAAGCACCCTGATCACGTCCTCGCGCGAACGCGGCGTCACGACGAGGTCGGCGCTCACGTCGTCGAGCTGGCGCTTGAGAACGGGCGAATACCAGAAGAAGTCCCGGCTCTTCTGCCGCACGATCTGCGGGTTGTCCTCTATGGCGAGACCGTCGAGGTCGGCCTTCAGCGCGTCAATGTCATGCATGGGTCCTGGGCTCCATCAGATCGTCGAGTTCCCGGTGGTCGGGCAGGTCGCTCGAAATTTCGCGACCAGAGCGCAGCACGCGGCGCGGCCCCTTGGGTCTGGCTCCGAGTTCGTTCCAGTCACGCGCCGAGAAGACGACGAGATCGGCCGGCAGTCCCGGTTCGATGCGACCGCGCGTCCCCTCGCCGAGAAGCTCGGCCGGCGTGCTCGTCACCGCCCGGATCCAGTCGCCGACCGGATGGTCGAGATGGGCGATGCGCATGGCCTGCGTGAACACCTCGACCATATCCATATCGCCATAGGCATAGAAGGGGTCGCGGGTGTTGTCGGAAGCAACGGCGACCGGAATGCCCCGCGCCTTCATTTCGTGCAGCAGCGTCACGCCCCGCCAGCGCGGCGTGCGTCCGGTCTGGCGGTCCTGCAGATACATGTTGCACATGGGCAGGGACACCACGCCGATGCCGGCCCGCGCCACCAGGTCGAGCGTACGATCCGCTTCATCCGGCTCCTGGCAGGCGAGCGAGCAGCAATGCCCGACGACGATGCGTCCGCGGAATTTCCGCCGGATCGCCGTCTCGGCGATCATCGCCAGCGAGCGCGCCGACGGGTCTCCCGTCTCGTCCACATGGAAGTCGAGATCGAGCCCGCGCGCCTCGGCCGCTTCGAACATGGCGTCGAGATGCCCCGCGAGACCCTCGACCATGTAGGTCACGGCGCCGAGGGTTCCGCGCGCGCGGGCCACCACATCGGCCATATGCGGCAGGAATTCCGGGACGAGCAGGCTCTCGATGCCGAAGAGCGCGGAGGCCTGGAGTTCGATCCGGTCCGCCCATTCGACACGCAGCTCCTCGAAGAGAGGCCAGCTGATCCCCTCCTGGGGCGGGATCGAATCGAGATGGGTGCGGATCATCACCGTGCCCTGCGCATAGGCCGTTCGCAGGGAGAACTCCATGCGCCGGCGCAGGTCGGTCGTATTCCAGTTGGCCGGGCGGTCGGCACTGACCGCCTCCAGCGCACCGGCGAAGCTCCCGTCGGGATTCGGCCGGCGCGGCCAGATGTGTCCCTTGTCGAGATGGGTGTGCATGTCGACGAACCCCGGCAGCACGAGGCCGCCGTCCAGGTCGATCTCCGGTCCCGCCCCGCTGCCGAGCATATCCTCTCGCGAGACGACCGCGATCACGTCGCCATGCTCGACGAGGAGATGGGCAAGCCCCAGCCCGTCACCGCGCGGCTCGATCGCGCCCGAGGTGAGACACGCGGGAACGGTCGCGTTCTTCAGAACATAGCGGCTCGGCGAGAAGTCGGCGCGCTCGAGGGCGGACAGAGGTCGGCTCATTCTGGATGGCTCATGAAAATGCGCATGTCCCTGTTCGCGTTTGGGCCCGCTCAGGCGTCCCGTTTGATGGCGCTTTCGTGCCAGTCCTTGAGCAGCAGGTGCGACAGCACGCTGAGGCAGGCGAAGATGATGATGCCGGTGACCGAGATCAGCAGGATGGCCGCGAACATGCGCGGAATGTTCAGCCGGTAGCTCGCCTCCAGGATCTTGAAGGCGAGACCCGAGCCGAGCCCGCCGGTACCGGCCACGAACTCGGCAACGATCGCGCCGATGAGCGACAGTCCGCCCGCGATCCTGAGACCGCCCAGGAAGTAGGGCAGCGCGGCGGGAAGCCGCAGGAACCGCAAGGTCTGCCAGCGCGTCGCCCCGTAGAGCTGGAACAGGTTGCGCAGGTTGTGGTCGGCGGAGTTCAGGCCCAGCGTCGTGTTCGACAGGATCGGGAAGAAGGCCACGATCCAGGCGCAGATCAGCAGACCCGCGATCTTCGAGGGCACATAGATGAAGATCAGCGGCGCGATGACGATGACCGGGGTCACCTGCAGGATGATCGCATAGGGGAAGAACGACATCTCCACCCATTTCGACTGCGCGAAAAGCACGGCCAGTCCGACGCCGCCGAGCGTGGCGATGGTGAGCGCGCCCAGCGTGATGGCAATGGTGGTCATCAGCGCGGGCCAGAGGGTTGCCCAGTCGTCGACAAGCGCCTGCACCACCCGGTCGGGGCCAGGCAGGATGTAGTGCGGCACCTTGTAGGCATCCACGTACCATTGCCACAGGCCAATGGTGGCGATCATGACGATGATGGGCAGCACCCAGCGCGCGATCCGCTCGAAGCGGGCGGCACGGGCCTTTCGGATCTCTGCCGGGTCGAGCGGAACGCCCGAGGGGCTGGAGGCGGGGTTGGTGTCCAAGGGAACGCTCCTGCTGTCGGTCCGTGTCCGGTGCCCCCGCGGCCTCAGGCCCCGGGCGCCTCGGCGGCCATTGCTGCCTGCAGCGCGTCGGAAGCACGCCGGCAATGATCGGAATAGACATGCGACGTGCGGAACGCCTCGTCGCGCGGATAGGGCGCATCGATCGCCAGGTCGGCCACCACCCGTCCCGGGCGGGCCGCCATGACGACGATGCGGTTGGACAGATAGACGCTCTCGAACACCGAGTGGGTCACGAACACCACCGTCCAGCCGAATTGCTCCCACAGACGGAGCAGGTCGTTGTTGAGACGAAAGCGGGTGATCTCGTCGAGCGCGGCGAAAGGCTCGTCCATCAGCAGCAGCCGGGGCTTGGTGACCAGCGCACGGGCGATCGACACCCGCATCTTCATGCCGCCGGACAATTCGCGCGGATAGCTGTCGGCGAAGTCGGCCAGCCCGACCATGTCGAGCGCCTCCATGACCTCCTTGCGCGCCTTCGCGGCCGAGCGCCCCTTGAGCTTCAGCGGCAGATGGACGTTGGCAAAGACCGTCGCCCAGGGCATCAGCGTCGGCTCCTGGAAGACGAAGCTGATGTCGTGCGCCTCCGCGCCGCCAGCGTTGCGCCTGCTCGGGGCGTGCCCCTCGTCGGACCAGCGCAGGCGGCCCGACGTCGGACTGGACAGGCCCGCGACGATCCTGAGCGCCGTGGACTTGCCGCAACCCGAGGGGCCCAGCAGGCTGATGAACTGTCCCGCGCCGATGTCGAGGGACATGTCCTTCAGCGCGACGGTCGCATTGGAAAAGGTCTTGGAAACCTGGTCGAGTGAAACGATTGGCGCTGTCATGCGCGCTCCGTGGCAGGCGGGGGCGGACCGGAATGAACGCGGGGCAGCCTGGGTGGCCCGCGAGCCGGGCCTGCCGGGACGTGCCCCGGCAGGCCGATCAGGCCTTTGGAAGGGCGCTTACTGTCCGGTCAGCTTCTTCTTGATGTCAAGACCGACGCCCTTGTTGACGAAGTCGAGCGTGTAGGACTGCTTGATGTCGAGTCCGTCCTCCACAACACCGGCCTTCACCATCTTGGCGTAGAAGTCATCCATGCGGGCGTCGGTCATGGCACCGATGCCCATGGTCTCGGTATCGCCCGAATCGACGATGCCGTATTCCTTCATCTTGTCGATGGAGAAGGCAATCTGCTCGGCCGTCATCTCCGGATTGGCGGACATGATCGCCTTGGTGGCGGCCGAATTGTCACCGTACAGGAAATTGTACCAGCCGATGGCCGAGCCCTCGACGAAGCACTTCACGGCCTCGGGGCGGTTGGCGACCGTGTCGGCCATCGTCTCGATCGTGGTGGCGTAGGTGCTGAAGCCCTCGTCGGCGAGCAGGTAGATGTCGGGCTCGAACCCGCCCTCGCGCTCCACCGCATACGGCTCGGAGGTGACATAGCCCTGCTGGCCGGCCGCCGGATCGGCAAGGAACGGCGCCGGGTTGAACGTGTAGGGCTTGCGCTGCTCGACGGTGAAGCCGAACTCGGAGATCATCCACTGATAGAACGAGGCGAAGCCGTTGTCGCCGATGAGGAGCGGCGCATCGCCGGCCATCGCCTGGAAGCTGTCGTACTTGCCCGGATGGGTGATGATGACCTGCGGCTCCTTCTGGAAGTCCGCCGCCACCACCGTGACCGGAATGCCCTCGCGCAGGGCGTAGAACGCCTGCAGCATGTTGCCACCCATGTGGAAGTCGATCTTGCCGGCCAGCATGAGCGCGCGGTTGTTCACCTGCGGGCCGCCGGGAACGATGGTCACGTCGAGGCCACAGGCCTTGTAGGTTCCGTCCGCGACGGCCTGATAGTAGCCGCCGTGCTCGGCCTGGGCGAGCCAGTTGGTGCCGAACGCCACGGCCTCCTGCGCCTGGGCCGCGCCCGCTCCCAGCGTCAGTCCGAGCGCCGTCGCCAGCCCCAGTCGGGCACCAAGGTCCTTAAATCGATCCGTCCGCATATCGCTTTCCGCCTCCGCAAGCTGTTTGCCGGCTCCCCGTCCTGTTTCGGACGCGCGCGAGCCGGAGCGATTCCGTGTGGCCAATCCCGGTCCCCGGAATCGGCCGCGGATACGAAGAGCAAAGCGCATGCCATCCGCATCCCTCCCCGCCACGGGCCGGATATCCCGTCCGTGACCGCTGGTAAAAGAGACTAGCCCAGGACGGACGCACAAAAAAGCGGCAAGAGCGAACCGCCAACGCCTTCTTCCGCGCCATCGGCCGCCGGTGGAACCGTCGCGCTTTCTCCTGCTGGGATGGGAACTTGTCCTTTCGCCGCCGCCGCGCTTGGATGGGAGGACACCCGCTCCGCGGCCTCACGCTGCGGCAGGAGAAAGGACCCCGGATGAAGCCCATCACCCCCTCGACGATCGCCCGCCCCTTCGCCCGCTACAGCCATGCCATGGAGGTGCCGGAAGGTTCCAGGCTGGTTCTGTGCTCCGGGCAACTCGGGATGGACGTGGACAAGGGCATTCCGGCCGATGTCGAGGGTCAGGCACGGCTCTGCTTCCAGAACATCGGCAAGATCCTTGCCGAGGCCGGCATGGATTTTTCCAACCTCGTGCGCATCAACGCCTATGTGACCGGGCGCGAGCACATGGCAGGCTACATGAAGGTTCGCGACGAGTTCACGCAGGATCCCCCGCCCGCCTCGACGCTCATGATCGTTTCCGGCTTCACGCGGGAGGAATTCGTGGTCGAGGTCGAGGTCATCGCCGCCGGATAGGGTGGGACACGCGTTGCCTCGTTGCCGCTTCGGCGCGGCCTCTGCTATTCTCGTATTGCCGTTCGGAGCGCCTTGAGAGCGTCCCGAACGGCGGTGCGTTTCCGCGCCTTTCGGCCGGAACGCATCTTCGCGCAACACCCTGTGCGGAACTCGGGCGGCCGGCGGTCGCTATCCAAGCCTGCAGGTACCCAGCCAACAGGACGCAACCCCATGCGCACTTGGATCAAGACGCCGCTTGCCGTTCTCGCCGAAAACGCGGCCGGCGGCATCGTCATCGAGGACGGGCGGATCACAGAGATCCTACCCTCGGGCGCAACACCGTCGTCGCCGGTGGACGAAACCTTCGACGCCTCGTCCCACGTGGTCATTCCCGGCCTCGTGAACACACACCATCATTTCTTTCAGACACTGACGCGTGCCCACCCCAGCGCCATCAACAAGGAACTTTTCCCCTGGCTCGAGGCGCTCTACCCGATCTGGGCCAGGAACGTGACCCCGGAGACCTTCCGCCTCGGCACGCGCCTGGCGCTCACCGAACTGCTCATGTCCGGCTGCACCACGGCCGCCGACCATCACTATCTCTTTCCGCAAGGCCTCGAGAACGCCATCGACATCCAGGTGGAGGAAGCCACCCGTCTCGGCATCCGCATGACCGTCACCCGCGGTTCCATGAACCTGAGCCAGAAGGACGGCGGCCTGCCGCCGGACAGCGTCGTCCAGGACGAGGACACGATCCTCGCCGACTGCGAAAGGGTGCTTTCGCGCTACCATGACGTTTCGGAAGGCGCTCAGATCCAGGTCGCGCTGGCGCCCTGCGCGCCCTTCACCGTCACCAAGCGGCTCATGCGCGAGAGCGTCTCGCTGGCCGAGCGGTTCGACTGCCGCCTGCACACCCATCTCGGCGAAACCGTCGACGAGGACGACTACTGCCTGCATCACTTCCAGTGCCGCCCGGTCGACTACCTGGAGGAATGCGGCTGGCTCAACGAGCGCGTCTGGCTCGCCCATGGCATCCATTTCACCGACGACGAGATAAAGCGCCTAGGCCACGCCTGCGTCGGCGTCTGCCACTGCCCCACGTCCAACATGACGCTGGCCTCGGGTCAGTGCCGCACAAAGGAACTCGAGGCGGCCGGCTCCCCGGTCGGCCTCGGCGTCGACGGCTCCGCGTCCAACGACAATTCGAATCTCATGGAAAGCCTGCGTCACGCGCTGATGATCAACCGGCTGACCTATGACGCGGCGAGCGTCACGCATTTCGATACCTACCGCTGGGCGACGGAAGGCTCCGCACGCTGCCTGGGACGCAAGGACATCGGCGCGATCGAGATCGGACGGCAGGCGGACCTGGCCTTCTACACGCTCGACGAACTGCGGTTCTCGGGGTCGGGGGATCCGCTCGCTGCCCTCATCCTGTGCGGCGCGCACACCGCCGACCGGGTGATGGTCGGCGGAGACTGGAAAGTCGTCGACGCGACCCCCGTCCACATGGACATCGCGCGGCTGCGTCACGAGCACGGCGAGGCGGCAAGACGCTTCCTGGAAGCACTCTGACGGCAGCCCCATGGGCGCTGACGCCCGCCGCAAAGGGAAATCGGGAAGCTCAATCCTCGCCGGCGGGCCGCTCCCCGGGCAGCGCAGGCGCCGACGGTCGTGCGTCCGCGCCTGAATGCTTCCCGTAAGCAACGAGCGCCACCCTCAACGCCGCCGGGGACGGCGCGGTGGAGGTCGGACCTGTTTCCGCCGGGCTCGCCCCATTCTCCCGCGAGGCAGCGGTATCGTCACTACCGTCCGGGTGCTCCCCGTCCGGAGAACCCTCGCGCCGGTCACGCCCGCCTTCGCCCGGATCGTCTTCCGGTTCGAAACGGGCTCCGACGCGCGCGGCAATCGCCGCCTCGACACGCGCGACCGCGGTGACCACCCGGGCACTGGAGACGAGCTCGCGTTCTTCGACACTCAGATCGTCGCCGACACCCAGACTTTCGGTCGCCGAGGCGATTCTTGCGGGCGGACGCAGGGCATCGGGGCCGGACCGTGCGGTTTCCACACCGGTCGAGGGAGGCGGCGAGACGATCATGAACACGCACTCCTGCCGGTTGGGTTCAAATGCGGTACGACGATACCAGCCCGGTGACGGGCGCGCAAAGCAGCGCTATGGTCTCGCGACCGCGCGGCCTTCTCCGCGCCCTTCCCTTCACCAGACAGCCGGATCCCGACATGACCGATCTTCCCCGCCGTTTCTGGCACGAGATGAGCGCCTACGACTTCGCCAATGCGGACACGTCCGACTGGATCGCCGTGTTGCCGGTGGCTGCCATCGAACAGCACGGGCCTCACCTGCCGGTCTTCACGGACACCTGCATCGCGGAAGGCCAGATCGCCCGTGTCACCGAGTTGCTGCCGCATGATCTTCCCGTCACGTTCCTGCCCGTGCAGGCCGTGGGCAAGTCGAACGAGCACATCTCCTCGCGCGGCACCCTGACGCTGACCTGGGAGACCGCGACGCGGGCCTGGGAGGAAATCGGCGAAAGCGTTCATCGTGCCGGTGTGCGCAAGATCGTGATCGTCACCTCCCACGGCGGAAACGTGCCGCTCATGGACATCGTCGCCCGCGAATTGCGCGTGAAGTTCGACATGCTGGCAACCGCCACCGGCTGGTCCCGCTTCGGCCAGCCGCACGGCCTGTTCCCGGCCGAGGAGTTCACCTACGGCATCCACGGCGGCGACATCGAGACCTCGATCATGCTGCACCTGCGCCCGGACCTGGTGAAGATGGAGCGCGCCGCCGACTTCCACTCCACCCAGCTCGACTTCATCAAAGAGTTCAAGCATCTGCGCGGACATGGGCCGGCCCAGTTCGGCTGGAAGGCGCAGGACCTCAATCCCGCCGGCACCGTCGGCAACGCCGCCGCCGCGACCGCTGCCAAGGGTGAGGCCTCCCTCGACCATGCGGCGAAGGGGTTCGTCGAGCTTCTCCAGGACATCCACGCCTTCGATCCGGCGCGTCTCTGGAAGCCGTAATACGATCAGCGAAGCGTCGACCAGGAGGCGGGTTCGAAACCGATCAGCCACTGGTCGCCGGCGTTGAGGATCGGGCGCTTGATCGCCGAGGGATTGTCGAGAAGAAGCGCCAGGGCGCTGTCCTTGTCGGTCACCGCGTCGCGGTCGGCCTCCGGAAGCCGGCGCCACGTGGTGCCCTTCCGGTTGATCAATGCCTCCCAGCCGAAGGCGTCGGCAAAGCGCTCGAGCAGGGCACGGTCCAGGCCCGCCTTGCGGTAATCGTGGAAGACATGCCCGACGCCCTGCGCGTCGAGGAAGGCGCGAGCCTTTCGCACCTTGTCGCAATTCGCGATGCCGTAAAGCGTGACGGACATGAATGGTCTCCGGGAACCTGATTGGCACTTGCGCGCAGCGTCTCAAACGGCTGCAAGATAGCAGGATGGCGAGACGTGCCGGCATCGGTCAAGCTGCCCGGCCCGAGAGACACGGAAGAGCAGGACGGACGCGATGACGAAGACGCCGAAACAGGCCACCGCCGATCGCTCGCCCCTGCGCCAGAGGCTGCGGCTGGCCAGCGGCCTGGTGCTGTTCGCCTTCGCGCTGACCCATTTCCTCAACCACGCGCTCGGGCTGGTTTCGCTCGAGGCGCTGGAGGCGGGCCGCCGGATCTTTCTCGCCGTCTGGCGCAATCCGCTCGGCGAGGCCGTCCTCTTCCTCTCCCTGCTCACCCATGTCGCTCTCGCGCTGTGGAAAACGGCGCGCCGGCGGACCTTCCGCCTGCCGGCGTGGCAGTGGGCCCAGCTTCTTCTGGGCCTTTCGATACCCTGGTTGCTGATTCCCCATGTGATCGGCACCGGCGTCCTGTCCGACCTGTTCGACTATGACGACACATATCGAAACGTGCTCACCATCCTGTGGCCGGGCGTCGCGCTGAACCAGACGGTCCTGATGCTGCTCGTGTGGGCGCACGCCATGATCGGGCTGCATTTCTGGCTGCGTACCAGGCCAGGGTACGCTCGCTTCAGGGCCTCGCTTGCAGCCTTCGCGCTTCTGGTTCCCGCCCTCGCCTCCGCCGGCTGGATCGGCGCGGCGCGGCGCTTGCGCCTGACGGACAACGTTCCCTTCCCCCTCACCGGCGAGATGACCTCCTTCTCCGATCCGCTGATCCTCGAGCTGCGCATCGGCTTTCTCGCGCTCATCGGGCTTGTCCTTGCCGTGCTCGTCCTGCGCCTGGCGTTCGGAAAGATGCGGCGCACGATCGAGATCACCTATCCCGGCGGACGTACCGTGAAGGTCGTACCCGGTCCGACGCTGCTCGAGATCTCGCGCATGAACGCCATTCCCCATGCGGATGTCTGCGGCGGGCGGGCACGTTGCTCCACCTGTCGTTGCCGGATCATGACGGGGCTTGAAAGCCTGCCCGCGCCAAGCCCGACGGAAGCCAGGGTGCTCGCCCGCATCGGGGCCGCCGATGACGTGCGCCTTGCCTGCCAGATCCGGCCAACCGCATCGCTTGCCGTGGTTCCGCTGATCCCCGCGCAGACGCCGCGCAACCGCATGACGACGAAGGGCGATGCCTATTACTGGGGCGTCGAGCAGCCCGTCGCGGTTCTGTTCGTCGACTTGCGAAACTTCACCGGCCTCGCCGAGGCGCGCCTGTCCTACGACGTGGTCTATCTGCTCAATCGCTACCTGGGCGCCACCGCCCGTGCGGTGGAGGCGCACGGCGGCTATGTGGACAAGTTCATCGGCGACGGCGTGATGGCCATCTTCGGGATGCGGGACGGACTGGCCGCCGGCGCGCGCGGTGCGCTTGCGGCGACCTTCGCCATTCGCCAGGCCATCGACGCGCTCAACGCGGAACTGTCGGGACAGCTCGAGTCCCCGTTGCGAATCGGGATGGGACTGCATTGCGGGCAGGTGATCCTGGGACGCATCGGCGCCGCCGACGGCAGCGGCACCAGTGGCGCCAGCGCACGCATCACGGCGCTTGGCGACGTGGTGAACATCGCCAGCCGCCTGGAAACCGCCACCAAGGAACTCGCGGTTTCCCTCGCCGTCTCCCAGGACGTCATGGACGCCGCCGGCCTTCACTGCGCATCGGGCAAGGAAACCGAGATCGCGATCCGGGGACGCAAGGAACCCTTGCGAATCTTTGCCCTCGACCCGCCGACGGCATTCGCCGATGCTGACAGGGAAGAGCGCGAACGCGTCGCATGACCATCGGCCCCGTATTCCGACGGGGCTCCGCACCACAGACATGGAACCAGACCAGATGCCCACAAGGTATTCGGCGCGCGACATGCTCGCCCGCCTCGTCGCCTTTCCCACCGTTTCCTCCCGCAGCAATCTCGACCTGATCGCCTTCGTCGAGGACTATCTCGCCGATCACGGGGTTACCTCGACCCGCGTCACGGACGAGACCGGCGACAAGGCCGCCCTTCATGCCGTGATCGGCCCGCAGGTTGACGGCGGCATCGCCCTGTCCGCTCATACCGATGTCGTGCCGGTCGAAGGACAGGCATGGTCTCGCGATCCGTTCACCCTGGAAGAGGAGAACGGCCGGATCTACGGACGCGGCACCTGCGACATGAAGGGCTTCGCGGCCCTGGCGCTGGCCGGCGTGCCGGATATGCTGGCTGCCGACCTCAACCGGCCGATCCACATCGCCCTGTCCTACGACGAGGAGGTCGGCTGCCTGGGCGCGCCGCCCATGATCGAGTCCATGCTCGCGTCGGGCCCGCGTCCCGCGACCGTGATCGTCGGCGAGCCGAGCTCCATGCAGGTCATCACGGCCCACAAGGGCACGGCGGTGATTCGCGTCACCGTGCACGGCCACTCGGTCCACTCCAGCCAGTGGGACCGTGGCGTCTCGGCCGTGGCCGCGGCGGCGCGCATCGTCGCCTGGCTGGACGACCAGACGCGCGCCAACCAGGCGGCCGCCGACCCTGAACTCGCGATGGATCCCCCCTTCACGACGCTCCATTGCGGCACCATCGAGGGCGGAACGGCCGCGAACATCGTCTCGCGCTCCTGCAGCTTCCACTGCGACATCCGCACGATTCCCGGCGAGACGCTGGAGATGTGGATGGAACGCCTGCAGGACTTCGTCGACACCCGGATCGTGCCCGGCATGAAGGCCGTACATCCGGAAACCGGCGTCGACATCGAGCTTCTCGCCTCCGTTCCCGGCCTCGCGCCCGAGGACCACGGGAAGGCGGAAGAGATCGCCCGGCGCCTGACCGGCGACAACGGCCGGCACATGGTCGTCTACGGCACCGAGGCGGGACAGTTCCAGGCGCGCGGCATTTCGGCGGTGGTATGCGGCCCCGGCTCGATCGACCAGGCCCACCAGCCGGACGAGTATATCGAAACCACACAGCTTGCCGCAGGGGAACAATTCATCAGGCGACTAGTCGCGGATATGTCGAGGTAAATCTTTCCCTCCAACCGCTTATTCGGGATCACTTTTTGCGCTTTTCCCCGGCGCGTGCGGAATTCGCAAGCCGATGCTGGACGACGGCTGCACGTATTGCTTAGATGGTCCGCAGGACTTGCCGGAAAGGCGGTTCCTTCCTTTCGGTCGATCGACGTTCCGCAACGCGGACCCGAAACGGCCCGACGGACGCGAGCGGACGGAAGGGAGACGACAGGGCGGGCTTCGCGGACAACGTGCCGCGGGCTTCCTTCGGGGCCGCATCGGCAAGATGTGGGGGCGCGAGTTCCCCACTCGACTGCGATCCACGAAATGTCATTCCACAGAATGTCATCAAGACATCACGAGGGGACAACATGCACATGATGAAACTGACAGCCGCAGCGGCCCTCGCGGTCTCGCTGATCGGCTCCTCGGCCCAGGCCGAGACGCTGAAGTTCGCGTTCCAGGGCACGTTGAACCAGCTTGACCCCTATTCCCTGAACGAGACCTTCACGCTCAGCTCGCTCGGCAACACCTACGAGGGACTGACCCGCCGCGGCCCCGATCTCGAGATCGAGCCCGCGCTGGCTGAAAGCTGGGAGATCGTCGACGACAACCGCTGGCGCTTCCACCTGCGCAAGGGCGTGAAGTTCCACAACGGCAACGATTTCACCGCCGATGATGTGATCTTCTCCGCTGATCGCGTGCGCTCCGAGGGCTCCGATCTCACGACCCGCATCAATGCGCAGGTCAAGGTCGAGAAGGTCGACGACTACACCGTCGACTTCGTTCTGCCCGGGCCGAACCCCATTCTGACCTACGAGTGGGACACCTGGTACATCATGGACAAGGAGTGGACCGAGGCGAACGACGCCGTGAAGGTCACCTCGGCGTCCGACACGACCCCGAACTACGCGTCGCTGCATGCCAATGGCACCGGTCCCTACAAGATCATGAGCCATGAGCCGGGCGTCCGCACGATCTACGAGAAGAACGACGATTACTGGGGCAAGATCGACGGCAACATCGACCGCGTCGAGTTCACTCCGATCGGCTCCGACGCCACCCGCGTCGCGGCGCTGCTCAGCGGCGAGCTGGACATGGTCTACCCGATCCCGGTGCAGGACATTCAGCGCGTCGACAACAACGCCGGCACCAAGGCGCTGACCGGACCGGAGCTGCGGACGATCTTCCTCGGCATGGACCAGAAGCGCGACGAGCTCCTGCATTCGAGCGTGAAGGGCAAGAACCCGTTCAAGGACGTGCGCGTGCGCAAGGCCTTCTACCAGGCTATCGACATGAACGCGATCCGCGACAAGGTCATGCGCGGCATGTCGAACCCGACGTCGCTGCTGATCTCGCCGCTTCTGTTCTCGCGTTCCGACGAGTTCGAGCGCTGGCCCTATGATCCGGAGGCCTCCAAGGCGCTCCTGGCCGAGGCCGGTTACGGCGACGGCTTCTCGGTTGCCATGGACTGCCCGAACGACCGCTACGTGAACGACGAGGCGATCTGCCAGACGGTGGCCGCCTTCCTCGCCCGCGTCGGCATCAAGGTCGAGCTGAACGCCCAGCCGAAGGCCCAGTACTTCGCCAAGGTTCTGGCCTCCAACGGCTATGACACCTCGTTCTACCTGCTCGGCTGGACCCCGAGCTCCTTCGACAGCTGGAACGTTCTCACGAACATCACCGGCTGCCGTGACGACAAGGGCGTCGGCGGACCGTTCAACCTGGGCGGCTACTGCAATCCGAAGATCACCGAGCTTTCGGAGCAGATCCTGGTCGAGAACGACGCGACCAAGCGCGACGCGCTCATCGCCGAGGCCTTCACGATCCTGCACGAGGACGTCTCCCACATCCCGCTTCACCAGCAGAGCCTGGCCTGGGGCGTGTCGGAGGATGTCTCCCTCGTCCAGCGCGCGGACAACCAGTTCATGTTCCGCTGGGTCGTGAAGAAGTAAGACCGGACCTGTCCCAAGGACATGGTCCCGGCCCGGCGGAGCAGCGCCGCCGGGCCCACGCGTCAACGGGCCCGGCGAGTTTCCGCCGGCCCGTAACCGTTGGTGCGCTGCCGCAGGATTGCGTCTCTCATGCTAGCCTTTACGATCCGCCGTCTCCTCCAGGCCGTCCTGGTGATGATCACGGTGGCCCTCATTTCGTTCACACTGTTCCGCTTCGTCGGCGATCCCGTGAACCAGATGGTGGGCATCGAGACAACGCCGGAACAACGCGAGGCGCTGCGCGAGCGGCTGGGTCTCAACGACCCGGTCATCGTCCAGTTCGGCCGCTTCATGGTCAAAGCCGCCCAGTTCGACTTCGGCACGTCCTACCAGTTCCGCCAGCCGGTCGCGGAGTTGATCGGCCGGCGCCTTCCGGCCACGCTCGAGCTCTCGGTGGTGTCCGCCCTGTTCGCCCTTCTCGTCGGCATACCCATGGGCGTCTACACCGGCCTCAACCGGAACAGCGTGCTGTCGAAACTCTTCCTGTCGGTCTCGCTGATCGGCATATCCCTGCCGACGTTCTTCATCGGCATCCTGCTGATCTTCCTGTTCTCCGTGACCTTGCAATGGCTGCCGAGTTTCGGCCGTGGCGAGGTCGTGGACTTCGGCTGGTGGAACACGGGCCTGCTGACCTGGAGTGGACTGAAGGCGCTGATCCTGCCCTCCATCACGCTCGGCCTGTTCCAGATGACGCTCATCATGCGTCTGGTGCGCTCCGAGATGCTCGAGGTGATCCGTACGGACTACATCAAGTTCGCGCGCGCTCGGGGCCTGCGTCAGCGCAGCATTCACTTCCGCCACGCCCTGAAGAACACGCTCGTGCCGGTCATCACGATCACCGGCCTGCAGCTCGGTTCGATCATCGCCTTCGCGATCATCACGGAAACCGTGTTCCAGTGGCCGGGCATGGGGTTGTTGTTCCTGCAGTCGGTGCAGAACGTCGATATCCCCATCATGGCGGCGTATCTGATGCTGATCGCCTTCATGTTCGTGACGATCAACCTGATCGTCGATCTTCTCTACTTCGTCGTCGACCCGCGCCTGCGCGGCGAGCGGTCGACCCACTGACGGAACCCGGACATGCCTCTAGCCACCGGAACGGAAGCAGAGACGGAAAAGCCGGAGCAGGCCACGCCGGCGAAAGGGGCCCTGGCCCGCTTTCTCGACAGCGACATCCTGTACTCCTTCCTGCATTCCAAGGTGACCATCGTTTCCGCGATCGTGACCTTCGCCTTCTTCTTCGGCGCGCTGTTCGCGCCGCTGATCGCGCCGCATGATCCCTTCGACCTCGCGAGCCTGTCGATCCTGGATTCGCAGCTTCCCCCCGTCGGGATGGAAGGGTCCAACCCCAGCTACCTGCTGGGCACGGACGACCAGGGACGCGACATCCTCTCGGGCATTCTCTACGGCGCGCGCATCTCGCTCGCCGTCGGGTTCTTCTCCGTGGCGCTCGCGGCGGTCGTCGGCGTGCTGCTCGGCCTCATCGCCGGCTATGTCGGCGGCAAGGTCGACGCGATCATCATGCGTATCGCCGAGGTGCAGCTCACCTTCCCCGCGATCCTGATCGCGCTTCTGGTGGATGGTGTCGCCCGCGCGCTGTTCGGCAACCTCGACCGGGAGCGGTTCGCCTTCTGGATCCTGGTGTTTTCCATCGCGCTGTCCTTCTGGGTGCAGTTCGCGCGCACGGTGCGCGGGTCGACGCTGGTGGAACGCAACAAGGAATACGTCCAGGCCGCGCGCCTGATCGGCATTCCGCCGTTCCTCATCATGATCCGCCACGTGCTGCCCAACGTGGTCGGCCCGGTGCTGGTCATCGCGACGATCAACCTCGGCCTCGCGATCATCACGGAGGCCACGCTGTCCTTCCTCGGCGTCGGCATTCCGCCCACCCAGCCCTCTCTCGGCACGCTGGTCAGGATCGGCAACGACTTCCTGTTCTCCGGCGAGTGGTGGATCGCCATGTTCCCGGGCCTCGCGCTTGCCATCCTCGTTCTCGCCGTGAACCTTCTCGGCGACTGGCTGCGCGACGCGCTCAACCCGAAGCTCCGGTAACGGCCGGCAAGAAAGACGACGGACGATGACCGAAACCCCGCTCCTGTCCGTGCGCGACCTGCGCGTCGAGTTTCCGACGCGCAGGGGCGTGCTCACCGCCATCAACGGCGTTTCCTTCGACCTGAAGGCCGGCGAAGTGCTCGGCATGGTGGGTGAATCGGGCGCCGGAAAGTCCATCACCGGCACCGCCGTGATCGGCCTTCTCGAGCCTCCCGGACGCATCGCCGGAGGCGAGATCCGCCTCAAGGGCGAGCGCATCGACAACATCTCTCAGCCCGCCATGCGCAAGATCCGCGGCAAGCGGATCGGAATGATCTTCCAGGATCCGCTCACGAGCCTCAATCCGCTGCTCACGGTCGGAAACCAGATCATCGAGACGATCATGACCCATCTGCCGGTCTCCGAGCGCGAGGCACGGGACCGGGCGGTCGCCCTGCTGGAGGAGGTGGGCATTCCCGCCGCCGCCGCCAGGCTCGATTCCTATCCGCACCAGTTCTCGGGCGGCATGCGCCAGCGCGTCGTGATCGCGCTCGCGCTTTGCGCCGAACCCGAGTTGGTCATCGCCGACGAACCGACCACCGCGCTTGACGTGTCGGTGCAGGCGCAGATCATCCGCCTGCTGCAGCGCGTCTGCCGCGATCATGGCACCGCCGTCATGCTCATCACCCACGACATGGGCGTGATCGCCGAGACGGCCGACCGCGTCGCCGTGATGTACTCCGGCCGCATTGCCGAAATCGGACCGGTGCGGGACGTCATCAAGTCGCCCAGCCACCCCTACACGGTGGGCCTGATGGGCGCGATCCCCTCCCTGACCGGCGAGACCGAGCAGCGCCTGACGCAAATCCCCGGATCGATGCCGCGTCTCGACTCGATCCCCAGGGGCTGCGCCTTCAACCCGCGCTGCGCCTACACCTTCGACCGGTGCCTTGCCGAGAGGCCCGATCTCATGCCTGCCGGCGACAGTTTCGCCGCGTGCTGGAAACTCGTTGAACCCGAGGGAGCTGCCGGATGAGCGCGCTCGCCACCAATAATCCCGCCACGCCCGAGACCGGCGACACCGCCACGCCCGTGGTCGATGTCAGCGGTCTCGGCAGGACCTTCGACGTGTCCAAGCCCTGGCTGAACCGGGTTCTGGAGCGCCAGCCGCGCGCCCTCCTGAAGGCCGCGCAGGACATTTCCTTCACCATCGGCCGGGGCGAGACCTTCGCGCTTGTCGGGGAATCCGGATCGGGCAAGTCCACGGTCGCCAAGATGGTGGTCGGCCTGCTGGCCGCCAGCACCGGCACCATCCGCATCGATGGCGTCGACATGCGCCAGCGCGCGCAGACCGGTGCCGAAATGCGGGACCTGCGCCGCCGTATCCAGATGATTTTCCAGGATCCCTACGCCAGCCTCAATCCGCGCTGGCGAGTGGACCGGATCATCGCGGAACCCATCCGCGCCTTCAAGCTGGAGACGTCCGAGGCCGCGATTTCCAAGCGCGTCGGCGAGTTGCTCGAACTGGTGCGCCTCCACCCGCGCGACGGCGCCAAGTATCCGCACGAGTTCTCCGGCGGTCAGCGGCAGCGCATCTGCATTGCCCGCGCGCTCGCCTCCAAGCCGGAATTTCTGGTCTGCGACGAACCCACCTCGGCGCTCGACGTATCGGTGCAGGCACAGATCCTGAACCTCATGCGCGACCTGCAGGACGAGTTCAGTCTCACCTACCTGTTCATCAGCCACGATCTTGCCGTCGTGCGCCACATGGCCAAGCGCATCGGCGTCATGTATCTCGGCCGGCTTGTCGAGGTCGCGGACGCGGCCGACCTCTTCGCCAATCCGCGCCATCCCTATACGCGGATGCTGCTGGCAGCGATTCCCGACCTCGAGATGACCGGTATTCCGCGCCGGGCCGTGGAAGGCGAGATCCCCAATCCCATCAACCCGCCCCCGGGCTGCGCCTTCCATCCGCGCTGCCCCCTGGCGAACGAACGCTGCTCGCGCGAGCTTCCCGCGTTCCTGGGATCGGGGCTGACGGGCGTTGCCTGCCACGCGGTCGAGGAAGGGCGTACGGAGGCCTGACGGGATCCCGCCGGCGAAAGAAAAACAGGCCCACCGGCGGGACTTGACCTTCCTGTCACTGGAACGCCTATATCCGGCTCAATGGTAAAGCGGCCGCCGCGGATACACCGCTCCGGTCCGCCGCTCTCCCTACCGCCGGAGGTTTTCATGTCCGAGGCCCTTGCAAAGGCCGATCATCCCGACGCCGCGAGCGCCGAGGCCGTTTCGTCCCCCGCCATTCTCCAGTTCGACATCGGCGGCATGACCTGCGCCGCCTGCTCGGCACGCATCGAGAAGGTTCTCACACGGATGCCGGGCGTTGTGCGCGCCAACGTCAACCTGCCGCTGGAAACCGCGACGGTCGAGACAGACGGCACGCTCGACGCCGGGGCGATCGAGGAAAAGGTCGCGGCAACCGGGTACAGCGCCGCCATTCGCGAAAGCGGCTTCGCCGCCGAGGCACGACGCCAGGAAGAGGCCGACGCCCGGGCCGCCCGCGTCATGCGCCGCGATGGTGGCCTGCTGGTCCTTTCCGCCCTTCTCAGCGCGCCCATGGTCGCCTCCATGGCGTCGATGGTCGCCGGCTACCCCTTCATGATCCCCGGCTGGGCGCAGGCCGTTCTCGCCACAATCGTGCAGATCCTCGTCGGCAACCGCTTCTACATCGGCGCCTTCAAGGCCGTGCGTTCGGGCTCGGCCAACATGGACGTTCTGGTGGCCCTGGGCACGTCGGCGGCCTGGGGCTATTCCATGATTCTCACCGTCCTTGCCTGGCCGGGAGAACCCGGACACCTCTATTTCGAGGCCTCCGCCGTCATCCTGACCCTGATCCTTTTCGGCAAGCTGCTCGAGGCACGCGCCAAGCGCAGTACGACCGCGGCCGTCCGTGCCCTCTCCGCCCTGCGCCCCGAGGAGGCGAACCGCATCGGCGCCGACGGCGAGACCATCGAGACCGTCTCCGTCGAGGCGCTGTTTCCCGGCGACCGCGTTCTCGTGCGCCCCGGCGAGCGCGTTCCCGCCGACGGTCGTATCATCGAAGGATCAAGCGAACTGGACGAGGCTCTCGTCACCGGCGAGAGCGTTCCGGTCGCCAAGCACGCGGGCAACGACGTCACCGGCGGAACCATCAACGGCTCCGGCGGCCTGACCGTGGAAGTGACCGCGCTCGGGTCGGACAGCAAGCTCGCCGCCATCATCCGCCTCGTGGAAAGTGCCCAGGCCGCCAAGGCTCCGGTGCAGAAGCTCGTCGATCGCGTGTCGGCCGTGTTCGTGCCGGTGATCCTCGCCATCGCGGCCATCACCTTCGCCGCGTGGTGGTTCTCCGGCGCCGATCTCGACGCGACCATCGGTGCCACCGTCGCCGTGCTCGTCATCGCGTGTCCCTGCGCGCTCGGCCTGGCCACACCGACGGCCCTCGTGGCGGGAACGGGAGCGGCGGCGCGCGCCGGCATCCTGATCCGCGACATCGAGGCCCTGGAAGTGGCTCACACGGTCGACACGGTGATCTTCGACAAGACCGGCACGCTGACGGTCGGCGAGCCGCGCCTGACCGACATCCGTTCCTTCGACAAGAACGAGGAGCGCATGTTGCGCATCGCGGCGAGCGCGCAGCTTCCAAGCGAACACCCGCTCGGCAAGGCCGTGGTCGAGGCCGCGCGGGAACGCGGATTGTCCCTGTCGCGTCCGACCTCCTTCAGGGGCGTTCCCGGCCAGGGCATCGTCGCGGAGATCGCCGGCGAGACAGTCCTCATCGGCAACTCGCGCATGATGGAGGAGAACGGCATAGACACGTTCCTCTCGCGCCAGATCTCGCGCGAGCTGGAAGGGCAGGCCAAGACCTGTTCCACCATCGCGATCGCCGGGCGCGCGGTCGGCGTCCTGGCCATGGCCGACACGCTGCGCGCCGAGACCCCGGCCGCGCTGGACCGCCTCAAGGCGCTCGGCATCGACACGGTCATGCTGACCGGAGATACCGAAGCGGTCGCGCGGGCCATCGCGTCCGGCCTGCCCATCGGCGACGTGATCGCCGGTGTGCCGCCGGAGGGAAAGGCCGAGACGGTGGCGCGGCTGACGAAGGAAGGCCGGCATGTCGCCATGGTCGGCGACGGCGTCAACGACGCGCCCGCCCTGGCCGCGGCCCATATCGGCGTCGCCATGGGCTCCGGCTCGGCGGTTGCCATGGAGACCGCCGGCATCACCCTGATGCGCCCGCGCCCGGATCTGGTCGCGGACGCGCTGGTGGTCTCGCGCGCAACCGTGCGCAAGATCCGCCAGAACCTGTTCTGGGCGTTCATCTACAACGTGATCGGCGTGCCGCTGGCGGCCTTCGGCCTGCTGACGCCGGCGATTGCCGGCGCCGCCATGGCGCTCTCCTCCGTCTCGGTCGTCAGCAACGCCGCGCTGCTCAGGCGCTGGAAACCGAAGGCGAAGTAACCGCTATCCCAGTTGCGGCGGCGTTCCGAGGAGCGTCGCCGTGACCCGGGCGTTGTGATAGTCGTAGACGTAAAGTGCCAGTGAGCCATCGCTTGCCGATCCTGACAGGATCAGCGCCGAATAGGCCTGGCCCACCGAATGGTCCTGGGTTGCCCAGACCGGAGCGTTCGTGCGGTCGTAAACGACCAGATTGCCGTCATCCTGCATGACGAGACGTACCGGCGCCTTGATGCTGCCCGCAAGCGGCTTCCACAGGGTGTTTCCCTTGTCGTCGGTCAGCACCGGCCCATCGTCGGGATCGTTGACGAGCGTCGCGCTTCCGTCCAGCGCGGCGATCGACTGTCCCGCCAGCAGGAAGCCCTTTGCGCGCGCGTCGAGCCGGTTGACCCCCATCATTTCGCCGGCGAGCGGCGTTCGCATCAGCGTCTCGATGTCGCCCTGCGTCCAGCCGTTGCCGTTGTAGTCGGCAAGCGCCAGAAGGATCAGCAGCTTGGCCTGGGTGGCGGGGCCCGCCATGTCATAGTTGCCGATGGCGCCGGCATCCGACAGCCAGGATCCGGCCGCATAGGCGGTCGAGTTGACGATGCCGCCGATCACCTGCGTGCCCGCGACGATCACGGTGCCCGCGTCATGCGCCTGTTTGAGCACCTTGTAGACGGCACCGCTTTCCGCATCCGAGGGATCGCCCGAGGGGAAATTCCCCTCGCCGTACCCTTCGAGGAACACGCCCTTCACCCGGCCATTGTCGGCGGAAAGCGCTGCCTGCAGCATGTCGGCCAGCGCGCTTGTCGCCGGGCTGGCGGAAGCGTTGTATTGCGCCGGAAAAGCCGGGAAGACCAGGACATCCGCCTTGTCGATCGACGCGGCGACATGAGCGAGCTGGTTCTGCAGCGCGGCCAGCGGTCCCGCATTGTCGAGTGCGAGCGAGGACAGATAGGGGGCGGGCGGCGCATAGGCATTGGCCAGATAGGGCTCCAGGCCGATCTCGCCGAGGATCGGATAATCCGGCGTGGTGAAGGCGGGAAACAGCGACGCATTGGTCTTCAGCGTCCTGTTGCCGAGCATCAGCTTGTCATCGAAAAAGAGGCCCACCGCCGGAAGCCCGGACCGCATGGTCTCGATCCCGCCGAGGACGTTGCGCAGCGCGTCGGTGTCGTAGTTGATCGCCAGTTGAGACGTCGGCGTCGGGCGGAAAAACAGCGGAAGCTGCGAACCGGTCACGACAACCGGCTTGGAGAGGATCGCGGTGGCATAGCCGGCCCTGTCGAGGCCCGTGAGCAGGAACGACAGGGCGGAGGCGGTCCATGCCATCGTGTCCGTTCCGTGCAGCACCATGAAGGCGTCGTGGTTGCCGTAAAGCGCGGTGTCGCCGGGCGCCCCCACCAGCCGTTGCGCGATCCCGCACCAGTCGGACGGTTGCAGGTTGGTGCTGTCCAGCGTCGGGTCCAGCCAGTCGTAGGACACGCTCGCCCCGGGATAGCGCGCCAGGATCGTCGGCTCGACGAGGCTCCGGAACGCATCGCAGAAATCCTGCCCGGAAAGAGGCGCGAGCGGATCGTCCACGGAGCCGATGGTTCCGCCCGTGTAGAGAATACGAATGTTGAACGACATGAGTGTTCCCTCCTGATGGCCTCCCGCCCCTGGCGGAACCGGTCGTCCGGTGAATGCCCCGCGCCGGCCGATCCGGCAAGCATCACATATTCAGACGGTGCACTGTGCGATGGCCTCACAAAACTGACGTAGCGTCTCCTTGATAATACACTCTTATGGTGCAATATTCACGGCAATGTTTACTTAAGATGGAAATTGACCGTCACCCGCGGGACAACGGCGGCGGCCTCAGGATTGCTCCCCCCGCTCCGCCGCCGGGGCGGATGGCACGGCCATCACAACCGGCCGGGAAGGGAGACGCGGCGCACAGCGGAGGATCGACCATGGCACTTCACCCCAGGTTTTCCGGCATGCCCCACCCTGAGGACGAACGGCTGCGCGCCGTTCTCGACCAGGCACACGTCATTGCCCCCCAATCGGTCCTGGTTGTCGACAGGGCCACCGGCAAAACCGTCTATATCCAGAAATACGGGCCGACCCAGGCCAACACCGGCCCGACGGTCTATGCGCCGGCAACCGACAACAGCGGCTACTTCATGTCGTACCGCTTCCAGCCCAACAACAACTGCTACAACTACAGCTGCGACATCGCCAGCAACTCCTTCGCGCAGCCCGGTCGGGCCAATGGCATCTTCCTGAATTTCCCGCCGACGGGCACCGCCGTCGTCACCGGCGCCCAGGCGGACGGCCTGCAGTGGATCGGAACGACCTACCCCTCGTCGAGCTATCTCAACTCGTCGTCCGGGCACCCGGTCTGCCTGCTGATTTCCGACGCGGACACAAGCCTTGGCTGGCCGGGCGACTATCACTGGGTGCGCTTCGACCAGAAAAGCCAGTCCTGGTCCCAGAAGGATGGCGGCGATCAGGTGACCGACTTCGACTTCGCCGGCAACCCGATTTCCGATCCGGCCACCGCCAACTGGACGGTGAACCAGGGTCCGACCGCGCAGTCTTCCGGCAAGGACGTGGTCGCCAACTACGCCTTCTACGGCTATCTGTTCGTCCCCCATTCGGGTGTCGGCATCCTCTGACACGAAGACCCGTGCCGATGAGCCGGAGGGATGCGGACGAAAACACCGCCCGTACCCGCCCGGTCGCGCCGTCGCAGCCACTTTTTTTGCCGCAACGCCTTGACCTTCCCCGTTTGGTTGTCCGAGATCGGTGGCCTCACCACAAGGGAGCATCCCGTCGTCACGGGACCGGCATCCCGGCCCTTCCGCCTTTCCAAGAGGACATGACCATGACCGTGCACGCGAACCTGATCGCCGGCGAGTGGCGCGAAAGCGCCCGAACCACGGAGAACGTCAATCCGTCCGACACGTCCGACGTGATCGGCACCTATTGCCAGGGCGGCCCGGAAGACGTCGACGATGCGGTCGCGGCAGCCCGCGCGGCCCAGCCGGCCTGGGGTGCGGCAAGCCCGCAGGTTCGCCATGACGTTCTGGAAGCCGCCGGCGCCGCGATCATGGCGCGCAAGGAGGAGATCGGCCGCCTGCTCTCCCGCGAGGAGGGCAAGACGCTTGCCGAGGGCATCGGCGAGACGGCACGTGCCGCGCAGATCTTCAAGTTCTTTGCCGGAGAGGCTCTTCGCAACGCGGGCGACGCGCTCGCCTCGGTACGTCCGGGCATCGACGTGACGATCGAACGCGAGGCCGTCGGCGTCATCGGCATGATCACGCCCTGGAATTTCCCCATCGCCATTCCCGCGTGGAAGATCGCTCCCGCGCTTGCCTACGGCAACGCGGTGGTCCTGAAGCCCGCCGATCTCGTCCCGGGATGCGCTTGGGAGATCGCGAACATCCTCAAGGATGCAGGCTGCCCGGACGGTGTGTTCAACCTCGTCATGGGGCGCGGTTCGGTCGTCGGCGCCCGCATTGTCGAGCATCCCGGCGTCGACGCGATCAGTTTCACCGGCTCCGTTCCCACCGGGCGGGGCATCGCGGTCGCCTGCGCGGAAAGCGGCAAGCGCGTCCAGCTCGAGATGGGCGGCAAGAACCCGATGGTGGTTCTCGATGACGCCGATCTGGATATCGCCGTTTCCGCCGCCGTGAACAGCGGCTTCTTTTCCACGGGCCAGCGCTGCACCGCAAGTTCCCGCGTCATCGTGACGGCAGGGATCCACGACCGCTTCCTGGAGAAGTTCGCCGAGGCGACAAAGGCGCTGAAGGTGGGCAACGCGCTCGACTCCGCCACGCAGGTCGGACCGGTCGTGGACGCCCGCCAGCTCGAGGGCAACCTCGGCTACGTGGACATTGCCCGCGAGGAGGGCTGCGAGGTCATCGGCGGCGAGCGCATCGAGGGGCCCGGCTTCTTCCAGCGTCCGGCGATCTTTGCCGGCGCACGCAATGACATGCGCGTGTGCCGGGAGGAAATCTTCGGGCCCTGCGTCTCCGTCATCAAGGTCGCCGACTACGACGAGGCCCTTGCCGTCGCGAATGACACCGACTTCGGACTGTCGGCCGGCATCTGCACCACGTCGCTCAAGGCGGCGACCCACTTCCGCAAGAACTCCAAGGCCGGCATGGTGATGGTCAACCTGCCGACGGCCGGTGTCGACTACCATGTCCCCTTCGGCGGCCGGAAGGGCTCCAGCTACGGCCCGCGCGAACAGGGCACCTACGCCCGCGAGTTCTACACCATCGTCAAGACGGCCTATATCCAGGCCTGAGGGCTGCGGCACGCCGCATGGCGGAACGAACCAAGGCAGAACGAAAAAGGGCGCGGCCAGCCGGCCGCGCCCTTCTTGCATTCCGGGATGACTGAACGCCTAACGCAGGACCTCAACCAGGAACTGCGACATCTGCGGGAAGGCCGCGACGATGACCAGCCCCAGCAGCGCCGTGAGCAGGAACGGGACCGCCCCTTGCGCGACACGTTCAAGCGGAAGGCGGGTGACATTCGCCGCCACATAGAGATTGATGCCCACCGGCGGCGTGAACAGCCCGATCGCCAGGTTGATCATGACGACGATGCCGAACCAGACCGGATCCCAGCCGAGTTCGCGTGCCACGGGCAGGAAGATCGGCAGGCAGATGAACATGATCGTGACCGCATCCATGAACATGCCGGCGACGAGGATCACCAGCATGATGACGGCGAGGATCACCCACTCGTTGTGGCTTAGGCCCAGAAGCGCCTGCGAGTACTGGCCAATCACGTCGTCCACGGTAACGACCCAGCCGAACAGGCTGGCGTAGGCGACGACGAGCATCACCACGGCCGACGAGGCCGCGGCATCGGAAAGGGAGCGGTAAAGGCCGTCGAACGTCAGCGTGCGATAGACGAGGCCGCCGACGGCGAGCGCATAGACGGTGGCAACCAGCGCCGCCTCGGTCGGCGTGAAGGCGCCCGAGTAGATTCCACCGAGGATGACGACCGGCGTCATCAGGCCCCAGAACGACGAGATGAACGCCTTCATCACACGCTGGCCGTAGCCCAGTTCGGCGTCGGGCATCGGCATCAGCCGGTCGAGGCTGGGCGCGCCAGCCGGAGCGCCCGACTTCTTCGCGAAGGGCAGCGTCGCCAGCATCAGCAGCCCCATGAAGAAGCCCGGGATGATCGCGGCGATGAAGAGCTCGGAGATCGAGGTTTCGGCGATGACGCCATAGATCACCAGCCCGATGGAGGGCGGGATCACGATCGACAGCGCGGCGCCCGTGCACACCAGACCGGCGGCGAAGGCGCGCGAGTAGCCGTCCTCCTCCATGCCCTTGATGATGAGCGGTCCGATGGCGGCGACCGAGGCCGGGCCGGACCCGCTGACCGCGCCCCAGAAGAGGCAGACCACGGTGCCCACGACACCCATGCCGCCGGGCAGGCTGCCGATCAGCACGCGGAAGAAGCGGATCATGCGCTCGGCGATGCCGAGAGAGCCCATCAGCGTGCCGGCAAGGATGAAGAAGGGGATCGCGAGAAGCGAGAACTTGGTGATGCCGGCCGTGATGAGGTCGCCGACGAGGTCGAGGCCGAAACCCAGGGTCCACATGGCGTAAAGCGCGGAGAGGCCGAGCGAGAAGGCCACCGGCAGGCGCAGCATCAGGAAGACGAAGAAGAGGATGAGCATCTGCGTGCCCGCGCCCAGATCAAACATGACCACGCTCCGACTTCGTGAGTGCACGCCATTCGTCAACGAGATGCTGGGCCAGCCTCACCGCAATCAGAAAGAAGCCGAAGGGAACGGCAATGCTGTAGTACCAGGCCGGGACCTGCAGCGCGTAGGAGCGGATGCCGCTCGAAAGCTGGTTCTGAACCAGCTCGAGGCAGAACCAGGCAGACAGCAGCAGCAGGAGCAGCGACAGTCCGCCGGAGAGCAGGAGCGCCAGCTTGCGCAGGCCGCGCGGCAGAAGTTCGTAGAAGAGGGTCACCGCGAGATGCTCGCCGCGCCTTGCGGCCACGGCGGCGCCGAAGATCGTCAGCAGCAGGAACCCGTTGGTGAGAAGTTCCTCTGAGGCGGCAAGCGAGTAGCTGGTCGTGTAACGCACGACCACATTCACGAATCCGAGCGTCGTCATTGCGAGAAAGATGATCGCACAGGCGATCATCTCCGCATTGCGCAGGATGAAAGTCATCACGGAGCTCCCGGGCGCGGGGCGGAAATCCGGACGATCGGCGCGGGCGACCGGACGGAATGAAAAGGGACCGGCGCGTGCGCCGGTCCCTGTCGTTATCAGCCGTTACTTGTTCGCGGCAACAGTGTCCTGGAAGCTTTTCACCAGATCGTCGCCAACCTTCGCGGCCCAGGTGTCGAAGGCGGGCTTGGTGGCTTCGCGGAACGCCTGCAGTTCCTCGGCGGTCGGCTCGTAGACCTCCATGCCCTTCTCCTGCAGGAAGGTGATGCCCTCGGCCGTCGCCTGACGCGTGATCTCGCGCTGGTATTCCATGGCTTCCTCGGCCGCCTTGCGAACCTTCGCCTTGGTCTCGTCGTCGAACTTGTCCCAGCGCGACTTGCTGACGCCGATGAAGATCGGGTCATAGGAGTAGTGCCAGGTCGTGAGGTACTTCTGCACCTCGTAGACGCGCTGCGGAATGATCACCGCGCCGATCGGGTTTTCCTGGCCATCGACCACGCCCTGCTGCAGCGCCGGGAAGGTCTCGGTCCACTGCATCTGCTGCGGGTTGGCGCCCAGCGCGTTCATGACGTCGATGTACATCGGCCCCGCGACGCGCATCTTGAGGCCCTTCATGTCCTCGGGCGTCTTGATCGGGCGGACGTTGTTGGTCACCTCGCGGAAACCGTTCTCGCCCCACGCCAGCACGACGATGTCGTGACCGGCCATGATCTCGGTCATCTTCTCGCCCGGCGCGCCCTGCGTCGTGGCATCGACCTGCTCGTAGTTGGAGTAGAGATACGGCAGCGAGAACACGGCCATCTCGGGAACGAGCGGCGTCACGTTGATCGCGGACGTCACGACGAAGTCGAGAACGCCGCGGCTCACCATCTCCGCCTGCTTCATCTGGTCGCCGCCGGAGAGCTGCGCGTTGGGGAACACGCGAACGGTGTAGTCACCGTCGGTGGCCTCGGACAGAAGCTCGCCGAACTTCTCCGAACCCTTGTGCCAGCTCGTGGTGTCGCCGGTGTTGTGCGACAGGCGCAGCGTCTCGGCCGAGGCCGGAGCGAAGGCCGCGGCACAGGCGATCGCAGTCGAAAGGGCGAGCACGCCCAGCTTGGACAATTTCATGAGGTCTCCTCCGTCAATGCTAGGCCCCGGACACAGGTTCCGACCGGGACGTGCGACATGACCTCCATCATGTCGACTGACAGCGCGCCGCACGGATTTTCGCGTGGCTTCGCCATGTGTGGTTCATTATGTGGACCGACTTTCTTCCGTCAACCCCCGAACAATTTACAATTCCACACACGCTCCGCAAGGAAAAACGGAGATCTTTACAGATCCCCGCCGTTCCCCCTATGATATAGATCCATATTATGGACCTTTGGGAGGAATCTGGTGGCACCACTGAGCGGGGCTCAGAGCGTGGATCGTGCGCTTGCGCTCTTGTCGCTGGTCGGCCGCCATGCCGGGCGCGGAGCATCGCTGTCCCAGCTCGTGGCCGACAGCGGGCTCAACAAGCCCACGGTGCGCAGGCTGCTTCTGGCGCTCATGCGTGGCGGGCTCGTCGAGCAGGAGGACGATACACGGCTCTATTTTCTCGGCGAGGAAGCCTATGTCCTGGGCACCTTCGCCGCGCCGCGCTTCGGGCTGCTCGAGATCTGCCGGTCGAGCCTGATGCGCCTTTCGGAGACGAGCCAGGACACGAGTTTCCTGTCCGTGCCCCGCGAGGCGCTCTCGCTCTGCCTCTACCGCGAGGAAGGCACCTATCCCATTCGCACCCATGCGCTGCAGGCCGGGTTCGAGCACCCGCTCGGCATCGGCGCGGGGTCGCTTGCCATGCTGGCGGCCCTTCCCGACGACGAGGTCGAGGCGACGCTGGCGGCCAATGCGGAGGCCATCGCCACACGCTATCCCGGCCTGCCGCCCGAGCGCATCCGCGCCGATGTGGCACTTGCCCGGCGGCGCGGATTTTCCCTGAACCCGGGGCTCATCGTGACCAACTCGTGGGGCGTCGGAATGGCGTTCCGCTTCCCCGACGGGCGCGTTGCCGGCGCCCTCAGCATCGCCGCCATCGATTCCCGGATGCAGGAACCGAGGCAGGAAGAACTGGCAAGCCTGCTCCGCCGCGAGGTGGACAGGATCGAAGGAAAGCTCACGGCCCTCTTTTCCAGGCGCAAAGGTGCGCCTGACAGGCCGCAAACGCGGAGGACTTTCAAATGACCAAGGCACAGATCGTCGGTTGGGCGCACTCGCCCTTTGGAAAGTCGGAGCTCGAGGACACGGAAGCCCTGATGGCCTCCGTCACGGTTCCGGCGATGGAACATGCCGGGATCGGCGCCGCCGATGTCGACGGCATCTTCGTCGGCGTGATGAACAACGGCTTCTCCAAGCAGGATTTCCAGGGCGCCCTCGTCGCCATGGGCCATGAGGAGCTGGGCTACGTCCCGGCGGTGCGCATGGAGAACGCCTGCTCCACTGGATCCGCCGCCCTCTACAGCGCGATGGACTTCATCGAGTCCGGGCGCGGACGCATCGCGCTCGTCGTCGGTGCCGAGAAGATGACCGCCACCCCGACGGCCGAGGTCGGCGACATCCTCCTCAACGCCTGCTACCGCAAGGAAGAAGCCAACGTCGACGGTGGCTTCGCGGGGCTCTTCGGACGCATCGCGCAGACCTATTTCCAGCGCTACGGCGACCGCTCCGACGCCCTTGCCATGATCGCCGCCAAGAACCACTCGAACGGCCTTCACAACCCCTACGCCCACATGCGCCGCGACTTCGGCTTCGACTTCTGCAACACGGTTTCGGACAAGAACCCCTACGTCGCGGGTCCCCTGCGCCGGACCGACTGCTCGCTGATCTCCGACGGCGCGGCGGCGCTCGTCATTGCCGACGAGGAGACCGCGGCCGGCATGAAGCGCGCCATCGCCTTTCGTGCGCGCAAGCAGGTCAATGACATCCTGGCACTTGCCCACCGCGCCGACATGCTCGCCTTCGAGGGCGCGCGCCGTGCCTGGGCCGGCGCCCTTGAGCAGGCCGACCTGGCCGTCACGGACCTCTCCTTCGTGGAGACCCACGACTGCTTCACCATCGCCGAGATGATCGAATACGAGGCCATGGGCCTCGCGAAGCCGGGCGAGGGCCACAAGGTGATTCGCGATGGCATTTCCGCCCGCGACGGCGCCCTGCCGATCAACCCCTCGGGCGGCCTCAAGTCGAAGGGCCATCCCATCGGCGCGACGGGCGTGTCCATGCACGTCATGGCCGCGATGCAGCTTGCCGGCGAGGCGGGAGACATCCAGCTCCCCAAGGCCGAAGTGGCCGGCGTCTTCAACATGGGCGGCGCGGCCGTCGCCAACTACGTCTCGATCCTGGAGCGCGTCAAGTAATGTCCGCTGTCGATCCCAAGGGGGGCGTTGCCCCCTGCACCACGCGTGTGATGAACCTCGCCAATTTCCTGTCCCAGTCGGCCCGTCGCAATCCGGGAGAGCCGGGTTTCGTCTGGGGCGACACGGTGTGGACCTGGGCCGAGATGGAAGCCCGGGTCAACGCCATGGCCCACGCGCTGCGCCACGAGTACGGCGTCACAAAGGGTGACCGGATCCTGGTGCAGTCGGCGAACTGCAACCAGATGTTCGAGGCCATGTTCGCCTGCTTCCGGCTCGGCGCGGTCTTCGTGCCGACCAACTACCGTCAGTCGCCCGGCGAGGTCGCCTACCTCGCCTCGGCCAGCGGCTCGCGCGGCATGATCTGCGGCGCGGCCTTCCCCGACCATGCCGCCGCATGCCGCGAGGAGATGGACTTCGTTATCGCCATCGGCGAGGCGGAGTTCGGCGAGGACTACGACGCGATCGTCTCCCGTCACGCCGGCAAGACGCTTCCCCATGAAGCGGTCGACCGCGACGACCCGTGCTGGTTCTTCTTCACCTCCGGCACCACCGGCCGGCCGAAGGCTGCGGTTCTGACGCATGGCCAGATGGCCTTCGTCATCACGAACCACCTGTGCGACCTGATGCCGGGAACCGGTTCCGACGACGCCTCCGTCGTCGTCGCGCCGCTGTCCCACGGCGCCGGTGTGCACCAGCTCGTCCAGGTCGCCCACGGCGCGAAGACGATCCTGCCCCCGGCGGAAAAGCTCGACGTGGCGAAGATCTGGGAGATCGTCGAGACGTGGAAGGTGACCAACATCTTCACCGTCCCGACCATCCTGAAGATGCTGGTCGAAGACCCCTCTGTCGAGAAGTTCGACCATTCGAGCCTGCGGTACGTGATCTACGCCGGCGCGCCCATGTACCGCGCCGACCAGAAGCGGGCGCTGGAGACCATCGGCTCCGTGCTGGTGCAGTACTTCGGCCTGGGCGAGGTGACCGGCAACATCACCGTGCTGCCGCCCGCCTTCCATTCCGCGGAGGATCACGAGGCCGCGCGCATCGGCACCTGCGGCTTCGAGCGCACGGGCATGCAGGTCCAGATCCAGAACGATGACGGCGAGGAAGTCGCTCCCGGCGAGACGGGCGAGATCTGCGTCATCGGCCCGGCGGTGTTCGCCGGCTACTACAACAACCCGGAAGCCAACGCCAAGTCGTTCCGCAACGGCTGGTTCCGCACCGGCGACCTGGGCCACATGGACAAGGAAGGCTTCTTCTACATCACCGGCCGGTCCTCGGACATGTACATCTCCGGCGGGTCGAACATCTACCCGCGCGAGATCGAGGAAAAGATCCTGCTGCACCCCGACATCAGCGAGACAGCCGTGCTCGGCGTGCCGGATCCGGTCTGGGGCGAGGTCGGCGTCGCCGTGTGCATCGCGCGCCCGGGCACGGACACGAATGCTATCGACCTGCGCGAGTGGCTCGACGGCAAGGTGGCCCGCTACAAGCTGCCCAAGCAGGTGATCTTCTGGGAGGAAATGCCGAAGTCCGCCTACGGCAAGATCACCAAGAAGATGGTGCGTGAGGAACTGGCGAAGCGCGGCCAGATCCCCGGCGCAGAGACGGCCAAGGCCTGAAGAGGAGGCAGCATATGACTGGAACATCCGACAAGGGCGCGGTCGCCATCACCGGCGGCGCCTCGGGCATCGGCCTCGCCTCCGCCGCCGTCCTGAAGGAAAAGGGCTACACGCCCTTCCTTCTCGACCTGAAGCGCGAGGCGCTCGACGCCGCTTGCGCCGAACTCGGGCTCGACGCCTCGCACGGCATCGTGTGCAATGTCGCCGACGAGGAGTCGGTCGGTGCGGCGATTGACGCCGTCACCGGGACCGGCCGGCTTGCCGGTGTGGTCAATTCCGCCGGCATCGGCGCCGACAAGCCCACGGTCGACATGGGCGTCGACGAGTTCCGTCGCATCGTCGACATCAATCTCACCGGCACCTTCCTGATCGCGCGGGCTGCGGCCCGGCACTGGAAGGCCAACGGCGAGAGCGGGTCCATCGTCAACATCAGCTCCGTGTCCGGCATCGCCGGAAACAAGGGGCGCAGCGCCTACGGCGGGTCCAAGGGCGGTGTCAACACGATGACGCTGGTCATGGCCAACGAGCTCGGACAGGACGGCATTCGCGTCAACGCGGTTGCGCCCGGTCCGATCGACACGCCGCTGGCCCGCGCCGTCCACACCGACGACGTTCGCGCCCAGTGGCATGCCCGCGTGCCCCTGCGTCGCTACGGAACGCCGGAAGAAGTGGCCAATGCCGTCGCCTTCCTGGTGTCCGATGAGGCTAGCTATGTCACCGGCCACATCCTCACCGTCGATGGCGGTTTCGTGACGGCAGGCCTGGCGACATGAGCCTCCGCACGATCAGCCATCCCGGACCTCTAGCTGAGACGCGGCACGCCTCGGCGGCCTGCCGCGCCGTTCCGCTGAAGCTGACCCTCGAGCCCGGCCGGTCGATCAATGCGGCTATTGCCGAGGCGTTCGCAAGCCAGGGCTTCGAAGGCGGATTCGTGGAACTCGTCGACGTGCCCATGGCCCGCATGGACTACGTCATCCCGGCGGCAAGCCCCGATGGCAGCCATGCGGCATGGTACAGCGACACCCGCAGCCCGGATGGCGGCGGCACGATCCGCTCCGCCAGCGTCCACATGGGCCGGCGCGACGGCGAGCCCTTCTTCCATTGCCATGGCCAGTGGGACGAGGCGGGCGAAGGCCTGAAGATGGGACATCTGCTGCCCTTCGACGCGGAGGTCGCAAAACCCGTGGAGGTCGCGGCCATCGGCCTGTCGGGCGCGATCCTCGAGGTCGCGGACGATGCGGAAACCAACTTCCGCCTCTTCGCTCCCGTGCCGCGCGCTCCGGTTTCAGCCGGCGAGGCGGGCGGCAAGGCGGTGTTGGCGACCGTTCGCCCGAACGGCGACATCTGCGAGCAGATCGAGGAAATCTGCAAGGAGCACGGCATCGGCGACGCACGGGTCGTCGGACTGGGCAGTCTCATCGGCGCGGACTACGAGGACGGCACGCATGTGACCTCCTATGCGACCGAGGTGATGATCCTCGACGGACGTGTCAGCACCGGCGACGCGGGTTCGCGCGCGCGCCTCGACATTGCACTCGTCGGCATGGACGGCGGGATCTCGCAGGGCGTTCTGGTGCACGGGGCGAACCCGGTCTGCGTCACCTTCGAGCTGCTGATTCTCGCCTGAGGGCCACCTTCGGCCGAATGACCAAAAAGGGGCGGCCTCGCGAGAGACCGCCCCTTTTTCATGATTTCACGCATGGAAAACCCGGACGAGGCGCCCTACCCGGCCGCGTCGGGAATCCACTCCTCGAGCGTGATCTCGAAAGTCATGCAGATCATGTTGCCGCCGGGCACGAACGGTCCGCCGAAAATGCGTCCCTCCGTGTCGGCCACGACACCCGACAACCGCGCGCAAAGTGACCCGTCGCCCTGTTCGCGCACCTCGCCGGCGAGGCTGACGATCTCGACCGCCGGCCCCCTGATCTGCAGAACGTCGCCCGACTGGGTTGCAAGCGTCGCATCCACCAGGCTGCCCAGCGCACCGCGCACGAAGGCATTGCGGAACCCTTCGGCAAGGCAGAGTTTCTCCACCGCGTGGACGAGATCCTCGTTGGGAGCGATACGCGCATAGGCGACGCGACCCATCCGGCCACTCTCGACGACGGCCCCCGGATCCTGGCTCATCTCTCCCATCAGGCACTCTCCTTCATCGGCTGAAGCAGCGGAATGTTCGTCTCCGGATCATGCGCCTGGCGCACGTCGAAGCCCTCGAGCCCCGTGACCAGGGCCGGAATCGGATCGACACCGACGATGCAGTCCTCGGTCAGGATATGGCCGCCGCGCATCTCGCCGTCCCCGGTGCGGATCGTGGCGTGGCAATGAACGAGCGGCTTGTTGTCGAGGCTGACCCCGAGAGTGGCGTTGCCGAAAACCATCTCGGCCATGCCGGCGTCGATCGGCGCGGTGTAGGCGATCACCGCCCGCCCGCTCGGATCGGGCGGAGCAACACAATAGGAGAGGCGCTGGAAGGTGCCTCCCAGAATGGTCAGAGAGGCATTGCGGATGCCGATGCCGGCCAGCGGCTCGACAATGGCCTCGTAGAGCGTTCGCCCCGGCTCCAGCGCCAGACGCACGTGACGCGCCGAAGGCGCGCCGAGAGCGTTGATCCGGACCGGATTGCTGCGCCCTGGATGAAAGAGCAGGCGCGGGCGCGCGCCTCCTGTCGTACCTTGCACGGCTAGTCCCTCCCCACAGGCATGACGACTGACGGAAACCGTACCAGACAGTACGCCAAATGTGCTTTCGAACGGGCGGGGCGCAAGGCATCTCGAAAGACGAAATTTTCTCCTCAGGCCGCGTTCAAGAAAGATCCTTTTGCCGCCATGGGGTGAGCACAAACAAAGGCCGCCCGGAAGGTCACCGACAAGCGGTATCTTCCGGGCGGCCTCGTGCAACGGGTTTCCTGGGGGCCTAGCGGTTCGTGATGATCTCCGGCCCCATCAGCGAGTAGGGCAGCCAGGTGGAGAGCGCCGGCACATAGGTCACCAGCACCAGGAACAGCATCAGGATCAGCACGAAGGGAGCCGCGGCGCGGACCACCTGCACAAGACTCATCCCCGTTATTCCTGATGTCACGAACAGGTTGAGACCGATCGGCGGCGTGATCATGCCGATTTCCATGTTCACCACCATGATGATGCCGAGATGGATCGGGTCCACCCCGAGCTCGATACCGATGGGGAACACCACCGGTGCCACGATCAGCAGCAGACCGGAGGGCTCCATGAACTGCCCGCCGATCAGCAGCAGGATGTTCACGGCAATCAGGAAGGTGAACCAGGTGAAGCCGGCCCCGATCATCCAGTCGGTGATCGCCTGCGGGATGCGCTCCGCCGTCAGCGTGTGGGCGAACAGCAGCGCGTTGACGATGATGAACATCAGCATGATCGTCGTCTTGCCCGCGTCCACCAGCACCTTCTTCGTGTCCTTGTGGAAGCAGGCCGGCACGAAGCGGATCACGGTCAGCCAGAGGTTGCGCGCGACAGCCTCTCCAAGGCTCTCTCCCGGATGGCGCATGGGCACACCCTTGAGCGGGCCCATGTCGCGATAGATGAAGACCGCGATCAGGAAGGCATAGACGGCCGCCACGGACGCGGCTTCGGTCGGCGTGAACACGCCGCCGTAGATGCCGCCCAGGATGATGACGATGAGCAGCAGGCCGAAGCCCGCCTCACCGGCCGAGGACAGCACCTCGCCGAAGCCCGCGAAGGGCTGCTTCGGCATGTTCTTGATGCGCGCGTTGACGTAGATCGCGACCATCAGCATGAGGCCCGCGACAAGGCCCGGAATGACGCCGGCCAGGAACATGCGCCCGACCGACACATCCGTCGCGGCGGCGTAGACGACCATCACGATGGAAGGCGGAATGAGAATGCCGAGCGTGCCGGCATTGGCGATCACGCCCGCCGCGAACTCCTTGGTGTAGCCCACCTGCCGCATGCCCGCGATGGCGATGGTGCCGATGGCGACCACCGTTGCCGGCGAGGATCCCGACAGCGCCGCGAAGAGCATGCAGGAGAAGACGGCTGCGATCGCAAGTCCGCCGCGAAAGTGCCCGACACAGGCGATGGCGAAGCGAATGATGCGCCGCGCCACGCCGCCCGTCGACATGAATGCCGAGGCCAGGATGAAGAAGGGGATCGCGAGCAGCGTGTAGTTCTGCGACGCCGTGAAAAGCTGCAGGGCGACGGAGGAGACGGAATCGTTGGAGAAGAAGGCAATCGTCAGCACGCTCGACAGACCGAGCGAAATGGCGATCGGCACGCCGAGAAACAGCAGGCCGAGGACGAGGATAAAGAGAACGGCGGCTTCCATGTCGTGACCCTCAGTCCTTCAGAACGTCTTTGTTTTCGGCGACGAGTTCTTCCGCCTCGTGGGCGGCGATCATCATCTCGCGTTCACCGGTGAGGATCTGCCAGACGGCCTGCGCGCAACGGAACGCGAACAGGGCCAGTCCGACAGGAAGGATCAGATAGGCGATCCAGCGCTGCACCCGCTCCTGGACGCCGAAGCTGTCCTGCACGAACTCGGGGTACCTGAGATCGTCGAGGCCGATGCCGATCTTGTACATCTTCGACCAGTAGTCCCAGGCGCCGCCACGGGCGTTGGCGCCGAAGATCTGAAGCCAGTCCGAGTGCAGCAGGATCACCGCATAGGCGACGCCGCAAAGCGCGCCGAAAACGGCAAGCGCGCGAAAGACGGGACGGGGAAACAGCCGGATCACCGCGTCGACACCCAGATGCGACCCGATCTTCACCCCGTAGCTCATGCCGAACAGGATGAGCCAGGCGAAGAGGATCCGGGTGAACTCGAGCGCGCCGGTCCAGCCGGAGTTGAAGCCGTAGCGCGCCACGACCTGCGTGAAGGAAACGATGGTCATCGCGGCCAGAAGAAAGGCGATGACGCCCTCCTCGAAGCGCGTGACCCAATTGTCGACGCGTTGCATCTGTCCCCCCATGGGCATCCCCGTCCATGCGGGGCCGTTATGTTTTCGGAACGCGTTGCCTGCCCGCCCGTGATTGCGAGGATCGGGCGGCTGCTTGCACATCGCGCTCGCGCTCGAGCGCGGGCGTGGCCGGCGGGACCGGGCATAAACCCAGGCCCCGCCGGCTTGTCACGTCGGTGCTTAGCCGGCGTTGTTGGACGACTGCGCGGCGTCGATCAGGTCCTGACCGATGTCGTCGCGGAACTCGCCCCACACCGGCTTCATCGCGTCGACCCAGGCCTTGCGCTGCTCCGGCGTCAGAACGCGGATCGTGCTGCCCGCGTCGAGGATCTTCTGGCGGTTGGCCGCTTCCTTGGCCGCCACCTGCGCGTTGGCCTCGATCGTGACCTCGTCGACGATCTTCAGGAACTGCTCGCGCACATCATCGTCGAGACCGCCCAGCCACTCGTCGGAGGTGACCAGAAGGTAGGCCAGCACCTGGTGATTGGTCTCGGTGATGCCGTCCTGCACCTCGAAGAACTTCTGGGTGTAGATGTTCGACCAGGTGTTCTCCTGACCGTCCACCACGCCCGTCTGAAGCGCGCCGTAGACTTCCTTGAAGGCGAGCTTCTGGGCGTTGGCACCCATGGCCGCAATCATCGCCTCGGCGACGTCCGAGGTCTGGATGCGGAACTTCAGCCCTTCCGCATCGCTGGGCACCAGCAGCGGCTTGTTGGCCGAGAACTGCTTCATGCCCGAGCTCCAGTAGCCGAGGCCGATGAAGCCCACGTCGGTCATGGCGTTGAGCAGGTTCTTGCCCGGCTCGCTGGCCGCGAAGCGGTCGACCGAGCTCAGGTCGTTGAACAGGAAGGGAAGGTCGAACAGGCGGTACTTGAGCGTATAGGCCTCGAACTTCGACAGGGACGGTGCGGCGAGCTGGACGTCGCCCAGAAGCAGGGCCTCCATCACCTTGTCATCGTCGAAGAGCTGCGAGTTCGGGAACACCTGCATGCAGGCCTTGCCGTCCATCTCCTTGTTGACGCGCTCGGCGAGCATCGTCGCGGCATCGCCCTTGGGATGACCCGAGGCGGCGACGACGTGGCTGAACTTGATGACCATCTCGCCATCCTGGCAGTCCTCGGCAAGAGCCGGAGACGCAAGGGCGAAGGTTGCGGCCGCGACGGCCGCAAGAGCGAAAGTCTTCATGATGTCCTCCCAGACACTGGTCGGGCCGCGTTGCCGGATGGCACGCGGCCGGTTGCGCCGACCGGGTGTGTCATGCCCCCCGGCCAGTCATTCGCGCCATCATGATAGCAAGCCATGTGCCAATATGCGCGAGCAAAGGGAAAGCACCGGGTTCAGCGCCCTTCGCGGACACCCGATGCCCCGCGGCCCGCCCCGGCGGGTCATCGGTGACACATCGCCTGGACACGAATGGGTAGCGGGCGACACACCACCGGGCGGACGGGCTCAGTCGCGCTCGAGCCCGTAGCGGCGGATCTTGTCGTAGAGTGCCTTGCGCGACAGCCCGAGGCGCTCGTAGGTCTCCTTCATGCGCCCGCCCGACCGCGCGAGCTCGTCGGAGATCACGGCGCGCTCGAAGGCGGCGACACGTTCCGACAGCGTCTCCCCGGCGCCGTCCTCGGCCAGGGCGACATTCTCGAGACCGAGCACGAAGCGGTCGGCCGCGTTGCGCAGTTCGCGCACGTTGCCCGGCCAGTCCCGCGCCATGAGCGCGCTCATCTGCGCCTGGCCGATGTCCGGGATCTCGCGCCGGTAGCGGGCCCTCGCCTCGCGCGCCAGGTGATGGAAGAGAAGCGGAATGTCCTCCTTGCGTGCCCGCAGCGGCGGAACGTCGAGCGTCACCACATTCAGGCGATAGAAGAGATCCTTCCTGAACTGACCCCGGTTGCCCGCCGCCTCGAGGTCTTCCTTCGTCGCGGCGAGGAACCGTATGTCGAGGGGAATGGAGACGTTGGAGCCGAGCCGCTCGATGCTGCGCGTCTCGATCACGCGCAGGAGCTTCACCTGGAGATCGAGCGGCATCGACTCGATCTCGTCGAGAAACACCGTCCCCCCTTGCGCATGTTCCAGCTTGCCGATGCGCTGCCGGGCCGCACCGGTAAAGGCCCCCTGTTCGTGGCCGAAGAGCTCCGACTCGATGATCTCCGCCGGCAGGCCGCCGCAGTTGAGCGCCACGAAGGGACCGCCGCGCCGGCGCCCCTCCTCGTGCAGGGCCCGCGCGACCACCTCCTTGCCCGCCCCCGTCTCTCCCATGATGAGCACGTCGGCGTCCGTGTCCGCCAGCACCGCGACGAGGCCCTTGAGCCGTTCCATCGCCGCCGACCGGCCGACAAGGCGTCCGTCCAGCCCGGTGCGGCGCTCGAGTTCCACCCTGAGGGCGCGGTTTTCCAGCACGAGGCGGCGCTTTTCCAGCGCCCGTTCGATTACGTTGGACAGCCGACTCACGGGAAACGGCTTCTCGATGAAGTCATAGGCGCCGCCGCGCATGGCCTCGACCGCCAGCGGCACGTCGCCATGACCGGTTATGAGGATCACCGGCAGGGCGGGGTCGATCTCGAGCGCCTCGCGCATCAGGGCGAGACCATCGGTCTGCGGCATCCGGATATCGGTGACGAGCACACCGTAGAACTCGCGGCCGAGATGCCCGCTCACCCCCACCGGTCCGGCAAAGGCCGTGACGTCGTGGCCGGCGAGTTCCAGCCCCTCCGCCAGTGCCTCGCGCAGCTCCGGCTCGTCGTCGACCAGCAAGACACTTGCCCTGTCCATGTACCCCCCGCCGTATTCGCTTGCCTGCCGGGTTACTGCGCCGCGTCGAGGGCCGCATCGGCCGCGCGAAGCCGCACGGTGAACTCCGCCCCGCCCTCCGGCGCGGCGCCCGCGACGAGCGTTCCCGAAAAGTCGTGAACGATCTTGTAGGCGATCGACAATCCCAGTCCCAAGCCCTTTCCCACATCCTTGGTGGTGAAGAAGGGGTCGAAGACCCGGGCCATCACATCCGCATCGATCCCCGGCCCGTTGTCCGCGACCCGGATGACCACATTGCCGTCTTCCAGTGTCCGGACCTCGACACGCACGAGCCCGTCCGTGCGCCCCTCCACGGCATCGAGGGCATTGGCCACCAGATTGAGCAGCACCTGCTCCAGCCGCACATGGCCGCCCAGGACCCGGATCGACGGATCGACCGGATCGATGACAAGACTTGCACCGGACTGCTTGAGCCTTGGCGAGAGCAGCATGACCGCTTCGTCGAGCGCCGGCTTGACGGCCGTCGGTTTCAGGTCGGTTCCGGCCCGGCGGCTGAATCCCTTGAGGATTCTCGAGATCTCGGCCATCCGCTCGACCATGCCGACGATACGGTCGAGGCCGGAAAGCGCCCGCTCCGGCTTCTCGCGCTCGATGAAAAGGCGCGCGTTGTCGGCGGTGGAGCGGATCGCGGCAAGCGGCTGGTTGAACTCGTGTGAAAGCGCCGCCGACATCTGCCCTAGCGTCGCCATCTTGGCCGCCTGCACGAGATCCGCCTGCATGGAGCGCAATTCGGCCTCGGCCGCCTCGCGTTCCCTCACCTCCTCGGCAAGGCGGCGGTTGGCTTCCGACAGATCCCGGGTTCGCGACCTCACCTTGCGCTCCAGACGCAGGGCCGAAAGCCGGTTCTCGCGCATCCGGCGCAGCGCCGCCTGTCGCCGGTCGGCCGCGACCCACGCGCCGCCGGACAGAAGCAGCATCAGGAGAACCGCAATGGCCGTGGCCTTGCGCGCCTGCGACACGGCGTCCGAAAGGTCGGCGAAGGCGGCGATGCGCCAGTCGAGAACCGGCAGCGTCCGGTCGACCATCAGATAGGGTGCGCCCCGGTCATCTCCGTTGATGCGCACCGTCATGGCGCCGGCCTCGCCTCCGGGCCCCGAGCGGCCACTCTCTCCCGCCACGCGCTGTCGAACGGTCCGCGCGCCGGTCGCCTGTACATGGGTGCCAAGCTTCTGGCCGCGCCATTCGGCACGGTTGGAAGCGACAATCGACCCGTCGGCATCCACGGCGACGATGGGCGCCGGGGTGAGGGCCCATGCCTGTTCCACTTCCGCGAGACTGACCCGTACCGCCACGACGCCGATCACGCCCGTCTCGTCGCGCACGGCCGAGGCGAAAACATAGGATCCGGGAGCCTGGGGCGTTCCCTGACGATAGGCACGCCCCAGTCGCCCCTCCAGCGCCTCGGCGAAAGGCAACGGCCCGATATCCTGCGGATAGACGATGGCCAGACGCGGTACGAGGTGGCTCGTTGCGATAAGAACGCCCTGCCGGTCGAGGAAGGCAACCTCGTCCGCGCCCGCCATGCCGGCGGCAATCGCCGCCGTACGCTCGCCCTTGTCCCTGTCGCGGGCGGCAATCAGTGCGCGCACGTCCGGGCGCTGCGCGAGGAGCGGCGGCAGAAGGCGGAACTTGTCGAGCTGGCGCTCAAGCGTCGCCGATTGCACCGACAGGATGGCATCGGCCCGGGTGACGACCTCGGCGCCGAAGAGCCGGTCGGCGGTGACGAAGGTGATCCAGCCGACGAGCACGACCGCCGGCAACGCGATGCCCGCGACAAGAAGATGCGCGCCATGACGCCTTGCCTTGCGCATCAGCATGTATTCCGCCCTGCCTGTTCTGCGGTACCCGTGTCGCAGCGCCTGCGCCGGCTTACCCGCCGACGCTCGCGGCCCGTCCGGCAGGCATCGCGGCGCGCCGGTCCGCGCGGATCATCTCCGCCGCCTTCTCCGCGATCATCATCGTCGGCGCGGCGGTGTTGCCCGAGGTGATCGTCGGCATCACCGACGCATCGGCCACCCGGAGACCCGGCACGCCGCGCACGTTGAGACGCGCGTCGACCACCGAGGCCTCGTCGCTTCCCATACGGCAAGTTCCCACCGGATGGAAGATCGTCGTGCCGATGTCGCCGGCTGCCCGGGCCAGATCCTCGTCGGAGCGCACGAGCGCTCCCGGCAGGTGCTCGCGCGGCGAGAACGGCTGCATGGCGTCGCTGGCCATCACCTTCCGGGCGAGGCGGATGCTGTCGGCCGCGACCTGGCAGTCCCCGGCGGTCGCCAGATAGTTGGGCCGGATCTCGGGATGGGCCGCCGCATCGGGCGAAACCACATGCACGCTGCCCCGGCTCTCCGGCCTCAGGTTGCAGACGCTGAGGGTAATCGCCGGGAAGGGATGCAGGGGCTCACCGAACTTGTCGAGGGACAGCGGCTGGACGTGGAATTCCACGTTCGCGGTCTCGAAGGCCGGGGCGGACCTGGCGAAGACGCCGAGTTGCGACGGTGCCATCGACATCGGCCCCGACCGCGACAGCGCGTACTCGAGCGCGATACGCGCCTTGCCGAAGAGCGAACCTGCCCGTTCGTTGAGCGTGACGGCGTTTGACACCTTGAAGATCGTGCGGATCTGGAGATGGTCCTGCAGGTTCCCGCCGACGGATGGCGCCTCGACCAGCGTATCGATGCCGGTCTTGCCCAGAACCTTCGGATCGCCGATGCCCGACAGCTCCAGCAGTTGCGGCGAACCGATGGCTCCGGCCGACAGGATGATCTCCCCATCGGCACGGGCGATCGCGGGAACGCCGTCCACGGTCAGTTCGACCGCCTCGGCCCGCCCGGTCTCGCCCAGGACGATGCGCCGCGCCTGCGCGCCGGTGACGACCTTGAGATTGGGCCGGCCCGCGACAGGCTTCAGGAAGCCCTTGGCCGCCGTCCAGCGAATGCCGCCGCGCTGCGTGACATGAAAATAGGAGGACCCGAAATTGTCGCCACGGTTGAAGTCGTCGACCTTCGGAATGCCGATTTCCTCACAGGCATCGCGCACGGCATCGAGAATGTCCCAGGACAGGCGCTGCTGCTCGACGCGAGTCTCCCCGCCCTGCCCATGTACATCGTCGGACAGTTCGTAATGATCCTCGGCGCGGCGGAACAGCGGCAGCACGTCGTCCCAGCCCCAGCCCTCAAGGCCCGCCTGGCGCCAGCCGTCGAAATCACGCGCCTGTCCGCGCATGTAGATCATGCCGTTGATCGCCGAGCATCCGCCCAGGACACGTCCTCGCGGATAGGCCAGCGAGCGGCCGTTCAATCCCGCTTCCGGGGCGGTCTTGAAGCCCCAGTCCGTGCGCGGATTGCCCATGCAGTAGAGGTATCCGACGGGAATGTGGATCCAGATATAGTCGTCTCGTCCGCCCGCCTCGAGCAGGAGAACCTTCATGTCCGGATCCGCGGAAAGCCTGTTGGCGAGCACGCAGCCCGCCGATCCGGCCCCGACGATCACATAGTCCCAGGCGCCCAGATCGCGCACGTCCCCCGGCATCGCTCCTCCCTTCGGCCCGAAAAGCACGGGCCTTGCATGTTTGGGGGAACGATGCCCTGCCCGAGGGGGGAAGGCAAGTCGTCGAAGGTTCAGGACGCGGCCTGCGCCTCGCGCACCGCCAGATCGACCTCCGCGACCAGATCGGGCTCGATGCCGAGCCGTGCGGCCAGCATGTCCAGATAGGCCTTTTCCGCCGGAAGATCCGGCTCGATGGCCAGGCGCGAGGCGGCATAGACCTCCAGCGCCTGCTCGGGCGTGCGCGCGCCCGACACGATGCGATCAAGGTCGAGCGGCGCGCGAAGCTCGTCCATCAGGAATGCTTTCGCCTCCGAATCGAGTCCGGCTTCCGCGATCTTGTCGAAGATGCGCCCCTGCTCCTCGGCATCGATATGCCCGTCGGCCTTGGCGGCCGCGATCATCGCGCTCAGCAGCGTCACGGCGAAGGCGTCCGCGCCGCCGGGCGCCTGCGCGGGATCGAATCCGGTGCCCTTCGGCGCCTCCAGGGCCGCCGGGTTCCCGGCGGGAGACTGCGGACGCGCGGTGCCGTCCTGGTTCGCCCGGTATCCCTGATACGCCTTGTAGGCAAGGCCGGCCACCAGCGCCATGCCACCATAGGTCAGCGCCGTCTTGCCGACCTTGCGTCCGGTCTTGGACCCCAGAAGCAGGCCGGCAATGCCGCCAAGCGCGAGACCGCCACCCTGGTTCGACAGGAAGTCCCGCCCCCGCGCCATCAGGTCATCGGACCCGGACGACCGGCGCGCGGCATCACCGGTCCCGCCACCCGACTGGCCGCCGGCGCCGAGAAACTGGTCGAGAAGGGATTTCGCGTCGAACATCGCCAGGGCTCCTTTGGGGTCTGTCGGCTGCGGCGACATCAGGCCGGCCGCCCTGTCAGATGGGGTCACCCGAGCGGGCTTGCAAGCAAGCCGGGGCCGCGAGCGGAACGTCAGCGCAACGCGGCCGGGAACGGCAGGCGGTTGTCGTCCTTCAGCGTCTCCATGGCGATGGAGGACCGCACGTTGCGCACCGAGTCATGCGGCAGCAGTTCGTCGTTGATGAAGCGCGACAGAGCAGGCAGGTCGGTCACCACCACCTTGAGCATGTAATCCACGTCCCCGGTCAGTGCATGGGCCTCCTGCACCTCCGGCAACATGCGCACCAGATCGCGAAACCGGCTCGCGTTCTGACGGCTGTGCGCCTGCAGCGCCACCCCGACATAGGCGACCACGGAAAATCCCGTCGCGAGCGGATCGATATCGGCCCGGTAGCGCCGGATCACTCCCGCCTGTTCCAGGCGTTGGCGCCGCCTGGAGACCTGGGAGGCCGAAAGGCCGATCCGGTCGCCCAGCTGCTGGTTGGTCAGTCCGGCGTCGTCCTGCAGGAGGACGAGAAGCCTCGTATCGAATCCGTCGAGCTCGCTCATTTCGTGCATGATCCATACAAAATTCGCACAAGTTTTCGAAATTCTCCGCCGAAACTAAGCCGATTGCACACTCATTGCACGTCCTCCGCCCCATACTTGAAGGCACGGGACCGGACCGTCTCCGGTCACTCACAGTCTTGAGGAGGACACCATGGGACCCTTTCCGCACGACGCACCGCCCGCGAAGATCACCGAGGACAACCCGGCCGGGACCGACGGTTTCGAGTTCGTCGAGTTCTCTCATCCCGAGCCCGAAAAGCTCGACGCGCTGTTCCGCCGCATGGGGTACGAGCCCGTCGCGCGCCACCGCAGCAAGGCGATCACCCTCTATCGCCAGGGCGACATCACCTATGTGCTGAATGCCGAGCCCGGCTCCCACGCCATGCGCTTCGTCGAGGAGCACGGCCCCTGCGCGCCGTCGATGGCCTGGCGTGTGGTCGACGCGAAACACGCGTTCGATCATGCGGTTGCCAGGGGCGCAACGCCCTATGAGGGCGACGACAAGACCCTCGACGTTCCGGCGATCGTCGGCATCGGCGGCTCGCTGCTCTATTTCGTCGAGACCTACGGCGCGTCGGGGAGCGCCTATGACGCCGACTTCGAGTGGCTGGACGAGCGGAATCCGAAGCCCGAGGGCGTCGGCTTCTACTACCTCGATCACCTGACCCACAACGTCTATCGCGGCAACATGGACAAGTGGTGGGACTTCTATCGCGACCTGTTCAACTTCAGCCAGATCCACTTCTTCGACATCGACGGGCGCATCACCGGCCTCGTCAGCCGCGCGATTACATCGCCTTGCGGCAAGATTCGCATCCCGCTGAACGAGTCCAAGGACGATACCAGCCAGATCGAGGAATACCTGAAGAAATACAAGGGCGAAGGCATCCAGCACATCGCGGTCGGGACCGACAACATCTACGATTCAACCGACCGCCTCGCCGACAACGGGCTGAAGTTCATGCCCGGACCGCCGGACACCTATTACGAACGGTCCCACGACCGCGTGAACGGTCATGACGAGCCCATCGAACGGATGAAGACGCACGGGATCCTCATCGACGGCGAGGGCGTCGTGAACGGCGGCATGACCAAGATCCTGCTGCAGATCTTCTCCAAGACCGTGATCGGTCCGATCTTCTTCGAGTTCATCCAGCGCAAGGGCGACGAGGGCTTTGGGGAAGGCAACTTCCGCGCCCTGTTCGAGTCCATCGAGGAAGACCAGATCCGCCGCGGCGTGATCAAGACCGACGCGGCCGAATAAGCCGTTGATGTCCTGAAACGACAAGTCTGCGGCGGGTCAGTGCACCTGCCGCAGGGTGTCCATGAAGGACCGCGCCCAGCTCGCCGCATCCTCCTCGCAAAGCCTGTCGAACAGCGCCTGCCAGCGCTGGCGCCTTTCTTCAAGCGACATGGTCAGCGCATGCTGGAGGCTTGCGGCAACCCCTTCGGCGGAATGCGGGTTCACGATCAGCGCCTCCGGCATCTGCTCCGCCGCGCCCGCGAACCGCGACAACACCACCACGCCCGGATCCTCCGCCCGTTGCGCGGCGACATATTCCTTCGCGACCAGGTTCATGCCGTCACGCAGCGGCGTGACCAGCGCCACGCGGCTTGAACGATAGATGCCCGCCAGCGCCCGTCGCTGGAAGGACCGCGTCATGTAGCGGATCGGCACCCAGTCGAGATCGCCGAACCGTCCGTTCACGTGTCCCGTCAGTTCCTCGAGCTCCCGGCGGATCTCGACATAGGCATCGAGTTCGGAACGCGAGGGCGGGGCAACCTGCATCAGGCTCACCCGCCCCCGGTTTTCCGGATAGTCCTCCAGAAGGCGCTCGAAGGCGCGGAACCGTTCGGGCAGGCCCTTTGAATAGTCGATCCGGTCGACACCGATGATCTGCTGGCGTCCGTTGAGCAGCTTTTCCATGCGCGCCATCGCCCGGCGCGCCTCCGGCGACATGGCCTGCTTGGAATAGCCGGCGGCATCGATCCCGATGGGAAAGGCACGCGCGGTGACCCGCCGGCCTTCGACCTTCAGGACATCCTCCCCCTCGAGCACGAGGTCTAGTTCCTCGATGGCAAAACGGCGGAAATTGTCCGCGCAACGCTTCGACTGGAAGCCGATCACGTCATAGGCAAGCATCCGCCGCACCAGCGTGGCCGCGTTCGGAAGCCCGGCAAGGATTTCCGGAGCCGGGAAGGGAATGTGGAGGAAGAAGCCGATCGGATTTCCGACGTCCATGGCGCGAAGTTCGGCCGCGAGCGACAGGAAATGATAGTCGTGGACCCAGATGATGTCGTCGGACTGGACCAGCGGACGAAGGCGGACGGCGAAACGCTCATTGACACGCCGGTAGCCCTCCTCCGCGCGGCGGTCGAAAACGGCAAGGTCGAGCCGATAGTGCAGCACCGGCCACAAGGTCTTGTTCGCGAAACCGACGTAGAACTCGTCATAATCGGCCTGGGTCATGTCGATGGTCGCCATCGACACCTTGCGCGAGCCGCCCTCCTGAAGCGGGCCGAAGGTTCCCTCTTCCGATATGCCCCCGGACCAACCGAACCAGAGGCCGCCCGTCTCGTTGAGCGCGTCCACGAGCGCCACCGCCAGCCCGCCAGCCCGTCCGGTGTCCTTGAGAGGACCGACACGGTTGGAGACGATGACGAGACGGGACATGGACAGAACCTCCTGCTGGTATCGTTGGTGGCAAGGCCAAGGGCCTTGGAGGAAAACTCGCGGTACGGATTTGCGGCCACAAACGGCCACGCATCGCCCCGCCTGTGGCGAACGCCGAACACCGGTCCCAGGTTCCCGGGCGCGGTCCGCGTCCGGGACCGCCGGAGGAGATCAGACCACGTCTTCCCAGCGCGCCGAGAGACGCACCGCACCATTGATGATCCCGACCATGGAGTAGGTCTGCGGAAAGTTGCCCCACATCTCCCCCGTTCCAGGCGAGGTATCCTCGGACAGCAGTCCGACATGGTTGCGACAGGAGAGCATCGTCTCGTAGATGTCGCGCGCCTCCTCGGTCCGTCCGATCCGGGCGAGCGCGTCGATGTACCAGAAGGTACAGATATTGAAGGCGTTTTCCGGCGCACCGAAATCATCCGCCGCATGGTAGCGGAAGAGATGATTGCCCCGGCGAAGCTTCTCGCCGATCCGCTCCACGGTGGCGATGAACCGCGGGTCGCGCGGCGGCAGGAAACCCACCTCGGCGATGAGCAGAAGGCTGGCGTCGAGATCGTGGCCGCCGAAACTCTCCACGAAGGCCCCGACCTTCTCGTTCCAGCCCTGCTCCAGGATCGTCGCCCGGATCCGCTCCGCCCGTTCGCGCCAGATCTCCGCGCGCGCCTCGAGCCCGAAGGTCGGGGCGATGCGCGCGAGCCGGTCGCAGGCGGCCCAGCACATCAACGACGATGACGTGTGGACGCGCGCGCGGGTCCTGAGTTCCCAAAGCCCGGCGTCGGGCTGGTCGTGCATGGCAAAGGCCCGCTCGCCGATCACCTCGAGGCGGGCGAAATCGTCAACGCCCGGCTGACGCAGAAGCCGCTTGTCGAAAAACGCCTGCGACGCCGCCAGAACGATGTTGCCATAGACGTCGTGCTGGAAGTGCTCATAGGCCTGATTGCCGATGCGCACCGGTCCCATGCCGCGATAGCCCGGCAGGTCGACCTGATCCTCCACGAGCGTCTTTTCCAGCGCGATACCGTAGAGCGGCTGCACGTGGTCACCGTTGGTCATGGAGGCGATATTGTTGATGTAACGGAGGTAGTTCTCCATCGTCTCCATTTCGGAGAGCGAATTGAGGGCACGGACGACGAAGAACGCATCCCGCAGCCAGCAATAGCGATAGTCCCAGTTCCGTTCGCTGTCGGCGGCTTCGGGAATGGATGTCGTCACCGCCGCCACGATCGCTCCGGTTTCCTCGAAGGTGCACAGCTTGAGGGTGATCGCAGCCCGGATCACCGCATCCTGATACTCGAGCGGCAGACCGAGCCGCCGCGTCCACAAACGCCAGTAGCGCGCGGTCTCTTCCTCGAACTCGCCGCAAAGTGCCTCCGGATGCCGGGTCAGGCTCTCGTCCGGCCCGAGATAGAAGGAAACCGGGGCATCGAGCAGGAAGGGGATCTCGTCGCGCACATAGGTGACCGGCGCATTGGTGGTAAGCCGAAGCGTCTGGCCATTTCCCACCCAGCGCACATGGTTGGAGCCGAAGGTGGTCTCGGGATCGCGCGCGCCATAGGCGAAGCGCGGCCGGCAACGCACGCGAATGCGCGGATGCCCGGCGATGGGCCGAACGCGACGCACGATTGCCGTGGGACGGAACATGCGCCCCTTGGTCTGGAAACGTGGCGCGAAATCCGTGATCTCGATGGCATTGCCCGATGCGTCATGCAGCCGGGTCACCACGACGGCCGTATTTTCATGATAGTGCTGCTCGCTGCGCACCGCGCCTTCCAGCTCGATCGCGAAAGCTCCGTCCCCGGCCTCGCCGCGCGTGCCGAGCAGCGAGTGGAACACCGGATCACCATCGAAACGCGGCAGACAGCACCACACGATGCGCGCCATCTTGTCGACGAGCGCCGCAAACGAGCAGTTTCCGATCATGGCGAGGTCGAGCGAAGGCTTTTCGGTCGCGGGAGGGATCATTCGCTATCGCTCCTGGGCGTCGTGGTTCGGGAGGGAGGGCGGGCGCGCGCCGAGACGGTCTCCTCCAGCCAGGCGTGGACCTCCTCGACGCCGGCAAGGCGAAAGCGGGCCTCGGAGTGCCCATCGCCGATCTTGATGCCGAAGCCGCCCAGCGCCTGCGCCATGCGGATACCGTCCTCGTCCGTGACGTCGTCTCCGACGAAGACCGGCGTACGCCCCCTGAAAGGGTCCATTTCCATGAAGCGCGAGACGGCCCACCCCTTGTCGCGGTAGGCGGGCTTTGCCTCCACCACCATCTTGCCGCGCACCAGGTGAAGGTCGGGCAGCCCCTCGAGCACCTGCCGCATCACCTCCATCACCGCCTCCTCGCAGTCAGGCGCGATGCGGTAATGGACGGCGAGCGCCGCCCCCTTGTCCTCGAGTGTCACGCCGCGCGACAGCAGGCCGCTGCCCGAGAGCGCTTCCTTGAGCATGGCGATTTCGGGTCCGACCGGCGCGGGCTCCGCCGGCTCTCCGGCACGAAACCGCGTCTCCAGCCCGTGCAGGCCGGCGGCCGGAAGATCGAGCGGATCCAGAAAGTCGTCCAGTTCCCTGATGGATCTGCCGCTGACGAGCGCCAGCGCGCCGGCCAGTCGTCGCTCCAGCCGCTTCAGGTGACCGGCAAGCGCCGGTGCAATGTCGATGGACGTGGGCGTTGGCGCGATTTCCACCAGGGTTCCGTCGAAATCGAGGAACAGCGCAAAGTCGTCTGCGACGGGCGGGGGCGCATTCATGAATTGGATGTTACGGGATGCTCGCGTGGATGAGAACCCCTCTTGCGATTGCGGTCCGGCGGAATTTTTCCCGCCGGACAAGTCACTTGCCGCGGCGCATCATGCCGCCGGCTGCTCCGCGAAGGCCCCGGGGCCGGGCGTGGCGCCGGCCGGACACTTGCCAAGGATGATCATGCCGAGCACCTCGTCCTTGGTCACGTCCTGCGTGCGTGCCGATCCGACCAGTTGGCCGTTCTTCATCACCGCCACCCGGTCGGCGAGATCGAACACGTCATGAATGTCGTGCGAGATGAGGAAAATCCCGAGGCCCTGCTTCTTCAGCTCCTGGATCAGCTCGGAGACCATCTGCGTCTCCTGAACGCCAAGCGCCGCCGTCGGCTCGTCCATGATGAGAATGCGGGCATTGAAGTAGACCGCGCGCGCGATCGCCACGGACTGTCGCTGACCACCGGACAGCGCCTTCACCGGTGCCTTGAACTTGCGGAAGTTCGGATTGAGCCGCGACATGATCTTGCGCGTCTCGGCCTCCATCGCATCGTCGTCGACAAAGCCGAAGGGCGTGACGATCTCGCGGCCGAGAAAGAGGTTCGAGGCGGCATCCAGATTGTCGGCGAGCGCGAGCGTCTGGTAGATCGTCTCGATGTTGTAGTTGCGGGCGTCGCGCGGGCTGTTGATCGTCGCCGGCTTGCCGTCGATGAGGATCTGCCCGCTGTCCGACCGGTAGGCCCCGGACAGGATCTTGATGAGGGTGGACTTGCCCGCGCCATTGTGCCCGAGCAGGCCAACGACCTCGCCCGGATTGAGATCGACGCTTACGTGATCGACCGCGTGGACGCCGCCGAAGGAGATGCAGATGTCCTTCATCTCCACGAGGGGAGTTGCCATGGCTCAGTCTCCCGTGCGCTTGCGGTAGAGGATGTCGACGAGAACGGCGACGACGAGAACGACGCCGACAACGATGTTCTGAAGCGGCGCATCCACCCCGACCATCGCCATGCCCGATTGCAGCGACTGCATGATGAGGGCGCCGAGAATGGCGCCGTAGATGGTGCCGATGCCGCCGGAAAGCGCGGTCCCGCCGATCACGGCCGCCGCAATGACCCGCAGTTCGTCGAGCGTACCGATGTCATTGGTGGAAAAGCCGAGGCGTGCCGAGGCAACCGCCGCCGACAAGGCGCAAAGCCCGCCCATGATGGCGAAGATCTTGACCGTCAGCAGGCGGGTGTTGATGCCCGAAAGCTCGGCGGCGTCCGGATTGCCGCCCGTGGCGAAGATGTAGCGACCGAGCCGGGTGCGCTGCGCCACCAGGGTCATGACGATGGCGACCAGGATCAGAAGCAGCACCGAGTAGGGCAAGCCGTAGGATGCGGCATAGCCTTCCGGCATTTCCAGTCCGCGCGCGGCGAAGTCGCGCCGCAGCACCCTTGTCGGGATCTCGTAGGCATTGAGGATGGCGATGAAGCCGACGATTGCCGCCGTGATGATCGCGGACAGGGTCGCTTCCGCCCATACGGGCTTGACCGGGAAGCCATGCGTTGCCTTGCGCCGGCGCGAGGCGAACTGCAGGCCGAGGGCTGCGGCGACCGCGACGGCCGCGAAGACCCAGGACCATGTTTCGCCCAGAGTTCCGCCAATACCGCCGATCCGGGTGAAGCGCGCGTCGAGCGGGCCGATCGTCTGGCCGTCGGTGATGAACCACGCCGTATTGCGCCAGACCAGCAGCCCGCCCAGCGTGACGATGAAGGCCGGAATGCCGAGATAGCCGATCAGGACACCCTGGAACGCTCCGATGATCGCGCCGACCACGACGCCGGACAGAATGGCAAGGATCCAGATCGCGGGATGCTCGAGCCCGAGGCCGAGGGTCACCGGAAGCACATGGGTCTGAACCATGGCCATCACGGCGGCGACAGTGGCCAGCAGGGAACCGACCGACAGGTCGATGTGCCGGGTGACGATGACGAACACCATGCCGGTCGCCATGATCGCGACGGACACGGTCTGGATCGTCAGGTTGAAGATGTTGCGGGGCGTCAGGAAGTTGCCGCCGGTGAACGCGTTGAACACCAGGCACAGCACGGCGAAGGCGCCGATCATGCCGAGCAGGCGGGTATCGACCTGCAGCGCGGAAAAGAAGCCGCGAGAGGTTGCGGACTTGCCTGCCGGAAGCGCGGAATCGGACATGGGAAAGCTCCAGCTTGCTGGACGCCACCCCTCGCGCGCCGTCACCACACGGGCAACACGGCACGCAAGGCCCCGCCCCTCCTTGCGGGGCGGGAGGTGACGTCAACAGGCCATCAGTTGCAGGGCGAGGGACCGTCGCTCACGCCCTGGCAGAGCGCATCCTTGGTGATCCAGCCCGCATCGACGACCACGTCGAGGTTGTCCTTCGTGATCGGAATCGGCGCCAGGAAGCGCGCGGTCAGCTCCGTGCCGGACGGAGAGGTCCACTTTCCGGCCCCCTCGACAGCATCCATCGAGCCGCCCTTGGCCATTGCCACGGCAATCTCGCCGGCGACCTTGCCAAGCTCACGGGCATCCTTCCAGACGGAAACGGTCTGCGTGCCGCGGGCCACACGGTTGAGCGCCGCATGATCACCGTCCTGCCCGGACACCGGGATGCCTTCCATGCCCTGCGCGGTCAGCGCCGCGACAGCGCCGCCAGCCGTACCGTCGTTGGAGGCGACGACCGCGTCGACCTCGTTGTTCTGCGCGGTGAGGATCTGCTCCATGTTGCGCTGTGCGTTGGCCGGCAGCCAGCCATCGGTGTAGGCCTCGCCGACGATCTTGATCTTGCCGGCGTCGATCGCGGACTGCAGCACCTCCTGCTGGCCCCCACGCAGGAAGTCCGCGTTCGGATCCGTCGGCGATCCCTTGATCATCACGTAGTTGCCTTCCGGCGCCAGCTTCAGGACCTCGCGGGCCTGCATCCGGCCGACCTCGACATTGTCGAAGGTCAGATAGAAGGCGCGCGGATCCTCGATCAGGCGGTCGTAGCCGACCACCGGAATGCCTTCGTTCGCGGCCGCCTGGATGGCCGGTCCGATCGCCTGGGAATCCTGCGCCAGAATGATGAGCGCGTCGACGCCCTGCGCGATCAGCGCCTCGACATCGGAAAGCTGCTTGGCCGAGGAACTCTGCGCATCGGCGGAGACATACTCGGCACCGGCGGCCTCGAGCGCCTTCTTGATGGCACCCTCGTCCGTCTTCCAGCGCTCTTCCTGGAAGTTGGACCAGCTCACGCCGACCGTGATGTCCTGGGCAGCGGCCGGAACCGTCATGGCGGCCAGAAGCGCGCCCGCGACAAGCTTGTGAATCCTGCTCATAGGTTTTCCTCCCGTTCGTCCCCGCCGGATCCTCCATCCACACGGCAAGACGTCACTTCCTCGAGGTGCCGGTGCTTTCGGGCCTCCCGCCCGCACCCTTTTCGTTATTTTTTTTGGCACCCGAAAAAAAGTTGCTCCAATCGGACTGCCCTGTCAACATGGTTTCGCCATGCAACTGGGCTCCGGCCGGCGGCGCACGTTTCGTGCGGTTCCGGCAAGCACACGGCAGAAGAACCGGGCAGGGGCCGGACGGCACGGCGCATCGAAAGTGTGCGCCTCACGCCATTATCGTGGCAAGGGATGAAACGCTCGTGTGACAGGCATGAGGGTGGGACTCGCATGACCGAAAAGGCCGATCGCGACAAGATCCGGCGACAGAACCGTTCTGTCCTCCTGCAGGCGTTGCGCCGTATCGGCGCACAGGCGCGGATCGACCTTGGCCGCGAGACCAGGCTGAGCCCGGCGACCGTCACCTCAATCACCTCCGACCTGATCTCCGAGGGCATTGTCACGGGCATCGAGGACCCTGAGCAGAAAACCCGCGCCACCCGCGGCCGTCCCCGGGCCCTGCTATCCCTCGACGGCGGAGCCGCGCGGGTGCTCGCGGTCAAGCTGTCGGTCAACAAGATCGAGTTTGCGCTTGCCGACTATGCCGGAGCGGTGCTCGCCCGCGGCGGAGCGGGGTTCGCCTCCGAAACGACGATGGCATCGAGCTTCGGCGAGACACTGGTCAAGGCAGCAAGGGGCTTTCTGGATGGCATTGCCGGCGGCGTGCGTCCGTCCATCATTTCCATTGCCGCACAGGGTGTCGTCGACGACAGCGAAGGCACCGTCGCCTGGTCGCCCGCCTTCAGCGAACGCAACGTTCCCGTCGTCGCTCCCATGGAGGCGGCATTCGGCGTGCCCTGCCGCCTGTCCAACGACACCAACATGATCGCCGAGGCCCTGCATCAGGTCGATCCCGAGCGCTACGGGGGAACCTTCGCCGTGATCTTCATCGACTACGGCGTCGGCATGGGGCTCTTCGTCGACAACCGGCTCTTTGTCGGCGAGACGGGCGCGGCGGCGGAAATCGGCCACGCCAATCATATCCCCGGTGGCGCCCTGTGCCGCTGCGGGCGGCGCGGCTGCCTCGAGGCCTATCTCGGCGACTATGCCATCAAGCGCGTTGCGCTCGGGCTCGACCCGCAGACCCAGCCCGCACGGGTTGACGAGGAAACCGCAACCATTCCGGATCTGGTCCGCGCCGCCGAGGCCGGCAACAAGGGCGCCCGGGAGGCCTTTGCCTCCGCCGGAACCGCTCTTGGCTACGCCCTCGCCAGACTGTCGGCGACACTCGATCCGCGCCGCATCGCGGTCACCGGCGGCGCGATGCCGGCCTGGCCGCTTCTCGCCCCGGCCGTCGAGGCGGCCCTGCGCGAAGCCCTGGTCGACGACTTGCAGCCGCGCGCGGCCATCGATCCCATCGACTGGGAAGAGGATCTCGTTTTGCGCGGAACGCTGGCGCGCGGCCTCCACGAACTCGACACACGGGTCTTCGCGGAACAGGCCGGCAGCGGCCTTGCGCTTCACGAATAAGGCGGAAGGCGTCGTCCCCTGGTCCGTGTCAGGCGCGTCAGGGCCGGACCCTCCGGATCGCGCGCGAGGGCGTCTCGCCGAAACGCTCGCGATAGGCGCGCGTGAAATTGCTGACATGGTTGAACCCCACGGAAGCGGCGACCTCCTTCACCGTGAACCGGCCCGAGAGCAGGAAGGACTGCGCCCGCGTCATCCGTTCCCCGCGAATGTAGTCGGCGCAGTTGCGCCCCGTTTCCTGCAGGAACAGGCGGTTCAGCCGGTGAGCCGACATGCCCGCCTCGGCAGCCAGTTGCTCCACCGAAAGGGGCGTGCCCAGCCCTTCGCGGATCCGCCTGATGGTGCCCTCGAGCCCAAGATATTGCCAGTCGGCCGCGTCCAGAGCTCTCGCGCTCGATGCTTGGCTGTACCCGTCGATCACCTCCGCCAGGACGAGCGACGCTATGCCCTGAAGCCGCAATCTTCGTCCCGGCCCCGGCGATCGCTCCGAAAACAGGCTGGTCGCCAGTGACCTGATCCGGCCGGTCGTCGGAACGGTCTCCACCGCACAGACGTCCCCTTGCGGATCGAGAAAAGGAGCAAGCCCGCCGGCCGTCTCCTCATCCAGCATGTCTTTCAGCGCCTTGACGGGGATCACCGCCGACATGTGACGAACGGTCTGTCCTCCATCGAGCAGGAACGCCGTTCCCGGCATGTCGATCCTGTTGAGCACGGTGTGCTGTTCATACCGGGGAACGCACCGCCCGTCGGGCAGCCGCATCACCGAATTGCCCAGGATATGGATACTGCCCCCGACCCAGGGTTCGCCGGATCGCGGCGGAACGTCCAGGATGCAATCGTTCTCCACCTCGAACTCCCCAAGGTGAAGGGTAAGCCCGTTGTCGAAGGTCATCGTCGAGAACTGGCCACGCACGCCGGGCACGGGGTTGAGCTCGCCCTCCCGCAGCCGGAACGTGTGCGCATTGTCCGCATGTGCGGATGGCCGGTCCCGTCCGGCCTCATCCCGGGGCATGTCTTCCGCCAGCAGAACTTCCTCCGGTTTCCCTCTCCCCGGCATCGGGAAATGATAAATCCGCGAAAATTGATAAACAATAGTCGTGGCTTAGCTCTCACCGCCTCCATATCGTTCACCGCCGTCGACCTGCAAGACCCCGGTGAAGAGTTCTCCCTGCCATGCCGAAATCCCCCGAGATGCCCTGTCCCCTGCAGCCCCTCCACAACCGGCGGCCACACAGGAGCATCGCCGCGCGGCACGCGCTGTCCCTTGCGCTTGGAACGGCACTCGTCGTAGCGACGCCAGGCAAGGAGGACGCACTTGCGGCTCCCGGCAGAGGAAATGACAGCTCCTTCGGATATGACGGTCAGGACGGACGGTCGGGAGATTTCATCAACGGCCAGCTTGATGCTCTCGTCGCCGGTGGCGATGGCGGGTCAGGCGGAACCGACGGTGTTGACGGCGGCAACGCCGGACCTGGCGCCCCGGGAACCAACGGCGGCGGCGACGGAGGCGACGGCGGCGATGCATGGGCCCCCGACGGAGGCGGCGGAGGCGGCGGAGGCGAAGGCGCACGCCTGAACGGCGATCTCGTCATCGGCACCGGCGGGATGATCCGGGGAGGCAATGGCGGGGCCGGCGGCGACGGCCAGGGAAGCTTTTCCGCTGCGGGAAGCGGCGGCGACGCCGGAGACGCCCTGTCCGGTTCGGGAGCCTACGATCTCCTGAACCGGGGACGCCTGCAAGGTGGCCATGGCGGTGATGGCGGCAGCTCTCCCGACAGTTTCAGCGGCGACGGTTTCGATGGCGGCCGGGGATTTGCCGGCAGTGACATCGCCATCGTCAACGAAGGCGAGATCCGTGGTGGAAATGGCGGGGACGCGGGCGATGCCAGCGACACGTCGAAGAGTTTTGGCGGCATCGGGGGAAATGCGGGACACGGCATCGAGGGGACCGGCCTTGCCATCGAGAACAAGGGCGTCATCGCCGGTGGCGACGGTGGCCTTGGGTCAGCCACGGCAAGCCGCCGCTACGGTCGTGGCGGCGACGGAATATCCGGGGCGGACCTGACGATCTACAATGCCGGAACGATTTCCGCCGGCTCGGGCGGCGTCGATCCGATCAACGGGCTGAACGGAACAGCCGGCAATGCGATCACCTTTACCGGGGGAACGAACCGCCTGATCCTCGCCGCGGGAACCGGTACGATCAACGGCACCGTTTCGGCCGGAGGAACCCGGGACACCCTTGTGTTCGGCGACGCGCCGGGGGCCGGTGGAAGCTCCGGGACATTCGACCTGTCACGACTTGGGGCCGGTCTGCAGTTCGACGGTTTCGAGGCGCTGGAACAGGACAGTACCGCCGACTGGACGTTCACCGGAAACGCCGCAGGCTACACCGGAACCACGACCGTCACCCGTGGCCGGATGGACCTTCAGGGCACGCTTGGCGGACAGGTCCTGATCGCGGCGGACGGGATACTCGGCGGGGCGGGCACGCTTGCCGGTCCGGTCACGATTTCCGGGCATCACGACCCCGGCAACGGCGGTTTCGCCAGCCAGTCGGTCACCGGCGACTATACGCTTTCCGGCACGCTGGTCGTCGACCTTTCCGACAGCGCCCATGACACCGTCGACGTCTCGGGAGCGGTGGACATCACCGGAGCGGATCTGGAAATCCGCCTGCAGGTCCCGTCGGGAACGGCATGGAACGGCACCGGGGGGCCGCTTGTCATCATCCGGAACGATGGTGCCGATGCCGTTGCCGGCACATTCGGCACCGTTTCGGGCGCAAACTTCGTGTTCTTCGACACGATCCTCGACTATGCCGGCGGCACGGGAAACGACGTCACGCTGGAAATCCGGCGCAACGCGCGAACGCTCGCCGACATCGGCCGCACGCGCAACCAGCGCGCCACGGCGGGAGGGATCGGGTCGCTCCCGACCTCAAGCGCCATCCGCGAGGCTCTTCTTCTCTCCACCGACGAGGAAGAAGCCCGTGCCGCGCTCGACACGCTCTCGGGCGAAAGCCACGCCAGCGCGCAAGGGCGCTTCATCGCCGACAGCGCGTTTCTCCGTCGCGCGGCCGGGGCACGCATTCGCGACGCCTTCGACCGGACACGCCGGGCAAGTGCCAGACCGCAGGCCTTTGCGCGCGGAACTGCTCCCTTTGCGGCGCCAACGGATCGCCTGCCCGTCATCGGCCTCTGGAGCGAGGGATATGGAACCTGGGGCACCACGCGCAGTGACGGCAACGCGGCCCGCACTACGAACTCCGCCGGAGGCATCTTCGTCGGAGCGGATGTCCCGCTCGCCACATGGCGCCTCGGCGTGCTGGCCGGGTTCGGGGAAAGCCGGCTTGAGTCCGGTGCCGGCGACGCCTCCCTCACCAGTCGCGACTACCATCTTGCCGCCTATGCCGGCACCCGGAGGGGCGCGCTCGGTCTGAGCGGAGGTGTCGGATACACATGGCACGATGTGTCATCGGCCCGGACGGCCGGTATCGGCACCATCGCCGACCGGCTCACCGCGTCCTATACCGCAGGCACGTTTCAGGCATTCGGTGAGGCCGGTTATTCCATACAGCTTGCAACGGCCACGTTCGAGCCCTTCGCCGCACTCGCCCATGTAGCCGGCACCCGTGAGGCGTTCTCGGAAAGCGGCGGCGCGACGGCGCTCTTTTCGAGCGGGCAGAGAATGGACACGACATTTTCCACTCTCGGCATGAGAGCGAGGCACTCGATGAGCCTGGGAGACATGCAAGCCACGCTGGAGGCCTCCGCCGGCTGGCAGCACGCCTTCGGCCAGGTCGTTCCGCTGGCTCGAAACGCGTTCTCCGGCGGCTCCGCATTCACCGTGGCCGGCGCGCCCCTTGCGCGTGACACCGCACTTCTCGACGCCGGCCTGACCGTGTCGCGCGGCGATGCCACCCTGTCGCTGTCCTATTCCGGGCGCATTGCCGCCGAAAGCAATGACCACGGCCTTCGTGGGAGGGTGAGTGTCAGGTTCTGACAGTTTGCCCCATCGCGGCAGGTCTCACACGCTGCGGGGAAGAATTTCCTGCCAGGCGTCATATGCCGCGAGGGCTGTGCGCCTTTGCGCGTCCTGGCCAAGCCGGAAATCCTCGCCATGGACGGTCTCGTCAGGATACTCGGAGATCAGCACCACCGGGGCCTGCGACCTCGGATCCTCAGCCACCATGCAGGGGAACCCGTTCACCATCCGCAGATCCGGCTCGCCGGCATGGATCCGGTAGATCTCGAGCTGGCGCGCCGTGAGCGCGAGAACGTCCGAAAGATCTAAGAGACGGCTTGTCACCTTCTCCAGGAGGGCTTCGGCCTGCTCGCGCCAGCCGGCATGGTGGCGAAGGATGAGAAAGAACCCTTTCGGGAGCGTCCACGCCTCGAAGCCATGCGGCACGTATCCGCTGAAGGGACGCACCCACTCATGAGCCGGGTAACCATGCAGGGTAACATGCAGTTTCGCACCGCTTGCGGCGATCGAGCGTGACCTGATTTCCGTCTCGAAAAGGCTTTCTCCCAGAGCCCCCTCCACACGGTATTCCATGTCATCGCCGAACGCCGTGTAACGTGCCGCGTGATGCATGTGCCGGGGATTCCCGGCAACGAGACGGCGGAAGAGCGCGTAGCCGTCCGGGTTTTCAAGCGGCGACAGAACAAAATGGCTGTCGTCGCGCATGCCCAGCTCAAGCCCCGCCCGAAGCGCGCCGACGATGCCGGTCCCCTCGTTGGCGTGCTGTCCGCCGGAGATCATGACGGCGGCGTCCGTCCCGCGAACATGGCAGGCCAAGACCTGCCTGCCCGACCGCGTCGGTGCGCTCAAGCGAACGCCACCGAGACTGTCGAGCACACGACGGATCTGCTTCACGTCCGAGGGATCTTCCGCTCCCTCAAGCTCCATCCGTTCGCCGGCAATGTCTATCGCATCCAGTTCGCGCAGCGACACGCTCACGCTGACGGCCTCGGCACCGCCCGAGATCTCGGGAACGATCTGGCCGGGCTTGAGCGTCCGGTCGCCCGCCTGTCGGCCCGTCCGTTTCGCGAACACCTCCAGCAGTGTGAAATAAAGATCCTCGTGAAGGGCTTCGGAGATGCTGACCACTTCATCGCCGAACGGAAGTTCGCGGTCTCTTGCCGGAACCTCCACCCGAATGTTGAGCTCCTCGAAGAATGGCTCATCTGCGCCCCAGTCGTGACACGCGATTTCCCGAACAGTCTCGTGGAACGCCAGCTCGACGTCGTTCTCCAGTCGCGCGCCGGGACCCTGTCCGCCAATCCGGACCCACCCCGTCGGCGAGAGCAGCTTCTCCCCGTGGACGCCGGTGTGCGCATGATTGGGTGCAAGGACCTCAACAACCTCATGGCGCCCGTCGGAATGCGTCAGCTCCACCTCATATAAGAGGCCATCGTCGCTCCGCCGGTCGAAAGTCAACTCACGATCACCCACGAGGGCAGCCAGCGGATAGGCCTCGAGGCGAAACCGGTCCGCCAGGCCAATCGGGGCCAGCGGATAGCGAACGACGACGCGCTCGACACCCTCGAGAGATATGTCCTCCAGAAACGCGTGAAGCAAGGGCTTGTAGGCCGACCGGACACGGGCCTGGATGCCGCCATCCTTAAACCTTTTCTCGACGGAACGCCGGGCTTCCACATCGTCGAAAGTCCACGCCTCAAGCAGCTCGCCCTCTCTCGCCAGACCGGCCAGCGCCTCCAGGGTTCGCGGAAAGCTTTTCTGAAACAGTGACATGAGGAGATCCTGCGGCGGAGACATGTGAGCCCTTAACGTGCCGGCGCCGGCCCGTCATGACAAGTCATCGCCTTGCGGAGGCGCAAGATCCATCGCCCGAACGCAAAAAGCCGCCCCGAAGGGCGGCTTGTCTGGATGGCAAAAGCCATATGGTTTTCATCGTAGAGAGAGGTTTGTTTTTGG